>JBBCIN010000001.1:0-3471620 GCA_037200885.1 Pseudomonadota bacterium
ATGAGGTTCGATTGGATACTATTTGCACTTTTCGCAGGAACCGCGCTCACCGTCGGTAAAGTTCAAGCTCAAACGAAGCCGACGGGCGCAGACGCCATTCGGCCGTTTCACTTCAGTTTTCCGGATAAAGCGCTGGCCGATATGAAGCGACGCATCACGTCGACGCGGTGGCCGGGCAAGGAGATAGTCACGGATCAGTCGCAAGGCGTGCAGCTGGATACGGTTCAGAAGCTCGCCCGCTACTGGGGAACGGAGTACGACTGGCGAAAATGCGAGGTGAGGCTCAACGCTTTGCCGCAATTTTTAACGCAGATCGATGGTGTGGATATCCATTTCATTCATGTGCGCTCGAAGCACGCCAACGCGTTGCCGATCATCATCACGCACGGTTGGCCTGGGTCGATCATCGAGCAGCTGAAGGTCATCGATCCACTGACGAACCCCACCGCACATGGTGGGAGCGCCGCGGACGCCTTCGATGTCGTGATTCCGTCGCTGCCAGGCTACGGATTTTCCGGCACACCCAGCACGCCGGGTTGGGACCCCATCCGTATCGCGCGCGCCTGGACCGTGCTGATGAAGCGTCTCGGATACACCCGCTACGTGGCCCAGGGCGGTGACTGGGGGAACGCAGTTACCGAACAGATGGCGCTGCTGGCTCCTCCTGAGCTGATCGGCATCCACACCAATATGCCGGCCACCGTCCCGCCCGCGGTCGATGCAGCGGCTCTTGCTGGTGCGCCCGCGCCCTCAAGCCTGTCAGCCGAGGAGAAGCATGCCTACGATCAGCTGGTCTACTTCTATAAACACGGCCTCGGCTACGCCAACGAAATGAGTAACCGCCCTCAGACGCTGTACGCGATCGGAGATTCGCCCGTCGGCCTGGCCGCTTGGATGCTCGACCATGACTCAAGCAGTCTCGCGCTCATTTCTCGCGTGTTCGACGGTAATGCCGAGGGACTGACGCGGGACGACGTGCTCGACAACGTTACGCTGTACTGGCTCACGAATACGGCCATCTCATCGGCTCGTCTATATTGGGAGAGCAAGCTCGCGTTCTTTGCTCCGAAGAACATCCGGATTCCCGTCGCGGTGAGCGCCTTTCCGGACGAGCTCTACCAAGCGCCGCGAAGCTGGAGCGAGAAGGCGTATCCCAAGCTGATCCACTACAACCGGCTCGAAAAAGGCGGCCACTTCGCGGCGTGGGAGCAGTCCGAGCTGTTCTCGACTGAGCTCCGCACCGCGTTCCGATCGCTGCGGCAAAATCGACCTTGAGTCATTGGTCGGCGCAACATGCGGCCTCCATTACCCCGTAGCCTGGGCTCGCAGCCACGCTGCCGAGCCCAGGTTTCACTTCGAGTTCCGATCAAAAGGGAGGACGAGTGCCGGCGCAGCCAACCAAAACCGTCGCGAAAATTCCCCTCAGCTCGCCATTTCTGAGTGCAGCAAGGCAGGCGGCTCGACGATATCGAGCTTGCCGGTGCCGACGTCGTACACGAGACCGCTGAATCCACCCCGCGGCGGGTACGCCAAAATAGTTCGCGGCATGGTTCAGGGCAACGCACAACGCGCCGCACACCGTCTGGGTCGGACGCGCGGGCGACGCCGTTGCGTGCTCAAGGAAGAAAAAAACGACGACGCTCGGTCGAAGCCTTACCGGCAAGGAGGTTCGGAGGGGGACCCCATCGTCAGCACTTACCGGTAAGCACGACGGAAGGGGGAACCGTTCGACGAGCCTTACCGGTAAGGCTTTCCGATGGCTGTGGG
The DNA here is from genome assembly GCA_037200885.1 of Pseudomonadota bacterium. Classification (GTDB taxonomy): domain Bacteria; phylum Myxococcota_A; class Polyangia; order Polyangiales; family Polyangiaceae; genus PMG-095. The sequence continues at coordinate 1,768 of JBBCIN010000001.1, forward strand.
CTTCGCCGGCGCTTACCGGTAAGGAGACTCAGGAGGGGTGGCCCATCGACGAGCCTTACCGGTAAGGTTTCCCAATGGCTGTGGGCTTCACCGGCGCTTACCGGTAAGCAGCCTAGAAGGGGGGACCCATCGACGAGCCTTACCGGTAAGGCTTTCCGATAGGGGTGGGGTTCACGGCTTCTGCGAGAAACGATTCGAGGTGCTCAGCGACAATCTTGTACAGTGGTGTAGCCTCGGGCTCGTGCCGCTGGTAGCGTTTCGACGCGACTAGCGTTGGCCCTGGCGCGTTCCGTGCGGTCCCACCAGGGAACAATCAGCGAGCCGCGTGCCACCTGAACGGCACCAAATTTCCCGGTGCAGTTCTCATCGTGACGGGCGAGCCCTGGGCTTCTTCTCGGGTTTTGGGGTGATGTCGACGACGTTGGCGAGGACGTGAACGTCGCGTTGGTAGGTGGCAGCGACGAGAGCCCAGGCTTCATCGAAGCGGTCGCTCTGATCCCAGCCGCGCATGGTGAGGATGGCTTGCGCGCCGTGAGAGCCCCAGCGCATGCCGCTGAGTTTGAGGCGCTGGGCAACCAGGGTTTTACATGCGGCTTCGACAACGCCGCTGCCGATCATGAAGCCTTGGCGCTTCCATTCTGCGTAGCGCATGCGCTTCTTGTTTTTGCGGAAGTAGCTTAAAACCTGGCCTACCCGCTTGAGCTTTGGGTGTTTGCGATGGAGATAGCCGAGCGCCTGGATGATGGCCTCGACCCCTTTGTCCTCGGTCAATAGCCGCTCCCGCAGGAACTCGAACTTATGGCGCGTGGTGAGCGTGCCGTCGCCGTGAATGGCAGCGAGTGCATCTGCGAGATGCTCGGTCGCGTGAAAGAAGTCGAGGATTTCCGGGCCTTCCGGGAGCGTCGCCAGATACTCCCAGTTGTCTCCGCCAGCGTCGGTGATCTTAGCGAGCCGCAGCTCGGGGTGCTGGGCCAGCACATGAGCCAGATCTTTGCGCAGGGTCTCCTTCAGGCTGAGTTTCTTGGACTCAGGGCCTCGCCCGAAAACGGAGCGCGGAGATGAGATCGCCCTTGTCGTCGCAGAAGGCGAGTGTGGCACAGCCGACCTCGCGATATCCGACCGGTCCCTTGCAGAGTCGGCCTTCGGCTGCTGCGTCGGCGCGGACTTCGCTGGGGTGATTGCCGCCGTCGATGGGTGCCAGAACGCCGTCGATCGAGAGTGCGATGGTATGGGCACCCTCAGGAACAACGAGCGCCTCTCGCAACACTTGCTCGTACTTTTCCCGCTCGGATTCCCAGCGCTCGCCGAGGGCCTTGGGAAGCCGGTCAAGGCTGCTCTTGGACGGGGCCATGTTGCCGACTCGCTCGAACAGCTCTTCGCCCGCTTTGGGCGTCATCTGCGTGACGACCCACGACGCCTGCTGCGCCGCGCGCTGCGTCCAGAACCCTTCGATGATGCCGAGGCGTAAATCCAGCGCTGAAAGCGCGTGCGCCGTTGGATCCGTGCGGTCCTTGTACAACCAGCGCTCGACCTGCACTTCGCCGCAGGCCGTCATGTAGGTCTGTCGACTGCGCAGTACCCGTCGATGAACGCGACCCTCGACCTCGATCGCGTCTGACTCGACGTCGGAGGCGCCCATGACCTCGCCCACGATCTCGCGCTCCGCCTGGAGCATCCGCTCGTGAAGGGTCTTTTCGAACTCGTAAAACTCACGCGCGCCGGTCTTGCCCTGCATGGCGTGAGCTTCCAGGAATTTGCGGATTCCGTCGAGCATTCGGTCGTGGAAGCCGCGGCGGGCCTCGCTCGCAGTCAAGACGCGAGCCACGTCGGCTCGCAGCGGGATTGGGGAACGGACTACGGATCGCTTCGTCATGTACCCATCAACAACCCGCCTCTCAATGGATTCCCGGCCCCGACCGCGTCAGGATGGGATCTGCACCCAAATTTCCGGCTAATTGATTCCCGCGGCGGTGGCCAAGCGGAGGTTTTGGCCGGCGACCGCCGGTCGGCTATCGAGTCACGAGTCTAGGACAACCAAGTCGCAACGCCACCCGCGCGCGCGTCAGAAGCCCCGGCGATGGTCGTTCACTTCCATGAAGTCGCTCCCCGCCGACGAAGAAAGCAGAATCGAGCTGGACGAATATTTCGTCGAGGGTCAATTCCGCGTCGTAGGCCAGGTTACCGACGCCCAGCTCGCTCTCGCCGAATGGCACGCGTTCGAGCCGAAGTAGGTGATCGCACCAAGAGCGTGGCCATTAGGCGACCGCCGTGACTCACTGCCGCTCTTCGACGGGCCGCGAATGCGGCGCAGGTGCGTCGATGAGCCCGGCCTCAACATCGGCGACAGCGTCGCTGAGCGCGCCGCCTTCGCGAGGTGGCGCCGGCTCGACGCCGCGAGGCAATTCGGAAGGGTTACCCCGCGCCGGGCGCTTCTTGTTCGCGTCGCGAAGCCTGCCCCGCGCCGCACGCGCTGCCTCTCGCGCGGGGCAAGTCGCGCAGTATTCGCGGAAGCCACTCTTGCATCGCGGGCACGGCTTCGACGGGCGCTCGACGAAGCGCCGCACGGCCGCAACGGCGTCGCCTCCGCTGGCTATCGGCTGGTGGCTGTATGAGGCTTCGCGGAGCGCTTGCCCGGCCCGCGCCGAGAGCAACACAGCGCCACGAAGCCGAGCCCAGGTTCGCCAGAGGGATTCGACCGTGTCGACGGGCAACACCAACTCCGTGACGACCTCGTCTGGCGGCATGCCACGATCGAAACGCGTGAATACGCTCGCGGCGATCTCGCCTGCGGCCGTCGAGTCGAGTGACGCCGAAAGATCCGGCCGCTTCATGATTTCTGTGTTGGCCATTGGTAGTCCTTGTTCAGAACAGCTTTCGCGCCTCGCGCTCAATCACGTCAGCTCGCCCAGCTTCTTGCGCGCAGTCACGGCACCAATAGGCGGGCTCGTGCTCGCAAAGCACGCATTGCTGCCCGGTGCTTTTCTTGAACTCGGACACCGCCGACAGGAGCGCGTTCTCGTCGGTGAGGTACGGTGCTCCCAGAGCACCAGCAAGCGCGGTGAGGCTCATCGCGTCGAGCAAGACGGTTCCTCGCAAGCGCTTCCAGTGCTCGAACAAGCTTTCGATCTTCTCCGGGGCCACCCGAAGCTCAGTGACAACAGCCACCACATCGGCGCCGTTCCGAAATCGCGTGAACGCCGCCGCGGCGAGCGTGCCATCAGCGCGCTCGTCGACCGGGACCCGGGTCCGTCGCACTCGGACGAGAACGGTTTGGATCTCGGTCTCCTCGAAGTAACGGACACCGCGCTCGCCAACGATGGGTTTGAGCTGCACGCCTTCCATCCGGCGCACGGAGCTCAAGCTCAGACCAAGGCGTCGTGCCACCTCCCCGCGTGTCAGGAGCTTGCCGGCAGACCCTGCCAGCGTGGCGGGCGGCACGATCTCGGCGACAAAAGGCGCATTTCCAGCGTCGTCTTGCCCTATTTCTATGGCGCTCTTCTTCCCCGTGTCAGGAATTGCATGTGCCATGACATGTCGAGCGTGGCGTCGACAACGCTTTTGCGCAAGTGGGATGCATTCTCCGGAGCCCGCGGGCGACGCGGCCGCGCGTCGACCGTCACGCCGCGATTGACGGACTTAATCCGCGATCAATTGGTACGATTTTCTGAAGCCAGATTCAGCTCCATCGCTGGTAATGACTAAACAATCGCCTCCGGGTTTTCTGGGGATTTCTAACCAATTGGGTCATGGTGAGCCGAGAAGGCAGGACCCATGTTGAAGACGGTTTCGGCCACGCCTCTGCGTGCGCCAGGGACGCCGCGCAGTAGCAGTGTGCCCGCAGATCCTGGCGAGACAGTCACCGCTGAGGAACATGCGACGCAGCTCGCCCGTACGAAGAGCAGCGTCGGCGCAGCGCGTCAGCGCGGCTCATCCCCACGAGTGTCGAGCAACCTGGCGCAGCCGGCCGGCGTGCTATCGTGGGAGCGGGACTTCCTTCTGGGGCTGGCCGTCAACGCATTGGAAGATTTCGTGGGAAATACCAATGAAGAAGCTGGCGAATTCGATGAAGAACACCGGTAGTCATGCGACTTCTTGCTGGCGCTCGGGGTCGATCTGACGAAGGATTTGTCGGGGGACGCGAATGAAGAAGACGAGCAGTCACTCGGTCGCGGGCAGGATTAAGGCGGTTGGGTACGCGCGCGTCAGCACGCCCGAGCAGGCCGAAAAGGATCTCTCACTCCCAGCGCAGATGGCGAGCATTCGCCGCTACGCCCAGGACCGCGGCCTCGCGCTCGCGGGCGAGTTTGTCGAGCGAGGCGTCAGCGGGACAGACGACAACCGCCCGGAGTTTCGTCGCATGCTCGAGGAGATTTATCGACCAAACTCCGAAGTCGGAATGGTCATCGTCACGCATGGCTCGCGCTTCATGCGCAACGCGACGAGGGCCCGCGTGCATAAGGAGCAGCTGCGCAGGCGTGGCATCCGCGTCCTGGCGATTCAGCAAACGGTGAGCGACGATCCGAACGGGCGTTTTGCAGAAGGGATGTTCGAGTTGATTGATCAACTCGAAAGCGAAACCAATGGCGTGCGCACGCGCGCTGGGATGGCCGAGAACGCGCGCCAGGGCTACTTCAACGGCTCGAGACCGCCCTTCGGCTTTCGCGTCGAGAAGATTGCTACATCCGCCGGACCGAAGAACAAGCTCGTCATCGAGCCGGGCGAAGCAGAGCTCGTGCGTGAAGTCTTTCGTCAGTACCTGGCGGGGAGCGGCGCGAAATCCACCGCCCGCCACATGAACCAACGCGGCCTGCTCTATCGCAAGCACCTCTGGACTCGCGATCTGGTGCTGAGGGTGATTAGCGATCCAGGCGTCATCGGCACCTACAACTGGGGCCGGCTCGATTCTCGCGGCAAGTGTATTCGGCCTGAAAGCGAATGGATCCCGATGGCGGTCGAGCGCATCGTCGACGACGAGATTTTTCAAATGGTCCAAGAGCTGCGGCTCCGGCGCGACCCAGGCCGGAATTCCGGGCGCCTGCCATCGAGCCCGCTCTTCCTGGCAGGTCTGCTGCGCTGTTCGCGCTGCGGCGATACCTGCCAGCTCGAAAGCTCGGGCAAGCTCGATCCGGACGGCGAGCCCTATCGCTACTACAATTGCCGGCGCTTCTGTCGGAGCGGTAAGGAAGCTTGCGCGGGCTACCGAATCTCGGTCGACACGCTAGATAGCGCGATCCTGAGCCATATCGCCGAGCACGTCTTCACCGCAGAGCGCTGTCGCGAGATCCTGCGCGAATTCGTGGAAGACCAGGGCATTCTACGGCAAAAGACCGCCGAGCAACGCCGGGTCCTCGAGCGAGAGAGAGACGAGCTCGGCAAGCGCCTCGAGCGCTGGTATGAGCGTATCGAAACGGATTCCGAGCTCGGTGACGTCGGCGCGGAGCGCCTCCGTGAGCTAAAGACCAAGCGCGACGAAGTCGTGCGTACGCTGGCCAAGCTCAAGCCCATGCACTCCGTGCCGCCGTACCTGTACAAGCCCGAGACCATCCAGCGCTTTCAGGGCCGGCTACGCGAGGCGTTCCTTGGAGGTGACCGTGCAACCGCGCGCGTCTATCTGCAAAATCTCGTCGACCACGTCGTCGTCGGTGAGGACGAAATCATCATCGAAGCGCGCGCGGGCGCGGCGCTTGCCATGATGTCGGCGTCCAGTACGACTCCCCCCGAAGCCGCCAAGGGAGAAGTTCTCGCAGACGTCGTAGATTGGCGCGCCCCAGTGGATTCGAACCACTGACCTACGGCTCTGGAAGTCAGTGCTTTTGGCGTGATTTATCGGAGAAAAGCGCGATTGCACGCGATTCTTCCCCAGCTAGCGTCCCGCATCCGCCCTCGCTCGGTGTGCGAGCCATGGTATCCTCGCACAATGTCCGAACCGGGCCGCGAGACGCCGACCGAAAAACTGCGCATCGCGTTCGCCCTGATCGACGTCGCGGAGCGCATGCTGCGGCAACGGCTTCGTCGTGAATCGCCCAGGATATCTGACCAGGTATTGGACGAGCGTGTGGGCGCCTGGTACGCCCGGCGTCCCGGTGCCGAGCTCGGTGACGGGGTAGGGATCCCGGCGACGTGGCCTCGGCGCTGAACCCCGTCGAGCGCGCCCTCAAGCGCATCTTTTCGGAGCTCGACGACGCCGGTGTGGCGTGTGCACTCATTGGCGGGCTGGCCGTCTCGGCACGCGCAGAGCCGCGCACGACCCGTGATGTCGACGTGGCCATCTCTGCCGATGGCGACGCTGCTGTCGAACAGCTCGTATTTCATCTCCAGAACCGCGGGTATGTCGTCGGGATGCTGCTCGAGCAGGAAAAGACAGGTCGAATCGCGACGGTACGTCTCACTCGAGACAGCGAACGGTCCGTGTACATCGACCTCCTCTTTGCGTCCTCTGGTATCGAGGCGGAGATTGTTGCTGCAGCTGAAGACCTTGCTGTGCTCGAAGAAGTGACGGTGCGCGTTGCCACCCGTGCCCACCTCATTGCAATGAAGGTGTTGGCTCGAGATGACCGCCATCGGCCTCAGGACTTCGACGACCTCCGCGCGCTTTTGGCAGACGCTTCCAAGGCTGAGCTGAACACTGTTCGTGAAGCGCTGGCGCTCGTCGAGTCACGTGGATTCAATCGCGGTCGCAGCCTAAGCGAGGACTTCGCGCGGGCGATTGCGGACACGGCCAGCTAGCACTCCGGCACTGACTCCGCCGGTGGAGTTGTCGTAAAAAATCAGCGCGCCCCAGTGGATTCGAACCACTGACCTACGGCTCCGGAGGCCGTCGCTCTATCCAGCTGAGCTAGGGGCGCTTGCTTTCGAACGGGTTTCTCGCACGCTCGGGGGGATCGAGCAAGCAGCGCGATGTGAGGCGGGTTTGTGAGCCGTTTACAGGCCGCTTTGCTCGATCCAGCGCCAGGGCAGGGTGCCGTGGGAGAGCGCCCAATCGTTGAAGCGCTTGAGGGTCCAGCCATGTTCGTCGACTTTGCGCTGCTTGAGGCGCGTGACTTCGAGTTTGCCGAGCAGGTAGCTCATCGGGACAGTCGGGCTCATCGTGTACCAGTTGACGTCGCCTTCGGCGCGGCCGCGGGTGAAGCCCATGTGCTTCATCAGGTGTTTGACGGCGCCCTCGTAGCTCAGCTCGCCGGTGTGCAAGCCGCAGTCGATGATGATGCGATGGGCGCGCCAAAGGACATCGTTCAATTGATTGAGGCGCGCGAAGGGGTCTTTGACCACGCCTTGATCGACGGCCATCTGTTCGCACCACAAGGTCCAACCTTCGTAGAACACGGAGTGGGCGAACAGGCGACGCAGTTTGCTCGGGTGACGATTGGCGGTGCAAAACTGCAAGTGGTGACCGACGTAGGCTTCGTGAGCGCAGGTCAGCGCCACGCCGTAGTGCTGACGGATTTCCGCCGCTTTTTCCGCGGGTTTGTTGCGTTGCAGGCTCAGATCGTTGACCCAGAAAATCCCGGTTTGGTCAGGGTCGTAGCAGCCGGGCTGGGTATAGGCGGCGGTGGGGAATTGGTGGCGCAGGAATTCCGGCACCAGTTTCACGAGTAAGCGCTCGCCCGAGGGCAGGCTGACGACGTTGGCCTTGCGGAACGCCTCGCGCACCCGGCGCGTTTCGAATTCGTATTCTTCGAACAGGCTCGGACGCGCGGGCGCCCATTGCGAAGCAGCACGTTCCAGGATGGCGCGCGGTTTGCCGCGACCGAGCTTGCGTGCTTCGAGAGCCATCTCCGCTTCGATGCGGTCGACGAGCGTCTTTCCCAAGGCTTGCGCTTCGCGTGCGCCGAGATCCCAACCGAGGCGCTCGCGGATCAGCGCTTCGAAGCGCTCGCGCCCAACGGAAAAACCGTTGGCCGGGCCAGGCTTGGCGCGCTGAATGTGCTTGGAAAAGGCTGCGAATGCCGCTTTCGCTTGGCTGAGCAGCGCGTCGACCTTGGCCGGTGTGGCGCGCTTCGTGCGCTTCAGCGGTTCGGCGATCGCGTCGAGCAGGCTGGGCGCGCCGGCGCAGCTTTGCACGGCCATTTTCGTCCAGATGGGGATCGGCGCTTGGATCAATTCTGCGCTGCCGGTGAGGTAGCTCGGCAGCTTGCGCAGGCGAGACAGAATCGCATCTGCCGCAGGTTGCAGATCGTCGGCGTATTTGACGACCAAGTTGTGGACGCTGCCGATCGCTCCCGAGGCCCAGCGTTCGGGGTTCTTGCGGAATTCGCCGCGCTCGATCGACCACAGCTCGGTGCGTAACTCCGCCAGCAGCGCTCGCCGATCGAGCCAAGCGTCGCCGCGAAAGTCGACCTCGGGCAGATTTTCGATCGTGGTCAGCGTTTCGCGGAGCAGCTTTTCGTGCGCCCGATAGAGCGCGAGGGTGGGTCGTTCGAGCTGCCCGTCGAACTCATGCCGACCCGTGCTGGCTCCGTAGCTCGGAAAGCGCGCGAAGGTCTGCTCGACGTAACTTTCCGCTACCTCCGCGAACACTCTCGATGAAGGGTTATTGACCCTCGGTCGTCTAATCACACGCGCCATCCGGACGAGCGTGCAGGATGGCCGGAGCAGGGTCAATCGCAGGCACTAGCGACCGTTCGGATGCCTGGCTCAGGCGGATTGTCCACCGTCCACATCCAGCGTGACGCCGGTGACGTACGACGCTGCGGGGCTTGCGAGGAACACGATCGCGGCCGCCACTTCCTCGGGGCGACCGTAGCGGCCCAAAGCGGTCGCGCCTTTCACGTACTCGCCGTACGGACCGCTGGCTGGGTTCATATCGGTGTCGATCGGACCGGGAGAAACCGCGTTGACGGTGATCATCTTGGCCCCGAGATCTCTTGCCCAGCCCCGTGTGTAAGCGATCAGCGCGGCTTTGCCTGCGGCATAGTCTGCCAAACCCACGAACGGCACGTGCTTGCCGGCGGTCGAGCTGACACTGATGATGCGTCCGCCGTCACCCATCACGCGCGCGGCAGCACGCGTGGTCGCCGCGACTCCGCTCACGTTCACGGCCCACTGCCGATCCAGCGCCGACTGATCGACGGTCGCGTCGATGCCGCCGTACGCGGCCACGCCGGCGTTGTTGACCAGGATGTCGAGGCGACCAAAGTGTTCGATCACCTGGGTCACCAGCGCCGCGCCCTGTGCACCATCGGCTTGGTCGGCTTGGAATGCCGCCGCACGGATACCCAACGCCTTCAGCTCCCGCACCACTGCCTCGGCCTTTTCGTCCGAGCTAGCGTAACTAATGGCGACGTCCGCGCCCGCGGCAGCCAGCGAACGAGCGGCTGCAGCGCCAATCCCACGGGAGCCCCCGGTGACGAGCGCAGTCTTTCCACTCAGGGTTTTTACCGAGATGTTCATCGCTTCTCCAATTGTGTAGCAACCACTACGTAACTCATGAGCCGTTTGTAAAGCGTTGCGCCCCGGCGTCAATGGGGTTATGTATCGATTGCTATGGAAAGGACCAGCCAGGTTCGAGGCCGCCCGCGTTCATTCGATCGGGAGGCCGCGCTCGAGCGCGCCATGCTGCTATTCTGGGAGCACGGCTACGAAGCGACCTCGATGGCGCAGCTCACCTCCGCCATGGGCATTAGTCCGCCGAGCTTGTATGCCGCGTTCGGTGACAAGCAAGCGCTGTTCCTTCAGGCGGTCGACCGTTATGTCACTCGCGGCGGGGCCGACACCCAGTCGCTCATGGGTGACGCAAAGACCGCGCGTGAGGCCGTGGCGCACTTCCTGGAGGCTAGCGCCCTGCGCTTGACCAACCCACATTTCCCTCGTGGCTGCATGGTGGTGCTCGCCGCGGTGAGCTGCAGTGAGGAAGCTGCGCCCGTCCAGCACGCGCTCGCGGCCTGCCGCGCTGGCTGGGAACGGGCTCTCAGGCAGCGCATCGAACGAGGCATCGCCGAAGGGGACGTGCCCGTTGCGGCGAGCGCAGCAGCTCTCGCTTCATTCTACATGGCGGTGGTCCAGGGCATGGCGCTTCACGCAAAAGACGGCGCGAGCCGCAAACGCTTACAAGAAATCGCGGAGACCGCGCTGCAAGCGTGGCCGGTCAGCGCGCGCCGCAAGAAATGAGGCGCGTTCGTCCGGGCCGATCTCAGCGGCCGAGGCCGTGTTCTTTGATGATCTCGGCATTGCGCGCGTCGGCGCGCTGGAGCGCGGGACGAGCTGCCAGGCGTTCGACATAGGCGGTCAGCGCGGGGCGCGGCTCGAGCATCTTGAAGCGGAGCATGTAACGCACGGTACCGCCGAAAATCGCGTCGGCCATCGAGAACGAGTCACCCAGCACGTAGTCCCGATCTCGGATCGCAGATTCGATCGCTTCGAGCATCGCCTCGTGGGTGCCCCAGCCTGCTTGGCTGGGCTTTGCGTCCCAATTGTTCAACTTCGCCATCGCGCCCGGTTCGATCACCGAAGGAGCGAACAGAGACCAGCGCAGGTAAGTTCCGCGGAGCGGGTCGTCCGGTTTTGGGGCGAGCCGACCGAGCGCGTAGCGATCGGCGAGGTAGAGGCCAATCGCTGCGACTTCGGTCACGACCTGATCGCCGTCGGTCAAGATCGGCAGCTTGCCCATCGGATTGAGCAGAACGAGCTCCGGCGCTTTTTGCGCGCCCGCCAGCATGTCGACGAAGCGGAGCTCATAGTCGACGCCGACCTCTTCGAGCATCCAGACAACGGTCGCGGCTCGGGAGTAGGGGTGGTGGTACAAAACGAGAGACATGGATCCTCCACTAACAGTTGGGTTGGATGAAGCCTAGGTCCCATTTCGTCTGTAAATAGCGTCATCGTCCAGGGTTTGGCGCGGACCATCGACGCCGAGCGCATCGGCGACGCGCACTCTGCCTTCGACGCCCACGCGGTACTTGGCGCCGAACGGATGCGCCCGCGTGCCGGCGCGAGAGAAGAGATAAAACGTCTGGCCGTGCTCGTCGAATTCGAGCGAAACGTATTCCGGTTGGGTCTTCGAAAGCTCACTCAGCAGCGCCTCCACCGAAGCCGGATCGAGCTGCAGCGAGCGCGCAGCGTCGGCCGTCGTCAGCATGCCGTCGCGGTTCACGGCTAGGGCGTAGATCGCTTCGACTCGCGCCTGCCGCTCCGCCTCAGCACCGGCGCGCCCCAAGTGACGACTCGCGATCAGGAACAAGCTCCCGAGCACGATCGAGATCAGCGCAATCGGCGAGCCGAGCGCGTAGCCGATATTTTTGGCTGGCCACAGCAACTGAAAGAAGAGCATCAACGCTGCCGACGACAACAGGCCAAAGATCAGCACCAGCGCGCCGACGACGCGGCCAACGCGGCCCCCAAACTTCGAAGGCTGACCCGCGAACGCGAGCGCCTTGCCCGAGAATGGGGCGCGCGGCTTGTCGCAAGCCGAACAGAACGCGAACACCCCCTTATACAGGATAGGCGCGTTTTGTTGGCAATGCGGGCAAGGCATTTGGGCCAGAGCTTAGCGCGCCCGAGCGCGTCGCCCAAACTCACGGCAACACCCGCTCGAACCTGGGAAAATGGGGCGATCGCGGTCCAGCAACGCACCCCGCAGCGCGTGAAATTCAGCAGCTGGCGAATCGCTCGCAGTTTGCCCCTCGCGCGAGCTTCACCGCCCTCCACGGGCGAAGACGAAGCGGCTACGACCGCGTGACACATGCGCGTGAACCGCTGGAAATCTGATCAACGACGCTTGCACGCTCAAAACGTGCGAGTCGGTTGGATGTCGCGCGTGTGTCGAGATGCGAGGTCGAGCCGCATGGACATGCGATAGCGGCGAGCACGCCCGTGCGCGAGTCTGTGGCTAGGATGATGCAGAACAGGGCTGGGAAAAATCGGGGCTCAGCGGATCGTATCGCGGTCCAACAAGCGGAGCTCGATCGCGGCAATCACGGCTTCGACCTTAGTGCTGGCACCCAGACGCTCGTAAATCGTGCGCACGTGCGAGCGGACGGTGTTGATGCTGAGGCTGAGCGCGAGGCCGATGTCCTCGTAGCTGTGCCCTTGGGCGAGCAGCTTCAAGATCTCGCGCTGCCGCTTGGTGATCAGCTCGTCCGCCGACGGCCCGCCCTCGCGAACGGCCGCCATCTTGGCGGAGCTGCGCCGCGCGCGATCGAGCACCAGCTGCGAGACGGTACGCGACATCGGCACGCCGCCTCGAAGCAACTCGCGAATCGCGTCGGGCAGGCGAAAAACGTCCTGCCTCAGCAAGTAGCCGCCCGCGCCGGCTTTGATCATCGCGGTCACCCGTTGTTCGTCAACGGGACCGGAAATCACCAGCAAAGGAGCGCGGTACGCGCTGAGCAGCCGGCGCACCTCGGCGGTGTCCTCCGGCCCCGTGTCTCGAAACGCAACGACGATGGCGTCGGGTCGCATGCGCGGCAGCTCTTCCCAGCCGCCCACCAGGGACTCGGCGATCCGAACCTCGAGGTAGCGGTCGGCCTTCAACGCCTGTTGCGCGAAGCCGCCGTCCATCCCGATCAAGAGGACCCTGGGAATGGGCCCCTCCAGGATTCTCGGGTTTCCGCCGCGGTTCACCTGGTCACTGGCTCCTACCTCTTAGAAAGGGTACGGCCGAAGCTCCAACCACCGCAAGGCTTCGTCACGAGTTTCGAGCTGAGCGGCAATCGAGTTCCCGACTCGCTTACCGTTCACCGTCTGAGTACTCTAACCGATGTCGAATTCTGGTCTGTCACAGACTGCGAACGGGAGCGCACACAGCTCTCCGAGATGTTCAGTGCCTCTTTAGTACTCGGCTCGAGCGACCAGCAGGGCGGCTTCGTGTGGACCCGGGGCAAGGATGAGCCCTTCCGTTCGGGCGACATATTGTTGGCCGAAGCCGATGAAATTCAACGGATCACACCCACCGACCGGCCGAGTGCCCTATTCACCATCTTCTGGCACCGGAGCGCGCTCGAACGGGCCGGTCGAGAGATCGGACTCGCCGAAGCGCGGCAATGGGCTGTGACACGGCTGGCTGCCGGCCCGCTCTCGGCCGACTTTGCGGCGCTCCACACACTGCTCGAATCGGCCGGGGACCCCGAGGCGATCGAGCAAGCGTACCGAGCAATCACAGCGGCTCTCCTGCGCAATGCCAACCCGAGCACCACGCCGGCGACGAGGCGCAGCCCCTGTCATCCGGGGGTGCGTCGGGCAGCCAAACGAGTGAGAGCTAGCTTTGCGGAATCGCTCTCGCTCGAAGACTTGGCGAGTGAACTGCAGATGTCGAAGTGCCACTTGGCGCGCTGCTTCGAGCGCTCGCTCGGCGTTCCCCCGCATCGCTATCGAAGGCTCTTGCGCTTGCAATCGGCCCGGCGCCTGCTCGAGGCTGGCCTCGCGGTCGGCGAGGCTGCCAGTGAGACCGGCTTTGCCGACGCTCCGCACCTCACGCGCGCTTTCCGCGACTGGCTGGGAGTCAGTCCGGCCGCGTGGGGCAGCGCCTGGCGTGCCAGTGACCCGTGGAGCAAGCAACCCCCGCAAACGATCCCGCCGCCGAAGCTCGGCTGAGCTCCAGCTTAAAGCGTGCCGATCACCCCGCCAATGGGGCAGGCAATCGCTTGGGTGCCGAGAGCGACGTCATCGATCCAGACTTCACGCGCGTCGTCCTTCTGGTAGCTCTCCCAACCCACGTAGGCTTTGCTGAAGTCTTGCGGGAAGTACCACATGTCATTGGTGTCGTGGTCGATGCAGCCTTGGCCTTGTCCAGTGACCGTAAGGTCGTCCACTGCCGCGCCGTTCAGCCAGAATTTCTGGGTGTTGGTTTTGCCGTCGAAGTACCACTGCATGCACGCCCACTGGCCCTCGGGCATCTTGGTCGCGGAGTGCTGCCAGCAATCGCTCTTTTTGCCGGTGGAATCGTAGTTCGCCATCAGGGACTTCATCTGTTGGCCTCCGTAGCGCACGGTCGCATTGGTGATCCCCTGCGCCGCCACCGGTCCCTCGGCTTGAATCATGGTCCAATGCACACCGTCGTTCGCGGCGGCGGTCGTGTAGATCATCATGCGGCCGTAGAAGGCATTGTTCGCCAGTGGAAAGGGCGCCCCATCGATGCCGATGAACGCACGCTGGTAGGTGTTCACGCCCGTGGTCGAGAACTTCACCGACTGCTTACCGCTCATGTGCCGCTGGGTATCGATCGCTACGGTTCCCTGATTGGTGCTGACGGTCCAGGGGGCTGCCGGTTGGGTCGTGTAGCTCTCGAAGTCATCACAGATGAGGGTCCCAGCGCAGCCATCACCGTTCCCCGCGGCCCCCGCCAAGGGGCTCCCGCCGGTGCCCGCCGTGGCACCTCCGACGCCCGCCCCGGCCGGCGCGCCGCCAACATTAGCTGCGCCAGCAGCGCCGGTCCCCCCGCTACTCATCCCGCCCGCGCTCATCCCGCCCGCGCTCATCCCCGCGCTGGCCGTGCCGCCTGCGACGTTGCTTGCGCCCGCGAAGGGACCGCCGTTCGCAGGCGCCGCGTTGTCAGAGCAACCAGCGAGCAGCGCAAAGGACCAAACGAGTAAGCAGGAACTTTCGAACAAGGCGTGACGGAAAACCTGACGAAGACGCATACGCAAAGTTTACTATTTTTCGCGCCCCGTGCGTTGGCACTGGAACCAATTCCGCCAGCTCGGCACGGTTGGGGCGGAAATGCGGCCGATTTCGCATGCTCCATCAAAAAGTTTTGTCTCTTTGCGGATCGGCTGCACGGCGCGCACGCAGCGTCCGGCGGCCAATCAACGCCCGGCGCCCACCTTGAAAAAAATACCCATGTTCGAAACCTCACGCTTTTTCTGCCCGTCGCTTTCAACGACGCCGCGTTGAATCAATTGAGCAACGCACTCGACTCATCTGCTGGCCAATGTTATCCCTCAGGCCGGGAGTCGTGGTGCGGCATAGTGGTTGGGCCGCGAGCAACGACCGCTATTTGGTTAAGGGAAAAGGTGATCTGATGTTGCTTAAGAAGTCTGATCTGGTTTTGGCGAGCGTATTTGCCGCTGCGTTGGCAACGACGATGGTTGTGGGCTGCGGGGATTCGGACGACTCGGCCGGTGGCGCTGGCACTGGCGGCACGAGTGCCGGCAGCGGTGGCAAGGCCGGCAGCGGTGGCAAGGCCGGCAGCGGTAGCGCCGGCAAACCGTCTGGCGGCGAAGCCGGCGAGATCGAGCCGCCTGCGGCGGGCGCAGCGGGCGAGAGCGGAGCGGGCGGCGAAGCTGGCTCTGAATCCGGCGGCACCGGTGGTACCGGCGGTTCCGGCGGTAAAGCAGGCAGCGGCGGCACGAGCGGCTCGGCTGGCTCTGCCGGTAAAGCTGGCAGCGGCGGCACCAGTGGCTCTGGCGGCTCCGGTGGTAAGGCCGGCAGCGGCGGCACGAGCGGCAGCGGCGGCACCAGCGGCTCAGCTGGCTCTGGTGGCTCTGCCGGTAAAGCAGGCAGCGGCGGCACGAGCGGCAGCGGCGGCACGAGCGGCAGCGGCGGCACGAGCGGCTCAGCCGGTTCTGCTGGCAAGGCCGGCGGCGCCTGAGCTGACGGATATCGAGAAAAATGCGCGTCAGGCCCTGGCCCAATTCAATGGGTCAGGGCCTCGACCATTTGGCGTCCTCGCCGTCGTCGCCTGAACGTGATTGAGGCTCGGCTCACCAAGTCGTGAAGTAAGCCCACGGCTGATTGCCTGCTGTGGTGTACACGCAATAGCCGCCGCTCAGCTTGGCCGGGATGATTGGCCAGTTGCCGTTGTTGCAGGTCATCTGCGTGCCATTCACGAACAAAGCACGTGGATTCAGGAAGTTGCCGCAGTTTCCGCCGTTGATCGCCCCGGTGGTCTGGTAGCACGTTGCCGACGTCCCCAGGTTGCCGGATTGGATGGCGCCGTTGAAGATGACCGGACTGGTGCACAACCCCGAGCAGGGTGAGCCGCCGCAGCTGCCGTTGTTGGGGTGAGTGCAGGTGCTGCCGCTGCACACGTCGCTCGTGCAGCTGTTTCCGTCGTCCGCGCATGCCGTGCCCGTGCCGGCTGGGGTGTTCGAACAGGTCCCTGAAACGCAGCTATCTTGCGTGCAAGGGTTCGAATCGTTGCAGCTGTTGCTCGTCGTACACCCTTGACCACGCGCGCTTTCCGCGGGACCTGCGCCGCTCGGCACGAGACCGGTGTTCGTCGTCAGCAAGAGTCGATCGACTCGGAAGCCGTCTTCTCGCATCCACAGGTCGACCGTGTGCACGCCGGCGCTGGTCACGCTGACGGTCGCGACCGGGCCGTCGAGAGTGCTCTTGCTCCAAGCGTAGGTCGCCGAGAAACCACTGATGCGGTCGGAGGTCGCGGGACCTGTACCATCGAGCCCGGCGTGGATGGTGCGATCCGCGCTGCCTGCGCCCAAGCCACGCACCCAAACCTGATAGGTGCCGGTAGTCGTGAATTTCACCGAGAAGCTTAGCTGCGGGCTCGCGGTCACGTAGCCCGTATTCAGGTTCCCGCCATTGTTCGGGTTGCTCAGCATGCATTGCCCACCGGACGCGGCGCCGTCACTCGTCTGATCCCAAGTGTGACCTGCGCGCGGAGTGTTCTGCGAGAAGTGCTCGGCCTCGATCACTACTTGGCCGCCGCTCTCCAAGAACGCCCCCAGCGAACAACTGCCATTGGTCGGATGGGTGCAGCTGCCCGCGTTGCACACGTCAGACGTGCACGCATTGCCGTCGTCCGCGCATGAGCTGGTATTGTTCGCGTGCTGGCAGCCCGTGGTCGTGGCGCAGCTGTCGGTCGTGCAAACATTGCTGTCGTCACAGCTGATGGCGGCGTGCTGGCAGCCGAGCGCGGCGCTGCAATTATCCGTAGTGCAGGCGTTGCCGTCGTCGCAACTGACCGCGCTGTGTTGGCAGCCGAACGTCGGGTCGCAAGCGTCTGCCGTGCAGGCGTTGCTGTCGTTGCAATCCAACGGAGTACCGCTTTGGCAGCCGAGGCTAAGATCACAAACCTCGACGCCATTGCAGTCCTGCCCGTCGTCACAGGCGGCGTTGCTCGCTCGATGCGTGCAAGCCTTGGCTGTCTCGCTACAGGCATCTTGCGTGCAAGAAATGCCATCGCTGCAGGCCATGGGGGTGCCCGCTACGCAGCTGCCAGACAGGCACTGTTCGCGGCCGTTGCAGAATGCGCCGTCGTCACACTGCGCATCGCCCGTGCACGCGGTCGCGAAGCCCCGGACCTCGACGTCGTCGACCAAAAAGCCGGTGAAGTTGTTCACCCCTGCGTCGACGGTATCGAAGCCGAAGCGCAAACGCAGGCTGGCGGAAGGTTGGCCTACGAGCAGCGGAGCGAGATCGATTTCACTCGTTTGCCAAGCGCCGGTGCCATCGAGTAGCGCTATTCCGCCAGTGCCGTTGCTGGCAACGGTCGTGTACGCGCCGTTATTGACGGACACCTGGACGGTCGCCTTGTCGTAGTTCGAGTCGTGTTCGGTCTGCAGATAATAGTTGAAACGAAGCTCGAGCAGCGAGTTGTCGGTCACGCTGATCGCCGAGGAGGTTACTGTTCCGGCGCTGATCGCTGCGGCGTCATAGTTACATGTGCTATCCAAGCCGAAGTAGAGGCTGGCCGGCGCGCTGTGCCCGGGCAAGGTCGATGCGCAGCTGCTGCTGACATGCCAGCGGTTGGCGGTTTCGCTGCCCAAGCTGAAGTTGCCCAGGCCCGCGCCGAAGTTCTGGCTGAGGAGCGTCTGTACTCCGACTTCTAGCCGAGCGTCACGCGTCGCATTGCCAGCGCTGTCCGTCAGATTGTCGAACTGCAGGGTCGTGTCGTAGATGCCCTTGCTGAGGGCGGCCGCGTTCGTTTGATCGATGGCCACCGTCACTTGAGTTTGCTGCCCGAGCGCGAGCTGCCCGGTGGCGTTCGTAATCGAGAGCCACGGCGCGGCCGCCAGGGTGGTGACCGCGTAGGAAATGGTCGGCGCGGGGCCGAAGTTCTTCAGCGTGTAGCTGACGCTTTCCGGAGCGAAGGGGCCACCCACGGGTCCGGTCGCGCCGAGCGTGCCCGCGGGACCGACCGAGAGGCCAAGTTGCACGGGCGGGCAGCTCATGCCGTGGGCAGCGAAGCCAGCGCAGATCTCGTTATAGTGCGGCGAGCCATTGTCGAGATTCGAGTCGTCATCGTCGAGGGTGAGCAAATCCACGGCAATGCTCGGGCCGATGCTCGTACCCACGTGCAGCGGTACGGAGCTCAAGACGAGCGCGTTGATCAGATCGACGTATGTCTCCGGTTCACTGACGGCCAGTGCCTGCCGGATGCTCCAGATGGTGCCTGAGAGCAGGTTGCCACAATCGTGCACTTCGGAGCCGCAACTCGAGCAGGCCGATGCGGAGTATTGGCAGGTGTTGGCGGCGTTGCGCAGGGGTGTCGTGCACTGGTTCAGGTAAAACCCGTAGCCAAGGCCTGCATCCTCCGCCAAGAGCGC
Organism: Pseudomonadota bacterium; assembly: GCA_037200885.1. GTDB lineage: Bacteria > Myxococcota_A > Polyangia > Polyangiales > Polyangiaceae > PMG-095. Next base: position 20,208 of record JBBCIN010000001.1, read on the forward strand.
GGACACCGTGTCGCCCATGCCTTCACCGTATTCGCCCTGCCCGCTGCCACCCGAGCTCACGATGTGATGGCCGTACTCGTGATACGCGATGCTGGCGAAGGCGGTGTTGCCGTAACTGGTCGAGGCGACACAAAAGTTGATCGAGCTATTGTCGTACCACGCGTTGCCCGGACAATAGAGATCACTCCGGTTCACGTTCACCGGGAAGTTCAGCTGCGTCGAGATGACGGGATAGGTCGGTATATACTTGAGCAGAAAATCCCGAACCTGATTGGCGCTCAGGTAGCCGTTGGCTTGGGCGCGCAGCAGATCGCTCGCGTTGTCTGCGTTGTGCACGAAGCTCGCAGGACCGGGTGGCGTGACCGTCGTCAGCAGCTGCTCGGTGGTTCCCGCTGCGTTCACGACGTCGAAATACTGCCCGCCAGTCGGCGAAGTCAGGTCGAGCGGAGTGCTGCCCGAATTGGTCAGCACGAAATTGCCAGCCAAATTGCTGAATGCCGAGGAGCCGCCACCCGTGACTTCAGCGTACGGAAAGTCGGTGGGGACTTCGTCCGCGCAATCCATGCCCTTGCTGCCTTGTGTGGCAAGGGCGGTGACTGTGCCCGTCACGTTTTCGAACACGACGACGTTCTCCGCGTGCAGTACGTCTCCAGTGGCCGCGTCGGCCACGAGCTGCCAAGTCTCGTGCGGATTAGCCGTTTCCGCGGTGTATTCGAGAGCGAGCCGCGGCTTTGCGTCTTGCCCTTCCTTGCCTGCGAAGACGATGGGCTTGGTCGAAGAGAGCTGAGCTATGCCCCTTGGGGCGGGCAAGAGTCGCCCGCTCGAGTCCGTCATGCCGCGAATGGCTCTGAGTGATTTGTCCGGATCGGCAGCCGCGCTCGGCGTGCCGCTGGGCGCCGTGAAAGTCGAGAGATCGTGCACGAACGACGATGCCCAGACGACGGGATTGTTGCCCTGATTCTTCACCAGCGTGAGTAACCCAGAACGGAACACAGGCACCCCGCCTTTGGTCTGGCCGTAGCGGTACAGCCAAAATTTGTATTGGCCGGTCTTGGCGTCATACATCAGCCCGAGCGGCTTGGCCGCTGCGGCGGGTACGGTCGCGCTCCGTGAGAAAGCCTGCGGGACCAGCTCGGAAACGGGGATGCCCAACGAGGCTGCGTGAGCCACTCGGAAGTGCTCCGCAGAGTCGTCCACGGTTGCGCCCGTGGCCAATGCGGTGCCGAACAAGCGCGTGGGATGGCCGATCGCGGTATCTACTTTTGCGCCCGGGAATGCATCCTGGCGTGCCTGCAGCGTGCCCTTCGGCGGCGGCTGGTGACTAGCACTCGGCGCATCCTCGTGCCGGCCGTCACAGGCTGCCAGTTGCGCGCAACCCGCCAATACCCCGATGCCGATCAGTGCCCAAGAACGCCATTTGCCCATCCCGCTATCCTCCATCGATCGAAAGAATCCCGCTGAAATCGGCTGCCCTTTGCCGTCGATCTTTCCTCTGCTCCGCCCGAGCTCACGGACGGGCGGCCCCGCTCAGATCACACGCCCTCAGCGCATTCACTAAGCGTCGGCCGACACTTCGTCAATCGATCAATTTGGCGACACTCCACCCCGCGTCTCGCTGTCTGGCTGTTTTTCGGGCTTTCCGCTTACGGGCATGGACGGCACCGACGCAATGACTATTCAAGAGATCCGAGGTCCCGTTTTGCTTGGGGGATGCGCTCGCTGTGCTAGAGCCACCGACCGGTTCAAGATGAGCGATCGCGATCACGAGAAGAGCCCTGGTGCCAAGGACCCATTGCACGGAATCACGCTCGAGATGATCGTTACGACACTGGTCGAGCGCTACGGGTGGGAGGAGCTCGGGCAGCTGATCGACATCCGCTGTTTTCAACTCGACCCGAGTGTGTCGTCGAGTTTGAAGTTTCTGCGGCGGACGCCTTGGGCCAGAAAAAAAGTCGAAGAGCTGTATCTGTACGGGCCATCGACTCGCTAGTGTCAGGAGACCACGCGATTCGTCGACTGTGTGACGAAAGACGCAACGGAGTGACACTCGAGCAAATCCCTCGCGGCACGGCCACCACGCGAGCGTTTTTCCTTTCCATCAGACGCCGAACTGGGCAATTTCGTGGATCATGCTCAGTCGTCGCGCGTTTCAGCTACTCGCCCCGGCTACTCTGCTCGAGCTGTGTCTCGCGAGTGCCGCCCAGGCAACGCCCTCCCGAGAGCTCTTCACGCTCGCGCGAAGCACCAATGCCAACGTAGTCAAATACGCAGTGCGCACCAGGAAGGACGGGCTCCTCGACGAAGCCGCACCGATCGAAGCGTATTGGCTGATGTTGGCGGAAAATGGCCGGCGCGAGGAGCTGACCTGGACCGAACGCCAATTGGCGTATGGCTTTTCCGTGTCGAGTGCGACTCGTCACGGCTGCGTCCTGCGCCTAGCGGCATGTTCGGAGCGAGAACTGCGTGTGCGGGCGATTGACGGTTCGTTCCGTGCTGAACTAGTGATCGCAAACCAGCCCGCGTCGCTACAGCGCATCTTCGTGCGTGCGGAGCAACATACGCTCTTGCCGAGCGTCCGCTACGTGGAGGTCTCTGGCATCAACGCGAGCGGCAAGCCGGTAACCGAGCGCATCTTGCCGCGCCGAGTGAGTCGTTACTGATCAATGACTCGGTGGCCTGCGACGTGGGGCTCCGTGACCCCTTCTCGTTTCCGTATCAGACCATCGAGAGCATGCTGGGGATGAGCCCGGACACGATCGCGGTCATCAACGATAACAATTACCGTTCAGCATCGGCCACATGGGCAAGCAGCGCCCCGATGACAGCGACTTCACCTTCATCCGTTTGCCGAAGAAGCTGTACTGAGCTTCGATTCATCGTAAATTTTCGCGCTTCCGAGTGAAGGAACGCGCGAATTCGGGCCGCCGGGCAGGTCTCGGCGGCCCGACTCCTTTTGTACGCCCCGCGTCGTAAATTCGCCGAATTGTTACGGCGATGTCGCGGAAGCAAAGGGCCCGCTCGCGTACGTTCGCGCCAAATTGGCCCTCGCGTGTCGCGAGCGCTCCCAGGAGATTTTAGCGATGATTCGTATTACTGGTGGCTCACGTTGTGCGGCCTTGCTCGCTCTGGTCGGACTCTCGGTCGGCTTGTCGGTGTTTGGCTGTAGCGGGGCGGATTCGATCGCGCCCGCTCCCGAGGCGAGCGAAGAGGTCGGCTCGGTCGGGCTCGCGCTGCAGGCGGGCGGCGTGACCTTGAACAACGTCAGCTACACCATCGTCGGTTCGGGCTTTACCAAGTCCGGAACGCTCGATGTGACCAATAGCACGAGCATCTCTGCGGTCATCGGCGGCATTCCGGCTGGCAACGGCTACACGATCACGCTCAGCGCGAGCGATGCGGGCAGCTCCGGCACCACCTGCAGCGGCTCGGCGACGTTCAGCGTGACCGCGGGCGCGACGACCTCCACACAGGTCAACCTGCAGTGCAGGGCGCCGTCCAAGACCGGCAGCGTGATGGTCAACGGTGTGCTCAACATCTGCCCGGTGATTGACTCGCTCTCGGTCGCCCCGGCCGAAACGACGATCGGCCATGCGGTTAGCTTGACCGCTTCCGGCAGCGACGCGGATCGAGTGCCGAGCGCGCTCAGCTACTCGTGGACCAGCACCTCGGGCACGATCGCGGGAGCCACTTCGGCAAATGCGGCGCTGACCTGCACGACGGTCGGTCCGGTCACGGTCACTTTGACGGTCGGCGACGGTGATTGCTCGGACACGCTGTCCCAGACGGTGACCTGTTCGCCTGCGGCGAGCGGCAGCGGCGGGGCGGGCGGTTCTGGCGGCGCGAGCGCTGGCTCCGGCGGCGCGAGCGCTGGCTCCGGCGGCAGCGCAGGTGCGATGAGCAGCGGCGGCGTGATCAAGATCAACGAAGTCGAATCCAACGGCGGCGTTCCGGACGATTGGGTAGAGCTGTACAACGCGGGCACGGCTCCGATTGACCTCTCGGGCTACATCTTCAAAGACAACGACGACACTCACTCGTACGCATTGCCCTCCGGCACGGTGGTCGCCCCCGGCGCCTACTACGTGATGGACACCGGAACGGCTGGCTTCAACTTCGGTCTGGGCGCCGCGGATTCCGCGCGCTTGTATCTGCCCAACGGGACCACCATCGTCGACACCTATTCTTGGACCGCGCACGCCGCGACCACGTATGGCCGTTGCCCCAATGGTACGGGCGCGTTCACGACCACCGCCAGCAGCACCAAAGGCACGGCCAACGACTGCGGTGGCAGCGGCGGAGCTGGTGGGGCCGGTGGCGCTGGCGGTTCGGGTGGGGCAGCCGGCGGTTCGGGTGGCTCGGGCGGTTCGGTTTCGGCTTTCGACGTCTGGCCCGGGCAAAACGCCGTGGTCACGGTCGATGTCGAGAACACCTTTCCGAGCAACCTGAGCGGTCTGTTCTACGACCCACCGCAAGGTTCGACTCCAGCCGTGCTCTGGGGCGTACTGAACGGTCCTTCGAAGCTGTATCGCCTGCTCAACAACGGCACGAACTGGGTTCCGGATACGGACAACGGTTGGGCCGCTGGCAAGACACTGCATTACTCGACGGGCTTGGGCAGCCCCGATTCAGAAGGCGTGACCAAAGCCGCGACCGGTTCCACGACGCTGTACGTCTCCTCCGAACGTGACAACGACAACAACGGCATCAGTCGCCTGGTCGTGTTGATGTACGACGGCAGCACCGTTGCCTCGACCATCAGCTCGCTGCGAGATTGGGACCTCACTTCGAATCTGCCCGCCACGGGTCCGAACCTCGGGCTCGAGGCGATCGCCTGGATCCCGGATTCGTACCTCGTCTCGAAGGGCTTCATCGACGAGAGCAAGAACCTGCCTTACGATCCCGCCAGCTACGCCAATCACGAGGGCGGCATCTTCTTCGTCGGTGTCGAAGGAAGCGGCATGATCTACGGCTACGCGTTGGACCACGTGGGCGGCGGCTACACGCGCGTCGCGACCTTTGCGAGCGGCAACTCGGGCATCATGGATCTCAACTTCGATCGCGACGTGGGCTACCTGTGGGCGGTCTGCGACGACAGCTGCCAGGGCCGCTCGAACGTGCTCGATATCGATACGCGCGTGGGCTCGCCGACCAAGGGCAAGTTCTACATTCGTCGCGGCTTCGAACGGCCGAGCACGATGCCGAACATCAACAACGAAGGCTTTGCAATCACACCCGAGGCCAGCTGCGTAGGGGGCTTCAAGCCGGTGTTCTACTCCGACGACAGCGACACGAACCTGCACGCGATCCGTCGGGATTCGATCCCCTGCGGCGCGTTCCTCTGAAGTGACCGCGCATGCGAAGCGCGTAAGTAGGCGCTTCGCATGTTTCGAGAATGCGTCGAGAACCGCCAGTTGAATCGCAACTGGCGGTTCTCGCATTTGACGATGGGGTGACTTTGAGGCTTGTTCCGAACATGCGCTAAAGTCCTGCTCTGACGGTCCGTTCTAGCGAGTCGAGATGAACTCCAGCTCAGAACCCAGTAGCGATTCCGACTCGGTCCAAACCCTGCCCGCCGCCGAGCTAGTCACCGAATCCGGCCTGCCGATCTCTGATAGCTGGGATAGCGAGGCGCCCACCGCCGTGCACTCACGTCGGCCGCTCTTCGCCGGTCCGCCGCGCCTACCGTCGACCTGAACGACCGCACGGACGCCCGCGGCGAACTGCGTGCGAAGCGTTCTCGCCGGGGCAACGGCGTGCTGCGGGGTGCGTTGCTGGATCGCGATCGCCCCAAAACCCGCGCCAGCGCCCAGACGTTGCGGGAGCAAGCACGCGGCACTACGTTCCCCGGATGCAGGTCACGATCGTCCCGTGTCTCACTGATAATTACGCGTACGTGCTGCTCGCGCCCGGCTCGAAGCGAGCCGTCGTGGTCGACCCCGGTGAGGCTGAGCCGGTCGAGCGCGCGCTAGGTGAGCTCGGTGTCACGCTCGGCGCGATCCTCGCGACTCACCATCATGGCGACCACGTGGGCGGCAACAGCGCGCTCGCGCAGCGCTTCCCGGGCATCAAAGTTTTCGGCTATGTCTCCGATCGCGGTCGCATCCCCGCCCAGACTGATTTCGTCGAGCACGGCGGAGCGGTAGAAGTCGAAGGCTTGTCCTTTCGCGCGTTGCACATCCCCGGTCATACTTTGGGAGCGGTTGCTTACGTTGGCGAAGGCGCGGTCTTCACCGGGGACACGCTCTTCGCGGCTGGCTGTGGCCGCTTGTTCGAAGGCACGCCCGCGCAAATGTACGAGTCCTTGAACGTGACTTTGGCGGCTTTGCCCGACGCGACGCTCGTCTATTGTGGTCACGAATACACCGCGTCCAATCTCCGCTTCGCGGCGCACATGGAACCAAAGAACGCCGCCGTCGCCGCCAAAGCCACGCGCGTCGCCGAGCAACGCGCCCGCGGCGAAGCGACCGTGCCCTCGACGCTCGGCGAAGAGAAAGCCACCAATCCGTTCATGCGCATCGACAGCCCCGCGATCATCGAGCAAGTTTCGGGCAACCTCGCGGGTGACCGATCTCCCGCCGCCATTCTAGGGGCCGTGCGTGCCGCCAAAGATCGCTTTTAAGAGGGCGTTTGCCGGGCTGGGTCTGGTCGCCCTGTGCGCGACTGGCGCGTGCAAGCGCAACGCCCCTCCCGGCTCGGAGCAAGCACGCGGCGCCCAATCACTGGGCACTCCGGCGTCAACGAGTCACGACGAGGCGACGTTGCCCGCTCAAGAGATCACCTGGGATTATCCCGAAACCGACCTCGGCCCCATGCGCGTGGTGGTGCTGCTTCCCGAACGAGACGCGAACGCGCGCCTGCCGGTTTTGGTCGCGCTGCACGGCCGTGGTGAAGCGCTGAAAGGACCTGAATTGGGCGCGCGCGGCTGGGTCGATGATTACACCTTGCCCGTGACCGTCGAACGCCTCCGCCGCCCGCCGATCACGCTCGACGATCTCCATGGCTTCGCTGATGAAGCGCGTCTCGCGCGCATGAACGCGAGCCTTGCCCAGCGCCCGTATCAAGGCTTGATCGTGGTCTGCCCGTACACGCCGGATACATTGCCCGCCGACGAACCGATCGACAAAGCGTTGCCGCTGGCTCGCTTCGTCGTCGAAACCGTGCTGCCACGCGTGTATCGAGAAACACCGGCGATTGGCACGCCCGCGAGCACGGGCATCGATGGCGTGAGCCTGGGCGGTCGCGCAGCGCTCGGCGTCGGGCTCTTGCGGCCCAAAGCGTTCGCCGTCGTGGCCTCGCTCCAAGCAGCGTTGCGCAGCGACAACTCTGCCGACATCTTACGGCGCGCTCGCGAAGCCAGAGCGCAGAAGCCGGATTTGTTCGTGCGCCTACTGACCAGCAGCGACGATTACTTCCTCAAGGCCAATCAGCTTTTGGCCTCGGACCTCAATGCCGCCGGCATTCGCACCGAGCTCGTGAACATCCCCGGACCGCACGACTACGAGTTCAACCGCGGCCCGGGCGGCTACGAAATGCTCATGTTTCACGATCGCGTTCTCCGCGGCCAACCCGAGTTCTAGCCGAACGTGTGAGAGCACGCCTCGCTCTTTCCCGCGCGCGCAGCGCCGCGTCTCCCTCGCGCCGGAGCGCGCGCCAAGCAGCTCCGATACGTCGAGGTCAGCCGACCTTGGCAAGATAAGATCACGATCCGCCAATGCAAAGCGCGGGGGGCCCAGCGCCACAGGACGCCGCTACGCCAAAAATCTCAACAGCCGCTCCCGCGCGCAGCGCCGCGTCCTCTCACCCGAAAGCCTCCGCCTCCAGCAACTCGCTCAACGTGCGCACGACCCCACCGGTGGAGTGCTCGAAGCGCACGCCGATCATCGCTCCCCCGCCTTCCGGATTGGGCAAGCGGCGCGACCAGACCACGGCGCCGCTCAGGGTGAGCGGATCCCAGAGGTGCGGGGTGTCGATGACGAGCTCGACGCTGGTGCCAGCCGCCGCCGCGTCCGATGCTTCGACGCAAGCGCCGCCCAAGCCCAGGTCGACGATGCGCACGTCGCGGTTCCAGCTCACGTGCGCATCCGACGCGCGCAGAGCGCCGGGCAGGCTGACCGATTGTCGAGACAAGGCGCGGAAATGCGGCGGGGTCGATGTAGGCGGGTCGCTCGAGGAATCAGCAGGTTCCATGAATTCCGTTGGTGGTGGAAATGAGGCGGCCTTTTCGCCGTCGTCGGCTAACTAGTTGGGGTTCTGGAGGTGGCAAGGCTACGATAGCTTGCCCGACTCGGTTCAGTGAAGCCCCGGCGAAGTCCGAGGGTTTACCAAGTCTTGGGTCCTTTGGAGCAACGCTTTCATGAGCCAGGATACGCGAAAAGACCCCCGCGCAAAGGTGCTCACCATGACGGTCCGCTACAAGAGCGCGACCCTTGATGAGTTCATCGAACATCACTCGTACGATGTCAGCCGCGGCGGCATGTTCATCAAGACGCCGTCACCTTTCCCGCCGGGCACTTTGCTCAAGTTCGAGGTGAAGATCGCTGCGGACCAAAAGGTGATCCAGGGCGTGGGTCGCGTGGTGTGGAAACGCGACAGCGAAACCCAGGCGGACGTTCGCCCCGCCGGCATGGGCGTGAAGTTCATCAAGATCGACGACGCCTCGCGCAAGGTGATCGACACCCTGGTCGAGTCGCGTGGCGATGCCGCTAGTGCTTACGAGGCCGGCGGCGGCGATGGCGGCAATCTGCCGGTCCCCGCAGCCGCAGCTGGAGCCGCGCCGGCTGCCCTGTCGTCGAAGGCGCCCGACGCGACGGGCGAAGCCCCGAAGCCGCCCAATCTGCGCAAATCTACGATGATTGGTTTGGGCGCGATGAATCCGTCGAATCGCCCGCCCGTGACCACCACCCCGGACAAGCCGTCCGCGTCGTTCTTTCCGGAAACGAAGTCGGAAGCCGAGATGCCGGCTCCCGAAGATCGCACCGTGATGAAGCAGGCGGCCGAACTCCTCCAAGACGCTCTGCGCGAAGCCGGCGGTTCGATGTCCGAGGTGAGCGGGAGTCCGAAATATGCCGATCCGCCGGCGAAAACGGCGACGCCGGCGGCGGCCCCGGAATCGAAACCGAGCGTCGAGCCGCCCGTCAGCGCGCGAGCTGCGTCCAGCTCCGAGGCCCAGCCGGAATCGAAGCCTAAGCCGAGCTCCGACAAGCCAGCTCCGGTCTCGGCCAAACCAGCGTCGGTCAGACCGGCGTCGCCCAAACCAGCGTCGGCCAAGCCGGCCGCGACCATTCCGTCGGCGCGCAAAGCGGGAGTCGTGTCTGCCGCGCCGGCAAGTCGGCGCGTGTCAGTGCCCGCTGCGGCACCCGCCGCGAGCAGTGCAGGCGGAGGGGGGCGAGTGGTGGTGATCGCGCTCGTGCTCGCTGCAACTGGCGGCCTCGTGTACGCGTTCTCTACCGGCAACACCCCACCCGCGCCTGCGCCGGTGGTCAGCGCTGAACCCGCCGCCCCGCCGCCGCCGGTCGCGAGTGAAGCGCCGGCAGAGGCGACGGCCTCGGCGAGTGCGGCCGCAGCGCCCGTGGAAAGCGCCGCGCCGCCAGCTTCGGCCGCGCCCACCGCAGCAGCGTCGGTTGCGTCGGCGGCGGTCGTGCCGCCAGTGGCTCCGCACGCGCCTGTAGTCGCAGCCCCGAAGCCAGCGCCCGTGCTGCAAGCACGGCCGGTAGCCAAACCGAAGCCGGCTGCCGTCGCCCAGCCGAGCCAGCCCAGCGAACCCTCCGCGCCCAGCGAGCCCACTGCGGAAAAGCCCGTGGCACCGCCGCCTACTGTGGCTCCGACGGCGACTGCGGCACCGCCGCCCGCTGCGGCACCGCCGCCCGCTGCGGCACCGCCCGCCAAGGCCCCCGAAGCGCCGGCGCCCAAGCCGAAGCCTGCCGAGCCGGCCGGTGACAACCCGTACTGAGCCGACGCTCGATTCATGAGCAGCTCCTCCCATCCCAAAGGAGGCGAGGTAGATCCGCGCATCGGCACCCTACTTGCCGAGCGCTATCGCATCGACGCGTTGGTGGGCGAAGGCGGCATGGGCAAGGTGTACTCCGCCGAGCACGTGCTCATGCGCAAGCGCTTGGCCGTGAAGGTCTTGCGTCGAGAGCTTACGAGTGTGCCCGAGGTGGTGGCGCGCTTCGAACGCGAGGCGATGGCCGCGGGCAACATCGAGCACCCCAATGTGGCGGGCGCGACCGACTTCGGAAAACTCGCCGACGGCGCGGTTTTTTTGGTGCTGGAGTTCGTCTCGGGGCACAGCTTGCGCGATGAAATCGCGCACGGGCCGTTCTCGGTGGACCGCGCGCTGCACATCGCGCGGCAAATCTCCAGCGCACTGTCGGCCGCGCACACCCAAGGCATCGTGCATCGCGATCTCAAGCCAGAGAACGTGATGTTGGTCGAAAAGGGCGGCGATCCGGACTTCGTGAAGGTCCTGGATTTCGGCATCGCCAAGGTACCTCTCGGGGACGTGGGGAGCTCCGGGGCGAAACAACCCAATCCGATCACCAAGGCCGGCATGGTCTTCGGCACTCCCGAGTATATGGCGCCCGAACAGGCACTCGGGCAGACCGTCGATGGCCGGGCAGACCTGTATGCGCTCGGTGTGATCTTGTTCGAAATGCTGTCTGGGGTGCGTCCCTTCAGCAGTCAGAGCTCGGTTGGGATCTTGGGTCAGCAGCTTTCGAAGCCGACACCCACGTTCGCGGAGCGCGCGCCGGACCTGCGGGTCCCACCCGCGGTCGAGCAAATCGCGCGCAAGCTTTTGTCCCGCGACGCGTCGGAGCGATACGAATCGGCTTCTGAGTTGTCGCGTGCGATCGACGTGCTGCTGGCCCCGATCCCTGGCCACGGCGTGTATCGCTACACGTTGGCAGACGGCTCCCGCCCCTCGTTGAGTGACGCCGAGTCGGGCCAGGTCGCGCAAGACGCTCCGACGATCCCGCGCGTCGCGCGCGCTCCGTTGCCGAGTGAGGGTGTGCCGATGGCAGCGATGCCCACCCCGTCGGGTGCGCCGGGGCTGAAGACGAACTTCATCGGCTTCGTGCGCAGTTTCGAGCGCACCCGGCGCCGTCTGCCTCCGAAGGTGCGCGATGCACTACGGCCAATACCGACGCCGGCCTTGCTGCTCGCCAGCTTGGTCCTGTCGTTGCTCGTCGTCGCCTTGCTGCTCGTGACGGTAACGAAGGGCGTGCGCGCCCTGCGCGGTGACCCGCGCCCTGCGACGAGCGCTGCCGGCAGTGCCTCGGCCGCCGCCACGGCCTCCAATGTCGCTCCGCCAGCCGAGACGGCTTCGGAGAGCGATTTGCAGAGTGCACAGAAGGCGGGGGTTTCTGCGCTCGAAGCGCTGATCGAGAAATATCCGCGCGATGCGCGGCTCTCGCTCGAGCTGGGTCGCGCGGCTCTCGCGGGTAAAGACTACGTGAAGGCGGCGGGTGCCGTGGGCCGCGCGCTGAGCCTCGACCCGACGCTCGCCGACAGCAAGCAAGTGGCGAGTATTCTGTTCCAAACCGCGCAGGTCAAGGCTGCCTCCGACGCGACCTTCGCGCTGCTATTTGGTCCTATGGGCTCGCACGGTCCAGACGTCGCCTATGACTTGGCGGCGACCGAAGTCGTGAAGTTGTGGGTCCGCACGCGCGCCGATCAGGGCCTCAGGTCGCCGGATTTCGGTCGACTCACGACGCCCGAGCTGAGTATCGCCGTGGCGCTGCGCTTTGCGACCACTTGCCCGCAGCGCTACGCGCTCCTGCCACGCGCCAAAGAAATCGGTGATGAACGCGCGCTCGGCTACCTGAATTTGTACCGCGCCACGACCGGTTGCGGGCGTCGCAAGCAGGACGATTGCTACGGCTGTTTGCGTTTGGATTCACGGTTGAATGACGCGATCGATGCGATCAAGGTGCGCACTCGCCACTAGTTGACGGAGAGAGAGAGGGACGCGCGGCGCCTTCGGCGCGCGTTGGAGACTTTCGTTTGGCGCACGCTCGGACGGTGGCGCTGGGCCGCCCGCGCGTTGCCCGTGGAAAGCACGCGCCCGTTCGGTCGGTTCTCGTAGGCCTCCATCTCATTGGCTGATCGTGATCTGGTCATCCAAGACTTCTCGCTCGTTTTAGTTCCGAGCTTGCGGCTGAACTGTCTTCCGCGCGCCCGGCGCGAGAGAGGGCGTGCGGCGCTGCGCGCGCACCGAGAGCGGCGTATGGAGAGGGAGAGAGAAGCGTCCGTTATGCGCCCGCGTCGGACAGCGCGCGGTCTACGATCACGCGCATGATTTCGAGCGGGATAGCGCCGATGAAAAAGTAGTCGTTGACCAGGAACGCGGGCGTGCCTTCGACGCCCAGGGCGGTGCCGGTATCGAAGTCTCGTTTGATCTCGGAGTCGTGGCGCTGCGTGTTGAGCGCTTCGCGAAAGCGAGCCTGGTCCAGGCCGGCCTTGGCCGCGAAGCCTTCGAGACCCTCGGCGTCCAAGCGCGGAGTCTGCGCGTCGTACACAGCGTCGTGAAAATTCCAAAAAGCCTTGGCTCCGCCTTGCGCATAAGCTTCACGACCGGCGTTGGCGGCGAGCCGAGAGTGCGCATGAAATGGCAGCGGATAGTCGTGCCAGACCAGCCGCACTTTGCCCGCGTACACGCGGAGCATTTCACTCAGTACCGGATGTACTTCGGCGCAGAACGGGCACTCGAAGTCGCTCCACATCTGGACCACGACCTTTGCGTCGGCTGAGCCCAGACTCGGATTGGCAGCGTTCGGCGTCGGTACTCGGCTCTGCTCGATGCGCGTCACCGGTAGATCTTCGAACCGAATCTCGTTGCCCGAGTCCACCTGCGGACCGAGCGTTGCGCGGGGAGGGTTCGAGCCTCCCCCACAACTTTCCGTGAGCAACAGGGCGGCAGCAAGTGCCGCCCTGATTGCCACACGGAAGCTCACTTACCTTCCGCCTCTTTCAGCGCGCGGTTGATCAGTTTCTTGAACGCTGACTCCGGCTGCGCGCCGCTCACATAGTAGCCGTTGATCACGAACGCGGGCGTGCCGCTGATGCCGGCCTTGTTGCCCGCCTCGGCATCTGCGTCGATCTTGGCCTTGTGCTTGTTGCTGTCGAGAGCAGCCTTGAACTTATCCATGTCCAAGCCAATCTCTTGAGCGATCTTCTCGAGGTTGGCGCGATCGGTGCGCGCCTCGTCGGCGCCCTCGGCCGAGAACACCTTGTCGTGGAACGTCCAGAAGGCAGCGGAGCCCTTCTGCGCGAACGCTTCTTGAGCCGCTTCGGCTGCTTGTGGTGCGTTCTTGTGGAACGGCAGCGGCATGTGACGCCACACGATCTTGATCTTGTTGCCGTACTCTTTCTCGATCGCTTGGACAGTGGGCTCCACGCGTTTGCAGAACGGGCATTGGAAGTCCGAGAACTCCTGGATCAAGACCTTGGCATTGCTGCCGCCCTTGACCGGGCTGCTGGCGTCCGGAGGCGCAACGTCCTTCTTCTCGGGCGGTGGCGGGCCTTTGCCTTCCTTCATGATCTCGTCGTACACCTTGGCGCGCGAAATCCCTTTGGATACCAGGCCCTTGGCCTTGGCGAGTTGCTCGTCGATTGCCTTCTTGAACGCATCGAAGGGCTGCGCGCCGCTCAAGCGCACGCCATTGATGAAGAAGTGCGGCGTGCCACGCGCTTGCAGGTCGGAGGCCAGGTCGATGCTGGAGTCGAAGCGGTCACCGAACTTGTTTGTGTCGATCGCCTTCTTTACGTCGTCCCAGCTCAAGCCGACCTTCTCCGCGATACCCTTCAGATCGTCGTCTTCCAGCTTCGGATTCGAGGCGAAGAGCGCGTCGTGCGCCTCCCAAAAACCCTTGTCGCCCTTTTTGATGTACGCGTAGCGCGCGAGCGTCGCAGACGGTTTGGCGCGAGGATGGAACGGCAGCGGGTTGTCTTTCCAGACCATGCGCACGTCGTTGCCGTACGCGTCCGAGACCTGCTTCAAGGTGTCTTCGACGCGCTTGCAGAAGGGGCACTGGAAGTCCGAGAACACGACCAGCGTGACCAAAGCGTCCTTCGGGCCGCGTACCGGATCGTCGTCCAGAATCGTGACCTTCCAAACGCCCTTGTCTTCTTCTTCAGCGTCCGGCTTGGCGGCAGCGGGCGCCGCTGGCTTGTCCGGGCCGGCAGCCTGGTTCTTGTTGGTCAGGGTGACGTAAACATCCGAGGCGCGGGTACCGCTGGCGACCAGCTTCTGCGCTTCCGCGAGCTGCGCGTCGATCACCTCTTTGAACTTGTCGAACGGCTGAGCGCCGCTGACCGTGACGCCGTTGATGCGGAACGCTGGCGTGCCATTGGCGCCGATCTTGTTGGACAGCGCCATGTCCTCATCGATTTTTGCCGAGAATTTCTTGGAGGCGAGCGCTTCCTTGAACTTGGCTTTGTCGACGCCGGCTTCGCCTGCCCACTTCTCGTAGTTCTCCGGGCTCAGCGATTGCTGATTGGCGAACGCCGTGTCGTGGAACTTCCAAAATGCGTCGTTGCCCTTCAAGCCGAATACGGTCATGGCCGCTTCAGCTGCCGGGCGTGCGTTGTTGTGGAAGGGCAGGGGGTTGTTCTTCCAAACCATACGCACCTTCTTTGGCCCGTAGGTCTCGCGAACCTGCTTCAGCGTCGGTTCGACGCGGCTGCAGAACGGACACTGGAAGTCGCTGACGGCGACGATCGTCACTGGAGCGGTAGCGTCGCCCCATTGCGGGTCTTTGGCGCTGACGGGCACGCTTGCGCTGCTTTGATCGGGAACGCCGGTAGCGCTCCCCGATTCGGCCTGAATGTCGGGGCCCTTGCCTTTGTCGAGGCCCCACATCAGGAACATGCCGGCTAAAAAGCTCATAAAGAAGCCGACGATTGCGGTTCCCTTGTTCATGATTGTCTCCCAAGCTCGCGCGCGCCGTGTCGGCCGAGTGCGAGCGTTTTCCTGTTACGAATGGTGCTAGCAGAGAAAGATCTGGAGCGGCCCGCGCTGGGCGCGGGTCCGATGTAGACGAGCCGCGTGACGCGTGAGTGACGTCACGAGACCCCTCGTAAAATTTGCCGTAGGGCGCGCGCTCAGGCTCGCGGCGGGCGGTCGATCGTACGCGCGAAACCAGTGGCGACCAGCTCGTGCGCAGCCGCCGCCGTATTGACTCGCGCCGCGACCGGGCATGCGGATACGCGCGGGAAGATGGGCAGTGCGCGGATCGGAAGCTCGGGGAAGCTCAGCTTCTCCGGAGGATCACGTTGCGGTGTGCCGGCGACGCGCAGCGGCGAGCGCTCATCGCACGGGCTGCCCGCGCTCACGGAATCCGAACTGGCGGGCGTTCCGATCGGCGGAGCCGCGATGGTTTGCGCGCGCACGCCGCACATCGGCGCGGCCGCCGAGGCACTCGAGACCCAAACGAGCGACAGCACGAACGCGGTCAGGGTGCACAGTCGCACCAACCAGTCGTGTCGCGTGTGAGTTGCCGAGCGCATGGGTCGAGCCGGGGGAGTCTAGTCGGACGCCCTCCCGACACAACTGGCGGGACTGGCCTGACATTCCCCACCAAACCTCGCTGGCGAAAGGCCTTGACTTTCGCATGTCAGTTTCTTGCCTACATCCGACTACCTAGGCACAGTGGGCCCATGGACGCCCCCGAAGCAGCCGGTAACGACATGAAATCACAAGAGAATACGGCCGGTGATAGCGACGCCCTGCCGCGTCGCTTCGAGCGCTACACGCTGCTCAAGCGGATCGCGCGAGGCGGCATGGGGGAGGTCTACCTCGCCACCGCGGGCGGTATCGAAGGCGCCGAACGCCCCTGCGTCGTGAAAACGATTCGCCGCGAGCACGAGGAGGACCGCTCCTTCCTGGCCCGCTTTCTGGACGAGGCGCGTATCCAAGCTCAGCTGCAACACCCGGGCGTCGCGCAGATCGTGGAAGCGACCAACGATTGCTCGGGCAAACCGTACGTCGTGGTCGAGTTCATCGAAGGCCGGAACCTCGGTGATGTTCGCGCACGCGCGGGTCAACTCGGTATGCGCATGGGCTGGCCGGAGTCGCTCGCGGTCAGCATCGTGATGGCGGATGCGCTGTCGCACGTGCACGAACGCACCGATGCCGGCGGCAAGCCGCTCGATATCGTGCACCGCGATCTCAGTCCGCAGAACGTGATGGTCAGCTATGCGGGCGATGTGAAGCTGATCGACTTCGGGACGGCGCGTGGCCAAAATCGTCGCTGCCAGACGATTGCCGGGATCGTGTTCGCTAAGCCTGGCTACGTCGCCCCCGAGGTGGCCAACAACACGCCCGGCGGGGTCCCCGCCGATCTGTATGCGCTCGGCATCATGCTCTGGGAAATGCTCGCGGGTCGCCGGTTCCTGGCTGGCGATGCGTCGCAGCACATGGCACTGGTGGGCGCCGGCAAGCGCAATCCGAGCGAACTAGCCGCGTTGATCGGAGCTCCCAAAGAGCTCGACGCGTTGGTCGCCAAGCTGACCGCGGTGCGCCTGGAAGACCGCTACAGCTCGGCTCGCCAAGCCATGAACGACCTGGTGCGCTTGCTGCAACGCGCACCGAGCATGGCCGACGGCGACCGCAGTGTGCGCGGGCGCATCGCGCAGTTGATGCAAAAATTGTATCCGGCCGAACCGGCGCGCACGCGCTCGGAGTTTGCACGCCTGGTCGCTCAGGCCCGCGCCACCGACGTTCCGCTTGCGGTGATTCCACCGTCGCCCGTCGCGCCAGAGGTAGTGGTCGACCCGACGCTCTTGCCCGGCACACGCTATCGCCTGTTGCGCGTGATCGGTCGCGGAGCGATGGGCGTCGTGCACGAGGCGATACATCTCGATTTGATGCGCAGCGTCGCGCTCAAGGTCTTGGATCCGGAACGCATGGGCGTGGACGCGGAGCGCCGCTTCAAAGTGGAGGCGCGCGCCATCGCCCAGCTCGAGCACGAGAATCTGGTCAAGCTGTTCGAGTTTGGTGTCGCGCAAGATGGTCGACCGTTCTACGCCATGGAGCTTTTGAGTGGCGAGTCCTTGGACAAGAAGATCGAGCGCGAAAAGGGCATGGACTACCGCGAGGCGATCGCCATCGGCATGCAAGCCTGTCGCGCGCTCGAGACCGCGCACCTCGCGAACGTGATCCACCGCGACATCAAACCCGCGAACCTGTTCTTGTCGACCGACGGCAAGCTCAAGTTGCTCGACTTTGGTGTGGCCAAGGCGGCCTTCAACGTCGAGTCCGACGGCGAAGGGCTCAGCATCGTCGGTACGCCCGAGTACATGGCCCCCGAGCAAGCGCGCGGCGAGGCCGACCAGCGCAGCGATATCTACGCGCTGGGTGTCGTCTTGTTCGAGCTGTTGTCGGGCCACTTGCCGCACGAAGCGGACAGCCCCGTGCTCTTGCTCGACGCTAAATTTCGCAAAGAACCCGAATCACTCCGAAAGCTCGTCCCTGAGAGAGGAATTCCGAAAATGGTCGATGCAGCAGTCTCGCGCGCGCTCAGCACTGAACCCGAACACCGCTACAGCACGGCCGCCGAGCTGCGCGAGGCCTTGGAGGCAGCGCTGCATGAGCCCGAGAGCAAGCCTTCGCGCCGCAAATTGGTGGCTCGTGGGCTGGCCACGGCGGTCGCCGTCGCGGTGGTCGGGCTCGTCGGGATCGGCGCAGCGCGTCCCGAGATTCGGCAAAAAGCTTTGGCTGCGCTGGCACCCATGATTGAAAGGGCCCACGCGCTGCAAGCCCGCGCCGCCGAGCGTATGCACGGCGCGCACGCGGCCGCCGAAGCGAAGCCGCAGATCGCTCCGCTGGCGATGAAGCCCGCCGCGGTCACCATCGTTGCGGCCCCGGACGAAGTCGTGGCCGAGCCAGCTCCCGCCGCTCAGCTCGCGGCGATGCCGGTGCAGGACGGCAACTCTCCGGCCAGCAATGACGATGGCGAGGTCGAGGACGATTCTGCCAACTCGGGCAGCGCGGTGTCGGACAAGACCGAGCCCGCAGCGGGCAGCAAAGCCGAGGATGGTTCGAGCGGAGAAGCGGCGATCGCGGAGGCGAACCAATTCGTGGCCAAGGGCAACAAGCTCCGGGCACTGAACGTGCTGCGACGGGCGGCCAAGAGCTCGCCCGGTGATGCGCAGGTTCTACAAGCGCTGGCCAGTGCAGCCGAGCAGGATCGCGCCTGGGGCGAGGCAGTGCGCACCGTGCGACGTTTGGTCGAGGTCGACCCGAGCGCCGAGTCGAAGCTTTCGCTCGCCCGCCTCGAACGCAAAACCGGCCACCGAGCGCGGGCCTTGGAGCTCGTACGCAGCGTGGTCAAAGACAACCCCGACTCGCCGGAAGCCCAGGCCATGCTCAGCCAATTGGACGCAGCCCCGCGCGTGGCCCTGCAAAAGTAGCTGCTTACGGTCGGGAGGAGCCCTCCGGCGCCGCATTTCTAGAAGCTGGCTCTTCGCCTTGATTCTAGTGCTAGAACGGCGCCGGACTCGGATTTCAGATACGGATGGCTCTTCCCCCCAGCGTTAGCAGCAAGGCGCTCGTCACCACGGGGTCGCCTGTCAGAGTGATCTTGAAGTTGGCGCTACCGACGGTGTTCGCCATGCTCACTCAGAGCGCCGTCAACGAAGTCGACATCATCTTCTTCTCGCGTCTGCCCTGTCCGGAATCGTCCACCGCGCAGGCCGCGCTCTTGCCCTCGCTGATTTTGCTCTGGATGTTCGGCGGATCGCTGAGCGCCATTTCCGTTGGCACGCAAGCGATTTCGGCGCGCCGCTTCGCGGAGGGCAAATCGATCGACGCAGGCGCGGTTCTGGTAAATTCCTGGATCTGCTCGCTGCTCGCGGGCATCGTCTTCACCGGCATCGGCTACTTGGTGATGCCGCTGGCGCTACACGCGTTGATCCGCGTGCCAGAAGTGCGTGAAGCCGCTCAGGGGTACCTGAACTGGCGGCTCTTGGGCATCACTTCGATGGCCGCCACCTTCTCGTTCAAGGCGTTTTTCGACGGCATCGGCAAGACCCACGTGCACATGGTCGCTTCGGTGGTCATGAACGTGATCAACGTGCTCCTGTGCATCGCGCTGGTTTTCGGCCATTGGGGAGCGCCCCGCATGGGCATGACCGGCGCCGGGATGGCCGGCGCAGCGTCGTCTTGGGTGGGACTGGTGATCATGGTCGCTTGGGCGATGCTCTCGCATTACCGCATCCATTTTCGGCCCTTCGACGTCACGCGCATCGTGCGCTCGCTGATCGCGGACATCTTGCGGCTGTCGGTGCCGAGCGCGGTGGCGACGGTGGCCGTGATGAGCGGCTTTGCCTTGTTCTCCGGCATCGTCAGTCATCTGGACAGCGTCTCACACGCCGCGGTGCTGAACTCCGATTGTCCGGGCGGCCGCGCCGAGGCCGTCAACGGGGCTGCCACTGCGCTGATCGTCGGAATCCTCAAGCTCACGTTCACCGCCTGCTTGGCGTTCGGCACCTCGACCGCAACCCTGGTCAGTCAGTCGCTCGGCGCGGGCCAGCCGGACAAGGCCGCCCGCTTCGGCTGGGTCTCGGTCCGGCTCGGTTTGGTCATCTTCGGCGTGGTCGGCCTGCTCGAGGGCGTTTTCCTGACCAAACCTTTGCTGCACTTCGTCACCCGGAGCCCCGCCGTGTACGAGACGGCGCTCTTGCCGATGCGCATGATGGGTTTGTGCACGCCGCTGATCGCCGTCGGCATGATCCTCACTCAGGCGCTCTTCGGAGCCGGCAACACGCGCTTCGTGATGTTGGTCGAGCTCGTACTGCACTTCTTCTGTTTGGTGCCCCTGGCCTGGCTGTTCGGTATCACCCTCGACCTCGGCCTTCCAGGGATTTGGGCTTCCGCCGCAATTTACGTATTCCTACTCACCGGCACGATGGTCTGGAAGTTCCGCCGCGGCGACTGGAAGACGATCAGCATCTAGCTCCGCAACTCTCGCCGCGAGATCCCTTTGGGGCTCGCGAAGCGGGTCGAGCTCTGACGCCGAAGGCTGCGACGGACGCGGCGTGTCGAGTGACCATCAATAGGATCGAGCTAGAGCCGAGCTCAGTTCTTTACCTCGAAGGCTTGGCCAGAAGCGAGTGCGCGCTTGTTGGGCTCGTAGTACAGGTGCGCTTCCGCGCCGCCGTCGACTGCCTTCACCGGCATCGTTGCCTGCAGGTGATACGAGAACGTCGCGCTCGCCTGCGGCGCGAGCGCCGTCAGGTACAAGATCAGCTGCCGACCAGTAAGCTCGTAGCGAGAGAGCGTGCCCTGCTGCAAGTACGATTCGAGATCGGCCGTCTGCACTTGAAAGCCTGGCGCGATGCCGAGCGTGACGAGCACCATGTTTTCGACGGATTTCGTCGTATTTCTCACGACCGCGCTCGCGCTAACCGTGTCGTTCACGAAGAGCGAGGATTTGTCGTATGAAAGGCTGATCGCGATGGGCGCTTCCGGCTCGGCGGGTAGTGCCGCCCAGGGCCGGTTGTAGCTCGAGACGACGTTGTAGCTGAGCTGCCCCGTGCCAGTGAAGGCGAGCTTCACATCGTGGGAGCCGACGGCTGCGTGCGCGCCCAAATCGACCGTCGTCATCACGTCCGACTGCGCCTCGCTGAGCGCGAAGTTTTGCATGAGCTCGCCGTCGGCATACACCGAAAGATCGCCGATCGCAGCCTCCCCGCCGTGACGCGCGGCCTCAATCAACGCACGTAGTGTCCAGATCGTCGATTGCGTCGAGCCGAAGTTGCCCTGCGGGTCCTTGCTCGCGAGCAAGAACTTCAACCCAGCGTCGATCGAAGCCTTGTCGCCACCTGCCTTGATCAGCGCGTGAACGACCAGCGCGGTGGCGCTGAGGTCTGCTTCGGCACCTCCACAGTAGAAGTTGGTTTGGGTGCCGCCGCTGTCCCAGCTCACCTTCTCGCCGTCGACCTTCTTCAAGCTGTCGAGCATTGACAGCACTTGCGCGAGGAATGGATCGTCTGCGGCAGCCAATGCGAATGCGTTGGCGACCAGCCCGAGCGTGTACGGGTCTTGGTCGTCGCCGAGGTTCGCTTTCACGTAGCCGAGCCCGCGTGCCACGGCATCGCTCGTGACGTCGGCGCTGGCCAATGCCCAGATCACGAAAGCGGTATTTCGCACGACGCTGGTTTGAAAAGAGAAGAACTCCGACATATCGCCAGCCCACGAGCCGTTCGACGCTTGCTGTGAAACTAGCCAGTTTTTCGTGCGTTCGAGCATTGCCTCGTCCACCGTCTGGACCTTGGCCATGTCCGCGAACTCCATCAGACCGAAGGCGGTCACGGACAAGTACGGTGCGTTGTCTTGCGTGCCGAACCAGGAGAAGCCGCCGCCGGGGTGCTCGAAGGTGAGCAGGCGTTGGTAGCCCGCGCTCATCAGAGCCTCGGCCTTGAGCTGGATCTCGGGCGTGATCTGTTTCGTGTCGTTCATGTACTGAGTCACCAGTACGTTTGGCCAAGCCGTCGATGTGGTTTGCTCGAAGCAGCCGCTCGGCACGCGTAGCAAGCTATCCATGCCTTGCACCGCCTGGGAGACAAAGGCCGGAAACACGTTGACGTACAGCTCCGCCGAACCCGGCACCGCATCCGTCGGCACGGTCACGGTTTGGCTGACCTCACCCGCCTTCAGTGCGCCGGAATGGCTCTCTGGAAAGGCTTGCCCATCGGGGACTACCCGCACGCTGCGCGCGACCGCATCCGACTTCACCGAACCGATGGCTTGTACCGTCAAGGTTTGGAGTCCCACGTCATTGACCCGCACCGGGA
Organism: Pseudomonadota bacterium; assembly: GCA_037200885.1. Taxonomy (GTDB): domain Bacteria; phylum Myxococcota_A; class Polyangia; order Polyangiales; family Polyangiaceae; genus PMG-095. Next base: position 42,003 of record JBBCIN010000001.1, read on the forward strand.
AGCTCACGCCGGAGACTTGCCCCGGATCGAGCGTGACGCTCGTGCTGGTCGTGCCCAGGGCAGTGTACCAAGTGCCGGGCTGCAGGCTGAGCTGCACGGTTTGGGGTTCATCGAGGTAATTGTAGATCGCGATCGGGAAGCTCACTTCGTCGCCGCGCGTGAGCGTGGCCGGGAAGGACACGTCCACGAAGAAGTCTTGGAAGACTTTGATGCCGCTCTCCGCGCCGCCGAGCCGCCCATCCGTCGAATTGGCGAGTGTCGAGACGCGCCACTCGGTGATGCTGTCGGCCATGCCTACGTCGATGCTGGCGTGACCCTGGGCGTCGGTGATGATCGACGGATTGTCATAGAGCGTCTCCGGAAAATCGCTGCGCACACGAGGTCCGGTGCTGCCCGGCGCAGTGCCTGGAGCGCCGCCAGCGCTGCTCGCGCTGCTCGCGCCGCCTGCGGCTTCTGCCCCAGCATTGAGGGTGGGACTGGGGCTGGCAAAGGAGTCACTTTCGCCGCGCGCACCGTGCCCTGACGAGTTTGGCTGCTGCTGCAGTTCGGCAAGGTCCGGGTTTTCGATGCGCAGGGTGATGTCGTCCTTGGTCGAGGGGCGTTCATCTGGCCCCGCCGAGGTCAGGTTGAGTGCGAGCCCAGAATAATCCCAGGTCGAGGCGTAGAGATTTCCCCAGAAGTCATAAGCTTTGAACTCTGCGCTCAAATACGCTCGCAGGGCATCGCCGAAGTATTGCTGTTTGGCTGCGCAATAGGTTTGTGGCCAGCAACCCTGCAGCTTCAACAACTCGACGCCCCGGTTGGTCAGCGCCTTTAGCGCCGCGAGTAGCTCGGGTTTCGCAGCATCCACCGGGGGCTGCAGTGCGGTGTTGGCGGCAAGGATGACCGCGTCGTAGCTGCCACTTTGAATTCCCATCAGGTTGGTTGCACCGAGCGCGGCCAACGCGCCAGCCGACTTGCGTTGGGCAGCGGCTGCTTGGTCTCGATCGTTGACGGTCGTTTCGTCGAAGAATAGGCCCTCGAAGCTGGCCGCCGGACCCTTGATCTCGAAGCTTGGCGTGTTGAACGAGTCGTTCAATTCGAAATAGGTGCGCAGCAACCCGGGCTTCGAGTCGATCAGTGCGAAAACTGCCTGGTCTACGATCTGGACGCCGAGCGCTGCCACTTTGGGCTTGCCCTGCTCGTCCGTCACCGAGAAAGAGAGCTTGGCGGGCTCTCCGGGTGCGTACACGGTCTTGTCGCTGTCCATCACGATCTTCAGCGCCGAATCGTTGCGCGCGAAAATGGTCCGACCCGCCCGCACGATGTTGCCCTCCGCGTCGACGATGTGCGCCTCGATGCGATTGCTGCCGGTGAGCGTGCTGTCTATCGGCATCGTGAAATTGGCGCTGCCGTGTTCGCTGACCAGGGTGCGCATGTCGACGGTCTGTCCGTCGTTGAGCCAATCCACGTACACGTCCGCAGTCTCGTCGGACGACAGCACCTCCACCTTTACGCTCTCGCCGGTCTCGTACACGGACTTGTCCGTGCGCACGATCACGTGCGCCGCTCCGAGCTGTGGTTTGAACGTGAAAGTTTGCGCGATCTGCTCGCCATTTTGCGTGGTCACTTGTGCCGAAAAGGAAGCAGGATTGGCGGTCGCGGTCGGCGTCCAGCCGAGCTCCGCCTGACCGAAGGCATCCGTCGTCGCGCCGAGCTTTTCGCCTGAAGGCGCGCTCAGCGCGACCGTCGCATTGGCGATCGGCGCACCCAGCGGATCGCTTAGAAATAGCATCAGCCGGTTCTCGATCCCCGCCACCAAGTCCGTTGCCTCCGGTACGAGCGCGAGGCTCGCGCCCTGCTGCGCGACCGTCACCGGGACGTTCTTGGTCACTATCTGACCAGCGCTGTCGGTGACCGTCACGCGTAAGTTCAGCAGTGCATTGCCGCCTTCGAGCGCGGTGCCTGAGAGCACAGCTGGCAGCTGGATCGAAAATTGGTAGTGTCCACTCTCGTCCAGCTTGCCCATGACCCGCTGAAATACGGTCTCGCCGACGTCCAGGCTGACCGCCTCGACGACCACGCTGCCACCGTTCACCAGCTTCCCGAAAAAATAATGCGCATCGATCGTGCCAGTCACGACCTGACTCGGCTTGTACCAGGCCTTCTCGGTCTTCACGGCCAAGTCGAATTTGGGCAAGGCGTACTGCGAGACCTGCACCGTCTTCTGACTCTTTGCCTCGCCGCTCGTGACGCGAATCGTAAACGTGCCCTCGTTCAGGATCGGTCCGAGCTGAAAATCGGTCGCGGCCACGCCGAAGGTGTCGGTCGTGCCGGCGCGCTTCAGGATCTTATTGCCTTTGCCGTCCAGGATCTCGAAGCTGACGCTTGCGCCCGTGACGGGGGCGTTGCCGTTTGGCGCTAGGGTCAGCGAGCGTAGATGCATTGCTTGCCCTGGTTTGTAGATCGGCTTGTCGGTGGTCAAGAGCAGCTTCGGGCCGTCTTCCGTGACCTCGAGCTCCTGTTCGATTCCCGCGTTGGTACCGAAGGCCGCGCTCTTGACCGACAATTTCAGCGTACCCGCTTCGTCCGTCGCAAGCGGCAAGATGCCGTCGCCAGTAGCCGAAGTCCGTATCGTCTGATGGTCGATCACGCCGTTGCGATCGATCTCGACGTCGACATCGAGGTCGGCGAGCGGGCGCTTGCTGAGCCCGTCTTGAGTCTTGACGCGATACGAGCTCGGTTTCCCCTTGCGCAGGCTCGACGGCCCCTCGAGTGCCACTTCGTACAGCGGAATGACGTACATCAAGCTGCGGATCACGCGCACCCGGTCGGCTCGGGTTTCCTCGACCACGACATTGTATTGTGCGAGGTCCGCTTGGGTCGAAGCATCGGGCGGGGCGCTCAACGAAGCTTTCAATTTCGTCGTTTGATCCGAAGCCAACGTGTAGCTGACACTGGTCGTTCCGAGCGTGCGTTTGCCGTCGACCGACTCGAGCTGCACGTTCAGAGTTCCGGACGCTGCTGCATGCGCAGTGATCGGCACTTCGATCTCTAGCGAGCCACTCTCCAGCGAGCCCGTAAGCGCGGTCTCATCGATGCTGACCACGCCGTCGTCCGCGCGGTCTGGGCGGCCGACGATGTTGACGTCACTCACGTGCTCACCGGACGAGCAGCTAGCCAGTACCGAAAAGCCCACCAACGCTAAGAACGCCTCACACGAAAGGCCCGAGAGCAGGAATCCAACTCGTGATGACGCAGAGCGAAATCGGAACATGATCGATACCTCGTGCCCCCTAGTAGGCGACGGCGTCTCTTCAGGATCCGTGCCGGGCACTCGGCTCGATGGGAGTGCGGTTTTTTGGGCTATCGGTGAATAGTGCGCCAGTGGGTGCGGCGCAGGGTGTGCCAGGTTGCGCCGGCTCGCCGGCTCGGGAGAGACACGCGGCGCTGACGCGCGCGGGATCGGCTGTTGAGATTTTTGGCGTAGCGGCTCTCTGTGGCGCTGGGCCGCCCGCGCTTTGCCCGTAGATCGCATTCGCCTGTGCGGTCAGTTCTCGTAGGTCTGCGCCTTATTGGCGGATCGTGATCTTGTCCTGCCAAAGTCGGCTGACCTCGACGAATTTCCGGGCAGTCGGCTGGGCTGCTTGGCGCGCGCTCCGGCGCGAGGGAGAGCGCGGCGCTTGGCGCACGGGAGAGGGGAGAGGGAGAGCGGGGCGCTTCGCGCGCGGAGAGGGGGAGTGGCGCTGCGCGGGGGAGGCGTTTTCACGACAGTGAGACTGATTCGTCACTGGGCGTTCACCCCTATGGGCTTGAGTGCCGCGTCACTTTAGATATTCCAGCGGAGTTAATTTTCATGTCCAACGATCCCAAGCTCTTTACTCGTCGTACTGCTTTACACGGCACCGTCGCTGTCACGTTCGCGCAGATTTTGGCTGCCTGCGGCAGCGATGACGATAGCGGGGTCGGCGGTGGCGGAACGGGCGGGGGCGGTTCCGCTGGGCGTGCCGGCTCCGCTGGGCGCGGCGGTGAGGCGGGACTTGGCGGCGAACCGGGGATCGGCGGCGAACCGGGGATCGGCGGAGCGAGCGAGGGCGGCGCCGGGGGCAGCACGGGTATCGAAGGAAGTTACGGCGAGCTCGTCGCGCTCGATGGCGTGATCTCGCTGCCCGAAGGGTTTAGCTACGTCGCCCTCGCCGCTGCTGGCAAGGTCATGAGCGATGGCTTGACGATGCCCGGTGCCCACGACGGTATGGCGTGTTTTGCCGGCAAGGGCACGCAAGTGGTCCTGCTGCGCAATCACGAACTGTCAGCCAGCGATGAGGCTAGCGACGACGTGAAGCTGTACGACGGACTCGGCGCCGGTGGCGTAACCGTAACCATCTTCGATACGGCCACGGGCAAAGAGGTCAAGAGCTACGCCGCCCTGCTCGGTACGATCGAAAACTGCAACGGAGGGACCAGTCTGAGCGGCTCGTGGTTGACCTGCGAGGAGACCACCGAGGGCGAGGCAGCCGGCTTTCTGAAACCGCACGGCTACGTCTTCGAGGTCCCCGCCACTTCCGAGGGCTTGATCGCGGCGCCCGAACCCTTGCGCGCGATGGGTCGCTTCGAGCACGAGGCCGCACGTCAAGACGAGATGACGGGCGTCGTGTACATGACCGAGGACAACGGCGATCCGGCGGACGGCTTCTATCGCTTCGTTCCAAAGAACAAGCTGGACTTGGCCCAGGGTGGAACCTTGCAAATGCTGGCCGTCAAAGGCAAACCGCAGCTCGTGACCTATACGGGCCAGACCGTCGGCGTCGAATACTCGACCGAGTGGGTCGAGATCGCCGAACCCGATCCGGACAATGCGGAGGAGGATGCGGGCGCGGTGTTCAAGCAGGGGCTGGAACTCGGCGGGGCGCAATTCATGGGCTTGGAAGGGCTCGCGCTGCAGGAGGGCGTGGCCTACTTCGTGGCCTCGGAAGCGGGTGATGCCGAAAAAGGGCAGGTCTGGAGCTTTACTCCGCAGGGCGCGAACGGAGGAACTCTGAAGCTTCTATACGAGTCGACTGACGGCTCGGTGCTCGACCAACCCGACAACATCACGATCTCGCCGAAGGGTGCGATCATGATGTGCGAAGACGGCGATGGTGAGGACATCGACGGCGGTGACAACTGGCTACGTGTGCTCAGTCAGAAGGGTGAAGTGTTCGACTTCGCTCAGAACCTGAAGCGCATCGATCTGCACGAGATCGACGACGAAGATTTTCCGGACCCCGGCGCAGCCTTTGGCGCCAGTGAATTCTCGGGTGTTTGCTTCAGCCCAGACGGCAAGTGGCTGTTTCTGAACGTGCAATACCCAGGGCTGACGCTGGCCATTACCGGGCCCTGGGAGCGCGGCGCCATCTAACCGAATCGCTCGCGATCGTGCTTGGCCCAGAGATCGATCACTGGGCCGACGGGCACGATGCGGGTCGGATTCACGTTCGGATGGCTGGTGAAATAGTGGTGCTTGATGTGCTCGAGATTGCACGTCTCGGCCACGCCCGGCGTTTGATACAGATCTCGCAAGTAACCGAACAGGGCAGGGTAGTCGCTCAGTCGCCGAAGGTTACACTTGAAATGGTAGTGATAGACCGGGTCGAAGCGCAGCAGCGTGGTGAAGAAGCAGACGTCGGCCTCGGTCAGCCGCTCGCCAAGCAAGAAACGTTGCTTGGCGAGTCGGGCTTCGTAGCCGTCGAGGGCCGCGAATAGCTCGAGCACTGCACTCTCGTACGCGCTCTGTTTCACCGCGAAGCCAGCCCGGTACACGCCGTTGTTCACGGGCGAGTACAACCCGTCGATTTCGGCATCGATTGCGACCTGCAGATGCGCTGGACAAAGCTCGATATGCGCGCCGGCGAATTGATCGAACTCGCGCGAGAGCATGCGCAAAATCAGGCGCGACTCATTGCACACGATAGTCTCCGTTTGCCTATCCCAGAGTACGGGCACGGTGACGCGCCCGGTGTAGTCGGGCTTGGCTCGGGTATAGACTTCGTACAAATAGCGCGCGCCGTGGAGCGCGTCCGCGCTCGCGCCCGGAAACTCGCCGAACTCCCAGCCATCGTCGCCCATGTGCGGGTGGACCACACTGATGCTGATTGCCGTCTCCAGCCGCTTCAATGCGCGCGCGACCAAGGTGCGATGCGCCCACGGGCAGGCCAAGCTGACGTACAAGTGGTAGCGCCCCGGCTCGGCGCGGAAGCCACTCGAGCCGTCGGCAGTTACAGTTCCGCGAAACTTGGTCTCTTCCCGCACGAAGTGGCCCTTGTCGTCCGGCTTGTACCAGTCGTTGCTCCATTGCCCATCGATCAGCTTGCCCATTCGATGACTATGCCCCCTTCGCGTTGCGCGCACATCCGCGCACTCTCCGCCCTCGATCAGATTCGACGATCCCGGCGCCAATGTCCGCGGCTCTCGTGTACCCTCGAAGACGAAAATGGCAAATCTTGGGGCAACCGCTTCGTTCGTGCGGCTCGGCGCGTGGGGTTCGGTTCTATGCGCCGTGCTCTCGTTCGCTTGTTCATCGAGCTCACCTTCGTCATCTTCTGCTAGCTCCGCGGGCGCCGGCGCAGTCGAGGCCGCTGGCGGTGCCAGCGCGGAGGCCGGGGGCGCCGCCGCGGTCGCAGGTCAGGTTGGCAGCGCCGGCGCGGCGTCACTCACCAGTGTGACATTCCACAAAGACGTGGAGCCCATTTTGCAGCGCAGTTGCCAGAGCTGTCACGTTGCGGGCGGCATTGCACCCTTTCCGCTGCTCACCTATGCGCAAGCGCAGGCCTTCGGCCCAGCGATGGTCGAGCAGACCAAAAGTCGTACGATGCCGCCGTGGCACGCGCAGAACACCGATGAGTGCACGGTGCCTTTGGGCTGGAAGAACGACACGCGTTTGACCGACGCGGAGATCGCTACGATCGATGCGTGGAACCTCGCTGGTTTGCCCGAAGGTGATGCCAAGGACGCGCCGCCACCGCGCGAGCTGGCGCCCGGGCTACCTGGGGTGCAGTTGGAGTTGAAACCCGCCGCTCCGTTCCAACTCGACCCGGGCGGTGACCAGTTTCGTTGCTTCATCCTCGATCCGAAGCTCGACAAGGACAGCTTCGTGAACGGGGTGTTCGTAGTGCCGGGGAACGACGCAGTCGTGCATCACGTGTTGGTGTTTACCGATCCCAATGGCAAGAGCTTGGCGAATGCCGACTCGTCTCTCGGCTACGACTGCTTTGGCGGGACGGGCGTGGCGGATTCACAATTGCTGACCGCATGGACTCCGGGCGGGATCCCGATGGAGTACCCGTCCAACATCGCGGTGCCGCTGAGCGCCGGCACGCTGTTGGTGATGCAAGTGCACTACCATCCACACAGCGCGACCGACGTCACCTCTGATGCCACGCGGGTTCAACTACGCTTTAGCGACAGCGCGCCGCAGTACAACGCGGTAAACGCGTTGATCGGTAATTTCAATGGCGCACTGTCCGGTGGCGACGGCCTCTTGCCCGGTCCCGACGATCCCCCGGCGGGTCCCGCATTCCTGATCCCCGCCAACGCTAGTGCGCACACCGAGACCATGCAGTGGACATTCAAGGATGACATCCCGGCCGCATTCGCGCCGCGCTTGTATGGCATCGGAGGCCACATGCACTACGTCGGCGTCGATGAAAAGGTCACCCTTACGCACGCCGATGGCAGCAGTGCTTGCCTGATGCAGATCCCGCACTGGGACTTCGATTGGCAACGACGCTACGATTACGATGCGCCGATCGACCAATTGCTCAAAATCAGCGCGGGCGACAAACTCGGCATCCGCTGCACCTACGACAACACGATGGCCAACCAGAAGGTCGCGGCTTCTCTACTCGAACAAGGCGTCGCCGCTCCCCGCCCGGTCTCGCTAGGCGAAACCACCCTAGACGAAATGTGCCTAGTAAGCGTGACCGCCCTCTACCCCGCCGCGCTATAAACCCCCTCTCCGCGCGCGCCGCGCCGCGCCGCGCTCTCCCGCGCGCGCCGCGCCGCGTCCGCTCTCAATCTTTCTCCTCCCGCGCGCGCCGCGCCGCGTCTCTCGCGCCCCAGCGCGCGCCAAGCAGCTCAGCCGCATGCCCGGAAATTCGTCGAGTTCAGCCGACTTTGGCACGATAAGATCACGAGCAGCCAATAAGGCGCAGACCTACGAGAACTGACCGCACAGGCGCTTGCGATCTCTCAGCGATGCGCGGGCGGCCCAGCGCAACAGAAAGCCGCTAGGCCAAAAATCCCAACAGCCGATCCCGCGCGCGCAGCGCCGCGTGCGCCCCCTCCCCCCGCGTGCCTACCCGGTAGCGAGCCGATAACCCACCCCGAGCGCCGTAACCAACCGTTTCGGATGGCTTGGGTCCTGCTCGATCTTTTGACGCAGCAGCTTCACGTACACGCGTAAGTAGTGAACCTCGTTTACGCGCGCCGAACCCCACACCGACAGCAGCAGTTGCCGATGGGTGACGACGCGATCCGCCTTGCGGGCCAGCACGTCGAGTAATTCGAACTCCGTGCGCGTCAGCTTGAGCTCTACACCCGCGAGGAATGCGCGGCGTTTGCCAGTCTCGATTCGCAGATCCCCAATCGTGGTCGTATTATCGTCTCGTCCTTGCGTCGTTGGTTTCCGAAGGGCGACACGCACTCTAGCCATCAACTCCCGCTCGCGGAATGGTTTGGTCACGTAGTCGTTCGCGCCGCCATCGAGCGCCCGGACTTGATGTTGTTCTTCTGCGAACGCTGAAAGGACGATGATCGGCAGCTCGTGCTTTGCGCGAATACTGGTAGTGACCTCGAAGCCGTCCATATCGGGGCAAGCCGAGATCCAAAATCACCGCATCCGGCGCGCAAGCTCGAATCAGCCGTAGTGCCTCGCTGCCAGTACCCGCCTCTTTGACTTCGTAGCCGTAGTTGCGAAGGGCGAGCGCGATCACTCCCCGCAAGTCAGTGTCGTCTTCCACCAGCAGTAGCAGCGGGCGGTTCACCGGCCGGCCTGCCTTCGCTTCTGACTGACCACCATGGGGACCGATCTACCCCGAGGCACGTTGCAGAAGATCGCACGTCAAACCCAATATAAAAATTATTTATGAGTTTGCCGTCTTTTGGCGGGACATGAGAAACAGGCAACCACCTGAAATCTGCTAGCAAAGGGACCCCGTGGGAGGAACACCATACATGCTGAGTATAATTCTCGAAATAGCTCCATTCGGCGCCGCGAAGAGAATCAGGACCCTGTTGTCGCTGCTGTTGATCACTCTCGGCGTGGCGCTGCCTGGGGCACTGCACGCGCAGAGCGCTGAGCTCACGAAGGCGCCGGACGCCGCGAGGGCTTCAGCCGCGCCCGATGCGAAGAGCATGGATGAGCGGATTGCCGATCTCGAGGCGTACATGAACAACGGCCCGCGCGTGGCCAAAGAATCCAAGGTGTCGGGGCCCGGCCCCGGTCACAACGGTTGGATGATGGTCTGTGCGGCGCTCGTATTGTTCATGACGCTGCCTGGACTCGCGCTCTTCTACGGCGGCATGGTGCGCACCAAGAACGTGCTGTCGGTGATGGCGCAATGCTTGGCCATGGCCGGTTTGGTCACGATCTTGTGGGTGGTAATCGGCTATAGTTTGGTCTTTGCGCCGGGTTGTCCGGTGCTCGGCGGCACGAAGTACGCGATGTTCGCTGGCGTCGACGCGATGCCCAACGGCGACTATGCGCAGTGGGTTTCGCAAAACGTGTTCGCGATGTACCAGCTCATGTTCGCCATCATTACGCCCGCGTTGATCGTGGGCGCGATCGCCGAGCGCATGAAATTCAGCGCGTTGATGCTGTTCACCTTGGCCTGGATGTTCATCGTCTATTTTCCGCTCGCGCATATGGTGTGGGGGGTCGACGGCATGATGAACGGTGTCTGGAACGCCCGGGCTCCGATCAAAGCCATCGATTTTGCCGGCGGAACCGTGGTTCACATGTCTTCCGGATGGTCCGCGATCGTGCTCGCGCTGATCGTGGGCAAGCGCCGCGGCTTCGGTAAGGAGAGCTTCGCTCCCCACAGCCTGGTCTTGACCATGGTTGGCACGGGCATGCTGTGGGTCGGTTGGTACGGCTTCAACGCCGGTAGCGCCGTCGCCGCAGACACGATCGCCGCCAACGCGTTCGTTACCACCACCATCGCCGCGGCGGTTGCTTGCGTGGCCTGGCCGGCGGCAGAGTGGGTTACGCGCGGCAAGCCTACCGTGCTCGGCTTCTGTTCGGGTGCCGTTGGTGGCCTGGTCGTGATCACGCCAGCCGCGGGCTTCGTCACTCCGGGCGGCGCGCTGATCATCGGCGTGCTCGCCGGCATCGTTCCCTTCTTGGCCTGTACCAAGCTGAAAAATGCCATGGGTTACGACGATGCGCTCGATACCTTCGGCGTGCACGCGGTCGGCGGTACGATGGGCGCGTTGATTACGGGGTTCCTGGCGACCGCCGATGCAAACCCCAACCTGAACACGAACCTGAAGGAAATTGTCGGCAAGACGCTGTGGCTCGAGCAGCTGAAAGCAATGGGCTTCACGATCGCGCTTGCGGCTGCGGTCACGACGGGCTTGGCCTTTGCGCTGAAGGCCACCATCGGTCTCCGTCCGTCGGAGGAAGACGAGGAACTCGGCCTGGATCTCGCGGATCACGGGGAGCGCGGCTACCACACGGGGGAGTTCGGCGGGGGCCACCCGGAGCGCGACGACGAAGGCGGCCACGGACACGCCTCCGCACACTGACAGCTACGCCATTCGAGCCCGAGTTGGCGACGCCTCGCGCTAGCTCGGGCTGCTTTACATTTTCAGCGTCGCGCGGTTTCGCGAGCCAGCATCGAGCAAGCAACTTCACTGCGCAGGTTGGCATCGTCGTCGGCCAGAGCGGTGGCGGCGTTGCTGTAGTCCCCCAAGCTGGTCAGCGCGCGGGCGGCGTGCGCACGCTTTTCGAGCGCAGGGTCCTGCAGATCCTTGACCAGTACGAGGACGATACTGGTGTCGCCGGCGTGTGCGAGCGCACTCAGCGCGTCGCTCTGGGCGCGCAGTTCCGACTCCGAGCTCGCTTTGACGTTCGCAATCTCGCGCAGCGCGCGGATCGCGTCACCGCGCCGAGCTTCGATGCTGATCAAGCGCGTGAGCGCAACGACGCGCAGCTCGGGGCCGGCCTCGTTGGCCGCTTTGGCGATCGCTGCTTCGGTCTCGGAGCTCATCGGCGCGACGCTGAGCGCGAGTCGCTTTTCGTCGTCGCTACCGTCCAAGATGTCTCGGCGAAGCCGCGCGTTTGCGACGACGGAGTCCGCACCTCCAGCACGTGCCAAGGCGTAGGATGCGCTTACGGCAGCGAACCCTGCGCCGCTCTCGGCGGCCAACGCGAGCTCGCGCGCGCCACCCGCGACGAACGAGGCGTGCGCGGTCCAAGCATCGACGATCGCGATCCGCGTGGTGTCATCCGCCCGAGACCAAAGATCCTTGAGCGAAAGCACGGCGCGTTCTCCGCCCACCGCTCCCACGGCGCGAATCGCCAGGCTCTGGCTTTGCGGGTCTGGATCGACGCGAGCCGCCTCGAGTAGCGCTTCGAGCTCAGCAGAGTCGTGGACCTCCAGCGCCGCGCCGAAGGCGGCGCGTCGCACCCGTTCGTCCGGATCGACGAAGAACGCCTTGCGCACGTCGGTGTCGATCGGTCGCCCTGCCGCACGCGCGGCGACCGCCCGCCAAGCCCCGCTCGGCGATCGCGCGTAGCGATCGAGCAAGGGCGAAGGTTCGGCCGCCCGCATTTCGAGCAAAATCAGCGTCAATTCAGCGGCGACGTCGTCCTTCGCGCGGGCTCTCCGCTCAATCGCGCTACGCAGCGGCTGCGCGCAGCTGCGCAATGAGCGAACGCGGCTCGCGCCGTTTCTGCCCTCGGCCGAAGTCAGCTCGCGTTCACCGACGGCTTGCGCCAGGTTCACCGCCGCGTCGTGATCCAGCTTGCCCGCCCGCTGTGCGCTCCGGATATCGCGCTTCAGCTCGGCGAGATTTCCTTGCAGCGCCGTGCGAGCTGGAGGCTTTGGTCCGCATCCAGCCAGCAGCACGAGACCGAGCGAGCAACGCCGGACGAAAGTCAGCACAACCGTTCGCACGCAGAGCTTCAATTGACGCTGGTGGACGATTCGGTCTGGGCTGCTTCCGTGCGCGCGGAGGCGGCGATCTCGTCTCGCCGCTGAGCTGCGGCTGCCACGAAGCCCGCGAACAACGGGTGAGCGACCATCGGTCGGCTCTTGAATTCCGGGTGGAACTGACACCCCACGAAGTAGCGATGCTCGGGCAGCTCGACAATCTCCACCAGGCGATCATCTGGGCTAGTGCCGCTGAGGACGAGGCCCATGCGGGTGAGTTGCTCTCGGTACTCGTTGTTGAATTCGAAACGGTGCCGATGCCGCTCGGAGATCTGCTCAGTCTTGTACAGCTCGAGCGCGTGACTGCCGGCCTTCAGCGAGCACGGGTAAGCGCCCAGGCGCATCGTGCCGCCTTTGTCTTTCACCCCGCGCTGGTCGGGCATCAGGTCGATGACCGGATTTTGGCAATCCTTCTCGAACTCCGTGGAGCTGACGCCCTTCAGGCCGCACACGTTGCGCGCAAACTCGATCACGGCAAGCTGCATTCCCAGGCAAATGCCGAAGAATGGCACGCCCTGTTCGCGCGCGTAGCGGATCGCAGAAATCTTGCCTTCCACGCCGCGGTCGCCGAAGCCACCCGGGACCAAGATGGCATCCAAACCGCTGAGGAGTGCGGGGGCGCTGCCGCGCTCGATCTGTTCCGAATCGATGTGCTCGAGCTGGACCGCGACGTCATTGGCCAGACCGCCCGCCACGAGCGCTTCGTTCAACGATTTGTAGCTGTCCTTGAGGTGCACGTACTTGCCGACGACGCCGATGCGCACCGAGCCCTTGGCGGGCTTCTTGAACCGCTCGACCACGCGGATCCAGTTGCTCAGATCCGGTTGACGGGACCAGATGTTGAGGCGTTCGGCGATCTGATTGTCGAGGCCTTCTGCATGCAGCACGAGCGGCAGCTCGTAGATGCACGACACATCCACCGCCGAGATCACGCTGTCGACTGCGACGTTGGAGAACAACGCGATCTTCTCCTTCAAGCCCTGCGCGAGGGGCCGATCGCTACGACAGATCAAGATGTCTGGTTGGATGCCGATCTCGCGCATCTCGCGGACCGAGTGTTGGGTCGGCTTGGTCTTGAGCTCGCCCGCGGTGACGATGTGCGGCACGAGCGTGACGTGCACGCTGAGCGCATTGCCGTTGCCAGCCTCCAGCTTCAACTGGCGAATCGCCTCCAAAAACGGCAGGGACTCGATGTCGCCCACGGTGCCGCCCACCTCGATGATCGCGATGTCGACGTCGCTCGTAGCATCGTAAATGCGCGCCTTGATCTCGTCCGTGATGTGCGGAATCACCTGCACCGTGGCGCCCAAATACTCCCCGCGCCGCTCTTTCGTGATGACCGCTTCGTAGATGCGGCCGGTAGTCACGTTGGCGCGTCGCGTCAGCTTGGCGGACGTGAAGCGCTCGTAGTGGCCCAAATCGAGATCCGTCTCGGCGCCATCCTCGGTGACGAACACCTCACCGTGCTGGTACGGCGACATCGTGCCGGGATCGACGTTGATATACGGATCCAGCTTCATGTGCGTGACGGTCAGCCCACGGGCTTCCATCAAGGCTCCGATCGAGGCGGCGGTCAGACCTTTGCCGATCGAGGAGACGACTCCACCCGTGACCAGGACGAACTTGGTGCGTCGACTCACCGCGGGACCTCCATCACGTGTTCCACGTTTCATGCATTCGTCTCGCGTGCATCTGAGCCATTGTAGTCATCAGCAGCGAGCAGCGCTGCACAGTGTTCTTAGAATACGCCTAGCACGCCAAAGCTGACGCTGTTTTTTCCCGGCGTCGAAGCTGGGGCGCCATTCGAAACCCGTGGAACGCTTGGCGCCGAGCGCAGCGTGCGCACGCCGAGGTTCCCGTGTTGGCATAAACAAGGCCTCGGCGGTGAGCGCGAGGCCCGCGGCTTGTCCGATGCCATCGAGCGCAGTCGCGATCGCGCCGACGACGACGAGCGCTTTGCTGCAATCGACAGCTCCCCCACAACCGGTGTGCGAGATCCCCACCCAAGGGCCAGCGATCGGAATTCGCAGGCCTTTTGTGCCGGGTTCGTCGGGCCAAGCGAAGGACGCTGCGACCGCCGCGCCGTACCAAACCGCAGTGCTTGCGATGCCCGCGACGAACAAGTTACGGCGTGCCGAGGGGGGCGGATATTCGTCGAGCGCGACACTTCGGCTGGGGGGCAGCGCCTCCGACGGGTCCGTGCCCATCGCATTCGCGATAGTCGGCTCCGCGGCCGCAGGTCGTGGCGACACGCCGGCCATTAGGCCGAAAAAAGCGAGCGAAAGCAAAATTGCGCGCGCAATGGAACGAATGGCGGGACGACGGGCCATGCGGGGCGGACTCTGCACTCAGGCCGGCGCTCGATGCAAGCGGAAGCTGAGCGTCTCGCTGTGCGTAGCCCACCCAGGATTTGGCCCAGCCCGAGCCCACGTGAATACTCCACTCGTTCCCGTGAAGAGTCGCTCAATCCGGCTGAGTTATCCGTGCGCAGTCGTCGCCACGATACTGATCGTCGGCGGTGCGCCGCCCGCGTCTTCGGGGCTGACAGGCTGTGCCGCTCCGCCCCCGCGGTCGCCGAGCGCGGAAACGAGCGCTGCGCTGCCAGCCCCGACGACGATCGGCTCGGCCGCAACGACGGGAGCCCCGCTCGCGCCCTCGACTCCGCCTGCGACCGCAATCGCTCCGAGCGCTGCGCCGGACGCGGCGCAAGTGCCCCCCGCCGTGAGCGAGCTTCCGTCTGCCGCACCGCCTTCGGCTCCGCCTCACGTCTGGAGGGGGGGCGAGTTCCAACGTGTGCTCGCGCAATTGGCGCAATGGGTGAAGAAAAACGGCGGCGTGCTCGGCGCGGAGCTCGACGACGTCGCGAGCGGCGTCGTGCTCGGCAGCGTGGCTGCCAATACGCCGGAAAATCCTGCGTCGAATCAGAAGATTCTGACCACGGCCGCAGTCCTTCGGCATTTCGGCGCGGAATTTCGCTTCAAGACAGCGCTGTGCGGCGTACGCGCGGGTGACGGCGTGGACAGGCTGGTACTTCGCGGGAGCGGAGATCCCTCACTCGGCAGCGAGGACCTGCAGGAGTTGGCCAAGGCTTTGTCCGCGTCGGGCGTGCGGCACGTGGGCGAGCTGTTGGTCGATCAAAGCTACTTCGATCCGCATTTCGTGCCTCCCGCGTTCGAACAACAACCGCAGGAATGGGCCGCATTTCGCGCGCCGGTAAGCGCCGTTTCACTCAATCGAAACGTCACAACGTTGAATGTCGCCCCCAGCGAGGCGGGGCAACCCGCGCGCGTCTGGTTCGACCCCGAGGGCTTCGTCGATGTGAGTGGGACGGTGCGCACCGAAAAGATGGAGCGCACGCAAAATGTGAAATTGACTTTGAGGGAGTCGGGAATGCGCCTCGCGGCACTGGTCGCCGGCGCGATTCAACCAGGCAGCGCGCCCTTCCACTGGTCGCGTCGCGTGGAAGATCCGAACCTACTCGCGGGCTACGGCCTGAAGGCCGCGTTGACCGCGGAAGGCATCCAAGTCAGCGGCAAGATCGCGGTCGGCGGCGACTCCGAGCGAGCCGAGCTCGCCGGGCACGAATCCCGACCGTTGAGCGATATTTTGCCTGAGCTCGGCAAAGACAGTGACAATTTCTACGCCGAGACATTGCTCAAGGACCTGGGCGCGAAAATCAAAGGCGCGCCGGGTAGCAGCGCCAACGGCGCGGCCGTCGTGCTCGATTACCTGCGCGAAATAGACGCGCTCGATGCCGGCACGCGCATCGTGAATGGCTCCGGCCTGTTCGACGCCAATCGCGTCAGTGCACACACGTTGGTGAAGACCTTGCTTCACGCCTACAAGGATCCCGCCCAAAGCCACGTGTTCGTCGCTCAACTCGCGGTCGGCGGCGTCGACGGCACGCTCAAGCATCGATTCCTACCATTCAGGAAACAGCGCTCGATCCACGCCAAGACCGGCACCCTCGACAGAGTGATCGCGCTCAGCGGCTACGCCTTCCGCCCCGACGGCTCGTCCCCGGTCGCCTTCTCGCTCATCGTCTCCGGCATCACCGGCCAACACTCCGAAATTCGCAAACGCGTCGACGACATCGTCTCCACCATCGCCCGCACCCTCGCCCACGACGCCACTTAACGCCCCGCCCTGCAGCGCGGAGCTCCCGCGCGCGCCGCGCCGCGTTTCCGTCGCGCCCCCGCGCGCGCCCAGCAGTTCAGCCGACTGCCCGGAAATACGTGGAGCTCAGCCGACTTTGGCAGGATAAGATCACGATCGGCCAATAAGGCGCAGACCTACGAGAACTGACCGCACAGGCGCGTGCAATCTCTCAGCGAAGCGCGGGCGGCCCAGCGCCGCAGGACGCCGCTAGGCCAAAAATCTCAACCGCCAACTCCTGCGCGCGCAGCGCCGCGTTCCGACCGAACGCGTCCGATCTACTTGCTCGGCGTCGCCGACGTCGTGTTCTGGTAGAGGTCGATGTTGTGCTGGTACTCACCGCGATCGGTGATGCTCATCGAGAGGAAGAGCACGACGAAGAGCACGGCTGTGAAGAACAGGATCAGGTGGAACTTCTTGTCCCACAGCAAATGCATGAAGAAGGTGACGACCAGTGCCGCCTTGATGGTCGCGATTACCATCGCCACGACGAGGTTGCCTTGGCTACCCAGGTCGAAGTTGGTGACGCTGACGGTCAAGACCGTCAGGCCCATCAGAGCGCCGAGGACCGCGATCAGCATCCACACCGGCATGGTGTGAGCCAAGCCGTGATCGCTATGACCATCATGACCGTCAGCGGCGGGTGGAGGCTCGTGGCGAGCAGCCTCTTCCGGCTCGTCCTGCTCGGTCGGTTCCAGCTTGGGATTCGGAGCCGTCGCGTCCTTGCGCGGCTCTGACGGCTGCTCTTCCGAAGAGCCTTGCATGGACTTCGGTTCCTTGTCGGCGTTTTCGGGCGTGTCGTCGTTTGCCATGGTCAGCCGTCCGTTTGGGGCGGGGGCCCCAAACTTGGTGGTGGGGCCCCGTTGAATTCATTTCAACGGGGCGGGGGAGAATTCCCCGCTAATCAGTGAATGAGGTAGAGCAGGGGGAAGAGGTAGATCCAGATCAGATCGACCAAATGCCAATACAGCGCGGCGTAGTCGATCGGGCCGAAATATTTGGGCCCGAAGTCTCCTCGGTTGGCGCGTAGCAGCAGCCAAATGAACACGCCGATGCCGCCCAGCACGTGGATGCCGTGCAGGCCCGTCATGAAAAAGTAGATGCTGAAGAAGACGTGTGCGTTGCGGGGCTTCGACGGGCGCGTCTGATCTTCGGCGGTAGGACCGAGCACGCCTGCTTTGATCAGCGGCTCGAGCTGTTCTTCCGTCGGTCGCTCGAAGACACCGGTCTCCGGCGCAACCGTCGCGCCTGCGGCTGGCGCCGGCGCGGCCTTCGCGGCCGCCTTCGCATCGGCGGCTTTGGTCAGCTTCTCGGCGTATTCAGCGGCCTCGGGGTGCTTGTGCTTGAAGGTCTCCAGCTCCCAGACCTGCTCGGTCGGGTGGAACGCGGGACCGGGCAAGAGCCCGTCGTTGAACTTGTGCTGATACTCGAAGAACTTTACGACCATGAACGTGCAGGCGCACGCGATGGTGATCGTGATGTTCAGCACCAAAAGCTTGCGCTGGGCAAGCTGCGCGTTGCGCACCGCCCAGGCCGCCGTGAGGCTGCTGATCAAGAGCACGCAGGTGTTGATGGCACCCATCGTGGTGTTCAAAAAGTAGTGCGCGTACACGAACACTTCCGGATGCATGCCGCGGTACACGGTGTACGCACAGAACAACCCCGAGAAGAACAGCACCTCGGTCAGCAGGAACAGCCAGATGCCGAGCTTTCCGGCGTCGAACTGCTGCTGATACGTGTCGAAGTGATGGGCGAGGTGCGGGCCGTCGCCGTGTGCGTGGGCACCACCTGCGTGGTCGTCCGGGCCGACGTGGTTATCCAGCCCGTGGGCGCCCTGCCCGCCCTTTTTGAGCGCGGTCGCGGATTCCGAGGTGCTTTCACTCATGGTGATGTCCGATGTTCGAGAGGCGAGGGGAGCGGCTCAGGTCGAGGTCGATGCCGGCGATTTGCGCGGGATGTAACCGCCTATCGCTTCGTCGTACATCAGGTTCTCGTAGCCGTCGTACGGGCCAGCGGTGACGACCGGGGCCTTGTGGAAGTTGTAGTAGGGCGGTGGCGAAGAGCACTGCCACTCGAGCGTCGAACCACCCCAGGGGTTAGCGGGGGCGGTCCTGCCGCTCTTGAGGCTCTTCCAGAGATAGAAGGCGGTCAGCAAAAAGCCGATGCCGAGGGTGTACGCGCCGAGCGTGGATAGCACGTGGAGTGGCTGAAACTCCGGCAGATAGTTGTAGTAGCGGCGCGGCATGCCGCGGCTGCCGAGGATGAACTGTGGGAAGAACGTGACGTTCAAACCCAAGAACACCAAGGTCGCGCCGATGCGACCCAGCTTCTCGGGATACATCTTGCCCGTGAATTTGGGCCACCAGTAATGGAGCCCGCCCATGAACGCGGTGATGGCTCCGCCCATCATCACGTAGTGGAAGTGCGCCACGACGAAGTAGGTGTCGTGTAGATGTACGTCGACGCTCATCACGGCCAAGAATATGCCCGTCAGGCCACCGATGGTGAACACCCAGAGGAAGGCCAGCGCGTACAGCATCGGCGTGTCCAAGTGAATCACGCCTTTGTACATGGTCGTGATCCAGTTGAAGACCTTGATCGCCGTCGGAATCGCGATCAAGAAGGTGATGGCGCTGAAGATCGTACCGGCGAGCACCGACTGCCCGCTGACGAACATGTGATGACCCCAGACCAAGAAGCCCAGGAACGCGATGGCCAAGCTGCTGATGGCAATGAACTTGTAGCCGAAGATGCGTTTGCGCGAGAAAACGGGGATGATTTCGCCGATCACGCCGAAGGCCGGCACGATCATGATGTAAACGGCGGGGTGCGAGTAGAACCAGAAGAAGTGCTGAAATAGCACCGGGTCCCCACCGAGCGTCGGGTCGAAAATGCCGATGTGCACCGTGCGCTCGATGATCATCATCAGCAGGGTGATGCCGATAACCGGAGTCGCGAGCACCTGAATCAGCGCCGTCGAGTACAGCGCCCAGCAGAACAGCGGCAGCCGGAACCAGTTCATGCCTGGCGGCCGCATCTTGTGCATGGTGACGATGAAGTTCAAACCCGTGAAAATCGAGCTGAAGCCGAGGATGAACGCGCCGAAGGCGGCCGGCACGACCGCGGTCGAGGTGGTCGTGCTGTAGGGCGTGTAGAAGGTCCAGCCGGTATCGACCGCGTTGATGGCGAGCGACGTGAGCATGAACAAGGCGCCCACGATCCACAGGTGGTAGCTGGCCAGATTCATGCGCGGGAACGCGACGTCTTTGGCGCCCAGCTGGAGCGGCATGATGATGTTGCCGAGCGCGGCGGGGATGCCGGGGATGATCACCAAGAACACCATGATCGCGCCGTGCAGCGTGAACATCTGGTTGTAGGTGTCATGATCCATGATCGTGTGCCCGGGCGTCAGCAGCTCCGTGCGCACGAGCAGGGCGAAAAAGCCGCCCAGTGCGAATGCCGTCAGCACCGAGCACAGGTACATCACGCCGATGCGCTTGTGATCGAGCGTGAAGATCCAAGACAAGACACCCTTGTCGTGGGTCAGGTAATTGTCCGAGCTGCTGGAACGTGGCGCGACTACGTCCGCCGTTGCGCTGGGTGATGCCATGGTTCCGTTCCTTTATTTCAAACTCTTGATGAACTCGATGAGCCCATCGATGTCTTTGTCGCTCAGCTTGCCCTGATAGGTGGGCATGGCCGGGGCGAAGCCCATGACGATGTGGGCCTGGGGGTCCATCATCGACTCACGGAGGTAATTTTCGTCGACCTTGAGCGGCGCGCCGGCGGTCATGGATTCCATCTTGCCGAAGATGCCCTTCCAGGAAGGGCCGACCTTGGGTGAACCATCGGTGCTGTGGCAGGTCGAGCAGCCCTGCTTTTCATAGAGCATGGCGCCGCGATCTTTGCCGGTGAGGCTGTCGGCGGCGGCGATGGTGTTGGCGAGCCACTTCTCGTATTCGCCCGGAGCGTGGACGATCACGCGCGTTATCATGTCGGAGTGCGAGGTGCCGCAGTACTCTGCGCAGAAGATCGGAAACTCTCCGACCTGCGTGGCCTTGAACCAAAGGTCGGTGTAGCGGCCCGGCACCGCGTCCATCTTGGTGCGGAAGGAGGGGATGTACAGCGAGTGGATGACATCCACCGAATTGATCACCATGCGCACGGGCGTATTGACCGGCACGTGCAGGGCGTCGTCCGGGGTACCGAGGCCGGGATACGTGAAGAGCCACTTCCACTTCTGGCCGGTGGCGCGGATCTCCATGGCTGCCTTGGGCGGCGTGCGCAAATCCACGAAGCCCTTGAAACCACCGACGAACAGCGGGACCACCACGAACAGCGGGATGATCGACCAAGTGAGCTCGAGCATCGTGTTGTGCTCGCTGGTCTTCTCCGCGATCTCGTTGGCGATGCGCGATTTGGCGCGGTACTTCATACAGAAGCGCAGCATTGCCCAGAAGATCGCCACCGAGAAGAACAGCGACATCCAGAGCATGAAGTCCCACAACGCGTCCGTGTTGGCGGTCGTGACTGATGCGCTCGGCGGCATCCAGAAGTAGGGCGAGTCGGGCAGCTTGGGCAGCTTGGGCTCGAACGCGGCGAACGCGAGGATGGTGGACATGGAGGTCATTGCTCTATCTCGGGTTGGCTCTCGTTTTTGCGCTTCTTGTCGCGCCTCGAAAGTACCGTCAAAAAACCGGCCAACATGAATACGGTGATGCCGCCGCCCGCGCGCATGATGTTGCGCGCGACCGGTGCGTAGCGTCCTTCATTGGCGTCGTAATGGAAACAAAACAAAATCAATTGGTCGACGGTCGTCCCGATTTTGCCTTCAGACGATTCGACCAGCGATAGATGCAGCGTCTTTTCCGGGTAGTCGAGGCCGTACAAGTAGCGGTCGATCTTGCCCACCGGGGTACTGAGCACGACCGTCGCCGGGTGGACGTACTCCTTGCGCGCCTCGTTGTACGAGTAGGAAATGCCGAGCGCCTTGGCCATCGCCTTCACGTTGTTCTCGGAGCCGTGCAAAAAGTGCCAGCCGCCTTCCGAACCAGGACGCCCGTACTGCGCCATGTAGCGAGCGTGCGTGCGATGCGCGAGCTCCTGCGTCTCGGTCGGGTCGTAGCTGACGGTGACCATTCGGTAATCTTTGCCGATGGTCCAATCGACCTTCTTCAAACCCTCGACCAGCGCCGTGAGCTGCAAGCTGCACAGCATTGGGCAGTTCGAGTAGTTCATGGTCACGATCACCGGCACGCTGCCGTCGAAGTAATCCTTGAGCGTAACGGGCTTGCCGTCCTGGTCGATGAAGCCGAGGTCCATCGGCAACGCCGACGCCAAGTGCTCCTTCACATCGACGCCGAGTAGACGCCGCGGCAACGGGTCCTTGCGCTCCACCTGCTCGGACTCCGGCACCTGATCTGCGCGCGCCGCCTGCGCGACGAACAAAAGACCTGCCACGAGCGCAGTCAGAATCGAGGTGGAGAGCCGCTTTACCATTGCTTCTTCGCTCAGTGCTTCACTTGTTCGTGGGGCCTGGAGCTTCAGCGCCTGGCGATGCTGCCGTGGGCGTAGGCGTAGGAGCGTGAGAGGGTTTGCTCGAGCTGCCCGGCGCAGGTTTGAGAACTTCTCGGCCAGATTCCGGCTTCACTGGCAGAGACTTGTCACCGGGCGCGGGCTCGGTGGCTAGTGTGGCAGTCCCCGCGGCACTGTCCACGGGCGCAGCGGCGGCGCTCGCATCGGGCTTCGGCGGAGGTGTTGCGCTGTTCGGGTCGCGCGCGAGCTCGCTCACGACGAGGCCTTGGGCTAGATCGATGGGCAAGGAAACGACGCCCTTGCCGCGATCGACATAGCTTGCCTGGCCATTCAGCGTGCCGCGCTGCGATGCCTTGAGCGCCACGACGACTTGATTGGCGTCCGCGTCCTTGCTCGCTTCCTCGACCTCGATGTCGTGGCGCACCAGGGCGGTCACGGCAGCCGTGATCGACAGCATGGCGAACAGGCCTACGGCCACTAGCGTGCCGAGGGCGCCCGTATTGATCTTGTCAGCCTCGGTGCCGTCGACCTCGGCTCCGGTATCTACGCTCGAAGGGTCCGTGGACATCCGAATCTCCTAGATATTCTCGAAGGCCAGCGATTTGGGCAGGCGCGGATCGTTCTTGGCCAACAGATCCAAACCTTTGGCGCGGTAGGCCAGGCCGGCGATGAAGAGCGCGAGCACTCCAATCCAACAGGTCAGGTCGATCAAACCGAACGGCACTTCATCGAAGCCCAAGGTCGGCATCACCAGCCAGTACATGTCGACGTAGATCATCACCAACTGCCAGATGCACCAGAAGGCAAGCGCCTTCCGATTGCGTTTCACCCAGCGCGATAGGAGCCCGAAGAACGGGATCACGAAGTGCCCAAACAACAGGAACCAGGACAAGCTGCCCCAGCTGTTGGCGAAGCGAATCTTGAACCAGAGCGTTTCTTCCGGGATGTTCGCGTACCACAGCAGCATGAACTGCGAGAAGCCCACGTACGCCCAAAAGATGGTGAACGCGAAGACCATCTTCCCGAGATCGTGGAAGTGGTGAACCGTAACACTCGAGGTCAAGCGCCCTTTGCTCTGCAGCCACATCAAGGTCAGCGCGAGCGACGAATTGATCGCCAGCACACAACTGGCGAAGTAGTAAACGCCGAACATGGTGCTGAACCACTTCGGGTCGAGCGACATGATCAGGTCGATCGCACAGAACGTGATGGTGATCGCGAAACCGATCATCGCCGGCCCCGCGAGGCGACGCATGGTCACGACGGTCTTTGCCGCGGTCTCGGCGCTTTCCTTGTCCTGGCCCAGACTGCGGTTCAGGAAGAAGCGCGAGAGCAGCGTCCAGAAGCCGAAATAAACCACGAAGCGAATCGCGAAGAACTTGGGATTCAGGTAGCCGATCTTGTTCGCGAGCTCTTCGCTCTTGTGCATCAAGTCGCTGTCTGCCCACTGATACATCACGGGGTTGCCCAGAATTAGCGGCAACACGATCGGCAAAGCCAACAGCGCGAGCACCGGCGCGTTGCCCGCAATCAACTCTGCCACGCGGCGAATTACCGTGCTCCAGTGCGAGTTGACGATGTTCTGGATGGTGACCCACCAGAGCGCGCCAGCGCCGATGGTCATGACCCAGACGAACGCTACCAGGTAAGAATGGGAGAAGCGGCTCCAGCCGTCCTTCTCGCCGGCGCCAAGAACTGCGCTGATACCCAACGCGACGATGCCCACGCCCGCCGCCTTGACGAACAACGCTTGCCCGACCTCGGCCAAGCGGATGTTGTCGCCGGCCGGCCCGTCGCCGCTGCCCGTTGTCACTTTGCTGCCCTTTGCCATTTTCCGTCAGGGTCCTTTACGGCTCACTTGAGGCTCGCCCGCGCGTCCGGCGGAACGTCGTTCACGCTGCCGCTCCGGCTGCGCTGCAATGCACGCACGTACATGATGATCGCCCAGCGATCTTCGGTTTTGATTTGGGGAGCGTAGCCCGGCATGTTGCGAACGCCGTTGCTGATACTGTTGAACAGCTCACCCACTGGCATCTGGCGCAGGTATTCCTGCGTCATGTTGGTCGGCGGGATCCAGGTGCCCTGCGCCAGCGAATCCGCGCGCTTGGCGACCATGCCGTCACCCAGGCCGATTTGACCGTGGCAAGGGGTGCAGTAGATGCCGAAGCGCTGACGACCGCGGGCCATCGTCGTTTCATTGAGCGCGATTTGGCTGGGGAAGCTGCGCGCCCAAGCGCTGCCGTCCTTACCCTTGTAGAACTTGTCGTCGTCGCGCGCATCGCCCACGGCGACCGTGCCGTCGATGGCGGGGCGAGTCGAGCGGTTGTCCGCGAAAAACGGGTTCTCGCGTTGAGCTTTGTACTTCGGCTGCGAATCCATGTCCTGGATCAGGTGGATGCGCGGGCTGTCGCTCTTCGTGTAGCGGGCTTTGGCGGCCAGCGCGAAGGGTACCACCGAGGCGACGGCCACGATGATCAAGCCGTAAACCAAGCCAGTCGGCAGCTTGTCTTCGGTGACGCGGTCCTCCAACACGGCTTCGATCGCGACTGCGTGCGTGCTTTCCAAGAGCTCGCGAGTCTCGACGTCGTCGAACTTCGGGTCGCTGGCTTCGATCATCAAGAAGAACTTGTCGTCGGTCACGCGCGCAAAACGCCGGACTTGATCCAGCGGGTGCGAGGGATACGGCAAGTTGTTCAACATCAGCATGCCGACCAGCGTCGTGATGGCGCTGAGCAACACCGTGAGCTCGAACATGATGGGGACGTTGGCCGGGATGCTCCAGAACGGCTTTCCGCTGATGATCCAGGGGTAGTCGTAGGCGTTGGTCCACCACTGCAAAGCGATCGCGGTAGCCAGGCCGACGAGGCCGGCGCCCAGCGTGAACCAGGGCAGGATCGTCATCTTGATGCCCATCGCCTCGTCGATGCCGTGCACTGCGAAGGGGGTGTAGGTGTCCCACTTGGTGAACCCGGCTTTACGAATGGCCTTCGCCGCATGCAGGATTTGCGAAGGCGTGTCGTACTCGGCTAGGAGGCCGTGGACTGGTGCGGGACCAGCTTTGACTGCAGGTTTGTGCTCGTCGCTCATGGTCGTACTCAGTGATCGCCGTGGGCGTGGCCGGCCGGGCTGAAGGCTTTGACTTCAGCCATGGCCACCATCGGGAGGTAGCGGCAGAACAGCAGGAACAGGGTGAAGAACAGGCCGAAACTCCCGCCGAGTGTCATCAAATCGACCGGGGTCGGGATGAAGTAACCCCAGCTCGAGGGCAGAAAATCGCGGCTCAGCGAGGTGCAGATGATCACGAAGCGCTCGAACCACATGCCTACGTTGACGACCAGGCCGATGGCGAGTGTGCACCAAGGATTGGTGCGGAACTTGGGCAGCCAGTGCAGCTGCGGGAGCAGCACGTTG
The DNA here is from genome assembly GCA_037200885.1 of Pseudomonadota bacterium. Lineage (GTDB taxonomy): Bacteria > Myxococcota_A > Polyangia > Polyangiales > Polyangiaceae > PMG-095. Next base: position 67,274 of record JBBCIN010000001.1, read on the forward strand.
CAGGTAATCATCGTCCAGTACGCCCAGGCGTACGGACCGAATGCGCGGTTCACGAAGGTGAAGACCTCGTACTTGTTGCCCGAGTAGTAGGCGACGAAGAACTCCATGCCGTAGGCGTAACCAACGATGAGCCCGGTGGCCATGATCACCTTGTTCATCAGCTCGAGGTGACGAATGGTGATGATACGCTTGAGTCCGAAAAACTGGCGCGCCGGAACCGCCAGCGTCACCACCATCGCGAAGCCGCCGAAGATGGCGCCTGCGACGAAGTAGGGCGGGAAGATCGTGGTGTGCCAGCCAGGCAATTGCGCGGTCGCGAAGTCGAAAGAAACGACCGAGTGCACGCTGAGCACGAGCGGCGTCGCGAGCGCGGCCAGGATCAGATACGCGCGTTCGTACACGTGCCACTGACGCGAGGAACCGCGCCAGCCCATGGCCACGATGCCGTACGCGACGCGACGCACGGTGGTCGTGGCGCGATCGCGGAAGGTCGCAAAATCCGGAATCATGCCCATGTACCAGAACAGGATCGACACCGTCGCGTAGGTGCTGACGGCGAACACGTCCCACTCGAGCGGGCTCCGGAACTGCGGCCACATGTCCATCTGATTGGGGATGGGGAACATGTAGTAGGGCAGCCACGGGCGGCCGATGTGCATGCCCGGGAAGATGCCGGCACAGACGACCGCGAAGATGGTCATCGCTTCGGCGAAGCGATTGATGGCCGTGCGCCAGTTCTGACGGAACAAGAACAAGACGGCGCTAATCAGCGTGCCGGCGTGGCCGATACCGATCCAAAATACGAAGTTTACGATCGGGAAGCCCCAGGCGACCGGCATCATGTTGCCCCAGGCGCCGATGCCCGTCCAAATCACGTAGCCGAGGCTGCCGAGGAACATCAGCAGCAAGAGCTGCGCGAAGCCGAAGGCGATGTACCAAGCGCGCGGCGGAGTCGGCGTCTCGGCGATGCGCGACACGTTGTCCGTGATGCGCGCGAACATGTTCGCGCCCGCGGGCGGCGCTTCGAAGGGATTTACGTCGCTGATAGCCATGGATCAGCCATGCTCCGATTTCGAGGCTTCCGCGGGGGCTTCGGCCGGGGTGAGAGCGGGATTCGGGTTCTTGATACGAGCCAAGTACTGGACGCGCGGCTTGTTGTTCAGCTCACCCAGCAGTGCGTACGAGCGGGGCAGCCGCTGGAGGGCGGTGACCTGCGCTTTGCCGTCGTTCAGATCGCCGAAGACGATCGCGCCGGTCGGGCAGGTCTGCTGGCAGGCGGTCTTGATTTCGCCGTCTTCGATCGGGCGCTTCACGTTCTTCGCCTTGATTTTCACGTTCTGGATGCGTTGCACGCAGAAGGTGCACTTCTCCATCACGCCGCGCGAGCGCACGGTGACCTCGGGGTTGAAGACCATGGCCTTGACCTTGGCCTTCGGGTCGTCCGTGGGCGTGAACGGCGTGATGCCGATCGTGTCCAGGTTGTAGTTGAAGTAGTTGAAGCGCCGAACCTTGTACGGGCAGTTGTTCGAGCAATAGCGCGTACCGATGCAGCGGTTGTAAACCATGTCGTTCAGGCCCTCATGCGAGTGCATGGTGGCGCCGACCGGGCAGACCTGCTCGCACGGTGCGTTCTCGCACTGCTGACACGGGATGGGCTGGAACGAGACCTCGGCGTCTTCCGGCTCACCCTTGTAGTAGCGGTCGACACGCAACCAAAGCATCTCTCGGCCCTTGGCGACGTTCACCTTGCCGACGACGGGGATGTTGTTCTCCGCTTGGCAAGCCGTGACGCATGCGGAGCAACCGATGCACTTATTGAGGTCGATGCTCATGCCCCACTTGTGCCCGTCGTAAGAAACCGGCGGCACCCACAGGCTGAGCAGGGGATTGTGCTCGACGATTTCCTCGACGAACTTGGGGTCTTTCTTGAACTCTTCGAGCGTGCCCTCGCGAACGAGTGCGGGTAAGCGTTCCTGTGTACCCTCTTGGCCGATCTCGCCGACGGTGTAGATGTCCTGCGTGCTGGAGACCCGGTACGAGACCGTACCGTGGCTCTGCACGCTGACGCCCGTGGCGATCTCGTAGCCTTCGGCCGTGCGCAGCAAGTAGGCGTTGGCGCCCACCGGATCGATGCTCTCCGAGACCAGACCACCCACGTGCCCGGCCGCGGTGCGCCCGTGCCCGAGCGTGATGCGCAACGAGCCGTCGGCATGTCCCGGCGCGATCAGCGCCAAAAGGGTGATCTGCCGATTGCCGACGCTGACCGTGACCGAGTCGGCGTCGCTCACGCCCAGCTCTTTCGCGGTGCGCGGGCTGATCATCACCGCGTTGTCCCAAGTCAGCTTCGTCATCGACTCAGGCAGCTCTTGCAGCCAAGCATTGTTGGCGTAGCGGCCATCGATGATCTTGGGATCGATCGAGAACACCAGATCGAGCTTACCGTTGGCTCCGCCGAGCGCTCCGAGCTCCGCTTCGCCGAGCGCGACTTTGGCCAGGGGTTTCAGCTTTGGCTCGGTATGCGCGGCGGCAGTGCCATCGACCACACCACTGGCCAACGCTCTGCGCCAAGCATGCTCGGCCGCGAGCTCCGGGTGCGTCGCGCGCACGAGGTCGAGCCCAGTCGGCGGCGCGCTGGCGGCGCCCCCTGCCAGCTGCGCGACGATTTCCAGCGCGCTCTTGCCGCCATGGAGCGGCGCGATCAACGGTTGGACGATGCTCAGGGTGCCGTTCCAAGACAGCGCATCACCCCAGCTCTCCAGGTAGTGCGCGGCGGGCAGGTGCCAGCTCGAGCGCTGCGAGGTTTCGTCTTCGTACAAGCTCAGGTGGATGCTGCTCTTGGCTTTGCCGATTGCATCGCCGAAGGCCAGATCCGCCGGTGCGTTGAACACCGGGTTGCCACCCAAGATCAACAGCGCCTCCACTTTGCCGCCGTTCAGCTCTTCCGTAAGCGCCTTGAGCGCGACGAGGTCGCTCTCTGCTTCGGCGGCAATATCCTCGGTGTAGAACACCGTGCGCCCGACGTTGCCGAGCACCGCGTTCAGGCGATGCACGAGCGCGTGCACCTCTGCCGGTTGATGTTGACCCGCGACGACCACGCTATGGCCGACGTTTGCCAGCAGATCCGCTGCCACGCCTTCCAAGAACTTCGCTACCTTCGCGTCCTTGAGAAACTCCGCGGTGGGCTTGTCTTGCGCGGCGCCGAGCTCGGGCAGCGGGCTCGCCTTGGCGCTGATGGCCGCGTCGAGGTAGGCAGCGACGGACTTGATCAGCGTGGCCTTCACGGCCAGGCGATGATCGCTGATGCTACCGGTGAGGGTGACGCACGATTCGATCGCGTAAACGCGGTTCATCTCGCCCGCATCGGGCGCGCGGTTCTTGGTCAGCGTGCGCGCGTTGGCGAGGCCCGCCGGGAAGGTCGGATGCACCACGTCTGCGTCGAGCGTGACGACGATCCTGGCCGCATCGAATGCGTAGTGTGAGCGATAGGCTTTGCCAAACGCGAGCACGCTGCCCGCGCGCGGGCCATCGGACGCGGTGGGCTCGAACGTGACCCACTTGGCTTGCGGGAAGGCGGCCAAGAGCCGTCGCCTTTGCTCCGCGAGGCTGGGTGAAGAGCTGCGTTCAGCGAGCACGCGCAGGCCTGCGCCAGCATTGGCGCGAAGCGCGCTCGAGATCTCGCCCAGCGCATTGCCAAATTCGCTCCACGAGCTGACTTTGCGCGCGGCACCCGCGCCGCTTACGACGCTGTCGCTGCGGTCGGGATCGTACAGGCCGAGCACGCTTGCCTGATGGAAGGCGGCGGCGGCGCCCAAACTATCGGGGTGCGCTGGATTGCCCTCGATCTTGATCGGGCGCCCGTCGTAGCTCGAGGCGTACAGGCCGACCGCGTTGCCGTTGTGCTCCATCGCCGTCGCGAAATAACGGCTGGAGCCGGGGATCGTGCCCTCGGGCCTGCGCGAGAGCGGCAAGATCTTGTCTTCACGCCAACGGCAGGCGTCGAGCCCCGCCAGTGACATGGAGGCACCCATGATTTGCATGAAGCGCCGACGACCGGGAGAGTTCGGTGGCTCCTGATCGAGGGGCGCCGCGAACTCACGCGCGGCTAGCTCCAGGAACTCCGGGCTCTGTTCGAGCTCCGCCAAGCTCTTCCAGTAGGTTGGCTTCGACGTATCGCCCGCGCCGACCGGAGCCGACGCGACCGAAGCGTTGGACAGAACGCTGAGCCTCTTTTTGGACTTATCGCTTATCGATGACATGTCGAACAGTCGGTTGGAGGAGCAATGTGGTTCTTCTCTCGGAACTCTTTGCCGAATGCGACGGGATCGCCCGGCGGGGCCCAAGTCATGTTCGTGACCTCTTCAACCGGCCTTAGATTCGGCTCCGGATTGCGATGGCAGTCCAAGCACCAGCCCATGCTGAGCGGCTCGTGCTGGTAGACCTTTTCCATTTGATCGACCCGGCCGTGACAACTCACGCAGCCAATGCCGCGGGTCACGTGGGCGCTGTGGTTGAAGTAAGCGTAGTCGGGGAGGTCGTGGACCTTCACCCACTCGACGGCTTTGCCCGTTTGGTAGCTCTCGCGGATGGGCGCGAGCTTAGGGCTCGTCGTCCACACCTTGCTATGACAGTTCATGCACGTTTGGGCCGGCGGGATGGCCGCGTGCGAACTATCCTCGACGGTGTTGTGGCAATACCGGCAATCGATCCCGAGCTGCCCCGCGTGCAGCGCGTGGCTGTAGGGGACCGGCTGTTCGGGCATGTAGCCGACATCCGTCGTCTTAGGGGAAGCGCCGTACCAGATGAGCGCGATCAAGTAGATCGGCGCGACCCCAAGCACGACTCCTGCGATCTGCCGAGTTTTATTGGCCCAGCGCGGGAATACGAACAGATTCATCACCAAAAACCGAGGCTGGTCGCACGTGCTTCGCCGAGCGCCGCGCGAATTCGTAGGGGGGGAGGGAGCATTGGCGAGGCCGAAACTGGTTCGGACGGATCCCTTCACCCGCGGGCTACGAGATCGAGCCGGTTGGGTTTGCCCGTGGTGCCGCAAAGAGCGAACGGGTCCGACGCCTTCGGAGGAATCTCCGCCTGCGCGTGCGCGCTTATGCTCTCGCCTCTGAAAAATGTAAAGAGAAGCTCGTTTCGCGGCCGCGGATTAAGTCCTAAGCCATTGAAACTATAAGTGCTTTATCGGTGGTGCAGTGCGCCGAAACACGTTTCAGCAGCGCTTCCAACGAGGCACATTTCCCCGACACAAAAACGCAAACCCCCGAGCCCTTGTGAGGCCGGGGGTTCGGTTCGGATGTGGCACGCCCGCGCCGCACTTGCGCTCGCTTTGAACGCTCCGAATATTTCCCTTAGAAATCGCGCATTTGACGGCGGATCTTGCCGATCGCCTGCTCTTGCAGCTGACGGATGCGTTCGCGCGATAGATTGTACTTATCGCCGATCTCCTTCAGCGTGAGCTCGTCCTCGTTGTCGAGGCCGAAGCGCCAGCGAATGATGCGCGACTCGATCGGGGTCAGGGTGTCGAGCAGACGCTTGACCTCCTCGGCCCACTTTTGGTTGGCGAGGCTTTCATACGGGGACAGCGAATTCTCCTCGACCAGAAAGTCGATGAAGCGTCGCCCGTCTTCGTCGCCCACGGGACGGTCGAGGGAAAACGGCGTGTCCGCGTATAGGTCCCGAACCTTGTCGAGCTTGTCACGCGGGACGCCCGTCTCCTTTTCGAGCTCCTCGACCGACGGCTCCTTGCCAGTGCGAGCGATGATCGTTTGCGTGGCACGCGCGACGCGGTTGTACGTGTCCAGCATGTGCACCGGAATACGGACCGCACGGCCCTTGTCGGCCAATGCACGGCTGATGGCATGCCGGATCCACCACGAGGCGTACGTGGAGAAGCGATAGCCACGTGCGTGGTCGAAGCGCTCGACCGCTTTCATTAGGCCGATGTTGCCCTCTTGAATGAGGTCAATCAGTGGCAAACGGCCGCGGTTGTAGCGCCGCGCGATGCTGACGACGAGCCGGAGGTTCGCCTTCACGAAGCGGTTTTTCGCCAAACGCTGCGTGGTGTCGGTGGTCTTCACTCGCTCGACGTAGCGGCGGTAGGCCTGGGTGTCGGGCACCACGACGCGCTCCGGATCTTCTTCCGGCGCGTCGTTCACTACGTCCCGCGCGGCGCGGTTGGCGTTGGACATCCAAATACGATCCGAATCCGGCAGACGAATGTCGCGCGCCAGAGTCTCGGTCAGCTCGGTCCACTGACGGAGCTGGTCCGCGTGCAGCTTCGAACGCTGCTTGCGATACACCTTGGTCAGCCTGCGCAGCTCTGCCACTTGAGACAGTTCCGGACGCTCCTCCGGATTCAGCGAAGACACGTCCCGCTCGAGCTGCTCGAGCACGTGTTCGGCAGCTGGCACGTAGGCGAGCAACGCCGCCCAGTGGTCGATCTCTGCATTCTCGACGGCCTGCGCCGCCTGCAGCTCTTCATCCGGGCCCATCACCTGATGCGTGGCCATCTCCCTGAAATAGCGGGAAAGCATCGAATCACTCGAGCCGTCGATCACGCCGGCGGCGGGAGCCTCGGACGCGAAACCTCCCGCGTCAGCCGCTAGATCCGGTGTTTCCTCCGGTCCGTCTTCGGTCGATGACTCGGAGCTGACCCCTTTGGGCGAACGACGGACCGCGGTATCTTCGACGGAATCCTCTCGGTATTCTTGAGTCGTATCTTTCGCGGGAGCGGTCTTGTTGGACATGGCCACCTTGCGGGATGAGGGGGAGGAGCTGGAGCTGGATGCCGCACCCGGGTGAGCCGCCACGCCCGGGTTGGCGTGGCGCTGAGTCGATTCTTTTTCGGGTGTGGTCATCAGTGGAGTTTTCAGCAAGTTGCGTGCCGGACGTTTGACGCTCGACGGAGCCGGCTCCCTACTGAGTTGCACGGAGGCACCCAGTTTTTTCGCGCCCGTCGCACTGGGCGTCGGGGCGGAGGGTTTGGTTTGGGGAGCTCTGGAGGTCATTTGGCGGCCGGGAGGGTTGAAAAAACTCTTCAATTTACAATACGGTCAACGCACCGAAACAGATTCATCGAATTCGCTGGCCGTCTGGCCGATTTTGAAAAAACCCCAAAACCGGCTTGACTAGGGCGCCGGCTGGCGGCAAGGCGGGCCGATTTGTTAGACAAAGTCTACGGCTGGTTTGTTCCTGGCCGTTAGTTCCGCCCGCGAAATTCGTCTCATTCATTTCAGGCTCGCGGGCCATTGCGTCAAGGCTCGCCCGGCAGAAACGCCAGATCCTGATGTAAGCCTGACGAACGGCGCAGGTGGCTCCGCAAGATTTGCGATGTGGGCCACGCGGCACATCAGTTGGCGATCCGGCGAGCACTAGGATCAGAATGTCGCGGCCGCGGTTGCACGATCAGAATTTGGCGCCGCGCCGTTCCGGAACGAGACCCGTGGCGTCTCACCCCAGAAAGTGATTTCGCGGAGGGGCGTCCATGTCGTGATGGTAACCGCTCGGCTCGAAAGCAATCGGAGAACTTCGGCTGCGTCTGTGTCGGTTTATTACCGTAGGCGGTGGTAACTCCTCACCGGGCCTTTGCCGACGACAGGCTTCAGAACTGCGCGATGAAGCGTGGATCGTTCTCGAACAACAACCGAATGTCAGGAATGTTGTAGCGAAGCATCAACACGCGTTCGACGCCCATGCCGAAGGCGAAGCCCGTGTAACGTTCGGAATCGATACCGCAGTGAGTGAGCACGTCCGGGTGGATCATGCCGCAACCGAGAATCTCGAGCCAACCGGTGGCTTTGCACACACGGCAGCTGGCTCGCGTGCCGTCTTCGACGCTGCAAAATACGCAGCCTACGTCCGCTTCGGCGCCGGGCTCGACGAATGGGAAGTAACTCGGACGGAAGCGCACAGGAGTGCTTGGCCCGTATAAGCGCCGTGCAAATTCCGTCAACACGCCCTTCAACTCAGCGAAGCTCACCCGCTCGTCGACCAGGAAGCCTTCGATCTGATGGAACATCGGCGAGTGCGTCACGTCGTCGTCGCGACGGAACACGCTGCCGCCGCTGACGATCGCCATCGGCGGCGTGTGGGTGCTCATCTCCCGCACCTGCACATTGCTGGTGTGGGTGCGAAGCAGCACGCGTGCGTCGGGCTTGCTGCCTTCGACCTTCACCCAAAAGCTGTCCTGCATGTCCGTGGCCGGGTGGTCCGGAGGAAACGCGAGCTTGGTGAAGTTGTGCGACTCGAGTTCGATCTGCGGACCCCACGCGAGTTCGAAGCCCAACGAGCGGAAGATCTCCAAGATCTCGTTCATCACCAGCGTGATCGGATGCTGGTGGCCACGCTCGCCCACGCGACCGGGCAAGCTCATGTCGAACGGCGGCGCACTCAGGTCAGCCGCGCGCGCCGCACCGAGCAGCGCGCTCAAGCGCGCTTCGAACGCCGACTCGACTTCGGCGCGGACGCCGTTCACGCGCTCGCCGAGCTCACGCCGTTTTTCGGCGGGGGCCTGGCCCAAGCTGCGCAACGCGGCGGTGAGCTCGCCCTTTTTGCCCAGCAATTCGGCGCGCGCATTTCGAAGCTCCTGCTCGGTAGCAGCAGCTTCGAAGGCGGCACGCGCACGCGGTCCGAAGGCCGCGAGGCCCGCCTCGATATCGAGCGTCGGGTCGGACACGGCGGCTCGGGACGCTTTTTACTTGGCTACGGCGAGGGCTGCGAGCTGGGTGAACGCGCCCGTGTCGTTCACGGCGAGATCGGCGAGGATCTTGCGGTCGAGCTCGAGACCAGACTTCTTGAGACCGGCGATCAGACGCGAGTAGCTGGTGCCGTTGGCACGAGCCGCCGCGTTGATGCGTGCGATCCACAAAACACGGAAATCACGCTTGCGCAGCTTGCGGCCGGCGTAGGCGTATTGCCAGGACTTCCACAGAACCCGCATCGCTTGGCGATAGCGGTTCTTGCGGCCTCCGAAAAAACCTTCGACCTGGTCCAGCACGCGCTTGTGGCGGCGGCGGGGCGACGGACCTCGTTTGACGCGCGACATTCTAAATTCTCCTAAATTCCCGGCTCACCCGTAGGGGAGCATGATCTTGACTCGGTGCTCCATGGCCGAATCGACCATGTCGTTATCGCGGAGGCGGCGACGGCGCTTGCGCGATTTGCCGATCATCCCGTGCTGTGCGTTGCCCTTGGGGCGGCGAACGCGACCGCTCCCAGTCACTTTGAAGCGCTTGGCGGCAGCGCGATTGGTCTTCATCTTCGGCATGGGAATTCGACTCCGAGAGGCGAAGGGCCTTAGCACCTTCGCAAAGCCGGCACGCGGACAAACCGCAAAAAGGGGCCGGGGGGCGGACTTATGGACGAAGCTTCGAGCCTCGTCAAGCGTGGGGCGCGAGTGATTTGGCGTTTGACGACCAGGCAGCCCCCGGGGGAACCACTGCCGGCCCTTCGGCCTAATGGCCGCGGCCTATTTCTGACTGCTTCGTGACGAGCTCGCGATGGCGCGGTGAACCGAATTTCGGAGCTGGCCGGTTTCCGCGGGTACCCGGTTTTTAGCACGAGGCGCGCGCAGGCGTGTGCTAAGGGCGCACCTCGATGCCGCGTCGGAACGATATCCGCAAGATTCTGCTGTTAGGTTCTGGCCCGATCGTCATCGGTCAGGCCTGCGAATTCGACTACTCCGGGACTCAGGGAGCGAAAGCCCTGACCGGGCTCGGTTACGACGTGGTGCTGGTCAATTCGAACCCAGCCACCATCATGACCGACCCCGAGCTGGTCCGACGTACGTATGTCGAGCCGCTCACCGTCGAGACGGTGTCGGCGATCATCGAGCGCGAGCGCCCCGATGCGCTGCTCCCGACCCTAGGAGGGCAGACCGCGCTCAACCTCGCGCTCGAGTTGCATGATCAGGGCGTGCTCTCGAAGCACGGTGTGCGCCTGATCGGCGCCCAGGTGGATGCGATTCGGAAAGCCGAAGACCGCGTGCTGTTCAAGGACGCGATGACGGCCATCGGTCTCGAGTCGCCGGTCTCGGCTCACTGTGAGAACTTAGCCGAGGCGCTCGCGATCATCGAGAAGACCGGCTACCCCGTGATTTTGCGACCGAGCTTCACCATGGGCGGCTCCGGCGGCGCGGTGGTGGAGAACGCGGAGGAGCTCGCACCCAAGTTGGATTGGGCGCTGCTGCAGTCGCCCACGCACCAAGTGCTGGTCGAAGAGAGCTTGATCGGTTGGAAGGAATACGAGCTCGAAGTGATCCGCGACGCCGCGGACAATTTCATCGTCATCTGTTCGATCGAGAACCTCGACCCGATGGGTGTGCACACCGGCGATTCGATCACCGTTGCGCCCGCGATGACGCTCACCGATCGCGAGTACCAAAGGCTACGCGACGCGGCGCGCGGCGTGATGCGCGAAATCGGCGTCGAGACCGGCGGCTCGAACGTGCAGTTCGCGATCGATCCCAAGACCGGTCGCGTGCTCGTGATCGAGATGAATCCGCGCGTCTCGCGCTCGAGCGCGCTCGCCTCCAAAGCCACGGGCTACCCGATCGCCAAGATCGCCGCCAAGCTGGCGGTTGGCTTCACGCTCGACGAGCTCACGAACGACATCACCGGCACGAGCGCGGCGTTCGAGCCGACCATCGACTACGTCATCGTCAAGTGGCCGCGCTTCGCGTTCGAAAAGTTCCCGGGTGCGGACGCGCGCCTCGGCACGCAGATGAAGAGCGTCGGTGAGGCGATGTCCATCGGACGCACGTTCCCCGAGGCGCTACAGAAGGCCGCGCGGTCGTTGGAAACCGGCAAGGCTGGTTTCGTCAGCTTGTTCGATCGCATCGACTATCGGAACTTGAAGTTCTCGCCGGACGCCGCTCGCGATCTGGCGCACGACGCGCCGCCCTTGGCCAAGCCGAAGCCGACCTTGCCGCCCCCGGTCGGCGACGAGCTGTGGGCCGCGCTGGAAAAAGCGGTGCGCGTGCCGACTGCCGAGCGGCTGTTCTACGTTGGAGATGCCCTGCGCCACGGCATCTCGACCGAGCGTTTGAACAAGATCACCGGCATCGATCCTTGGTTTTTGGCTCAGCTCGAACGGATCGTGAAGCAAGAGCAGAAGATCAAGGATGCGCCCGCTCTGGATTATGACTTACTGCGCGAGAGCAAGCGTCTGGGCTTCAGCGATGTGCAACTAGGCGCGCTCCGCAACCAGCCGGCAGCAGAGATCTTCAAGCTGCGCGACCAGCTCGGCGTGCGTGCGGTGTTCGCGCGAGTCGACACCTGCGCGGCCGAGTTTCCAGCCAAGACGCCCTACCTCTACTCCACGTACGAGACCGAGTCCGAGGCGGACGTTTCGGACAAGAAGAAGGTCATCATCTTGGGTGGCGGTCCGAATCGAATCGGGCAGGGCATCGAGTTCGACTACTGCTGCTGCCATGCCGTCTTCGCGTTGCGCGAGCTCGGGCTCGAGACGATCATGGTCAACTGCAACCCGGAGACCGTGTCGACCGACTACGACACCTCCGATCGTCTGTACTTCGAGCCGCTGACGCTCGAAGACGTGCTCGCGATCTGTCGCGAGGAAGCCTCCAAGGGCGAGCTCTTGGGAGTGATCGTGCAGTTCGGCGGGCAGACCCCGCTGAAGCTCAGCGTTCCGCTGGAGAAAGCCGGCATCAAGCTGCTCGGCACCACCGCAGACGCCATCGATCGCGCCGAAGACCGCGAACGCTTCGATGCGCTCCTCACGAAGCTGAGCTTGAAGCGTCCGCGTGCCGGCATTGCGCGCAGCATCGAAGAGGCGCGCAAGATCGTGACCGAGATCGGCTTCCCGGTGTTGGTGCGACCGAGCTACGTGCTCGGCGGCCGTGCCATGATGACCTGCTGGTCGGACAGCGAGCTCGACGCCTATGTGCAGCTCGCGATCGACGCTGCGCGCGAAGAGGGCGGCTCGCAGATCCTGCTGATCGATCAGTTCCTGAAGAATGCCACCGAGGTGGATGTAGACGTGGTGTGCGACGGCAAGCGCGCCGTGATCGGCGGCGTGATGCAGCACATCGAAGAAGCCGGCGTTCACTCCGGTGATTCGACCAGCGTGCTCCCTCCACACACGCTCGACAGTGAGGTCGTGGCGCGCATCGAAGACGAAGCCAAGAAGCTTGCGCTCGAGCTGCACGTGGTCGGCCTGATGAACGTGCAGTTCGCGGTCAAGGACAACGAGGTGTACGTGCTCGAGGTGAACCCGCGCGCCTCGCGCACGGTGCCGTTCGTAGCCAAGGCCACCGGTCGCCCGCTGGCCAAGATCGCGGCCAAGGTCATGGTCGGCAAGACGCTCGACGAGCTCCAGATCTTCGACGGGGCCCTGCCGATGCACGTGGCGGTCAAGGAGTCGGTCTTCCCGTTTCAGAAGTTCCCCGGGGTCGATACCATTCTGGGCCCTGAAATGCGCTCGACCGGTGAGGTCATGGGCATCGCTGGCAGCTTCGCGCTGGCATTCAGCAAATCGCTGGCAGCGTCGAGCGTTCGACTGCCAGACCACGGCGTCGCGTTCATCAGCGTCAAGGACGACGACAAAGAGATCGCCTGCCAGGTGGCGCGTCGGCTGCGTAACCTCGGCTTCTCGATCATGGCTACTGGCGGCACGGCCAACGCCATCGCCCGCTCTCGCATTCCGGTGGAACGCGTGAACAAGGTGCTCGAGGGCTCGCCGCACGTGGTGGATGCGATTCACGATGCGCGCGTACAACTGGTGATCAACACCACTCAGGGCGCCAAGGCGATCGCCGACAGCTATTCGATTCGGCGTAACGCGCTGCTCTCGAACGTGCCCTATTTCACCACCATGGCGGCCGGCGCCGCGGCGGTGGACGCGCTGGAGGTCAGCGCGCTCTTGACCAAGCGCGGCGAGCTCGTGAAGAGCCTGCAGGAATGGCACGCGCGCTCCGCCGGGGGCGAGTAGAGCCCCGCGTTCGCCCTCCGGGAATCGGTCGCTGTCTTCGAAAACAGGAGACTCGAGGCCCGGCGCGAGCCAGAAAATAGCGGTATTTCACGCGCATTCCAGCGCGACGCGGCTGGGAACTGAATTTGCTAAGTGGTGCCTGCTCGCCCGAGTGAGCAGAGGAAGACCACCAGCATGCGCCATCGAAAACTTCAGTTCTCGTTCCTCGCCGCCGCCGCTTTGAGCGCCTCCGCCGCTCTCGTGGCCTGCTCGGCGGACCGATCGCAGCCATCAGTGGCAGGCGAATCGCTAGGATCCATTGATTTTGCGCTCCAGGCCGCGCCGGGAGTCACGCTCAATACCATCTCGTACACCATCATTGGACCGGCTTCATTTTCGAAGTCGGGCAGCTTCGATGTGAGCCAAAGCACCCGGATCGGCGCGCTGATCGGCCCGCTTCCGGCAGGACTTGGCTATTCGATCACGCTCTCCGCCAACTCGGTCGAGGGCAGCAGCAGCTGCTCCGGCAGCGCGTTGTTCGATGTCGTCGCTCACCAGACGACGCAGGTGGCCGTCGCCTTCCTGTGCCACCAAGCCTCGCGAACCGGCAGCGTGCTCGTCAACGGCGCTTTGAATATATGCCCCACGCTAGACGCGGTGAGCGCAAATCCTGCCGAAGCGTTCGTGGGCACGACGATCGCCCTGTCCGCAACCGCACACGATACTGACGCGGGCCCCGCCGCGCTCAGCTACCATTGGAGTGCTAGTTCGGGCTCACTTAGCGATGCCAACAGCACGACCCCGATCTTCACTTGTTTGGTACCCGGTCCGGCGCAATTGAGCGTTTCCGCCTTCGATGGCGACCCGCTTTCGAGCTGCGCCGACACTCGCGCGATCACGGTGCAGTGCACCGCCACGAACACGGGCGGAACCGGGGGAGCCGGCGGCAGCTCGGGTGCTGCTTCGGCGGGCGCGCCAGCGGGTGGTGCCGCGGCCGGTGGCAGCTCCGGAGCCGCAACCAGTGGTGGCTCGGGCAGCGCGGCGGGTGGCAGCTCAGGCGCGCCGTCGGGTGGCAGCTCGGGCAATGGCGGGGCATCGGGCTCTGGGACCGCTGGCGTGAGCGGTGGCGGGGCTAGTGATTCGGCGGGCGCTGGAGGCTCGGCCGGCGAGGCCCCCGTGCACCTCGACGTCTATCGCGTTGGTGACGGATCGGGCTCGCTCGTCAACACGGGCAACGCCGTATTCGTGGATGAGTACACCACGGACGGCTCGCTGGTGCGTACGATTGCCATGCCGCTCGTCGTCAACGGCAACAATCGCCGCTTGGTCGCGAGTGGAACGGCCACATCCGAAGGCCTCATCTCGCGCTCCGCCGATGGGCACTTCTTGTTGCTAACTGGCTACGACGCGCCGCTGCCGACCTCAGGTCTCGTGAGCACCACGGGCACGGCCGTACCGCGCATCGTCGGTCGTATTGCCGCAGACGGCACGGTGGACACCACGACGCAAGTGATGGACGGCGTGAGCGGCAACAATCCGCGCAGCGTCGCCAGCAGCGACGGAACGCAGATCTGGTTCGGAGGCGCGGCGGGTGGAGTGCGTTTCCTGCCGTTCGGCAACACCAGCCCGACCACGACGCAAGTCAGTGCGACGATCACGAACATACGCCAAGTCAGCATCTTCGGCTCGCAACTCTACGAGTCCGACTCGTCCGGGTCAGCGGTGCGGCTCGGCGCGGTCGGTGTCGGCCTGCCGACGACCTCGGGCCAAACCATCACGAACCTGCCCGGCTTCCCACTCGGGGGAAGTCCTTACGCCTTCTACCTTGCGGATCTCGACACCGTTCAGGGGCTCGACACGCTGTACGTGGCTGACGACGGTATTGGCATCACCAAGTACGCCTTGGTCGGCAGTTCGTGGGTCGCTAAAGGCACGGTCGGCGCAGCGGCGGACTCCTATCGCGGCCTGACCGCCAATGTGAAATCCGGAACGGTCACGCTCTACGCAGTGCGCAAGGGTGGGTCTGGTGCGGTGGGTGGCGGCGAGCTCGTCTCCGTGGTCGATGCCGGTGGGTACAACGGAGCATTCGCCGGTACTCCGACGTTGCTGGTCACCGCGGCTGCGAACACTGCCTTCCGCGGCATTGCCTTGGCGCCGACCCCGTAACGGATAAAGGCGAAGCGTGCGGAAAGCGGCGGCTGCCGAGATCTCGGCAGCGCCTCGCCGCGTCCCGCCCATAACGACGTTGCCGTGCTCGATCTCCGAGATCGCGGAATCGATGCCGTGCGCGATGTAACAACGACGCGTCAGCTGCGTGACGAAATTCGTGTGTGCTCTCTTCGAGCGGGTCGCTGGCGCGTCCAGATACGATGCCTCGAGCTACCGTGCCTCACTGAAATCTGGAGAGCCGTCTCCGAAAATCGGCCAACGGCTGCCGGCTCGAATCGCGAAATTGCCCAGCGATCGGCGGTATTCGTAGCTGGCCCCCGACTTGCAAACAACTAAAGGCGAGCCTCCGGCGCCTGTGCCGCGCTCTCGAAATCAAAGGATGTTCCCCGTGACGCAAGCGCGAAAACTGACGTCGGCTTCTGTTCTTTCGCCCGCACTCTTGGGCTTCTGCCTCGCAATCTCTGGCTGCAGCGCGAGCGCGCCTCAGGCGGGTCAACCGGCGAGCGAGCAAGCGGCGGGTGAGGGTTCGCTCGAACTCACCCTCGCTTCTGGCGCCACACTGACGTCGGTCAGTTACACCATCATCGGCCCGGCGTCGTACAGCAAGACGGGTTCGCTCGATGTCAGCAACAGCTCGACCATCTCCGGGCTGATCGGTGGCATCCCCGCAGGCTCGGGTTATGCGATCACGCTGTCGGCGAGCAGCACCGACTCCTCGCTCACTTGTGGCGGCTCGGCAACCTTCAACGTCACGGCACGCCAGACGACCGCGGTCAGTGTGGCAGTGACCTGCAAGGAGCAGCCCAGGACCGGCAGCGTACTGGTCAACGGCGCTCTCAATATCTGTCCGGTCGTCGATAGCCTCAACGTAGCTCCGAGCGAGCTGGTCGTAGGCGGCTCGGTCGTCGTGAATGCGGCGGCGCATGACAGCGATGCGGCGCCCTCGGCGCTCAGCTATCAGTGGACGGCCTCGACCGGCACGTTGAGCAGTGCCACGGCGCAAAATCCGACCTTCACCTGTACGACGGCCGGCAACGCGACGCTCACGCTCACGGTTTCGGACGGCGACACGACTCCGACCTGCGCTGATTCGATGACGGCGACCGTCACGTGCAGCGCGGCTGTATGTGCCGGCGGCTGCGACGACGGCAATCCCTGCACCACCGACGCCTGCACGCTGGCATCGACCTGCACTCACACGACCGTGGCCGATGGCACCTTGTGCCAGGGTGGCAATCTCAAGGTCAAGCTGCTCGGCTTCAACGACTTTCACGGCCATATCTCGACCGGATCGCTCGTCAGCAATCGCCCGGTCGGTAGCGCCGCCGTGCTCGGCGCGTACCTCAAGGCAGCTCAAGCTGGCATCGAGAATCAGACAATCATCGTCCACGCTGGCGACCACGTGGGCGCCTCGCCTGCCGCCTCCGCGCTCCTGCAAGACGAGCCTTCGATTCAATGGCTCAACATGTTGGCGAACAGCTCTTGCACCTACGGTGACAAGATGAACCCGGCGTGCAACGTGGTCGGCACTCTGGGCAACCACGAGTTCGATGAGGGAAAAACCGAGCTCTTGCGCTTGCTCAATGGCGGTAACCACATCTCTGGTCCGTTCCTCGAAGATCCCTACAAGGGCGCGCGCGTCCCGTACATCTCGGCCAACGTCGTGGATGAGGTCACGAACCGCCCGATCTTGCCGCCGTACATCATCAAACAGGTGCAGGGCGTGCCAATCGCGTTCGTCGGAGCCGTGCTCGAAGCCACGCCGACGATTGTGACCCCGACGGGCGTGGCCGGCCTCAAGTTCCTCGACGAGGCAGACGCTGCCAACAGCTATGTCCCGGAGATCAAAGCGTTGGGCGTGAAGACGATCGTCCTGCTCATCCACCAGGGCACTTCGCAGTCGTCGTACACCACCTCTACGAACACCGCTTTGACCAACTCGGCAATCAGCGGCAGCGACATCTTGGACGTCGTGACCCGTCTCGACAGCGAATTCGACGTGGTAGTCAGCGGTCACTCGCACTCGTTCACGAACCTGCTCGTGACCAACAATGGCGGTAAGAAGATCCTGCTCACGCAGGCTTTCTCGTACAGCACGGCTTACGACGACATCGACCTCACGATCGATCCGGTGACCAAGGACGTCGTCACGAAATCGGCCAAGATCGTCACGACCTACGCGGACGTCGCGCCAGGTAACACTCCCGATCCGGCAGCGGCCGCCCTCACCGCCGCGGCCGAGGCTCGCGTCGCGCCGCTCACCAGCCAGATCGTCGGCTTCGCGACCACCACTTTCCGGGCGACTCAGAACAACGCGGGTGAGTCACCGCTCGGCGACATCATCGCGGATTCGCAGAACGTGGCCGAGGGGACTCAGTTCGCGTTCATGAACCCGGGCGGCATTCGCGCCGATCTGGTAGTGCCAGCGGGTGGCGGCAACATCAGCTGGAACGATCTGTTCACGATTCAGCCTTTCGGCAACACACTGGTGACGATGAAGATGACGGGAGCGCAGATCAAAGCGCTGCTCGAGCAGCAGTGGCAGCCGACCGTCACGCGCTTCCTCCAGATTTCCGGTCTGGGTTACACCTGGGACGCTTCTTTGCCGGTAGGCGGCCGCATCGTCGAGATTCATGACGCAGCGGGCGTCGCGCTCGACCCGGTCGCAGTCTACTCCATCACCTGCAACAACTTCCTCGCGGCCGGCGGCGATGGCTTCACGACCTTCGTCGGTGGCACCAACCAGGTTGGCGGCCCGATCGATCTCGACGCGCTGATCGACTACACCGAGCACAATAACCCACTGCAGGCACCGATCGCCGGTCGGATCATCCGTCTGCACTGAGTAACGCCGGGCTATCACCCGAGTGATGAACGGGCAGATCCAGCTTTGCGCTGGGCCTGCCCGTTGCTATTCGTGCTCACCATGTCGACAAGGCCGCTCGGACCGTTGCTCGCCCTACTGCTCGTTTCGTGCTCGAAAGGACCGAGCCCGAGCGGGCAGGAAAGTGATGCTGGCGCGAACAATCGCGGTGCGCTCGTGGCGCGGGTCGGCCAGGTCGAGTTGCGCGAGGACGACCTGAAGCGAGCCGTTGCGCGTGATCCGGGTGCATCGGCGCAGCGCTTCGACAGCCCGCAAGCGCGACGTGACCTGCTCGACGGCTTGGTTCGCTTCGAGCTCCTGGTGCAGGCCGCAGATCGGGCGGGCTACACCAAGGATCCGGACGCAATTCACGCCCTGCAGCAGATCGCGGTCACCAAGCTCGTCAATAAAACCCTCGGCGCGGCCGGCTCGCCGGAGACAATCGCGCAGGCCGACGTCGAACGCGAATACAATGCTCGGCAGGCGAGCGACTTTACGTTGCCCGAGGCGTCGCAAGTGCGGCACATTCTCGTTTCGGACCCCAAGCTGGCCGATCGCGTTGCGGCGCAAGCCCGCGCTCTCGCGCCCGCGGACGATCGCGCGTTTGCGACTCTGGCCGCGAGCACGTCCGAAGACGTCGCGACCCGTTCGACGGGCGGCGAGCTGGACTTCATCGACAAAAATTCGCGGCTTGCCCCCGCCGTCGTCGAAGCCGCGCTGGGCCTGAAGGCGCCCGGTGACGTAGCGGGGCCGATTCGAACTGAATCCGGTTACGAAATCCTGCGTCTCGTTAGTCGCCGTGCAGGGGCCGTCAGCCCGTTCAGCTCCGTCCAGCAACAGATTCGTCAGCGCCTTTATCAAGAACGCCGCGCCAAGGCTCTCGATGCCTTCATCGCGAAGCTGCGCGCGGAGACCCCGGTCGATATCGTGGATGGGGGAGCCATCGACGGGGGCTAGGACACGCAAGCGCCCGTCCGCTTCCGGCCGCCGGCCGCGGAAATGCGGGCGAAATCGCCAGCGTCCCGCGCCTCTCCGGAGCTTTGCTAGACTGCCTCCCGTGCGTCACCGCTATCCCTTCGAGGCCCTGCACTGGCTGCGTCAGCAGCGGGTCGATCGCCAGGCAAGTGTAGTTGGTGAGCGCGCGCAAATCGCTGCGCGAGCGCGTAGCGAAGCGTCCCGCGCCGAGGCGGCCCGACGCAGCACCGAACAGAACCTCTTGCTGCTATCCGCGGCAGAACAGGTTCGATTGGAGGAGGGGCTCGTGCGCGCCGGTGATCTGCAAGCTGTCGCTGATTGGCAGAAGGGCGCTGCGGCCGGGCTCGCGGCCAAAGCCGAGCGCGAACGGTGCGCTCGAGAAGTGCAAGCGTCAGAAGCCGCCGCTGAAGCGGCAGCGCGCGGCGTGCTCGCCACCGCCAGCAACGAAGCCAAGATGATCGATACGCACCGGGATGCCTTTCGAGCGCAACGTGCCGCTGCGCAGGAGCTGTCAGAGGAAGAAGCCGCGGGGGAGCAATGGACCGCCAGCCACTTCCCATCGCGGCGCAGCTGATGTCCGCGCGGGCTTCGCTTTGGGCAGTTCTGGCGCTTGCCGGGTTGCTCGTTTGCTGTGAGGCACGACAGGAGCCGGAGGGGCGCGTCGCCAAAGCACCGCCGTTCCGCATTGCGCCTGCCGCCGCGAGTGCGTCGGTTCCGGTTCAGAACGCGCTGTTTTCACTCAGCGATTTTCAGCCATTGTTGACGATTCCGGGACTAGCGGCGGTTGCTGCGGCACTCGACGCGGGCAGACCCGACGTGTCCGCGCGTGAGCTCTCGAGCTGGCTCGAGAAGACGCCTCCTGCCCCAGCCGAGCGCTTCCGCTACGATTTTTTGCTGGCCCGATTGTTCGAACAAGCTGGCGACTTCGCCCCGGCTTTGGCCGCCTACGCCCGTGTCAGCCAGGGCTCATCGCCACTCGTCAGCTATGCGCGCGTCGGCGAAGCGCGGGCGCTGCTGGTGCTCGGCCGTCCAAAGGAGGTTCTAGCGCGCAGCGCCGCGGTTTCGGACAGCGAGCCCGTGGCGCGCTTGAAATGGCCGGTGCTCGCCGAAGCCGCGCGCGTCCAGGGCGATCGCAGTGCCGCCATCGCTGCGTACGAGCACGTGGTTCTGGCGCTGCCTGCGGGTGCAGAACGCGCGGAGAGCGAGCTGCGCTTGGCTACGACCTTGCTCGATGCTTCGGTCGCGGCGAAAGATGATCGTTCGCTGCAAATCCTCGAAGCTCTGAGCTTGTCACGGCGCATTCAAAACGAGCCCAACGTTCAGCGCGTCACACTCTCGAGCGCCCAGGTACTGGAGGCGCGCGCGCTCGGCCTCTTGCCGGAGCCGCTCCAGGCGCAGCATCACGATCGCGATCCACGAGAGCAGCTCGAGCGAGTGCGTGCGCTTTCGGACGCGCGCCGTTTTGCCGAAGCCGCGCAGGCCGCGGAGCAGACCCTAGCCGCGCTGCCAACCTCCGAGCGAGCCAACAGCGTCGGCTGTGAGGTCCAGTTTCTGTCGGGAAAAGTGTTGGCAGCCACTCGCGCTTACGCGCGCGCGGGCGAAGCGTTCGAGATCCTGCTCGATCAGTGCAAAGATCCCGATCTGCGCGCGCGGGCCCTATTCATGGCGGGCAAGGCCGCTGCCAGTGACGGGCAGCACATGTTGGCCGTCAAGCGCTTCGCGGCCCTGGAGCAGGACGCGCCGAAGAGCTCATTGGCCGACGATGCTCGTTTGTACGGCGCGTTGTCCTACCTCGAGTTGGGCGTCGAGGCGCGCTTTACGGAGCTCTTGAGCGCGCTCCCGGACGACTACCCAGATGGCGATATGGTGCCCGAGGGTTCCTTCCGGCTAGCTCTCCGCCGACTGGATAAGCAAGATTTCCAAGGCGCAGCGCGCGTACTCGAGCGCGTGCTCGACAACAAATTCAGTGTGACGGCACGGGCCGCGGACTTTGCGGGCCGTGAACGCTATTTTCATGCGCGTGCCCTCGCAGCCACCGGTGAGTCCGAGCGGGCGCTCGCCGAATACGAGTCGCTGATCCACGATTTACCACTCTCGTATTACATGTTGAGCGCGTACAGTGCGCTCCACGCCGCCGACGCCGAGCGCGCTCGCACGGTGTTGACCAGCGCGCTCGCGGCGGTGCCCAGCGGACCGGTCGTAGTGACGAATCGCGCTGAATTTTCGGGCCCGGGCTTTGGTCGCGCGCTCGAGCTGTTCGGCGTGGGGGATCTCGAAAACGGCGCGCGTGAGCTCGACGCGCTCGGCCTCGCCGACAGCTCGCGGCCAGAGATATTGTGGGGCCTATCCAAGCTCTACGCGGAAGCGGGGTCGGTGAAGCTGTCGCATGCCGCGGCGCGACGCGCGCTCTCCGCGGCGCCCTCGACCTGGCCCGCGGACGCCTGGGTCGATGCTTGGAAATTGGCATACCCGGCACCCTTTCAGCAGATCGTGTTGCGCGAAGCCAAGCGCACTGGTCAAGACTCAGCGCTCATCTACGCCATCATGCGTGAGGAATCGGCGTTCGATCCGGACGCGGAGAGCCTCGCCGACGCGTACGGCCTGATGCAATTGATCGTTCCGACCGCGAAGAACATCGCACGTCCCCTCGGGTTGCCTTCCGATCGCGCGTCGCTCAAGCGCCCGAGTGTGAACATCGCGCTTGGTACGGGTGAGCTGGCGCGGCTGGCCAATGCATTTCCCGAAAATGCTCTGCTGGCGATCCCGGCGTACAATGCCGGGGCGGGCAACCCCAAGCGTTGGTTACGAGAGCGCCCGAACGCCGACTTCGACCTGTGGGTCGAATTGATTCCGTTCGTCGAAACACGCCGCTACGTGAAACGCGTGCTATCGAGCCGTGCGGCGTACGCTTTTCTGTATCAACGCGAGGATTTCGAACAGTTCGCGGTGCTGCCGAGCAAAGTTCAGTGATGCGGTTGACGCCTCGCGCGTGCGGCGCAAAGTCTGGGAAATGGCCCGAACTCCCTCACGTATGTTGCCACTCGGCACTCCACTCCCCGAGTTTTCGCTGCCCGATACGGTGAGCGGCGGAGTCGTGCACTCGACGACCTTGGTCGGTAAACCCGCGGTCGTGTTCTTCATCTGCAATCATTGCCCGTTCGTGAAGCATATTCGATTGGGCCTCGCGGACTTCGGTCGCTACTGCCGAGATCAAGGCGTCGGCATGGTCGCGATCAGCTCCAACGACGCCAGTGCTTACCCGGCGGACGCCCCGCCAGCCATGGCCAGCGAAGCCGCGGAGGCCGGCTACGTGTTTCCCTACCTGTACGACGAGAGCCAAGCCGTTGCCCGCGCCTTCGATGCAGCTTGCACCCCCGATTTATACATATTCGATCAACACGGTAAACTCGCCTACCGCGGCCAGTTCGACGGCGCGCGACCTGGAAATGACGTGCCAGTGACAGGCCGCGATGCCCGCGCGGCGGTGGCCGCGCTGCTTCTGGGTCATGCGCCCACGAGCGACCAAATTCCGAGCATTGGCTGCAACATAAAATGGAAGACGCAGGGCTAGAAATAGGAAAGTGATCGAATTCGGAACGCATGTACATGCTCCTGTTACATCCGGTAACTTGGGTGCGGCCTCGTTCCGGCGCGGATAACGGGAGAAATCAGCGATGACTCGACGATCACGGCGACCCTCCATGAAAGCTCTGTTTGGTGCGGCCGCACTCTCGCTGCTCAGCGGCCTGGCTGCGACCAGTTGCAAAGGCAGCAGTGGTGAGAGCCGTGTGAGCCCGTGTGAGTCGAGTCTCACCTGCGGCTCGGCGTGCTCCGCGCTCGCCACTTGCGTGGGCGGTCAATACTGCAGCTCGAGCAACGTCTGCACGGCGGATTGCACGCCGACCGGCGGCAACTGCGCGGCGGGTCAACACTGCAATTCGAGCGGCCAGTGCGTGCCCGGTGCGGAAATCGATCCCAGCATCGACCCGGGCCTTGGCGATGCGGGTCCCGGCGAGCAGCCGGACGGTTGCGTCCAATTGGACGTCAAGTTCACGCCGCAAATCCCGACCGTGGTGATGTTGATCGACCAGTCCGGCAGCATGAACGAAAAGTTCGGGTCAGGCGTCCGCTGGAACGTGCTGCGCGACGCACTGATCGACATGAATACGGGGATCATCTCGACATTGCAGTCCAAGGTACGCTTTGGTTTGGCGCTCTACACCAGCGACAAGGGCTTTGGTCCCGACACTCCCCCCAAGATCTGCCCGATCATTACCTCGGTCCCGCCGGCTCTGAACAACTACGCGGCGATTGCCGCGAAGTACTTGCCGGATGACTGGAAGGGCGACACACCCACCGGTGAAAGCGTCGACGCAGCCGTGAAGATCCTCGATGGCGTCACCGACGAGGGCCCGAAGGTAATAGTGCTCGCCACCGACGGCGAGCCGGACAGCTGTAGCGATCCCAATCCGTCGAACGCTGCGGGCAGTGAAGCCGCGCGCCAGTTATCCGTCACCGCGGTGCAAAACGCTTTCAAAAAGCAGATCTCGACCTTCGTCATCAGCGTCGGGAACGAAGTTGGTCAGGATCACCTCCGCGCGGTCGCCAACGCAGGCCAAGGCCTCGCCGTGGACGTCGACGCGATGAATCGCTTTTATCTGGCCAACAATCAAGCCGATCTCGCGACGGCGTTCGACACGATTGTGAGTGGCGTGCGCTCTTGCGTCTTCGCTTTGAACGGTACTGTCGAGGAAGCTCGCGCTGCGACTGGCAGCGTGGCCCTAGACGGAAAGCCACTGAGTTATCAGGACAAAGACGGCTGGCGCTTGAGTGCGCCGTCGGTGCTGGAGCTTCTGGGCGCCGCTTGCACTGCGATCAAGACCGGCGACCACGATTTGAACATCCGATTTCCGTGCGGCGTGATCGTCCCGATCGTGCCCAAGTAGATCCGAGCCTGTCGAAGATTGATCGGGTCGTGTCAGGCGCGGGCGGCGAGCCGCGTGGGAGCGCTGCCTCCGCCGGCCATTTCGCGCGCGATTCTGCGCCAGTCCTCGAGCTGGTGGGCGACGCCGAGCGCGCGCAGATACGACAGATCGATGGCGGTCGTGCGCGTCGGGACTTCATCCAAGGCAGGCAGCTCGGGGTTTTGCGAGAGCAGGTTCCCTACATACAGCGCGGCTGCGGCATCGAAGACTCGAGCGCCAGCGACGGGTTCCAAGTGGTGCGCCACCGCGTGCACGATCTTCTGCGGCAAGCCCCACAGCCCGAGCAGGTAGCCCCCGACCTCGGCGTGGGTCGAGCCGAATAGTTCGAGTTCCGCCTCGTACAGCGGCGTCTTGCCGCGCGAGCTGGTCGAAAGCGCAATCGAGAAACGTTGTGCGGCCCGCGCGGCGAAAATCAGCTGCCCCACGTCCTGCAACATGCCCGCGATCAGCACCGAATCTCCGCTGGATTCGTGGCCCAAGAGGCGCTTGGCCAATTGTGCCGCAGCGGCCGAACGTCGCTGCAAGATATCGATCGAGAAATCCGGGATCGCGTGTGAGACCGGGAACATCTTGGAGACCTCGATCGAGAGCACGATCGCGCGGATCAGCTCGACGCCCAGGAACGCCACTGCTCCCCCGATCGAACTCACTTGCCGCGGCAGACCATAGAAGCCGGAGCTGACGAGCTGCAGCACGCGCGCCGAGAGGGCAATGTCCTTTTCCACGATTTCGGATACGGTGCGCGTACCCGCCTGCGGGTTGCTCAGCGCGTTGCTGATTTCGACGTAGGTACGGGGCGCAGACGGTAGCTCGTTACTACTGCCGACCAGCGTGCGAAGCTCGGGCCGATTGAGGATGCTGCGCAGACCGCAGGCGTTTTCCAACGTAGTTCTCAGAAGCTGCCCATCGCACGGCTTGGCGATGAACTGATGGGCGAAGGGCAGCGCCGTGCGCAACATGTCGAGGCCAGTGTGCCCTGACAGCAAGATGCGAACGATGCCGGGATCCGACTCCTGAACCCGGCGTAGCAGCGACGTCCCGCTCATGCGCGGCATCTGTGCATCGGCTAGGATGACATCGAACGCTTGCTGCTCGAGCAGCTCGAGTGCCGTGTCGCCATCGGTCACGAAGTGGAGTTCCCAGGCCGCCTGCTGCGCGTGGCGTCGCAGCACGCGATGGATGCTGCGCAGAATCAGCTCGTCGTCGTCCACGAAGAGGATCCGCCGCTTCTCGGTGTCACGCCGACCGCTTCGTCGTTCAGAGCTAGGCGGAGATTGGCTCGTAGCTGGCATAGCCCTTGGAAAGATACGGCGTCGAGGCGCTTGGCTTGAGTAAAAGCGTTGCAATTTGAGTCAGTTTTCGCGCCTTGGGCCAACACTCAGGCGGGACTTTGGCTTACCCTGAACGGACGTTGCCTAACTGGTCCCGGTTTTTGCCGCTCGCGTTGCTCATGGTCGGGGTGCGGGCCTCCTCGGCGGCAGCAGGTCCGCCGGTTCCGGTGGTCGACCTACACGTGGACCTGTCCTACCAATTCAATTTCAAGGGACGAGACTTCGCAGCGAAGGGCGGGCAATTCTCCGTCGAGGCGATGCGGCGCGGCGGGGTGTCCGGTGTCGTGCTGCCGCTATACGTGCCGCGTGATGCTTCGGCGACGGGACCGCGCGTGGCCGATCTCGAGCGCTCCTACCTTCGGGTCAGCCAAGCGCTCTTGCACACTCCGCCGTTCGCGCCCGCGGGCTGCGCGGCGAAACCAGGTGCGGTACGCACGTTCTACGCGTTCGAAGGGGCGGGACCGCTCGCGGACGATCCGGATTCTCTGGTGCTCTGGGCAAAGCGCGGCCTTCGCATCGTCGGCCTAGTGCACACCTACGCCAACGAGCTCGCGAGTTCGTCGGGGGATCTCGAGCCCAAGCCGTTCGGCTTGACCGAAAGGGGCCGCACGTTCGTGCGTCGAGCATTCGCGCTCGGGCTAATCGTGGACGTCTCTCATGCCTCGGACCTTGCCGTGGCCGACATCGTGGCAGAGGCTACTGAAGCCCACGGCGTCGTGGTCGCCACGCACTCCAATGCTCGCGCGCTCGCCGACCACCCGCGTAACCTGAGCGATGCTCAGCTACGGGCGATCGCCGCGACTGGCGGCGTCATCGGAGTGAATTTTCACGGGCCATTTTTGGCGCGTGGACGGCGTGCTCGCCTGCGCGACGTCGTTCGGCAAATTTTGCACCTGCGCGATGTGACGGGCATCGATCACCTGGCCATCGGTTCCGACTTCGAAGGCGATATTCGTCCGCCGGAGGAGCTCCGCGATGCCAGTCGATTTCCGGAGCTCGCTTCGGCGCTCGCGCAGGCTGGCCTGGGGATCGCGGAAGTGCACAAGATCTTCGCTGAGAATGCGCTGCGCGTGCTGTGTGGGGACAATCGCTGAAGCGCTCGCCTTTACAGCGCGGGCGGCCCTTGATAGAGCGGAAAATCCCATGGCAACGCTCGAAGCTCGCTGTCTCGACGCCTTCCCCAATTGGCTTCGCTCGCTGGCGGATGACGCGCGCGCGCTCGCCTCGGTTTTGGAGTCGGACGGCTCTTCCGTCGTACAGCGGCGCTCGGCTGCGGCGCTCAACTACTTGTTCAAATCGCTGGATCTGATCCCCGATGGCCTGGAAGATCTGGGCTTCATCGATGACGCATTCGTGGTTCGCGTTGCGGCCGATGCCGTGAGGCTCGAGGCCGAGGCCGAGCTTGCCGCGGATTCGACCGGAACTCTCGCGCGTCTCTCCGGCGAGGCCGAGTTGGTGCAAGAGTTCTTGGGCAGCGAGTATGGGCGTCTGACCAAGTACGTTGCCGGGCTGGAGCAGGGCTCTGTGCGCGGGCGCAGCGTCGCGACCATCTTGGCTGACGAGAGCGTGCGCGCGGACTTCGTGCGTGAAGTTCGCGAGTGGGCCGAGAGCTACGTCGTGCCGAGCTTCACTCGTGACCAACGAAACCTGGTCAAGCTGCGCTCGTTCTTGCTCGCAAAGCTGCCGGCCTGAGAGGCAGGCTCTGCGCGCTCAGCGATGCGCTTCGCAATCGCCGTTGGGAGAAAAACCGAGTATCGCCGCAGCCTGCTCGGAGCGCGCGCTTCGCGGCGTATACACGTCGGATTCAGGCATCGAAAATGTGCTGCGAGGCGCCTGCCCGTTTTGCACTCGATCCAGATCCTCGTACAGCTCGAGCGCGGAAGCGTAGCGATTCACGGGGTTCTTGCGCATCGCCTTGAGCACGATGCCCTCCACGTTGGAGTCGAGCCCATCGCACAGCCAAGAGGGGGGTGGGGTGGGCGAGCACAGCTGATGGCGAAGCAGCGTCGCGCTGAGCTTGAGGTCGAACGGCAGCTGACCCGTCAGCATTCGAAACATCACCACGCCTAGCGAATACACGTCCGTGCGCGCGTCGACCGGGTCGCCCAGCACCTGTTCGGGAGCCATGAATTGGGCCGTGCCACGCACCGCGTACGCTTCGCTCACCACTGCTTGTCCTTCCACCTCCGCCAGACCGAAATCCAAGATCTTGAGCACTTTTGGCGCGCCCTGCTGCGCGGTCAAAAACAGATTGTCGGGCTTGATGTCGCAGTGAACGATGCCGGTTCGGTGCAACGCGGCGAGTCCGGCTGCGGTTTGCGCTGCGTAGGAGAGCGCGGTCCGGTAGGGCAACTGCGGCGTTCGGAACAGCAGGTCGGCCATGAGCTCGCCACGCAGTGGTTCCATCACCATGTACGGTGTGCCCGGGTCCGGGTCGCGCACGGCCATGGTCCGCACGACATTTTCGTGGCGGATTGACAGCGCTGCGCGCGAGCCGATCAAGAAATGTCCTCGCAGTACCGGACAGCGCGCTGCCTGGTCGGTTAGGATCTTGATCACGACCTCCTCTTCGCGGAGCTCGTCCCAACCCAGATAGACCTTCGATGTGCCGCCGCGGTCGAAGTAACGGTCGATCGAATACCTGCCGGCCAACAACGGCGTGCGCGGCCGTGGTTTCGACTTGGGCGCGGTCTCGCGAGCCACGGCCGCGGATGCCACGGCCGAGATCGGCGTCACTCGGATCCCGCGGATCCGTTCCGGGATCAGCTCCTGCGGTAAGGGGTGGGAGGAGAGCGCGGGCATGGCGGACCATGACTTTTAGACACCACTCGCCACACAACACGCAAATTTGTTGCGGTTCTATCGATTCAGCGCTGCCTTGCGCTCCAGGCGAAGCTCAAAAAACCGGCGATCAGCCCCAGACCTCCGAGCGGCGTGATTGCTCCGAGCACACGCGGCGCCCCGAGGGCCAGAGCATAGAGGCTGGTCGAGAACAGCGTGCTGCCCAGCAACAGCAGCCAGCCGGGCGCCGGATTCTTTTCGTGCGTGCGCTGAAACACGCCGAACAGCAGCATGCCGAGGGCGCCGACCAGCCAATAGCGCGTCGCGGTCTCCCACGAGCCGAGCTGAGCTTCTCCAATCACGCCACGCAAGCCGTGCGCGCCGAAGGCGCCCAGGCCAACGCCCATAGCCGCGCAAGCCGCGCCCAGGCTGATGAAGTTCGGTTTCATGGTGGGGGGGCCAGACTGACCCAAGCATCGTCGCCTTCGAGCTCCACGATACAGCGCACCAGGGATTTGCCCAGGCACGGGCCATGGTCGCACACGCCATCGCTGACGCGGAACAGCGCTCCGTGGTTTTTGCAGTAAATGCGGTCGATGTCCTCGGCATAGAACCGCCCGTCGCCCAAGTCCAGGTCAACCGACCAATGCGGGCAGCGATTCAGGTACGCAACCAAGCCGGCGCTCGCATGGCAGAGCAGAAAGCCAGGCAAGCGCTCGGTCTCTTGCTCGAGCTCGAAAGTCCGCGACTGCCCGGGGGCGAGTTGGCTCGCCCCCATGATGCGAAGCCGGTTCGAGCTCAAGCTTCTGCGGAGCGCGACGGACCGGGCGACGGCTGCGGATTTTCGTGCTGCTCACCAGCGGTGAGCTCGTTCATCAGCTCGCGGCACTCCGGCTTGCCCTTGAGGTGGGTCATGAGCACGTTCGAGGCTTCGAAGAAGCTCTTTTCGTACTTGAGACCCTCGCGCGCACGGGCGGCCACCTTCTCACGACCGGTCGCCAAATCCTCTTCCAAGGCCTCCGCGTAGCGCGCGAGTTGCCCGCGCAGCTCTTCGATTTGACGGCGCAAGTCAGCTGCGCTGGCTTCTCGCCCGGTGCGACGGGTCTCGCGCGTTTTCAGCCACTGGCGTTGCGCTTCGACCATGGCGTGCGCGGCGCCCGCCTGCTCGTAGATGGCGCGCGTACCGGTGCCACCGCGATCGGCGCGATCGGCGATTGCCACACGCTCTTCGGCAATTTGCTCGGCTCGGCCGAGTTCACGCCGCGCGGCTTCTTCTTCCTCGCCGTAGGCAGCGGCTTCACGCAGGACACGCGACTCTTCGTGTGCCAGTTCTTCTACTTTGCGGCCGATTTCTGCGCGCAGCGCTCGGCCGCGGCGCTCGAGCGCCTCCAGCTTGCGGGTGTGGCTCGCGACTTCACCTTCGAGACCACTGGCCTTTGCCGCGAGATCCCAAAGCGTGGCCAAGGCCTGCACGACCTCCGGCGCGGCATTGCCCGAGGGATAAGCGCGAGCCACCATGCGCGCAAACAAGCCGGCGCGGCCAGCCCATTCGATCACGCTCGGCGTGCGCGGGGGCGGAGGCGCCAGTGGCGCGGCGGCGGGCGGCGCTTCGCCGGAGCCCTCTTTTTCCCAGGATGCGCTCGGTAGCGAGCGCTGCAACGCCTTCAGCTCTTCGAGCAGATGATGCCCGTCGCGGTAACGTTTGCGCGGATCCTTTTCCAGCAGACGGAGCACGATGCGTTCCGCAACGGGATGGCAGTCCTTGCGAATGCTGGTCGGACGCGGTGCGGGCGCGGTGCGCTGCATTTCGAGCAAGCTGTCGCGATCGCCGGCGCGAAACGGCAGCTGTCCGGTGAGCATTTCGAAAAACAGTACTCCGAGCGCGTACAGATCCGAGTGTGGCCCGGCTTGCTCACCGCGCGCTTGCTCCGGAGACATGTACTCCGGCGTGCCGAAGACCGCGCCCTTGGGCGCGAGCCGTGGATCGTGCGCGAGCGCCGCGAGCCCGAAATCCAAAATCTTTACGAAGTCCTTCCGACCACCACGGTGGGTGAGGAGGATGTTGTCGCTCTTCAAATCGCGATGCACGACGCCCAAGTCGTGCGCGCGAGACAGAGCGGCGCCCATTTGCTCCAGGATATCGACGCCCCGGTTCAGGGGCATCGGTCCGTGCGCCAGCTCATTGGAGAGTGGCGTCCCGACCAAGTACTCCATCACCAAGTACAGCTCGCCGTCGTCAGTCTCGCCGATGTCGTGGATGTCGATGATGTGCGCGTGGTCGACGCGATTGGCGGCGCGCGCCTCTCGCAGCATCCATGCGCGAAGGTGCGTTTCACCGCGCAAGTCAGGGCGAATCAATTTCACCGCCACGACGCGATCGATGAGCACGTGGCGAGCGCGGTACACGATACCCATACCACCCTCGCCGATTCGCGCTTCGAGGCGATAGCGTCCGGCGATGACTTTGCCGAGCGCCGGGTCGTCGGCTTTCTTGGTACGGGGCGCCGCCACGGCGGGCTTCTGCGGAGCAGGCTGTGCCATGTTTTGTCGTCTAATCCCGAGCGGATGAACGGCTGAGATTAGCCGCAACCTAAGAGACTAGCACCACTAATTGAGCGCCCGACTAGGTGAGTTTTGCCCTGCCGCGGTTTTTGTTACGCTTGTGCGTGAGCGTCAGAACAAAACGCTCAACAGGGGTACACGCAGTTCGGTCGCCTGGTTGACGCCGTACATCGCGAGCTCTTGCCGGCTGTAAACGTTCCGGACCTCGACTGCAGGTACGCCCAAAGTGAGCGCTTCAGTCGAGATGCCGAAGAGTGCAGGTGGGCTGAGGTGGTAGTCGAGCGGCAAGGTGCGATGCGCGCGCGCTTTGCGGGTCGGCCGCGAGCTCGTGGGCGCCGGGGTCGCAGCGGGGGGCGAGACGACCGGCGGCGGAGCGGTCACTTCATTTCCAGAAGGGGAAGTGGTCGCCGGAGTTGGGACTGGAGTTGGCGCGCCATTGGGTTGCGGCGGTTCAGCGACGGGCTCGTCAGTGGGGGCTCGGTCTTGCGTGTAGCTTGCGGGAGGCTCGTACGCGGTGGCGCTCAAGACGGCAACCGTCGTCGGAATCACCAAAGCCATGCCGCCGGCCAACATCAACATCGTGGTCTTGGGGTTCGCATCTCGCTCGATGAAATAGCCACCCACGCTACCCGCGGCTGCACCGCCCACGCCGCCCACGAGATAAGCCCAGCCCGGCTGCACTTTGAACGCGGCTTCCGTGACCAACACGATCTCTGCACCCAAGAGGCCTCCGCCGACCGCACCCTTGCCGGTGGTCGATACATCCTCAGCATGCGCAACCAACGGCGCGAGAGTCAGGGTAGCTAGTGTGAGCGTGCCAAGGAATGAAGTCTGGATGCGCATAGAACCTCCGCTAGACATCGCTATTACCTGGGTTGCCCGACCCGGCGCGAATGTTCGCACGACCATAACACACGGCCTTCGCCAGGCCTTCAAATGTCCCTGCTCGTGGTTAACGAGGCTGCACTCTCAGCGCTGGCCCACCGTCCGGGTTCGGCTCCGCGACAATGTTGCCTCGCTTTCCCGCACCCCCGAGCCGCGCACCGGCTAGGCTGAAGCAAGTGAGACTGATCGCTCGTCGCACTGCATTTACCGGCCTGGCGGCCTTCGCCAGCGCGCTGGCACTGTTTTTTTTCGTGGGCAGCCTGCGTCTCTGGCCCAGGATTTCCGGACAGCATTTGCCGCTCTCGCTGATCTGGCCGTTCGCGCGGCCCCTGCTGGCAGCAGCGCTCGAGCTCGCTTTTTTGGTCAGCGTGCCGATTGCATTGGGCATTGCGGCGAGTGGGCGTTCTGCCGGCGCCTCACGCTCGGTGCCTTGGCACGCGACCGCGTGCGCAACCTGCTTTTTGGCGTTCGGGCTGGGCGCTTTCAGTTTTGGTGTGTCGTCCTGGCTCGATGGTCGAGGGTCCTCCCCCGGTCAATTAGCTACAGAGCTCGTCGCGTCCGCCCGCGAGAGCTGCCTCGAGAGCGCGCCTCGTGCGGAAGTGACGGTGCCGATGCTCGGCTTCGCATGGGTATGCGAGGCCGGTCGCGCTCCACAGCTACAGGGGCGTGCGCCACTCGGTAAGCAGGCCACCTTTCGCGCGGCCGCCATTTTACTGGGTGAAGATCTGAAGCGCATCACGCTGGACGGGTTCACGCTCGCGTTCCCACTTGCTGCGCTCCAAATCGAAGTTCAGGTTCACGCCAAGCACGCAACCCTCAGCGGCCTGCCACCTTGGGGACGCTCGCGCCGCATCCCGCTCGGTTTGCGTGTCTGCCTATTCACCTTGAGCGCAGGCCTGTCGGCTTATGGCGTCGGCAGACTTGCCTCGCTTCGCCCTTGGTTACCGGCGTGGGCTGGCGCGCTGCTCGGGGCGTGTGCTTCGGCTTGCCTGTGGTGGGCGATGGCTTGGCTCGAACGTCAGGAACCGCACTCGGCCACCTACCTGGCGCTGCCGGCGGGGGGGATCGGCGGCGCGGCCTTGGCCGGGTTGGCCCTGCTCGCCGTTCAACGTGCCCGTTTGCGTTACGGGCGCGCCGTGAGTACCGCCGCGGACCCTGAGAAAGATCAATAAACACAAGAGCTTCGCGATCAGTTTGCTGGAATTGGCACGCGGTGGTACGAGGCGCGGGCCTTTGGCCGCTGCCGAGGTGTCACTGAGTTTCACCGCTGAGAGCCGTCGCTAAAGGCCGAAGGTGCTGAAGGATGCAATCGAGCGTGCCGGGTATTAGCGGCGACCGCGACACTTCCGAACAGGTGAGTGGTCGCTTTTGGTTGGCACTGATCGAACTCGGTAAGCCCCGGGTTGCGGGCTTGGTGATGGTGACGATGCTCTGCGGCGCACTGGTGGCGCCGGGGCCCCGCCCGCTCGGGCGGCTGTTGATCGCGATGTTCGGGACGGCGTTGGTCGTCGCGGCGGCCAACGCGCTGAACATGTACATCGAGCGCGACACGGACGCGTTGATGCGGCGCACGGCTCTGCGTCCGCTGCCCAGTGGTCGACTATCACCCGAAGTCGCGTTGTGGTTCGCGCTGGCTTGCAGTGTCATCGGGCTGAGCGTGCTCGTATTGTTCGTGAACTTGGCGAGCGCTGGGCTCGCGCTTGCGGCACTCGCAAGCTACGTGCTCGCCTACACGCCGCTCAAGCGCAGCACCGGGTACGCGTTGCACGTGGGCGCGGTGCCGGGCGCCATTCCCCCGCTGATCGGCTGGGCGAGCATGACCGGATCGCTCGCCCCCCGTGCGTGGCCGCTGTTCTTGATCTTGCTGATTTGGCAGCTGCCGCACTTCTTGGCGATCGCCACGTTCCGGCGTGAAGAGTACGCGCGCGCCGGACTCGTGGTGCAGCCGAACGCGAGTGGCCTTGCCGCCACCAAACGCTCAATCTTGATTTACTCGGCCCTGCTGCTGGTTGTTAGCCTATCGCCGTTGGTCTTGGGCATGGCCGGGCTCTGGTATGCCGCAGTGGCGATCGTGTTGGGAGTCGCGTTCTTCGGCTTTGCGGCCTTCGGTCGCGGTACGAAGACCGTGGACCGCTGGGCCAAGCTGTTGTTCTTGGCTTCGCTGCCGTACCTCGTGCTGGTCTATGCGGCGCTCGTGATCAGCGCGATGTGAATGTGAGCCGCGCCCCTTCGCGTATCGCGAAGCGCGTCGCCCAATTTATCGGGCGCGCGAACCACGCAGGGATGACGATGAGGACGCGCGATAGCTGCGCGCCTGCGCGCTTGGCGCGGTGCCGCTCTGCGGAACGTCCGCTGCCTCGGACGCAATCGACGCGAGCAGCGCGAGGATCGGACTCGTGCCGAGAGACTTCGTCACTACCGAACCCATGCGACGCGCGCGCGCCAGGACCGCCGCATCAGTGGAGCTCGTGAAGAACAGGACGCTCGGCACTTTGCCGCTGGTCATCAACGCGCGCGCCAAATCGACGCCGTTGCCATCAGGCAAATCGAGATCGAGGATCGCAAAATCGAAGCTTTGGGCCAGCGAGCGCGCGGCGCTGCAGGAGCGAGCAACCGCCACCGAGAAGCCGGCGCGCGCTAGAGTTCGTGAAAGCGCGCGCGCTACGGTCACATCATCTTCGACTACCAGCAGTCGCTGCGGCAAACTTTGCATTCCGAATCCCCATCCCGATACGCGAGGTGGGCGGACCTTATCAAATCGCGGGCTGCCTGAACATATGCTCTCTATCGTGGGTCTCAATCGTCATTGATTGCAGCGAGTTACGAGCACGAAGTTGATGCAACACTGTACGGTTCATCATGTGGCTGTCGTCACTACTCGGTCGCCCGACCTGCAGCGCGCAGGTCTGTCGTCTTGAGTGGGGCGACCTGTTTTGGCGAGAGCAGCGCAGCGACCACGAGCCACAGCGCGGGCAATGGCATGTCCGTGGCGCCCAGCGACAAGAGGGACATTGAAAGCACGACGCTGGCTCGGCCGCGCTCACCGGGCTTTGCGACACAAGCCCCCGCCGCGAATAGCAAGGCTGCGGTCACGGTGAAGCGCAGCGCACCCGGCACGGCAGTGGTCGGCGCGCGCGAGAGCTGCCCCAATGCGCGCTCGGCAAGCACGCGGAGCACGCCCGCGCCCGGCGCGGTGCCATGGGCGGCGAACACGCCGAGGGCCAGCGCGGGCAGCAGGATCAGCGCACAGGCGATCGCAATTTTGCGCACCCGGCCGTGACCGAGATAGGTCAAGCACAGGCCGAGCGTCACGAGATCCAGCAGGGTCGCGATGACCGACACGGCGACCACCCAGTGCGCGCTCGCGGCATCGAGGTGTTCCGCGGCGCGACTCAGCAGCTCGCGCGCCAAGAGATGCGCGAGCCCAGACAATCCGGCAGCGCCGAGCACCAGACCGCTGGCACGCGTTTCGCTCGCGCGCAGGCTGGCAAGCGAGCCCGACAAAGAAGCAGCAATCGCGGCGAACGCCATCATTCGACATAGCTCGGGTGCGAGCGGCCGCGCCCAAGCCGCCATCACCAACGCGATCACGATTGCGCTGCCCGGCAGAGCGACGAGCCGATAGCCCAGATCGAGCTTGGGCAAACGCAGCGCGCCGCCGGCCAAGCGGATGGCCGCGGCGACGCCGCCAGCTGCAACCAATTGACTGAGGAAAGCCGCGACTCGTCCGCTCAGCGTGATGAACGGCGCGATGCCTACCGCCAAACCGGGGATGGCTGGCGCGATACCGCGCCCGACGATCGTCGCCAAAAGGGCCGCTCGCGTGAGCATCGGCAAAGAGACCCCGGAGGTCTCTTCTGATTCGGGGACGGGCACGTTACGCTCGGTCAATTTTGGGCGAACGCGCTCCCGCGCGGGCGCGTGTTCTGACCATGGCGCTCACGCGGAGTAGCCTCGGTGGGGTCGCTGGGTGCCGGCGGCGGAGTCACCTCTGTAGGCGCGGTGCTCGGTTGCGCCTTCAGAATGAATGGCCGCGCATTGAGCGTCGAGCAAGCGTATTGGTTCCGGTGAAATTCCCAGTGCAGATAGACCTTGCCGTCGGGTGACACAATCTCGTGCGGTGGGGTACCGAAGGGCGCTGCGCGCTTGACCGAGTCCAGCGCGGCGATGTCGAAGGCCGTGATGCCGCTGAACTTGGTGACGCCCATGCGCACCACGTTGCCGGACTCCTGATCCAAAACGATTTCGACCTCCGTGCTGAGGTCTTGATTGTTCATCGGGTGCGAAGCCGGCAAATTGTCGAGCGAGCCCAAGAACGAATCCGCAAATATTGGATGGATGCGGTTGTGGATCATGCTCAAATAACTGCCGAACGCCGAGGCTGCGGTATTGAGCGCTGTCTGATTGCCGAGCTGAACGCTCGGGGTGTAATTCTCGATCGCGCTGCGCCAGCGGCTCGGGTCCATGGGATGCCAGGAACCGACGTGTGCGCTTCGCCGGCGTTCCCCGTCGACCTGACGTTCGCGAGCGAGCTGGTCCGTGCCAATCGCCGCGACCGCCGTACGCGGCATCAAGTTCAGGTTGATGCCGTTGGCGGTGGTCCCCGTCGAGCCGAAGCCGAACAGGGCGTCACCTCGGCTGTGTCGCTTCGGCAGCGGGCGCGCCTTGCGGGCCTTGGCTTCCGCTTGATCGACCAAAGCTTGGCGGGGGCCGGCGACGGTGAAGCGTCCGTTCTCGGAATTGAGCACGTCAGGGTTGGCTTCGCTCTCTTTGGACTCGGCCTGGGCCGTCTGGCCTTCTTGAGCGGGCGTGCTGGTCTGCGACCGCTCCGCGCCGGTTCGTGCGCCGGTCTGGTCTTTGGCGGCCTCGGGGTTGTGCTGGTGCACGGGCTCGGTCGACGGTGGCCGCATCAGCGCCAGTTTTTCGGCGTCGGAGGCGGCTTTCTCCGAAGGCGCGTGATCCTTTTCCCCGGGGTGATCCTCGGATTGCATCACGCGCGAATGGTCGGAATCTCCGGGTGACTTGTCGGGGCTGGAGTGCTCACCGCCAGGCGTTGGCTTGGCGTCGTTCTGGTCGGCGCTCGTGATGCGCGCCTGCGTCTCTTGCAACACGTGGTTCGCTTTGTCGGCGATGAATGCAGCATTGGGATTGTCCGGCTGCTTTTCGTCTTCTACGACCTGGCGCACGGCAATCTTCTTCGGGACCGTCAGCTCCGGCGGAGGCGGGGCCGGGGATGGAGTCGGCTCGACCTTCTTCTCTTCGGGCTTTTTCTCTTCCGGCTTCTTGGGCGCTAGCGGGGGCGGCTCGACCTTTTCGGGTTTGACGAGCTCCTTGACCGGTTGTTTCTTCTCGGCGAGAGGGTCGTCCTTCTCTGCGTTCTTTGGGTCCGGATCCTTGGCTTCTTCGGGCTTGTCCGGTTCGTCCTTCTCGACGTCTTTCTCGGGCGGCTTCTCCTCGTCGAGCAAGGCCACTTCCACCGGCGCGCCGACGCCGCGCACGTGATTTTGCACGCTCCGCGCGAAGCGCTGGATGTCCAAGCGCTGCTCGATGATCTTCGCCGTCTGGTCCGCGCCGCCGCTCCACAAGAGGTGCACCACCACCGCGGTGGTGATCCACAAAAAGAGCGGGATGTTCGCTTCGCGGCGCATGGCAGAGGGCAGGCCGGATCGCGGCGATCGGCCAGAAAAAGCTAACATCGGGGGGGCCGGCCAGCAATCTTCGCGGCAATTGCGCCGGCTTATCGGGCCCCCCGAGCGACTTGGGGCGATTTGGGGCGCAGGCCTGCGCCGCGCGCAATCGTCACACTTTACTGATCGACTCGAAGTGGTCCGCGATCTCTTGCGCGTTCCACACGCCAGCGTCGCTCTCCTTGTACCTGCCCGGGCTCTCTACGACCTTGAAGACGCTCATTCGCGCGCCGGCAACGGCCAGCACCACGCCGGTCACGTCATTCGATAGGCCGGAGGCCAGGAACAGATGCGCGGGAGCCACGTGCTCGGGGGACAAGCTATCTTCGATCTTTTCGAACATCGGTAGATCACGGGTCAGGCGGGTCTTGGCGATCGGGGCGACCGCGTTGACGCGCACGCCGTAGCGCTGCAGTTCGATCGACGCCGTGCGCGTCAGCCCGTAGATTCCGGCCTTTGCGGCCGCATAATTGGCTTGCCCGAAATTGCCGAGCATGCCCGATACACTAGTGGTGTTGATGATCGAACCGCTGCCCTGTTCTTTCATCTTTTGGGCGGCGGCTTGGGTGCAGAAGAAGCTGCCCGTCAGGTGTACGTCGAGCACCGCTTGCCATTCTTCCCGGCTCATCTTGAGCAGCGTTTTGTCGCGCAGGATTCCGGCATTGTTCAGCAGCACGTCGACGCGCCCAAACGCCGACAGCGCCTTGGCGATGATCGCATCGGCGCCTTCCTTGCTCGAAACGCTGTCGTAGCTCGCCTCGGCTCTGCCACCGGCCGCACGGATCTCCGCTACCACGGCATCTGCGGCGGAAGCTGCGGCCCCAGAGCCGTCACGGGCGCCGCCCAAATCATTGACCAGCACTTCTGCGCCTTCGCGCGCGAAGAGCAGCGCGCTGGCTCGCCCGATGCCGTTGCCTGCGCCAGTTACCACCGTCACTTTGCCGTCGAGAAGTCCCATGCGGCGGAGTGTAGATTCTTCTCGCCTCAGTTAGAAATGAAACGCTAGGCCTTGCGCTGCATGCCCCGCAGGCGCTTCCTTGCCGCGGCTCACCAGCGCGTCGACGCCCACCGCAAGCGCGACGCCCACCGCAGTTCCGAGTACGTCCCAGGTGAAGTCTCGCCAAGAGGGATCGCCATGGCCGGTCAGGTCCCAAAGCTCCTTGCCAGCGCCGAGGGTGAGCGAGAACGCGCCGCCAGCCAAGGCGCGTTCAGCGCGGCTCTCGAGCCACGGGCTCACTGCCGCGTAGCCACCCGCCGCGAGCCCAACGGACACGCCGAAATGCAGCGCTTTGTCCGGACCAAACCAGGGATCCGGATCGCTGGCAGCGGCGGGACGTGAGGCCAAGAACAGGGCAAGCGCGAGTGACCCGCCGAGCCCACGGATCATGCGACGCTGCGTCGACGGCGACCGAACCAAAGTGCGCACAGACCCAAGAGCGTCGCAAAGGCGGGAATGCCGCTCGCCGACTCGAGCCCCGGGCTGATGGCGCAGCTTCCGGAGCCGTGTGCTTTGGCGGTGGACTGCGTGGGCGTGCAGACGCCGAGCGCTTTCGAGCAGGCGTAGCCAGTCGGGCATGCTTCTGCGGAGTCGCTGCACGGAGGAACGCAAGTGCCGGGCGGTGTATTGGTGGTGGAGTAGCACTGATAGGTCCCGGGGCAGTCATCCGCACCCGAGCACGGGGAACCCAACGGATCGACGGTTGGCCCTGTGGGTCCGGCGGGAGGCGAGGTGGTGCCGGCAGAACCGCTCGTGCTGTCGCCGCCACCACCGCCCACGCCGGAAGTGGCGGGAACCGCGGTTGCCCAAGTGGCCGGCGTATAGCCCCCAGACGTGGCTGCGGCGATGGCGCTGCTGCGCACGAAATCTGCCCAATTGGCCGGGTTCGAATAGAGCGCGAAGGTGCACTGGTCGTCGCCGCGCGACGTTACGCCGAACACGCGGCCGTCGGCATCGAGCGCCGGCCCTCCGGAATCACCGGAACAAACTGGGCTCTTACCGACCCATTCGTCGTCTTGGGCAGCGTACGAGCGCGGGCATTTCGAACCGACGCAATACACCGACGAAGTATCGAACCGCATGCGCGTCCCGGAGCTCTGCTGATCGTTCGGGTCCTGCAGACCATAACCGACCGCTGCAAACGATTGCTTGGCCCCGGGTGCGTGGTCGAGCACCGGCTCAATCGGATTGGCTTCGGACGCGGGGATGCCGGTGCCGGTCAAGATCAAGAGCGCGATGTCGAAGCCGCACACGTCGTTGCTGCCCGGCGCCTCGCGAACCTCCTTGATCGCATACAGCTTACTATTGCTTTGCGGCTGCGAGTCCGTCGAGACGAACAGCTCGCGGGGATTGAACCTGGCCGTAAACTGGCTGGTGGCGCAGTCGACCTGTGAACTCGAGCCGTCACCAATCTGGGACACACAATGACGCGCGGTCAGCACCAAGTTCGGAGCCAGCAGTGAGCCGCTACAAATCACCCCGACCTGGCCGTGTGCACCGAGCGCCAGCGCGACGACCCCTTTGGTCGTAGTATCCAGGTGGCCGCCGACAATCGAGGCGGACGTGGAGCCCGTTTGACCCGGATCGCTCGCGCTGGATCCGCCCGCGCTCGCGCACGCGGCAACGCCTACGAGAGCCAGGGGCAAGAGAGTGAACGCGTCCCTTAGAGCTTTCAAGCGAGCGGAAATGGTAGCGTCTCGCGCCGCCTGTCGCAAGCACGGCGGAAGCAGCGCAGCGCCGCCCAGAGAGGAATGTTACGCTCCGCGTCCGCCTCCCGTGCTGCCGCTCACGATCCGCATCTGCCTCCTGATCTCCCCGAACGGTTACTCTCGCCATGACGACTCTCAGTACGCATACGCCCGCCGCACCTAGCCCCAGCCGCCGCATCCTGGTTACGAGCGCGCTGCCCTACGCGAATGGACACATTCACCTCGGGCACTTGGTCGAATACATCCAGACCGACATTTGGGTTCGCTTTCAGCGCATGCGTGGCGCGCGTGTGATTTACATGTGCGCCGATGACACGCACGGCACCGCGATCATGATTCGCGCGCGTCAAGAGGGCCGCAGCGAAGAAGACCTGATCCGCGACATGAACGCCGCGCATCGGCGCGACTTTGCCGGCTTTCAAATCGCGTTCGACCACTACGGGAGCACCAATTCCGAGCGCAATCGTGAGTACTGCGCGGAGATCTGGAGCGCGCTACGCAAAAATGATTTCGTCGCCGAGCGCGAAGTCACGCAGCTGTTCGATCCCCAAGCCGGAGTTTTCTTGGCTGACCGCTTCGTGAAGGGGACGTGTCCCAAGTGCGGCACGCCCGATCAATACGGTGATTCGTGTGACCATTGCGGGAGCACCTACAGCCCAACCGATCTCAAGGATCCGGTGAGTACGCTCAGTGGCGCGCGGCCGGAGTTGAAGAGCGCGCCTCACCTATTCGTGAAGATCGAAAAGCTGCGCGGCTTCTTGACCGAGTGGACGCAGCAGCCGGGGCGGTTACAGCCCGAAATTGCCAACTACCTGAAGGGCCACTTCTTGGCCGATGAACTGCGCGATTGGGACGTCTCGCGCCCCGCGCCCTACTTCGGCTTCGAGATCCCGGATGCGCCGGGAAATTACTGGTACGTCTGGTTCGATGCGCCCATCGGTTACATGGCGGCGACGCGCGAGTGGTGCGACCAGCACGCTGAGAGCTTCGATACCTGGTGGCGTGCGGAGAGTACCGAAATTTACCACTTCATCGGCAAGGACATCGTGTATTTCCACACGCTGTTTTGGCCAGCGATGTTGCATGCGTCCGGCTTTCCGCTGCCGAAGCGCGTGCAGGTGCACGGATTTCTGACGGTCAACGGCGAGAAGATGTCCAAATCCAAAGGCACCTTCGTGCAGGCCGCTACCTATCTGGAACATCTGGATCCGGCGCACCTCCGCTACTTTTATGCCAGCAAGCTCGGTTCCAAGGTCGATGATCTGGACCTGAACTTGGAAGAGTTCGCGGCAAAGGTGAACTCCGATTTGGTGGGCAAGGTCGTCAACCTGGCCAGCCGCACCGCGCGCTTCGTGAAAGAGAGCGGGCTTTCGACCCGGTATCCCGACGATGGTGGGCTGTTCCGTGAGGCCGCCGCGCGCGGCGAGGAGATCGCCGAAGCGTATGAAACGTGTGATTTTGCGCGAGCCATGCGCCAGGTGATGGCGCTCGCCGATCGCGCGAACGAATACATCGATCGCGAAGAGCCTTGGAAGCTGAAGAAGCAACCGGAGAAAGCTGCCGAACTGCGCGACGTGTGCACGGTTGCCTTGAACTTGTATCGGCAGTTGATCGTGTATCTTGCGCCCGTTTTGCCCAAGCTGGCCGAGCAGAGCCAGAAGTTGCTCGGCGCGCCCTTCGACAGCTTCGACGCGGCCCAAGCGCCACTGCTCGGAACTGCCGTCGGTGAGTTCGAACACCTGATGCAGCGGGTCGATCCGAAAAAGCTCGAGGCCGTCGTGGCCGCCACGCGTGATGCAGCGTCGGACGCCGAGGCGGTGAAGGCAAGCGCGCTCGCCGCGTCGACGACCCAGCCCGGCCCCGCCGAAGTGAGCGTCGAGCTGCCCGCCGACGACGGTGCGGCACTCGCCAGCGAACCGCTCGCCGCCGAGTGCTCGGTCGACGACTTTGCCAAGATCGATCTGCGAGTCGCCCGAGTCTTGAGCGCAGAGGCGATCAAGGAAGCGAACAAATTGCTGAAGCTGACGGTGAGCTTGGGCGGGGGCACGACGCGCACGATCTTCGCTGGCATCAAGGCGGCCTACGCGCCCGAGGCGCTGGTTGGGCGCTTGGTCGTGGTGGTGGCCAACCTTGCCCCGCGCAAGATGAAGTTCGGGACCAGCGAGGGCATGGTGATCGCGGCGGGACCGGGCGCGGCCGAGGTGTACGTGCTCGCTCCGGACAGCGGCGCAAAGCCGGGCCAGCGTGTGCATTGAGCGACACCGGCAAAACGCACGATAAAATTGGGTCCGCTGAGCGTGTGCACCAAGGATCCCCCGTGAGGGATTTCTCATGCCTCGCTAGAAAAGTTCGCGGCTGCGCGGAACGGTTTGACGGACCAGCTCCGGAAGTGCACGCTTTTTCTCCGGGGTGATGGACAAGCCCCGACGTCACACCGAATTTTCACCATGCGCCTCGAACTCCGTTTGCTGGGCTCAGCCTACTTGTTGTCCCTCGCGTCCGCTTGCTCCAGCGGCGCACCTGCCAGCGCGCCGGTCGTCACCGCACCACCAGACACGGTGACCGACGGCTTGGTGTGCAACGCGGACGAACACCCGGAGGCACCGCTCTCGCTGCTCACGCGCGTGCAGTACGACGCAACGATCTCCGATCTGTTGGGCGATAACAGCCAACCATCGTTGAGCTTCCCGGCAGAGAACCAAGTCTCGGGCTTCAACAACAACACGGAAGTGCACATCGCCAACCCGCTACTGGTGGAGCAGTTCATGGATGCAGCGGAGGGCATCGCGAGTCGCGCGGTCGCCGCCAATCTCGGAACGCTCGCGCCGTGCTCCGGCACGAGCACCGCGGAGCGCGCGAGCTGCGGCGCAACTTTCGTGACGAGCTTCGGCAAGCGCGCGTTCCGGCGTCCGCTCACGAGCGACGAAGCTCAGGCGTTCAATACGTTGTTCAGCGGCTTGAACGCGACGCGTGACTATTCGACCGCGGTCGAGCTGACGATGCAGGCGATCTTGCAATCGCCGCAATTCCTGTATCGGATGGATTCCGAGCGTGCACCGACGCCGGAGACGGGCGCAGTGGCGCTCGATGCGTATCAACTCGCTTCACGCCTCTCGTATTTCCTGACTGACTCGATGCCCGATTCGCAGCTTTTTAGCGCGGCGGACGCGGGTGCTTTGGCGAGCGCGGGCGAAATCGAAACCCAGGCCCGACGCTTGCTCGAAACCAGTCGGGCCAAGGCCATGGTTCGTGACTTCAATCAGCAGTGGCTACAGCTCGATCAGCTGTCGGGTCTGGCGCGTAACCCGCCCGATGGCATCGCGGACGTCAAAGGCATCGGTGCTGATTACCGAGAGTCGCTGCTAGAATTTCTGGATCAGGCCTTTTGGGAGCAGGGCGACTTGCACTCGCTCTTCCTATCGCCCGAGACTTTCGTCAATGCGCGCCTGGGCAGCGTGCTCGGACTAGCCGCACCGGCCAGTGGCTTTGCGCCGGTGAGCTCCGCGCCGGGCAGCGTTGGGCTCTTGTCTCAGCCCGCCCTGATGTCGATGCTCGCGCACTCGGACCAATCCGGGCCGGTCCAGCGCGGCGTGTTCGTGCGGCAGCGTATCTTGTGCCTGGAGGTCCCGCCCCCGCCGCCGAATTTCAACCCGATCCCACCCGACCCGGATCCGACCTTGACCACCCGTGCGCGCTTCGCGGTGCACACAGCGGCGCCGGCCTGTGCGGGATGCCACAAGTTGATCGACGGCACCGGCTTCGGCTTCGAGAACTACGATGAGCTCGGCCGCTATCGCAATCAGGAAAACGGGCTGCCCGTCGACGCATCCGGAGAGATGCTGGCAAGCGGCGAAGCCGCCTTGGACGGTCCGTTCGTCGGCGTGCTCGAACTTTCCAACCGCCTGGCGGTGAGCCCAAGTGTGGAGCGATGCCTAGCGACCAATTGGTATCGCTATGCGATGGGCCGAGTCGAGACCGAGGCGGATGGCTGCAGCTTGCGTGAGGTCGAGCAGAAGTTCAGCGCCTCGGGCGGTCAATTCAAGGAGTTGCTGGTTGCGGTGACGTTGAGTGAAGCGTTCCGCTATCGCCCCGCCATTCCGGGAGACATGTGATGAATCGCGCGCGTAAAAATCCGGAGCTGAGTCGTCGCCGTTTTCTGCGCGGCGCAGCTGGTGCGGCGGTGGCCTTGCCGCTTTTGTCTTCGCTTCGTGCGGGCGCCGCCGGGGAGAACTTCCCCAAGCGCCTAGTGTTGATGTACACGCCCAACGGTGTGGTGCCGGATGCCTGGTGGCCGCAGAACGTGACCAGCGAGACCAGCTGGGACATGAACGTCGTCCACACGCCGCTCGCGCCGTTCAAAGATCGTTTGCTGTTTTTGAGTGGGGTCGACCTCACCGTCACCAACGTGGGTCCTGGCGGCCTACATCAAAAAGGCATCGGCGGCCTGTTTACCGGCCAGCAGCTACAGAGTGGAGATCTGTTCGTCGACGGCTGCGGGCAGCGCGCGGGCTGGGCGAATGGGATTAGCGTTGATCAAGAGGCAGCCAAGACGTTGGCCCTCAGCACACCCATCCCGAGCCTGGAGCTCGGCGTGCGCGCGACGGAAAACGACGTGCAAGGGCGCATCGCCTACGCCGGCCCCGGCGCGCCCCTGCCGCCCATGAACAACCCGAGTGACGTTTTTCAACGTCTCTT
Organism: Pseudomonadota bacterium; assembly: GCA_037200885.1. GTDB lineage: Bacteria > Myxococcota_A > Polyangia > Polyangiales > Polyangiaceae > PMG-095. Next base: position 111,849 of record JBBCIN010000001.1, read on the forward strand.
CAGCGGCTTCGGACAGAACACGGATCAGCTGGCGGAGCTGCGTGCGCGCCGGCAATCGGTGCTGGATACCGTGCAGGCGCAGTTCAAAGCCATCTCGGGCCGCGTCAGCAGCTCGGACCAACAAAAGCTCGAAGCTCATCTCACTCTGGTTCGCGATCTCGAGAGCCGCATGACCGTTACTGGCAACGGTAGCGCCGCGTGCGTGGCGCCTGCGGTGCCCGCCGCGCTCGACCCGGACAGCGAAGACGACATGCCGACCATTGCCGCTCTGCATCTGGACATGCTGGCTACCGCGTTTGCCTGTGATCTAACGCGCGTAGCGAGCTTTCAGATTTCGACCTCGCTCAATCACATCCGCTATCCCTGGGTGAACAGCATGGTGGAGGGCCACCTCTTGTCCCACGAAGGCCCGAGCGACATGGATGCGCACACGCAAATGGTCGCGCGCGAGACCTGGCACAGCCAAATGTTGGCGAATTTCCTGACCCGCTTGAGTCAGATCCCGGAAGGCTCCGGCTCCGTGCTCGACAATACGCTCGTGTTGTGGGGCAACGAGGTCGCCGAAGGCAGCACGCATTCCCACCAAAACATGCCGTTTGTGATGGCGGGCGGCGGCTGGTACTTCCGCACCGGGCGCATGGTCCAATACCAATCCGCAAGCCACAACGACCTCCTGGTCTCGGTGCTGAATGCAATGGGCGTCCCGGCCACCACCTTCGGCGAGGCCGACCTTTGCAACGGGCCGCTGTCCGGTCTGGTCTGAATTCGCCGATCTTTGCGTCCGGCTCGGATTTGCGCTTAAACGCCTCAATGGGCGTCCTGAATCGCGGCCTGTACGGACCTTTCCTGGCCCAGCTCGTGGTCGTGCGGCGCTGCAACCTGAGCTGCACCTATTGCAACGAGTTCGACGAAGAGTCCGAGCCGGTGCCTACCGCGGTCCTGAAGGCCCGTATCGACAAGCTCAAGGAGCTCGGCACCTTCAGCCTGGAGTTCACCGGGGGCGAGCCCATGCTGCACCCGGACATCGCCGAGCTCATCCGCTACGCGCGCACGAAATCCTTCCACAAGGTGATGATGATTTCGAACGCGTACCTATTGAACGAAAAGAAGGTGCAGGCGCTGAACGATGCCGGGTTGATGGAGATGCAGGTCAGCGTGGATGGCGTGCTGCCGAACGACGTCACGGTCAAGGTGCTGAAGCCCATGCTGCCCAAGCTGCGGATGCTGGCGCGTACCGCAAAATTCCCGATCGTGCTGAGCGCGGTCCTGGGGGCGACCCCGCCAGCCGAAGCCCTGCAAGTGGTCGAAGCCGCGCGCGAGTTCGGTTTTCGTCCGCGCGTCTTGGTGCTGCACGACGGTAGTGGACAAATGCACCTGGATGAGGCCGGCCAAGAGGCCTTTGCGCGTGTCAAAGAGATGCTCGGCGGCCGTCGCTTCCGTGAAGCCCACGACTACCGCGAACGCATCCTGCTCGGCGGCACTGCCCCGTTCAAATGCCGCGCGGGCAGCCGCTACCTTTACGTCGACGAGTTTGGTGACGTCCACTGGTGTTCGCAGACGCGCGGGGTATTCAAAAAACCACTGCTCGAGTACACGACGAGCGACCTGAAAACACAGTTTTATACGAAAAAGACCTGCGCGGACGCGTGCACCATCGGCTGCGTACGAACGCAAAGCGCGTATGACGAATGGCGCAGTCAACCGCTCGACTTCGAAGGCCCGCGGCGTTTGCCGCTCGTCCAGGGCTAGCCTCATTGACGCGAGACACAGGTCGCTTCGTCATCGATGCGCGTTACGTATCATCTCGGCCGAGCGGGATTGGTAACTACGTCGCTGCGCTGATCGCGCGCCTGCCGGCGTTGGCACCCGAGGCGCGCTTTCACTTGTGGGCGCATCCGGAGTGTCCAGTCCCGGTCACCGCGCCCAACGTGACCACGTCGGTGGTGCCGGCCGCCGCGGATGGCTTGCGTACGCTGCTCATGCCCGCCGCGCTCGATCCGCTTTCGAACGACGACGTCGTGCATTTTCCGTTCAGCTTGCTCGGGCGCGGCCTGCCTTGTGCCAGCGTGGTCACGATTCACGATCTGATGTGGCTCGAGCACGCCGCCCAGGTGGACGCCCGGCCGTTCATGCGCCGCATCCGCGCTGGCTTCTATCACACCGGGATGCGTCAAGCCCTGCGCCACGCCACCCGCTTGATCGCAGTCTCAGCAGCTACGGCTGATCGCATCCGTGCGGTCTCACCGGAGAGCTCGGCTCGAGTGCGCGTGATTCACAACGCGGCCGGTCCGGCCTTCGTGGCCCCCAGTGATTTGGCGGCCTCGCTGCGGCGTGCGGCAGAGCTGATCGGCAGCGATGCGCCGTACTACCTGGTTGTCGGGAAAAATGAGCCATACAAGGCCCACCAACTGGTGCTCCAGGCGTTCGCGCGCGAGGCGCGTCCGGGCGAGATCTTGGTCCTCGTGCAGCGCACGCGACGAGGGGCTGGCCTTTCGCGGTTGGCCCAAGAGCTCGGCATTGCGGACAGGTTGCGCTGGTTGCCGACGCTCTCCGAACCCGAGTTGGTCACGGTGCTGCAGGCCGCCCGCGCGCTGCTGCAGCCATCGTTGGTCGAGGGCTTTGGCATTCCCGCCCTGGAGGCGATGGCCGCGGGCTGCCCGGTCATCGCCAGCGACACACCAGCGTTGGTCGAGGTGCTGGGCGGCGCTGGCTTGCATGCCGCGGTCGGCGATGCTGCCGGTCTGGCATCGGCAATCAACCGACTCCGCTCGGGCTCTCTGCGCGAAGAGCTGCGCGCCCGAGGCTTCGAGCGCGCGCGCGCCTTCAGCTGGGATGTCGCCGCTGAGCAGACGCTCGAGATCTATCGCGAGGCTTTGGCGGCAGGCCCAGAGGCTCGCCGTGCTTGACGTGTTGGTCGATATGACCGCGCTCAACACGCCCTCGCGCGAACGCGGTATCGGTCGTTACGTGAAACACCTGTGTCGAGCCCTGGCGGCACGCGAAACGTGGTCGGAAGCTCCGGCAAGTAGCCGTCATTTTCGCATCGCGGGGCTGACGCGGCCGCGCGGCGCGGTCCAGGGCGCGGTCGACGAATCGCTGCAATTTGCTGGCGATCCGCGGATCCAGGTGAGCACTTGGCAATACCAAAGGCACAAGCTCGAGCGGCGCTTGTTTTTGGGTAGCTTGGCGCGGCGTGTGGGCCCAAGGCTCTTGCATTTGCCCGATCCGCCGGGCACTCCGCTCGACATGCGACAAGCGCGGATCGTGACCTGCCACGATCTCATCCCGTTGGTGCTCGCCAAGCAGTACCTGGCGCCTGTGCCAGGCGCGCGCACGCTGCAATGGCTACGCGACTACGCTCGCTACCGAACCGCGCGCCGCGTGATCGCGATCAGCGAAGCGACTCGACGCGATTTGATCGAATACGTAGGGGTCCGGCCCGAGCGAATCGACGTCGTTCACTCCGGGGTAGACCACGAGCGATTCAGCGCGAATTCGCCGGACGGCGAACGTGAGCAGGTCGCCGCTCGGCTGGGCTTCGAGGCACCGTTTCTGCTTTGCCTAGGCGCCAGCGACGCGCGCAAGAACCTGCCGCTGTTGGTGCGTGCGTTCGGTCAAAGCGGCGTCGCGCGCGAGTCGATGCTGGTCTTCGCCGGACCGATTTCGCCGCGCCAACGGGCGCGCCTGCTCGAGGCGATACGCGGTAGCCAAGTCGAAGGCCGCGTGCTGATCTTGGGCTACATCGACGACGCGCTGCTGGTGGCGCTGTACCGGCAATGCCTCGCTTACCTATTCCCCTCGTCCTACGAGGGTTTTGGCCTGCCGATTTTGGAGGCCATGGCCTGTGGCGCCGCCACACTCACGAGTGGTCTTTCGTCGCTGGCTGAGGTCGCAGGCGATGCCGCCTTGACCTTGCCGTCACTGGATCAGGATGTGCTGGCCGCTGGCATTGCTCGCATCGCCACCGACGCCGCGCTGCGCGCGGTTTTGCGTCAGCGCGGGCTCGAACGCGTTCAGGCATTCACCTGGGAGCGCTGCGCGCAGCAGACTCTAGCGTGCTATGCGCGCGCCCTTTCGGAGCAAGCGTAGTGATTCCGGCGTTGCTAACGGCGGCGGCCGTGGGCGGCGGGCTTGTCGCGGCGAGCTTGCGCTACCGCGCATTGGTCCACGGACCCTTCGAGCCGACGCGCTACGTGTGGAGCCGCGGCCTCGGCTTGCTGTGCGACCACAACGGCGGCGTGCGCTTCGTCAAACGTCAACGCGGCGGACGCGCCGCGCTGCGCTTCGAACCTGCGCTCTTCGATCGTGTCAAAGATGGTGACCTCGTCTGGATGCGGATGACCGCGCTGCCGCAGTTCATCGCCGATGCCATGCCGCGCATTCAGGCTCGCTTCGGCCTGGTGACGGGCGACGAGGATTGGGCGATTCCCTCGGGATTTCCGGGCTCAGAGCAGCTCTTGACTGACCCGCGAGTGGTGTGTTGGTTCACACAAAACTACGATGGGAGGAACCCGAACCCGAAGCTGATGAGGCTACCGATCGGGCTCGATTTTCACACCATCAGCAACCGTCGCAAGTGGGGACATTGGCCGGCAACGCCGGCGGCCCAAGAAGCGGAGCTCGAGGCAGTGCGCAGTGCCGCTCCAGCCAACTGCGATCGCCAATTGCGCGTCCACGCCGATTTTCATTTCAACAAGCATAAGGCGCAAGTTTGGGGTGACGACCGCGTCGCAGTGCAGCGCGCTCTTTCGGGCAGCCCGGACGTGCAATTTCAGAAACGCAAGGTCCCGCGCCTGGAGCTGTGGCGCGAAAAGACGCGCTACGCGTTCGTGGTCAGCCCACACGGCAATGGTCTAGATTGTCATCGCACTTGGGAGTCGCTGGTCTTGGGCAACATCGTGATCGTCAAGCGCTCCTCGCTCGACCCTTTGTACGAGGGCTTGCCCGTGGTGATCGTCGATGACTGGCGCGAAATTAGGCACGATAACCTGCGCCTTTGGCACGCTCAGCACCAGCGAGCGTTCCAAGATCCCGGGGTTCAGGAGCGGCTGACCAACCACTACTGGATCGCGCGCATGCGCCGAATAGTCGCCGAGCGGCTCTAAAACCGACGCGAAACGCCGGGTGCCAGAAGCGCTGGCGCGCGCCGTTCAAGCCCGGTTGAGCCGCTTTCCGGATCCTAGCGGACCGACATCTGTCCCTGGGCCTTGCATTAGATTGCTAGGTCGAGACTTTCGCGTAATTCACCCCACAGGTGCTGCCACACCAGGAACCCGAGCCGAATGAGCGGCGTCATCCGATGCTCATGGACGAACACGTGCATGAAGGGGGTCTTCCCCTTGTTCACGGTGTAGACGTGACGCAAACCTGCAGCCTTGGCTGCCGCTTTCAGGCCCGCGCGGGTAAACAGCATGATGTGCTGACCGTGCTGGCGGTCGACGTAGTGCCAAGACGAAGGATCCGGCCAGCGCTCTCGTTGGTAGAGCTCCGTAGAAATCAAAACAAGCCCCGATGGCGCCAATCGCGACTGAAACGCGCGCAAGACGTCGATCGGATCCAGCAGATGTTCGATCACTTCGATGGCGCTGATCAGGTCGAAAGGTCCGTTTGGAAGCTGCTTACCGCAAGCGAGCTGAGCGAAGCGCGGAACGCTGTATTGGTCGAAGCCGTGCGCGTCAGCTTTGCGATCGAGCTGCAGAGAAACGAGCATACCGAGGCCGCTCCCATAGTCGAGCGAACGGTATCGCCTGGGCAGCAGGCCCACCGCGCGCATTCGTCGAATATAGCGATTGACGTAGAGAGTGCGATAAAGCGCGCCGGTATCGGGATCGGGAAATAACGTCGTCTGATAGGATCGCTCCAGCCAGTGGGGTTCGAGAACCATCAAGGAGCCACAACTGCGGCATTTGTGGTACTTTGCAGGCGTGTCGCCCAGAACCTCCACTTCGAAGCTGAAGCTCAACTCGCCGGCACACGCGCGGCACGCAGGGGTCGGAGCCTCCTGAATTGATTTCGGGAGCATGCGCGGCCGACTATTGCACCTAGTAGCCAAACCGTCGACTCGCGAAGAACGCAGCCCCGCGTACGTCAGGCATTTTTGCAGACAAAACCGGCGAGTCATTGATCGGCTGGCTGAGCGCGAGGCGACCTTGCAACGTGCGATAGGCTATGGGATATGGGCGCAGGATCAGCTATGCCTATCGGCCTTTTTCACCCGGCTTTCCGCGGAATAGGTGGCGCCGAGATCTTGGTGGCAACCTGGGCTCAACACATGCAGCGGGTCGGCGTCGACGTCCGAGTCGTGACGACGGAACTCGATGAGCGTCGCTGGCGGAGCTGGTTCAAGGGCGTTCCGCTGCAGGTCACGGCGTCGGCTTCGTGGCTCGATCTGCTCTCGAGCTATCGCCACAAGCTCGAACGTGCGGTGCCCCGCATCGAAGCAGCCCTGTCGGACTGTAGAGCCGTTCTCGCCAGCAATTTCCCCGCCAACGCTCTGCTCGGCGCATCGGACATCAATGCAAAGCGCGTCTGGTTCTGCAACGAGCCATCCCGCAAATTTCACCTCGTAGCGACGAGTCCCCGACTCCACGAACAAGTCCGCTCCTCTCCGGGTGGCTCGACCGACGTCGAGCGAGACTACGTGCGCGCGCTCGCGAAGTTCGAGCGAGCGCAACGGCGACGCGGTTTCAAGGATGTAGTCCAATTCGATCTCCGAAACACGGCAAGGCTCGACGGGCTTCTGGCACTGACCGAGTTCGGTCGTGACAGCGTGCGTCGGGTCTACGGTCGAAGCGACGCCACGGTCGTCTATCCGATGGTCCGCTTTCCTGCCCGCCGCGCACGCCCCCGCGCAGGCCTCGATCGATCGGGGCTCAAGATCTTGACGCACTCTCGTCTTGCGATCTTGAAGAATCTGGACACGGTCATCCGTGCCTTCGCAAAGGTGATCGACAAGTTGCCGGGATCGGTGCTGCACGTCGTCGGCGAAGGTGCGCACAAGACGAGGCTCGAGAAGCTAGCTCTCGAGCTCGGGCTTGCGAGCTCCGTGCACTTCCACGGGCACCTGCCAGATGCGGAGCTGGACCGCGTTTATGATGCCTGCGACGTATTTGCGCTCCTCCCGCTCGATGAACCATTCGGTATGGTCTTCCCCGAAGCGGCCGCTCGTGGACTGCTTTTGGTCGGGCCGGATCACGGCGGTCCCCTCGAGATCTTGGATGGCGGTCGGGTGGGCTTCTGTTGCGATCCGTTCTCACCGGAGGCTGTCGCCGAGGCGTTCCAGCGGATCTGGCGGCTTTCGGATGCCGAGGTGGACGCGCGCCGGGTGGCTGCCGACGACGCTTGTCGCGCCCGCTTCAGCGAGGCCGTGATCGGCCCGCAAATCTTGCGCGCGCTCGAGAGTCCCACCGGCTAGCTCGAAGTCAGTCCTGACGTGCCCTAGAATTCTCTTCTTCGTATGCGCTTCTATTTCACCGAAGAGGATCGAGCCACCAGCTCGCGTGCGGCAGACATCCGGGCAGCGCTCGTGTATGCGGGGCACCGGGTCATCCGTGGGCGCGTCGGTGAGCCGCCACCGACGAGCGTCGACGTTTGGATGCACGGGATCGGCATCGAGGGCAGTCCCCCGATGACCGAGCGAGTTGCCACACTCTTGTGCGAGTCTCCGGCCAGGATCGGCATCTTCCAGCTGTGCGATGCCGAGAACATGTCTTTCGAGCGCATCCCCAGCGCGGTGATGGCGCGAGCGGATCTGTTCTTGCGCAACCATTGGCCGCGTGACGATGGTCTCATTCCAGATCAGGCTCGCGATCGCACGGGTTGGCTCCCGCCGATGATCAAGCCACTGCGAGCGCGTCCTGGTCTCGCTCTCGCAGAACGCGCCGGCGGCGCGATCTTCTACGGAACCCGAACCGGGTTCGCCAACCTCGCCGGCGGAAAGAACGCGCGCGATGAGCTGGTGCGTTTGATGCGCGGCGCCAATCTGCCTTTCCGGGGGGGGATTCTGGGCCACGACGACCCGCGTTATCCGGTGGATCCGAGCCTTGCCGTAGCTCGCATGAGCGGGGCTCAGCATGATCGCCTGCTCCAGGATGCAAAGATCTGTTTGTCACCTTGGGGAAACCACGTGCTCACGTATCGATTCTTCGAAGGGTTGGCCCGGCGCTGCCTTGTCGTCGCAGAGTCGATCCAAGCCGCTGCCTTTCTCGATGGGGGGTTGCAGGCCGGACGCCACTACGTAGAGGTCAAAGCTGATCTGAGCGACCTGATCGATCAGGTGCGCTACTACCTCGCGAGCCCGGTCGAGGCTCAGCGCATTGCTGACGCGGGGCACGAACATTTCAAGCAATACTTCGAAGCGCGAGGACGCCTTATCTCCGCGTACACGTTCGAGGCGAGTATCGCCTCGTGGGGTGAGCTCTACCGGAGGAGCGAAACTCGCTCCTTGGCATCTGCGTTGCGGAGCCGAGTCGCGTACTGGTTTCCGAGCTGGTTCTAGCTAGCGCGCGGCCTCGCTTCGGTTCGCCGAGGTCCTGACCCTCGCGCGAGTTTACGAGTTGCTTGTCACGGATGTCTTTCGATTTCGCAGCATGAGCAGCGCTTCACGCAGCGCTGAACGGTCGAACACGGCGGTGCTGCCGACGAACACGCCGATGGCCAGCAAGGCAGCTGCCGTCAGGCTGAACACGCCATTGGCCCAGGGCAGAAGCAGCACGCGAGCAAAAACCGCCGTCACCAACCCGGCCGCGAGCCCGCCGCGCATTTTTCGCCAAAGCTTGGCTTCCGGGATCGCGTGTTTGACCACCCACAAAATAGCCAAATTGCCGACTAAGACGTGAGTGCAGTACCCGATCGCGAACGAAAAAGCGTTGCTCCTGATTTGCATCGCCGTGGTTACCGCGCCCCAATTCAGGACCGTCCAAACCAGACCGAGTAGCATCATGACGCGCGGCTTACCGATCGCGTCGAGCGCACCGTTGATGATCGGGACCAGGAAGCTGAACGAGACGGCGCCGGTGAACACGTACAAAGTCGGCAGCGCCGGCAACCACTTTGGCCCGTAAATCACCGCCACGATGCTGGGCGCCAGACCCGAGAGCAAAGCAACGAACAGGAACGTGACCGTGGCAGAGATTTGGATGGTTCGCTCCAGAGTACGGGCGAAGGCAACCGGGTCGTGTTGCAAGCGACTGAGCAAGGGGAAATTGACGCGGCTCAGGATTTCTACGATCGATACTGGAAAGAGCGAGGTGTTGCGCGACCAAGTGACGAGGCCGAGCGGGTAGCTGCCGAGCGCTCTCCCTGCGTACAGCGGCATGATGGCAGCGTTCGCAAAGCCGATGATGTGCTTGGCTTGGAGCACCACGCCGAACTTGAATATGGGGCGCAGCGCCTGGCGATCGAAGTGCAGACCGGGCAACCAAGGACGGAGCACAAACGCCGTCACCAAGCCAACGACCCCCTGCACCAGCACTCCGCCCACCAGCGCGGATGTCCCATAGCCTAGGTGGGCGAGCACGACCGCCGTGCCGTAGAAGGACACGCTGAGCAGTAGGTCGATCACGGACAATCGACCGAAAAGCAGCTCGCGCTCCATCAAGATGGCGGGAATCGTTCGCAGCGAAGTGAGCAGCAGCGAGAGCGAGAGGGCGCGCAGCATCCAGGCGGCATTTGCCGGCATATCGGGCCAAAACCGCACGACCCAGGGCGCGCTCGCGAATACGGCCGTCGTGACGAACAGCACGAGCAGCAACTGAGACCAGAAAACGCTGGAAAGCTCCCGCTGCGTCGCGACATCCCGCTTCTGGATCAGGGCTGCGCCGAAGCCCGCGTCGCCGAATAGCGTAAAGAACGAGAGTGCAAACTGAACGATCCAAAAGAGTCCGAACTCGCCGGGGCCAAGCACCCGGGCGAGGTAGACCGTCCCGGCCAGGACCGTGAGCTGCTGCAGCGCCGTTCGGCCGCCGAGAATCAAAACCCCCAGTCGAGCGCGGCGACCCAAGGTCGCGTGATCGAGACCCGTTGCGCCGAGTTCGCCCGACGCGGAAGCCTTTACGACTGGACCCGGGGGCGGCGGCGAGGGCTCTGGGCTGGACAAGCCAGGAAGCTAGTGGCGAGTGGTAACCAAGGCAAGCTAGACCTAGCGCCTCGAGAGGCGGATCGAGCCGCAAAACGAGGCTGCGTTGGCTCGGCAGCCAGCGATCATCCGCAAAAAAAGCAAAGCCTGGTCAGGTTGGTCTTGGCTTGGGCGGCGCGCCTCAACGCGACGGGCCAGTCTTGCGGCGCTTCAACATCGCGCCGCGGGCGCTCGCAGCTCATACACGCCGAACTCGCGACGTGAAATGGATCGCCTGTACGCAGACTTCGGACAGGCAGACTGATGGTGCGGTTCCAAATGAACCGCACCATCGGGTGTTCAGGCGGCTTAGTTTAGTGCTACTCGTCTGATCAAGGTTTGGGTCGCAATGCCGTCGCGCACGCGCGCAACGGGCAGGGCCAAGGCGTCCAAGAGATCGGGGATAGGAAGGCCAAACGGTGTGGCGGCCGGAGCCGGGCTCGTGAACTTGCCCGGCGCCATGGGGTCATCAGGGCCTCGGCAGCGGTCAAAATCGCTCTAACTATTGGTTACAGCGTCTTTCCATGATTCGTGACACGTGATAGCTGGGATGGATGGCATCGATCTCGCTGGATCTTCGCGAAAGAATTCTTAAAGCGCTGGAGCAAGACACGTCATCATTGCGAGTCGCGGCTCGGTTCGCGGTGAGTGCCAGCTTCGTGAGGAAGCTGCGACTGCAAGTTCGGCGAACAGGCAATCCTCGAGCAGGAAAGGCGCCCGGCAAGGATCGGCTGGTTTCTGGCTCGGAAGAGCGACGGCTTCGGGAACTAGTCGAGCAGCACCCCGACGCAACGCTGATCGAGCTGGCTAAACTTCTGAAGCGATCGACACGCCTCAGCGTGAGCGAGACGACGATGTGGCGAAGTTTGCGTCGTCTTGGCCTGACGCGAAAAAAAAGAGCTTCTGCGCCAGCGAGCGCACGCGCCCGGACGTAGTTGCAGCTCGGGAGCGCTTCGAGCGTCGCCGACGTCGATGGCGTCGCAGTCGCCTCTGGTTTGTGGACGAGAGTGGAGTCAATCTGTCGTTGGCCCGCCAAGAAGCCTGGGCTCCGCGAGGCAAGCGAATCGTCGATTACGTGCCCGGACGCCGCTGGGAGACGTACTCCGTAATCGCGGCCCTCAACCTCAACGGCGTACATGCCCCGCTGCTGCTTCCCGGAGCGATGAACACCGATGCCATGCGGGAATGGACGCGTAACCACCTCGCTCCGTTGCTCAAGCCGGGCGACATCGTGATCTGGGACAATCTTGGCATCCACCAAGACGCCGAGGTCAGCATGTACATCGTAAGCCATCCGCGAAGGGCGTGCATTCCGAGGATTGCCGCCCGAAATCGCGTGTGCTCGCGGCCCGATTGCAGCGGCGGGGCGCGCGTGCGAGTCGGAGTGGGTGTCAAGTGATCGTGGCGCGCCGCCCAGGTTGTCCGAAGCTGAGCTTCCAGCTGTAACGCCGCTCGAGTTTATCGTCACGCGCGACAACGGTCGCCCTGGGCTCGATGTGCGCGAGGGCGAGTTCGAGCAGGTCTATAGCGTGGACGACATGTACTCACGCCTGTTGTTCATCGCGCTCTGTCGTCAGGAAGGCGCGACGGTATATCGGCGTCCACGCCAGCGCGTGGTGACGATTTGCGTGCGCACCACGCTGTCGAAGCACAACTCGCTGTGGCAGCGATTTCTCAGCCTGAGTGCGATGCTCGACGGACAGCTCGCAGAAGTTGCTCGACAATTCTTGGTCGAGCGCTGTGAAGCCAGCGAGCGTTGATTCGCACTACGCAGCGGCAGACGCGGGCGCGCTGCTGAGGACGCCGCCGGGCTTGTAGTCCTCGGGCAGGAGCGCGTTCAGATCCTTCTCGCCGTCGAGGATGCGCTTCAACGTGTCGCGGATGTAGCAACGCGGATCGTGCCCCAGCTTCTTGCAGGTCGTGATGATCGTCAGCGCGTCGGCCGCGCGCCGAGCGCTTTCATCGTGACCACAGAAAAGCCACGTCTTACGGTCCAAGACCCAGGTTCGGAGATCGCGTTCTACTTCGTTGTTGGTCAGTTCCATCAGTGGGTCATCGAGAAAGCGCTTCAGTCGTGGCCACTGTCGCTGGATGTAACGCAGGGCTTTGCCGAGGGCCGACTTGGGTTCTGCATCTCCGATTGCCGTCTTTACCCACGCCTCCAGCTCGGCGAGCAGTGGAGCGCTGTCGCGCCTCCGTCGCGCGAGCCGCTGTTCGACACTCTCACTTGCACGCTTTGACTCCGCATCGACGTGAAAGAGCTTGGCGTAGATCCGCAACCCTTCGACCGCGCGATGGTCGCCGCCACGCAATGCTCCGACGAGGCCGCGCCGGGCGTGCGCGTGGCAGCCTCCGCGCTTGGCCCCAGCGCGCTCGACACAGTTGTTCGTGGACGAGCCGTCGCACATGGCGCTGACAAGCCGGTAGCCTTCGAGCTTCGCCTCGAGGTGGTCGGCGTGCCCGCTCTTCGCGTACATGAAGTACGAGTAGCAGTGTGCGCCCAGGATGAGCCAAAGCGCGCCAGTGCGGATCCCAAGCGGGTGCTCGACGTCCAGCACTCGGATGCTGGTTGCATCGAGCGCCACGTACTCCGATGCCATGCAGCGCTTGAAAACGTGGCGTACGATCGGATCGAATAGGTCGATTACGCGCCCACAGCTGGCTGCCAGTGTGTTGGCTGCCAGGGGCACCTCTTCTTGTCGCGCTTTGCGCTCCATGCGTTCCCACGGAACAGCGTCTTGATCGTGATCGACCAGCGATTGCACGAGTAGCTCGTTGCCGAGGACGCCGCGATCGAGCACCTCGTCGCGCTTGGGGGCAGTGGCCACGTGCGCGTGGCAGAGCTGACAGGCTACGACCTCGCGCTTGTCCTCGCGCACCACGTAACGCGCAGGTTCGATGTCGAGCTTCTGGCACACCTTGAAGGTAACGTGTTCGCACTCGCTCGCGCAGTACGGACAGATGCGAGCGTCGCCCGTCACCAGCTCCACGTCACCTTCGACGCGCGGGATGTGCTCGGGAAACTTCGGCCGCCCGTGAGCGTCACGATTTGCTTGGTCAGGCTTCTTCCGCTTCTTGCGCTTGCGCTTTTCGTCGCCTTCGTCGTCCTGGTCCGAGTCAGACGACGTGTCGTTCGCGGGCGGCTCCGCCGGAGGCGAGCTCACCAGAAACGGCAGCTCGAGCTGCAGGCGATGCGTCGTCTCACTCGCCGGCCGCTTGCGGTTCTTCCAAGCAAGCTGACGCGAAAGTTCCTGATTTAGGTCCCGCATCCGCGTCAAGAGCCCGATGATGGTCGCGATCAAGAGCGCGATGGCACCCTCCGCCACCGCCTCCGCGATGAAGCTGCGAATCCGCTTCAGATCGAGCGTCGCGAAGTCGCTCGCGATCAACTTCGCCGTGCTCGCCTTCATCGCCATCGCGAGGTTCAACCCCGCGGGCGTAATTCAAATTCCCGGGTCGGGTGTTTTTTCTTCGTCGCGTGACCGCTTGGGCGCCGACTTCCATCGCGGGCGTCGGATCGCGCGGCTGAGGTCGAGGCCCTCCAGCACGAGCAGCAGCTCCGCCGCCTCGACTGTCACGTGTCCCGTTTCGCTCTTCCAAGGGACGCGAAAATAGCCCTTCTCCAAACGTTTCGTCGTGAGCACGTAACCGTCGCGATCCCAATACAAAACCCGCACGATGTCGGCGCGCTTCGTGAAAAACACAAACAGCGTGCCCGACAGCGGGTCCATCAAAAACTGGGAACGCACCAGCGTCGATAACCCATTGATCCCCTTGCGCCCGTCCACACGACTCGTCGCCAGTAGCAGCCGCGCCCCCGGCGGCAATGTCAGCATCCGCTGGCTCGTCGCGCGATCTCCACGACCAGTCGCGCCAACTCATCAGTGCTGAGCGCGCTCAGCCGCACCGTCACACCGCGGTGCTCAAGCTCCACAGCATGCTGGCTCGACAGCGGCACCGCCACGAAGCTCACGTTACCGGCAGCCTTCTGCCCAAGGCGCTCCTCCCAGTACGAAAGCCGCGTGGCCGTGATCCCCCGCTGCGCGGCGAACTTCACCGCGCTCAGCCCCGATCCCTGCCACTCCCGCAGCACCTCGCGTCCTTCAGCCTCACTCCAACGCTTCGCGCGCACCTTTCGTGTCTTCTCCGCCTGCTCTGACATCCGTCAAATCTAGACGGTCGAGCCGGCGTCCGGCGCACGCCGTTCGCGGATGGGTTACTTCGTGACCGCGTTGTAGCCCGTGTACATGTCGACGACGAGGCGGCCTTTCGAATCGCCGAGTACCTGCTTGGGAATGGACCCACTCCGGCTCGGTGCGTAGCGATAGACGACCAGCTCAGGAGTGACGAAACTCCAGATATAGGCGCGCCCCTCGAGGTCTTGCTGCCGCATGCTCGTCTCGTTGGCGTGTATGTCGGACGCGGCTGGCACGAGCTTCAGCGCAGCGCTATGAAGTGACTTCAGCTCCGCAGCGCCGCGATGAATCAAGCCGCACAGAGTGCTGCGCGAGATCGGAATCCCAAGGTTGCGGTACGACTTTTCGAGCCGATAGTGTGGATTGGAATCGGCGCACCTATTGACGATCAGATGCGCGACGAAGCCGGGCGCGTAGCGCGTTTTCTCTCCGACTCGATCGGGCGCCTTTGCGGTGACGATGTGGCCGCATCGACATGCGAGTGTCTCGCGCAGATAGACGCGCTTGCGAAAGAACCGTTGCACATAGTCGTAAACGGTCGACGGCTTGCCCCGACGCGACGCAATTCAGTTGCGACGCACTCGGGGCAAGAGCAAGCGTCCTTCGGTTCCGGGATCGGAATCGTCTCGATCTCAAGGCGCGCCTGGCGCAGCGAGGCATTGTCTTTGCGCTTCTGCGCGGCGCTTTTGGATCACTCTTGGGCGGCAGCGGCGGCGGCAACTTGCTGGACTTCAGCCGCTCGCTCTTCTTGCCAAGTACTCGACGCTCGAGAGCTTCGAGCTTCTCCTTCATCAGGGCGAGCTCGGCCGCCTGCGCTTCCGCGTATTTCTTCCAGCCGCAGTCGTGAGCGTCCGGGAGCGGAGCCAACAACTAGCTTTGATCACACCGCAATCGTCTTGTCGATCCCCTGCGCGCTGGGCGCCGCTTTTTTCGGTTGCCAGGGCTCCGGACGCCGCACATAGCGCACGTCGATGCCGTCGAGCAGCATCGCCAGCGCGGTCGCGTCGAGCTCGACCGCGCGCCCATCAGCGGTCACGCGCGGCATTTGAAATCGGCCTTTTTCAAGGCGTTTATAGTACAAAACCCGACCCCCGCGATCCCAGAAGAGGATCTTGCAGCGGTCACGCCTGCGCCCCAGGAACACAAACAGATGACCGGCGAACAGATCCATTCGCCACTTTCCCTGAACAACCGCGCTCAACCCATCATGGCCGCGGCGCAGATCGATCGGCTCGCGGGGTCACAGCCATCGCGGAAACTGAAGCGCACCGAGCCAAACTGCGCCTCCACGGAAGCCGCCGATACTTCCGCAACCATACGCACCGGGCAACACACGTGGTGTCCCCACCTTCTTCCCCGCGTTCCGCGCCTTGTACAGGTGGTACTTGAGCGTGGCGAGCGATACCCCGTGTTTTTTGGCCGTTTCCCCGTGCGGCACCCCCCGCCGTCTCGGCTTCGGCGACAATCGCCGCCCACGACTCAGCATCTCGCTTTGCCATCGCTCGCGACCATCACAGATCCACGCCATCCTGCGAAGGCGTCCATTCCGGAACGGTTACGGACAGCTGCCACTGTTCACGGCCGTCCAATACCCGTACGTGCAATGGTGATCGGCACAGGTCGTGTACCTACAGACGAGCCCTTCGCTAGCGCAGCTCGTCCCCATATTCGGTTGTCCCCAAGGGCAATTCGGGTTCGCCTGTGGCTTATCGCAAGACCACGCGCAATCCGTCCCCCTCGCATCGCAGTTTTCCGGGTCACAGACGCAGGTGACATCATCGTACACGCAGTAGGGACCAGCGTTGACTGCGCCCTGCACGCAGCGCTGATCGGCAAGCTGGCCCATCGACGCCGGGCAGTCTGCCCCGGCCAATTCTGGGTAAGCGGCGGCCGCCCGCACCTTGACCATCCACGACACCCGATTTACACGTGACAAGCGGACGACACAAGCGAACGCTTGCACGTATCCCATCCGACTACGGGCTCATGTTAGCCACATTACCATAGATGTAGACTTGGACTGGCGGGAACCGCCACGCTTCGCGGGCACTCGAAACGACCACGGCGCAAGACTAGCCCCGTCGCTACATGCCATACGGTTATTCGCCACCTTTGCATGCGACGTCACGGCTGCACACCAGTTGGGAAGCCGGTGCTGCGGGCAGGGGACGCGCAGTTATTGCCCGCTTTCGAGCTGCCATCGTGCAGCAACGCACGCGTGTGCGCGAGCAAGTGGCGAACGTGGCGAGCGACTCGCGAGCGCGTTGACTCGCGGCTAACTCAACGCGTGATGCGTTCCAGCACGACGCGCCGCGCGCGGGGCTTCGTGCTTCCGATCCGAAAAGCCTGCTCCACGCGCCGCCCCTCGCTTGCGGCCAACGCCTTGGTTCGGGCGTGAATCAGCGCGAGCGGCTGCCCGCGCGTGATGCGCTCACCCCGTTGCGCGCAGAGCTCGATCCCCGCGCTCGGATCGACCGCCTGATCGGCACGCGTGCGACCGGCACCGAGTGCAATGCCCGACATGCCGAGCGCGTAGGCATCGCACTCGGTCACGTAGCCCGAGCGTCGCGCCAGAACCTCGAATTTGGCTTTGGCATTCACTAAGCGCTCGGGATGTTCGACGGCGCGAACGTCTCCGCCGTGCGCCTTGACCATGCGCGTGAAGACGTCGAGTGCAGAGCCGTCGGCCAAGGCGCGTTCCAGCCGCGCCCGCGCGGTCGGCAAGGTGCGCTCGACTTTGCCGAGCAAGAGCATTTCCGCGCCCAGCGTCAGGGTCAGCTCGCGCGTGTCCGCGGGGCCAGAATTTTGCAGAATTTCGATGGCCTCGCGGGTTTCGAGGCCGTTGCCGATGGTGCGTCCGATGGGCGCGTCCATGGCCGTGAGCAGCGCGACCACGCGCTTGCCCGCGGAAGTGCCCACGCGCACCAATGCTTGGGCCAGTGCGCGCGCCGACTTCAGGTCCTTCATGAAGGCACCTTTTCCGACTTTCACGTCCAAGACCAAGCCGTCGATCCCTTCGGCCAGCTTCTTCGACAAGATGCTGGCCACGATCAGCGGGATGCACTCCACCGTGGCCGTGACGTCGCGCAGCGCATAGATCCGGCGATCCGCAGGCGCAAGCTCCGCGCTCTGGCCAATCATCGATGCGCCCACTTCGCGGACGACGCGCTCGAAGCGTCGCGCCGTGAGCTGTACTTCGTAGCCCGGGATGGCCTCCAATTTGTCGAGCGTGCCGCCGGTGTGGCCCAGGCCTCGGCCGGAAATCATTGGCACGGCGATGCCGCAGGCGGCAACCAGCGGAGCTAGGCAAATGCTGATCTTGTCTCCGACGCCGCCCGTCGAGTGCTTGTCGACTTTGATGGTCTTGACCGACGGTAGGCGCAGCACTTTACCCGAGTGCAACATGGCGCGCGTCAACGCCACCGTTTCGCGATCGGTCATGCCGTGCGAGAACACGGCCATCAGCCAAGCGCTCATCTGATAATCCGCGACGGTGCCGGCGCTGAACTGCTCGATGAAATCGCCGATCTCGGCGGCTGAATGCGGGTGGCCATCGCGCTTGCTCCGGATCATTTCGACCGGATTGAATGGGCCTTTCATGGATTGGGCGAAGCGTACTACTTTACGGGCAACTCGTGGAACGCGCGCTCGGCAGGCCCAAGGGCAAATTCACTCAGCATCGGCGGCTGGATCGGCTGCGCGAGATCCTGGAAAAGCATCCGCGCGGCATTTCACTGTACGACTTGGCCGACGCGCTCTCGGTGACGGTGCGCTCGATGCGCCGCTACCTGAAGGAGATCGAGCGCGAGTACGATCTGGAAAGCGTCCCCGCCCGCGGCGGCGGCCCACTCTTGTGGAAGGTGCGCTCCGGTGAAATGCCGCGCAAGGTCGAGCTGCGCCGCACCCAGGCCTATGCCTTGCTAGCGGCGCGCCGGCTGTTCGAGCCGATGCGCGGCTCCGCTCTGTTCGAGGAGATCGACCTCGCGGTGGGCAAGCTGCTGGCCTTCGCGCAGCGTCCGGGCCGGGGTCCGAACGCGGGACTCGCGGATGCCCGGCTCGAGGATCGCTTCCTCTATTTGCCGCACGCGCCCAAAAATTACGCGGAGAAGACCGAGGAGCTGGACGATCTGTTCCAGGCCGTGTCCGACCTTCGCCCGTTGCGATTGTCGTACAAAAGCGCGTTCAAGGCGGACGAAGAGCGGATCACGATCCACCCGTATGCCTTGGTGCTGCATCGCGACTCCGTGTACTGCGTCGGCTACCACGTGGACAAGGCGGAGGTGCGCACGTTCGTGCTCGATCGCATGCGCGACACCGAATGCGCAACCACCGAGCGCTTCGATTTACCGGCTGATTTCCAGATCGATCAATACTTTCAAGGTGAGTTCGGCATCTGGAAAGATCCGAAGCCGCACCGGGTCGTGATCGACTTCGACGCGAAAGCTGCCGAGTACGTGCGCATGCGCAAGGTTCACGCTTCGCAGAAGCTCGCGGCGATCGGCGGTGGGGGTGTGCGGCTGACAATGACGGTCGGCAACTTGAATCAGGTCGTGTCTTGGGTGCTGGAGTGGGGGGCGCGCGCCAAGGTGGTGGAGCCCGAGGAGCTTGCCGATCGCGTCCGCGAAGAGCTCGAGGGAGCCCTTTCGCTGTACGCGAGCAGTCCCAAACGCGCTCGCAAGTCCACAAAGAAGTGAGGCATTAAACCACGGCGCGCCGCCGGGTCGTTTCCGACTCGGCGGGCTTTAGGCGCTATTGACGGCGAAAGTGGCTCGGTCTCTCGCACGAGACCCAGAGCAATCCACAAGAAACGGAACGCTCAGTGATTGAGCGCTAGTTTTGCGTCGATTCCGTAGTATAGGGACTCGGTGCGATGCATTTCGGGAACGATCTCCGTTTCCGCGGATGGGCGCTACGTTTAGGTGGATCTAATGGCTGATGGAAAAATTAAGAAGTTGACTGACAAGGGTTTCGGTTTCATCGAGACCGCAGGCGGGGAAGATTTGTTCTTCCACATGTCAGCCGTTGAAGGCGTCCGTTTCGAAGACCTCCAGCAAGGTCAGGCAGTTTCGTTCACGAAAGGCCAGGGCCCCAAGGGTCCCCGCGCCGAGAACGTCAAACCGAGCTGATCGGCTGTGACGGCGTAAGCCGTCCGTGAATCGGGAACTTTTGCCTGGCAGAAGTTCCCGTTTTCATTTTGTGCGCCGCATCCGTGTTCGCTTGGTGAGGGGCGATCGCGATCCAGCAGCGCACCTCGCGGCGCGCAGTGTTCTCGGCTCTTCAAGGCGGCTGGCGATGTCCTGCCCTCAGCCCTCGTGAAACCACAACGCTGGCCGCTTGCAGCACGAAACGTGCAGCACCTACCATCGCCGAGTGGCGGCTCGCACACGACGGAAGTCATGCGGCTCTCCGTCGCGGCACACTTTCGCGTTTGGGCTAGAGCGCGGCTTGCTTTCGGAACTGGCGGTAGTTGGCGAGCACCTTCACCACGTAGTCTTGCGTCTCTTGATAGGGCGGGATGCCGCCGTAACGCATGACCGCGCCTTCGCCCGCGTTGTACGCCGCGATCGTGAGCTGGATGTCGCCGTTGAACAGGTTGGCCAGCACGCGCAGGTAGCGAACGCCCCCGAAGATGTTCTGTCGCGGATCGAAGGAGTCGGTGACCATCATGCGCTCCGCGGTCTCCGGCACTAGCTGCATCAGGCCGCGGGCGTTGGCGGGCGACACCGCGCGCGGGTCGAAGTCGCTCTCGACGCGGATGACCGCGCGCACGAGCTCTTCGGGGATTTGATACAGCGTAGCGGCCTGCCGGATGTACTCGTCGTAGCGGCTGAAACGCTCGGGCGAATCATCGCTCGGCATGAACACCGCGGCCTTGCGCTCGGCCGCGTAAAGCTTGGCGCCGTGTGCCGGCCGGCTGGTGAAGCTGATCGTGCCGTCGGCGTCGACATGCTTGTAGATGTCAGCGTGGCTCGTCTCGACCGCGGTAGAAACGGCGAGCGCGCCCACGATCGCCACGAGCAGCCGGGCCCGTCGGGAACGGGAAGGCGACGGAACCGGCGGCGAAGCGGACGACTTCTTCATACTGGAGACGACGATGGTAGCGAGTTTGGACCTGGGCAGTCCAAAAAACGCGCTCTGAGCGCGGCACATTCCCAATACCCGGGCTTTTCCAATGTGGGTACGCCCGTCGCCGCACCCAACTCTCGCTCTTCTCTCTTCTCTCCGGTGCACGCTTCGCGCCGGGCGCGCTGAAGACAGCTCAGCCGCCTGCCGGATCTGGTCTCGGTCCCGGTCTCAGTCTCGGTGCGTGCTTCGCGCCGCACGCTTCGCGCCGGGCGCGCGGCGGGCAGCTCAGCCGCCTGCTCGCTCTGCTCTCGTTCTCGCCTCCCGGTGCGCGCTTCGCGCCGCACGCTTCGCGCCGCGCGCGCGGTAGCCAGTGCAGCCGCATGCCCGGAACCAAAACGAGCGTAAAGTCTTGGAAGAACAGATCGCGATCTGCGAATGAGATGGCGGACCTACAAAGAGCTGACCGAACAGGCGCCTGCTTTCCACGGGCAAGGCGCGGGCGGCCCAGCGATCACCAGCCGAGCGTGCGCCAACGCGAGTCTCCCACCGCGCGCCGAAGGCGCCGCGCGTCCCTTAAAACGCGGAAGCGTCGAGCCTCGCGGACGCGTCCTCAGTCATCACCAGTCAGGTACGTGTAGCTGCGCAACGACTCTTCGTAATGCTGCATCAGCGTGCGCATCTGCTCGTTCGTGAGCCGGCCAGCGCTGGTCGCGCGCTCCGCTTGGCGACGCACGGCTTCGATCATGTTTTCCGGCACGTACTCCACGTAGCGGAGGACGTCCGTCACGCTATCGCCCTTGATCACGTGGCGGATCTGGTAGCCCTCATCGCTCAGCGCGACGTGCACGGCGTGCGTGTCACCGAACAGATTGTGCAAATCCCCGAGGATTTCTTGATATGCGCCGTTCAGGAACATGCCGAGGTAGTAGGGCTCGTTGTCGTCGAAGCGGTGCAGATCGAGCGAGTGCTTCACGTCCTCGACGTCGATGAAGTGATCGATGATGCCGTCGCTGTCGCAGGTCAGATCGGCGAGCTTGGCCGGCACCGTCGGCTCTTGCTCGAGTCGATGGATCGGCATGATCGGGAACAGGTGATCGATGGCCCAGATGTCCGGCGCGGACTGAAACAACGAGAAGTTGCAGTAGTAGATCGCGGACATGTTCTGCTCGAGGTGCTGCAGCTCCTCGGGCACGAAGCGCAAACGCCGGAGCGTGTGGTGGATCTTTTCGCAGCAGTTCCAATACAGGCGTTCCACTTGAGCGCGCTCGCGCAGACCGAGGTAGCCGTACTTGAACAGGCTCTGCCCCTCTTCTTTTGCCTGGCTGGCGTCGTGGTAGCTCTCCTGCACGTTCTTCGGTTGAATGCCGCAGTAGGTATCGAACAGCTCCTTCAATAGCCGATGCGACTCGGGCTTGGGCTCGACCGGTTCGCCGAAGCGCACTTCATTCGCACCGACGACCTCGAACACGAGCACCGAGTGATGCGCCGCGACCGCGCGCCCGCTCTCGCTCACGATCGTCGGCACCGGCACTTCGGCTTTGACGCACGCGGCTTGAACGTGGCTAACGACGTCTGCCGCATACTCTTCCAGCTGGTAATTCTTGGAAGCGTGAAAGTCAGTCTTCGAGCCGTCGTAGTCGACCGCTAGCCCTCCGCCCACGTCGATGTAGCCCATCTTGCAGCCGAGCTTGGCTAGCTCGACGTAGATGTTCGACGCTTCCTGCATCGCGTTTTTGATCGGAATGATGCTGGAGATTTGACTGCCGATGTGAAAATGCAGGAGCTGTAAGCAATCGAGCAAATTGCGCTCGGTCAAGCGATCGACGACTTCGATCATCTCCGAGGTGGTGAGGCCGAACTTGGCGCGATCGCCGGCCGAGTCCTTCCACCGTCCAACGCCCTTGGTGGTCAGCTTGGCGCGTACGCCGAGCTGAGGCCGAATGCCCAACTTCTCCGAAGCCTTGAGCACGATATCGAGCTCTTCCAGGCGTTCGAGCACGACAATCACCGTCTTGTCGAACTTTTGCGCGAGCAGCGCGGTCTCGATGTAGCTCGAATCCTTGTAGCCGTTACAGATGATGAGGCCACCGACGTCCTGCATCGCGGCGAGCGTGATCAGAAGCTCGGGCTTTGAACCCGCTTCGAGCCCGAAGTTCCATTGTCGGCCGCTGGAGACGACTTCTTCCACCAGGTGGCGCTGTTGGTTGACCTTGACCGGAAACACACCACGGTAAACGCCCGCGTACTCGTACTCCGCGATCGCTTTCTGAAACGCCTCGTTGATCAAGCGGATGCGATGGCCAACGATGTCCGGGAAGCGAATCAACAGCGGCAGCTCGAGGCCGCGCGCCTTCAGGTCTTGCGTCAGCTCGAACAGGTTGATGGTCTTGCCCTGATCCGGGCTCGGCGTGACTTCGACGTGGCCGCGTGGATTGACGTGGAAGTAGGGCGAGCCCCAGCCCTGGATCTGGTAGCGCTGCGAGCTGCGCTCGGTCGACCATTCACCTGGGCCGTTGTCGATATCGACGCTCAAGCGTCGGGTGGGTTCCGCATCGGGAGGCGTAGGCGAAAAGCTGACGTGTTGTGCCATTGGTTTTTTGGTGCCGCGGAATATAGCCGGTAACGCCCCCCCCGGGGACTCAATATTCGGTGTCTTCCGCGTGGCGTTCTGGGGCGGACTCTCGGTCCCGCACACGTGCCCGCGCCCGGCATCTTCCTGCTTTCTCGAAAACGCCCAGCGCGGTCCTTCCGTCGACCCGCACTGGTGCACGCGAGCTGCTCAGAGGCAGCCAAAAAGACCAGGGACGGAGAAGAGAACGGGCACGGGCACGCGCAGCCGGAACCGCGGAGCACAGAGCTCTAGTTCCAGAACACCTTGGGCAGGGCGTCCCTGTGCCAGAGCGCCAGAAAATCCATGGAAAATGCCACTGTGATGTGGACGAGGAAGCCGGAGTAAATACTGCGCGTGCGCATCGCGAGCGAACCCAGGACCACGCCGGCGACGATCGCGCCATGCGCTTCGAGATACGGTTTTCCGTAGTGGATCATGCAGTACGGCGCCGCCATCACGAAGATGGCGCCCGCCCCGAAAGATTTGCGCAGCGCACCCACAATCCAACCGCGGAAGAACAGCTCGAGCGAGAAGAACTGCAACCAGTAAACACCCTCCCACATCGCGAAATCGAACCAGCTGCGCGAAGCGAGCTTGTAAAATGGGTAGTAATTACCGAAATCGGGCTGCCTCGAGACGAGCAGCATGGCTGGGATGACGACCGCCAGGCACAGCCCGTAAATCCAAATGTGCTTGGTGAAGCCGCGGCCGCGCAGCCCCATGTCGAGCAAGCTGTCCTTCGGAAAAAGCAGCTTCCAAAGGGGGAAGGGGATCAGCACGTAGCCGATCACGCGTGAAAGCACCCACCAACAGTAGCCGTAGAACTCGTCGTATTTCACCATCTGCAGACGCGGATGGCCGTGAGCCTCCAGCTCGGCCAGCCAGGGCCGAAACCAGGTGTCGTAGAACCCGCGCCCGCCGTAGTACTCCTGCAGCGTGAGCACCATCGCAACGATCACCAAGCAAGCGGCGGGCCGGCGATAATCCAGCCCGCCGTCGCGGCGCGCCAGCTCCGCTTCGGCGTCGAGCTCACTCCAAGTCTGCCGAAAGAACCACCAGATCGCGGGCGCTATCGCGGCGATGATCGGGATTGGTAAGAGCGCCTTGATCGGCGGATAACCGAGGAAGGAGTCGAACCAGGACAGCGACGCGAGGTGCGTCGTCGGGAGATGGACCGGACCCACGAAATGCCGCACCGGCAAGCCGAGCATTGGTCTCAGCCGCCCTGCGCGATTTCGGCGGCCCGGACCAAGCGGTTCAGGCTCTGCTCGCGACCGAGCACGGTCATCACGTCGAACAGCGGCGGACTCGCGCTGCGCCCAGTGAGCGCCACGCGCGCGGGTTGCGCCACGTCTTTCATCGTCAGCCCCGAGCTCTCCACCCAGTGCTTGAGCGCGCTTTCGAGTGGTTCGGCTTGCCAGCTGGTCACCGCTGCAAAGACGCCGCGGAGCGCCGTGAGGTGCGGCGCGGCCGCGGGCGTCAGGAACTTCTGGCGTGCCTTTTCGTCGAACTCCGGGGGCTCGCGGAAATAGAAATCCAAATCGAATGCGGCATCGACCAGCGTGCGTGCTCGCTCGCGAACGCCTGGGATGGCGGCTCGGAGCAGCGCTTCATCCGGATTCTCGATGCCACGCAGGGCCAGGAACGGCTTGACCCAGGCCACGTATTCATCGAGCGAGGTGAGCTCGACGCGCTTGAGCTGCTCGAAGGCCACATCGGCGAACTTCTTTTCGTCGAATTTACCGTCGCCCTTGTTCACGTGATCCCAGGAAAAGAGCTCTATCAGCTCTTGCCGGCTAAAGATTTCCTTGTCACCCGAAGACCAGCCGAAGCGCACCAAGTAGTTCAGCACGCCCATCGGACTGAAACCCTTGTCGCGGTATTCCTTGACGCTGACCGAGCCGTTGCGCTTGCTGAGCTTCTCGCCCTTGGCCGACAGCATCATTGGCAGGTGGGCAAACTCCGGCGGCTCCCAGCCGAAGGCGCGATACAGCAAGATCTGCTGCGGGGTGTTGCCGATATGGTCGCGGCCGCGGGCAACCAGCGTGATTTCCATCAAGTGGTCGTCGATGGTCGCGGCCAGGTTGTACAGCGGGTAACCGTCCGTGCGCATGAGCACGAAATCTTGCTGCGCTGAGTTGGGCGTGCTGATGAAGCCGAACACTTTGTCGGTGAAATCCGTCGTCCCGGTGCTCGGTGAACGAAAGCGCACGACGAACGGCAGGTCCGGTTGATCCTTGCGATCGCGGCATGTGCCCGGATAAACGAAGTTCGCTTTCGGGTTTTTTGCTTTCAGCGCCTCGCGCTGCGCGTCGAGCTCTTCCTTGGTGCAGTAGCAGCGATAAGCCTTGCCGACGCTTATCAATTGTTCGGTATGGGCTCGATACAGGGCCTTGCGTTCACTTTGGAAGTAGGGGGCAAACGGGCCCTCGACCTCGGGTCCCTCGTCCCACTGCAAGCCGAGCCACTTCAGGTCATCCAGCACGGCCCGCACGCTGTCGATGCTGGAGCGCTCCTGGTCGGTGTCCTCGACCCGGAGCACGAACGTGCCGCCCTGGCTTTTGCACCAAAGCCACGTAAACAGAGTGGAACGCACGTTCCCGATGTGCAGGTAGCCGCTGGGGGAAGGCGCAAAGCGCATCCTCAAAGTCATGGGGCCCGCGGTTAGCATGCGCGCCCTCTGACGTCACCGCGCGTCACGGCGGCCCTAGCGCGTGGCGCGGCGACCTCGGCGCGGTCCGTTCTGCCGGCTATCGGGCCGAACGACACTTCCAGTTGCAACAACCCCCCCCACTTGCTAGAAACCGCGCCCTTCGTATGGCCCGCCTCGGGCCGGAGCCAGGATCATGAAAAAGACGCCCGTCAGCCAAGTCAAAGAGCGCTTCGAGTCGAAGGACAAGCTCGTCGCAGCCGTGCAGAAACTCGCCACCGCAGACCTGTGGTCGGATCGAGTGAACGCGGCCAAAGGCCTCGGCCGCGTCTCGAACGCCAAGCTCGTTCGCTTGCACGACACCCTGACTGACGCCAAGAAGCGCTTCGGTAGCCGCGAAAAGTTGATCAGCTCGATCGTCGAGCTGAACAAGCGCGTCAAGGACAAGGGCTTCGCCGCCAAGCTTGCCGCATACCCGCTGCCGCAACTGCTCGATCTGCACGCTGCGGCGACTCGCGCCAGCAAGCGCGCTGAGGTGGCGGCCAAGGCCAAGCCGGCCAAGGTCAAGGCCGAGAAGCCGAAGGCTGCTGCCAAGCCAAAGGCTGCTGCCAAGCCGAAGGCTGCTGCTACCAAGACCGCCAAAGCCTGATTCGCAGCGGGAGCGCCGCTCGCGCTCCGGCTATTGCGATTTTCGCTGCTCCGACGACGAGACCGAGCGCCCCCA
This sequence comes from Pseudomonadota bacterium, assembly GCA_037200885.1. Classification (GTDB taxonomy): domain Bacteria; phylum Myxococcota_A; class Polyangia; order Polyangiales; family Polyangiaceae; genus PMG-095. Next base: position 138,210 of record JBBCIN010000001.1, read on the forward strand.
CGAAAAGGAGTGCGCTCAGAGTCCCTTTTCGCTGACGAAGGTGTTGGTGAAGGTCGCGCTCTTCTCGTAGCTTCGCTCCAGATCAGCGAGTAGCTTCTTCTCGAGCATCCCGCCGACGCCGAAGATCTTCGCGGTCGCCGTGGCGCGAGCGACCCGCTTGCACTGGGCATCGCCCAGCGGTTCGGTCCACATCTCGACGTTGACGCTGATCTTGTCGCTCATGCGGTTGGGGACGACCTGCACCTGATAGCGATGCGTCTTCTTGTTGAATATCCCGCGCTCTTCGTAGCCTGCGTTGTCACCGATGACTGCCTTGAGCGGGCCGGGAAGATCGCCGATCGGCGGCGAGGCTTCGATCGTACGTAGTACCTCGTCTCCCCGCTCCTCCGACTTGGCCACTCGCCAGACCGGGAACTTCAGGATTTCCTGGAATAGCCGGCGATTGTACTCGTCGTCGAAAAAAATCTTCGTCCAAAAGGTTTCTTCGCTGCACTTGAACAGGTGTTCGACGCGGATCTCAGCCATGGCCGCGGAGGCTAGCACTGGCTGCCGCTTCGAAAAAGGCGAACCCGAGCGCACCCGCCACGGCCGATGGACCTGGTGTTAGATTGCAGCACATGGCGCTTGGCTCGAGTGAGGCGATTGCGCGCGGTGCGCCGCGGGCGTTGCCGCGTCGCCGCTTGAGTTGGTTCGCTCAGGCTCGCGCCGTGTTGTCGAAAGATCTCGCGATCGAGCTTGCGACGGGAGAGGTGGTGATCACCAGCGGCTTCTTCGCCCTGCTCGTGGTCATCATGGCCTCGCTCGCGTTCTTCGGCGGACCTGCGAGCGCGCGTATCGTCGCCAGCGGCGTGATCTGGCTCTCGCTTGCGTTCGCGGCGGTTCTGGCCTTGGGCAAGACTTGGCAACGTGAGCGGGACGAGTCCGCTCTCGACGGCTTATTGGTCGCGCCGCTTTCGCGAAGCGCGATTTTCGCCGGCAAGGCCCTAGGCGTCTTGGCATTTTTGGTGATCGTCGAATGCGTGGTGATACCGGTGGCGGCGCTGCTCTTCTCGCTCGACCTCGATCGCGTCGGGTTCGGCTTGTTCTGCATCGCCCTGTTCGCGACTCCGGGCATCGCGGCCTCGGGCACCTTGTTCGGTTCGATGACGGTGCGCACTCATGCTCGCGACTTGCTCTTGGCCGTGGTGCTGTTTCCGTTGCTTTCGCCGACCTTGCTCAGCGCCGTGGCCGCCACTCGTGAGCTATTGAACGGCGCGCCCGTCAGCGAATTGGGCGACTATTTCAAGCTCATGGCCGTGTTTGACGTCGTATTCATTTCTGGTGGGCTCATGTTGTTCGGCACGCTCGTCGAACGTTGACCGCAAGCTTTGCCTGTCAGAGCCGCTTGCCGAGAGCGACCACGTTGAGCGTGCGAAACCCCGCTCGGCGATAGAAGGCTTCCGCCGGAACCCCCGCACGCGTTTCACAGAACACCTGGATGACGCCACGCTCTTTCAGTACCCGCAGCAAAAATTCCAGCACGAAGGTGCCGATCCCTTGATGCTGCTGGCCGGGGACGGTGCACATCTCCTTCAGCTGGAAGTGCATCCCAGACACCCACGTCTCCAGATATCCGAGCGCGAAGGCAATCGGCGCGCCATCGCGGCTCGCGAGCACGCCGAGCCCGTTCGGGCCAGCCAAGATCCTGCTCAGCCGCTCGTTCGCGGCGTCGATGGTCCAACCCTCGTTCCACGGCGGCGCGTTGAAGGTCCGCTGGTACAGCGAAGCAACTTCATCGAGATCGTCCAAGCCCATCAGGGACACGTCCACGGTTGCCATCGTCAGCCCGAGAATAACATGACCTTAGTCGCGCAGATGGCGTGTGTCCGGGTTTTCGCGACGCCAGATTACGTTGTCCATGAAGTAGTGATGGACGTTCACGAACACGAAGAACGCGGCAAAATACGGGGTCGCCCCGAGTTCTCCCAGTGTTTCGTGAGCGCGTCGGTGCGCCGATAGTCGCGCGCCATCGAGCAGCTCGGGTCCGGCGTGGAACAGCAGCCAGCCGAGCACGAGGGCCGAGCCAGCCAAGAGCAACATGCGTTGGCGAGCCGGTGGCCCGAAGAATGGCGGCTGCTCGGCGGCGCGGGCCTGGTTTTTGCTGAGCAGCCAAACGAAGTACAAGTACTGCACCGAGTGCAGCGCGGGGATCACGTAGAGCATCAGCCGGTCGGCGCTCGAGTACACCGACCACGCCCAAATCGAGACCAATAAGCCGGTCAGCGGCGCGAGTGGTGGGAAGCGGCGCTCGCGCTGCCACTTGCGGATCAACACCGCCGCGAGCACGAGCGCGCTCAGCGCGAACCAGATCCCGCAGATTTGCTCCAGCAGCACTGGCCGCGCAAAGGACAAATAAATGACGCCCTTCTCCTCTGCTTCGATCGCAGGGCCCGCAGGGCTCGACCAAGCGTAGGCCCAGCCTGCGAAGCAATGCGCCAAGAGTGCACGCCGTTCGAGCGGGCTATAGGCTACGCCGCGCCGCGCCGAGAGGACGCTCAAGACGCCGAAGCCTTGTTTGACGTAGTGCCAGCCAACCAACAGAAACATCAGCTGAATCGCCAGACCCAGGCGCTCGGCACCCTGAGTGGACCCCGCCGTGAGCGCCCAGAGCAGCCAAGCGGCCAGCACGAGCGGGACCAGCACCCCGGCGATCAGGTAGCGCAAGCGTTGCCGGGCTGCGAAAACGGGGCCGAACGCGCGCCGCCGCGCGTCCTTGTAAAACAACAGGTAAGTGACGGAAAAATGCGGATCGTTAATCAGATGCGCGGCGTGAAACATCAGAAAGCCCACCGCGAGCTCGGCAGAATCCAGGCCGATCGAACGCCGCAGTAACCATAGCAGCGGGTACAGAACGAGCGTCGCACCGCCGACGACCAGGAACTCCACGCCGCGCGGCACGCGCCCCGCTTGCAGGGCCAGCGGCACTGGGGCTGCCACGGTGTCGCGCGTCATCGAGATCGGACTCTCGAGCGTTCGGATTGTCGACGCTTCGGACACGAAAGCATTATAGACTCGCCTCCGCGGATGCGGAAATCGGTCGCAATTTACGGCGGAAGCTTCGACCCACCGCACGTCTCACACGTGCTAGCCGCGGTGTACGCCCTGAAGATGGGCGGCTTCGATCGCGTCTTGGTCGTACCCGTCTTCGAGCACGCATTTCACAAGCAGCTGGCCCCGTTCGAACATCGCGTCCACATGTGCGACCTGGCGTTTGCCGGCATCGATGGCGTAGAGGTCAGCCCAGTCGAACGCGATCTCGCCACTCCGAGCCTGACCCTTCGCACCTTGGAGCACTTGGCCGCTCTGCATCCGGAGTGGCACATGCGACTCTTGGTCGGTTCGGACGTGCTGGGCGAGACGGCCAAGTGGCACGCGTTCGAGCGCATTAGTCAGCTCGCCCCCCCGTACGTCGTCGCGCGCCCCGGCTACGAGCATCCCGACGCCGTCGCCGCGCTCCTCCCGGATGTATCGTCCACGCGCATACGCAGCGCGCTGATCACTCCGAGCGCGCCCGAGCACGTCGCCTTGCTCGCCGTCAGCGTCCCCCGCGCCGTGCGCGGGTATATCGCCGAACACGGACTGTACCGAGGGCAGGGCTCGAGCTAAACCGCGGAAACTCCCAGATCCCGCAGGCATTCGCCGGCCGCAAGGTACCCCGCGCAGCCGATCACCGAGCCCGCGGGGTGCGTGCCTGCGCTGGCCGAGTACAAGCCCGCGACCGGCGTGCGGTGCGGCAAGCGATCGGCGAAGCCGAAGCTGTTGTCGATGTGATGGATGTGTCCATGGCTGATGCCGAAGTGCTGCTCGATTCTTTGCGGATGCAGGATCTGCCAGTCGGTGACCAGCGAGCTCGTGCCGGGCGCGAAGCGATCGGCGATCTCGAGCAACCGCCGCGCGTAGCGCTCGCCCTCTACTTCCCAAGAGCTGCTCGAGAGCTCGTAGGGCACCCATTGCACGAAGAAGGCCGAGCTGATGCGACCGTGGGTGTCAGTCAGCGAGCTGTCGACGGTCGAGTGCATGTACCACTCGATGCTCGGAAAATCGGCGAGCTTGCCAGCTTGGACCGCGCGCCAGCCGCGTTCGAGCTCCGCCAGGACCGAGGCTTCCTCGGGCAGCAAATGAATGGTCGGGCCGAAGGCGGGGCCGTGCTGGTGGGCCAGGCAGCGAAAGCTGGGCGCGCGTTCTAGCGCCAAATTCAGCTTGAAGGTCGAACCGGGGCGCTTCATCGCGGCCAAGCGCGCGTTGTAGGCGGGGGGCAAGCGCTCAGCGCCGACCAACGCCTGCATGCGAAATGGGTCCGCGTTGACGAGCACCGCGCGAGCGCGAATCTCGCTGCCGTCTTCCAGCACGATACCGCGCGCGGTACCGCCCTCGACGATCACGGATGCGACCGGCTCACCGACGACGATGCTCCCGCCATGGCGCGCGAGGGCGTCGGCCAAGACGCGGGCGACGGTGCCCATGCCGCCTTCGACGATCATCCAGGTGCCGTCACTGCCGGGCAGGCGGCACATGTTGTGGATCAGAAAATTCATGCCGGTGCCAGGCGTGTCGTAACTACCGTACAATCCCGAGAAGCCGTCCGTCACCGCGTACATCGCCTTGACCAGATCGCTCTTGAAGCCAAAGCGCTCCAGATACTCGCCGACCGAACCTCGGCACAGCCGCACGAAGGTTTCCCGCAATGCCGGTCGCACGTAGCGTTCCGCCGTCTCTTCGATGCTGTCGGGTTGGCACAACCAAGTGGGCGCAATGTCTTCGCGCAGCGCGGCGAGCTCGGCCTGCAGTCGCTGATGCGCTTCGAAGTCTGCGTGCGAGAAAAATTCCACGAATTGCCGCTCGAGCTCGCTCTGGTTCGAGCCGAACAACAGGTAGCCTTGCTGCTCCCGCGGCAAAAAATAGTGAGGATCCCGGCGCAAGAGCGGAATTTCGAGCTCCAGCTTTTGCAGCAGCTCCGGTGGCATGAGGCCGAGCAAGTAAGCGCCCGTGGAGTGAGGCAGCTCCGGGGCATTGGCGAACGGATACTCGGTGCGCGTCGCGCCGCCGATCACGCTCGCTCGTTCGACCACCAGCACGCGCAGTCCCGCGCGCGCCGCGCACAGCGCGGCTACGAGCCCGTTGTGCCCCGCGCCGACCACGAGCACATCGTAGTGCTGCCCGTGCACGCTACTACCTGGAACGATGGCGGGGTGGGGCGTGCTGTTGGAGGACACGGTTCAGGCCTTGCGCCGCCTTGCGGCCGGCAGCCAGCGTTTTTTAATGCATGTGGCCCGTGCTCGCACGCTTCCGTCAATCGAGGCCATCGTCCGGGGCACTCTCCAGCGTTCTCGGCCGGAGCCTGTCACTCCGGGACAATCGGCCAGGGATGACAAGAGCGCTACAGTCTGCTCCCCTCCGCAGCTGGCGCGGGGCGGTGCCCCTCGGCGCTTCACTTCCCCGCTGCTGACGGCCATACTGGCGATCTTCCCGTGTCGAACCCGCGCATCGAGCCGTCCGGAGTACCGCCGCCAACTCCCGATCTCGCCGGCGAAAAGCTCGCTCCGGAGCCAACGGCGGCCCAGACGGACGAGCTCCTGCGCGCCGCCCTCGAGTGCATGGTCGACTCGGTGGTGATCACGGCCAGCGACGGTCGGGTGTTGTACGCGAATCCGGCGGCTCGACAGTCACGGCCAGCCGAGATCGCGGCGACGAATCAAAGCTTGGCCCGTTATGGGGTGTTCTTGGCCGACGGTGTGACGCCGATGACGGCCGAAGGCACGCCGGCGATGCGCGCCCTGGCCGGGGAAGCCGTTCGCGACACAGAAGTCGTCCGTCGGCTTCCGGGTTTGGCGGAGCAATCGTTTCGCGTGAATTCGTCGTTGATTCGCGACGACTCTGGAAGGATTCTGGCGGCCGTCAGCGTGGGGCGTGAAAACACCCGGGCCCGTGCTGTCCGTCACGCGCTGGTCAACAGCGAAGCCTTGTTTCGCACGGTGGTTCGCAACCTGCCCAACGGGGCCGTGCTCGTGTTCGATCATGACTTACGTTACCTGGTTGCTGACGGTGAGGTGCTGCTCGAAAGCGTCGGGTTGTCGAGCCAAGCGCTCGTGGGCAAGACCCTGATCGAGGTCGCGGCGCCCGAGCATCTCGAGGCGCTGGCCACGCGCTATCGCGCCGCCCTGGCCGGCGAGGGCCAACGCTTCGAGGCAGTTCGAGGCACGAAGACGTACGCGCTAGATATCGTGCCGGTGCGCGATCAACTAGGTAGGGTGACTGCCGGCGTGGCGTTGGTCTACGACGTGAGCAGCCACAAGCAGACCGAGGCCGCGCTGCTCGAGCAGACCCTGCTCGTGAACGAGGAAGCGGCGAGCGTGGAGATCTTGCAGGCGATCGCCGCCGCCGCAAACTCCGCCGACACGCCGCAGGAGGCTTTTCAGATCTCCCTGCATCGGGTGTGCGCCTTCATGGGCTGGCCGATTGGCCACGTTTACACCCGGCACGGTGACGTGCTGAGAACCTCTGGTTGGTGGAACGACGGCTCCCCGCGTTTCGCCAACTTTCGCGAGCAAAGCGCGGCGCTCGAATTCGCGGCCGACGATGACATGATTGGCCAGGTGTTGAGCTCGGGGCTTGCGACCTGGCTCAGCGATCTGGAGAGCGAGAGCGCCTTCTTGCGCTCGCGCACTGCTGGGCAAGCGGGGCTCCGCAGCGGCTTTGCCTTCCCCGTATTGATTGGCCAGGAGGTCGTGGCGGTGCTCGAGTTTTACTCCGAGCGGCGCGAGGAACCGGATCTGCGACTGCTCACTTTGATGGGCAACATCGGCACCCAGCTCGGGCGCGTCGTGGAGCGGGAGCGAGCACGCGCGGACACGCTAAAATGGGCGGAAGAAATTCGAAACCTGTCGATCCGGGACGAGCTCACTGGCCTGTACAATCGCCGTGGCTTTCTCGAGCTCGCGCGGCACGTGATCCAGCAAATCGATCGCGCGAAGAGCTCCGCTTTGTTGTTCTTCTTGGATCTGAATGGAATGAAGCAGGTCAACGATCAGCTCGGGCATGAAGAGGGGGACCACGCGCTGCGCGAAATCGCGGGCGCGCTGCGGGCAACCTTCCGCGCTTCGGACGTCGTGGCTCGGCTGGGCGGCGATGAATTCGTGGCCCTGCTGCCCGACGCGACCGCTGAACAGCTCGGCCTATTCACCGCCCGCATCGAGGCCGAAATTTCGTTGCGCAACCAAAAAGCTGGGCAGCGCTATCGGCTGTCCGCGAGCGTGGGCGGCACGCTCTATGATTCGTCGCAACCGGAGAGTATCGAGGCGTTGTTGGTCAAGGCCGACGCGCTGATGTACGACCAGAAGCGCGCTCGCAAAGCAGCGCAGAAAGCCGCGCATTGAGTCACTCATAGTGACAGGACTCCGGCGCTGGCGCACCGGAGCACGCTTATGCGCTTGGCTCGGGCGTCATGCACCCGTGCTCGCGGCTTGCAGGGTTTCGAGCTCGGATGCCAGGAAGGCGAGCGTGCCGCGTAGCAAGCGCCCATGCTCCTCGGCTTGATCGTAAAACTCTTGCTGCGGGATCCGCAGCACGATCGACGGAACCGCCGCGACAGCGGCATAGCTCGGCAATGCGTTGCAGAACGCCGCCGGCCCTCCGACCACGTCACCGGCGTCATGCGTGAAGTGCAAGCCAGAGCCGTGAGAGAGCTCGATCAGTCCAGCTGCCACGACGAAGAAGTCCTCTCCGCCATTGCCGATTTCGAACAGCGACTGCTGCGCCTGCAGCACTTCCGTTTCGGCAAGCGCCGCCAGGCTGGCGATCGCCTGCATGCCGGCTCTGCGCAAGAACGAAGCCTGACGGAGGGCCAGGATCTTGTCGTAGGTCTCCAGCGCCGAGGGCACGATGCCCGGCGGGGGCTCACTGTGTCGGGGCAAACGACCTGCCAATTCTTGCCACAAGCTATGCAGTTGGGTAGCAAAGTTTTTGATCGCAGCGCGCGCAATCTCCGCGTTGTCCTCCAGCAGATCGAACCAATCGGCGCTGCGGATGCGCAGCGCCTTGCTGGGTTCCAGTGCGCGGCAAGCGCGTTGACGTGGGCGCTCGAGCACCGCGTCGACCACGCCGACCACCGCGAAGCCGGAGAACTCGATTGATTGCATGCCTTCGGTTTCCAGCGCCACACGACCCTCGGTCAAAAAGAGGAAGTGATCGGGAGGATCGCCTTGCGCGAACGCGAATTCGCCGGTAGCGAGATCCACGTCGTCCAGCAACTCGATGAAGCGCACGTGCGCGGCCGCCGGCATGGTCGGGAACAACGAACGGAGCAAGAGTTCGCGTTTGACACGTTGGCCGTCGGCGACGCTCACGCGGGACGCTCCAGCAGCTCTAGTATGCGTACGGTCTCTGCCTGGCGCGGTCGACCGAGCGCCAAGACCGCGTGGGCGGCTAAGTCTTGCAAGATCGCGTCTTGATCTTGCGCGAGTTGCTCGAGGGTATCGTACGCGCTGCCGAATACGCCCACCAATTCGGTCGCGCGTCGAGCGCGTTCCTCTGCCGGCAGGTCGTCGACCACCAAGCGAAGCAAGGTGGCCACGTCATCCGCCGAGCGGCCCACGCCGCGAATCAGCGCATCCAAAAATTCGATCGCCTGTCCGCGCTGGCGGCGATCCGTAGAGCCGAGCGCCGAGAAAATCGTGCGAATGTCATCGCCCCGATGCATGATCTGGAGTAGCCGGGCGAGGCGGTCGAAGGACTGTTGGATCTTGTCGTCGAGCAGCTCGCTCACCAGCTTCACCGCCAAGCGCGCGGAGAGGGTGCTGTCCCGCTCGATCGACGTGCGCGCAGAGAACAACCGCAAATACTCGATTGAATTGCGCTTCAGCTCGTCCGTGATGGGCGTCATCGGGATGACCAGCGAGCTCTCTCTCGCCAGCTGCCCGAGGCCACGGAGCGCCTTGTAGCGAATCAAGCCTTCTTGCTCGGAGAGCATGATCGAGATCAAGAGCGCGACGGCGTCCGCGTTCGCGAAGGCGGAAATCGTGCGGGGAATGTGGATGCGCACGCGTCGCTCCACGCGCTGGTCGGCGAGCGTCTCCTTCAGCGCCTCGAACGCAGGCGCACCGAGCCGAACCAGCCCCCGGCGCGCGGCCAGCCGATCTTCCGCGAACTTCAGACGCGCGATCAAAAATGGGATGCTGGATTCGTTACCCACCAGCGCGAGCGATTGGGTGACGGCGCCGAGCAACGCCGGCAATCGCGTCAGCTGCAGCAGGATGTGCGTCGCGTCGGGTGGTGGGTGAGCGGCCAGCGTCTCGATGAATGCCAGCTTCAGGGTGTGCTCGGCGTCGTCGTCGCGAAATAGCTCCCAGGTCAGTGGATCGCCGGGCAGCGGGTTGCCGTTCAGTTGGGCCAAATACAGGGCCGCGAATGCTCGCAGCGACGGGTCCGGGTGATCCAGCACGCGTTCGAGTACGGCCGTTACGCCCGACAGGGCGAACGCGCGCACCGCCGCCTGCTGCACGCGCGGATTGTCGTGATTGAGCAGCCGCTCACCCAGCGGTAACCAATCCTTTCGATCCGTACCGCCGAACAGCTCGAGGGCACGGATCAGCACCGTTTCGTCCGTGTGATGCAAAATCAACGCGGGGATCAACTTCTCGCGCTTGCGTTCGGCGAGCACGTTCATCGCCGCGATCACTTCGTTGGCCTCGGGTTTGGCCAGCGCCTCGACCAACATTTCGAGCGACGTCAGATCCAGCTCGCCGAGGGTGAAGTCACGTTCGACACTGCCGCGACTCAGGGCGCTGCGGAAGAGCGCGATGTACGGCGCGCGCAAGCCGAAGCCTACGATCAACCAGGCACAAGACAGACCCGCGGCGCAGACGGCCAGGAGCACCGGCGACGGATTCCGGGTCATGGTGGCGCCGAGCAAGAGCACACCCGCCAAGGCCTGAGTACTGCGCGTGACCAACAGGTCGACCAACCCTCGGCCGCGGGCCTGGTTCTCGACCGGGGCCCACAAAAGCTCGGAGGCCACGCGCCCGAGCGAATTGCGCAAGGCCGAATCAGTTGCCTTCAGCATCACGACCACGGCAAACGAAGCGCTGGACAGCGCCGACAACGCGCCGCCCACCGTGAGCAAAGCTGGCGCGGTCAAGGCCAGACCCAAAACGCCCACTCGTTGAACGACGCTGCTGGTCACGGTCAGCTGCAAGAGCAAGGAGCCGATATTGAGAATCAGCTGATAGCGCGCGAAAAATGGCGCCAGTTGGTCCGCGTGCAAGGTGCTCGCGACCTTGGCGCGATACAGGTAATCAATCACGAGCGAGACGGCGACCGAGAGCGCGGCGATTGCGGCCAGCCGCCACAAGAACGGATCGCGGCTCATCTTCGTCAGTTCGGGCGCGATCCGTGTCTTCTTCGTTTCGGCATCCGCCGCGGGCTCCTCGTTCTCGAGCGGTATCTTGCTGGCGAGCAGTGCGGCTCCGAAATAGGCGAGCGGCGCCACGGTCAAGAGCGAGCGCACGTGGGTGACCTCGAGCAGCAACGTGGCCACAGCGGCACCCGCGATTGCGCCGAGCACTCCACCGGACGCGAGCGGCCCAAACAAGCGCCGACTCTGCGATGCAGAGAACAACGTGCCCGCCAACATCCAGAACTGGCCGATCAGCAGCGTTGCCGAAAGCGTGCCGAAAACGTACAGCGAAAACACCATGCCGGGGGAGGCCGGCCGGGTGCGGAACCACGCGCCCACGAATGCGGTCAACAAAAGTGACACGACCAGCGCGTTGCGCGGACCCGCGCGACGCGTCAGCCGCACATTCAACGGGGTGATCACCAACATGCCGAGTGCGACCGCGACGTACACGAGCGCCAACAGCTTCGGCGGCAGCCGCGCAAGGAACAGCGCATCCCGCGCGGTCTCGAGCACCGTGTGTCCGGCGATGGTCAGCCCGAGGACGAAGAAAACGCGCAGAAACAATCTGACTTCGCCAGCGCGGACATCCAGAAATCTGCTCCGGCCGAAAACGTTCACCTACTTATCCTGACAAATCTGAGAGGGACACGATACGCCCTCTTGCCGAGTCGTCGGCCGGGGCGTAAACCATGGACGTGTTGGCCTGTAAGCAGCGAAACCTCGGGATGCGCGCGAGCAATCAGGCGCTGCGCGGTGGGGTCATGATGGCAGGCATAGCACTGGTCGCTTTCCTGGGGGTGAATCAGCTAGGTGCGCCTCGCAAGCTGGGTTGGCTAGTGGCGCTGCCGTTGGTTGCCTCGAGCTACATGGTGATATCGGGCATCTTTGGCATTTGTATAGTGCACGGTCTCAAGGGAGATCGCCGAGCCGATTACGGACCCGAAGCGGTGTTGGATCCGACGAGCCGAGCGCGCATGCGGAACCGGGCCTTATTGGCGGTGTCCGCGAGCATCATCATCGGTTGTAGCTTCGCTGCCGCATTCGTCGCGCACGGCTGAGCTGGCGCTCGGCTGACCCAGCGTTTTCCGACGCCGTTCTCGCATCCCGCTTGTTCGGCCCGCCGAGCGCGGTAAGGTTCTGGCATGGGCGGAATGGACCTCAGAACGCGCACCTCGCTTTTTTGCGGGGTACTGGCGTTGGCCATTGCCGTCTCCGTGTTGCTGAAGGGCAAGCCGCGCCTGCCGCAACTGTTCTTTACTGGCCTGGCTGGTGACATCGGGCTCTGGTACCTCGCGCAGTGGCTGTACCACGTCGGGCGCAGTGATCTGTGGGCGCGTTGGACCGCGGTGCTCGCCGTCCTCTTGCCCCAGTTCGCGGTGCACCTGTTCGAATCGATCGTGCCCGAGCCCGGACATGCTTCGTCCTTGAAGCGCGTCGCGGGCATCCTCATGGTGCCGATGCTGGTCTTGGTGCTGACCGAGCATCAACACGGCCTCGTGCGCGGGGCCGTGTTTTTGTACGTGTTCGGCTTGATCGCCGCCGCGCTGTGGACGCTCGCCATGCGCGGCGAGCGCAGTGGTTCGCGCGCGGTGCAGCGACGCGTGCGCTTTCTGGTGTTCATCGGCGCGCTCGCCGCCACCTTTAGCCTGGCGGATTTCTTGTGGTTCATTGGTGCGCCGCTGCCTCCCGTGAGCGCCGTGCTCAGTATCGTCTTCTTGTTCGTACTCTCGGAGTCACTGACGCGGGAGCGGCTGGTCGACTTGTACGACATCTTGTGGCAGCTGCTCGTGTCGACGGCGTTGGCGTTCGCGCTGGCCGGCATCTTTTACGTATTCGTGGTGTTGTTCGGTGGCTTCGAGACCATGTATCTCGGGGCAATCCTGGCCGCGATCGTGATTTTGGTGCTGTTCGAGCCACTGCGAAATAAGGCCGAGAACTACACGCACAAGGCGTTCTTTCGCGAACGCGTGGATCTGGAGCGCGCCATTGGCCGCGCGCGCGCCGAGCTCGTCCACGTGCTGCAGGTCTCCGAGCTGCAAAGCGTCGTCATCTCCGCCCTGGAAGGTTCGCGTCGTGCAACGGGGGCCGCGTTGTACTTGCCGGACCCGCTGGGCTCGGACTTCGCGCTGGTCTCCTCGTTCGGTCCGCTCGCCCCCAGCCGCATCGACGTGGTGACCGCGCGGCCGCTGATCGAACGGCTGACCGCCAGCTCCTCGATCGTGCTCGAGGAGGTCAGCTTCAAGTTCGTGGAAACGCGACGCACGGGCTGGACCCCAGAGGCAGAAGCCGACGAGCGCTTACTCACCGCGGCAGAGGTGCTCGGCCCATTCAAACAAGCGGTCTGCTTGGGGGTTCACGGCGAGCGCCAAGACCTGCTCGGTATCTTGCTCTTGGTCGATGACCGCGTGCGCGACGCATTTTCTCCGGATGAAGTGGCGCTGCTAGAATCGCTCGCCGTGCAGGTCGGAGTGGTGATCGAAAACTCCAGGCAGTACCGGCGCATGCAGGAGCGCGATCGCTTGGCGGCGCTGGGCCAAATGGCAGCGGGCCTGGCGCACGAGGTCAAAAATCCGCTCGGAGCGATCAAGGGGGCGGCCCAGCTGCTCGGAGATCCGAGTCATGACACCAAGCTCAGCCAAGCCGACATGGAGTTCGTCAGCATCATTTTGGAAGAGGTCGAGCGACTCGATCGGGTCGTCGGCTCCGTGCTCGACTACGCTCGGCCATCGAAGGGCGACGCAGGTGCGGTAGACGTCAATGCCGTGGTCAAGCGCACCTTGACCGTTTTGGCCTCAGATCGTACTGAAGAGTGCGAGCTGCGCACCGAGCTCACCGAGAGCCTGCCGCCCGTGCGCGCGGACGCCGAGCAATTGCGCCAAGTGCTGATCAACCTGATCCGGAATGCCGTACAGGCCATGGGCGGGCACGGGACGGTGCAGGTAACCACCCGTCGCCGTTCGGCCTCGACCGGGATGGCGCGCGACGCGGTCCTCCCCCAGGCGGACTGGGTCGAGATTGCCGTTCGCGACGAAGGCCCTGGGATTGCTCCCCAGGTGCAGAAAAACCTATTCGTGCCATTTTTCACCACCAAGGACCGAGGTACCGGACTCGGCTTGGCAATCAGCCAGCGGGTCGTAGAGGAGATGGGCGGCCGGATCGAGGTCGTTTCCCGTCCAGGAGCCGGTTCTACCTTCTCTCTGGTACTACCCGCGGTTGCCGAGGCCCATGTTTCGCCTCGCCCGCCTCCGGGGCACCATCGTGACGAGGCTCCCGCTTCGCCTAGACTTAGCGTCGGACCGGTTCTGACCGTACCGTCTGGGACTGGGCGCGCTTGACCCGTTCTTCCCAGGGGACCTATGATTTTTTCTCTCCAACTTCCCAGGGCTTACCAGGCGTCGCGAAAGACGCACCGAGCCACCCCCCCGTCCAGACCATGACTAAGCGTTTCGCGCCGAAACCAAGCGGCACCGAGCCCAGCCCGAGCGATCTGCGCTTTGGGCTGCGCTTCATCTCTGGCAAATACCAGGGCGGGGAATATCCGTTGGGTGAGGGTCAAGAAATCGTGATCGGGCGCTCGAGCGAACTCGACATGGTGCTGGTCGAGGAGATGGTCTCGCGCAAGCACGCGCGCATCGCGCTCACCGACGGCGTGATCACGATCGAGGACCTGGGCTCGACCAACGGGACGTTCGTCAACGGCGAGAAGGTCGAACGCGGCACTTTGAAAGAGGGCGACCGCGTGCTGGTCGGCACCAACATCTTGAAGGTGATGGCGATCTCCCAAGACGGTGACCAACAACTCGATCTGAAGGCGGTCGCTGCTGGTCGCGTCACCGCGCGCCAGAAGATGAGCCGCGTCGGTGATGAACCGCCGCGCATGTCCGGCAGCTTGGAAGAGATCCCGCTGCCAGATCTATTGCAGCTGTTCGGCACCTCGAAGAAAAACGGCGTGCTCGTGTTGCAGACCGATACGCTCGAGGGCCGTATCTACCTGACCGAGGGCAAGGTTCGTTTCGCCACCATCGAGGGTATGGATGCCGTGCCCCCGCTCAAAGCGGTGTATCGCATGCTCGACTGGCATCAGGGGCAGTTCGCGCTTGATCCGCCTGATTCGCGCAAATTCGAAAATCCGGTCGACGCCAGCGCTCAGGAAATCCTGATGGAGGGCATTCGTCAACAAGACGAATTCAACGCGCTGCGGGCTCGCTTGCCCGCGCTCGATTCGTCTCTTCGTTTGAATTTGCCGCTCGAGCCCAAGCTGCGCGAGCTGAACCCCGTGCAGTTGGATGTGCTCCAAGCCGTGCTCAATTCGGCGTCCCTCGACGTCGTGTTCGATTCGGTTCCGAGCACCGATCTGGAAGCGGGCCAGGCGATTCTGTTTTTGGTGCAGCGCGGCTACTTGGTTTCAGCGGACTGAGCCGGGCGCGCTCTCGGCGGCGCGCCGCTCGCGGACAATTGTCGCAAATCAGCCTTCAGATCGGCGTCCGATTCGAGCACGGCTGCCTCGCGCAATAGGTGGTCGAGCGCTGGCCACTGCGGATGCTCGGCGCGTAAACGCTTCACCGTGTCGAAGGTCGCGCGCCGCAACGGCAACGGTCCGTACTCGAGATATGCTCCGAAATCGCGGATCACGTCGCGCTCCAAGCGAATCGAACGTTGCATCAGTTGCGAAATCGGACCGTCGTCCAGCTCGAGGGCGGGTTGCTCCGGATGACCCGAGCGTTGTCCTTTGTGGAGCTGAGAGAGCGCAGCCAGGGTGCGAGCGGCGCTAGACGCGGACGGCACGGGCGCGACACCGGCGTCGCCCGCCACATGCCGCTGCGCGAGCTCGGCGAGCGAAAGATAACGCATGCGCTGTGACAGCCGTGCCAGCGCGAGAGCGCCGGGCGCGAGCAGTATCAGCTCTCGCTCGGGCGTCGCCGTGGGCTCTGCGATGATCGCCGCGAGGGTGCTGGCGGCCGCCTGGCACAGCTCCAAGTCAGCCTTTTCCTTCAAGGCTGGCGCACAATCACCGAGGCTCGGTTTGGTTTGCCAGCGCGCGGTCGCGCGCGCGAGCTCCTCTTGGAAGTGTCGCTCGCGCGCGTGCACCGTGAAATCCTTGCCGGCAGCCGAGGCCGACGCGCTGGGCGCTGGCGCGCGGTCCTCGTGCCGGCAACTCGCGAGCGAAAGCACGAGCAGGAGCGACCTGCACAGCCGTCCGCTCAGTTCACGCCGCGCCAATTGGGACCGTAGAACCCGAACTGGTTGGCCGTCAGGTGCATGTAGTCGAGCACGCTTTTATAGTTCGTGACCCGTAGCGCGAACGCGGTATCGAGCTGAATGGGCTGGCCTGTGCAGTAGTCGACTCCAGGCGGACACGCGCTGTTGTCGGTGTAGCGCAGGATCGTCTGCTCACCGTTCGGATTCACGACCGACGGATCGACGCTGTAAGCCTTCGCCGTCAATACGTTCATCCACTCCAAGACGCGGGCCGCGATGCCTCGCTGCACGGTCTTGCCGTCGATTTCCTCCGTGCCATAGCTGTGCGCCAGGTACAGCTGCCCGCTCTGCGGGTCGCGCCAGGCGACCGTCTCATTGTCGGGGAATCCGGGCGGGGTGTCCGTACCGACCACCCAGATGCGCATCATGTCGACCCAGTTGAGCTTCCAGCTCTCGGGCAGGTTGAGCATCGAGTAAAACGCGATGAATTTGTGGACTTCGAAGCCCACTTCCGGATCGACGGGCAGTGACTCGGCCGGTGTGCCGTTGGCCACCTCCGTGCCGCTCGGGAACTGTTGGCAGAACAGGCGCCCCTGCGTCGGCCAGCAGGTTTGCGCTTCGTCCTTGGGCCACCATGAACGGAAGCCCATCGGCTGCGTCAGCCCGCCCTGCGCGTCCAGATTCGGCACGCCCTTGGTCGATGCCACGCGCCAGCCCTTGATGTCTTCGTCCTCGGTCAGCGTGTTGGCCAGCAGGCGCCGCACGCCTTCGGGAAACAGCGTAGCGAAGCTGGTGTTGCGGTAGCGACCGTCCTGGAAGTCATCTCGCGATTGGCTGATGAAGCGATCCTCGGAGTCCGTCAACATGTCGACGGCGAGGGTCTTGTCGTAGTACGAGCCGACGTTCAGCTGATAGTCGACGGCATAGTATCCCTTGCTTTCGTCGAGCGAATTGTTGAGCAGCCTTCCGCCCCAGCTGACGTCGCTGCCGATGCCAGTCGAACCGTCCGGGATCAGAAAAGTCTTGGCCGTGGTGGGGACCGTGACCGAATTCTGATCGGTGGAACGCAGCAGCGCCGTCTGGAACGGGCTCCAAGCCGTGTCGCTGAAGTGCGCCCCCGAGCTCGGGCGCGTCAGGATACGCGCGAAGTGATCGAACACCAGCGACGCGGACAACGCGCTCGGCTGCAGCGGGCCGCCCTCGGCGGTCAAGGTGTCGAACTGGCCCGTCGCTTGGAACAGCTCGTTATACAGCGCGAAACCCTTGGTCACTTCCTTCAACTTTGCGTTGTAGCGATCGACCCCGCGCATGAACGCGTTGCGTAGGCTGAAGGTGGTGCGGTTGCGTCGATAGTCGTCGAACAGGTAGCGATCCTCGTACTCGCTGATCATGTAGTGAGCGACTTCGTAGGCGTCTGCGCCGTTGTCGTGGCGCAGCACCGGAAGATTGCCGATGTCCGCGTAGTTGTCGGTGCCGAACATGTAGGGCCGTCGCACGCGCCCCATCGGGTCGAAGTTGCGTTGAATGTTGTCGCCGATCGCAGGCTCCTGCACGAAGCCGCCGGTGTCGGGTGAAAGCTCGCGGAAGGGCACGTAGTCAGTGGGGATGCCCTTGCACACCGTGCCCGCCACGATCTCGCCGTCGAATTCTGGGCTGTATACGCCATCCTTGGCCTCATCCCAATTGGCGGGAGCACTCGTGTCGGCGGGCTGGCAATCGCGAACCAGATTCAGCTGCTTGTGCAGCTGCGAGTAGTGAAGATATTGGCTGCCGTTATTGTAAAACGGACCGGAGATACCGCCGAAGCCGTCGAGCAGTGAGTGCAGCGCGGTACCACTTGGCGTGCACTGAGCGCCCATGGCCGCGTTGCCGAGCGGATCCGTGCCGCCCGGGCGGCAATTCACCGTCGCCGGCTCATCCCAGACGTCGGCCACGTCGCCATATTCCAGACGCACCGCGGCTCGGTCGTAGGCGCCAATTCCGAGGGTGTCTTGCGTCAAATCACCCGCGTAATCCATGACCGAGGTCTGTTGCCAACGCCAGATCAGGCCGTCGCGCTCGTCTTGGGTGATGGGGTCGTACCAACGCGGGCCGGTGCAGGTGGAGCCGTCGGTCGTGGCGGCGGTGCAGGCCTTGGTCTGCGTGCCATTTTGCGTGCGCAGCTGCCAATACTGCGGCCGGAAATTGAGCGCATCGAACGACGAAGTGAACTGATGGCGCAGCCCCATCGAATGACCGAGCTCGTGCTCGAGCACACCCACGGTGAGCCGGCGGCGAATGAAGTCGCGCCATTTTTCGTTGCGTGTGGCGACTGCGGCGGCAGAAGCCTGCACGCCGGACGCATTCGGGTCCTCGTCGGCGAGCGGGAACTTCTTGTTCATGATCGCCGCCCAGTCGGCCATGCTGCTCGGCTCGGGTGCTTCTTCCGAGCAGCGACCGAGGGCTGCCAATTGCACTTGTCGCTGTTGCTCGAAATCGAGCAAGAACTGGGCGAAGTTGCCGCGCAGCGGCGAGGCCATGTTGGTTTGGTCGTCGCTCGGCTGCTGCCGGGGATCCAAGCTTGCCAGGTGCATGTACTGCGCGGTCATCAACTGCGATTCGACGGGCGAGCCACGCGCGGCCGTCATGCGGCCATCGATGCCGGCGTTGCCGGTGCCCAGCACCGAATTGCCGAACTTCTGGCGCGTTGCAGATTCAGCCCAATCCGCCAGCGCTCGCGCCCCCACGCTGGGCGACGGGAGGTCTTGCTTCGTGCCGTCGTTCAGCCGGGTGTCGAGCGCGGCCAGCCGTGCCTTCACGTCCGCTTCGCTCAACAGGGGCGGGCTCGACGAAGCCGCTTGCGGCGCCCGAACGTTCGCGTTGATGGCGCCCTTTTGATAATTGCCGCTGCTGATGTCGGCGTTCGACAGCTCGCCCAGATACCAGCGCATGGTATCGACCGCGCCTTGCGCGGCGATGTCCGTGACCGCGTTCCACAGGTTGACGCTCGCGGCCACGACCTCACCCGTGATCGGATCGACCGCGTCGACCATGATGCCCCAAGGCGACGCCGTCTGCGGCTTCTGGATCAGGTTGATCATGTGGTAGCGAAGATCTCCCACGCGAGCGAGCAAGCCCGGGCTACCGCAGGCGGGGTCGTCATCGGCGATCACGGGGTTGTGGCAGAGCGTGAACACCTTGGGTAAGGTCGCCAGCGCCGCTTCTAGGCTCGGATCGTAGTCGCGCTTGCAGTCGGCGATCACGGCTGGGGTGACGCCGCCACGAACGCGAATGCACTCCGCGTAGCGCGCAGTTTGCGCGGCCTGGCGAAGCGCGCCGTCCCATTGGCTGAGCGCCTCCGCCGCGGAACCAAACAAGCTCGGGTCGCTCTCGGGACCGTAATAAAACGGCGAGACTTTGAGCGTGCGCTCGGCATACGGCAAGGTGCATTTGTGGCTGAATTGATCGCAACGCGAGCCGGCGCCTGCGGCCTCGCACTCATCGTCGGTGCCATCGGGTCCGGGGTTGCCCGCGCCGTCGACCTCATCGCGTGAGGGGAGTGCGTCGACGGGCGTGGTCTCGTCCGTGTAGCAGGGGATCGGCTGACCGTCGGCATCGCTCGCGTGGCTGCGTTCCCAAATGTTGTGGCGCGACACGAAGCGATACCATTTGTCGTCCACGACGCCGTAGTTGCGATCGTAACCGAGTCGGTCGGGGTTCACGGTACCGGTAGTGAACATGCCGAACATGTCCATGCGCGCGCCGTCCCAATGCACTGGCTCGTAGTCGTGGTCGACCACCCGCCGGAAAGACAGGCGTACTTTGACCTCCGTTGGATCGCAGTTGCCTGCCGGGCCGGTTCCGTTGAAATAGTCCGGCGTGAGGAAGCAAGCCGGCACATAGCCAAACGGGGTGAACACCCTCTGCGGCGTGACGAACAGCTTGTTCGTGATGTCGAAGTAGCCGCTGGTCGGATCGAAAAGCGGCGCGTCGGGATCGGTCGGATTGGTGGCGGAATAGGCGACGGGTTCGTATTGAAACGTGGCATCGAAGGCGGTCATCGCCGCCAACGTGTCCAACTGGTAGGCGCTGGTGATCAAGTTCTGCGACCAGTCCACACGCATGTACTCGCGCGCGTACCAAGGGCTGTCCGTCGTGTTTTCCTCGACGATGTTCAGCTCTTCGCCGGTGGTCGGGTTGTAGCCCCGCTTGATGTCGAAGTGACTCTCGATCTTGAACGCGGCGACGATCTGCCCGCTGTTCTGATCCGGTGAGTTCGGCGTGCCGTTGCCGGTCGTGTCGGCGATCCGCTCGTAGGTCAAACGTGCCACCAGCAAGTCTTCGCTGATCTCGAAGCTGATGCGGGCGATGGTCTGCGCGCCGCTGGCGGTGAACAGCTCGTCTTGCGAGGCGCCGTAGTCGACGTCCACGATCGTGGGACGGTAGTAGAACTCGGGGTTGTCCTTCGGATCTGCCAGGTCTTCTCCGACGAAGAACGATTTCTTCAGCGCGTTGGCCTGGACGCGATTGATCGGCGCTCGCTCACTGGCGCAACCGGTAGCGCCCAGCACAAGTACCGCACAGATCAGTAGCCGACGGATAAAGCTCGCAGACATCGACACTCCTCGTACCGAAGACAAAGGCGGGCATAGGATATACCTTTGCGCCAGCGAGCGCCCGGTTACGACTTGAGAAGCGTGCGAAACTCGACCGCGCGCGCGTGTGCCTCGAGACCTTCTGCGCGCGCGAAGGCGGTAATTTTCGGGCCCTGCGCGATCAACGCGGACGGCTCGTAGTCGATGATGGACGTTCGCGAAACGAAATCGTACACGCCGAGCGGCGCGCCGTAGCGTGCTGCCCCACCCGTGGGGAGTACGTGCGAGGGACCCGCGAGGTAGTCACCGGCCGCCTCGGGCGTCATCGAGCCCACGAAAATCGCGCCCGCGCGCAGGATGCGGTCGGCCAGCGCGCGCGGCTCGACGGTGTGCACCGCCACGTGCTCGGCCGCCAGCTGATTGGCGACGGCGACTAGCCCGCTGCGATCCTTCACGACCAAGGCGTAGCCGTTGTTGCTGACCGATGCGTCGGCGATGGCTTTACGCGGAAGATCCGAGAGCTGCCGAGTCAGCTCGGCTTGGACGCGCGCGACGAGGGTCGCGTCGCTCGTCACGAGCAGGGGGTAGGCGGCTTCGTCGTGCTCGGCCTGCGACAACAGATCCGCGGCAACCAGCACCGGATCGGCGCTGTTGTCGGCCACGACCAGGATTTCGCTCGGGCCAGCGATGCTGTCGATGTCGACCTCACCGAAGACCAAGCGCTTGGCCGCCGCGACGTAGATGTTGCCCGGGCCGACGATCTTGTCGACGCGCGGTACCGATTCAGTGCCATAGGCTAGGGCCGCGATGGCTTGGGCGCCGCCGGCATCCAGCAAGGCATGCACGCCGGCCAAATGACAGGCCGCGCGCACCTCCGGGCTGGTATCTGGGCTGGCCACGATGATTTCGCTCACGCCGGCGACCTGTGCAGGCACGGCGCACATCAGCACGCTCGATGGGTAACGCGCCTTGCCGCCCGGGGCGTACACGCCCACGCGGGCGAGCGGCGTGACCCGGCTACCGAGTGTGACGCCTTGTTCGGTGTATTCGAACCCCCCCAGGCTTTCGGCTTGGCGCTGGTGATAGCGACGGATGCGCGCCGCCCCTTCGATCAGCGCCTCGGCGACCGGTTTCGGCAAGCCGTGCAAGGCGGCTTCGCCGCCATAATCACGCTCGAGCCAGGCTTTGGGTAAGCGTTTTTCGAAGCGTTCGACATAGCGCTTGAGCCCTGCGTCGCCTTCGCTGCGCACAGCGCTCAAGATCTCTCGCACCGCGGGCTCGACGCGATCCAAATCACTCTCGCCTCGGCGGGTGAGGCGCGAAAGGAGCGCGTCGTATTCCGCTGTGCCCTGCGTCACCGAGCGCAGCGCGGCTTCTGCGGTCATGTCCAGTGCCCCGCTTTGAGCGCGGCGGGATCGTACTCGCGGATCTTGGGGCCCAGGGCTTCGCGGAAAACCTGCTCGTCGTCCATATCGATGTCGTCTTCGGGGAAGCCTTTGGCGACGTCCATTCCTACCGCCAGAATGCGCAGGAACATGGCGAAGCTGGAAGCGCAGAGCCGCGGCTTCCACTGCTCGGTGCCGCTCATCGCGGTGTACACCGGGCAGTCCCCTTCGGGGTCGGGGCTCGACACGTCCAAGAAATAGGGATCGCCGAGCAAAGAGCTATGGGCGATGATGATCCAACCCGAGCGCCAGCCGTTTGCGGCGGCGCCCGAGCGCAGCGTGCCGGACTCGGCCAAGGCGAAGCCGTTCTGCTCTTCGATCAGGCGCTCGGCGGGGATCAGCTTGATCCGCTCGGCGGGCGTCCGTGTCTCCACGTCTTCCGGGTTGGCGGCCAGCAAAAACTCACGGAAGCGCCGGGGCAGCTTCAACTGTGCCTTGAGCTGATCCACCGCTGCCGCCTCGGCCTTGCCGAACTTGGCCCGCACGTGTCGTTGCGCGAATGCGTCACGCAGCGCAGAAATCGATTCGGCCAGATCGCTATCCAATCTCGCGAACCTTCCGCTTAGCCGAACGTGACTTCACGCCGACGAGCGCGGACGGAACTCACGTTACCGCCCGGAAAAGAGCCAACCAAAGAAGAGGCTTTTTTTACTAGCACCTGGCTCGAAGGCAAGCGGGAAACGCCCGCCCACCTGTCGAAAGGCTCAAAACGTATAGCGGAGGGCCAAACCGGAAACCCAGGCCAAAGGCGGCTGGCTGCTGAATTCTCGCTTGAAGGTGGCGGTGTAGTCACGGACGCCACCGTGCACGGCAAGGGCCCAATGAGGGCTAACTTGGTACCACTCGGCGCCGAGCTCGGCGGCCAGGTACAAATTGAAACTGTCCGCGTCCTTGTAGCCGTAAGTGAACAGCACGTCGTCGGTGACTTCGGCACCACCGAGGCTGACCTGAAGGTACAGACCCACGCGTTCGCTGGCTTTCACCGTGCCTCGCAGGCCGGCGCCGACACCCCACAAGGCGTAGGTGCGCTCGGGCGGGGGCGGGGGCGCATACGAAGTGTTGGACAAAACCAGATCGCCCTCCACGAACACCATCAAGAAGCGCAGCGGTTCATAGCCAACTTGCAAGTGGAACCAGGGCGCGACTGGCGAGGTATTCTTCATCTCGCCGATTTGGCCAAAGGCGCCGACGCTGCTTTCGACGACGAAGCCCCGGTGCCGGGGGGGCGGAACCGGCGTGAGCTCTGCTTCGTCTATGCCCTGGTCGGCGGAAAGCGCGGGCACGTCGCTCTTCGAATCGAGCCAGGACACGACTTCATCCGTGCTGATCGCGCGCTCTTTGACTTCGGAACCGGCGTGCGCGGTCTGACCCACGAACAGCGCTGCGAGCGAGCCCAGCAGCGCAGTCGACGGGCGGAGCGCGGGCATCCGCTTCAGGCTACTCCATGAAGTCAGCGCGCGTCGATAGCGTCAGCAGCGGCAAGCCGGCGGCGCGAATCGTGTCCGCTCCGCCCTCCAAGCGATCGACGAGTGCGATAATTCCCACCACCACCGCACCTGCAGCTTTCAACGTTTCCACGGCTTTCAGGCTGGAGCCGCCCGTGGTCACGACGTCCTCCAAGAGCGCGATGCGAGTGCCGGCTTTGAGCGACTTGTCGCCCTCGACGAGTTTCGCCGTGCCGTGATCCTTGCGCGCTTTGCGCACGTAAAAGCCGGTCAATGGCCGGCCCTTTTGGAAGCTGACCAAGGACACCGCGCTCGCCAGCGGACAACCGCCCAGCTCGACTCCGCCGACTGCGTCGCATGTAGGCAAATCATCGAGGGCTTGGAACATCAGTTCACCGACCAAGGCGTGACCTTCGGCGGTGAGGATGGTCTGCTTGCAGTCGATGAAGAAATCGCTCTCGCGACCGGAGGCGAGCGTCACGCGGCGACGCTCGAAGCTCAGTTCACGAAGCAGATCGATCAGGCGTGCACGTTTCGTCGGGTCGAGCATGGCGCCGAACCTAGCGGCGCGTGCCGAAAGCCGCAATCAGTCGTGGCTCTTCTTCTTTTTTGCCTTCGTGCCCTTGCTGATCACTGGCACGACCGGCGGCGGTGGCCGCCGCGGCTCAGGCTTGATCGGGCGGACCGGCGTGAATTCCGCTTGAGGCGGAGCAGGAGCGACGCGCGGCGGATCGGGCTTGCGCAGTTCTGGCTTGGGCGGCGCGGGCTTGGGCGGCGGCAGCGGGGGCCTCGCTTCGACTCGAGGCGCCGACATGGGGAGCGGCGCCTTGGCTTCGACTCTGGTTGGCACGGGCGGGGCCACTTGTGCACGCGCGGCGACCGGGGTCACCGCAGCGACCGGACGCGCTGCTGGCGTCGGCGCGCGAGCGGCGGCCAGCGCGGGTTCACCGTCGGTTTGGACGTGACCGCGCGCCAGCGCGCCCGGCGCGATGCCGACACGCGGCCCGGAAATGTCACCCGCGACGCGCGCGCCCGGTTCGAGCAGCACCGCCAGGGTGCCGCGCAAATCACCCTGCACTTGGCCGGAAATCCGCAGCTCCGCGCCGCTCACGTTGCCGCGCACCCGACCCGCGGGGCCGATCACGACGTTGCCCGTGACGCTCACGTCGCCCTCGACGCGGCCCAAAATTTCGAGCGAGCCTTGTCCGCGGACGTGCCCGCTGACGACAGTTCCCGCGCCGATCACCGAAGTCTCGGCCATGCGCCTCAAACCTCCATATCGACGTTGCCCTTGAACGAGGCACCGTCTGCGATCGTGAAGCGCGCGGCCTTGATGTCACCGACGAGCTTGCCGCCCGCTTGGATGTCGACGCGTTCGGACGCCGTGACGTCACCGGTGACTTGGCCGGCCACGCTCAAGCTGGCGCCAGTGATGTCTGCACCGACGACGGCCGTGCCGCCGACGGTCACCGCGTCAGTCGTGGTGAGCCGGCCGCGCAAGTTGCCGTGGATCACGATCTCTTCGTCGCCCGAGATGTCACCCTCGATGGTGAGCCCTTCTCCAATCACCGTGCCTGCCATCCGTGTCGCCTCTTCCAGTTGCTGCTTAGAAATGATTCAGCGGCGCTTCTGAGCCGTGCCGAAATCGAGCTCGAACTCTGTTTCGAGCCGCACCGAAACGCGGGCGCCGGCTTCGATCGAGATTTCCGTACCGCGCAGCTCGCCGCGGACTCGTGCCGAACTGCGCAGGGCGATCGCGCCGCTCGCGCGGGCATCGCCCAGCAAGTTGCCGGCGATGTCCAGGCTCTCGCCGCTGAGGTTGCCTTCGACGCTCGCGCCTTCGGCCACCTCGGTGTCGCCGTTTACGTTGACGTCACCCATGACCTTGCCCTCGATGCGCAACGCGCCGGCCCCGCTGATGCGGCCGGTGACGCGTGTGCCCGTGCCGACGACGCTGAGTTCATGGGGGTGCCGGGGCATCGCAGTGGGGCGGAACCGTAATACGCCCCGGCCGGATTTGAAACAACGCTCGCTGTTTTTATCGCGTTTGCTGGCTTTGCTCAGCGCGGCAGGCTTGCGGCGAGGATCTCGGCGGCTCGCGGCACCGAGCGGTACAGCGCGCGGGCATACAAGCGGCGCTTCTCCGCGTGTGGAAGATCACCGATCCGGCCCTGGGTGGCGGCCGACAAAAGCACGGCCGCGGCCACGCTGACGTTCAAGCTCTCCACGAAGCCGCGCATCGGGATGCGTACGGCGCGTTTGGTGTGGCGCAGGAGCGGCTCGCAGATCCCGTCGTGCTCGTTGCCGAGCAACAAAGCGAGCCGCGGGATGTGCGCCAAGTCCGGAGGTGTGAGCTCGCCCTGGGGATGCGTTGCCACCAATTCGAAGCCGCGTTCCAGCAAATGGTGTGCGGCGCCCTCGGGAGTTTTGTGGTCGTGCACCTCGAGCCATCGCTCGGTGCCCTTGGTGATGCGGCGCGCGATCATGAACGATTCGACGCGCGCGACCACGTGTACGGTCGGCACCCCGAAGGCATCGCAGGTGCGCATCACGGCGGAGCCGTTGTGAGGATCGTGCGGCGCATCCAGCAGCACGGTCACGCTCTCCAAGCGCTGTTCGATCACCGACTGGATCCGTGCCTGGCGTTCGTCGCTGGCGAGGGGTCCGAGCGTCTCGATCACTCTATCAGCCGTCCACGCCGGGTTCCATGGCTCACCCGGCAAACTCTCGGCGAACTCAGCGCCGACTTCTTCGCTCGCGCGTCTCATAAGGGTCGGATATTGCACCGTTTGGGGCGGGGCTCCCAACCTCGTCGCGCGGGCCGGCACGATAGCGGGTCCGGGGGCGGGAAAGCCGTGGGGCAGAACAACCCGACGAGCGCGCGGGCTACGGGGGGTTCCCTGACCTCTGAACAAGCATTATCTTTCCCCCCGTTACTCAATCACAGCGCAGGAGAGCGGTCCCAATGGCATCCGATAAGGTTCATGTTTTCAACGACCTCAACTTCGAGCAGGAAGTCCTGAAATCGACAGTTCCGGTCCTGGTGGATTTCACGGCGACCTGGTGTGGCCCCTGCAAGCAACTCGCGCCGATCGTCGATCAGCTCGCTGACGACCTCCACGGCACGGTCAAAGTCGGCAAGCTCGACATCGATGACTCCCCGATTACCGCAGGCAAGCTGGGGGTTCGTGGCGTGCCCACGGTGATGGTGTTCAAGAACGGTGAGCGCTCTGCTCAGCATGTCGGCCTCACCACCAAGGCCAAGCTCGCTGATCTGGTGAAAGCCTGAACGAAGCCGTCCCGAGCCCGAGCCACGCCCCCGCCGCGCGTCGCTCGGGCTCGAACGCGTCCAAGAGCTTCCGCCGGCGGCGCCTGTATTGGCTGCCGATCGGCGTGATGGCCTGCGCGAACGCGGTTTTCGCGCTTGCACTGTCGGAGCATGTGCCCGCCACTGGCGCACTGGGCGTGAGCGCGCTGCTCTATTTCATCACGCTGCGGCGTTTCATCGCGCAAATGCGCGACGAGCCGCGTCCGCGTTGGATCACGCGCTGGTTCGACGAGCCGCTGTTCGTACATTTCGGCGCGAGCACCTTGGCCCTCTTGCTCAGCCCCGTGTGCGCGCTGCTGGCTCTGGCGGTCGCGGCTTGGCGTGGCTCCTTGGGACATCTGGGCTTCGAGTATTGGCGGTTGAGCGAGGGCTACGCCTATGCCTTTGGCCTGCTCACCTCGGTGTGGGCCATTTGGATCGAACGACGTTTCGTGCGCATCCGCCGGATGACGGTCGTGATCGCCGGTTTGCCGCCCGAGTTCGAGGGTTATCGGATCGCTCAGTTGAGCGACCTGCACGTGGGCAGCTTCGACCCGAAGGCGCGCGCGCTCGAGTGGGTCGCGATGAGCAACGCGCTCGAGCCCGACTTGGTCGCGGTCACGGGGGATCTCGTGACCAGTGGGCGCGGCTTTTATCGTGATGTTGCCGAGGCGCTGGGAGCGCTCCGCGCGACGGATGGCGTGTTCGTGTCGATGGGCAACCACGATCAATCGAACAACGACGAGCTCACGCGCCTCGTCGCCGAGCACGGCCCCACCGTGCTGCGTAACTCCTCGCAAGTCATCCGCAGGGGCGCTGCGAGCTTGAACGTGGCGGGCATCGATGGCCGCATTGCGACGGCGCCCGAAGTCACTCGCACCGTCCAAGAGTGCGCTCCCAACGCGCCGGTCGTGTTGCTGGCGCATTACCCGTGGACGTTCAGCGCCGCTGCTGCGGCCGGCGCCGATTTGATCCTGACTGGTCACACGCACGGCGGGCAACTCGGCGTTCCGTTCCTGAGCCAGCGGTTCAACCTCGCGCGCCTCACGGGCCAACGCTCGCGAGGTTTGGTGCATTCGGGAAAGACCGCGATGTACGTCAACGCGGGCCTGGGCACGACGGGCCCACCGATGCGCCTCGCCGTACCACCGGAGATCGCGCTGATTACGCTGCGTCGGGCTTGAGGTGGGGGGCCGCGCGGAAAAGGGCGCGCTTGCTGGGATGGGCTGCCCTGGGCTGCGGGATTTGCACCCAGCGTCGTGGCGGCAGCCGCGCCGGCCCGCGCGGGCAACGAACCGCGACGCCGAAGGCTGCGACGCCGCGCGCCGTTCTCGCGTGACCATCAACAACATCCCTCCCGGCGCTGGAGCTCGCGGCCGAGGCTGACTTGCGCACCCGCGTGAAACGTCAGCTGGGCGTGTGGCAGCAGGCTTCGATGTTGTGCCCGTCGGGATCGAGCACGAACGCAGCGTAGTAGTCGGCGTGGTAGTGCGGCCGTAAGCCCGGTGGGCCGTTGTCTTTGCCGCCGGCGGCCATGGCTGCTTGGTAGAAAGCGTCCACCGCGAGGCGATTTTCGGCCCGGAACGACACGTGCAGGTGCGGCTTCTGCGGGGTGCCTTCGTGGATCCAAAAATCGGGCTTCGGAGGCACGCCCATGCCCAGCACTACCGCCCCGCCGGTGAACTCAGGCGGAACTTCCATCAGCACCTGGTAGCCGAGCGGCGCCAGCGCTTGCTCGTAGAAGCGACGGCTTTTTATTGCATCACTCACGTCGAGTCCGGTGTGATCAATCATATTGCCTCACTAGCATGGGGGCGCGCGTCGTCGAAAGAGTCATGGCTGCTCTCCGTCAGCGATGGCAGCGGCGATGCCGGCCGCATCCAGAACGTAGATCGAGCAACGGAACTGCGGCGTGATCTTCGCGGGCGAGGTGAAGACGCGGCGAAACGCGTCCGGAGATTGTTCGAAGGTTTGGTACGCGAGATTTCTGTGCTGCACGGCGACCAGACGCACGCCGCGCTGATAAAATCGCTGCAGCGCGAGCAGGCGCGCGCGGCGACTCGGCGATTCGCGAATGACCGTCACATCGTCGAAGACGGGGCGATTCGGGTACAGAAAGTAATGACTCAGCGCCTGAACCGCGACCACGTCCGGGTCCTCCCAGCGCAGCGTCAGGTAGTCACCCTCGGCGACGTTCAAGACCGGGGGACCCCGATAGGCTTGCAAAATTCTGCGCGCGCCTTCGTACTGGGCGGCGGGCAGGTACTCGCCCAACAGATCGAAGGTATCTGGCCATTTCACCAAGAACAGCACGCACACGGCCGTGCCTAGCAGTGGCCCGGCGGCCTTTCGCAGCAGCGGCGTCGGCCACGGCCAAGGCGGCACGGCGGTCGCGAAAAACATCACCGCCCAAGGTACCGCGTACTCGCGCATGCGGATCGCGCGCGCGCTGAGCACGAGTCCCGTGAGCGCTGCGCCGAGCAACACGCAGACGGCGTAACTTGGCCGCTGCCCCCGCCAAGCGCGAACCAGAATCCAACCTGCGGCCGCCAGGAGGCAGCCGGGCGCGACGATGAACTCCGGATTTGCGGTCAGATAGGCGAGCGGCACGGGCCCGAACTCGCGCAGCCCCGGGTACAGACCAGCCGGATCGAGATTCATGTACCCGAGGTGGAACCAGAGGAATCGGAACGTCGCGGCGCTGCCATTCATGTATGGGTTGACGAGCAGCCCCAGCGCGAGCCCCAGAACCGTAAACAGCGGCTCCGTCAGCTGCGCTTTGTCGATCGCGTCTCGGCGCAGGAGCAATGCCGAGCACAGCGCCCCGAGGTGAAGGGGGAGCAAGATCAAGCCACCTTGATAGGACAGGGTGGCGGCGTAGCAGACCAAAACGATCGCAATCTGCCGACTCTGTTTTTTGGGCGTGAAGAACGCGGCCTGAAGAAAAAGAATCGACAGGACGACCAGCCAATTGCCTCCGCGCAGCATCAAGTAGCGCCAATCCTGATTAGCGAAGAGCAGCGGCAGAAAACACCACGCCCAGGCAAAACGCGCGCCGCGCGCGGCCAAGAACCGGTAAATGGACAGCGGCACGGCAACGAAGAACACCAGCGTCGCCAGCTTCAATCCCCAAACCGCGCTGGGCAAGGCTGCGAACGGCGCGAGCAGCAGGTGAAACCCGAAGTAGTGGTCGACCGGCAATTGACCCAAGATCGTCCACGGCAACCGAGGCGCGAGTTCGCTGCGAAAGTTCCCCTGCGCGATCTCGCGCGCGACTGCGAAGTGATAGTAGCTGTCTGCGCTCGCTTGGTAGTCCCAGCGCGCCAAGATCAAGGAACCGCCGTAGAGCACCGACACCACGCTCACGAACAGCGCGGCCAGCCTACGCGCGGGCCGACGCCGAAAATCAGCGGCCGAGATCAGCGCGTCGGGGGTGAGCTCCGTGGCTTCGGAATGCATGTCAGCGCACCGGCGCATCGAGCGGTGCCGAGCTTCGGCAAGTGTAGCTGCCCTTGAAGCGGGACTCGCTGGTATTCAGTTTCCAAATCGCGCGCCAACGCTCGGTCGACCAGAGATCTCCGCGAGTCACGAGCCAGATCAGTCCGTAATATTCGCGAAGTGAAGCGTCAGCCAGGGCGCTCGGGCCGACCCGCGTCGCCTCGGGATAACCGAGAGGAATGCAGCGCCTCAAGTGCCCTGGCTTCCACGGGTGGAGCTTGGGATCCGGCGCCAACCGGGCGATCAGTGGATCGGACAGTCCGAAGTAGTCCACGATGAAGACCTCGGGTCCCGCGAATACACCGCGGAAGCCGATCGCGCCGGCGATGTGCGTTTGCTCGGGCGTCTTGGACCAAGCTAGGCCCCGCACGGCCCAGGGATGCGTCGGGTTTTCGCCTATCTCTACTCGCCGCCAATTGCTGAACGGCCCGTAAAATGCCCGTTCATCGCAAACGCCCTCCAAGCAAGTGTGGGACACTGCGAAGTCCTCGACCCGCGCAGGCGGCAGGGGCGCGGCCCAGATCGGCGTGGGTGAAGCCTGTGCCAATGCGAGCGCGGCCGCGCCGAGCGCGAGCTGAACCGCCACGCGCGGTACCGGCACGAGCTCGACCAGCGTCAGCACCGCGACCAGCACCGGCGCGGAAAGGAAACGGCCGGCCATGAAGTCGCCCCCGATCCACACCACGTAGCCGATGTAGAGCACGGCGCCCGCGCAGAACGCTCGAATGGGGCCCCTTCCTCGCAAAAGGCCCAACGGCAGCCCCACCAGCAGCAGCACTAAGCTGAGCGGATCGTTCCAAGTCGGTTGCAGCAGGTAGGCGAGCCCGTGACCGAGCAACACCGTTCTCGGAAGGGCCGCTCCCAATTTCGCGACCGCCGTATTGGGGACCAGCGAGCCGTAATACACCAGCGAAAACAACTCCCAAGCGGCCAGTGGACAGAAGCCGAAAAGGAGCAGTTTTGATCGCTGCACCCAGCTGCCCGGTTGGGCTTTGGTCAGCGCAAACAATGGCGGAAGGAACAGCAGCAGAAGATCCAAACGGTCGAGAGCGGCCAAGCACGCGAGGAGGCTTGCGACCAGCACTGAAGGCGAAGGCTTGCGCAGCGCCTGCCACCACAGCAGCACGAGCAGCAAATGGGTGAGCGGATTTTCCAGCCCCGAGGTCGAGAATTCGACGAAGCTTTTGGACAGTGCGAGCGTGCCCGCAACGGCCGCCAAGAAAGGTTCTGGGCGCTGGTTCGTCCAGAGGATGGCGCCGACGCTCAGCGCGCTCGTGACAATGCTCAGGCCGAGCAGCGACCAATAAGCGTCGTGCTCGAGCCAACGAGCGACAATCATCAGCAGTAGCCACAGGGGGTGAGTGTAGGCTTGTACCCGCTCGGGCGGATTCCAGCGCAGCCCACGCAGGGATAGAAAATTATCGACCACGCGCGCGCTGATGAAGGCGTCGTCGCAAATCCAAGCCACGTGGATGACGCCGAGCATCGTGACTACGGCAAAGACCAGCCAAGGCCAGCGGCGCGGCCCGAAAGCCGCTTGGCGGAGCTTGGCGGCCGCGCGGGTCAGACCGGGATGAGAGCTGGACAGCATCCTTCGCGCGTACCCTACCCATCGGAGCCGGACGGCGCTACGCTTGCGATCATGTCGTCTCCGTACGAGCGCGGCATCGCTCGCGCACAGGAGCTTCTGCGTGGCGCACGTGGACTCAGCGAATCGGCCCTGGCTACGCTGAGCGTCGAGCTCGCGAGCGCCTTGCTCGAGGCGAGCCACGCTGGTGCGGAATCCAACGAAAGGGAGCGCGCGGCGCGGCTCGCGGCGCTCTTGCGCGATCCGACCGGACAGGCGTTCGTCTCCGCACTCACGGACCGCGCGCACCGCAGCAGCAGTGGCGCGCGCCTGGTTGCCGAAGTCGAGACACTGGTGCGAAGCCTGGGCGCGCCGCGCTCGCTCGCCCCTTGGGACCGATTGCAGCTGCGCGCTTTGCAGGCCTTCGGCAGTGCGCTGCCCGAGCTCACGGCGCGGGCCGTCCGGCGCCGGATCTACGAGGACGCGGCGCCGTACCTAGCGCCCGCGGAGCCGAAAGCGTTGGACGCGTTTCTGGCCGAGCGAAGGCTGCAGGGACTGCGTGTGAACGTGAATCACCTCGGTGAAGAGGTGCTTGGCGCGGGCGATGCCGCGCGCTTTCTCGCGAGCTACCTCGCCTTGCTCGAGCGTCCCGAAGTCACCACCATCAGCGTGAAGCTCTCGTCCATCGATGCCCGCATCGAGCCTTTGGCCTGGCTGCCGACACTCGACCGGCTCGCGGGAAAGCTGACGGAAATCTATCGCGCGGCGCTCGCGAACGCCGCGCCGAGCGCGCATGGGCCGGAGCCGAAGTTAGTGTACCTCGACATGGAGGCGTATCGCGACCTCGAGCTCACGGTGGAGCTCTTCACGCGCGTGCTCGACGCGCCGGAGTTCCAGCACCTGACCGCCGGCATCGTGCTCCAGGCGTACGTTCCCGACTCGCATGGCCATCAAAAGCGTCTGCTCGAGTGGGCGCGCGAGCGCGTCCGGCGGGGCGGTGCGCCGGTACGCATGCGCCTGGTCAAGGGTGCAAATCTGATGCTCGAGCGCATCGAGGCGAGCTTGCGTGGCTGGGAGCTGCCGCTCTACGGTTCGAAGACCGAGGTCGACTCGAGCTTCCGTCACATGCTCAAGGTGGGCGCGCAGCCGGAGCACGCGCGGGCGGTGCGCCTCGGCGTGGGCAGCCACAATCTGTTCGACATCGCGTTCACCCTACTCCTTCGCGCAAATCGTGGTGTGGAAGCCGAGGTCGAGCCCGAGATGCTGGAGGGCATGGCCGACCCACTGCGTCGCGTCGTGCAGCAGGTTGCGGGGCAAGTCTTGGTCTACGCTCCGAGCGTCGACGAGCGTGACTTCGCGAGCGCCGTCGCCTACCTCGTGCGCCGGCTCGACGAGAACACGGCGGAGGATAATTTCTTGCGACGCTCGTTCGCCATGCAGGCGGGTGACCCAAGCTTCGAAGCGGAGCGGGGCCGGTTCGTCGCGGCACTCGCTGGCGCCGCTGGGATCGACACGACGCCGCGGCGCCGACAAGATCGCACACAGCCGTCGTCCGAGCCGCGTCGCGACGGCTTCGAGAACGAGCCGGACAGCGATTTCACGTTGGCCGTGAACCGACGCTGGCTCGAAGCGGCGCTCGCGGCTGCGCAAACCGCGAGCCACGAGGCCGTCCACTCGCGCTTCTCGGGCACGACCTACGACGGAGAAACCTTGCGCGACGGCTTCGACCCGTCGCGGCCCGGTGTCGTGCCGTATCAATGGCGACCGATCGGCGCGGAGGCCCTCGAAGAGATTCTCGAGAAGGCCGATCTTGCGCGCGAGCGAACTGCGGCTTGGCCGGCGGAAGAGCGCGAGGCCGCGTTGCTCGCCGTCGCTCGCGCCCTGCGTGCGGCGCGCGGCGAGCTCGTCGGTTTGCTCGTGCTCGACGCCGGCAAGCGCGCGCTCGAGGCCGACGTCGAGGTCTCCGAGGCGATCGATTTTGCCGAGTACTATGCGCGCCAACATGCGCGGCTCCGTGAGCGCTTCACGCTCGAGCCGAAGGGCGTGGTGGTGGTCACGCCGCCCTGGAATTTCCCGCTCTCGATCGCGCTCGGCTCGGCCTTGGCGGCGCTGGTCGCAGGCAACGTGGTGCTGCTCAAGCCGCCGCCGGAGACGCCGCTCGTGGCGGCGCGCGCGGTGGCGCTTTGCCACGCCGCCGGGATCCCGGACTGGGCGCTAGGACTGGTCGTGATCGAGGACGAAGCGGCCGAGCCGCTGATCGTGGATCGCCGCGTCGATGCCGTCGTACTCACGGGCGGGACGGAGACCGCGCGGCTCTTTCGGCGCCTGCGTCCGGGGCTCGATCTGATCGCCGAGACGGGTGGCAAGAACGCGCTGATCGTCAGCGCAATGAGCGATCGCGAGCAAGCGGTGCAACATGCGGTGCGTGCTGCTTTCGGGCATGCCGGGCAGAAGTGCAGTGCGCTCAGCCTGCTCGTGCTCGAGCGTGAGGTGTTTCGCAGCGCATCCTTTCGCGAAAAGCTCGCTGACGCGACGCGCACCTTGCCGGTCGGCTCGGCCTGGAACGCCGAGAGTGGCGTCACCCCGTTGATTCGACCCCCGAACGGGGCGCTCGCTCGCGCGCTCGACACACTCGATGCAGGCGAAAGCTGGCTGGTTGCGCCGACCCGGAGCACGGAGAACCCGCGCCTGGTCGGTCCGAGCGTGCGTTGGGGCGTTCAGCCGGGCAGCTTCGCCCACCAGACCGAGCTCTTCGGTCCCATGCTGTGCGTGATCGAAGCGCGAGACTTCGAGGGCGCGCTCGAGCTCTTGAATGGCACCCCGTACGGCCTCACCGCGGGTCTCGAGAGCCTCGATCTGAGCGAGCAGGCCGCGTTCCTCGAGCGCGCGCATGCAGGCAACCTGTATCTCAATCGCCCGATCACGGGCGCGGTGGTGGGACGCCAACCGTTCGGCGGCCACAAGGCGTCGAGCTTTGGTCCCGGTTTCAAGGCGGGTGGCCCCAACACCGTGCTCGGCCTGACGCGCGTTACTGGCGAGCGCTCGGAGCGCACACTCGTGCCGCTCTCGCGCGGTCCGCGTGTGCCGGATCGGCCTCCCGCGCGAACGCGCGCCGCGGAACCGTTCGATCACGGTGAGCTCGGCGCGATCATCGCCGATAGCTTGCGTGACGCCACGCCTCCGGAGCAGGCGCACCTCGCGCGCCGACTGAAGAGCTACGAGGCCGCGGCGCAGCACGAGCTACTCGTCGAGCACGCGCAAGCGGAGCTGCTCGGCTTTGCCGACACGTTCGCATATCGCCCGGCGCGGGTGCTGGTCGTGGTGCCGAAGACCGCGAGCGAGCTCGATCTGCTGTCGGCCTTGCTG
The DNA here is from genome assembly GCA_037200885.1 of Pseudomonadota bacterium. Lineage (GTDB taxonomy): Bacteria > Myxococcota_A > Polyangia > Polyangiales > Polyangiaceae > PMG-095. Next base: position 173,043 of record JBBCIN010000001.1, read on the forward strand.
GCTGCGCGCCTGGTTCAGGCCGAGCTCGACATCGTCGTCGAAGAGCGCCACGAATCTGGCCGTTTCAAGCGGCTGGTCGGCGAATTCGCGCCGCGATTCGCGGACGCGCGGACGCTGGCGGCGCTGGCCACACGCCGGAGCTATCAGCGCGTACGGGTGCTCGGACCCGCCACGGGCCCGGCCTTCGAGGCGACTCGAGCGCTGGTCGAAGTGAGCTCCCAGCTCGACTCCGAGCCGGTGCACGACGTGGGCTACGTGGAGCTCCGGCGCTACACGATCGAGCAAAGTCGCAGCGTCGCTGGCCATCGGCACGGCAATTTGAGCCTGATCGCCGCGATGGAACGTCAGCGTTAGAGCGTTACCCGCCGCGCGGCACGAGTGTGCCGGGCGCGTGGTAGACGTCACTGGGCACCTCCAGGTCGGGTTCGAAGTGGCACTTCATGGTTCGGTACTGCACCGCGTTCGAGTCCGGGATCGAGCGAAACAGCCAGCTGTGCTCCAAGTCTTCGAGCAGTAACAAAGCGCGTTCGCGGCGCAGTGCCGCGTTGTCGATGGCCAGCTCGTCTGCGTCGAGGGCGGTGGCACAGGCGTTTTCGGGAGTCCCATAGAGCACGGCGCCCGCGCTCAGAAACAGCCGAGGCGGATCGGAATTGTCAGTGATGAGCAGCGGGTGCCGGGTGCCAGGCAAAAAGCTCGCGTCGATGCGTGGAGTCGTCGCGAGAACGCTCTCGCTGCATCGACCGGGGCGATCGGACAAGCTGGCTTGGGTGGGCACCGGAACCCGCGGCCCCATCACGTCACCTTTGGCGCGAAACGCATGGTACGCGGCGCTGGCGCGGGCTCCTTCACCGGTTTGCGCCTGCACGTAGAGGCCCGAGGCATTGCCCAGGTAGGCGACGTTGCTGACCAGGCTTTGGCCGAATGCACTGGGATCCGGCAAGGCGATGGTTTCGGCGTCGAACTCCCAATCCGCGCCGACTCGCCGCGCACGGGCCACCGCGGTGCCGCGTCCGAACAGCATCAGCGGCACGTGCGTATCTTCCGTGCGCGCCATCTCGGTGCGGCCGCGCACGTTCTCGGCGATTGGCCACTTCACGGGCGGAATGCGCGTACTCGTGCGGCCGTCGAAAAACCAAGCGTCCTGCACGTCACCTGCAGTGTGGTGCAGGCGTAAGTAAAGTCCTCCTTCGCCGATACTCAGCAAATCCGGATCGGCGCGTTGCACTGCCTCGCCGAGTTGATAATCGGCGGGGGCGACCGGCCCGCCATCGGCCAGGCGAGCGCGGCCGACTTGCCCGGAAAGCGCGTTGTCCCAGCCCAGCTCGATATTGCGCAAATGGCCGTCTTTCGCCGGATCTTCGGGCAACCGATAGCGGAGCGCTGCGGCCCCTTCCACTTGGTCCAGCACCAAGTAAGCGTACTCGCTCGGGCGTCCGATCGGCTTCAGCAAGCTCACGGTTTGAAGATGCGGGCGCGCTCCGCCGAAGCCATGGATCATCGCGGCCGCTGCGTGTGTCGGATCGCTCGACAGGGCGACGAAGCTCGACTTACCGAGCGCGGCGTCACGAGAGTTCGGGAGCTCTCGCACTCCGGGCAGCGTCTGCCAAGCCGCGTCGTCGAGCGCGCACGCAATGGGCGTGCGGACTTTTCGCTCGGTCAGCGGGCTCGACTCCCGGCCCGGTGGTGGGAGAGCGTTGGCCTCGTCCTCGCTCTGGCCGGCCCAGCCGATGCGCGATATCTCATTGCCGATCACGCAGCCCGCGGGCACGCATTGCAGCTTGACCTCGCACTCGCTGTCGGCTGCGCAGAGCGCGAGCGGAAAACGTGACAGGCTCTGCCAAGTGACGCCGCCGTCCAGCGATTCCCAAGTCTTGCGCGAGTTGGCCGAGAGTGCGAAGGCGCGCATGCCGACGGCGGCCACGAGCGCGCGCTCGTCCGGCGGCTTGGAGCCGGAGAGCAGCCGCCCTTGCTCGTCAGCAACGATCAGGGCGCGGCCATGACGATCGGCCAGGACGACCGAAAGTGAGCCGTCTTCGGCGGCAGCGAAGGATTCGAGTCGCACCGAAGATTGAGTGTGTTCCCAATACTGGTCTTCGTCGTCTGAGTCTGCGCGCACCAAGTCGAGATCGTGGACCTCGAAGTTCTTGCCGCCGTCGTGAGAGACGAACGTCGCGAGCGCGCCGGTCTTCGAGCGGCGCCCGATGGCGTAGGCAACGCGGCCATTCAAGGAGAAGGTCAGCCCGAGCGCGCTCTCCGCCAAGGTCGGGGTGGCCGCCGCAAAGAGCTCGAACTTGGCCCGCGGCAGCGTTGGATCGCTGGGCCGACGCTTGGCGGGCGGCATGTCCCGCGGCGTTTCTCGGCGCACGAACATCCCGCCCGTGCTGCAACCGGCACTCGGCGCGCCGCACAGGCCAGTGGCGATCAACGTGCCCGAAGCACCGAGCGCGAAACGAAAGCCTGCCTGGGTGCCAAAGCTCGTGAATGGTTCCGCGTCGAAGTGACGCCCGTGATCCTCGCTACGAAAAAATGCGATCGGGACACTGCCCGTTTCGCTCGAACCGCGCAGGCAAGCAAGCTCGAGGTAACGATCGAAGCCCGTCAGCCGCGCGGCGCGGCAGTCCTTGAGCAGCGGCAGTGCGCTCACTTCGAGCTTGCCGTCGAATGGTCCTTGCCAAAGCTCGTAGTCGCTCGGTCGACCTGGAGGCGCTGCGACCTCGAGGTAACGCGTCCCGAGCACGATCGCTCGGCCGTCGGCCAGGGCAGCGGCGTCAGGGCCCCGCGGCGGCGCGTTTGCCGGCAAATCTTGGATCGACGTCGGATCCAGCCCGGCCTCGAGGCGCGGCGGGCCGTCGGCGAAGCGATACGGTCCGAATACGGTGTCGACGCGCACGTGGCCTTGCCGATCGCGCGACAAGGCGAACGCGCCGTGCGTCTTGCCCGGCAAAAGCGACCAGCTCGCGCCTTCATCGCGAGTCAGCCAGATTGCCTCGGGGATGGCGAGCGCGAGCCCGCTGCCGTCGCTGCCGAGCTCGACGTCGGCGAAAGACACCTCTGCGGGCCCCACCCGAGAGAACGATGCGGCGCCGTCCGTGCTGCGGGAAAGCGAGTGATCGGCCGGGATGCCGACGATCGAGTGGCGCGCTGCGCTGACTCGAACCAAGGGTTCGAGCGGAGCGCTGGAGCGCACGAAACGACCAAGCGGGTCCTTCGCCTCGTAGCTGGTGCCGCTCTCGCCCACGAACCAGAAGCCGCTGTCGGCATCGAGTATGGCGATCAAGTCCTCGGGCGCGAGGTTCGCGCCCGAGGCCAAGCTATGCGTGACTGGATCGAGCAGCCAACGTTCACCACGCTTGCCGGCGAGCAGCACGCGGCCATCGTTCAGCCGGTGCTCCGCTTGCACGGGTGCTTGCCGGGTCGGGTGATAACGAAAGCTCGCCGGGCTCGCGTAATTGACCGACAGCGGCGCGCTGGAAAGGAGCGAATTTCGAGCTGGAACGGCGGGTTTATTCGGTTCGCTGCCGCAGGCCAAGGCAACCAGGCCCAGGCTGATGCCGACGCGCCAGCGCTTCACTTCGCCTCCAGCTTCGCCGCGTGCTCGTAGTCGCTCGCGGCCTTGTCGATCAACGCCAAGTCGCGCGCGGCCTTCTCTGCTTCCGCGCTGAGCGTGGCCGTGAACAGCGTCAGGCCCCAGATCCCGTTGTCGCGCCGACGAAACGGGTAGCGGGTGCCATGCGCGGTCTGCACCGTCGCGCGCTCACCTTGAACCTCGATCCGAGCGATGCCGGACATGTCTTTGCGCAAGCGGTTCATCCAGCCGTTCTGCTTGGCGTAGATGGCGAGCACATCCGCGCCGTCGGGCGCGCTGGCCTCTTCCACGTATTGTGCGGCAAGCCGCGAACGCTCCGGCTCGGGAAAGCTTTGCAGCACGCGCTCGCGCGTTTTCTTACGGTAGTCGCGGATCGTGTAGCATGCATGCTGGGCGCGGGTCTCCGTATAGGCAAAGAAGTCCTGTGCGCGGCCCCGATTGACGGCGATGACGACGCGCAAATACGCGCCCTCTGGGGTGCGGTCACTCGGGAAGGACACATGCGCCCACACGAACGCCAAGAGCAATGCCGAGGCAAGGCCAGCGAGAACGAAGATGAGCGCGCGGCGCGTTCGCATGATTCGCGGGCTACCTTAGATCGGATCTAGCTTTCCAGCCCGTCCGGAAAGTGTTAGCCGACGGGGCATGTGGCAATCGGCGAAGGTCGCCGTGATCGTTCCTTGCTTTCGTGAAGCGCGTTTGATCGAGCGGACGCTCGCCGGTATGCCCGCTTTCGTGGACCTGATCGTCGTGGTCGACGACGCGAGCGATGACGGCACGGCGAGGGTCGTGATCGGGGCAGGGGACCCGCGCGTCGAACTGGTGGTGCATGCACAGAACCGAGGCGTCGGTGCCGCCATCGTGAGCGGCTACCGCGCCGCCCTTTTGGCCGACTGCGACGTGCTGGTGGTCATGGCCGGGGATGCGCAGATGGCGCCCGAAGATCTGACCGAGGTCGTAGCGCCGGTCGCGCTCGGTCACGCCAGCTACGTGAAGGGCAATCGCTTTCGGCACGCGCAGAAGAGCGACATGCCGCTCGCGCGTCGCCTTGCGGGGCGCTTGCTGGCGGTCGCTACGCGCTTCGCCACCGGCCTCAGCGTGGACGATTGCCAGTGTGGGTACACCGCGATTTCGCGTGCTGCCGCCTTGCGCTTGCCGCTGGACGATCTCTGGCCTCGCTTCGGTTATCCGAATGATCTTCTGGGGATGCTCGCCGCGCGCGGTCTCTCCGTCGTCGAAGTTCCGGTGCGGCCGGTGTATGGCGACGAGCAGAGCGGCGTGCGCGCTTGGCACGCGCTCAGCATTTTGTTGCTGATCGTGCGGCGCTACTTGCGCGAGCGCCCGGTCCGCCGCGCGCTCTCCTCAGGCACGGATCGCGCGATCGACGATTTGCTCAGCGAAGCGGAGTGAGTGCTCCAAATCGAAGCATTCATCGAGCTCGGCCGCCGATAGCCGCGCGACCACATCGGCGTCTGCGCCCAGCAGGGTGCGGAATTGTCCCTCGCCTTGGAATGCCTTCATCGCGTTGCGCTGCACGAGCACGTACGCTTCCTGTCGACCGAGCCCCTTGCCGATCAGCGCGAGCAGGATTGCTTCGCTGAAGAACAAGGAGCCACTGCGATCGAGGTTACGCTTCATGTTGTCGGCATAGACGACCAGGCCCTCGACCAGCCCCGCGCAGCGTTCGAGCATGAAGCCGAGGGTGGTGGTCGCGTCCGGCGCCAGCATGCGTTCGACCGACGAGTGCGAGATGTCTCGCTCGTGCCAGAGCGCGACGTTTTCCAGCGCGGGAGTGACGGCCGCACGCACCACGCGAGCCAGGCCGCACAAGTTCTCGCTGAGCACCGGGTTCCGCTTGTGGGGCATGGCGCTGGAGCCCTTTTGTCCGGCCGAAAAGCGCTCTTCGGCCTCGCCCACTTCGCTGCGCTGCCAGTGTCGCACGTTGGTCGCGAAGCGCTCGATGCCAGCGGCGAGCAAGGCCAGAGCCGCAAAGAAGCTGGCGTGACGGTCGCGCGCCACCACTTGAGTCGAAACCGTTTCGGCGCCCAGCCCCAAGCTGCTCAACGCGCGTTCCTCGAGCTCCGGTGACAAGTGCGCGTAGGTCCCGACTGCGCCTGCAATCTTTCCGACGGCGACCTCCTGACGAGCTCGGGCGAGCCGCAGGCGACCACGCTTGATCTCCGCCAAGTGACCGGCGAGCACGATGCCGAAGCTGACGGGCTCCGCGCTGATGCCGTGCGAGCGTCCGATTTGAGGCGTGCGCACGTGCTCCTTGGCGCGCGTCGCGAGGGCCGCGATCAGCGCGTCGGTTCGCTCCAACAGCAGATCTGCGGCGCGCGCGAGCTGAATCGCGAAGCTCGTGTCGAGCACGTCACTCGAGGTCATGCCGCGATGCAGCCAGCGTGCCGGTTCGCCTGCAAGCTGCTCGACGTGCGTCAAAAACGCAATCACGTCATGACGCGTGGTGCGTTCGATCTCGTCGATCTTGGCCGGGTCGAGCGCGATGTTTTTGGCCCGAATGCTGGCGGCCGTACCCTTGGGCACCAGGCCCTCGGTCTCCATCGCCTGGCAAGCCGCGAGCTCGACATCGAGCCAAATGCCATAGCGGGTTTTGTCGGACCAGAGCTCAGCGAATGCCTTGGGCGTGTAGCGCGGGATCATCTCCCTGGGGTGCCTAACAGAGGCTCGCCCCTGTGGCTAGCAGCTGGTTGATGGTCACGCGAGAACGTCGCGCCCCGTCGCAGCCTTCGGCGTCGCGGTTCGGAAGCTCGAGGAAACGCAGCGCTGGAACGGTCGTGCCTGATGAGGGGAATCAGCCGCGGAGCGACGAAATGCGACGAGGAGGGCCATTTGTTTTTTCCTCGCCACACCGCACCGCACCGCTCACCGGCCGTCGCCCGCGCGATCAGGACGCGAGCGCGTCTTGCGGGCGACTCGTGCTCGGTCCGCCCAAGTCTGGTCCGCCCAAGTTTCTCGGTCGGCGGCAGACCGAGAAATTGCGACTGGCCCGGGGACCGACCGCAGGAGAGCTTGGGGGGGCGCAGAGAGAGCGAGAGGAGGCGGATTGGAGTGGAATTCCCTCAGTTTCGTTGACACCTGTCAGGCTGCGTGGGCAGCAGCGTGTTGTCCTTCGGTTTCGTGGGGTGTCTTGTAGCCGAGCGTCGAGTGCAGGCGTTGGCGGTTGTAGAAAGCCTCGACGTACTCGAAAACCGCCGCCCGGAGTTCAAGGCGTGTGTGCCTAGTGCGGTCGTACACCAGCTCGGCCTCGATAGTAGCAAAGAAGGACTCGGCGACCGCGTTGCCCCAACAGTTAGCTCTTCGGCTCATGCCGACGGTGATGTCGTGACGGTGTAGGACCGCGAGGTAGTCGGCGCTCGTGTACTGGGGCCTTCAAGGCGTACGTCCCGTAAGCCCCATGCTGCGCATCGCTCGTTCGAAGCGACGCTTTGCGACTCGTTACGCCCCCGCACGCAATGCGGCATGCCAGCGGGGACTGCCGTAGGCACCGCGGCTCTTAGTGGGCAGCGCCCTCAACCGCTGCTGCAGAGCCTGTTCTTGAGCCGCTCGTACGCCGGGTTTGCGCTTCGAATACGCGTAGTAACCCTGGCGGCTCACCTCAGATCTCGACACAAAGCCGAGACCTCGAAATAGGTCTTCTCCGCGTGAATGAAAGCAAACTTCACTCGCTTTCCTTCGCGAAGCTTGGCTCGCGAGCGTCGGCTGGCGCAAAGCGGGCCTGGTAGCAATCGCGGAGGCGCCGATTGCTGCGCAGTGAGTCAGGCACAGAAGGGGCGAACCCGCTTCTCGGATCGGTTCCCGGCAGTTCATGGAGGAGCGACGCCCGCGACCCTCACGGCAAGCGCGCACGTTTCAGTTTGGCCCCCAAACCCAAATTCGAACTGGGCCCGCGGCAAATTTCAGCGCGGTTTACGTTGCTTCACGTCCGCGTAGGCTTGCCCGGCGGGTTTGCCCGTGCCCACGGGCAGCGCGGTGCGGCTCCAGCCGGGGATCGCGCGGCCAAAGGCGTCTTTGCCGGCGTCGAAGCCGGCGATCTGATCGGACAAGCGCGAAAAGCCCGCCTGGGCCAGCATTTCCGCAGCGCGCTTCGATCGCCCGCCGGCCTTGCATCCAATCACCAACGCTTCGTCTTTGCCGAACGCGCTCTCCATCACCGCCAAGAACTCAGGGTTGGGCACCAAGCCGACCGGTCCCGCGTTGAGCAGCGGGACGTTCAGCGCGCCCTCGGGGTGACCCGCTTCGAATTCGGGTTCGCTCCGCACGTCCACGTAGACGTGCGCTTGGCTCAGCAATTCGGCGGCTTCTTCAGGAGTGACGGCTTTGATTTCTGCCACGTTGATGCTCACTTGCTCCGCGTGGGGAGCTTTATCACCGGAGAATACTACGGACAATTGCCGAGCGCGACTCGTGCTACACCCGGGAGTTCCTCAGGTAGGCCCCCCAGCGTGCAATATTCCCCAAGTTTAGCGCCCGATCAGATTCGTATCGTCCCCCTTGGAGGCCTGGGCGAAATCGGCATGAACTGCTTCGCGCTGGAGCAAGCCGGCGGCATCGTGATCGTCGATTGCGGCGCCGCCTTCGCCGACGACGACGTGGGCATCGACGTTTGGCACCCGGACTTCAGCTGGCTTTTGGCGCAGCGTGAGCGCCTGCACGGAGTCTTTTTGACCCACGGCCATGAAGATCATGTAGGCGCGCTCCCGTACTTGCTCTCCGAGCTCGAGCTCCCCGTTTGGGGACCGCCGCACGCGCTCGAGATTGCCAAGCGCCGTCTCTTGGAGCACCAGTTCGCGCCCGCCGAGCTCGATCTGCGTGAGGCGCACGCGGGCCAGGAGTACCAAGTCGGGCCGTTCACGATCGAGCCGGTGCGCGTGGCGCACTCGATCATCGAGGCCAGCGCGCTGCACATGCGTACCGCCGCGGGCAGCGTGCTGCACACGGGAGACTTCAATTTCGATCCCGATCCGCCCGACGGTGAGCCGACGGACGAAGCGCGCTTGAGCGAGCTCGGCGATCAGGGGATCTCCCTGCTGCTCAGCGATAGTACCAACATCGACGTTCCTGTGCGGGCCGGCTCCGAACGCGGGGTGGGTGCCGCGCTCGAGGAGTTGGTCGAGAAGGCTCCGGCGCGCGTCGTGATCGCGATGTTCGCGAGCAACATCCAGCGCTTGATCTTGCTCGGTGAAATCGCGCAGCGCACCGGCCGCAAACTATGCCTCTTCGGGCGCAGCCTGGAGACCCAGTGCGCGGTTGCTCGGCAAATCGGACGGCTGTCTTGGCCGAGTGACCTGGTCGTGTCGGCGGACCAGGCGGGGAGCGTGCCGCGCGAACGTCTGCTCGTGCTCGCGGGCGGAACGCAAGCCGAGCGCAACTCTGCGTTGAAGCGTCTATCGATTGGTCAGCACCCGCGCCTCTCGTTGGCCGAAGGCGACACGGTAATCTTCTCGAGCCGCATCATTCCGGGCAACGATCGACCGGTGTTTGCCATGATGAATGATCTGCTCCGGGCCGGGATCACCTTGAAGACCCGCTTCAGTGATCCGGCCGTGCACACCAGCGGCCACGCCGGACGCACTGAACAGACCCGCATGATCGAGCTGTGCCGTCCGAATTGCTTTTTACCGGTGCACGGCACGCTGCACCACCTGCTTCGCCACCAAGAGCTGGCGCGAGATCTGGGCGTCGACGAAACCATCGTCGTCGAAAACGGCACGCCGGTGGTGTGTGACGGTCACAAGCTCTGGAAAGAGGAGCGCGTGCCCCACGGCCGCGTCGCCATCGCGGTCGGCGGTGAGGCGCTCTCCAGCCAGACGTACCAGCGGCGCCTCGAGCTCGGGCGACTGGGCATCGCCTTCGTTTCTCTGGCCATCGATCGCGCGGACAAATTGGCGGCGCCGCCAGCCGTGCGCACCCGCGGCGTGCCGCTCGTCGACAACGACGAGCAAGCGCTGCGCGCCGTGGCCAAGGAAATCGCGCGCGCCGTCGAGACCTTCCGCGGTGGTCGCGGCCTCGGCTTGGCCGAATTCGTGCGCCGCGCCGCACGCCGCAAGCTCGAGGATCTGTCTGGCACGCGCCCGATCGTCGAAGTCGAGACACTCGAACTCGACCACTGAGCCTCGTAGCTCGACCGCCAAGAGCTGCCGGCATAGCGGGATCGCGCCTACACCGGCGCTCGCAAAAAAATCGACGTTGGGGGCGCGCGAGCCGCCTGCTCGAAGCGTTTCACGGTACTCGCCGCATACGTGAGTCAGTGTTGACGCGACATGGCCCGATCGCACGCGCTGCATCAATCACCCAAGTTGCGGTGTTCAGGCCCCGGGGCGAACACCACGATGACGCGACTCGAACGCACTCTCCTGCGTACCGAAACGAGTGAGAACAGCAGAATAGCCCTAAATTTCCGCTCGATTCCTTGCCCTCGTGCTGCGTGTGCGCAGAGTCCTCATTAAGTGTGATTCATCCTCAGGAGTAACTACCGAATTGCAAACGTCATTGATTGGTAACGACAAATCGACTCGATTCTGAGCTAGATTGGCACGATGGGAAAATTCACGGGCTTGTGTACGATTTTGGGGACTCTAGTCGTGGGTTGTGCTGGAACGGACGCGCGTGACGAGGCGACGGGCAGCGTTTCGCTAGCGGTCAAACAATGTCAGAACGAGGACGACGGACCCGAGCTGGCCTCGTGTGCAGCGCATCGGGGTCCGGGATTGTCGCTCGGGCGCTCGGCCTGCGAAAGCGGTCGACTCGTCGGCGCGGCCTCGAACAACAGCGCGCTCGCGAACGACCCGACCTACGTGACGACGCTCGGCAAGGAGTTCAGCTACGTTACTCCCGAAAACGCGATGAAGTGGGGGACGCTGCAACCAGTTGACGCGACTCACTGGGACTTCACCCAGGCCGACGCGGTGGTTGGCGCGGCGCAGGCAGCGCATCAGGCGATCAAGGGCCACACGCTGATCTGGCACCAGCAGCTGCCGCCGTTCATCACGGACGCGCTCACGCCTGCGGCTCTGCAAAAGGCGATCAACGCCAATATCGATACCGTCGTGGGCCACTACCGCGGAAAGCTTCGCGCCTGGGACGTGGTGAACGAGGCCATCGACGACGGCGCGCAGTTGCGTGACTCGGTATTTTCACGCGCGTTCGGCGCGGACTTCATCGCCGCAGCGTTCCAGCGTGCGCATAAGGCAGATTCGAAGGCAAAGCTCTTTTACAACGATTATGGCATCGAGGTACAAAACGCGAAGTCGGACGCGGTGTACACGTTGGTGAAAGGACTCGTGAAGAGCAGGGTGCCGATCGACGGCGTCGGCTTCCAATTCCACGTCGATGCGCGTTTCCCGCCGTCGGAGCAGGCGATTAGCGACAACTTCGCGCGCTTCACGGCGCTCGGACTCAGAGTGAACATCAGCGAGCTCGACGTGCAGGTGCGCGACATCGTCGGACCGCGCGCCGACAAGCTGGCGCTCCAAAAACAGATCTACCACCGGGTTGTCGCGGCGTGTGCGGCGACCCCGCTGTGCGAGGCCGTGACGACCTGGGGCTACACTGATAAATATTCCTGGATCGACACGACGTTCGGCGCGGACGACCCGCTCGAGCTCGACGACAGCTACGGGCGCAAGCCGGCCTACTACGCGATGGTCGATGGCTTCGAAGGCGTCCCGACGGACCCCGAGGGCGCGCCCCCGAACCTGATCGCCAACAGCAGCTTCGAGGCCGGCAGTGACGGCTGGTCCGGCTTCGGTATTCCGTCCGTGACGATCGCGGATCGAGCGCACACGGGCGACAATGCCCTGCTCGCGAGCGCCCGCACTAACCCCTCACAGGGCCCGGCCATCGACGTCACTTCCGTCGTGCGGTCCGGCTTCATCTACGACGCCTCGGCGTTCGTCTCGATCGACCGTGACAAGGACGAGAGGCACGGCAAGGACGAGAGGCACGGCAAGGACGAGAGGCACGGCAAGGACGAGAGGCACGACAAGGCGCAGCCGGTGAAGCTCAGTGCGAAGGTGACCTGTGAGGGTACCACCACCCCGACGTTCATCGACATCGCCTCCGGCACGGCATCGCGACACGGATACACAGCACTCGACGGGACGCTCACGCTGCCGCTCTGCAACATCACGCAGGCCCTGCTTTACGCACAGGGTCCCGCTGCGGAGGTGGATCTCTTGATCGACGATGCGGCGCTGCGCACGATCGGCGAGCCGCTCGGTCCGAACGTCGTCATCAACGGCACATTCGAGAGTGGCGTTTCCGGCTGGTTTCCCTTCGGCAGTCCCACGCTCTCGCCGAGCAACGTCGCCCACACTGGTAGCGGTAGCATGCTGATTACGAACCGCACGGCGACCTTCATGGGCCCGGGTTACAACCTCTTGCCGCCAGTCACTACCGACGGTGCGACCTACCTAATGAGCGGGTGGATCCGCGTTGGCGGGGCGGCGAGCGCGCCGGTCTCGCTCACGGTCCTCTCCGTGTGCGACGGCGCTCAGGCGTTCACGAGTGTCGCGAGCGGCACTGCGAGCGATCAGGGCTTCGTCAAGCTGAGCGGCAGCTACGTCGTCCCGCCCTGCAACAACCTGTCGCAGCTCACCATGTACTTCGAGGGCCCAGCGTCCGGCGTCGACGAAATCGTGGACGACGTGTCCGTACAGCAGCGGCTCTCGATCCCGGTCCTGCCGCCGCCCCCCCCGCCGCAGCGCACGAACCTCGCCGGCAACGGCGACTGGGAACTCGGAGCGAACGGCTGGGTCCCCTTCGGCGGCAACGTATCGCAAACGACCGCCTTCATTCATGGCGGCAGCTTCGCCGGCGTGAACACGAATCGCACGGCAAACTTCATGGGGCCGTCGTACCTCTTGCCGTCCGGTCCCGCGAGCTACGACGTGAGCATCTTCGCCCTGCAAAACTCCGGCACCGCGATCACGCTCGCGCTCTCGGCGAAGCTCACTTGCAATGGCTCGGACTCATTCCCGTTCCTCGGCTCCGCAGGCAACGCCTCGGGCACCTGGTCGAAGCTCTCGGGCTCGTTCACCATCCCCGCGGGTTGCACGTCGGCGCAAGTTTACGTGCAGCAGCTCGATGGCGGGACGAACCCGGACCTGTACGTGGACGATCTCGTCGTCAACGCCAGCAGTGTGACGAACTTCTCGGGCAACCCGGGCTTCGAGACTGGCACGAGCGGGTGGTTTACCTTCGGCGGCGGGCTCAGCCAGAGCTCGGCCTTCGCCCACTCGGGCGGTTTCTCGGGACTCAACAGCGGGCGCACGGCCAGCTTCAACGGGCCGGCATTCTCGTTTCCGACCGGCGCGGGCAAGTACACGGCGTCGCTCTGGGCACTCCAGAACTCAGGCTCGAGCCTGCCGTTCGTCCTCTCCGTCAAGACACACTGCGACGGCGTGGACAACTTCCCATTCCTCGGGCAAGTAAACGCAGCGTCGGGCACCTGGGTCCAGCTCTCAGGCGCGTTCACGGTCCCCGCGAACTGCACGGAGGTGACGCTGTTTCTGAACCAGAATGGCGGCTCGACCTTCCCGGACATGTACGTCGACGACCTCTTGGCGCTGCCGGTCTTGCCCTGACGAGCGGCGCCGCGAAGCGCTAGCCCTTCCGTCGCGCTCCTCTCAAAGGAGCGCGGCGGTTTGCTTTGCCGGTTCGGTTGCAGCTCGAGGCGAAGACGCGAGCCAGCTGAATGTTAAGCGATCCGGCCAACCGGTACCGCTGAAGATCATCCGCCTTGCTCTCGACTAGCGCGGGCGGCGCAAAAGCGGCCCCTCGGGGCTGTCCTCGATGGCGAAACCGCGACTGGAGAGTTCGGCGCGCAGGGCGTCGGCCTTGGCAAAGTCGCGGGCGGCGCGCGCGCGTTCGCGCGCTTCGAGCAGACGCAGCGATTCTGCGTCCGCTTGCACGCTGCGGTTGGTCTTCCAACTGAGGCCGAGCACACTGCCGAGCTCTGCGAGCAGTCGAGCCCTCGCGCCCGTGGCCAAGCTTGCGTCGGCCAGAATGCACCAAAGGACGGCCAGCGCCCGCGGCGCATCCAGATCGTCGTACAAGGCGTCGTAAAACTGCCCTCGCCATTCGGCTTGGGCAGGCCCCGCAGCTTCAGCAGACGGATCTTCGAGGTGTTGCTCGACGAAATGGCTCAGGCGTTCGAAGCCCGTCTCGGCGGCGCGCAGGGCCTCCAGGCTGAGATCGAGCGTGGAACGATAGTGCGCGGTCATGAAGTAGTAGCGAAAGGCAGCCGCGCTGACGCCGATCGCGCTCAGGTCGTCGAGGTTTGGCGCGAGGCCCGCGGATTTCGCGATCTTCGCGCCCTCCATCGTCAGCCAGGCCCCATGCATCCAATACTTCACCCAAGGTCGTACGCCGAGCGCGTGTTCGGCTTGCGCGATCTCGTTACTGTGATGGACGGCGATGTGATCGACGCCGCCGGTGTGAATCTCGAATTGGTCGCCCAAATATTTGCTGGCCATCGCGCTGCACTCGATGTGCCAGCCCGGAAAGCCTACTCCCCACGGGCTTGCCCATTCGAGTTGGCGGCGCGGCCCGGTGCTGGTCGAGAACTTCCAGAGTGCAAAGTCCGCCAGGCTCCGCTTGCCACTCTGGTTCGCCCCGACTCGGCTGTGCTCGGCGCTGGCTCGCAGCCCCGACAATTCCCCGTAATGGGGCGCGCGACTCGCATCGAAGTACACGCCGTCGTTCGTGCGATAGCTGAAGCCGCGGGCTTCGAGCCGTTCGATCATGGCGATCTGCTCCGGAATATGCGCGCTGGCCTTGGCCCAAACGTCTGGCGCAAGCACGGAGAGTCTCCGCAGATCCGCTTGAAAAAGCGCCGTGAACAGCTCGGTGATGGCAAGCGCGGAGGTATTGGCCCGGCTGGCGGCGAGCTCGACTTTATCGGCGCCTTCGTCCGCATCCGAAGTCAGGTGCCCGACGTCGGTAATGTTGATCACGTGTTTCACGGTGTAGCCCGCCGAGTTCAGCGTCCGCCTGAGCAGATCGGCGAAGACGTACGGGCGCATGTTGCCCAAATGCTGCCTGGCATACACGGTCGGCCCACAGCTGTAGATGCCGACCGGGCGATCGCTCAGCGGTTCGAAGACTCGAACGGAACGTGACAGTGAATCATACAGTTTGAGAGGGGCCATCGTTTGCTCCGGCAATGACCAATGTCGACAGGTCTTCGCGGGCGAACCCGCTTCGGAACGCCCAGGGGGTGAAGGCCCGCAGGCGCAGGGTGGAACGCGGCGCGTAGCCGCAGACCTACTAAGCCGCTCGAACTGCCGAGCGACAACAACCGCAGCTCGCGTTCGCAAAAAGCGAGGCGGACGCGGGATCACTCGACGCGGACGGGGACGACATCACGCGGCGAGGCTGTCACGGCCTTCGAAGTTCGTCAAACCCCTTAGAGGGCCTGGTCTTCGACATTGAAACTTCGTTAACTGCGGCCGCCAGGATCTCGCTTCGAATGCGATCTGACGATGTCTGGAAAGCCTTGGCGATGTCTCCGGAAGAGTCCACGCGTATCGATCTCGAAACGATGATTGCGTTGTGCGAAAAACTCCGCTAACTGGAAATTCACTGGAGAGCTTACTCAATGTCGTTCGGGCGGGCGAAATACATAGGACTGGCAGTCGCGTGGGCGAGAGCGTTCGCGTTGTGCCCTGACGCGAATGCCGCGGAAACGACGGAGCCCGCAGCTCCGGCTCCGAGCACTCCGAGCACTCCGAGCGGAGTCAAGTCGGTCGAAGACGTCGCCAATCAGCGCGGGTTTCTCTTTTACCCGTCCGCGCCTCCTGCCGGTAAAATGCGATTTGCGCTCGGCGCCACCTACGACGCGATTGACCCCTCCGTGATGTACGGCATGTCCATCCGCTTCCCGCAGATCGCGCTGGATTTTCAGGACTCCCTGGGCAAGGGCTTTCTGTTCAAGGCCCATATCAACTCGATGCTGATCACCAATGAGATCTTGGTCGGCGTGGGTTACAATTGGCATGGCGCTGGGCCTTGGTCGGTGGGCGCAGCGGTGAACGCGGGCATGTTTTTGGGCAAACTCGGGGGCTTCGGCTTCGACGCGTTGACCATCGGCGCTGAATACCGGCCCGAGCTGACGGTCGGTTACTCACTCGGTGATATCGCGCTCTCGCTCCGCGGCTCGCTGATCCTGATTGGCCCCGAGCGAGCCCGGGTGGGGGAGCTCTGGGGCGGCTTCGATAACCCGAATCTGTTCACCGGTCACAGCGAGATCCTGTACGTGGAGAACACGACGCGCAGCGGCTCCGTCTGGTACTTTGGTGCGGGAGCGATGACGACGCGAGCTCACTACGCCTTCTGGGTCTTGTTCCCTGATTCTCCGGGCCTTTACACCTACCCTCGCTTGGTGGCGGGCTATGAATACTAAGATATTGGCATTCGCTTTGGCGATCGGCGCGCCGTTCCTCCTCGCGGACTGCGAAGAGGCGATCGAAGTATCGATCCCCGGGTTCCCTGACGGTGGTTTGTTGCGCACCGGTACTGCGCTCAAACGCGAACAGCTCCAGACTGGTTTCGAGGGCATGTTCAGCGTCAGCAAGGGCAGCGAGCTGCTTGGTGACCAGGCATCCGTGATCACGAAGCCTGGCACTGTCTCCATACTCACGAATAAGAATGCCGGGTTCGCCGTGCTTGGTGCGGCCTGCTTGGCCGATCAGCGCGTGGTCATCGAAGGCTACTGGCAATATCCGACCCGTTCGGACACGGGCCTGGTGCGCTTGTTCGTCGATCCTCCGGAAGTGGCGCAAGCGCTTTGCAACGGGGAAACGCCGGCTCCGGATACCAGCTTCACCCTCACTGGCAGCTACGGCGACAACAACGACATCCCAACCAAGCCCCTAGTGCTCCGTTGGTCAAAGGTGCTGAAAGACTGGCGTGGTCACTTTTACACGGTGGCTCACCACGGCGCCTGTGAAGCCACCGATCACTGCGGCGTGAGCCCCAACAGTATCGAGTCGATTCGCCTGGCCGAACGCATCGGATCGAATGCCGCCGAGCTGGATGTTCGCGTGACGCGCGATGGGATCCCGATCTTGTTTCACGATCCCAGCTTCTCGTCTTCGCTCGTGCGCGGTCTGTTTTGCAATGGCCAGGTCAACCAGCTTTCGCTCGCGGAAATGCGTGGCAGCTGCCTGATGCGTTACGGCGAACAGATCCCCACGTTGCACGCGGCCCTCGACATGATGGTCAACGAGACCGAGCTCGAGGGCGTCTACCTCGACGAGAAAACCCCTGAAGGCGTGTTGCCCTCTGCCCGCCTGGTCGCGCAGCTGAACGCGGACCTGGCTAACCGCACCGACGGTCGGAAATTCGGCGCTTTAATCGGCATCCCCAACGACGACGTGCTCGAAGCCTGGCACTCGGCGAAGACGACACTGACCGCGGAGGGCATCGAGATCCCGAAGTGCCTGCTCGAGTACGATTCCGACAAGGTGATTGACGAACACTGCGTCGCCTGGGGGCCGACTTGGACCGAGGGCCCGCAGCCCGACAACGTGCAAAAGCTGCGCGATCATGGCATTGGGACGATCTTCTGGACCATCAACGAGAGCGAGTTCATCGAGGGGTTCTTGACCACGTCGAAGCCGAACGGGATCATCTCCGCGCGCGCTGCGCTGCTGTTCCAGACTTATCAACTGATTGGCACCGTGCCTGATCCGCTCGTCTCGCCTGACGGAGGCCAGCAGTGAAGCACGCAGCCTATCTCTTGGCGCTGGCGCCTCTTCTCGCGGTGGCTCCCGCTCTGGCACAGGATCAAGTGGCGCCTGCTCCCGTCGCGCCCACTGCCGCTCCCACTGAGCCCGCTCCAGTTGTCGCTGAGCCGGCTCCTGTTGAGCCCGTTCCCGCCGCTCCCGTCCCTGTTGCTCCGGCTGCAGTAGCCCCCGCCGCACCTGCGCCCGAACCCTCGTCGCTCGAGCTCTTCGGTACGCTCGCGCTCAGCATCACGGACGGCGAGCCGGCGAATCCGGGGTTGACCAATTCATTTCGACGAGTCGGGGCCTACGGTGAGGCCGGCGTTGCTTATCGCTCGAAGTATTTTTTGGATCCGTTTGCTTCGGTTGGCTACGGCACTCTGGCATCCGGCGACACGACGTTGCCTGACGATCCAGACTATGGTCCCGGCGGCACGCTGCATCAGCACCTCGGCATGTGGCTGATTTCGCCCGGGGTCACGACCGAGATCTGGCGCATCCGCTTGCGCTTGGGGATCGGCCTCGGCATCGTCAAAGAGAGCAATCGCTTTCAGGGGCAGAACAACACGGCGACTCAGCTGCCGCTCGCGTGGCAAGCCGGTCTCGGTTTCAACTTCTACAAGGTCCCGCGCTTTCGCCTCGATGCGGAGGCTCGCTTCATCCAAGCCAAGGGCGCGGATGTGACCTTTTGGGCACTTGGCATCACCGGCCGTGGGGATTTGATCACGTTTTAGTCCGCCGCGCCGAGCGAAGTCAGTCGCCGTCGACAGAGCTGAACGTCAATGTCACTCCCAGCGTGCTGGCGAGCTCGGTCCTGAGCGCTCGCTCGAGTTTCTTCACGGTGGCCGCAGCGGCGTCCAGCGCCGCCGGGTCGCGTTGCGCCGCTTCTTCGAGCGGCACTCCCAAGTTGGAAACCGCCGCGATCGCTTGGCTGAAAGCCGCGCGGAGCCCATCGTCCGCGCTGACTGACACCGCGTTGACGAGCTCACTGAGCCCGCGCCCCACGCCGAGGTAAAGCTCTTCGGTAGCGCGCAGGTACGTGAGCGCAACTTGTTGCGACATCCGGCTGCTGCCGCCCTCGACGACGGTCGGTCTGAGCAGCCCGCTTTTGGTCAGATTCGAGATGCGGGCGAGGCGGCTCGCGGATACATGCTCGACCGCATAGACCAGGTGTCCGACGAGCTGATTCAGGCTGTCCTGCCCGCCATCGGCAAACTTGTCCGCGTACGCTTGGCCGTTCCCGAGGGAGCGAGCTGCCTTATCTGCATAGAGCGACACGTTGACCGCGAGCGACCGCGCCAAGCGCGCTCGTCGTTCGCCAGCTGGGCCTGAGAACCCGGCCGCGATCTGATCGTCCGCGGCCCCGAAATAGAGCAGGTATTCGAGAGCGAAGAGCCCTCGACGGTCCACGCCCATCGCGTCGATGCTCGGTTCATCGATGACTTGCGTGCTCTGCACCAGCGCCTCGATGGCGCCGGTTCGTACCGGCCAGAACATGGCCCGTAGGAGGCTGTTCGTGTCCATGATTGGACCGTTGCGGAAGACGTCCGCTCGTTTCCAGCTCAGTAGTGAGCGCCGCCATTGGTCTCGGGCTGCGCGCAGCGTCGTGACCGTGGGCTCAGCGGCCAGGTGTGCGATTTCGCCGTTTAGGCGCCTGCTATTCTCGGCGATGGCCGCCGTGTTCGGCACGACCACTTGCTCGACCAGCGCGCGCAAGACCTCTGCTCTCACCCCGCCCCTGCCGCACCCGGGAAACAGACCGACGGTGCTGGCCAGCAAGGCGTGGTGAATGAAAGCTCGCCGTTGCATGTTTATCACAAGGACAGCAGAAAAGAGAGCAGCGCGGCTCGGTCTGCGTGGGGCAGGCGGGTAAATTTCAGGCGCGCGCCACTCGCTTCGCCGTCGTGCCACAGGATCGCCTCGCTCAGGTTTCTAGCGCGGCCGTCGTGCAGAAAGAACGTGTGGTCATTGACCTTGCTCACCAAGCCGATGCCCCAAAGCGGCGCGGTTCGCCACTCTCGAGCGCTTGCCTCGAACGTCGGCCGCGCATCACTCAGTCCGTCGCCCATGTCGTGGAGCAACAGATCGGTGTAGGGGTGAATGGTTTGACCGCCCAAACCAACCAGATCAGTCACCGGCACGGTCTTCCAGTTCGCGACGTGACATGCCGCGCAGCCTACGACACGAAACAGTTCCTCACCGGCGATCACCGTCGGATCGCTTTGGTTGCGCCGTGCAGGGACTGCGAGTGAGCGAGCATAGAGGCTCACGCTCCTCAGGATGTCGTCGCGGACTTCGGGCGATCCGCCACTCGGCTGCTGGGCAGCTGCCGTCTCGAGCGGCGTATGGTTTTCGCCCGAAAACAGCGAGGAAGTGATGCCCATGTCGCCCAGGAAGGCGACCGCGGCCTGCTGCCGCACGCTGGGTTGTTCAGCCTTCCAGCCGAAGCGGCCGAGAGCCTGGGTTTTCGCCGAAGCATCCCATACCCGGTTCGCGCGTCCGGAGATGCCGTCGTGATTTCGGTCATCGGGGTCGGCGAGCGCGAGCAAGTCTCGTTCGTCAATCGCTTCCAGTAGGCCGAGTCCGGGCATGATGGGTGCGACGCGCGGTGAGATCATCAACCCGCTATCGACCGGGCCGTAGCCCAGGTGTTCGAGCCGATAACGCGGCAGGCGCAACGACGCCGTTTCGCCATCGCTGAGCAAGACCTGCGTCTCTTGGTAATCGATCACCACGTCCGCCTCGCGCGGCACGCCGGTGAGCGCGCTGCCTTGGATTTGGTCTCCGTACACAGGATCGCCGACGGGTTCGCCGTGCGGTCCGCGGCCGGGGATGCTGATGCGAACGAGCATCGTGCTGATCGGCTCGCCGGCGTCCGGTGGGCGACTCCGACCGTCCTTGAAGTGGCACGAAGAGCACGACCGCGCGTTGAACAGCGGACCGAGACCATCTCGTGATTCGGCAGAGGCAGGCGCGCTCACCCAATTGAGATTGAAGTACGAGTTGCCCACGAAGAACGCCGCACGCTGTTCTGCGCGCAGGCTCGGGATCGGAAAAGTGAACGCATTGCGCGTCGAATCGAAGACAGTGGCGGTTCCCGCGGCCAGCACCTCCACCCGCGGCGCGTTCAGCAAGTCACAGGCGAATCCGCTCGTGCCTGCGATCACAGAAGCCAGCGCCCAGGCGTACCTGTCGTGGACTCGTCGACCCTTGGTCGTCACGGTCCTTTGACCTCACTCAACGAAAGGCTGACCCCGAGCGTTGCCGCCGCGCTCGCGAGCGTTGCCGCCTGGGCCTGAAGCGCTTTGATCGCGCGCAGGATGCCCTGTCGCCCCGGTGCTGCGTCGCTGCCGAGGATCGCTTGATCGAAAGGCGCTGGTATCGCGCGGGCCGCGGCCACGCTGGCGGCCAATTCTCCCTCGAGACGCTTTGCCATGGCCGAGTCGCGGCGGGCGAGCAGGTCGCACAAGCCCGGTCCGCTCGTCTCGCTGCCGTCCAGTCGCCGGTGGCGCCCAAGACACACGTTCTCTACTCCCAGGGCGTCGTACACGATGTCGTTGTGCGTGTTGTCACTGAAACACGAGTGTTCGTTGCCTTGCTCTTTCGTTTCGTACGCGACGGTGAGGCGCTCACCGGAGAGTTCGGGACCGCTGAGGGTGCCCATGCCCTTGATCACTAGCCCGAGCGCGTCACGCGGCGGCAGCGCCAGAAATCTCGCGCGATAGTTGTCTTGGTTGGGCGCCCAGGCCGTCGCGACCTGCGCGAGGTGTTGGGCCAGCAGCTCGCTAGCAAGCTTCAAGTACGTTGCGCGACGCTGCGCATCCGGTCGGCCCAGGGTGACGTAGTCTTCGTACGATCGATCACCTGGCCCGTCGGCGCGCGTGTCGCGTCCCCAGAGCAGGTACTCGACGACGTGGAAGCCGGTGCTGACGTTGGTCTCCCCCTCCTTCTCATTCAGGGTCAACAGCAACGGACCGCTCAGCTCCGGATACGCGGCAGAATTCTCGACGATACCGACTCTGTTCGCGGACGCGGCGGAATCCACGTAGTTTTCGTCGATCGGCCAAGTATTGACGAAGCCTTCGACGCGGTCGATCGGACCATCGTAGAAGCGGAATGTCTCGGTTTGCAGGTACGGCGTGCGCGCGTTCAGCCATGCCAGCCGAGCGGCTGCTAACCGAGCGGGCGATGGTTGCGCCAGCAAATCCGCGACTGCGCCGACGAGGCGATTGGCGGCTTCGGTCGCGTCGGAGTAGCCCTCGAATGCAATCTCGGCGTAGCGCTGCAGCGTTTCGAGCTCGAATGCGCGGTCCTCTCCTCGCTCACTGCGATCCGGCTTCCAGTGACAGCCTGCTCCCGCTCCCGTGACGAACAGCAGCGCCGCTAGGGTGAACGCTGCGCCAGAAGGAGAGCGACCGGCACGCTCGAGCTTGCTTGTTCGCGCTGCTATTGGGGGCGGCATCTGGGAGTGACGGCGTTACTTTTCTAGTGCGGCGCGCGACTCGCCTGGACGAGCGAGCTTGGGCAAGTGGATGATACCGCCATGGGCGAAATGGGGGCGAAAACACGCCAAACGAGCCGCGCTGGCCCGCGTTTTTGCCCGTGGATCCGGGCGATTTCCCCCACAAACCCGGCGGCCGACGTGGTAAAGCCAGACCGGGCGGGTCGCCGTCAGGAACTTCCGTGACACTTCTGGAAGAAAAGAAACGAGTGAAGGCGATGGCTTTTCGTGGTGAGTCCTCTCAGTCCCCGCGGATGTTCGAGAGTGACTTGATCGACTACTTTTCGCGTTGCCCATTCTGGGTCGTCCCGATCCTGTACGTGCCCGGAATGCTCGCGCTGCTCGCCACCAGTCGGTTCCATGCAGGCGTGGGCTGGCTGCCGACCGCGGGGCTTTTCCTGGGCGGTTTCGCGTTCTGGACGCTGGCTGAGTATTGGCTCCACCGTACGGTGTTCCACTTCGAGGGCAACAGCGCGTTTTCCAAGCGCGTCCACTTCCTGCTGCATGGCGTTCACCACCAGTGGCCGCATGACAAGCTGCGCTTGGTCTTCCCGCCCGGCGCCAGCATTCCGCTCTTCTTTTCGTTCATGGCGCTGTTCGTGTTCACCCTCGGGCGTTATGGCTGGGGCTTCCACGCTGGCTTCACCGCCGGCTACATGTTCTACGACCTGTCCCATTACTGGGTCCACCACAGCAAGCCGCGCAGTGAGTACGGCCGCCGCCTACGCCGCAATCACTACCTGCATCATTTCAAAGAGACCCACGCCCGCTTCGGCGTCTCGATGACGATCTGGGATCGCGTGTTTGGCACCACCGGCTCGGGCAACGCGGTCGGGACGGATCGTCCACGCAAGACCGACGGCCACGCGTCGCCAGGCTGAGTCTACCCGACGCGAAGGGCTGCGCCCGTCGAGGCCTTCGAGCGTGGCCAGGTCGCGGTCACAAAAGAAAGCGAGTGAAGCTGCCTGCGCGAGCGGTTAGAGTGCGGCTCTAACCGAGGGAGCATGCCATGAGTGAGGGACACTTGGACCCCGAACGCTGTCGGCTCGAAGAGGCGAAGGTCGGGGCGAAGAACTGGCGCAAATGGGGGCCGTACCTCAGCGAGCGACAGTGGGGCACCGTGCGTGAGGACTACAGCGAGGACGGCGCCGCCTGGGATTACTTCAGCCACGATCAGTCGCGCTCGCGTGCTTACCGTTGGGGTGAAGATGGCATCGCCGGATTCTCGGACGACAAGCAGCGGCTCTGCTTTTGCCTCGGGCTCTGGAACGGCCAGGATCCGATCATCAAGGAGCGCCTGTTCGGCCTCACCAATAGCGAGGGCAACCACGGCGAGGACGTGAAGGAATTGTACTTCTACCTCGACAGCACGCCGACGCATTCCTACATGCGCTACCTCTACAAGTATCCGCAAGCGGCGTACCCGTACGAGCAAATCGTGACGGAAAACCACCGGCGGTCGCGGACCGAGCCCGAGTATGAGTTGCTCGACACCGGCGTATTGGATGACGACCGCTATTTCGACGTGTTCGTCGAATACGCCAAGAAAACCCCGCACGATGTGCTGATTCAGATCACCGTCTGCAATCGCGGTCCGGACGCGGCGGAGCTGCACCTGTTACCACAATTGTGGTTCCGCAACACCTGGACAGTGCCATCGCGCGCCCCACGGCCGCGGCTCCAAAGTACCGATTCGAACGAGCTCGCGGCAATCGTCGCAGAGCACCCGGAGCTCGGCACGCACGTGCTCCTGAGCGAGCGGAACGTTGCAATGCTCTTTACGGAGAACGATAGCAACGTCGAGCGCCTGTTCGGGCAACCGAACGCGACGCCCTTCGTCAAGGACGCGTTCCACGAGTACCTCGTCCAGGGGCAGGCCGGCGCGGTGAACCCCGAGCAGAGTGGCACCAAGGCGGCTTTTCATCACCGCCTGACCGTTCCCGCGCGGGGTGAGATCAAGGTGTCTCTGCGCTTGCTCCGGCTCGACGAGCCCGTGCCCAATGAGTCATTTCCGAGCTGGATCGCCCGCGCGCTGCTGAGCGAAGAGTCCGCGTCTGCACCCAGCGCGCGCGACGCCGTGCCGTTCGGGCGTGATTTCGCGGAAACGCTGGCGTTGCGCAGGCGCGAGTCGGATGAATTTTACGCGAGGCTGATGCCCGCAAACGCGACGGACGACGAGAAGAACGTCATCCGGCAGTCGCTGGCCGGCATGCTGTGGTCCAAGCAATATTACTACTTCGATCTCAGCGCTTGGCTCGAGGAGCACGGCCACTCGCCCTACCACGGCCAAGCCAAGCCTGGGACGCGCAACTCCGCCTGGATGCACATGGTCAACGACGACGTGATCTCCATGCCCGACAAGTGGGAGTACCCGTGGTACGCGGCGTGGGATCTGGCCTTTCACACCGTGGCGCTGAACGCCGTGGATCCGGACTTCGCCAAGCAGCAGCTGCTCTTGACCCTGCAGTCCGGTTATCTGCATCCCAACGGGCAAATCCCGGCCTACGAGTGGAATTTCGGCGACGTGAATCCGCCGGTTCAAGGCTTCGCGGCGCTCTTCACGTACCGCGTCGAGAAGCAAAAGACCGGCCGCGGCGACGTGGATTTCTTGAAGCGGGTTTTTCAGCAGCTCTCATTCAATTTCTCGTGGTGGGCGAACCGCAAGGATCCGCACGGCCGCAACCTGTTCGAAGGCGGCTTCTTGGGCCTCGACAACATTGGCGTGTTCGATCGCAGTTCGGCGTTGCCGACGGGCGGGTACATGGAGCAAGCCGATGGCACCGCGTGGATGGCACTCTTCTGCCAGAACATGTTCGAGATGGCGCTCGAGCTGGCGAACGAGGACCCCGCGTTGGAGGATCTGGCGCTCAAATTTGCTCAACATTTTTTTTGGATCGCCGGATCGATCGATCGCCCGGACCACACCGACGATGGACTTTGGGACGAGAAAGAGGGCTTCTTCTACGATCTCTTGCATCTGCCGGACGGCAGCTCCACCCGGTTGAAGACGAACTCGATGGTGGGTCTGTTGCCGCTGTGCGCGGTCACCGTCCTCGAGACTGACCATACTCGGAAGTTCCCACGCCTGCTGGAGCAGGCGAGCGACTTCTTACGCCGCAGGCCAGAGCTCGCCGCCTCGATTCACCCGCCCGGAAAGTTGGGAGCCGAAGGCCGGCGTATGCTCGCCGTTTGCAATGAGGACAAGCTGCGCCGGGTGCTCTCCCGCATGCTCAGCGAGGAGCGATTCTTGGGCCCCTACGGTATCCGTTCGCTCTCGCGCTGGCACCTCGACCACCCCTATCAGTTCGATGTCAACGGTGAGCGTTACTCCGTGCAGTACCAACCGGCCGAGTCTCAAACCGGCATGTTCGGCGGCAACTCGAACTGGCGCGGCCCGGTTTGGTTCCCCGTCAACCTGCTGATCCTTCGCGCACTGATCCAGTATTATCGGTACTACGGGGACGCTTTCAAAGTCGAATGCCCGACCGGATCTGGCAACCTGATGAACCTCTGGGAGGTCACCTGCGAGCTGAGCCGTCGTTTGACCCGTACCTTCTTGCGCGACGAAAACGGCCGCCGACCGGTGTACGGCGCGACGGAGAAGTTCCAAACCGATCCGCACTTTCGCGATCTCTTGCTCTTCTTCGAATACTTCCACGGCGACGCTGGCACGGGCCTCGGCGCGAGCCACCAAACGGGATGGACCGGCCTCGTCGCCCCGCTCACGCAGCTCTACCACCTCGACAGTTCGTTCTATATGCAACGGCGCTGACGCGCGGTCCGCGTGGCGGGGGCCTCGCTTCAGCTAGATGGTGATCGCGCCGAGATCTTCGGGCGTCTCGCGGGGCTCGGGGATCCAGCTTTCATCGGGAACTGGCGCGGGGAGCTCGACCGGTTTGCCATCGTAGGTGACCCGCCGGCCCGGCCAAACGAATGTCTTTACCAGGTAAAGGAGCATCGACCTCTGGTCGAGCTGCGGGGCGATGTGCGGCGCGAGCTCACGCGCGTGCGCCTGGGGCAGGACGCTCCAATGCATCGCCGGGTGCTCATGGTGAATACCGTGGTAGCCGTTGTTGAACGTCCACCAATTCACCCACTTACCAACGAAGTTCCGCGAGTGGTTGTAGGGGTGGGTTTGATCGCAGCCGTCATGCTGCAGGTAGTTCATGCTGATGATGCCCCACGCGGCATACAAGTGGGGGATCAGCCAGTAGACGAGACCTTTCTTCCAATCCAAGATCAGGAGCAAGGCGGTCACGCCGAGCACGGCGTAGTTTTCGATCTTGTACTGCTTGAACCAGGCGGGGTGCCGGCCGCGTGCCGCCCGTGAGTAGGCCAGATCGTTCTTCGTGATTGCGACGCCAACGCGCAGCGCAAACTCGAACATGTTGAGCAGGTTCCAACGGTGGCGCACCTTGCTGGTCCGCATTACATCGCGGGGCGTCTGCGTGAACCGATGGTGGCTCAGGTTGTGCCCGGGAACGAAGGCGCTGACGGCTGACCCGTAGGTGAGGGACAGCACGACCTGAAGCACGCGGTTGGTCGCGCGTTCGCGAAACACCGGCGCGTGAATGCTGTTATGCGTGATAACGGCGCATAAGAAGGACATCACGCAGGTGGCTAGAAAGAGTGGCACCGCCGCCCAGGCGCTCTTCGGTACCGCAATCCACTGATACGCGAATAGCCCGTAGTAGGCGGCAACGAAAGCCAGTGAGCGCCGGTCGGCCGAGTGACGCAGCGCAAGCACGGGCAAGACGCCCCTCCGAGTTCGGATTGCTTCCATCAAACTCTTACTGGATCTCACCCGGATGCACCGCCAGAGGCAAGCGCAAAATAGACCTAAAATCGATGAAAGGGCGGGCGGGTTTCCGGGAGACGGCGTGGCGGAAACGTGACCGTGACGCATCCCCGGAAAGGTCGGCTTGCCATTGGGGAATTAAGCACTATGTGGGGCTACGGCCGCATCCAAGCGCTGCCGACCTGAATGTACAAGGCCGTGGTGTCCCGGCTGAAGGCAAGGTCAGCGCCCATGTGGATGCCGTACTTTCGTGCCAGCTCGTAGCGGAACCCGCCGCCGCCCGACACGACGCCCTCCGAGTTGTCGAGCTTCTCGAAATCGTTCCAGGCGTTGCCGGCGCCCAGGAAGCCGAGAATGCTGAGGCGCTTCCAAAACTGCCAGCGCAGCTCTCCTTCGAGCGCCAATACTTCTTCACCCTGGTAGCGCATCACCGGGACACCACGCAGGGCGATGTAGGGCCGCATGTAGAAGGGGGCATCACCGAAGCTGGCGCTCCCCTGCAGATTCAAGCCGAAATAGAAATCGTGGGGGAGCGGAAGGTATTGAATCGCGGTCAGGCTGGGGCGCACGAAGTTGTTGTCGCCGCCGAGCCATTTCCCGGCCACATTCGCCGAAAGCTCGAGGTAGACGCCGCGCAGCGGGGTGAAAACGTTGTCTCTCGTGTCGAGGTTGACCGACGGCAAGAGCATGCCCGTGTTCGACACGCGATCGTAGTTCGGGATGCTCGGGGTCGTGTCCGGCGCATCGAAGGAAACCCGGGTGCTCGCGAACGCGTAACCGAGGCCCGCCCAATACCGCGTTTCCCCGATGCGGTACTTCGCAATCACCAGCCCGCCCTTCGGTTCGAGGTTGTAACGGAGCGGGTTGTTTTCGAGCTTACTGTCCTCGCCCACCCCGTGAAAGTCGAGGTTCACGGAAGCGTAGATGCCGCCTGCGAGCGTCTGAAGGTGATCCTCGAGCCAGTAACGGCTGTCCATCCCGAACACGCCCCAAGAGCCGTTCGCCGTGGCCAGGCCTCCGACGAACGTGATGTTCGGCCGGCCGAGCCCCTTACCGGCATCGCCCAGTGACTTGCTGAGAAAAGCCAGACCGCCAACCGCTCCGTACCCGATCGCGGGCTCCGTGATGGGCATCGCCACCGGCAAAAAGCCGTACTTTTCATCGAGGAAAGCGCTGAGATCGGGCCAGCCGTCGCCTTTGTCGGGTGCGGGTTTTGCGACGCTCACGTCCGACGCGGGCGGTGTCGACACCGGATCGGTGGGCGGCGGTGTTGCTGCACTCTGTGCGAGGGCGGGAAACCCGACCAAGAGCGTCATGACTCCGAGCCGTCGGGTGACCGTTGCGCGGACCGTCGATTGGGCGTCCCTCACCTCTCATCGTTTAGTCGAACTGATTCGGCAAGTCGACCGCTCTTCCGCGCGATGTCGCGCCCCCCCCGGGCGCGACCTGCGAGCCCGAATTACTTGGCGGGCGGCGGCTTCTTCGCCGTCGCGTCTTCCAAGACTTGGTCAATCCCGAAGCTTGCGCTCTTGGATCGAGGCGGAAAGTCCTTGAGCGTATCGACGAAGCGCTTCACGACCCCCTGCACTGGGACGACGTAAAAGGCGCGCTGCATGGCCCAAAGGTTGTAGCCGTAGCCGTCTTCTTTGGCGCGTTCGAAGGGATCGGCGCGCAGATCGTACATGTACGGCGCGCGCAATTTCTTGAAGGGATCGAGCCAAACCCCGAAGCCCCTCGAGTCCTGAACCGCAAAGTGGAACTTCATCTTTCCCTGCCGGACCGCGCAGAGATCCCCGTCGTCGTTGAAGTACAAGAACTCGTTGCGCGGGCTCTCCCCGTTGCCGAGGATGTGATCGAGCTGGTTTACGCCGTCGATGTGAACCTTGAAATTCTTATCGCCCGCCTTGTACCCGGTCAAAAGCTTCTGGGTCACGTCGGGGACGCCGGCAGCGGCGAGCAGCGTTGGCAGCCAATCCAAGTTCGAAATGATGCCGTTCGAGATAACGCCGGACGGCACTTTCTTCGGCCAGCGTACGGCGAGCGGAACGCGAAAGCCACCTTCCCAGCCGGTGTCCTTCTCGCCTTTGAAGCGGGTGGTGCCGCCGTCTGGCCAGCTCATCTCCTCGGCGCCGTTGTCGGTGGTGTAGATCACGATCGTATCGTCGGCGATCTTCAGGTCGTCGAGCTTCTTCAGCAGGTCGCCAACCATGCCGTCGTGCTCGACCATCCCATCCGCCTCGATGCCCAAGCCCGTCTTACCCTCCGAGGCAGGTTTGAGATGAGTGAAGATGTGCATGCGCGTCGAGTTGAACCAGACGAAGAACGGCTTGTTCTCCTTGTGGGCTTCATCGATGAACTCGAGCGACGCCTTCAGCGTCTCTTCATCGATGGTCTCCATCCGCTTCTTGGTGAGCGGACCGGTATCCTCGATTTTGCCGTCGGCCTTGCTGTGGATCACGCCGCGCGGGCCGAAGCGTTTCTTGAACGCCGGATCCTTCGGATAGTCGGGGTTTTCAGGCTCTTCTTCGGCGTTCAGGTGGTAGAGGTTGCCGAAGAACTCGTCGAAGCCGTGATTGGTGGGGAGGAATTCGTCTTTGTCGCCGAGGTGGTTCTTGCCGAACTGGCCCGTGCGATAGCCAAGCGGCTTCAACAGGTCTGCGATGGTCGGATCGGCTTTGTTGAGCCCTGCGTCTGCGCCGGGCAGGCCGACTTTCAAAAGGCCGGTGCGGTACGGGATCTGACCGGTGATGAACGACGCGCGCCCGGCCGTGCAACTATTTTCACCGTACGAATCAGTGAACAGCATGCCCTCGTTCGCAATGCGATCGATGTTCGGCGTCGAGTAACCCATCATGCCTTGGTTGTGGGCGCTGATGTTGTCGTAGCCAATGTCATCACCCATGATGACCAGGATGTTGGGGCGCTTGGTCTTGCCCGCTTCAACGACATCGGCCGTCTTGACCAACGCTTCTTTGCTGGGCCTGGCGATGCGCTTCAGCTGAACTTCCTCGGCCGCGCCCGCTGGTGCGGCTGGGGCCTGAGGCTCGGCTTGTTGCCGCGCGGCCGTGGGCGTCGCCTCGCTCGTTCCCTTTTGGTCGCAGCCCAGAGAGCAGCAGCTCAGCAGCGCGAGCAGCGCCCCGAGCCCGGCAGACTTCGTCCCTTTCATCACCGTCCTCCTTCGTTGATACGCGCCGGATTCAAACGTTCGAGCGCAACTGGGCGCCGCGCGCGCCCCATGGCCTTCCGCGTGCGCCGCAGCATAGCCACAAAGGAACGCTCAGGTGTACCCGTGTTGCGGGTTCGAAAGATGGATTTCTCGAGCGCCTCGCAGGCGTCGCGCGCCGGTTGCGTCGCGTCCTTCAGGGGCGTGAGGGTGCGGTCGAGTGTCGCGGGGAACCGGACCGCGAGCCATGCGTAGAGCTTTTGCAGACCGAGCAGGGCAGGGCCTTGCTGCAAGGACTGCACGGCTTGGTGGAATGCGCGTCGTTCACGTGAACGTTCTTTCAATGCCCGTTCCACACGGCCAGGTCCTCGCCGCAGCCGTCGCACGATCGCGAAGGCGAGCAAGCCCAGCATTGCCAAGCTGCCGAACTCGGTCGCGAGCACAGTGCTGCTCGCCGTCCCCAAGCACTGAAAGCCGAGTGACGGATTCGGTCCGGTCCAAAGCGTGAGCTCTGGCACGGTCGCGTCGCGGTAACGTCCCGTACGCGGCTCGAGCCAGCGGAGCGAGACGCCTGGCATCCGATGCGGCCCCACGCGCTCGACGACGTAGGTCGTGCGCAGCGTGAGATCGGCTTGAAATTCCCCGCGTTCAGTATTCGAGCTCACCCGCGGCCCCATCGGGTAGCCGGTCATTCCCGGGGTCTCGCCCGGCGAGATTTCAGGAAAAATGACGGGATCCGTCTCCGTCGCATGCAAGGTCAACGTTCGGGTGAAGCCATCGCCCACGCGGAGTTTCGAGAGGTCGCGATCGAACGTTTGCTCGAGGCTCACGGATCCCGCCACCAGCGGAAGCTCCGTGCCCGCCGCGGGCGGCGATGCCGCTTCGAATCGGAGCTCGCTGCTGTGCGCAAGTACGGGCGTCTTGGTTACCGGGTCGGTCCACCTGGCTATGACCGGGGGCAGGCTGAGCTCGCCATGACTCTGGGGGAATACCAAGAGCGTGCGGTGCTGCACCAAGAACCGTACTTCGCCCTCCTGCGTTTCGTCGGGGGGAGAAGCGTGCTCGCTCCATTTGACGATCATCCCGGCCGCAGCCACGTCGTCCAGGCTGAACGGTTCGAGCGGCGCGTCGCCTTTCGGGCGCCACACATCCACGTTCACGGGCACGAGCTGGCCCAGCCACGGCTTGGTCGGGCCTGAACGTGTCACTTCGATGCGAGCTTGGGCAAGCGGCGCGCTCATGGCGTCCCCCGCGCAGCCAGCGTCGCGAGCTTGCGCTTCAAGAACTCCGCCGGATCCGTGTCCACGTGGCGAAGCCAAGCCGCTTCTTCAGCAGGTCCCATGCTGAGCGCGTCGGGCTCCACGGGGCGCTCCTTGGAGCCAACCGGCGGCGACTTGAATGCGATCTGATCTTGATCGAGTCGAGTCGCGGCGTCCCCGTGATTCTGCTCCTGCTTGTTCATGTCCTCCTGATCAGTGTCCTCATGTTGCGAGGCGATCAGCTCGCGCATGAGATCGGCGTTGTGCCGCGCTTCGCGAAACGTAGGCGCTTTCGCTAGCGCGCGCTGGTAGGCGGCGAGGGCACTGCCGAGCTTGCCGCCCTGGGCGTAAGCGTTGCCCAGATTGTAGAGCCCTTCCTTGGTGTCGATTGCAGCAAAGCTGCCCGCCGCGTCCGCGAATTTCCCCTGCGCGTACAGCGACAAGCCGCGCCACATCGGATCCTGAAAGCGAGTTGCGGCTTCCTGGTAGCGCCCTTGTTCGAACAGCAGGTGGCCTTGTTGATCGGGGCTGAGCCAGATATCGGCGACGCGTCCCGAGCAACCGCTGAGCAGGAGCAGACTCGACAGAGCGAGGCGCCCGACTGCCCAGCCGCGCCGGAACCAGAGCGCCACCCCCAGGGCGAGCGGGATCGCGAACAGGTACGCGCTGTCCTCCCAAAATTCAGCGTCGCTCCTTGCTAGTGATCTGGCTCGATTGAGCGCCACTGCGCGTAGAATTCGCGTCACGTCGCGTTCACCGAACGAAAGCTCGATCACCTCAGCGCCCACCCGGTCTGCGAAGCGATCGAGCCCCGCGCGGTCGAGCGCGGGCGCGTTGTGGGCGGGGTCGCCTTTCGATCCGCCCACGGCCAAGATTACGAAGCCGACGCCCCGTTTTTCGTGCAGCTCTGCCAAGGCGGCTGCGCCGTTCGGAGGGACGCCATCGCTCACCAAGAGCACGCTCAGCGGCGCTTTGGCGGCCGCGGCCATGGGCTCGATCAACTTCGCGGCACGTGCAAAGGCCTCGCCATCGGACGGCATCAGATCCGGGGCCAGCGCAGCGATGTATGTCTCGAGCACCGCGGGATCGTCTGTCATCGGCATCAGTACGTGCGCAGACCCCGCAACCACGACCAGCGAAGTGGGGGAAGCCGGTCGCGCGTGTAGCAGATCGCGCAGCTCGAGCCGTGCGCGCTCGGCGCGGCTGGGTGACACGTCGGTTCCGCCCATCGAATGCGAGAGCTCCATCACGATCGCGAGCGGGCTATGGGCTGGGTCGCCGCTCTCTGCCTGTGGCGCCCAGGTTGGTCCCGCGGCCGCGAGCACGGCGAGTGCCGCCAGCGGCACCAGCGCCGCGTCCGGCGTGAACCAGGCGCGCAGCCGCCGGTCCGTCATGAGCCGTTCGAGCAAGTGCGGATCGATGGCGCGCCGCCAGGGCGAAGCCTTGCTCGCTCGGAAGTACAACGCGAACGCATAGAGCGCGAATGGCACGAATGCCCAGAGCACCGTCGGCCGCAGGAAATGAAACGCGAACAGCGCGTTAGCCACTGGCGCTGCTCCCGGGCAGAAGCAAATCACGACCGGCTCGCAAGAACGCATACAAGCCGAGCAGCACCACCACCCCGGCGAGCGGGTAGTGACTGATGGCGCGCTTCGGCTGGTATGCGGTCGTGCGATGCGCGACCGGCTCGAGCTCGCCGAGTGTGCGATAAGCGTCGGCGAGGCTCTGCTGGTCGTTGGCGTGGATGAAGCGACCGTGGGTAAGCTCGGCCATTTGAGTCAGGACGGCGGTGTTCAAGGCCTCCTCACCCGCCGCTCGCGGATCGCCGACGCCAATCGTGTACAGCGTCACGCCGCGTGCGGCCGCGATGCGCGCCGCTTGGAGCGGGGGCACGCTCGATCCGGTGTCATTGCCGTCGGTGAGCACGATCACGACCCGGCTTTTGGCTTCGCTGCGCTCGAGCACTCGAAGCGAAAGGCCTACCGCGTCGCCGAGCGTCGTTTGCGGCCCCGCCATCCCGACGTCGGTCTCGTTCAGCAGCTCCTTCACCACGGGCGTGTCGAGCGTGAACGGTACCTGCACGAATGGTGCTGAGCCGAACACGACGAGCCCGATGCGATCGCCGCGTCTGGCCTCGACGAAGGACCCCACCACACTCTTTACGACGTCGAGCCGGGAGCGCGGGGGGCCACCTTCCTGGCTGAGGTCCGTCGCGGCCATCGAACCCGACAGATCGACCACGAGCAGCAGATCTCGCGCGGCCGTCTGGCTCTCCACGCGCGCGCCGAGTTCGACCGGTCGCGCCAGCGCCGCCACGGTCAGCAGCCAAATCACGACCAGCCCGGCCAGGTGCAGGCTCGAGCGGGTCCGCGCGCGGCGCACGGCTTGCACACCGAGCAGCGTTTGCAGGCGCGGCACGAACGGCACGCGCAGGGACGGCTCGCGCGCCTGATATGGCCGCATAAATCGAAATACGAAGTACGGCAGCGGCAAGAGCAAGAAGGCCCAAGGCCACTCAAAGCTCGGCACGGTGCCTCCGGATCCAAGCGCGAGCGCCCAAAAACAAGCTCGACGCGTCCGCCGCCGAGACGCCGGTGGCGCCGCGCGTCGTGATCGTCAAGAGCGCCCGACTCGCACCTTCCCCGAATGGCTCAGCGCTCGTTGCCGACAGAAACGCGATCCAACGCTCGCCGCTGAGCGGCGCGACCTTGGCGCGCGCGAAGCTTCCGAGCGCGCAGCGCTTGATCACGGCCGGGACCGCTTCCAAGGCGTCGAGTTCGTGAGGAGCGGCCCAGAAGCGCGCGCGGAGTGCGAGCAATTCGCGTTCGGCGGCCCGGCGGTAGCTTCGCCGCATGGTGCGCCAGACGAGCCACGCGACTCCGGCCGCGATCGCTGCGACGAACACGCCAAGCGTGAGCCACGCGCCCAGGGTCTCGGGCCGTAGGGGAGGGACCTGCGGCTCGAGGACCTCGCGGAAGCGCACGCCGAGCGAGCCGAAGCCACCCCCGCGGCGATAAGGCGGTACCGTGGGCGTCATCGCGGCCTTCCGATCGGCAATCGCTGACGGCCGAATGTCTCCTCGACCTGGTCGAGCACTGGTCGAGCCGTCGAAAGCTCGAAATAGGGAGCTCCGGAGCGCAGACAGAGCTCTGCAACGCGCGCGCGGTCGCTGGCGAAACCCGCCGCAAACGCCGCGCGAAGGCTCGGGTCCGAGGTCGGTAGCGAAAGCTCCGCGTCGCCGTCCGTCACCGACGCAATTCCCACGTCGGGCAAAGAGGACTCGAGCGGATCGACGACCCAAGCCACGAGCAGATCATTGTGCCGGCGCACGCTCGCGAGCGTCGCTGCGGCATCGTCGGACACACCGCGTAAGTCCGATACCAGCACCACCAGCGCGTCGTGCGGCGCCACGCGGCTGAGCTCCGTGAGCGCGCTGGCGAACGAGTCGTGATCACGAGACTTGGCGCCCGGAAGCGCGCGCCCCGACTCCACGAGCAGTTCCAGCAGGCGGAGCACGTTGGCCTCGGAACGCGCGGGCTTCAGCGACCATTGCCGTTCCTCGCCGATGACGAGCGCGCCCACGCGATCGCCGACCCGTGCCACGCGCCAGGCAACGAGCGCCGCGAAGCGGGCCGCCGCAACTGACTTCATGGCCAATTTGCTGCCGAAAAACATGCTCTGCCGCTGGTCCACGACGAGCAGCACCGGCCGGTCGCGTTCCTCTTTGTAGCTGCGCACGTACGGCCGACCGGTGCGCGCTGTCACGCGCCAGTCGATGCTGCGGACGTCGTCGCCCGCGACGTAGGCGCGAAGCTCTTCGAAATCCAGGCCGCGCCCGCGCAACTTCGAGGCCCGGCGCCCCGCGAGCAAGCTGTTCACTGGTTGGCGCGGGAGGAGCGAAGTGTGACGAGCCGAGTGCCGGAGCGCCACGAGCTCCTCGAGCTCAACGTACACACCCTCGTCCGCCCTCGCATCCATGCTCACCCCGCGATGGCTACGACCTCGAGCAGGCGCGAAACCACCTGGTCGGCAGTGACGCCCTTCGCCTTCGCATCGTAGGCAAGGCTCAAACGATGCCGGAGCACGGGCGCAGCGACGGCGCGCACGTCATCCGCCGTTACGTAGTCGCGCCCAGCCAGCCAAGCGCGCGCGCGCGAAACCTTGTCGAGCGCTAGCGAGGCGCGCGGTGAGGCGCCCACCTCGATCTGCTTGCCGAGCATGGCGTCGAGCGCGGCCGGCGCGCGAGTCGCGGTGACGATTGCGACGATGTAGCGTTCGACGGTTTCCGATACCTTCACCTCCGCGCTCACAGCCCGACGCGCGTCCATGACGACATCGAGCGGTACGGTTTCTAGCGGAGGCTCCGCCTGCTCTTCGGCGCGGACCATGCGCACGATCGCGAGCTCTTCTTCGGCGTCCGGGTAGCCCACGCGGATGTGCAAAAGGAAGCGATCGAGCTGCGCTTCGGGCAGCGGGTAAGTCCCTTCCTGCTCGATGGGATTCTGCGTCGCCAGCACGAAGAACGGCTTGGGCAGCGGATGCGTTTCGCCACCAACGGTGACTTGGCGCTCCTCCATGGCTTCGAGCAACGCGGATTGGACTTTGGCCGGCGCGCGGTTGATCTCGTCGATCAACACGACATTGCCGAAGATCGGGCCCTGTTCGAAGCGAAAACGGCCGCTCTGTTCGTCAGAGTGGTACACCACCGAGCCCGTCACGTCCGAAGGCAAGAGATCCGGCGTGAACTGCACGCGCTTGAGCTCCGTGCCGAGCGCGCTTGCGAGGGCCTTCACCGAGCGCGTCTTGGCGAGGCCCGGCAGCCCTTCGAGCAGGGCATGGCCGTCCGAGAGCAGCGCCAGGATCAACTGATCGATGACTTCCGCTTGCCCCACGATGCGAGCGCCCACGGCCGCACGCAAACCCTGCACCGCGGTGCGATCCATGTCGGTTTATAGGTGCGGCAAAGCGTAGGTGTCAAGGCAGCTAGGTCCCCGTTGGTAACTGCAATCGTGCTGTTGGCTCTACGACATCGAGCCGAGAGTGACGCTGCGCGCGGTTGCCGCGCGCGGCGAGACCAGCTAGGGCAGAGCTCAACAGAGGTGGACAGATGAAATCGTTCAAGTTGGCTACGGCATTGGGTTGGATGTTGCTTGCGAGCGGATGCGCCGAGTCGGGTGCGGAGTCGAAAACACCGGAAAATAGCGCCAAGTTCGTGTACGCGCCGGCGCTCAACGTGGCTTCTCAGGAAACGATGCAGCGATACGAGGAGATGTCGATTCCGGGAACACCGATGCGCGATGCCGAGCGCTGGACGCTCGATTGGCAGGTGCTCACCACGAAAGAAGGGGACAACTTCACGCGCAGTTTGAAGCTCGTCGGTCTGAAATACAACGTGAACGGCGTGGACGAATTGCGCGGCGACGAGATCAAGGCGGCCGCTCCCTCGATCGCCGTGATCACCGACAAAGACGCCAACGTCATCGACGTGCACGGCACCGAAGAGCTATCCAATGCCATCGTCGCGCTCGCTACACCGGAAGCGCAGCCGATCTTGAAGCGCATCTTCTCTCCGGCCCGCCTGAAGGCCCTGGTGGTGATGCGCAGCCTCGAGCAACACGCTGACTTCGTCGGGCGCCCGTCACAGGTCGGCAGTCAATGGACCGCCAGTGAGTCCGATGCTTCCAGCACCAAGCAAATCCGCGTCGTGTCCGCAGCTCCCTGCGGTACGAACCGCTGCGTCCAGGTCGAGCGCAACTACGACGTCGACAAACAGGCCGTGTTCGACGAGATTTCCGATCGCGTCGCCAACTACGTCCAAAGTCAAGGCGGCGATCCGAAACAGGTGCAAGTGACCAGCGCCGAAGTGAAGCTCCAAGACTCGCTTCTGATCGATCCCGCGACCATGGACTACCATGCCGCTCGTTTCGACCAGGACGCCACCATTCACGTGGTGGGTCCGAACGGCGAGCTCCCCGTCGCATTCAAGCTTCACCGCCAATCCGACTACAAGTACTAATAGCTCCGGCGGCCATCGCGGGGGTCGCCGTCGTCGCTGACCGCGTCGCGACCTGAGGGCGGGGGATTGTTGTCGATGGTCACGCGACACGCCGCACGTCGTCGCAGCCTTCGGCGTCGCGCGGCGGCCGAGGCAGATCGCGCAGGAGGCGCTGTCCTTCCGTGCCTCCCGCTTATTTCACCTTCTCGATGTCCGGCAGCTTCCACGCCTTGTCGAACAGCGCTTTCGTCGGCGCGTAGAGACGGAACATCAGCTCGAACTGCCGCGCCGGATCGGTCGGAATGTAGTTCGACTCCTTGCCCGCGGGCACCTTTTTCTGCACGTCGGCGGCGTTGGATCCTCGGCTGGCACGAGCGACATTCTTGATCAACGCATGGGTCTGCCGGTCATACGCGGTGAGCGACCAGTACTGTTCGACGGGCGCGTTCGGCGGAACATGCAAGCGGTAGGTCTTGCCTCCCTCGTAGCTTTCCGCATCCTTGTCCTTGATGGAAATGAGATAGAATTGGCCCGCGCCCAGCCGCCTGATCCCGATAAAGGCGTAGTGATACGCGAGCCCTCGGTCGTCGATGGGATAGCTATTCGGGTCAGAGAAATCCGCCTGAGCCGCTTTGACCAGCGTCGGAGGGGCGGGGAGGGTCCAATGGGTCCCTTCGAAAAACGTGGGCAGCCCAGCATCATAGGTCGTTGCCAGCTGCTCATGTGCTTCGCGAACGCCTTTCTAGGCTGCGCTTCGTCTCGGCGCTGGGCGCATAGGGCTTGCCCTTTTCGATGCCGAGCGACTTCAGCGAATCGATCATCGCGCGATCGCGTTCGAACCAAGGTTCGCTTTGCACGATGCGATTCAGCCCTTCGAAGAAGCTCGCATCGTAGCGAATGGTCGAGTCGAACACGGTGTCTTTCACGTCCGTGAATACGGTGTCGCTCGGTTTGCCGGCTTGCGATAAGGGGTACACCTTGACTCGC
The DNA here is from genome assembly GCA_037200885.1 of Pseudomonadota bacterium. Taxonomy (GTDB): domain Bacteria; phylum Myxococcota_A; class Polyangia; order Polyangiales; family Polyangiaceae; genus PMG-095. The sequence continues at coordinate 211,080 of JBBCIN010000001.1, forward strand.
TTGCCGTAGGCGATCGATTTCGCGACATCGGCATCGGCATGGCTCTTCAGATTCGAGCGAATTAGCGCGTAACTGCCGAACGTACCCGGCTTCAACACGACATAGCCGTTCGGGACCTTGCCCGAGTACCCAGGTGGCAGCATCAAGAGCTTCACGCCCTTGCCCTTGTCGACGCCCATCCCGCCCGTGTCCTCGAGTGGCATTTGCCAGACGTTCACGAAGTTCGCGTTGAGCGAACCTTCGGCGCCTGCCGGAGGAACTTCGATCACGATCGGCCCTGCCTCCTTGGTGTCGAGGAAGGTCATGAAGTAGATCGTGTCGGGGTTCGGCGTGAGCGTCTGATTGTGCCAATCGAGCGGGTGGCCCCAATAGATCACCTGGTTGACCTTGCCGGCGGTCTTGCTCAACATCTCTTCCAGCATGAGGTCGTAGTTGACGACCGGCATGCCCCAGATCACGGCCTCCGCCGCGCGTCGCTCCAGCGTTCGTCGTGCGACCTCTGCCGGTGTAATACCCTCAGAGGCCGCTGCTCTCACCGGCGCGCTGGCAGGCGTCGATCGATGGCGATGCGCTCGGCGTGGCGGTCCCGCAGGCGGGCTGCGTGGGCGCTGCCACGGGCATCTCCGCCGGTGGCTGGCAGCCCATCGTCAGTGCGAGCGCTATCGGAGGTAAGAACCCAACTGCTCTCGTTGTCGCAATCATCGCTTCTCCTTGCGCAGGTCCCCCTCGCACGCGAGACGTTGGAAAGCACGCGCATTGTCCGTCGGTGTCCCCCCTCACGGCAACTCGAGCTCGTGTCGAGTTGCCCGCCCGCTAAGACTGAGCCAGCCGAGCTCAGCCAGCCGAGGCGTGGCCGTCGGTCTTGCGTTGACGATCCGTCCCGACCGCGTTGCCCGAGCCGGTGGTGCCGAACACGCGATCCCAGATCGTCATCGAGACGCCGAAGCGGGCGTGGGTTTCTTTGAAATGATGCAGGTAGTGATTGCGGCGTAGGCGGCGGCCGTACTCACTGCGCGGCTTGCTGTGGTGGACCCAGTAATGGGACAGGTCGTAGAACATGTAGCCGGCGGTGAAGCCAGCGTGGAAGCCCCAGCCATAACGCCCGAGGGTGAACACGAACAGCGCCATGAACGAAAAGAAGAGCGGAATGCTGGCGCCGGGCGGGAAGACCAAGCGCAGCTTGTCATGCGGCCACTGGTGGTGAACGCCATGCAGCAGGAAGTGGACGCGCTTGGAAAACGCGCTGTTGCCCTCGAAGTGGAACACCGTACGGTGGAGCCAATACTCAGCCAGCGTCCAGAACGCGAAACCGCCCAGGAAAAGCCCCGCGGTCGGCAGCCAGCCCACGCCTGCATGGAACCGACTGGCGGCGAGCAGCGCGAGCATTCCGGGCACGTACAGGATCGGGACGACCCAGAATGGGCAACGCGAAAAGTAGTCGATCAAGTCACTCTCGAACATCCGCGGGGACTGAGAGGACTCACCACGAAAAGCCATCGCCTTCACTCGTTTCTTTTCTTCCAGAAGTGTCACGGAAGTTCCTGACGGCGACCCGCCCGGTCTGGCTTTACCACGTCGGCCGCCGGGTTTGTGGGGGAAATTGCACTGACTCGGCGACCGAAAAATGCACCCGCCGCCTGGGCAGGGTCCACTTGCGGTCCTTCGTCAGTAGCTCAATAGGGCCGATCGACCCGAGCGCAAGCTGCGCGAGGTCCCGGATACGGGGGCTTCTGCGTAACGCATCACGCACCAGATTGACCAGGGTTCGACGCTTGCGACGGTCGGCGATTACCTGCCTTGTTCCACGCGGTCGTCTGTGACTCCCTTGGCTGTTTTGTCACGCCCCCGCCAAGCGATGTTCACTCGTCGTGAGGCAGATCGGTTTTTCGGGGATACCAGCCGGCGATCGTGAGTCCCCAGGTGGAATAGCGACGAGCCACATCGGCGCCTAGCCCGAGCCGCCACATGTAATCGTCAGGCCATAAGCCGAACACGTTCCAGACGGCGAGCTTGATGTCGAGGCCGGCGGTTGCGTGCGCGCGTGCCTCGCTGCCGTCGAAGCGCGTGGGCTCGACATAGGTGCCCGCGCGCACCTTCAACAACGACGGGATGACCCCCGCCTCGACGCCCAATCGAGGCGACATCACGGGCCGCTGGCCGGAGCGATTGACGACCTGTGACACCATGCTTTCGACCCCCACCGCTTGCTCGACCGAGCCGGAGACCAGCATCGAGGCGCTGATCTGCAGGTAGTGGCGGTTCATGTTGATGAGGCTACTGCCAATGCGCTTCTGTGCGTTCGATAACGAGCGCTCGAGCTGAAAGTCGTCCGCCGCTTGCTCGCGTTTGTAATCCTTTCGGATGGCGCTGCGTTCTTCGGCCGTCTTCGCAGCCCTGAGGGCATCGTCACGTTCTCTCTCTCGCTCGAGTTCGCGCAGGCGATGTTTGAGTGACGCCTCCTCATTGACCATGGCGTCGGTGCGCCAGGGAGGATTCATGGGTCGCTTACCGAACTGCACGGCGAACCCGAAATTCAGATCCCAGGGCGACGCGACCGTCTTGGGCAAGTAGACGGTGGAGTTGGGATTCGACGGGTCCGAAACGACGATGTCGCCATCGGCGTTCGGCAGCAGGCCGTCTTGGTAGTTGGCTTGGGTGCGGACGGCCGTACGGAACGCGAGTCCGAGTCGCAGGGGACGGTTCTCTGGCTTGAAGACCATGCCGAATTCGAGCCCTTCGCCGGTCGACGTGAACGAGGCAGGGCCTTGGCCGTCGTGGAGTGACATCTGGACCAAGCGCGCGCCAACGCCGATTACCAACTGGTTGTTTGCCAAACCGTGCGCGAACTGCAGGTGAGTCGTCGGGATCGTCACGCGCACGGCGGAAGACCGACCCCCCGCGCGAGCGTCCTCGTGCGAGAGCGTGTATTGCTGCATTTCGACGGTTAGGCCTACCCCGAGCTCACCCCATTGTAGATTCAGCGCAGGCGTAAGAAAGACGAACGAGTCGGGCGGATTGGGGAGGTTCGTTTTGCTGCCACTGTTGAAGAAGTCCATGCTGCTCAGCGCTGCGGGAAAAGTGAGCCCGAAGCCGAGCCAGTAGTCGAAGTTGCTCGTGGAAAAGAAGGGTCGCACGGCAGGCGCGGCCGGGTTTTGCAGGTCCCCATCGACGTCCTCGGCGATCGCCACGTACGAGCCGCCAAGGCCGGTCACGCGCGAGCCCGCGAAGACCGGCCCGTGGAACAAGTCGACCGCGTAGTCACTCGTCTTGATCGGCGCGCCGTTCGCGCCCAGCGGCCCGCCCGCTTCGGCCTGCTTGCTCCACCCGAGCAGCGACAGCAAAACGAGTGCCGGCGCGCCGGCTCGTATCCATTGAGGGGCGCGACGTTTCACAGATGAAGCAGTACTTTAGTCATCGTCCGGCCACAAGGATTGGGTTCGCCCTGCGCTCGAGGTAGACACTCGGTAAGAGACGCGGTTCCGAGATCAATCCAATTGACGTGGCACTGGGCCAACACTAACGACGTGAGCATGAATGCGTACTCGAAACTCGCGCGACGGCGCGTAGTCGCCATCACGTGGTTTGGAGCGTTGCTGTCGTTCGGGTCGAACGCACTGTGCCAACCCGCACCCACCACTCCCGCGCCTGGGCCCGAGTCCACCGCATCACCGGATCCGGAGACCCCACCTCCTCCCGCAGACACCGAGTTTGCCCCGACGGCACCGTCCGAGCCGGGCGAGGTCGCGCCGCCGCCGCAGACCGATCAACCGGAGCCTCCGGCGCCGCGCGGTCCGTTTTCAGCGCATTCGGTGCGCCTGACTCTGCTGCTCGGCACGGGTTCGACCCGAACTGACACCTATTTCATCATCGGCGGCGGCGTGGGCTATTTCCTGGTCGACGGGCTCGAAGTCGGAGCCGACTACGAAGCCTGGCTCTTCGCCAAGCCAGTGCTGCAGCGGCTGAGCCCCGAAGCTCGCTACGTGTTCCACATGGTGCCAGTGATCAAGCCTTATATCGGCGCGTTCTACCGCCACACCTTCGTCTCGGACTACGATGATTTGAACAGCGTGGGCGGGCGAGCCGGGATCTACTACGTCCCGCGATCTGGCAGGATCTGGATCGGCGGAGGCGCGGTGTATGAGCGTACGCTCGACTGCACTTCGAGCGAATTCGTCGACTGTGATTCGGTGTACCCCGAGATCTCCATCGGCGTCTCGCTCTGAAAAATCGTCGAGCGACTTGACGTCGCGTCTCACTCGGCCGAGAAGGCACCATGCAACGACGTCTCCTCTTGCGGGCGGCAGCCGTAGTGGCGGGATTCATCACGGGCTGCTCGGCGCCGCCGTCCAGCGAGGAGCGGCTCTCCGAGTCGATCGTCCTCACGAAGCTCGCGCCCAATGCGAGTTTCGGTTCGTACCGCACCTTCTTCATCCGGCCTGAAATCCGCGTGCTGAAGGACGGTGAAACGGCGGAGCCGATCACGGATGCTTACGCCACTCCACTGCTGGAAGAGACCACGCAGCAGCTAGTCACGCGCGGCTACGAGCAGGTGGAAGTCAAGGCGGATGCCGAGCTTGCGGTCGAGCTGGTCTACGTGAGCTCGGTCAATAGCGCGGCGTGGTGCTACTCGTGGTGGGACTCGTATTACTGGGGTTATCCCGGTTGGGGTTATTACCCGTATTACGGCGGCTGCAGCAGCGCGACGTGGCGAGCGGGCACCCTGGCCACGATGATCGTCGACCTCACGCCCGCGCGAAATGACGCGGGGGATGGCGGAGACGGCGCTCCTGATGGCGAAGGCGGAGCGGCCGGCGCCGGGCCCGGACAGAAGCTGCTCAGCACGATCTGGTTCTCCGGCGTTTACGGCGTCGAGTCCGGGTACACCGCCAGCAACGTGGAGCGCGCGCGCCTGGGCATCGATCAGGCGTTCGCTCAATCCCCATACCTTGCCAGCTCACCGTAGAGGACGAACTTGCGATGAAACCGACTCAGCTCGTGCGCCTGATCGCACTCTTGTCCTCGATCGCTGGCGCGGCCAGCGCACAAACAGCGCCTCCGCCAGCACCAGCCGCGGCTGCTCCCGCCGCGCCTACTGCGCCAGCTCCTGCCGTCGCGCCTGCCGCGCCTGCGCCGGGGCCATTCATCGAGCCGCCCCTCCCCGCCTCGGCGGTCGTGCCGCCTCCCGAATCCACCTATCAAGAAGAGGCTCCTCCTCCGCCCGCGCCACCCAGCGGTTCGAGCCGCAATGAGCGAGGGCACTTCCTGATCGGCGCTGCCTGGGATGTAGCCCTCCCCGTTGCAAGCGTGCGCCAATTCACCGACTCGGTGAGTGGTCTCGGCTTCGAGTTCTTGGTTCGCTACTTCGCGCTGCCGCAGCTCTCAATCGGGGCAAGCACGGATTTTCAGACCTTCATCGCCAATCGACCGCGCACGACCTACCAAATAGACAACGGGGCAGTGACGGCGACCGCCTATAATAGCGTGCAAAACACCGCCGTCCGCGCATCCGCACACTACTACTTCTTGGACGATGGCCCGGCGTTGCCCTACGTCGGAGCGAGCGTCGGTATCGGCTGGTCCACGTTTCAAACGGCAGCCGCCGATCTGGTCATCTACGACAATCAGACTTCGATCCTGCTCGGTGGTGACGTCGGAGCGCTCTTCCCCCTCGCCAACTCGAGTATGGCGTTCCTGACCGCCATTCGCTATTCGGCGTTGCCCGCTGCCGATTTTCTCAAGGTCACTGACGTACAGAGCGTCTCACTGCAATTCGGCATCTCGACGCGATGACGTTGCGGCTGCGCCGCGAGCGCTGCCTGTCTCGAGGATCAGAGGTGAAGGCCGATGCCCAGCAGCGCCTGCCCTTGCAGCAACGGCTCCCCGGAATAGCGGACGGCACAACCTGCGCCGCTCACGCAAAGTGCGGATGCTTGTCCAGTAACGAAGCTCAAAGGCATTCGCCCGATCACTCGTAGGTCCAGAAAACTGGTCAGCATGATTTTGACGCCCCCGTCGAGGACGCCAGAAAAGCTGAAGTCATTTCCTGAGCCATTGATCGGTGCCAAACGCGTGGCGCCTATGCTGAGCCCGAGATAGGGCACGACGCGGCCGTGCGGGGCCTCCAGGTTCCCTCCCACCTGGAAGTAATCGAAGCTCACGTCGGCCTGGCCGCCGCTTTCGAATCCGCCGGAGGGACGAAAATATGCGGTTGTTTCCATCCGACTATAGCTCAAATACGCATATCCGTTGCGCTGAGCCTTGAAGCTCAGCATTGCGCCGTAGACGGGGGCGGCGTCGAAACTCACGTTGCCGGATTGGGTATCGGAGGACACCCCGAGATCTCCAGTGAAGCCCACGCCGCCGACGGCGACCACCTCGAAGCGGCGCTCCCGTTCCTCGGGCTCCTGCGCGAGAGCGGAATGAGTCGAGAACGCGATGGTGAGCGTGGCAGCAAGTGCAGTAATTTTCGTCAACGAACTAACATCCTTTAATTCGATCGAAGTATGCGCGGGCTACAAACGCCAGATGAAATTCTCGCGCTGTTCGTGTTTCGCAAAAGGCACTCACGCTCGGATCCTTCGCCCAAAGGACGCGTGCGTTTTCGAACGGAATGCCACTTGGCGCAAGCGCAAATCGCGATTAACGAATTGCGCATGCGTTTCCCCCATTCGGTTTTCGCACTGCTCCTAGCGTTCCTTCCTTTCGCGAGCGGGTGTCGGCCGCCGGATGGGCAAGCGTCCTCGCCCAGTGGGCAGGACGCACCGCCACCACCATCGGCGCCGCCGGCACCACCACCGCCGCCCGCGTACAATGGGCCCACGGTCGACGTTCCGGCCGGCAGTCGATTCGTCGTACGCCTCGACGACAACGTCGATTCGGCGGGCGGCGCAGGGCTTCGATTTCGCGCGTCGCTCGAGGCGGCGTTACCTGATGCTGCTGGAAACGTCCTCGTTCCGGCTGGCACGAAGGTATTGGGCATCATTGCCGATGCCAAATCTGCCGGGCGCCTAGTCGGCAAGAGCGAGCTCGAGGTCGACTTTACCGACCTCCAAATCAACGGCCTGCTTTTTCCCATTCAAAGCCAGGGTGTCAAAGCGGTCGGCGAAGGCAGTGGCCGCGATACCGCTCGAAAGGTGGGGGCCGCTGCCTTGATCGGCGGGGCCTTCGGCGGCGGCAGTGGAGCAGCAAAGGGCGCGGCCATTGGTGGGGCCGCTGCGCTGCTCACGCGCGGCAAGCAGATCCGAATCCCGAGTGGCACCCTGCTCGAGCTTTCGCTGCTGGCCCCTGCCAGGGTTCCTGCACCAGCAGCCGCACCGGTCGTGGCCGTGACCACCACGGTTGCGGTGGCCCCTGTTCCGGCGGCTTCTGCCGGACCTGCGGCCGCCCCCGCCGTTGCTCCTGCATCGTCTGAAGCCGAGCAGAAGGCGTGCGTCAAGAAGCTCATGGCCAACGGCTTCTCCGCCGACGAGGCGCTGAGCGCTTGTAACAAGAAAGGCAAGTAGCGGTCGGGTTGGAGGGCGGGGGAGGGCCCTACGCCCTCCACAGATCGCGCACTGTCCTGTTTCGTGAGCGCGACGCATTCGCGACTTGTTGTTTGCATCGTCGGATTGCGACGCGCGCACCGTCGAGCATTACCGGCTGCTCGAGATCGCGTTGTTGTACGAGCCGCACAGGGACGACGCGATCAACGAAGCATCAATGAAGAGTTGGCGGCAGTCGATTTTTGAATCGTTTTTTACGATGACTGTAACGACAGCCTCGATCGGTAGCGCACGGAACACCGCGTTCGAAATTCGTGGCTCGGCTAAGGCATTGACTTTCTCGTCGGGACGCGCGACCAATGCCAAAAGTTAGGGTGCAAAAACGGTGGGATGTCTCTCACGCAAGGGCAGGCTCTCGCACCGGGGCTTTCTGGGATGAAATGAAACCGTCAGCCATTCGCCAGCCGCGTTCCGCCCTCCTTTTGCTGAGCTCCTTCATTCTGTTGGTCGGTTGTGACAAGGGAGAGGAGAAGGCTTCAGCGCCGCCGCCGCCCCCCGTAGTCAAGGTGGCTGAAGCCGCTTCCCGCGATGTGCCCATTACGGTCGAGGCGGTCGGTCAGACACGCGGCAACATGGAGATCGACATCTCGGCTCGCGTCGAGGGTTTCCTCGAAACCATGGATTTCAAAGAGGGTTCCTTCGTCAAGAAGGGACAGCGGCTGTACACGATAGACAGTCGACCGTTTCGGGCTTCACTCGCGGAGGCTGCGGCGAAGGTCGGACAATCGCAGGCGGAGCTTGCCCGTACGCACCAGGACGTGGCGCGTTACCAACCGCTGGTGGCGAAAAACGCCGTGTCGGTCCAAGAGCTGGAAACGGCACAGGCCAACGAGCGAGCACAGCAGTCCACGGTCGCTGCGGCGCAGGCAGCAGTACAAAAGGCGCAACTCGACCTCGGCTACACGACCGTGCTCGCACCCGAGGACGGCCTGATCGGAACCACGGAAGTCTTTCCGGGTACCTTGGTCGGTCGTGGTGACACCACGCTGCTCACGAAAATTTCCAAAATTGATCCGATTAAAGTTCGGTTCAGTGTTTCGGAGCGCGACTACCTATTTTACGCGCGGAGGAGCGAGGCGAACGGCAAGAACCTGTCAGGCATGACAGCCGGCCGGGCCGCAGGCGGTACGGGAGGCGCGGACGAGGCGGAAAAAAAATTGTCGTTCCAGATGATCCTGGCAGACGGCTCTACGCACCCGTACCCGGGCACGCTGTCGTTCGTCGACCGCAACGTCGATGCCAAGACGGGCACGATCCGCTTGGAAGCGTCGTTTCCCAATCCCGACGGCATCGTCCGCCCCGGGCAGTTCGCGCGCGTGCGCGCCGCGGTGTCGGTCAAAAAGGACGCCGTTCTCGTCACTCAAGGGGCAGTGGTGGAGGCCCAGGGAATCAACAGCGTCGCGGTCGTCAAACCGGATGACACGGTTGAGATGCGCGTAGTGAAGCCTGCGGAGCGGATCGGCAATCTCATCATTTTGGATTCAGGCCTCAAGGGGGGCGAGCGGATCGTGGTCGAGGGGCTGCAGAAGGTGCGTGCCGGGATCAAGGTCAAGCCACAATTGGTCCCGCTCGAAGACACGCCTGCGGCTCCCAGCCCGTCGGCGTCGGGAGGCTGAGCCATGGCTGGCTTCTTCATCCGACGCCCGATCGTCGCGATCGTGATCGCGATCCTGATCGTTTTGCTTGGTGTCTTCTCGCTCAAGGGTCTCTCGATCGAGCAGTACCCGTTCCTGGCCCCGCCCACCATTCGCGTGACGGCCAACTATCCGGGCGCTTCGGCACTCAGCGTCGAGCAGTCGGTGGCGACGCCCATCGAGCAGGAGGTGAACGGCGTCGAGAACATGATCTACATGAAGTCGTCGAACACCAGCGACGGTCGCATGCAGCTCGACGTCAATTTCGCGGTCGGCGTCGACCAGGACATGGCCAACGTCCTGACGCAAAATCGCGTTTCCACGGCCCAAGCTCGCCTGCCTCAGGAAGTGACGTCACAGGGCGTCACCGTCAAAAAGATGAGCCCCAGCATCCTGATGCTGATCGGGCTCTACTCACCCAAAGAAACCTACGACGCGAACTTTCTGATCAATTACTGCGGCATCAATCTGCGCGACCAGTTGCTGCGCATTCCGGGCATCGCCCAGGTCGATCTGTTCGGTGGCACTGACTACGGCATGCGCATTTGGCTGCGCCCCGACCGCATGGGACAGCTCGGGCTGACCCCGAACGACGTGATTCAGGCGATCAAGGAGCAGAACCTCCAAGCGTCTGCTGGTCGCATCGGTGCGGCGCCTTCGCCCGTGGATCAAAAGTTCACTCTCACGGTGGCCGCCCCTAGCCGGCTCATCACCACCGAGGAGTTCGAGAACATCATCGTGCGCGAGACCAAGGACGGGTCGCAGATCCGCATCCGCGACGTCGGCCGTGCCGAACTCGGCGCACAGGGTTACGACGCATTCGGTCGCTTGAACGGCAAGCCCTCCGGCGCCATGGCGCTCTACCTCTTGCCGGGCGCCAACCAGCTCAAGGCGTCCAAAGAGATCTACGCCACGATGGCGCGAGCGAAGGCGCTCTTTCCGCCCGACCTAGATTACAAAATTGTCTACGACACGACGCCAGCGGTCGAAGCGTCGATCGAATCGATCGTCCACACCTTCGTGGAAGCGGTGATTCTAGTTACCCTCGTGGTGTTCATTTTCTTGCAGAACCTGCGCGCAACGTTGATCCCGTTGCTCACGGTGCCCGTGTCGCTCGTCGGCACCTTCATCTTCTTTCCGTTGCTCGGGTTTTCCATCAACACGTTGTCGATGTTCGGCCTCGTGCTCGCGATCGGTATCGTGGTCGATGACGCGATCGTGGTGGTCGAAGCCGTGATGCACCATCTCGAGCACGGCATGAGTCCGAGAGACGCGACGATCCAAGCGATGAAGGAGGTTTCCGCCCCGGTCATCGGCATCGCGCTGATCCTGTCCGCGGTCTTCTTGCCCGTGGCATTCATCCCCGGTCTCACCGGGCGCATGTATCAGCAGTTCGCGCTGACGATTGCGATCTCGGTCATCCTGTCCGCGTTCAGTGCGCTCTCACTCTCGCCGGCGCTCGCCGTGCTGCTGCTGAAGCCGCCTTCGCATGGGGCGAAGCTCGGAATTTTGGGCAAATTGTTCAAGGGCTTCAACACCGGCTTCGATTACGTCACCAAGGGTTACGTCGGTGTTGCTCGCTTGCTCGTACGGCGCTCCTTTGTCACCGTGCTTTTGGTGGGAGTGGTCGTTGTCGGTGCGGGGCTTTTTGGGAGGGCGATCCCAGCGGGCTTCGTCCCCGATGAAGATCAGGGCATCATCGGCGTCGCGGTGCAGCTGCCGCCGGGCGCATCCCTGGTGCGGACAAGCGCTCTGCTCAAACAGGTCGAGGAGATCCTCGGCAAGACCGAAGGCGTGGATTCCTTCCAGACGATCGGCGGCTTCGGCGCGGTCACCAGTACCTATCAGCCGAACTTCGGCACCATCTTCGTGCGCTTGCACCCCTGGGAGGAACGAAAAGCACCCGAGCTGCGCGCGATGAACATCATGGCCAAGCTGAAGCGCGCCTTCGCTGCCATCCCCGAGGGCGTGATTGTCCCGTTCAACATCCCGACGATTTCCGGCTTCGGTTCGTCGGCGGGCTTCAATTTCCTGATCCAAGATCGCAGCGGGACGCTCAGTGTCGATCAGCTGGGCGCGCAGACCCTGGCCTTCATTACCGCCGCCAACCAACGGCCGGAGCTGACGAATCTTTTTACCTCCTTCAATCCGCGCTATCCGCAGCTGGGGGTCGAGCTCGATCGGGAGAAAGCGCGCAAGCTCGGCGTACCGGTGAACGAGGCCTACCAGGCGCTCAGCACGTCGCTCGGCGGTAGTTACGTCAACGACTTCAACCGTTTTGGACGCCTGTTTCGCGTCTACGTGCAGGCGGAGGCGGCCAGTCGCCAGAAGCCGGAGGACATCGGCGAAATCTACGTTCGAAGCAAGACCACGGACACGATGATCCCGCTGTCCACGCTGATGGACGTGAAGCGCCAGCCTGGCACCGAGATCACGAACCGCTTCAATCTATTTCGCTCGGCCGAGATCACCGGCGTGCCGGCACCCGGCTACACTTCTGGACAGGCGCTGGCCGCGCTCGAGGACGTGTTCAAACAGACGATGCCGCCAGAGCTCGGCTTCGCCTATTCCTCGATGTCGTATCAGGAGAAGGTGGCTCCGCCCGCCGCTCCGACGCTGGCATTGGCGATCGTGTTCGTGTTCTTGCTGTTGGCGGCGCTGTACGAGAGTTGGCGGCTGCCTTGGGCGGTGCTCCTCGGATCTCCGTTGGTCGTGCTCGGCTCGTTCTTCGGTGTTTGGTTGATGGGCTACGACAACAACGTGTACGTCCAGGTCGGCAACATCATGCTGATCGGCTTGGCCGCGAAGAATGCGATTTTGATCGTCGAGTTCGCGAAAGAAAAGCAGGACGGGGGTATGGATGCGCAAGAGGCGGCCTTGGAGTCAGCCCGCCTGCGCTTCCGTCCGATCTTGATGACGGCTTTCGCCTTCATCTTGGGCGTCATTCCCCTGATGCGCGCCAAGGGAGCCGGCGCCGCGTCGCAGAACGTGATGGGCTGCGCGGTGTTCTTCGGCATGCTCGTCGCGACCATGTTCGGAGTTTTCTTGATCCCAGGAAACTTCGCCTTCATTCAGGGCTTGGGTCGCAAGAAAGCGGCCGTGAAAACGACGCCACTCGTGGTGGCCGCGACGCCCGACGAGGCGCACTGAGATGGCGCGCCGATTCAGTCCTGCACCATATCTGCTCTGCTGCGTAGCGCTTCTGGGCTGCAAGGTGGGGCCCAACTACGAGCGCCCGCCCGTCGTCACGCCGACGAATTGGCGCGGCACCGAGCCGGGCAGCACCGCGGCCCAAGAATCGATCGCCAACATTCCCTGGTGGGAGCTATTCAAAGACGAGCAACTCCGCGAACTGATCAAGGTCGCGCTCGAACAAAATCGGGATCTCAAGATCGCGGTCGAGCGCATCGAAGAGGCGCGGGCGACCTACGGCATCAGCAAGGCTGACCTCTACCCGCACGTGAACGCCAAGGTCCTCGGCGGCGGATTGAATCCAAGTGACGCAAGCCTGACCCACGTGCCCGAAGGCGGAGGCACCGGCGCTACCGGCATCTACGACGTGAGTCTCGGTTTTTCCTGGGAGCTCGATTTTTTCGGTCGCATTCGCCGCGCCAGCGAGGCCGCCAAAGCCTCCATGCTCGCTACCGAAGAGGCCAAGCGCGCGGTCGCGGTGTCGCTCGTCTCGGATGTTGCGCTGGCGTACATCGACCTGCGCGGTCTCGATCGCCGGCTTGCGATCACGCAGGAGACGCTGAAGTCGCGGCAAGAGCACGTCGAATATGCGCGGCTCCGCTTCGAAGGCCACGTCACCCAACAGGTCGACTTTCGCCAGTCCGAAGCCGAGTTTCATCGCGTGCAGGCGCTGGTCTACAACCTCGAAAAGCTGATCGCTCAGAAGGAAAATGAGCTGTCGTTCCTGGTCGGCCGCCCCCCCGGCGAAATCCTGCGTAACCGCTCTGCGGAAGACCAACCGGTGCCGCCCGAAGTACCGGCGGGCCTGCCGGCCGCGCTCTTGGAGCGTCGTCCTGACGTGCGCAAAGCAGAGCTGGAATTGATGTCGGCAACCGCTCGCATCGGCGAAGCAAAAGCGGCGCTTTATCCGACCATCAAGCTCACCGGTTCTTATGGCCTCGCAAGCACCGATCTGAGCGAGCTCGTGAACCCGGCCAGCCAAAGCTGGAACATCTTTGCCAGTTTGCTGCAACCGCTGTTCGAAGGCGGCGCGCTTCGGGGCAAGGTGGAGGTTCGCGAGTCACAGCAACGTCAGGCGGTTTACGCGTACGAAAAAACGCTGCTCCGGGCACTGAATGAAGTGGAAGATGCGTTGGTGGGCCTGCGCAAACTTGGCCAAGAGCGCGACGAGCAGCGCTTGCGAGCGACCGCCGAGAGTCAGGTCGTTGAGCTCGCTGAGCTCCGGTACCGCGGTGGAGTCAGCGATTACCTCGAGGTGCTCGACGCGCAGCGCTCATACTTCAACGCGCAGATGGACGATGCGACCACCTCGAGCGAGCACACTCGCTCGTTGATCTTACTGTACAAGGCGCTCGGCGCGGGCTGGCCGGTGCCCGATAAGAAGAGCGGTGGCGCCCAGGAACCGGCGAAGAAGAGCCCGGGTTGAGGTGTCTCTGCGACTGCTTGGTCGCCTGACGGGTCGTTGAACGGGAGTTCGTGTCGGCATGATGACCGCCAGTGCCAACGGCCTTTGGCAGACGGGTGTTTCGCCCGACGCAGAGCGGCGACTCGCGATCTCGAAACATAACTGACGAGTCTGTAACTTACAGATTGACGGGTCAGAATTGCTTTGCCGGCAGTTGGGAACGGCTGTACGAAGTTCATCCGCAGGGTGAAGTCAGCCGTCGAACCGGGGTTCGTGCTGAATTTCCAAACGAAAGGAACGAGCATGAATTCCGCCGTGGAGGGTGTTCTCTCGACCGCGCTCGAACGAGGGCGGTGAAAGGTAAAATCATGCCGATAGCTCTCAAAATCGTAGCAAGCACCCTCGGTCTCTTGTCGTTGACGGGCTGTGGCAAAGAGCCAGAGCAGGCACCTCCCGCGGCTCCGACGGTCGCGCCCGCCGTCCCCGCGTCCGCGCCGCCGGTCGCGCAGGCTCCGGCTGCCTCGGCGACTCCGCCACCCGCACCGGTCGCGAAAGAATATCCGATGTGCGGCGGGCAGCACCTCGCCCAGCCGGCCACGGTCGGGCGCTCCGGCGTCGCGTCCGTGCAACTCGCACCCGCGTTCCTTGACGAAATGACTGCCTGCCGCCCGGAATCGGCCGTGCCCAAGGACGTGATTGCGCGCGCCACGGACGGCACGATCGACGCCAAAGGGGACTGTGTCTTCGCCAGCGTGGGGGTGAGTTGTCATTATCACTCGGGCTCCGAGTTCGTGACGATGGGTACGAAAGCTCAAACCGCGGGGCAGGGGGAGCTCCACTGCATCTTCCCGAGCGACGAGCCCAGCAGCCCGCACGTGTTCGGTGCGCACCTCACGTGCAGCGATCCGGCGCGCGGTAAGCCAGCTGAGCACGAGAGCCACACTGCCAAGACGGGTGCGAGCTGCAGTGTCGCGCTGCTCCAACAACTCGAACATTGCACGAGCTCGCTCTGCTGCGATGACGGCACGCTGACCAATCAGATCAGCGATCTGGTTCGCGACGGAAAAAATGACATCCGACCCGATTTCAGAATCTGCCAGGAAGCGCTGCCCGTGGACTGCTCGTTGCTCGAGAACATGAGCCCGCACCCGGCGAACAGCCCGGCACTCGGTGGCATCGGTAAGCCCGTTTTCGGCGCGGGCGCAGTCAAGAAGGAAGGCGCTGCGAAAGCGTCGAGCGAGAAGTCCAAAGCCAGCGGCACGCCCAAGTGACCGGCAAGCAAGGAGAGCGCAACGATGGAACGATGGGCGGGTACAGAAGCGTTTCGGGGCGTCCACTCAGTGCGTACGACACGAACGTTGGGGAGGTCCGGGCTGGTGTCTGCCTTACTCCTCGCAAGCGCTTGCGCGAGTTCCGCGCTGCCGCCGCCGGCGGTGCCGCCACCCGTCGCACCCGAAGCGCGTCCTTCGGCCACCGCCGGAGCACCGGCACCGACGTTGGCCGCCGCACCCATCCCTGCGCCGTTAGCGGAGCCTCTGCCTTCCTGGAACGACGGTGCGACCAAGCAGGCCATTATGAGCTTCGTGGCTCGTGTCACGACACCGGGCGGCAAGGATTTCGTCCCCGTTCCGGAACGGATCGCCACCTTCGACAACGACGGCACGCTCTGGTCGGAGCAGCCGATCTACATTCAATTCGCGTTCGCCCTGGATCGCGTGCACGAGCTCGCTCCTCAGCACCCGGAGTGGAAGAGCACGGAGCCATTCAAGTCGGTCTTGGCCGGCGACCTGAAGGGAGCTCTAGCCGGAGGAGAGAAGGCGCTGCTCGAACTGATCATTGCGACGCACGCTGACACGACGACCGAGGAGTTCTCGCTCACGGTCAGGCGCTGGTTTTCGACGGCCAAGCATCCAAAAAATGGGCGCCTGTACACCGATTGCGTGTACCAGCCGATGCTCGAGCTGCTGACGTTTCTGCGCGCGAACGGCTTCAAGACGTTCATCGTCTCGGGTGGTGGCGTCGAATTCATGCGGGTGATTACGGAAAAGGTATACGGAATTCCTCCCGAGCAGGTCGTCGGCACCACCGGCAAGCTGCGCTTCGAGCTTCGTGACGGAAAGGCGGTCATCGTTCGCGAGCCGGCCGTCGCTTTCGTCAACGATAAGGAAGGCAAACCCGTCGGTATCGAGCTGCACATCGGCAGGCGCCCGATCGCGGCGTTCGGCAACTCCGACGGTGATCAGCAAATGCTCGAATGGACGGCCGCCGGTCCCGGAGCCCGCCTGATGCTGCTCGTGCACCACACCGATGCCGAGCGCGAAGTGGCGTACGATCGGACTTCGCCCATCGGCAAGCTCGACAAGGCGCTCGACGAAGCGAACGCGAAAGGTTGGGTCGTCGTCAGCATGAAAGATGACTGGAAGACCATTTTTCCAGCGCTCGTGCCCGCGCCTGCGCTGCCCACGTCGGTCCCGACTTCTGCGCCGACCCCGGCCGCTAACACCCCACACTGAAAAGCGCTGGAGGGCTTGTTGACGGAACTCAGCGGAACCTCCGAAAACGAGGATCGCCCACGGGGCGAAACTTCAGCTCCTCACGATCCATTTCAACGAACACGGTCGTGCAGGGCCAACAGCATGAAAAAGACGCGTCCTGTCGTTTCAGGGGTTGGAGTCACTGTCCCGCCACGCGACTTGCGCTACAGTCCCCCTCGCGTGAAACCTCCTCTGTTGGCTTTTGGTTTGGTCGCGTTGAGCACGGCCGCGTGCAGCGGCGCTGCCGATATCCCCGACACTCCCGATCTGCGAGCGCTGCTGGCGAGTTACGAGCGCCCGACCGCGTCACTCGATGTGAGCAACGTCACGGACGCGCTGAACAGCGTGCCGAACCTGCAGGAACTCGCGGCCGGTATTCAGGCCGCCAAGTACATCGTGGGCGACGTCGACTACGCCAGCCGAACGCCTACGACCGACACGAAGAACCGTGTGCGCCTTCAGGGCTCCTTGGGATTGAAGATTCGCTGTCCGGGTGACGCCACTAACCCCATGTATGACGAGAACATCAACGGCTCGCTGTCGCTGACGCTCGCGGTCGCGGACAATAAGATCCTCAGGGGTATTGGCGGACACGCCAACGCATGCGTGTTGCAGGGGAGCCTCCGCGGGCTGCCTGCCCGCATCGAGCTCGACGACTCGGTCGCCTTCGATCTAGGCGGTGATATCAGCCTTGGCCAGCCGTGGACCGGGGACCTACTGGCTTCGTTCCCGGGAGAGCTCACGGTCGCTGGCTTCACGTTTCAGAGCGTCAGCGGCCGGCTCCATGCGGGGCGCTTCCAGACCCTCGCCCAATTGCCCAACGGGCAGACCATCGTGCTCGAGGTGGGCGATGACGGAATCACGATTCGCGACGCGACAGGGGTTTGGTTTTGCGCCGAGGGTGAGTCTTGCGCACAACAACCGTGAGCCTGGCCGCATGCGCGGCGCTGCTGGTGTGGAGTGTGGGAGCCGCGGCCCAACAGCTCGAAAACCCGCGCACTGACTACACCGCGTACACGCGCCCGCGTGGCCGTGCGTCGGTCGGTTTTTTGAAGACCGACCTCGGCGTGATCGATGAGATCTTGATCGGCACGTACCCGCTGCCGTGGTTCGCGTTTCCGGTCCTCAAAACGACGGTCCCGAGCGTCTATCTCAAGGTCCGAAGTCCCTGGTCCGGCCCGCTCACATTGGCCGTGGGCGCCAGTGCGCTGTACGTCAACGGCAAAGCCATTGCCCAGCTCGCTGACGAGAACGCGAGCGGGAGCGCCATTTCGACCACGGCGGAGATCGACGCGAGCTATCGCTTCGACGAGCGCTTTTCACTGAGTGCCGGTCTCGACTATGCGCGTTTGCGCGCCATTGGGGACACACAGGACCAGGCCACCTCGGTCGAAGGCGCTTCGGTCGGCCACACCTACAGCGCTCGCCTGCTCGGCGAGTGGCGGCTCACGCGTGTGTTCGCGCTCAGCCTGCTGTTTCGCGGCCTCATTTACCAGAGCCCGTACAGCGCGAACGGCACGTCCAACACTGACGCCGTGACCGTGATGAGTGACCTCACCGCTCAGAGCACGCTGCAGAAGCACTTCACCGTCGTGCCGGGCGTCTCTTTCGAGTGGGAGCACTGGGAGCTGAACGCTGGCGTCGGCTACGGGGTGTTCTACCTGCCCGTGTTAGGGCTCGCTTCCGCGAAGAACTGGCCCGTCGTCGATCTCGCCTTCGCGTACCGATTCAATATCTATCACTGACCGTCGGCGCCGCGGGAGCGCGCGCGGGTAGGCAGCCTGAGCGAACGCACACGGCGCTCACTCGAGCTCGAAGTGACAGCGCTCAGCGATCGCCGAACGTTGCGAGGAAGCGCAGACTGATCTGTTGCGCAAAGTCGACCGTCGCCTTCGTATGATCGTCACCTGGGGGGACAGACAGAAGCTCGTAGTGTGCGGCGATACCGAGGCCCCAGAACGGCGAAACCGGGAACTCTTTACCGAACTCTGCGGCGAAGGAGGGGCCGACCTTGGTGTACTCACGTCCAACGAGCGTGACGTTGTTGTTGCTATTGCTGTTGTACGAATAACTGGTGATAGCCGCGACCGCGAAGCCGACCCCGAGCGAGAGGTAAGCCCGCAACGGCATGAAGTAGTACGAAGCGCCCGCGCGGAAGGTCGACGCCTGAAAGAGCACGCTGGTCGTATCCAGCACGTTGCCATCTACCGTGAAGTCAGGATCGAACACATCGAGCCAGCCGAAATCCGCGTGCAGCGCGAAGTTTTGCATGACGAAGCCGCCCATCGCGAGATCGAAGCTGCCCGAGCCACCGTTTAGCTTGACGTTGGGATCGCCACTTGCCCAGGTGTAGCCGGGGCCGGCGCCGAAACGCACGAAGAAGGCGCCCGGCGCGAACAACGGATCTAGAGTGCGTCGCCCCTTCGCACAGGGGCAAGGGGGAGGGATAGGTGAGGGCTCACTGCTCGTCTCGACGGGGGTGTTCGTCATGACGACGACAGTCGTTCCCGGGGCGGCAGGTGCGGCAGGTGGCGGGGCTGCGGGCGCAGGTGGCGGCGGGGCTGCGGGCGCAGGTGGCGGCGGGGCTGCGGGCGCAGGTAGCGGGGCTGCCGGTTGCGCTGGCGCAGCCTGCGCCTGAGTTGTCAACGTTGCCAAGGCAGCGGCGAGCGTGGCACTGACGAGGACGCTTGCGGCGCGATTCATAGCTCTACCCCGACGTTGAAATTCATATACATGATCGGATCCCAGCGATCCGAAGCGAAGCCGTAGTTGAACTTGGTTGAAATCACGAGCGGCGTACGGCCTGTCGGCAGCACGACGCCCAGCTCCGGTGCCAAGCCGAAATGCCAGGAGGTGTCCGTGATCGTCCAGATGCCCACGTCCAGACGGTGCTCGACGGCATAGGCGCCGACACCGAGTCCGGCATACGGGCGAGCGGCTCTCGGATCCGTCATGAAGTAGTAGTTACCCGTTGCAAGCATTGGGAACACGTTGAGGTTCGTCGCGATCGTGCCCGTGAAGGTGGTGTTCCCGTAACTCAGTGTCTTGACGTCCTTACTATAAAGGGCCTGCCAAGCCAGCGAGACGCCGGGCCAAAAGTTGTCGGTGACGCGTGCGCGCCAATCGAACGAGAAACCGAGGAAGCTGAAGTCCGGGGTGAAATCGTGTGTATCGCCGAGGCCTACTGCCGTGTTGTACGCGACCATGATCAGGTCGCGCTTATGGCGCGCGTGCTTGCGCGGTGGTGGCGGTGGTGGTTCGTAGTACTGCGGGCCGCCGGGATAGGCTGGGTAATACGCGGGACCGGGCGGCGGCGGGGGCGGCGGTGGGTAGCCCGGATACTGCTGCGGCTCGAGCGTGAGCGGGGCCGGTGTTGCTGGTGCCGCAGCGGGCGCTGTCGGCTGCGGGCCAGCGCCCGGCGCAGCGGGTGGCCCGCTCTGCGCGAAAGCGGTTCCCGCGGTAGACGCGAGCAGCGCGAGCGAGGCAGTGAATGAAGCAAGCCGCGTCAGGGCGATCATGGGTTCCCTACCTTGAGATACGCTGATTGAGCGAACGCCTGATCGATGGTCGCGTTGATGCGCGTGGCGGCGGTCTGGTCACCATCGGCGAGCAGGCCAGAGATCGTGCCCGTCCAGATCCCGGGTGTGCGCATCTGCTCCGGATCGGCATCCTTGAGTGAGACGAGCTCCATCACGAGCGACCCCGTCGGGTAGTTGACGACGCTCGTCGTCGGGTAATACGGGTAGTAGATGCCCCACCCGTAGTAAGGAGGCCACCCATAGTAGGGGTACCAAGGGTAGTAGGTATAAGCGACCCAGTTGTTCGATGAGAGCGCACCGACGAGCACGGCGACGTCCGGCTTCTCGCCCGCTGCCTCGTCGACGCGCACGTAACCGAGCGCCTCGAAATTGCGGCGGATCTCAGTCAGAATCGCAGAGTCGAAGGCGTGGGTGATCTCGTTGCAATCGAGATCGGGCAGCGGCCGATCACCGCTCGCTCCGGCATCGCCGTTGGGCAACTTGCTCGGGTCGAAGTTGCACAGATCCGCAATCGTATCCGGCATGTCGTAGGTACGATTCTTCGAGTAGTCGTAGTCCTTCGCTTTGCGCGTCACGACCGTGTCGGTCTCCGACGCGTCGTCGATGCCGACCGGATGGCACGCCAACAGACCTACCGCCCCCGCGGTAGCTAGGATCATGCTGCGTAAACCGCGTGTTTGTCCCATGCGTTCTCCTTAGCAGCACGGCTTCACCCTCGTGCGGGCGTGCCCTCTGCGTCGCCTGACGGTAGCGTCATACACCGCTCGGTCCATCCCTTCAAGTCCCAAAAAGCCCTCGTATCTCACAACCGAAACGCAAATCCGCGCGCGCAATGCACGGAGATGAAAGCTTGCTGACGCGGCAACGCCATACTCGTGCAGCATGCTACCGGCGCCGGTCCGCGCGCGAGCGCGCCCCAACATTCAGTCGGGTTCAAGCGCTGTTGAAGACGTCATTTGCAAACTGCAACCGAAGCACTTCCCGGCGCGATCAGCCTGCGTCGCAGGAAATCCCGCGGTTGCTTTGCTGGCCAAAGACGGCTAAGCGGGCTCTAGTTTTTGGGAGGTCCGATGATTTCGTGCGTGCGGCTCACATTTCTGGGGTTGTTGTTTTTCGCCTGTGCGCCTTCCAATACGGAGAAGGAATCGAACACGGCCGCCGAGGCCCGCGCTGCCACGTTCGTGTCCGCGCCCGTGCTCAACCGCACTCATCGCGAAGCGATGCGGCGCTCGGAGGAATTTTCGATCCCGGGTTCTCCGCTGCGCAATCTCGAAGAGTGGGTGCTGGATTGGGACGTGATCCTGCGTCAAGAGACCAATCTTTTGCGCCGGTCGATGACGCTCGTGGGGCTTAAAATCAACGTAAATGGAGCGCAGACTCTGCGTGGCGACGAGGTCAAGGCCAGCGCGGTCACGCTCGACGTGCTCACGGACAAAGACAGCAACGTGGTCGACGTGCGTGGTACCGAGCAATTTTCGGCTGCGATCGTGGCGCTCGGCTCAGCCGAGTCACAGTCTGTGCTCCGCCGTATCTTCTCTCCCGAACGGCTCAAGGCCCTCGCCGTCGAGCGCAGCATCGAGCTGCATTCCGATTTCGTGGGCCGGCCGGCGCAACCGGGCAGCACGTGGATGGCGAATGACCCGAAGAAGGGCGGCACGCGCCAGATCCGCGTGCTCGCCGAAACTCCGTGTGGAGCGAGCCGCTGCGTGCAGGTGCGCCGCGAATACGACGTGGATCGCAGCGCGATCTACGCGGACGTTTCGCAGCGCGTCGGCGCCTACGTCCAATCCCAGGGCGGCGACCCGAGCAAGGTCGCCGTTACCGGAATGGATCTAAAACTCGAGGACTCGCTCGTGATCGATCCGGCCACTATGGAATACCACGGGGCCGAGTTCCTCGAGGACATGCTGATTCACGTCACGGGCCCAAACGGAGAGATGCCAGTGAAGCTCAAGATCCAGCGTCACACGGAATACCGCTACTAGCCTTCGGGCCGTACCTCTGGGGAGCCTCGGTTCGCGCTTGACGCATTCCGGCGGAGGTCCAACAACATTCTCGGAGGGCGAAGACGCCCTAGGAAGGCAATCATGAGCACTCTCGTAGTCATCGCTTACGACAACGCATTCGCAGCGGAGGAAGTACGACTCAAGCTGCGCAAGCTTCAGAGCGAGTACCTGATCGATTTGGAAGACGCCGTGGTGGCCATCAAAGATCAGTCGGGCAAGGTCAAGCTGAATCAGGCCATCGACCTGACCGCCGCGGGCGCGGTCAGTGGCGGTTTCTGGGGCTCGTTGATCGGCCTGATGTTTCTGAACCCGTTGCTCGGTTTGGCGGTGGGCGCTGCTGCGGGGGCGGCTTCCGGAGCGCTGACCGACATCGGCATCAACGATGACTTCATGAAAGAGCTTGCGGGCACGCTCACGCCAGGCAGCTCCGCGCTCTTCGTGCTGGTGCGCAAGGTGACGGTCGACAAGGTGCTCGAAGCGATCACGGGCACGGGCGGCAAGGTGCTCAAGACTTCGCTTTCGCACGATGACGAAACGCGCCTCCAGTCCGCGATTAGCGCTGCCGCCACGCCTTAGCGCGCTTCGATGACCTGCGCGTCGAGCTGCACAGCCGCGCGCACTGGAACCGGCTGAACGCGGCTCTGCAGGAAGGCGATCACGTCTTCCTTGCTGCGCGCGGGGGCGCCTTCGAGGTGCACGAATTTATCGGCTAGAACGTGCCAGCGGCCCAGCATCATGTTCAACCAGATTTCGAAATAGTCGACGCCGTCGAACACGATGGCGTCGTGCGCCGCGTACTCGCCGAGGGCCTTTTCGAACTCAGCCGGGTGCTCGGTCCAATGCGCGCGTGGCTTGATATGGTGCAAAATGTGATAGCCGTCGTTGAAGCAGCGACGGTTGTAGCGCGTATTGATGCAGGTAATGCTCGACTGAAACGGGTCTTCCGGGTGCTCTTGGCTGATGAAGCTGTGCTGGGTCCAGTTGCCCATCATCATCACGGTCCGGATCAACACCAGCGGGATGAGGAACACCACTAGCGTCGCCTGCGGACGCAGCCACAAGCCGAGGGCAACGACCGACCAGTAGGCGCCCTCACCGACCAGCACGCGGCGAACGAGCTTCCAGTTCTGGCGCTTGTAAAAGTACAAGAACAGCTCGGGCAGTCCGATCAATAGAAACCGCAGGTAGTAGCGCAGCCAGTGGGTAATGCGATTGCGCGTGAAGCGCATCGTCGAGCTCAGGTCATCCGGTAGATTTTCTTCTCGGTGATGCATGCCCATATGGTGGGCAAAATAGGTGTTCGGCGTTTGCCCAAAGAAGGGACCGAGCAGCCACGGGATGACGTGGTTCAGGCTCTTGTAGTTCTTGTTGAACAGTGGCCGGTGCGATGTGAAGTGCAGCATCAACGTGAAGCGGTCCATCACGACGCCCATCATCAGCGCCCAATACAGCGGCGCCACGTACCAAACCGAGATGCCGACCGCGGAGGGCCAGAAGAACAGCGATACGCCGGCTGCCGCGACCAGCGCGCAGTGGAACATCAACCAAACTACGGAGGTGTCGCGCGCGTCATTCAGCATCCGTGCCGTGCCACTCAAGAACGCGGGCGCTGAGGCAGTGCGTGGGTCGGTTAGGGTCATTCGGGCCGCTAGTTATTAGTCGAAGCTGCCGCGCGGGGAAGTCCCGTCTGTCAGGTTTTCCAGCAGATCCCCGACCGCCGCACCGACTTCGGCCTGGCCGCCGGACTGGGCAATGCCGTTCTAAACAATTGTTAATATGGAGTTTTCTGCGCGAGTTTCGCGCCTTAGACTACGCCCACTCGGTGTGGCCGCTCTCGGACCCTGCCCAGCCCGGAGTGAAAGCATTTGTCGATCGTCAGCGAGCCACGCGTTCCCGGCGCCGCCACCCGCCGCCGGTGGTGTCTGCTTCACTGGGCTCTCGCAACGGTGTCATTGCCCGTCGTGGGCTGCTCGCAGATTGGCCCGGCCACGATTGCCAACGGTCGCTTCGACTACAACGAGGCGATCGTGCGGAGCTTCGACGACCAGATGCTGCTCAATCTGGTGCGCCTTCGCTATCAGGACTCGATCCTATTTTTGGACCTGACCTCGGTCGTTGCATCGTACAGCCGCGAAGCGACGGTCGGCGCTTCGTCCAACGCAACGAGCGAGAAACCCAATCTAGCCTCGCCGGCCTCGCTCGCGTTGGGCGCCTCCGGGGGGGTGACCTGGAGCGAATCACCGACGATCTCCTATGCGCCGCTGCAAGGGGAGGATTTTGCGAAGCGACTACTGGCTCCGATTCAGCCGAGCTCCATTTTGCTGCTGTCGCGCAGCGGATGGGGGCTCGAGCGCTTGCTCGTGTGCACGGTTCAACAGTTGAACGAGCTGCCGAACGGCACCTCCATTGGTGGCGTCGCGCCGCGGCGGGTCAGTCATTTTCTGGAATTTGGCCGCGTGGCGCAGCTGCTGCGGGAGCTCCAGGAGGACGGATACATTCAGATCAACACGCTCGCCAATCAACCCGATCAAGTCGCGATCACCGCGGGGCCGCTACCGATGGATGAGGCCGCTCGACAACGAGCGGCGGAAATCCTATCGCTGCTCAAGGTGACCCGGCCCAAAGCACCCGGCAGCGAAGAGCCTGCGAAGCTCGCACGGCCGGCCAACGCCGCGCCCGCGGTCAACGGCACAGAGCTGCCAGCGGTCGCGCCGGCGGAAGCGCCGGTGACGCTCGAATCAGCGGGTTTTCCGCGCGATCCGGCGCGCGTCATGCTCACTGGTCGAAGCGTGCTCGGAGTGATGACGTTTCTCGCTCAGCACGTGGAGGTTCCTCCGGAGCACCTGCGGCAAGGACTTGCTCACCAGACACTCGGGCGGGACGGCAAGCCCTTTGATTGGAACGAAATATCCCGGGGCATGTTCCGCGTGCACAGCAGCAGCTCCCACCCCGATCACGCTTTCCTAGAGGTACACTACCGGGGCTATTGGTTTTACATCGACGACACGGATCTCGAAAGCAAGAGCACCTATACGCTGCTCGCTCAGCTTTTCTCCCTGCAGTCGGCCAGTGGCACCATGCAAGCGCCGGTGCTGACCATCCCCGCACGCTGACGACCATGGTAATGTCGTGATCATGCCTCGTCGCTCGTCCAACGCCACGCTCGGTGTCGCGCTCTCGGTCGCCGGAATGGGCGCGCTCTGCGCTGGCTTCAAGCTGAGCGCGCTTTCGCTGTTCGGCGCCGGCATCAAGTTGCTCGAGAAGGATTGGCGGGCGCGTCATCCCGAGTTCGCAGGCAACGCCGCCGAGCGGTGGCAGGCGTCGTTGGCCTTCTATCGCGAGACGCACCAAAATGGCACGAATCGCACGCTGCACTTGATCGGCATCCCGTTG
The DNA here is from genome assembly GCA_037200885.1 of Pseudomonadota bacterium. GTDB lineage: Bacteria > Myxococcota_A > Polyangia > Polyangiales > Polyangiaceae > PMG-095. Next base: position 236,324 of record JBBCIN010000001.1, read on the forward strand.
ATTCTGGGCGGTGCGGTCGGGTTGTTCGTCGCCAAGCCGAGCCCGCTGAGCCCACTCCGCGGCGCGCTGTGGGCTGGCTCGCTGGGTGCGTTCGCGACCGGCTGGGCGCTCAACTTGGTCGGCCATGCCGCGTTCGAAAAGCGCGCCCCGGCGTTCAGCGATGATGGGCTATCCTTCATCGCTGGACCGGTTTGGGATCTGCAAGAATTGCTGAAGCTCGGGCGCGCGCGCTGAGCTGACGATTCAAGGGCGTACGAGGCCCGCCAAACTTCCGCCGGCTGCTTTGATTGAGTCGTACAGGACCTGTTTGACGTAGGTTGGATTGTGAACGCCGAAGCCTGAGCCGCGTGCAATCAAGAAATAGTTGTACAGCGCACCCGCAGTAGCGGCTGGCACTGCACCGTTGGCTGGGACGGCCGATTTCGGCATCGCCTCGTCCGAGGCGAAGTCTTGATCCGCAAGATCGTCAGCGCTGAGCGGATTGACGCCATCACGCGTGAGCAGAAATAGGGGGTTGCTGTTGAGCGCCACACGCAGGGTTTGAAGCTCCGACTTCACGAGGGTCTGACCCCCAGACACGTCGAAATTGGGCGTGCCTGCGTGGCAATTCTGGCAGGCCGAAATTTGAGGATAAAAGGAGTGGTCGCCGATGCCGCCGTTCACGGCGACGGGGGGCATGTGGCATTGCACACAGCCGGTGCTGAAGTTCGTGTGCGATGAGTTTCTGTAGGCGTTGGGGACGTACTCGTACGCGCCCTTGCCCGCGCCCGCGTACACGTCTGCCTGTGGGCCCTCGTGCGGGCCCCAAGTCGTGCTCGAGATGTTGTTGCTTGCCACGATGTAATTAGTCACGTCCTTGCGCGACTTGTGGCACCACATGCAGGCATTCCCCTCCCGATACTTGCCAGCGTTCGTCCCATCCGAAGTCCCGACCGCCGAGCTCTTCTCCAAGACCGCGTAGTCATCGGTCCCACTCGGAACTCGCAGCGGGAAGGAACCTGGCACGTAGTCGACACCCGCGATGTGTGGGTCGTGGTTGATGGCGTCGTGGCAAGTGTTGCAGCCAACCACGGCCACGGTGGCATTGCCGGCGTAGGTCACTTCTGTGATGGCACCCGAACTCGAGTTCTTGTAGCTGATCTGACCATGCCCCAGAGCGGTCGGCCCGGTCGTACCACTATAGGTGACCTTTCCAGCCAGTCGCAGCTCTGGCCCGTCGGCGGCGTGGCAGTTGCCGCAGGCTTTGGCTCCGGTCCAACTCTCGACTTCATCGCCACCGAGATTGGCAATGTATGTTGCGTAGTGTCGGCTTGTTTTCCACTGATCGACGATGCCCGAAAACGTGTGGCACGGCTTCATGCAGCTCGCGTTCAAGGTCCCCGTTGGGACCGTGCTCCCGGCCCCCGCGGCCCCCTCGCCAGGTGACCCTTGCTCACCCTGCGGCCCTTGCTCGCCTTGAGGACCCGCTTCGCCTTGAGGACCTGAATCACCCGCCGGCCCTTGCTCACCGGTATCGCCCTTTTCGCCCTTGGCGCCGGGAGGACCGGCAGCGCCGTCCTTGCCATCATCACCTGAGCAACTGAACAAGACGAGACCCAGCGTGACGGCTGCAGCGCCCATAAGCAGTTTCATCGAATCCTCCTCAGCGGCTCTAGGCCTTCGGCTCTAGGCGGCGTGGAGATGCTCGCAGAGCGGGGCGCCTTCGTCAACGGAGTTCGGGCGCGCGACTCGCAGATCGCGCGCCGAGTAAGTGGACGTCGTGAGTGGAATCGGGGAACGCAAGATTTGCGTCCGCCAAGGCGCGCCCGAATGTCGTGATGCCGGGCGTTTTCCCGTTCACAGCGCGAAAAAAATTTACGGGGAACCCGCGCCGTCGTGCGAGGAGTCAGGCTCGCGAAATCTTTGCGCCGGCCCTGGCGCATCCGGCGCATGATCAGTGCCGCGCACGACATCCATCAGGATCGAAAGCAAGTAACAGAGGAATGCGACAATGCCGATCACCTGCCCAATGCTCATCGCGAAAATGACCGTCAGCGGTGCAGGATCCAGGATTGACGCGGCCATTACCGCCAGGCCGACGAGCGCTATCCAGCAGGCCAGCCGAACGAGGCTGATCACCGAACGTTTCCGGAGCCGTCCGATCAACGTGCCGCGCAACCGCTCCAAAACGCTCACGGTGCGTGCCCTGCGGCTGAATGTGCGGAAGCGCTCGGGATGGCCCCAAGACCGTCGAGGCCTTTGCTGAACGGATGCGCGTAGCCGTGGCAGCCCGGGCTCGCGCAGCTCACACGATTGGACGCAAGTTGTGCCGCCATTGCTTGGTGGTCCGGGATTGAAGTCCAGACCTGAGCGGTGGCACTGTGGCACTGCCGGCAGTTCGTGTTGTCGTAGGGCTTAGCAATGTGAACTTCACGCCGAGTTTCCTCCTTGGTCATCTGCCGATAACCGCCGAGGTAGTAATAATAGACGTGTTTCATCCCGCCCATTTTGGTGAGCGCATAGCCGAACATGCCGTAATCCGCGTGGCAGACGTAGCAACTCTCGTCACCAAAGAAGGGAATTCTGGTGTGGCGCGCGGCGAGTGATTGCGCGGTCGGATCAGTCGCATTGCCGAAATGGTCGTCCATCGTGTGGCAGGAGCCGCAAAACTCACGGTGCGTCGTGCGCTCCATGCCAGCGACAGTGGAAGTCGCCGCGGTGATCGTTGGAAACACGCCTAGGCCAAGCAGAAGCATCAGCTTCGTTCTCAGGTCGAGCGGCGGCCGCCTCAGCAAAAAATGCAGGAGGATCGCCGCCGCGATGATCGCACTCGCGAGCGCTAGGTACCCGAGCCAAGGGCCTGCGTGAGGCACGAGTCATCCTGCTGGAGACTGAGCGCGCAAGCAAGCGCAAAAAGCGGATAGGATGGCCGGGAGTGGAACGGCAGCAATCTGTTTTCGCATGGGTATTCATTTCAATATTCATGCTTTCGGCCCTCGCTGCGTGCGCGGACAAGAAAGATGCGTCGCAGACTCGCCAGAAAGAGAACGGCCAGAAAGCGTCGCTTGAAAACGGGCAGTGGGGCGCCGGCGTCTACGTCGGCAGTGCCTGGAGCTTCGCGCGCGATGTGACCGGCCATCGCATTCACGTGCAGCAGCAAAAGATCGCCTGCACGAATTGTCACGCCTCGACCTCCGACAAGATGGGTGCGGTGACGCCGGATCGCTGCGCGGTTTGTCATCAGAAGGAAGGACACATCGAGCATGCCGCGGCGGAAGCCGCCAAGCACTTCGGCGCGGGTACCAAAGCCGTGTGCACGAACTGCCACGCGTTCACGCTCGAGGGGACGCGTCGAGAGGAAGCGCTGAAGGCTGCGCCCGCGCGCGTGGCCATAGATGGAGGCCCGCTCGACGGAGGCATGGGAAAGGCGCAGGTCGCCGTCGAGAGCTACGAGCCCGCAGACTGCAAGCGCTGCCACGGCGTGCAGCAGGGCGAGCTTGCGCCGGTGACGGTGCACGGCACTCAGCCCTGTCTCACCTGTCATCAACCGCACGAAGGCCCGCCGCAATCGGCGCCCTGCTCGAATTGCCATCAGGGCATCACGACTAGCCATGCTTCACAGGGCAAATCACTGGTCGAGACTTGCTCGACCTGCCACGTGCAGCGGCACGCGCCGGCCGCAGAAGCGATCGGAACGTGCGCCACGTGTCACGCCAAGCAGCAGCCCATCATTCCGGCATCGGCTCTGTTCGCGGGCGGCCACACGCAGTGCATTGGTTGTCATAAGCCGCACGATTTCGAGAAAAAAGACGCCACCCCCTGCCGCAGCTGCCACGCCCAAGTGAACGTGATCGGTGGCGGTCGCATCGCGGCGCACAGCGCCTGCACCAGCTGCCACGCGCCGCACGACGTGAAAGCGACGCCAGCAGCGGCCTGCCCGACCTGCCACGAGGACGTTCACCCCGACCACCCGAAACAAGCCGGGGGCTGCGTAGGCTGCCACGATCCGCATCCGACCCAAGTCACCGCCGCCATCGAGGTGAGCGCCTGCACTTCTTGTCACAAGTTCGCGGCCTCCGATCACGGCGCGCACGGCGCTACCGCCTGCACCAGTTGCCACAAGCCCCACGAGTTCAAGCTCGCGCTGAGCAATGCGTTGACGACGACGTGTGCAGGTTGTCACCGGGCGCGCGTCCAACAAGTCTCGTTGAACAAGGGCCACCAAGCCTGCACGGGCTGCCACCAGGGGCTGCCGCATCATCCGGAGCCCGACAAGGTCGCCTGTGCCAACTGCCATCAGCGAGAGGCCAGTCTAGTCAAAGCCGGTCACGCCAAATGCATTGGCTGCCACGAACCGCATTCCGGAGCGCAGGCGACGCCGTGCGCCAACTGCCATCGCGTCGAACAGCAGACTGCGCCGAAGGGGCACCAGATCTGCACCAATTGTCATGAACCGCACCAGGGTTTGCCAGCGCGGAAGGCTTGCCCCGACTGCCACCGAGCCGAGCAACAGAGCGCTCACGGAAAGCTCGGCACGGGTTGTCTGACCTGCCATCGTCCCCACGGTCCGACCGGGCCGGCTAGCGTGCCCGCCTGCGCGACCTGCCATCAGATTCAGCAGCTTCCGGGCCTGCACGCCGAGGCGAAGCATCAGCCCTGTACCGCTTGCCATTCCGGCCATGAAGATCCGGCCGCGCTCACGCGCAGCGTCTGCACCAACTGCCACAAGGATCGCGCCGACCATTACCCGCAAAGCCAGCGCTGCACGGGCTGTCACTTGTTCACGAAGACGCCCTGAGCGCGCGCCAACGTCGGGCGGAAATGGTTCTTACTGAAGCTGGAAGGTGACGATCCCGTCCACGTGCAGCTCGGGGTGCGTGAAAGTCAGATCGTCATCGGCCATGTTCGCGTGGCAGTTGTGGCACGGGTTTCCGGGATTCGGGTGCGGCGGTGGCGGTGGATACCCGTGACAGCTTCCGCACGCGGCCTCGCTGCCGTCGACCCGAGTCCACGTCGGTGCTGTGTTCGTACCGCCCGATGGGTCGCCGTTGGGGAAGATCGCGCCGTGGCAGCTCGTGGATTGGCAGGTTCCGTTGACGTATTCCGGCATGGCGCCTTGCGCGAGCGCCACTCCCGAAAAGGTGAGCTCTGCGGGCAGCGCTGAATCGAGATGTCCCGGATCCAGCACCTTTTGGGGAACGAGGTGACATTCATTGCACGGAACCGCGCGTGAGCGCTCCGTCCCGCGCACGTGGGTCTGGTGTGCTCCCACGCCGGGCGCCGCCGTCTGTGAGTTCCCCGTGGTGTCGAGGGGTGGCGCGGGATTCGCGCCGCCGTGGCAATTCGTGCAGCTGCCGTTCACCGACAGATTGACGACGCCGTTCACGTGCAGGCTCTTGTTGATGATGCTGCGGTTGTCCGAAGCGATCACGGCGCTGTGGCAGGACACGCAATTGGACGATTGCGGATGAGGCAGCGCCGGAGGCAGGCCATGGCAGGAGCTGCAATCGAGTTGCTTGTCCTGGGTCCAGACCGGGGAATCGCGCATTTCGCCGGGCGAGGGCGAATGGCAGTACGTTCCGCCGCAGGTGGCATGGGACTCGACCCACGCTGGCGAGTGGTCCTTCGCGAGCGCGGCGCCAGTGAATATCACCTCTGCCGGAAGGCCATCGATGTGCGTCGCATCGTCGACGTGCTCCGGTACGACGTGGCACTCTTTGCACTGAAGCGGGCGACTGTTCATGCCTCCGCTCAAGTGAACCTGGTGCGCGCCGACGCCGATCGCCGAGAAATTGGCGTTGCCTAACGTGTCCAAGGGTGGGGCCGCGTTCTTGTCGCTGCCATGGCAAATCTTGCAATCGCCCGCTACGTAGTCGACGACGCCGTCCACGTGGCGTTCGGGGGCGATGAAATGCCGGTTGGCGTCGATCACCTGACCGTGACAGACATCGCAGCGATCGGATTGGGGGTGCGGCGCGGCTGGCGGCAAACCGTGGCAAGTGCCGCAAGCCTGGTTGCTGCCGCGGGGTTCGGTCCACACCGCCCAGGCATCGCGATGGCAATAGCTGCTCTGGCAGGTGCGCGTCGCCGGGTCGTAGGAAGGACTCCGATAGCCCTCTTGGGCGAGCGCGCCGAACACCACGTCGCCGGGCGGTCCGTCGTCGGCATGGCCGGGTGAGTCCACTGCGTCGGGGATCACGTGGCACTCATTGCAGGCGACTGCGGCGTGAGTGGAACTCGCGTTCAGGTGGATCTCGTGCGCTCCGACCCCTGGATAGCCCGGGGTCGATTGCTGCATGAGATCTTTGGGTGGCGCCGCGCGCCTCAAGTAGTCCCCGGAGCGATTGGCATCCCCGTGGCAGCTCGTGCAGCGGGTCACCTCGGCGTCAGTTTTCGGGTCGTCCCGTCGCTTGAGACAACCCGGCATGGCCAGCGCGCCGATGACCGCAGCCAGCACGACCAAGCACAGCGACAGCCTCGCGCGGCGCTCATTCATGGCAGTACCTGCACATCTCGGAATCGACCCCGCGCGAGCTCTTCCAGCCGCGGGGGTGCGGGTTCCCTCCGTAAGCGCCGACCTTGTGGCAGCGGATGCAGTTGGTGGCGGGCCCGGCCTCGTGGCAACCCGCGCAGGACACGATGTCGCGCCGGGCGACCGTGCCGTGGAAGTTGCTCGATGACGTGTTGGTCCCTACCCATTCGGGCGGATGCGGATTCGTCGGGTTAGCCACGTTCGCGCTCACTCCGCGGGCCACGTGGCAAGCATCGCAAGTTTGAACCGTGTGGCAGGAGAGGCAGCGTGATGGCTCCGAGCGCGCCTCGATTGCATGGCGAACCATGAAATCCCCACGGTGGACCTGGCCTGACTCGATCTGCTCCGGCCGTCGCGCCTCGACCGTCAGATCCTGCGTCACGTCGTGGCAGGACTGACATTGCGCTTGCGTGTGGCAGCTCTGACAGAGCTGGGCCTGCTGGCGCTCGGCCATCGCGTCGCCGTGGTGGCGCAGGAACGCCGTGTCGTGCTTGAGGAAGGTCGTGGGCATCGTGCGCCGCAATGCATCTGCCTCATGGCACGGGGTGCATTCGCCGCGTGACCACTGCTCGGCGTGCTCGTGGCAGCCGAAGCATTGGCTCATCGGCGGCAAAGATGGCCGCTTCGGGTCCACCACGCCCGAATGACAGGGCACGCATTGCCCGCGAATTTCCGGCATTGCCAGGTGTTTGTCGTGATCGATCGCGATCTCGCCGCTCGGGCGCACGGGCAAAACCGCAAGCACGGCTTGCACCTGGTGCGCGTCGCGATGGCAGCGGGCGCACAGCGAGGCGCCCGGCATGCGCTGCCCGGAATCGTGCGTGGCCACGTCGTGGCAGCTCACGCAGCTCAAGCACGCCGGCTTGCCGGGCGCGCCGCAAGCGATGCCGACCAGATGAACCTGGTGCGGAAAGCGCGACGGCACGGACTCGCTCTCGCACGCAGCCAGCACCGCGAGTGCAACCGCGATCCAGAGCAGGAGCGCGGGGAAGCGCACATTCACCACCTTGGCCTCGCTTTCGACGGAGCGTCGAAATGATAAGTGACACGCAACATGGTCTGCGCATCGGAGGCGGCGTACGGCGACTGGGCGACCGACGCGCTCCACAGGACCTCGAGCGAATCGAGGGCCTGGTAGGACGCGGTGCCCGCGTACACCGATGAAGTTTTATAGCCCGCGACCGGCATGTCGTAAAAGTAGCCGTACGCTTCGAGCGTCGACGAGAGCCTGCGGCTGAGCTTGCGACTGAACGAGACGCGTAGCGCTTGGTAGCCGTTTTGAGGTGCAATCACCCGGGAGTAGGCGACGCGCAGGATGGTTGGGTAGTCTTGACCGAGGGCGATACGCGCGGCCGCCTCGCCGCGCGCGCCCGGACCGGTCCCGCGATAGGCTTCGATGTACCCGTTCGTGTCGAGCCGCAGCCAGCGCAGGATTTTGGCCGTGAGCGTGCCGCCGAACTCGTCGAAGCCGTCGGTCGAGAACACCGAGAGCACGGACTGTCGCGATAACAGCAGCGCTGGCTCGGCGTGCAGCACCTCTGCGCCCACGTTGATGAGCGGGTGAGGGGTCGCATCGAGCCAGAACCTCGCGTCCGCAAAGCGCCCGCTGTCGAGATCGAGCAGAGCGCTCGCGCCGAGGGAGGCCTCGCTGATCGGCTGCGCGCCCAGGTCCAATCCGAGATTTCGCTGGTCCACACCACCCGACACTTCCTGGTCGTGAAAGGAGACGCTGCCGGAAATGTGCGGCGTCTGGTAACCCAAGCGGCCGCCCGTGAGCCAATAGTTGCCGCGCGACGGAGTGCCTGGTTGATAGGTGACGAGGGTGTCTTCGGCGGAGCCGAGCTGGTGGTACCCCGGTCGGTCGTCCCAGCGCGGTAAGACCGTGAAACCGCCATACCCTTCGAGAAAGAAGCCGAGGTGCCGGGCGCCGACCATGACACCGTCGAACCGCGCGTAGCGTGCGGCGCCGCCGGCCACTTGCTGCCGCCCGACACGCGCCCAAGCCGGGCCTGCCTCGAGCCGAATGTTCGCGGTCTGCACGTCGCCGTCGAACGGGCGTTCCATGTTCGACTCGGTCGGCCAGTAGCGACCCCAGGCAGCAAATTCGAGACCGATGCTGTCCTTTTGCCAGGGGGCATCCACATCGCGCGCGTTCGCGAACAAGTACTCGTGTACGGGCAGAGCCACCTCGGTCGGTACGTACTGCCCGTTTTGCCCGGGGACGAGCGCCCGCCGGTAAAGCTGTACGTACGTTTCGCTCTGACCGCTCACGCTGAAACGATCGGGAGCGACCGTCTTCTGATCCTTGGGGCTCGGATGCGACGGCTCGTCTGCCGTGCTCGGCCGTGTCACGAGCAAGAATAGGAGCAAAGCCGGGACCGGCGGCGCGATCGCGCGCAGAGGCCCGGAAATTCGCGCCATGTTCTGCACGACGCTAGTGCCACTGGAGCTGAGTGGCAATTGCTACTTTGTGCGACGCGACCGTCGACCCCTGGTAGCGTGTTTGCAATGGATCACTTCCGTTTCATGGGCGCCGCCGGGGTCTCACTGCTCGTCGCACTTTCTGGCTGCGGCGGAAGCGAGCATGCTGCCGACTCACCGGCCGCTAGCTCGATGAGTCCGAGCGATGCCCGCGCTTTCATCGCGCAGGCTCAGCGCGAACGCGGCATTCCCATCGATCAGACCCCGGTCAGAAACCTGGACCAGGTACTCCAGGCGCTCGCCGATGATCAGGTCGGGCGTTTCTCGAGCGCCGCGCAGCTGGTGGCCGGCAAGCCCGGCATCGACGCCCTGGCGCTCCACGCGACCATCGAGCTGGCCTGGAGCGATGACTTTACGACCTTCGCACGCATTCTCGATGAGCTGGGAAAGCGCCGTGAATTCGAGGCGAAGCGGCTGTTGACGAAGCGCGAGTCCGGGCAGGCGCTGACCGAGGCCGAGAGCAAAGGCCTCGAGCAAAACCAAAAGATTGCTGCGTTCGACGTCAAAGCCAAGCTCGCTCTTTCCGTGCTTGCGCGCGAGCACCTTCACACCGCTGCAAGCGTCGTCGACGAGGCACTGCGGCAGTTCCCGAAGGATCCCACTACTTACCGCGTGGCCGCATACCTCTCGCTCCTTTCACGTGAGTGGCCGGACTTCGATACCGCCATGAGCTGGTTCGCCGACACCGAAGCGACGGATGCAGGGCTCGTCTACTTGCGCGCGCTCGAGGCACTGAACCGCCGCCGCGTGCCCAAGGACGCCACGGCGCTGTTCAGGGCCGCCCTGAAGCTCAATCCGAAAATGGTGCGCGCCCAAGCAAAGCTCGTGCTCACCGAAGACGGAATCGATGCGACGTATCGCGAGTTCGAGAAATTGCGTGGGGCGGCGCCCCAACATCCGATGGTATCGATCTTGGGGCCCTCCATCACGAGCGATTACGAGCTCTCGTCATCGTTTCGTCAAGCTCGAGCCTCGCGTCAACCAGCCGCGTCCGTCGAGGTGGGCGTTCCAGCGCCGACGAGTGACCCAGCCGTCGCTCAATGACGGGCGACTGTCGTGTTAGGCTGTGCTTCACATGACGTCCGGAGCCGTTCTCGTTCTGAATTCGGGCAGCTCGTCGCTGAAATTTGCGGTGATTGAACCGGATTCAGGCCGGGTGATCGCGCAGGGCATCGCGGAACGCTTGGGCAGCGGCGAGCCCACATTTCAGTTCGGATCGGCGCCGGAACGCCGGCTCGACCAGGGCGCGACCCACGCTGAAGCGCTCGCTGCGCTGCTCGGCGATTTGAAGGACGTCTCGGTCGTGGCGGTGGGGCATCGCGTGGTTCACGGCGGTGAAGCTTTTTCGAATAGCGTCGTGCTCGACGACGCTGCGTTGAAACAGATCCGCGCGTGTTCGGAGCTCGCGCCGCTGCACAATCCCGCGAACGTGCTCGGCATCGAAGCGGCGCGACGCGCCTTCGCCGAGCTGCCCCAAGTCGCCGTATTCGACACCGCGTTTCATCAAACCCTTCCCCGTGCGGCGTACCACTACGCCATTCCCTACGAATACTACGAGCAGCACCGGGTGAGGCGCTACGGCTTTCACGGGACGAGCCACTGCTACGTGGCGGAGGTTGCGGCTTGCACGCTCGGCAAGCCGATCGAATCGCTCGACCTGGTTACCGCGCATCTCGGCAATGGCGCCAGCGTCTGCGCGATCGCGAAGGGGCGCAGTGTCGACACCAGCATGGGCTTCACCCCGCTCGAGGGGCTCGTGATGGGCACTCGCTCGGGCGACGTGGACCCAAACTTGCACGAATTTTTGGTCAAACACGCCCAGCTCGACCTTCACCAAGTCAGCGAAATTTTGAACAAAAAGAGCGGGCTTTTGGGGCTGTCCGGGGTCAGCAACGACATGCGCACGTTGCTCGCCTTGCGCGCACAGGGCAATGACCGTGCTCGGCTTGCGATCGAGGTCTTTTGCTACCGGCTGGCGAAGGCCATTCTCGCCCAATGCGCGGGCCTTTCGCGCGTGGATGCACTGGTGTTCACCGGCGGGATTGGCGAGCACGCAGCGGAGGTTCGCGCTGAAACCCTCGGGCATCTGCGCGTGCTCGGCGCCGCGGTCGACGACGAGCTCAACCGTGCCCACGGCGCCGAGCAGCACGGCCGGATCACGCGCGAATCGTCGCCTTTGCTCGCGCTCGTGATCCCCACCAACGAAGAGCTGGTCATTGCACGCGAAACGGCGCGCCTGACTCGGCAAACCGCCTGAGCGAAACGAAAGCCATGCCTCATACCTTCTACTTGGTTCCGAGCGGCGGCGGCGTGGGTCTCACGTCGCTAGCGCTAGGTCTCGTTCGCGCGCTCGACAATCGCGGCGTGCGCGTCGCTTTTTTCAAACCGATTGCTCAACCCGCTCTGCACGACACCGGCCCCGAGCGCTCCACGCATTTCATCCGCCACACCAGCGCGCTCACGCCCACCGCTCCGCTCGCGCTCGAAGAAGCTTCGCGCTTACTTCTCGCGCGCCGCACGGACGAGCTATTCGAGCATGTTCTGCGCGATTTTCACGCGTCTGCAGGGGACGCAGACGTGGTGGTGGTGGAAGGCTTGGCCAACACCTATGACGCGCTCGGTGAGGGTAGCCTCAATCGCGAGCTCGTGCGCACGCTGAGCGCGGAAGTCATTTTGGTGGGCTCGCTGGGTGCTACGCCGCTCGGGGAGTTCGAGTCGCAGCTCGAGTTCGCCGCCAGCCAATACGGCGGCTTCGGGCCCGGACGCGTGATCGGCTGCTTCGTGAATCGCGTCCCGGCCCGCGACTTACGCCTGCGCGCGAGCCCGCACGGTGAGTTCGAACCTGGACGCCTGCGGCTGAGCAGGCCCGATTTCAACGTGATCGGCGCGATCCCGGACAACCCCGAGCTCGCGGCCTGCCGCACGATCGACATCGCTCGCCAGCTCGACGCTGATGTCGTGCACCAAGGCGAAATCATGACCCGTCGCGCCAAAAAGATCACCCTCCTCGCGCGCACGGTGCCAAACCTCGTGCACACCCTCGTAGCGGGATCCATCCTGGTCACGCCCGGCGATCGCGCGGACGTGGTCCTCGCGGTGGCCTTGGCCGCGATCAACAAGGTCCCCATTTCAGGCTTGATTTTGACGGGTGGGATCGAGCTACCGCCGTCGGTTCTCGAGCTCTGCCGCCCCGGGCTCGCGACCGGCTTGCCGGTACTCCAAGTGCGCTCGAACACCTGGGAGACAGCGAACAAGCTCGCTCAAATGAGCCCCGAGATCCCGATCGATGATCTCGAGCGAGTGCTGCGCGGGATGGATTTCGTGGCCAGCCACATCGACACCGCCTGGATCGCGCGCCACTCGCAGGTCCCGGTAGAGACACGTGTCTCGCCCGCAGCATTTTGTTATCGCCTGACGGAGCTGGCGCGCGCAGCGAAAAAGCGCATCGTGTTGCCGGAGGGCAATGAGCCGCGCACGGTGCGCGCGGCCGCGATCTGCGCCGAGCGGGGGATCGCCCGCTGTGTCCTTCTGGGCGACCCAGTAGAAATTCGCCGCGTGGCGGAAGCTCTCGAAGTCGAGCTGCCTGCGGGCGTCGAAATTCTCGACCCAGTTTCGATTCGCGCCAACTACGTGGCGCCATTGGTCGAAATGCGAAAGCACAAGGGCCTAGCTCCGCAAGCGGCGGCCGATTTTCTGGAAGACAACGTCTGGCTCGGAACCATGATGCTCGCGCTGGGCGAGGTGGATGGCCTGGTGTCGGGCGCGCTCCATTCGACCGCGAACACCATTCGCCCGGCGCTGCAACTGATCAAGACCAAGCCGGGAGCCAAGGTCGTGTCCTCGATTTTTTTCATGTGCTTGCCCGAGCAAGTGCTGGTCTATGGCGATTGCGCGGTCATTCCGGATCCCGACGCCGCCACGCTGGCAGACATCGCGATTCAGAGCGCAGACTCTGCGGCTCGCTTCGGAATTGCCCCTTCTGTCGCGATGATCAGCTATTCGACCGGCGAGTCCGGCTCGGGTAGTGACGTCGACAAGGTGCGCGAAGCTACCCGCATTGCCCAGGCGGCGCGCCCCGATCTCTCGCTCGACGGACCGCTCCAATACGACGCCGCTGCGATCCCGGAGGTCGCGGCGAGCAAGGCCCCTCACAGCACCGTTGCCGGGCACGCGACCGTGTTCATCTTTCCCGACCTGAACACCGGCAATACGACTTACAAAGCCGTTCAGCGCAGTGCGAACGTGATCAGCATCGGCCCGATGCTTCAGGGGCTCGGGCGCCCGGTCAACGATCTGTCGCGCGGCGCGTTGGTCGAAGACATCGTGTACACCATCGCGCTGACCGCGATTCAGGCCGGCCAGCGCTGAGCCCGTTACTCCGGTAAGAGCACGGCGTTTTCGAGCAGGATTGGGTATTTGAAGCCGATTCCGACATCGGCGTCGGCGCGCAGCGTGCCTTCGAAGGTGGCGACTTGGCCGCGCTCGGGTGTCGACTCGGAGGTGACGACCAGGTCTATCGCGGGATCGCCTGGCTTTCCGTCGCGCAGGTGAAAGAAGGTGTGGCCCTGGACGCCGGGGGTCACTTTGGTGACTTGGCCTCGCACGCGGACCCGCTGCCCGGCGAGTTGCGCTCGCTGCGCGGACAGTTGCGAGATGACGTGCGCATCGTTACCTCGAGCGGGTGTGACCGCGACCGCGGGCAGCGCGCTCGACGCTGCCTCCGGCGAGGGCGCGTGCGGAGAAACGGTCGCGCCTCCGATGTCCGGATGCCCTGCTGGCAGGCTGTCGGAATCGCTCACCGCGCCCAGTTCGGAGTTGCCAATGTTTGGATGGCCCGGCGGCAAGTCTTGTTCGTCGTCCTCGTGGTCGAGCGCATCGGCGGGTGAGAAGCGAGGCGTTGCGACTTTCTGAGTGGCGCCGGCCGCCAGCGTTCCAAAATAGATCACGTCGAAGGTTCGCTTCAGCGTCGTGCTCTTGAACGCGGTCATGCGCGTCGCGTTCTCGATCGTGACTTGGCTGCCGAGCGCGATCGAAGCGCTCGGCACCGCGGCCCAGATTTCACCATTCGAGGTGGCGAGGCGCAGGTACGTATACTTGCTGGCGGCCATGGTCTCGAGCACCGAGCCGCTCAATGCGGGAGTTTCGTCATCCAGCATCGGTGCCGAGGGGGGAGTTGCCTCGCGGGCCTGAGCTTCCGGGCGCAACGCGTTGACCGGTGCGGCATGCGCATTGAACAGCGCCGAGCCTGCCCCAGCGGCGACGGCAATGCCGAGCACCGCCGTCATGCCGAGGCTCGCTTTCCGCGCAGGGGATAGAGGCTTCATGGCTGGGTTCTCCTTGCCGACCCGTCGTTCGTTACGTCTTTGGGCGGACGGTGACAAGCGATAATCGCGGGCCGGCCGTCTAGGTCGCAGCCCGCGCCTCGTTCCACATGCGAAAGCCGCCAAGGAAGGCATTGGCATTGTTACCGGCGCGGCAGCGGGGCGGCAACGTCTTCAAACGTTGCGCATTGCCGCCGCCGAGGACGACATCGTCGGGATGGAAGGCGTCAATCAATCGGGCCACGCCAAACGCGACGTGCTCCGCCCATTCGTCTTCGCCGAGGCGTTCCACGCCGCGAATGCCCAGGTAATCCTCATAGGTGCCCGTCAGATAGGATAGGTGAGCGAGTTCCATCGGCACCACAACGCCCTCTGCAACCAAGGTCGAGCCGAGGCCCGTCCCCAAGCCGAGAAAGAGCATGATCCCACCGTTATAGCTGCCCAAGGCCTGCATCGCCGCGTCGTTGAGCAGCCTGACCGGCACGCCGAACGCGGCGGCCAAATCGAAGCCGATCCAACCTGGCGCGAGGTTGTGGGGCTCGGTCACGATCACGTTGTGGGCGACCTGCCCGGGATAGCCGATCGATACTCGCTCGTACGGCCAATCCGCCGCCAGCGCCTTGACCGCCGCCACCATTTGTTCGGGCGTCATCGTCACGCCCGATGGCAATCGGCGAGATTCAGTCTGCCCGGTGGCGAGAATTTTGACACTGGTGCCGCCGATATCCACGACCAGTACGTTCATGTCGCTTTCTCCCGTTCGGATCGCCGGACCTTAGCGCTTTTTCTGGCTTCGAGCTCGAGCGATCGCAAGTGGCAGTCGCTCGAAGGTGACAACCACGTTGGGCGGGGGCGCCAGCTCTGCGAGACAGCCACCGCGTTGACTCGTTACTCGTGCGCGTTGTAGGGTCCCCGCGGGACTCACTGAAACATCGAGTCGGGAGCGCTGGATTTGATTCGGTGTTGAGAATTTGGGGCGTGCGAGTTCACGAATGGTTGCTCCGGGAAAGTGCTCGTGTTTTCCCGGGCGGATCGCTCTGATCGCCGTCAAATGACAAGTAGTGCCGTGAATTTCAAATGACGAATCTTCTTCTTCGCGTCACTCTGCTGCTCACGATTCTATCGCTACTGTGGGTTCGACGCGCGGCCGCATGGATTTATCCCGAGCACCGCGATATCGCGAACCGTGCCGTCGTGCAGCTGTCCCCGGAGGCACGCGCTGCGCTCGAGCGGCTGTGGGTCGAAGCACGGGCCAACTACTCGTCGGTGCTGTGTGAGGTGATGGCGGCCGGCGAGCAAGGAGTCAAACCGCAGTGTGTGGATTTTGCGGCCTGGCCAGCCCTCGCCGGCGATCATTCCTGCAGCCCGCGGGATTTGGTCAAGGGCGTACTGCCGAGCAATTGGGTGCTCAAGGTTTCGGCAGTGGCGGCCGAGACCAAGATCTCCATCGCGGAGGCCGGATCGCGTGAATCGCGCAACAACCGGCTCGCGACCTCCAACCTCCGCTTACAGACGGCCGACCCGGAGTATGCGAGTCGAGCTGAGTCCAACATCGCTCACTTCCTGCTGCCGCGTGCCAGCGATGACGTCGAAGTCTACATGCGCCACGCACTGCAGGCGGGCTCGCCATTGAACGCGCTCGGCTTGTTCGTTCAACAACACCTGGCCGCGTTGACTGCAGCGCAGCGCTTCGCAAGCTTGCCCCCGGGTGACGTTCGCCGCGCGGAACAGGCGCGGCTCGTGTTCGCTTTGGAGGCTTACGCCATCCACTGGCTGGAGGACATCTTCGCCGCAGGGCACGTGGCGGGCACCTGGGGAGCCACCGCGTGGCGCAAAGGCACTCACGATTACTACAATGAGTTCGGCTTGGACGGAAAGACCTGGGGTGGACAGTCCGTCGTGCTCTTCGGCGACGCCAACATGAGGCCTGCGGATTTGGAACGGGCAGCCGCCGTCGTCAGCGCGAGCTTGGAGCAACTCGCGCGCGCGCTCACCCCGGGGGATCCGTTGGCTCTTGCGACTCAGGGCTTCGGACTCGGACCGGAGGGCGCGTACGCCTTCGATGCTTGCCGGGACCTGATTCAGCCGCCGGCAATCGGTGGCAACAACGCCGTCATGGTCGAAGCAATGCGACCGATTCTGCTGGCTATGCCGGTCCCGGGTCGCGGTGAAGGGGACGTGCATTTGCCCCGCTTCCGTCAGGAGCTTGGCCCGTTCGTGGGCGTGTTTGGGGCACTCGGGGGCGGCGTCGCGTGGGGCGGGTTGGCATCCTCCAAGGCGCGCGGCCGGGCTGCCCTGGCCGCTGGCGTGCGCCTCGGATTCGGCGCGGAGAGCCTCACCGGCGCTCCAGGCACGGCCACGACCTTCATCGAGGGTGGGTTACAAATGGCGGCCGCCGAATCGAGTCGCTGCGAGGGCAGCGGTTGCACACTGGTCGGCAGTTCGAATCTCTTTCCGACCATCCCCTCGCGTACCGGCTTGCGTTTGGGTCTCAGGCTGCCGTTCTGGGTGATTCCCGGCGACACCATCCTCTTGATCCCGATCTTGGCCGTCACTTCGCCCGGGGCGCTGAGCGACGTCGGGGTGGCTGCCGCGAGTGGTGGGCTCATTCCATACGAACGCACCTTCCAAACCGGGGCTGGATCCTTTCAGGTCGTGCTCGGGCGCGAGGTCACCGCGACCCTTTACGGCGTGCTCGGTGATGCGAACGTCCCGTTGAACATCGCGCCGATTGGCACCAATCCCGACGGCAGCAAGCAATACGGCGTCATCGCCCAAAAGTCCGTCGCTTTCGAGCTACCGGTCGTGGAATGGACTCCGTTTCGAGAATTCGCCACGCAGCTCACGTTTGCTGCGTGCGTGCAGCTCGGCTTCGGCTTCGAGGTGCCGTACGAAACGCATGTGATGTACCCCGACGGAGCTGCTTCACCCGATTCCCCCGTCGCCTGGAACGTGTTTCTGCGCGGGCAGTTCGACGGACGGTATTTCTTGGGTGACCGCGAGGATCTCCACCCGGCGCACTGAGATGTCCACTCGCGCTGGACTGTGGCACTCTCCGCTTCCCATGGTTCAGCGCGCCAAACGGTTCACATCTTCCAAACGTCTCGGCGAAACCCTCGCCCTTTCCGCCATCGTTTGCACGGCAGCGTGCGCCTCCACCGCGCCCGCGTCGTCATCTGCCGCCGCGCCGTCGTCGGGCACTCTGGCCGCTCCTTCCGGTGCCCGGGATACACTGACTCGCGCTGGCGCGAGTCTTTTCGTGGTGCACTTGATGAGCGATTTCGACGCGTTCAAGAAGTACTTCGAGGACGGCGCGGCGGCGCGGGCAAAAGCGGGGATCAAAGGCCATCTGCTGACTCGGCTCGATGACGGCCGCGTCGTCGTCCACCTGTTCGCCGACGACGCCGCGAAGGTAGAGGAAGAGCTGAAGTCGCCTGAGATGGAGCGCTACCTCGATCGCAAGGGCGCACCGGAGAGCTCGCTCGTTTGGTTCACCAAAAATGAGCTGGCCGAGATCCCCGCGACGCCTCCCGCCGGTCCGACCTTCAGCCTCTATCTCAAGCTCCGCGTTACGGACTTCGACGCGCTCGCACGCGGGTTCGAGCAAGATTTGCCCTTGTTCGCCGAGCAAGACGTCGTCGCTGAGGGACTTCACCGCAGCACCAACAAGGAGGAGATAGCGATCTTGCACTTCATGGGCACGTCGCGGGAGAAGCTCGAGGCGCTCACGAAGCGACCAGAGTTCGTCCAGCTCTTGGCCAGCGCGGGCAGCAAGGAGGAGGTAAAGCCACTGATCGGCGTCGACGTATCGCGCAGTCGGCCTGAGCCAACGAGCTCGCCATGACCAGCAGTGCTGGCACGTCCGAGGGGCCCAGGATTTTTCGCTGGTTTTGGGCGGCCCGCTATTCCAATTCTTCAGGCGAGCACACCTCTCGGACGATGCGCTCACGCTCGCGCGAAAGCGTGTCCTGGTCATGTCGCTTTTTGCCTGGTTGCCGCTGCTCTGGCTCTCGGCCTTGGAGGGCAAGGCGCTGAGAGGAACGGTGGCCGTGCTGTTCCTGATGGATCTGGAACAACACATTCGCTTCCTCGTCGCGCTGCCGCTCTTGATCATCGCGGAGCTCGTGGTGCACCAGCGCATGCGGCAGGTGGTGCAGCTGTTTCGAGAGCGGAACCTCATCCCAGAAAACGCCATTCCGAAGTTCGAAACGGCCATCGCGTCGGCGTACCGCTTGCGCATTCCCTGATCGCCGAGCTGTTGTTGGTCGTCGTCGTGTACGCAGTCGGCATTCAGGTGAGCTGGCGGCAGTACTTGGCGTTGAATACCGCGACTTGGTACGCGACGCCGACCGCGTCCCGCTGGCACTCACGATGATGCCGCTCGAGGAACTGTTGAAGAAGATGTTCGGTTTGCTCTTTTGAATGGCAGAGGAAAGCGAGTCCTGAGGAGATCGCGATTCGTGCCTGCGAGCTCTTGACCCGCGCCGGAAGCAAGGGCGAAGCAAAACCAACTCGCGTGGCGCCGATGTATCGCAGCCGGACGGCGCCCCCTGCGCCGCCAAAGCCCGCTGTAGCCACGACAGCCCCGTCCAAATAAACACCAAAGCCCGCACATCAGCGAGATCGAACGAGTATCTCGTGTCGTTGGCCATTTGACGTTACCGTGTCTCCGCTGGAGCCGGTCGATGCAGTAGAGCAGTACGCGCACCCGCGGCTCCCGGGCGCGAGAAAGCAAGCGCTCGATGGAAACTAGAGAGAGCCAAGACTTCTTCTTGAGTCGCGTGACCGCGGGCACGATTCGCGTCGTGCTGCTCGGCGGCTGGATCGCCTGGTGCTTGCAGATCGTGCTGCCGTTTTTGGTTCCGATCCTGTGGGGAGCGATCATCGCGACGGCCGCGTACCCGCTCACACGCCGGTTGTCGGGCCAGCGCCCTGCGCTCGGCGCAGCGGTTTTCGGTGCGGTCGCGTTGGCCGTGATCGTCGTGCCGACCTTCCTGTTTTTCGATTCGGTCGGCAGCTTCGTCCTTCGCGTCGGCCGGCAATGGGCGCAAGGGCAGCTCAAGCTGCCGCCTCCGCGCGCCGATGTGGCCGATTGGCCTCTCGTCGGTAAACGCATCTACGGGCTTTGGATGAGCGCCGTGAACGCGCCCGCGTCCGTCGTCGAAACGCACTTGCCGCAGCTCCGTGAAGTCGGCCGCTGGCTGGCGGAGTCTCTCAAGAGCCTCACGCTCGGCATCTTACAGTCGCTGTTCGCGGTCGCCGTGGCGGTGGCGTTCTTGATGAAGGCCGACGCCTGCCAGCGGGCCCTGCTGCCCGTTGCGGAGCGCGTCGCTCCACGACGGGGCCAACATTTGGTCGATCTGGCGGGCTCCACGATACGTGCCGTTGCCAAGGGCGTACTGGGTGTGGCCGCCATTCAAGCCGCGCTCGCGTGGGTCGGCATGGCCGCAGCCGGTGTCCCCGCGCCGGGAGCTTGGGCGCTCTTGGTACTGATCGCCGCGGTGGCTCAGCTGCCGACCATCCTCGTGCTCGGCCCGATGATCGTGTACGTGTTTGCCTCGTACAGCACGAGCGTGGCGATTCCATTCATGGTCTGGAGCCTCCTCGTCGGCCTGATCGACAACGTCCTGAAACCAATCATGCTCGGTCGCGGCGCTGGGGTGCCCACCTTGGTGATCGTGATCGGAGCCATTGGTGGCATGATCAGCTCCGGGATCATCGGACTTTTCGTTGGCGCCGTGGTGCTGTCGGTCGGTTACGAGCTGTTTGCCGCCTGGGTCAAGGGGAACGAAGGCGAAGCGGAGCCGTTGGCTGCCGCTGCGGCACGGCTCGACGGCACCGCGCCGGAGGGTGCAACGCGGGAGACATGACCGACTCGAAGCGGGCCGCTCGCTCGCCCCCTAGCTGGGTCGCGAGCCGACAACGACCGCTGGTGTTGCGCTGGCGGCACGCACTGCGGAGTGGTCAACGTCGAGCACTTCGCGCACCTTTCTGGCTAGAGCTTGTGGGGTGATCGGCTTCTGGATGAACGCGATCGCGCCGTCGAGCACGCCATGCCGCACGACGGTGTCATTCGTGTAGCCTGACATCAGGAGCAGCTTCATCTCGGGGCGTACCCGCAGCAGCCGTTCGGCCAATTGCCGGCCGTTCATGCGCGGCATCACGACATCGGTCAAGAGCAGATCGATACCGCCGGGATGGTCTTCGCACAGTAATAGCGCATCGCCCCCGCTCTGCGCGTCGAGAACGGTGTAGCCGAATTTGCTCAAAATCGCGCGTGTCACGGTGCGAACGCGCTCCTCGTCCTCGACCAGCAAGATGGTTTCGGACCCGTGTAAGGAGCTCACTTGTGAGACGAGCGATTCCGCCCGGGGGCTCGGGAGCCCTTCCGCAATCGGGAAATAAACCTTGAAGGTAGTGCCCTTGCCGAGCTCGCTCTCGACGTCGATCGATCCGCCGCTCTGGCGTACGATCCCGAACACGGTCGCAAGTCCCAAGCCGGTACCTTTTCCGACTTCCTTCGTGGTGAAGAAGGGTTCGAAGATCCGGGCCAGCGTGTCGGGTTCAATCCCGATGCCCGTGTCGCTGACGGCCAAAAGCACGTGTGGCCCAACCACGACACCGATGTGTTGCGACCCGTGAGACTCATCGAGGGTGACTTCGCTGGTCTCGACCGTGATCTTGCCGCCGTGCGGCATCGCGTCGCGTGCGTTCAGGACCAGATTCATGATCACCTGTTCGACTTGACTCGGATCGGCCTGGATGCGACGGAGCGCTGGAGCCGCTTGAGATGCGAGCGCCACGTCTTCACCGATCAGACGACGCAACATCTTCTCCATGTTGGCGAAGACGTCGTTGAGATCCAATGCCTTGGGTTCGAGCACCTGCTGGCGGCTAAAGGCCAAGAGTTGCCTAGTCAGACCGGCGGCTCTGGTTCCCGCCTCGGTGATCTGCGTCAAGTCTCGGCGCATCGGATCCTGATCGCTCAGGCCCTCGGCGAGCAGTTCGCTGTAGCTCAGGACGATGGTCATCAAGTTGTTGAAGTCATGCGCTACGCCGGCGGCGAGACCGCCAATGGCTTCCATCTTCTGCGCCTGGCGAAGCTGCGCCTCACTTCGGCTGAGCGCAATCTCGGCGTCCTTTCGTTCGATCGCATGCCGAATCACGCGCTCCATGAGCTGCGCGGTGATCTCACCCTTGACCAGGTAATCCGCGGCCCCCGCTTTCATCGCTTGGACATCGACATCGTGATCACCGCGCCCGGTCAGTAAGATGATGGGCCCGCCAAAGCCCTGCACGATCGCCCGCTCGATCAACTCCAGGCCCGAGTCCGCGCCCAAGTGGTAGTCGACTAGGCAAACGTCGTACGCGGCCTTGAGCTCCACCAGCGCGCTCCCGCAATTTCGGACCCAGGTCACCGCGAAAAGCGTGCGCTCGCTCTCTCGCAGCAGCTTGCCCGTCAGAAGAAAGTCTTCCTCGTCGTCTTCGACGAGCAACAGCCGCGTGGATGGCACGTTCCGCCCCGGCGTTGCCAGTTCACCGTCTGCGGACCCGAGCGCATTCATTGCCCACCTCGTCGGAGTAGAAGACCCATTGCTTTCGGATGCATGCACTGAGGGGATGTCATCCGGAGAGCGTTGAGCCTCTCTCGACACGTGCATTCGATTGATACGCGCATTCGACCTTCACGCATAGCTCGCATTGCGCGTCTTCACTGTCGTTGGCTCTCGTTGGCTCTTTTCGTCACATAAACACTCCGGGCGACGAGGGGGACCGGGCAATTCGCAACAGCGACTATCCCGTGCCCAGCGCTGAGCGCCCGATGTTTCCGGTCATCAGAGAGCCAGTGCCGCTCACTTTGCTGTGTAGCCGGCTAGGCCAGGATCGTGTATCGATCGTGAACTAAGCACGTTTGGGGACGAATCGAGAGTCGGAGCTGCGCGATTGCGAGCTCGCGATGCACCTTTTGGGTTTTTGAGCGACGCCGGGAGCCAACTAAGGAGCGACCAGATGAGTGCATTGGAGAATTCGGACACATTGCCGGACGGTGTACGACAAATGCGCGAACTTGCCGACGCGATGCCCCAGATTGTTTGGGGAGCAAGGGCGGACGGGCTCTTCGACTATTACAATCGCCGTTGGTATGAATTCACCGGGCGCCGAGAAGGCGGTGAGGGTGACACGAGCTGGGCGGATGTCATGCACCCAGACGATCAGCCGGAGTCTCGGGCGCGCTGGCAGGCGGCGATCGAATCGGGTGAAGCGTACGAGATCGAGCATCGTATCAAGCGACGAACGGGCGACTACCACTGGCACCTCACCCGGGCTTTGCCTGTCCGAGATGGCGCGCTGGTGATCACGCGCTGGCTGGGAACGTGCACGGATATCGATGAACGCAAACGAACGGAGGACCAGCTTCGGGCGTCGACGCTGATGCTGACGCAGAGCAACCGCGAACTGGAAGAGTTCGCGACCGTCGCGTCGCACGATTTACAAGAGCCGCTGCGAAAAATTCACGCTTTCGTCAGCTGTCTGCGGGACGAACACGCGGCTGTTCTCGACAGCCAGGGCTGCGACTATCTCGACCGGATCCAAAACGCGTCCAGTCGAATGACGGCCCTGGTCGCCGATCTGCTGGAGTTTTCGCGCGTCTCCTCGAAGGGAAAGGCCTTCGTACCGGTCGATCTCAACCACGTGCTCGCAGGCGTGCTGTGCGACCTCGAAACGCGTTTTGCCGAGACAGGTGGGCGTTTGGAGGCGCTCGATCTTCCGGTCGTCGCCAGCGACGCGGTTCAAATGCGCCAGTTGCTGCAGAACCTGATTGGCAACGCGCTCAAGTTTCACAAGCAAGGGGTGGCGCCGGTCATTCGAGTGAGCGCTGAACTGTTCGATGGTCCCGACGCCAACGGCCGGTCACAGCCCAACAGTTGCCGCCTGTCCGTGACTGACAACGGCATCGGCTTCGAGGAAAAATATTTGGACCGCGTGTTCACGATCTTTCAACGGCTTCACGGCCGCGGTGAATACGAGGGCACTGGTATTGGGCTCGCGGTTTGCCGCAGGATCGTCGAGCGCCACGGCGGTACGATTACCGCGCGAAGTTTGCCCGGACACGGCTCGACCTTCATCGTCACGTTGCCGACCTCGCAAGCGCACCGCGCGTCGCAACCACCGCCGGCAATGAACGCGGAGCCGCGTCCTTCGCCCGCATAGGCAGTCAGGGCCGGATCTCGACTTCGAAGGAGGGGTACAGGCGAGCACCGTAGAGCAGGTCGGACACGGATGCGTAGTGGAGCCGAACGTTGCCGAAGAGTCCCCGGGCCAAACGCGACCTCAGGCCCCCCTCCAGCAACCAGGTACGCTTGAATGGCACCGTTGGGCTTCTGCCGTCGACGGTCATCGCACTGTAAAAGGGGAGCTTCACCGAAAACTCGAGTGCGGTGGCGTTCGAAATGAAGAAGCGTGCGCCGGGGCGCGCGAAGAATTGCTGCATCCCGAGCTCACTGTCCGTGAAAATGGACTCTTCGTGCGCGGATGACCCGAACAGCGTCGCGTAGGTGTACTGCACGCCCAGGTCGAGCTCGAGCCAGCGGGTCGGTGTGCTGCTCGCGACCAGCTCGAGCGGGATTTTGACGAGGTCGATCTTGGAAACGATCTTCTTCGCCACCGGATCCGCGAACCAGAACCATTCCCCATGGCCGTACCAAGCGCCGAGCCGGGCCCCGAGGTCGAAATAACGCGTGTCGATGAAGTGCCAGCCCGCGCTCAGGTTCAACAGACCGACGCCGACGTGCGCGAGGTTGACGTTCAGCTGCACGCCAGCGCCGAGCCCATAGGTCACGGCCAGCAGCGCGAATACATCCCCATCGCCGACTCCGAGCGCGCCGGCGTCGATGCTCCACTGCCCAGCGGGCAAGCTGTACGCCGAATAGCGGGTGCTCACTTGCTCGGGGCTTTGCAGATCGCCACTTGCGCTGTCAGCGGGACCCGCCGGAGGAAGAGCCGAGGACTCTGCCGCAGCACCGGCGGAAACGGTTGCGGTGAATGCCAAGATTGCTCGCGCCGGTGTACGCCTCACAACTTCACTCCGACGAGCAGCTTGCCGACGAACCCACTCGGGATCGTGTCCTTGACCTGGGCGAAGTACTCGAACCCGGCTCCCGCTTCGAACCAGTGGTAGCGCCAAAGCAGGGCGACGCCCGGTGCGACGTGGACGCCGATGCTCGGGCTGCTGCCGTCCCCGAATTTCACGGAGTTTGCCGAGATTTTCTGGAAATCCCAGCGCATGGAGCTGACACCGAAGCCCAAAGTATAACGGAGCGCGAGAAAATACAGCGGCACGTCCCACCCGAGGGACAGCCCGCCGCTGAGGCTCGAAGTGTCGGCACCGAAGTCGTACTCGCGCCCGATGCGTGGATCGCGATGCTGGAGCACCGAATGGCCGAGCGACCGGGCGAAGTAGCCGCCCAGTCGGAAGCCCGACGACCAGATGTAGCCCACGTCGATGCCAAAGCTCGCGCCGTACGGAGCGAGCTCGAGCTGCACGACGTTGCCCGTGCTCACTCCCCAGCCGGCGGTCGCAAGCAGGTCGAATCCTCGCACTGAAGAGCCGGCGCGAGCGCCCGCGTCGGTGCTTTTCGCCGGTTCCGTTGCGTTCGCGCTGGACGGGGCGCGGGATTCGGCGCGCGCGGGCCGGGCACCCAATGCGACGGCGCAGGCAACGACGATCCGCAACACGGAGATCGGCCGGGACAAGGTGCGGGTAGCCTCCCACAACGCTTAGCCGAAGGTAAGGCCCTGCTCGCTAGCGAGAATTCTCGCGATTCCAGGCTTCGATCCAGGCTGGCAACGCCGGTGAAGGATCGCTCCGGCCGACTAGGTCGAGCAGGTCCTGCGAGCTGACCGTGCCGCCGCTGCGTTTCAAGAAGCGGGACCGCACGACCGCCTCAGCGACCAGCTCATCACCTCGCAAGAATCGGTGTTGGATGATGAAGGCCTTGTCGTCCCAACCGATGACCGCCGTTTCGACGTCGAAGACCTGGAAGAGTTGCAGCGAACGTCGAAAGCGGATGGTTTCGGCTGCGACTACCGGATAAAATCCCTTGCGCAGTAACCGCCTGGCCATGCCGGAGCGCAGCAAGAGATCCACGCGCGCCACGTCGAGCATCGATAGGTAGACGCCATTGTTCACGTGCAAGAGCACGTCCAAATCCGGCGGCCAGACAATGAAGCGCTTGCGGGCCGGCTCGAGCAGTTGGCAGCGCGGGCGGAAGGGCGCCGTCAAGAACAACAGTAAGAGGCGTAGGAACAAGTTCATGCGGGCGGGGTGGAAGGTTGCTGGCAGCCGCCGCGGCCTTGCAGCATGCGCGGCGACTTCAGCTCGAAACCTCCTCCTTCGCAAGGCTAGCTTCCGGGAGTTCGTGCTCGAACGCGAGCGCAAGCAGCACCATCGAGCGCGCGCCGACCCGATACGATGGCTGTGTGTACGCAGGTGCGTCGTTCCAGGGCTGGATGTCGTCGGGTGATGCGAGCGCGGTGTCGATGCAGCGTCGCCAGGGACCCAGAGCTCCCTCTGATACGGGCGGCAGCTCGAAGGTCAGCGGTTCCCAGAAGGAATTGATCATGGCATGGAGCGAATAGCGACCGCGGAGGCTTCGCACGGTGAAGGCGATCGAATGAGACTTCTCGCTCCAATCAGGGGAGCCAAGCGTGACTCCGTGCCAAGTGACGTGGGCGCGTTCCAACAATTCTTGGAGCGTCATCTGTGTGCCATCCACGACCACGTCACGGTGCAGGCGAAATTCGTTGAGCACCTTCACGAAGCGGTGAACGTCCGCATGGCGTTCCAGCAAATTCCAGTCGAACCAGCTGATGTCACTGTCCTGGCAATAGGCGTTGTTGTTGCCCCGTTGCGTTCGCCGCACCTCGTCGCCCATCAGCAACATGGGCGTACCGGCCGAGAGCAAGAGCAGCGCGAGCAAGTTCTTTACCTGGCGATTGCGCAGCGCTTCGATCTCGGGATCGTCCGTGGGCCCTTCCACGCCGCAGTTCCAGCTCAGATTATCGTTCGCGCCGTCCCGATTGTCCTCGCCGTTTTCTTCGTTGTGCTTGCGGTTGTAACTGACGAGATCGTTGAGCGTAAAGCCATCGTGGCAGGTCACGAAGTTGACGCTCTGCTCGGCTTCTCGTTGTTCGTGAGCGTAGATATCCGGGCTGCCGACGATGCGAGCGGCAAGCACCGGCACCGATCCGTCGTCGGCCTTGACCAGCCTGCGCAAATCATCGCGAAAGCGACCGTTCCACTCCTGCCAGGTGTCGCCGATGAAGGAACCAACTTGATACAAGCCCGCGGCATCCCACACCTCCGCGATCAGCTTGGTATCGGCGAGCAGCGGATCGGACTCGATATCCCAGAGAATCGGAGGATTTAGCAGCGGAGTTCCATTTTCGTCGCGGGACAGCACCGAGGCGAGATCGAAGCGGAAGCCGTCCACATGCATCTCCTTGACCCAGTAGCGGAGGCTGTCCTGGATCAACCGGCGCACGACGGACTGGTTCGCGTTCAGCGTGTTACCAGTGCCTGTGAAGTCACTGTACTTCGCGCGGTCCGGCTCCAGAATGTAATACGTCGAGTTGGAGAGACCTCGAAACGAGACCGTGGGCCCATCCTCCCCGCCTTCGCTCGTGTGGTTGTACACCACGTCCAGAAAGACTTCGATTCCGGCGCGGTGCAGCGCTTTTACCATGTCCCGAAACTCATCGAGCACCGCGAGCGGATCTCTTTGCGAACTGAAGGCGTGATGAGGCGCGAAGAACGAGACCGGCTGGTAGCCCCAGTAGTTCACGCGACCCACGGGCGCGTCCTGCGTGTCGAACTGAAACACGGGCAAGAGCTCGACTGCGGTGATGCCGAGCTCCTTCAGGTAAGGGATTTTTTCGATCAAGCCAGCGTAGGTTCCGCGCTTGTCGGCAGCAACGCCCGAACTCGGATGCTGCGTGAAGCCTCGCACGTGGAGCTCGTAGATGATCGTCTCCCCGAAAGATCGGCGAGGCGGCTGATCCCCCTCCCAGTCATAACCGCTTGGTCGCGTCACCACGCTTTTCATCGCGAAGGGCGCATTGTCGCCGACGCGCGTCGCCGCGCTGCGGTCGAAGCGGGTTGGGATGGCGACCGCGCAGCCGTAGGGATCGAGCAGGACCTTTTCGCGATCGAAGCGCAGACCGTGCTGCGGCCAAAACGGTCCGTGGGCGCGGTAGGCGTAGACTTGGCCGGGGCCGACTCCCTCCACCAATGCGTGCCAGTAGTGGTGGGTACGATGCTTTTCCGGAGTGAGGGCAATCACTCGGGAGGGTTGTGGCGCATCGGCATCGGCAAACAAGAGCAGCTCGATCAGCGCTGCCTCGCGAGAGAACACGCTGAAGTTTACGCCGTCGTCGCGGACCGTCGCTCCGAGCGGCGCGCTGGAGCCCTTCCCAACGCGGATAACACTCATTTTCGAACCTCGAGACTTTCCTCGTAACACGGCATCGGCGCGCGAGGCATGACGAATTCGCGTCGGACTGACTCGCAATCGACGACGCACGGTGCGAGCGCGGGCTTGCGGGCCGGGTCGGCAGGACGCAATGTGTGCGCATCGCACGAGAGTTGCGCGCAAAAACTGCGTGACTGAGTGGCGTCCTCGGACGCATCTTCGATGCACGACGCATTTCGAGACGCGACGCATTTCCGTGCACGGAGGGCGACTGCGCTCGGGTACGATGCGCGTGCGGCACGTTCGCTTGGGAGCCCGCACGAGAGGTGGATCGCAACTTGCCATGCAGCTCTGACGGCACCACGTCACACTGAGTAACCTTCCGAGGGAGAAGTGTCTTGAACGATCTCGCGTCTACACAAGAGTCCCAGTCCAGCACCGTCGATGGCGCGCCCCTGCGCAGCGAAGAGCTGGCGCTGATGCATGCGTACTGGCGAGCCTGCAACTACCTGGCCGTCGGCATGATCTATTTGCAGGACAATCCGCTGCTGCGCGAGCCCTTGAAGTCCGAACACGTGAAAGCACGGCTACTCGGACATTGGGGCTCGAGCCCGGCCTTGTCCTTCACCTGGATCCATTTGAATCGCCTGATCGTCAAATGGGATCTCGACATCATCTTCGTGGCCGGACCCGGGCACGGCGCGCCCGGGGTGCTCGGCCCCGCGTATCTCGAGGGCACGTATTCCGAAGTCTACCCGGACAAGAGTGAAGACGCGGAGGGCATGCAGCGTTTCTTCAAGCAGTTCTCATTTCCCGGCCACATTGGTAGCCACGTAACACCCGAGACGCCTGGATCCATCCACGAGGGTGGAGAGCTCGGCTACAGCCTGTCGCACTCTTACGGGATGGCGTACGACAATCCCGATGTGATCGTCGCCTGTGTCGTCGGGGACGGCGAGGCGGAGACTGGGCCGCTCGCGACCTCCTGGCACTCCAACAAGTTCCTCAATCCGGCGCGCGATGGCGCGGTGCTGCCGATCTTGAACCTCAATGGCTACAAGATCGCCAACCCCTCCATCCTTTCGCGGATCAGCCATGAAGAGCTCGAGGCGCTGTTGATCGGCTATGGCTACAAGCCTTACTTCGTCGAAGGCAGCGACCCTGAGCTGATGCACCAGAAGATGGCGGCCGCGCTGGAGACGGCGATTGGCGAGATCCGTGCCTATCAGAAGGCGGCCCGCGCCTCGAACGCACCCGAGCGTCCGCGCTGGCCCATGATCGTGCTCAGGTCACCGAAGGGCTGGACGGGGCCCAAGGAGATCGACGGCCACCGGGTGGAGGGATCTTGGCGCGCTCATCAGGTGCCGTTCTCCGACGTGCGCGGCAATCCCGAAAAGCTGCAGCTGCTGCTCGATTGGCTGAGAAGCTACGGGGCGGAGAAGCTGTTCGACCAGTCGGGGCGCCTGCTGCCCGAGCTCAGAGCGTTGGCCCCCAAAGGCAATCGCCGAATGAGCGCCAACCCGCATGCCAACGGCGGCGTGTTGCGTAAACCGCTCAAGCTTCCGGATTTTCGCCGCTATGCGGTCGATGTCGCCGCGAGCGGCGCGGTGCAATACGAGAACACTCGGCCGCTCGGTGAGTTCCTGCGCGACATTCTGAAGGAGAACCCCACCAACTTCCGTGTCTTCGGCCCCGACGAGACGGCGTCGAACCGGCTCCAGGCCATGTATGAAGCCAGCAAGAAGGCGTGGATGGCGGAACTGCTGCCGGAGGACGCCGACGGAGGTGAGCTCGCGCGCGATGGTCATGTGATGGAGATGCTGTCCGAGCACACGCTGCTCGGCTGGCTCGAGGGTTACCTGCTGACCGGTCGTCACGGCCTTTTTCACACCTACGAAGCCTTCGCGCACGTGATCGATTCGATGTTCAACCAACACGCCAAGTGGCTGGATATCTCGAAGAACCACGTGTCCTGGCGCGCTCCGGTCGCGTCCGAGAACATTCTCCTTTCGTCTACCGTTTGGCGTCAGGACCACAATGGATTTTCCCATCAAGATCCCGGCTTCATCGATCTGGTGACGAACAAGGGTTCGTCGGTGGTGCGCATCTATCTACCGCCCGACGCCAACACGCTGCTGTCGGTCATGGACCACTGCTTTCGCAGCACCGATTACGTCAACGTCGTGGTCGCCGACAAGCAGAAGCATCTGCAATTCACCACCATCGACGAGGCCGTCGTTCATTGCGAAAAAGGCCTCGGCATCTGGCCTCGGGCGAGCACGGATGCGGGCGAGGAACCGGATGTGGTACTCGCCGCTTGCGGCGATGTCGCCACGATGGAAGCGCTGGCGGCGGCCGCAATCCTGCGCGCGCAGATACCGGACTTGAAGCTCCGTTTCGTCAATGTCGTAGACTTGTTCAAGATGCAGCCTGCATCCGAGCACCCACACGGGTCGACCGAGCGCGAGTTCAGCAGCTTGTTTACCTGCGATAAGCCGATCATTTTCAACTTCCATGGCTATCCCTGGTTGATTCACCGGCTTGCGTACCGCTTCGAGGCCCACAAGAACCTGCACGTTCGCGGCTACAAAGAGCGCGGCAACATCAACACCCCGCTCGAGCTCGCGATCTTGAACGAGACCTCACGCTTCCATCTCGTGATCGACGTGATCGATCGCGTGCCGCGTCTGCGAGACAAGGCAGCGCACTTGAAGGAGGAGATGAGAAACGCCATCATCGAGAACACGAGCTACGCGCACGAGCACGGCATCGACCGACCCGAGATCGTCAATTGGGTGTGGCCGTACTGAGCGCTTCGAGGCGGGCACCGCCGACGAAGGGGTGCCTTATTTGGCCGGCCCTGCCGGCTCGAGATCGGTCAGCGCTGGGCCGCTCACGACCTTGCCGTGGCAATCGAAGCGCGAGCCATGACACGGGCAGTCCCACGATTTTTCTGCGGAATTCCAAGCCACGACCCCACCCAGGTGTGGACACGTCGCAGACAGCTCATGGGTCGAGCCGGCTTCGTCGACGTAAATCGCGACGCGCTGCAAGCCACGGCGCACCACCGCTCCTTCACCACGCGCAATTTGCTCTGCACTCGCGACGTCGGCGGGGCCGAGCCAGTCCGTGTATTGGGCCGCGGTGTTCAGGTTTTCTTGCACGAAGCTGGCGATCGCGCTGACAGATCCCGGCTTTCGCTTCGGATCGTACAAATTCGCAAACGGATGACCGAGCCCGCAGATCAGATCGGCGATCAGCTCAGCCGCGAGTCCGCTGTAGGTCATGCCGTTTCCGGAGAAGCCGGTCAGGATGAACACGCGCTCTTGCCCCGGGTCCTTGCCGATGAACGCCAAGGCGTCACTTGGCTCGAACACTTGCCCGGACCACTGGCAAACGACCTCACCCACGGTGGGAAAGCGCTCCCGCGCCCAGGTTTCCAAGCGCGGAAAGTTCTTTTCAGCGTCGGCATCCTGCCCGACGCGATGATCTTCACCACCGATGATCAAAATCGGCCGTTCAGTTTCGGCGTCTATTGCGAGGCGCGCGTAGTGATAGGGGTCCTCCATATCCCATGCCAGGCTCGGTTCTGCCTCGGTCGTTTCGAACGCAATGGCGTACGTTCGGTAGGCCGCTTGCTTGGTGTGGATGGCGGCTACATCGTTGATCGGGCTATGGGTCGCTACGACGACCTGGCTCGCACGAATCCGCGTGCCTTGGGCCGTTCCGAGCGTCACTTCGCCGCTCGAGCCGCTCGAGTCGAACTCATTTACGGTCACTGGCGCGTAGATCGGAACGCCTTTTTCCTTCAGGACTTTGACCACGCCGGCAAGAAACTCCAGTGGTTCGAACTGCGCTTGATGCGCAACCCGCAACGCAGGGCCTTGGGTGACCGACAGTGGCGAGCGGCTCACTAGCTCACAACTCAATCCGGCCGCGGTGGCCGCCGCATGTTCTCGAGTCAGTTGTTTTTCCTGCGCAGCATTGGCTGCACACAGAAAGCCGCTGACGCGTTTGAAACCACATTCGATGCCATAGGCGTTCATCACGCGCTCCAGGTGCGCGATGCCCCGCATGTGACTCGAGGCGATGAGTTTCGCCGCATCTTCGCCGTGCATGCTGGCCAGCTCGAAATAGCGACTATCGAGCATGGCGGACAGATGCGCAGTGGTGGCGCTGGTTTCGCCTGCGCCGACGTGTGACCGTTCGACGACAATCACCGAATGCCCGCGCTCCGCGAGCTCCAGCGCGCACAACAGCCCCGCCATGCCCGCGCCAATCACGCAAACATCGACGGTGACGTCCGCATCCAGGGTGTGAGCTCGCACGCCAGCCACGAGCGCTGAGCCCTGCCAAGGTGAGCGATGGTCCGTTGCAGCGGGTCGAGTGGCGTCGGTGTTTCGGGCAGACATCTATTCGCACGATGCAAAGCGCGGGCCGGATCGCGTTCGACATGAACTGACCAACTTTTGCAAACGCGTGCAGAATCAATGTGGCGAAGCGGCACAAATGCGGCGATTGAGCACACCGCTGAGCCGCCTTAGGCTCATTGCACGCACGATCAGAGGCTTCGAATGCGGTCGGAGCTTGCGGACGGTTCTACGAGCCGCCTGGAGGCTCACGAGGCGGCGCTCTTACCCATGCTGAGCGAATCGGCGTAGATTGTGTCTATGCCCGAGATGGACAAGCTCTTTGCGGGCTCGATCCCCAGCCTGTATGAAGCTCATCTCGTACCGCTGATCTTTCAACCGTACGCCGATGATCTCGCCGAGCGACTCGGCGCGATGTCACTCACTCGACTCTTGGAGCTTGCCGCAGGGACCGGTGTAGTGACCCGAGCGCTGACCGCCGCCACCGACGAGAAGACCGCAGTCGTCGCCACCGACTTGAATCAAAGTATGATCGATCACGCTCGCACCGTCGGCACGAGCCGACAGGTCGAATGGCGACAGGCCGATGCCATGCAACTCCCTTTCGACGACGGGACGTTCGACGCAGTGGTGTGCCAGTTTGGGGCGATGTTCTTTCCCGACAAGGGACGCGCCTTTGCCGAGACGCGACGGGTGCTGCGGCCCAGCGGGCTCTTCGTGTTCAGCGTGTGGGATCGGATCGAAGAAAACGAGTTTGCTGACGTCGTAACGATTGCACTCGAGTCAGTATTCCCGGAGGACCCCCCGCGCTTTCTCGCGCGCACGCCCCACGGTTATCACGACCGTGCCTTGATCGAGCGGAATCTTACCGAGGGCGGCTTTGCGAAACCCGCACGCATCGAGACTGTAGCCAAGCGCAGCCATGCGGCCTCGCCGTCCGACGTGGCGATCGCATACTGCCAGGGAACGCCGCTACGCAACGAGATCGAAACGCGCGATCCAACGCGTCTTGCGCACGCGACTAAGATCGCAGACGAGGCCCTCGCGAAGCGATTTGGCCGAGGAGCCATCGACGGCAAGATACAGGCTCACATCGTGATCGTTCGCAAAGATGGTCTCGTCTGAGGACAACGACCGCGCCGAGCTCGAGTATGTCCTTAGCGCATGGCGGCGTTGGTGGGGTTCCGACACGGAACAGAGAACGAAAACGTAGCCCCTGGACCATCGTTGAGAGCCGCCCAGAGGCGCCCCTGATGGTTCTCGATAATGGAGCGACTGACCGATAGGCCGACGCCCATCCCGCCACTCTTCGTACTGTGAAAGGCTTCGAATAGCTTTTCCGTGGTTTGAGGGTCGAAACCGACTCCCGCATCTTTTACGCTCAACCGCACCCAATCGCCTTCCGCCAGTTCGGTCCTGATCAGCAAGTCTCTCGGACGGTCAGCGACGGCGCTCATCGCATCCAAAGCGTTCCGGATTAGATTCAGGACGACCTGCTGGAGCTGAACCCGATCGGCCGCGACCCACTGTAGGTCGTCGGCAAGTTCGGTTCGCACAATCACCCGGTTCTTCCGGATCTCCTCGACGGACAGCGCGATCACTTCACGGGTCGCCTCATTGAGATCCACCCACTCGGACGCGGGCTCTTTCTTGTTGAAGAGAGCACGCAATCGCACGATTACATCAGAGGCTCGATTGCCGTCTCGCATGGTGCGCCGCACGGCTTCCCGCACGCCATCGAGGTTTATCGGATCGCTCGTCAGCATTCGCAAGCAGGTACCACAGTTCGTAATGACGCCCGTTAGCGGCTGGTTGAGCTCGTGTGCAATCGACGCAGACAGCTGCCCTAGTGTCGCGATGCGGTTTGCTTGTGCGAGCTCCAACTGAATCGCGTGATATCGCCGCTGCTCGTCCTGAAGCCGCTTTGTCTCCGTAATGTCGCGATAAATCAGGTAGCCAGCCGCCCCGCCATCGCTGGCCGACACAGGCACGCGCAGGAGCGAGACAGGAACATCCGTGCCATTCTTGTGTTTGCGGACGGTCTCCACGGCGAATACCTCGCTCGGCTGGACAATCCGATCCATGAAACTCTCGATTTCCTCCTGAGCATCGCCTGGTGCAATGAGATCTACGATTCGCCGACCGATCGCTTCCTCTGCCGCGTACCCGAAGATATTCGCGAATCCGGGGTTGACACGCGTAACCCTGCACTCGCGATCGACCATGATGACGGCGTCTGGCACCCGCGCGAACAGTTCGCCGAGATATGCCTTTTGCTGCTCGAGCTCCCTGCCCAAGCGGGCGAGCGTCTCCAGGTCGCCCTGCAGGACATCTCGAAAATGCGCTAGGAGCTGC
Source organism: Pseudomonadota bacterium (assembly GCA_037200885.1). Classification (GTDB taxonomy): domain Bacteria; phylum Myxococcota_A; class Polyangia; order Polyangiales; family Polyangiaceae; genus PMG-095. Next base: position 270,834 of record JBBCIN010000001.1, read on the forward strand.
TGATAAAGCTCGCTGTATTGATTCGTTTTATCATCGAGAATGCAGATAGTTCCGAACATCCGACCATCAGGCCAGAGAACGGGGAATCCCAGATAAGAGATCATCCCTACCTGGATCTCGGGAGCCGACTTCCATTGATCGTCTTCGGTGGCGTTCGCGACGAGCAGCGGTTGATTGTTTTTGATCACAGTCTCGCAAAAGGTTCCGATATCCATCGAGAAGAGCTCGCCGATGGGAAACGGATTGCCATTCGAGTTGCTCGAGGTGATGGTCCTGTAATAGGTGTCATCCGGCGGTTCGAGTTTCGTCACCACCGCCGACGGAACGCGCATGATGGCTGCCACGAGGTCGATGATTCGCTGCCATTTCCGAAGGACGTCGAGCGGAATTGCGAGCTCTTGAGTATCTGAATTCACGGCGGGACCTCTGTCGATGCCCCCGTAGCTTCGTTGACTCCCGCGCCAAATGCCACTCGCATGAACGGCCTCATTTGCACCTCCGGCTGTCAGCACATGGACGCCACGAAGGCGAGACAAATTGCCGCCATAATAGCTACGCCTCTAGCACCGACGCCGCAAAGGGCTATGAGACTTTGGTATCAGTCCGCTGACGTTGCAACCGCCGATGCCGCAAGCGCACCCGAGGCAATTTCGCTATAGAATCCAGGTCATGGATGAGTCGCTATATGAAACCTTGGGCGTCGCCAAGAGCGCTAGTGCCGATGAGATTCGTAAGGCTTATCGCAAGCTCGCACGCAAGTATCACCCCGACGTCAATCCAGGCGATTCCTCCGCCGAGGCCGCCTTCAAAAAGATTGCTGCCGCCTACGACGTCCTGTCCGACGAGGCGAAGCGCAAGGCGTACGATGAGTTCGGCGATGCTTCGTTGCAAAGCGGTTTCGACCCAGACAAAGCGCGCGAGTATGCAAGCTGGCAAGAGTCACGCCAGCGTCGTACTTCCGGCTTCGGCGGCTCCGAGGGCCCCATCGACTTCGATCTCAGCGAGTTCTTCCAACGCCAAGGGCCACGTGGTCCCTCACGCGGCCGCGATCTCTATACCTCGATTGATATCGATCTGCGACAAGCCATCGAGGGCAGCGAGCTGACGGCCGATCTGCCAGACCACGGCACCGTTCACGTTCGTATCCCGCGCGGCGCCGACACTGGCGATACGCTTCGCGTCCGCGGCAAGGGCTCGCCAGGCCAAAACGGCGGACCGGGCGGCGATCTCGTGATCGAGACCATCGTACGCCCCCATCCCCTCGTTCGGCGCGATGGCCTCGACCTTCGCCTGACGCTGCCAATCACGCTGAATGAGGCGTATAACGGCGCGAGTATCAACGTGCCGACGTTCGATGGCTCGGTTGTCCTCAAGATCCCAGCTCACACCAAGCAGCATGCGACACTGCGCCTTCGAGGAAAGGGCGTGGAGCGCAAGGATCAACGCGGCGATATGCTCATCGACGTCGATGTGCGGATGCCCGACATCGCAGACGCCACGTTCGCCGAGGCGCTGAGCGCGTCTGACCGGCTGTACGCGACCCCGATCCGGGAGGGCCTTTCGCTATGATCCGCTTCACTTACCAGCACCTGCTCGAGCTCGTCGATGGCGACCACGAATTCATCGTTCGCCTCTTCGAGGAAGGCCTGATCGAGCAACGCGAGGACGTCATGAGTGTGGACGTGGATGCAGTGCTCCTCGCTCGTACGTTGTGGCGCAACCTAGAGGTCGACTGGCCAGGCATCGAGATCATCGTCCGCCTTACTGGTCAGCTTACCGCAGCGCGACGCCGCGTTCAGGAACTCGAAGCCGCGCTCGCGACGTCCGATAAACCCAAAACCTAGGCTGTTGCCGCGCGAGGGCTGCTCCAGCATCTGCCCGAGGTGGCCTTGCCCGTGGCCCCGTAGATCGACATGTTCCTCATCGGAGCCTCCGCTTGGATCGTTTCACACCCACTCCAGCTTCTCGAGGTCGGCGATCAATCCCGGTCCGGTCGGCTGCCAGTCCAGCGCCGCGCGCGTCTGCTCGCTCGCCGAGCGGACGTCTTGACCGGCGAGCGCGGCCATCCACCCGAAGTAGCCCGGCACTTCGTCAGGCGTGAGCGAGCGAACGGGCACTCGCAGTCCCTTCCCGAGGACCTCTGCGATCGCGCTTAGCTGCACCCCTTCCTCGCCCACGGCGTGGTAGCGCGCCCTCGCGTTCTTCTCGAGTGCGAGCCGGTACAGCCGCGCCACGTCGCTCACGTGCGCTGCTGACCAGTGGTTGGAGCCATCGCCGACGTAGCCAACGAAGCCCTTCTGGCGCGCGACCTCGACCACGAACGAGACGAGCCCCGCGCGGCGCGTGTCGTGCACCTGCGGCAGCCGCACGATCGCGACGCGCACGCCGCGTTGCGCCACGGCATCGGTGGCCCGCTCGGGCGTGCGTGGGAATCCGCCCTCGGAGGGTGGCGCGTCGTTCTCGGTCGCTGGCCGACCTCGGGTGCTAACCATGCCCACGCCCGAAGTCACGATCAGCAGCTTCTGCGTGCCCGCGAGCGCGTCGCCCAGCGCCGCGATTGCGTGCCGCTCGTTCGCGCAATTGTCAGCGAACTTGGAGAAGTCGTGATCGAACGCGAGGTGGATCACCGCGTCCGCCCGCGCGGCCGGGACCGAGAGCGTCTCGGGCCGCGTGAGATCGCCACGCGCCACTTCCGCGCCCGCCCGAGCGAGCGCCGCCGCCGAAGCGTCGGAGCGCGCGAGCCCGACGACCGCGTGCCCAGCGCCCTGCAGCTCCCGAACGACTGCAGAACCGATAAAACCCGACGCACCAGTGACGAAAACACGCATGAGGGACTCCTGATGGCAGCGACTGACATGACTCTTAGCACGTGATGTCAGCCTCTGCAATCACTACGCGCGCTGGAACACGATGCCGAAGGCGGACCCGCACCGCTGGCTAGCAGCACGGCGGCGTCTACTGGAGCCCGCAGGTGGTACTCGAGAACGTCTTCGCGAAGATCCCGGCCGACTTCGAGTCGATCGACACGGAGCGGCCGATCGACGCCGGGCTCAAGATTGAGCGTGAAGGCCAAAGGGCATGACGCGAGCCATGCGCGTCGGTACCATCCCCGCCGTTCGCGCATGGAAGACGTTGATACCGAGCTCCTCTGGGAGGACGATGAAGTCGTCCTCGTCAAGTGTTGCGCGGCGGATGGATCGCGTGGTTCCTGGCTAGAGCTGCGGTCGGTGTCGGCACACCCAGCGACCGCGACGCTCGAGCGGCTGCAGCGAGAGCAGGAGTTGTCGAGCGGGCTCGAGAGCGGCTGGGCAGTGCGAGCGACGGACTTCGCGCAACGAGACGGGCGGGCGATCGTCGTGCTGAATGCGGCGGGCGAGCTGCTGGCAAGGCTGGTCGGGCAGCCGTGGGCCATCGGCGAGTTTTTGAAGATCGCCGCCGGCCTGGCTTCGGCACTCGTCGAGCTACATGCGCGAGGCATCGTGCACCGCGACGTTCAGCCTCGGAACGTGTTCGTCGATCGCGCTGCGGGACGGGTCTGGCTGACGGGCTTCGGAACTTCGGTCCGTGTCCGTCGCGCGGCGCGGGTGAGCGAGGCGGAAGGCGACCGAGGCGGCTCGCTCGCTTACATGTCTCCCGAACAAACGGGGCGGCTCGACCGCGCGGTCGACTTTCGGAGCGACCTGTATTCGCTGGGCGTCACGCTCTACGAGTTGTTGCGAGGCAGTCTGCCCTTTTCCGCGGCCACGCCTGCCGAGTGGATCCAGTGCCACCTGACTCGCGTTCCAATGCCGCTCCTTGCTTCGGTACCCGTCGCGCTCGCTGCCATCGTCGAGCGGCTGCTGGCTAAGGCGCCAGAGGATCGCTATCAGAGCGCGCGCAGCCTGGCCGCGGACCTGGCCACCGCGGAGCGCGCCTGGGCCGTGTACGGTCGCATCGATGCGTTTCCGCTCGGCTCGCGCGATCGCGAGGGCCGGCTGGCGGCGCCGCGCAGACTCTATGGCAGAGAGGACGAGCGCGCCCGTCTGCTTGCGGCGTTCCAGCGCGTGAAGGATTCGGGCGAGCCCGAGCTGCTAGTGATTTCTGGCCCATCGGGCATCGGCAAATCCGCACTCGCGCGCGAGCTCGAGGCGGTCGCGGTGTCGTCGGGCGCGCTGTTCGCGTCCGGGAAGTTCGGCCAATACGAGCGCGACAAGCCCTACGCGCCGCTGGCGGAAGCCCTCGCGCAGCTGGTGCGTCGTGTGCTCGCCCAGAACGATCTGGAGGTGATGCGCTTTCGCGGCGCCCTGCGTGACGCAGTCGGCTCCAGCGGCCAACTGATCGTCGAGCTGCTGCCCGAGATCGAGCTGTTGATCGGCGCCCAACCGCCGCTTCCGCCGGTATCCATCGAGGACGCTCGTAACCGCTTCCACGTCGCCATCGATCGAGTCCTCGGCGTGTTCGCACGACCCGAGCACCCCCTCGTGTTGTTCGTCGACGACGTGCAGTGGCTCGACGACGCGACTCTGGAGCTGCTCGTGCACGTGAGCCACACCCAGCTCGGACATGCCTTGTTCGTGCTGGCCCACCGCGACGACGAGAGCTCCCCGCTCTTGGAACGCGCTCTGGCCCAGCTCGAGCAACACCCGAAGACCCAACGGCTTTCGCTGCCCCCGCTGTCCCAGGATTCGGTCTGTATTTTTCTGGGCGAAGCGCTCGGCTCACCCACCGAGGGCATGCCCGCCCTGGCCGAGCTGATCTGGCAAAAGACCGCGGGCAACCCTTTCTTCGCGACGCAGTTCCTGTCGACGCTCGCCGACGATGCTCTGCTCGTCTTCGACCCTGAGCGCGAACGCTGGCTCTGGGATCTCGGGGCCATTCAGCGGCGCGGGTTCACCGAGAACGTGGTCGATCTCATGATCACCAAGCTCGAGCGCTTGCCGAAGCAGTCGACGGAGGCGCTCGAGTGGCTGTCATGTCTTGGTGGTCGCGCGCCGCGCGCGACTCTGAGCCTCGTGACCCGCGGGCTGATCGGCGACATCGGCCAGGCCCTCGAGTCAGCGCTGCGCGTGGGGTTGCTCGCCGCGGGCGACCACGACTACGCGTTTCTGCACGACCGGGTGCAGGAAGCCGCGTACTCGCGCATCCCCGAGGCCGAGCGGGCCTCACGGCACCTGCACATCGCTCGGCTGCTTTCGGGCAATGTGCTCGCACCGTCGGAGCTCGCGGACTCCGTCTTTGCAGTGGTCGATCAATTCCGACGCGCGGCGGCGCTGCTGGTCGACCCGAACGAGCGGCGAAAAGTGGCGGAGCTGAACGCAATGGCGGCGGCGCGCGCCCGGGATGCCGCGGCTCACGGCGTCGCGCTGGGCTGGCTGAATGCGGCCGCCGAGCTGTTACCGCCGGACATCTGGGAAACCGACTACAAGTTCAAGTTCGAGCTCGAGCTGCGTCGCGCGGAGAGCTCGCTCTTGACTGGAGAGGGCGATCTCGATGCCATGTTCGACGCGCTTTCGCAGCGAGCCCGCGGGCGGATCGATGCGGCTGCGGTAACCTGTCTGCTGGCAGGTCGCTATGTGCCGGCGAGCCAGCTCGATCTGGCCGTCGACGTCTGTGTCGACTACCTCGCCGCAGCTGGCCAGAGCATCGTCCGGCGTCCGGGAGACGACGACGTGCGGGCGGAATACGACCGGCTGCGCGCGACCCTGGTCGAGCGTCAAGTAGAGGCGTTGAGCGATCTACCGGTCGCGACGTCGCCGGACTGGCTCGCGCTGATGAATGTTTTCGAATCCTTGCTGCCGGCCGCGGCGTTCAGCGATCGCAACATGTTCGATTGGGCGGCGCTCAGGGTGGTGAACCTCAGCATAGAGCACGGCAACACGGTCTCATCGAGCATCGCGTACTCGCACATGGCGCTGACGCTCTCGGGGCGCTTCGGCGATCGCGTGTTGGCCTTCCAGTTCGCCGAGGTCGCGCGGGCGCTGGTCGAGCGCCCCGGATTCGAACGTTACCGTGTGCGCGTGCTGATCGTGCTCGCTTACCACGTGCTGACTTGGACGGGGCCGCTCTGGGAGGCTCTCGCGCTGATGCGTCAGAAGACCCGCGAGGCCTACGAGCTCGGGGACTACGCTTACGCCGGCTTCGCCGGCATCCACATCATTCAGCTCGGGATCGCCAGCGCTTCCCCCCTCGACGAGGTCCTCGCCGACGCTAAAAGAGAGCTCGAGTACGTGCTCCGAGCGGGCTTCACCTTCCTCGCCGACTGTCACGAGACCCTGGTCGTGATGATTCAGACACTGCGCGGTGAGGAGCCGCCGCCGGTGATCGGTGACCGACGCGAGCAGGAACAACCAACGGTGGCCATCGCCCTGTGCTGGCATTGGTCCCGACGCATGCAGAGCTGCGTGTTCTTCGACGACTTCGAACAGGCGCTCCGCTGCAAGGTCGAGTGCGAGAAACTCGTGGGGACGAGTAAGACGCACTACGACTATGCCGAGATCACCTTTTTCGGGGGCATGGCCGAGGTGGTGGCCGGCGACATTCGAGTCGCGCGGGCGGAGCAGGAGCGGTACGCGGGCTGGGCAGCCACGTCGCCGGCGACCTTCGCCAGTCGAGCCCAGCTGCTCGCCGCCGAGATTGCCCGGCGTGAGGGCCGCGATTCAGAGGCCCTGCGCCTGTTCGAGAGCGCCGCGACCCTGGCTCGCGAGAGCGGGTTGATCCACGACGAGGCGCTGGTCAACGAGCGTGCAGCGCGGTTCTGCGAAGCAGCCGGCTTCGTCACCGCGGCACGCGCGTTTCATGCCACCGCTCGCCACTGCTACGCACGCTGGGGCGCAGCGGGCAAGCTGCGCCAGCTCGACGCGGAGAGCGCCGCTGCGGGTCGCGTGGCGCCGGCGCTCGTCGGACAGCTCGGTAGCGTCGACGTCAACACGATCGTGGAAATGTCGCGGGCGATCTCCGGCGAGATCGACCTCGATCGGATGATTGAGCGACTCTTGGTGCTGGGCATCAATCACGCGGCGGCCACTCGCGGGCTGCTCATCCTGCCAGATGCGCGCGGTTTCCAGATCGAAGCCGAAGCGCGGAGCGAGGAACCGCGCGTGTTGCTTCGTCGCTCGCCCGTGAGCGAGCGCGATCTGCCGGAGTCGATCCTGCGCTACGCCACACGTGCACTACGCCCCGTCGTCGTGGACGACGCGACGAAGCCGTCGCCATTCGCGGCGGATGAGTACGTGAAGCGGTCCGGGGTGCGCTCCGTAATCTGCTTGCCGCTCATCAAGCAGGCCAAGCTCGCAGGAGTGCTCTACCTGGAGAACGCGCTCGTGCCCGGCGCCTTCACGCCTCATCGCGTCGAGCTCCTGCTGCTACTCGGGTCGCAAGCGGCGGTGTCGCTGGAGAATGCTCGTTTATTCGCGAACCTACGCCGAGCCGAGCTCGCGCTCTCTGAAGCGCAGCGGCTGAGCCAGACTGGCAGCTTTCGTTGGGGCACAGGTCAGCGAGAGCTCGAGCTCTCCGATGAGGCCTGCAGGATGTTCGACTTTTCTGCGGGGCGGCCAATCACCGTCGATGCCTACTTCAGTCGAGTTCATCCGGAAGACCGCGCGCGTATTCGGAGCGAGATGACACGTTGCCTGCACCAGAAGCAAACCCTGCACACCGAGCACCGGCTGTCCTTGCCGGACGGTAGCGAAAAGCATGTTCGGGCGCTGGCCCACGTGGTCAATAGTGGCAATGCCGAGACCGCCTTCGAGCTGATCGGAGCCGTGATGGATGTCACCGCCAGCAGACGCGCCGAAGAGGCCGAGGTCGTCGCCAAAGCAGACCTCGCTCATGCGACGCGCGTCACGACGATGGGTGAGCTCACGGCGTCGCTGGCCCACGAGATTAGGCAGCCCCTGGCCGGGATCCTCATGAATGCAAAGACTTGCGAGCGTCAGCTCAATTCCGAGGTCCCAGCCTCGGCGCGCGAAACGGTGACGAGGATCGTCCGCGATGTTACCCGGGCATCGAACATCGTCGACCGGATCGTCTCGATGTTCAAGAAGCGAGCCCTGCCGCATGAGCCCGTCGACATCAACGAGCTGATCCGCGAAACAGTCCTCATCCTGCGCAGCGAGGCCAGCCGGCACGCGGTCAGGTTCCGCACCGAGCTGCCGACCAGCCTACCCCTGCCCATCGCCGATCGCGTGCAGATCCAGCAAGTGCTCGTGAACTTGATCCTGAACGGCCTCGACTCGATGAAGGAAATGAACGGACCGCGCGAGCTCCGGCTCTCGTCCGAGCTCATGGACGCACAGGTTGTCGTCACTGTCAGCGACACGGGTACCGGTCTCGCCATGGACGCTGCCGAGCGCATCTTCAAAACCTTCTTCACGACCAAGGCTCACGGCACCGGCATGGGCTTGCCGATCAGCCGCTCCATCGTCGAGTCGCACGGCGGCCGCCTCTGGCTCGCCGCGAGCCCCGGCCCCGGCTCGACGTTTCAATTCAGCTTGCCAGTCTAGTTCGCAAAGGCTTACGCGCCAAGACCGCTAGGCGCAGGAATGAGCGAATTCGTTACCGGAATGGCGGCTCGTCGAACGCTCGCAATTTACGTGAGTGCAAGCGATCACCGGTCTGCTTCAATTGATCGACCGTCGCGATACCGATCCGGATGTGTTCCGAGATCGCTCGTTCGTAGAACCGATTGGCCATGCCGGGCAGCTTGATCTCGCCGTGCAGCGGCTTGTCCGAAACGCACAGCAGGGTCCCGTAAGGCACGCGGAAACGATAGCCTTGCGCGGCAATGGTGCCCGACTCCATGTCGATGGCCACGGCACGCGATTGATTGAAACGAAGCGCCGACGCCGTGACTCGCAGCTCCCAGTCGCGGTCGTCCGTCGTAACCACCGTGCCAGTTCGCAAGCGACGCTTGAGTCCATCACCGCTCTCGCCGGTAACGGCTTTGGCTGCTTCTTGCAGAGCCTGCTGCATCTCCGCGATCGCGGGCAGTGGCACCTCCGGCGGCAAGACTTCGTTCAAGACCTTGTCGTCTCGCAGGTAAGCGTGCGCGAGCACGTAATCGCCGATGGCTTGCGTCTGGCGTAGGCCCGCGCAGTGGCCGATCATCAACCATGCTTCGGGACGCAAGACGGCGAGATGATCGGTGATTGTCTTCGCGTTCGCAGGACCGACGCCGATATTGACTAGGCTGATGCCGCGCCCATCTTTGGCGACGAGGTGATAGGCAGGCATCTGGTGCCGACGCCACGCGGAGTCGGCCACCGCCGCACTGGCATTGGCCATCCCACGAGAAATCATCGCGCCGCCGGCGCAAGACAGCCCCTCGTATTCTTCGCTCTGCGCGAGCTTCGCGGCAGCGAAACGCACGAATTCATCGACATAGCGATGGTAATTCGTGAACAAGATATACGACTGGAAATGCTCGGGCGGCGTGCCCGTGTAGTGCCGCAAGCGCGCCAGCGAAAAGTCCGTGCGCGGAGCATCGAACAAGGCGAGCGGCAAATGGGGCGAGTTTCCCTGTTGCCAAAGTCCGTCCACCAGCTCGTCGCCGATATCAGCGAGGTTCGTGCTCGGGAAATAGCGGGCAAGCTCTTGGGGGGTCACCGTGCTGAGCGGCAGATCGGCGCCATCGAGCACGTATGGGTACGGGATCTCCCGCGTCGATGGGCCGACCTCCACTTCCGCGCCGTAGTCTGCGATGAGAGGCCCGAGCTGCTCGAGCAGGTAACGCCGGAACAAGTCCGGGCGTGTGATGGTGACCGCGTAGACTCCCGCTTGGTTGAAGCGCGCGAACGCGCGGTCCACCTTGGGCGTCGCACCGTTCGGGCGGTAGCTAACTCGGAGCTCGGGATAGACAAATGCCCCGCGCGCGCGGTGCTCGGCGTCGGGTCGCGCACCCTCGGCGGCAAAGCGCTCGAGCGCGGCGCGCAAGGTAGCCACTGAAGTTTCGTAGATCTCCGTCAGACGAGCGACCGCGGCCTGTGCGCTCGCTTGCGGGGCAAAGACGTTCATACCGCCAAGCCTACACCCACTTTCGACCCTCTGTGTCTTCAGAGGTCCAAGATCGACGTCCTCGCGTTCGCAGCCGATAGAAGTCTTAGAGTGTCCTCAGCGTCATCGCTGAGAATGTCGGCTTGCTTCCGAATCGACAGCTCGGCCACTGATGCGTCTACGACATCCCGCGTGCGTGTTTTGGCGAGCAGCGTGCGCCGCCGGCTCGTCGAACGGGATGACTTCGCAGCCACGAAGCAACCGCCTCAGCTGCACCTGTTTCGGAGAACGGCTCGCCTGAGCGACTACCGTCGCCGGCACCAGCGGGACAAGGCCGGCTTCGAGACGAACCCGGTGCTCTGCCCAAATCCGGCGCTTGGAATGGTCGGCGGCGATCAAAACGCCCGCGTCACGTGGCGACCGGCCGTCTTCGAGAACCCGGCCAGATTGAAACCATTCGGGTATGCCGAGAGGAAATCCAGCAGTTAAGCTGGCCATCACCGTGGACGCGGCTGTCCATTCTCAGGTCCTCAACGCAGCCGAAGCCGAGGGGAAGAGCGTTTCGGCATGGATCACGGAGGCGGCTCGGCGCGCTCTGCTACTGAGGGACGGACTCGCAGCTGTCGCGGAATGGGAGACCGAGCACGGCGCATTGACACGAGCGGAGCTCGATGCGGCGCGCGCCCGCACCGAGCAAAAGACTCAGCGGCGGAAGCGCTCGCCGCGATGAGGCCTGTTGTTTCTCGAACGCGAAACTCTCGCCCTTTGCTACCTCTTCATCCTTTCCGGAATCGCTTTGGTGTCTGCCTTGTGAAGCGGCGGAAGACAGTCGTGAGATGGCTCGGACTGCAAGAGCCTGTCTGCGATGAAAACGTGAAGCCCGTCAATGCGGCCTTTCGCGGGTCGGCCGTGATGCCGCGCGAGATGAGGACGACGATGAGTTCGTCCGCCCGGCGCGAAGGGGTGCTGCGCGTGCTCAAGGCCGCGCGAGCGCCGGGTGTCCGCCGCGTGGTGCTCACCTCGGCCCTTGGTGCAGTCGCTTACGGCCACCCCCCGCGCGAACGCCCCTTCACCGAAGAAGACTGGACGAACATCGAGGGTGGGGTCGCCCCGTATCAGAAGTCGAAGACGCTGTCCGAGCGGGCGGCATGGGACTTCATCGAACGTGAGGCCCGTGAGCTCGAGCTTTCGGTCTTTGTCCACTTCATTCGGCCTCTTGCCCGCCGCACGCACATGAAGGCTTAGAAGCTGATCTGAAGACTCCTGGGGTCGGGTTGCAGATTGGGATCGAGCCCGGACGCATCGATGTGCTCACCAGGTCAGCGGCGTTCGCGCGCGACCCTGGCTAGCGGCCGCTTTGGTAGGTGGAACGCTGTTTGCTTTTCGGTGAATCGCCTGCTCACAAAAGCCGCGCGGCCGGGCGTGAAATCGAAGGGAAATGGGGTCTTAAGTGACAAGAAGAGCTGCTTTATCCTGCCTCGTCGTTTTGGTCGGTTGTGGAGGGACTGATCCCGGTGTCCTAGGTGGCACAGGGGGGAATGGCACAACGAGTAGCAACCAGCCCACCGCCACCGGGGGCGGCGGCGCTTTGGGCAGCGCGGGTGCGGGCAGCGGCGGAGCGAGCCCGACGTCGAAGGGCGGAGCCACATCCGTGCCGGAAGAGTGCTTCCGCCCGTACGTCTGCGTGGACACTTGCGGTGGGGAGGAACAGAATTTCGGTTGCAGGGAGTGCCCCGACGAGCTGATCGACACCCTCGACTGCCCCGCTGAAGGCACCGCGACTGGACTCTTCGGTACGGTGAGCTTTCTCGAAGGCAACCACCAACCCACGCCTGGCCCATCACCGGGCATGACAACGCCCGTCCCTCGCGAGATCCGCCTCTACCGGCCCGTCACCGCCGACTTGGTCGATCACGCCGCCGGACAGAACGCCTCCACCCCCGGGCTCTACTCGACGGTTCATGACGTATTGCGAGCCAAGACCTATTCAGGAGAGGACGGCAAATACCGCGTCACGTTGCGCCCCGGCAAATACAGCGTCTTCGTCAAAGATGGGGACGACTGGTACTGCAATCTGCAAAGCAGCGACGGCCTGTGCGTGGTCGAAGTGCTCGAGTCGGGCACCCTGAAGTACAACATCGACATCACCTACGCCGCGGCGTTCTGACCGTGCGGCTCACGCCCCGACGATGCTCTCCCCAGCGAGAGCTCAGCGCTCGGGGCGCCGTCCGCGCAGAAACCGTCGAGGCATTCTCGGAGAAGGTCGCGAACGTGTCGAGAACCGAGAGCAACGAATCGCAGCCGAGGTATGTCGAGCGAATGAGGTCGGCGCAGGACCGCAGCGCGTCGTCATCGATGGACAGGCGACCCGCAGCGATGCTCGCGCGATACTGGTCGGCGTCGTCGGGAGACTGCGGGAAGCGCGGCCGAGACCTGCACGTCACCTTTCGCTAACTCCGCATTTTCATTCTTTGTTGCGCGCGGGCGATTCGTTCGATGTAACCATGAGGTTTTCTCGGCATTCGCGTCGAGCTGGCGGCGTGAGGTTGGCCGCAGCTGCAGCAACCGGCAGCGTCCGATGTTGGGGTTACGGCGCGGACGGCGGGCTCGGTTAGGGCAACACCAACAATATTGGTGACAACGAGACACCAGCGTCGGCCGGCGACGTTCCCATTGGAGGTCGAGCAGTGCAGGTGAGTGCCGGTAACGCGACTTGCGCGTTGCTCGAGTCCGGTAACGTTCGTTGTTGGGGCTTCGGGTTTTTCGGCTCTCTTGGTTATGGCAACACCAACGACGTCGGTGACGACGAGACCCCGGCGTCGGTCGGCGACGTAAACATCGGCGCGCCCGTTGCTCAGATCGCGACCGGTCAGAATACCTGCGCACTGCTCACGAACGGCAATGTTCGCTGCTGGGGCCGAGCCGATGCTGGGCTAGGCTACATGAACCAGGAGACGATCGGCGACAACGAAACGCCTGCTTCGGCGGGCGATGTGAACGTCGGAGCAAGCGTCGCGCAGGTTGCGGTCGGAACTTATCATGTGTGCGCAGTCCTCACCTCGGGGGCTCTCCGCTGCTGGAGGGCAAACCAATCCTATTGCCCGAGCGTCACCACGCAAGCGCAATGCACTCCGGTAGCCTGTAACTGGCAGCCAACATTTTCGGGCTGCGGCAGTATCCCCAACTGCACGCAGCTCTCGACCGAATTCAGCTGCGAGAACCAACCCGGCTGCAGCTGGAACTGAAAGCGCAGAGTGCGGGCCGGCGCGGGGGCGCAACCACACGTGGACAACTGGGTTCACGGTGCCGATTGAGGTGAGGGTCGCGTGAGGCGCCACGGGTTCCGGGGGGTTCCTCGTCTTCATACGAGCGCGCTGCCGCCACCGCCAGATCACGCAGCCAAAGCGATGCTTCTGGTCTGCCAAGTGGGTTCGTCTCCGCCTAGCAGATACGGGGTCAGCGAGGCCATCAATCCGATGACCTACAAGCACTCGGCGTCCTCGGCGACTCGATCTTCGAAAGCCATGTAGCATCGTGAAAGAGTACGGACAACTTGGGAGAGGGAAACGCCGTCTGCGGGTACGACGCAGAACGCAGCACGACGGCATCTTGCGGAATCGGGGCGGGCGTCGCCATACTCGTTTCACCCTGCGGATTGAGCCCCCGCCCCGCAGCGCGCAGCGCTATACTTGCGGCCCGTATGGCTCGTGTGAACGGAATCCGGGCTGCCACTGCTATCGGCGTGGTCGAGGCGGCATACCGGCTCGATGGTTCGGAGAGCACCTGGCTCGAGGCAGTGCTCGAGCAAGCAGCGAAGGACTTGGACACCGGCAGTGGCGTCTACGGCTTCACCGGTAACGAGTCCGCGCCGAACTTTGCGGAAAGCCCGGTCTTCGTTCAGCGCGACCTGAACGCCGAGTTTCTCTCGCGCATCGCGACACTGAACGCGGAGGCGCCCAACGCGATCTTCGAGCTGCTGAAGAAGCGGCTGGTCACGTGCGGCGGGCTCGAGCAGGTGCTTGGCTCGGCGTCGCCGGTCGTCGCTCACTTTCGCAGCCTGATGGCGAGCGCCAACATCGCCGACGGCTTTTGCATGTTCGCGCAAGACGCTCGCGGCGGCAGCGCGACCATATCCGCGCCTTCGCGCGAGGTGGTCGCGCCATCACCACGCGTGCGCGGCGTGTGGCAACGTGTCGGCTTGCACGTCGTCGCCGGGCTCAGGCTCCGTCGCTTGCTGGCAGCGTCCGGCGCCCGCCGCGATGCGCTGTTCTCACCCTCGGGAAAGCTCGAGGACGCGAGCCCGGCCGTGGCGGAAGACGACGAAGCCCGCCGAGCGCTCGTCGAAGCCGTCCGCTCGGTGGAGCAGGCCCGTCGCGCCGACGTGCGCACTTCGCCCGAGCGGGCGCTCGAGCTGTGGCAGGCGCTGGTAGCCGGGCAGTGGTCGCTCGTGGACCACTGGGAATTCGGCGGTCGCCGCTACCTCGCAGCCTACTCGAATCGCACCGGCTTACGCGATCCACGCGCGCTGACGCCGACCGAACAGAGCGTTCTACGCTACCTCGCGCTTGGCGCAACGAACAAGGAGCTCAGCTACGCGCTGGGCCTACCCGAGAAGACGACGTCGAGAGCCGTCAGCCAAATCCTGAAGAAGTTGCGCGTCAAATCGCGCGTGGAGCTCGCAGCCCTGTTCGACTCCGAGCGTGCGACACGCTTCGACGTCTCGGTCGGCGACGAGTCGCTGGCCGTGGTCGGGGTCGAAGTGAGGTTCGCCGGGGCGCTCGCCGACAAGCTCACCCACGCCGAACGTGCGATCGCCGAGTGCGTCGCACGCGGCTGGAGCAACGCCCGCATCGCCGCCGAGCGCGGAGTCGCCGCCAGCACCGTCGCCAAACAACTCCAAGCTATCTACGACAAGCTCGGCGTCGAAAATCGCAGCCGCCTCGTGCGTGCCATCGCCGATAGCAAATGAAGGGACGCCGCGTCCTTCTTGGACCGCTGCAGGAGGTCACGGTCACGTCCACCGCCGCGACTTTGGCCAGCCAATGTTGCCCGGGACCGCCACGCTAGCTTCTGCGATTCAAGGGGCCTCGGCGTAGCCGGGAAGAGATCGAGCTCGCTACGCTCACGTGGGTCCATTTGACGAGGAGAAATGAGGTTGCGCGGAATCCGGCCATCGTGGTCGGATCAAATGAAACAGCCCCCGGAATTTCCGGGGCGATTCACTTTGCTCGAGGCAATCTTCTCGCGCGCGACAGCCCACTGTCCGTCCTTGAGGTGCCCTTTCCCGCCCGGTTAAACAATGGGTTTAGGTTTACATATGCGCCGCACGAACCGAGAGATCAGACTGGCTCCAGGAAAGACATTCGCCCACCGGAGGCAGCGCGGGACGATGCTGCTAACGCTCTTCGCCTCGCTCGGAGCGACTTTCTTCCTCAGCGCCTGCGGGGGCGGTGATGCGGGCGACTCCGGCGGTGGCCTCGGTGGCAGAAGTGGACTGGCGGGCAGCGGTAACTCTCCAGAGGTGGAAATGGATTCAAACACGGTGGTCGACGCGGCGGTCCAGGCCGCCGCGCTGTCGGAAGACGACCTGAGCGCAGCGCTCGCGGCGGCCGACCTCGACCGCGAAATGGCGCTGGCAGGACCGTCAGGCCTCATCACCGAGCTGGGCGGCGAAATGCCCACGCGCGCCGCGTGGGCCGGCGTCGGAGCGCAGATGAAGAGCGTCGCCGACGCGCTTGCCGCCGGGACGCTGTTTGGCATGCAGCAGACACAAGCCGCCCCTAGTATGAAGTGGCCCGGGGTGCGCGTTCAGGGGGACGGAGGGGGAACCGCTAGCGAAGCATTCGGCGCGGGCTGGCTCGGTGGCTCGCTGTTCAACGCCTTCTTCGTGCAGAACGTTATCACCAACTACAGCAACGGGAAGAGCGGAGTCCTGACGGACGGTTCCACCACGGGAGACGTGAACGCTACGGCGGCACTGTCGGACACATCGATAGCCCTCGACGCGGTCATAGATTTTAGCTTGGCCGGTTTGAGGGCGACCATCGAGACCCAGTCGAAGATCCCCTGTCCGGATGTGACGGGCCTGATGGTCATCAACTCGTCGTTGGATGTAACGGGGAAGGCGGGCAACGCCTTTCAGCACGCCCGGTTCACCTTCGAGCTGATCGTAGAAGCAGACGACGACGCCAAGCTCACGGGTCGCAATCAGCTCAAGTCGAGAACTGAGTTCAACACCGCCGATTCCTCGAAGGGTTACGACGTGACGAAAGGGTTCGCTGACGTGTCGGTTACCGAATTCGCCGACGGAAGTTTTGGTGACGCTAAGGGCACCTACCAGGGTATGACAGAGGACGAGTCGGTTCGGTGGATGAACGCAGGGTTGATGTCCGGGAATCTCTACCGCCAGTATGTGCTGCCGGAATTGCCGAAGATGCTCGACGCTGGCCGCTGCGTGGCCATCACGGTGGAGCCCAGCGCCGGCCCCATGAATCTGGAGCCTTTCTCCAACGTGGACCTCTTGACCAAGCCGCGCGCCAAGATCAGCAGCGGCAGCGACACCACGGGCGGCACGGTGCAAGCAAAGTTCAAGACGAACGCTGGCGGCGCCATCGCCGAATCGGGCGACAAGGTGCCGGCGGACGCCACCTTCCACTACATTTCACCGCTCGACTACAACAAGAAGGAGACGGTCACCTTCGAGGCTCGCTCGAAGCGCGGCACTGGCAAGCTGGACTACACGCTGACCACCAGCCCGCACGCGGATTGAGCCGCGTCGCTCGGTCGGTCGTGGCGCAGCCTCAGCGCGGCTCGGATGCCAACGCTTGTAGCTTGCGGCGCGCCTGCTCCCGCACTTGGTCCGCGCGTGGTGAGTCTTGGGGGGCGCCGAGCACGCGCTGGTAGGCACGGGTGGCGGCGGCTACATCGCCCCTTTCCAAGTACAAGTCGCCTAGGCGCAGCTGTGGAGTGAGCAGCTGCGGGTAGTGCGCCGCGAAGTCCTGCCACAAGGTGATGGCGGGCTCCGGCGAGAGCGAGTCGGCCTCGAGGTCGCGCTCGAGCATTTGGTCGTCGAAGTCGAAGTGCAGGGAGTTGGTCACCTTGGATGCCTCGAGTGCGGCGTGCCATTGCCCGGTGCGGGTTAGCGCCAAGGTATAGTGCGAGGCAATGCGACCGTGTTCGGGCAAGTAGAAGCGGGCGCGTGACAAATCGGTGAGCGCAACGGCGGCGGCCGCGGCAGAGCGGTCGTCTTTGAATGCGTCGCGACCACGCGTCCAAAGTAGATGGCCGGCCGTGTAGCGTATCCCTTGCCACGCACTGAGCAGCCCCACCAGCGCCAGCAGCGCGGCCACGCCGCGGCGAGGCCATGGCGAAGGCATTGCAGTCGGAGTTGTTGGAGCCGCGGGCGCGAGCCAGCCCAGCAGAAAGAAAAACAACGCGAAGGTGGCGGGCTCGCGCAAAGGTGAGTCGGCTAGCCCATCGACATAGATGGCCGCGAGCGCCGCGCCTGCAGCGCGAGCCAGTGCGTCGCGCTCACGCCGAGCGGCCCGCCGCAGTGCTTGCATCCCGACGAGCACGAACGCTGCGGCGCTGAGCGCGCCCCCTTCGGCGGCAAACTGCAGCACGTCATTGTGGGCGAAATCCACGCTCGACAGCGGCATGAACAGCCCCGGGTCGCGCTGCAGCAAGGTCGCGGCCGCTCTGCCGTACTCCGCCACATAACCAGCCAGGCCCACGCCGGTCAGCGGATGTTCGCTCGCCAGCGAGAGCGCGACGCGCCAGAGAAACAGCCGCCCGCGCAGCCAAGGCGCGGTCGCGCACCAGTCGAAGTGCCACGCGAGTAGCAGAATGCCCAGCGCGCCCGCGAGCAGCGCGCCCGAGAGCATGCGCCGCCGAGTCCTCGGCAGGCGCGGGTCCAGCAGCGCGTACAGCACAACACCCACGGCGAGGCTGAGAAGGCCGCCCTTGGATAGGGTCGCCGCCGTGGCCAGCGCTAGCAATGTTGCGTTAGCGTGGTGAAGCTTGCGCCAGCCCGACGCGGCGCTGGTGGCGGCCAGCGCTAGCGACATGGGCGCGAGCGGAGCGAGAAAAGCAGCCGCCCAGTTGGGGTTGCCGAAACTACCCGGTGAGCGAAACTCGAGGGTCGTGGGCAGCCCCTCGGTGAGCCAGCGCAGCCCGGCCGCCTGCGAGAGCACCAAGAGCGCGCAAACCGCACCCGAGAGTGTGAGCACGGCCAGACTGGTGCGGCGCGCCGCGGCAACGGTGTTGATCGCTAGGGCCGTGACCAAAAAGAGAGCTAGCCCGGACAGCAGTCCGAGCGCGCCGGGCCAGTGCGTTGGCGAGAGTGCTGGCGAAAGGGCCGGCAGCCCGATGCTAGCCGCTATGAACAATCCGAGCGCCAATCCTGGCTGGGGCCACCGCACCGCACGCTGGCGCGCGGCAAACAGGCGCACGAGCAAGACGAAGCTCAAGAGGGAAAGCGCCCACCCCAGCATGCCCCACTTGGCTAGCCGATAGCCGCCCGCCTGCTCGGGCAGCGCAAACCAGGCGGTGAGGGCGACGATGAATGCGGGACCGAGCGCGAGGCGGCTTTTGGCGTTCTGGCGATCTGTTGGGTTGGCCGAGACATTCACGACTATTCACCTGAGAGTGGCGATCATGTTCTTCCAGAACTGCAGGATAGACCTGCTGCCCGAAGCCGGAGGGTTCAACGTCGCCGCAGCAAGCTGTTGCCGCTGATCCTACTCGTGCAACCGCCCCCTGAGGCGAGCCAGAAAGACGGCCAATGCCCAATGCACGGGGTGAATCGAGTATTGCCAGCCAGAGGTCACGCGGGCGATCAATACCGCTTGGACGAAGCGCTAGATTTTCGCCGCGTCGCACCGGCAGTACTCTCGCCGAGCAACGTGCCGCTGCGTGCGCAAGCTGACGAAGGCGTGATCGACGCTAGAGACGATTTGCGCCGCGCGACGCTCGCATTCGAAAAAGCGCGCGTGAACGAGAATCGCGGCGTGCGCATCCCTACACGCCGCTGGCAACCGCTCGTTGGTTCGAGTTGGTCGGTGCTCGACGAGTTCGAAGCCAATGGCCGGCGCTTCGTCGTCGCCGTCGATAGCCCGACGCCAACGCGCCCACGGCGTCGCGACTTGAGCGCGCGCGAGTACCAGGTGCTGACTCAGGCGCACCTCGGCCATTCGGACAAAGTCATCGCACACACACTTAGGCTTTCCCACTCTACCGTGCGCGTGCTGTTGCATCGCGCCACGAAAAAGCTGGACGCATCGACGCGCCGCGAGGCCCTCGTGCGCTTCGCCGCGCTCACGAAAGCAAGCCATCCCCGGTGAAAGCATTTGATAGACTCTCTTCGTGCACTCGTTCTTGCGAGCAGCAAGCTCGCTCGACGATTCTGCCGGAGCAAGTACCGTGAGACCGCCTCACTCGAGACGTTTACGTAAACACCTGCGCGATTGACTCAGCATCGCCCGCGCGTATCAATCTAGGGAATGGCATTTCGTTCTTGGACTCTCACGTCCGCGATCAGCGCTGTCTTGCTCGCGGTGGGTTGCTCAGAGGACGCTTCGGACGGAGCCAATGCGGACGGCGCCACCGCCGGAGCCTCGTTTGCGGGGGCGCACGACGAGAGCGGCAGCTCCGGCGCCTCGCTTGCGGGCGCGCGTGACGAAGGCGGAGCGCCCGGAACCTCGTTCGCGGGTGCGCCTGGGGACGGCGGTGAGTCCGGGGCTTCGTTTGCCGGGGCTCCCGGCGAGCAGACGAGGTCGAGCAAGTTGTCTTGCTTGAGCGTCTTGCAGTGCGCGGGAGCGTGCCCCGACGAGAGCGCCGACGCTTGCGTCGAAGACTGCTTGAACCGAACGAGCGAAAGCAGTCAACCCGTGACGCTGGCCCTCGTCCAATGCATCGCGGACAGCGAGTGCGCTGACTCCGCGTGCATTCAGGCCGAATGCGAGAGCGCGCTCTCGGCATGCGTTGCCGACGCCGCGAGCGCGGCAGCCCAAGGTGAGCCGCCGAGCGGCCCGACGCCGACGGGATCCATTCCCACCGAGCTCGTCGGCCTTTGGAGCCAGGTCGGGTTGGCCAGCGGCACGAGCTACGAATTTTCGGCGGACGGCACGACGATTCAGGCCTTCTCGAGCGAGACCAACTATGGCTGCGACTTGAAGATTCAATTGTCGTCGTCGGGTGTCACCACGGTCAGTGGGGACTCGCTCATCTACCATCGCCTCGAGGGCACCCAGGGGTCGAAGACGTGCGGCACGATCACGACCAAGGCCATCGGTCCCGCAGACATCGCCTATCGCTACGCGCTCGGCTCGTACGACGACGGCCGCGCCAAGCTCTCGCTCTCTCTCGTGAACCAAGACGGGACGATCTCCTCGCCCTTCGAGCTCCATCGTTGAGCGGCTCAGTGCTCGCCGTCACAATCAATCAAAGCTACGTTGAGCTGAAGGGGGCGATCGCTAGCCAGCAACGCACCTCTCATCTCCGATGCTGTTCCCCACGCGGAGCGGCCGGCTCTCGCCGCCGAAGGCTGCGCCGACCACTCCGCGTCGCGTGCCCATCAAAAAAGAAACCGACCAGCGAGTCGTGCCCGCTCCGGCCCAGCAACGGCGTTTTCATTCTTTGTTGCGCGGGGGCGCAACCACACGTGGACAACTGGGTTCACTGTGCCGATCGAGGTACGTGTGAGCTTCGTCGGACGCGCGCTGCGCGGCGTGCGCGCCGGCGAGCAGGGCTTGCTCTGGAACAGCGAGGCCGGCAAGCATGCCCCCGCCAGCATCCAGCTGGTGAGCGACGCCTTCGATAGCGGGGCATCGATCCCACGCCGCCACGCGGTGACGGCGTGGGAGAAAACCTGTCCCCACCACTGGCGTGGCGGAACATGCCACGCAACACGGCCGAGCTCGCGTTGGTGATAGAAGACGTGGATGCGCCGCTTCCGCGCCCCTTCGTCCACGCCGTCGTGACGGCGATCTCGCCCGAGGTCACGCGGCTCGCCGAGGGCACACTGGTCGAAGGAGCTCGGCATCCGGGCGTGTTCGGCAAGGGCTCGTTCGGTGGTCGGGGCTATCGGGGACCGACTCCGGTGCCCGACCATGGACTTCATACCTACGTGTTCCAGCTCTTCGCGCTCGCGGCGCCGTTGCCGGGAGATCGTGCTTCGCTGTCACGAGCGCAGCTTGCGAAGGCGATGTCTGGGCTCGTCCTCGCGCGTGGCCGGCTCGATGGGACGTACGAGCGATGATCAGGGCTGGTCCAGCAGCTTCTGCGCTCGGCTGTCAGCCCTGTTCCACGGTGCTCAGATTCGCGCTTGGCAATGGCGGTGGTTTCGGGCGGGGCGCGCCGGCGAAGCGGGTATGACAATGCCCCAGTTGTCGTACCCGCGGGGGTTTGCACCCGATGAGACTGTTCGTGCCCCCTTGCGCCGCGGCTGCTAGGCTCGAGGCAAACTAGCTCAAGGTGAATACGGATGCGATTGCGCTGGCGGTGGCTAGGCGGGGTGGTGTGTTGTGCCGTGTTGGGAAGCGTTGCTTGTAGCAACCCGGGGGAGCAGGTTGCGGCACAGAGCGCGCAGCCGCTGACCTGGGGCAAACCTGAGCGGCTGCTTCTGCCCGACGGAAAGACGAGCGCCGAGTTCGGAATTGCTGTCGCTCTGTCGGGGAATACCGCGGTGATCGGCGCATCCGCAGCGGCCTTCACTCGTGACAACGGCGTGTGGTCGAGCGGCGTGCGACTCCGCGCGAACATGGTGACGAATTCGCTCGGAGCTGCCATGGCGGTGTCCGGCGATACCGCGATCGTCGCCGAAGCAAACGGTAATAGCGGCACCGGTGCGGTCTTCGCGATGGTCCGCACTGGCTCCGAATGGAACCAGCAAGGCCCGCGTTGGCTACTGAGCGACGGCGTGGTGAATGATGATTTCGGCTATTCCGTGGCTATTTCGGGTGACACGGCCCTGGTCGGCGCGCGCAGACGTCAGGTCGGAAGCAACGTCATGCAAGGCGCTGCCTACGTCTATGTGCGAAGCGGCACTGCTTGGACACAGCAAGCCACGATCACGGCGAGCGACGGCGCTGCCTACGACTTCTTTGGTGAAGCCGTCGCGCTGCAGAACGATACTGCGGTTGTCTTGTCAAATCACTTGTCGGGCGCCGAGGGGGCCTACGGTGCCGCGTACGTCTACACTCGCAACGCGGACGTTTGGTCGCAACAAGGTCCCGCCCTCACCGTCCCGGCGACGGGTAACCACCTGACGTTGCCGGGGGCCATCGCGCTCGACCAGGATACGATCTTGTGGGGTGCGGGCGGTGTCGTCTGCGCATTCGTACGTGTGAACGACACCTGGCTTCAACAAGGCGAAGCGCTTCGAGTCAGTGATGCACCATCAGTGGATAACGGTTTCGGCGCGAGCGTCGCGCTGTTTGGAGACACAGCCCTGATCGGCGAGCCTCTTCGGAACCAAGACTTGGGAGCGGCCTTCGTGTTCGTAAGGTCCAGCGGCGTCTGGACTCAACAAGGGGCCTCATTGACCTCGCTCGAGCCTCAGACCGGATCCATGTTCGGCGATGCCGTTGCGATTTCGACCGAGTTCGCGTTGGTCGGCGCTTATCACGATAACGTTGGCAGTACTGCCAATCAAGGTTCGGTCTATTCGTTCACCCTGCTCGGGGGTGCTTGCTCGCAAGGCACTGACTGCGCGAGTGGAGCCTGCGCGGACGGAGTCTGTTGTGATTCGGCTTGTAGTGCGAATGGAGAGGTCTGCAGCAAGAGCCGCGGCGCGTCGGAAGATGGTGTATGTTTTCGGCCGGCGACACCAGGATTCGGCGGCGCTCCCGGAACGGGCGGCTTTGGTGGCGCGATGAACGCGGGCAGCGGCGGCACGCACTCGGGGGGCGGCTCTTCAGGCGCGCCGCCTGAATCGGGCGGCGTTGCTGGCCTGATCGGTGGCGGTGGTGGCAGCTCCGGTGAGGGCAGCAGCGGCACGAGCGCGATTGACGGCGGTGGCTCGGCGGCGAGCGATGGAACCGCAGGCGCCGGAGGTGCAGGGGGTGAAACCGAGAGCGATGGAGCTGCGGGTGACGGGGGTGCCGCCGGCAACGGAGCCGCAGTTGGCGTAACCGCAGGCAACGGAGCCGCAGGCAAGATGGGCGGCGGATCGGCCGAAGCTGGAGCGACCGGCACAGACAGCAGTCCGGTTCCACATGCCGCGGAAGTGAGCGATTGCTCGTGTCGTGTCGCGGGAGGTTCGCGTTCTGCGCCAACTCCGCGAGGCTGGCTCGCACTCGGCTTGCTCGGGGCACTGTTGCTTCGGTGCAAGCCGCAGCGCACGCACACTCGACATTGATTTTGCGGAACCGGAGGTTCCAATCGCGGGGGCGCAACGCGGGCTGTATACCGCGATATCATTGGGGTTTGAGCGGCGCCTTGCCTCCTAGCACCTATTAACCGCACACGGGCGGTCGAAGGGATACCGATAATGTTCGACGAACTGTCCGCTCGGGTGGGCCAGGGTAGCACCATATGGTAGGAATAGTTCCTACCTGGAGGTATTACCAATGGCCGTCCGCAAGGGAAGCTACTCATTGGACGAGCGAGCCGCCGAATATTTGGACCGTAGGGCGAAGCTCACCAAACGCAGCGCCTCTGCAGTGTTGAGCGATCTCGTCGCCGAAGCGGCACGGCAAGACGCTCGTGACCGCGCACTCAAGGAGCTCGGTGAAGGAGTAGAAATCCCAGAGCGGGAGGTGCAACGTTGGCTCAAGAAACTAGGTGCGATGTGAGCCGAAAACCGAAGCGCACGGCAATTGTTGGTCGGGCGACCCGCGGAGTGACATTCGATACGGGAATGCTCGTTGCTCTCGAGCGGCGACACGCGGGCGCCCTAGCACTGCTCCGCGCCTGTCGGCTGTCGCGCGCCTCAATCACCATTCCCGCGGCGGTCGTGGCCGAATGGTGGCGAGGCACCCACCGAGCCCTGCTAGAAAGCGGTCGCGTCGAGGCGCTGACACCGGAGCTTGCCGAACGCGCGGGCGAACTGCTAGCAAGCACTGCTGGGTCCAACGCGGTCGACGCGACCGTCGTTGCCTCTGCGGCGCTCCGTGGCGACCTCGTCATCACCGGCG
Organism: Pseudomonadota bacterium; assembly: GCA_037200885.1. Taxonomy (GTDB): domain Bacteria; phylum Myxococcota_A; class Polyangia; order Polyangiales; family Polyangiaceae; genus PMG-095. The sequence continues at coordinate 294,938 of JBBCIN010000001.1, forward strand.
ATGAGCACGATCTCCGCGAGCTCGCAGAGTTCGTTTCCGGCGTTACAGTCGAGCGTCTGCGTTGAACGTGGGCATGCCCCGTGCGAACGGCCCATCGTCGCAGGCGCGAAACGCGGGCTGTATACCGCGGAATCACAGCACAAAAGCAGCCCGCGGAATCGAGGGTTCTCGATTCCGCGGGCTTCGGTTGCGCGGGGGCGCAACTCGACTTTCCTGCCCAGCAATTTCAAGGCGTTGCGGAGGTGTGGGTGCCGTTCGAGCAGTCGATCGCGATCGGTCGGTAGGCGTCAGCAAGCGCGGTCCGCGAGCGCGGCTTCGAGCCACAAAGGCGTCGCGCCCTGGCGAGCGACGCGGCCGCCGCGTGTGACGGCGACGAGCCGCGGCGGCGTCCACCGCAACGTCGAGTCGTAGACCGGACGAGCTCGAACCTGGCGACGGCGCGTCGGAGGTTCGCGACGCTGGCCCACGTGGATCGCCGCCTTCCGGCCGGCAACAGAGCACATTCAACACGTCCGTCATGGTGAACTCCCGAAAGCTCATCGGCGCCTCCCGACGCGTTCCGCGCGTCGTCGGTGGGCACCGTGCCCTGGCGATCGGCTGGCCCATGAGGGTGGCGTTTGGTACGAGGCTCGATCTTGCCGCGCGCGCCCTGGAGGCAGTGAGTACAAGCTATCCGCGCGCGAGGGTTCCGCTGATGAGCGTGGCGACCATGGTCTCGAGCGCCCGCTCGAAGTCGATCCGGAACTCCACCAGTGACGGATCGACTTCCGCCGCCGCGAGCACGCCGACCGACGGTCGCGAGTGCACCCAGATCGCGCTCATCGCGAACCCGAGCTGCGCACACACCTGCCACGCCTGATCGCCAAGCTCCGGGAGGTACCCGCGCAGCTGCTGCGCGAGCGCGGTGACGTTCGCGAGCGCCGCGTGCTTGAAGCTCGCCGCCACCTGCCCCGAGACGTTGTGCTCGAGCACGCTCGCGTGCGAGCTGAACAGATCGCAGAACACCTGCCGCTCACTCAACGACCGTGCGATCACGTGCGCGATCTGATCGCCGCGCTGCCGGACAGTGCCTCCTGTAGCGACGCCCTCCGTTAGCAGGGGCGGGAGCGCGCTCAACCATTCGCTCCACGCTCGAACGAGCAGCTCGAGCAGGATCGCTTCACGTGATTCGAAGTATCGGAGCACGTTCGACTTCGCGAGGCCGACACGCCGGCTCAGCTCGTTGAGGCTGATCGACGCCACCGGCATCTCGCCCAGCATCGCTGCGACAGTGTCGAGGATCTCCTGCCGCCGGACCTCGCGCTGGTCTTCCGTCCGGGCACGCTGGAACGTCATCGCTCCACGATAATACACGGATTTTTGGACGTCGCCATATAAAATACCACCGGTCTATTGACATCAGACCAATGGTCTCTTATATCTTGGGCATCAGGCAGCCCTCATCGCTGGCGCCCTCAACCCCCCCCAAGGAGCCCCATGTTCAGAACCACTTCGCTCGTGTCGAATCACTCCCCCGCGATGGCGGGATCGCCTTCGGTCAGGGTCACGAAGGTGAGCTTCCGCAATCCAGCGAGCCAGGCCCGGCTCGCCGGACTCCTGTTCGAGCCCGCGCGACCGAGCGCCGCGCGCCGCGCCGGCATCGTCGTGGTCGGCCCGATGTTCTCGGTGAAGGAGCAGGCGGCGAGCGTCTACGCGCGACGCATGGCGGAGCTCGGCTACGTGGCCATCGCGTTCGACCACACCTCGTTCGGTGAGAGCGAAGGGCAGCCGCGCCTCAACGAAGACCCCTTCATGAAGGCCGAAGATGCCAAAGCGGTCGTGACCTACCTGTCCAGCCTCCCGCAGGTCGATCCGGATCGAATCGGCGGCGTCGGCGTCTGCGGCGGCGGTGGATACCTTCCGCTCGCGGCTGCTTCGGATCCACGCATCAAGGTCCTGGCGAGCATCGTCCCCCACACGGCGGTCAAGGAACAGGTCGCGTCCGGCATGGGCGGGCTCTACGGGAACGGGAAGAAGCTCCTCGCCGAGGCACGCCAGGCGCGCGAAGCCTACGAGCAAGGAGAGCCGCCGAAGCATCTGACGTTCATGCCGGAGATTGGCGGGCTCACGCGCGCGATCGCGTCACTCAGTCCGAAGTACGGCGACATGCTGAAGGCTATCGACTACTACGAGGATCCGAATCGCGGTCTGCATCCCAACCGGAAGAAGGATTTCCTGATCTGGTCCGCCGAGAGGATGGCGGCCTATGACATCTCCGACGCGTTGCCTCGGCTCGAGTCGATTCCGCTGCTGGTCATCACGTCTCAGCGTGACTACGCGCGGCCCGACGGGGAGAAGCTATACGCGGAGAAGAAAGGTCCCAAGGCGTTTCACGTCATCGCCAAGGCGGGGCACTTCGACCTCTACGATCTCGAACCCTACGTGACGGAAGCGATCGATCAGATTCGTCCGTTCTTCCAGCCGATTCTTCGCAGCAACAACGCGACGATGACCACGAACCGCGTCGCGACGAAGATCAGTGCTTCACTTCCAGCGGAGGGCCCGTGAGCTTCGTCGGACGCATGCTGCGCGGCGTACGCGCCGGCGAGCGCGACTTGCTCTGGAACAGCGAGGCCGGCAGGGATGCACCCGCCAGTATCGAGCTGGTGAGCGAAGCGTTCGACAGCGGCACATCGATCCCGCGCCGCCACGCCGGTGACGGGGTGGGAGAGAACCTGTCGCCGCCGCTGGCATGGCGGAACATCCCGCACGACACGGCCGAGCTCGCGCTGGTGATCGAAGACGCGGATGCGCCGCTTCCGCGCCCGTTCGTCCACACCGTGGTGACCGCGATCCCGCCCGAGGTCAGCGGCCTCTCCGAGGGCGCACTGGTCGAAGGAACGCAGCATCCGGGCGTGTTCGGCAAGGGCTCGTTCGGGGGTCGGGGCTATCGCGGGCCAACTCCAGTGCCCGACCATGGACTTCATACCTACGTGTTCCAGCTCTTCGCGCTCGCGGCGCCGTTGCCGGGAGATCGTGCTTCGCTGTCGCGAGCGCAGCTGGCGAAGGCGATGTCCGGGCTCGTCCTCGCGCGCGGCCGGCTCGATGGGACGTACGAGCGATGATCCTTTTCAGCGAACAGCCATCGGAGTTATCAAATGACGAAGATCGTCGTTTCTATGCTGATTCTGTTCAGTTCTGCGGCCTCCATTTATTACTCGATCAATGGACTCATGAACCCCGAATCGGCCTTGGTCTACAACAAGGCACACATGTCTCGTGCGGACATCCAGCTTCTGTCCCTTCTCCTGGGACTAGGCGGAGTGTTGATCCTGCTTCCGCAAACCTTCAGGATTGGCGGAGTCTTCTTGTTTGCGCACTCCTTGATCACCATCGGCTGTTTTGTCGCGACGCGGGACTGGAAAGGCGGTCTCCTGGAGTTCGCATTCCTCCAAATCCCGATCGTCATGGTCGTGGTTGGCTATCCTTCATCGGTGCTCGCGAAGATCAAGAATTTGATCGCGTGATTGAACACTGGGAAGCTTACGGCGTCGTCGCAGCTACGCTGGCGGCCATCCCCGGGCGCGAGAACGTGCGCTGGGTCGCGCTCGACTTGTCGGATGGCTACCGCGAGTTTGCCCGCGGCGATTGAGGTCCTTGTTGCCTAGAGCCGCGCCCCCTGCGGCTGGCTGCCGGCTCTGGCACGTCCCGCCCGAGCGGGATAGACTCCAGCCATGGCGGACGTCGCAAGGATTCTGGAAGAAGCGCTTTCCTTGGCGGCCGACCAGCGGGCACGCATCGTTCATGAGCTGATCGAAAGCCTCGATGGCGATGTCGGTGCCGAACGGGCGCTCCAAGTGGAGGCGATCCGCACCGCGCTGGTCGAAGGTGAGCAGAGTGGGATCGCGGAGGACTCGAGCCTCGAGGGCATCCTCACCGAGCTCCGTGCCTCTCGTGCTCGCTGAACGATGGCTGGTTTCCGACTGCTACGCCGGGCACGCGTCGATCTGCTCGACATTGGCGCGTTCACGGCAGACCGATGGGGTGATGATCAGGCTGAGCGCTACCTGATCGGGCTCTTCGCTGGGTTCCAGACGCTCGTCGATCGGCCCGAGCTCCGAGCTCCGCCGGCCGTTTCTTGAGATCCGTCCTTACCTTCGCGCGCTCGTCGGCAAGCATGCCGTCTTCTACCGAGTGACCCCGGACGGCGAGCTCTTGATAGTTCGCGTCTTGCACGCGGCCATGCTGCCTGCGCTGCTTCTCTCGGACGAGGGTGACGACGAAGCGTAGACGAGAACACAAACGAAAAACGCGGAGTCAGCTTTCGCTAACTCCGCGTTTCATTCTTAGTTGCGCGGGGGCGCAACGCGGGCTGTATACCGCGATATTGTTGGGGTTTGAGAGAACTCTGGTGGCGTGAGGGCCACTTGCGTGCGTGCCGTGAAGCAGGCACATCAGCCCAACTCCATTGCTATTGCGGGCTAAGTGTTTGGCAGCGCGTTGCGCGGGCGTCTAGGATTCGTTCAACCAGGCTTTAATTTCTGTGGGCACAGTCAAACCCAGTCCCGAGACTACCTCGCGGAGGAGCCTCTGCGCACGAGTTCGAGTCGGCGCCCCTGCTGCTGCGGCTATTGCAGTTCGGACCTCGCTAGGCGTCCGGAAGAGAAAACCCGAACGGGCCGTTAGGGACTGCCAATACTCAAACATGAAGGGAAGGAGCAGCCTGCGGTGGAGCGGCATGAATATCTGCTGCTGGTCAAGCAGCCGCTTCGAAATTCGAACATGGGCCGACGCCGCGTTAGCCGCGGGCTGATCTTCCCTGAGGGTCAGCGCTAGTAAGCCCGCCGTCAATACCACGTCATTTCCGCCGGATCGGCGCAGTAATGCTTTGACCAAGGAGCTGTCTGTCATCGGATCGAAGCCTTGCTCAATCAAATCTGCGCAAAGCGTCCAGAGTTCAGCGTCCTTCGGCTCGACAACGAGGGCGCGCATGCACACGGCGAGCATGCGCGCGTCGTGCGCAGCCTTCGAGGGACTGTCAAGCCAGGTGTGAGCCAACGCCACCGCTGCTACCAAGAGCAGGTGCATTATCGCAGCGGTAGCGTTTGGCAGCTCAGCAATGTGGCCAACTGCTTCCTCGAAGCGCTCAGCGCGAATAAGATCCACGGTATCAAACATCAACACAATCGGTTCGGGACCTGACACCGTCGGCGTGAGGATTGTTGCCTTCGTCCAAAACACACAGCGCGCATCATCATCGAGTGCGTTCGCAAGAAGAGCCATGCTGCTTTTCAGCAATGATTCACGTCCGGGTTCGTGTAACAGATGTCGAGTGCGATGGTACTTGAGGAATATTCCAAGGGCCGGCTCTGCGTAGGCTTCGCCGTCGGCGGTTACGCCCTGCGGTCTGCGGCCCATGGTCGCCATCGAAGTGTAAAATCCCACAGTGTGCGCGACCAATACGTGAAGGTCTCTCCATGATTCCGTGTCCGTCTTGGATTCGAACAGCAATGAGACTGCCTCGTCGAGGTATTGAAACGCGCCAGCAAGACCCTGGACTCTGTAGCAAGCGATTGCAGTTTCAGCGAGAGCCTTTACAAGCTCAGTCTTCGGGAAATGCCACCCGTGTCGCGCTAGCACTACTGCCAGAAAGTTTTCCATTGGTCGAGTTTCGTGAGAAGGCCGTGTTATGGCCCAAGAAGTCTCGGAAATCGCTGCGGCGGCTCGACTGGAAAAGTTCTTCGGTCGAGTCGGCACACACCTGAAGGACTGGCGAAAGCGGGAATCGTTCGCCATGTACGCGTTCGGTATCCTCGGCGACGGGGAACGTAAGAGCGCCGAGCCGATTGCGGCTCGGGCCTGTGCCGATCCGGACCAGACCAACAACGTGCACAGCAAGCTCTGCTATTTCCTTGGTCGGAGCGAGTGGGATGACCGGGCGGTTCGCCTAGACGCCGCCCGGTACGCGATCGAAGCCGTCCAGAAGCGTGAGCCCATCACGACTTGGATTATCGACGACACGGGCTTCCTCAAGCAGGGAACGCATTCCGTCGGCGTGCAGCGGCAGTACACAGGCTCGGCGGGAAAGATCACGAACTGCCAAGTCGGGGTGAGCTTGGCGGTCGCTACGAGTAGCGAGCAGATCCCGGTCGACTTCGATCTCTACCTGCCGGAGATGTGGGCGCAAGATCCGTCACTTCGAGCGGAAGCCAAGATTCCGGATTCAGTGACCTTCAAGACGAAGATCGAGTTGGCGTTGGAGATGATCGAACGCGCGGCGCGCGCCGAGATCCCCGGCGACATCATTCTCGCCGACGGAGGATACGGTGGCAGCTCAGACTTCCGGAACGCCATCCGTTTGCTGGGATTCGACTTTGGCGTGGGCATCCAATCGAACGTGCAAGTGGTGAAGCTTGACCGTCTCGGTCGGGCCCGCGGCGAGGCGACCACCGTGCTCGATTTGACGATGGCACTCGGCCACAAGGCCTTCCGAAAAGTCACCTGGCGCAGCGGCTCGAAGGCGAAACTCAGCTCGCGCTTCTGCTTCATCCGCGTGAAGACCGCACACGATGACGGTAGCGTCGTTGCTGATCGAGAGCCGCTCTGGCTCGTTGCTGAGTGGCTCGACGGTGAAGAGACGCCCACGAAATTCACGCTCACCACATTGCCGCGACGCATGAGTCGAAAGCAGATCGTCCGGATCTTCAAGGAGCGCTGGCGCACCGAGCGGATGTACGAGGACCTCAAGGGCGAGCTTGGACTCGACCACTTTGAAGGCCGCTCCTTTACCGGCTGGCACCATCACGTCTCAGTCGTCTTATGTTGCTACGCCTTCGTCGTATCCGAGCGCGTCAGCGCTTTTCCCCCCTCGGCCAGAAGGCGCCGTCGCGACGGTGAGATCCCCGTCGCGGCCTGAGCGACACTTCGCCGACTCCTTCATCACTGCACGCCTCGCAATCGCGCTCTTCCTCACCCGCTGGCTGCCGCGCTGCCCCTTCTGCCATCGGCCACACACCCCATCACGATGCTCGCAGCACCAATCTACCCGAACCGCATGACCGACTCTCTGGCAGTAGTGCTAGAGCGACGCCCTCCAGCGTCGCATTGAGCGCTTCTTCTCCGCTGACGTCGGCAAGTGATTCTGCTAGCGAGAGTTGAGCGTGGAAACGGATATGCTCGTACGAGCCACTGTCGCTCGCAAGAGCAACTCTCAGTGCGTCTGCCGCCTCATGAGTACGCTTCGCGTACAGGTACTGCCTCCCGATGCATTCCGTTACGAGGAACTTCACTAGAGGTTCGCCTTCGGCTTCCTGAATCGCCTTCCCCGCAACGCGTTCCGCCGCGTCCAATTGTTTCTCGAACTCTGCCAGCACAGCGACCTGAGTTCGTTGTGATGCACCTACGAGCAGAGTAAGCCCAAGCGTTCTGCCCTGAGATTCAATGTCTTCCAACAATGACAGGACAGATTTCCAGTTCTGTTTCTCCGCGGAATTTTTCGCTTCGCGAAGCCAGAAGCCGTCGGTCAAACCAACCACGCCTAACTCGTAGGCAATCCCCTCGGCTGCGTCCATGAGTGTTTCGCGCCGAAGTTCGCCGAGCCGCGCTAGCCAATTTCCAACGTCGTCCGCGGTTTCGACAGAGGCGGCCATGTGCCAGAGAAAGCTAGCCAGCTTGACGTCCTTTGGGAATTTGAACGGGCTTCCCGCTGGTGTCACCAGGTCGTTCTGTGAGGTCAGTAGTCGCACAAGAATGCTCGTGCTGCGGTCGAAGTCGACGTCGGCGAGAGCCCTTAGTCTGGGTATCAATGGGAGTAGAGAGGAGACTTCCTTCGCGGGTACGAGGTCAGCGAGAGCGAGCAAGTTAGTCGCCAGGAAATCGAGGTCGTTGTTTCGTGTCTCGTTAATTGCGATTTGCAGCGTGCGTATACAGATGCGAAGTGGTAGCGCTATGGTTTCAGGCAGCGGGACCGTAGCCCACAGATCGAACAGCCCCGCGTCGTAGCTAGGGAGATTGTCGAGATCAAGACTTGTCAACGCCATCAGATAGGCGGTGCCCGCACGGTCGAACTGCTGTGCGCCCATGAAATGTGTGATGGCGTCGACGACCTCGGCCGGGCCGACGGAGGGGCGGCGCATTATCTGCATGCCCAGGGTGTCGTGAACGTTTCTTTGCGTTGGTTCGTCGAGCTGAAATTCCAGCCCCTTTGCGAGTGGACAGACCGCAAACTGATCACCGCCTTGAGCCTGAATCCAAAGCCCCTCTAACGAGGCAAGTGCAGTCAGCGGCGAAGAGATCGGCGTGCCGGTTGCCGCAAGTGCAAGGAGGTCCCCCTTTGAGAATGACCCAGTTATCAGTGACGCGCGGTACAACAGCTCGCGCGCTGACTCATCCGCAACGGTCGCCCCGATCCTCCTGACAACATCTGTCTGAATCTCGGAAGCATACTCGCGCGTGAGCAGCTGCTGTAGTTCTGTCTGAGAAAAACGCCACTCTCGTTGCCGTAGAAACGCGGCAGCCGTAACAAGTAGCTCTGCATGACCGCTCGCTGAAGCGTTCGTGAACGCGGCCCATGGCTCCAGGTCGGGACCGTCGGTTGCCCCGAAGGCGACGAGTAGGGCTCTTGCTTCGCCATTCGTGAATGGCGGGACCGGCACTCCGGCCACCGAGAGCGCATTTGTCAGGCGTACCGGCACGTTGTAAGCGCTGGTGGTCAGCAGTCGAACATCTCGGGTGCTGAACGCCAACGCCAGATGCGCCAATTCCTTGCCTAGCTCTCCATCGGCTTCAAACAGCGGAAGATCATCGAGCACGAGGATGCTGCCGGCGAGTTGTTCGCACACACGTGCGTGCCATCCCATTCTGTCACGCTCCGGAGGAGAGCCCGCTATTGCAGACAGCGACGCAATCAGTTGGGCCGCACATGCTCGTGCGTTGAGGTCGCGTAGAGACACCCACGGAACTGGCCCGCCGAAGGTCTCGGCAACCTGCAACACGAGTTCACTCTTCCCAGATCCGCTCATCCCGTATACAGCCACCCAGGTATGCGTGCTGAGATGAGTTTTGATTAGCTGCACGGCTCCTGATCTCGCCGCGCGCGCCAGGGGTCCCGGTGGCTTCGCGACGTTCGGGGCTATTCCCAAGGCCGTTACAATGCTGGTCATCCCGTTGGCTTTCGCCAGCGTAGCGACCTGCTCTTGCACAATCTGAATCGATTGGTCGTGGCCGTCCAGGCGACTCTTGGCTTCGATGATCTCCTGCTGAACCAACGTCAGCGCGTCGGTAATTCGCGCCAAAATGCGAGCGTCGGCCGGGGCATCGGCAACGGACGCGAGCGTCGAATCGAGATCAAGTCGAGTTAGCCGCTTCAGGCCGCGGCCGCTTAGTATCTGAAAGACACGGACGAATAGGTGGTCGTATGCCGCTTTGGCATTGATAGCGCTGTTCACAACTCCCGCTGAGACCAGTGCTGATTCAATTTGAGTGCGGAGGTCATCGGGTTCGGGCTGGTTCATGCTCCACTCGAACCCGGCGACCAGCTCACGCATCTCGTCGACCGAGGCACGCCGAAAGAAATTTTCAAACAGGCTCCACGTGCTCGCGGGGCAGTCATCTGGTCGCTTTGCTCGCCTTAGTACATGACGTATGGCTGCAAGCCGCCTCTTGAGCTGAGCGCCTGCGAAGGCTTCGAGTCTGAGCTTCTCCCACACTTGTACGCCAGCAGCCCTGATAAGCAGGTGAGGAGACCTCTCGATGCCGACACTTGCCGTAGTGACGTACCGAAATTTTAGGCAGAGGGACGGATTGTCCTTCCTATGCTCGATGAAGTTAGCAATCGCACTTCGCGCCTCCGCCGAGTTGAGTGTCAGCGAACCGTCGCGATGCTTGATTTGCTCCACAAGTCTGTCAGCGGAATCGTCGCTCGCCGTCCACCTTGAGACCACGTCGATGTCTTCACCGCGCTCGAGTTCGAGGCATTCGTCGGGCGCAAGCCTCAGCCAGCGGTCAATCGTAAGCTGGACCTGATACACGAACCCGCGTATTGTAAACCATGCATCTCGGGTCCGCGTTTGCGCGAAAGTCATTCCGGTTGAAGCCCTGCGCTGTGTATACAACGTTCATCGGGCTACGGCTCGAGATTGATCGCGCGGTCGCTCGAAGCGTTTGGTTGCAGACTCCGCCTTTCGCCGTGTGCCGGTGAGATGCCGGCAGGTGGCAAAAGATCGGCACCATCGCAGATGGGGCAGCCGGATCGCCAGGGTCACGAGGTCATCCCGCAATGCGGCAGCCTGGGTTTCGGCAGGCACCAGCTCGATCGGCATCGCAATGCAGCGATCGCGTTCGCGGAAACGTTGATTGCCGACGGAGCTGCCGCCAGCATCCGCGCCCACGCCGGCGATTGCCCGTTGCGTTGCGTTCCGTTCTCACACAGTGCACCCTCGCTCTACGTGGCGCCGTTGAAGCATCTCGAGGTCATCGAAGTCCCCAAACGGACAGGCGCTCAGCCGGCACCTTCCACTACAACGCACACGGGCCCCCTACCGGATGCGCTGCAGGCTGAGCTCGAAACACTTGTCCGCGCGGATTCCGTTATTTGCAAGCTCCTCTCGACGCTCTCAATGCACAACACGCGAGCAGCGATCTTTGGTGGCTGGGTTCGAGACGGCATCCGCCGGGCTAGTGGCAGCTTTGCCGGAGCGGCACGAGACGTCGACATCGTCGTGGACGGCCCGGCTGTTGCGAGCCTGCGTCGGCTTCTTGGAACAGAGGCGCGCGAAAATATCTTTGGTGGGTTTTCACTAGCAACGGAGACGACCCACCTCGACATCTGGCCGCTTGCGAAAACCTATCTGATCGAACGACAGGCGCTTCCGGTGCAGTTCGAGGTCCTTCCGCAAACCACCGTCTTTCGCATAAATTCCGTGGTGTTTTTGCCCGCTCAGTTTGACTGTGGCCCGATGATTTACGAGCGCGGTTGCTTGGATGCACTCGCGAACCGCGTTATTAGTTTTCAAGCCGAGGAGATTCCACTGCCACAGCTACAAGCAGCGCGGGCCGTCATGTATGCGGCACGGTTCAACTTCGGGATCGATGAGGAGGTCGTTGAGATGGTGCGCGCCACATGCGCAGACTCCGCTGCGCTCGCCACTGTGCGTGCAGGCCTCCGGACGTATTGTCCTGGTGACCATCTCGCTGCCGCGATGGATATTTTGGACGCCACACTTCGATCGCGGGTTCGCGGAGGGAACGGGCAATGACGCCGCCCACACGGACAGAGTACTTTCGCCACTGCTGGGCGGTATTCGAGGGCGGAGGTGTTCGCGGTGCGGCGCATGCGGGTGCCTTCGCAGCGGCGGTCGCGAGTGGGGTCGCCTTCACTCGAGTCGCGGGCACGTCAGCGGGATCAATTGTTGCTGCCTTGGTTGCTGCTCGCGCTACGCCCGAATTTATCAAGCTAGCAATGCTCGACATGCCCATGGAGAAGTTCTTGGTCGCTTCCAGGCCGAGAGAGAGCATTTTTCCCGGTCGCCGGCTGGGAGCGCGTGCCGTCCGCCGTGCCACCTGGGGCGTGACGCGCAAGGCACTGACCATCGCGCTCGACTCTGGCCTGCACAGCTCCTACCCGATCCAGGAGTGGACGGAGAATCGCTTGCGCCAGCTGCTTGCGAATTCAAGAGCAGCTTTCGACGTCGGGCCAGTTGAGTTTCGTCACCTTCCAGTCCCCTTGCATATAGTCGCGACCGACCTGGTAACGGGACGTGCAAAGATCTGGAGCAAGGAGGAAACTCCAGGTGAAAGCGTTGCGTTCGCCGTACGCAGCTCTTGTACGATACCGTTCTTTTACCAGGCGGTGCGGTTTGGCTCATCTGTATTGGTTGACGGCGGCGTCATAAGCAATCTACCTGCCTTTGTTTTTCAAAACGTGTCCGAAGCCGAATCGCGCAGTGTACTTTCGCGTATCCTCGCATTCCGGCTGAAAGAAGACGAAGCCCAGGTAAGAGTTATCGAGGAGCTCCGAGAATTTGTTGCTCGACTTGGTGATGTCGTGGTCAACGGCGCGACGTCTATACAGCTATCGTTGCAACCGGGTGTTCACTCTGTGGCGATCCCCACGGGCGCCATCAAGTCCACAGACTTCGCGACGGTCGGGCAGGCTGAGAAGCAGCAGCTCTATGACGCCGGACACCAAGCCGTTGCTACGTACATCCGCAATGAGAGACGCCATGTCAGGAATGCACCAAGACAAGCCTGTCGCGGGTTCGACGAGAAGCTACTCGCGTTCATTCAAGCGCTCTCCGCGTGCAACGAAGAAATGTGGGCTGTCGGCTCAAGCTCTTATTGGATCTATTTTACCTTCCCCGCGGTTCTCAACGCGGTAAAGCGGGGAGTGGTACTGAATCTGGTGGTTTCGCCAACGACGGATCCACGCGAAACGGCCCAACGACGATTGCTCGTCCGCCTCGGGGCCCAACTCCATGAAGTCGACCGGTTACCGTTCAGTGGATTTCTGTTCGACCCCGGAGGCGACGCGGGATTGGCCATCGTGAGCACTGCGCAAGGCAGTGTCGGCGTGGACTATGGTTGGGATGAAGAACAGGCGCGGCTCTACAGTGCTTCGGACGATTTGCCCGTGTTTACCAGCCTTTGGAATCTGGTCCGCCCAGGTTCTTCATCCAACGCGAAGCCTCTGCAATCGTCGTTCCCGCTTCAGACATGTACCGAGGGTGACCTGTTCGCTCGATTGAAGAAGGTGCCCCAATACCAGGCAGCGAAGTTCTCGCTGGAGATTATACCAGTAACGGCCGACCTTCTCGTGCTGCCCAGGTCGATCAAGGAATTCAAGGTGCTACAGACGAGCACCTTCGTCGGCGACTTGCTGCACCAAGGGGTCAATCTATTTCATCCGCATAAGGTGGTCTTTTGTGATGGAACCGAGTCAATCGTGACGCCACCGATATTGGAGCGTGCTGGAGATGACCTGGTTGTCATCGAAGGCAACGCGCGGGCCTATCACTGTTTGCACAACAGTCAACCGCAAATGACGGCAGTAGTGGTGAGCAATGTCAAAGCGTCGTTGCCTGCGACACCGCTCAGACTCGGCCAGGTCCGGTTGACCTCGGCGACAGTATCGTTTGAGCAAAATTACGGCGCTCTCGACAAGAAACTATTTCGACGAATAGAAGAGGCTGTTCACGCTTAGTTTGTAGATGCCGCACTTTGCTTCGCCATGTTTCGGTCTTCTGCATTTGCTAGCTACTGATTCCGGCATACGAGTGACAGATTCAGCTCGTCGGTGCCAGGTGACGCCAGCAAGGCGAGTGGCTCCTCGCTGTCGCGATGAAAATAGTCGGCCCAGCTCGAAAGCGCATCAAATCGACAAGGTTGCCGTTCCCTGTAGGACGTGGGCGTTGATTCGCTGCGACGAGCTCCCAGCACTTTGCCCCGTGATCGTATTGTCTGAGACGCGGAGCACCTCCTGGACAAGTGGGTCGGCTATCCGAATTAGCCTGCCCGGTCTGAGGAGCGGCCCTTTGATCAAGGAGAATGCGACGCTAGGATGCGGGCCTTCTTCGAGCTCAAGCTCGCTGTGACCCGCAACTATTGCTGGGGGGCCATGCGCCGCGAACTGCCCAAACACATCATCCGCGGCGAACGCTAGCACGCGAAGCGCGCCTTCGAAGGCGTTGGAGTACTCCTCCGCGATGCCAGAGAGCTTAGCGATCTCTTCAGCGAGCACTGCTCGACGATACGCATCGCGCGGCAGTGCAAGGCGAGGTTCGTGATTGTCGACTCTCTCGGGCGCCAATCGTTCGTGCAGAGCTTTTCGGGTCTTGGCGAGTTGCTCGATTGCTGGCTCGTCCAGCGTGGCAGTGGCTTGGGCCAGTCGCTGCCATTCGCTGGTAGCGCGCAGACCTTCAGCGACCGCTTGAGCCGTCAGCGCGATGGTTCGGCACTGCTCGTCGGTCGCTTGTAACGGTGTGGCCGTGCGCGGCGGCGCTGCATCAGTGCCCAGCCCTCGCGAGCGTTCGCCTGGGGCCCAGGTGAGACAGTAGGTGAATTGTTCTGTGGTGTGGGCGGTGCCGCGGGCCAGGTGCGGCGCGTGGAATCGAGGATACCCTGGCAGCCTTGATCGAAGCCACGCGATCGTGTCTTGATGCGCTGCGTGCACGCGATCTGCATCGGCTCGCCAGGAAATAAAGGCGGAGTCGATCTCGTCTTTTGAGACGTTCATCGCCTGCAACATTCGCGGCACCATGGCATACGCGCGAAGGGGGGCGGCCGCGATTTTCGCGCCGCCCAAATCAAGCTTGGCAAGCAATGCCGGCACGCCCCGTGCCGGCTGTTCCACGTTGCTCGGCAACTGGGCAGAGAAACGAGCGAACGCCGGTGTATCCTTCCACGCCATTGCCTGCGCCTGGATCGCGCGCCAAACAGCCTGCGTACTCATCCTTTGCGCTCCGGTATCCAGTCCGTTCGCCCACAACCAGCTCGCGTCAGAACCATCCGAATAGCGTTAGACCACATATTGCCCTTCGGATTTCGGCGGCTGCGGCGTCAGCCGCTGACGTATCTAGGAGAACGCTCAACCTAATATGCCCCGCCTCAATCACGTCATGTTGAGGAGCGTCCGCAGCATCTGCAGCACTCACGTTGACATCTTCGCTTGAAAAATAGATGACGGGCCAGTCCCCATTGTCCTCCGGGAGGAGGACAGCACGAAGCCCGACAGGCCCCACTTGGCGTCTGAGGACAGCCGCATGACCCGGAGGCGCTAATTGCTCGATCCACTGCGTGATAGCCTCGGCAACTCTCCGAAGATGGGTATCAAGCGTTGCGCACGCTTCGCCCAACGACTTCGGTCGCGAGGGTTGGATGCCCCCGGGCTTGCGAAGTGCCTGTCCCAAGTGGTGACGCCATAGCCGGACCGCAAGGGCGAGAGGCCCACCTGAATCTAACACAATCGTGCTTGCGTGTCTGCTAATCGTCTTAAACGCGTGCTGGTCAACCCACTCAGAATGCACGCCTGTATGCCGCGCAGCCATCACGCGGCTGCCGACGCGGCATAGCGCAACCGAGAAACGATTTCCCGGCGCAAGAAAACATCGTAGGAACTCCTCGACTTCGGCAGGACAGTTTTCGCCGAAGCAAGACGCGCGCTCGAAGGACGAAGCTCGGACGGCGAGAAACGGAAGTGATCGCGCGACGCTGTGTGCTAAGTCGCTCCCTAGGCCGTCAATTTCGGCCGAGAAAAGGATTCGCTGTTCGTCGCCCGGCAGAAGCTGAGGTGGGAAAGGAACCAACCCGCGCGCATGTGCGGTACCGGCAAGATAGTCGGCGAACGAATCGTGGAGCGGACGGACAATCTGCGTGTAGCCGACCGGCACGATCAGTCCGCAGCGCCGCGCCGACCTGTCTGTTGCATCGGCGTCGATTCCGGGATGTCCTTCGCGGGCGAGCGTTGAGATTGCGCCATGCAGTTTGTGGTTCCATTCGCTTGGATCGGCATAGCGGCGCCCGTGATCAAGTAACTGAGCGAAGACCATGCCCAAAGCAACTGAAGTGGTAACTAAATTTGTTGCTCCGGATCGCTCCGCAAGCCTTTCAACGAAGAGATTGTACAGCGCGGCTCGGTCTGTGACTGCCGTTCCCTCCACGGCCAATTCAAGAGCCATTTCAAATAGGAGAGGGTTTCCTGCTCCGTCACCGAGTGCGTGTTCAATTTGAGCCACTAAGCGTTCAGCATCCAGGTGCGAATACCGAGCTGCCCATGCCCGCCTTTGTTCGTGGCCCAACGCAGAAACATAATATGCGCCTGGGCTGACACTGCTTGGGAGAACCTCCCGCAGCACTGCAATGTCACGCCCAATCAAGATGATGCGCGCACCGCGCTTTGCCGCAGCAGTTGCCGCGAGATCATCGCGAAGCGCTCGCTGCACGTGTGGCGGGACTTCCGAAACGCCATCTATCGCAAGGACCACGCTGCGATCGGACAGCGCCTGTCGGCCCGCTGCTGCCGGCAGATCCTCGTCAAGCAGGTTAGAAATGGCATCCGCGACGAGGGCGTCGAGTCTTCCCCCAAGATACGCTTCTGCATGGGCCAACAAGACGACGCGATCGGCGTCCGCTGCTTCTCGACATAGCCCACGGATGGCGGTCGTTTTTCCACTTCCGGTTCGGCCAAAGAGCAGGACCGGTTTGTTGGCGCTGAGGAGCACCCCAATCCCAAGTTGTTCGGCGCTTGCACCGTGCGGTGCTCTAGCCACTTGAACACCAAGAGCGATTGGTGCTGTTGGAATAGACCTCGCAGCTCGCAGGTAGCGGGGACGGAGGGCCCCCAGCCATCGATGCGCCGCTGGCTGATCCGAAGGGACACCAAGCGCTTGCGCAAGATCCTCGCGGGCGAACGTCCTGACGCTCTCGTTTGGGTTTCCGCCGCGCTCAAAGAGTAACCTGAACAAGTTTCCAACCGCGCTTCGGGCCTGCTCACGTGCGTCCTCTGACGTCCGCACGGACGGTAGCATCGCGGCAACTTGGCGTTCCGCGCGGTCGAGTAGGGAACCGGTCGTTGCCCCATCGACCCGGACTCTTGCGCCACGCAATGCCACACAGGTGGGGCTACCGACGTCCACTTCGAGTATTTCAGCCAACCGCGCGCAGCTACCGGCACCAGCTTGTTCGAGTGCCGACTGCACCTCTTCACCTGTGGTTCCGAGCCGGCCGTCGGTGACAAACTCAAACGACGCGAGCGAGGCCATTGGAAGCGCAGCCCAGGTATTGAGGACGGACACCAATTCAGCCCGGCCCCAGGTGTATCGGTCGACGCGCGTCTTTACCTGTTTCGCGCTGGAAACCACGCCAGCATGCGTGAACGTTTCGATGTCCACGATGTCTTCGACACCTTCGATGCGGATGCCGCCGAGGTGCGAGCCATCGAGCACATCGAGCGCTACCAACACAGCCTGCGCCTGCTGATAAGCGACGCCCCGAATGTTGTCTACTCCGCCCATGCCTGCGCGCTCGCGGAGCGTCCAGTGGTCCAGAAGCGAATTTTTGGCTTGTATCTCAATGCGAGTCTCGCGACCTTGTCCCGGCGTCGAGGCTAGGCCGATCTTCGCGAGCGCCCAAGCAAATGTTGCAGGTTTTGACCAAGCGGCGGCGTCGCAGCGAATGCACTGAGCCCTAAGCGCGTCGGACGATCCTCGGGCCGTACCTAGTTTCGCTTTTTCGGTCACGTTGATGCCTAGGGGCCCTTGCTCGCCGCATCTGGGGAGCGCTTCCAACACCCCATGAAGGAGTTGCTTGCAACCATCGCCCATCAGGAGCGAATTGGCTCGCCGCGATCTTCAATCGGTCAGCTCGTTCGCCAAGGCCATGAATTCTGAGACCTGCGCGTCGAACTCGCGCCGCTCCGCGGCGTGTTCAGCCTGCTCCCGTTCGTGCTCGGCTTTTAGCGCTTCCAGTTCGCGCCGGTGAAGTCGACGCTCCTCCTCAAGCTCGCCCCGAAGAGCTTGCATCTGTCGCGCGAGCTCGGATAGTTCTGGTGGGACGTGGCGCTGCTCGGAGTCGAAATCCGAATCCAGCTTATCGGGACTGCCCCGGAGTGCTTGCCAAATCGTCACCTCACCACGCTCAAGCCGTCGCGCCAGAGCCTCGACCTGGGCCTGGTCGAATCGGTGCACCCCCTGAGCGTCCAGCACCGACTGAAGAAGAACGCCCTCGATGCGCCTCACCGTTGCCAAACTCTTCCCGAGTCGCTTAGCAACCTGTCCTCGCGTCATGCATGCATGGTAGCACGGGCATGCATGCACGCGGTGCGCAGGCACGGTCGTCTTGATGGCGATTGGTGGCGGACAATGTTAGTCGACATGAATGACGACCAGCGCCGACGTGCCGATCACCGCCGTTCGAAAGCTTGCTCGATCGTTCTCGCGCTGGTTGCAACGCGGTGGTTTCGCACCGCCGGGGCGGTTCGCTCCAACCGCGCTGTTTTGGAAACTCGACCACCATCGGATCGAGGAGCACAAGAAAGCACGGCTCATCCGGGATGCCCTGCATTGGCTCGTCGCGGGTGCCCTCGCCCCAGCCCGTCGCAATGTTGCGCGCAGTCGCATCGGCAAAGACGAGGACGCTTTGCGCAAGCTCCCCCTGGGAAACGAAGCCGCAGACCTGGCGCGCAAGCTGCGCAACATCATGGCCAAACTGGAGAACCTTGAAGGCCCTGTTCGAGCTGTTTCCGAACGACAGTCGGCAATGGCCGCGCGAGTGAAGGCTCCTTCGCCAGTGATGGCGCTTGCGGCCTTCGAACAATTCGTGGGCGCGGGAAAACTACTCATCTGGGCGATTGATCCACCTCCCGTGCATGGGCGCGGGGTCGCGAGCCTGCCGCTTCCTCGCACCGAGCGCGAATGGTTCGAAGCCGTCGTGGAAATAGAAATGTTCATGGCGGGCGCTGGATTTAGGCACGAAGAAATCGCTTTGCTGACGGATCGCGATGGTCCAGAGGCGGTCGCAACCGCCATTTATCTGCGGAATAAGCGTAAGCGACCACGCCATAGCGCCTAGGGCCGACCCTACCCACCATGGTGCGATTGCTGGCGATTGCTCATCATTGCCGGCGTCATGCTGAAAGACGGCGACCTCCTACGACTCGACGATGTGTCCCGCATCGCGTGCGTTTCGGTCAGCACTGTACGGCACTGGATTAAGACTGGCCGGCTTGCCAGCATTCGGCCGGGTCGGCGTCGTCTCGTTCTTCGTTCCGAGTTCGAACGCTTTTTCCTTCAGCAACCTGCGCCGGCTTCAACAGCAGTGGGGGCCGAGCCGACGTGAACGCTTAACGCGCGAAAGCCCGTGGAGCTGGCGTTCCGCGGGCCTTCTAGGCGCGACCTGATCCACCAGGACCGCAACCTTGAACGCACTATCTCACAGATACGACGTCGAAGCTCGCGTCCCTGACACGGACCGGGACCCCCTCGGGGCCGACACCTCGTCGGCCGCGAGCTTCGGCGTCGCATCCCTACCAGCGAGCGGTTCGGCGAGGCTGTTCGGCCCCGGGGGGGTGCGGCGAAGCCGGCTTGTCCGCGGCGAGGGGCCCCGCGTTAGCGGGGAGCGGCCGCGTGTAACGCCCGAGACGCTTCAGCGTGCGATCTGCGGCGGGGGTCGAGTAACACCCCCCGCGCCACACCGCCGTTGCGCAAGCACGCCCGCAAAACCTCGGAATCTCTTTCCGATTTTGTTTCTCGTTGTTCACCTGAAGGAGCTGGTGTGACGCGAGAGGTGCCAGCTGAAGGCGCCCCTAGGTTGGTGGGCTGCCGCGTTGACTGGCTCCAGGTGGCCTACGGCGTGACGCTGAGCACGGCCTGCGCGCAGGCGCTCATAGACGCCCAGTTGCTCGCTGATATGGCGGGTCGCGCCGAGTTTAGGGAGGCTGGTATCCCTTTCGAACTTCGGCGAAACGCGACGTTCAAGCGCATCGCATTCTCGAACGCCGATGTGGGCGGGATGTTCGATTCGGCTGCTCCGGAAGGCTGGTCCTTGGTCCTCGACGTCCGAGCGCTTTACTTGGCGACGCACGCGATCGAAGACGCTGTCGCGCTTTGCCGCCGAATCGCCCGCGGATTTGGCAACGTGAGAAAAGAACGTCTTCGCCGCTTTGACCTTGCCGGCGACTACGCGGGGTTCGCCATTGACCCGCTCGACGTTGACCGTCTCCACACACGAGCACGGAAGCGTACGACGTTCCTATCCCAGTCCAAGGATCTCGACGATGTCAACAAGGCTGAAGTGCGCACACACACGAACACCGCTCGGCAGGTGACCGGCATCACGGTCGCGCCGGGTCGGAACGTGATGTGCCGGATCTACAACAAGCCCGCTGAGCTTGCCTTGCCCGGTCGCGAACAGAAGCGGCTCGTTGAGGAAGAACGCTGGAAACGAAACGGCTGGGCTGGCGAAGGCATCACACGCGTCGAATTTCAGCACCGTGGCGAGCACCTCGCAGAACTGGGGCTAAGAAATTCTGAACATGAAGCCAAACTTCGCGTACTCGATGTTCTGCTCGAACGCATTGACGCGATTTGGCAGCGAGACGTTTGCGAGTGGCTTCGCATCATCGACCCAGAGTCGTCCACGCGGCGTGAAAGATGCCGGATCGATCCTCGATGGCTTGCGGTCCAACAAACCGTCTTTCACCACCAAGCCGTGCCGATCGTGCTGCACCGTTTGCGGGGCGGGCCCAGCGATGCCCAGGCGGTGGGCGTCGTGCTTTCGCACGCTGCCGCCCACGGGCATCTGTCGCCGGTCTTGATCGAAGTGCGCACCCCGCCACGCCAAGCCGGGAGCGACGACGGGCTGGCCGACGCGATGTCCGAATTGGACATCGCCGAGGAGGTCCGCTGCCTGCTTGAGACGCGGGCAGTGGCCGGCGTGCAAGCAGCGACCGACGAGTATGCGCGGAATCTGGTCCGTCTACATGGGCCGCAGCGGGCGCGCCAAATCGTTCAAGCGAAAGTGAACGGCGTTCGGGCTCGATTCTTCAGCGTCGATGACGAACGGGAGCGTTCGACTTGAGCAGGCCGGCAGTCATCACTGCCACTGAGGGCGGACGTATCCGGATCGAATACTGCGGGTTCGTCGCCGAGTGCTGGTATGCACCGGAGGCGAGTGGATGGCGCGCGCTGTACGTCGATCGCGATGGCGTCGAAGCCGCGGGGTCACCCGAAGCCTTGCCGAAGCGTCGAGAGTGTTTCGGGCGTGCGCAGAAAGTTGTCGCCCGTTGGCTACGCAAGCTCTATCGGGAGGACAGACAAGCCAGGTACGAGGAGATTCATGGGCCTTTCTGCTGCCTTGCCTGTCGAACTCGCCAGGCGTGTGGAGGGGTCCGGTGAAGCGGGCGTCGCGCAAACCGTCGTCCACAATGGTCGCGCCGCCAGCGTCGCAGGCGAGCCTTGCGAAGGTCACGCACATCCCTCCGAAAGTGGGGGACGTCGCGACGCCAGCTCCTTTCGATGCTACCGATGAGAGGTTCATAGACTTTCTTGTCGACGAGGCACTGAAAACATGGCGAGCACGGATCTCGTAGGCCAGCGAATCGCAATCTACGCGCGTTTTTCCTCAGAAGGACAACGCGAGGCAAGCATCGACGACCAGGTGCGCCAATGCACCGCGTTCGCGCAGGAGCACGGTGGTGAAGTGCGCAGTGAACTGGTTTTCTCTGACCGTGCCACGAGCGGCGCCGGAATTGACCGCCCCGGCTACGAACGCATGATGCGCCTCGCAACGTCGAAGCCGCGGCAGGTTGATGTCATCCTTGTCGAAGACCTCTCGCGTCTCTCGCGAGCGCAGGCAGACTTGTTCACCATCCAACGCCTGCTCGAGTTCTCGGAGGTGCGACTCGTCGGCATCTCCGACGGCATCGACACGAACGCAAAACATTCGCGGTTAACCTTCGGTCTGAAGAGCCTCGTCTCTGCCGTTTACCTCGATGAATTGCGCGACAAAACCTTGCGTGGCCTTGAAGGACGCGCGCTGGCTGGTTTCGCCACGGGCGGCGTGGCGTTCGGGTATTCGCTTTGCAGGCAGGCTACCGTCGACGGCAAGTCGGTCGGAACGACCATCGAGATCAACGAGGAGCAGGCCTCCGTCGTTCGCCGCATCTTCGGGTTGTACTTGGAGGGTCGTTCACTCTCCGCCATCGCGCGCAATTTGAACGAAACCGGAGTTACTCCACCGCGCGTGCACGCCAAGGGCCGTCGCGTCGGGTGGAAGGATTCGACGATTCGCGCGATGCTGCACAACGAGAGCTACGCCGGGAAATGGAAGTATCGGGCGTCGCAGTGGCGCAAAGTGCCGGGCACGAACCGCCGCGTTCCTGTCCGTCGGGACGACCCGCAAGCGATTGTCGACGACCGCCAACACCTCCGCATCGTCGACGCGAACACGTGGCTCGCGGTGCAAGAGCGCCTAGCTCAGGTGCGTCGCTTCTACACGCGCACTGAAGATGGCAAACCGAAGGGCCGCGCGGTCCCGAGCCGACACAGCCAGTACCTGTTCAGCAGCCTACTGAGTTGCGGTGTATGCGGCGGCAAGATGATCATCAGCGGCGGAAGCAAAGACGCTTACTACCGCTGCGAAGCGCACTCGAAGCGCGGTGTCTGCGCGAACGCACTCTCGGTGCGTGAGAGCGTCGTTCGCACGGGGCTGCTTGATGAGCTTCGCCACCGCCTGCTTTCTGATCAGGGCATCTCCTACGCCCGCAAGCGCCTGGCCGAGCGGTTGGGCGAGTTCGAGCGTGAACGCGGCCTAGAGTTGACCGCACACCGGCGAAAGCTCGACCGGCTCGTCAGTCAAATCGACCAGCTGGTGAACTTCATCGCGGACGGTCACGGTTCGGCCTCCGTTGCCGACAAACTTCGAGGCTTGGAGCGCGAAGCAGACGCCGAACGAAACGTCGTGGCCGTCCTGGAGCGCGATGCGAGCACGGTCATCCGGCTGCCGGCGCCGGCCGACTTGCTCGACCTGGTGTTCGATCTCGAGAAGCGGCTGCTTGCCGATCCGGGGCTTGGTCGCGAAGAATTGCGTCGCATCTTCCGCGACGGGCGCATCACGCTCGTGCCGCAACCGGACGGCTTCTACATCGCTCGGAGCGAGATACTTCCTCTGGTCCTACTTACACCACCGGCCCCCCAGGAGGACCTGGGAGGCCGGTATTCAGCGAATAGTTGCGCGGGGGCGATTTGAACCTCCGATCAGTGCGTGTCAGACCGCGGTCCCTCTGGTCAGCAGTTCCGGTCATTTACCGCGCGCTGGCTGGCGCGGCTGCTGCGAATCGAGTGCGCGCGACGCGGGACCTATTGCGGCCCTTCACGTTCAGCGCGCACGTTCCCTCGTGCAGCCCCAAATCCACTCAAATTTCCACGGCGTTCGCGCCTAGCGGAGCGTCACAGGTGACGCACTTTGGCGGCACTTGATCCTTCAAATAGACCTGCCCGCAGTTGGGGCACAGCCGCGCGTCGCGCTCGAAGGAGATCGGCTTGCCGCTGACCGCGCAGTGGCGACCGGCGATTTGTAGACCCTCGATCGGGACGAGCTCGCCATCGTTGTCTTTGGGCTCGGGCAGGGTGGCGAGGCTCTGGCGCTTGACGTCCATGACGGTGGGGACGCGCTTGGTGCCCTCACTCAAGATCCAGGCGACCGCGGTGCGATGGGCCGCGATGGGAATGCGCAAGGTGAGCTCTTTGCCCTTGGCCACGAGCTCAGCGCGCTCGGTGAACACTCGTTCGAGATCACACCAGGCGAGGCGAACGAGCTCGCTGCCTTTCTCGATCGCGAGGCCTGCGTCCCCGACGCGGACGGGCAGGGCGCCCGCATCCCCGAACCAGAGCGCGGCGCCGAGTGAGACCGCGCCTACGCCGAACAGGTAGGGCGCGATGGCGCGAGGGTTGTCGCTCAGCCATTGGCTGTACACGCCCGCGCCGAGGATCAGTGCGCCCAACATGCCGCCGCCGATCGAGGCGCGGGAGGCATAGGTGGGTTCGGGCAAGAAGCGCCGTTCTTTCCGAACGCGCTTGGCTTGGGCCTGCTTTTTTACCTTTGCTTTCTTGACGTCCGCCATAGTTTCGCGGCGCAGGGTAGCATATCCGTGGAAATGACAAGCCGATGAGTCGCGCCTGGTCTTTGGCGCTGCCGGTGCTGACGGTCCTGGTCGTCAGCTACGCGCTGCTCGTCGCGGGCGTGCCGCGAAAGCTGCATGGCGCGCGCGTGTACGGGGGACCGACCGAGGGCGCTTCGACGCTGTCGCTGCGCGTCGAGAGAGTCGAGCGAGAGGGGGAGCGCGAGCGTGCGATTTGGAATGGTCCACTCAGGGTGCGTGCACGCGCTTCCGGCGGGCCGGATGTGATCGTGTCGGTGCAGCAGGCGGTGCACGGCGTTGCCGATTTCGACGTGCCGTTCGAGCGACCCGTGCACGGCCCGATCGAGCTCGAGCTTACAGACGCGTCGCTCGCGTCGCTCGCGAGTGGTCACTTCGAGCTCGATGTGTCGCGCTGGGCGGCGCGCGCACGCCGTCGCGGCGGTTGGATCCGCGGGCGCGCGGATCGATCGCTGGTAGTGAGCGTGGCGGCCGAACGCGGCGCTTTCGTGGTCGGATCGCCGGGCGCGCTCTCGATTCGGGTGGAACGCGAGGGCGTACCCGTGGTCGGGGCATCGTTGCTAGTCAGCGCAGAGGGCGCGCGCATGTCCGGCGTCGAGCAACTCCGCACGGACGAGCGGGGTCGCGCGCGCGCGTTTTTCGAAGCGAGTGAGCTCAATCCGACCGTGCGCGTCGAAGCGCGGACAGAATCCGGCGAGAGCGGTCTAATCGACACCGGCATTCCGGTCGTTGGCGGAGGATTTCGAGTCATGTCCGTGCCTGACGCGCTGCTCGTCGAATCCGCGGTCCCGCACACGGAGGTGTTCTTCAGTCTGGTTTCGGATCGGCAGCGGCTCGCGGGTGGTGTGATTGCGCTCAGCCCGAATGGCCGCGGGGGTTGGGCTGGGACCGTCCCAGTAACGGACTGGCCAACGCCCGCGTGGCTCGTGGTCTCGAGCGAAGTCGATCAGAACAGCGCTGCGACGATCGGCTGGCCTCTCGACTTGGGCCCGGAACCTGCGCAGACCTTCGACGTTCCCGACGTGCTCTTACTCGACGGCTTACCGGGAGCCTTCGCACGCGAGCAAGCGCGTCGCTCGCACGTGCGTTGGCTCACGGCGTCGTTCATCGCGTTGGCCTTCGCACTCAGCGTCGTCCAGCTCGTGCTCCGGGTACGAGCCGCAGACCGACACATCTCCGAGCACCTGCGCGAGGGGTTGGAACAGGATTTGGCCGCGCGGATTGCGCCTCGGCGAATGCTACCCCTGCTCGTGGCGCTGCTGGCGATCGCCCTCGGCTTCGTCGCGCTCGGCTTGATCGCGGTTTCGCGCTAGCGGCAGCGCTTTCTAGATCCTTCGCTGGGCTGGCGCGTAGCCAGAAAAGCCCCGCAAATTTGGAGGATAGTCTTGACCGCGCGCACCCTTCGCTACCTCATCGCCGCTCTTGGTATTGGGATCTTATGGCTGGTCTGCTGCACTCAGGCCGATGCACGCAGCCCATTTTGGCGGCCGCGTCCGGCGCCGCCGCCGTACTCCTTCTCGGTCGAAGACGAGAACGGCAACTCACTCGTCACGTTCAGCAAAGATGGCCGCACTTTTCTCTTGGGCGAGCCGGGTCTGCGCTACAACATTCGCGTGCGAAATCCCTCGGGGCAGCGCGTCGAAGCCGTAGTGAGCGTCGATGGGCGCGATGCAATGAGCGGGCAGCCGGGTGATTACGTGAATCAACGCGGCTACGTGATCCCCGCCTACGGCTCGCTGCTCGTGGAAGGTTTCCGTCGCAGCCTGGAAGAGGTGGCTGCCTTTCGCTTCACGAGTCCAGAGGACAGTTACTCGGCGCGGATGGGCACACCGCAAAACGTCGGCCTGATCGGCGTGGCGTTCTTCCCGGAGCGTGCGCGCCCACCCGCGCCGGTCATTCGCCGCCCACGTCCGCTGCCGCGGCCAGCGCCACTGTCCGGCGACTACGCCGGCGATGGTCGGGGTAGCCGTGACAGCGAGAATGATCGGGTCGCACCGAGCGCACCCATGAAGCGCTCAGCGCCCGCTCCCGCGAGTGAGGGCCGCGCCGACTCGGCAGCGCGCTCCCGCGCCGAGGCCAAGGGTTCGTACCAAAACGATCTGGGTCCGAGCGGCAGCGTGAACAACTTGGGTACAGAGTTCGGCGAAAGCCACGAGAGCGTCGTGAGCTCGGTTTCTTTCGAGCGCGCTTCAGCGACGCATCCCGCGTTGCTCAGCACGCTGCGTTACGATGACGCGGGTGGTCTCAGCGCGCGCGGCATCGACGTTTCTGCTTATCGCTACGGCCGACTTGACCAAGACGACCCACAGGCGTTCCCGGTTTCGCGCTTTGCGCAGCCACCGCCCTGAGCCGCCCAAACGACCGCCACACTGCCTCGCGACATGACGGAGGGCGTTTGTTGCACGCGGTGTCGTCGTAGGGTGCGAGGGCGGTGCTCACGATTTCGCTCCCGCTCCCGACGGAGGTAGCGGTGGGATTTCATCGGCAGGGGCAAGCACTAGTGGCAGGGGCGGTGCGGTGACGAGCACTGGTGGCAGCAGCGGCGCAGTGACAAGCACCGGTGGTAGCGGCGGGGCGCCCGCGGAGGCAGGCGCTGGCGGCCACGGTGGAGGGCCCGGGGGCGGCGGTGCCGGGGGATATGCGGGTGGATCCGCGGGCGGTGGCAGTTGTACGCCAGGCTGCTCGTCGACGCAGACCTGCGTTACGGCGTGTGCAAAGATCAAGACTGCCTGCCGAGCGCGAGCTTCTGCTCGGGGAGCAGCCTGCGAACCTGCGCGCCAAATGGCCTTACTTCGGTTGAAGTGACGACCTGCCTCCAGGGTAAGTACTGCGATCCGGACAGCGCGAGCTGCAAGACTGGCTACCCGCATTGCCCGAACATCTACCTCGGTTCGGGGCGGTTTGGAGGCAGCCCGCGCCCAGCCTTGCAGGCCAACGATGCGATCGTGCTGAACAGCTACGACGTGCAGGTCAACACCGTGGTGTTTGGGCAAGTGCGGGTCAACAACCTCGGGACCGATGACTCACGCCTGGGCAATACGTGCTGCTCGCACGTATCCAGAACAACAGTCCCCCAACGGGCGCCGGTTGCACCTCGCAAGGTTACGACATGTCGTCGCCGGCGACGAACTCCCAATCCGCCATCCACTACCTCCACATCGTCCCCTGAGCTCGGGCCCAGCCCCACGGCTTCAGGTCGCGGAGTCGAAGCCTCGAAACTCGGAGAAAAGCCGCGTGAGCACGCGGATCATCGGCGCGACGTCGCGGCTGGCGGCCATCTCCCGACACGAGTGCATGCTGAGCATGGGATTGCCGACGTCCACCGCGCGTACGCCGAGCCGAGCGGCCGAGATCGGACCGATGGTGCTGCCGCAGGGGGTGTCGTTGCGGGAGCTGAAATACTGCGGCGCGACGTCCACCGCATGGCACGCGGCGCTGAAGGCGGCCACCGCCGGTCCGTCGCTCGCGTACGATTGATTGACGTTGACTTTGATCACCGGCCCCGCACCGAGCATGGGTCGGTGTTGCTTGTCGTGCTTATCCGGGTAGTTCGGGTGCAGTGCGTGTGCCATGTCCGCGGACACCAAGAGCGAGCGGGAAATGGCGCGCGGTAAGGCACTTTCATCGCCCGGCGAGACGCAGCGCGCGAGCCGTTCGAGCAGGTCCGAGAGGAATAGCGAACGTGCGCCGGAGGCGCTTTGGCTGCCCACTTCTTCGTGATCGTAGATGGCGATCACGCGAGTGGCTTCTGGGTCTGGGGAGGCGCCCAGCAGGGCCTGCAGCGCGGCGTGGCACGAGGCGAGATTGTCGAGCCGACTGGAGAACAAAAACTCGTTCTTGCTGCCGGCGAATGCCGCGCGTTGCGTATCGTACAAACACAGGTCGAAGCCGAGCACGTCCTCGATTCGGGCTCCGTTGGCAGCGGTACTGGCGAGTCCCTCTGCCAAGAGCTCGGCGAAGCCACCGGGCTCGGACTCCAAACCGAGTACGGGCAACAGGTGCGTCTGCGCGTTGAGCAAAAGCCCCGCGCTGTTCACCTCTCGATTCAGATGAATCGCCAAGTTCGGAACGCGGCACACGGCGCGCTTCAGATCGATCAGCTCGGCGCGGCCGTCCGCAAACACCACGCGCCCGGCGACGGACAAATCGCGATCCAGCCACGTGGACAAGAGAACTCCGCCGTAGATCTCGACCGACAGTTGGCGGTAGCCCACGCTGGTCAGGTCCGGCAGCGGCTTGAGCCGAAGGTTCGGCGAATCGCTGTGCGCGCCGATCAGTACGAAGCCTGCGTCGGCCGGTGGCCTGCTACCGATCTCGAAGGCGACGATCGAGCCACCTGCGCGCACCACGAAGCCGCGTGTTCCACGCTCCACCTGCCAGGGGTCTTGCTCGCGAAACGCTCGAAAACCAGCTGCCGTCAAGCGCCGAGCGAGCTCACACACCGCGTGGTACGGGGTATTCGAGGCGTCCAAGAAAGAGGCCAAGTCGGAGGCTTCGGGGGTTCTGTCCTGGTCAAGCATCGCCTGTGACTATACTCCCAGCGTCGTGATCACGCAGGACGTCTCGTTCGAGGGTTTCACCGCTTCTGACTGGCAGCGCTTGGCGGACGTGTTTCGCGCGCCCACGCGCAGCTCCGGCGACGAAGCCGCCCGTGAACAGGCCGGCCGCGGCGGGGTGGTGGCGGTCACGACCGGCAACCGACTGCGCAAGCTGGTGCACACCAAGCGCGGTCGGCTCGACCTGCTCGCTGTCGAGTGGCCGATGAAGTTGCCGGAGCTCGCGGGGCGCTACGACGCGAGCTGGGCCGTGGAGCTCGCGGCTGGTGCGCTCGAGGAGCTGGTGGAGCGTTTTTCCGAGCGCTTGCGCCCACGGCAAGAATATTTGGAGCAAGCCCTCGAGTTGGCTCGCGCGTTGCGTGAACTCGAAGCCGAGGGCTTGGTCGCCATGTGGCCCAAGCGTTTTGCCGACATTCCGGTGCCTGGCTCGCGCGTGATCAACACCGCGCTCGACATGTTCTGCGGTGATGGGCGCGCCATCGCGCTGGGCGTGTTTCGGCACGGCGAGCTGTACACCGGGCTCGTCGCGCGCCGCCGCGGCATGGGCTTCGATCGCATCGTCGGTCCCGACGAGCTGCGCTCCGAAATGGGCCTCCTCTCGGGTGACTTCCGCCGTGACTATCGCCACTTTGCGGCCGCCGCAGAACGCAACGTGGCTCCGCTTTCGCTGGGCGTGTTCGGCGAGCTACTCACGTTCCAAGCGCTGGCCCGCGATCCCGCGCCGGGTGCGTTCGCGTTGGCAGTTGCGGCGCGCGATCTGCTGATCTCTCCGGTCAGCCCTGGCTTGGCAGTACCGCTCGGGCTGGATGTCGGGCGCGCCGCTTTTGCGGGATTGCGCGGACTTGCCGAGCGTTTCGGCGCGGGCGGCGTGTTCGCCCCAATGCTCGGACGCGCCGAGGAGTTCGTGTCGCGGGACCTATCCGGGCTGCTCGGCTTCGACCCCTGGGCCGCTCTGGTCGGCGTCTTCGAGCGTGATCGCCAGCCGCGGGAGCGCGATTAGGTGGTCGCTTCCGGTCGCATTCGGCGCCGCTTGGCGCTCGCGATCGTCTTGACCGCGCTGATTCCACTCTTGGCCGCGGTCTGGCTCGCGGAAAGCACCGTGCGCCGGACGTCGGCGAAATTCTTCATCCCCGACGTCGGCGCGCACCTCGACAAATCGCTCGGCCTGTATCAAGAGCTCGCGCGCAACGTGAAAGGGTTGATGCGCCAAGAGGCCGCCGAGATCGCGCTGCGTCCAGGGCTGCAGCGTGCCGCTGCGGCCGCCGATCACAGCGGGCTCGAGGTCGAGTTGAAACGCGCTTTCGCCGATCATCCGAGCTTGGTCTCGCTAGCGGTCCGGGATCCGGATGGAAAAAACGCTGGCCGAGGTCAGACGCGACAAGCCGCTCGACCCGAACCACGAAAACCAACTCGAAGTCGGCAAGGCCCTCGGCGACGGCAGCGACGGGCACGACGCCGACGACGCGCCCCAGCTATTGGCCGTCTTCGCCGCAGACAAGAGTCACTTCGACGAGCTCGGCGAAATGAGCCAATTCGTCGACACTTACAAGCAAGTCGAGCAACGCCGCGCGGCGGACGAACGCAGCTACCTACTCGCGTTTACCGCGCTCCTGTGTATCACGATCGTGGCCGCGATCGGCGTCGGTAGCTTGCTCGCGCGCGGTGTCTCGCGTCGCATTGCCGAGCTCGCGCGGGCCACCCGCTTGGTGGGCGAGGGTGATCTGAACATCCGAGTGCCCGAAGGTGGCGGCGACGAGATCGCGGATTTGGCGGGCGCTTTCAATCGCATGCTCGGGGAGATCGAGTCGAGCCGGGCGCGCATCGAATACTTGCAGCGGATCAGTGCCTGGCAGGAGATGGCGCGTCGACTGGCACACGAGATCAAAAATCCTTTGACCCCGATCTCGCTCGCCGTGCAAGAGATCCATCGTCGCTATTCGGGCTCGGACCCGGAGTACCAACGACTGGTCGACACCACGCTCGAAATCGTGGAAGACGAGGTGGGTACCCTGCGGCGCCTGGTCGGTGAGTTCTCCGATTTTGCGCGGCTGCCACAAGCTAGCCTCTTTCGCGCCGATCTCGCTGAGTTCCTGCGTGAACAAGCGGCGCGTTTCGGCATCCGCGGCCCGGACCGAGACAGCGCCGAAAACGCTTTGGACGAGTTGCTGTCACTCGGCCAAGCCGCTGATATCAGGGTGGAATTCGTCGTGCCTGAGGGCCCCTGTGAAGCCTTGATCGACGCTCAGATGCTGCGTCGCGTGCTATTCAACCTGGTGCGCAACGCGGCTCAGGCCTTGGTAGGTCGCCCAGCAGGGGCCGGCCGAGTGCGCGTGCGCCTGGCGCAAGACGGTGATTTTTGGAACCTGGATGTGGAAGACAACGGCCCCGGGATCCCGATCGAGCTGCGCGAAACGGTGTTCGACCCTTACGTCACCACTAAAGACGAAGGGACCGGTCTCGGTCTCTCGATCGTGAAGAAAGTCGTGATCGAACACGGTGGGACCATTCGCGCGGGTCAGAGTGAATGGGGCGGTGCGCGCTTGCGAGTGCGTCTGCCCGTCCTCGGGACGCGCGCGGCCGAGCGAGCCATGGAGGATGCGCCCGCAGCACTTGCAGGTCGCACCGATCTCCAGCTAGGCCCTGGGGCTCATGAGTAAAGGGCCGCACTCGAAGCGCGAGTCGCACCAAGGCTACATCACCGCATTGCTCGTGGTGCTGGCCAGTGTCAGCCTGGGTCTATTCGGCTTGCCACGCTTGAGTCACCGCGCGGCGCACTCGGATTCACCTCTAATCGGCCGCCCGGCGCCAGACTTCCTGCTACGCGCGATTTCGGAAGCCGGTCTCGGGACGAGCCAGCGGCTCTCGGATTTGCAGGGGAAAACCGTGGTTTTGGACTTCTTCGCCAGCTGGTGCGGTCCCTGCCGTCAGCAGGCGCCGATCGTCGATCGCATCGCACGCCGCTTGTCGGGTTCGAGGCTCGCCGTGTATGGCGTGAACACCAGCGATGAGTTCGCGGACGCTCGGAATTACATGGACGCACACCGTCCGAGCTACCCGGTGCTATTCGACGGAGACGCACAAGCGGCCAATGCCTTCGATGTCTCGGGGCTACCGACGCTGCTCGTGATCGACAAGCACGGCATCGTGCGCGCCGTCGAAATGGGCGTGGTCGGGGAGGGTGAGCTCGAGAGCTTGATTCGCGACGCCGACAGCAGCGACGGCGCAGCTCCAGAAAAAGCCAGACCCGATCGCAGCGGCCCAGCGCTCTAACGAAGGGGACCGCTCGCGATCGCTGGCAGGTCGCTGTACAAGGGCACGAGCCGCGGCACCATCTTGATCTCGGCCAGGGCAACGGTCAGGCGCTGCCCGTCGAGGGTGAAGGGGATGCGCCGGGTCTCGCCGGCTGCGAACACCAGGAGCTCGCCGCGTACGGTTCCGGAGTAGCCGCCCGAGCGCACGATTTCTATCACATATTCCCCGGGTTTTGCGCCATTCAGCGCCAACCCCTCGCGGCCGCGATCGAGCACGTCGCGGGCGCTGATCAGTTCGCGGGTGGGTGCGCCGAGCCACGAGACGCGCTGTCCATCGCGATGCAAAATAGCGAGATCCAAATCCGCTTCATCCGACCAAGTCGCTTCCACTCGCAGATCGCCAAGCAAGCGGCTGTCGTCGGGGGCCGCTGCGGCGGCCAAGCGGGTTGCTTCGTGCGCGGTCTTTTCGTCGACTAGAGCGAGCGCGTCGCTAGCCCAGCGAGCGCTGTTGCCACCGCGCGCACAGCGCAAGGCGTCCGCGAGCAGCTTGGGGTCGGCCGGATGCAGTTCGGCGATCGCCATGGCGTACCGGCAGCCGAGATCTGCCCGACCCGACCAACGATACAAACGCGCCAAGCGCTTCTGACTGGCGATGTCATCGGGGCGCATGTCCACCACGCTGCCCAGCATGCGCACGGCCAGCTCCCGATCGCCGCGGCGCGCGGCGAGGTCGGCCCGCGCGGTGAGCGCATCCGGGTCGAGCGGCTCTTTGCTCACCCAGCGCTCGACCAAGCTCTGAGCGCGTCCCAGATCTCCGCTGATCGCGTACAGCGCATAGGCTTTTTTCACGTCGGAACGCCGATCGGGGTCGGTGGCGAGGGCACGCTCGGCGTCGGCCACGGCAGCGATGCTGGCGCTGCGCGGCACCCGATCGGCGGTGCTGATCCGCCCCTTGCGCTCCCAGACGCGGCGCATCGGGATCATGCGTCGCCGTGGGAGAGCACGCGGCAGCTCTGGTTCGTCGAATTCCGCGCGGCGTTTTGGCGAGGCGGTGACCGCGGGCGGTGGCTGCGCGAAGCCATCATCCAACATCATTGGTGCGGGCGCCGCGCGCGCGGCCGAAGGCGCCTTAGGCTCGGCGGGCGCAGCGGCTTCCGCCGCGCCGGAGCCGCTGAACGTCCGGCTCTTCTTGTCGGCCGCGCCGAGTGAGCTCGAGTCGATGTCCTTTTCGTTTTCGGCTTCGTCGACCGGCAGCTCTGCTTTCGCCTCGCTTTGTTCTGCCAGCTCCTCGCCGGTGAAACGCGCGCCTTGTTTCGCGGCGTCCAAGCCGAACGCGTGGAACATGGCTTCGCTCTCCAGCACCAAAAGCGAGCTGTAGCGACTGGCGACGGAGAAGCGCGTGGATAGCGCGAGTGCCTCTTTTTTGGCTTCGGCGCCGCCATTGCGCTC
Organism: Pseudomonadota bacterium; assembly: GCA_037200885.1. GTDB lineage: Bacteria > Myxococcota_A > Polyangia > Polyangiales > Polyangiaceae > PMG-095. Next base: position 327,820 of record JBBCIN010000001.1, read on the forward strand.
GAGATCGGCGATGCGCGCCGCGGCATACATGCGCGGCACGAAGGCGTTGCCCGCGCTGTCGCTGGCTGTCACGTGTACGTCGTAGCGCTGTTCGAACGGAGTGTCGCCCAGCTTGCCGCGCACGATCAGCGAGCCGTCGACGCTGTCCGCGTCCATGCGCGCGCTGATGTTGGCTTCGCTGCCGGCCAAGATCGTATCGAGCTTCTCGGGTGCGACTGCACGCAGGCCGTCGGGCAATACGATCTCCACGTCGCGCAAGGCGCTACCGTAGGTGGCGCTTACTACGCCGAGGGTTGCTTGGTTCAGCGTTTGCCCGGGGACATACGGCAAGACCAGGCCGCCACCCGCGCGTGCCATTGCGCCGAGTGTGTCGAGGTCCGAGGCAGTCCCGACCGCGACGGCCGTGATGCGCGCCTGAGAGCTCGCGAGTGCATCGCGCACCGCGGAGGTCACCGTGGCCGAGCGAATTGGTCCGACCGTGGGCGTGCCATCACCGATGTACACGATGTCTTGCACATGGCTACCCGGGACGGCCTCGAGCACGCGCCTGGCGGTCGCGACGGCTTGCGTGGGATCGGAGGCTCCTTCCGCGACAATTGCGCTCAAAAACTGCTCGACGGCTTGGGCCGCCCGTGGCCCCGGGGTGAGAAAGCCCGCGGGCAAATCTCGGCATGTGCTGTCGCACCCGAGCAAGGTGACCGGACCGGCGGGATCGAGCTCGTGCGCGAGCCGCACGGCCAAGCGTTTGGCGCGATCCAAACCCTCGCCGAACATGGAGCGGCTGGTGTCGACCACGATCACCGTGGCGTGGACCTGATCGACGGTCGCGCGTGGCAACTTGGGCCGGAGCGTGAGCAGGGCATAGCGCTCGTCTCCCGCGCGGTAGCCGAACGAGGTCAGCTCGCTCTGCCGCTCGGGCAGCGCCCATTCGATGCTCAGATCGCCGTTCGGGATGAACTCGTCGGCACTGAACGAAAAGGCGCGCGCGCCGTCGCGCTCACTCGTAGACAATGGGTAGCCGAGCGTGCGCACCGCAAACTTCGGATCCTGACCCCGGACTTCGACGTCCACGTCGAAGTGATGGATCTTGGTCGTGCCGCCCGGGTCGACGGGTAACGGATAACTGAAATGGCGGATGCCGCCGACCGGGCGCACCGCCTCGGTGTATGCGAGCACGATCCGGCGTTGGCCGAGCTTCGGGATGGGGAAGATCTTGAGCTCGAAGCGCCCGCCGCGCTGCCATTCGAGCAACGCCGGATCGTGCCACGGCCCGGGCACCCACACGATTTCGTCTTTGATTTGCGGGCGCATGCTGGGCGCCGCATTGACGATCGCCCCGCGCCAAATCGCGGCCGCGCGGTCCCGGTCGACGAACGCGCCTTCTTCCAGCTTGCCGTCGACCTCGAGCGCGAGGCGCTCGATCTTGGCGTCGGCCGGGATTGGGAAGCGATAAATACCTTCCAAGACCTGGTCGCTGCCGTTTTCGAATACTTCATCGACCTCGGTGCGCGCCATGGCACCAGCGATGCGCACCCGCACGCGGTGCGCGGCGAGCGTTACCGCGCCGCGTAGTTCCTCCGTGCTGCCAGGTTTACGCGCCGTCAGTTCACCGAGGCCGCGAGCGCTGGAAGCCGACTCGCTCGCGTCGAGCAGGCTGTCGCTGAATGCGACCGCTTCTGCGAGCGTCGCGCCGGCGCTGACATAAGGCGCCGCGTCCCGATACAGGCGCGCTTCTTCGCCGCCGTTGACACGCAGCGGAGGAGTCGAGTTGGCGCTCAGCGTGGCGCTGCCCCGAACCACGTCCAAGATCGCGAAATCACTGCCCGCGCGCAGCGCAACTTTGCCCGCTTTGATGTCCAGCGCGCCGTCGTTCACATCCAGCTGCGCGTGCGCACTGGGCGTGCTTCCAACGTCGACGACGAGCGAGCCGTGACTCAGGCGCGCGCGGCGCGAGCTGCCCGCCAATTGCAGCTCGGTATCGTGGTCGAGCGAAAGCGCGGTGCCATCGGCGAGCGTGATTCGCGCGCTGCTGCGCGGACCGATGCGCAGCAGCGAGCCTGCGGGCACAGCGGCGCCGAGGCCCGCCTGTGCGCAGGCCACACCTTGCGGGTCACAAATCTGCAGGCCAATCCCGCCGCTCGGTGCGACGAGGCGCACGACGCTGCCGCGCTGGGCGGTCGCCTCGTTCGTCTTTGGTTTGCTGTGACAGCTGCCCAAAGCGAGCGCGAAGATCGCACTGACGACAAACGCTGGCAAGCGAGCGAAGGCGCTTCGATCATGGTTCATGGCAGATCCCATGCTCTCGGAACGCGACCCGGCGCTCGGAGCTTTCAGTCCATACGCACGGCCCGGTCGATTGATTTGCGGATTCGTGGGATCCGAGTAATTAGCGGGGATTGCGCTGGGTAGGGCCAGGTAGGTGTGCGCTCGGCCGAGCTTGGCTAACCTAGTCGGAGATGCCTGAACTACCGGACGTGGCGGTTTACATCGAGCGGCTGAGCGCGCTCTTTGGTGGGCAGGTTCTGGAGCAGACTCGCCTCAAGAGCCCGTTCTTGGTGCGCAGCTTCGAGCCACCCCTTTCCGCGACACACGGCCAGCGCGTCACGGGCTTTCAGCGCATCGGCAAGCGTATCGTGTTCGAGCTGTCGGACGATCTGTTTTTGGTGTTCCACTTGATGATCGCCGGGCGCTTTCATCTGAAGGACAAGGGCGACAAGCTTTCCGGCAAGTCCTCACTCTTGGGTTTGGATTTTGCCGAGCACACGCTCGTCTTGACCGAAGCCGGCAGCAAGCGACGCGCCAGCCTGCACGTGGTGCGGGGCGCCGAGAACCTGCGCGAGTTTTCTCGGGGCGGGCTGGAAGTGTTGGGCTCGAGCTCGTTCGAATTTCAGCAAGCGCTGGTGCTGGAGAACCGCACCTTGAAGCGGGCACTCACCGACCCGCGTCTGTTCAGCGGCATCGGCAACGCTTACTCGGATGAGATTTTGCACGCGGCCCGGCTATCGCCGGTGAAGCTCACGCGCAGCTTGTCGGAGCCCGAGATCGCGGTTCTACACGACGCCACGCAAGAGGTGTTGAGCGCTTGGATCGCTCGGCTGCGCCTCGAGGTGGGCGCGGGCTTCCCGGAAAAAGTGACCGCATTTAGGCCAGAAATGGCGGTCCACGGGCGTTTCCAAAAGCCATGTCCCGTGTGCGGCACCGCCGTGCAGCGCATCTCGTACGCAGCCAACGAGCTGAACTATTGTCCGAAATGCCAAACCAACGGCAAGCTCTTGGCCGATCGCGGCCTCTCGCGTTTGCTCAAGACCGATTGGCCGAAGAGCCTCGAGGAGCTCGAGGAGTACAAGGCGGCGCGCTCAGTACCAAAGCCGTCGACCTGAGCACTCGGGACGAGCGAGATTAGCCGCCGAACGGGTGCGGTTCGCGGCGCGTTTTCACGACCTTCAACGCGGCATCGAGATCTTTGTCGTCACGTAGGCATGCGTAACAATCTTGGCGCTTGTTCGGGCCACAGCCATATTTGCGCGTCAGCTTGTTCAGCAGGTGAAAAGATCGGCGATCGCCGTCCGAGGTCACGCGGCCCAGCAGATCGCGGTTTTTCTCGCAGGTTTCCGCGTCTCGTAAGTCGAGCGCGACAGCCAAGGCTTTCGACGCCTTGGCTCGCACTTCCTTGCTGTAGATGAGAGAGTGGGCGAGATCGGAGGCGGCGCTGCGGGAGGCCGTCGCTGTCCACACCTCGTAGATCAAGTCGGCGCTGATCGGGCCCGGCACATTGGCCATCGCGGCCAAAGCGTCGCGCGCGGTCTCCGGGTCGTCGCTATTGCGGCGTAGCTGCGCCAGGACCTCCGGATCTTTGATCAGGCCAGGATCGTGTTCCACGCGATCGCGGAGCGCGCGCGCGGCGCGTACGTCTTGCGCACTTTGCCCGAGCGAGAGGGAAATCGCCTCTTCCACCCGTAAATCTGCCACCGGTTTTGCGCTCAGTTCCTTGACTGCGGCGTCGTCGCCAAGCGAAACCCGCTCCAAAAGAGTGAGCGGCTTCGGTTTCTCTTCTGGCTTCTCGTCGCTGTTGGCGCTCGAGACCGGCGGCGGCGGCAACGGCGTTGGGGCGGCAACCGCCACCGAAGCGGACGGCTCCGGGCCGACCTTCAGCGCTGCGCCGGGATCGGCCGGAGAGGTGACGGCGGCGGCTGCGAACGCCGCGCCCAATGCGACCAACAGCACCAATGGCGTGACCAAGCTCCAGAGCGGCACCTCACCGCCCGCAAAACGCACCCGCTGCGCGAGCGCGCCGGCAAACGAGGGCAATGCTTGCGGACTGAGCGATGGTCGCGGCCGCACCAAGGTTGCGGCGCTGCGAGCTGCAGCGATGCTCACGGCATCGAGCGGCGCTGGCGCCGCGGGCGCGGGCGCTGGAAAAACCGAGCGCTCTGCGGTTGGCGGTGGCGGCGGCGGCGGACGGACGCTCGGCGGCGGCGGACGGATGCTCGGCGGCGGGGGTCGGACGCTCGTTGGCGGGGGACCTTGTGGGCGCGAGCTCGGAACCGGCGCCGCCGCTTGGGGGAACGTCGAGGCGCGGCGCGGCGGAGGTAAGGTGTCCTTCTCGCGCATTGCTCGGGCGCGTGATTGCACCTCGCGATCGACCAGAGTCACGTCGCGAACGCCCGTTTCTTGGCCTTCGTAACTGGGCAACGGCCGTGTTGGCGGCGGCAACGCGGCCGGTGGCTCACCGGCTGCGGGTGGAGGAACCGACCAGCCGGAGTCGACGATCGACGGACGGATGGCTTTCGGGTCGGGTCGTGGCGGCGCCCCGTCATTCATTCGACATTGACCCTAGCACCGCTCGGCGGGGCGGAGCCAGCAGGTCCCCCCGGAACAATTCAGACACACGCGTTAGCGCGCCGCAGCGGCCTTCACTTCCGGGAAGACGTCGGAATTGAGCTCGGGCCCGCGCAGGATCGCATCAGCATTCGGTGGAATGCGACGTGGGATATGGTTGTCGTCCACGCAGGCGAGCAGAGTGAAACCTTCCGCTACGAGTTCATCCGGTTTGACCGAGCCACCACGCAGGAGGCGGTAGTCGAAGCGCACCTTCACTCGCGTCAGTTCCGTGAGCCGCGACTCGACGCACAGCACTTCGTCGAAGCGCGCGCTCTTGCGGTAGCGGACATGTGCCTCGACCACTGGCAGATGGATGCCGAGCTTGGTCCACGAATTGTAGTCGAGGCCGCGGCGGCGCATGTACTCCACCCGTCCCACCTCGAAGTACGAAATATACGTCCCGTGGTGCACGATGCCCATCAAGTCCGTTTCGCCAAATCGTACTCGGACGACGTGGCGCGACACGCAGTGGGCTGGGAGCTGGTTTGTCACAGGGGGGGCGCGCGACAATACTAGCGAGCCGCGCGCCAAGCAATCGTCACCGTGTCGCCTCCTTCCGGCTATCGACGATATCCGAACCTACCGGGCAACCGACGCTCGGATCGAGCTGGATTGCTCGATATTGCCCCCGGGTTTGCCTTTGGAGCGACGGCTTGGGTGGGCTCGGCCTAGCCCCGCCCCGGGGCGGGGACGGTCAGGACCGGAACCGGCGACATGCGCACCAGCTTTTCGGCGATGCTGCCCAAGAGCAGGTGGGCAAGGCCGGTGCGCCCGTGGGTGCTCAGGACTACCAAATCATGCTCGCCTTTCTTCAGCTCGGCGAGTAGCGCGGAGGCGGGCTCACCGGACACGAGCCGGCTACTGATCGACAGCGCGGCGGGTAGACTGAGTTGGCTCAAGAACTCGTTCATGTCGTGCTGTGCGTTCTCGCGGATCAGCTCGCCGATCGGTTTGTGCGCTTCACCGGGCCGTTGCACCATCACGGCGTCGGTCAGATATGTGGGTCGGTCCCAGACGTGGATGATGTCGAGCGAGGCGCCGAAGGCCAACGCGAGCTCTGCCCCGTACGCCAGGGCCGCCTTCGAATTCTCGGAATAGTCGATCGGAATCATGATGCGCCGAATGCCCATGGCGCTCATCCTACTCGGTTGCGCGCGGCGCTCAAGCCCGCTGGCGACGCCCCTCCGTCCTGATGGGGCGACAATTGGCTTCGGCTCGTCGCTTCAATGCCTCGTTCATGTAGTCGAAGCCCCGCGCCACCTGCGTCAGGGTTCTGCCCGAGAAACGCAAGAGAGCGCCGCTGAAGTTCTCGCCTTGCACGAAGCGAGTGCGCTGCACGTCGAGCGCCTGAACGCGCAGGAAATGCTCGCCGTCGAATAAGCCCGGGAACAGTAGATGTGCGCGCCAGCGCAGCTCATCGTTCACTTCCATGCGCAGCAACGTCGCCTTCAGCCGGTAGTCGCGCCCTTGCGGCAAGCTTAGCAAGAGCCGGAGCGGGCTTCCGACGCCCCCGTCGCTTTTGAGCTCCGTGATGAACGGGTTCCACTCCTGGTAGCGGGGAAAGTCCGTCAGAATACCCCAGACCTCTGCCGCGGGTGCCGCGATCTCCAGCTCGCTTCGGATTTCCATCTGGCTCGAGCTTATCCGACCCCTGGCCGCTCTCGGGGCTTTGAATGCCGCGCCGAAAAACTGTAGCCTAGCAAGGCTCGCATGAAGCTCCTGCAAGCGGTGCTGGTTGGCGTTGGGCCATTCGAGAAGCTCGTGCTGCCGTTTGCGGACGAGGCCGGTGAAGCCCGAGCCATGACCGTGATTCACGGCGCAGGTGGCGTCGGCAAGAGCAGCGTCCTGGCCGCCCTGGCCAGTACTCGCCCCGGACATTGCGTCGTGCAGCCAACGCGCTGGGAACCGCGAGAGTCGGCTCCGCAGCCGTTCGCCGCGTGTGACTGGGCGTTGGGGCAAGACGAGCCGCTCCGCCCCCACCCGCTATCGGTCGTCAGTCCCAATGCGCGTTTGGGCGTGAACGACGAACAAGAAGCATTGCGTCGCCGTGAACAGGCTCTGTTCGATCGCTTGGCGGGCGAGGGCGGCTTCGCATTCTTGTCCATCCCGAGCACGCGCTGGTTTTCGCGGCAACCGATCGCGTTCAGCGCGCCGGCGCGCACGGTGGCCCGCTACGACGTACGAGCCGGTGCTGGCGCGGACGACGCGACCCGCGCGGATCTGGCGCGCGAAACCAAGCAAGCCCTGGCCTACGCGGCCATCTCGAGCGCACTTTCCGCCCGCACGACCGTTCCGCCTCGTGGGGAGCGAAGCTTCGAGCTGCTCGGGGCCGCGATGCAGAGCGCACTCGACACGCTACTTTCACTAGTGGGGTGTTCGTACCGAGGCATCGATCCGTTCTCGTTCGAGCCCATGTTTTCGGCTCAAGGCAGCCAGCGCGAGTTGCCTTTCGACGCACTGCCTACCCGGGCGCGCCACCTGGTCGCCTTTGCGGCCTTATCCGTGCGCACATTGTGGGCAGCTTACCCCGATCGCGACCCACGCGAATCCGAAGGGGTGATCGCGATCGACGAAGTAGACCTACATCAGGACTCACAGGTTCAGCAGCAGTTGATAGCCGCATTTCGCGAGGCATTGCCCGGCGTGCAGTGGATTTTGACGACTGCGTCGTCCATTCTCGCGAGCTCGGCGGACGCTCGTGCAGTGCTAGCGCTACGTCCGCTCCCCGAAAGCGCCGGCGCCGCGGACGGGGTCCGGGTATTTGCGGGTGATCAGGCGCGTACCCACTAATCCAAGGCATTTATCGGGCTTGGGGAAGCGACCACCACGAACGAGAGCTATGGTAGTGTCAGAGTCTCGCGGATACGCATGCTCGACGACCTCACTGCCGGCCAGGTGCTCGGGCGCTACGAGCTACTGCTTCCCATCGCCAAGGGTGGGATGGCGAGCGTGTGGGCGGCCCGACTACGTGGCACGCGCGGCTTCCAGAAGATGGTGGCGATCAAGACGATGCTGCCCGGGCTCGTCGACGACTTACATTTCGAGCGGATGTTTCTGGACGAGGCGTCGCTGGCCTCGCAGGTGCGTCATCCGCATGTGATCGAAATCCTCGACCTCGGGGAGGTGGATCGAATCCTTTACTTGGTGATGGAGTGGGTGGACGGGGAGCCGCTCAACATCATCATGAAATACGCCGCAACGCGCGGCGGGATCCCCTTGGCGATCGCGGTCAGCATCACCGCACAAGCTTGCCGAGGGCTGCACGCCGCTCATGAGTTGCGCGACGAAAATGGCACGCTGGTTGGCCTGGTCCATCGCGACGTGTCGCCACAAAACGTCCTTTTGACCTACGAGGGCGTGGTCAAGGTGGTGGATTTCGGCGTGGCCAAGGCGACCAGCCGCGCTGCCGCCGACACCGAGGCGGGGCAGTTGAAGGGCAAGATCGCCTATATGTCGCCCGAACAGCTGCGCGGTGAGCGCATCGATCGGCGCACCGACGTCTTCGCCATGGGCATCCTGCTGTACATGATGACCACGGGCACCCACCCTTTTCGCGGTGATGATCAGGGCGAAACCATCCGCCGCATCAGCGACGACGAGCCGGTGACGCCGCCGAGCGCGATCGTGCCCGGCTATCCCGCGGGGCTCGAGGCAGTGGTGTTGCAGTCACTCGCCAAGGATGCCTCCAAACGTTACCCGACCGCGAACGACATGTTGATTGGCCTGACTCGCGCGCTGCCGCCGTCGATGCGCCCGAGCACGGACGAAGAGGTCGCAGAGTTTCTGCGTGCGCTCTTGCCCGATCGCCTGGAGAAGCGAAAGAACGCGATCAAAGCGGCGCTGGAGGCGGCCGATCGTCGCGAAATGAGCAAATCCGCGCCGCGCGTGGCCGACGCTGAATCGCCCGACGAAGCGCCCACGGTGCTGGAGGGCCTAGTCTCCAGCCGTGAAGTGACGCCCAGCGCCGAAGGTCAGGAGTCGCTTCCGGGTGCCAGCAAGCGTGATGACGCGCAGCCCGTCGTTCGCCCCAGCCGGAACGCGCCGGGTCGCAACCGCACGCGGACGGCGCTGTCCGCGGCGCTGGTCGCAGCGCTGGGCATCATCGTTGCGCTGCTGATGAGTCGTCGTCCCGGTCCAGCCGTCGCTGCGGTCGATTCGCCCGCTGTGTCACCGACACTCGGCGTCGTTCGCGATCCCGCCCCCCCGGCAGACGAACCCGCGGTGAAACCGATGGAACCGTTGCCCCCGATGCCCGCGGAGTCGGTCGCGCCGGCGAAATCTGCGGCGCCTACCCGGCGTTGGGCGACGCCTCCGAAAAAGCCCGAGCCGGTCGTGGCCAAGCCGCCCGCAAGTGGCGGCGCGTTCGTCTCTCCGATCCGTACGCCCGGCTTCTGACGCGGGCGCTTCAGAACTTTCCGATCAACGTCGCGCCGCCCGCATTCGCGCCCACCGCGCCCGGCGCGATGCCGAGGCTGGTTCGGGCGCTCGAGCGCCCGCCCACCACGACGAGCGTCGCTCCGACTCCGAGGCCGGCCGCGCCGACCGCGAGGGTGATGTTGCCGAGCGTCGTGTACAGCTTGCCGCGGTCGATGGTGCTTTGCGCGTTGTCTGGGCAGCTCATTCGGTCAGCTCCGCATTGTTTGTCGAGGTCGCTGATCGTCGAATGGCGGAGGTAGAACATTGCCCCGGACGCGATCAAGCTCGCGATGCCGGCGCCCCCGACGACGAAGCCCGCGATGCGCATGGTTTGGGAAGGGGGCGGCGGTGGGGGCACCACCGGCTCGGGTTTGACGGGCGGCAACTCGAGCTTCACTTCGATCGTCGCGGTCTCTTGCTCGGCCACGCGAAACGCTTGCTTGAAGGGCAGAAAGCCGGCTCCCGCGCCCTCGACCACGTGCGGCCCCGGATCGACGGGCAACGGGTTGTTGAGCACCGAATCACCGAGCGAAACGCCGTCGAGTGAAATCGTCGCAGAATCTGCGCCTGCACCACGCTTTACCACCACGCGCGGCACCCGCGCCTTGAGCGACTCGAGCCGCGCGTCCACCTCTTGTCGCACTTGATCGGCTTTTTGGGCCTGTGCATCGGCGCCGGCCAGCTCGTAATCTCCGAGCGCGGCCACGAGTAGCCCCAAGCGCTCTTCGCACAGCGCGATGTTGAAGCGAACTTGCGGCGTGGGCTTCACCGCGGCGACTTCCTTCAAAAGTGCGAGCGCTCCCGCCCAATCACCCCCGGTCTGCAGCGCAAGCGCTTGCCCGAACTGTTCTCTGGCGCGCTTGAGTCCGTCGCCGTCGCTGCTGGGACCCTGCGCATGGGCCGTCCCCGGCATGGCGCACAGGCCACTGAGCGAGCCCAGCGCCAAGCTGGAACCGACGAGCCAATGCTTGAGTGACCTGAGGTGCATGCAATCTGTCTCGGGGGCGATCCGCGCGGTTCGAGCGTAACTTGAAAGTGTAACGCTCGTCACCGCAGCGCACAAACAGCCCAGTTTGATCGCCCAGGATCGCCCGAGATCTCTCGGTCCAGCCTCGTTCTCGCCTTGGTCTTTGCTTGGCCCCGCTCGGCCCGGTTGCCGGGTAGTGGTCACCGGCTATCGGGTCGTAGGCACCTGGCGCCCAGCGCCCGGCCTAAAAAGCCCTTTCTTCGGGCCAAGACTTCCGGCAGGATTTTTCCCGTATGGCCAAACGCCCTCACGTGCTCGGAGTGGTTCTCGCTGGTGGCGAAGGCAAGCGCCTCTGGCCGCTGACGCGCGATCGCGCAAAGCCCGCAGTCCCCTTCGGCGCAAACTATCGCATCATCGACTTTGCGCTCAGCAACTTGGTAAACGGCCGCTACCTGCGCATCGCCGTACTCACTCAATACAAGAGCCACAGCCTCGATCGCCATATTGCTCAGACTTGGCGCATGTCGCCGCTGTTCAACAACTTCGTGATGACGGTGCCGGCACAGATGCGGCTCGGCCCGCGCTGGTTCGAAGGCTCTGCCGACGCGATCTTCCAGAACTTGAATCTGATTCAGGACGAAAATCCGGATTACATCTGCGTGTTCGGAGCCGATCACATCTACCGCATGGATCCGGAGCAGATCATCGACGCGCACATGCAGTCGGGCGCGAGCGTCACGGTGGCGGCGATTCGCGTGCCCAAGGACGAGGCCTCGCGCTTCGGCGTGATCGTGCCTGGGGCCAACAACCGCATCGCGAGCTTCGTCGAAAAACCGCAGAATGCCGTGGGGTTACCGGACGATTCGAAGCACGTGTTCGCGTCCATGGGCAACTACGTGTTCAACACCAAGGCCCTGATCGATGCGGTGCACGCCGACGCGGAAAACAAGGACAGTGCACACGACATGGGCGGCAACATCATCACCGCCATGGTCGATGCCGGCCAAGCCGCAGTCTACGACTTCCATTCCAACAAGGTGCCTGGCGCAACCGAACGGGATGCGGGTTATTGGCGTGATGTGGGCACGTTGGATGCATACTACGAAGCGCAGATGGATCTGATCAGCGTGCATCCGATCTTCAACCTGTACAATTCGGAATGGCCGATTCACTCGTCGTTGGGCTCGCTGCCGCCTGCGAAATTCGTGTTCGATGAAGAACAGCGCCGCGGCATGGCCATCGACTCGATGGTCGCGGCCGGCGTGATCGTGTCGGGCGCTGCGGTGCGCCGCTCGATCCTGTCGCCTGGCGTGTCGATTCACTCGCGCGCGACGGTGGAAGACTCGGTGTTGATGCACGGCGTGGACGTGGGCCGAGGCGCGGTCATTCGTCGGGCCATTCTGGACAAGAACGTGAAGGTTCCGCCGGGTGCCCGCATCGGGGTCGACCCGGAAGAAGACCGCGCGCGCGGCTTCACCTTCAGCGACAACGGCATCGTCGTCGTCGGCAAAGACGACGTTGTCCGCCCCTGATCTGCGAGAGAATTTTTCAGCAATGAAGATCGCGCTTTTGAGCCGCGAGTATCCGCCCGAGGTGTATGGCGGAGCTGGCGTGCACGTGGAATATTTGGCCCGCGAGCTCGCGCCGCTGGTCGAGCTCGCCGTACATTGCTTCGGCGGGCCACGCAACATGCCGGAAGTCGCCGGCACGTATCAACCTTGGGCAGCCTTGGACGGCGATGCTCCAGAGCTCGCTGCGCTCCGTACTTTGTCGGTCGACCTGCTGATGGCCAGGGCCGTACGTGGCACGGAGCTCGTGCACACGCATACGTGGTACGCGAACTTTGCCGGGCATTTAGCCAAGCTGATGTACGGCGTGCCGCACGTGATGACCTCGCACAGCCTGGAGCCGCTTCGGCCCTGGAAGGCGGAGCAACTCGGCGGTGGCTACGCGCTCTCCAGCTATTGCGAGAAGACCTCGATCGAAGCCGCAGATGCCGTCATTGCCGTGTCCGCGGGCATGCGCAAAGACATCTTGGCCGCCTACCCGGCAGTCGATCCCGGGCGCGTACACATCATCTACAATGGCATCGATCCCACGCAATTTCAGCCGGATCCCAAGACCGACGTGCTCGAGCGCGAAGGCATCGACCCGCGCCGCCCGTACGTGGTGTTCGTGGGCCGCGTGACCCGTCAAAAGGGCATCGTGCATCTGCTGGAAGCGGCGCGCTATTTTGCGCCCGAGGTCGAGTTGGTCCTGTGCGCGGGTGACGCCGACACCAAGGAGATGGGCGCTGAAGTGCGCGCGCTGGTCGCGGAGCTCGAGCGTTCGCGCGGGCCAGTGCGTTGGATCGAGAAGATGATGCCGCGCGCGGAGTTGATTCAAGTATTGAGTCACGCGCGTGCGTTCGTCTGCCCATCGATCTACGAGCCGTTCGGGATCGTGAACCTGGAGGCCATGGCCTGCGCGGCTCCAGTGGTCGCGTCGGCGGTGGGCGGCATTCCCGAGGTGGTCGTTGACGGCCAGACCGGCTATTTGGTGCACTTCGAAAGCGACGGCACGCCACTGGGAGCGCCGAAAGACCGCGACGCTTTCGCGCGAGCATTCGCCGCTCGGGTCAACCAGCTGGTCGCGGATCCGGCCCTGGCCCAAGCGTTCGGCAGGGCAGGCCGCGCGCGCGTCGAAGCGATGTTCAGCTGGTCGGCGATCGCCAAGCAAACCGCGGACTTGTACCGCAGCTTGCGGCGCAGCGGCGGTTAGCGACAATGCCCCAACGTGCCAATTTGCCCCTGCAAAAATCGCGATAAATGGGCTAATTGGCGGCGGGCAAAAGGCCAACGCGGGAGCGCGTCACTCGGCCCGGCTCGTGCATTGCCTGAAGAGTGATTCGGCTCAAGAGTGCTTGGAACCGCCGCCTTCCGCGCTGGCTGCGAGTCGTGTTTTGGACTTTGGCTGGACTCGAGCTCGTCTATTTGGTGGGCGCGAACTCGTTCTTGAACCTCGGTTTGCTGCCGCTGGCGTTCGATAGCACGAACCAGGTGCGAGCCACCGTCTCCGGCGGTTGGAGCATTCTGCCCGGGCACGTGCACGTACGAAACGCGCGTTTTACCTTTCAAGACCACAATCTAGAGTTCTCCATCGATATGGCGAGCGGATTCATGGTCCTGCACTTGGGCGAGCTCGCGCGGCACACGGTTCACGCTTCGCACCTGCGCGGGGAGGGCGTGGTGTACCGGATGCGTCATCGCGTCGATCCATGGTCGAAGCACGAACCCGCGGTCGGCACCTTTCCGCCCATTCCGGAGTATCCGGCGCCCGCGGTGTTCGAGGCCTACGTACCCGAACCACCGATCAGCGACGCTGACTACAATCTATGGACCGTGCACTTCGACGACGTCGATGTAAGGGTTTCCGAGGTCTGGGTGCAGGCCTTTCGCTATCAGGGGAAGGGTCGCGCGCGCGGTCAATTTCAACTCAAACCGGCGCGAACGCTGTGGGTGGGTCCGGCATCACTCGATCTCGATCCAGGACTGCTCTCGGCCGGCGCGTATCGCGTCGCACCCGGCCTGCACGGACGCATCGACTGCATCGTGCATCGATTCGATGTGCTCCCGGTCCAGGGCATGGAGCCACTCCGTTACATTTCGGCGCGCATCCGCTTGGACTCGCCCTCGCTCGATCCGCAAGTTTACGCGTTGTTCGGCGGTGACTCATCGCGCGTCTCTTCGGTCAGCGGATCGCTGCACTTGGACGTGGAAACTCGCCGCGGAGTGCTCACGCCCGAGAGTCGCATCGACATCGTGCAGCGCGGCTTCGAGCTCGGGACTGCGCAGGGTGACCTCGACGCTGACCAGCTCGAACTGCACGCGGGCGTGGACCGCGAGCGTGGCAGCCAAGCGACGCTGCTGATCAATCGTGGTACGCTGCGCGAGCCGATCGCGCCCGGGCACTCGCCGCGGATCGAGCAGCTATCGCTCAGCGTGGTCAGCGAGAATCGCGACACTTCCAAGGATTTTCGGCTCGAGGAGGCCGTCCTGAACGAAGCGCGGCTGGTCCTCGGCGATCCGAGCTGGCTCAATCGCTGGCTGCAGGATCAGAGCTTCGCGCTTTCGGGCGGCGCGCTTTCGCTGCGCGCCCGCGGCCGCTATCGAGACTCGGCCATCGACGGCGACGCAATGCTCGAAAGTGACAGCTTGGCTGCGACCTTGGGCACGGCACACCTTCGTTACACGGGGGCGCTAGCGTTGCACGCCGAGCGCGCCGACCTAGAGCACCTCACGGGTAAGCTGATCGCCGATCTCAGCGGGCGTTCACTGCGGGCAGAGCTGGGCGACGGCAATGGGGAGCTCGATCTGGCCGGCCTACAGGCGCATGTCGAAGCGAGTGGCGATGCGCGGGGTAACGCGCTTTCGGGACAGGCCAAGCTCTGGGACTTCAAAGCGTCGAGCAATGGCGTCGTGGTTCGCGCCCCCGGCGTAATCGCCGTGGCACGCTCGGAGCAAACCGCGGATGGCGTGCAGCTCACGCATTTCAACGCTCAAATACCGACGCTCACGGCCCAAGGACGTGGTGCGCGGTTCACGACGGCCGCGGTCGCCCGTGGCACGCTCGCCCAACAAAAAGACCGACCCGAAAAGAGCCTCGAGCTTTGGGCTACCCTGGCCCGCCCGCGCGCCGTGTTCGGCGCGAAGCCCGCCAAGACCGCGGCGACGCCGCGCCTGGAGCTGCACGCTGCGTTGAGCACCGATGCAAACGGCGCGCTCAACGGCAAGCTCGGCCTTTTGCCCGCCGCTTGGCTGGTCGAGGCTGCCAACATGCGCTTTTCGGGACGGTCGGCCCTTACGGCCGACTTCAGAGCGTTGGACTTCGCGCGGCACAGCGGTGAATTGGGCCTGAATTTGACGTCCACTCGGGTCACGCTCGGCGACACCACGCAAAATGCAGATTGCCCATGGTCGCGCGCGGAATCGCTTTCATTGGACGGCACGGCCAAGCTGCTCGCGCGCGGCTCGACGTCGCTTTCGGTCATCGGTAACGCCAAGCAAACCGAGCTCAATTGGGGAGATTTTTTGACGCGCGCCGATATCGGTTTGAGCGCGCACTTCGACCAAGGGCTTTTGACAAACGACGGCGATGGTCGGGTCGATCTGAGTCTTCGCAACGCGAGCTTGAAGAGCGGAGCCGGTGGCAAGCAGGGTTGGGCCGCGGACGTGCCCGCACTCGACGTGCGGGCGATCTTGGCGCGCGCGGCAGGCAAGCTTTCCGGGAGCGCGAGCGTGAACGCGCCGGCCGCACGTGGTCGCATCGGCGCCACCCGTTTGAGCACCGATCTCGACGCAGATTTCAAAATGGATACGTTGGACTTGGCCGCGAGTACCGTGCACGGCTCGGGTGCGGTGCATTTGCGTAACGCCGCGTTGCCCAACGTACCCGAGCCCATATCGAAGTGGTGGGCGGACGTGAAGCTCGACTCGCTGTTCGCTCGTGCCCAGAAAAACCTCGAACTGGGCGGGACTTTTCGTGCGGAGATGCGTGACGCCTCACCCGGGCTTGCCGTATTGGGATCGCAGGGCTCCTTGCCCAAATGGGTCGCCAGTGCGTTTCCGCTGCGCGGCCTTTCCGTCACCGGGTCGATGGCGCGACGATGCCGCCTGACCGACATCCATTTGGTGCAGTTGGCGGGCGGCCCTGCCGTGGCACGCGGTCGTTTGCAGAGCTTGCCCGATGGCTTTCAGGGCGCGCTGCTCTTGCACGTCGCGGGCTTGCAGGCGGTCTCGGCCGGGCTCGACTTCGACGCCGAGCACACCCACTTCGGGCTATTCGACGGGGATGATTGGCTCGCGCGTTTCAATCAGAGTTTCGACCAGAAGTCGGACAACGCGGTCAATTTGCTGTGTCCACCGGACCCGAGCACGTGCACCGAGCCGGAAGCGGTCAGCGTAGCCAAAAGCGACGCGCGTTAGTCCAAAAAGCGCTTCCCTAGCGGTGTTGCAGTCGCGTGCGGCTTCGCTAGAGTCCGAGCCGAAACATGTTTGGCTCGCAAGACTCGGCGAACAGGCGCCTACGCTGGCGTCCGATCGCAATCGCTCTCGCGTTACTGCTGGGCTCGAGTCCCGGCATCGCTCGGGCGGAGCCGCCCGCAGCTCCCGCGCCACCGCCAGTCGCGACCCCGGCGGCGCAGCCGAGTGAGTCAGCCCCGGTGTTCGCCTACGTGGTTGGCGCAATCGGACTGGCCGGAATTTCGGTGGCAGGGGTGACCGGATTTTTTGCGATGAATCAAAAAGGAGTCGCTGAGGATCACTGCAGCCCGACCTTGCGCTTGTGCGACGGCGAAGGCAGGCAAGCGAGCGAGACGGGACGCGCGCTGCGCGACGTCAGCACCGTCGCCTGGATCGTGGGTGGCGTTGGCGTCGGGCTGAGCGCGTACCTACTCCTGACCGCGCCGACTCGACAGAACCAGATCGCGCTGTCCGTGTCGGTCGACGGCGCGAACCCCCGGGCGGCCTTGGTGGCTCGGTTCTGAGGTGCCCGGTGGTCCGCGGGAAAGCTCTCAAGTGGCTGTGTGGCCTAGGCGTCACCGGGGCGTTCTTGTGCCTGAAGGGCTGCATGCTGTCGTTCGACGACTATCCAGCGGCGGATCTGTGCGCGGCGAGCAATGATGCCGGGATCGACCCGAGCACGGCACCCGACCCCGCACTGCGCGGATGCGAAGCGGGTCCTCCGGCGCCAGTGAACGAGGACTCGGGCCAAGGAACTATGGGCGCTTCGGGCATGGCTGGTGAAAAGTGAAGGAACGAGCCGGGTTGCTGCTGCGAGCGCTCAGGTGCGCGCTGCTTCTGGGATTGCTCTCGGCTACCAGTGCCTGCGCGATCGTGCCGCAAAATCGTCGGCAGTACTTGGCCGATCCGACCATGCCTGCTCAAGACGACGCGCTCGAACGGCGCGCCGCGCGTAAATTCCACACCTCGCGCGAAGGCGCAGCCGGCGCGGACGGAAAGCCCGCGGGGGGCGGCTGTAGCTGTGGGAATTGAACGGGGCTTGCGCCTGACGCGCCTGTTGGCGTTTGGCTGTTTCTGGGTCGCTATCGTGGGCCACGCAGAACCTGCGACTGATGCTGCGATTCTCGGTCAAGGCAGCGAGAGCCCGCGGATCGACGAGTTTCGCCTGCGCTTGAGCAGCTTTTATCAAGAAGGCCACGGCTACCAGTCCAAAGCCGGCACGCTCGCCGGGCCGGGGAGCGAACGCACGCTGATCGTAGAGCCGATGATGCTCGTGGGCATTCGTCAAAGTAAGCGCATCCATCACGAGGTGGTGATCCCGATCGATATCGTGAGCGCGGCATCGGTCAATGCGCTCGACGTCGTGTCGCACGCTTCGGCTGTGAACGAAGCCGTGGGCATCGAACTGAACAGCCGTTTCGACCTGACCGATGACGACCAGCTGACGTCGACCCTCGCGTGGCATGAAGAAGAACCGTTCGGCTCGGGTTCGTTCGGTCTCGGCTACAGCCATGCCATGGCCGATGACAACGCGGTTCTGGGGATCTCGGGGCAAGCGACCTTCGACCGCTTCGACTACCTGCAGCCGAACGGCGACCGCCACGGCCGGCGCAATCGAACGACCTTGAACGGCAATCTGAATTTCTTGCAGCTGCTTTCGCCGACCACGGTTTTCGATGCGAGCTACGGGCTGACCTTTCAACAAGGCACGCTCGAGACCACTTACAACTCCGTGCCGGTCGAGGGTGGCACGAGCCGCACGAATGAACTGTTTCCGCGCACGCGCACGCGCCACGCCGTGCAGGCGCGGATCGCCCAGCATCTGCCCGATAGCCACACCACCTTGCGTGCAACGTATCGCTACTATACCGATACGTTTCAGCTCAGCGCACACACCACGGAGTTCGAACTGCATCAGTACTTATTGCCGAGGTTGATCGCGCGCGGCTCGATCCGCTACTACACGCAGACGGGCGCGGACTTTTTCACGACCGCATTTCCAGCGCTAGAAAGCTTGCGGCTGCCGCGCACTGCTGACTCGGATCTGGCCGCGTTTCACGCCCAAGAGTACGGCCTGAAGCTGCTCTGGCTGGCGCGCGGACAGAGCTCGCTCGATATCGGCTATTTCCACTATTTTCGCGACAACGGCCTGTACGCCAATGTCTTCTCGTTCGGTTACGGGGGCGGCTTTTGATGCGTGGCTTGCTTTGGGCGGGGGTTTTCTCGATCGGCTGTGGTGCTGCGCAGCCCGCGACGCGCGCGTCCACGTTACCCGCAGCGCAACTCACGCGCATCGACGGGCAGGCCGAGTCGCTGAAGGCCGCGCTCGACGGCTCGGTGGCGGTGATCGATCTGTGGGCCACTTGGTGCACCGCCTGCGAACAGGAGCGCCCCAAGCTCGAACGACTCCACGCCGCCTACGGTTCGCAAGGCCTACGCGTGATCGGCCTCGACGTCGGCGAAGCCCTGAGCGTGGTCAACGCCTACTTGGCCGAAAATCGCATCTCATATCCGATCTATCTCGACCCGGATTTCCGCCTAGCCGACGCGCTCGGTGAAAAGCGCCTACCGACGATCTTGGTCGTCAGTCGCGACGGGCGCATCGTCCAGCGCTCCCCGATTCTGGACGCTCAGACTCTGACCGTGATCAAGTCCCAGCTCGGGTCAGCCCCGTGAACGTGAACCGCGCGCCCTAAGAGGTGCGATGCGGGGTCGCGATCGCCCCGGAGGAGCCAAGGGCCCTTTTCATGATAGAAATCCGCCCCATGAAGCGCCTGTTTTGCTCGTTCGCACTCCCCCTCGTCGCCTGTGGCGGCGCCCAAGCCACTCCGCCTGCGGAGCCCGCGCCGTCAACGGAAGCATCGCCGTCTGCCTCGTCTGCGCCTAGCTTTGAAGCGAAGTCGAAGCCGGCGGATGCCCCGATCACGGTGCCCACGGCGTGCGTCAAGTCGGGCCGCTTTTGCTTACCCGATCAAAAATTCAGCAAGCGGATGTGTAACGACAGTTCGCCCTCGCTTGCTCTGTACTTGTTCGGCAATGGTTTCGGCTACACGCGCGGCTATCTGACGCGTAAAACTCAGGCTTGGAACGCGGCCGGCGGCGCATCCGACAACACGTTCCTCGAGTTCGACGAGGAGGTCTTGTTGCTGGTGGAGCGGGGCGGAGACACGGGGGGTATGCAAGTCAGCGGCGCTGGCGGTGGTTACGAGGCGCTACGCTGGAATGGCTCGTGCGTGACGTTGGCCAAAGAAGAGGTGACGCTCGATAAGCCTCCGGCTCCGAAGGCCGCCAAGGTGGAGTGGCGCTTTCTGGATGACAACGTGCAGGCCGCGCTGCGCGAAGACTCGACGATCAACGGCGCGGTCACGAAACGGCGTCAGGAGTGCAAGGGCGCGGTCAGCGGTGATGTCAGCATGACTTGCGTCAAAGCCGATGATCGGCTCACCCAAGTGCTGGTGGAGTACCTGAGGAAAGGCGGCAAAGTGCCGGTTCCGAGCAAGTTGCCGGAGTGAGCATTCGCGGCCCTCAGCCCTTCTCGGGGTTGAGCCAGACGTTGCCCAGTTGCCAGGCGTCCAACCCTTCGAACTCTGGGCTGTGAGCGCCTGCGACACGTACCTCACCGACGATGCCGAGTGAGAGCGTGCGCGTTGCATCCAGGACCGAGCTCAGGTTCTTGGGTGGACGCCGCGCGAGCGCGGGATCGACCGCGGTCAGTAGCGCAAGCGCGGACTGGGCGGCATCGCCGTTGGCGGCGCGCACGAAATCCAAGAGCAGACCATAGCGTCGTGACCGTCGTGCCTCGAGCCAGGTGGCGCGGACCACCGGGGTGGCGCGGACCTCGTTGCCACTCGAGCTCAGAAGCGGTTCCAACGCCCGTGCCAGCTCGACGGCATGCGGCGCGTCTTCACTGACCAAGAGCGGTACAGGTCCGCCGCCCCAACGCACACCGTTGCCCGCGCCGGGCAAGGCACGCACGCCGAAGCGCGCCAGTGCGCCGCCCGGTATTGCGGCCGTGAGCTGCTGCGCAACACCGGGCGCGCCCCAGCTCTTTGCGTCGAGTCCGGTTCTGAGCACAATCCAGCCAAAAATAGGCCCATCCAGTGGAACCGCGCCGACTTTCGCGCGATACAGCCCGTTGCCCAGCCAACCGACGTCGACCTGTCCGGCCTCGAACGCGCGCAGGGCATCAGCCAAATCCGTGGCTCGGCTGAGCTCGATGCGATCGAGGAACGCCGCTCCGCGCGCGGCGTTTTCGTTGCGCGTCAGGCTGAGCGTTCCGCCTGCGAAGGTGGCCTTGAAGGCGCCCGTGCCGTCCGCTGCGAGCGGCGAAAAACCGCGCGGCACGATCGCCGTCAATGGACTCGCGAGCGCATGTGCCAACGCTTCGGGGTTCGCTTCCGGCACGAGCAAGGCAAGTCGATCTTTGCCGTCAGCGGTCGGCGGACGAAATGCGCCCAGCACCGCCGCGCCGCCCAGGCTTTGCGCGCGCTTCAACGAAAAAAGGACATCGGCCGCCGACAGCGCTTTGCCGCGCGCGCTGATCAACTCGGCTCGCAGCGCGATGCGGCAACCGCCCGCGCTGCGTTCAGGCAGCGCGCTGGCAAGCGTAGGGTAGGGTTTGCCGCCCGCATCCAACGCGAACAGCGGATCGGCGATCGCCGGCGCGAACAACGCCGAGAGTTGATCGTCGAGCGAGTGGGGGTCCAATCCTCCGAAATAAAGCGGCAAACGCAGGCGCAACGCGCCCACCGTGGGTGTTCTGCCGAGCGCACTGGCGGAGGCGGTCGCGCTCAGGCTGGCGAGGAAGGAGCGGCGTCCGAGGCGACTCACCGGATCAGCCAAATCCCATCGCCGGTCGCGAGCGCCAGCGGCGCCATGGCTCGGCCATCGCCTGGACAGATCGCTAGCGCGTCGATGCCGCTCGGCACCGAGACGCGCAGCCGCTCGCGCAGCTGACCGTTGTCCGTCACCGTGCGCACGAGCAGCTGATCGGCGCGCCGATCGAGGCTGGCTGAGGAGCTCACGATCTCGGGCAGGCCATCTTCGTCCAGATCGCCCACGGCGACCTGCGCACCGACGTTCGGTACAATCACCTCGGGCTGCAGTGAGTCCAGCGCGCGCGCAAAGTCGGAGCCGACCGCGCGGGCGACGCGCAGGGTATGGACCTGCCCGCTGCGGTTGGTCAGTGCCCGGCTGTCGAAGGCATCGACCGGAGTGCCAAAGTCCACGTCCGGCGTCGCACTCGAGCCGGGGCAAGCTCGTGCTTTGCCTTCGTAGCCGAGGCCCGTGCGACGCGTACAACCAGCTCCTGGCCAAGGCATCACGGCGTGCCACTTGTGTTCGACTTGCAGCGTGCCCGATAGGTCGAGGGTGTCAGCGCGGTCGCTCGAGCCGACCCACAACCGACCCGGCTCGGGCAGCGTGCAGGCAGCGATCGGTTCGCGCAACGGACTCGGAGCAATTGCAGAGTTATCGGCCCAATTCAAGCTGACCCGCGCGGCGAAGCGCCCGTGCTCGAGGCGCCCGACCTGCACTCGACGCCGACCCACGGCGGCGATTTCACTCGAGCCATCACCGCGTAAATCGCCGCATGCCAGCGCTAAAATATCGTGCTCGGCGGTTTGCGCCTTGTCCACCCGTGAGACCACCAAGGGGATCGCCGGGAACAATGCACGCAGCTCCGCATCGAGGGCTGTCGTAGTAAAGGCGTGCGTCTTCAGCCTCAGCCCGGGGCTGCTGATTCGCTGCCAAAATCGGCCTGCCCCCACGTACACATCGGCGCTCACGTCCAAGCGGTCGCGATACAGAGACACCGTCAAATAGATCAGCCCGCGCGCGCTGCTCGCCGCGTGTTCTGCTTGGGCGAGCGTGAGCGGCTGCTTCGAGGGCTCTGCGGCGGCGCTGAGCTTCGCCGCGAGGAGCTGTGCAAGGCGTTCATTGACGGCGGCCGGCAGTGCGACGCGTTCTTCGCCGGCCGCTGCCGCCGCGACGACGAGCGCCGAGTCCGCTTGCCCCGCGAGTGAGTCGGCAAGTCGGCAAGCGCTGCGACCGATCGCGGTCGACTCACGATCACAGCTCGCAT
Organism: Pseudomonadota bacterium; assembly: GCA_037200885.1. GTDB lineage: Bacteria > Myxococcota_A > Polyangia > Polyangiales > Polyangiaceae > PMG-095. The sequence goes on from JBBCIN010000001.1 coordinate 350,165, forward strand.
TCGGCGACGGTTTCGTGAGCTCGGGCTCGGCCCGCGCGCGGCTCGTCATGAGCGTTGCGAGCAGCGCGAGAAAACCGAAGATGCGGCGGGACATAGAACAACGTGTGAGGCTAGCGCGGGTCGAGTGCGAGCGGGTCGCACTCGGCCTTTTGTCGGGGAAAAATGCCAGATGTTGCGCCGGCGCCGGGCAATCGGCCGGTCGTTCGCGAGCCTCCTGCCGAGGTTTCGCCGAAAGCGTGCCTTCTATGATATCCGGTGTAACGACTTGCTGATCCGTCGTCCCCCCCATTGCCTGTTCGCGCTGCTGCTTTGCGCCGCGGTTCTGCTCGGCAGGCCATCCCGGGCGTCAGCCCAATGTGTGGACGAAGCGCTGAAGCAGCAACTGATCGGCGAGCGCGCTTATCGCGGAGTCGTGCCGCGACTGATCAAGAAGTCGCTGCGCCACGAGCTATCGGCCATGGGCGGTTGGTTTGCGGGCGACATTACCGACGGCGCGCCGACTTACGGCGGTGCATACACCTTCCACTTCACGGAAGATCTGGGGCTCGAGGCGAGCTACCTGCGCACGCGTGAGCATTACGAGATTTTGGACGCGATCGTTGCTCGCCAGCAGAACCTCGTGGGGATCACCGGGTCGCCCAACGACACGATGCAGTTTTTTCTGGGCCACCTGATCTGGTCGATGGCATACGGCAAAGTGCGCTGGATGGGCGGCGGAATCAGCCGCTATGACTTCTATTTGTCGGTCGGCGGCGGCGCCACCGTCCAACCTTCCGTGACCGGTTTGACCGGTTCTTTCGGCCCGGGCATGAAATTCTACCTGACCGAGTGGCTCGCCCTGCGCTGGGACGTCCGCGACGCGATCCACCAGCAGAAACGCGTGCAACTCGGGCTGGAAAAGATCGTAAACGACATCACCGTCACCGGCGGGCTCAGTCTGTTCATTCCCTTTCACAGCTGACCCACGGGCGCGCTTTGCACCGGGCTGGTTTTGGATTATCGAGAGGCTGAAGCGCGCTCTCTGCGCGCTCTGAGGAACCTATGAAAAAGCTCGTCTTGCTCCGTCACGGTTTGAGTCAATGGAACAATGAGAACCGCTTTACGGGCTGGGTCGATGTCCCGCTGAGTGATGCGGGTATGGAAGAGGCGCGCGGCGCTGGTAAGCTGCTCAAAGAGGCCGGTTTCCAGTTCGACGTGGCCTACACTTCGGTGCTCAAGCGCGCGATCAAGACGCTCTGGATCGCACTCGAAGAGCTCGACATGATGTGGATCCCCGTGCACCGCAGCTGGCGCTTGAACGAGCGCATGTACGGCGGCCTGCAGGGTCTGAACAAGTCGGAGACCGTGGCGAAGCACGGCGATAAGCAGGTGCTCACGTGGCGCCGCAGCTACGACACTCCCCCGCCACCCTTGGAAGAGTCGAGCCAATATTGGCCGGGCAAAGATCGCCGCTACGCCAAGCTCGCTCCGGGTGAATTGCCCGCGACGGAGTGCCTGAAAGATACCGTCGCACGCTTCCTGCCGTTCTGGGAGAGCGATATCGCCCCCGCCATTCAGCGTGGTGAGCGAGTGCTCATCACCGCGCATGGCAACAGCTTGCGCGCGTTGGTGAAGTACTTGGACAACGTAAGCGACGACGACATCGTCGAGTTGAACATCCCGACCGGCATCCCGCTGGTGTACGAGCTCGACGACGACTTGAAGCCGATCAAACCGCGCTACTATTTGGGTGACCCCGAGGCCGCCGAGAAGGCCGCCAAAGCCGTCGCCAATCAAGGCAAAGCCTGAGCCCGAGCCGCCCCGAACGCGTGTACCGAACGGTGCGCGGAATCGCGAAAATCGCGGGCAACTAACGGGAAATATCGGCGTCCGTCGACGCGCCCGTGTGCTTCTTTCCGGCACGGGCGCGTGATAGCGTCGAGAGTGCCATGCGCATTCGCTACGCATTCGTCGGGGCTCCGCTGCTGCTGCTGTCCTTGGTAGCTTTGGCGGAGCCCAAGCGCGCCGCAAAGGAGCCCGAGGACAAGGCCGCGCCGACGAAGGCCGAGTCCAAATCGGACTCGGTGCCCGCCACGGTCAGCGACGATCTCGGCGGCCCGCCGCCGCCCAAGCCCGCTGGCGCCGGCGAGGCGAACAAGTCTTCGCCCCTGAACCCGGAGGCCAACGAATTCGCGGACGGTGGCACGCAGCCCCTGCCCGCGGACTACGACAAGCTGCTCGGTGACATCGCGACGCTGCGCAGCCGAGTCTCGGCTCTCACCACCACGCTCTATGCCAGCAAAGTGCGGGTCGTCGTCGAGACGCGCGGCACCGAGGCACGCGTCTCGAGCTTCACCGTCACCCTCGACGACGGCGTGGTGTTCACGGCGCCCGAGCGCTTCTCTGCTGAAGAAGAGCGCATCGTGTACGAGCACTCGGTCGCACCTGGTCATCACGTGCTGGGCGTGGACATCGAGCGTTTCGACACGCGCAACAAAGAGTACCGCACCTGGCAGAGCTCGCGTTTCTCGGTGGTGATCCCCGAAAGCCGACTGGTCGACGCGCACTTGGTCATCCAAGACAGCTCCGACATGGGCAAAGATTTCCCCGCCGATCAGGACGGCGAGTACGATCTTCGAGTGCGGCTGCGCGCGCGAGTCAGCAAATGACCTCTCGCGCGCTGCACGGGGCGGTGTTCGGCGCGGTCTTCGCCTGGGGCGTATCGGCTCTCGCACAGACGTCACAGGCGCCAAAGGCGGCCCCTGCCGCGCAAGAAACCGCCACCGACTCCGCAGGCGTTGATTCGACCGATACACGTGGCGCTTCCATGCGCGCTTATCAGGCGGCGCTCGACAAGCAGAAGCTGGCGCCCAGCGTGCCACTGAGCCTCGCGCGCATTCGTGACGAGCTCGGCTCGATCGAGGAGAAGATCTCGTCGGGGCGCAGGGACGAAGCCATCGGCGATCTGGTCTACATCGTCGAGTCGCCTCGCTTCGACCCGTTCAAAAACTCGGACGAGGGCCGAGCCGCCATCTACTGGTTGGGGGATGCGTTGGGCCGCGGTGGTGCTTATCAGCCCGCACGCGGATACCTGACTCAGCTTCTGACCGCGTCCGCGAGCGATATCTGGTACCGCCGCGCCGTCCATAGCTTGGTCGACCTGGCGCTCGAGAGCGACGAGCCGCAGCTGATGCTGAACGATTTGAAGGGTGTGGGGCCCGGCGCGCCCGATGAGGTGAGCGGCGACGTCGCGTACTTGACCGGTCGCGTCGCTGAGCGCGAGAGCAAGCCCGACGCTGCGCTGGCCGCTTATGGAACGGTTTCGGAAAAATCGCGTTTCTGGGCCCAGGCCACTTACCTCTCGGGCGTGATCGCGGTCGAGCGGAAGGACTACAAGCAGGGTGAGGCCCTGTTCTGTAAAGTCGCCGATCCCAAGCAAACACCGAGAAAGGCCCCACTTTTTGGCGGCACGGACTTCTTCCAAGTGCGTGATCTGGCGCGCCTCGGCTTGGGCCGCATCGCCCACGAGCAGTATCGCTTCGACGACGCACGTTATTATTATTATTTGGTCCCACACGACTCGGACAACTTGCCCGAAGCCTTGTACGAGACCGCGACCACGCGCTACGAGGCCAAGGACTACGACGGGGCGCGCGATGCGATTGACGAGCTGAAACGCCTGAAAGTCGAGCACGTCTATCAGGACGAGACGTACATCCTGGACGCATACATCGACCTTGCCACGTGTCGTTTTCCGCAAGCCGATGCCAAGCTGAATGCGTTTCTCAAACGTTATGATCCGGTGCGCGATGCCGCTCGCCAGCTGAGCACGGACGACGCGGCGATCCAGAAGCTACTGGGCGCCGTACGCAGCAGCAGCGACCCGGCCAGCGCGGGCCTCGGCGTATCCGAGGAAACCGCGCGCTCGCTCGGTGCACTGATACGCGTGGATGCCGCCTATGGTCGGGCCCAAAGAAGGCTCGCCGAGCTCGATCATCAGCAAAGTGGGCTGCGCCGTGCCATGGGTGACCTGGACAATGCCAGCGAGCGGCTGGCTTCACCGAAGTCGTTGCGCCCGCAATCTAGTGAAGCGCTGGGCCAAACCGATCTCGACAAAGTGGAGCGGATCGAGGGCCAAATTGCCGAGCTGAAGCGGCTGCTACGCGAAGCGGAACGCGCCTCGAATGGCGCGCAATCCGCTGATCTCGACGGGCTCACGAAAGAGCTCGAAGCGCTGCAGATCCGAGCTCGCGCGGCCCGCGCCGCACTGCCCTCCAAGGTAGGCGCCGTCGGCCCAAAGGGCGAAGATCTCCCCGGCCTGCTCGCGTCTGATCGCGAGCGCGCCAGCGCTCTCTACGACGAGGCGCAAAAGCTACGCGTGGCCGTCGAGGCACAGGAGCTCGCGTTGGCCAAAGACACCTTGACCCGGCTCGACCGCCGCTTGTCGCGCCTGCTCCGTCGCGCCCGCCTAGGCCGCATCGAAACCGTCCTCGGCAAGAAACGCTCCCTGGAAATCGAGGTCGAAGCGCTCTCTCAAGGCCTCCTGCCCCAAACCATCATCGATTCCCTGGACGCGGCCCGATACCTCGGCGACGACGAAGAGTACTGGCCTTTCGAAGGCGAAGACTGGTCCGACGAGTACGTCGGCGGCGAAAACCTCAAGTGACTCTCTCCCAAATCTGAACGACGAACGTGCCTACCTCTCTCCTCCTCTTCTCCGCATCCGAGAGAGAGCAGGGGGTTTGATGGTCACGGACCGAGTCGCAGGCCGGCAAAGCCTTCGGCGTCCAACCCCGACGCGCTCCCTGATCCCGAGGGGGAGGAACCGAACGAGCTGCCCTCACTCAGCGAGCAAAGCAGCCGCCTCACCCCCCAAACCCTGACCTGGACGTCGACGGCCGAGCCGTTCTCGGGTATTTCGCGCGGCGCATTGTGAGGCGATGTTCGCCCTGCGTCGTGGCCGGAGAACGCAGCGGGCCCTCGCCTGCTCACGGTTGGCGTATCGCCGTTCACGAAATGCCGCTATGCCCGCATCCGCGTGGAGTCTCGGCGAGTGCAGGTTGGTTCTGAATATTGGCGGCTTCCGAGCCTGCTCCTGTTGGCGTTCGCGAGCAGCAATTGCCTGTTCACACGCATTGTTTATTACAACAAGCCGACGCTCGCGGTGGTCAGAGACTTCGACAACCGCAGCGTGCGACCGTCGAGCGAGCCGTTGCCCTTCGTTCGCAGCAACCCTGAAGCTCGATTCCCGCTGAACAGTGCCGAGCAGGCCGCGTACGGCTCGCTCGAGGCGCTGCTGGCGGGCCACGAAACTCGCGCGTTTGTCGTCATCCACCAAGACCAGTTGGTCTACGAACGCTATTTTGGCGGGGTGTCCTCGAACACGCTGCTGCCGGGCTTTTCGATGAGCAAGACCTTCGCGGCCGTGCTCGTAGGGCGGGCACTGAGCCAGGGACTCCTCGACTCCTTGAACCGACCGGTTACCGATTACATTCCGGAGCTGGCCTCGGAGCCAGGCTATCGCGCGGTCACGCTCGAGCAGCTCTTGCGCATGACCTCGGGCATCGACTTCGACGAAGAGTCGCTAGCTGGTGCAAAGTTTTATTACAGCACCGATCTTCGCAGTCACATGTATTCGTACGACGTCAAGTGGCGGCCCGGCAGCCACTACTTGTACGGCAGCGTGAACATCCAGTTGCTGTGGGACGTGCTGCACCGTCGTCTCGGCGGTGAAACGGTGGCTCACTATTTCGAGCGCGAGATTTGGAGGCCGCTCGGCGCCGAGCAGCCCGCTTGCTGGTCGCTCGACAGCGAGTCGAGTGGAATCGAGAAGTTCTTTGGCGGCTTCAATGCGACCGCACGCGACCAAGCGCGCCTCGGCCTCTTGTTCCTCAACGGTGGTTCGATCAACGGTCGAGAGATCTTGCCGCGCGCCTGGGTCGAGCACGCGCTCATGCCTGATCCGATCGCAGGTTGGGTGCATACGACCGACGGCTGGGTGCGCCGCGGCATGTACCAATGGTTCTGGACGCGCGACGGCCGCGCCTACTTCGCCAAGGGTTACAACGGTCAGTACGTGTTCGTGGTTCCGGCCCGGCACGCGGTTTTCGTCCGCTTCGGCGAGGGTTACGCGGACCTCGATTGGCCCGCGTTGTTTCTGCGGCTCGCGGACACTTTTCAGGATTGATCATCGCGAAAGCAGGAGCGCCAAGCGCGCCAGACGCGCAGGTGCCAGTGTAGGAGTTCTGCGGACGTTGCTTCGGTCGCGCTCGAACGGCTATCGTCGTTGGTCGGGGCCTCCGCCTCTTTGACCGATGACGCGCATGATCCATCGCCTGTGCCTCCGACGCGTGTGCCGCTGCGTGGTGGCGGCGCTGCTGCTTTCGTTCGTGCCCGGTTCTGCCTTCGCGTTGGAGGCGGGCGAACCACCGACCATGGCGGGCGAAAGCGCGCACATCAAGCCGGCGGGTGAGCGGGCAATCGGCACGCAAGAGCGACCCACGATCAAGAAGAAGGCGGCCGAACAGGCGAGTCAGCAACGTGGCTACCGCGTCAGCTTGCAGATCCCCCTGGCGCTGCGTCAGACGCTAGCCAAAAAAATCGACCGCCGCATTCAGCGCAATCTGATCCAGGAAAAGAAGCTCCGCTTCGAGGCCATGGGTTTGCTCTCCAAGTTCATCGATGAGTCCCCCGAGGGCTCCAGTGAAATGCCCGAGGCGCTCCTCCGCATGGGAGAGCTCGAATGGGAGGATTCGCGCGATACCTTCCTGGAGGGCTTCCAGAAATGGGAGGCACTACCGCCGGAGCAACGCGCCGAGAAAGACCCGCCGACTCCCAACTATGGAAAGGCCCGAGCTCGATTTCTACGCGTCTTGAAGAACTACAAGAGCTTCAATCAGTATGATCTGGCGCTGTATGTCGACGGCTTCCTGGCCAATGAAGAAGCCAAGTTCGACGAATCGCTCGCGCGTTTCAACAAGATCATCGAGTGGTTTCCCAAGAGTCGTTTCATCCCCGACGCCCACATGGTGCGTGCCGAGTACGAATTTACGAAGGATGCGCCGAACTACGAAACTGCGTTCAACGAGTACGAAGAGGTTCTGAAGTACAAGGACAGCGAACTCTATGATTTGGCGATGTTCAAGAGCGCTTGGACGCTCTGGCGCCTTGGTAGAACGGAGGAAGCGGCCAGGCGCTTCTTGATCGTCTTTCAAGCAACGGACAGTCAGAATGCCAAGGTCTCTTCCAAGCGCAAAGACGAGCTGGACGAGCTACAAAACGAAGCGCTCAAGAATTTGGTCGCGGTATTCGTCGAAGACGAAAACAACCGCGCCGACGACATGTACCGCTTTTTGACCAAAGCCGGTGGCGATAAGTTCGCTGGCAAGATCGTGCACGCGCTGGCGGATGCATTTTACGATCAGGCGCAGTACGAGCGCGGCATCGAGGCCTACCGCTTGCTGCTCAAGCTCGAGCCGACCAGCCCGGAGGCGTATCGCTTTCAACTTCAGATTGCGCAAGGACACTCGACCCTCGAAAATTGGTCGGCGCTCGAAGAAGACTACGAGCTCAGCGTGCGCGACTACGTGGCGCCTGAAGTGGTCCAGGGGAAATCCAAGACGCCGCCCTCCGCTTGGGCTCGCGCGCAACGCGCCGAGGACCTGGCCAGCGCCGAGAAGGCGACCGAGAAGCAGCTGCGCGAAGACGCGGTGGGCCTGCATGCCAAAGCGCAAGCCGACAAGGTGAGCAAGGCCGAGTTTCAGGGCGCAGCGAACCTGTACAAGGTTTACCTGAGCCGCTTCGGCACGCGTCCGGAGGCCTACGAGGTCGACTACAATCTAGCCGAGATCTACTTCTATCGACTGGACAACGCTTCCGGCGCGGCCGAGGCGTACCTGGCGGCGGTGCGGCTGAATCCGAAGGGCCAATATTCGCGTACGGCACTGTACAACGCACTATCGGCGCTGGAAGTGGCGCGCGCGGCCGAATTCGATGCGGCCAAGGCCGCTGGCAAGAAGCCGGAAGAGTCGCCCACCGACAAACAGCTCACCGAGGCGATGGAACTCTACATCAAGAACTACCCGGACGATAAGCAGATCCCGGAGCTGCTCTTTCGCCAGGGCAAGCTCTACTACGACTACCAAGTGTACGATCCTGCCGTGCGCCAGTGGGGGCTCTTGCTGGAGAAGTACCCCAATAGCAAATACACGGTCGGCGCCGGCGAGTTGATCCTCGACTCGTTCAACAAGAGTAAAGACTACAGCAACATCGAGACCTGGGCGCGACGCTTGAAGACCGCCCCCGCGTTTCAAGCGCCCGCGCAGCAAACGCGCTTGAATGCGCTGATCGTGGGCGCGGTTTTCAAGCAGGGCGAGCAGCTGAGCGAGCAAGGAGACCACGCCAAGTCGGCGGCCGCGTACTTGCACGCGGCCTCGGAATTTCCGAAGGAGCCGCGCGCGGCCCAAGCGGCCGTCAACGCCGAGGTCGAGGCCAAAAAAGCGGGCGATCTCGAGACGCTGTCTGCCGCGGCCGCCCTGCTGATCAAAGATCATGCAGAGCGGGAGGAGGCCGCTCAGGGCGTATGGATCGCCGCCACCACCTTCCAAGAGGTCGGACTATTCAGCAAGGCCGCCGACTATCACGCGACGATCGCCGACAACTGGCCCAAGAGCGAGCACCACAAGGACGCGGCCTACAACGCAGTGCTCTTGCGGACGACGGTCGGTGAGCACGACAAGGCGATCGAAAGCGGTCAGAAGTTCCGTAAGTACTACCCGCGAGACGACTCTGCGGACGAAGTCATCTTCTTGATGGGCAAGGCCCACGAGAAGGCGGGCAAGAAGAAGGAAGCGGAAGCGCTTTACGACCAGTACTCGAAGAACGCGCGCAGCGTGAATGGTCAGATCGAGGCCTTGGTGCGACTGGCAGCCGTGGAGACCGACGAACGCGGCGCGGCGGCGGCGCTCGATCGCGCCATTCACATCTACGCCCAGAGGAAGAATCAGCTCAGCGATCGCGGCAAGTACTACGCCGCAAAAGCCCGCTACATGCAGGGCGAAGCCGTGCTCGCCAAGTACGAGAGCGTCAAGATCGAGGGCGACGTCAAACAGCTCAAGCAACGTCTGAAGCAAAAGAGCGAGCTCTTGAAGAAAGCCGCAGAAACCTTCTTGAGCACCGCGGAAATGGGCGTCGCGGAGTGGACCACGGCCGCGCTCTACCAAATCGGCTTCACCTACGAGTCCTTCTCCAAGGCGCTGCTGGCTTCACCGCCGCCGGACAAGCTGAGCGACCCGGAGAAGGAAATTTACCGGCAATCGATCGACGAGTTCGTCGTGCCGATCGAAGAGCGCAGCTTGGAAGCCTACGAGAGTGGTTGGCAGAAGGCGATCGAGCTCGGCATCTTCAATTCTTGGACGGCGAAGATGCGTGAAGCGCTGGGTCGATTGAACTCCGAGCTGTATCCGCCGCTCAAGGAGACCGGCTTCAAGTTGCGCTCGCGTGGCAATGCCGCGATGCCGCCGCTGATCGACGGCACACGCCGTACCGCTACGGGCGGCAGCGAGACGTTTTTGATTTCGAACGGCGCAGACAAGAGCCCCGCCGGCAAAGGCATGAAGGCCGTCGAGCCGTCCGCGAAGGCAGGCAAAAAATGACGCGCTTCCTCGCGTTTGCCGCGCTCGCCGTGAGCCTCGGAGCTTGCGCGGCGAGCCCCAAAAAAGTGGACGCTCCGGCCTTACCGGCCGCCAACCCGCAAGCCGTCGGCAAGATGGTGCAGGGCGTTCAATCGGCCAAAGATCCGAGTGGCAAGGATCGCGCGATTCAACTCCTGCGTGATGCCGTCGCGGGCGATCCGGGACTATGGGAAGCGCACTACAACCTGGGCGTCCTCTTGGCCGATAAGGGCGATCTCAAGGCGGCCGAGCGCGAACTGGCGCAGGGCGCGAAGCTAGCTCCCAACGCCGAGGACGTGGCGGTTGGCCTGGCCGAGGTGCGTCGCCGTCAAGGTGACGCGAGCGGCGCAATCGATGCGCTGCAGCCGTTCGTGAGACAATACCCCGACGCCAAAGTCGCCCCGATTGCGCTCGTTACCGCGTTGCGCGAAGGCGGCAAAGTGAAGGAAGCGATCGAGCAAGGTCAGCGCGTGCTGGTTTACCACTCGAGTGATCCGTATGCGCTGAGCGAGCTCGCGTTGTCCAACGTGGAGCTCGATGAGATCGATACCGCAGAGCTCTTGATCGAGGAAGCACTGAAGGCCGACGACAAGTCCGCCGTCGCCGAGCGGACCGCGGGACTGATCTCGCTCCGAAAGGGCGACGACGCCGTGGCGTTCAAGCACTTTCAGCGCGCCAGCGAGCTCGACCCCAAGGATACGACGGCACGGCTCAACACCGGCACGGTGCTGCTGCAAGCCGGTGTGTACGACAAAGCTGCGCAAGAGTTCCGAGCCGTGCTCGCGGTCGAACCGGAGAGCACGGACGCCATGCTGGGCCTGGCTGCCGCGCGCCGTGGGCAGGGCAAAAAGGACGACCAATCGGGCTTTCTCGAAGCCGAGAAGTTGCTCAAGGGCGTGCTCGAGCGCGAGCCCAGGAACGTGGATGCGACCTTCAATCTGGCGATCCTGTACTCGGACTATCTGAAGCGACCAAGCGACGCGACTCCACTCTTGCAGCGGTTCCTGGATGAGGCGCCCAAGAGTCACCCCGGTCGCATCGAGGCAGAGCGGCTGATTTCGGGCGTGCAGAGCGTTAAAAAGTAGATCGCAGAGCAGCCCCGCCGCGCCGCCGACCTGGGCAAGCGATTGAAACACGGCCGGAATCCGCTGAAGTCGGGCTCATAAACCTTGCAATTGTCGCCCCGATGTTGACAACGTCGCGGCCGATGCCTGGTCCGAAATCCAAATTCCCAGCGATTCTCTCGCTGGTGGCCGCGCTGCTCGGCTTGCTCTTCGCTTCGAACTCGACGCTCGACTACGCAAAACACCTCGATCGCCGGCTGCACGACGTGCATTGCAGCTTCATCCCGGGCGCTCCCGCGACCTCGGAGGCCGAGGCATGCCGCGTCGCCATGTACAGCCCGTACTCGGCCTTGTTCAAGGAGCACTATTGGGGCGGGATCCCAATTTCGCTGTTTGCGCTCGGCGCGTTCGCGTTTTACTCGGCATTCGCCGTGTACCTGCTGGTGTACGGCTCACGCGCGCCCAAACGAGCGTTGCGCTTCTTCGGCGGGGTGAGCCTGGTGCCGCTGCTCGTGTCGCTGGTGATGTTCACCATCTCGGTGACCAAGCTCGGCACGGTCTGCAAGACCTGCGCAGGGATCTACATTTCGTCGATCCTGCTGGCCGTGGCCGGGATCATGGCGTTTCTTTCTAGCAAACAGGAAGCTCCCGGCGAGCCGCGTGCGGTGGTCGGCCCTGCCTTGCCGCTGATCTGGTTGGTCTCCCTGGGGGCCACCTCGTTGATGCCGGCCCTGGTCTACGCCGCCAGCGCGCCCGATGAGCGGCCTTACCTCACAAAATGTGGTGAGCTCAAGGTCCCCAAAATCAAGAACGATGAGTTCGTGAAGGTGACGACCTCACGTCCGATTCAGCCGACGCTCTTGTTCGAGGATCCGCTGTGCCCGACCTGCAAGGCGTTTCACGAGCGGCTCGTGGGGGAGAACATCATCGAGAAGCTCGACATCGATTTGGCGCTGTTCCCCCTGGATAGTGAGTGCAATTGGATGCTCGATCAGGCGCTCCACCCGGGCGCCTGCATCGTCTCCAAGGCAGTGCTGTGCGGCGGCGTGCAAGCCCGCGCAGTGCTGGAGTGGGCTTACGACGAGCAGGAGTTCTTGACGCGCGCGGGCAAGCAGGGCCCGAACGTCCTGCGTGCCGCGATCAAGCAGCGCTGGGGTGATGTGATGCTCAAGTGTGTGGATGATCGCAAAACCGAGACTCGGCTGAACAACCACCTGCATTTCGCCTCCGACAACAACATCCCAGTCTCGACGCCGCAGATGTACCTGGGCACCCGCCGCGTCTGCGACGAAGACACCGACCTTGGACTGCGCTTCACACTCGGCCAATTGGCTCCCGAGGTGCTCAAATGACTCAACCTTTCAACGTGCCCCCCGCCGCAGCAGCGACTGCCTCCAAGGTGCCCGCAGCTGCTCTCGCCGGCCTCGCCAGCGGCGCGGTGTTCGTGCTCGGGGCAGTCTTGGCCGTGCGGCTGTGGGTGTCCGGTGCCGCTGAGCGCCTGACCACGCCGGAAGCCGAGAAGCCCAAGGTTGCGGTCGCCGATCAGTCCGAAGTTGGCTATTGCACGCCGCAATTCAAGCAAGTGCTGGAGCGCGTGCTGCATTCGTGCGGTCTGGCCGAAGGTGATTCGCGGCGCGGCTGCCAGCCGGCGGACGTGAAAACTTTCGCCTCGATCAGCGATGAAGACTTCAATGCCTTGTTCACCCCGCTCAAGGATCGCGGAGCGGTCGTGATGTTCGACGAGGGTGAAGACAAGCTCGACGAGCAGGCCAAAAAATTGCTCGAAGACAAGTGGTTCGCGCGCCGCGGCGCGCGCTACTTCTTCGTCGTTGCTCGCGCCTCGAAGAGCGGCAACCAAGCCAAGAATCGGGCCCTGTCCCATCGCCGTGCGAACTCGGTCATGTTTCACCTGACCGAGGTCGCCAACGATCCGGAAATCGAGTCCAAGGTGGGCCTTTTGTGGCTAGGTAACGAGTTTGCGCAGCTGTCCAAGGACTACTGCTCGTGGCCCAGCTCACGCGGCGACCTCAAGTGCGACGAAGAAGCCATCAACCGGAGCGCGTTCGTGTCATGGGTAGACTGCCGACTCTGAGCTTCGCGCTCGGCCTTGCGCTGCCGATCCTGGGCGCCTGCGACACCGTGTCCGAAAAGGACGCGCCGATGGCCACGAACGAACGCAGCCAAGCGATCACCCAAAAAGGCCCGGTCACGCTCAGCCCGCCGACCACCATCGCCGTCAAGGCGACCGAGTCCGCGGCTCCCAAGAAGCCGCGCTCGCTGTGCGCGGGTAAGCTCGCGGAAGCCGGCCACCCCGTGCCCAAAAAGCACGTCTCGCGCGCGGCCGGCAAGAGCGCCCCCGAGCTGCCCGAGTCTCTGACCATCGGCGCCGGCAAATGGACCTGGCTCAACTTTTGGGCGGCCTGGTGCGCACCCTGCAAAGAAGAAATCCCACGGCTGCTCGGTTTCGAGCAGAAGCTCACTGCGGCCGGTGCCGCGTTCCGTCTCTCGTTCGTATCGCTCGATGACGATGAGCGCCAGTTGCACGACTTCTTGGAGAGTCAGCCCAGCTCCGGCTTGCACGCCAGCTACTGGCTCAAGGAGGGGAACGAGCGTGAAGACTGGCTCAAGTCAGCCGGTCAGAACCCGGACGCGCCGCTGCCCTTCCACCTGTTGGTCGATCCCAAAGGCAAGATCCGTTGCGCCATCCAAGGCGCGGTGGAAGATGGGGATTACGCGGAGATTTCCGGTATCGTTTCAGCCCACTAGATCTGGAATCGAGTCCCACATTTCTGGGACTGTGTGCCACATCTCTGGAAATTCTTCCCACATTTCTGGAAATTCTTCCCACATTTTCTGGTAGCGGTTTCACATTTACCTCGGCGGCTCGGCTGCTGACGCGATCGCGCGCCAACGGGCCTTTGTTCGTGCCCTCGAGCGCGGAGTTGTCTAACCTGCGAGCGACATGGCTGGACGCACTGACATCGCCGAAGTTGCTCGGCACGCTCGCGTTTCGAAGAGCACCGTATCGCGGGTCATCAATGGCGGTTACGCCAGCGCGGAGGTCAAGGCGCGCGTCGCCAAGGTAATCGCCAAGCTCGGCTACACGCCCTGGACCACTGCCCGAAACTTCTCACTCGGTCGTGCAGGCTGTTTCGGGCTCGTGATGGAATCCAGCCAGAGTGAGTGGATCACTCAGATCTTGGGCGGAATCGAAGAAGAGCTCACGGCCAAGCACATCTCGCTTTTGGTCGGCAGCTTGGTGCTCAAGGGCACATACGACGCGACGACCGTATTGTCATGGATTCGCGAGCGCCGTGTCGACGGTTTGATCTTCGCGAGGCCCGGGCGCCGTGAACGCACGGTGGTCGAAACCGCGCGCAAAGCCAAGGTGTCCTTGTCTTTGATCACCCCGGACGAAAGCTTCAAGTCCGGCGCGGTGCTGCGCAGCAACAACGCTGAAGCGGGCCGCGAGATCGCCGATCACTTGTACGACCTGGGACACCGTCGGATTGCCTTCTTGGGCGGCCCGAAGGAATCGCTCGATAGCCAGCAACGCTTCGAAGGCTTGGAAAGCGGCCTGAAGGCAAAGAAGGTCAAGCTGCTGCCGAGCAACGTGACGTTCGCCCCGCGCTACCACGCCGAAGAAGGGAAGGCGTACGCCGAACGTTGGCTGAAGATCGCGCGCAGTCGTGCGCCGACGGCGGTAGTGTTGGCCAACGACACCATGGCGCTTGGCTTCATGCGTACGCTGCACGCGCAAAGCGTGGGCATTCCGAGTGAGGTCTCGGTGGTCGGGTTCGACGATATTCCGGCAGCCAGCTTGTTTTGGCCCGGGCTAACCACGGTGCGCCAGCAAATGCGGGCGATGGGGGCGGCGGCTTGTCGCATGCTCCTCACGGCCCTGTTGGAAGAACAGCCCGAACGCTCGGTGCTCGAATTCCCGATGGACCTGGTGGTTCGTCAGAGTACGGGGCCGGCGCCTCGCGCCGTTTTGCCGTGAACGCGGCTTTCTCCGGTCCGACGCTGGAGTTGCCGGCGCAGCTCAAACGCGGTCTGCAAGCGGGCCATCCCTGGATTTATCGCGATCACGTTCCGCGCGGCTTCCAAGCCGCATCCGGCACCTGGGTCAAGATCCGAGCCGGTGGCTATTCGGCGTTTGCCCTGTGGGATGAAACGTCCAAGATTGCCCTGCGCCTATTTTCGGAGCGAGTCGTCCCGGATGCGGACTGGGTGCGCGAGCGCGTCGCGGCCGCGCTCGCGCTCAGGCGCGCACTGCTGGACGAGCATACTTCGGCTTATCGCTTGCTGTACGGGGAAGGGGACGGCATCCCGGGCCTGACCGTCGACGTGTATGGCTCCTTTGCCGTGATTGTCACCTATGCCGATTCGCTCGAGACGCTCGTGCCCTGGGTCGTGCGGGCCTTGGCCGAGCTCTTGAAATTGCACGGCGTCGTGCGCCGTGCGCGCCTGCGCGATGGCGAGCCACCGCGGCTCGAGGTGCTTCACGGTCGCCTGCCGCCGCGTGAGCTGATCATCGCGGAGCATGGCCTGCGCATGCAGGTGGATCTATTCGTAGGCCAGAAAACTGGCCTGTTCCTCGATCATCGAGCCAATCGCCGCTTTCTGGGCGAGCTCTGCGCGGGGAAAAGCGTGCTGAATCTTTTCTCCTACACGGGCGCGTTTTCGCTGCACGCGGCGCGCGCCGGTGCGACGAAGGTCACCAGCGTGGACATGTCGCAACCCGCGGCGCGCGCGGCGCGCTCGAACTTCGAGTTGAACGGCCTCGATCCCGAGCAGCACGAATTCTTGTCGGAAGACGTCTTCGAATTTCTGGAGCGGACGCGGCAAGCCGGCACCACCTACGACGTCGTGATCTGCGATCCGCCGAGCTTTGCCAACTCACGCGAGCAACAGAAGAATGCGCTCCGCGCGTACGTCAGCGTAAATAGCTCGGGTTTGCGCGTGCTCGAACCGAACGGGATTTACGCGGCGGCCAGCTGCACCGCGCAGGTGAGCCCGGACGCGTTTCGCAGCGTGCTGGCTGAAGCCGCGGTCAACGCCAAGCGTCGGCTACAGATTTTCCACGACGCCGGGCACGCCGTGGATCACCCGATTTTCGTCGGCCATCCAGAGGGTCGCTATCTGAAGTTCGTCGTCGCCCGTGCGTTGCCGATCGCCTGAGCGGGGGCTCACGCCCACGCGCGTCGGGTATCGTTGAAGCTGGAGACCAGGTCGTGGGCGCCGCTTTGGCGTGCCACGACGATCGCTTGCTCGATGTAGCCGATGGCTTCAGTCTCGCGATGACGGCCGTGTGCGACGTGTGCCAGCGCAGAGAGAACGCGCGCGCGATCGGTTCCGCTCGGCCCCGCTACATCCAGGGCCTCACGCAGCACGCCTTCGGCGTCCGCGAAATTCCCCGCCCGGGTCAGCGAGGCACCGAGCTTTCTGCCAAAGATCAGCACGGCGCGCAGCGGATCGTCGAGCTCACCGCGCGAAATTTCCTGACGCGCGATCTCCAGACCGCGGCGCAGGGCGAGCACCTCGGTGGCGGCGTCGCCGCGCGCCGTCGCGCGATCGGCGACTTGCTCCAAGAGCAGCAGGGCCTGGAAGGAATCGCCGGCGTAGTAGGCATGCTGGGCTCGCGCTTCGATCGGGGCGCTGATGCGTTCGCAGGCGCGTAGGGCCTTGGCGTGAAGCTCCTTGCGTGCGGTGGCCGGAATGCCACTCAGCACGATTTCACGCAGTAAGGGGTGCGACGTCGACACGCGACCGGCTTCCAGTTCGACCATTCCGGCACGCTGCAAATCGAGCAGCATGCCTTCCAAGTTGTCCGTCTTGGGCAAGAGCTCGAGCATCGTGTCCGGCTTCATTTCGTCGCCGATCACCGACAGCGCCTGGAGCGTTCGGCGCGCGTTGGGCTCCAGCGTATCGACGCGCAGTGCGATCAAGTCTGCGAGCCGGCTCGGCGGATCGCTGCCGCCCTCCTGCGAATAGCGCAGCACTTGCTCGATGTACATCGGAAGCACTCCCTTGGCGTCCTCGCTCACCGAGCGCGGCCCGTTGCGACCCGGGCGCAAGAGCCGCGATACGGCTGGGGGCGGTAGTCCGCCCAAGATGCGCGCGGCAGCGTCCGCGCCCCAGCCTGCCTCGAAGCCCGGAATGTGGGTCGCGATCAGCAACGCGGAACATGCGGGCGGCTCTCCCACCACGTCCGCGAACGCATTCCGGCTCGGGCCATCGATGCGGTAAATGTCGTCGATGGCGAGGATCACGCGTTGCTTGCCGGCACGGCGCGACGCCGACATGAGCGCCCAGCGCAGCGCTTCCGCGAGCGCATGACGGCGTTCAGCGGGCGAGCGGACGTCTTGGCGTGTCGGAGCACCCGAGAACACCTCGTTCAAACCCGACGTCGCGTCCGGCGCAGCACCGTCGAAGCGTCGGTCGTCGACCGCGTCGGGGCCGAGCTGCGCCAGCTTTCGGATCGCCTCGCGCAGGGCATAATAGGCGACCTCTGCGTAGAACGGGTCGGGCCCGGTGAGCACCGTCAGGTCGCCCTCCGCCCGGGCGCGGCCCAGCAGCTCACGCAGTAGACGCGTCTTGCCTGCGCCGGGCTCGCCGACCAGGCGCGCGCCGACCAGGCTTCCGCGCACTCGTTGCCGGCGGTCCTCCAGCCAGTTCATGTCTTCTTCGCGAGCGACGAGTGGCAGCGGCAGCTGCGGCAGCGTCGGGTTTTCGGGGATACCGCTGCGGATCGGAAGCCGTACGCCACACTCGAGGCAGAATTTGGCCATCGGCACCAGCGAGCCGCAGGAGCCGCACGTGATGCCGCCCAGCAGCGAACCGGGCGGAAGGGACGCGCGCTGCTCGGGCCGCACGCTCTCCGCCATGATCAGCGCGCTCTTCAAAGCGTCGGAGAATTCGGCGGCATCCTGGTAACGCTTCTTCGCATCTTTGGCGAGTGCCTTGAGCACTACATCCACCAGCGGCTCGGGGATATTGCGCTCGGGCGCCACCTGGCGAGGATCGGGCACGGGGATCGTGAGGTGCATCATCACGACCTGTGTCGGGCTGTCGGCTTCGAACGGCAGACGTCCGGTCAGCAATTGAAACAGCACCACGCCTATCGAATACAAATCGCTGCGGCCGTCGATCGCGTCGCCACGGCCCTGCTCGGGCGCCATGTAATCCGGAGTGCCGCAGACGATACCGGGGCTGGTCACGCTCGGGTGCTGCGCGTCGGCGCGCAACTTGGCAAGACCGAAATCCACGACCTTTACGAAGTCACCGCCGCGACGCAGAGGCTCGAGGATGATATTTTCTGGCTTGAGATCTCGATGCACGATGCCCAAATCATGGGCCTCGCTGAGCGCGGCCAGGGCCTGCCGCAATACTTCGACGATGCGCGAGAACGGCAGCGGTCCCTCTTCGTAGGCGACGCGCGCGAGATCCTTGCCGCGCAAGAATTCCATCACCAAGTACGGTTGCCCGTCGTCGGTGCGACCGAAGTCGAACACGGCGATCGAGTTGGGATGGTTCAACTGACTCGCGGCCCGCGCTTCCGTCATGAAGCGGAGCGCAGAATTTTCATCGGAAAGCAGGTGCGGATGGATGATCTTGACCGCCACCGTGCGCCCGAGCGCGGCCTGCTCGGCCCGATAAACGCGCCCCATACCGCCGACGCTGATCAGATCCAGGATGTAGTAGCCGCCGGGCAGCGATTTCCCGACGAACTTGTCGTCGGTGGTCGAGCCCATGGTTCCCACCGGAAAGCCACACGCCGGGCAATACTGGTGCTCTGCGTTGCAGGTTGACCCGCAGTGCGGGCAAATTCGACTAGAGGCTTGTGCTGCTGACAACCAACGACTCCGGAGGAGGCTCGCGCTCTGCGCTCGCGACCCGGCCGAACTATGGACAGGCCCGCCATTCTAAGCCAGCGTTGCCTTCGCAAACTAGCCCTTGTCCGATCGGAATCCGGAAAATCGGCTGGCTGGGCGTGCTCTCCTTGCGGACCTGCCCAGAACTGGAAGACCAGCCGGGCTCCGCTGGCGCCGCTTCTTCCGCTGAGGATCGCGACGGGTGCGAGTAACCCCGACCTTTCGGCAGGCTTCCCCGCATCGAAAGCGAGCGGTGTTTTTGCCAAAAGCGCGAGAAACTGCCCGTCTTCATGCGACTGGGCTAGGATTTGAGGTCGATGGTTCCCGTACGCGTCCGGCTGGGTGATCTCCTGGTCGAGGCTCAGATTGTTAGCCGTGCTCAGCTCGAGGAGATCCTGGTCGCCCAGAAGCGCGACGGGCGACGCATCGGGACCATGCTCGTGGAGGCGGGGCTCGTCACTGAAACACAGGTCACCCAAATTCTGAGTCAGCAGCTCAGCGTGCCCTGGGTCTCGCTCTACCATATCGATTTTTCGCGCCAGCTTCTGAACCTGGTGTCGCATCAGCTGGCTGAAAAGTATTGCTTGGTGCCGATTTTCGTCCGGCGCGTCCGTGGCCTCGGAGAGACCCTGTACGTGGCCATGGACGACCCGAGCGACGAGGCTGCGCAGCGCGAAGTGGGGCAATGGGCGGGACTACCGGTGCGCGCCATGATCGCGCCGCCCACGGACATTCGGTCGGCGATTCGGGTTTACTATGGCGTGGGTAAGGACACTGCGTCGCTCTCGGAAGCGGTGGCCGAGATCGACGCCGAGAACGCCGCGGGTGCTCGCTCGCAGAAAAGCTCCCCTTCAGTGCCCGACGATCCGCCGGCAAGCGAAGCCACGCCGATACCGGGAACGATGCATGTCGTGAAACCAGAGGACGCGCCGCCCGTTACCGTTGCCTCTGTCAGGCCTGTGCCCAATCAGTCGACCGATCGTACTGCAGCAGCGCACCCGATCTCGGAGCCACCGGATTCTGGCCCCCAAATCGAAGCCCGCGAGATCTCGATGCCCGCACCCAAAAAGGGTGGGGGACGCATGGTCACCCTGACTTTGCTCGACGGCACCAAGGTAAATCTGCCTGCCCGCGAAGCAGCGGCGGAGCCGCGCGCGCCGAAGGTTCCCTCCTTGGCGCCCGCCGCGGCCGAGGGCAACGAGCTCACCGCGCGGGATTTGATCGCCGCGCTGCGCGCGGTTTCGCACGGCGCGGATGCCAGCGAAATCCTGGGCAAGGACGTGCATTGGGAGGCGCTATTTTCGGCGCTGCTCTCTTTGCTACTCAAGAAGCACTTGATCGCCGATTGGGAGTTCGTGGAAGAATACAAGAAGGTCTAGCCGTCTCGGCGCTCACCACTTGAGCGAGCTGCGCTGCGCGCGGAGCCAAGCCGATGGCTCGCTGACGCTTGGCCCGTCGGCTGCGCGTGCCCCGGCCTTCGCGTCGTCGAGGACGCGCGCGGCAGCAGCGGCGGCGGCGGCGAGTAGCCAGCGGGTGTCGGCGTCGATTTTCGGCTGCGCCAGCAGCTCGGCTAGATTTTCCTCGATGAAGCCGGTGTCGTAGTTACCCGTGGCGAAGTCGGGGTGCGAGAGGACGCGGGCCAAGAACGCCAGGTTGGTTCGGATGCCGCCAATGGCGTATTCACCGAGGGCTCGCCGCATGCGCGAGAGGGCTTGGCTGCGGTCTTCGCCCCAAACCGAGAGCTTGCTGAGTAGAGGGTCGTAGTTCGAGCCGACCAGCGCGCCTTGGAAGATACCCGAGTCGTCCCGCACTCCGGGGCCGCTGGCGGGACGCAAGAGAGAGATCTTGCCCGGGCTCGGTAAGAAGCCGGTGGCCGGATCTTCGGCGTAAAGCCGCACCTCGATGGCTGCTCCGCGGCGCGTCACTTGGTCGAACGAAAGCGGCCGCCCATCCGCGATCAGAACCATCTCTTTCACCAAATCGAGACCGGTGACGAGCTCGGTGATGGGGTGCTCGACCTGCAGCCTCGTGTTCATCTCCAGGAAGTAAAAGCTGCCGTCAGGTGCCAGCAGAAATTCGAAGGTGCCTGCAGAAAAATAGCCAATTGCGGCGGCGCCGCGCAGACTGACCTCAGCCATTTTCGCGAGCGTCTCCGGGCTGAGCACCGGGCACGGAGTCTCTTCGACCACCTTTTGGTGCCGCCGTTGGATCGAGCAGTCGCGCTCGAACAAGGATACCAGCCTTCCGTGCTGGTCGCCGAGCACTTGGATCTCGACGTGGCGAGCGTTCTCGATCGCCTTCTCGATGTACACCGCGTCGCTACCAAATGCGCTCTTGGCTTCGCTCCGAGTACGCTCGAGTGCCGACGCGAGCTCGGTTTCGCTCTGGACGAGGCGCATGCCCTTGCCGCCGCCGCCGTCGGTGGCCTTGACCAGCACCGGGTAGCCGACGCGCAGCGCGGTCGTGCTCGCCTCGAACAACGTGCGCGCGTCACCACCCGGAATCAACGGCACACCGGATGCTGCCATCCGCGCACGCGCGCGCTGCTTCGAACCCATTGCCGCGATCGCGCTCGGTGGTGGTCCGATGAAGCGCAGCCCTGCGGTCAAACAAGCGGCCGCGAACTCGGCATTCTCCGATAGGAAGCCGTAACCCGGGTGCAGCGCGTCGCAACCTGCGGCGCGCGCGACTTCGATCAGCTGATCGGCGTCCAGGTAGCCGCGCGGCGAGCGTAGCTCGATGGCGCGATCCGCGCTGCGCGTGTGCAACGCGAGCCGATCTTCGGCCGTGTACACCGCCACCGATTCGAGCTCGAGCTCATGCAGGGTGCGCGAGATGCGCACCGAAATTTCGCCACGGTTTGCGATCAGCACGCGCTTCATCGAGATAGCTCGTGAGCATGCCCGAAACGGCACCGTGCCGCGAGCCCGCGTCGGGCTCCGTCGAACTCAAGCGTTGGACACGAAGCGACGACTGGAAACTGGCGCTTCGAAATCGCCATCCGACTCCGAATCCCCGAGGCTGCTCAGGTCGCGGACGGCGCGCGCCGGCACACCCACTGCCAACGTGTTTGCCGGTACGTCCCGAGTGACCACGGAGCCGGCTGCGACAATCGCGCCTGCGCCAATGCGAATTCCGGGCAAGACCACCACGCGGGATGCTAGCCACGCGCCGTCGCCGATCTCGATGGCACCGAACTTGCGCTCACCCGAGCGCATCGCTTCAGGACCGACTCGGTGGTCGACGGTGAGCAGCGATACATCGTGCCCGATGCGCACACGGTTGCCGATTATCAGTGCCGCGCCGATGTCGCAGTGAAGTGAGCCGCTGATCAAAGTGAAGGTCCCGATGGAGATGTCTTTACACGGGTTACCCTCACCCGTGATTCGAATCGGACCCTGTACGAGCGAGCTGTTGCCGATCTTCATCCCCGCGCTGCGCAGGAGTGCGGTGCGCGTGCGGCTGAAAGACTGCGGCGGAAAGCCCGCTGCAATTTGCGCCAAGATACGTCGAGAGAGCAGCGCTTCGACCTCTTCGAAGGCGACCCGCTTCAGATGGGGCCAGAACACGCTGTTCGGTTTCATTCGTGTGCTCACTCTGAGGGTTGAGTTGCTGCGTACCCGTTGGCCACCTTCGCTGCGACTGCAAATTATCAGCCAAGGTATGCACGCGGATTCTCCGGCTCAGTTGCCGCCCCGTCTACGGCTGAGCGCGCTCTCGGATGGGGCATGCCGCCACAGTGAGACATTGTGGGCATAAATATCACACGCGGTCCATCCCTAAGCAAGCCGCGCCCGTCCGGGCGGGTGACATCAGCACGAAAAAGCAGCGACGTCACGATGGCGAGTTTGGACACCCATGATTCCACCCTCGGTGCCTTCTCAATCGCATCGCGCACGCGGCTCAGCGCGAGCTGCCCAATTTCGACGGCGCTCATTGTCCGCATGGGCTCACTGAACGAATCCGAATTCGCGCGTCGGGACTAGGCGCCAACATGCATGGACGAGTTAGTCAGTTTGCAAGTCTCGCGCTGTGAACGAGCTCCGCATCCCATGAGTTTGCGGGGGAGACTGAAGGCGAGTGTGCGAGGAATGCGCTATTTTCACGCCCGTCGAAAGAAAGATGGGAGCGTGATAACGTCGGCCGCATCTTGGGGTCGTTTCGTACTTTCATTGTGCTGTCGCTCAGCTGCGTGTGCACCGTAGCGGGCTGTGGAAACCTGCTCGGCCTGGGTGGCTACAGTGTTGCAGACGACAACGTTGGCCCGGGCGAAGCAGGCACCGGAAATAATGCGGGCAGTCATGTGGAAGGAGGCAGCGCCGGCGTGGACACGGCCGACGGCGGCACGAGCGGCGCTTTGGCAGCCGGCGGAGCGCCGGCTTCCTGCCCAGCCGGCTGCGACGACGCCAATGACTGCACTGATGACAGCTGCATGTCGGGCGCGTGCGTGCACGCGGCTCTGGCTCAAGGGATGGCTTGCGGGGTGGGGCGCAGCTGTGACGCGCAGGCCGTTTGCGTGCGCTGTCGCGCACCGCCGCGGGAACCACTCGGGATGTCGGTTGCACGGCGAGCGCGCCGGTTTGCCTCGGCGTTGGGCCCGACGCGGCGTGTGGTGGCTGCTCGATTCCCGCAGACTGCGACGATGGGAACGAGTGCACGAGTGAAACTTGTACCGCCGGAAAATGCGTTGTTACCGTGGTTGCGGCTGGGACCCCGTGCGCCACGGGTGTGTGCAACGGCACCGCTGACGCAGAGAAATGCGTGGCATGCGCGGACAACGCTGCTGGCACGGCGCAAGACGCGGGGTGCAATTCCGCGCAGCCCCTGTGCGACGCGAGCAGCACGCCGACTTGCTACGAGTGCCTCACTGGGAAGGATTGTGCGCCGGACGATGTGAGCTGCACCGTAGAAACGTGCAACGACCATGTGTGCTCGCACGTGGCCACCGATAGCCAATGCCCGGCGAGCGGAGACGTGTGCAATCCCAACAAATGCGATATCGCGGCACCCGGGGGTTGCAAACAAGTCGACATCACTTCAGAGAGCTCGATCGTCGGCACGGCCGTGGACGGTGGGAACGGAGGCTTCGAGGATTCGGTCCTCGATCCGTCGAACACTCCTCCGGTCGCCGACACATGGGGCGCCAACGGTTGGCTCGAAACGGGCAACTACTACATCATCTACCAGTGTGGGAGCGGCGGTTGCACGGGTAGCAATGGCGCCACTTTGCCAGAGCCCCCAATCTCGGTTGGCGGGGCCTTCATTGCTTGGACTGGCAGCAAGTTCGACTCGGGCGAGACCGAGTTGTATCGCGCTATCTCGTTTCCGGTTGGCACGACGAAGGTCCAGCTATTGGTCGATACCAATTTCCAAACCAAGAGCACCGCGACCACGAACCATGATTACTTCGAGGTCCGTCTGTTGGATTCGAACCTAGCTCAGATTGGTGCGCCACTCGCCGCGCTTTCGAACGCGAACGCGCAAACCGGGACCGCACACGCTTGGACCAAGGACGGTATCAACGTGACTCGCGATGCATCCGCACTGGCCGGCAAGGCCGTATTCCTGATGATTTGGACCAGCGTAGACACCACGCTTCGGTCGGATTTCTTTTTCGACAACGTTCGGGTCATCGCGACCGTCTGCAAGTGAAGCGTTCCTTGCGAATATTCCGCACTAGCCGCCTGGCCGGGAACAATTGGCGAGCCCGCCCGCTCACGCGCTGCTATAGGCCGCCCCGTGCGCGGACCGGAAGAGGTCATCAGTGTGTCTGAGTTGGACCGGCGCTTGCGCCGCTCGGTCGAGGACGCGTCCAGTCGGGTGTGGGTCGAGGGCGAAGTCAGTTCGCTCAAGCGAGCGCCGAGCGGGCACGTGTACTTTAGCCTCAAGGATGAAGCCGAAGACGCGATCATCGAGTGCGTGATGTATCGCTTCAACGCCCTGCGCGCCCGCCGTCACCTGAACGAGGGCGCACGCTTGCAGCTGATCGGTCAAGCGACGGTCTGGGCGCCGCGCGGCCGCTTGCAATTCGTGGCGAGCGAGGTTCGCCCGGCCGGTCGAGGCGCCCTGCTCGAGGCGCTCGAACAGCTGAAGGAGCGCCTGGCCGCCGAAGGGCTATTTGCCGCCGCGCGAAAGCGTCCGCTGCCAAGCGAACCGCACGTCGTGGGAGTAGTGACCAGTGCCTCGGGCGCGGCGTTTCACGACATCGTAAGCGTCGCTTTTCGACGCGGTGACCTGAAAATCGTGCTCGCGCCTGCGCTGGTACAGGGCGATGGCGCGCCGGAGAGCCTGGTGCGCGCGCTGGATTTGATCGAGCGATATCCCGGCCTGGACGTCGTGGTGATTGGCCGAGGCGGAGGCTCCGGCGAAGATTTGATGGCGTTCAACGATGAGCGCGTCGTGCGCCGCGTAGCCGGCTTCCGCGTACCCGTAGTCAGTGCGGTGGGACATGAGGTCGACTTTTCGCTCACCGATCTGGCCGCCGACGTGCGAGCCGCAACGCCCTCGCAAGCCGCCGAGCTCGTCGTGCCCGAGGGTCGAGCACGCGCGGCCGCCTGGCAGCGCGCCCACTCCGCGCTGCAGCGCGCCACCCTGGCTCGCATTCTGCGTTGGCGCGGCCAGATCGAGCGCGCTCGCGCGCGGCTGTCTGATCCGCGCTTCATGATCGCCGAGCGCCAACAAGAGCTCGATGAGCTGACCGCCGACCTCGGTCGTCGGGCGACCGAAACCGTGGCTCGACGCCGCGCGGCCCTGGAACTACTGACCCGACGGCTGTATACGCGTCACCCGCGAGCCGTGCTGGCCGGCGCGCGCGCCGAGCTCGGACCGCTCGACGTGCGCCTGCAGCATGCGGCGCGCCGCCGCTTCGCCCGTTCCGAAGCGCGCTTGGCGGATGCCGCGACGCGGCTAAATGGGCTTTCTCCGCTCACTATCTTGGGCCGCGGCTATGCCATCGCCACGCGCACGGACGGCCGCGCGATTCGGTCGGCGGATGACGTGGCGGTGGGTGACGAACTGACGCTGCGCTTGGGGCGTGGGCGCCTACGAACTCGGGTAGAAGGGCAGGAATCGTGAAAGCTGCTAGCGCCAGCCAGCGTTTCGTTCTGATTGGCCATCCGGTGGCTCATTCGCTGTCGCCGGCAATCCATCGTGCGGCCTACCAGAACTTGGATTTACCGCACAGCTACGAGCTCGTCGACTGCCCAGACGAGGCCGCGGTGGTCAAGATCGTCGAAGCGTTGCGCAGCGGCGAGATTGCCGGAGCAAACGTGACCATTCCGTGGAAGCGCCTGGCGCTGAAGCTGGCCGATATGGTGGCGCCGTCGGTGCAACGCGTCGGCGTTGCCAACGTGCTGGCGCGCGGCGCTGATGGCGCAATCGTCGCGCACAACACCGACGTGCCCGCGTTGGCGGAAGAATTTCAGCGCTTGGCGGGCTCGGTACGCCGCGTGCTGGTGATTGGTAATGGTGGGTCCGCGCCCGCGGTGGTCGCAGCGGCGCAAGACGCAGGTGCGGATCGCGTCGCGCTCACGGCGCGCAAATTCGTCGCCGCCGTGCCCGAAGCGGAGTGGCCGCACGCTGCTGAGCTCGTTGCGCAAGGGGTCTCGCTACTCGCTTGGCCCGAGTCCGACGCACGCGCCAAGTCTAGGCTGCGGGAAGTGGTCGCGCGCATCGATTTGATCGTCAATTGCACGAGCGCGGGCATGACGGGCGCGGATGACGGCAAAACAATGGCCGAGATCGTGCCCTGGGAGCACATCCCGCAGAGCGCGCTCGCCTATGACTTGATCTACAATCCGGCCGCGACGCCGTTCCTCGAACGCGCAAAGAGCTGCGGCCTCAGCGCCGAAAATGGCCTCGGCATGTTGGTGGCACAAGCGGCCTTGGCGATCGAGCTGTGGCTATCGGTGTCGCCATCGCGCGCCGTGCTCTTGGCGGCGGCGGAGTCCGAGCTCGCCGCGCGAGGACATCGGTGAAGTCGCGCGAGGGCAAGCGAGGCGCGCTGGATGGCGCTTGGCCGTTCGTCGAGACGCACTCGGATCTGTTGCCGGCCGAGCGGGAATGGCTGCACACCAACGGTGCCGGCGCGTACTCGATGAGTACGATCGCAATGATGCATACGCGCCGTCACCATGGTGCGTTCATCGCGGCGTTGGCGCCGCCGCTCGGCAGGCACGTGATCGTGAGCCACGCCGAAACGAACATCACGGTCGATGAGGACCGCCGCCGCGTGTACCGCTTGGCGACCCATCAATTCCCGAACGTAGCCCCCACGCCGGGCTATCGGCTACTGCAGAGCTTTGCCCAAGATCCATTGCCGCGTTGGGTGTTTCGTCTGGGGGCTCACACGCTCGAGCGCACCATGTGCCTCGCGCGCGGAAAGAACGCGATGATCATCGGCTACACCTGGCGCGGCCGCGTTCCGGCCCGGGTC
This sequence comes from Pseudomonadota bacterium, assembly GCA_037200885.1. Classification (GTDB taxonomy): domain Bacteria; phylum Myxococcota_A; class Polyangia; order Polyangiales; family Polyangiaceae; genus PMG-095. Next base: position 377,187 of record JBBCIN010000001.1, read on the forward strand.
AGCATGCGCCCGCTGATGCCGCTGCGACCGGTCGAAGGTTTGATGGTCGAGCACGGAGCGATGAATCAAGTAGTGCTACTTCGTGGCGGCTCGGTCGAAGTGCAACCGATCTCCGAGCTGCCGCCGATCGCTTTCAAACACGACGGTGTGTTCATGGGCTCGCCCGATTGGTGGCGCCGCTTCGAGTATCTGGAAGATCGTCGTCTGGGCAACGCCTTTCAGGAAGACATGTGGACTCCGGGCGTATTCGAGCTCGTGCTCGAGCCCAATCGCACGGCCTACCTGGTGACTGCGGTCGGCGCCTTGCCCAGTGAGTCTCCGGCCGAGCTGCAGGCCGACGTTCGTGAAGCATTGCTGGCGCAAGATCCGGGGCCCTCGCGCGCGCCGCGCGTGCGTCAGATGTTCGTCGCGGCCGAGCAGTTTTGCGCGGACGCGGTCAAGCATCCAGTAATCCTCGCGGGTTACCCGTGGCACGCCGTCTACACACGGGATCTGGTGCTGTCCGTCGTCGGCTTGCACCTGGTGCGCGGACGCATGGATCTGGCCCGTCGTGCCCTTGCGACCGCGCTCTCCGAGCTACATGGGGGTCTCTTGCCCGAAACCCTGCTGGTGGTGGGCAAAAAACGGGCAAAACCAGTGCCCGATGCCACGCTTTGGCTATTCGAGGTCGCCCGTGAGCTGCGCTTGCGTCTGCCCGCCAGTGACCCGTTGTTGAAGGACCAACTTTACCCGGCGTTGGTGCGCGCGTTTCTGCGCGTGCGCTCACGCCGCAAGCGCTTCGTCTGGTTGACGAGCGAGGGCCTGGTGGCCAACGGCGCGCCGAGCGTCGCTTTGACCTGGATGGACGCGCATGTGGGGCCAGAGCTCGTCACGCCACGCCGCGGGGTCGCGATCGAATTGCAGGCACTTTGGACCAAGGGCGCGGAAACGCTCGCCGGCTTGGCGCGCGAATACGGTCACGAACGGCTCGCTGATTTGGCCGAGCTCACCATGCACCGGGCGCGCGCCGCCTTTCGCGCGCGCTTCTGGTGCCACGAAACCGACTATCCATACGATGTGGTGAGTGAAGCGCGAGACACCGCGGAGGCTTGGGCCGATCCCAGCATCCGCCCCAATGCGCTGATCGCCCTGGCCGTCGATCCAAAGCTGTTCGACGGGCCGCAAACGCGCGCGATTTTGGACCGCGTCCAGAGCGATTTGCTGACTCCGCGCGGGATACGCAGCTTGTCGCCGAGCGACAACCGCTACATCGGTTTCTTCTCTGGTACGAGCGAGGAACGCGAGTTTTCGTACCATCAGGGCAGCGCCTGGGCGCATCTGCTCGGCTTCTACGTGCGCGCTTCGCTGCGGTTCTCGCCCGATGATGACGATTTGCCCGGCGAATTGCGGGTACTCGTCGAGAACGCCGCCGAGGGTAATCTGCTGCTCGGCCAAGTGGCGCAGCTCACCGACGGCGAGAGCCCGTATCGCTCACGCGGCTGTCCCGCGCAGGCGGCCAGTGTCGCAGAGGTGCTGCGGGCGCTGGTGGTCGATTTGCACCTGTGAGCGCTCGACGACGGTCCTAGAACTTGACGTCCAAGCTGGCCAAGAAGCTGCGGCCATCTTGTGTAATGCTGGTTTGCTTGAATTCCGTGCTGACCGGGACGCTGTAGCGCCAATCGAGCGCATTGTAGACGCCGAATGCATAGTGCACGCCGTAGCGCGGTTCTTCGCCACTGAACACCAGGTCGAGAATCGCGGCAGAGCCGGTCTTTCCCTGCGCGGTGGGGTCGGCGCTGTTTTCGTAGCGGTCGAAGCGCGGGCCTTCCACCGTCAGGCGCGTGCCCAAGGTCAGGGCTCGGCCGAGGATCGGAATCGCGCCTTTGAACGACGCCAGGTGGATTGGCGCGTTGGCGACCGAGCGCTTGTTCGCGGCTCTCGAGAACGACACCAAGTCCCCCGCGCTGTTCGTTTCCAAAAAGCGCGGCAGCGAAAACCCGTAGCTCAGCGCGAACATCGCTCCTTGACGAAATTCGCGGCGCAGTCCGAACTCACCACCGAGCACGACCAACGGTGAGCGCTCGTTCTCGTAATGCAATGGGTCGGCCGAGGTGCCGCTGCCCAAGGTCGAAATCAGGCGCGCTGCGTAGTTGGCATAGCCCGTAGCGGTGGCCACCATGCTGGCCGAGAAGCGGTGGGCATGCTCGACCTCTACGGAATACAAGGACTCCGGGCTCAAGTGCGGGCTTTGCACCTGGGTGTAGCCGTTGTCATTGTAGTAAAGCTCGTAGATGCTCGGCGCGCGAAAGGCCTTGCCCACAATCAGCTTCGTGTTGCCGGCGGCGTACGGCTTCACGATCAGCGCCGCGCGCGGATTCAACGACGAGCCAAACGTGGAGTAAGCATCCAAGCGCGCGCCGAGCGAGAGCTGAGCGCGCGAGCTCAACGTCGCATCCGCGAGTGCGTAAAGCGCGCCGACCTGAAATGGCCGACCGTGGCTGCCCGTGTCATCCAAGAACGCGCCGTTGTCGTCGCTTCCGCGTTGCTCGACCTGGTAGTGTAGTTGGCCTTCGCCGCCGAGTGTCAGGCGAAGGTGAGCCAATGGATTGAACTCCAAGCGTTCTTCGAGCCCCAGCCAGGAGCCGTGGTAAGTGTCGACCTCGAGCCCGCCGTCCACTGGATCGCGCGGGTATTCACCGCGAAACGTGTAGTGGTTCCAATGCAATCGGGAGAGCACCGTCACGGTGTCCGACAGGTGCGGTTCGGCGCGCAGTTCGACGTAGCTTCTGGCGTCAGTCTGCTTCGTGCGAGGATCACCGAACAGGGTGCCGAACTCGGCGGTGGGCAGGTGCTTTTCGTAGGAGTGCGCCGACCACTCCAGCGATACGAATTTCCAGAATGCGCGACCGCGGAAGGTCCCCGCCTCGAAACCATCGACGTTGCGGGCGACTCCGTCCTCCGCGGCCGGGCTTCCGACGTACTCGGGGAAGTAAAATTGTCGGCCGTTGCCCCGCCCGAATGCGACGGACGCCCAAGCGCCGGCGTCCTTACCGAACTTGGCATCACCGCGCACGCGCGCGCGGGCGACGCCGCTTTGATTCGTGGAAATGCCGGCAGAGACGCCCGTCGGCGCGACGTCGCGACTGACCACGTTGATCACCCCGGACAGCGCGTTCGTACCGTAGAGCACGGAGCCTGGACCGCGCACGACCTCGATGCGCTGGACGTCTCCCAGATCGGTCAGCCCGTCGTAGCCGACGTACGAAGAGCCGATCCAATCGTCGTTCATCGACTGGCCGTCGTAGGTGACCAGTGTCCGGTTCCCATAGCTTCCGAGTCGACCCAAACCGCGCATGCCCAAGGTGACGTAGCTGCGATCGTCCGACAAATAAACGCCTGGCACGCCGCGCACGGCTTCGGCGATCGTGGGGGGCGCGAACGTGGACAGTTCGCGTTCACCCACGAGCGTCACCGAGCTCGGGGCATCCTCGACCTGTTCGATGGCGCGCGATGCCGCCACGACCTCTTCCGACTCGACGAGCACGATTTCGAGCCGAGTCTCGCCATCCAGGGCCACGCCGATCTGACGATCTTCGGAGCGGAACCCCTTGAGCTCGAGATGGACGCGATGCATCCCTACAGGCAGACGGATAATCGCCGGGGTAAAACCGCTCGCGCGGCCATCGATTTGCACCAATGCGCCCGGTTCGTCGGTGCTGATCAGGGCGCTGCCCAACAGCGGTTCGAGCCGCACCAAGACCTGCTCGTGTCCGTGCGCGCCCACCGCGAACGTTTGCTGAGCCGCATGAAAGCCTTCCCGGCCAAAGCTCGCGACGTGGTTGCCTGCCGCCAAGGACCGGGCGCACGGCACGGTGCACGCCGCTGCGTCCGGCTCCCCGTCGATGCTCACGTGTGCGCCGACCTCACCGACGAACGATACTTCGCCGAGGATCGGCTTCAGTTCCAAATCCAATGCCAGTTCTTGCCCGGGCGCGGCCGCAGATACGTCGACTACGGCGGGCTCGTAGCCCGGGTACTTTGCGATCAACTTATAGGCTTGGGGCGCCAGCCCGAGTAACAGGGGACTCGAGCCGCGTGCGCCCAGATCCTCGCGATCGATGTACAATGTCGCGCCGGCGGGGCGGGTCGTGACCCGGAGCACCATCACGTATCTTCTGATTTGAGCGAGAGCGGTGCTGATCCTGACCCTTGCCTCGCGGTCGTTTTCGCTTTCGAGCGCTTGCGAATAGTAGCGGAAGGCAGCAGGGTAGGACTTCAACTGCTCGTAGCTGCGCGCGATGTTGAAGAGCACGTTCTTGTTCGGAACGAGTCGATTCGAGATCAAGAAGTGCTCGAGCGCGACCTTATAGTCCTGGCGCTGATACGCGTCTGCGCCGAGCGAAAACTCGAGCTCGGCCTGGTCCGCCAAATCATCGCCGCGCGCTGGCTTCGGCGCCAAGAAGAGCATGGCGAAGAACAGCGCGATTTGTGGCAGTGAACGCGTCACTGGCCCAGCTTAGTCAGAAATTGACGGCGTCTGCTCAGCGCTGCATGAAAATGTCGCTGTCTGACTTGGCCGGCGTACTCGGAGTCTTCGTGACGGCCGGTTTCTTCGCGCTCGGGCGCGGCGTGACGATCGCCGGTGCAGGTGCGAGCTCAGCCAACACGTGCGCGTCCCGCGTGGAAGCGCCTTGCACGATGGTGTACGGCAGATAGCCGGCCTTTCGGACGGTGAAGGTGCGAGGGGCTCTCGCGACGCGCGCAGCATCGACGCTGACCTGGATCGGTGTCGTGCCGAGCGAGGCCTCCCCTTCGAATACCTCGGCTCCGGCTGGGCTCGAGTCGATCTGCAAAGAGAACGCCGGGTTCACCGGTGCTGGCACTACCGCGGAAACAGGCTTTGGCAGGTTAACTGTGGCAAGTGGTGCTTGCGACTCGCCCGGTTCCGAGGCGCGCACGGCCCAGAACCAGAGCGCCAGCAGCAGCGCGCCGCCGACGAGCGCGGCGACGCGGCGCTGAGTCAGGCTTCGAACGGGGACGGGTCGCGTGGAGGTGGGCGAGAGCGGGGGCTCGGCCAAAGTCGCATCGGGCTTGGAATGGCCGGCATCTGGCAATTCGATGACGCGCGGTCCCGAACGCGTGAACACGGCACTGGCGAGCGTGCCGGTGTCGGGCGCTGGGGTCAAAGACACAGTTCGGCCAGTTCGAAGTTCCTCCAGCTCGAACCCGAGCGGCGACGAGGAGCGAATGGTTGCGTCGCTCAACGGTGCCATCGCCCCGCTCTCGCTGCGTCCGGTCCAAGGGCTCAGTCTTTCGATCAGCTCGCGTGCGGTTTGGAAGCGTCTCGCGGGGTCTTTTTCCAGGCACTTGAGCACGATCGCTTCGACTTCGATCGGCACCTCCGAACGCTTGAGGCGCAGCGCGGCCGGTGCATCGGCGGCGATTGAAGCGCACACGCCGGGCAGGGTCGTGCCCTCGAAAGCCGGTGAGCCGGACAAGAGCTCGTGCAAGATCAACCCGAGCGACCAGATATCGGTGCGATGGTCGACTTTCTTCGCGTCGCGGATCTGTTCCGGCGACATGTAAAAAGGCGTGCCCAGCACGCTGCGCTCGGCGGTGAGATCGCCGGTCACCTGATCCTGCTCCGAGCCCTTGGTCTTCGAAATTCCGAAGTCGAGGACCTTGACCAGTGGCGTTCCGTCGCTGCGCTGGGTCAGGAACAAGTTCGAGGGCTTCAAGTCGCGATGGACGATGCCCTGTGCGTGCGCGCAAGCGATCGCTTCGGCAGCCTGCCTGACGCAATCACACGCGCGCTCGATGCCGAGCGGTCCCTGCTCTTGCAGGGTGCGGGCGAGATCTCGACCGCGGAGGAGCTCCATGACCATGAACGGCGCTCCGTTGGCCAGGGTGCCCACGTCATACACACGTACGACGTGATCGGAGACGAGCGCCGCGGTGGCGCGCCCCTCGCGTAAGAAGCGCTCGCGAGCCTCGTCCTTGCGCTCGTCCTCATCGGACACGATGAGCACCTTGATCGCCACGCGCTGGCCGAGATCGAGGTGCGTCGCGCACAGCACGACGCCCATGCCGCCCGAACCTACGACCGAGTCGACTCGGTACTTGCCGACGATGACCTCGCCAATGGCGGGTATCGAAGTGGCTCCTTCGAGCTCTGCGGTATCGGCTTGCTTGATCATCGTTCCGGACCGAGCGCGGGGGCGCCGAGATTCGAGCCCCGAAATGTAACCTGGATGCGGTCCGCCCGGAAAGTCCGGCATGGCGAAAGTATGACGAGGCTTCTCGCCTTCCGGCTGAACGCTTTCAGCTTATAGTCCCAGTGCTCATGGCATCCCGGGACACCACCCCGCTCGGCTATCGACGGATCGTCATTCTGTTGGTTTCGCTGGTGGTCGTTCCATCCTCACTGCTCCTCACTTCGGGAGTGGTGCTGATTTTCTTGGGTGAGGCGCGACTCAACCTCTTGATGGGCATCCTGGTGATGGCGCTCAGCGGCGCGGCTGTTACGGGCGTGGTACTGGTGTGGGTATTCGTGCGCCGAGAGGCGAATCTGTCGCTTCTACAAAGCGACTTCGTGTCCAAAGTTTCGCACGAACTACGCACTCCGCTGACTTCGATCCGCCTATTTACGGAGACGCTCGAACTGCGTCGCGGCGATACGGTCGCGGAACAGAAATGCATCGATGGCCTTGCCCGCGAGAGCACCCGCCTGCAAGAGTTGATCGATCGCTTGCTCGACTGGGGCCGCATGGAAAGCGGCCGGCGTGAGTTCACGTTTCGCGAAACCGATCTGAAGTCGGTGATCTCCACCGCGCTGGAGGCCTTCGAGACCGTACGTCAGCGTCGCTCGATCGAACTGAACGTGGAGCTGCCGCCCGAATCGCTGCTGGTCAGCGCCGATCGCGGCGCCGTTTCCGACGCGCTCTTCAACCTGCTGACCAACGCCGACAAATACGGTGGGGATCCGGTAAAGATAGATGTCTTCGTCACATTCGACGAGCAGGAGGCGCGGCTCACCGTGCGCGACAATGGCGCCGGCATTCCACTTGCCGAGCATAAGCGCATCTTCCAGAAGTTCTATCGACTCGATGATCGCCTCTCACGCGAGCGCGAGGGCTCCGGGCTCGGACTCGCGATCGTGAAACACGTGATGAAGGCCCACCGCGGGCGGGTGGAGCTCGTCAGTCACCCGGGCAAGGGCAGTGAATTCTCGCTCGTCTTGCGCGTGGTCAAGCATTAGGTTGATGACAATGGCGGCGAATGGCAAACGGCACATCTTGGTGGTGGAGGACGACCCCAGCATCACGCTCGGCCTTCAGATGAACTTGGAGGCAGAGGGCTACGAGGTGAGCATCGCCATCGACGGCGAAGATGGTCTGACGCGCGCGGTTTCCGCCAATGTCGACCTCGTCATTTTGGACGTCATGTTGCCGAAGATGAACGGCTTCGAGGTGGTCAAAGCAATCCGCAGCCAGGGTAACCACGTGCCGGTCGTGATGCTCAGCGCGCGTGGCGCCGAGATGGATAAAGTGATGGGTCTCGAGCTCGGCGCGGAGGACTACATCACCAAGCCCTTCAGCCTGGCCGAGCTCCTGGCACGCGTGAAGGCGGTCTTACGCCGCGACGGCATCGCGCGCCAAGCCCCCGAGCGCGTGGTCCGCGCGGGAGACTTACAGATCGACTCGGGCCTGCGTCAGGTCCTGAAGGGGGCCGAGCTCGTGCCACTGACCGCGACCGAGTTCGACGTGCTCTGGTGTTTGGTCGAAGCTTCCAACCGAGTGCTGACGCGGGAGGATATTTTGACGCGAGTTTGGGGCGCCGGACACCACGGGACCTTGCGGACGATCGACAATTTCCTGCTCCAATTGCGCACCAAGTTGGAGTCCGACCCGGCGGAACCCGAGCACCTGCTCACGGTCCGCGGCGTGGGCTACCGCTTCAAGCGCTAGCCGGGGTCTGAGTTTCGTAAGCTCCCGAGCCGTGCTACATCCCCGGCGCTTTGGACCAGAACCTCCTCCGCGCGTACTTTGCGACCGTTTATGAGCTGCCTACGGATGGCGGGCTGCTTCGAGTCTCGATGGACGGGGAAATCGTCAAGGATACTCAGGCGCTGCCTCCGTTGCTCCGCTCGAAGTTCGCGCTCCTGACCGCGTACAACCCGCGCTCGATGTTGCTGCCGCGGCGAGTGAATGACGGTCGCCACCAGGTGATGCGGGATTTACTCATCCTCGGCTGTTATCGCGTCGAGCATTGCGTCGGCTACGACGAGGAGCCTGAGGGTGTTTGGCGCGAACCGGCCTGGCTGGTGCACGGGATCGAGCGCGACGAAGCGTTGAACTTCGGGCGTACATTTCGGCAGAACAGCATCCTCTACTGCCGCGACGCGAAGCCCGAGCTGATCGTTACCGACCCGACCTGCGACGAGATTGGCCGTACCTTCCCCGGAAACTGGCGCTTGCGCACCTAATCTCCGGAACCTCCGTGGTATCGTTGCTGCGTGTTTAGCGCGCTCGCCTCGTCGCCCGGCCTCGCCACGCGCGGCCGTTCCTTGGTCGGGGTGGCGCTGCTCGCATTGGCGCTCCCGGCGTTCGCGGTCCGGGCCTGGTCGAGCGCGCATGCGGATACGCTCGGGAATGGGATTGCGGCGTGGCTGATCGCGGTCGTGCCGACACCTCCTCCGGTGTTGGCAGAAGCTTCGCCGGGCGGGCCCGAAGAGCTAGAGCCGCCGTCCGACGGTACGCCGGGCGTGCGCAGCGCCGCGATCGACGCGAAGCGGCCACATCAGCCTGCGCGTGCGCGTGCGGCCGCGCTTTCCGGCATCCGCATTTCTTCGGCCCAGGTTTTGGCTCTGGCCGCTCGCCGTGCCATGCCCAATGCGGTGTTCGTGAAAGCCAATGCGCAGCGCCCGGCGGGTTTGCTGTTGTCGAGCGTCTCGGCGCTCGGTGTTGGCTTACGAGACGGCGATGTGCTGACTGAAGCCGCCGGGCAGAAAGCGTCATCGGTTGCAGTTGTCGTGGGCGTGGTGCTCGCGGCCCGCGCTCGCCAAGCCAGCGAGATCAGCGGCCGTTTCTATCGCGGCGCCGTACCTTTCTCGGTCACCGTCGAGCAGCCGTACCCGAAGGGCCCGGTTCCGGGTTGACGGGCGGCCAGTGCGCGGCAAGATAGGCCGCCCCATGTCACGAACCGTTCAGTGCATCAAGCTTGGTCAAGAGTCCGAAGGCCTGGAGAAGCCCCCGTTCAAAGGTGAGCTCGGACAGAAGGTGTTCGACACCGTCTCGAAGACTGCCTGGCGGCAATGGCTCGAGCACTCGAAGATGCTGATCAACGAGTACCGCTTGGATGTCACCAGCGAACAGGGCCAACGGGTTTGGATGACCGAGCTCGAGAAGTTCTTCTGGGGTGAGGGCGCCACCAAGCCCGCCGACTACGTGGCTCCAAAGGACGATCACGGTGGTCACGGCCATGGCGGCCACGGCCACGGCGGCCACGGTCACTGAGCGTTCGCTGCGCTACGAGTTCTGTCGACCCACCGGGATCGAACGCGGTCCGGGGATGATCGACCGGGGCGGCACAATCGAGGCCACTCCACTGGCGTTTTCACGGGCGACGCGCACGCAGTTGCGGCCCGCGCCCTTGGCTTCGTAAAGCGCCGCGTCTGCCCGCGCGAGCCAGCTGCCGCCGGTGTCGCCGGAAGAGAGCGACGCCAAGCCGATCGAGACGGTGATGTGGATTTTGCCCTTGCCGGTCTCGATTTCGAGCTCGCCCAAGGATTGAAGCACGCGTCCTGCGCGCAGCTCGGCGTTGTGCACCGAGGAATCTGGGATCACGACCACGAATTCTTCGCCGCCATAGCGGGCTACGAAGTCCTCGCGCCGCAAGAAGTTCCGGACCAGGCCGTCGGCGACGCGGCGGAGCACTTCGTCGCCAGCTGCGTGCCCGTAGCTGTCGTTGCATTTCTTGAAGTGGTCCACGTCGATCATCAAGATGCATGGGCTCGAGCTGAGCAAAAATGCCAGATCTGCGACGCGGTCGAGGTGCGCGTCCAACGCCGCACGGTTGAACAGCTGCGTCAGCGGGTCGAGCGCGGCTTTCTCGCGCACTTCATGAAGCTCGTCGCGCAGATCGGTAATTTTCTGACTGAGCTCGCCGAGCATGCGCTTTTGGCTCTCCGAGCGCTTGGCCATCACCTCTTGCACGACGAGGACGATGCCCTCTGCCTCACTGCGAATCGCCTCCGAGTCGTTGGACTGAAAAGCACCGACCAATTTGCCTAGCTGCGCGCCGACTCGTTCATCGGCGGCGCGGTCTTCGCCGACGGTGGTGGTCAGGCAGCGCGCGAAGGCGTGGACGGCCTCCCTGAGGTTACCCAAGCTGCGGCCGACGAACTCGCGTTCGTGCGAGCGCTGAGCGCTGAAATAGCGGCGAACGCCGCCGAAGTCGCGCCTGAAGGGCTTGGCTTCGCCCGGCTCCGAATCGCCGCTCTTGCCAGCACCGAGGGTGATTTTCTGCGCCCAACCGTCGCACTCGGCGCGAGTTTCCTGCGCGCTCACATTGTCGGTATCGAAAGCGTTTTCGCCGAATGCCTTCAGTAAGTTGGCCACCGTATCGAGCGCGGCGTCTTCCACGTTTGCCGGCTGCGCTGCGGATTCTGGCGCGGAAGTCCCGTTCGCTTTCTTCCAGAACATCGTGCTTTTCCACTAAACGGTCAGCAAGCGGCATTCTTCAGGGTTGGGGGCGGGTCGCCCCAATTTCGAAGTAACGTGTGTCTGCACTTAGGCCACAGAGCGCCGGTCCGTTTATGATGATCGGCACGGCGGCGCCGAATCGAGAATGCTTCCCTATCCGACACCAGATTCACTGCGGCTCTCGACGAATCCGCCAATTGCCGAGCGCGCTGGGCGCATCCTCGTCGTCGATCCGGACGAACAGCGCCGGGCCGTCGTGCGCGCGATGCTCGATTCCGAGGGCTACGAGGCCGTGTACCTGCCGGACGGCGATGAGGCGCTGCGCCTGACCTCGGAGTACGAGCCCGATTTGATCCTGCTCGCGGTCGAGCTCCCGAGTGGCAGCGGGCTCGAACTGTGCGGCGAGCTGCGGGCCAGCGACCCGCGCCGTCACTACCCGGTGTTGCTCTTGGGTGACGACGCCGAAGAGCATAGCGCCGCGCGCGGCCTACTCGCTGGCGCCGATGACTTCATGGCGCACCCGATCCGCGAAGTCGAGCTGCGCGCTCGCATCCGGGTCCAACTCCGAAATAAGCGCTTCTACGACGCTCTCGAGCGACTGCGCGACGAGCGCGACAGCTTGCGTCGTGACGCGCAAATCGACCCGCTGACCAACGTGCTCAATCGGCGCTCGCTCGAGGCGACCGTGCGTCAACGCTGTCAATTGCGAGAGCGCTTTGGCGTGTTGTTCCTGGATCTCGATCACTTCAAGCAGGTCAACGATCGCTTCGGGCACGATAGCGGAGATCGCGTGCTGATCGCCGTCGCCAATGTGATCAAAAATGGTTTGCGTCCAGGCGACATCATTGGACGTTATGGCGGTGAAGAATTCGTGGCCATCGTAGCCGGCGCAGGACCAGAGTCAGCGCGCTTGGTCGCCGAACGCCTACGCCAAGCGGTGGAAGAGATGGTTCCACCTTCACCAGGCCCCAGCCGAGTCACGATTAGCATCGGGACGACCGTGTTCGATCCGCGGCAGCTCGAAGAAACGCCGCAAGAGCTGGTGCATCGTGCAGATCTCGCGCTCTACGCCGCCAAGCGCGGTGGAAGAAACCGCGTGGTCATGGTTCCACCTGGCGAAACGCTGCCCGAGTTGGAAGGCAAAGAGTCACTGCATCCGCCTCGCCCGTCGATTCCGACTCCGCCCGAACCGCCGATCTTGATCACTTGGGAAAGGCATTCCGGGTGACCAGTTTTCTGCAGTTCATGCCGAGCCAAGCCCCCGCGTGCGAAGACGCCGAGGCCATCGTGCCGGTGATGGTGACGTCCGAACCGACACCCGAGATGTCGGAGACCGAGCGCGAGCTGGTCAAACGCTTGCGCACGGGCCGCGCCGCATTGCCCGTGCTGCCGCAGGTCGCCGAAGCTGCCTTGCGACTCGCCAACGATCCCGACGCTCGCATCAACGATCTCGCAGAGCTGGTCGACACCGATCCGCCGATCGCTGCGCGCTTCATGTCGGTCGCGAATAGCGTGGCCTATTGGCGCGGGCTGCTCACTTCCTCCACTCAGTCTGCGATCGTGAGGCTAGGACTCGCGAACACGCGAGATCTACTGTTCCAGGTCGTTTACGCGGCTTCGGCCGGTGGACTCAAGCGCTACCAAATCCAAGTGCAGAAGTCCTTCAAGCGCAGCGTGGTGGCGGCGGTTGCGGCTCGCACCGCGGCTCGTGAGCTCGAGATCGAGAGCGAGTACGACTACATGAGCGGGCTGCTTCACGACATTGGCGAAGCGCGTATCTACCGAATTTTGGACGGGCTTCCGAACCGGATCACGGACGCCAAACTCGTCAGCGACTTGGTGCAGCGCTATCACACCGCAGCTGGCGCCGAAGTCGCGATGGCCTGGAAATTACCGACCGAAATCGTCGATGCTTGCGCCGCGCACCACGACCCTCAGGCCATCGGCGCGCCGCACGTTCGTTTGGTGATGATCGCCGACGCCGTGGTCGACGCGCTCGAGGCCGGACGCTCGGCGAACCTGGAACGCTTCGAGAGTTTGCTGGTCGACGTGGGCGCGGCCCGTCGCATCATCGATCTGACCAAGGGCGCTGCTACGACGAGCATGCGCCCCTGACCCGTCCGAAGACGGTTAGGCCAGCCGCAAATCCCGCGAGTTGAAGCCCATCAGGTAGAGCAGCGTGTCCAGGCGCTCGTGGTGATTCAAACTCATGTCGGCGACTTCTTGCAGCTTGGGCTTCGCTCGGAAGGCGATGCCGAGGCCGGCGGTTTGCAGCATGAAGATGTCGTTGGCGCCGTCGCCTATGGCTACGGTCTGCTCCAGGCGGCAGGTGTACACCTGGGCCATATCCTTCAAAATCTGAGCTTTTCGTTCACCATCGACGATCGTGCCGCGCACTTTGCCCGTGAGCTTGCCGTCCAAGACTTCCAGCTCGTTGGCGAACCCGAAGTCGAGCCCGAAGCGAGCCTTCAGCTCATCGACGAAGAAAGTGAACCCGCCGCTGACGAGCCCCACACAGAAGCCGAGGCTGTGCAAAACCTTCACGAAGCGGTCGGCGCCCGGCGTGAGCTCGAAGCGCTCCATCAGCGAACGCGCGCGCTCGAAGGGCAGACCCTCGAGCAGCTTCACCCGCTCGGTCAGGGCTTGCTTGAAGTCGATTTCGCCGCGCATTGCGCGCGCGGTGATGTCCGCGACTTGCTCTTTACAGCCGGCCAACTCGGCCAGCTCATCGATGAGCTCGCCCTTCACGAACGTCGAATCGACATCCATACAGACCAGCCGCTTGCTGCGGCGGAACATGTCATCGCGTTGGACGGCCAGATCGACGCCGAGCTCCATGCCTAGGCGGAGCAGGTGCCCGCGCAGCACACTCAGCTCGTTCGCGCTCAGCGCGGTGCCCGCGGGTAAATCGACGATTAGCTCGAGGCCGTCCAATTCCTGATCGCTGAGCGAGCGGATCTCGCGGATGTTCATCGCGCGCTTGGCCATGAAGCTCGTGATCGAGGCCGTGGCCACGCCGTCGCGCAGCGGCCCGAGCACGATGACGCTGAGCGAGCTCACGTCACTGCGTGCCTCGTGCTCCGATTCGCTGCGGAAAGGTGTGACCTCGAACCTTAACCCCATGTCCGTCGCCGCAAATAGCAACTTTCGCAGCGCGTTCGAGTCCCGCGGAATGTCGACGATCGCCGACAGCATCAAGTAGCCGTGCAGCACCGACTGGCCGATGTTGATGAGCTGGGCGCTCTCGTCTTCGGCGATCACTTCTGCTAGGCGCGCAGTGACGCCAGGGCGGTCATTGCCTGCGATGTGCAAGACCACGCGGTCTGGGTGCTGAGTCGTCGTCATCGGGGCGCGTAAGCTACCCTTGTCACAGAATTTTCGGCAAGGGACATCCGGGGCGCCGCTGGTGTGGGTGTTTGGCTGTGGTCCGTGGGGGGGCTCGACGCTCCGGATTGTGCTTGCAGTTGTGAAACCGGTGACCGAAGCTGCTCGTTCCAGCGTGAGAACTTCAGTCGGTTTTTCTACGTCGGCACGAGTTCGGGGGCTCCGGCGCCTGCGCATCGGGCTGTGCTTGACCATTGGGCTGTTGGGCTCGGGGCGAGCGTGGGCAGTGCCCGTCGCTGCCAGCGCTTCGGCTACGGCCCCGCTGGCCGTCTCGGGGCGGTCTTTGTCCTCGGCGGCGCCGTCTGCGTCCGTTCCGGCAGCCCCTGCGGCCTCGCCCTCGCATTCGGCTTCGGCCTTGCCGTCCGCGGCGACTTTGCCGTCCGCGGCGACTTTGCCGTCCGCGGCGACTTTGCCGTCCCCACCCGCTCTGGAGCCTGCACCTGCGCCTGCACCCGCAGCACCACCGCCTCCGGTACCCGTCCCGGTCCCGGTCCCGACGCCTGCGTCAGGGCCGAGCGCGCCGCCCGTCGCGAGCGCCGTTCCAACGGTTTCGCCGCCGAGCGCTTCCGCAGCGCCGGCGCCCAGCGCGTCGGCTCTGCCTAACTCTGCCTCCGCCGTGGTGCGCTTGGGCGACGCGCCGGTGTTCACGCTGGTTGCCCGCGGAAACAAGTCCGCCGAGGTGCGCGCTCGTGAAGCGAGCGACGCCCTGCAGCGCGCTTTCAAGGCGGACAAATCCGCGCCCCTCACGCGTCAACCCGAGGGCGACGTGGTGGTGGTTCGGATTGGCCAGATCCCGATCGTCCAACTCAGTTTGGAAGACGCCAACGCGGCCGGCGAGTCCTCGCTCGACGTGTACGCCGCTGGCATTACCGCCAAAGTTCGTGAAGCACTCGATTCAGAGGGCAGGCGAGCCGCTGTCGCCAAGAGCGTGTTCTCGATCTCGCTCTTGGTCTTCTTTGGCCTGATCGCGTTTTACCTGATCAGAAAACTCGGCGAATTTGCCGAGAGCGGCCGCGAATTTTTGGACACGCGCCCCGATCGCGAATTGTCCATCAAGGTGCAGAAGATCGAGGTCGTGCGGCCGGCGACCCTGCGCAGCAGTGCGGTGATGGCACTCAGCCTGGGTAAATGGCTCGGCCAAGCCGTCATTGCCTATGCCTGGCTGGTCGTCGCGCTGTCCTTGTTCGACGCCACCCGCAACTACACGCAGCGCTTGACCGGCTTCGTGGTCCTGCCCGTGTCGCAGCTGATGGAGCGCTTGGCGAGCGCGCTGCCGCTGTTGATCGTCGCGGCGATCGCAGCGTTGGCCGTGTTCGTGCTGGTCCGCTTCGTCGGACTGTTCTTTGCGAGCGTGGCACGCGGCGAAACACCGCTACCCTGGTTGCCCGCGGACCTGGCCGCGCCCACCAGTGTCCTGCTCCGCTCGGCGATCGTCGTTTCCGCGTTGGTCTTTGCCGGACCGATTGTAACCGGTGACGCCAACGGCTCGCTCGGTCGGTCCGGCGCCGTGATCTTGGTTGCGCTCGGTTTGGCCAGCACGCCGCTGCTCGCGTCCGGCGTGGTCGGGGTTACGGTGCTGTTCGGTCGCCGGCTTCGGCTTGGAGAATTCGCCGAGATGGGCGGTGTGACCGCGCGAATTTCGGCCATCAACCTGCTCGAGGTTCGGCTGTTGGACGCGCACCGCGTCGAAACACGCGTACCGCACTTGTTGTCCTTGATCCGCCCGCTGCGCGTGCTCGGCATGCACCCTCGGCTCAGCGTCGACGTGGCGGTGGCGCCCAGCGCAGCCCAAGACAAAGTGCGCGAAGTCCTGAGCGAAGCCGGAAAAAAATGCGGCCACGACGCGCGTTTGGATCTGCTCAGCTTCGACGTCGACGGCGCGGTCTACCGACTCAGCGCACTGTGCGATTCGCTCGACGCACGGCAGTCGATGGCCCAGACGGTCCTCGATGATTTGGCCCTGGCCGGGATCGCCCTAGGCCGCTCGCGCGTGGTGCCGGAGTGAACGCGATCGCTTTCCTGCTCGGCCTGTTGGTGCTCGCCTACTTGGGCAGCATCCTGGTCGGCGGCCGCGCCATCCGCGGCTTCGGTTTGGCGTCGGGTGCCGAGTACCTCGTACTCGGCTTCGTGCTCGGCCCTCAGGTCCTGTCGGTCGTGGGGCGCTCCCTGGTCGAAACCTTTCAGCCCGTGGTGTTGGTGGGCGTCAGCTGGCTCGGCCTCGTGCTCGGAGTGAGCTACCTGCGTGTCGGCGAACGGCGCGTGCCAGTGCCCCACATCGCGCTCGGCATCGCCATGTCGGCGCTCGTCAGCGCCTGCGTGTCTGCCTCCGTGTTTTTCGGCGCAAGTTACTTTTCCCCGTTGCCGCGCGTCGAGGTGATCGCGTTCGCGGCCACGGCCGGCATCGTCTGTTCCGAAACGACTCGCCACAGCGTGCGTTGGGTTGTGGAGCGCTATGGCGCCAAAGGCCCACTCGCCGATCTCGCCGCGGACACCGCGCGAGCGAGTGCGCTCTTCGCGGCGCTCTCGCTTTCGGTCGTCAATGCTTGGCTTCCGGGCGCGGCCCTGCCGGCGTTTTCGGTGTTCGAGCGCGTGCTCGTCTCGCTCGGTTTGGGCATGGTGCTGGGCTTCACCGCGGCGCTCCTGCTCGGTCGCGAATTTCGACGCGACGAAAGCTGGGGCATTCTGCTCGGCACTTCGCTGCTCGGTACCGGGGCCGCGGCGCGCCTCAATTTATCCCCGATCAGCGCGACGTTCGCCATGGGCCTCACGCTCGCCATCGTGTCGCGGCATCGCGTCGACATCAAAGCCATGGTCACTCCCACCGAGAAGCCCGTGCTACTCCCGGTCGTGCTGCTCGCGGGCGCCTACGTCAACGTCAAGCTGCCGATCCCGCTCTTGGTGCTGGTGGCCACGGCGCTGGTTGCGAAGATCTTGGCCCGCGTCTTGTGCGGTGCACTGCTCTCCGTAACGGCCAAGCCGGTCAGCGGCGTGGGCTTGGAATTCGGCGGTAGCATGCTCTCTTGTGGCGCGCTCGGTTTGGCCGTGGCTTTGGCGCTCGCGGTGCGCCACCCCGGCGTGGTGGCTGACACGGTGCTGCTGCTTGCGTCCGTGGGCGTGCTGGTCGGCGAATGGCTCGGACCGGCGGCGCTGCGCCGGGCCTTGGCCCGCGCAGGCGAGATCAAACCGGAAGTCCCACCCGAAAACGCCCAACCCACATTGCCGAGCGAAGCATGAGCGGCCACGGCGGCCCCAAAAAAACCATCGCCACCCGCGCCATTCAGGCCGCGTCGCTGCTGGTCACGTTCGGCGTGCTGTACGGAGTCACCCGCGTCGCGCCCGAGCTGGAAACCCACTTGGGCACCGTGGCCGCGGTCGGCTTTTTGCTGCTCGCTGGCACGCTGATGAGTGAGCTGCTCGAGACCATCGGTTTGCCTCATCTGTCCGGCTACCTGCTGGCAGGCATCATCGGCGGGCCGCACATTCTGCACTTGGTGGATCACCACACGGTGGAGGAGCTTTCGCCGGTGAACACCCTGGCGTTGTCGCTGATCGCGCTCGCGGGCGGGGCGGAATTGCGCCTCGAAACCCTACGCTCGGTGGCGCGCGGGCTGGCTTGGGCAACGCTGATCCAAAGCACGTTCGTGCTGGTGTGCGTGGCGGGCGTGTTTTTGGCCATCTCCAGCTTCGTGCCCTTTACTCAGGGCATGACGGTCAAGGCGTTGATTGGCGTGTCCTTGCTCTGGGGAGTGCTCGCGGTCAGTCGCAGTCCCTCGGCCTGCATGGGCATCCTTTCGCAGACACGTGCCAAGGGCCCCGTCGCGACTTTCTCGCTCGCCTTCATCATGCTGTCTGACGTGGTGGTCGTGATCCTACTCGCGACCATGCTGATGTTGGCGCGCCCGCTGATCACCGCCAGCGGCGGTATTTCGCTCGAAGACTTCACGGTGCTCGGGCACGAGATCTTGAGCAGCGTCGCGGTCGGCGTCACGCTTGGCTTGGGCCTGGCGATTTATCTGCGCTTGGTGGGGCGCCAACTGCTTTTGGTGCTCTTGGCGATCGGCTTTGGACTGAGCGACACGTTCACCTACATCCACGTCGATTCGCTGCTCGCGTTCTTGTCTGCTGGCTTCGTGGTCACCAACCTTTCGGACCAGGGCCCCAAGCTTCTGCACTCCATCGAGCAGACCGGTAGCGTCGTGTTCGTGGTCTTCTTCGCCACGGCGGGCGCGCACCTGGACATCCCGCTCCTTCAGAAGCTCTGGCCCGTTGCCGTCGCGCTGTGCGCGAGTCGAGCCTTGTTCACCGTGCTCGCCGGTCGCGTCAGCAGCCGGCTGGCGGAGGATCCGGCGATCCTCAAGCGCTGGGGCTGGTCCTCTTTGGTCTCGCAGGCGGGCCTCGCGCTGGGGTTGTCGGTCGTGATCGCCAAGACTTTCCCCAGTTTTGGTGAAGGTTTCCGCTCGCTGGCGATCGCTGCGGTCGCGATCAACGAAATGGTCGGCCCGGTCTTATTCAAATTTGCGCTCGACCGAGCGGGGGAGACGGATCAGCACGACCCCGAAGTTCGTCCCAGCCTGCCCGGATCGCCTGCCGCAGAGTAGTTGAAGCGGCGGCAAATCACCGGGGGGATCGCCCCCCGCAGGCTGCGAAGAAAAGCGCGACTGATGCACATTTCTCGAGCACGAGTGATCGCTCGTGCTGGCTGATGCACACTTCATGATCGAATGAGCTTGGTCGTCGCGCCCAACAAACCGAGCTCGTCGGCGAGCCAAGACGACGCAGTCGAGTTGACGGCGTTGGCGCGGCTGGCGGGTACCGGGGATCCCGCGGCCACGCGTCGCTTCCTGGATCGGGTGTGGCCGACGCTGTCGCGTGTGGTCAATGGTGTGCTCGGCGTACGTCACCCTGAAGTCGACGACGTGATCCAGCAATCGTTGATCGCGGTGCTGCAAGCGTTGAGCGCCTTCCGCGGCGAATGCCATCCGGCGGGATACGCCTCGCGCATCGCGCTGCACGTGGCTTTGCGCGCCCGGCGCAACGCCGCGCTGCGACGCCTGCGGAGCCAGTCACTGGCTCAGATTTCGGCGGCCGATCCGGACGCATATTGGCCCGGGTGTGATGTCTCTGCCGAACGGCGCAAGCGCGCGCTGCGAGATTTACTCACGGACCTGCCCGAGGAACAGGCGGATGCACTGGCCTTGCGCATCATGCTCGGTTGGTCTTTGGAGGACGTCGCACAGGCGACGGGCGCGCCGCTCAACACCGTGCGCAGTCGAGTGCGACTGGCGAAAGAGGCGCTGCGCCGTCGCATCGAGGCCGATCCTTCGCTGGCCGATGAGCTGGAAGTGGCGCCATGAAGGTGGTCGACATTCATCCCGAGGAGCTGATCGACAAGCTCGCCGAAGGCTCGCTCACTTCCAGCGAGCGTGAGCGTTTGGACGCTCATCTGGCGCAGTGCTCGAGCTGCCGCTTCGAGATCGCGGTTCGTTCCGACCTCGCTGAAGACGCGCCGGCTCTCGTAGAACGTCCGCCATTGACGTTCGCGGGCGGCGCGCGCCAAAGGAGCGTTGGGGGAGTGCCGCGTGAGCTGTCCGCTCCGCGAGCTTCGCGCTCGGTTCGTGCGCGCTCCCGACACCGCTGGCCGCTGGTGATGCTGGCAGCGGCGCTCGTGCTGTGCGCAGGCGGCGCGATGGCCGCAGTGATCACGGGCGCGCTCAGCGGCCACTGGTTGCCTTGGTCGCGGGAGCCGAAGCCCGCCGAGCCTGGCGCGCGAGCGAGCGACGCGAAGCCCACACTCGGGCAGAAGCGAGCAGTCGGCGCGCGGGACGCCGCGCTCGCGCCTGCGATCGAAGCGAGTGCGAGCGACGCCGCGCCGGTTGCCGCCGTTGCAGTGCCTGCCGCGTCTGGTGCAATCGCACTGCCGACCCCCGCGGTCGTGGCCATCCCGTCTGCGCCCGCGCCATCGGCCGTGCGTTCCCGCCGAACCGAGGCCGCGCTCGCAGCTCCCGAGCACCCGGGGCAAGCTTCGGTTGGCGCATCCCCGGTGGGGCCCGCAGAAGCGGGCTCAGTCGACGTGCCAGCGGCGCCGGTCGATGCGGCGGCTCTGTTTGCCGACGCCAATCGCGCTCGCCGAGACGGCAACGTGGATCGCGCCGTGAGTCTGTACCGGGCGCTTCAGAGCCGCTACCCGAGCTCGTCCGAGAGTGAGCTGTCGCGTGCGTTGCTCGCCCAGCTGTTGCTCGAACGCGGCAATCCAGAGGCAGCGCTCGCGGGGTTCGATCGCTATCTCGCCGAAGGCACGCCGATTTTGGCCGCCGAAGCGTTGGTGGGGCGCGCTCGCGCCTTGGAACAGCTGGGCAAGTCGACACAAGCCGCAGCCGCCTGGGGACAGGTGCAAAGCCGGTTTCCGGGCTCGGTTCACGCGCGCTTGGCCGCGAAGCGTCTCGCGGCGTTGGGCATGCGGTGAATCTCGAGCGAGGAGCCGGCTATCTAGCGGCTGCGAGCGTGATGGCCCTGACGTCGGTCGCCCTCGGTAGCGAAACGCCGCCGATCGTGCGCGTGTACGTCGCGGGTTCCGCGGAAGCAGTCAGCAGCTCGCGCGACGCCATTCAAGATCTGTGTTCGCGCTCTAACGTCGCGGTCGTGGTGCGCGATGCGGCCGGCGCGGACGAAGCGCTGCTGGCCACTTCGCACGCGCCGGGTCTCGCCGAGGCCTATGTCGATCTGCGCACCGGGGCGCCGCCGCGCGTCGTGGTGGTGGACGGCGAGAGCCGACAGGATCTGGAGCGCCGCACACTGCCCGAAGGCCTTTCGCTCGAGATCTCGATCGAGACCATGGCGCACGTGGTATGCGCCGCGGTGGAGTCATCGTTGGCTGCGCGTGCCGTGGCGCCAGCGCCGGCGGCCCCGGTCGCGCAGGAGCAGGCGGTCGAGCTCGAGCCCGAGAGACCACTCGAGCGCCGCGAACGCTGGCAGCTGCGCGCAAGTCTGTTCGCCAGCGGCGCCGACTTCGGCGCGGGTTTTCGCGCCGGCGTGGGCGCCGGGTTGGGCCTCAACCACGGCCACGCGCGTTGGCATTTTGGCGCGTTTCTCAGCCTGACCGGCTATCCCGCGGCAGGCGTCGAGAGCGCCAATGCGCTGGCTTCGTTCGGGCTCTTGGGCGTGCGCGCGCTGCCCCTGCTCGAATGGCAGCCCACGCAGGATCTGACGGGCTTCGCCGGGATTGGTGGGGGCGGGGATTGGATTCAAGTCAGTGGCGAGCGTTCGCCGCCGGGTGCGGTCTCGAGTACCAGCGCGACCGTGTCGGAGCCGATGGTGTCCGGCATGCTCGGAATGAGGCTGCAGCTCGGGCGGGGCGTCAGCGCGCTGCTTGCGCTCGACGCCGACGTCGCTCTCGCGCCCCATCGCTATGTCGTTCAGACCCCGGAGGGAAGCCAGTCCTTCTTCGAGCCCTCACGGGTGCGCCCGATTGCCTTGGCTGGCCTCTCGCTCTCGCTCGGAAGCACGAACGAACAACGCGGCCAGCGCAGTCAGGCTTGCCGATGATCCGCGCGGCGCTGCGCTCGCTGTTGACGCTCGCGTTGCTGGTCGGAGTCGGCGCCTGCGATGGCGGCGAAATCGTTGTTTTCTCAGCGGTAGCCCAGGCCGGATCGGCCGCCTCCGAAGCGATGGCTGCATCGGGCGGCAGCGCTGGCGACCACGGCCTCGGAGGATCTCTGGGTGTGGCCGGCGGGAGCGGCGCCGCGATGACCGGCGCAGCCGGTGGCGACTTGGTCGATAAACCGTGCCAAACCACCGACGATTGCGATCCGGCCTGGCTTTGTCAGAAACAAGATTGTTCGGAGCCCGGTGGCGTCTGCCTGCCGCGCCCGGTTTCGGACGACGCGGCGCGAGAGCCAGTGTGCGGCTGCGATCACATCACGTATTGGAACGATACCCTTCGGCAGCAGTACGGCATTACCGCAAGCGCGGCCGGTGAGTGCAAGTCTGGCGCGCGCACCTGCATCAGCAACGACGATTGTGGTTCGTACGCGAGCTGCGCGCATCTGCTCTTCAACATGAGCAGCTGTGGCATGCCCGGCACGGGAACGTGCTGGATCACGCCGAATGACTGCCTGGCCACGGACGACAAACCGCACTGGTTGCCGTGCGCGCCCCCGGGAGATCCGAGTGGACCGCCGCCGCCGTGCCTGACTACATGCGAAGCGGTGCAATCGGGCCGGCCCCATTCGATGTTGCCGCACGACGCGGCTTGCCCGTGACGGTTCAATCAGCCTACACAAAGAGTCACGTAACGAAGTAAAGCCCTTCTCTCCGCTGGCCGCAGTTGTTAGGCTTTGCAGAATTGGCTAGGACCTTTGCCGCCGAAAGCTCAGCGCGTGGCGCGCTTGGTGCTCCTCGCCCGTGGCTCTTGTTGGGCTTCGTTCTGGTTCTCGTCATGGCGAGCTACTTGCCGGTCCTGGGCGCACCCTTCGTGTGGGACGACCAACACTTGATCGAGCGGACGCCGCTGGTTCAAACCCTGCATCCGTTGCCCGAGTACTTCACACAAGGCTTTTGGCAAGCCGACGACCTCGCACAAGGACGCATCTACTATCGCCCACTGACCATCCTCAGCTTGGCGCTCGATCGCGCAGCACACGGCAATAGTCCGGCTGGGTTTCATCTCACCAATCTTGCCTTTCACCTATCTTCGACCGCGCTACTGTTTTGGCTGTTGCGAACCCGAGGTAGCGGGGGCACCGCGTCCGTGCTCGGAGCCGCGCTCTGGGCGCTTCATCCGCGGCTGACTGAAGCCGTGGCTTGGGTTTCTGGACGAACCGACGTTCTAGCCACATTTTTCGTGCTTTGCGCGCTGCTCTGTCAAACCGGCAAACGCCTCTGGAGCCGAGTCTCGTGCGGCGCATTCCTATTCCTTGGATTGATGTGCAAGGAGGTCGCTTTGGCCGGCGTGGCTGCAGTGCTGGTCGCCGAGCTCGCCGCGAACGGCGCCTTTTCGGCGCGTTTGCGGCGGATGCTGCCGACCGCGCTCGCGCTCGCTCTTTATTTGGCGCTGCGGGAGAACGCGACGGATGTAGCTCGACATCAGACTGCTTCGCTCCAGCATCACTTCGTGCCGGCTGCCGCTGCCGTCGGTCACTACCTAGTGATGCTGCTCGCCCCTTGGTTTCCGAATCTTCAGATCGGGCGGTTGGATCAGCCAAGTGTGAGCTACGCAGTGCTCGGTTGCGCGGTCCTGCTCGGTGCTGGCTATTGGGCCATGCGGCGCGGTGCTCGGGTGCGAAGGGAGCAGCTGGCCCCATTGGCGTTGATCATCGTGGCGTTCGCTTTGGTACTGCACCTCCTGCCGATCAGCCTGAACGTGGTTGCTGCCGATCGCTTCTTGTACCTACCGCTCCTGGGGCTGACTCTGCTACTTGCGCCGAGCGGCGAGAGGGCGGGAGGACCATTCGTCGCTGCCGGATGTGCGGTGCTTGCGGTCTCCTTCGCGGTGGCGACCTTCGTGCGCAGCAATGCCTGGTCGGACGAGGTGGAGCTGTGGACTGCCACCTACGACGCCAATCCCAACAACCAAGTGACCGCGTGTGCAGAGCTCGGCCGACTCTACGCGCGCGGCGGCCTTCTCGCGCACGCTTATTCAGTCGACGAGGGCTGCATCGACACGAGTTACAACCGACGCGTCTTGAGCAACAACGCTGCGGCCGTGTTGGCGCGAAGCGGCCGCTTCGAGGCTGCCATTCGGCAGATCTCCGGTTTCCGTCCGGAGTTGGGCGGGGAGCCCGTCTTTGGGCTCAATTTGGCGCTTTTCAGCAGTTACCGCAATGACTTCCCGGGCGCGCGCGCGGAACTCGCCCATGCCTTGGCGGTCGATCCCACCTATGCCGATGCGCTCGAGCTGGTGAAGAAGCTGCCGGAGCTCGAGCGCGACCGCCAGCGCGTCGAAGCCCTGCCGACGAGCACCCCGCCGGTCCAACGCGCGAGGCTATTGGCGAAAGTCGGACTCATCGAACCCGCGCTGAAAGCTTGGCGAAAGTGCCTGCTCAGCCCCGATGCCTCGCGCGCAGAGTTCGAAGAAGGGCTGTGGTTCGCGCTCGCGCAGGGCGATGCGACCACAGTGGAAGACTTTCATCGTCAATACCGGCTCCGCTTTGCGGAAGGAGGCAACCCGCAATTGGAGTTCGCTTACCAGGCGCAACGCGATCTAGTTCAACGCCTGCTCAGCGCGTGGCCACGACTCGGTTTGACACTCCGTTCGCTGCCGGGCTGAATCAAAATCGATGCCAGACCGCCACCTCGGCCGCGTATCCACCACCGTGACGAAGCTTTATCGAACGTTCGGTCTTTTGCCTTGGCTCAGCCTTTTGGCGTTTCTTGCCGCGATCGTCGCGCATTCCGTCAGTCGCTTGCCTGGACCGTACACCTGGCTCGAGCCGCTCCGAACGTTCCGTTTGGTGCTCGCCGAGCCGCGCTTTCCGTTCGCTTTGCTGGCCGTCTACTGGCTCGGCGGTTGGGCTCGCCGGGGAAGCTGGGACACGCAAGGCGCGGGCCGCCTTTTGGGCCGCGGAGATGGCCTGAGCGCTCTTCGAGCCGCTCTCCTGCCGGGCATCGCGCGCGTGCTCGTCGCGCTGATCGCGGACAAGGTTCTGCTGAACTCTTCGCGCGACGTCTTCGACTCGATCGCGCTTGGATTGCTCGGGCTGTCCGTCAATGCACCGCGACTGAATTGGAAGCGGCTCAGCGAGGAAGCCGCATACACAGCGGTCTGCTCGACGATCGTGCTGGTCGTCTGCTACGCCTTCACCATTTCCAAGGCGCTCATTTTCATGGGCGGCCGCGAGTTCGATGCCGCGATCGTCCATCTGGAATCTGCGTTGTTCGGCTTCGTGCCG
Source organism: Pseudomonadota bacterium (assembly GCA_037200885.1). GTDB lineage: Bacteria > Myxococcota_A > Polyangia > Polyangiales > Polyangiaceae > PMG-095. The sequence goes on from JBBCIN010000001.1 coordinate 402,139, forward strand.
CACCGCGTGCTCGCGACTTGGGCCGCGCTGCATCCGCGATTCGTCCAGATGTTCGATTGGATTTATTTCCACTGCTTCGAGCACATGGCGCTCACGACGGCACTGCTGGTGGCTTTGCGCCGACGCGGTCAGAGGACCGAGTACCTGGCCGCGCTTGCCTTGTGTTACTTGATTGGGGGGCTCGCCTACCACCTCTTTCCGGCGCGAGGCCCTGGCTATTTCGAACCCAAATATTTCGAGTATCTGAACGAGAAATCGCTGATCACGAACCACATCCGCGCTTGGCTGAAATACAACACTGAAGGTGTATTCAACTGCACGGTCAGCGAAATTCGCACTTGGAATTACATCGCGTGCATGCCCAGCCTGCACGTCACGCACGAGTTCATCATGCTGTACTACTCGCGCGGTTCGCGACTTGCTTTCGTTCTTTCGGCGACGTTTACCCTGCTGACTCTGCCCGCGGTCGTCGTCCTCGGGTGGCACTACCCGCTCGATGTGTTGGCGGGCGGGGCCGTCGCTGTCGCGGCAATCGCGGTCGCGCGTTGGCAGACGCGGACGCTGCTGCCAGCATGCTTCGATCTCGGCGAGGACGAGACGCCCGCGTGCCCGAAGCCGGTGTTGGCCCCGTTTCTGCGGGCCTACCGCGCGGAGCGCCGCGCGCACACTGCACGTCGAGATTGAAGCGGAGTGGCGAATATCACTCCGCTTCAATCTCGATCAAGGCCGCTCAGAGCAGCGCGAGGATGTCGTTCAGCGTCTTGCTCGGGCGGAGCGCGGCGCTGGCTTTGGCTTCGTCCGGCTGGTAGTACCCGCCGATATCGACGGCTTTGCCCTGAGCTTCGACCAGCTCCTTCACGATCACGCTTTCGGCTGCGCCGAGCTTGGCTGCGATCGGGGTGAAGTGAGCCTTGAGCTCGCTGTCCTTGTTCTGCGCTGCCAGCTCCTGCGCCCAGTACAACGCGAGGTAGAAGTGACTGCCGCGATTGTCGATGCCGCCGACTTTGCGCGAAGGCGATTTGTCGTTCTCGAGGAACTTGCCGTTCGCTGCGTCCAGTGTCTCGGCGAGGACCTTGGCCTTCTCGTGCTTGAACATGATGCCCACGTGTTCGAAGGACGCGGCCAGCGCGAAGAATTCACCCAAGGAATCCCAGCGCAAGTAGCCCTCCTCCAGAAACTGCTCCACGTGCTTCGGGGCGGAACCACCGGCGCCGGTTTCGAATAGCCCCCCGCCGTTCATCAGCGGCACGATGGACAACATCTTGGCGCTGGTACCAACTTCCAAGATTGGGAACAGATCGGTCAAGTAGTCACGCAGCACGTTGCCGGTCACCGAGATCGTGTCCTCGCCCTTGATCAGTCGCTCGAGCGTAAACTGGGTGGCTTGGGCCGGCGGCAGCACGCGAATGTCGAGCCCCTTCGTATCGTGATCCTTCAGGTATTTGTCCACCTTGAGCAGGATTTGCGCGTCGTGTGCGCGCTGCGCATCCAGCCAGAATACGGCCGGCGTAGCGCTGAGCCGGGCGCGGTTCACCGCCAGCTTCACCCAGTCTTGTACTGGAGCGTCCTTGGTCTGGCAGGCACGCCAAATGTCGCCGGTGTCCACTGCGTGCTCGATCAACACGGTGCCGGCGCTGTCGACGACGCGCACGCTGCCCTTGGCCGAGATCTGAAAGGTCTTGTTGTGCGAGCCGTATTCCTCGGCGGCTTGCGCCATCAGCCCGACATTCGGCACCGACCCCATGGTCTTGGGGTCGAACGCGCCGTGCTTCTTGCAGAAGTCAATCGTGGCCTGGTACACGCCGGCGTAGCTGCTGTCGGGGATGACGGCGATCGCGTCTTGTAGCTTGCCCTGGGCGTCATACATCTTGCCGCCGGCGCGAATCATCGCGGGCATCGAAGCGTCGACGATTACGTCGCTCGGCACGTGCAGATTGGTGATGCCGTTGTCCGAGTTGACGTAGGCGAGCACGGGTCCGGCCGCATAGGCGGCTTGGATCTCGGTTTGAATCGCGGCCTGCTCCGCTGCGGGCAGACTTTGGATCTTGCCCAGCAAGTCGCCGAACCCATTGTTCAAATCGACGCCCAGCTTGCTGAACGTGGCGCCGTGCTTTTCGAACAGGTCTTTGAAGAAAACCCGCACGGCATAGCCAAAGATGATCGGGTCCGAGACCTTCATCATCGTAGCCTTCAAGTGCAGCGAGAACAGCACGCCCTCGCGCTTGGCGCGGGCGATTTGCTGCTCGTAGAAGGCGACCAAACTCGCTTTGCGCAAGACCGAACCGTCGACGATTTCGCCGGCCTTGAGCGGCGTCTTGTCCTTCAAGACCTTGACGGTGCCATCGGCGCCGACGAATTCGATTCGGACGTCCGTGGCTGCGGCTACCGTGACCGATTTTTCGTTCGAGAAGAAATCATCGTCGCCCATCGTGGCCACGGTGGTCTTCGAATCGGCTGACCACTTGCCCATCGAGTGCGGGTGCTTGCGCGCGTAGTCCTTGACGGCTTTGGGCGCGCGGCGGTCGGAGTTGCCTTCGCGCAGAACCGGGTTCACAGCCGAGCCCTTGACGCGATCATAGCGCGCTTTGGCGTCCTTCTCGGCGTCGGTCTTCGGCACCTCCGGATAGTCCGGAACTTGAAAGCCGTGCCCTTGGAGCTCGAGGATTGCTTCCTTCAGCTGGGGCACGGAGGCGCTGATGTTGGGCAGCTTGATGATGTTCGCTTCGGGCTTGAGGGTCAGCGCGCCCAATTCAGCCAGGGCGTCGGCGACCCGCTGTGCGGGCGGAAGCAGCTCGGAGAACACGGCGAGGATGCGACCCGCGAGCGAAATGTCGCGCGTCTCGACGATCAGGCCTGAATGCTTGGTGAACGCCTGCACGATCGGCAAGAGGGAATAGGTGGCGAGCGCCGGGGCCTCGTCGGTCTTCGTGTAAATGATGATGGGCTGTGCGGACATGGTGGAAATTGTGCGGATTCTGCCATCTATCGCCGGCCTAGGGAAGTGCAGGCCGCTCGGTGCATCTTCCCGAGCGAGGCCTTGGCGATCGGCCCAGGAAACACGATGCCGGCGCCGATTTACCGCGCCAGAGGTCAGAACGTACCGACGAGACCGACCGAGCGGAAACCGAACACCGGGGTCACGTGCGGCGTGGACTGCTGGGCTGATTTGTCGCTCCGGCTCACGTCCAGGATCAAGAAGGTGAAGCCTGCGAGAACGCCCACGCCGCCGCCGACCAGCCCGACAATCCCTAGTTTGGATTGGTGATCGGCTTCGTTGTCCTTGGACTCGATCTCGTCCTTTTGGACCGGGTCCATGCATTTAGTGCCACCACATTGCTCATAGAGCTTGTCCGAGTCGTTGCGAGTGCTGCTCGACTTGACCAAATAATAGGCACCCACGCCGGCGCTCACTGCCCCGAGCCCGAACGAGACGACCGAGGCGATCAACAGCCCAGGGCCGTGCCCTTTCGAGCGATCGGCACTGGCGCCTTCTGGCGAAGGTGAGGCTGCGCCGCCGACTGGCACCGCCGCCACCGTGGTCGGGCCGGTCGCGGCCGGCGTCGGCTGCGCGCTCGTCGCTGCGGGTCGCGCGGCGACCGCTGGAGCAGCCCCAGTCGAGTGTAGCTTGAGCGTGACGGTCAGCTTGGCAGCCTCGGCCAGCCTGACCGTGACCGGCTCACTCGTGATCGTCGGGCCGCTGGCCTTGAATACGTGTTCACCCGGATCGGCAGGCAGCGGAATGCCAATCATCGCGGCTGGCAAGGCGGTGCCGTCCATTTGGACACTGACGTCAGGGGCGGTCGTGGCACCTTGGAGCGTGACGGTGACCGATGGCAGCCGGTCGTCCAGCGCGTCTTGCTCTTGCTCGGCCGCTGCTTGCGCGCTCACGAAGGCCTTCGGCGCGTTGGCGGCCAGTGTCTCGCGGGTGATCTTGAGGTAAGTCTCGTGGGCCGCAACCAGCCGACCAAGCTTGGCTTGAGCGCGAGCCATGAACAGCAGATGGGTCGGGGAATGCACGAGTTGTTCGGCGCGCGACAAGTAGTCGATGGCCTTCTCGTACTTGCCCGCGTCGAACGCCGCGCGCCCGTTGTTGGCCGCGTCGCGCGCCGTGGCTCGTTCCAAATCAGTCTGCGCGAACGCGCTGTGTGCCACCATCAGTACACAGACGCCAGATATCAAGCAGGGGATTGTACGCATTGCCGTTTCGCGCAGCATCGTAGGGCACTGGCATCATTCCTGCCAAGGGAAACTCAGGGGCTCGCCGATTGCCGCGCGGCGGCTGGGTCATCCCGGCGAAAAACGAAGGCGAACACCACGAATAAGCTCCAGAGCAGCGCCAGTGAAAAGAGCATGGCTTCGCCGCCGCGTTCTTCGAACAGATAGCTCGAAGCGAACGGCCCGAGCAGCATCCCTGCTGCGTAGAAAGCGTTGTAAATCGAGGTGCTGCGTTCGTACTCGGTGGGGTGCGCAACCACACCTTGAAGCGCCAAGCTCACGGGCGAAATGCTCGCCAGGCTGGCCCCCGCAATGAAGACGGCAACGCACATTGCTGGGTAAGAGTCGAGATACACGAAGCCGAGCACCATCGTCATTCCGATGATGCCGAGGATACGCATCAAATAGAGATGTCCGTAGCGATCTCCGAGGCGCCCCGCGTAGTTCGAGAAGAGCAGCATTCCACCTGCGAAATAGGCGGGGATGACGATGGTCTGCGACTCGGTAATGCCCTTTCGCTCCATCAGATAGAGTGGCAGAAAGAGCACCACGCTGGCCTGAAAATAACCGTACGCGAAGGTGCCGAAGCACGAAGTCTTGATCCGCCAGAGCAGCGCGAGCGCGCTGCTGCCCTTGGCGATCGCGGCCATCGGATGATCTTCGTGAAGCTCACCACGAACGTCCGGCGCCAAGCGCAGCAGCACATAAGCGCTGGTGCAGATCGCGATCACACCCGCCAAAATGAAGGCGAATTCCAAAGGTAAGATCTTCGTGCAGGCATACGCGAGGAGCGGCCCGCCGACGTACCCACAGGCCACCGCGATGGCATACAAACTGGTGGTAAAGGCTTTGTTTTCCTTGCCCGATCGCGCAAGTAGGATCGACTCGGAGCTCACCCAGACGCCCACCGAGCAGGCGCCATCGAAGAAACGCAAGACCGCGAGTGCCCAAAACGTGTGCGTGAACGGGAACAGAACGACGGCGGCGGCATACCCGGCTAGCGAGATCGCCAGCATGTACTTGGCTGAGAACCGCCGCACCAGCGGCCCCATGGGCAGCGAAAACGCGACGATGCCCGCCGCGAACCAGGCTGCGAGCTGACCGATGTCCAGCTTGCTCACCCCATGCGTAGTCAGAAATCTAGCGATCACCGAGATGGCGGTGCCGTAAGCCACGCCGAGCGCGAGCGTGATGCGATAAATGCGCCAAACGTTCTTGTCCGGCACGCGCTGAACGAAGCTTCGAAAAAATGCGGCGCCCTCGGTATTCTTGCCGGGGCGCCGCATTTCCGTCACGAGCTCCGTCGATACGGGCTCACTCATCCCGCCTCACTCGGCAGCGACGGGCAGCGATTCTTCGTTCGGCTTGACGAACGGCAGCACGACCGCGAGCTTGGTACGCGCGCTCATGAGCGCGCCCTTGGCCATCACCGGCGCTTGCTCCTTGGTGATCTCGTAGATCTCCTTGCTGGCCTCGCGCAGCAACTTGGCAGTGGCATTGGCCTGCTCGGGCGCGCTCTGCACCGCTTCGCGAGCGAACGTGCTCACCGTCTCGAACAGCGAACGGGCGCTGCGTGCCATCAGCTCGTAGCGTGATTTCCCGTAAACCTCCGCCACCTCGTGCACGAGATCCGCCGAAGTGGACGCCGCGTAGTGCCCCGACTTGTGCAAGGGCGAAGCGTAGCGCGGGTTGTCCGCAAGGAAGCTCTTCAGCTTCTCCACCGTCATGCCGGTATCCGCGAGCGCTTTTTCGAACTCGACCTGCGCCGCTTGACGGGCTTTGAACAGGTACATTTGCACGCGGCTCTGGAAATTGACGGCGCCGTCGCCGCTGGTCTCCACCGCGCAGAAGATCGTACCCGGGAATTTCTCGTTGATCAGCGATTGCACGCCGTCGCTCACGCCCGAGCTCGGCATGCAGCCGAAGGGCTTCACGCTGAGCGTCATCGTGGCCTTGCTCTTGACCACGTTGAGGATCAATTTCCCGACCTCCATGTGACCCTCGCCGCCGCGCAGATCGTTGTTGTAGTAGGGCGCGGCCACCTCGGCCACGGCGTCCATGTCCGGCAAGTGGTAGCCGTAGAAGCCGCCGGCGTAGGCGAAAGTCTGGAACGCCGTGCGCAGAGCGATGTTGCCCGCCCACAGCCCAATCTTGCGCTGGAACACGCCGTACTCCCCGGTACCGCCCAGGCCGTACTTGCTCTTGTCCATTCCGCGTAGGGTCGCGCGCGACGCGGTATCGAAGCGAACCTCCCAGAGGTTGTACAAAATCCATGCGGTCACGAATTGGATGTCGGCCTCCGCGCCTTCCTTCTCGACGAAGCGCTGCAGCTGGTAGTTGCCGTCGCCCTCGGTGGTCATGGCCCAGAACTCGCCGATGATCGAAACCTTGGGCTTCGGCATCGTGCGATCGACCTCGACCGTCTTGAAGATCTTCTTGGCGCGCATCAAGGCGGCCAAGATCGACTTCTTGTGGAGCAAGGCGTCGCGACAGATGTCCTTGGCCTGGGCGATCGCTGCGTCCGTTGCTCCGGCCACCTTCTCGTACGGGCGGAGGCGGTAACCGATGCCGTTGATCACGTCGCCCGCGATCAGCCCTTTCAAGAGGCCGATGAAAAACGCCGGATTCAGCTCCAAACCGCTGGCTTCACCGGTAGCTTGGCTGAGGCCGCCCTGCTGCTGGAAAAGCATCACGCGGAAGCCGTCGAAGCCGGCGTCGCGCAGCGCTTTCCGGTACTCCGTCACGTACATGCCGAAGCGGCACGGGCCACAGGCTCCGGCGGTGAGGAACACGTAATTGTCGATTACCTCTTTGGTGGTCAGACCCTTCTTGTCGCGCAAGTGAATCAGGTACTGCACCAAGTTGCCCACGGTAAAATACGTGGGATTGCACTGCGACTTGTTGCCGAACTCTTTGCCCACGCTGAGCGCGTCGTAGTTGGGCGGGTCGAGCGGGATGGTGTTGTAGCCGAGCGCCGAGAACGCGCCCGAGATCAAGTAGTCGTGGGCGATGGTCAAGCCACCGATGAGCAGCGTGATCTTGCCCTTTTCGGCCTTGGTGAACATCAGGTTCGCCATGTCCTCGACCCATTGCTGCTCGACCGCGATGCCGAGGCGCGCGCGCTCTTCGTCTTCGAACTTCTTGAGCTCTGCGTCGATGTCCATCGCTTGGCCTGCGATCGGGAGGCTCTTCTTCTTCACAGTCGCCGGCGCGTCGAAGCTTACTTGTTGGGTCATGGTGCTTATCTCCCTGGAATCTTGCTGTTCGCTCTAGAAAAACCGTTTTTCACTCAGCCGCGGGGGCGGCTTCCGTCGCTCGTTGGGACAGGTCGATCGCGACGATCGAGCCATCCGCCTGCTTCCGTCCCAAACGAAACACGCCCTTCGGCGCTTCGACTTCGGCAGAGCGCCGCGCTTCGTAGCCGCGCACGCGCTCCATGGTCTCGGCGATCTGTTTTTCGATCGCCGGATCATGCTGTTTCGCCGCCGCCAGCTGGGCCTGCTTCAGGCCGAGCAGCTCCAGGCGCTTCTTGTCGATCGACAGCGCCAGATCACGCTTTTTGCCGGCCAAATCTTCCAGTCGCTCTTGCGCCAAGCGCAGTGAGTGAGCGTAGGTCTTGACGCGGATCTTGATCGAGCCGCCCGGCTTGTTGGCGTCGATGTCGTGCAGCGCGGCAGAGGGCGTCTTCGAGGTTTGGATGATGTCGGCGATCAAGCCGTAGGTCGGCGCGTCGTGACCGCACTTGAAGCTCGATAGATCGAGCACCGCGACGTTCGGATGATGTGCCGCGAAGGCCGCCGCCCACACCTTCATCGCGCTGTTCACCGAGTAGTTCTCGGGCCACACGTGGTTGATTTCGAGCGGGCTCTTGATGACGCCTCGGTCGAGCTCGTCCTTGTAGTAGCGATCGAGGTACTCGCGGTCCTTCGGAATCGAGCGAATGCTCAGAATCGGGTAACCCAGCACCTGGAACTCGTCCGGAATGCCATGATTCAGGCCCGGATCCGCGTGGTACGGCCGATTGAGCACCAGGATCGCGATGCGATCTTCGGCTTCGACCGTCTCCAAAATGGCGCGGCCCTTGTCCTGCAAGTCCAGATCGAAGGCCTTGAGCGCCTTCCAGGCTTCGGCACAGGCGTGGTCGTTCTCGTCCTCGGTGATCTCCAGGCGATCCTTCCAGGTCTCGAACATGCGCCGCGCGAGCAGCGTGGGCTCCTCGAAGGAAAGTGCGGGGTCGAGGTACTCCATGTTGCGCACGGCGAAGAAGTCGACCTCTTTGGTGAACGCCGCCTTGGTCACGTCCGGCGTGCCGGCGACGATCGGACACGACGCGTTGTCCTGCGTGTCGACCACGAAGTTGTTCACGTGCGTGAGGATCGGGAAGAAGATGTAGTTGAGCGCCTTGTTCCGCTCCGGCTCGTGCTTGTGAAAGAGCAGGTTGTGAATGTGCGATTGCACGACCTTGCTCGGGAAGCACGGGTCGATCGAGCCGTATTTGCCGCCCTCGACCCAGGTCTCCTCGGTGGTCGCGTCGCTCCACACCACGTTGGATTTGCCGAGGCCGAGCGCCTCGAAGTAAGTCCGGAAGAACGGCCCGGTGCTGTACATGTTGAGCACTCGCGGCATGCCCACGCGAATGCGTTTGCGCTTCTTGGCCGCTTCTTCACTCGAGCGCTGGAAGGGCCGGGTAATGGCCTCGCGTTTCACCCGGAACATGCTCTTCGTGACCTTCACGTCTTCGATCGGCGTGCCGGCGGCGGGCTGCGGCGCCCACTCGTAGAAGTGGGCGAAGGCGCGCTCACCCTCGTAGTTCACGATGTTCGGGAACGCGGCCGCGGTCTTCCTGCGCTCTTCCATCAGCGAGAGCATCGCGTCTTTGCTCTCGACGGTGCCCTTCTCGCAGGAGAAGCCCGAGATGTATCGCGTGGACGAACCGTCCGGGCGCGTGGTGTCGATGAACGTGCGCTTGCACTCGTTCGGACAGAAGTGACACACCGTCTCTTCGTCGTTCTTGGTCTTGTACTCGAGGTTCAGCGCGGCCTCGATGCCGATGAAGCGCGTCACGCCGCTGCGCTTGTAGCGGCGCAGCGTCTCGATCGCCGCGCCGATGGCGCCCGCTTCACCGGTGTGCGGGTGTACGAATACCTGGCCACCCGGTACGCGTTGCTTGATGTAATCGACCTGCGCCTTGACCGCCGCGAGGTTGTATTGCGTTCCGCCTTGCAGCACGAAGCGCGTGCCGAGCGAGGCCAAACGCGGGATTTGCACGACGTACTGCCAGACGTTCTTCGGCAGCACTTGCGCAAGACCTGCGAGGAGCTCCTCCTTCTGGTAGCCCTCCTTCTGGAAGTTCACGCGATCGGAATCGAGGAACACCGCGCAGCCGTAGCTGAACTTGGGCGCCAGCTCGGCCTTGAACGCGGTCTCGGCGTATTCGGTGACCGGGATGCCGAACTGATCGGCCATCGCTTGCAGCAGCATGCCGTTGCCGGCGCTACAGCTATTGGACAGCTTGAAATTCTGGATATCGCCGTTCTTCATGAACAGGACCTTGATGTCCTGTCCGCCGATGTCGCAGATCACGTCCACGTCCCCGAAGAAGTGCACGGCGCTCATCATGTGAGCGACGGTCTCGACGATGTTCACGTCGGCCATCACACACTCTTCGAGCACATCCGCCGCGTAGCCCGTCGCGCCGAAGCCAACGCACTCGAGCGTCGCGCCCTGGCTCGTGACCTGGCCCTTGATGTTGGCCAAGAGCTCTTTGGTGTCCTGGATCGGGTTGCCCTTGGACAGCTGGTAGGCTTTGACCAAGAGCTCGCCGTCTTCACCAATCAGCACGGCCTTCGATGAAGTCGAACCGCCGTCGAGACCGATGATGCCCTTGACGTGTTGGCCCGGCGTGAAGCTGGCGGGGATGAACTTCGGGATCTTGTACATTTCCCGGAAGTCGGCCATCTCGCGCTCGCCGGAGGACAACGGCGGTCCGGCCTGTTCGCCCAGGCGCGCGCGCCGGCCGTTTTGGATGAAGTCACGCAAGCCCTCGACGCCGTGGAAGCGCCCAGCTTCGCCGCCTTCGGCGATACCGAACATCGCCGCGCCGAACGCCGCGTACAGCTCGGCGTTTTGCGGCACGAAGATCAACTCTTCGATCGGGACGTCTTGCGGATAAACGAAGCCGCGGTCGCGCCACGTTTCCGGGATGCGTTTACGCCAGCAATCCTGCAAAAAGGGCAGGTACGTGTTGGGGCCACCCAGCAGCAAAACCTTGGGCTTCAGCGTGTTTCCGCGCGTGAGCACGCTCAAGTTCTGCAGCACGATGGCGTCGGCCAAGGAGTTCAGCACCTCGTCCTTCGGGATGCCCGTCTTGACCAGGTTCACGATGTCCGTCTCGGCGAACACACCGCATTTGGCGGCTACGTGATGCAGCTTCTGATCGTTGAAACGGAGCGAGGTCGCGTAGCCCGGCTCCGCGCCGACCTTGATCATGCACTTGTCGATCGTGGCGCCCGTACCCGAGGCGCACTTGTCGTTCATCGATGTGCCCGCGGTCTTGGCACCTGTCTGGGCGTCTTCTTTGAACATGATGATCTTGGCGTCTTGGCCGCCGAGCTCGATCACGCTGAGAACATCCGGATGCTTGTACTCGACGGCGAGGGTGACCGCGTTCACCTCTTGCACGAACTTGGCGCCGGTCGGGGCCGCCAGCGGACCGGAGCCGGAGCCGGTCACGAACATCTTCCACTGATCTTTCGGCTGATCCGGGAAGGCGGCCAAGATAGTCTCGAGCAGCTCGAGCACCTTCTCCGGCTGCTTCGTGTGGTGACGTTGGTAGTCGTTCCACAGGATGTCCTTCGTTACGGGATCGATCACGGCCGCTTTCACGGTCGTCGATCCCACGTCCATCCCGATCACCAGCTCGCCACGGTGTCCGTTCATTTTGCTCTGCCCTCGGTGAGGTGCCGCCGAGCAAACGCCCGGCAAGGCTCAACTGACGCGCGTGTCAGTCTATCCTCCCACGCGGCGCAGGATGCAAGCGCCGCGATTGTTTCGCGAGGGTGACGGTCGTGTCAGAGCGCGTCAGTTGCGGCTGGCGACTGGCGGCTCCGCGGCCGGCACGAGCGCAGGCGTGCCCTTCGCGGGCGGCATCAGCGCCGGTTTTGCCGGCGAGATGATCTGAACTGCTGGGCCCGGCTTGTGCGCCTGTGTGGCAATTTCCAAGAAATCGTGGCCGAGTGCCCCACCGTATTGATCAGCGACGTCTACGCGCAAAATCCACGGACCCGGTTTCGTACTCGGAGGCACGACCGCGTGCAGGGTGTTGCCGTCTTGCTCGAAGTTCACATCCACGGGGTCGAGACCAACCGTCACGGTGGGCACGGCCTGCAGGAAGGCCGGGACCTCGCCGCCGTTCTGAGACTTGAGCTGAATGTCGATCGAGATCGGGTCGCGGGGCCAAAGCGCGCTTTGCGGTCCGATTTGCACGTCGGCATAGATGCCGCGCGGCTCCAGGCGCGCGATTGCCGTATCGAGCACTCCCGGCATCCGGAAGCCGATCACGGTCTTCTGACCTCGGTAGAGGCCGGCGCCCTGGGCCGCGGGAAAGTAGCGGCCAGCTCCCAGATACGTCATCTCGAGGCCGGCAGTGTTGGTAAACTGAACTTGCTGACCAGCGCCCAGATAGATGGCTTGTTCGTTGCTGTAGCTGCCCGGCGGGAGCACGACGCCGATCACGCGCAGCTCGGACTCAGCGCTCCAGCCGCCCTCCATGCCGCGCGCATCGATGGATCGCAGAGCAATCGCGTATTTGCCAGGCTCCACCGGGTTGAGGGCAGCGTCCCACTCCGGGTTGGTCGTGGTGCGCTGATCGATCGACTTGCCATCCGACAGGCGACGTAAGCGAAGCTCGTAACCCTGGGCACCTGCCACGCGTGCCCAGCGGAAGCCGTGCATGGCCACCGCCTCGCTGGGCGCGAACCACATCCGTTGCGAGCTGGTCAGGGTCGGACCCGGTAGTCCCGGTTTGGCCAGTGCGCTCGGTTCGTCTTTGCTCAGCGTGGCGGTCCAGCCGAGTGGAATGGTTTGCCAATGATCGTTCAGCAGGCTGCGCACTTCGCCTTCGACATTGGCGCTGGTTGCCTCGCCGCCGTCGACGCGGAACGCCGCATGCCCCGCGGTGACGATCGCGCTCAGCTTGCCCATGCTCGCGAGCACCGCGTTGCGGCCCGCTTTGGGTAGTTCGACGTCCACGCGCCCGCTCTGCAGCGCAAAGCTCCAAGTCCAAGTGCGCGCCCCGGGCGTGAGGGCCAAGAGCTGCGGCAGCGGGAAGACCCGGAGCGACGAGTTGGGCGCGACTCGCAGATGAGCGCGACTCGGCAGCTCGATCACCGCGCCCGCTGCCGACGTGGTGAGCATGCCGCCCACGTTCGTGGCGCTGCCGGAGACCACCACTGGCTTACGCGGCGTGGATTCGGCCCGCGCGCTGGTCCCGGTTGCACACACCAATGCGCCCAGCACACACGCTACGTAACTGACTCGAACTCGCGTTGGTCCCATGACGCTGGTCAACGGCATCGGTCGGGGCAACTTGAGTCTTTTCGGCCCGCGGGGCGAAGTCTGTGCCTCCTTCCGCAGCTCTGGGACTACACTTCCTCACGATGGCGACCGCACGCGTCAAGAAGAAATTCGGGGCCTTACCCAAGAACGAGCGGCGCCAGCAAATCCTGAGCGTGGCGCGTGACGCGTTTGCGAAGCGCGGCTATCACCAAACGACGATCGACGACATCGTTGCTCAAGCCGGTGTCGCCCGGGGCACGTTCTACTTGTACTTCGAAGACAAGCGAGCGGTGTTCTCGGATCTGGTCGATCGCTTTGCCGGGCAGCTTTCGATGGCCATCGTGCGCATCGTGACCGACGACCCGGCGCGCTCGGTGATCGAACAAGTGCGTGAAAACATCCGCGCGATCATCGCCACGTGCCTGGCGGAACGCGCCATGACCAAGATCTTGTTCACCGACTCGGTCGGCGTCGACCCAGCCTTCGATCGAAAACTGCAAACATTCTACGACACCGTGGTGCAGCTTTTGACCGAGAGCTTGAAGGATGGCCAAGCTCTGGGAATCGTGGCCGACGGTGAGCCGCGTGTGCTCGCATATCTGACTATCGGCGCGCTGAAGGAACTTTTGTACCAGGCGGTGACGCTCGGCTTCGCCGAAGAGAGCGCGGACGTGCTCACCCAGCAGATGTTCACGTTCTTGAGCGGCGGCTATTTGCGCCTGCCCGATGCCAAACCGAGCAAGCCATCGCGCCGCCGCTGATTGACCGATTTTTATTGATGGTCACGCGCCACGGCGCCGCCGTCGCAGCCTTCGGCGTCGGAGTGCGCCTGCGAGAGTCACCCAGCGGGGCCGACCCCGCGGTTCAGTTTTCGCTCACTGCGCCGCTCGCGCGCAGCGCATCCCAAAGAACGGGTCGTGATGGACGGCGCGGAAGTGTTGAAAATAATACGACGGATTCGACGGAATGTAGCTGTAGTCGCCACCGATGAATGTGCGATTTTCGACGCCGTCACCGAGAACGCGCCACGCACCCGCTGGTTCGCATCGCGCGTAATCAGAACGTGGAACGTGCGCGCCGGTTCGTGCATCCGCTCTTGCGCCGGGCGTGCGCGGTTCGTTCTCTGCAATACTGCGCAAGAATGCCTCCGCATCCGGGCAACTCTCGTCCGCGCGGTAGTCGACGCGCACGGGTTCCGGGCTGGCGGCGCGCGCGCGGCCGGAGAGCAGGAGCATGAGAGCAGTGCGCACGACGCAATCAGCGGCACGCTGAGCGAGTCTGGCCCCCCGCGGCGGGCGGAGCCCGGCGCTTGCCGGGGGCCCCGGTGGCGCAGCGATAGCGAGCACACCGGACCGCGGTCCGGCTTCCACGCAGGGGGCATCAGCCACGACAGCGCCCATGTGGGCGCGTGGAGGCGTGAGCGAGCGGAGCGAACGATTCTCGACAATCCCCCCACTCATGCACCGTCGGCAAGCGGGGGAAATCAGTTTTGGCGGGCGTAATGCGGAATACGGCCCGAGTGTCAGTCGTGAAATAAACTAGAAACCTGACGGAAGTCTCAGGAATTCGTGTCGGAAACTGAACGTCTGCGGCTGTCGTGCATTCGAGTCATGCTTACATTCTTCAGGGACTAGCGCTTTCCCCCCGATTTACTTGACCGAGCGCGGGGGAGGGCGCATGGACCGCACCGCGAAACACCCTGCTTCGCCCCATAGAACCGCCATGGAAAACGATCTGTCTGCTGCGTCAGAGGGCTCCGTCAACACGCTGAGCCTCGCGTTCGCCGAAGGGCTGTACGCGGACTTCCTCAAAGACCCGAATCTGGTTCCGCCGGACTGGCAAGAATACTTCCGCGAGCTGACGCCGGATGCAGACTTCAGTCGCGCTCCGAAGCTCGGTCCCTCTTTTCGTGCCGCAAGCTTGTTCAATGCTCCGGTGGCCTCGAACGGCCACGCGCCGGGCGTTAACGGCAACGGCGCCAAGGGCAACGGCTACGCCGGCCCTGGCGGCTGGAACAACGGCGTCTCCGACGTCGCGGTTCGCCAAGATCGGGTGGATGCGCTGATTCGCGCCTACCGCGTGCGTGGTCACATGATCGCCAAGATCGATCCGCTGGGCCTGCCGCGGCTGCCTCAGGAGGAGCTCGATCCGGAGTTTCACGGTTTGCGGGGCGACGATCTCGACCGCAAGTTCTCGAGCCGCACCATCTTCGGCGCCCAGGCCCTGACTCTGCGGGAGATGCTCACGCGGCTGCGCAACACCTACTGCCGCTCGATTGGCGTGCAGTTCATGCACATCGACGATCTGAAGGTCAAAAACTGGCTGCAAGATCGAATGGAAGGTTCGGAGAACCGGCTCGAGCTGCAACGCTCCGAGCAGATCCGGATCTTCACCAAGCTGACCGATGCCACCACCTTCGAGGAGTTCTTGCGTCGCAAGTTCTCGACCGTGAAGACCTTTTCGCTCACCGGCTCGGAGAGCTTGATTCCGCTCTTGGCGTTGGCCATCGACCGCGCCGCGGAGCATGGCGTCGACGAGATCATCCTGGGTATGGCCCATCGCGGCCGCCTCAACGTGCTCGCCAACATCATGGGCAAGAGCCCGCGCGAGATCTTCCGCGAGGTCGAAGACAGCGATCCAGAGCTGTATTTCGGCAGCGGCGACGTGAAATACCACCTCGGTCACAGCTCGGATTTCGTGACCGAGAGCGGCAAGAAGGTGCATCTCTCGCTGTGCTTCAACCCGAGCCATCTGGAGTACGTCGATCCGGTGGTCCTCGGCCGCGCGCGCGCGAAGCAAGACCGCGTGGGCGACACCACGCACGCGCACAAGCTCGGGCTCTTGATCCACGGTGATGCCGCCTTCGCCGGTGAAGGCATCATTCAAGAGACGCTGAACCTGAGCCAGTTGGACGCGTACACCACGGGCGGCACGCTGCACGTGGTGATCAACAACCAGATCGGCTTCACCACGCCGCCGTCGCAGGGGCGTTCGACGACCTACGCCACGGACGTGGCGAAGATGCTGCAGATCCCGATCTTCCACGTCAACGGTGAAGACCCGGAGGCCGTCGCCCAGGTCGTGCGTTTGGCCATGGATTTCCGCGACACGTTCCTGCGGGATGTGGTCATCGACATGTACGGCTATCGCCGTCACGGTCACAACGAAAGTGATGAACCCGCCTTCACCCAGCCTTTGATGTACGCAGCGATCGCCGAGCGGAAGAGCGTTCGCGACGGTTACCTCGAGCACTTGCTGAAGCTCGGCGGCATGACCGTGTCGGAAGCGGACCGCATCGCGGTCGAGCGCCGCGAGCACCTCGAGGCGGAGCTCGGCGAGGCGCGTCGCAAGGACTTCGTGAAGACGCAGGACTGGCTCGGTGGCTATTGGAAAGGCTACATGGGCGGTCCCGAGGCCAACGTGCCGGAGGTCGAGTCCGGCATCTCTTTGGCGCGAGCCAAAGATCTGATCATTCGTCAGAACGAGCTACCCGCGGACTTCCATCCGCACAAGCAGATCGAGCGTTTGCTACAGAAGCGCACTGCCATGGGCAACGGCGAGCAGCCGCTCGATTGGGGCACGGCCGAGCTGCTCGCGTTCGCCTCGCTCGTGACCGAGGGCTCACGCGTGCGTTTCACGGGACAGGATTCGCCGCGCGGCACCTTCACGCAGCGCCACGCCGTGCTGCACGACGTGGAGGACGGCCACACCTATATGCCACTCTGCCATCTGAGCTCCGATCAGGCGCCGATCGAGATCTACAACTCCGCGCTGAGTGAAGCCGGCGTAATGGGCTTCGAGTACGGCTACAGCCTGGATTGGCCGGATGGGCTCGTGGTCTGGGAGGCGCAGTTCGGTGATTTCGTAAATTGCGCGCAGGTCATCATCGATCAGTTCTTGGTCAGCGCGGAAGACAAGTGGAAGCGCCTGAGCGGCTTGGTGTTGATGCTGCCGCACGGCTACGAGGGTCAGGGGCCGGAGCACTCCAGCGCCCGACTCGAGCGCTTCCTGTCCGCGGCGGCGGAGGACAATATCCAGATCGTGCAGCCGAGCACGCCGGCTCAGCACTTCCACGTGCTGCGTCGTCAAGTGCTGCGCCCGTGGCGTAAGCCCCTGATCATGTTCACGCCCAAGAGCCTGCTGCGTCACCCCATGTGTGTGAGCCCGCTCGAGGACTTCTCCTCCGGTCGCTTCCACCGCGTGATTCCGGATATGCGCGCAGCCAAGCCGAGCAAGGTGATCGTGTGCACGGGCAAGGTCTATTACGACTTGGAGAAGCGCCGTCAGGAGCTCGGCCGCAACGACGTTGCGATCGTCCGCGTCGAGCAACTGTACCCGCTGCCGGATCGGCACATCCGCGCGGCCATCGAGCACTGCGACGACGGCACGCCCATCGTCTGGGTGCAGGATGAGCCGGAGAACATGGGCGCGTGGCGTCACTTCCGCGCGCGTTTCGGAGCGATGCTGTTCGGTCGCTTCCCCTTCAGTGGCGTGTGCCGGACCGAGTCGGCGAGTCCGGCGACCGGTTCACACAACTGCCACAAGCTCGAGCAGCAAGAACTCCTCGAGCGCGCTTTCGCCTGAGGCCGACCTCACGGCGCCCGCGTAAATCCCAAGATTTATTCTACAAGTTGACCGATCTGGGTCCCGGGACGAAAGTCCCGGGCTCGCGGGCGCAGCCAGGATGGTTCGCGCTCCGTTCGATAACAGGAAGCGCTGCAGAGCATGGCAATCGAATTAAAAGTGCCGACCGTCGGTGAATCGATCACCGAAGTGCAAATGGGTGAGTGGCTGAAGGCCGAGGGTGACGCCGTCGCGCGCGACGAAGTCATCGCCAAGATCGAAACCGACAAAGTGACGGTCGACCTGACCGCGCCCAATGACGGGGTGTTGTCCCAGATCAAGGTCAAGAAGGGCCAAACCGCCAACGTCGGCGACGTGATCGGTTACATCGAGGAGGGCGCTGCAGGCGCCGCCAAGCCGAAGGCGGCCGAGCCGGCCAAGCCGGAGGCTCCGAAACCCGAAGCGCGCAAGGCCGAGCCGCCCGCGGAGGAGCGCCCGAAGAGCGTGCGCCCGACCATTCCGCCGCAGGGCTTTGCCCGCGTCATGCCGTCCGCGCGTCGCGCGTTGAAGGAACGCGGTCTCAATCCAGACGATGTGGAGGCTTCGGGCCCCGGTGGCCGCGTGCTGAAAGAAGACGTGGACCGCTTCAAGGAGAAGCCGGCCGCGCCCGCACCGGCGGTCGCTCAAGATCGACAAGAAGAAGTGGTGGCGATGAGCCCCTTCCGCAAGCGCATCGCCGAGCGACTCGTGCAATCGCAGCAAACGGCCGCGCTGCTCACGACCTTCAACGAGGTCGATATGGGCGCCGTGATGGAACTGCGAAAGACCCACCAAGAGGCATTTCAGGAGAAATACGGCATCAAGCTCGGCTTCATGTCGTTCTTCGTGAAGGCGGCGATCGAGGCGCTGAAGCTGATCCCGTCGGTCAACGCCGAGATTCGCGGCAATGACGTCGTATACAAGAATTTCTACGACATCGGCGTGGCCGTCGGCGGTGGCAAGGGCTTGGCCGTCCCGGTCATTCGCAACGCGGAACGCCTGGGCTTCGCCGAGGTCGAGCAGACGATTGCGGACTTCGGCAAGCGCGCCAAGGACAACAAGCTCGAGCTGAGCGAGCTTCAGGGCGGCACGTTCACGATCACCAACGGCGGCATCTACGGTTCGATGATGTCGACGCCGATCGTCAACCCGCCGCAGAGCGGCATCCTCGGGCTGCACGCGATCCAAGATCGGCCCATGGCGATTAAAGGTCAGGTCGTGATTCGACCGATGATGTACGTCGCGCTGACCTACGACCACCGGCTTGTGGACGGCCGCGAAGCGGTTACATTCTTGAAGCGCATCAAGCAATGCATGGAAGAACCCGCGCGCATCCTGCTCGAGGTCTAACGTGAAAAAACATGATTTGATCGTGATCGGTGCCGGCCCGGGCGGCTACGTCGCCGCGATCCGCGCGGCTCAGCTCGGCCTGGACGTCGGCTGTATCGAGGACGAAGAAGCCCTCGGCGGCACCTGTGTGCGTGTCGGCTGCATCCCCAGCAAAGCGCTGCTCGAAGCGAGCGAGCGTTACCACGTGGCCGGTCACAACTTGGCCGAATTTGGCATCAAGGTCTCCGGCGTCGAGCTGGATTTGGCTCGCATGCTCGAGCGCAAAACCAAAGTGGTCGCGCAGAACACGGGCGGCGTCGCGTACTTGTTCAAGAAGAACAAGATCACCCGCTACCGCGGCCACGGCCGCATCACAGGTCCTGGTCGCGTCGTCGTCGAAGGCCAAGATGCGAACGAGCTCGAAGCCAAGCACGTGCTGATCGCTACCGGTAGCAGCGTGGCGCCCCTGCGCGGCGTCACCCTCGACGGCGACCGCATCGGCACTAGCACCGAGGCCCTGTCGTACCCGGAGGTGCCGAAGCACCTGGTGGTCATCGGCGCTGGCTACATCGGGCTCGAGCTCGGCTCGGTTTGGAACCGCTTGGGCGCCAAAGTGACCGTGCTCGAATACCTCGAGCGCATCTTGCCAGGCATGGACTCGGACATCGCCGAAGAAGCCGAGCGCATCTTCACCAAGCAAGGTATCGAGTTTCGTTTGGGATCCAAGGTCACCGGAGCTCGCCGCGAAGGCGACCAGGTGTTCGTCAGCGTCGAGGGGCAACCCGATATCGAGTGTGACCGCGTTTTGGTCTCGGTCGGTCGCGTGCCGAACACGACCGGTCTCGGTCTCGACACCGTCGGCATCGAGCTCGACCCGCGCGGGCGGGTTCCGATCGACGACGACTTCCGTACCTACGTCGCCGGGTTCTATGCCATCGGCGATGTCGTGCGCGGCCCGATGCTCGCGCACAAGGCCGAGGAAGAGGGCGTCGCCTGCGTCGAGCACATCGTCACCGGCTATGGCCACGTGAATTACGACGCGATTCCGGGCGTCGTATACACGCACCCGGAAATCGCCTCGGTCGGCAAGACCGAAGACGAGCTCAAGACGCTGAACGTGCCGTACAAGAAGGGCATGTTCCCGTTCCTCGCCAACGGGCGCGCCCGCGCAATCGGTGCAACGGAAGGGCGCGTGAAAATCTTGGCACACCGCGATACCGATCGCATCTTGGGCGTGCACATTCTGGGCGCTCACGCGGGCGACATGATCGCCGAAGCCGTCGCGGCAATCGAATTCGGAGCCACGTCGGAGGACATCGCGCGCACTTCGCACGCCCACCCGACGCTCTCCGAAATCATCAAAGAGGCCGCTTTTGCCGTGTCAGGACGCGCGATCCACATCTGATTCGGCGGCCACGACTTTCACCTCCCACTGACTGCCGCGCCGCCGCAGTTCCTCGGTGTAGATCGATTCACGGTGCACTCGTCTCGAGAGCACCGTGGAGATGGCGCACGCGGTGAGCAGCGGCAGCACGATCGCGTAGTCGCCCGAGAGCTCGAACACGAGCACGGTAGCCATCAGCGGCGCGTGCGTCGTCGCCGCGATCATGGCTGCCATGCCGACGAGTGCGTACGCCGCGACCGCGCCCGTGCTGCTCGGCGGGCCGAAGCGCGAGACCAAATGCCCGACGATTCCGCCCAGGGCAGCGCCGAGTAGCAGGGACGGCGTGAATACGCCGCCCGGGCTGCCCGAGGAAACCGACGCCGTGGTGGCGATCGCCTTGGCGAACAAGATCAGCACGAGCAAACCGATGCTCAGCTGCTGGCCCAATATCAGGTTGACTGTCTCGTAGCCGTTGCCCGTGACCTCTGGCAAAAGGATGGCGATCCCGCCCACTACGGCTCCACCGATCGCAGCCCGTGCCGGACGATGCGTGCTCAGCTTGGCGAACAGCGTCTCTCCGTGCTTGAGCAGCAGCATGAACAGCGGTCCGGTAACACCCGAGAGCAGCCCGAGCCCAGCGTACAGCGCGAGCTCGGCGTTGGAATTCATGCTGAACGTGCGCATCCCATAAATGGGTCCGCCGCCGATCGCGAGCCGGGTCAGTGCCGTGGCGATCGGCACAGCGACGATTACAGGCAGCACGAGGTCGAGCGCGATCAAGCCCGTCACCACCTCGACCACGAAGAGGACCGCGGCGATCGGTGTGTTGTAAGCAGCTGCGAAGCCTGCCCCAGCGCCCGCGGCGATCAACGCTCGGATCTGACGCTCGCGCAGACGGAACAGTCGACCCAGCGTGCCGCCGAGTCCCCCGCCGAATTGGATCAGTGGTCCTTCGCGCCCGACCGATCCGCCCGATACGATTGCCAGCCAAGAGCCCGTGGCCTTCAGCAGCGTGAGTCGCAACGAGATCCGCCCTCTGCCGAGCGCGACCGCTTCCATGACTTCGCCGACGCCGTGTCCTCCCTTCAACTTGGCGCCGATCGCGCCCAAGAGCCCCGCCAACCCTCCGCCGATCATCGGCACCGATATGCGCGCATACCAGGGCAGCCTCCCGAACGCGGTCAGTACGTCGGCCGCGCCGTAGCCGTGTGCGAAGACCCAACCGATCGCGTGCCGGAAGAGCACGGCAAAGCCCGCGGCGCCCAGGGCGACCCCCAGCAACGCGGCACAGTAACGCGCTAAATTTCCCCAAAAAAACCGATTGCCCGCGGGGCGGGAAGGGCGCGGGGTAGGTTCGGATGAGACAAAAGTGGCGGGAATGAGCAAAGCTACCCCGAAATTTGGCCAACCCGAGGAAACTTTGCGAGATTTATTGGGTAAAGCGGCTATAGACCGGGACCTTCAATGCAAAAACTTACATCGTCCGAGGGCCTGCTGATCGTCGTGGAGCTCGGAGCCGAATGGCCAACCTCGGAAATCGAGGCCTCGCGCAGCGCAAAAGCGCGCCGAGTACTGGCGCAAGACGAAACGGAGTCGCCCGCCGCATTCGCGCTTCGCGTCGCCGAGCAACTAGGCAGCTCGTTTGCCAGCGGAGTGGCCATGGCCAGCGTCGTCGTTGCGTGTAGTGAACGCATCGACGAGCACGCACAAGGTGCGCGCGCTGAGCTCGCGCGTAACGCGGCGAGCGCACTCGGCCGCGCGGGTGGAGGCAGCCTATGCTTCGTCGCGAGCGATCGAAACGACGCTCGGTCCAAGCCCGCACTGTCGACGTTGCTCAGCGACGTCACCCGGGATTGGCAGAGCGTCGGCGTGGAAGTGAAGCTCAGTTTCGGCCAACCGACCCTAGCGCTCACTGAAGACGCCGCCGCGGATGCCAAGTCGCGTGCGAGCGCGCGCACCTCGGCGCCGGTGAAAGACTCCGTGCGCCGCGTCGCCTGAGCTCGTCGCGGTATCCCAGCTGTGCGGTGATTCCCCACAACTCCCGCGCTCGGCGCTCGGACAATTGTCGGGCTCGCCCCTGGCTTCGTCGTATAATCGTAGGATGCTTTTCCCTGGGAGGAATGCTCCGCGATGTCGCTCGAAGTCGGTCAGCTCTTAGACAACAAGTACCGCATCGTGAAGATGATCGGCGAGGGCGGCATGGGCGCCGTCTTCGAGGGCGAGAACGTGCGCATCAATCGGCGCGTGGCGATCAAGGTGCTGCACGCCGCGTTCGCTGGCAACAGCGACGTGATGCAGCGCTTCGAGCGTGAAGCGCAAGCGGCCGGTCGCATCGGCAACGATCACATCTTGGAGGTGCTGGATCTGGGCAACCTGCCCGATGGCGATCGCTTCATCATCATGGAGTTTTTGGACGGCGAGCCGCTGTCGTCTCGGATCAAGCACCGTGGGCGGTTGATGCCGCACGAACTCGCGCCGCTGATGCGGCAGGTCTTGGTCGGCTTGGGCGCAGCGCACGTTGCGGGCATCGTTCATCGGGATCTGAAGCCCGACAACATCTTCATCTTGCGCGAGAAGGCGGGTCAGAAGGACTTCGTCAAGATCATCGATTTCGGTATCTCCAAGTTCTCACCGCTCAGTGGTGACGGCATGAAGATGACGCGAACCGGCGCGGTCATGGGCACGCCGTATTACATGTCGCCCGAACAAGCGAGCGGTAGCGCCGAGGCCGACGCCCGCAGTGACGTCTATTCGTTGGGCGTGATCATGTTCGAAGCCGTCACCGGGCGCGTGCCGTTCGATGCCGGCACCTTCAACCAGTTGATGTTCAAGATCGTGCTCGACGACGTGCCGCCGCCCCAGTCAATCGTGCCCGACCTGGATCCGGCGTTCGCGAGCATCGTTTCGAAAGCGATGGCTCGCGATGTGTCACAGCGCTTTCAGAGCACGACGGACCTGATCCACGCGCTCGACGGATGGTCCCACAGCGGTCAGTCAGTGGCGCTGCCGACGGCCACGCAAGCATCTGCTGCCGGTCACCTGCCGTCAGGCGCCCGCGGTTCGATGGCATCGATCAGCGACGCGAGTGTGCCAACGGTGGGTCAAAAGACGGCCGGCACTTGGGCCACCTCACAGCCCGGGGCGGTGCCCGTCGCGCCGAAAAAGAGTGCAGCTCCGAAAATCGCGGCCGCGCTCGGAATTGGCGTACTGGTGTTGGGCGGAGGCGCCTTTGCCGCGTACGCGCTACACGACAAACCGCTAATAGCGGCCAGCTCCGCTGCGGCGGCGAGCTCTGCGCCGCAGCCACCTGCGCCGACGACAATCCAGCCCGCGCCGCCCGAAGCCCGCGCGATTCCGAGCGCGGCGGCGCCCGTCGCCCCAGCTCCAATCGAAACTGCCACGGCGGCGGTCGAAACCACCGCGCCCGCGCTGAGTGCCGCGAAATCCGCGCCCGCGCGACCGGCGGCGCACGCCGCGCTGCGAACGGCGAAGCCCGCCGCCAAGGCCGCACGTGCCTCGGCGACGAAGCCCGGTACGCCAGACTTCGGCTACTGATCCGTCCCGCATCCGGGGCGCAGCGGGTGCGGCATTTCCGCCCGGCGGCCAAGCGCTGAACGAAAAGACGCAGGGCACGTTCCCGGTACCGGAGGCCGCGTGCAATTGCGCGCGGGCTACCATCATTTACGCCTAGCCATACGCGAGGAGCGTTCGGGGTTGACGAATGCTAAAAATTGGAGCCATCTCCTGTTTGGTACGTTGGGACACTATTTCTTCGAATCACTTTTGGATTCGAACCGAAAAAAGTCCTATGCGTAGAGGCGCGGGCAAAGTGCCCAGGGTTTGCAGCGACAGAGTGTGACAGAGGCGCGGGGTCGAAATGCCACGCGGAGGGATGATATGCAACAAGCGGACGAAACACTGCTTTCGGTGGTCGTTCTCGAGCTCGGCTCAACCTGGCCGCCGTGGCTCGCGGAGTACCAAGCGCAAGCACCGAATTCGATGGTCATCGTGCAATCGGCGGACGAGTCCGCATCGTTATTTGCGCAGCGTATCAGTCGCAAGATGGATGAGGTCGGCGCGCGGGATGCCACCATCCACGCCGGATTGTTGGTCAGCAATGGCGTACTCGACACCTCCACCGTCGACGCGCGTCAAGCGATCTGCAAGGCGCTCCTGCGAGTGATGTTGAAAAAGCAACGCGGTGAGCTCGTGCTCGCCTCCGATGTGACGGCCGATGAAGCGGTTCGTCACCAATTGTTCGCACTGGCGGGCACGCTGTGTGATGAGTTGGGCGGCACACAAGTCAGCGTGCGTGTGCGTTTCGACACCATCCGCCCTAGTCATTCAGCCAGCGGTGTCATGAAGAGCTTTGTTCCGGCCGAGCCGAGCGAGACCCACTCCGAAGACGACGGCCGCGCCTCCAACAGTTCGCGCTGAGCGCGCGCTCGAAGCGTTCGACACGTTCGAACGCGCCTTGACACGCCGCGTCATGGGCCCTACTCGTTGCAGCTGATGGCAAAGTCCAACGCTGATCGGCGCGTGGCGATCGTCTCTGGCTTACGCACCCCGTTCGCCAAGCAGGGGTCGGCATACAAGGACTTGAGCGCCCTCGACCTCGCAAAGATCGTGGTTGCGGAGCTCTTGCAGCGCACGGGGATCGACCCGCGTGAGGTCGGGCAGGTTGTCTACGGACAGGTCATCCCTTCGCTCCGCGTGCCCAATATCGCGCGGGAAATCGTGCTCGGCACCGGGATGCCGCGGTCCATCGAGGCGTACAGCGTGGCACGCGCGTGCGTCACGAGCTATCAGGCCGCCGTCAACGTCGCCGAGTCGATCGCGGCGGGCGTGATTGATTGCGGCATCGCGGGCGGCGCCGACAGCGCCAGTGACGTGCCCATGGCCGTCAGCAAGCGCCTCAGTACGGCCTTGGTCAAGGTCAGCAAAGCGCGTTCGCTGGCCGAGAAGTTCCGCGCGTTGGCCGGCATCGGTACGGCCGATCTCGTGCCAATCCCGCTTTCCCTCGAGGAGCTGTCCACGGGCCTGACGATGGGCCAGAGCGCGGAGAAGATGGCCAAGGAAAACGGCATTTCACGTGCCGATCAGGACACCTTCGCGCATCGCAGTCACACGCTCGCGGCGCAGGCATGGGCGGATGGGCGCCTGCGTGAAGAAGTCATGTCGGTATTCGTGCCGCCGACCTACGAGGCGTTCGAGGATGACAATCTGGTTCGAAAAGACTCAGAGCTCGACGCCTACGCCAAGCTGAAACCCGCGTTCGATCGTGAGTACGGCACGGTGACCGCGGGTAACAGCTCGCCGCTCACGGACGGGGCCAGTGCGCTCCTGCTGATGACCGAGAAGAAGGCCAAATCCTTGGATTTCGAGGTGCTGGGCTACGTGCGCAGCTACGCGTTCGCTGCGGTCGACCCGGCGGAGCAATTGTTGATGGGGCCTGCGTACGCCGCGCCGTTGGCCCTCGATCGCGCCGAGTTGAAGCTCAAGAACATGGACCTGATCGACATGCACGAGGCCTTCGCGGCTCAAGTCTTGAGCAACGTGCAGGCCTTCGAGAGCGATACCTTCGCAGTGCAGAAGCTCGGCCGCGACAAACGCATCGGCCGGGTGGATTGGGACAAGTTGAACGTGTCCGGCGGCTCGATCGCCCTCGGTCACCCGTTCGCTGCCACCGGCGCGCGTCAGATCTCGCAAACGCTGCGCGAATTGCGTCGTCGAGGCGGGCAATACGCCTTGTGCACGGCGTGCGCGGCTGGCGGGCTCGGGGCTGCCATGGTTTTGGAGGCGAGCTAGTGGTCAGCGATTACTCCAGTGCGTCGCTACTCGTCGAGTTGCGACCAGACGGCGTTGCCGTCATTGTCTTCGATTCGACCAACGAACCGCTCAACACGCTCGAGGCCAGCTTTGCCGAAGAGTTTTCGGACGTGCTGTCGCGTCTCGAGCGGGAGCCCGCATTGAAAGCGGTCGTGTTTACCTCCGGCAAGCCGGATAGCTTCATCGCTGGGGCGGACGTTCACATGCTGCACGCGCTGCAGCGCGCGGAGCAAGCTTCTGAGTTGTCGCGCTCGGGTCAACGTGCGCTCGGCAGCTTGGCCGCTTATCGAGTTCCCGTCGTGGCCGCCATTCATGGTGCTTGTTTGGGCGGCGGGCTCGAGCTCGCGCTGGCTTGTTCGGCGCGCGTGGCCAGCACTGACCCCAAGACCGTGTTCGGCTTGCCCGAGGTGCAATTGGGACTCTTACCCGCGCTGGGCGGGACGCAACGCTTGCCGCGACTGCTCGGCGTCGAAAGCGCGCTCGAATTGCTGCTGACCGGCAAGCAAATCGACGGCACGCGCGCGCTGCGCCTGGGGCTGATCGACGAGCTCGTGCCGAGCGCCATCTTGCTGGACGTGGCCGTTCGCTTCGCGCTCGCGCGCGCGCTGAAACCGCCCAGCCAAAAGTCGCGCTTGCGTCGCTTGTTCGACCGCGCTGAGCTGAAGGAGTTTGCGCTCGCCGAAAACCCCGTCGGCCGCAAACTACTGTTCGAGCGAGCCAAGAAGCAGCTCAGGCTCAGGACCCGCGGGAACTATCCGGCCCCCGAGCGCATCCTCGAAGTCGTCAAGCTCGGCCTGGCCGATGGGTTCTCGCTCGGCCTCGAAGCGGAGGCGAGCGCTTTCGGCGAGCTCTTGCCGAGTGACACGGCGCGCGCGCTGATGCACGTGTTCTTCGCCAGCACGGAGCTGAAGAAAGACAGCGGACTCGACGCAACCGGGGTCGAAGCGCGCCCGGTGCGGCGCGTCGCTACGCTCGGAGCCGGTTTGATGGGCGCGGGCATCGCCTATCTGACGGCCGGAGTGGCCGATGTAGAGGTACGCATCAAGGATCGCGACGAGGCTGCGCTCGCCAGAGGGCTCAAGCACGTGCGCGAGATTTTGGACGAGCGAGTGAAGGCGCGCCGACTGACCGCGACCGAACGCGACCTGAAGATGGCTCGCGTGACCGCCACCACCGATTACGACGGCTTCGACGCGGTCGATTTGGTGATCGAAGCCGTGTTCGAAGATCTGAATTTGAAGCGCCAAGTGCTGGCGGAGGTCGAACAGAGAACGGTAAAGACAGCGATCTTCGCGTCCAACACCTCTTCGCTACCGATCAGCCAAATCGCGGCGGGCGCCCGCCGCCCCGAGCAAGTGATCGGTATGCACTATTTCTCCCCCGCCGAGAAAATGCCGCTGCTCGAGGTCGTGGTTACGGACCTCACTGCGCCGCCTGTCATTGCGAGCTGCGTCGAATTCGGCAAGCGTCAAGGCAAGACCGTGATCGTGGTCCGTGATGGCGCAGGCTTTTACACCTCGCGCATTCTCGGTCCGTACTTGAACGAGGCATCGTTTTTGATCGCGGAGGGCGTGCCCATCGAGCAAATCGACGCGGCGCTCGTTGCGTGGGGGTTCCCGGTCGGTCCCGTCGGCTTGCTGGATGAAGTGGGGATCGACGTGGGCGCAAAGGTCGGACACATCCTGCACGAAGCATTCGGTGCTCGCATGGCTCCGCCGCCCGGTATCGAAGCCCTGTTGAGGGACGAGCGCTTCGGTAAAAAAAATCAGCGTGGCTTCTACTCCTATGCTGGAGACCAAAAAGGTCAGCTCGTTGTCGACCCCGGTGTCTACGCCCTACTCGGAGTAGAACCCAAGCGTGAGCTGCCCAAAGACGAAATCGCACAGCGCTGCGCGCTGCAAATGATCAACGAAGCAGCGCGCTGTTTCGGTGAAGGGATCTTGCGCAGCGCACGCGACGGCGATGTGGGGGCGATCTTCGCCCTGGGCTTTCCGCCCTTCCGCGGCGGGCCATTTCACTACGTCGATGCGGTCGGCCCCGCGAACGTCGTGCGTCGCTTGGAGAGCTGCATGAGCCTGCTCGGACCACGCTTCACGCCAGCGCCCGTGCTGATCGAAATGGCCAGAACGGGCGGCTCCTTTTACGGGGCAGGGGCGGTCGCCGTCGGCCAACACCGCGGCTAAAAACGCGCGAGGTGAGCGCTCACCTCGCGCATTCGCGATTCAAACGCAGTCCGCGCGGGTTTACTTGTTGGGCTGTGGCGTCATCCGTAGATACGGGCGAAGCTCCTGGTGTCCCTTGGGGAAGCGCTGCTTGATTTCTGCTGGATCGGTGATGCTCGGCACGATCACGCAATCATCGCCGTCCTGCCAATCCGCCGGAGTCGCCACCTTGAAGTTGTCGGTCAGCTGCAAGGAGTCGATCACGCGCAGGATCTCGCTGAAGTTCCGGCCGGTGCTCGCGGGGTAGGTGATGGTGGCGCGGATCTTCTTGTTGTTGTCGATGATGAATACCGAGCGAACGGTCAACGTGTCGTTCGCTTCGGGGTGGATCATGTCGTACAGCTTGGCGACCTTGCGATCCGAGTCGGCCAGGATCGGAAAATTCATCTTGGTGTCCTGGGTCTGTTCGATATCCGGCACCCACTTCAGGTGCGAGGCCGCGTCGTCGACGCTGACCGCGATCATCTTGACGTTACGCTTGTCGAACTCCTGCTTGAGCTTTGCCGCACGGCCGAGCTCCGTCGTACAAACCGGCGTGAAGTCCTTGGGGTGCGAAAATAACACCGCCCAGCTATTGCCGATGTAATCGTGAAACTTGATTTTGCCTTCGGTCGAGTCCTGCTCGAAGTCTGGCGCGATGCTGCCGATGTGAAGTCCCATGTGATTTCATCCTCCGCGTGAGCGCGAAAGTATGACGCTCTTGACCAGCGCTGCCCACGGGCAATGACGCCCCGGGGCGAGCTTGGCCGGGTTCTTGGCTGCGCGCACAACCGTACAAATATCATAGGGTTGCGCGGCCTGACGCGATCTGGTCCTGGGGCAGAAAAGAGCGCTGATCGCGTCACTCGTTCGGCCGCACTGCGGTTAGACTCGATCGCGCTTTGCAGTTTCGGTCCACTCTGCTGCTCGTGTCTGCGATTGCCGCGCTCTCGCTCTCGAACTGCAAGCCCACGGCGGGGAGCTCGTGCGACAAGGGCGAGGCGCGCTGTCTCGATGCCAAGAGGGAGCTCATTTGCCAAGCCGGCAATTTCATCGAGTCGCCCTGCAACGGTCCCGGTGGCTGCCGCCTGACCGAGAAGGGGACGAGTTGCGACTTCAGCGGCAACAAGGCTGGCGATCCGTGCAGTTCCGACGACGAAGGTGCCGCGAGCTGTAGCAACAAGGACAGCATGCTCGCCTGTCACGGAGGACTCTACGCCCTCGTGCCTTGCCGCGGTTCGCGCGGTTGCGTGAACGCCGAAGGCCGCGCGCTGTGTGATACCTCGCTGGCCGAGCCCGGGGACGCTTGCCGCGACGATAATCTCAAGGCCTGTTCGGGGGATGGCTCGCAGGTCCTGATCTGCAAGCAGCACGCGATGCAGCGCTTTTACTCGTGCCGGGGCGAAAGCGGTTGCGCGTCGTCTGGCGGTAAGCTGACGTGTGACACCTCGGTCGCCAGGCTGGGCGATGCCTGCGACAAAAAACTCGAAGGCCAGGCGTTCTCCTGCACTCCGGACGAAAGCCAGATCCTCGTCTGCAAAGACGGTGCGTTCGTGCTCGATGAGACCTGCAAACCCGGCCAAAAATGTCGGCCGGTTGGCAGCAGCACGCACTGCGCCAAGCCGGGAAAGTGAGCTCTTTGGTCAAACCAAAGAAATGACGACCTTACCGAATTGCCGACCGCTCGCCGTGTACTCGAAGGCCGCACGCGCATCGTCGAACTCGAACACGCGGTCGATCTGCGGGTGCAACGCATGCTCCTTCACGAGCTCGAGCAAACGCCGAAAGGTCTCCCGGCTGCCCACGAACACGCCTTGAATGCGCAGGTCTTGCATCAAGATGGGGCGCAGATCGAGTGCGGGGCGCGCGCCCGCCAATACGCCGATCACGCTCAGACTCCCGCCGAGACGGAGCGCACGCACGCTCTGCTCAATCGTCCCTGCGCCGCCAACCTCCAGCACGTGATGAGCGCCCTCGCCCCCAGTCAGCGTGCGCACGGCATTGCCCCACTCGGCGGTGTGCGATGTATCGATGCCGTGCTCGACGCCCAGCGCAATCGCCCTCGCCAATTTTTCCGAGCTGCGGCTAGTGAAGATCACCCGCACACCCAGTGCGCGCGCGATGCCGAGCGCGGCCAACGATACCCCGCCCGTGCCCAAACACACGAGCCATTGCCCGGCTTCCAGCGCAGCGAGCTCGACCAACGCACGATATGCGGTGACGCCGGCACACGGTAAACAGGCAGCCTCCGCCCAACTCAGCTGCTCCGGAATCGAGACCAGTGCTTCCGCGTCCGCAACGAAATATTCCGTCAGCGTGCCATCCAGCGGCCCGCCCAGCGCGCTCCGACGCGCGGCCTGGGTCAGCGGTCCGCTCTGCCAGAGCCCCGCAAATATCGGGCACACGCGATCCCCGCGCTGCCACTCGTGCACCTCCGCGCCGCACTCGACGACTTCTCCCGCACCGTCCGACGCGACGACGAGCGGCAGCTTTTGGCGCGGATTGTATTCACCTCGCACCATCATCACGTCGCGCGCGTTGAGCGACACCGCGTGCACGCGGATCACGACTTGGCGCGGCCCGCAGCTCGGCTCGGCGCGCTGCTCGATGCGCAGGTTGTCGAAGCCGAAGCCGGAGTTTAGACATAGCGCACGCATCGCTCGGAATATCTCGCAGGCAATCTTCCGTCGTCAATGCGCGTTGGCCCTGGCTTGGAGGAATGTGTCGCGGCTGACACGCCATTTGCCCGCAACGGAGACAGGGATTGCCAATTTTACCATGTCAGTCGACCACGCATTGAGGCACGCTTGCGCCGCCGAGAGCCTGGATGCGAAGTTTTCCGACCCACCGCCACCGACTCACTCGCTCGGCATGGTCGAGCATCGGCGGGCTGGTTCTCGCGTGCAGCAACCTGCTCGGCATCTCGGAGCCGGTGCCGCGCGCGTCTGCCGGCGGTGCGGGCGTGCCAACCGAAGCAGGAGGGGACGCATCAGCATCGCTGTCGGGTAGCGGCCTGGGCGGCGAAGTGATCAGCGCTGCGGGCGCGAGCGGAATTCCGGCTAGCGACGACGCTCGGGGCGGAGCCGCAGCATCGACCGGTGAGCAAGGCGGAATGGGCGCGCTAGCGGGCGACGAAACCGCGGGCGGAACTCCTGGCACCCCGACCTGCGAGGACTCCGTGAAGCAGTGCGCGGGCAACGAGGTCCAGCATTGCGAGGATGGCACTTGGGTCGATGAACAGGCTTGCGCGGCGTATTGCCTTGCCGGTGCTTGCATAACTCCCCCAAGCTGTGGCCTCTTGGGAGAGAGAACCTGCGGCGATTCTGTGAGCTGCTGCCGCGCGCTCGCGGTCCCGGGGGGCCGCTTCATTCGTGACTATGACGGCAAGCAGTACACATCGCCGCACTACTCCGCGACGGTGAGCTCATTCCTGATGGACCGCTTCGAGGTGAGCGTCGGCCGCCTTGCCGCCTTCGTGAACGTCTACCCGAATCTGAGGATCAACGAGGGAGATGGGAAGTCCGGGCACATCGCCGGCGACCTCGGCTGGCAGGCAAGCTATCCCTTGCCGAAAAGCAGGGAAGAGTTATTGGCCGAGCTCCATTGCCTCAACGCGACCTGGGTGGATTTCGAAGACGGTGACCTCAATTTGCCAGCGGACCTCAATTTGCCAGCCAACTGCGTCGATTTCTACGTTGCTTACGCGTTCTGCATTTGGGATGGCGGTCGCTTGCCCACCGAGGCCGAGTGGAACTACGCCGCCGCCGGCGGTAACGCGCAACGCGAATACCCATGGTCCGTCAATTCAGACGATGGGCTGGACCTCGACCACGCGTACTACGGGACAACTGGGGGGCTGCCAATTGATGTCGGGATAAAACCGCGGGGCAACGGGCGCTGGGGACACTCTGACTTGTCTGGCAACGTCAACGAATGGACCCTCGATTACTATGCACAACTTTACCCATCGACTGAATGTAATGATTGTGTCAATGCTGTCGTCCAGCCGACGCGTGCGACACGAGGGGGAGGCTACGAGTTCAACGACAGTGCCCAAAAAGTAGCCTATCGCACGTCTGGTCAGCCCGACACTCCTCGCTCCTATACCGGATTTCGATGTGTTCGCGACATTCCTCCAACCGTCCAGAAATGAAAGCATGGATTGCAAATGAAAGAATCAAAGCGATTCGGGTTCGCGCGGAAGATCGTCGCAGCGTTGGGGCTCGGTGGTTTGGTCTTGTCGTTGGGGAACTGCGGCGCAGCCGCCGTCGGCACTAGCAGCGGTGGCACCGCGGGCACCTCGACCTTGCCCCCCGCCGTGTGTTCCGCAGGTCAAGCGCCATGCAAGGATATCGGGGACTGCGCGAAGAATGTGCCAGTCTGCTCCACCGGTGCTGCGGCCCAATGCGTCGATGGCAAGTGTGTCTTCGCAGCACAGAGCAGGTCGATCCTTGCCTGTCCGTGCATGGAGCACGAAGTTGGGCCGTGTCCTCTTGCAGGCGGGGGCACCGGACAAGGGGTCTGCGGAAGAAAGACGGCGACTTCGACCTCGACGTTTTGGTGTTCCTGCAGCTAGCCAAATAGTGTCGTCTGACCAGGTTACGGTCGCCCTCCCAAAGGTGAAGACAATGACATCCATACGGGCTGCGAGCCTCATCTCCGTCTCGTTCTCCCTCTCGTTCGGCTTTGCGTGCAGTTCCTCGGACGGCACGCTCGAACCGAATGCGCGTGCCGGCGCTGCAAGCGCTGCGGGCGACACAAGCGCTGCGGGCGACACAAGCGCTGCCGAGCACGCGGGTGAGACCGGCGAGTCAGGGCACGCAGGTGATGCGGGCGATGTGGGGCCCGCGGGCGAGGGCGGCACGAGCATGCTCGTGGCGGGCACCGGAGGCATCGCTGGCAGCACGATTCCCAACGGCGGTACAGGTGCCGCGGAACCAAACGCAGGCGGATTCAGCGGCGAAGCCGCGACTCACAGTGAAGCCGGTAGCCCCGCCGATGGAACCTCGGGAAGTTCTAGCGCTGGTGCCGGAGCAGGCGGCTCCGGCGGTGACGCGAGTAGTCCGCTAGGCGCGCACTGCGCGCACTGCTCCGCCATTGCGCTCGGAAGCCCAACCTGGCGTATCGCTGGGGCCGTGATGGCCGCCGGCACGGTCGGTACTCCGGACACCGGCGTGCAGCCTTTGCTCGACTTCGTTGGCGCCATCGTCGAACCGCAGCACGAGTATTTCCAGCCGGAGGGCATATTTGGCCCGGGTATTCCCCACGCCGGGCCGTATGTCGATGAAGGCTACGCGCTGCTCAGTGGCGCGAGCATCATGGTCACTCAGAGCTTCACTGTCAGCAAGTTCGCCGGGCCCACGGGCGCACTACTCACCTTCAACGTGGTGCCGAGCGACTTGGCACCGCTCGGAAGCTCGGTCGATTTCACTTCTGGCCCAATCATTCCCAACGCACTCTTCCCGCTCCAAATTGACGGTGACCTGTATCGTGAAGGCGTGCTCTACGACAAGGAGTTCGACGGATTCTGCAACGGGTACGATGCTTTCGATCCTCCGATCCCGAAAAATGGTGCAAGCCACGTGATGCTTTGGTTAGGCGAAAGCAGCTCATACGTCCCAGACGTGGAACCCCAGGGCAACTACGACTTCAAGGTTTCGGTGGTCGATGCTTCCGGGGCAGGATGGGTGATCCATGTCCCGTTCATCGTCGAGGCCAATAGTCCGTGAGCTACCATCACGATCTGCGAAGCAGCGCCGGCTCAGTGCGCCAGTAGCCGCTCGATCGCCGACAAGCGCGTGTACGCTTCGACATAGCCGGCCTTTCGCAGCCGGATCTGATCGTGCAAGAAGCGGCGAACCGCGCTAAGTTTGGTGCGATCGAGATTCACCAAGTTTGGTTGCGAGAATAGCTCCGAGAGGCGTGGGAATTGCGCGCCCGGCGTAGCGGCGAGCAGGCCCGAAAGGCGCCCCGAGTCGCCGTCGTCATCGGTGCTTTCCAGGGCATGCACCAGTTCGCTGCCGGCGCGATCGGGATCGCGTTGCCACAGGGTATTGAACAGCGCGGGGCTCTCGATGCCGCGCTCCAGGGCCTCCGTGAGCACGAAGTCGGGTGCCAGCAAGAACGCGCGGACATCCTCGGCTCGCGCGGGTGCCGTGTCGAGCGCGGCGATGAACGCGCGCCACTGCGCCTCGCCGAAGCTTTCGTAGGGAATGTCGGTCGCGCGCGCGTCGCACAGCAGCGCTTCCAACAGATCGGCCGGAATGTGCGGCCAAAACCAGCTCGAGTGAGTAGAGTCGGTGGCGAGGAAATCGGCGCCGAGCGCCGGGCGTTGCGCGTCGTCCCAGGCTTCCCAAATGGCGCTGGCCACCGAGGAAAAGGCGACGTCGCGTTCAGCTGCGAGGGCTTGCAAGGCGGGCAGCCCGAGCACACTGTCGGTGATGCCGGCCACCGTGACCCAGCTGAGCACGCCGTGCATCACTTCGTCCAAGATCACCGAGGGACGCTCCAAGACTTCGGGTGAGTCCAACGCGCCCAACGCGCCGATCTCCGAGCGCAACCTCGAGATCAGCGAAAACGCGCGCAAGACCCAAGGCCGGTCCGCTTCGTTCGTGGGCAAATCGCGGGCGATGATCGCGCACATCTCGCGCAACTCGGGCTTCGCTTCGCGCGCTTTCCATGGGCGCAGCAGCGGGTGGCGGCGGCCGGCGCGTTGTCCGAGCTCGCTGCTGATGGCAAACGCGGCCAAGTACCAGATCCCACGTGACAACAGCGCGTCGGTCTCGGGATCTGGATACTCGATACGGGGGCAGGGCAATTGGTCGGGAAACTCCAGTCGCGCTTCCAGCACTTCGTCCCACAGCGCTTCTAGCGAGTCGGATCCGAGCTCGGCGCCCGCGAGGAGTGCAACGCCGGCCGCGCGGAACGTCATTTCGACAGCCGCGATGTGACCTGCGCTGTCGCCGCCTTCCAATTCGAGTACGCCATCGATGAAGGCGCTGCCGCGATCGGAAAGACGCTCCACGAGCTCACGCGCAACGCTCGGCGCCGCGTGACCCCGCAGCAGCGCCTCGCCGAAGTCGTTCGCCATGCCGCTGACCAGCGCGCGTGTGGCGTCCAAACGCAGCGTGTTGGAAAACCAGCGCGGGCCAAAGGCGAGACGCGCCTCGGGCGGTTCGTTGGCTTTTGCCTGGCTCGTGCTTTCCCGCAGCAGTTCGGCGCGTTGCAGCGCGCGCACGATGCGAAACGCGCCCGGCGGGATCTTGCGCGCCGCTTTTTCGATGTCGGACGGGCGGATCCCGGAATCGACGCGACTGAGCGAGAGCCGCATCCAATCCAAGTCGGCATCGCGCTGGTGCTCGAGTGGCACGAGCTCGAGCCAGCTCTCGAGCGAACGCGGCTCATCCCACGCCGCGTCCGAGTCCGCGAGCAAGCGGTGACCGACTCCGATCAGGACGTCGTAACCGTTGCGCTTCAACCAGGCGGCGTGCGCGGCCTCAGGGTCGAGCGTGGCGAGGAGACGGTCGCGGCAAAATCGCTCCGCCAGTTTTTGCGGCGACTTACCACGCAAGGTCTGCACGCCGTGCTCGTCGGCCAACCCGCACAGGCCCAAGGCCGCGCCCAGGCCGTCGAGGATGCCGCTATCACGCATCTCGCCGCTCAACCATTGGCGTGTGAGTGCGGCGTCGAAGCGCCCGTCCGTGGGTAGGCGCGCGGCTACCCAATCGACCAGCTCAGCTAGGTAAGTGTCGACCGCGGGCGAGGTGTGAACCTGCCAGGTCGGGTTGCGCGGCTCGAAATCAGCGGCAATGCACAATTCAGCGCGTGGGGCGTTGGGCAAGGGCACGGAGCGTTGCGCGTGCAGCTCGATGAAAACCGGGCCGCGCTCGGGGAGCTGGCTGAGCGCTTCCTCGAAGGTGACGGCCTCAATCACGTGAGCCAGGCCTCGCGCCTGCAGAAACCTGCCTACCAGTGAGCGCCCGGAACCGCTCGGGGCTCGCCAAAACGAGCTGTTGTAGGCGCCCGGCTTGAGCACGGTTGGGGGCAGCCCCGGACAGAGCGGCTCATCCACCAGATCCAAGGCCCGGGCGTAACGGAGAGAGCTGAGCCGGAGGCGGCGCAGGTCACCTCGCGGGGCACCGCCCGCTTGGACCCCCGGCGCTCGCAGATCATCGAGGGGCACCCCCAATACTTTGGAGAGTACGCGTTGCACCCCCACTCGTTCGGCCAGCCAGTCTGCTTCCTGATTTCGATCGAGCTTGCTGAAGATGCTGGCTAGCGACCGCTGTGCCATCCGCGACTCCGCGGGCCAATCGCCGTTTTCGAGGGCCGCGCGAGCGAGGTCCCCGTAGCTGCGACAGCCCGAATCCGACTGGTCCATCAGATCACGTAACCAACCCATCAGTTTGCCTCGAAAAACTGCTGCAGCTACCGTAGATTATTGGTGGATAATGCAAAAAGATGCAACTCGCGTCAGAGTTATGGCGCAGTTCGCTGGCTGTGGCAGGCAGTTCGAGCTGCTGAGGCGCCGATTTTCAGACGCGCGACGGACCGCGATCGCCCCATCTAGCCGGGCGCGGGTCGGATCCGGTTGTCGCTGTCAACCCACTCCAGGTTGTGCCAATCGGCACAGTCGTGGACCAAACTGCCAATATTTCAGCTTAAATTGCGAACCATCAAGTGTGGCATGTGCCGTGCTTTGGTTGGGCCCGATGGCGTATCGGGCACCGTGGTTTCGCGCTCCTTTGGCTAGCCTCGTGCTCGCTTCACTCGCCCCCTTGGCGGCCTGTTCTCGGGCCGACAATCAGGGTTCGCAGTCACGAATCAATGGGCAAAGCGAATTCGAGTCGGTTCAGCCAGGCGCAGCTAGCCAGCGCGCGGGCGGGAGTCTGGCGGTGGGAGGCCCGTCAGCCAGCGCTGATGCTCCAGCGGCGGGAACCAACGATTCGGCATCGGGCGCCTCCACGGCGATGCCGCGAACCGTCGAGGAGACTGACCTGTACCGGTTGGAGGGGGACCGGCTCTACTACCTAAACGCGTACCGCGGATTGATGGTGTTCGACGTCAGCAACGTCGATGCGCCGAAGCTGCTCGGGCGCTCGGCGATCTATGGCTCGCCCGTGGAGATGATCGTGCGGGACGGGATCGCGAGCGTGGTGGTCGCGGATTGGTATGGCACCGACGAAAGCGGCCAGCCGTTCTACGGGTCGATCGTGCGCGGAATCGACGCAACCGATCCGG
The DNA here is from genome assembly GCA_037200885.1 of Pseudomonadota bacterium. Lineage (GTDB taxonomy): Bacteria > Myxococcota_A > Polyangia > Polyangiales > Polyangiaceae > PMG-095. Next base: position 439,495 of record JBBCIN010000001.1, read on the forward strand.
TGCACATGCAGATCCTGGGCGAAGCGCGGCTCGGCGGTTGGGTGCGGGACACCCGCGTCGTCGGTGACGTGCTGTACGCGGTGACCGAGGACTACGGTTCGTCGTTTGGCGCGTACTACGGCTTGGCTGGGGATGGCGCGATCGCGGTCGGGGATGCGTCCTCGCAAGCGGGTGTCTCGGTGAGCTCGGTGAACATCGCGGCGGGCAAGGTCTTGCAGAAGGGGAGCTATCGCTTGGCTGGTCAGGGCGGGATCTTCAATGTGACCGCCAACTCGATCTTGCTCGCGCACAACGCGCTCGGGCCCAAGGATCAGAACGGGTACCAAGCGCCGAGCGGTTCTACCGAGCTCGTCTACATCGACATCAGCGATCCCGAGGGCACCATCGCCCCACGCGGCAGCTTGAGCTTCCAGGGCTACATCCAAGGTTGGGGCGCCGACAACGGGCGATGGAACCTCGATTTTGCGGACGGTAAGACCGCGCACGCATTGGCCTGTGGTCAGTCCTATTGCGGGTCGGACCAAGCGCTGCTGCTGGCGACGGCGGATTTCAGCCAGCCCGATCAGCCGACACTGTCGTCCGCGGTATCGATTCCGGCGACCGGCTGGGGCGCTACGGCTCGCTTCGACGCCGGGCGGATGTACCTCTCGCCAGCCTCCAACTACTATTACGGTAACCAACAGCAGCCCAGTCTGCCGCTACAAATCTGGGATTTGGCCGATCCGAAGCAGCCGGTGCTGGCGGGCGCGACCGAGTTCGCCGGAGAGGTGTGGAACCTGATCCCATCGGGCGATCGGTTGTTCGCGCTCGGTAACGAGTACACGGGCGAACAACTCACGAACAGCCAGGTATCGCTGCGCTACCTCGATGTCAGCGATCCGAAATCGCCCACGTTGCTCAGCACTTCGAAGTTCGGAAACGGCTGGGCTTGGACGCCTGCGGCAGGCACGTTCAAGGCCTTCACGATGGACAAGTCGAAGGGCCTAGTGGTCTTGCCGTTCAGCGGTTGGGACGACGCCAGCTATCAGTACAACAATGGACTGCAGTTGATCGAGTTCAGCGATCAAGCACTCACGACCGCTGGCGCAGCAAATTCGAACGGTTGGACCGAGCGCGGCATCTTCGTGAAAGATCGACTGGTCGCGCTCAGTGATCTGGCACTCAGCGTGGTCGATTACAGCGATCCGATGAGCCCCAAGCTCGTGACCGAGCTCACACTCGCGCGCAACGTGGTCAACGTTCGTCCGCTGGACGACTCGGTCGCGGAGCTGTCCAGTGATTGGTGGGGCAATCAAACCGATCGTTCCAGTTTGCGCATCGTGCCGGTCAGCCAAGTCGAAGAGAACGTTTCGGATACGGCGACCGACGAGCTGACGATCCGCGGCCAGAACGCGCAAACGTTCCACAACGGCAAGCTGGCTTATATCGTCAGCAGCGTTTGTGCGGGCGATGACGCGACGATGGGCGCGGCCGGCCCCAAGGGAGCGCAGTGCGCTTCGTGGACTCAAGAGATCCAGGTGGTCGACTACGGGAGCGGCAAAATCGTGAAGCGGGGCGTGATCGACCTGCCGGCGCTCGCAGGCTACGGCTACTACGGCGGGTACGGGTTCTACGGTTACTATTGGAATGACTGGTTCAACGGCGGTGACGTGGTGCAAGTGGGCGCCGACGCGCTCGCCTTCCGCCGCTGGATTCCGAACTACGACGCTTCCGGCAGCTACGTGGATTCGCAGCAATCGCTGCACATGGTCGACTTGAGCGATGCCGACGCGCCAAAGGTGGCAAGCGTCGTCATTACGAGCGATCCGAACGGTTGGTGGGGCAATATGCGCGCCGTCGGTGACCAACTCTTCACCTCCCACTACGAGTGGCAGCGCCAACCGAACTATACGGCCGACGCTTACGACCCAGGTGCGGTGCGGTACTACCTGGATCGCATCGACTACAGCGACCGGAGCAAGCCGCGCGTTGGGCAGAAAATCAACGTCCCGGGCCTCTTGGTCGGCGCGTCGGCGAGCGACCCTTCGCTGATCTACACGCTCGATTATCGCTGGAGCGGTGATAGTTCGGTCAACGAATTCGATGTGTCGAGGTTGGACGGCGACACGGCGTATCTGCAGAGCAGCGTTGTCTTGCCGGGTTGGGTTGGCAACACCTTCGTCAGAGGTAATCGAGCCTACATGTCGAGCCAGAGCTACACGCAGGATTCCAGCGCTGTAAATTTGGTCGAGCTCGATCTCTCGAACCCGCAGTCGCCGCGCGTCCTGAGCACGGAGGCAAAGCAGGGTTGGGGTTGGCTAGTGGGCGTGGAGGGCGATCGGGCACTGGTGAGCTCCGGCTGGCTCAATCAAGGGATCGACGTCTATCGGCTGTCCGACGTGGCGGCGCCTACTTACGACCAGTTCATCCGCACGCGCGGTTGGGGTCTCTCCTCGCTGGCGCGCCAGGACAATCGGCTGTTCTTGTCGAGCGGCTACTGGGGGACCGAGGTGATCGACCTCGACCATTAGATCACGAGCAGAGCGTATGGCGCTGCGCGAACGGGCGGGGGGGACTGGAGGGACGGCGTTCGATTCGGCGCTCGGTGGTGGGGATCTGGGGGGATGTGACCAGGGGGGACCGAGCCATGCTCAAAGCGAGTCTGGCTCGGTTTTTTTTTCGCGGATCGATCGAGAGACCCAAGCCGCCACTCGGCGGTTGCGTCTGACACTTCGAAATGGCCGAACTGCGTGAGAGCTCAGGGCTACATTCGCTCGCGTCCCTGCGCGAGCACGAGAAGAGACGGGCCCAGCAGCAAGCGGAAGCCGCTCGTGCTCGCGCGGAAGCCGAGCAGCGCGCGCGTCACGAGGCAGCGCGCATCGAGCACGAGCGAAAGCTCGCGGATCGTGCAGCACAGGAGTATGCCGAGTCCGCGCAACGCGCCGAGTTATTGCAGCTCGAGACCGCGCAGCGTGCCGAGTTCGAACGCGCTGAGGACTTGCTTCGGGCCAGCACCGAGTTGAAGGCGCAGCTGGAGCGCGAGCGCGAGGCTCGGCGCAGGGTGGAGTTGGGGCTCACCTCGCGCCTGCTCCGGCAGCGGCTTTGGGCGTGCGTGTCCGCGACGCTGTGTGTGGGCGGCGGGCTCGGCGCGGCTGGACTTTATTTCGGTGCGTTGCGCCCGAGCGCTGATCGCGCGATCGCGACGGCCCAACAATCGCTGCTGAGCGAGCGTCGAGCTCGGACCGCAGCTCAAGATCGCGAGGCGCGCTCGATACGCCGCGCCGATGAGCTCGACTTGCGCGTCAACTCACTCGAGCAAACGTTGCTCGCCGAGCGGGATCAGCGTTCTTTGCCACCGGTGGCCGCGGGTACTGCACGAAAGTGGACGACCCGGGAGCCGCACGTCGTTCCGCCGGTCGTCGAACCATGCCGAGACGATGGCGATCCGCTGAACCCGTGCCTGAAGCGCTGAGCGGCCGCTTGCGACGGGTCTTCAATTTAGAAGCCGTGGACCACGCGACGCAAGCTGTCCAACGAGAACAGCTCGGTCTGGTCGAAGTGTGCGGTGTGAGCGCCGATTTTGGCGACGTAGCCCTCGAGCGCGAGCATGTTTGGATATTGATCTGCCTGGACCAAAGCGTGGATCACGTTGACGGCCGGCTCGGGCAGGGGGCGATTGAGCAATTGATAGAGCGTGACGGCGTAGTTCATGAACGCCGCGCTGCGCGTCTCGCCTGCTAGGCGGGCAGCTGAAATCACGACGTGTTCGGCGAGCTCGAGCCCGCTCGGGTGCCCTGCCAGCAATAGCTCGTGAACGCGCAGCAGGATGGGATCGAGCCGGCGTTCTGCTTCGCTCATGTCGCCTGCGTTGAGCGCTTCGTCGAGCACCACGATCGCTGCGGCCAGCGAGTCACTACCGGGCGGATTAGTGCTCAGGCGCCGCGGGGGCTCGGACGTACGCTGCGCGGTCGATTCCGGAGTGCGACGCGAGGGAGTGTCCAGGCGCATGATCGGTCGCTGAGTGGGGGAGGGCGGGCGGCTCGTCGGGTTCAGTCGCTCCTCGAGCAGTGTCGCCTTGTCCGAGCCACTCAAGGTGTCACCGGTGAGCCGATAGCGGTTCGGTTCGAGCGGTGCTTCGGGGGCCAAGTCGACCAGCTCTAACTCGTGACTGCCAATGCGAACGATGTCGCCAGCGCGCAGCTCACGCGGCCCTTGAATGCGCTCCCCATTCAAGTACACGCCGTTTTGGCTGCCCAGATCTTCGATCACGATTTGTGTCGGGCTGACCCAGAGCCGCGCGTGTCGACGCGAAACGGCTGGATCGCTGATCGCCAGCTCGCACTCCGGGCTCCGCCCCAAGTACAGTTTGCCTGCGCGCAGGGTGATCAGGGCTTGCCGGTAGCGCAGCTTGGTCGCGACGGCTTCACCGACGAACCGCTGCTCACTTACCGGGTCGTCCGGCTCGGCATGGGGTGGTTGGTCGGTACGGGCCACTTCGATCGAACCTTGATCGAATTTACCATTGCACTACCTCGGACCACGCCACAACGATCCTTTGACGTTTGCACGCTACTTTGGCGACGTTTTGGTTGCGCGGGAGGACTTGACGGCAGCGCACCGCGCAGACCTCCCGGAAAGTCTGGCAAGCGATTAAAATTGCGCAGACCTTGGAATCGCGCCGTTTCCGTCTCGGGCTCGAGGCGCGGCTCGCCCGCGTAAGCTGCTAGCCCCACCACTTCGATAAACGAGAGTGAGTCTTTGCTGGCCGGGGCGCATAGTGCGAGGTGTCGTTATAGACGACCAAGCGCGCACGAACCGGGTCCTTGAAGTCGAGCGCGTTGAGGCAGGCTGGAGACTGATCCAGTCGATCGCGATAGCCGCGGGCGTCGATGCCGAGCAAGCTGCACAGCACGAGCCGAATCGTGGCTTTGTGCGAGACGATGGCGACGGTCTTGCCGGTATTCGCCACGACGATGCGCCGGACGACGGGCAGTGCGCGGGCCATCACGCTCAGTCCGGACTCTCCCCCTTCGGGGGCGAACGTGAAGGGATCGGCTTCCCAGTTGGCATATTCTTCCGGAAACCGCTGCTCGACCTCGCGACGGGTGAGCTGTTCCCAGCGACCGTGGTCGATCTCACGCAGACCTGTGTCGGTGGTCAGGGGCAACTGGTGCGGTCCCGCGATGAACTTGGCGGTCGCGATCGTGCGTTGCATGGGGCTCGCGTAGACCGCCGCGATCTCGGCGTCGGCCAAACGCTCGCCCAATGCGCGAGCCTGCTGCTGTCCTTCTTCCGAAAGAGCGACGTCGGTCGCACCGGCGAAGCGATCCTCCGCGCTGAGCACGGTCGCGCCGTGCCGAATCAGAAGCACGCGCGTGGTCATCGCCCGTGCTTCGACTGCGTGAGCTGCGCGAGGTCGCGCACGGCGCCGCGCGCCGCGCTGGTGGTCATCAGCGCATAGGCTTGCAGGGCCGTCGAAACATAGCGATCCCGATTCGGGCGGAACGCGTCACGCCCACGCGCTTCGGCGGTTTCGCGGCGCTTGGCCATGGCGCGCTCGTCGACCAAGAGGTCGAGGCGGCGGTTGGGGATGTCGATCAGAATGCGGTCCCCTTCTTCGATCAAGGCGATCGCGCCGCCTTCGGCGGCTTCTGGCGAGACGTGCCCGATGCTCAGACCCGAGGTGCCGCCGCTGAACCGCCCGTCCGTGATCAGCGCGCAGGCTTTGCCCAGCCCTTTGCCCTTCAAGAACGACGTCGGGTACAGCATCTCTTGCATGCCCGGCCCGCCTTTGGGGCCCTCGTAGGTGATGACCACGATGTCGCCCGGCTTGATCTGGTCGGCCAAGATGGCGTCGCACGCCGCGTCCTGAGAGTGGAACAGCCGCGCGGGGCCTTCGAACCTCCAGACCGACTCATCCACGCCTGCGGTCTTCACGATGCAGCCGTCGACCGCGATGTTGCCGTACAGCACGGCCAAGCCGCCTTCGGTCGTGTAGGCATGGGGCACGTTGCGAATGCAGCCCTTCTCCTGGTCGGAGTCGATGCTGGGGAAGTATTTGTCTTGCGAAAACGCGGTTTGCGTCGGCACGCCACCGGGCGCCGCGAGCGCGCGTTGCTTGGCCGCAGCCGTCGCCGTCGGGCGATGCACGTCGTTTTGATCGATCGCTTCGCCCATGGTTTTTTCGTGCACGGTGTGCACGCCGCGGTGGATCAGCCCCGCTTGATCGAGTTGACCGAGGATGGTGAAGATGCCGCCGGCGCGATGCACGTCTTCCACGTGATAGCTGGAAGACGGCGCCACTTTGCAGATGCTCGGCGTCTTGCGAGATAGGCGATCGATGTCCGACATCTTGAAGTTCACGCCCGCCTCTTCGGCGATGGCCAAGATATGGAGCACGGTGTTGGTCGAGCCGCCCATCGCGATATCCAGTGTCATCGCGTTCTCGAAAGCATCGAAGGTCGCGATACTGCGCGGCAACACGGTGGCGTCGCCATCGAGGTAGAAGCGCTTGGCCATCTGCACGATGCGCTCGCCGGCCGCGGCGAACAACTCCCAGCGTCGAGCGTGCGTCGCAAGCAAGGTTCCGTTGCCGGGCAGGGCCAGGCCGAGTGCCTCGTTCAGGCAGTTCATGCTGTTGGCGGTGAACATGCCCGAACAGGAGCCACAGGTCGGACAGGCCGAGCGCTCCATCTCCTTGAGTTCCGCGTCGCTCACTTTGGAATCGCTCGAGGCGATCATCGAGTCGATTAGGTCGAGCTTCCGCACCAAGGCCTTGCCGTCACGGTCGTGCGTGCCGACGAGCTTCCCGGCCTCCATCGGGCCACCGGAGACGAAGATCGTCGGTACGTTCAAGCGCATGGCCGCCAGCAGCATGCCGGGTGTGATCTTGTCGCAGTTCGAAATGCACACCAATGCGTCCGCACAATGGGCGTTGACCATGTACTCAACGCTGTCGGCGATCAGATCGCGGCTGGGCAGCGAATACAGCATACCGCCGTGGCCCATCGCGATGCCGTCATCGACGGCGATGGTGTTGAACTCCACGCCCCAGCCGCCGGCCGCGTCGATTACCTTCTTCACCCGCTGACCGACGTCGTGCAAATGCACGTGGCCGGGGACGAACTGCGTGAAGCTGTTGGCGATGGCGATGATCGGCTTGTCGAAGTCCGCATCTTTCATCCCGGTCGCGCGCCATAGGGAACGCGCACCGGCCATATTGCGGCCTTGAGTCGTGGTGCTGCTGCGGTAAGTCATCAGGCCCGAGAGCCTAGCTCGCTTGCACGGAGTTGTCCTCTGGCACGGCGGTTTTGTCCGGCCCGCGCGGCGGAAGCTGGGCCAGTTACTTCAGCGTTTTGCCGTGCGCTTCTGGCCGCCGACGCGCAGCGACGCCGACTTGGCCCTGCCTTCGGCCTCGGTCTTCCGCTTGGCAGATCCTTCCCTGGCCGTCTTGGCCTTGGCCTTCTTGGCGGCTTTGGCCTTGCTCGGATCGGGCTGTACTTGTTCAGCGAGACCCTTGGGCGCGACGGCACAGTAGCTCTCCTTCACCCAGTCGCGCAGCATCTCGAACGATGCTTGCGACTTATCGTCGAGCTTTGCGCTCACCCAACCGCTCTTGCCGAGCCCGTAGCCAGTCGGTGAGCTGAACGGCAAACGCAGGGCGCTTTTGTTCGTGCTGGGTAGCTTCACGCCTAGCCCGAAGTGCTCGGTCTCCAGGTCGCGGCCCAGAAATACGAACACTTTGTTCTTCACCTTCACCACTCGTTCGCCCCAGGGCATGTCCTCGTGCGCCTCCGGCAAGCCGAGCGCAAAGTCCCGCAGTTTGGCGCGCAACATTCGAACGGGATTCGGCATTCATCGAGCCTAGCGCACGGCTTCCTGTCGAGTCGAGGCCGCCGTCCGCGCGGAAAGCTCACTCTCCGTGCACAGCGGCGGGTTCGAGCGAGCCGGAATGGATCGGGTGCTGCTTTTTCCGCGTGAAACGGTCGAGCGATAGGTATGTCACGGGCGTCGTGAACAGCGTCAAGAGTTGGGACAAGATCAGGCCGCCGACGATCGCGATGCCGAGCGGGCGCCGCAGCTCCGAACCGATCCCAGTGCCGAACGCCAGCGGCAGCGCTCCGAGCAACGCGGCGGCCGTGGTCATCAAGATCGGCCGGAAGCGCAGCAAGCAGGCCTCGCGAATGGCATCGTGCGCGGAAAGGTCGCGGTTTTGCCGAGCTTCGATCGCAAAGTCGATCATCATGATCGCGTTCTTTTTCACGATACCGATCAGCAAGATCAAGCCGACCAGCGCGATCACGTTGAACTCGGTCTTGAACAACATGAGCGCGAGCAGCGCGCCGACGCCGGCCGACGGAATCGTCGACAAAATCGTGATCGGGTGGACGTAGCTTTCGTACAGCACGCCGAGCACGATGTAGACGGTCAAGAGCGCGATCATCAAGAGTATCGGCTGGCTCGAGAGCGAGGCCGAGAAGGCCTGCGCAGTGCCCTGAAACGCCGCGCGAACGCTGGGCGGCATGCCGATGTCTTGCTCCGCGAGGTCGATCGCCTTCATCGCGTCGCCCAGGGATTTGCCGGGCGTCAGATTGAAGGACAGGGTGGTTGCGGGGAACTGCCCTTGGTGGTTGATGGCGAGCGGGGTAAAGCTCACCGTCGAGCGCGTGACGGCGGGCAGAGGAACCTGGCCGCCTCCGGGCGCACCCACGTACAGCTCCTTCAGGCTTTCCGGACCGACTTGGAATTCAGGTTTGGCCTCCAACACCACGCGGTATTGATTGAGCGGACCGTACATGGTCGCGATTTGCCGCTGGCCATAGGCATCGTAGAGCGCACTGTCGATCGCGGCCGCCGACAAGCCCAGGCGCGCCGAGGTATCGCGGTCGATGTTCAGCGCCAAGGTGAGCCCCGAGGTTTGTTGATCGGTGGCCACGTCCTTCAAAATCGGGATCTTCTTCAGGCGATCCATCACCCGCGGCGCCCAATCCCGTAGCTCGTCGAGATCGGCGTCTTGCAACGTATACTGGTACTGCGTGCGCGACGAACGCCCGCCAACTCGCACGTCTTGCACCGCTTGCATGTACAGGTTGATCCCGACCAACTTGCCCAGCTTCGGTCGCAGACGAGCGATCACCTGATCGGCCGATGCTTGGCGCGGCGGCATGGCCTTCAGGTCGACGAAGACGGTGCCCGTGTTGCCGGTGGAACCGTTGCCCGAACCGATGAACGAGACCACGTTTGCCACGTCCGGGTCCGCCTGTACGATCTGGTTCACGGCCAGCTGGCGTTCGCGCATGGTCTTGAAGGACACGTCTTGCGGAGCGTCCGAGAAGCCCATCAGCTGACCTAGATCTTGCTGGGGAAATAGGCCCTTGGGCAAGATGATGAACAAGAACACGGTCAACCCGACAGTGGCCAGCTGGAGCAGCTGCACCAGGCGTCGGTGGTCGAGCACCCAGTCGAGCGCGTGCTCGTAGCCACGCAAGAGCGCGGTAAATACGCGCTCGGAGGACGTGTACAGACGGCCCTGCGCGTGGCCGGCGGGGCGCAACAGCCGCGAGCACATCATGGGCGTGAGCGTCAGCGAGACCAACGCCGAAAAGCCGATCGCGATGCTCAGGGTCACCGCAAACTCGCGAAACAGTCGGCCCACGATGCCGCCCATCAAGAGCAGCGGGATGAACACGGCCAGGAGCGAGGCCGTGATCGACAGGATCGTGAAGCCGATCTGTTTGGCGCCTTCGAGCGCCGCCTCGAGCGGGCTTTTACCGTGTTCGATATAGCGAGTGATGTTCTCGGTAACGACGATGGCATCATCGACCACGAAGCCTGTCGAGATGGTGAGCGCCATCAACGATAGATTGTCGAGGCTGTAGCCCAACAGATACATGACGCCGAAGGTGCCGACCAACGAAAGCGGTACGGCCACGCTGGGGATCAAGGTCGCGCGCACGCTGCGCAAGAACACGAACACCACACCGATCACGAGCAGCACACTGAGCAGCAACGTCTCTTCGACGTCTCGCACCGAGCCCTTGATCGATTTGGTACGTTCGACCGCGACGACCACATTGATCGCAGGCGAGATCGATTTCACGAGCTCTGGGATCAGTTGCGTGACGCGCTCGGTCGTCTCGATGATGTTGGACCCGGGCTGACGCCGAATGATCAGCAATACCGCGCGCTTACCGTTGTGCCAGGCCGCGACCCGGTTGTTCTCGACGTCGTCGAAGACGTCCGCGACCTCGCTGAGCCGCACCGGGGCGCCATCGCGATACGCAATCACGACGGAGCGGAACGCATCCGCGCCGAACAGTTGATCATTGGCGCCGATGATCGTGGTTTGCTGGATACCCGCGATGCTGCCCTTGGCTTCGTTCGCGGTGGCGGAGGCGACCGCGACGCGCAGATCGGCCATGCTCAAACCCATGCCCGCGAGTGCCTTGGGGTTGGCTTGGATACGCACGGCGGGTTGCTGCCCGCCGCCCACCGTGACCTGCCCCACGCCAGGCACCTGCGAGATCTTTTGGGCCAAGATGCTGTTGCCCGCCTCGAACACCTGAGCGAGCGGCACCGTATCCGAGGTCATGGACACGATCATGACCGGTGAGTCAGCCGGGTTGACCTTGCGATAGGTGGGACGGAACGGCAGATTCGTAGGCAGCTCACCGCCCGCCGCAGCGATCGCCGCTTGAACGTCGCGTGCGGCAGAATCCACATCCTTGTCCAGATCGAACTGGAGTGTGATGTTGGTCGTGCCGAGCACGTTGGTGGAGGTGATCTCGGTTACCCCCGCGATGCGTCCGAAGCGCCGCTCCAGCGGCGTCGCCACGGATGATGCCATGGTCTCCGGGCTCGCGCCGGGCAAGCTGGCGCTGATGGAAATCGTCGGAAAATCCACGCGCGGCAAGGGCGAAACGGGCAACAACGTGTAGGCCCACGCGCCGGCCAAGAGCACGCCAATCGCGAGTAGCGTCGTGGCGATGGGGCGCCGGATGAACGGTCCGGCGATGTTCATGTCGCTTCCGCGGCTGGCCCTGACGCGCCCGCTGCGCCCGCTGCGCCGCCCGCGCGCTTGTGCCGCGTCAAGTGGCGCCCGAGGCGATCCATGTACAGGTAGATCACCGGCGTCGTGTACAGAGTGAGCACCTGCGAAATCAAGAGCCCGCCGACGATGGCGATACCGAGTGGGCGTCGCAACTCGGAACCGGAACCCGAACCCAAAGCCAGCGGTAGGCCACCGAGCAACGCGGCCAAGGTAGTCATCATGATCGGTCGGAAGCGCAAGAGACAAGCTTGGTGAATCGATTCCTCCGGCGACATGCCTTGCTCGCGTTCGGCCTCGAGCGCAAAATCGATCATCATGATCGCGTTTTTCTTGACGATGCCGATCAAGAGAATGATGCCGATCAGCGCGATCACGCTGAACTCGCTCCCGCACAGCATCAGCGCGAGCAGCGCGCCGACGCCGGCCGAGGGCAGCGTCGACAGAATCGTGATTGGGTGGATGTAGCTCTCGTACAGCACGCCGAGCACGATGTAGACGGTCACCAGAGCTGCCAAAATCAACAGCGGTTGGCTCGCCAGGGAGTCCTTGAACGCCTTCGCGGTGCCGCTGAAATCGGCGCGGATCCCCGGCGGTAGGCCGATCTCGTCCTCGGCCGCGCGGATCGCGTCTACGGCCTCGCCGAGTGACCCTTTGGCCAAATTGAAGGAGAGCGTGACGGCAGGAAATTGTCCCTGATGACTGAGCGCGAGCGGCGCAGTGGTACGTTTGACGTGGACGAAGGTAGACAGCGGGATCTGCGCGCCCGTGGCCGAGCGGACGTACACGCGATCGAGCGCGCGTGGGTCTTCGCTCGCTTCGGGCTTCACCTCCAGGATCACGCGATACAAGTTGAGCTGCGTGAAGATGGTCGAAATTTGCCGCTGCCCGAAGGCATCGTACAGCGTGTCGTCGATCAGCTGCGGAGAGATCCCGAGGCGTGAGGCCGTGTCGCGATCGATGTCCAGGCTGAGCTGAGGGCCGGCCGCCTGCTGATCGCTGGCCACGTCTGCCAGTTGCGGCAACGTTTCGAGCTTGGCGAGCATCTTGCCCGACCACTCGTCCAGCTCACTGCCGTCGGCGTCCTCCATCGTGTATTGGAACTGGGTGCGGCCGACGCGGCTATCGACTTGTAGATCTTGAACCGACTGCAGATGCGTGGCGACGCCGGTCACCTGAGCCAGCTCGGGCTTGAGCCGAGCGATCACCTCGTCGCTGGACGACTTGCGAGCGCTGCGTGGCTTCAACGTGATCGAGATGCGCCCGCTGTTCACTGTCGCGTTGGTGCCATCCGCGCCGATGAACGACACGACGTGATCCACGTCCGGATCCTTGCGCACCACGTCCGAGATTTGGGTCTCGAGCTCCATCATGCGCGGAAACGAGACGTCCGGCCCGGCCTCGGTGACCCCGACGATCAAGCCCGTGTCTTGCTGCGGGAAGAAGCCCTTCGGTACGATCCAAGCCACGAACAACGTGAAGAGCAGGGTGGCGATGGTCGCGATCAGCGTCGTGCGCTGATGCTTGAGCACCCATTTCAGGCCGTGATCGTAAAGCGCCACCATTCCGTCGAAGGCCTTCTCCGACCAGCGATGGAAGGCGCCGCGCTCCGCCAGGGGGGGCTCGGGACGCAGCAAGAAGGCGCACATCATCGGCGTCAGGGTCAAAGACAGCAGCGCCGACATCCCGATCGCCACGCTGAGCGTGACCGCGAATTCCCGAAACAAGCGACCGACGATGCCGCCCATGAACAGAAGTGGGATCAGTACGGCGATCAGCGAAACCGTGAGCGACACGATCGTGAAGCCGATCTGCTTGCTGCCCTTGAGCGCCGCTTCGAAGGGAGATTCCCCCTCCTCGATGTAGCGCGCGATGTTTTCGATCATCACGATCGCGTCATCGACGACGAAGCCGGTGGAGATGGTGAGCGCCATCAAGGACAAGTTGTCGAGGCTGTAACCCAGCAGGTACATCACCCCGAAGGTGCCGATCAGCGACAACGGTACGACCAGGCTCGGAATGGCGGTCGCGCGCACGCTGCGCAAAAATACGTAGATCACCGCTACGACGAGGCCGATCGTGAGCAGCAACGTGAACTCCACGTCCTCCACGGACGCGCGCACGGTCTCGGTTCGATCGCTCAACACCTTGGTCTGGATGTTCGACGGCAAGGACGCTTCGAGCTGCGGCAGCAGCGCTTTGACGCGGTTGGCGACCTCGATCACGTTGGCGCCTGGTTGGCGCTGTACGTTCAGAATGATCGCGCGTTTGTCGTCCGCCCAACCGGCAAGTTCGCTATTTTCAACGCCATCCTCGGCGCTCGCGACCTCGCGCAGCCGGATCGGTGAGCCGTTCTTGTAGGCCAAGATCAGAGGCCGAAAGGCTTCGGCCTTGAATAGCTGATCGTCGGTCGCGATGGTGTAGCTCTGGCGCGGGCCATCGAGCGTGCCCTTGGGTTGGTTCACGTTGGCGGCCGCGACTGCCGCGCGCACGTCCTCCAAAATGAGGCCCGTGCCCGCCAGCGACTCGGGATCGACTTGGATGCGAACGGCGGGCTTGGCTCCGCCGTTCAGGGTAACCAAGCCCACTCCCGACACTTGCGAAATCTTTTGCACCAAGATCGAGTCGGCGTAGTCCGAGACTTGGCTCAGGGCCAAAGTGTCCGAGCTCACGCTCAAGGTGAGGATCGGCGTGTCGGCCGGGTTGCTCTTGCTATAGGAGGGCGGTGTCGGCAGCGTCTTGGGCAGCAGGTTTGCTGCCGCGTTGATTGCCGCTTGCACGTCCTGCTCGGCCGCGTCGATGTTCCGTTCCAGGGTAAATTGCAGCGTGATCTGCGAGCTACCGAAGCTGCTCACGCTGGTCATCTGCGAAAGTGCAGGCATTTGCCCGAACTGGCGTTCGAGCGGCGTCGTCACCGTGGCCGACATGGTCTGTCCGCTGGCGCCTGGCATGAACGTCGAGACCACGATCGTCGGGTAGTCGACCTGCGGCAGCGCTGACACCGGCAGCGCACGGAATGCGACGATGCCGGCGATCAGAATGCCAACCACGAGCAGCGTCGTCGCCACCGGACGACGGACGAAGGGCTCGGAAATACTCACGGTTGGGCTCCGCCGTGCTTTCCTTTTTTATCGGTGCCCTTGTCGGTGCTTGGTTGCTCGGGGCCAGTGCTGCTACCAGGTGCGCCAGTCGAGCCCGACTGACCGGCCACGCTCGAACGCAGTGCCACCTTGGCGCCAGGCCGCAGTTGATTCTGCCCTTCGACCACGACCTGATCGCCGGTTTGAATGCCCTTGGCGATCACCGCCCATTGATCTTGCACGGTCTCGACGTCGACCGTACGGAGGGCGGCGGTTTGATCCGGCATCACCACGTACACGAACGTGCCCTGGGGTCCGCGTTGCACGGCGGGGGCCGGAATCGAGAGTGCGCCCACCCGGGTGGCAAGCAGGAGCCGGGCCCGCACGAACTCGTTGGGCCAGAGCGCTTTGTCCGGGTTGGGCACGATGCCCTTCAGCCGAACCGTGGCAGTCGTTAGGCTGACTTGGTTGTCGACGAGCGTGAGTTTGCCTCGGCCGAGCAAGCGATCCCCATCACGGCTGTAGGCTTCGATTTGCAGACCGCCCGCTATTTCTCGATTGATTTGCGGTAAATTGTCTTGCGGCAGGGTGAACAGGATCGCCATCGGGTCGAGCTGAGTCACGACCACGATGCCGTTCGGGTCCGAGGCGTGCACCACGTTGCCTTGATCGACTTGGCGAACCCCGGTCACCCCATCCACCGGTGAGCGCACCTCCGTATAGGCGAGCTGCAATTGCGCGTTCTCGACCTGGGCTTCGTCGGATTTGATGGTTCCGGCGAGCTGATCCGCCGTCGCGCGCTGATCGTCGAGCTGTTCTTGAGTGGCGAGCCCCTGATCGTGGAGCGCGATATAGCGCTCGAGGTTGACCTTCGCGTTCTTGGCTTGAGCCTGATCGCGCGCCAATGCGGCTTGGGTTTGGTGAAGCTGGATGGCGAACGGACGCGGGTCGATGCGTGCGAGCAGATCGCCCTTTTTCACTTGTTGCCCCTCTTGGAACGAGATGGCAGTCAGTGGTCCGTCGACCTGCGGCCTGACCGTCACGGTCACGAGCGGCACTGCGTTGCCGAGCCCGTCCAGGAAGACCGGCACGTCTCGGTTACTGGCGCGCGCTACCACGACGGGAATTGGCCGAGCCAGCGCTGCGCTGTCGGCAGGCGGCGCGCCGGCGGTGGTCGACTTGCGCCCACGCGCGAAGGCGAATGCGGCACCTAGTGCGAGCACGAAGGCCCCAACCAAGACCCAGCGTGTGGACTTGGGCTGTTCGACGCGTCCAGGGGCAACTTCCGAAGTCATGATTCACTTTCAGTCGCAGGCCCGGTGAAATCCCGTGCCTACGCAATGGAATGCCACTACTAGGGCGGGCGTGCTTGCCCGAAAAGCCCCCTACAAATTCAGTCGCAGACCGGTCGCAAAAGTATCGGAATATATGGGGAATACGAGGCGTTTCGCCCCGCTGAATTCGGCTCTACCGCCGAGCTCCGGTGGGCGCTTTGGGCTCCCGCGCGCCGGCTCCCGCGAAGAGCGCGTCCGCTCTGTGTCAGTTCGTGTCGCCGATGCTTCGGACGTAACCAGCGGCTGGCTGGGCAATTCGCCGTGTCCTAGGCCCGTTTGCAGCCGCCGCGCGCTCTTTGCCCCGAAGCGTGCCCGACATCTACCTGCAACACGAAAGGGCGGACTCTAGGGCGATGTACCCCCTCACAGATGAGGGCTCCCGCCACGCCGCTCACCGAGGCGAACTTCTATGACGTCACCTGCCAAAGCCCCCCAATCGTCCGTGCCGAAGAACGAGCCACTGGCCCGTTTATTGGGCGTGCGCAAGCCGCTCGATGCGCAGGCGCGGTTCTGGGTTGGGGTCCTGGCCTTCGTTCTGCCGCTCTTGAGCTGGTGCGCAATCAGTTACGTACCGTTCATCTGGCACCCGCAGGTGTTGGTCTCTGACGCCGGTGACACCAAAGTTCCCGGTGAGCACAGCTACGTGGCCGTCGGCGAGCGCGTCGATCTAGACGTGGTCACCATGCGTAACCGCGAGCTCGATGCGGCGCATGCACATCGTGTCTCGGGTGAACGAGTGAACCCGATTTACTTGCAAGCACCGCACGCCGTTGCGCGCGCCATGTACACCGCGTTCACGACGGCCCCGGAACGAGACGGCGACGCCTGGCTGCACGAAAGCTTGATGCAGAGCTGCAAGGTCATTTTCTGGGGCTTCTTTTGGTCGGCCATCTTCGGGCTGCCACTCGGGGTTCTGTGCGGGACTTTCCCGTTCTTTGCCCGCTTGTTCGAACCCTTCGTCGATTTCGTACGCTACATGCCGGCACCGGTGTTCGGAGCACTGGCGCTGACCGTGCTCGGTCTGCAAGACGAGCCCAAGATCGCCATCATCTTCATCGGCACCTTCTTTCAGATGGTGCTGATCGTCTCGAACACGACGCGCTCGGTCGAGGTCTCGCTGCTGCACGCAGCGCAAACGCTCGGTGCCAACAAACGGCAGCTGGTCTGGAACGTGGTCGTGCCGGGCGCCATCCCGGGCCTGTATCGCGACATGCGCATCCTGATCGGTTGGGCCTGGACCTACTTGGTCGTGGCCGAGCTGATCGGTGAAAAATCCGGCTTGAGCGCTTGGCTCTATCAGCAGCAGCGCTACCGCCACTTCGACAACGTCTATGCAGCGATCGTCATCATCGGTTTGGTTGGTCTTGCCACCGATCAATTTCTGGCGCTGCTCGGCCGTTATCTCTTCCCTTGGGAGACGGGTCAAACCAAGCTCGTGCGCATGATGCGCGCCGTGCGCCGTGCGTTGCCGCAACGCGCTCGGCTCGCGGGCACCTGACCTCTCCGTCAAAGCGGCGAAGCTCGTCCTGCGCCGCGAAAGCTACTGACTCATGTCCGACGATCGCATTCAGTTACCGAGCTACCTCGACCATCTCCCTGAAGTCGCCGAGTACTTTGCCGAGATAGACAAACGCCAAGTGGTGCTCAGCATCGAGCACCTCTTTCGCGAGTTCGACAGCCCCGACAGCCCGAGCGGAAAGCTGGTCGCGCTATCGGACATCAACTTCAAGGTCCGCCGCAACGAGTTCATCAGCGTGATCGGACCTTCTGGCTGCGGCAAGTCCACGCTGATTCGCGTGGTTGCAGGCCTGGAGGATCCGAGCGCGGGCATCGTCGCCGTGGATGGCGTTCCGGTGACGGGCCCGGGCGCCGATCGCGGTATGGTGTTTCAGAACTACACTCTTTTCCCGTGGCTCACCGTCAGGAAGAACGTGCTGTTCGGCCCGAAGATGAAGGGCTTGCGTGATGACAAAGCCACTCGTGCCGCGGACGAATGGCTGAAGCTGGTCGGCCTGACTGATTTTGCCGACCTGTACCCGGCGCAGCTCTCCGGCGGCATGAAGCAGCGCGTCGCGATTGCGCGCGCTCTAGCCAACGATCCGCGGATCTTGCTGATGGACGAGCCGTTCGGCGCGCTCGACGCTCAGACTCGCGCCAGCATGCAAGCGCATTTGCTCCGCATCTGGCAGGCGGCGGGCGTCACCGTGCTGTTCATTACCCACGATCTCGATGAAGCCATCTATCTGTCCGACCGGATCGTGGTGCTCGGTGCCCGCCCAGGTCGAATTCTAGAAATCATCGATGTGCCGGTTGCGCGGCCGCGTTCGCCGGAGCAGTTCCTTTCCGGCCATTTCTTGGCTACGAAAAAGCGGCTCGAGGATTTGATCCATCGCCGCGATCAGGCTTCCGATGCTGGAGAATTGATGCATGTCTGAAGTGACTCAAGAATGGCTCGTGGATGAGCCCCTGCGCGGAGGCCAAATGTGGTCGCGCGTACTCAAGCGCGGCCAGGTGCTGCGCTTGACTGACGTGGAAGGTGGCGGCTCCGTCGCCGCGCTGCTGTTCAACGCCGACTTTCCGCTCGAGCGTTACAACATGCCCGATACGCTGAAGGCTCAGCACATCGCGCGCATCACGACGGGCAACGTGCTGTATTCGGACATGGGGCGTGTGTTGTGCTCGGTCGTCGCCGACAGTTGCGGCTGGCACGACACCATCACCGGCCTCGAGAACTCCGCATCGAGCCTGAAGAAGTACGGCCCGGGCGACTATCAAACGTTACGCAACGACTGGCACCGGAACAGTCGTGACAACCTACTGGTCGAACTGGCCAAGTATGGCCTCGGCAAACGTGATTTCGGACCCAATCTGAATTTCTTCGTGAAGGTCGCGGTCGATTCCGAGGGCAAGCTCGGCTGGGTTGCCGGCAACTCGAAGCCCGGCGCCTTCATCGAGCTCCGCTCGGAAATGAACACCCTGGTCTTGCTTTCGAATACTCCACACCCGCTCGATCCCGCTTCCGCCTACCGCGCAAAGCCCGTTCACCTCGGGGTGCGCCTCTCGGGCCCGGTGGCTGCTGACGATCCCTGCCGTGTTTCGTGCCCCGAGAACGAACGCGGCTTCGCGCTGACCGAAGCTTATTTTCGCTGAACGGACTTTCTCATGCCACTTTCCGAAAGCTCACTCGATCCGAAGCAGGCCATCTTCGACACCGTGCTCGGGTCGGGCCTCGGCTTCAGCCACATCGTCAAGCGGGGGGAGACACTCCGCATCGTCGACCTCGAAGGCAACCAGGCCGTCGACACCTTGTTCTACAACGCGGTCGATCCGACCGAACGCTACAGCGCGGTGGACACGATCCGCAGCCAAGGCGGCATCTACTTGAGCAGCGGCTCGCCGCTGATGTCGACCGAGGGCAGGGTCATGCTCGAGATCGTGGCCGACACTTGTGGTCGCCACGACACGGTGGGTGGCGCGTGCGCTGCTGAGTCGAATCAAGTTCGCTACGCGATCGACAAGAAGTACATGCATAGCTGTCGCGATAACTTCCTGCTCGAGATCCAGGAACGCCGCCCGGAGCTCAGCCTGCGGGACCTGACCGCGAACATCAATTTCTTCATGAACGTGCCGGTCAGCCCCGAGGGTGAGCTGCACTTCGACGACGGGATTTCGGCTCCCGGGCGCTACGTGGAGATGCGGGCAGAAAGCGATGTTATCGTTCTGATCTCAAATTGCCCCCAGCTGAACAATCCCTGCAACGGTTACAACCCGACCCCGGTCCGACTCCTCGTTTGGTCGGCGTAGGCAAACGGAGCACCCTCGCCCTCTACGCTGACGGCGCGCTCCGAGATCCTCGAAGGAGGAAAATGTCATGTTCGAGAAACTTCTGATCGCCAATCGCGGCGAGATCGCCTGTCGTGTCATTCGCACGTTGAAAAGGCTGGGCATCGGCTCGGTTGCCATTTACTCCGATGCCGATCGAAATTCGCTGCACGTGCTCGAAGCAGACGAGAGCGTTTGTGTCGGTCCAGCCGCCGCATCTGCCAGCTACCTGAACCGCGAGGCGATCCTCAACGCGGCGCTCAGCACGGGCGCCAAGGCGATCTTCCCGGGATACGGGTTTCTCAGCGAGAACGCGGAGTTCGCTGAAGCGGTGGAGGCACACGGGATAGCCTTCGTGGGACCGACGCCCGAGCAAATGCGACGCTTCGGCGTCAAACACACCGCGCGCGAGCTGGTGCAGGGCTTGGGTGTGCCGCTCTTGTCGGGCACACCACTCTTGGCCGACGTCGACGCGGCGGTCGCTGCAGCCGAAGTCATCGGTTACCCGGTGATGTTGAAGAGCACCGCGGGGGGCGGTGGCATCGGCATGCAAGTTTGTCGGGATGCCGCTAAAATTCGCGAGATTTTCGACTCGGTGCGCTCCTTGGCCCAGAAGAATTTCGGGGAGGGCGGCGTCTTCTTGGAACGCTTCGTGGAGCGAGCGCGCCACATCGAGGTGCAGCTGTTCGGTGACGGTCAAGGCCGCGTCGTGGCCCTCGGCGAGCGTGATTGCTCGGCCCAGCGCCGGCACCAAAAAGTCGTGGAAGAGACGCCCGCGCCGCGCCTGCGTCCGGAGGTGCGCAAAGCGCTGCTCGCCTCGGCGGTGCACATCGGCGCCTCGGTGAACTACCGCTCCGCGGGCACGGTCGAGTTCGTGTACGACGACGATCGCGAAGAGTTTTACTTTTTGGAGGTGAACACGCGCCTGCAGGTCGAACACGGTGTGACTGAGCTAGTCACCGGCGTCGATCTGGTAGAGTGGATGATTCGACTCGCCGCGGGCGAGCCGGTCCCGCTCGAGCATCCCCCCGAACCCCGTGGCCACGCGATCGAGGTTCGGGTGTACGCCGAGGACCCAGCGCGGGGTTTCAAACCGAGCCCCGGCATTTTGACCGAAGTGTCGTTCCCGGAGGGCGTGCGCGTCGATTCATTCGTCGAACGCGGCAGCGAAATCAGCGGCTTCTACGACCCCATGATCGCCAAGGTGATGGCCTTGGCAGACGACCGGGAGCAGGCGATACGAAAATTGAGCGACGCGCTCGCTCGGACTCGCTTGGCTGGCACCGAGACGAACCTCGCCTATTTGTCGTATATCTTGAGCACAGACGTCTTTCGTGAGGGGAAGACCACCACTGCATATCTAGGCACGCTTGCCTACTCGAGCGCGACGGTAGAGGTGCTGGCGCCGGGCACGCTCAGTACCGTCCACGACTATCCGGGGCGCCTCGGCTACTGGGACGTGGGCATTCCGCCGTCGGGTCCGATCGACGATCTGGACTTCAGACTCGCCAATCGCGTCTTGGGCAATGTGCCGGGCGCGCCTGCGCTCGAGCTGACCATCACTGGCCCGACGTTGCGTTTCGCAACGGACACGTTGATTGCGCTGGCCGGTGCGCGTCTGGAAGCGGATCTCGACGGGGAGCCCGTGCCGTACTTCCGCCCGGTGCCCGTACGTGCCGGCCAAGTACTGAAGCTCGGTAGCATCCGCGGCGCAGGGTGTCGCGCTTACCTCGCCGTGCGCCATGGCTTCGACGTGCCGGAGTACCTGGGCAGTCGCTCTACGTTCACCCTGGGCGGCTTCGGTGGGCACGCGGGTCGCGCGCTGCGCAAGGGTGATGTGCTGCGGCTGCTCCAATCCGGCAACGTGGATGCCGAACCGAAGGCGCTCGATGAGCACCTGCAACCCCAGCTGACCGAGAGCTGGCAGATCGGCGTGCTGTATGGACCGCACGGCGCCCCGGATTTCTTCACCCCCGCCGATATCGAGCGCTTCTTCAGCAGCGATTTCGAGGTCCATTACAACTCGGCGCGCACAGGCATCCGGCTGATCGGACCGCAGCCGGAGTGGGCACGCTCCGATGGTGGCGAAGCCGGGCTGCACCCGTCCAACATTCACGACAACGCGTACGCTTTCGGCACCATCGACTTCACCGGCGACATGCCGATCATCCTGGGCCCGGACGGGCCGAGCCTGGGTGGCTTCGTGTGCCCCGCGACGATCGTGCGTGCCGAGTTGTGGAAGGTCGGTCAGCTGCGCCCGGGCAACCGTGTACGTTTCGTGCCGATCGCACGCGCCGCGGCCGAACTCGCGCTGTCCGAGCAGGAACGAAGAATCGCCGATCGCAAGGCGCCCGCGACGGCCACGCTCTCGGCAGTTCCGGCCACCGACGCCGTGCTACGGCGATTGCCCGCACGCGGCGAAGCCCCGCGTGTGGTGTATCGCCCCGCCGGTGACGAATTTTTGCTGGTCGAATACGGAGAGGCCGTGCTCGATCTGGAACTGCGCTTCCGCGTGCACGCGTTGATGGAATGGCTCCGGCAAGAAAAGCTGCCTGGGATCGTGGATTTGACGCCCGGGATCCGCTCCCTACAAATTCACTTCGATAGCCAAAAACTCGGTTTTTCGCGCTTGCTCGACGTGTTGTCGCGCGCCGAAACCGAGCTGCCTTCGGTCGATGCGATCGACGTGCCGACGCGCATCGTGCACATGCCGCTGTCTTGGGATGATCCAGAGACCCGCCTCGCGATCGAGAAGTATACCCAAATCGTGCGCAAGGACGCGCCCTGGACACCGAGCAACATCGAGTTCATTCGGCGCATCAATGGCCTGCCCGATCTGCAGGCGGTGAAAGACATCGTATTCGGTGCTCGCTACCTGGTGCTCGGGCTCGGTGATGTGTACCTGGGCGCGCCTGTGGCGACGCCGCTCGATCCGCGGCATCGCTTGGTCACCACCAAGTACAACCCCGCACGCACCTGGACGCCGGAGAACGCGGTGGGTATCGGCGGCGCGTACATGTGCATCTATGGCATGGAGGGTCCGGGCGGCTATCAGTTCGTCGGGCGCACCGTGCAGGTCTACAACCGGTTCAAGACCACCAAGCATTTCCAAGCCAACACGCCCTGGCTCTTGCGCTTCTTCGATCAAATCCGATTCTATCCAGTGGAGGCCCAAGAGCTCTTGGAAATGCGCGAGGCCGTACCGCACGGACGGCTCGAGCTGAAGATCGAAGAGCAGCGTTTCCGCTTGGCCGACTATCGCCGCTTCTTGGCCCAAGAGGCGGACTCGATTGCGTCGTTCCGCACTACGCAGCGCGCGGCGTTCGCCGAAGAACGGCAGCGTTGGGTCGACTCGGGTCAGCTCAACTTCAGCGTCGAGCAGGCCGAGGTTGCCGACTCGGGCAGCGCCCGCGCGGGTTGGGAAGGCGCACAGATCGTGGAGAGCGGCGTTCCCGGCAGCATCTGGAAGGTGCTCGTGAAGGCTGGGCAACGCGTCGCCAAGGGCGAGGTTCTGGCCATCGTCGAATCGATGAAGATGGAAATCGCGATCGAGTCTCCGATCGATGGGGTCGTGGTCGAGGTCGTCGCTGGTGAAGGCAAGCCGATCGCCCCGGGTCAGCCGGTGGTCGTCGTCAGACCCTGAGTGAAATTGCCACGGTGGGGCGACCTGCGACGGTCACGGTCGACGCGTCCCCCACTTTTCCGCTCGTTGCGAGCGGCATGCGCGTTGCAAAACCGGCGAGCATGAACCAAGTCCCCGCCAATATTGCCTCGGCCGGGCTCGCCCCGCGCCCAGAAGAACACTTCTTCGAGCTGCTCAAGGAGTTCGAGACGGCCACCGTCATCACGCGCGGTCGCACCGGGGAGCTACACGGCAGACCCATGGCGGTCGCCGAGGTGGACGCCGAAGGCACCCTCTGGTTCATCACCAATATCGACTCGACCAAGGTGCTGGAAGTTCGGGACGATTCCCGCGCGATGATCTCACTACAGAATTCACGTCAGTTCGTGACCATGAACGGGCACTTCGAGCTGGTGAGCGACCACGCCAAGGTCGATCGACTTTGGAAAGAGCCGTATCGCGTCTGGTTCGACGGCAAAAGTGATCCGGAGCTCGTGCTGCTCCGTTTCACTCCGTTCGACGCGGAGTACTGGGATAGTGCGGGCGCCCACGGCATCAAGCATGCGTTCGAAGCCGCCAAGGCTTATTTGAAAGGGCAAAAAGTAGATCCCGCGGAGTACGACCCGGAAGCGCACGCTCGGCTCCAGCTGTAGGCGTATGCTCTCGGGTCTTGACCACCCCGACGCACCACGTGCTGCTGATCCCGGGCTTTTTTGGCTTCGGAAAGTTCGGTGACCTGAGCTACTTCAGCGGCGTCCGTGAAGCGATCGAGAGCAGCTTCCGAAGCTTCGGCTTGGCGGTCACGGTGACCGAAGTCCCGACCTTGCCCATGGCATCGATCCGCTGGCGCGCGGCGCGCGTCTTGGAGACCCTGGCGGCAGTGGCGAGCAAGGAAGAAGGTCCGATCCACTTGATCGGACACTCGACTGGCGGGCTCGATGCAAGGCTCGCGATCGCGCCCACGGCGTCGCTCCCCTCCGAGGTGAAGTTCGACGCATACGATCGAGTGAAAAGCTTGGTCACCGTGTGCGCGCCCCACTATGGCACGCCGGTAGCCACCTACTTCACGCGGCCCGTGGGGCGCCTTCTCATTCGCACGGTCGGCAGCTACCTGATTTTCATGTTGGAGCGGGGTCGGGTGCCGTTGAAGCTGATGCTCCGGCTCGGCTACTTCGTGGTCCGCGCCCGCGATCCATTTCGCAAACGCCGCGGTGCCTTCGACGAGTTGTACGACAAATTGTTGAGCGATCTGTCGGAACCGCGGATCCTCGAGCTTGCGACGTTTCTCAAGGCGGTCGTCAAGGACCAATCCTTGCTTTTTCAGCTCACTCCGGCCGGCTGCGATCTGCTCAACGCGTGCACTGCCGACCCGAAGATTGCGTACGCCTCGGTGGTGGCGCGCGCCACGCCGCCCAGCTTTCGCAACGCTTGGCGTTCGCTCCGCGATCTGTACGCGCAGCTGATGTTCCCGATGTACGCATTCTTGTATCGCGCGGCCCGTCGCGACGAACTCGGAGCACCCCCGCTGACGGCGCTGCAGCTCTCGCAACTCGGAGAGGGCGCGTCAGCCTTGCCGGTGCGCACCGACAGTGATGGCGTGGTTCCGACGCTGTCCCAGGTTTGGGGCAAGGTGTTGTATTTCGCTCACGCCGATCACTTGGATGTCGTCGGGCAGTACGGATTGTCCAGTCAGGCCGCGGCAACCGGCGATTGGATCCCCAGCTATTCGCCTTTTGGGCCCGAGCAATTTTTGGAACTGTGGAGCCGGGTGGCGCACTTCATTGCTGACGTAAACCTGAGTCAAGAAGCGGAAATCGGCTGAGATTACCGTTTTTGCCCGCGTCCCAGCAATTCTCATGCTAGTCCGCCCGCCGTGATCCGGCTCGATTCAGTCACCAAGCAGCATGGTCGTCGCGTCTTGTTCATGGACGCTTCGTGCGCCGTATTCAAGGGCGACAAGGTTGGCCTCGTCGGGCCCAATGGCTCCGGAAAGTCGACCATCTTCCGCCTGGTCGTCAAAGAAGAAGCGCCGGACAATGGCCAAGTCGCCATCGATCGCGGCACGACCATCGGCTACTTCAGCCAGGACGTGGGTGAGATGAGCGGACAAAGCGTCGTCTCTGCCACCCTCGATGGCGCGGGGCCGGTGTCGTCCGTCGCCGCGCGCTTGCGCGAGTTGGAATTGAAACTCGCAGACCCCGCGCTGATCGACCAGATGGAAGCCTTGATCGAAGAGTTCGGGGAAGTGCAGGGGCGCTTCGAAGAGCTCGGCGGCTACGCCTTGGATGCCAAAGCACGCGAGATCTTGGCCGGCCTCGGCTTCGCTCAAGAAACGATGGATGCCGACGTGGGTACACTGTCCGGCGGCTGGAAAATGCGCGTGGCACTTGCTCGCATCTTGCTCATGCGCCCAGATGCAATGCTGCTCGACGAACCGACCAACCATTTGGATCTCGAATCGATCCTCTGGCTCGAGGGCTTTCTGAAGTCGTTCGAAGGCGCGCTGATCATGACCTCCCACGATCGCGAGTTCATGAATCGCATCGTGACCAAGATCGTGGAGATCGAAGCCGGTGAATTGACCAGCTTCACCGGCGACTACGAATTTTATCAGCGCCAGCGCGCGATGCTCGACTTGCAGGCGGAGAGCGCGTTCGAACGGCAGCAAGCCATGCTGGCCAAGGAAGAGGCGTTCATCGCTCGCTTCAAGGCGCGCGCCAGCCACGCGGCTCAGGTGCAGTCGCGCGTGAAAAAGATCGACAAGATAGAACGCGTGGAGCCGCCGCGTCGGCGCGAGAAGCTGAGCTTCGACTTTCAGAAAGCCCCGCGCTCCGGCGATGACGTGGCCAGCCTCGATGCGGTGAAGAAGGCGTACGGCAAGCGCGTCATCTACAGCGGACTCGATCTACTCATCCGGCGCACCGAGCGTTGGTGCGTGATGGGCGTGAACGGCGCGGGTAAATCAACGCTTTTGAAGTTGATCGCGGGCGCGACCGAAGCCGACACGGGTCGAGTGACCGTCGGCAACAGCGTCAAGATGGGTTACTTCGCCCAGCACTCGATGGAAGTGCTCAAGCCCGACGACACGGTCTGGGACACCCTGGTCGGCAAGTTCCCGCACGCGTCGATCGGCTCCCTGCGCACGCTCGGCGGCGTGTTCGGCTTCTCCGGCGATGACATCGAAAAGCCCTGCCGGATCCTCTCCGGTGGCGAGAAAGCGCGGCTCGTCCTAGCGCAAATGCTCTACGATCCACCGAACTTTCTCGTGCTCGACGAGCCGACCAACCATCTCGACATCGGCACCAAAGAGATGCTGATCGAAGCGCTCTCCGGCTACGAAGGCACCATGCTGTTCGTCTCCCACGATCGGCACTTCCTCAAAGCACTCTCGAACCGCGTGCTCGAAGTCAGCCCGGACGGCGTCCGCAAATACGGCGGCGGCTACTCCGAATACGTCAACGAAACCGGCCAAGAAGCCCCCGGCGTTCACACCTAGCGGCTGCAGGAGGGGGCGATCGCGATCCAGCAACGCACCTCTCAGCGCGGGAGCGAGAAGCGTGCGGGTCAGGCGTCGACGAGGGCTTCGGCTTCGATTTCGACGAGCATTGCGGGGTCGACTAGGCGGCGCACTTCGACGAGAGTCGTGGCGGGGCGCACGTCGTGGAAAAACTCGCCGTGGGCGCGGCCGACTTTCTCCCAATCTTCGATGTTGGTCAGGTAAATGCGGGTGCGGACCACGTGCTCGATACGCCCGCCAGCGCGCTCGAGCGCCCAAGCGATGTTGCGCAGGGCCTGGGCGGCCTGCAGGCCCGCGTCCCCCGGACCAGCGATCGTCCCGTCTTCCTTCGTCGCGGTCGTGCCCGACACGTGAATCGTATTGCCGACGCGCACGGCGCGCGAATAACCGACAATGGGCTCGTATTTCGTTCCGCTGGAAATGTACCTGCGATTCATGCGCGCGAGTGTAGCCGCGCAGTTTCGCTTTCGCTACGGGCTATGAGCCACGACGAGTTGCGATTTCAGGGGCGTTCTGGGCACAAGTTGCCGAGCACGCTGGAAAATTGGCGACCGAAACTACGAAACACTAGAAACAAACGCGAGGCGCGGGTGGTGCCGCGTTAATCGAAGATCGTGTTTTACTCCGCGTCCTCGTGCCCCAGCCGTTTCGTCCCGAGCGTCCGACTCTTACGCCGCGGTGGCGCTTCGTCCGCGGCGCCGAGCGACCGCGCGGCGTGGTCTGGTTTGGGGTGAGCTCGTTTTGGGGGCACTTACGTCACTTTGCGGCTGCCGCGATCGCCACGGAAGACGTCGACTCTCGCGATTGGATGACGGCCGATGATCCTCTCGAACTGAAGGCTCGCGTAGCGCAGGTGCTCGGCTCCCCCGCTCGGGGATCGCCGAGCGCGTCGAGCGCGCAACAGGGCTCTCTGGTCGATGCGCTCGAGCGCGATCTCTGGCTCGATTTCGTGGCTGACACGGGCGACGACGTTGCGGTTAGTCGGGCGGTCGCACGGCTGATCTTCGCCGACTACGAGTTGCCGGATCCCGACGCCGAGGGCTCGTTCTTGTGCGCGCCGCGTGGCGAGATCCTGCTCTTTGGCGGCGACACCGCGTATCCAGTGGCCACGGCCCAGGAGATCACCAACCGCGTGATCGTGCCATTCAATCAGGTCCTCGAAACGTTGCCGCCGGGTCCGCCGCGGGTGCTGCTCGGGATCCCGGGCAACCACGATTGGTACGACGGACTGGACGGCTTTGCGCGCATGTTTCGCCGCAACGCGGACGACGAAGAGGGTGTCGCGCGCCCGAGCGTGGTCGGTATCTCGCAGCGCATGATCGAGCGCTACGCGGAGTGGGCGAGCCAGTTCGTGCGTGGCGGAAAGATCGACAAGCCCAAGGCGTTGGCACTGACCGGTTATCAGCCGGTGCAAAGCGCGAGCTACTTTGCATTGCCGCTCACGTCTCGCTTGCACCTGTACGCGGTAGATCGGCAACTGAAGAACCTCGACTCGCGTCAGGTTCGTTCCTTCGATACTTGGCGCACGCTGTCCCCCGACGTCAATTTGCTGGTCATGCTGCCGGATCCGCTGTTTGCCTTCGGCGCGCCCAGCGCAACCGGCACGGCCATGGTCGAAGCCTTGAACCTGGATCTCGAGGTCAAGCCGCATTTTTTGCTCTCGGGTGACGTGCATCACTACGAGCGGATTCAGCACGGCGCTGCGTTGCACGTGACCGCTGGTGGCGGTGGAGCGTTTCTGCACCCGGCGCCGCTCCGGCGTGGGCGCCGCCTGAGGGCGGAGGTCGAGTGGCCCACGGTCGCTCAGAGCCGGCTGCTCTTGCTGCAAGTTCCGTGGAAAGTGATGCGCGGCAACTCCGGGTTTTTGCCGCATATCGTCCTGGCGCTGCTGTTCTTGCCCGCGATGAACATTGGCCTCCATCAGTTCCAAAGGCTTGGCTTCATCGTGTCCGCGCCGATTCTGATCACGGTGCTGACGACGCTCATTTATTCACTGATCGGCGACGTGCGAAAGGGCGGTTTCGTGGTCCTCGCTCTGTCCTTCGGCGCGGGCTTGGCGACGGCGACGATCCCGGTTTTTGCGTCGTTCGTCTTCGTGCGCTTGGCGCAGAGCGCCCACGTGACGCTGCCGATCTGGCTGATCGCGGCGCTGACCTTCGGCGTAGCCGTCTTTTACGGCGCGTTCGTCTTCGGCGCGTTCTTGGCGCTCTTGACCTTCCTTGGGTTGGAGGAGACGCAAGCCTTCACTGCCCTGGATCACCCTGGGTTCAAACACTTCGTCCGCCTGCGCGTGCGCAAGGACAGCTCCGCGGTCGACTATTGGTGCCTGGGTTTGACCGATCCGCTGTCGCCCGACGCCAAGCCCGAGTTGATCGACGCTGGGAGCTTCAGGCTCGATCCCTGATTTTACGCTTCTCGGGGCCCCGAAGTGCGGGAACCCTGCGAGGCGCGAGCTGCGCGGCTGGATCGCGATCGCCCCACTCTCTCCCGAAGGTGCCCCCGCGAAGCGAAAACGGAGTTTGAATTCGCATCTCGTCTTTCACGGCGGGGCGCACGGCGCGAGGGGAGGGTCACCCGAGCTGGAGTTTGAATTCAAATTGCACTTTCACCGCGCGAGGGGCACCAGCGGGGTGGTCACCAGAGAATGGAGTAAGAATTCAAACTCCATTTTCACCGGAGCGGGGTGTACGGCGTCAAGGGGGGCGCTACGCGCTATTGATCGTCCCACACGATGCCTACCGTGTCGGTCGTGTCTGCGGCAGCCCGCATGGCGAGGAAAGCGCCTTTCGGTAGCAGGTCTGGTTTGCGGATTTCCGCACCGTCTTTCAGGGCGACCCAGAGGGGCGGTCGCTTGCGATGGCTCTGAGCATAGAGCACGAGCACCCGCGGCCGGCTGCGCGGGCTCGCCCAGAGATCGAAGGCGAAGGCCTCGTCGTGCTTGTAGAAGCTTTCGAGTGAAGCGCGTGCGTCGTCCAGCGCCTTGCCTTCGACTTTGCCGTCGCCCTCGACGCCGCCACGCACCTTCGCCAGATCGCGCCAAGCGATCTGTACTGCATTCTGCAGCGCACGGTGCGCGTTCTTGCGCGCGGCCGCGGTGCGCAATCGAACCCGCTCGCGCGTCAAATAGGAGACGATCGGATCTCGGTGACTGAGCACGCGGCTCATCGCATAACCGGTCGAGAGCGTGCCTACCAACAAGATGATCAGCAGTCGACGACGACGAAAGCTGCCATGGTACCAAACCACCGTCGTGGCGATCGGCATGAGCAGCGAGAGCACCAGCAAGGTCTCGACGCCGAGCGAGATCAGCACCGCAGGTAAAAAATCGCGAACGCCGAGCTGCGGGCGCCATGAGCTGAAAAATTGCCACGTGAGCGACCCGAGCAGGATCAAGAAACTGCCCAAGGTGTAGCCGCGAAACATCCAAAACTCGCGGCGCGCCTCGCGATTGTACAGCCAGTACGGGAACAGCAACGGGTAGGCCACGTAGTACGCGAAACCGCGCGGCCG
Source organism: Pseudomonadota bacterium (assembly GCA_037200885.1). Taxonomy (GTDB): domain Bacteria; phylum Myxococcota_A; class Polyangia; order Polyangiales; family Polyangiaceae; genus PMG-095. The sequence continues at coordinate 469,406 of JBBCIN010000001.1, forward strand.
CTGCTCGCGATAGTAGCTCTCGAAGGCGAGCGCCTCCCTGAGCAAGATGCCGATCGGACGAAAGCGGGACGCGCTGCGCCGTGCCGCTTCGCCGAGCAGGAACACGAATAGGGCAAGTCCTACGTCGATCAGCGCGCCCCGCACCGGAAACAGCTCGGCGGCGAGCACGATCGCGAATGGCGCGCTCGCGAAGAAGACGAGGCGCGCCACGAAGTCCGCCACGGACAACGGCGAGGTGAGTAAGGTCGAGCGGTCTTTGGCCACGGTCAGCGCAATTTGGCTTTCTTGCTGCGTGAGTGCTTGCCACGCATCAGCGCGCCGAGCACTTCCGTCGGGATCGCTTCGTCGTCGGCCCAGCACACGATCGCCGGCTCCCAAGCCTCCTTCCAGACCGCGCTCAAACGATCTTGCAGGAAGGCCGCATACAATCCGTCCAGACTCTGGTTCAAGCGTTCGACCAACGTCATGCGCTCCTGGAACGCGTCGTCCGTGTCCTTGCTGAGTACGGCCGGAATTTTAGCGCTCGCGATGGCGTAGCGATGTGCGACCAGCACGCAGGCAAAATCGCGCTCTTCGTTGCGAATTGCGATGCGGGCTCGGACCGGGAATTTTTGGCTGCGTACGGCCTCACGAGCCTCTGGGCTACCGGACGGTGCTGCGCCGCGTACGGTCACCCGTTCATTGGGGTCGATGTCCGATTGGAGGGTGAGCTGATTGTCGAGCCAAACCTCGAAGTCGCCCAGCTCGGCAAGCGCGATGGGCTTGTTCACGATCTCGGCGCGGAGCCATAGCCAGAGCAGGAATTCGGAACCGAGGAAGCGCGTGCTCTCCACGCGCTCGAGCAAGTCTTCCTCTTCGGACGCGGCTTCGCTCGTTTCGGGTGCTGGCTCGGACTTGGTCGACTTACCGAGCCGCTTTCTCCCGCTCGAAAAGCTGAGCGGCTCGATTTGCTTCAGCGCGCGTTCGAGCTCGCGCGACAACCCCGCGCGCGTTGCGGCCGCGTACGGGCTGTCCTCCAACAACGCGAGGCCGAAGCTCTTTTCGAACAACGCGGAAAAGTCCGAGAGCATGCGCTTCGAGTGTCCGAAGAACAGCACGACTCCGCTGTCGAGGTGCCAGCACAGATCGATGGCTTTCGAGCTCGGGACGACCTTCTTGCGCAAGCGCATCACCACTCGGTCTTTGATCTCGAGCTTCTCATTGCGGCTGAGTTTCGTCTTCTTGCCGCGAGCGAGCTGGCGCTGCTCTTCGTCGCCGATCTGCGATTTGAGCAGTGCGGAAGGGATGCGATAGCGATCGACGCGGAAGCCGAGCAACACGAAATTGTCGTGAAACATCTTGGCGGCATCGAGCTCCAGATCGAATGGACGCTCCATTACGCACCAGCCGGTGGCTTCCAGGGCTTCGTCTTCGGGCTTGAGCGGTTCGAACACGCGCAGCTTCGCGGCCTCTAGGAATTTCCGACGCAGGTCCTTGGGCAGAGCGCCTTGGGTAAAAAAGCGAGTGAATGTCAGCGATCCGCCGCGGGCTCCCAAAGAAATTGTCCTTTCGTTTCGGGGTCGCGGGCTTAGCACCGCAGCTGGCGTGCGTCCGGGAGGATCGATGCTAAGTCTTGGAGCATGGTGGGTCGGTCGCGGGTGTTGGGGCTCGAGCGCGCGTTTGCGCCGGGCGCGGTGGCCTGCCTGGTGCTCGGCGCGGGGGCGTGTTTGGGCCACGACGGTCACCCGGAGGCGTTCTCCGATGCGATCGAAGCCGGGGGCTCGCCGCTGGCTGGGTTCGGTTCTGCAGGTGCGGTGGGTCACGTGGGTCCCTCCGCGGGCGGGGCCGTCGGCGCCTCCGGCAGCACGGGCGGAGCTGTCGGCGCTACTGGCCAGAGCGGGATCGCGGGCGGGTGCGTCGCGCCTCCGGTCGTCGGCAAGGCGGTGTTCGCCGAGCAGATTTTCGACAATGCGCGGGTTGCCCGTCGAGAGCTATTCAGCTGGACCACGGACGAGCAAGCGGCCGCGCTTCGTGAAGATCAGGTCTTGTTCAGTCAGAGCGAACGCCGAGGCACGGGGGCAGGCTACCCGTTCGAGGTCTTCCAACAGATCGCCCAAGACGAAACGCTGCCCGAGCGTGCACAGCTCGCGAGTCTCCTCGGTGGTGAGCTGTTCGCCAACGCGCGCTATGGCTGGTCGGAACCTTGGACAACCCGCATGGGCTGGCCCGGTGAAGACTACGGCCGGAACCTGCTCCGCATCGTGCTCAAGCCCGAGGCCTGGGTGGTGGTGGCCAGGGAAGGTGACCTGACCGTGTTCGATCTGCAGAACCAGCCCGTGTCGTTGGATCAGGCGCTGGCAAATCCGACGCGGCTCGGCGCGATTTTCTACGAGCAGGATGAATTTGCGGGTGGCCCTCCCTGCTCGGCCAACTTTAGCGTCGGCAGTAATGGCTATCGGGAGTTCATCGTCGGCAATCTGGCGATGGTCGAGGAGTGGTCGCTCGGCACGCAGCAGATCCGCGATCGACTGAGCGCGAACATCGATCAATTGAGCTCTTTTTTCGAACGCGTCCGCGTCTGCCCCGTCACGAGTAGCGCGCAGCAGTGGAATCTGAGGGTAGTGTGCCAGTGGGACAGCGGGTCTGCGGAGCTCACGGAGCTATCCGCGTATGAGCAGGCACTGGCGATTCCGAGCGACGACTACCTGGCCGTTCCCGAGCGAATTGCCGCGCTGATCGAGACTTTGCAAGGGGATTTGTTCGAACTAGACCCATTGGTCGTGACACCGGGGAGTCCGTGATGCGCATTCGAATTCAGCTGTTGGGGATAACGTTGGCCGCGAGCTGCGGCCTCGCGCTGTTGGGCTGTGGTTCGAGCCCTGAGCCCACTCCGCTCCTGCCTGCCGACGAGCCGCCGGTGCCTGTTCCGCCGGGGCCAGTGCAAGGGCCGGTGCCAGGGCTCAAGGCGGCTCCTCTGTTCGGGGGCCAGACGGTGCAAGCCGAACATACCGCGCCAGTCGTCGGTGGTACGTTGCTGGTGACGCGCGACGGTCAGACCATCGTTGCCGCAGATCCGGATCGGGACGCCGTTTTTCTGGTCAATGATGCGTCTCGCGTCGTCACACCAGTGTTGCTCTCACGCGGGGACGAGCCGGGGCGTATCGCGGAGGGGGCGGACGGAACGCTGTTCGTCGCGCTGCGTCGCGTGGGCGCGTTGGTCGCGATCGATGTGCATAGCGCCGCGGTCGTGCAAAGAAAAGCCGTGTGCGCGTCGCCGCGCGGCGTCGCCTACGACGCGAAGAGCGCGTCGATTCACGTGGCTTGCCGGTCCGGACAATTGCTCACCCTCGACGCCCAGACCCTGAGCCTCGAGCGCACGCTGCAACTCGACGCGGATCTGCGGGACGTGATCGTCCGTGAGCACGACTTGGTTGTCACGCGCTTCTTGAGCGCCGAAGTGATGGTCGTTGCAGGGGACGGCAGCGTGTCCCGTCGGGCCACACCGCCGTCCCCGTGTGGCGACGCAACGGTGGCTTACCGAGCATTGGCGCTGCCCGGAGGCCAGGTCGCGCTCGCGCATCAATTGTCGAGCAACGAAGCCGTCGGCGAAGGCCCGAGCGGCTATGGGGCGGGCTCTTCCTGCGGTGGCGGTCTGGTCAGCCGGATGCTCACCACGGTGGACACGGAAACGCCCTCCGGCACGGATGCGAGCCGCGAGCTCGGTGAAGGTGGAGCTACCTCCGCTGGGCTCGACCCGGAGGGGCAGGTCGTGCATTCGTCGATGACCTTTCGTTCCACCTTTCTGCTGGGAGCGGGTCCGTTGGATGTCGCCTTCGACGCGCAAGGGACACGGATGGCAGCGATTGCACTGGACGACGAGCTGACCGTCGCCACTGCGGGCGCTACTGGCCAGGCTTTTTCGGATCCTGCGGCGACGCTCTGGCTCACCCCCTGGGGCGCGAGTGGGCCGAGCGGCGATTCGGGTGTCACGTTCGGTTGGCTCTCGGGGCAGCCGGTCGCTGTCGCGTTCTCCTCCGCTGGAAAGTACATCGTGCAATCGCGGGAGCCGGCCACGCTCGAGTTCGAAGACGGCACGAGCGTCAGCCTGAGCGACGAATCGCACGCTGATAGTGGGCACCTGATGTTTCACATGAACAGCGGCATCGGCATCTCCTGCGTGTCGTGTCATCCCGAAGGCGGCGACGACGGCCATGTTTGGCGCTTCCCCGAAGGCTTGAGGCGCACCCTGCCGCTCGAAGGCGGCGTGCTGGAGCGCGCTCCCTTTCATTGGGATGGCACGCTCGGTGACATGAGCGAGCTGGTGAACGCGGTGATGGTGACGCGCATGGCGTTACCTCAGACGCCGTCCGACGCGCAGGTCGCCGCGCTGGGCGCGTTCCTCGAGCAACTGCCCAATCTTCCGCCGGCGGACGGCTTGGACGCCGCCGCGGTCAAGCGTGGCGAGGCCCTTTTCCGTCGCGATGACGTGGCTTGTGCCAGCTGTCATAGCGGCCGGCAGTTCACCAACAATCAGCTCGTGGACGTGGGCACGGGCGGAAGCTTCGTTACCCCCACGCTGCTGGGGGTCGGGCTTCGTCCAAACCTCTTCCACGACGGCTGCGCCAAGAGCATCACCCAGCGCTTTGGTGTGTGCGGTGGCACCGCACATGGCAAGCCGGAGCTGCTTTCTGCTGACGAGCGGGCGGATTTGATCACATTCTTGCGCTCGCTTTGACCAAGAACAAGAAACGAAAGACCAGCGCCGAGGTCGTGTGTCCCTTCTGCGGGGAAGCCGAGGAGCTATACGTCGACCTCGGGGGCGGCGAGCAGCAAACCTACACCGAGGACTGCGCGGTTTGCTGTCGGCCGCGCGTGGTGCACGTGTCCCCCGGTGATTCTCCGGGCGAAGTGTCGGTTTGGCTAGAGCGCGAGGAATAGCCGGCGACACCGAGCCAGAAGAGCTAAAACGGCGCGATGGCCCTGACCGCGACGATCTACCATTTCCAAATCACGCTCTCGGACGTGGATCGCGGCGTGTACCAGGCTTTGGATCTGCGCGTCGCGCGCCACCCCTCGGAGACCATGCGCTACTTGGTGACGCGCACCTTGGCCTACTGCCTGAGCTATGAGGACGGCATCGCCTTCAGCAAGGGAGGGCTATCTTCGGCGGAAGAAGCGCCGGTTTCGGTGCGTGATGCTACGGGCGTGCTCCGCGCCTGGATCGACGTGGGCTCTCCCTCGGCCGAGCGCCTGCACAAGGCGAGCAAAGCTAGCGGCAGGGTATTTCTGTTCACGCACGTCGAGTTGCCGCTCTTGCTGCGCGAAGCGAGCGCCCGGGCGATTCACCACGTCGAGCGAATCGAGGTGTATCGCTTCGAACCGGAGTTCTTGGACGCGCTCGACCGGAAGCTCGACAAGAACAGCAAGTTCGAAGTCGTGCGCACGGATGGGCAGCTGTACGTGACGATCGGCGGCGAGACCTTGAACGGTACGCTCACGCAGTGTTCGCTCGTTCCGAGCGCGTGACAATCGCGTGAACTGTCGCTCGAACCGCGCGCGCGCCGTTTCGAGCGGACCCTAGATGTGGTCTGCTGCTCGGAACGTGCGCGAGGGAGAACGCTGGACGGATCGAGCGCTACGCTTCGCGCGTGCGTTGATCGTCGGCGGTGCCGCGACGGTGGTCGATTTCTCGTTGTTCTCTGCCGGCATCCGCTTGCTCGGAATGACGCCCACCGCGGCTCGACTGCCCGCGCTGTGCGCGGGGGCTTCAGTGCAGTTCTTCGGTAACCGCACCTTCACCTTTCGCGCGCAGGCGGGCAGCCTGTCGCGCCAGGCGCGCTTCTTCGTGGCAGCCGAGCTCTTCACTCTGCTCTTGAATTTTGGCATCTTCAGTTGGCTCGAGCCGCGCGTCCACGGGATCGCCCCCGAGTTCGTCAGTTTCGCCGGCACGTTCCTGACCTTCGTGACCTTCGCCTACCCGATGCGCCGGCTGGTGATTTTCAAGTTACCCAGCTGAGCCGCGGGTCCAAAGTGACCGCGCCCGGGCTCCGGCGGCGGGGGCGCGACGCGCGGATTCGGCCTCTAGACCGGCGGGCCTGCGCGAGCGGCGCGCTCGAAGCGCCAAAATTGCCCGGCTTTGCCCGTCCCAGTGCGAGAAGGACGCATGGTCGCCGGACTAGTGCTACGAGCGGCCGCAATATGGCTACGGTTGACTTCGCCGAACTGCTCGGCCCCGCGCTCGGCGCTGCAATTTCCGAAAAAGGCTTCACTGAGCTCACCACCGTCCAGAAGGCGGTGCTCGACCCGGCGCTTGCCGGCCGCGATCTGCGGGTGACCTCTCAGACTGGCTCCGGCAAGACCGTGGCGATCGGCCTGGTGATTCGCGAGCTCGCGGGTCAGCCCAGCATTGCCAAAGACAAGCTGGCGCACCCCAGGGCCTTGGTGATCGTGCCGACGCGCGAGTTGGCCAAGCAGGTCGTGCAAGAGCTCACTTGGTTGTTCGCGCCATTGAATGCCAAGGTGGCCTCGGTCACGGGAGGCGCGGTCTATCGAGACGAGCACCGCGCGCTGGCAGCAGGTCCGTCGGTCATCGTCGGTACGCCCGGGCGCATGCTCGACCATCTCAATCGTGGCTCGATCGATCCGAGTCAGGTTGCGGCGGTCGTGCTGGACGAAGCGGATCGCATGCTCGATCTCGGTTTCCGCGAGGAGCTCGAGGCGATTCTCGGTAAGACGCCAAAAGAGCGCTCGACGCACCTCGTGTCTGCGACCTTCCCGCGTGAGGTCGAGACGCTTGCCAACAGCGTTCAGCGCAATCCGGCCCGCGTAGAAGGCACCCGTCTCGGCGTCGCCAACGTGGACATCGATCACGTGATGCACGTGCTCGAACCACGCCAACGTCTGGACGCGGTGATCAACCTGCTGCTCGCCAGCCCCGAAGCTCAGACCTTGATCTTTGCGCGCACGCGCGCGGACGTGGGTGACGTCGCGGAGCGCTTGTCCGAGAATGGATTTGCCGTCACGGCGCTGTCCGGCGAGATGGACCAACGCGAACGGGACCGCGCGCTCACCTCATTTCGCCGCGCGGATCACCGTATTTTGGTAGCTACGGACGTTGCCGCGCGCGGCATCGACGTACAAGACATCTCGCTCGTGATTCATCTCGATCCGCCGACCGACGCTGACAGCTACACGCATCGCAGTGGGCGAACCGGCCGTGCCGGCCGCAAAGGCCGCAGTGTGCTCTTGGTTTCGCCCGCGGCCGTAGGCAAGACGACCATGCTGCTCAAGCGAGTCAAGGTCGTGGCGCGCACCGAGCAGGTGCCGAGCGCGGAGCAAATCCGAGCCACGGCAGACCAGAAATTCTTCGACATGTTGACTCGTGACGACGAAGGCGAGGTCACGGTGTCCGATCGCCAAAAGGCGCTTGCCGAGCGGCTCTCCGCACGGGACGACAGCGCTCGCACCATCTCGCGCTTATTGGCCATGGCTCGCTTCTCCGGGCCGACCGAGCCGCGCGAGATCCGACGCACGGATCGCGGTCCGGATCGCAAGGCGTTGCCGCGCGAGCGAGAACGCGAACAACGCGCTCCGGCGCCGCGCGGTCCGAATCGCGATCGCGCCGAATATCCGACACGCGAGTGGCCGGATGCTGCGCGCGCTTCCACTCCGTATCGCGGCGCGCAGCGCGCTGGCGGAGACTGGGTCTCCTTTCGTATCACCTGGGGTGGCGAACAGGGCGCCGATGCCCGAAAGCTCTTGGCGATGGCCTGTCGCTGGGGTGAAATCCGAGGGTCCGACGTCGGGGCCATCGAAATCGAGCGGGATTATTCGCGTTTGAGCGTGAAGGCCGCGGTCGCGGCGACCTTCGCCGAGGCCACCAGCAAACCGGATTCGCGCAATCCACGGGTCACGATCCAGCCCGATAGCTCGAACAAGGGCTTTGCGCCACGCACCATGCCGCCGCCGCGTGAAGCGTCCAAAGCTCGCGAAGCGCCGAAGGCGCGCGAAGCCGAAGCAGAGGCGGAGTCGGTGCCGCGGCAACCGGAACGCGCCGCGTACAAGAAGCATATCGAGCGCCCGCGCGAGGCTGCGCCGCGCGCCAGCGCTCCGCGCGAGGCCACGCACACGCCGCGCCCCAGCGCTCCACGCGAGGCCACGCACACGCCGCGCGCCAGCGCTCCACGCGAGGCCGCGCACACGCCGCGCCCCGGCGCTGGTTTTCCCCGTGATGCTTCGCGCCCGCGTGTCGTGACCGGCTACCCGCGGGATGCCAAGAAGCGTCCGCGTGAGGCGGCTCGGCCACACGCCGCAGCTCGCCCCGCTGCGCGCGGCGCAGATGCGCCGCCGCCGCGTGACGGCGGGCAACCGCCGCGCCGTCGTCGCGTGGTCACGCGCTAAGTCGAGGATCTCCTGCCATGGCAGACTTTTCCCCCGAAGAGCTGGCGCGTTGCATCGAGATTCTGGAGCAGTTGGTCGAGGACCGCACGCGCCTCGTGACCATGTCGGGCGAGGCTCGGGTCGCGCTCTTGATCGCGGCCGGGCGCCTATCCCGCCCCACTCGGCACGAAGGGATCCGAGAAAATAAGGCATTTCGGCGCTATTCGAAGAAGGTCGCGCGCGAGGACGACCGCGCGCTGCGCGCCGAGACCGTGATCCGACAGACTCGCCTGTCGCCCGTGTACGAGGCGCCGCCGCAACTCGGGGGAGAGGTCGAAGCGGCCCCCGTGCGCGAACTGAAGAATCCGCGCGGCTGCTACGTGTGCAAGGCGGAGTACCGCCGGCTACACTTTTTTTACGACTCGATGTGCGAGTCGTGCGCAGACTTCAATTACAAAAAGCGCTTTCAGACGGCGTCGCTGGTTGGCCGCACGGCGTTGATCACCGGCGCCCGCCTGAAGATTGGCTACCAGGCCGCGCTGATGATGCTGCGCGCCGGAGCGCGTGTGATCGTGACTACGCGCTTCCCCCGCGATGCGGCCCAGCGCTTCACGCGTGAAGCCGATTTCGAAGCGTTCAGTGATCGACTGCAGATCCACGGACTGGATTTGCGCCATTGCTCGAGCGTCGAGCTGTTCGCGCGCTTCCTCACTCAAACGCTCGACCGGCTGGACATCGTGATCAACAACGCCGCCCAAACCGTGCGCCGCCCGCCCGGCTTCTATCAGCACCTGCTGGATCTGGAGCTCGGTCCTCTCTCCGCGGTCGACGTTCGCGCCCAGCGTTTGCTGCACGATCACGAGGCCTGCAAAGTAGCCCTGAGCGCGCCCGGCGCACAACCATTGGCGCTCGGCCTGGGCGAAACGACGGGCCTCGCCGAGCGAACGACGAATTCAGCGGCGCAGGGCATTTCCCGCTCCGCCGCGCTGTCGCAGATCCCGCTTGCGTACGATGTGACGATGACTCATGGCGAACTATTTCCCAAGGGCCGCGTCGACGCCGACTTGCAGCAGGTGGATCTCCGCCTGATGAACAGCTGGCGCATGGCGCTGGCCGACGTCCCCGCGCCCGAGATGCTCGAAGTGCAGCTCGTGAACTCCGTCGCGCCGTTCATCCTGTGCAGCAAGCTCAAAGCGCTGATGATGCGCGTGCCTTCGCGCGACAAGCACATCGTCAACGTGTCGGCGATGGAGGGGCAGTTCTCCCGCTACACGAAGACCGACAAGCACCCGCACACCAACATGGCCAAGGCGGCGCTGAATATGATGACGTTCACCTCGGCGCCCGACTATGCCGAGCACGGGATTTTCATGAATGCGGTCGATACCGGCTGGGTCACCGATGAAGATCCGCTGCACCACGCCGAGCGCAAACAACGCGAGGCCGACTTTCAACCGCCGCTCGATATCGTCGATGGCGCCGCGCGCATTTGCGATCCGTTCTTCTCCGGGCTCCTGACCGGCGAGCACGTGTTCGGGAAATTCTTGAAGGACTACCAACCTGTTCCCTGGTGAGCGGGCACGAGCACTTCAATAAGCGAAGGGAGTGCGCGGACTTACCCGGGCGATGGACCGACAATGTCCGCGCCCGGAAGGGGCCGACCTGGCGTACTGAACGTAAGTGCAGTATAGCAATGCTATGTTGCAGCGCCTGAAAATCCAGGGCTTTACCCTCTTGGATGACGTGACCGTCGACCTGACCCCGGGACTAAACGTGCTCAGCGGTGAGACGGGTTCGGGCAAATCCCTAGTGCTCACCGCGCTCGGCTTGCTGCTCGGCGCGCGCCCACCCGCCTCGTGCGTGCGTGAAGGGCACGAGACCGCGTCGGTCGAGGCTGAGTTTCGAACCTCGTCGGGCGCACTCCGGCTAGCGCGCAACATCCGTCGCACGGGTCGGGGCACGTGCTTGTTGGGGGATGATGCGGTGCCGTTGTCGAAGCTAGCCGAGGCGGGCAAATCTCTTTTGTGCTTCGCGTTTCAACACGCGCAAATCGAAATCGGGAGCCCCGCTCTGTTCATCTCCGGACTCGATGTGCTGGCGGGTCACGGCGCGCTTGTGCGCGAATACGGCGCTGCATACGCGGATCTATCGCTGGCGCGGGTGGAGCTTTCCCGCGTGCGCGCCGAGCTCGCTGGTCGCGACGTGCGGCAGCATTTGGTGCGGGACCACGTCGCGTTGCTCGAGCGGCTCGCGCCGCGTCCGGGCGAGCATGGTCGTTTGGCGGAGCGTTTGCGCGTGCTGCGTCGCGCGCAAACGTATCTCGAGCTTGCAGGTCACGTCGAGCATGCGCTGTCCGAGCGTGAAGCCTCGGTTTCGCAAGAGCTCTCCGGGTTGATGCGCGCCGCCGCCCGCGTGGCGGATGACGCGAGCCACGCGCGCGCGGTGTATGAAGCCTTGCAGCGCGCGGCTCTGGAGGTGGAAGAGGCGTTGCGAGCCGCCGAACGTCTACGTGCGGATTTGGACGTCGAAGCGCAAGATCTCGACGCGCTGGAGCAGCGCTTCGCCGAGCTGGATCGTTTGGCCCAGTCGCTCGGCGTGTCCGGTGACGCCCTGCTCGAACGGCTGGAAGCGCTGCGTCAGGAGCTCACCTTGCTGGAGGGTGCGGAGGAACGCGCTGGCCTCGCCGAGGCGGAGGTGGAGGCCGCAACCGAGCGCGCGCTTGGGCTCGCTCGCAAGCTGCACGCGGGGCGCGCGCAACACGCAACGGATCTCGTGCGCCGCATCGAGCTCGAGCTCGGCGCGCTGTGCCTGTCGGGCGCCCGCATCGAGCTCGCGCTGAGCGAAGCCAAGCCGAGTGAGCTCGGTGCACAAGGCGTCTCCGTGCTCGATCCGCGCTTTGCCGCCAATCCCGGCGAGCCCTTTGGCCCATTGGCGGAGGTGGCTTCCGGCGGTGAACGATCCCGGTTGCTCGTGGCGCTCCGCTGCGCAGGCCTCGAGACCGGCACTGAAACCCTCGTTTTCGACGAGATCGACGCGGGTGTCGGTGGCGCAGCGGCGGAGGCGGTCGCAGCGCGCTTGCGACGCGCGGCTGAATCACGGCAGATCATTTGTGTGACGCATCAAGCGTGCGTGGCCGCGCGCGCTTCCGGCCATTTCCGTGTGCACAAGCTCGAAAGCGGCGGCCGCACCCGGACCGAGGTCGAGCGCCTGAGCCAAGCCGCGCGGGTTGATGAGCTAATGCGCATGCTGTCGGGCTCGCGCACGGAGAATGCTCGTCGACTCGCGATGGATCTGGTCAACGCGGCTCGCTCCGAGCAGAAGCCGGAGCGAAAGCGACCGGCGGCTTGATCGACTGCCTAAAGGGCGCGCGGAGTGTAGCGCGCGCGCCGCGCCCGGCGTAAGCCTCGCAGCGTATGGCTTACACAGCGACCGAGCTCGATTCGCCATTCGCCCGCCTGGGGGGCGAGGAACCCGTGCGCCGTCTCGTCTCCTGCTTTTACGACCAAATGGACGCCACCGAGCCAGCGCTCGCGGCCTTGCACCAGCTCGATGACCAGGGTCGGGTGAGCCAAGCTTCGCGCGCGAACTTCACCCTCTTTCTGATCGAGTGGCTGGGCGGCCCGCGCAATTTCTCGGCGACGCGCGGTCACCCGCGTTTGCGGATGCGGCACGCGCGCGTCGCCATCGGTGAGGGCATGCGTGACGCTTGGCTGCGTTGCATGGGGCGCGCCCTGGACGAGCAGGGAGTCAACGGCGACGTGCGCGGCTTTCTCGATGCACGCTTCGCGGAGGTCGCGAACTTCCTGCGTAACACGCCGGAGTAGTCAGACCTGCGCGGCTACTCGCCGCGCAAACACGGCCAAGCGCCGGCCCGCGAGTAGCGTCTCTTTGTCCGGTCGCGGTAGGCGTTTGACCGCGAGCTCTAGACGCAGGGCATCCCCCTTCGACGCACAGCGGCGCTGAGCGCACACGCAAAGCGGGCCACGACCGCGAGTGTAACGCGCTCCGCGGCCAGCGTTGTGCGCGGCAATCCGCAGGAGCACGTCACGCGCAATCCCCGTGTACAGCGAGCCGTCGCTACAGCGCGCGATGTACACGAACCAACGTTCGCTTGCGGGGGCTTGTTGGGTCAGAGTCCGAGCTTTTTAACACTCCCCGCCGAACGCGAGAAGTTTTGGGAGCAAACGAGGCGACGTCTCGCGAGCGATCGAGCGCGGACGCGGTTCGTCGCCTGGCTCGAGCGGCCAACCGTTTGCTGCCTGGCGCCGGCTCTTGCCGATAGCTCGTGGCTCGTCTGCTGCGCGCGCGTTCCGCCGCTCATGGCGCCCGATGATGCTACTGTTCCGGCTCCGTGTCGATCCCCGGAAGCTCACTCGACGCCCGTAAGCCCGGGAAATCCCGCGGCCCGAGCCTGTATCTGCAGGTGCTGCTGGCGATCGCTTTGGCCGTGCTGCTCGGCGTGGTGCGCCCGACTTGGGCGGTCGCCATGCAGCCGCTCGGTGAGGGCTTCGTCAAACTGATCAAGATGTTGATCGCGCCGGTGGTGTTCACCACCTTGGTCGTCGGCATTGCCGGGATGAAGGATCTCAAGGCAGTCGGTCGAACCGGCGCCAAGGCGCTGCTCTGGTTCGAGTTCACGACATCGCTGGCGCTGGCCATCGGCATCGGTGTTGCACATTTGGTGCGGCCGGGCGCGGGGCTGCACGTCGTGCTTTCGAAGCTCGACCACAGCGCGCTGGACAACAAGCTGCTCGCCCCGGGTCCGCACGGCTTCGCCGAGCACGTGCTGTCGATCATCCCCGATTCGTTTTTCGGTGCCTTCGCCAAGGGCGATATGCTTCAGGTCTTGCTGCTCGCGCTTTTGACCGGCGTGGTGGTGTCCCGGCTCGGAATACGGGCTCGCGCCCTCGTGGATGTGCTGGAGAGCGCTCAGTCGGTCCTGTTCGGTATCGTGGGAATCTTGATGCGCTTGTCCCCGATCGGAGCGTTCGGTGCGATGGCCTTCACGGTCGGCAAGTACGGCCTCGGCCCCTTGAGCAGCCTGGCCAAGCTGATGGCGGTGTTCTACGGCACTTCCGTGTTGTTCGTCTGCCTCGTGCTCGGCGTAACGCTGCGTTGCTTGGGGCTATCTCTCGTTCGCTTGCTCGGCTACTTGCGGGTAGAGCTGGCGGTCGTGCTCGGCACCTCGTCGTCCGAGTCGGCGTTGCCGCGGTTGATGGCCAAACTCGAGGCGGTCGGCTGCGCACCCTCGGTCGTCCGCTTGGTCGTTCCCGCCGGCTACTCGTTCAACCTCGACGGCACGTCGATCTACTTGACCCTGGCCAGCTTGTTCGTGGCGCAAGCGCTGGATATAAGGCTGAGTTTTGGCCAAGAGCTGTCCTTGCTGTTGGTCCTGCTTTTGACCTCGAAAGGCGCCGCGGGAGTAACTGGCAGCGGCTTCATCACGCTCGCTGCAACACTTTCGGCCACCGGCAGCGTCCCGGTGGCCGGTTTGACGCTCCTGTTGGGCATCGATCGCTTCATGTCCGAGGCCCGCGCGTTGACCAATTTCGTGGGCAACGCGGTGGCGACCTTGGTGGTTTCGCGTTGGGAAAATCAGCTGGATTTGTCGCGAGCGCGGGCGTTGCTCGGCATTGCCGGTCGCGGTGCGCCCGCCGCGACCGAGGCCTTGTCCAGTGCCGAAGGAATGCCGCCCGGATCGGGCTGAGTGAACCGTCCCGGTCGAGCCGTTCTGGGCCGAAACCCGGCCAGAACTGGCTGGCGGTTGCCTACCGTTGACCCGAGCTTCCCCGATCGGTCCGCGCGGCGTCACCCTTGAGCTCGCACCCAGTAGGTCGGAGTCGGAGTTGCGCTCCGGCCGGCGCTCGGGTGATGCTGGGGACTCGCTTGGCGCGCTGTCGGGCACTCGAGAGTTCGTTATGTTGGGTCGCTAGCTGGCGAGGACGCGTGGCGTTATCTTCGCGAATTGATTTGGGCCGCGGAGGCCCCGTTGGTGTCTTGCTAGATGCACGGGATATCCGGGGATGAGTAACCGACGCGAAGATGATTCGCGGCCGAGTGCTAGCGCAATTTCACAGCGCGCGACTCTGCGCGACGTGCCCGCGGCCAAACACAAGGACGCCTCCGTCGGCACCGTTGCGCCGCGCGGCTTGCGCGGACCCTCGTTGCTCCCGGGCCAAGGAGCTCCGGAGCGGATCATACCAGAACAGGTCGAACTCGCAGTGCTCCGAGACGCGGACACTCTCGACGGTCCGAAGGTCGCGCGCGCAGCAGCTGGCAGGCGCGCGTCATCTGAGTCTCGCTCGCCTTCGCCGACGCCGGTTTCGGTCGAGGTTCCGCGCGCGCGTTCGATGCCACCCGCGCGGGGCGAGTACGCCTCGACTCCAGAGGCCCCCAGCGCGCGTTCGATTCAAAGTGGCACGCTGATGTCGATCGGTTCGGTCGATCCGCGCGCGCCGACCGAGCTCTCGTTGCCGAGTCCGCGCCCGATGTCGGTCTCCGAAAGGGCGGCCTACCTCGGGCCGGAGGCCGTCGTCGATCGCACTCCGCCGAGTTTGCGGCGAGCGCCGCCCAGCGTTGGCGACAAGAGCCGCGAGGGTAACGTCAGCGAGCCACCCGTGCCTGTAAGTGCGCCGCCAGTGCCGCAGGCCAATAGTCCACGCAGCGTGCCGGCCTCTGCCAGCGTTCGCCCTTCTCTCAAGGCTGATTCCGTGGCGCCCCCAGCGCAAAACTTCGCGCGTGTGCCGCGTTCCTACTCGCCGGTGTCGCTGTCCCCGACGCCGACGCCGATGAAGCCGCCGCGTCCGACACCGACGCCGATGAGGCCGCCGCGTCCGACACCGAAACCGCCGCGTCCCGAAGCCGCGCCTTCCGTCCCTCCGCCCGCAAGTTCGGGCCTTGGCGTTCCGCCGCAGTTTCAGATCCACTCCGAGCTCGATGCCGTGCCGCACGAGCTCCAAGAAGATGCGTTCGATTTGCGCAGCGCGTCTACGCAACGTGAACCGTTGGCTAGCCGCAAAGCGCAACCCTCGGCAGACTGGACCCCGCACGCGCCGGCGTCGGTTGCGTCCGGGGAGGGCGACCTCCGCGCGCCGTCGAATCGCAGCAGCTCGCCCGCAGTGACGATCCTCGTCGATCGCGTCCGCGAGAGCGCGCCGCCCGCGAGCGAGCACACGCCGCCCCAGCGTGCTGCGGTGCCCTTGAGCTGGGTGTTGGGTGCGGCTGCATTCGCCGTGATCTTGGCGTTGATCGTGGCGTTTGCACTGCGTCCGAGCGCGCCGCCCCAAGCGGTGCCGCCGCTCGACGGTCGCGCCTCGGCTGCGGCTCCGCGCAGTGTGGAGCCCGCCCCGCGCGAAGCCGCTCCGCCAGCGGTCGCGCCTGGTGCAAAACGGTCGGGAGCAGCCAGCGCCGCGCGCCCGACGGGCACTGCACCCAAATCGGCAGCACGCGCCGCCAGCAGCCCCGCAGCATCCGGAAGCGCCGCCGCGTCTGCTTCGGCAGATCCGAACTCCAAAGTTCATCAATCCATCTATTGAGTTACAACACTGCCTCGCGCTAGCGAGCCCCGCGTGCCGCGGGCCCGCGATTTCTCGAGTCGCAGTGTAACCTTCGCGAAACAAGCCTCGAGCTAGCCTGCTTGACAGTTCTCTGTCGAGAGGCGGCCATGAGTTCCGAAGATGACGTGCATTGCGACTCGCTATCTGGGGCAACGCTCGGCGCTCCCGCTCTGAGTGTACCGCCGAGTTTACGTCCGCCGAGCGCCCGGCGTTGGGCAAAGCTCGCGCCTTGGTTCGTGGCTGCGGCGTTGATCGGCGCTGGAGGGCTTGCGGCAGCGAAACGTGGTGTCCCAAATCTGGCGTTGCCCGAAGCGCTCCACGTCGACGGCCGAACCGTCAGTTACTCGGCGGCGTTCGCGGCGCATGCGGGCATTCGCACGATGGAGGTCCGCGAGGCGCCATTTTCGCCGGTCGTCTCCGCAACGGGCAAAGCCAGCTTCGATCCCGAGCAGGTTGCCGCGATCGGTGCCAATGCGTTGGGGACCGTGCGTCGCGTTGCCAAGTATGAAGGCGACCGCGTGAAGCGCGGTGACGTGCTGGCCGAGATCGGCAGTCCCTCGCAAGCCGGTCGAGAGGCGGCGGGGTCACTTCGCACGCATGAGCTCCCCCAAGGCACGCTGGGCGTGTCGCTGCTCCGCTCCCCGCTCGATGGCACCGTCGTCGAGCGACGCATCATCACCGGTCAGTCGGTGCGCGGTGAACGCATCGTATTCGTGGTCGCCAATCTCGATCGTCTGTCCGTCAGCCTGAGTCTGGACGAAGTGCAGGCTCACGCGCTCTTGGTGGGGGATCGGGTCGAACTATCGCGTGAAGCGTTCGCGGGCGTGCTCAGCACGGGCAGCGTAGTCGAGATCGAGAACGCTTCCGCCCACGCCGCCGGCTCGAAGCTGCGGGTCCGCGTTGGCGTCGACAATCGTGCTCGGGGGCTGCGCGCAGGCCAAGCCGTGACCGCCCGAATTTTCGCCTCCAATGCCGGCCGCGCATTGCTCATCCCGAACCGGGCGCTGGCCTGGATCGGCGGCCAGCCGGCGGTGTTCGTCACCGCAGGGGAAAATACGGCGAACGCGGCCGCGGTCACGCTCGGAGCCTGCGACGGCGAGCAAACCGAAGTGCGGGTCGGGCTCGCGTCCGGTCAGCGCATCGTGAGTGACGGCGTTCCCACGCTGAAAGAGGCCTCCTTCCTCTAGCCCTGCTCGCGTGGGTGTTGCCCGCGCCGATCCGCGGGCGCCCCGCGCCTCGTCTGCTATCGTCGGGCCGTGACAGTCCCGCGCGCTCGGCGCGCCTCCCGCCACTCGCTGCTCGGCACTTTTTCGTTGGTTGTGCTGCTGCTGATCGTGGCTCGCTTCGCGCTGCTGCAATGCGGCGCAAGGTCCACGCGACCTCCGGCCGCATTGCCGTCGTCATCGGTGGAGGGCCGCCGGGACCCATCGCCGGCGCCCCCGGAGGCGGCCAGCGCCCCCCCCGCGTTGCGCGGTACCGAAGCGAGCATCTCGAATAGCGTCCACGTTGCACTGGGCACGCCGCGCGATGGCGATCCCTCTGACGAATATTTTCTCGACGAGCACTCGTTCGTCCTGTCTTACAGCCCAGAAAAGCGCGTACCCAACTGGGTCGCTTGGCAGCTCGATCGGACGCACTTGGGGCATATACGCAGGAAGGATGATTTTCGCTCCGATCTTGCGCTGCCGGCGCGCTTCTACCGGGTGAAGGAGAGCGACTATTTGCATAGCGGTTACGATCGAGGCCACCTTTGCCCGTCGGCGGATCGCCAGGATTCGGCTGAGCACAACTCGCAAACGTTCCTCTTTACCAACATCGAGCCGCAGCTACACGAGTTGAACGCGGGACCCTGGGAAAAGCTCGAGAACTACGCGCGCCAGCGCGCGCAGCGCGGCGCGCTGCTCTATATAGTAGCGGGCGGCGTATTCAGTGCTCCATTCCCGACCATCGGCAATGGAGTCGCGGTGCCTGCCGCCAACTTCAAGATCATCGTCGAGCTGAGTCAGGGCCAGGGCCCGAACGACGTCGACGAGAGCACGCACGTGCTCGCGGTCATGATGCCAAATCAACCCGGCGTGGGCGACCACGAATGGACCGAGTACTCGACGTCCGTCGATGCCATCGAGCAAGCGTCCGGATACGACTTTTTGAACGCGGTTCCAGAACGTGTGCAACGCGTCGTCGAGGCTCGAACGACCGCACGCTAGCGCCATGGTGCCCGGCTGGCAGACCAAGGTGGTGTTTGGCCGGCGCTCGTCGTAGATTCCGCCCGACCTTCGCCCCTCGATTCCTTCCGAGTCTTCATGCATAGGCTGCCAAATTTCCTGGTCCTCGTTTCGCTTCTGTCGTTGGGTTCGCTCGGGGCCTGCAAAAAGCCCCCCCCGCCGCCGCCCGCTCCCCTGACTCGCGGCGCAGAGCTTTACGGTCGCATGTGCGCGGTCTGTCACGGCGCGAACGGTGAAGGCTACAAGGCCGACCAAGCGCCCCGCCTGGCCCAGCCGGAGTTCCAGGCATCGGTCAGCGACGACCAGCTGCGTGAAGCGATCAAGAACGGCCGCAACGGCACAACCATGTCGGCTTGGTCGACGGAGCGCGGCGGTCCGCTGAGCGCCGAAGACATCGAGCAAGTGATCGAGTTTCTGCGCACCTGGCGCAAAGGCGCCCGCGTGGCCTTGGACGAACGACCACTGGGAGGAGATCTGGCACGTGGCGAGAACCTATTCGCGCGCGAGTGTGTTCGCTGTCATGGCGCGCGCGGCGTGGGCGGCCCGAACATCCACATTGGCAATCCACAACTGCTACAGGTCGCGAGCAACGGCTTCATCCGCTACGCGATCAAAAATGGCCGTCCTGGCACGCTCATGAACGGCTTCTCGCAAACGATCGGCGACGAGGGCATCGAGGACCTCACCGGGCTTTTGCGCAGCTGGCAAAACCCCGAGCCTCCGCCTCCGCCGCCCGCGCCTCCGCCGCCGATCCCGCTCGGCCCAGTGCCGCTGAACCCCCGAGGCCCCGATGCGGTGGGCTTCAAAGTAACGCCGGAGATGACGCCCATGGACGTGATTCACGCGCAGCTGCAGCGCGGCGCACGCATGGTGCTGCTCGATGCGCGCGCGCCTTCGGATTACATGAATCAGCACATTGCCGGAGCGGTGAGCGTGCCGTTTTACGACCCGAGCCCGTACCTGGCCAAGCTGCCCAAGAACGCCTGGTTGGTCTGCTATTGCGCTTGTCCACACGCGGAGTCTGGGACCCTCGCGGCCAAGCTGCTCGAGGCCGGATTCAAGAAGGTCACCGTGCTGGATGAAGGCCTCGGCGCATGGTCCGCAAAAAAATATCCGGTGAGCAGCGGTGAAAAGCCCTGACCGCTGCGGGGCGTCTCAATTTGTACGCAACCGCGTATTTGCGGCATTTGCGGCGGTAACTGAGTCACGGCCAGCACTGATCAGTGCACGTAACCGACCCGGAGTGAGGCGAAGATGTCATTCATCCAAGCCTCGCTCAGGTGTGTTGCTATTCGCCGCACTGCGGAATTTCTGAGAGCGACCGTTCACGCGTCGCATGGCTCTCGGAACCCGACGCGAGATGACGATGGTGGGGCAAGCTGGTAGCTCCGGACCGGGCGCTTCGGTCGATGTGCGGAAGTTGCACTCCGAAACCAAAGTGTTGCTCGTCGACGACGATGATGCGGTGCGCAACGCACTCCGCCGCGTCCTGGAACACCGTGGCTATCGAGTGTTCACCTGCAGCAGCGGTGCGGAGGCGCTCGAGCACTTGGCCGCCGGTGGCTACGACGCCATGGTCAGCGACGTGCGCATGCCCGGCATGAGTGGGCTCAAATTGCTGCGTGCGGTGCGCGAGCATGATTTGGACTTGCCCGTGATTTTGGTCACCGGGAATCCCGATTTGGCGAGCGCCACCGAAGCCGTCGAATATGGCGCGTTCAAATACCTGATCAAGCCGGTCGATAGCGACCGTTTGGACGAAGCGGTGGATCGCGCAGCTGCCATCGGGCGAATGGCGCGCGTCAAGCGTGAGTACGTCGAAGAATACGGCAGCTCGACATTTCGCGTCGGCGATCGAGCCGGCATCAGCGCCACGCTCGAGCGCGCGTTGGGTTCGTTGTGGGTCGCCTACCAGCCGATCGTAGACGCGCAGAACGGGACGCTGCTCGCATACGAGGCGCTGATGCGCAGCGACGAGCCTGATCTTCCCAACCCACAGGCGGTACTCAAGGCCGCGGAGCGCGTCGATCGCTTGCGGGACTTGGGCGGCACGATGCGCCGCCTCACCGCTCTCGACCTCGCCGCGACCGAGCATTCGATCTTCTTCGTCAACTTGCATCCGGAGGATCTGACTGACGAAGCGCTGTACGAGGTCGGCTCTCCGCTCGCGCCGTTCGCACATCGCGTCGTGCTCGAGATCACCGAGCGTGCGTCGCTGGAGCATATTCCGCAATTGCGCGATCGAGTCGCGCGCCTACGCGCTTTGGGCTTCCGGATCGCGTTGGACGACCTAGGCGCGGGCTATGCGGGTCTCACCAGCTTCACGCAGCTGGAGCCCGAATTCGTCAAGCTCGACATGGAGCTCATCCGCGGCATCCATCAGCACGACATGAAGCGCAAGATCGTACGCTCGATGGTCGAACTTTGCCACGACATGGGCAAATCGATCATCGCTGAAGGCGTAGAAGTGCTCGAAGAAAAGCAGGTGCTCGTGGAGCTCGGGTGTGACCTGCTGCAGGGCTATCTGCTGGGTAGGCCAAGCAAAGGCACCCCGGGTCTGCCGGCGTGCAAGCTGTTAGAGTTCGCCAAGTAACGGCGGGGCTCGCTCAGTTACAGAACCAGCCTCCGCCGATGCACACGCAGGCGCCCGCCGCAGCGTACGTGCACTGACCGGGGACCGCGCCGCAGCTACCACCCGGCGCAGGCTTGTTCACCGGACAACCCGGGCTAAAGCAATTCCATTTGTTGTTCTGGCAGTTGCATTGATCACCCGCGGGGTAGGGGCATTGCAGGTTTCCAGTACACGCCGAGCTGGCCAGGGGATGTGCGGTCGGGCAGGCATCCCCGCTGCCTGCACAACGCCAGACCGTGTTGTTTCCGACCTGTCGGCAGCGACAACGCTCGCCGACGTACGAACAAGTCAGCGACGTATCGCTACACATGTCGTTGTTCTGAGGGGTGGCAGCGGGGCAGGAAGCGTTGTTGCCGCCGCCGGCGCCGCCCGAAGCGCCGCTTCCAGAACCTCCACCGCTACCCGCGGCAGCCGTTCCTGCGCCGCCGCCCGTTTCCGCTCCGCCGCTGCCGGCGACCGAAACTCCGCCGTTGCCACCCTCGCTGGGCGCGCCGGCCTCAGGGAAGCTACCGCTCGACCCTCCGAGCGCAGCGCCTCCTTGAGCGGACCCGGCAAGCCCGCCCCCGCCCGCGATCGAAACGAACCCCGACGCCCCGCTGGCAGCCAAGCTGCCGGCCGAGCCCCCGCTGGAAAAGGCGCCCCCGCTGGGGCCACCGGAAGAACCCAAGCCTCCTCCGGCCAGTCCGGAGTCACCCGCGCTGAAGTCGCCAGCCACACCGAAGTCAGCGCCGCTGCTGCCAAACGTTGGGCTCCCGGCACTGACTCCAGGCAGGTATAGGTCATCCGAGCTGCGCGATCCGCAGCTGACCAGTCCCGAGAAACCAGCGAAAAGCAGGGCGCCACATACGATAAGCCGCTTCATCGATACTCCGTAAGCCTTCGCTCGGAAGGCGCAAAAGCAATACGAAGCAACAAGTACCCCACCGCTTCGTCCGGCAGGCAAGCGGGATCAGTACGCTCGGGTTTATTGCGGCGCTGCGCCCGGCAGACACAAACCGGTGGGCACGTTGCACGACGCGCCCGCGGCGCAGTCGACCGGCCCGGCACAGGGGAACGCGCACTTTTGGAATTGCACGTTGCAGCGCGCGAGCCCGCACGACGCATCACTGGTGCAGGGCAAGGCGAAGGCGCCCGGCGTCGCCATCGCGCCGGCGGGAGCCGCTGCTGCCGCGGGCACCGTGGCAACGGGCGCGGGCGTCGCCGCTGTGACTGCCGGTTGGGGTTGGGCGAGCGTGGGCGCGGGTGCCGGCGGCGGGGCGTACGGCGCAGGCGCCGCCGCAGGCGGATCGCTCTCTTTGGCGCAAGCGCTGACGATCGAGACCACTCCGGCGAGGGCGATGAGGGATTTTCGTAGCATCGAGTTTTCTCTTTTCCGCGCCGCGTCGGGCGCATGTCCAAAAGATCGCGCGTTTGCGTGCGATCTTCGCGCATCCTAGTCGCGACTCCGCCGAGTCGGTTCAGAAAACGATGCGTGCGTTTGTTGCGGGTCGGCTAGCTGAACCGGTCGACGCGGCACTTCCGCCCGCTATCTGTCAGGAGTATGTCAGGTTTGCATGCAGCGCACCGAGCGGCTTTTCGCGTTGACCGAATACCTTCGGGGCCGGCGCACGGGCGTCACGGCCGAGGTGCTGGCCGAGCGTTTCGGGGTGACACTGCGCACCATCTATCGCGATCTCGACACGCTGCGTCTGGCCGCATTGCCACTCTCGGCAGAGCGGGGTCGAGGCGGCGGTTACGCGCTCGACCGCAGCTACAGTCTGCCGCCAGTGAATTTCACCGCGCGCGAAGCCGCGCTGCTGGTCGCACTGGGGCGCTTCGCGATCGAGATGCGTCTACTGCCGTTTGCCGAAACGCTCGACTCCGCGCTGGACAAAGTACGAGCGGCCTTGTCGACCTCTGCGCAGCGCGAGCTGCTCACTCGGCTCTCCGAATTGTCGTTCCACGGAGTGCCCGGGTTACCGACCAAGAAGGCCGTGCGCAGCGCGCTCGAGCGCGCCTGGTTCGAGCAATGCCCGCTGCGCATCGTCTATGTCGACGGCAACTTCGTGCAGTCCACGCGCACGATTCGCATCCTTGGCGTGTTGATGGAACGCCGTGAAACGCGACTCGACGCGGTCGACATCGAGAGCGGCGAACGCCGGCATTTTCGGCTCGATCACGTCGAACAAGCCGAGATCGTGCGGGTCGACCCAGGCTCCGCCAAGCCGGCCACTACTTTCGCTGGTAAGCGCCGGTAAACGGGTTTTGCTGGCAGGCAAAGCTGTCGTTCGTGTGTCCGGCGCCCGCGACGCGAATTTGACCGGTGAACGGATCGCTGTAGCAACGCATCGTGCGCGCACCATTCGCCGCGGGCGCCAGTGTGGGCGCGGGATGGACCATGCCTGGCGTCGGATTGACGAGGGTGGGTAGGCTCGGTAAGGGCGGTGCGGCAATGGGGATTGCCGGCGCTGGCTCGTCGGTCGCGTGAGGTTCGGGCTTTGCAGCCGGCGCTCCACTCACGGGACCCGGTGGCAGGTCGGGATTGAGGACCAGCGGTGCCGGCGCCACCGACGGTGTGCGCGTCGCGGAGCTGCTATCGGGAGTGAGTCGCTGCTCGGCGCTGGGCGTTTCGGATTTACTTCGCAAGAGTAGGACGAGTAAAGCGAAGCCGAGCACGATCGCGACTCCAACTCCGACCACCACGGGTAGCAAGGCCGAGCGCTTCCGGGGTGGAAGCGCGCCTGGATGAGGTCGAATTGCTACGCCGCCAGTCGTGCCGCGCGCGGTCACGGCTTGTGCGATCTGGCTGCCGGTGAAGAGCAGCGTGGGCGGATCCATGGGCAGCGTTGCCTTGGGCCCGTTCGCCTGAGGCGCGCTGAGCAGCATTGGTCGGGCACGGCCGGAAACCACGTCTGCCAGGCTCGCTGCAAGCTCCTGGGCAGAGCCGAAGCGTAGCTGCGGGTCGCGGTTCGCGCCCTTTGCAAACCATTCGTCGAAGCCGGGCAGGTAGAAGCCTTGCTGCGATGGCGGAACGATCGGTCGCGCGCAAATGTTGAGTAAGAGCTCGCCGAAGGTCTCGCCGTCGAAGGGGCGCGCGCCGGTCAAGCACTCACAAGCGATCACTGCGAGAGACCACAAGTCCGAGCGATAATCGAGCGCCTTCTTGCCCTCGACTTGCTCTGGACTCATGTAATAGGGCGTGCCCATGGTGACCCCGGTGCGCGTTTCTGCACCGCCAAAGCGCGGGCCGGTGGCCTTCGCGATGCCGAAGTCGAGTACCTTGGCCAGTTCCTGATCGTCTTCCTGAACGAGGAAGATATTGTCCGGCTTGAGGTCACGATGCACGATCCCGCCGGCGTGAGCGCGAGCGATGGCACGCGCCACTTGCGTGATTATCGATAGCGCGCGTTCGGGGGAGAGCCGCTTTTCGCGCTCCAAGCAGTCGGCCAAGCTCTGCCCTTGCAAGAGCTCCATCACCAAGAAGGGCGTGTCCTCGTGCACGCCGTAGTCGAGAACCTGCACGACGTGCGCGCTGCGCAAGGACGCCGCAGCTTGCGCCTCTCGCTTGAAGCGCTCCGCGCCTTCGACGGTCGACGCGATTGACGGATCCATCAATTTGACCGCGACCCAGGAATTGAGTGTCAAGTGCTCGGCCAACCAAACCGAGCCCATGCCGCCCTTGCCGAGCTGCTTGTCGAGCCGATAGCGTCCCGCTAGAACCTGCGTTTCCAAGAAACAGCAGTGTACGACCAATGCCGCGGCAATGACTAGGCGTGTCGCCGCTTGGGCCTTGACCTCGGGCGGTGCGCGTCTCTACGCTGCGCGAATGCTTCGACTTTTGCGTCGTTCGCGAGCGGTGGCTGGTTTCCGCGCCGGGCTGAGGTCCGCCGTCCTACTCGCCGCGCTGGGCGCGACGTCGTGCGGCGCGTGGCAGCGGCAGACGCCGCACGATGTCGCAGGTCTGACCGATCCGCAGGCTACCTATGTGATCGTGCTTCGCACGCTGCAAGACGAAAAATATACCATCATCGATCAGGATGCGGCAGAGCGCTCGGTCCGCGTCCGTAGTCACCTGCACGAAGATAGCCCGGAGCACGTCAGCGTGATCTTGCTGCACGTGAGCGGCACCTCGGTGTACTTGTCCGCCTCTGGCTACCTGGTGCGGGCGGACGGCACGACGCACCACGCGCTGAACTCCGAGCTGGCCATGCTGCACAACGCACTCCAGAAGAGGATCGCCGCAAACGGCCAAAACGCGGCGAACGGCGCCGCGACTCAGCCATCGGGTTCGGCGGCACTCGTCGGATCGCTGCCGCTCGCTTGGACCGAACCGGCGTCGGACCAGAGCGTGTGGGGACACGGCGTTTTCACGTGCTTGCCGATCAAGCTCGCGGACGAGGAGCAAACACAGCTCAGCCTCAAACTTTCCAACGGCGAGACCGCCGATGTCCTGCTCTCGTTGGCCCACGCCCCGGAACTGTGTCGGTCGCCCGCCCAATGTAAGCTCGCTGGGGGCTGCCCGGCGCTCGGCATCGCGGACGCCGATCGGGTGTCGCGCTTGGCCGGGCGTCTCTCCAAGCACGAGATCGGGGCGCTCGCGACGCTCTTCTCGCGCGGCCAGCCGATCGCAATGATCGACCTCGGTAAACACGGCTCGATCGCCCAAGCCATGGCCGAAAAGCACTAGCCTCGCTCGGGTTCGCGAGCGAAACCCGCGAACGCCATGCACCCGCCCTATTGGCTCCTGACGCACCAGGCGGTGTCGATCGCCAGCAACTTGCTGGTCCTCCTGCTGGTGGCTTCGCTCTTGCGCCAACGACGGCCGACGAGCAACTTGATTGCTTGGCTATTGGCGATCGTGTTGATCCCGTACTTGGGCATCCCGCTTTATTTGATATTCGGCGGTCGCAAGCTGAAAAAGCGGATTCGAAGCAAGCGTCGACTCGACGCTGACCGAGATCGGAGCAAGACCGGCGATGGACAGACCAGCCTGCAAACGGTGCGCTGGCTAGACGAGGGCGTGCTCGCTTACGACAGCTTCTTGGCGGAGATCCGCGGCGCAGAGCGTTCGATTCGCATCGTCACCTTCGTGCTATCGGACGACGATGCGGGGCGACCGCTGGTGCACGCGCTGATCGAGCGCGCTCGGCAAGGCTTGGAAGTGCGGCTGTTGATCGACGATCTGCTGCACTTTCATGTCCCGCATGGGCTGCTGCGGGAGCTGGTATTGGCCGGCGCCCGGGTCGAGCGCTTCATGCCGCTTCTGCATTTGCCGTTTCGCGGGCACAGTAACCTGCGCAATCATCGAAAAATTGCCGTGTTCGACGGCGAGCGGGCGATCGTCGGTGGCATGAACTTGGGTCACGAGTACCTGGGGCCGACACCGGATCCGGCACGCTGGCGCGATCTCTCGTTGCTCGTCGTCGGCGCCGCGGTAGCCGAGCTAGACGCGGTATTTCGGGCCGATTGGGAATTTGCCTGCGGTGAGCGACTGTCCGCGCCCGTTCCGCTCCCCGCGGGCGAGATCGAGCTACGCGTCGTGCCGAGCGGTCCGGACGCCGCGAGCGACCCGATCTACGACGCGGATCTGAGCGCCATCTTTCGCGCTGAGCGTCGAATCTGGATCGCGACGCCCTATTTCCTACCGGACGAGGTGTTGTTGCGCGCGTTGATGATCGCGGTGCGTCGCGGCGTCGAGGTGCGGGTGCTCACGCCGGCGCGTTCCAATCACTCACTGTCGGACTTCGCGTCCGGTTCCTGCCTGCGCGATCTGAGCGCCGCGGGCGTCACGATCCAACGCTTCCGTCGGATGCTGCACGCCAAGACGCTGTTGGTCGATGATTCACTGTGCGTGGTCGGCTCCGCGAACTTCGACATGCGAAGCCTATTTTTGAACTACGAGATCGCGCTGTTCTTTTCGGGCCGTGCCGAGGTGGAGCGATTGAGTGAGTGGTTCGCGGCAAGTTTTGCGGAGTGCAGTCTCGGCCCGCCTCGCGCCGGCGTGCTGCGTGCGGCGCTCGATGACGCGGCGCGCTTGGTCGCGCCGCTCCTCTGACTTAGCACTTGGTGTTACGATTCGCGCATGTCTTTCGCTGGTTTTGCCGACGCCAACGCCAAATTCTTTCAGCTGCTCGCCAAGCACCAGGACCGCGCTTGGTTCCAAGCGCACAAGGCCGAATTCGAAGCGGGCTGGCAAGCTCCGATGAAGGAATTGCTGGCTGAAGTGCGCGCTGGCATCGATCGCGCTTATCGGCATTGCGACCTCGACCAGCCGAAGCTATTTCGCATCTTCCGCGATGTGCGCTTCGCCAAGGACAAATCGCCCTACAAGACCCACGTCGGAGGCTTGATCCCGATCACTCGACGCGGCAACGTCACCGAAGTGCCGATGGCGCTATACGTCCATGTGGGTCAGCCCAATTCATTTGCGGCCGCCGGGCAGTACATGATGGACCCGCGGTCGCTCGAGCGTTATCGGGCGGCGGTCGCCGACGAGCAGCGCGGCAAAGAGCTCATCAAGTTGCTGGTGGCGCTGACCAAGAAGGGCTTTCTGGTTCGGTCGCACGACTCCTACAAGCGAATGCCGAAGGGCTATGACGCCGATCATCCGCGCGCAGAGCACCTGCTCCGCAAGGGCCTGACCGTCGGCTTTCCGGAGCTGCCCAAGGGGATCCTCGCGTCGCCCAAGTTCAGCCCATGGCTTGTCGGCCAAGCCAAGCTGGCCGCGCCGCTGGTCGAGTGGTTGACCTTCGCCACTCACTGAGTCGTGAGGTGAGAGCCCGACCTGGACCTCGCAGCTGTCGTACCTAGTATGACAAATGAGTGACGAAGCGTTGACTGTGTATGACAATCGGATAAAATAGCTATGTCATGTCGCGCTCACCGCGCTCATTCGAGGGACCCATGCCTAATTCGGCACAAGTACTCTTTGCACTCGCGATGGCTGTTTGGGTGGTGGATGTGCGCTTCTCGCCAAAGCCCACTTCAGCACCCGGGGTGTCCGCGATCGTCGCGTGTCAGAGCGGTTTGAGCGCCCAAGCGCCGGTTGGGGCCGATCTCGAAGTGGTGGTCTGCGCACCTCGCGGCAAGTAGCTCGTCAAGCCGACTCGGCGCGCGTGCCGTGCGCATTGGCGCGGAGCCGCATGTCTCGCGATTTTTTTAGTTTGGCCGCGCCGCGCAGTAGAAATCCCAGGGCCAAAACTAGCCCGTATAAGAGGGGCTGAGTGTGGTCGGCCTTTACCCGTAGGTAAAAGTGCAGCACGCCCAGGATTCCGGTCAAGTAAGCCAAGCGATGGAGCTGCTGCCAGCGCCGAAAGCCTAGGCGTGCGACCGAGCGCTTGGTCGAAGTGAGCGCGAGCGGCACGAGCAACACCAGCCCCGCAAACCCCAGCGCGATGAACGGCCGCTTCAGCACGTCACGCAGCAGCGCGCCGACGGCCAAATTCTGATCGAGCACCAAGTAGATCAGGAAATGCAACACGACGCTGAAGAACGCGCACAAGCCGAGCGTGCGCCGCACACGCAGCGGCCAGTTCCAGGACAAAGCGATCTTGAGCGGAGTGCATGACAGGGATGCACATAGAAATATCAGCGAAAGGAGTCCGATCTGATTCAATGCCGTGGCGATGGGATTGGCGCCCAGCCGATGCTGCGACAGCCGCCAAGCGATCGACACGAACGGGATCAGCGCGCCGGTGATCGTCGCGGGCACCAGCCAAGGGAGCTTGGACTTGGCCACTCAAAAGTACCGCGCGAGGTCCATCCCTCGATACAAATCGGCGACTTGTTCGGCGTAGCCATTGAAGGGCAGTGTTTTCCGACGCGAAAGTTCGCCGATGCGCCGCTCGCTGGCTTGGCTCCAGCGCGGGTGGTCCACCTCTGGGTTAACGTTGGCGTAGAAGCCGTACTCGGACGGCGCCGAGCGGCTCCAGGTGGTTTCCGGCTCTTGCTCTTGAAAACGAATTTCTACCAGCGATTTCCCGCCCTTGAAGCCATATTTCCAAGGCACCACCAAGCGCAGCGGCGCGCCGTTTTGGCCCGGCAGCGGCGCGCCGTACAAGCCCAGCGCGAGAAACGCGAGCGGGTTCATCGCTTCGTCGATGCGCAGGCCTTCGACATACGGCCAGCTCAAGACGTGACTCTCTTGATTCGGCAGCTGCTCCGGATCGAGCAGGGTCGTGAAACGTACGTACTTGGCTCGCGAAGTCGGGGCGAGCTTCTTCAGGAAGTCGGCTAGCGGGAAGCCGAGCCAAGGGATCACCATCGACCACGCTTCCACGCAGCGCATGCGATACACGCGCTCTTCCAAGCCGAACCAACGGATCAGCGTGTCGATGTCGAGCGTGCGCGCTTGTTCGACCTCACCCGTGATGCGCAGCGTCCAGGGACGCGTTTTGATGCGAAAGCCGAGGCTCGCCGGTTCGGATTTCGAGAAGCCGAGCTCGTAGTAGTTGTTGTAAGTGGTGATGTCTTGGTACGAGGTCTGAGCTTCACTCGTGCCGAATTGGCCGCGCTTGCCGACGCGCCAGGGCACGGCGCCGCTCGGCGTGGGGGGCAGCGGCGGCGGCTTTGCGGGCGGATCGGCGCTGCCCAAGCCAGAAAGAGAGATTAGACCCGCGCCGAGCGCCGCGCTGGTGCCGACGAACAGCGCGCCCGACTTGATGAACTCACGACGACGCGCGTAGAGCTCCGGGCTCGTGATTTCGCTGTTCGTTGGCGGCCGCGGGGAATTCCGCATGCGCCGAGACTCTATCAGACCTCGGCTTTGGAGGTCCGGGGCAGCGCCTCCCGCGTGGCTTCCGGGATGTTCGATTCATCCGTCCCGCCCGCGAACTCTTGCCCAGCAGTGGAGGGAACGAAGGGTCCGCCGGACTCCTCGGGAATCACGCTTTCTCGGCGCTCGAGTTCGGCGTCTTCCCCGGAAGTGGCGGCTTGGATGAAGGCTTCGCCCAGCTCTTCGGACAGTTCCTCAGGTGCCGCGCCGTCGATGAAGGCGCGGCCATCGCCGTCGCGGCTGCGATTCACCTGCGACTCCTCCAGCAGCTTGCGCTCGTACTCCGGGTCCAGATGACCGGTTGCATCACGGCGGACGACGGGTTTCTTGGGGCTGCTCATGATCTAGTCCTCCAACTGAACCAGCAGACTACTCCTCTAGGTCGCCATCGCAAGCAGCGCCGGGCCCAGCGCCGCCCCCTGTGGCATGTGGCGTTAGTGTTTTCTTAGGATCTTGACAGGAAGCATTTAGCAACGGGCAAGCAGCTGTCGCGTCATGGTTCTCCTGCGCCGGGGTTGGCGTGGAGCAACAGAATGCCTAAGAAAATACTCATTTGGACGGCTCGCGTGGTTGCGGTCGTGTTCTTGCTGGTGGCGGGTTTCGCGCTCTATGTCGAGGTCGACGGGCTGCCGCGATTTCGGCACATTGCGCCCGAGAGGCACGTCGACGTCACCGCGGAGCGGGTGGAACGCGGGAAAAAGTTAGCTTCGCTGCTTTGTGTCCACTGCCACCTGAACCCGACCACTGGCAGGCTGACGGGCAAGCTCATTTCCGACCTGCCTCCGGAGTTCGGACGGATCGTCAGCAAGAACATCACTCGCAGCCGCAAGAAAGGCATTGGCGCTTGGAGTGACGGTGACCTGGCTTACTTGCTGCGCACGGGGGTTCGACCGGATGGAACTTACGTCCCTCCGTACATGATCAAGCTTCCGCACGCGTCCGACGCGGATCTCGATGCGATCCTCGCGTATTTGCGCTCCGACGATCCGATGCTGGCTCCCGCCGAGGTGGACCCGCCCGGGGTCACCGCGCCGACGTTCTTGGTCAAGCTCCTTGCGCACACGGTGATGCGGCCGCTGCCCTTCCCGGATCAGGCGATCACTGCGCCGGCGACTACCGATCGCGTCGCTTACGGCCGGTATCTGACTTATTCGCTCGATTGCTACAGCTGCCATTCTGCTGACTTCAAGAGCGTGAACATCATGGATCCGCCGCTCTCCGATGGCTACCTCGCCGGTGGCAATCGGCTCTTGACGCTCGACGGCACGCCCGTCAACTCAGCCAACCTGACGCCCGATCCGGCGACCGGGATTGGTCTCATGAGCGAGGCTGACTTTGCACGCACGCTGCGTTACGGCATCCGCCCCGACGGCTACACGCTCAGCTATCCGATGGTGCCCATGCCCGAGCTGGATGATCGGGATCTGAGCTCGATTTACGCGTACTTACGCAGCGTGCCGCCGCTAAAGCACGCGGTCGAGCGCGTACCCCGCCGAGTGCCCGATAGTGACGCCGGCAAGGCTGCTTATGCGCGATACGGCTGCGCGTCGTGTCACGGCGAGAGCGGTCTGGGCACCGCCGATCTGCGCGCGGCCAATCGCGACTACCCGGACGACCAGGCATTGCTGCATTGGATTCTGGACGCGCCGATGGTGAAACCGGGAACGCACATGCCAGCCTGGCGCGGGATCATCGCCGAAAACGATTACCCGGCGCTGCTCGGGCATGTTCGAAAACTGAGCGCACGGACCGAGAACGAAACGACCTTCAACCTGTGATCAACCGGAGTCTTTTTCGACCAGCGAAAGGGCGCAGCTCGTTTCCAAGCGAAACTGGCCGCGGCACTTGGGTACCAAGCGAAGCTCCGGGCACTTTTGTTCGAGCCGTTTGCGGAGCAGGATCAAACGGCTCTCCAGGTTGTCCTTGATCGGCGGCAGACCGAGACCGGGGTCGAGTCGCAGCTCACGATTGCTGAACTCGGCCCGTGATGCGTCGACGAAGCTGCGCAAAATTTTCCATAAGATCCGGCCCGGGACGTTGCGGACCAAATACTCGTTGTCGACGAACACGCAGTCGTCGTTGCGATAAAAGCAGAACCTCAGCACACGTGGCGCTGGCGTCGGTCTGGGCGGTACCGGGGAGCGAGTGATGGTCTCTGCTTCTTCAGACTCCGCGCGCAACATCATATTTTCGATGGCGCTCGCCACCTGATGCCCGATCACGTCGAGAAATGTCTCGTGCCATTCTTCGAAGCCGAGCGGGTTCTTGCTCTCTACGGCGAGGACGCCTGCCAGACGCCCCTGGGTCAAGAGCGGAATGGCCAGTTGGCTCTGCGCGTCAGGCAGGCCTGGCAAGGGGACTTCAGCGCTTGGCACGTGGGCGCCGTGATCTAGCGCTGTGCGACCGATCGCGCGTCCGTAGCTGAGCGAAGCTGCGATGTTGGTGATGCGAATCGTTTGCTGAGTCTGAGCAACCGTGCCAATCAGCCCATCCCCGAGCTGCACCTCGGCGCCGATCCCGCTCTCGCCGTAGCCGCGGCTGGCCAGCGTAAAGAGGCGTTTTCCAGTCTCGTCGGGCAAGAGCAGCATGGTGTGCTCGAAGCTCAATTCGTCGCGCAAGGCGTCGAGCAAGGTCGAAAGCAGTCCATCCAGATCGGTGGCGCGTCGCAGTCGCTCGGTGACTACGCTCAGCGCGCGTAGCTCCGTGCGCAGCGACATCGGGGGCTCTTCCTCGATCGTCGCGTCATCCGCTGCGGGCGCACCGAGCAAATCTTCGAGCTCGCGAATCGCGAGAACCTCGTACACGTCAGCGGACAACAATTTGAATACGCCGAGCATGCCGGTGTGCGAGGCGATGGCCTGGATGCGCGTGGCCATGGTGTCGAACAGTGGACCGTTCATCTCCGAGTGATCGAAGCGCAGGTCGATGTCGTAGGTTTGGAGCGTGATTGGGTCGATCACCTCGACATTCACGTACGGATTTTCGGCCACGTTCAGCCGCGTTTTGTTGAAAAACTGACAGGAGAGTGCAATCCGACGCTCGTCCACGCGAAAAATCTGGCTCAGGTAGGTCACGTTCGGGACGCCGCTCCGTGAGCAGGTGGTAATGATCGACGGCAACACGCCAGCGAAGCAGCGCTGCAAATCGGCGAGCGCAATCACGGAGCCACCGACCAGGCTCGCCCCGCCCCTGGCCCAGGCGTTTGGTCGAACATGCTGTCGATCTGAAAGTGCAAGGCGTAGCTCGGGTAGTAACGAACGCGGCGCAGCAGCTTCTGGCGGTGGCCGATGAAGATCAACCCTTCTGAGAAGGCAGCAAAGTAGCGTTCCTGCAGGCGCCTCTGACGCTCGTTGGTCTCGCCGACCGAAAGGACGCGCCCTTTCACCTGCAGCGAGCGATGATCGAACCCGCGCGAAAAGGTGAGCGCGATCTGGCCGTTGTCTCGCAAGTTGCTCAGGGTGACGGTTGCCACCGAAGCCGGCAAGAACACCGTCGCCGAGCGGCCCGGTGCGTCAATCTCGACGCCAAAGCCACGGGCACTCGCCGGCTTCAATGCAGCATCCCGTGTCCCGACCAGAAGCGATACACCGCTTTCCATATATTCGACCAATTCGGCCGTCAAAACCAGCATTGTCACCCCCAAAGAGTACCACGCCCCCCACTAGCGCTGCCCGTCGTTCGGCCACATGTTGTGGGTTCGCCCCGTAAACGTGAACCTGAACGTGCCCGGGCTCCGCTCTTCTTTCCCGTTCGAACCCATGCTCTCCTCCCTCCCACTCTCTGTCCTCGACTTAGTCCCCCTCTCCAGCGGCAGCACCAGTGCCGCCGCACTGAAGGGCGCGGTCGAGCTCGCCCGCACGGTAGACCGCCTGGGCTTTCGGCGCCTCTGGTACGCCGAGCACCACAACATGCCCGGCATCGCCACGACCACGCCGGAAATCATGATCGCCCACGTGGGCCAGGTGACGAGCCGAATCCGCCTCGGCGCTGGCGGTGTGATGCTGCCCAACCATTCGTCGCTCAAGGTGGCTGAATCGTATCGCTTGCTCGAGGCGCTGCATCCGGGGCGCATCGACTTGGGGATCGGCCGCGCACCGGGGACCGATCAGTTGACCGCGGTGGCGCTCCGCCGCTCGCGCAGCGCGCCGCTCGCGGATGACTTCCTCACGCAGCTCGCAGAGCTCAGTGGTTTCGGTGATGACGCGTTGCCCGCCGGTCACCCGTTCGCCAAAGTTCGCGCCATGCCGGATGACGTCCCCTTGCCGCCGATCTGGCTGTTGGGCTCGAGCGACTACAGCGCGAACGTGGCGGCCGAGCTCGGGCTGGGGTTTGCGTTCGCAGGCCATTTCAGCCCAGATCCTGCAGAACGTCCCATGCGCCTCTATCGCGAGCGCTTTCGGCCGGGCGCACTTTCAGCGCCGCATGCCATGCTGGCGCTGTCCGTGTTTTGTGCGGAGGAAGCAGCGGCCGCTACGCGCATGGCCTCGAGCATGCTGCTGGCGTTCGCGCAGCTGCGCGCGGGTCGGGCTGGCCGCATGCCGAGCCCAGAAGAGGCGCTCGCACATCGCTTTTCCGCGGAAGAGGAAGCGGGCATCGCTCAGTTTCGTCGTCTTCAGATCACGGGCACCCCAGAGGCCGTCCGCCGCGGGATCGAGCGCATGGCCGAACAGACAGGAGCGGATGAAGTGATGATTGCCACCCACGCGCACGACCCTGCGGCACGGATCCGTTCGTACTCGTTGATTGCACAGGCATTCGGACTGAGCGAGGGCGAAAGTTAGCGCTCGACGCTCAGCCGCGCTCGACCAGAACACGGTCCAGGCCGAGTCGAATCAGGCGCGTGCGTTCGCGGCGCTCGACCACGCTCGATGACTCCGGCACGCCGTGGCTGGCGAAGTGCCGTCGAATGCGAAATATCTCGCCGTCGATCTGTTGCGGCGTCATGCGCAAGCCACCGGCGAGCTGGTCCTTGTCCATCCAGCCACACGAGGCCGGGGCGATCTGTTCCGCCGCGTCCGCGAGCTTTTGGCGCGCAAGCGTGAGCAGCAGGTAGTTGTGGGCGCGTGAGCCGAGAGCAATGCTCTTATTTTCGTATTCCATCGATAGTTCGACGAAATCCTCGTCGGACGAGACTACGAATTTGAGCGTCGGGGCCCCGCGTTGCGCGCTGCTGCCAATGCTGACCGTCAGATCATTCGAGCTGGGGCAGGAAAATACGTAACTTTGCCCACCAGATTCGAAGGTCTGCCCGTTTCGCAGGCCGCGGACCATGCCCTCGCTGTCCTCCATCCGCCAAATCCCGTCGGCGTCCTTGAACAGCGTGATCTCTGGACTCTCGGTCGAGGGGAGGCCGATCATGCCGAAATTTTCGAGCCGAACTTTGCCCGAATCTAGCGCCAGCACCATCGCTTGTGGTTCGCTGGCGTCGGCGAGGGACCAGCGCTGCTCCGGATGGCCGAAGCTGACGACCGAACCCTTGACCATGCGATAGGCGCGGCCGGGCTCCACTGTCTCCCCGTTCAGCTTGGTTCCGTTGCGGCTGGCGCGATCGATCAGTTCCCAGCCGTTGCCCGACCAGCGGATGACCGCGTGCTGCGTGGAAACGTATTTGGGGGTCAAGCGCAGCGCGCATTGCGGGCCGCGACCGATCAGGTGCTCGGCCATCAAGATGCAGCAGCGCTCGCCGCTTTCTTCGCGGAGTTCAGCCATGAAAACGCCTTTGATTACAGCACACCCGCCCCGCGACTGCGAGCCACTGCAATCGACGGGAGGCGGCTTTCGCCGGTATTCAACGGCATAGGTGCGGAAGGCACGGAGCCGGACGCAGCAGCAAGGGAGTTGGCGATGGATCGTGTCATGAACGACTACTGGCGGACGCCGGGAGTGGCAGGGCCCGGGCTAATTGGCGTGGCGAGCTCTCGCCCCGTCGACGAGGGCGCCAGCCTCTCGGCCCTGTGGGCGGAACTGGTCAGCGGTTCGTGCAAAATCGAGCATACGGAGTTCACTCAACAGAGCTGTGCGGTGGTCGTGACTCGTGGCCACTGCCCGTCTGGCGCGGAAGGTACGCGGTTGTCGCTCCGTGACACCGACATCCTCGAACGAGCTCTGCTCGAGGGAGTCCGAAAGTCCGTCGCTGTCGACTTCGGACTGTGCCCATCGAGCATCGCCGAGATCTTGAGGCGCTGCTTCGTGTTCATGGGACTGTCTTGCTGGCCATCCCGGATTCCACTTCTACTGGTGATGGCGGCCCACGCCAAGTACGCGTCGGGTTCGCAGCGCAGCGCGAAGTTGCTGCTCGCACAGAACCAACAGTTCCTTCGTCAGAGCATCAGCGTGGCCCGACCGGACAACGAGCTTTCCGAGTGGCTTTCACCCGCGGAGTACGCCGTCACTCGCCTGCTGATCGAAGGCAAGAGCTATCAAGAGATGGCCAAGCTGCGCGAGACATCGAAGCGCACCGTCGCAAACCAGCTCGCCTCCGCCTTTCACCGTCTTGGAATTTCGGGTCGAGCCGAGCTTCTGTGCCTACTGGCAAAACGCAAGCTCGGGAGCCGGAAACCGGCCATGAGCGCGCAGCGCTCGTTGGCACTCGCTCCGGACACCGTCCTGGGTTTCGCTCGGGTTGCCGGGCAAGGCGGACGATAGTGCGCTGCCGTCAAGTCAGATGCCGCTCGCAGATTCGGCTCTTTTGAAGTAGCAGGCATTAGCCATGGGCAGGTCGATAGCGTGGGCCACAACGGTGGCGGTGCTCTGCCTCGCGCAGCCGCGCGGCGCCTTGGCCGACGGCGACAACGGCCCGCCCCCGAGCAGCAGTACGAACCCCAGCGCCGACGAGAGCTTTCGCGAAGGGCACGCGCTGCTCAAGGACAAGCGCTACGCCGACGCTTGTCGCAAATTCGAACAGAGTCAGCGCCAAGATCCGGCCTCCGGCACTCTGCTTGCGCTCGCCTATTGCCAGGAACTGTCTGGTCTCTTGGCTACCTCTTGGGCAAATTATCTGGCGGCGGCCCAACTCGCCGAACGGGAGGGACACTCCGATCGGCAGAGCGCTGCGACCGAGCGCGTACAGGCCCTCGCGGCGCGCGTCTCTCGGTTGACCGTGCTGGTCCCTCCGGAGCTATTGAGCCTCGCCGGGTTTCATTTGCTCCGTGACGGCGTCGAATTCGAACGCGCATCGTTTGCGGTCGCGGTTCCGATGGACGGAGGTCCGCACGTCTTCCTGGCGACTGCGCCGGGGCGCGTCCCGTGGACCAGCACGGTCACCCTGCTTTCGGAGCGTGACCAAAAGACGCTCGTGCTACCGCAACTCGATCTCGCTCCGCCGCCATCCAGCAACCAGGGCACTGGCCAGAGCGGTCACGCAGCCGCAGCGCCGCCTGCGTCCGTCACGGGTGACACCGCGGAGCACGACTCGGCCGTCATGCTCAAGCGCACAGGCCTAGCGCTCGCGATCGCCAGTGCGGTGGGTGTCGGCGTGGGCACTGCCTTCGCCGTTTCCGCGCATTCGAAGAACGACCAATCGAATGCCAACGGTAACTGTGACAGCACCGGCTGTAACGAGAACGGCGTGAGTCTGCGAAACGACGCGCTCTCCGCGGCTCGAGTCGCCACCTGGTCCTTCGTTGCCAGTGGCGCGTTGGCGGCCGGTAGCGTCACCTTGTTCGTGCTCGCGAGCTCGAATCATTCCACTTCGCAGCACGCGGCGCGGGTTCAGGGCAACCTTTCCCTCGGAGCGCCCGGCGTCAGTCTCGTCGGCAGCTTCTAGTGGCGCTGTTTGATCAAGCTTTCGATCAACGCGGACGTTCCTGGCGGATCTGCCGAGGCCTCTGGCTCGGATTGCTTGGGGGGAGCGCTGGGCTCGCTTGGCGCTGCGTTGCTGGCAGGTGCTAGTCCGGGTGAGCTCGTCAGCGAGCCGTGACGCGGCCCGGGCCGGGGCGGCCCGGGCTTGGATGCCGCGCTCGACGTGAGCGGCTGGGCTGGCTCGACGACGACTGGGTCGACGCCGGCCGCGCCGTTGGTGGAAGGCTGCGCTTGCGCCTGGGCCTGGGCCTGGGCCCGGACGGGCTGCAACGCGGAGAGACTCGGCGCTAAGGGCCGCGTCGGTTGAGTCGAAGTGGCGGCGTGCGGCGGGGTCGCACGTCGCGGCAGCCAGACTAGCGCGCCCAGGAGCGCCGCCAACGCGATCGCGCCGAACACCAGCCGAGTGCGATTGCGAGTCGTTGCGCGCTTCACCGCACGCGCGCCGCTTGCCGACTGGCTCGTCGAGCGTTCGATGACGTGATCCATCGGCACGGGCAGGGTCGCCTCGTACGGGCCGTTCGATTCGCGCGGTGGACTAGTGGGATTGGGCGTGCGTGGCCGCGACAAGCCGGATACGCGAGTCAGTGACAGCTGCGCGTCCTCACTGCCGAAGGGCGCCAGCGCGATGGCGAGCTCGACCGCGTTGGCGTAGCGAAGCTCGCGCTTCTTTTCCAGGCATTTACCGACGATTCCTTCCAGCCCCGCGGGCAACGAGGCGCCGGGTAGGGAAGTCTTCAGCGAGTCAGGCGGACCGCTCAGGACTTGAGACACGAGCTCCGCGTAGCTCTGACCCTGAAATGGCACTCGGCCGCTGATGAGCTCGTACAAAGTCACGCCCAGCGCCCAGATGTCCGCGCGCGCGTCCACGTCCCGCGGATTCTGAAATTGCTCGGGCGGCATGTACGTGGGCGAGCCAAGCTGCATGTCTTCCGAGCTGGTCAGGGCAAAGTCCGCGGGGACTCCGGGTCCGAGCGTTTTGGCGATGCCGAAGTCCAGCACCTTGATCAAGTGCGTGCCGTCCGCTCGCTCGGTCAGGAATAAATTGCTCGGCTTCAGATCGCGATGCACGATCGCCTGCATGTGACCTTCGGCCACCGCTTGCAGCGCCTGCAGCAGGTAATCCACCGCGCGTCGGGGCTCGAGCGGCCCGCCCTCCCGAAGCAACGCGCGCAGATCGACGCCTTCCAGATACTCCATCACGAGCAGCGGGGTGCCGTCGGTCAGGGTCTCGATCTCCAGCAGTTTTACGACATGCTCGCTGGTGATGCGCGTGGCGGCGCGCGCTTCGCGCACGAAACGTTGAGCGGCGGTGGCCGAGCTGACCAACCGCGGTAGCAGCACCTTGAGCGCAACTCGGCGCTCGAGGCGGCTGTCGAACGCCTCGAAGACTGCGCCCATGCCCCCCAGGCCGAGCAGGCGTCCGACCAGGTATTTGCCCGCGACCGTCTCGCCCTCGCGCACCGGTGCCAGGAAGCGCGGATCGCTATCTCCGGAGCGGGTGGCGGACTCGGTCATTGAGCTTGGTCGCACTTGAAGGGATTCGAGAGAGTATCAGCGCGCATCGCCCGGCGGAAGTCGCCAGCGTTTGCCGGGCGCCTTCCATCCGATGCGTGGAGGTGTGAACGCAGCTCATGAAGCACGAAGCGCGCCTTGCGACGTGGGCAGCGTAGTCAAATGTTTTGGCTCAATCGAGCGGCCATTCTGCGCCACTGCCGTCCGCCAGGGGTGGCAATGTAGGCAGTTCTTCGGGAGCTGCGGGAGTCCCCCCATCGCGGTTCTCCAGAGCAGCGATTGCGCGCCACCAGGCTCGCGGCTGTGGGGCACGAGTGGGCTCGACGGGCTCGCCAAGCATGGGCATCAGCAATTGCGCGCCGCGTTCCGGCGCGAGCCGGAGCAGCGTCTCGGCAGGTTCGTCCCACGCGTGAATCGCGAGATTGAACGTGCCCCAGTGCACCGGCAGCAGCTTGCCGCCACCGAGCAAGCGCAGGGCCTCGAGCGCATGGGCGGGGCCGAGGTGAATATCGCCCCACGACTCGTGAAATGCGCCAACCTCCAACATCACCAAATCGAAGGCGCCGAAGCGCCGATTAATCTCACCGTATTCGGGCGTGAGGCCAGTATCGCCACTGAAGAACACGGAGTGCTTCGGGCCGCGTACCACCATCGACGACCAAAGCGTGCCATTGCGAGAACCCAAGCCTCGACCCGAAAAATGTTGTGATGGCGCTGCGTTGATCGATAGCCCCGTGCCTGGCACGTCGGCTTGCTCCCACCAATCCAGCTCCGTGATGCGCTCTGCCGGAACCCCCCAAGCTTGCAAATGTGCGCCCACTCCGAGTGAAGTGAAGAACGGCACGTCACGCTTGGTAAGCTCCGAGATGGTCGGGTAGTCCAGGTGATCGTAGTGGTCATGCGAGACGACCACCGCGTCGAGCTTGGGCAGCTCGGAGATCGCGATCGGCACCGGTTGAAAGCGCTTCGGCCCCGCGAAGGTCACCGGCGAGGCGCGCTCGCCCCAAACCGGATCGGTCAGCACGCGCGCTCCATCCAGCTCGAGCAGGACCGTGGAATGCCCGAGCCAGGTCGCCCGCAGCCCGGTCTCGGGAGCACGCTGCCAACCCGCAAGTGGGTTCTGTGAAGGCAGTGGCGCGCGTGGCGTGCGCCGTTGCCCGCCGCACAGGAACTCGGCAATCGTGGGCGTGCCCGTGCCCTTCTTCAGCCCCTGGGTGACTGGCCTCGTGTTGGCGAACGCGCCGTCCACGTAGCGTGGCGACGCCTTCATCCGCTCTAGCCGTAGCCCGCTTGGTTGCGCTCCGAAAGACTTGAGATGCATCAGTTCGGCTCCGTGTATCCTGAAAGCGTAGCCCGGCCGCCCGTGCTCGTCAGGGAAGCAAAAAAAAGCCCCGCCGAACTCGCGTTCGCGGGGCTTTTGGCGGGCGTCGAGCGCCCGATCGCCGTAGACCGATCTTACTTGCGAGCGGCCTGCTCTTTGGCGAGCTTCTCTCGGTATACCTTCATCATCTCTTCTTGTTCTTGTTTCGGCACGGCGGCATAGCGAGCGAACTCCATCGTGAAGTTGCCTTTGCCTTGCGTGGCCGAGCGCAGGTCCGTCGAGTAGCCGAACATGGCGTTCAGCGGAACTTCGCAGGTCACGGTCACGTTCTCGTCGCTGACCGTTTCGAGGATCAAGCCGCGGCGCTGGTTCACCTGACCGACGACCGAGCCCTGGAACTCGATCGGAGCCGAGATTTCCACCTTCATGATCGGCTCCAAAATCGTGGGCTTGGCGCCCGAGTACGCTTCGCGGAAGCCCATCAAGGAGGCAGTGCGGAACGCCTGATCGGACGAGTCGACCGCGTGCGACTGGCCGTCGTTGACGACGCAGCGCACGGCTACGACCGGGAAGCCGATCAGGTTGCCGCGCTTGACGCCGTCCTTGAAGCCCTTGTCACAGGCTTGGATGAACTCCTTCGGGATCGAGCCGCCGGTGGTCTCGTCCACGAACTCGTAGTTCTCGACCGCGTCGGCCGGCAGCGGCTCCATGTAGCCCATCACGCGCGCGAACTGACCGGAACCACCGGTCTGCTTCTTGTGCGTGTAGGCGATCTCACTCCGTTGCGTGATCGTCTCGCGGTACGCGACCTGCGGCTTGCCTGCGATCACCTCGCAGTTGTACTCGCGCTTCATGCGCTCCATGTAGATGTCCAAGTGCAGCTCGCCCATGCCGCTGATGATGGTCTGCTGCGACTCTTCGTCCTGATGAACGCGGAAGGTCGGATCTTCCTTGGTGAAGCGATTGAGCGCCTTCGAGAAGTTGGTCTCCGCCGCGCGGTCCTTCGGGGCTACCGCGAGCGAGATCACCGCGGCCGGCACGTGCATCGAAGTCAGGGTCCAATTGACCTTGCCGTCCGTGAAAGTCTCGCCCGAGCTCGCCTCGACGCCGTAGAACGCGACGATGTCGCCGGCTTCCGCCGTCTTGATCTCTTCGCGATCTTCCGAGTGCATGCGGAACATGCGCGGCACGCGCACTTTGCGGCTCTCGTTCGAGATGTTGTAGATGGTGTCGCCGGCCGTGATCGAGCCCTGGTAGATACGGAAGTAGGTCAGCTGTCCGTATTTGTCCTGCTGCAACTTGAACGCGAGGCCCACGAACGGTTTGGTCGGGTCGGACTCGACGATCACCTTCTCTTCGTTCTTGTCCTGGTCGTGCGCCTCGTTGACGACTTCCTTCGGGTTCGGCAGGTAGTGCACCACGCCGTCGAGCAAGAGCTGGACGCCCTTGTTCTTGATGGCGGACCCGCACATGACCGGGGTCATCTTGAGCGCCAAGGTGGCGCGGCGGATGGCCGCACGCAGCTCGTCGACGGAGACGGGCTCCTCGTTGATGAATTTCTCGGCCAGAATGTCGTCCACGTCGGCGACGCGCTGGATGATTTCCTCGCGCGCGGCTTTGGTCTTGTCCGCGTATTCCGCGGGCACGTCGACCTCGCGGATCTTCTCGCCGTCGTCGCCATCGAAGTAGAAGGCCTTGCCGATGATCGGATCGATGATGCCCGCGAACTTGTCTTCCGAGCCGATCGGTACCTGTAGGTTGACCGGGTGGTGGCCGAGCTTCTCTTTGAGCATGTCCGAGACGCGCTCGTAGTTGGCGCCCGGGTTGTCCATCTTGTTGACGAACGCGATGCGCGGCACGTGATAGCGCTTCATCTGGCGGTCGACGGTGATCGACTGAGACTGCACGCCTTTGCCAGAGTCCAGCACCAGGATGGCGCCATCGAGCACGCGCAGCGCGCGTTCGACTTCGATCGTGAAGTCCACGTGGCCGGGGGTGTCGATGATGTTGACGTTGTACTCTTCGAACTGGTTTTGCGAACCGGGCCACACGCAGTACGTCGCGGCGGACTGGATCGTGATGCCCTTCTCGCGCTCGAGATCCATCGAGTCCATCTTGGCGCCGACGCCGTCTTTGCCGCGCACTTCGTGAATCGCGTGAATACGACCCGTGTAGAACAGAATGCGCTCGGTCAGGGTCGTCTTGCCTGAGTCGATGTGCGCCGAGATACCGATGTTGCGGATGCGATCGAGCGGGATGCGGGTTGCCACTTTTTGGCCTCGTACTTGGAGTTAGGGAGCGGCACGTAGCGAAAGCGGCCGCGGAAGGGAAGCGCCCTATAGCACCTCGCCTGTTTGGGCCCAGTGACCTGTTTTGGGCCCGGGCCCCGAGCTCGAATTTGAAACTTAAATTAGCTCAATGAAATTGAACGTTTGAGTTCATTTGTGGCGGTTGGGTGCGTTGACACGCGGCGCGCCTGGCTCGATGGCTGGGGCCGTGGATTTTCAATTGCAGGGCAAGCGCGCTCTCGTCTCAGGCTCAACCGCGGGGATTGGCTTCGCCATCGCCCGGGCACTCGCGGCGGAGGGCGCCAGCGTGATCGTGAACGGGCGGACCGAGCAGCGGACATCGGCGGCCGTCGCCGCGATTCGCGACAGTGGCCTGCCGGACGCTGACTTGCGCGGGATTGCGGCCGACCTCGGTAGCGCCGAGGGCTGCGCAAAGATGGTGCAAGCCGCGCCGGAGCTCGACATCCTCGTGAACAACGTCGGCATCTTCGAAGCCAAGCCCTTCGGCGAGATCAGTGATGCGGACTGGCTGCACTTTTTCGAAGTGAACGTGCTGAGCGGTGTGCGTCTCTCTCGCGCCTACCTGCCGGGCATGCTCGGTCGCAACTGGGGGCGCATCCTTTTCATCTCCAGCGAGAGCGCGCTGCAGATCCCAGTGGAGATGATTCAATACGGCACGACCAAGACCGCGCAGCTCGCCATCGCGCGCGGCCTGGCCGAAATGACCGCCGGCACTGCGGTGACCGTGAACTCTATCCTGCCCGGTCCGACCAAGAGCGAGGGCGTAGCCGACTTCGTGAGTGGGCTCGCGGCCCAACAAGGCAAGAGCGCGGGCGATGTCGAGCGCGACTTCTTCAAACACGCTCGACCGTCGTCACTTTTGCAACGCTTCGAATCCCCGGACGAGATCGCAGCGTTGACGGCGTTCATCGCCAGCCCGCGCGCCTCCGGAGTCAACGGTGCTGCGTTGCGCGTGGACGGCGGCGTCGTGCGCGCCATCGGCTGACTTGGTTACAGAACAAGGGTAAGGTCAAACACATGTATTACGAATCATTTCTGCAGATGAAGAAGATTCTCGGTCAAGCGGGCAGCTGGCTCGACAAGGCAGAGGCCTTCGCGAAGGAAAAATCCTTCGATCCCAACCTGTTCGTGAACTTTCGCCTCGCGCCCGATCAGCTGGCGTTCGCGAAGCAAATCCAAATCGCCTGTGACACCGCCAAGCTCGGCGCCTCACGTTTGGCGGGCAAGGAAGCCCCGTCCCACGCCGACACCGAGCAGACCATCGCGGAGCTCCGCACCCGCCTCGGCTCGGTCATCTCCTACCTCGACGGCTACTCGGAAAAAGATTTCGAAGGCGCCAGCAGCCGCTCGATCACGCAGCCGCGTTGGGAGGGCAAAGTGATGACCGGCAAGGACTACTTCTTCGAGC
Source organism: Pseudomonadota bacterium (assembly GCA_037200885.1). GTDB lineage: Bacteria > Myxococcota_A > Polyangia > Polyangiales > Polyangiaceae > PMG-095. Next base: position 513,279 of record JBBCIN010000001.1, read on the forward strand.
ACGTGCAGCCGAACTTCTACTTTCACGCGGCGCATACCTACGCGATCTTGCGGCACAATGGCGTGCCGGTGGGGAAGAAGGATTACTTGGGTGTGTTGAGTCAGCGCTTGCCGTGAGCGTGGTGAGCACGCGGCGCTGCGCGCGCGGGATCGGCGGGTGAGATTTTTGGCGTAGCGGCGTCCTGTAGCGCTGGGCCGCCCGCGCTTTGCCCGTAGATCGCATGCGCCTGTTCGGTCAGTTCTCGTAGGTCTGCGCCTTATTGGCGGATCGCGATCTGATCCTGCCAAAGTCGGGCGATCTCGACGAATTTCCGGGCATGCGGCTGAGCTGCTTGGCGCGGCGCTTCGCGCGCGGGAGAGATGAGGAGCGCGTGGGGCATCGGGCGACGCGTGGCGTTTCGCGCCGTCAATGAACTGGCTGGTTCGGGCTCGTTTGTATCGGACTGTGTAGCGGTCTCCGAATCGCTAAAGTCGTACTTCGTTGTTCCGTTTTGATGGGCTGGGTGGCGGGCGAAAGAAATCCCCCAAATGAACATCAACGAAATCGGTACTAGCAACACGAACACGATAAGCGCGCTCACGGCGCTCGGTAACAAGTCCACGCCGGATGGTACGGATGCGGCTCGGAATACCGCGGCCACGCCTGCATCGTCCACCAGCGTGTCCAAGCCGGGCGAACTGATGGCCAAGTTGAGCCAGCTCTTGCAGCAGGATCCGGCGAAGTTCAAACAGGTCACTCAACAGATTTCCGAACAGTTGAAGACTGCCGCCCAGGGCGCGACAGGCCCCCAGGCACAGTTCCTGAGCAAAATGAGCGACGATTTCGCGCAGGCATCGAGCTCGGGCAACCTGTCGTCACTTCAGCCGCCAAACTCTGGCGGCGACCACGCCGCGGGAACCCACCATCATCGCGGCGGCGGGCATCACGGCGGCGGTGGAGCAGGTGGCGTTGCTTCGGTCTTGTCCAACGCGCTCGACGAAGTGAACCAAGCGCTATCTAGCACGACGACGATGAGCAGCAGCACCGCTGGCACCGCTTCGAGCTAATCCCACGCGACAGAAAGCGTTCGCCCCAGCGCCGGCAAACCGGCGCGAGGGCGCAACTCGCTTCGATCTTGGCGGTCTCTTGGCTTACTTGCCGCCCGACGCGCTGCCTTTGCCTGCGCCCGCTTCATGCCCGCCCTCGGCGGTATCGGAGTACGCGCTGCCGTTTGCTTTCGAAACGTTGTTGTTGGGCGACAGCTCCTGCATGCGCGTGCCTTCCATCACCGGATCTGGGGAGGCATTCAGATTGTTCCCGGCCACGTTGGCCGCGTACTTATCACCCAGCTCGAAGTCGACGCGGCGGTCGCGCGCCCAAGTCTCTTCGTCCGTGCCTTGCGCGCCCTGCTCACCGCGCGCAATCAGGTGAATGTTGGCGGAGGGCACGCCGCGCTGCACCAGGTAGTTCTTGGCCGCTTCGGCGCGATTGGCGGAGAGCTGCTTGTTGTAGGCAGCGGAGCCGCGCGCGTCCGTGCGACCGATGATGGTCATCACGCGGCCCTTGAGCGGGCCCTCGCTCAAGCACTTGGCTACGTCGTCCAAGATGTTCGCGCCATGCGCGTGCAGCGTCGCGTCGGCGTACTCGAAGTGCGGAGCGTCTTTCGGCGAATTGGGAAGTTGGCACTCCTTCCGGAAATCATCCGAGATCGCAATCGTGGTGTCGCGTTCACGATCGCCACGTGGGGATTGCGGCCCTGGCTCGGTCATCTCCCCCATGGCTTCCGGCTCCTTGGCGGGGGTCTTGTCACTGGCGCAGGCAGCCGCCGAGATCGCAAGCACGCCACAACCGAGCCACTTTGCCGCGTTGCGGCCGAGGTAAGAACGCATCATCGTCTGTCTCCTTGGGGATTGGGGACCGGTCGATTGGTCCGCGTCCGCCTCGGTGCAAGCCGAGGGCCAACGCCGCCCGAGCGCACGACCGCCACACCCGTGCCTGCGAGGCGCAGCGCAAATAGACGAATGCCCGGCAGACCTCGCGGTCGACCGGGCATATCTCGAGCGTCGTGACCCGCTCAGTTTCGGGTCAGCTCACTTCGCGTCGGCGACTTCGACCGAGGCCAGACGGGTGGCGCCCACGCTATCGCCCTCGATGGCATGCGAAGCCGTGAGCGTCGAGATCACGTACTCGGGGTAAGCCGAGGCGCCGTGCTGGTCGAGGTCGAAACCCTCGAGCTCGCCCTGCTTGGACACGCGGAGCAGGTTCACGGCATTGAGTGCCTTGAACATGACCATGGCGGCGGCGAACGTTGCGACGCACACGATACCGCTGCCAATGGCCTGCGCCTTGAGCACGGCCCATCCCCCACCGTAGAACAAGCCGGTCAGGGCTTGCGGGGAATTGGCAACGATCTCCGGTACGCCAGTGGGGCTCGAACCAGCCGCCGAGTATTGTCCGGACGCGAACAAGCCCAACGAAAGCGTACCCCAGATGCCGCACACGCCGTGCACCGGCCAAGCGCCTACCGGGTCGTCGATACGGAGGTGCTCGAGCAGCTCCATACCCAAGATGACGAGCACACCGGCGACCGCACCGAGGATGCAAGCGCCAACGTCACTCACCCAGTAGCAGGGGCAGGTGATCGCTACGAGGCCAGCGAGAAAGCCGTTGACCAACGCGGCCGTGTCCCACTTCTTGACCATGAAGAAGACCACGAAGACGGCGGCCAGACCGCCCGTGCAGGCGGCGAGCGTGGTGTTCATCGCAACGCGACCGGCGCCAGCGTTATCCATGATCGAGAGCGTCGAACAGGGATTGAAGCCGTACCAACCGAACCAGAGGATCAGCCCACCGATCACGGCGATCGTGAGATCGTGCGGGAGCATCGGGCCACCCCCGTCACGCTTGAACTTGCGACCGAGCCTCGGTCCAAGACAAATGGCGCCCGCGATGGCGACCCAACCACCGATCGAGTGCACCACGGTGGAGCCTGCGAAATCGTGGAAGTTCATGCCCAAGCTGGCGAGGAAGCCGCCCTCGGAACCCATCGTGGCCAAAAAGCCGTCCGGACCCCAGCACCAGTGGCCGAAGATCGGGTAGATTAGACCCGAGACGCCGATCGAGTAGATGACGTCGCCGACGAAGCGGGTGCGGCCGACCATCGCGCCGGAGCAAATCGTGGAAGCGCAATCGGCGAAGGCGAACTGGAAGATGTAGTGCGCAACGATTGGAATGCCGGTCGCGCCGTAAACCGAGAGGACGCCGACGTCCTTCATGAAGATCAGGCTTTTGGTCGGGTCACCCGGCATGTGCCAGCCGATGAAGGCGTTGCCTCCCCCGAACATGAAGGCGAAGCCGAAGGCCCAGTGGAGCAGGCCGCAAACGCAAGTGTCGAACACGCACTCGACGAGGACGTTCACGGTCTCACGGTTCCGGCACATGCCAGCTTCGAGCATCGTGAAGCCGGCCTGCATGCCGAACACGAGGAAGGCGCCGAGCAGTACCCACATCGTGTTGATGGGATTGATGACCGGATTTTTCGCCTGATCGATCAGATCCGCCGGCATGACTGCCATGACCGCTGCCGCCGCTGGCGTATCTGCGAGGGCTTCTTTGATCTTGAACAAGCTCCCGGTCAGATTGAGTGCGACGATCGCTACCGCCAGCACGGCCAGCCCCAGCAACTTGCCGAGAACCAAATTTCTACCGAACCGACGCCATTCGGGATCTCGCATTCGATCCGCAAGACGGGAGAATTTCCGCGCGAGCGGTAGTTTCGCTGGCTCTAACAGGGCACTCATAACACTATCCTTTCGGTTAGACTCGTCGTGGTGGTTGGGGGTGCATCGCTGCACCGAGTGGACGTACTCGCGACCTGTCGGGAGAAACCGAACATGCCCAACCGGTTGTGGATGGCGGAGCTGGCGCACGTCCGCCTGCGAGTCAGGGCCGTTCCTGGCTCGCGATTGATTGCTTCCTGATGTTTCGTCGGAGTATTGCCGCCGTATGTTTCGCGTTGTTTTCTGAGGAATTAACTGGCGGCTAACGTAAAAAAAATTTGATTGCTCGGAAGCGGCTCGGATCCCTCAAGTTCCATGTGCAATCATCGATTTAGGAGCTTTTGGAGGGCGATCGCCCTGCGATCGCGTGGCAAAATGGGGCGGCTGTTTCGCACTGCGTCTAGCCGTTCGCTTTATAAACAAATAAAATATTTTAGCGATCGAGCCAGCACAGCACCGCCGTCACGATCAGGTGGGCGGGCAGCATGGTCGTGAACGCGAATACGAAATAGCGCCCGAAGCTCGGCATCCGGTAGCGCTCGCGCTCTGCCACCGCTTTGACCATCAGATTGGGGCCGTTGCCGATATACGTAGTCGCGCCCATGACCACGCTGCCCGCGCTGATCGCGGCGAGCTTGATCGGGTCGATGCCGGCGACCAACTCCGTCGAGCGGTGGGCGAGGCCCCGCGCGAGCGCTGCGAAAGCGGTGTACGTCGGCGCGTTGTCGAGCACCGAAGACAGCGCGCCCGAGCCCCAGAAGAGCTGCCAGGCTTCTTGCATCGGAAAGTGCGGGGCGGCCTGGCCCAGCGAGACTTCGATCGGACCAAGGCAGAGGAACAGACCGCAAAACACGATCGCGACCTCGATGATCGGTCCGAAGCCAAAGCCGTTGGCGTCGTGGACGGCTTTGGGAGTAGTGAAGAAAGACAGCAAGGCAATGCTCAGCAAAGCGGCTTCGCGAAAGCCCTCGGGCAGCAGCGCCGCTGGCACGATCGCCAGCAGAAATAGCAAATTGCGCAGGCCGCGCAGCGATAGCGGTTCGAGCTCCCGGCGGTCCTGGGCCAATGCCTGGCGTGTCTCGCGGGCGTAGGCGCGTACGTCCTGCAGGTAGAAGGCGATCAAGATCGAGCCTACGTACAAGAGCCAGACCGGAAACAGGCGCAGCGTCCAAAAGAATGGGACGCCCATGATGTAGCCGACCAAAAGTGGTGGGTCGCCGAGCGGCAGCAACAAGCCGCCCGCGTTGGCCACTACCAAAATGAAGAACGGCACTAGATGGCCGCGATGCTCGCGCTGGTGGTTGGTCCTGAGCAGGGGTCGGATCAGCAGCATGCTCGCCCCGGTGGTGCCGATCAGGCTCGCCAATAAGGCGCCGCACAGCAAAAACAACAGGTTGTTCCGCGGCGTCGCTTCGATGTCGCCCTGCAGGTGGATGCCACCCGAGGTCGTGAACAACGCGCCCAGCGTGATCACGAACGCGAGGTAGCCCTTCGAGCCCTGCACGAGTTGCTCGACGTGCCCAAAGCGCAGCTCATAGAGCGCGACGGGCAGCGTGCACAGCGCGACCGCCGCGACCTGCACGCTGCGCCTCTCCCAGAGGTGCGGAATGACGATTGGAAAGATGGCGATCGCGAGCACCAGCGCCGGGAACGGCAGCAGCGTCCAGAGCGGGAAGTCGGCGTGCGGCATTGCCTGCCTCTTAACATGCCGCAGATTGCCGCCGCGTTGCTGGCGCAGGCGGAGCTAGGGATCTTTGCAGCAGCGAAACCCGGTCGAATAATCGTGGTAACTGGGCTCGTGCGCCATGGTCACGAATTCACAGCCGTCACCGTGCTCATTCGTGGTGCTGAAAAAGCCCCCCATGAACACGCCCTTGCCCAGGTTGCGGCCAATGCGCGCGCGAATGCCGGCCTTGAGCGGCATTTTCTGAGCGATGGACGCGTCCACGCGATCGGCGACCCACTCATGAAGGTTGCCGACGAGATCGAAGACACCGGCGCTCGTGACGCATCCCGTGTACTGCCCGGTTTCGGCGAGGAAGCCCGGCCGCCGATCGAGCTCCGGATCGTTGAAGGCCTTTTCGTAACTCCAAGCGAGCGCATCGCTGCCGTGGAGCATCGACAAGAGGTGCGGTTTGCCGACGTTGCATCGCCCGCGCACGTACGCGGTACCGTAGGGGTAGAGCGTATCGTGCTCGCCGCGGCAGGCGTGATACCACTCGCTGAGCGTGCACAAACGCTTGCCAGCGTTCTGGCACGCGCTCGCCGCTTCGAGCTGACTGATGTAGCCCTGAGGGCGCACGCCCGCGCGCGATTCGGCCACGAACGCCCCCTGCTTCGGACGCGCGACCGGCGAAAATGCCGTGAGCGAGCCGTCCTCGTGCCGCTCGAGCAAGCGCGCCTCGTAGCGGTCCATGCAAGTCCCCGCCGTAAACGCCATCTCCGGCGGACAGCGCGCCTGCGAGCCATCGCTCGCGTGGAGCGGACGCTCGCTGGGCGCAAGCCTCAGCACGAGCCCGGCGCCGACCGCGAGCGCAGCACTCAGCCGTTTCAAATTCGAGCGCGCCATCGCGCCTAGCCTACTTCAAAGCGTCGCGCTTACCACGCGTGCCGACCGACCGTGGCTTCCGTGCCGTCGTTGAAAAAGCCGGCAGTCGGCCCCATCGGGCCGAGGGTGGCGAGGTGCACGGCGATGGTCGCGCCTTGCTCGACGGTGCGATACCCCCGATGGTCGTTCAGGTCCGTGGCCACGTAGCCCGGGTTCGCGGCGTTCACTTTGATTCCGGACGCGGCCAGCTCCTTGGCGAAGGCTACGGTGATCATGTTGAGCGCGCTCTTCGACGAGTTGTAGCCGAGCAGGTTCACGCCGTAGGTCCCGCTGGTCATGTCCAGCTGCTCGCCGATGGAGCCGAGGCTACTGCTCATCATCACGATGCGTCCCTGGCCGGTTTTGCGCAGAAACGGCACGAAGGCCTGAGTCACGCGGACGGGGCCGAACACATTCACCTCGTAGAGGGCGTGCATGTCGTCGAGGCTCGCCTCGGTGGGCGCGACGTAGCCGCCGGTGGAGACTCCGGCGTTGTTCACCAGTACGTCGAGCGTGTCGCTCGTCTTGTCGTAGGTCACCGCCGCCGCTTTCACGCTGGCGTCGTCGGTCACGTCGAGCGCCAGAACGTGCACGTCGAGCCCCTCTTTACGCAGGTCAGCGGCCGCCAGCTCGCCGCGCTCGGCGTCGCGACATCCGAGCCACACCGAGTACCCTTTGTGACCGAGCTGGCGCGCGATCTCGCGACCGATGCCTTTGTTCGCGCCGGTGATCAGCGCCGTCTTCCGAGTGCTCATGAATGCGTCTCCTTGGTTGTAACCGTCATAGTGGCCGCGCCAAGCGAGCGAGCGCGCGCCGGATGCTGCCGGACTCTTGCCCAATCCTGCCAAACCGTCCGCTGCTCGGCTTGCGTGGCTCGAGCTCGCCTGCGACAATGCCTCGTCATGCATGACCCGCTGCCCGAGCTCCGCGCGCTGGCGCAGCGCCTAGCGTTGCCTTCGTACCGCGAGCTCCTGCCCAACCTCACGCTCTGGTCGAGCTATGGCCCCACGCCATCGACGCTGGTGATCTACGAGCCGATGCTCTACTTCACCCTGCAGGGGATCAAGCGGATGACCGTGGGGGAGCGCCAGCTGGATCACCGCCCGGGCTCGTTTCTGCTCGCGCCGATCGACGTGCCGGTGGTCTGTGCCGTCATCGACTGCAGCCCGGAGCAGCCTTATCTCGGCCTTGCCGTCAAGTTCGAGCCTGCCGCGGTCGCCGCTCTGCTCCTCGACCTGCCGCTGGAGCCCGAGCGCGTGCTCGATACCGCGCAAGAAGAGCTCGAGCCGATGACCATCAGCGCCACAACGCGGGCCATGGGCGATGCGCTCCTTCGCTTTGTCCGTCTGGTGGAGGCACCCGACGACGTGCCTCTCCTCGCTCCGATGATCGAGCGCGAGCTACTTTACCGTGTGCTGCAGAGCGAGCACGGGACAGTGCTGCGACAGTTTGCGCGCGCCGACAGCCGGCTGTCGCAGATCCATCGCGCAGTAAAGTGGATCCGCGCCCACCTCGCCAAGCCGCTTCCGGTGGAGACCCTAGCGGGCGTTGCCGCGATGAGCGTGTCCTCGTTCCACCGCCATTTCAAGGCCGTGACCGGACTGAGCCCGCTCGCCTATCACAAGCAGATGCGCTTGCGGGAGGCGCGTCGGCGTCTGCTCGCCGAGCCAGGAGCGGTCGCCGACGTGGCCTTCTCGGTCGGCTACGAGAGCGTCTCGCAATTCAGTCGCGAGTATGCCCGCCAGTTCGGGCTACCTCCGGCGCGCGACGCAGCTCGCTTGCGCGCCGGGTGAACGAGCGGTTGCAGATTGGAGTCGAGCCCGGACACATCGATGTCGTTGTGTCGGTCAGCGCGCCCTTCGCCCCGCTCGGGCCTTTACCTCGACCTACGACGCGCTAAACCACCCGCCCGTCCGCGCCCATCCCCATGCCCTCCGCTCTGCGCGTCATCTACGCCCACCAAGCCGCCCTGCGCGCCTGCAGGCTCTGTCCGAATATGCATCGACCGCCGATCGTGGGCACCGCGGTCCGCTCCAAAGTATTGCTCGTCGGACAAGCGCCCGGCGACAAAGAGCCCATGCTCGGCCGGCCATTTGCGTGGACCGCCGGCAAACAGCTCTTCAAATGGTTCCTTCCGCTCGGCCTCGACGAAGAACAATTCCGAGCGCGCGTGTATATCGCCGCTTCTTGCCGTTGCTTCCCCGGCAAGAATCCGAAGGGCGGAGATCGCGTGCCAACGCCGGAAGAGTTGCTCAATTGCCGTCCCTGGCTCGATCGCGAAATCGAGCTCCTCCAACCCCAATTGATCTTGCCGGTGGGGCGCGTGGCGATCGAGCAGTTCTTGCCGGCGCGGCCCCTGGTCGAGCAGATTGGATCGCTGCAAGTCGTGACGCGCGGCAAGTTGAGCATCGACGTCATCCCACTCCCGCACCCGTCGGGTGCTTCGACTTGGCCGCGCGCGGAGCCTGGAAAGACGCTTACCGCGCGTGCGCTAGGACTGATTGGCGCTCACCCTGCGTGGCGGAAGCTCACGAAAGCTTGAGCGCCGGGCGGGCTGGCCCTACTTGAGTACCGAGCCACCACAACTTGTGACCTCTAGGCTCGTCTCGATACGAAGGTTCGAGCCCACGACGTGGCGCTCAGCCCAAAAGAAAGCGATCGGGTAGGTCTGCCCATCGCTGAGACCGAGTGTGTCGAGCATCACTTGCCCGGTCACTTCATTGTGGGTTCCACCCAGATCGAGCGCGAGCTTGTTGTCGACGAACACCCAGATGTCGTCGTCGCCGATGAAGGTGAAGATATCACCGGCGTGGTACTTGAACTCCAAGTGCAGCTCGAAGGTCATGTGATAGTTGTGCGCGTTGCCCTCGTTCTGCAGCAGCTGTCCGTCGATCGGAAAGAAGCCGGGGCAGGTCGCCGCTCCGCAACCCATCGTGCTGCTGTCGTAGTAGTAGGCGTTCGGATCGTTGGGTTTCGAGGGGTCGGCCAAGAACTGCAGCGTGAGGTTCTGAGCCATGTTCACGCCCGCAGTATCGTGAAACCAAGTCGCGAAGTTCTCGGGGCCGGTCGTCGTCACGGTGCCCTCCGCGGGGCCTGCGTACACGGGCGTTTGGTCCGCCCCGAGCGTCGCTGCCACGAGGCCGGGGTCTGGACCGAAGCGTTTACCCATCGCCGTGGCCGGATTCAGCATCGCGTTGGCAAATTCGAAGTCTGGGCTGACGCGGTAGGCCACGCCGGCGATGGAGTCGGCGATCGGCGGGACCGCCGTTGCATCCAACGCTCGTCCGCCCGGATCTTGGGCGACCGTGAAGTCCCGCAAGCGCCCAGAAAACCTGCCATTGCACTGCACGGCGCCGTTGGTTCCACCGCTGGAGGTGTCACTGCTAGTGCCGCCGCCGCCATCCGGCGATACGTTCAGTTGAACCGAACCGCCATTGCCTGGGTTCGAGGCACTGGCGGAGCCAGCCTGACTCCCGACGGTCGTTCCCGCGGTTGCCCCCGCTCCTGTTATCGAACTTTGACCCGAAGTTGGCGATGAGCAGGCGAGCAGGCACGCCACTACGGCGAAATGACTGAACAGGAGGGTGTTGAGTCGAGGGGGGTTCATCGAGACCCCGCGGTTGACAGCGTTTTCCGCTTGCGGGTCAGGCTTCTGCACAGAAAACATAGTAACCGCTTATCGTCATTGGCAGGCCGCTCCGCAGTCGCATTATGCGCAACAGGAAATTTCCCGTTCGGGTATCATGAGGCGCCTCGGAGAGATGATCGTAAAATCCACGAAGCTCGGCGGCGCGCTCGCGCTGCTCATTTGCCTTGGCACGGCCGCTCGCGCCCAGGGCGTCCCCGAGGCGGGACCCGAGCGCACAGACGAAGAATCGTCCGTGCGCAAAGACGAAGCGGTCGCTCCCGCGCGAACGGCGCCCCAACTATTGCTGCGGTTGGAGCAGCTGGAAGCCGCACGGCGACAGAATCGCGCTCAGGCGCTCGCAGATCCGAAAGCCTGGGCCGCCAGCCGTGCTCAGCGCGCGGCTCAGCACCGTCTAGAGATTCTCCAGGTTTGGGGCAACGTGGTGAACAGCATCGACGGCCAAGCCAACCTCCGGATCCACGCCCAGCGCATGGCGCGCCTGAACCGCATGTTGGACCTGGCCGAACACGCTGCCGACCAAGCACTGTCTGCGCGGATTCGCGCCGACATCCAGCGCGAGCTGGTTCGGCACGCCAAATCGATGGAAACTACGCTCGTTGCGTCGGGGGCACGATGAAACGCCCGCTCGCGCTCACTTTGATTGCATTGGCCTGTCTCACTTCGAGCTGTCGAGAGGAGCGCAGTCATCGCGTGTCCGCCTCTTACAGCAGCGTCAGCAAGCCCACGTACTTGCCGGCGCCCAAGCGTGCGCCCGCGAAAGCTGTGCTTGGCATCGCCGGCATTCCGACGGAAGAAGACTACGAGGAGCGCGCCGAAGCCAGCATCACCGAAGCGAACCTAGCCAGTAAGTTGAAAGAGCTCGAAAAGGAAATGGCGTTTTAGTGAATACACCTGCCGAGGTCGGCGCGCGCGCGCGCAGCGCCGCGCTGCGCATCTTGCAATGGCTGATGCTGGGCGCCGCGGTCGGCGCGCTGTCGGGAGCGGCATCTGCATTGTTTTTGGAGCTACTGCAGCGCGCGACCGACTTTCGCACTGGCCACGAGCCGATCGTGTACGCGCTGCCGATTGCCGGGCTCGCGGTCGGCTTCGTCTACGAGCGGCTCGGATCGAAGATCGCGGGCGGCAACAATCTGATCATCGATACCATTCATGACGACGGTCCGCGCTTGCCGTTGCGCATGGCGCCGATGGTGCTGGTTGGCACGGTGCTCACGCACTTGTTCGGTGGCAGCGCCGGGCGCGAGGGTACCGCGGTGCAAATGGGCGCAAGCTTGGCCGATGCCCTGCTTCATCGTTTACGGCTCACTGGGCAGTTACGTCGGCAGCTGCTCGCGGCTGGCGTCGCCGGCGGTTTCGGCTCGGTCTTTGGTACGCCGATCGCGGGCGCCCTGTTCGGGCTGGAGTTCGTGGTGCTCGGGCGCGTCGAATACGACGCGCTGCTGCCCGCGCTGACCGCCGCCGTGATCGGCGACATGACCACGCGCGCCCTAGGCATTCACCACACCACGTATCCGTCGCCTGCAGTATTGCCCCTGTCGCCGTTGGTGCTCGCAAAGTGGTTGGTGTTCGCGCTCGCACTGTCGATCGCCACGCGCTCTTTCGTCGAGCTCACGCATTTTCTCAAGAAGCGGGGAGCGCTGCGCGTCCCCCGCTTGCCCCTGCGCATGTTCCTCGGGGGCCTGCTCGTGGTCGCGCTTTGGAGGTTGGTTGGTACTAGCGACTACCTCGGGCTCGGCGTGCCCATGATTTTGCGCTCGTTCACCGACCCGAGCTTGCCCGTATACGCCTTTGCGCTGAAAATCCTGTTCACTGCGGTCACGCTCGGCGCGGGCTTTCTGGGCGGTGAGGTGACCCCTTTGTTTTTCGTCGGCGCAAGCTTGGGGAACGTGTTGGCGCGGCAGCTCGGGTTGCCGCTCGGGCTCGGGGCGGGGGTCGGCTTGGCTGCGGTATTTGCCGCTGCGGCCAATACGCCGCTTGCGCTCTCGGTGATGGCCGTCGAGCTCCTGGGCGGTGCCTTGTTTCCGCACGCGGCAATCGTCTGCGTGTTGTGCTATCTGCTGACGGGACAGCGCGGGATCTACAGCGCGCAGCGAGTGCCATGACTTGGTGGATGTATGCCTTCGGTTCCGCGCTGGCCGCCGCAGCGACGGCGATCTTGGCCAAGATCGGCATCAAAGGCGTGCCTTCCAACCTGGCGACGGCGCTGCGCACCGCGGTCGTGCTCCTGTTTGCCTGGGGCTTCGTCTTTGCCACCGGTGAGCAATCCGCACTGCGCACATTGAAGACGCGGTCGATCGTGTTCTTGGTGCTTTCCGGCATGGGCACGGGGGCATCCTGGCTGTTTTATTTTCGAGCGCTACAAATGGCGCCCGCCTCGCGTGTCGCCCCGATCGATAAGTTGAGCCTGGCGTTCACGCTGATCCTCGCCGCATTCGTACTCGGCGAAAGCATTTCTTGGAAAGTCGCGGGCGGCGCCGCGCTGATGGTCGTCGGCGCGTTACTCACGCTCGCGGGCTGAGCGTGAATCGAGCGTGCCATGAGCTGCGTGGCGGGACCGCGATCGCCCCAAAAAATGAGCGCGGGTACATTCTTTGTTTTTGAGCCCGCCGCCCGCCGAGGCCACACGGGAGCCCAGATCAGCGATAAACCCGCTGCAAATCACCAGCTTTTGGCCGGTGGGCCAGGGAAGGACGCTTTCCAAACCCAGCCACCCCAGCCTCCAAGATCGCCGCAATTTCAGGTATGACATCCATCCGTTTGGAGAACCCTGCGGGGTGGCTTCACGGACCAAGGAATTGTCATGGCAAAAGAGACGACCGTATCCAACTTCGAACTCAAAGGGCGCGAGATCCTTTCCTCGTACGCCAACTTCACTTTGGAGGGCGAGATCACGGCCAAGGTGACGCGCGGCAAAGAGGCATGGACGATCACCGAGCGCAACGGCATCCCGAAGGGCACCTCCGACGGCGAGAATGAGGCCGTCTATATTGCCAACGACAAGGCAATCGAGTCGATCGACAAGAACATCGCCAAGCTTTTGCCGAAGAAGGTCGTGATCAAAAATCCGGCCGACATCCTCGAGGCCGCCGCGGCCTTCGATTTGGCCATGGTCAAGAAGGCCGGCCCGAACAAGAAGCTGTGGGGCGGCAACGCCTGTCTCGCCGCGTCGACCGCGTTCTTTCAGACGTTGCTCAAAGCCAGCGGCTTCGAAGCTTGGGAGGTATTCGCCACCAAGAAGACCAAGACCTTTTACTTCCCGAACATCGCCTTCAACATGGTCTGTGGCGGCGAGCACGTCCCGGGCACGAAGCAAGACATCCAAGAGATGTTCTTCTTTGCGATGAAGGCGACCTCGGTCAAAGAAGTGTTCGAGATCGGCACCAAGTTTTTCCGGCAATTCGAGAAGAATTTGGTGCGCGACGGCCTGCCCACGGGCACCGCCAAAGAGCGTGGGTTCGTCTTTCCGGTGGCGGACAACTTCGAGGGCCTGACGCGCATCAAGGAGTGCGCCGGCCAGCTCAAGCTAGCCGTGGGCGACTACGCGATCGGCACCGACAACGCGTTCAGCGAGGTCCAGAAGGGTGAGGAGCTGATCGCGGCCGGCATGTACGACATGCGCTTCTCGGGCACCGGGAAGAAGACCCGCGAAGAGCTGATCGAGTTGGACGGCACGATCGTCAATAGCGCGGACAACTTCGCCACGATGGAAGATCCGGCTTCGGAGCACGATGTCGCTGGCCACAAATTGATGAACGAAAAGTACGGCGAACGCGCGCAAATCGTGCTGGACGACTTGGTCGTGACTCAGCTGCGCTTCATCATCCCGTGGCTGTGCGGCAAGGAGCGCAAAGATCGCGCGGGCAACAGCGTGCTGATCAAGCTCAATCAAGCCGGCACCTTCACCGAGACCCGCCTAGCGATCGAAGTGGTGCTCGGCCTGGCGGACGGCGAGATGGTCGAAGAATTCCTGAGCTCGCGCGGCGATCTCGAGTGGATCTTGGAAGAGTGTAGGAAGGTCGGCGTCCAGAGCTTGGAAGAAGCGCTCGATAACATCAAATCCTACGGATTTTCTGTGTTCATTTCGCACCGCTCCACCGAAGGCTCGAGCGAGTTCTTGCCCTACATGCCCTTGATGTACGGCATGCTCACGCGTCGAATCTGGTTCAAGGCCGGCGCGCCGAACGGCGAGCGCAACCTGCAGAACTACAACCCGCTGATCCGCGCTGAAGAGCAAATGCGCGAGCGCGGCATCGCGACGGCCATCGCCGGCTTTGGCGGCTTGCCCCTGGGCGTCAAGGTGCCCGCCGCCGCAGTGGAGTGAGAACCCACGGTTCGCGGTCGGAGTTTGGGGGTTTGGGCTCCAAACTCCGACGCGAGCTGGGCAATGCCGTCTCGAAGCTCCTGGCGCGCGGCCCAGACCGCGCGTGACTTCAGACCGCGCCCAGTTGATCCAGCAAGAAGACGGGACGCCGTTCGTCCGCGGAGCGCTTCAAGTCGATTCGGCCGCGCACCGCATATTCGCTCACGTCGTCGCCGACCAAGATCGACTGGGTGACGATCCAATAGTCGTCTTCTTTCACGATCTCGGTATTTGTCGGGCTGCGTCCCTGGGCATCCAGGCGAATGGTCGAGCCCTCTTCGAAGAACGGGCGCATGGCTCGCTCGAGCTCCACCGCCCCCCCGGAAAACGCGCCTATTTCCGCGAGATCCATCACGGTCTCGTAGTCACGCTCTTGCAACGCTCGCAGCACCGAGAAGAGCAGATTGCGGATCAGCGCGGTGAAGACGCGCGTATTCCGAGTGATATCGTCGCGTGGGATCTCGATCTCGTCGATGATCGCCGCGACGTAGGCCGGGTTCTTCAGCCGCTCCCACTCGTCGAGCAAGCTCGAATCGACTCCGCGCACCAACGTGCCCAAGGTCTCGATCAGCTCTTCGAGCTCGGGCGTGCGGGCTAGCTCGGGGATGCTTTGGATCAGGGTCTTGTACACCTCCGACAGGTAGCGCAAGAGCGAGCCCTCGGAGCGCGACAGGCCATATTCCTTGATGTAGCCGCTGAAGGACTGCAGGCTCTCCAGCATCTCGCGAGCGATCGATTTTGGCTTGAGCACTTCACGCGAGACCCAGGGGTGCTCTTGCTCGAAGGCGGCGAAGCTCTCGTTCAGGAACTCGAGATTGGGTTTGGGGTGCTCGACCTTGTCGAGCTCGATCATCCGCTCTTCGTATTCGACACCTGCGGCCTTCAATTCGGCCACTTTTTGCCCTTTGAGCTTGTCGACTTGCGCGCGCAAGACCACGTCCGGATCTTCGACGATCGCTTCTACCAGGGTCAGCACGTCCAGCGCGTAGCTCGGGCTGTCTTGCGGCAAGCGCTCGACCGCATCCACCACGTACAGGCCAAGGGCCTGCAGCAGCGAGAAGTTGTCCTGCAGCTCGGCGTTCAGGCGAACGCCGCCGCCTTCGGCCGCGGTGCGAAACTCGATCACGCCGGCTTGCCACAATGAGCGCAAGAGCTCGAGCGCGTGCTTCTTGTGTTTTCGCTTTTGAGCCGGCGGCTCGAGGCTGTCTTTGACCAGCGACTTCATGGCCGAGCAGCCCCCTTCGGGACGGCCGAGCACCGAAAGCAGCATGCCGGGACTGATTTGAAAGCGCGCCACGAGCGGCTCGGGCGCGGAACTGACCAAGCGCTCGAAGATCGCCTTGTCCCAGTGCACGTAGCCCCAATCGGGCGGCTTTTTGCGCACGAATTTCTTCTTGTTCTGGGAGCTGGCTTTGGCTTCGAGACGCAGGTTCTCGACGCTGTGTTCCGGCGCCAGTGCGACCACGTAGCCTGCGTCGTCGAAACCCTTGCGGCCGGCGCGCCCGGCGATCTGCTGAAAGTCACGCACGGTCAGGATGCGCACTTTCTCGCCGTCGTATTTGCAAAGCTTGGTGAACAGCACCGTGCGGATAGGCACGTTGACGCCTACGCCCAGCGTATCGGTGCCGCAGATCAGCTTGAGCATGCCGCGTTGCGCCAACTTCTCGACCAGCAGGCGGTAGCGGGGCAAGAGACCGGCGTGATGAATGCCGATGCCGTGGCGCAAGAGCTTGAGCATCTCTTTGCCGTTGGGGCTGCGAAAGCTTTCACCCTGCAAGGCTTCCGAGATGGTCTTTTTCTCTTCCTTGCTGCAAAAATCGAGGCTGAGGAGGCTCTGCGCGGTTTCGGCCGCGCCGCGTTGCGTGAAGTTCACGATATATACGGGCGCACGCCCCTGATTGATCAACGTCTGCGTCGCCTCTTGCAGCAGCTTCTCTTGGTAGTCGAAGTGTAGCGGCACTGGTCGATCGACCGAGCGCACCGTCACGACCTCGGCGCCCGTGCGCTGAGTGATCAGCTTCTCATAGGCGCTCACGTCGCCGAGCGTGGCGCTCATCAGGATGAAGCGCACCTGAGGCAGGGTGAGCAGCGGGATCTGCCAGGCGACGCCGCGTTCCTTATCGGCGATGTAGTGGAACTCGTCCATGACGACGTAGTCGACGTCCGCGTCTCTGCCATTGCGCAGGGCAATGTTGGCCAAGATCTCAGCGGTGCAGCAGATCACGGGCGCTTCACGGTTGACCGTCGCATCCCCGGTCATCATCCCGACCTGGTCCGGACCGAGCTCGCGACACAAGTCGAAGAACTTTTCGCTGACCAGCGCCTTGATTGGACACGTGTAGAACGAACGCCGTCCCTCGCTGATGGCCTTGAAGTGCACGGCCGCGGCGATCAACGATTTGCCCGACCCGGTCGGCGTATGCACGATCACGTTGCTGTCGCTCATCACAGCCAAGATGGCTTCTTCCTGGTGCGGGTAGAGCTTGAGCCCCGCCCCCGTGGCGTAACGAAGAAAGCCCTCGAGCGCCGCATCGGCATCCGATCCGGGGGGCGGCAAGCAAGCAAACAGCGGCGGAACAGCGGACATAACGGACCGGGGCATGTCACGGCCCGGGCCCGGAGGCTAGCGCTCTCATACCCGCCAGGCTGGACGGGCCTTTGTCGTCTCGCGTTGCCGCGTCGAACGTGGCTGCGCTTGGTTTCACTCTGGGTCAGTTCGAAACGAAAAATCGAGTTTGAACTCCAACTCGACTTTTCATTCGCACAGGGGTCGGCACGCCGCCGCCGCCCGCCCCAGTCGTCCGCAGGCCCACCGCCGCACGACCCGCAAACGGGATGGGCGGCTCGCCAGGCGAGCGAGATTCGCGTAAAAGTGCCAGACGTTGTCCCTCGTTCAGCCTTCAGTTCTAGTGTTTGCCGATGTCGAAGCTTGGGCGGAGCACTACGTACTGACCGATGATTTGCGCTTCAAGCTCGCACCTTCGCCCGTGCCGGGGCGGTTCTGTGAGGCGGCCACGCCCGTGCGTCTGATGGAACCGGGACGGCCTTCCGAGTTCCGCGCGGCGCGGCGCGGTGAGCGTACGCCGAAGCTCGAGGCGTTGAAGGAGCCGCACTATCGCGCGCGTGCCCTGCACGCATTCTTTCATCACGAACTGCAGGCGGCGGAGCTGATGTGCTGGGCGCTCCTGGCGTTTGCCGATGCGGAGCTCGAGTTTAGGAAGGGGCTGCTCGGCATTTGCTTGGACGAGATCCGGCATCTGAATCTGTATCGCGAGCATATCGAGCATTTAGGCTGCAAAGTCGGCGACTTTGGCGTGCGCGAGTGGTTTTGGAAGCGGGTACCCAGCTGCCCGAGCAAACTCGCGTTCGTGTCGGTGATGGGCATGGGGCTCGAGGCGGCCAACTTGGAGTACGCCGCTGACTTCGCGGCGCGCTTTCGCGCTGTCGGTGACGAGTCGGGCGCGCAGATCCAGGAGCGGATCGCCAAGGAAGAGATCGCGCATGTGGGCTTTGCGATGCGCTGGTTTTCGCGTTGGACGGGCGGCTGTGATTTCGAGACCTGGGCGGCCGAGCTGCCGCCGCCACTTTCGCCGTGGGTCATGCACGGCAATCCCATTGCCGAGGGGGCACGCAAGAAAGCGGGCATGAGCGCCGAGTTCATCCGCGCGCTAGCCGCCTACGTTCCCGAGCCCAAGGGTCGCAAGCTACCCGAAGCCACGTTTTCCAAGTCATGAGGTTTGTGTGGGTGCTCAATCTGGACGCGGAGCTCGAGCTATCGCGTCTGAATTTCGAGTACGTCCCGCGCGCGAAATTATCGCAGCAACTGGAGACCTACGGCCGAGGCTCGCGTGCGCTCTTGGGACCGGAAGATGTGCTCGTAGAGCCGGGTACTGTCGTGCCGGGCAGCGGGTTCGTCGGGCGCGCATGGTGCCCGACTCCAAGGGCATTGGGTCGCCTGGCCGCCGCTGGCGTAACGGCCGAACCGCACCCGGAGGCGAGCGTGCTGCGGCGGGTGAACCACCGCTTGTTCGCGCACCAGGCCGGCGGCGGGCTGCCCCTGCAACGTTACTTCAGCGAGCGCGCCCCGCTCGAGGAGTTGCTTCGGCGCGCGGAACGCCCCTGGCTCGTGAAGCGACCACTAGCCTTTGCGGGCCGAGGTCAGATGCGCTTTTACGGGCCGATCAGCGACAAGCAATGGTCGTGGCTGGACGTGTCCTTGGCCCAGGACGGCGTGATCGTCGAGCCGCTCGTCACGCCCACGCTCGAACTGAGCTTGCACGGATTCGTTTGGCAGGCGGGGCGCTACGAGCTCGGCCGGGTGTGCGTGCAGCAGGTGAGCGAACGCGGTGTGTTTCGGGGTGTACGCTTGGCGCTTGCTTCAGAGCTCGAGCCCGCCGAGGCCGCGGGCTTGTACGAGCAGGCCGAGCGCGTTGCCGGTTTGCTCCACGGCGCGGGCTATTTCGGACCGTTCGGCATCGACGCCTACCGCTACCAATTGGATGATAGGCACGAGTTCTGCGCGCTGAGTGAAATCAATGCCCGCTACACGATGGGCTTCGCGATCGGGTTTCCGCAGCCTACGGCAGAGCTCTCTCTCGGCTAGTCCCAAATGCAAAGAACCAGTCGAGTGACGGAGGCGCCGCTCGCCAATGAAAATTATACTGTTCGAACACGAGGCATCGGCGGCCGACCGCTGCTCGAACCTCGATCCGTGTTGGAGTCAGCTCCGTCTTAACCAGCGAAGCGGCTGACCAGCGCGAGCAGCGTTGCAATCAGCAAAAACTCCGCTAAAATTCGTGGATTGCCCGGAGTTTTCGGCCGCTTTTCGAAGCCGCGAGCGAGCGCAATGAGGGCGATGAAGCCCGCGAAGGCTTGACCGGTCAGAGCGTAGACCACGCCCAGCACTGCGGCGCAGAGCAAGCGCTGTGGCTTGGCCAGTGCGCGAAAGCCGCGCCCGCCGTCGAGTGGAGGGATCGGCAACAGGTTGAACAGATTGATCCAGGCGCTGACGTGGGCGATGGCGCCCAGCATCGGAGAATGCAAGAGGCGGCTGAGAGCGAAGACGACCAGCGAGATGCCGAGACCCCAGCGCGGTCCGGCCAGGCCGACCTGCGCCTCTTCGTCGACGTCGATCGGGTATTGGTTCAGACGCACGACGGCGCCCAAGCCGGGAATGAACATCGGTGAACTGGCTGCAATGCCCAGGCGCTTGAGCGCCACCACGTGCCCAATCTCGTGCACGTAGATGCACAGCACGAGGCCGAGCGCGAACTGCCAGCCGTACAGCGTCCAATACACACCCAAGGACAGCAGCATCGTCCAGACCGTGCCGAGCTTGGTCAAACCGACGAGCAGGGGCTTCCAACCGGTGAGCGCAAGCAGCCACAGCGACTTCAGCTTGAAAAGCGCGAACGCCAGTGCGGAGCTGAGCGCTGCGCCCCAGCGCTTCCGGCCGGTTGGCGCGGGCGCTGCCGACGCCGCTTCGGAGGTGGTGGGACGCTCCGCTCGACTCTCCAGCTTTTCGCGCAGTTCGCGAATCGTGCTCGTGATGCGCGCGGCTTGCTTGGATTCCGCGGGAAGCAGGTCCAAGGCTTTGCGCCAGCTCGCCATGGCCTCCGCCAGCTCGCCCCGTTGATTGGCGTGTTCGGCCGCTTTCGCCAGTGTTTCGAGCTCAGTGCGGTGCACGAGTGCCTTGCAGCTCGGGCAAAGCAGCAGCGCTGGTGCGAGTACGATGCCGCAATTGGCGCAGGGCGCGCCGACGCTCGCGTGCGAGGGCATACCGCCCGCTTCAATCGGCTGCATGCGTGCCGAGCGCGATCGCAGGAGGAGGTGGCTGCGCCGCTGCCGAGAATGGGCCGAGCACCTGCACGGATACGGGACGCGTGAACTTCCACGCTTCGTACAGGCCAATGCCGATGATGAACAGCCCCATGATATTCTCGGTGCCCTGCAGAAACGGCGACGCCAGTGCGATGCCCAAGAGCAGCGTGCAGGCCCAAAGGAAGGCGCCCAGCGAGGGCGGCCCGGACGCCATGCTATCGCTACCATTCGAGTGCTCGCCGACCGCGTGCAGCAGGTCCGGCAAGCTAGACAGCGCGATCGCGGCGTAAGTCAACCCGAGCGCCAGCACCTGATAGCGCGTGCCGCCCAAACCGCCCGAGCCCTTGCGCACGGCTTTGCCCACCAGGTAGCCGACGCCAATGGCGACGAAGCCAATCTGCACATGAAACAGCTTCTCGATCGCGATCCAAGCGATCGAGCCGACTGCTGCCGCGAGAAGTCCATAGCCCAGCGCCCGGAGGAAGCTGGCGCGTGATCGGCTCGAGTCGAGCTCACGCGCGATCGAACCGCGGCATTGCTCGCAGGCTGGGCGTTTGCTGATTTGCCAGTACTGGCCGGTGAGCGGTTTCTTGCAGAACGCGCAGGCGAGGGTGGCAGGAGCTTGGCCGTCGAACTCGGCGCGCTCGAACGAAAGCGCGCTACCGGTCGGCGACTGCTCCTCGGACATTGTCTGGGCAGCGTAGCGTGCCGGATCTCAAGGTCAAACTGCGCGCCAACGCGCGCGATTTCGGCGACGAAACAGCGCGGCTGCGGGCGCGAGCAGCGCTAGCCACTGCGCGTAACCGCGCGCTTCGCCGCTCACGCGACACGAACAGCCGTTTTCGTCCTTTGACTGGCGCTGCCCGTGGCTGCTTCGGTCCCGGCTGCGCCGGAAATGCCGCTGGCTCCGCCCGGCCCCGCTTGATTGCCAGCGCCGGACTCGTACGCTCCAATGTCGATTGTGCCCACGCCCACCCTGGCCTGCGCGTTCGCGGGATGGAGGTATTGCCAGTCGGGGGTCGAGGCGACGCCCTCTGCCGTGCCCTGGGCGGTGCCTCGATCGATGCACGGTGAGCCTGCCATTAGACGGTAGTCGAAGCCTGCGCGGTCAACGAAGAGCAGGTCGCCGTTAGAGAAGTTGCTGACGCTGACGGCGCTTGCTTGATTGGTGACCGTACCCGGACCCGCGAAGATGTTGTTCTCCAGCAGCGCTGGGACGTCGACCGCCGCGCCGACGTTGACGAACGTGCCGCCATCCGGGCGATCGTTCACGAACGTATTGTTCACGAGGTAAAGATCGTGGCTCGGGTTGCCGGCCGCGGTGCCTTCCAGGCCATAGCTCAATAGGCTCGGATTTTGCCCGTTGTCGCCTTGCTCGATCAAATTGCCGATCACGAACGAGAGGCCGAGGTTCGGAAGATCGAGCTCGTAGCTGGTGCTCGTCGTTGCCGTGCGCTGCTGCGACTGCTGTGCACGGCTGGGCGAACGCTTTGCCCGGTCCCACCGCGAGCGTCTCCGCCGCTGCCGTCGCGGGCGCGGTAAGCGCACTCACGACGAGCAGTGCGCGAGTCAGACGAGCGAGATGAGCCAAGCGCTGACGCATGTTTCCTCCGATCGTCAGCTATAGGCAGGATCACACGCCAAATCGATCGCGGTGCTTCGGCGAGTGTCACATTCTGATTTCGCGGGCCATGCTAGCGTGTCGGTTCATGTGGTCATTGGGTCGTTTTGTCGGATGCATCGGAGTGAGTGCTTGGCTGCTCGTTGCTCTGAACGGCTGTCGTCGCTCGCAACCAGAATCCAAGGCCGACCCCGAGCCGCCCACCCCCATTGCGCGTGTGCCGGCGGCCCCGGTCAAGCCAGCCGCGCGCGTTCTGATCGCCTACAGCAGCGAAAAGAAGGTGTGGCTCGAGGAGCAAATCACGCTGTTCAACCAGACCTTGCCCAAGCTCGATTCTGGTCTGACCTTCGCGATCGAAGGCAAGGCGATGGGATCGGGTGAAGCGATGCAGGACATCCTGGACGCGCGGCTCCAGCCAGCTGCTTTCAGTCCGGCGTCGGACGCTTACCTCACGCTGCTGAATGATGCTTGGATTTCGCAGCCAGGGCACACGCTCCCGCTGGCCGCGCACGGCGAGTCGATCGTGATTTCGCCGCTGGTGATCGCGATCTGGAAACCGATGGCCGAGGCGTTGGGCTGGCCGAAGAAGGCGCTTGGTTGGTCCGACATCCTCAAGTTGAGTCAGAACCCCAAGGGTTGGGAGTCACTGCAGCGGGCCGAGTGGGGACGCTTCAAGCTCGGCCACACCCATCCTGAATATTCGAACTCGGGCCTACTTTCGTTTCTGGCCGAGGCCTATGCCGGCGCGGAGAAGACGCGCGGCTTGTCGCTCGAAGATCTTGCCGCGCCCAAGACTCGCAATTTTCTGACCGGGATCGAGCGCAGCATCGTCCACTACGGCAAATCGACCGGATTTTTTTCGGAGAAGATGCTGGCGCGGGGTCCTTCGTACCTGTCGGCGGCGGTCTTGTACGAAAACTCGGTGGTCGAATCGTACGCGCAGGCCACGGGCGATCGTCCACCACTGGTCGCGATCTACCCGCGCGAGGGGACCTTCTGGTCCGACCACCCGTATGCGGTGTTGGACGCGCCCTGGGTGAGCACAGACCAAAAACAAGCCGCGCAGGCCTTTCTCTCTAGGATCAAGGAGCGCCCGGCGCAAGAGCGCGCGCTCGCGCTCGGATTGCGACCGGCCGACACCAGCTTGGGCATCAGCACGCCGATCGATGCCGAGCACGGTTGCGACCCCAAGCAACCGCAGACGCTGCTCTCCGTGCCTCCAGCCAGCGTGCTCAAGGAGCTCTTGCGCGTCTTCCGTGAGGTCAAGAAGCCGAGTGACATTACATTGGTATTCGACAAGTCCGGCAGTATGAGTGGCCAGCCGCTGAGCGAAGCAAAGGCCGGAGCTCGGGCGTTTTTGGATTCGCTGCAAGCTCGCGATCAGGTTGCGATCGAGTTCTTCGATTCCGAGCTTTATCCGCTGGTTGGGCCGGTCAACATCGGCGAGGCCAAGGCCGATCTGGCTCAGCGGGTCGATGGGGTCAGCGCTGGCGGCGGTACGGCTCTGTATGACGCGGTCTCCGCCGCTTATCGTGAGATGCTCGCCCGCGCCGACAAAGACCCCAACCGCATTCATGCGCTGGTCGTGATGACCGACGGCAACGACGAGAGCAGCCAGCTTGCACTCGAACAATTGAAAGCCGAATTTCCACGGGAACAACAGGAGGCGAAGGTCAAAGTGTTCACCATCGCTTACGGCACGGCCGCAAGCTCTCGGATCCTGTCTCAGATTAGCGATGCGGGCGAGGGTTCACACAGTCAAGGTACCGTGCAAAACATCGTGCAAGTGTACCGCGATATCGCGTCTTTCTTCTGAGATCGCGGTGATGGCATTCTCGAGCGATTGGCAGAATCGACGGATCACCCAAGGCCTGATCCAAGCCGCGACTGGCAAGTTCAACTTGGCCGCGCTGGGTATGGGCGCGGTTGGCGCGGCCAGCTTACATTCATGGGCCGTGCTTGCGCTCGGGGGCGCGGCCTACTTGGCGCTGGCGGCTTGGGATCTGACGACCGCGAGCTTTTGGAAGCGCGTGATCGAAGGTCGTGCTCAGCGCGAATCCCTGCCGGCTCTGCGAGACGTCAAAGACGTCGAGGTGCGCGCTTCGGTCGAGCGCATTCAGGCGGCGCGCCAAGCCATCGATCGGGCCCTGGCCGAGGCTCCGCCGGAGGTATCACTGCAGGTGCGCGCCTCGCTCGGCGGGCTCGAAGAGCTGGATGCCCGTGCAGCGCGTCTAGTCGATCTGGCCGAGGGTTTGGCCCGGCATTTGGCCCGAGTGGATGAAACGGCGCTGCGAGCCGAAGCAGCCAACCTGAACGCCAAGAGCCTTGCCGCGGCCGACGTGGAATCCCAAGCGCTCTATCGCGAAGCGAGCGACGCGCGCCAGGAGCAGATCCGCGCGCTCCTGGACGTGCGTCGGGCACGCGAACGCCTGGTCGCGAATTTGGCGCGCATCGTCAGCAATTTGGAGGGCGTGCCCACGCGCGTCGTGCGCATGCGTGTGCTGGACGCGGCCAACGAAAGCGGCAGCTCCGATGACATTGGCTGGGAAATCGGCCGCATCAATGGCGAGCTGGCGGCCCTCGAGCAAACGCTCGAAGTGCTGGTAGGTGAGAGGACCGTATGAAATCGAAGCTACTGATCGTGGTGTTGTTCGTGGGCGCGGCCTTGACCATCTTGTTCTTCAATCGCCGCGGGCCAAATTCGAGCGCGACGCCGCTAGCGAGCGCAGAGCCGGCCAGCAGCGCGGCTGCCGCGCCGACTGCCGCCCGCGAGCTGACCGAACTGCCTTTCGTGTACAGCACGGAAAAGAAAGACTGGATCGAGGCGGCAACGGCGGAGTTTTCGGCTTCGCATCCGGAGATCAGAGTCCAGCTGATCGGCAAGGGCTCGCTCGAGGCGTCCGACGGAATCTTGGATGGCAGCCTGAAGCCTGTGCTCTGGTCACCGGCCGATTCGCTGGTCCTCAAGCTGTTTGCGGGCGATTGGCTGACCAAAAATGGCCAGGCTGCCTTCGGTGAAGGCGACGACGCGCCCGAACCGCTGCTGCTCAGTCCGCTGGTGTTCGTCGCTTGGGAAGACCGCGCTCGCGCCTTGGAGAGCTTTGCTGGCGGTGCCATCTCTTGGAAGACCATCCACAAAGCCGTCGCGTCCAATCAGGGATGGCCGACCGTGAAGGGCAAAGCCGATTGGGGTTTCGTCAAGTTCGGCCATACGGACCCGACGCGTTCGAACTCGGGGCTGCAGGCGCTGGTGCTGATCGCGCTCGAATTCTATGGCCGAAACACCGGCAGCGAGCTGCACGTCGAAGACGTGTTGAAGCCCGATTTTCAGAAGTTTTTGCGTGAGCTGGAGGCGGGGGTGACGCGCTTCGAAAACAGCACGGGCACGTTCATGACCGACATGGTCCGCTTCGGCCCATCCAAGTACGACATTGCCGTCGTCTACGAAAGCTCGGCCATTTCACAACTGGCCAATGCGCAAGGGCGCTGGGGGAACCTGCGCGTGTACTACCCGAAGCTGACGCTCTGGTCGGATCATCCGTTGGCGCTGCTGCGCGCGCCCTGGGTCACCGATAAGCAGCGAGCCGCAGCCGCGCTGCTCGCCACTTTCTTGCACAGCCGGCCAATTCAAGAACGTGCGCTGCGCTTCGGGTTCCGCCCCGCCGAGACCTCGGTTCCGCTCAAGACTGCGGACGCTCAGAACCCATTTACACGCTTGGCCGAGTTTGGCGTCCAGACTTCAGTGCCCTCGGTCGCCGAACCTCCGGATGTCGCAGTGATCAGAAACTTGCTCGCGCTCTGGACGCGTATCCATCAGGCTCAGTAACCAAACGCGCGACGGGCGTGTCAAAACGCCTCGCCGCTACGCGCTCCGCCCGCTCAGTGTTTGATATTGCGAACGTGATTGTCGACGAAGTCCTTCACCGAGCCGGAGAGGTCGATCGCCGCGCTGGCGGTGGCCTCACTCAGGCTCTCCGCTTCTTGCCCGATTTTGCTCTCCAGATTCAGGATTTTCGCCTCGAGCTCAGTCCACTTTTGGCGCGCGTCGAGGTCGAGCAAATGCAAGCTGAGCCGCAGTTGCTCGCGCGCAGCAGCGAAGGTTTCGATTGGATGGGACAGGTCGAAAGCGGATGTTTTCATGGGGTTGTAGGCCTGCCTAGCACGAATCAGGCCAAGCGGGTCGAGCCGGGCCGAGCTTACTTCAGGACCGTGACGACGTCGGGGTCCACGATCGTGAAGCAGCTGTTCGGTGGCGCCACATAGTTGATCGCGTTGAACCAGAACTGCTTGGTTTGGTAGAGCGTTTGCACGGAGTGGAAGAACTCCGCGGTGCTGCCGGAAGCCGGCACGTAACACGGGTTACTCATGTCCTTCTGCGAGTGGTCGGGCATGCCCGTTTGTTCCCACAGGCTGGTGAAGATGACCCACTCGTCGCCAAAGGCGAAGATGCGACCCTTGCCGTTGACCTCTTTGGCGACCGCCATGTTGCCGCCATTCACTGGGTCTTTGGCGATCACTGTGGCGTCGGCGGGGGCGGTGATCGGCCAACCGATGAACGCACCCGTATAGTCGAGGTTCGTGGTCAGCTTCGCCAGCTGGTCGTCGGTCTGAGGCGGGAACTTGATCGGCGTGGTGATGAAGGGTTTGGCAGCTGTGCTGGCCGCGCCGCCGCTCCAAGCCATGCATTGCTTCAGATCGACGGTGCCGCCCTTGTAGTAAACGGGCATCTTCTCGCCGCTGGCGGGCGCAGCGTACTCCGCCTCGGTAGTACCAGTGTATTGCAGGCCGGCGAATGAGATGAGTTGGCTGGTGTCTGCAGTTTCGTGAGCACCGGCTTTGGCGCTGACGAAGCCGGTCAAAGTGATGATGCCGCCGCCGGCCTCGACCCACTTCTGGACCGCGGATTTTTCGTCCGCGCTGAACATCCAGCCGTTGACGTTGGCCACCAGCAAGATGTCGTAGTTTGCGAGGAATGCGGCATCGACGGTCGGCTTGGTCGGGATGTTGGTTGCGACGGCGCTACCCTTGCTCTTGTCGCTCAACCAGCTGGTGAAGGCCGTGGTGTCTGGATCAGTGGCGGCCGAGGTCAACGTGCCGAGCAGCGCCAGGTGCAGGCAGGTGCAGTTGTTGCCTGCGGCGTCGCACACCTTCTCGCGCATCGGGATGTCGCGCTTGTCCGTCGGGTCGGCGGCGGTCGCCCCAGCGTTGTTGACGTTCAGACTGTTGCCGCTGCCGCCGTTGCCTGTGACGATATCCCCAGGCGAACCGCCCGCGGTCTGAGATCCGCGCACGAGGGGGGACGGGTCCGTAGGACTGGCGCTGCAGGCCAGGGCCAACGCAAGGCTCGAAGCCAGCACTAGGGCGGAGGAATAACTGAGGCTCATGCGTATTTTATCCTGAAAAGACGACGAAACCGCTACTGGAACCGGTCTCGCACAGGTCACAAGCATGAAACAAAACCGTGTGCGCTGCCAGCACCGGCGGCAAAAAGCCGCGGAGTCCGCGAAAGCCCTGCGAAAAATCCAATGTAGGTTTTTTTAGAGCGCGGCCGCGAATTCCTTGCCGAATTCCAGCGGGGTGGGGCGATGCCCCGGATCGATCAGGGTCGCGGCGCGCAGCAGCTTGGCGATGGCTGCTGGAAACACCCGCAACCGTTCGGCATCTTCGAACGGATCGCGGCGCATGTGCGCGATGATTCGATCCCGAGCGTTGTCGATCTCGTCGAAGAATGCGCGGCCAGTGCTCACGTTGTAGATCGTGCCCGCCAAAGCGTACACGTCGGACCGCGGATCGAGCTCGACCGGATCGAGCACCTGTTCCGGAGCAATGTAGCCGGCCGTGCCCGCCACGAAGCGTCCACTGGCGTCGGCGGGCACGCGGATCGCGCGCACCATGCCGAAATCGATCACGACCGCCGACAGCGGCTGCGCGCGGGCCGGATCGCGGTGCTTTTGGGCGTCGAAGCGTTCGCCTCCGGACAGCGGCAAGCGCAGCCAAATGTTGGCTGGCTTGACGTCTCGGTGGACCAACCCAGCGCTGTGCAGAGCCGCCAGCCCCGCGCAGGAATCGAGCACGACCTGTCGCAGCTCGAACAGCGACATGGGCTGAGCCGCGGCATACTCCTTCAGATCCGCGCCAATCAGGTATTCGAGGACCAAAAAGGGCATGTCGCCTTCGACGCCGCGGTCGATGATGTTGGCGACGTTCGGATGGTACAGCCCAGCGAGCGCCCGCGCTTCTTCGACGAACGAAGCCAAAATACCCTCGCGTTCGCTGTCGGTCGCGTTGGCCAACGCTTCCGCCTTCGGGATCTTGAGCACGAACAACCGGTCCGCCCCGGGTTTGCGCACCAGCCAGACCGAGCCGATACCGCCTTCACCGAGCGCTTTCACCAGCTCGTACCCGTGAATGACCTTCGGCTCTTGTTTCTTGGTTTTTGGAGGCGGCGGCGGCGTACGCCGAATCGCGGAACGCACGGCGCCTTCCAGCAGCGCCGAGGCGACTGGACCGAGCGAGGCGAACCACACGTCCAGTAGCGACAGCTCACGCGCGCGAATGGCGCGGGCGACGAGGGCCGCAATGCGCGAGGCGTTCTCGCTCGCGTTGCGCGATAGCGGACCGGGTTCGTGCTTCTCTTCGCCGGCGTGCAGCGCCTTCACCGGGTCGGCGAGCGCGCCCTGCAGGCGCTCGCCCGCGAGCACCAACGCCAGGCACATGGCCTCTAGGTTCGGCTTCGGGCCGGCCGCGCCGTTGAATGACAACAGTGCCTCGGCCAAGCCCATCAGCGCGCGGGATAGCTCTGTATTCAGCGCGTGCAAGGATTCGAGTGCTTCCGAGGCGGCGGTGCCCCATTCCCCATCCCCGCTGCCGGACGAGATCGCGGTGCGCAGCAACTCGGCGCGCTCACAGCAGCGTGCAAGCGCGCCCTCCGCCATCATCGGCAGCGCAGTCGCGAGCTGCAGCAGCATGGCGGGGCGATCGATGACGAGCGCCCACCAAGCCGCGAACGGACCGAGCCACTCCACGTCGTCGACCTCGCCGAGGGCGGTGCCGCGCGTGGTGTCGACCAGGCGCCAAAACAGCGCACTGAGCGCCGCCTTCAGCGCTGGCGGCAGATCGCGCGAGCCGTCGGCGAGGCCCTCGATTTTGCGCAGCCAGCGGCAGGTGTCGTGCGCGGCTGGACCGCGACCGGGCCCCAGATCCGTCGCTTCTCCGCAGGCATCGAGCGCGTAGCCGCCGAGCCGAATGGCCAAGATTTCGAGCGGCAGATCGGCGTCCGGATCGCCGCTCCCGAGCTGACGACGCTCTTTGATCAAATCCAAGAGCTCCGCCGGGGCGCGGGCCACCAGCCCCCACGTTTCTTCGAGGTTGGGTTCGGCGATCGGCTCGCCCGCTGGGCGCGTGGCCAGCATGGGTCCCCAAAGCCTGAGCGCGAAGGCGCGTGCGCAGCCCTCCAAGGCGTTCATCGCCGCGGCACGTTGGCGCAAACGCGCATTTTCCCCGAGTGCCGTCCGCCGCGCTTCGACGAAGGTGGCGGCCAGCGAGGTCGCGAAGCGCGCCGCGCGTGCGTCGGCCTCTTCATCGTCGTATTGCGCCGCCACGCGCATCAAATTTTCGAGTCCCAATTCCAGATCCAGCGGGTCGCGTTCGGCGCCGTCGATCGCGTCCGTCAATGCCGTCACTTCGATCCAACGTCGCGATTCGTTCAGCGAGGTCGGTCGCGCGGACCAAGCCAGCTCACGCAGCGCGCGCAAGGGGGCCTCGATTTCGGCTAGCCTTTGCCCACGTCGCCAGAGCACGGACAGGCCGCGCGCGAGGGCGCGCGCCGCGATTGCGCCGCCCTCCCCGGCGATGATGCGCTGAGCCAGTCGGTCCCACAGCGGGCGTCGTTCGAAGAACAGGTACGGAGTGGCGGTTGCAACGGCGGCCAGCGCCCAATCGATCTCGCCCGGCGACTCGAGGATGGCGACCAATTGGCTGGCTAGAAATTTGAGTCTCGCGGCGGGCAGAGAAGCGAACGCGGTCAAGGCGCGCTGACGCAAAAGCGGCGACTCACCGAGCACCCAGTCGAGCAGCGTGCCTTCCAACTGCTCGACTTGGCCGGTGAGGCGCCCGAGCGCGCGCGCCGCATGCACCCAAACCAATGGCTCTGGGTGGAGCAACAGCGGCTGCAGGGTTTGCAATGCGCGACCGACCAATTCTTGGTCGGCCTGCGCGGACAGGCCACACACGCTGACTTCCAAACAGCGCGCGGCCAGCACCCGACCGCGGAGCGCCCCGCGCGCCGGATTGCGGATGAGCTCCTCGAACGTGTCGGTCGAGGCCCACAGCCAACGGCCGAACGCCGGCACTTCTCGCGCGCTGGCACCCGCCTCCCAGATCAAGATCTCCAGTCGGGCGCGCGCCTCGGCATTGGCCGGCAGGCGCAGAGCTGCGCCGGTACCGAGCAGGGGGGCACAGCCAAGCGCGTCGAGTAAGGGGCCTTCGACTACGCGATCGGCCGCGACGGCCGCGACTCGCTCCTCGAAGCCCGGCACTTTGCGGGCGATCGCGAGCAAATCGGCCAGCACGGCGTCCTTGCGCCAAGTCGACGAGTAACACCAGAGCAGCAAGAGCGAGCCGCTGGGCGAGGCGAAGCGCTCGCCGAGTGCGCTGACGTCGCTCGCGGTCTGCGTTTGCAGAGGCAACTCGTGGGCGAGCAGATCCGCGGCGCTGCGCAGCGCCGCGGGCAACACGCGATCGTGCAGATTGACTGCCGAGCCGCGCAGTCGCGTCCGCCAGCGGTCGCGCACCGCCTCTTCCAGCTCGGGTTGCCCGACGAGGGAGGTGGCAAGGGTCGAGAATGCTTCTTCTGCCGGTACCGAGAGCATGCCTAACCTCAAACGCTACACCGTTCCCCGGGGCGCTGGGGAGTGGGGGCGTGCGCGCGGCTGTTTTCCCGGGGTAAATCGCGGGGACGCGGCGCGGGGCAGACGGCCTTTCAGTGAGGTGCGTCGCTGAACCCGCGATCGCTCAACTCTCCCGAGTCGAGCCCCGGCCCTCGCTCATCGAGGTTGCTACTCACCCGCTAGGATCGGAGGAAGAAGCTGGTTCGGCTTCGTCGAGCTTCTTCTCTATTTCTTTGACGTGCGTGGCGTCCATCCCGCCACGCATCTCACGCAGTGCGCGCCGGGCCTCTTTGGGCCTCAGCGCGCCACGCTCGAAGTCAATGCAGATGATGCACATGCCTCGAGCGTAGCAGGCTTTTTTGCGGCGCGCTGCGGTCCGGCGTTTAGGGCGCCTCGAGCAGGGCGCTTGGCAGGGGGTCGCCGCTCAAGGTCTTCAGGAACTCCACGAGATCCGCCTGTTCCGTATCGCTCAGCGACAGCGGAGTCAGCAGCGGATCTTTCGTGCTGCCAGCCACCGCCTCGCCTCCGCCGGCGTTGTAGAAGCTGACCACTGCCGCCAGATCGGCGAGCTGACCGGCGTGGTCACGGCCCAAGGTGACGGTGAACGGCGCGCGTCCGTCCGACATGGCGCCGCCCGAATGACAGGTCGCGCACGCGACTTTGCCCGTGTCGCCGATCGCGCCGAGCTCGCCCGCGACGGTCAGCGCACCCGAATAGCGCTTGTCGAAGAAAAGCCGCTGACCGAGCGCAGCCGCGCCGGCAGCTGCGCTTCGCTCTCTTCCACCCAAATCCGCGTTGTCGAAGCGGCCACGATCGGCGAATAAATCTCGCAGCACGCCGAACCGTTCGAACACGTTGCCGCCGATCGCCATGCCCTGATGGCAACTCGTGCAGCCGTAGCTCTTGAACATGGCGTAGCCCTGCTTTGCGTCGGGCGAGATGGCTTGTGCGTCTCCCCGCAGGTATCGAGCGAATGGCGCGTTCGGAGTGACCAGTGAGCGTTCGTACTCGAGGATGGCCGAGCGCACGTTGCTAGCCGTCAACCCATCGTGAAACACGCCCGCGAACTTGTCGCGATAACTCGCCACCTCGGACAGGCGCTTGGTTGCAAGCTCCCAAGACGAGGCCATGACCTTGGGATTTTTTATCAGAACGTCGATGTGTGTTTCGAGTGAGTCGTATTTCCCATTCCAAGTCAGCTTGTACAAAAACCGGACGTTGTAAATCGTAGGAGAATTGACGGTGGATTCCGGTCGGCCGTTGACGAATGAGTGTGGCTTGTCGTCCGCCAAGCCATGGCCCTCGTGGTGGCAGTCCGTGCAGGCGACTTTGCCGTCGCCGGACAGCCTCGGCTCCGCGAAGAGAACCTCTCCGAGAGCTGCGCGAGCTGCATCGAAGTCGACCGTCAGGGGTAGTGGTTCGAGCGGCTGGTCGCCGAGCGCATGATTCTAATGCGCTTGGCCGTCGCGAGATTTCTCGCGCAAAGCACAGCCGAACACGGCGATGCAGCCGAGCAGCACGACCAACGAGCGCATGCTCGAAATCCCATCCCGGGTGCTCGGCATCAGCGTGAGGCGAGGGTAGCCTGAGCCTTCGATTCGACCAAGCGCTGGACTGCAGCTCGATCCAACGCCACGTTCTGGGACAAAGACACGCGTTCGGCGTGCTGGAGTCAGAGAGCAAGCCAAAATGCGCGCACAGGCGCGGGTTCTGTCGGATGACCACTGCACGAGATCCGCGCGCAGCGTTGAAACGGAGCCAGCTCGGCATCGTTTCGCGCGACTCCGCCCTCGCACGTTTGCAACGTGCCGAGCGCCGCTACCGGCGGCTGTGCAGCCCCACCACACGCCACCAACAACCCACAAACAATCGTGCTCAACGCTAATTTGATCATCTCTCGTTCCTCCTGAGCCTCCCTTCAGCACGATGCGTGCCGAAACCAAAGAAGCCGAATCTCTGCTGGAAATCGCCGATTTTTGGCGGATCCGCGGCGACACGCGCAAGCGCGTTGCGCTTCGCGCGCAAGGCATGAGCAGTGAACTGCGCAAGGACCCAACCCAGTAGGGTGGTCGGGCCAGAGTTCGGGTTACACTCGTCGTCGTGCACGCCTACCCTGCCCAGCTAGCCGACTTCGTGATGGACCATTGGCCCGGCGCTATCTCGCTCGCACTCGATAGGAGAGCTCTGACGGAGTTGTTGTCGACTTGCTTCCAAGCGTCGCTCACGCACGAGGAGGGGCGTAACGTTCGTTTCCGTCTGGTGTCGGGCAGCGCTGACGAGCTCTCGCGTGCAGCGGTCGCGAGTGACTTCCTGCGCCTCGAATTTGCTGAGCCCCAGTTGTTCACTCCGGATTCCGCGCGGCGAGTCAGCCCGGCAGTCCCATTCCATTCTAGCCTGATCGGTGTTTCACAAACAGGCGACCAATGGTGGATGTGGGGCATCGTTCACACCGGCGCAAACTGGCTCGCGCCCACGTGGGGCGGGCGTAAGCACCAAGAAAGCCTGGCCCTGCCCACGGTGCACGTGCTCGGCGCCGGACGCATTGGCGTCTACGCCGGAGCGGAGCTGGTGGCTTCTCTCGAACACGGAATGATCGAAGCCACCACCACCGACGTCTTTACGTCACGCTGGATCGGTGAGCTGTTTCGAGGCGCGTTTACTCGAGCCGGCGAGGAAGATGCCGTCGCGCGCCCGCAAGCCAACTTGGTCCGTGTGGTCTCTCAGCACATGGTCCGCCGCGCCATCTTCCTGATCCGCCAAGCGGGCCACGGTGGCCTGATCCTGTTCGCCGACATGGAGCTGCTCGAGGCCCACGCCGGCTCCGCCAGTGGCCCGCTCAAGCTCAAATACGAATTTCGCGACAATGACGCCCGGCGCCGTTACCGCACGCTGCTCCAGCGCTTGTTCGAGGCGCTAGCCAAAAACGGCGACGGCGCAGTCGATCTGACCCGCTTTCTGGAAGCGGAGACCCCCGACGTGGCCGGCGTGGAACACTCCATCTTCGAGCTCAGCCGACTCGTGAGCGGTCTCGCGGCCGTCGACGGCGCGGTCGTGGTCAACAAACGCTTCGAACTGATCGGCTTCGGCGCCGAGGTCTCCGGTGAGCTTCCTTATCCCGACTTCGTTTACCAGGCCCTCGACGTGGAAGCCGAACGCCGCTCGCTGGAACCCGCCAACTCGGTCGGCACGCGCCACCGCGCCGCTTATCGCTTCGTCACCGCGCATCCCCAGGGGTTGGCCATCGTCATCTCGATGGATGGCATCGTGCGCTTCGTCGCCAATATCGCCGGGAAGATCGTGTATTGGGACCAGTTTCTGAACTGGTAGTTTGGGCGAGGTCGCTCAGCGTGCTTTCGGAGCGTGCTTTTTGCGCTGGAGCGCCGACTCGTACGCGCTTTGAACGGCGCGGAACTCTTCTGCGGAGCCACCGCGGTCCGGATGCGTTTGCAGCGCGCGCGCGCGATACGCCCGCTTGATTTCGACGACCGTCGCGCCGGGCTCGAGTCCGAGCGTGTGCCAGATCGAGGTTCTGTTGGTCGCCGTTCGAGCCTTGGGTGCTTCGTCGCCCGCCCTTGCGTTGCCCGCGGACGGCCACGGCTCTTTGCCGATCAAGATGTTGGACCAAGCGCGGGCCCAACTGCTTTCGATTTCCGTGAGTTTGCGGTTCGCCGCGCGTTCGGCGGCGGCTTGGGCTTCCGCGCGGGTGCGCGCTCCGCCGGCAAAGGCGTCGGGCTTGCGGAAGGGCTTTCGTGAGGGCGCGGCGGTCCACCAGGCTGCCCACAGAAAGCGGCGCCGGCGGGTCGGAGCGATCGCACAAACCGGGGCAAATAACGCAGAAGACATGGGCGGAGGGCGCTCAGGCTAGCGTGAACGCGAGTTTGACACTACCCGCTGGGGATGCCTTCCAGCGCGCCTTGGCCGAGTGATGACGTGGTGACCGCGGCGACTCGGACTTGGCTGACGGAAATCGTGATTGGGCTCGAGCTGTGTCCGTTTGCCAAGCCGGTGCACGTCAAAGCTCAGATTCGTTACTTCGTGAGTCCCGCCGAGGCTCCCGAGGAGCTGCTCCAAGATCTGTTGAACGAGCTACGGGCTTTGGCTGCGGCAGATCCCGCGTTGGTGGACACGACGCTCTTGATCCACCCGCGCGCGCTGCCTGATTTCTTGGAATACAATGATTTTTTGAGCGTTGCTGAGTTTGCGTTGGAGGACCTGGGATTGGCCGGGCAACTGCAAATCGCGAGCTTTCATCCGGCCTATCAATATGCGGGCAATGCCCCGGAGGATTTAGCAAACTACGTGACGCGTTCGCCGTACCCAATGCTGCATCTGCTGCGCGAAGCGAGTGTGGACCGCGCGGTCGCTGCGTTTCCAGACGCCTCACTCATCGTCGAGAAGAACATCAAGACGCTGCGCACGCTCGGTCTCGACGGTTGGCGGCGACTGATGCTCGGCGCGCGGGAAGCGTGAGCCATGCGTATTTTGGCGATTTGCGGCAGCCTGCAGGCAAAATCGAGCAACCTGACTCTGCTCCGGCATGCGCAGGCGAGTTCGCCCGTAGGCGTCCAGGTCGAGCTGTATGACGGCCTGGGCAAGTTGCCGCACTTCAACCCCGATCTGGAGCGCGATGGCTCGCCCAGCGTCATCACCGAATTACGTCAGGCGGTTCTTACCTCCGATGCGCTCCTGATCGCCATGCCGGAGTACGGTCACAGCCTGCCTGGCTCGCTCAAGAACGCCATCGATTGGCTGATCGGCACGGGTGAGCTCGAGGGCAAGTTGGTGGCGATCACCAGCGCGGTGGCAGGCCCATTGCGCGGAAAGCTGGGGCTTGCCGCGCTGCGCGCCACGCTTGGCGCGGTCAGCGCGCGGATTGCCTTTCAAGAGCCGATCGCGCGTGGCCTGAGCTTCGAGGAGGACATCGCCGAGATGCTGCGTTTGCTCGTCGCAGCGGGTTCGAGCCGTACGACCCCGTGACGCCCTCAGAAAGCGTTCACTTGGGCGGACTGCCGACCTGCGTCGGGCAACCGAACAGCACCTGGATCTTGCCGCCTTTGTCGGCCTTGACGTCGGTGCACGCCTTGCCGCACAGATTGATTTGCTTGCCGTCAGCCGAATACTGCCAACCGCTGCCATCAGCGCAGGCAACGTTGGGCGGATCTTGCGTCACGTCGGTGACTACGCCGGCGCCGTTCGTGTACTCGATGTTCACTTGATTGGTTGCAAAGACCTGACCTGCCGGTGGCGGCGGAATCGTGTACGTGCAATCGAGCGCCGTGGTGTTGCGAATGCTCGCTAGGGCGGCGCTCAGCTGGCTGGCGGCGTTCTGTGTGGTGTCGACGAAGAACGCGGTCTTGGTGCCCCCGTTTTCGGCGATCGAGTTCAGATTCGCCGCGTCCGGACCCACGCCGAGTACGTAGGTGGGGATGCTCGGAGTACCCAAGGCACCTCTGAGCGCGGTCGCAGCCGCTTGCTCGACCGTGTTGGTGGCGCCGCAGCCATTGGGCTGTCCGTCCGTGGCGTAGACGACGGCGACGCGGTGGGTGGGATTGGCCTTGGCCCAAGCGGTTGCGTGGTCAATCGCGGCGCTGAGCGAAGGCACCGTCGGGGTCGTGCCGGCGGGTACCTGCATGCTGATTGCCGTAGTCAGCGCCTGAGAAGTCATCGACAACGGCCCGATCTCTACGTTCGGGGTCGCGTACGAACTGGCATTGCAAATGGCGCCGCCGTTACCACCACCCATTGGGCCACCGCCGCCGCCAGCGACGGGGAAGAAGCGCATGCCGACGCCGAGGGTCTGGTTTGCCGGATCTGCGACGAAGGATTTGAGCGCGGCGCTCACCACGGTCCAGCGGGAGTCGCCAGTGGCAGGCGCCTGGTTGGGGCCGACGCAGTTGCCCGCGTCCGGGACCGGACAGTTCATCGAGAGCGTGATGTCGACCATGAAATAGAGGTCGACTTGGGTCGGTTGACCATCAGCGGAGATCGTGGCGCAGCTCGGGTCGACGGCCGAGCCACCACCACCGCTCGGATTGCCCGTGTTGGCTCCGTTGCCCGTGTTGATGTCGCCGTTGCCGGTGCCGTTGCCGCTCCCAGCGCCGTTGTTCGTGTTGATGCTGTTTCCGGCCGCAGCGGTGCCCTCGGCGGAGATCTTCGACTCATCGTCCTTCCCGCCACAGGCGAGGGCAATGAAGAGGCCGAAAAAAACCGGACCAACTTGTCCTAAGCGCATCACAGAAACCTCCGAAGTGTGGGACCAGGCCCAAACATCAAAACCACCATGCCATCAGTGCTCAATAACTTATAGTGACCGATCTTTGCGCGATGAGGCGGAATTCCGGAAACTCGGCGCAGTTCGAGTACGAGTATATCTCTTCAGCGCAGCTAGTTCTCGCCGCGGTCGACCGACGGCACCGATTTTATGAGTGATGCCCACACCTTCTCCCACCCTTAGGCCGTACCAACGTGAGGCAATCGAGGCGGTGCTCGCTGCTCGTCGCTCGGGCGTCCGGCGGATGGTGGTGTGTCTACCGACGGGGGCCGGTAAGACCGTAATTTTTTCGCATTTGGCGCAGCTTGCGCGGCGTCAGGTGTTGGTGCTCGCGCATCGTGAGGAACTGCTTTCGCAAGCCAGAGCGAAACTAGAGCACGCCTTGCAAGGCACCGCCGTCGTCGCGCTCGAACGCGGTAGCGAGCGTGGCGCACCCGACGCCAAGGTGCTCGTGTGCTCGATTCGCTCCCTGCACGAAGGGCGCTTGGCCGAGGTCATCCGCGGCAGGAATGTCGGCCTGGTGATCTACGATGAGTGTCACCACGCCGCCGCCGCCGACAACCTGCGCGTACTGCGTCAGCTCGGCGTTTTCGAGCCGAATTGGCAAGGGACCCTGCTCGGCTTCACGGCCACCACCGCGCGCGGCGATGGCAAAGGCCTGGATGAAGTGTTCGAGCGCATCGCCTACTCGTGCACGCTGCCGAACTTGATCGACGCAGGCTTCTTGGCGAAGTTGCGAGGCTTTCGCATTTCGACCGCCGCCGACTTGACTCGTCTGTCGCCCACTGGCGCCGACTTCCGCGAGGAAGAGCTGGCCTTGGCCGTCGACATCGAAGAACGCAATGCGCTCGTGGCACGCTCGATTCAAGAGCTGGCTCGCGACCGCCGCACGATTGCCTTTTGCGTGACGGTCAACCACGCTCGAAATCTGTGTCGTTCGCTGAATCTCTTGGGGGTGCCCGCCGGCATCGTGCATGGCGCGATGCCGAACGCGCAGCGCGCGCAAGCGCTGGCCGATTTTCGCGCCGGCACTACACAGGCGTTGTGTAACGTCGCGGTGCTGACCGAGGGCTTCGACGATCCCGGTGTGTCCTGCATCGCGATGGCTCGACCCACCCGCTCGGAGGGGTTATACGCCCAGTGCGTCGGGCGCGGTACGCGGCCGAGCCCTGGCAAGAAAGACTGCTTGATCCTGGATTTCGTCGATCTCTCGGAGCTCGGTTTATGTAGTCTTCCGTCGCTCTTCGGTGTTCCGCGCGAGCTCGATCTGCGGGGTGAGGACGTAAGCGAGGCGCGGCGAGTTTGGCAGCAGATCTTGTTCGATCGGCCCGGCTTCGAGCTGGAGGCCGGGGCGTTCACTTTGCCGGAGATTCAGGAGCGTGCGAGGGGCTTCGATCCGCTCACTTTGGAGGCCAACCAAGAGGTGCGCGCGATCTCGGTGAACGCTTGGTTTTCGCTCGGCCGACATGGCCTCGGTCTGCACTTCGAGCGCCGTCCGGGTACGGTCAGTGAATTCGTGATTTTGCAGCGCGCGGCCCGCGGCAAGCGCTGGGAAGTGAACCTCGATGGCAAGCCGAAGGACCGCTTCTCGAGCATCGAGGCCGCGGTCGAGGCAGTCGACTACGAGATCGCCCGCATGGGTGCCCGAGCCTTGGCGTCCGCGCGCGAAGAGGCGAGCTGGCGTCGCGCGTCGGGCTCGCTTCCGTCGGCCGACTCGCTGCGCTTGGCCGTGTGGCGTCGAGTGTTCGGAAAATGATCGAGGAAAAAGCCTGAAAGACGCGGCTCGGTCCGCCTCTGTGCTTGTCCCGAGGCAGGCTCTGTGCCCAAGGTGCCGAGCTCGGAGAGACGGCACGAATGCTCGAATCGCTAACAATCGATAGTGCGCGCATCGAGGGCGGGAGTGAATTCGTGTTGGCACGTCATGATCAGGAATGGATCGTTCGGGTCGACGGTCGCGTGCTGATGTCGAGTCGGATGCACGACTCAGAAGAAGCGCTGGCTGAGCACGCGCTCGAACGCTGTGACGAGCCCGACGCCGTGCTCGTGGGCGGACTGGGGCTCGGGTTCACCTTGCGCGCCGTGTTGGACCGTGTGGGGGCCGACGCGCGCGTGACGGTCGCGGAGCTCGTCCCCGAGCTCGTCGCTTGGAACCGCACCCATCTGGCCGAGCTGAACGACAGCCCCTTGGATGACGAGCGTTGCGAGGTCGTGGTCGGGGACGTATACGACACGATCAAGCGCTCACCGCGCACCTTCGACGTGATCTTGCTCGACGTGGACAATGGCCCGATCGCGCTCTCTAGCGCCAAGAACCAACGCCTGTATAGCGAGTATGGCGTGCGCGCCTGTTACCAAGCCCTGCGCCCAGGCGGAGTTCTGGCGGTCTGGTCCTCCGGGCCCAACGCACGCTTCGAGCGCAGGCTTTCTGCCGCCGGCTTCGTCGTGGATGTATTGCGCGTTGCCGCGCGCAAAGGCTCGCGCGCGCGCCACGTCATCTTCATGGCGGAGCACTCGGCCGAGCGCTGACACGGAGCGCCCTCAGGGGCTGTCGGGCGCGCTCGGGGTGAGCGGCGCAATCGTCGATTCTGGCGCAGCGCTCGCGGCGGGCGCCGGGTCGAGCGGGGCGAGCGGAACGACGGCAACCTCGGGAGCCGTGCCTGTCGTGTCCGGGGGCGGGGCCGTTCGCAACTCGACCGGCGCGTGACTCGCCGGTGCAGGCGGCGAAATCGGCTTCGGGGGCTCGGCGAAGCGCGGCGCAACCGACTTGGGCGCGGGGCGTGCAGCCGCGGGCGCAGGCTTCAGCGCGCTAGCGCTGGTGCTCGGCGCGGCGATGATCGCTTCGACCGTTGGCGCGAGCGCGGGCGCATCGCCCGGTTGCGCCGCCTGGATGGCCGGTTGCTCGGCTTCGTGGTGGGCAGGGGAGTGCATGAGCCAAAGCGTGAATGTCGCGGCCAGCGCCGCCGAACCCGCCGCCGCCCAGAGCACCACGCGCCGAGAGCTAATTTGATCGGCGCGCCGTTCGCGCGAAAGTAGCTCGTCGAGGTCAGCCCACGGCCCGGGCGCGCGCGCTCGCTCCCCGGCGTCCGCTTCAGCCGTCGTCGGCGCGAGCGAATTGGGGATGCTCGACAGCGCCGGTTGCAGCGCGAGCGGTACCGCAACCGGTGGCACTGGCGTGAGCCGCGTTGCCCCTGGGTCGGCAAGTGTTGGTGACCGCGGCGTCGACTGCGAGGAAGGCGGACTGAAGCCCGCTGGTCGCCGGACACTTGCCGAATCTTTGAGCGCCGGGAAACCGCGCGCCAGGGTGTTGCGACGTCTTTGCGCGTCTACTGGCGCCCGGAAGGGTGCCTTCGTCACCGCCGCCGCAGCGGGAGTCGAGCTGCGCGAGCCGGCGGCCAAGCGCAACTGGGGGACGTCAGCGATCGACGTCCAATCATGCATTCCGATTCGCCAGACCAGTGATTGTTCGGACAGCCGCTGCTTGCGCAGGCCATCGATCACTTCCAACGTCGTCATCGGCACGACGGCGTCATCGGCGACGTTGACCAGCCATTCCCCGAC
Source organism: Pseudomonadota bacterium (assembly GCA_037200885.1). Lineage (GTDB taxonomy): Bacteria > Myxococcota_A > Polyangia > Polyangiales > Polyangiaceae > PMG-095. Next base: position 553,791 of record JBBCIN010000001.1, read on the forward strand.
GTTGCTGCCGCCCGCGCTGCGTTTGTCACTCGAAGAGCTCACGTCCGGCACAATAGCCAAATCGCGGTCCGTACGCTCATCAGGCCCAGCCGAAAGCGAGCACTGCGCAATGCCAGCCAAGGATAATCATGAGTTAAAGAAGCCGAAACACCGCGGAAGCGTCGCTGAATTCTGCCGACGGCTTCGACGCGAGCTGCCAACTATTGCCTCGTACGAGATGAGTAACCGCCAAGCGTGGGACACTTGACAGTGAGCCCGACTCCGCCGACCTTCCCGCGCTTGAAACCTCTAAAGGCTCGATTTTATTTCTGGGCGGCACGTGCATGCCACGTCTTGGTTGCAGCATCCGTAGGCACGCTGGTGGCGTGTGCGTCGGCGTCGGCGCAAACGCCGGCTCAGACGCCCGCGAAGGCGCAAACACCGCCGAAGACGCAATCGACGCAGAGCTTCAGCTTTCCAGCCGCCTTTCAGACCAAAGACATTCAGGCGAACGGCACGTCGATCCACGTTCGGATCGGTGGCTCGGGATCCGCCGTCGTGCTGATCCACGGATACGGCGATACGGGCGACATGTGGGCGCCGCTCGCCGCCGAGCTGATGCGCGACCATACGGTGATCGCCCCGGACTTACGCGGCTTAGGCTTGTCCGCGGTCGCGAGCAACGGCTTTACCAAGAAGAACCAAGCCGAAGACGTCGCGCTCGTGCTCGATGCGCTGCAGATTCGCCAGGCCGACGTGATCGGTCACGATATCGGCAACATGGTCGCGTTCGCTTTTGCCGAAGCGCACCCGGATCGCACGACGCGGCTCGTGATGATGGACGCGCCGGTCCCCGGAATTGGGCCCTGGGACGAACTTTTGAAGAACCCGCTCCTCTGGCATTTCCGTTTCGGTGGCCCCGACATGGAGCGGCTGGTCGCTGGCCGCGAACGCATCTACCTCGATCGCTTTTGGAACGAATTCGCCGCGGATCGCACGCGCTTTCCCGAGGCGGCGCGTGTCCACTATGCAGCGCTCTATGCGCGGCCCGGCCGCATGCATGCCGGATTTTTGCAATTCGCGGCCTTCGATCAAGACGCGATCGACAATCGCGCGTCCGTGGCGCGCGGCCGGCTACAGATGCCGGTTTTGGCGATCGGCGGCGACCACTCGCTGGGCGCGACCATGGCGCACATCATGCGCTTCGCGGCGGACGATGTGCATCAGACCGTGATCGCGAACTCGGGCCACTGGTTGATGGAGGAACAGCCGGCAGCAGCGATCAGCGCCATTGTCGCATTCTTGCACGCAAACGCAGCAGCACCGGCCGTGGCGCAGGCCCGCCTCACGGCTGCCGAGGTCGACGCGATGGGTCGCAGTCATGGCAGCGCGGGCACGTCCGGACTGAGCGGCGTGCAGACGACGGTACTGTCGGGCAATCCGAACGCGCCAGGTCCATACGCATTCGAGATCCGCGTTCCAGCCCACACGCGCATCGCGGCCCATACCCATCAGGACAACCGCACCGCCATCGTCGTCTCGGGGGAATGGCACTTTGGCTATGGGCAGACCGCAAACGAAGCGGCGAGTAAGACGCTCGCACCCGGCAGCTTCTATACGGAGCCCGCCGGCGTCGCTCACTTTGCGTTCACCACCGACGCGCCAACGGTTGTCTACATCACCGGCCTGGGTCCGACGGACACCCAATACGTCAACCCAGCCGACGACCCAGCCAAGCGCGCCGTGAACCCGTGATCACGCTCTGTGCTGGATTTGCCGCCAAACGTAGAGAGCCGCTTTTCGCCCGATAACTCGGATGTCGGAGGTTCGAATCCTCACCGAGGAGCGATAGAACCGCGGAACCCGTGATTGCCCTCGTCAGCCGGTGGCACGTCGGTTGCTAGCTAAGAGCAACCATTCGGAGGCAGTTCATGGAAAACACTACAATGTTGTGGGCACTGGTTGGCTTGGCGATCGTGGCGATCATGATCGTCGCGGTTGTGGCATCTCGTCACCGTGCGCGGGTGCGGCGCGCGGACCTCCAGCGCAAGTTCGGGCCGGAGTACGACCGCGCCGTCGAGGAGTATGGTCCGGATCGGGCGGACCGCGAGCTCCTTTCACGTCAGCGACGCGTGGATCACTTTCAAGCCCGTGAGTTGAACGCGGTCGACCGAGCGCGCTTCATTGGCAGCTGGTCGAATATCCAAGCACAATTCGTCGACGATCCCGGCGTCGCGGTGACCGGCGCCAACGAGCTCATCAACGAGGTGATGCGTGCACGCGGCTATCCGACGGAACACTTCGACCAGCGCGTAGCGGATCTTTCAGTGGACCACGCGACGGTCGTTCAGCACTACCGCGCCGCGAAGGCATTGGCCGACGCGAACCGCAATGGCCAGGTGAATACGGAAGAGCTGCGCCAAGCCATGGTGCACTATCGCATGCTGTTCGCGGATTTGCTGCAAGAGCCGAAAGCGGCGCCCCCCGGGCTCCGCCAAGCGCACGCTTGATCGGCCTGCCCGAGGTGGCTTTCTGATTATGGTTGACTAGGAAACTAATGCGGTATAGTTTCCTTGTCAACCAATGGCGAAGCATCCCGCTCCCATCTCCGATCTCACCTGCCACGTCGGTTTTTGGCTGCGCTACGTCTCCAACCACGTTTCGCGCGCCTTTGCCCGCAAGGTCGAGGCTCACGGGGTGACCGTCGCCGAGTGGGTCCTCTTGCGCCATCTGGTCGACGTCGAAACCCTGCCCCCGAGCCGCCTCGCCGAGCGCATGGGGATGACCCGTGGTGCGATTTCGAAGCTATCGGATCGTCTCGTCGCAAAGTCCCTCGTCAAGCGCGCGGACGACCGCAGTGACGGACGGGCTCACACCCTCGCGCTCACGCCCGCAGGTCGCGCCCTCGTGCCGAAACTGGCCGCGCTCGCCGACGCCAACGACGCGGAGTTCTTCGATCACCTGACGCCCAAGGAACGTGCGGCGTTGTTGCGCGTTTTGAAGGACGTCGTTGAAAAGCGGGGCCTCACGGGAGTCCCCGTCGACTGACATTCATCACCAAGCTAGCAATCGCCTAGCGCACGCTCAAGCGTCCCATCACTGGACAGCGCTTCGAAAGGAACCAATCCCATGGACACCAAACAACGAGCAACGGCACAACGATGTCTCGAGGGCGCCGAGAATGGCAGCATCACCTTCCCGCAGATCGTCGGCACATTGATAGAGGCGGGCTTCGATGGCTATCTCGTCGATCTGCGGCTGGGTCAGGCCACCTACTATCTACCCGATGGTGAAGGCCTCGAGCTGCCGACGCATAGGAGCACCGTCGCCGTCGCCGCCCAATTCGACACCGGGGCGGTGCAAGCCGCGATCCGTGAAGCGCAGGCGCTCGTGCCCGGCTACACCTACAAGGGCTTTTGCGACAAGGTGAAACGCGCTGGATGTGCAGGCTACCTGGTCTCTTTCCCAGGGCGCCGGGTGCTGTACTTCGGGCGCACTGCGGAGACCCACGTCGAGCTCTTCCCGTCGTAAGGCCCTGACCCGACAGGCAGGGGATATCGCGCGAAGCTCGGCGGCCAGTCGGGCCGGCGTCAGGGCTCAGGGCCGCGGCGATCGGTCGTCGTCGGGCAACCGGCACCTCGATCGCACGGTGAACCCAGTTGTCCACGAGTAGTTGCGCCCCGCGCAACTACTCGCTGAAGCACGATGTGATTCGGGCAAAAACGATCGCGACTTTGAGAGGCCGAGTGGCAGTTCCCGTTCAGGCGCGCCGAGCAGCCTCGCTCGAGGTCCGCCTCCGGAGAGCTTTCGCGGCGCGCGGACGTGAACCGAGTCGACCGGACCGGGAATTCGCCTCTGGCATGGGCTGCGCTCCCGAATGAGCACGACGACCCGGCCAGCGAAGGGGTTGTTGGAGGCCTAGGAAGGCCTCTGCGACGACGTCCCCCACGCTACCTGGTGCCCTCGTCTGTTCCTCCGCGCTATCCTCGCGCAATGATTCTCGAAGAGTCGGTTGTCGAGCTGCAGACCCCGAGCGGCGTGATGAATACGCATGTCTCGAAACCGGTGGCGGCCGGTCGTCGTCCGGGCATCGTGTTGTTCTCCGAGATCTTTCAGCGCACGGGGCCGATCAGGCGCATGGCCGCGATGCTCGCGGGCCAAGGGTTCGTGGTGCTCGTGCCCGAGATCTTTCACGAGCTCGAGCCCGCGGGCAGTGTGCTCGCCTACGATGCGGCGGGCACCGAGCGTGGCAATCACCATAAGACGGCCAAGAGCGTGCCCGCGTATGACGCCGACGCGCGCGCTTGCCTCGACCACTTGGAGACGCGTGACGACTGCAATGGCCGACTGTATAGCGCCGGCGTGTGTATCGGCGGTCACTTGGCCTACCGTTGTGCGCTCGACCCGCGCGTGCGAGCCGCTGCGTGCTTTTACGCCACCGACTTGCACAAGGGCTCGCTCGGTCTGGGCGGTGATGACTCCTTGGCTCGGACGGGCGAGATTTCCGGCGAATTGCTGATGGTTTGGGGACGCCAAGACCCACACGTGCCAGACGAAGGCCGCGCCCTGATTCAGGCGCGGCTGCTCGAGACCAAACGTCGCTTTACCTGGCACGAGCTGAACGCCGCGCACGCCTTCTTGCGCGACGAAGGGCCGCGCTATGATCCCGCGCTCGCGTTGCTTTCGTACCGCATGATGATCGAGCTGTTTCAGCAGGTCTGAATGAGCGGGACGGTGACGCAGACCGAGCCAATGCCCGCTTGGTTCTTGGAGCGCAAACCGCTCAAGGCGCTCGGACTCTCACAGCGCAAAGCTTACCGCGCGGCGCGGCCCTTTCCGCACGCGGTGTTCGATGGATTTTTGGGTGACAATTGCGCGCACGCGCTGGCGAAGCGCTTTCCCGGTCCCGAGCACGGGGCTTGGATGCGGCGTGACTACCGCGAGCAATCCGCGCGCATGGGGCAACTGCAGCGCAGCGGGTTCGAGGGCGTCGATGCAGGCCTGCGCCATTTGCTGTCCGAGCTTTCGGCGATGGCATTCCTGGATTTTCTAGGGGCTTTGACCGGCATCGAGGGGCTGATCGCCGACCCGCATTTCCGGGGCGCGGGGCCATCCTTGACTTTGCCCGGTGGCCACCTGGCGCTGCACGCCGACTTCAATCGTGACCGCACGCGCCACCTCGAACGCAAGTTGACGGTGATCTACTACCTGGGTCTCGATTGGCAGCCCGCTTGGGGTGGCGCGCTCGAGTTGTGGGACGAGCCGCGCACGCGCTGTGAGGCGAGCTATTTGCCGCTGCTCGATCGCCTGATCGTGATGGACCACGGCGACAGCTACTGGCACGGTCACCCCCAACCATTGGCCTGCCCCGAAGGCCGCTTCCGTGCGTCGGTCTCCGCCTACTACTATGTCGCCGCGTCCTCGCCGGCCGAGGAAGACTCACACGGCGCGATCTGGGCGCCCTGAGTTCAACACCAATTCGCCTCGGTCGTGTCCCTAGATTGGGCGCGCGTTTTGCATCGTCCAGGCGCATGACGATATCCATCACCGGTCTTGTGGTTCTGTTGATTGTCGCCGGCATCTGCGGCGGTATCGGTCGCGCCATCGGCGGAGGTACCGGCGGCGGGTTTTTCGTATCAATTGCCGTGGGTTTCGTAGGTGCCTTGTTGGGTACCTTCGTGGCTCATTACTTCCATCTGCCAGAGTTGTTGATGGTCACCATCGATAACCACCCGTTCCCGATCCTGTGGTCGATCATCGGCGCCTCGTTGTTCGTGGCGTTGGTGCATCTTGTCTCAGGCGGGTCCGCAGGCCGCAGCTGGCGCTATCGCTGAACTTAGTGCGCAGCTCGCAAACACACAGCTCGGCCGGCGAAAACGACAGAAAACGAACCGAGCTCCGCGGTACCGCTCGCCAACGAAGAGGATACTGTGCGAACGCGGTGCGAACGCAGCATCTTTTCTTCGTCGCAGGGCGGCATCGCGAAGCGCTTGCGTGGCGCTGTCGCGAAGCGCGCATCGGACCGGCGTGCCAGTTGTCGTGGCGCCCGTCCCAATAGCTCACCTTCACGTCGAGCGGCTCGACGTCGTCCAGAGTCTTGAAGTTCGCGTCGATGGTGACTTGGTACCGAACCGCGCCGCAGTGGCAGCCGCCGGTGTGAAGTTTGGATCCACTCGCCGGGGCAGTTTCGTCGGATTTCTGATGACTCATGGGCGGGTTCCTTTCGCTGATTGCTAGCGAGGAAAGCAGGCTGCCAGGGCTAAATGACAGCCTTATGTCAGTTATTGTCGAGCTCGAGCGACGGGAGCGGCTTGCGCCGCTGGTGCATCTCGTTTTAGTCGATGGCGGTGACGGTTTCTGACGCTCAACGCGCGGTTCACGCGGTGTTCCGGATCGAATCCGCGCGACTCATCGCCGGGCTCACGCGGCTCGTGAAGGACGTTGGCCGGGCCGAGGAGTTGGCGCAAGACGCGCTCGTGGTCGCGCTCGAGCGCTGGCCCGAGTCGGGGGTTCCGGACAATCCCGGAGCGTGGCTGATGGCGACGGCCAAGCGTCGCGCGATCGACGAGCTTCGGCGCGGCAAGCGTTGGCAACGTAAGCAAGAAGCAATCAGCCACGAGATCGAAACGCGCGCTGAGTTCAGCGCGCCGGATTTGGACGCCGCGATCGACGACGACGTGGGCGACGATCTGTTGCGGCTCGTGTTCACCTCGTGCCACCCGATCTTGTCCACCGAGGCGCGGGTTGCGCTCACGCTGCGCTTGCTCGGTGGGCTCACGACTGAGGAAATTGCGCGCGCGTTCCTGGTTCCCGAGCCAACCATTGCGCAGCGTATCGTGCGCGCCAAGCGCCAGCTGGCAGATTCGAAAGTGCCTTTCGAAGTGCCACGCGGGCCGGAGCTCGCGGAGCGCTTGGCTTCTGTTCTGGAGGTCGTGTACCTGATCTTCAACGAGGGCTACTCGGCCACGGCGGGGGAGGATTGGATGCGTCCGGGGCTGTGCGACGACGCGCTCCGCCTCGGCCGGATCTTGGCCGAGCTCGCGCCAACGGAGCCGGAGGTTCACGGTCTGGTGGCGATCATGGAAATCCAAGCTTCGCGCGCCAAGGCACGCACGGGGCCCAAGGGCGAGCCGATTCTACTCTTGGACCAGAACCGTGCGCGTTGGGATCACTTGCTCATTGCTCGTGGGCTCGCGGCTTTGGCGCGTGCCGAAGCGCTCGGCGGTGCGAGCGGCCCATACGCCTTGCAAGCGGCGATTGCGGCTTGTCATGCGCGTGCCGGCCAGGCGGAGGCGACGGACTGGACGCGCATCGCGACGCTGTACGCAGACCTCTACGAAAGGACGCCGTCGCCGATCGTGGAGCTGAACCGCGCCGTGGCCGTGTCGATGGCGGAAGGGCCCGTTACGGGTCTGGCGATCATCGATCAGCTGCTGACCGAGCCCTCGCTGCGCACCTATCACTTGCTGCCGAGCGTGCGCGGGGATCTGCTCCACCGGCTTGGCCGTTTGGACGAAGCGCGTTCGGAGTTCGAGCGCGCCGCGTCGCTGACACGCAACGCGCGTGAACGCGCGTTGCTCTTGGAACGAGCGCAAGGCTGCGCATCGCCCGAGAAAAAATGATCGTTGGCCGTGTCGATCGACGGCGGCCCCGTTTGACGTGTGGGTAGAGCCAGGAGAAATCTCCTGGCTCGGACGCCCGTCAAACATCAAAGGAGTCACTAAATATGCGATTTTTATGCCTTTACGGGCCCGGCACGGCCGAATCTCACGCGCCCCCGACGCCCCAAGAGCAAGAGACCATGGGCAACTTGATCGGGGACATGGCCAAGGCGGGTGTGCTGCTCGCGGTGGAGGGCTGCTTGCCGAGTTCCTACTGCGTGCGCGTCGACATCGACTCCGGGAAATTTACCGTCACCGATGGACCATTCCCGGAGACGAAGGAGCTGATCGCGGGCTTCTGCTTGATGCAAGTGAAGTCGAAGGAAGAAGCGGTCGAGTGGGGCAAGCGCTTCTTGCGCGTGGTCGGTGAAGGGCAGAGCGAGATCCGGCAGCTGCACGAGATGCCGGCGGGTTGAGCGCGCGGCTCAACCCGGGGGATTCATCTCGGACTGCAGCACGAATTCTGGATAGCCCGGGACGCCCATCTCTGGCACGTCGAGCCCGCCGATCTCGGTCTCGGCCGAGACTCGATTGCCGCCGATCAGCTTGCCGATCAGCCAAAAGAGGCAGCCACCGATGATCACGTTCCAGGCGATGCAAGTTCCGGCTTCAATGCATTGAGCAACGAGCTGAGAAGGGTCACCGTAGAACAAGCCCGTCACGCCGCGGCCGGCTTGTCCCATGTATTGGCTTGCACCCACTCCGTTCCAGCCTGCGCCGTAGCTGCCGTCGGAGAACAAGCCGACCGCAATCAAACCCCACACCCCGTTCGCGCCGTGCACACTGATGGCGCCGACTGGATCGTCGATGCCCATGCGCTCGACGAAGAACACGCTCCACACCACCAATACGCCTGCGACGATGCCGATGATGAAGGCGCCGAGCGGCGTCACGAACGCACACGGTGAAGTGATCGCGACCAGGCCGGCGAGCATGCTGTTACACATCATGGACGGATCGGGCTTACCGTATACGTTCCACATGTAAACCACGCCGCTCAAGCTGGCGGCCATGCCGGCGATCATGGTGTTGGCCGCCACGATGCCAATGCGACCGTCCGTGCCAGCGAGTGAGCTGCCCGCGTTGAAGCCGAACCAACCAAACGCCAAAATGAAGGTGCCGAGCTGCACCATCGGAATGTGATGGGGTAAGATCGCTTGCGGCTGTCCATTGACGTATTTACCGATGCGCGGGCCGAGCATCCAAGCGGTGATCACGGCCAGCGCGCCACCTTGCAGGTGGACCACCCCCGAGCCGGCATAGTCGACCGCGCCGTGGCCGAAGCCGAGGCGATAGCCAATCTGCGCGAGCCAACCACCGCCCCAGACCCAGTTGCCGAACATGGGGTAGATGAAACCACCCACGAAGATGCTAAAAATGAAGAAGCTCTTGAAGCGCCAGCGTTCCGCGCAGGCACCGGTAACGATGGTCGCGGTGGTGTCCATGAACGCCATCATGAACAGGAACATCACGATCGCGCCCGAGTCGTAGCCCGCGCCGGTCAGGAAAAAGCCGGTGGTGCCAAACACGCCCCAACCGTGGTCGCCGCCCACGGCGGAGCCGACCGTGAACATATGCGAGAGCGTGGGGAGCCCGCCCAAGCTCAGCGGTCCGCCGATGGCCGTGCCGTTCATCCCGCTGCACATCAACGCAAAACCGGACACGAAGAAGCCGAACATGCCCAGGGCATAGACCAAGAAATTCATCGACATGGTGTGCGCGGCGTTCTTCGCGCGACACAATCCCGTCTCGACCAGCGCGAAGCCAGCCTGCATGAAGATGACGAGGAACCCTGCAATCAAGACCCAGACGAAGTTGATCGAGAAGTAATTGTGCGAGGATGACTGGGCGACGGCATCGATGCCGGAAGCGACTTGCTCCGGTGTCATTTTCTTCGGGTCGAGCTTGCTGTAGCCGGGGACCGATGCGGGCGTGGGTGTCGATTGAAACGCGCCGGTCTTGTCGGGCTCCGCGTCGGCAGCGTGAGCGATGGGGGCCCAAGCGAGCAGCCCCGCCAGGCAGCACGCGCTGAGCGCCAGCCAACGACGCCAGTTCTGAAGCATGTACGAACCCCGCTCGACCTTCATCTGCTCGCGCATCCGACCTCCTTGATGGTCGAATAGTGGGGGGGCCGTAGGTTTCGGCCATGTTTCACAAAGGCTTCTCTAACTCATGATTATCCTTGGCTGATTGCGCGGCGCGGCCTGTCAGGTGCGGCTGAGGACCAGAGCGGCGGTCATCGGATGGCTATTGCGCGCAGCTCAGCCCCGCGCGTGTGCCTGTCTGATGACGACCGGTCCGAGCCTGAACAACTTCATTCACGGGGACAGTGAATCAGGTCATGCAGCATGCCGTCGCAGCGACGGTCTGTTCTGTGCTTCGACTGTGGAGCGATATCGCCCACGTCCGACACGACGCTTCTCGAGCAAATCGACTTGAAGGATCTTGCTTCAAAGATCGTCATACAGATTATGTAAGAGTGGGCTCGTGTTAGGTTGCGATTGCACTCATCGAAAAGGGGCCTGAATGGCAATTGAGAGACAGAGCGTGCGCCACTGCCGCCACGCGCTTGGTGCGATGATGTTTGGGCTCGGTGCGCTGGTGCTGCTCGACAATTGTGGTTCGTCGTCCGACGAGCAAGAGGCGTCAGCAGGGGCGCCCGCTGGCGGCGCGCCATCCGAAGCGGGATCGAACGGATCTGCAACGACCGGCGATGCTGGGGCTGACGGCGGGGACTCCGCGCTTGGGTCGAGTGCCGGGGAGGGTGGCGTAGCGACTGCCGGCGGCACCGCGGGGGCCGCGGGTGACATGAGTGACACGAGTGAAACGGGCGGAACGACGAGCGTCGGGTATCACTCAGTGACTAGTTCCGCACTCTGGAGCGTCTTCGATACCGCGAGTTTGCCGGCTAGCGCCGAAAAGTTTTCCGGTAGCACTTTCGACGGACGCTACGCCTACTTCCTACCCGAGAGCTTTGGCAAGCATCAGCTAGTCAGGCTCGATACGCTGGCAGATTTTACGGCTCCCAGCTCATGGGCCACCTTCGACACGACGTCCTTGGCGCCGGTGGCGAGCGGCTTCGGCGGAGCTGCGTTCGACGGGCGTTACGTCTACGCGGCGCCCGCGGGCCCGCTCGGCAACAGTCAGGTGTTGCGTTACGATACGAAGCAGGATTTTGCGTCTGGAGCATCCTGGTCGACGTTTGACGCGACCACGGTGACCGGACAAAGTGCTTCGGATAGCACGGCCTACGAAGGGATCGGGTTCGACGGGCGATTCCTGTATTTCCTACCCGGGTTCGATGGAAACTTCGTGCTGCGCTACGACACGCACGCGGACTTCGGAGCCAAGGAGTCTTGGTCCAAGTTCGATGTGACCTTGGCAGCATCTGGGCGGACCGGCTTTCAGGGCGCTGTTTTCGACGGGAACTACCTGTACTTGCTCCCGAACTCGGCGACGTACGAGAGCCGACCGATCCTTCGTTACGATTCGCGGCTGGCTTTCGCGGACGTCGCCTCTTGGTCGTCGTTCGAGACTGCGTTGGTGAGCTCGCAAGCGTACGGGTTCGTGGGTGGCGGCTTCGATGGCCGCTACCTGTACACTTCACCGGGAGAAGATGCCGTCGGCTACTACGGCATCGTCATGCGCTACGACACCAGCGCGACGTTCACGGATAACAAGTCCTGGTCGCCATTCAAGGTGTCTTCTGTTTTCCCGACCGCGACGAGCGCGGCAGGGGCTGCATTCGACGGGCGCTATCTCTACCTACCCCCGAAGGAAAGTACGCTCGTGCGCTACGACACACTTGCGGAGTTCGGAACCGGGAGCTCGTGGTCGGCCTTCGACTTGTCGACCGTGAACGCCAAAGCGCGCAGTTTTTCGGGGGCCCTGTTCGACGGAAGACATGTCTACGTGATCCCGGAGATCAACGGCCTCGTGCTGCGTTTCGACGCCAAATCGCCGTCCGCACTCCCGATGCTGCCAGCATTCAGCGGCTCGTTCTTTTGACGGTTCGCTGGTCTGGCCGGCAATCTCACATGCTCATAACGAACATGGTTTTCATGTGCCGCCGAAGGTAGATTCGAGTCTGCGAGAAGTATCATCCGGGGCCGACCTGGCAATGGCATCGAGTTCAGGCACGCGGCGTATGGATTGAACGGAGTTTGGAACCATGACCAAAATCTCGGTTTCGGCCCCGGCCCTCCTTGGTTTGACAGTGGCCCGCCGGTGACCGAGGCGGCGCGGGCGATGGAGGCAGCGCGGGCGATGGAGGCAGCTCCACTCAAGGCGGCTGGGACATCTTCGACGACTTCTGCGACACGACGAAGCCGTGCGGGATGTGGTCGTACGGCGACAGCACCGGTCTCGCGGCGGAACCACTCGTTGCGCACCCGCGTGGTGGAAAGCAGGGTACGGCGGCCTACTGGGATGACCCAAACAACAGTACGTCCGGCGCTCCGGATTTGGGAAAGAACTACGCGGATGGCGCCGCGTTCAATGGCACGATTCCCGGAAAATGTTGGGCACACCCAGGGCCCCACGGCGAGTACTCGACGTTTCGTTTTACCGCGCCCAGCTCGGGCACGTACCGGATCGATGTCCAGTTCTTCGCCGGTGATGGAGGTGAGACCGACGGCGCTGTCTTGCGCGGAACCGAGGTGCTCTTCGAGCACACGACGAGCAGCAACCCGACTTATTCGGACAGCCTCGAGCTGGACGCGGGAGAAACGATTGACGCTGCCGTTGGCATCACGGGCTCCGAGACATTTTACTAAGGAACGACACCGTTGAACTTCTCGATCACGCAGAAGTAGCGACCCTTGCCCGTCCTCACTCTCGCCGTGGGGCGCGCTCCTTCGAGCGCACGACCATGACCGAGCAGTGCGCTCGTTGCATCACGTTCGCCGTGACCGTGCCGATGAGCAGGCGCTCGATCGCGCCGACCGAGTCCTGCGCACCGATGAGGACCAGATCGGCGTTCACGCCATCGGCGAGGCGCACGATTTCGTCGACGGGCTCTCCGACCGCGAAGTGCGCGTGCACTTCCGCCGAGCACTGACGGCGCGCCATGCGCACGTAGTGGTCGAGGTAGCGGCGCGCCTCTTCCATATTTTGATCGATCGAGAGGCCGTCGACCGTGTGTTGATCGAGCCAGCCCCTTTTGAACACGTGCACGATGTGCAGCACCGCGTTCTCGTAGTTGCGCCGAGCGAGGCGCGCGGCGATCTCGACGACCCGGCTGCCTCGCGGTGAAGTATCGACGGCCGCGACGATGACCGCTGATTCTTGGTCACTCGTGCCGGGCGCGTCGCTTTGCTCTGTCGCGTTCTCCAAGATCCAAGCTCCTCGACGAATGGCTAATCGACGGCCGCTCAGAATCGCTCGAAACGCACGTGAAACATTGGCCGTGCGTTCGTGATCGGGCTATCGCCGCGCTCGCTATACAGGCTCGGCCCGCGCTCGTCGAGGACCGTTCGTGACGACCGGTGAGTAGAGCGGGATTAGGCTTACATCGAGGAATGCGGGCCAGACTCGGACGGTTGGAGGCTCAAATCGCGGGGGCGATTCGTTCGATGTACCACGAGGTTTTCTCGGCAATTCGCGGCCTGCAGACGCTCGCCTTTACGCCGTCTAGTGTCTCGGGGGGCAGAGAGCGGGTCGGGGGCAACTGCCCGCAACTATTCGGCCCCGACGTCGAGACGTATTTGCCGAAGAAGTCGCAGCCCGTTCAACGTCACGAGCAGCGTGCTGCCCTCGTGTCCGACGACGCCCCACGGAAGTGTCATCCAGCCGAGGAGATCGGAGATGACGAGGAGAACGATCATGCCCAGAGCCAGAATGAGATTCTGCTTGACGATCCGGACTGCCTGTCGTCCGAGCGCGACGGCGTAAGGAATCTTCTCCAAGTCATCGCTGGTGAGGACTACGTCTGCGGTTTCCAGCGCGACATCCGTGCCGCTGACGCCCATGGCGATACCCACGCTAGACACAGCAAGTGCCGGTCCGTCATTCACGCCGTCGCCGACCATCGCGACGCGCCCATAGCGACGTACTAGGTCCTCGACCACACGGACCTTGTCAGTTGGGAGGAGTTCGGCGTGGATCTCCGTAATTCCGACCTCTCTGCCGACCGCATCTGCCGTACGGTGATTGTCCCCGGTGACGAGCACGACTCTGTCGAGCTCGAAGCCCCGCAGAGCGCGCACCGCGCTGCCCGCTCGCGGGCGGACCGTGTCGCGCAAGGCGATCAATCCGCGGACGCCTTCGCTTCCGAGCATGACGACGGTCTTGCCCTCGGCCGTGAGCGCCTGATGTCGGGCGCCAGCGAGGGCGGAGACGTCGGGAAACAGCGAGGCCTTGCCTATCGACCAGATTTGGCCGCCGACGACAGCATGGGCACCCACCCCGGGCACCGACTGCAGGCCGGAGGACACCTTGCTCGTCAAATTTCTCCGTGCTGCTTCCCCGACAATCGCCGTTGCCAGAGGGTGCTCGGACCGGCTCTCGATGGCTGCGGCGAAGGCGAGGAGCTCGTCTTCGCTCTCGTCAGAAAGCGAGATGACATCGGTGACTACGGGATGTCCCGACGTGAGCGTTCCCGTTTTGTCGAAAGCAATGGCGCGGACGCGCCCGAGACTCTCGATGAACGTGCTCCCCTTGAACAGGATTCCGTTGCGGGCCCCGTTCGACAAAGCCGAAAGAAGCGCCGGCATCATCGACGCGGCGAGCGCACACGGCGAGGCCACCACGAGAAAGATCATTGCTCGATATAGAGCTTCGCGGAATGTCCACCAATGTGCGAGGCTCGGAAGCGCAACGACCGCGATCGCACCAATGACGACAACCTTGGCGTACCCGCGCTCGAATCGCTCGATGAACAGCTGCGCCGGCGGACGGCGCTCCTGAGCTTGCTGCACGAGCTGGATCATCCGCGCCAAGATCGTGTCTGCCGCTGGACGGGTCACGGTCACTCGAAGCGCGCCATGACCGTTGATCGTCCCCGCGAAGACCTCGTCGCCCTCGTGCTTGTCGGTGGGCATCGACTCACCGGTAATCGACGCCTGGTTTACGGCGGACGTCCCCTCGACAATGAGTCCATCCGCCGCGATGCGTTCACCTGGCTTGACGATCAGGGTCTCGTGGACGGCAAGCGACGCCGCAGGAACTCGCTGTTCACGGCCGTTGCGGACGACAAGCGCGTCCTCTGGATGAAGCGCCATCAGCGCTTCGATATCGCGCTTCGTGCGCGCGCTGGCATATCCCTCCAGCGTCCCGCTCAGCGCGAAGATGAAAATCAGGAGTGCGCCGTCGAACCAGTAGCCGATGGCGGCAGCACCGATAGCCGCCACTACCATCAGCAGATCCACGTCGAGCTCACGGTCTTTGAAGAGCGTGGTCGTCCCCTCGATCGCCTGCCGATATCCGCCCAGCACGTAGCCCACCAGGAAGATCAGAGCCGTTCCCACATCACCTAGTCCGGCTCGATGGGCCATCCAGCCGCCGCTTACGAACGCGGCGCAGAGCAGCGTCGTGATGGCTTTGCCATGCGACTCCCAGAGCGCCGCCGCCCGGAGTCGAGGGGCGACGAACGAAGGCCTCAATGTCGTCGTTGCCATGTCACCGGTCTATTTCAAGAAAGCTCTGACAATGTCGATGAGTTCTTCGCCTGCACGTGCCCGTTTCGAGTTCGCCTTCGCTTCCGGGTCCATGACGTGAAAGCGAATGTGATCTTCGAGGATTTCTGCGGTGAGCGCGGTCAGCGCGCCGCGGCAGGCGGCGACGGTTGTCAGTACCTTCGAGCAGTCCTCTTCATTCGCGATCGCCTTTTCTACTGCTTCGATCTGACCGCGAATGCGGCGCACGCGCGCGACCAGCTTGTCTCTGTCTCGAATGGTATGCATCGGAATGACCGATCGGTTACCTATACCCCCCTATGGTATTGTCAACGTCGAGGACGCGGATGACGCGTTTTTTGCCACGTCCTCGGTGCACAGCACTTCGGGGAGCATTCCGACGCCAACGGCTGCGAGCACGGCCCCGCTGGGCAGCGGGCCATCCGCCCCGCTCGATCGAGGATTTCGTGCGCGACGTGCTGGCACCGGCCGTACGCGCGGGCGGGCCGCGCTAGGCCTTGCTCAATGCACCGAGGCGACGACCACGCAGCGGTCGCACGTAGCCGGAGGCTTCGTCTTCGCGCAACTCTCGCAGTACTTCTGCGCATCATCATCCAGACAAAGCCCGAATCCGAACGTGTAAGAGACCAGAGTTTGTAACAAAAGTCGAAAACGCATCGACTCACAGCAATGCTTGTACACTCCGGACCCCGACGACCACGATCGGTTACCTTTTTCATTTAGGCCTGATAAAGCCGCAGTCCATGGATAACAGCGCGCTCCGGGCGACCTATGACCAGTACGACAGCGACGGGAATGGTCGCATCGAGTTGAGCGAATTCTCGGCGCTGCTCGACGCGCTCGGCCTCGGTTACGAGGACGCGCAAGTCCGATCCGCGTTCACGTCGCTGGATGCCGACCAGAACGGCGAGATCGACTTTGCCGAGTTCAGCGAGTGGTGGGTCGGGCGCTGAGGCCAACAAAAAAAGAAGCGCTGCGCCGTCGAGAACTCCCGGTAATCGACGGCGCAGCGCTCGCGCTACGTTTCAGTGCGGTCGTGGAGCAAATCAGGTCGAGCCGACGGCGGCCGAGCCAGTCGCGGCCGGTGCACCGTGGTCTTCGGTGTCCAGGTGGCCGTAGGTGTGCTCGCTGGTGTGGTAGCCCTGCTCGCCGTGGTCTGCGAGGTCGAGCCCGAGCTCCTCGTCTTCCTCGTTCGGGCGTAGGCCGATCGTGGCTTTGAGCGTGTAGCCGATGGCGACCGTCGCCCCGACGGCCAGCGCGATCGTCAAGCCCATTGCCTTGAGTTGCTCGAGCCACAGGCCGTTGCCCACGAGATCTTTGAGGTTCGTGTTGAGGTTGGGATTCATGCCGGCATCGGCGAGAAAACCTGTGACGAGTGCGCCGATCGTGCCGCCGACGGCGTGCACGCCGAAGGTATCGAGCGCGTCGTCGTAGCCCAGCATCTGCTTCAACTTGGTGCAGGCGAGAAACGGCACGATGCCAGCGATCACGCCGATGATGATCGCACCGACCGGGGTCACGAAGCCCGCGGCGGGAGTGATCACGACCAGGCCGCCGACCGCGCCGGAACAAAAGCCGAGCACCGTGGGCTTGCCACGCGTGATCCATTCTGCGGCCGGCCAAGCCGCACACGCGACGGCGGTAGCGATGGTCGTGGTCATGAAGGCATTGGCCGCGATGGCGTCGGCAGCGACCGCGCTACCGGCGTTGAAGCCGTACCAACCGACCCACAGCATGCCCGTGCCAACCATGGTCAAGACCAAGCTGTGCGGCGCGAAGCTCTCTTTGCCGAAGCCCTTGCGCTTGCCGACGATCAGCGCGAGCACGATCGCGGACCAGCCCGAGGACATGTGCACCACGGTGCCGCCGGCGAAATCGATGGCCTTGATGCCCGCCTTGGCGTTCCACACGCCGTTCATGAAACCATCCACGCCCCAGACCATGTGCGCGAGCGGGAAGTAAACGACGAACATCCAGACCGCCATGAAGATCATCAGCGCGCTGAACTTCATGCGCTCGGCAATGGCGCCGACGATCAGCGCGGGCGTGATGATGGCGAACATCAGCTGGTACATCGAGAACACGTTTTGCGAGACCCAGGCCGCGTAGTCACCGTTGGGCATCGCGTCCACGCCCGCGAGCATGGCGAACTTGGTGCCTCCCAAGAACGGTGTTCCAGGGGCAAAACACAGGCTGTAGCCGATCACGACCCACAAGATCGTGACCATGCCGGCCGAGCCCAAGCACTGGGCCATGACCGAGAGCACGTTCTTCGTGCGCACGAGGCCGCCGTAGAACAGCGCCAGACCGGGCAAGGTCATGAACAAGACCAGCGCGGCCGAAACCATCATCCAGGCGTTGTGACCAGGCCCTGCGCCCGCCACCTTGGACTCTTTCGAGACCCGCGCGCCGTTGTTGATGTACGCCTCGAGATCGCCCAGCCGCTCTTCGATCGCCTTGGCGTCGAGCACGGGTGCGGCTGCGGCGGGCACCGCGGGTGCGGCTGTGGCTGCCGGCTCGGCGCTCTGAGCCTGCGAAAGCCTCGGCAGGGCCGCGGTGAGGACAGTGAGCAGAGCGAGCGCCAGCAAAAATAAACTTTTTGCAAAACGCTTCCTCTTGCACACTGTGAACGATTCTATGAGATTGCTCAGCATCACTGGTCTCCTTGGGATGACGGCCCACCAGCTAGGTACCCAAGAGCCGGGTGTGGCTCTGTTTCCTATTTCCTGCCCGGACATCGCCAGGACATCAAAAGTCGTCTACGCGTGCTTGAGCGCAAATTGACGCGAAATTAATTCCGTCTCATCAATCTCACGAATGATCACACAATTGGCGGCTTTGACTCGAGTGGTGCGCGCCTATGGCCTGGCGGTGGCGTGCGTCGGACTGAGTATCGTCGGCGCTCATCTGGTCGAGCCCTACGGCCACCTCGCCGATCTGGCGATGATTCATCTGCTCGGGATCGTCTTCCTTTCGCTCCGTTCCAGCGTCCGCACCTCGGTGGTGGCCAGCATCGTCAGCATCTTCGCCTTCGATTTCTTCTTCATCACGCCCCGGTACGCGTTGGCTTGGTCCGACGCCGAGAGCATCGTCACCTTCGTGGCGATGGTCGTAGTTGCGGGCGTCGTGAGCACGCTCAGCGAGAATTCACGGCGCCAAGAGCAAGCCGCCCGCGCCACCGCCGCGCGCACTCAAGCGCTCTATGAATTGAACGTGGAGCTGTCGAGCTCACGCGATGCCCATCAACTGGCTGCGGTCACTGCGCGCCATTTGACCAAGCTGTTCGGGGTACCGGTGAGCGTGCTGCTGCAGACGCCCGAGGGCACCCTCGAGCCGGCGGAAACCCCGCGAGATCGCCTGCTTTCGCAAAGCGCCTGGCTGCGCCGGGAGTTCACCAAAGAGAGCGCGCCATCCGGTACTGCGATTTGGGTACCCGTGATCGGCGCGCACTCTTCTCTGGGCGCGGTCGGCATGAGGCCCAGCGTCCCTTTCGAGCAGGAGTCGGAGCAGGGCTTTTTGCTCGCTGCCTGCGTGAACCAATTGGCGACGGCGCTGGAGCGAGTTCAGCTTGCCGGCGCGGTGCGCCGCACTCAACTGGAGGCTGAAGGGGAACGGCTGCGCAGTTCCTTGCTGAGTGCCGTTTCGCACGACTTGAAGACACCTCTGGCGACGATGATCGCCGCTGGCGCCGCGCTGATCGGGCGCACGGCCGAGATTGAACCCAAAGTAGCCGATGAAATTTTACGCTCGGTCGTGAGTGAGGGTGAGCGCCTGAGTCGGCTGATCCACAATTTGCTCTCGGTGACGCGCCTCGAGTCCGCGAACGTCGAGCTCCGTCGTACACCGGAGTCGGTCGATGACATCGTGCTTTCGGCTGTGGAGCGCTTCAACGATCGCTCGCGAAAGTCGCCGATTATCAGCGAAATTGCCGCTGATCTGCCGTTGATCTCCGCCGAGCCGGTGCTGCTCGAGCAAGTCTTGGTCAATCTGCTCGAGAACGCGACGCGCTACGGGGGTTCGGACCCGACCATCGCCGTTTATGCCCGCGCCGCCGAGGGCTCGGTGCTCGTCCAGGTCGAAGACAACGGGCCGGGGATCGCGGAACACGAACGGGAAAAGGTGTTCGAGAAGTTCTATCGTGGCCAGCACGCGCCCAAGAGCGATGGTGGGGTTGGGCTCGGGCTGACCATCTGCCGCTCGATCATTCGCGCCCACGGCGGCAAAATCGGCGTGCGGGAGCGAGCGGGCGGAGGTACGCTGGTCGAGTTCACCGTCCCGTTCGCAGCTGCCCGAGAGCAGCTCTCCAGAGAGGCCTCGCTCGACCCATGAATCGATCACTCTTGCTGGTGGTGGAAGACGATCCCGAAATGCGCAGCGTGGTGTCGTTCACCCTGCGCAACTACGGTTATGACGTTCGCGAAGCGGCGACGGGCGCTGAGGCCCTCAGTCAAATCCAGACGCGCACGCCGGATGCGATGCTCTTGGACCTCGGTCTGCCCGACATCGACGGCTTCGTGGTCACGGCTTGCGTGCGGCAGGAACACGAGTTCCCAATCATCGTGCTGTCGGCCCGCGGTGAGGAGCAGCATCAGGTTCGCGCGCTCGATAGCGGCGCCAACGACTACGTGACCAAGCCATTTCGCGAGGGTGAGCTGATGGCTCGCATCCGAGCTGCGTTGCGACGTCCGGTGCCCGCGCTGGAGCGGCGTGATTTGAACGTCGGCGATCTGCGGATCGACTCCACCCAACGCCGCGTCTTCGTCCGGGGTAAAGAGGTGGCGCTGACGCGCACGGAGTTCGATTTACTCGACACCCTGGCGCGCAACGCCGATCGCGTGGTCACGCACCGGCAAATCCTGCGCGCCGTGTGGGGCGCCGAGCACGTCGATGAGGTGCACTACCTGCGCGTGTACATCAAGCTCTTGCGCACGAAGATCGAACAGGATCCGGCGCGCCCGACTCGTATCTTGACCACGCTCGGCGTCGGCTATCGGCTGGTCAGCGCGGAGCCGCTCAGCTGACGGGCGCGCCGAGCTCGGCCAGCCGCCGCGTCAGAAAGCGCAATTCGGAAGCGTTGTGCGCGAGCGCATGCGCGCGCTGATAGCTCGTGACGGCCTCTTTGCGCCGTCCGAGGCGGCGTAGCAGGTCGGCACGCGCGGCGTGCCACAAGTGATAACCGTCGAGCGCTTGCTCGAGCGCGTCGACCAACGCGAGACCCGCGTCGTAGCCATCGGCCATTGCCACCGCGACGGCGCGATTCAAGGCCACGACCGGCGACGGGTAGAGCTGGAGCAGGCGCTCGTACAGACCGACGATCTGCCCCCAATCCGTCGCCTCCGCGCTGGCCGACTCGGCGTGCACGGCGGCGATGGCGGCTTCCAGCGCGTACGTCCCCGGGGGAGCGCGTTCGAGCGCGGCACGGACTAGCGCGCAGCCTTCCTCGATTTCGACGCGGTCCCAGCGGGTTCGGTCTTGATCCTCGAGCAACACGAGCTCTCCATCCGGAGCGACCCGCGTTTCGCGGCGCGCGTCGTGGAGCAGCATCAACGCCAACAGCGAATCGATCTCCGCCGGCACACTGCCGAGCCGAGCATGAAGCAGCGCGCGGAGCAGCCGGGTGAGCTCGATGGCCTCGCTCGAGAGCGCTCGGCGCAGCAGCTCCTTGCCCTGCGCGGCCGCGTAGCCTTCGTTGAAAATCAAATACAAGACGACCATCACCGCAGACAAGCGCTCGGGCAGCTCGGCGGCCTCGGGGATTGCGTAAGGAATGGCCGCTTCGCGGATCTTGGATTTGGCTCGCACCAGCCGCTGCGCCATCGTGCTCGTAGGCACCAAAAAGGCGTGCGCAATTTCTTCGGTGGTTAGGCCACCCAACGTTCGCAGGGTGAGCGCGACTCGAGCGTCCTCGGCCAATGCCGGATGACAACAGGTGAAGATCAAACTCAATCGCTCGTCCGGCACCGCGTCGTCCGGCACCGTGGATTGCAGGTGGCGTTCGTCGAAAGGCGCAAGTTCGGCCAGCAGCGCCTGTGATCTCGCGCGGTGACGAATGCGGTCGATCGCCCGATGCCGCGCGGTGCCGTAGAGCCAAGCCAGCGGGTTGTTCGGTGGCGCCTCGGCCCAATCGACCACCGCCGCCGAGAACGCCTCTTGGAGCGCTTCTTCGGCGACATCGAAGTCGCCGAAGGCGCGGATCAATGACGAGAGCAGGTGACCCCACTCCGCCCGGTACAAGCGATCGAGATCGATCACGCGAAGATCATCAGCGGACGCACCTCGATCGACCCGTAGCGCGCGGCCGGGATTTTGGCGGCGATACCGAGGGCCTCGTCCAGATCTGCGGCTTCCACCAGGTAGTAGCCGCCGAGCTGCTCTTTGGTCTCGGCGAAGGGCCCGTCCGTGGTCAGACGCTTGCCGTCGCGCACGCGCACCGTGGTGGCGGTCGCGGTCGGCTTGAGCGCATTCCCGCCCAGGATCTGCGTGGAAAATTCTTTGCCGAATGCGCCGTATTCGGCAAGTTCCATCTTCTCGTAGCCGGATTCCCAACGCTTCTCGGTATCGTAGATCAACAGTAGGTACTTCACGGTGCGTTCCTTTCGCGAGTGACCGGGGAAGGGCTTCCCTCGTGTTTTTCGGTTCGTCTCAAAGGCGAATGGGGCTGGCCCGAATCGACAATCTGCGGCTTCTTTTTTTCAGCTCCTGGGGCCCAAGCAAATCCGGCCTGCGGGTGGGTCTCGCTCGCCAGTTTACACAAACTGGTGCTAACCCTCGAGTATGGCTGAAACCATCGTCATCTGTGGCTACGGAGTGGGTATCTCGGACGCGGTTGCACGCCGCTTCGCACGGGAAGGGTATCGCGTCGCAATCGTCGCGCGCAACGCCGAGCGCCTGAATGCCGCGGCGCAAAAGCTGGTAGCGGACAAGATCGACGCGAGAGCGTTCCCCTGCGACGTGGGCGACGTCGACGCGGTAGGAAAGCTGATCGCGGATGTGCGAGCCAGCCTCGGGCCAATCAAGGTTCTGCACTGGAACGCCTATACGGGTGGCGCTGGGGATCTGAAGACCGCCAGCGCGGACGACCTGCGCGCGGTGCTGGACGTCACCGTGCACGGCTTAGTGGCCGCGCTGCAAGCCGTTTTGCCGGACCTCAAAGCACAGAGCGGCGCGCTGCTGGTCACCGGCGGCGGCTTTGCATTTTACGATCCAGCGGTGGACGCAGCGGCGACCCAGTGGGGCTCGCAAGGGCTAGCCATCGGCAAGGCCGCGCAGCACAAGACCGTGGGCCTGCTGAGCAAGAGCCTGTTGCCGGACGGCGTGTACGTCGGCGAGGTCGTGGTCACGGGGCTGGTGAAAGGCACCGCGTACGACTCCGGCAATGCGACGCTCGAGGCGTCGACGATCGCCGACAAGTTCTGGGAGCTGTATCGGGCGCGCGACACGACGTCCGTGACAATCTGAGTCACTCGCTCGTCGAGCAGTGAGTCGCTGCCAGCCACAGCGGCTCACTCCCGCGAGGCGGAATGGCACTGCAGGGTCGCCTCAGCAGCGCTTGTTTCCTGCGATTTTCCGCGAGGATCGAGCGCGGCCCCGGACTTGCTAGGGCCTAGCCATCACACATGGACCGCCTTATCTCTCGCGCCCTTGGGCTGACGGCATTTCTATCGAGCCTATTGGTGGGAGGCGCCGCACTCGCGGAGCCTCTGACCACTCCTTCGCTGGACACGAAGGGCAAGCCGTTGGATGCACCCGCGCCCACTACGGCGAACGGCGCGCCAAAGTTGGGAGGGGTCAGCGCCTTCGGCGGCGTGATGGTGGTCGACATGGGGCCCGTCAACGATCGCTTGCAAGAACAACGGGCCCTCTACCCGTCGAATTTGCCGGTGGTCTTCCCGCTATTGGGCGGTCAAGGCTTCGGCTTGTTCAGTCGCTTCTTGATCGGCGGCTCGGGTGCAGCGTTGCTCTCTCGCAGTGTGGATGCCGCGAACGACCGCAAGATCAAGGCCAGCGGCGCGTGGGGCACGTTCGACTTCGGCTATCAGTTGCTGCGCGTGAACGGTTTCTTGGTGGCGCCCGTGATCTCGCTCGGCGGCTATGGGATGAACGTCACGGTTGCTTCGAAGGGCGAGGTCAACTTCGACGACGCGCTGACGAACCCGACGCGCAGTGTCTCCCTCAGCAACAACGGATTTCTGACGGGGATCTCGATCCTCGCTCAAACCGTGTTGGTCGGTAAGGGCGCGCAGGTACCGGGCGCACGCACTGGTTATACGCTCGGGCTGCGCTTGGGCGGGCTCTATGGCTTTCCCATCCATGGCTGGACTTCGAACGGCGAGACAGTCAACGGCGACCCGCCCTTTGGCCTGCGCGGCGGCTACGCTGCGCTGTCGCTCGGTGCGGGCAGTTGGTGACGCGGACTGCCCGAAGCTCGGTGAGCAAGCTCAGACCTCGAATAGTGCCGCGGCGCCCATGCCGCCGCCGATGCACATCGAGACGATACCCAAGCGTCCGCCGCGGCGACGCAGCTCGTAAAGTAGCGTCGCTGTCAGCTTGGCACCCGTGCAACCGAGCGGGTGCCCCAGGGCGATGGCGCCACCATTGACGTTCAGCTTGTCGTCCGGGACGCCGAGTTCGCGCGCGCAGTAGATGGCTTGTGCCGCGAAGGCCTCGTTGATCTCGAATAGATCGATATCGCCGATGCTGAGTCCGGTTTGAGCCAGTAATTTGCGAATTGCCGGTACGGGGCCGATGCCCATGATGTCCGGATCGACGCCGGCCAGCGCGAACCCGCGAATGTGACCGAGTGGCTTCACGCCGAGCTCGGCCGCCTTGCGATCCGAGAGCAAAACGGTGGCCGCCGCGCCGTCATTGGTCGGTGAGCTGTTGCCGGCGGTCACCGAGCCCCCTTGCTTGAACACGGGCTTCAGCTTGGCCAAGACTTCGAGCGTCGTGCCTGGGCGAGGGCACTCATCGATTTTGAACTCGAGCTCGGAGACCGCGTCGCCCTCGAGCACGCGTGCTTTCACTGGGACCACTTCGTCATTGAAGCGGCCGGCGGCGATCGCGGCCAAGGCGCGCTCGTGCGAGCGTACGGCAAACGCGTCTTGCGCAGCGCGGCTGACATCGAAGCGCTGGGCGACGCGCTCCGCGGTGTGGCCCATGGCGATGTATGCCTCTGGGTATTCATCCATCAGCTTCGGGTTGAGGCTCACTTTGTTGCCGCTCATGGGCACCAGGGACATCGATTCGACGCCGCCCGCGACCGAAACCTGAGTCAAGCCGGCCTGCACGCTGAGCGCGGCATGCGCGATTGCTTGCAGACCGCTGGAACAGAAGCGGTTGATCGTTTCAGCGGGCACGCTGTTCGGCCATTTCGCCAGAAATACGGCATTTCTCGCGATGTTCAGCCCCTGCTCGGCTTCCGGCATGGCGCAGCCGAGGATCACGTCGTCCACGTCTTCCGCCTTCAGGCCGGGTACGCGTGCGAGAGCGGCAATCATGGCGGCCGCAGCCAGATCTTCCGGGCGCGTACTGCGCAGCGTGCCTTTGAGCGCACGGCCAACGGGTGTGCGCACGGCCGATGCAACGATCACGTTGAGGGGGAATGGCATTTTCTTACCTCTAATCAGCTACCCGAATCAGTTCCGGAGGGGCTTGTTGTTGAGCAACATGAACTGCACGCGCTCTTGGCTCTTGGGCTCGCCACACAGCGAGAGGAATGCTTCGCGTTCGAGATCGAGAAAGTGCTGCTCGGGTAAAAGTGTTCCGGCCGCGACCGGACCACCACACAAGATGTGGGCGACCTTGTTGGCGATCAAGGCATCGTGTGCGGAGGCGAAGCCGCCTTCGACCATGGCCCAAACGCGAGCGCCAATCGTCTTCTCGGCGTCGTACCCGGCGGCGGGCAGGAGCGGGGGCAAAGGAGGGCGGTAGCCTGCCCCGGCCAGGCCCAATGCCCGCTGTTTTGCTTCGAACAAAAGCCGCGCCGGGTTTAGCGAGATGCCGTCTGTCGACCGCAAATACTTGAGTGATTTCGCCTCCTCTGCGCTGGTCGCCACCTTGGCCATGGCGATGTTGAGCGAGGCCTGTCCAATGAACGGCAGCAGATCGACGCCGCTCACTCCGGCCAGATCATGAGTGTAACGCTCGACCATGCGGAGGCAACCCCCGCCAGCGGGCACGAGGCCCACGCCGACCTCGACCAAGCCCATGTAGGTCTCGGCGTGCGCCTGGCAGGCGTCTGCAGCCATCGCCACCTCAGCCCCGCCGCCCAGGGTGTACTGGAAGGGCGCTGCCACGACGGGCACCTTGGCGTAGCGCAAGCGCTGCATCGCGTTCTGGAGGCTGGTCACCACACCTTCGATTTGGTCCCAGGCTTTTTGCTGGGCGGCCATGGCGATCAGCATCAGGTTCGCACCAGCACAGAAGTGCTCGCCGGAGTTGCCGATGACCACCGCTCGAAAATTCTGTTCAGCGACGTCGGCAGCTTCACCGAGCATGCTGATCACGTCGTTATCGAGCGTGTTCAGCTTGGTGTGGAACTCGACGCACAGCACACCGTCTCCTAGATCGATCAGGGAAGCGCCGTGGTTCTTTTTGATCAGCCGTTGGGTGTCACTCTTCAGCGCCGGGAGGCTGATCTGTTTGCTCCCGCTGGCGATGGGTTGGGCCGCTTTCGTCCGCGTGTCGTAGTAGGTTGGCGCTACGGCGCCGCCGCCGTAAAAGCTGGTGCGCCCGGCAGCGAGCATGCTGTCGACCCACTCCGGGATGGCGAGCCCCTCTTGCTTCATGCGCGCCACGGACTGGGGAACGTCGATCGCATCCCAGGCTTCGAATGGGCCCAGATCCCAATTAAAGCCCCAGCGCATGGCTCGATCGATGCTCACGATGTCATCGGCGATCTCCCCCAAGCGCCGCGCGCTGTATAAGAGGGTGCGCGAGAGCACGGCCCAAGCGAATTTTCCCGCGACGTCCGGCGCGTTGACCAGCTTCAGCAGGCGCTTTTTCGGATCTTCTTCGTTCTTGATCGCGCCCAGCGAATCGAAGCGCACCTTTTCCTGGCTGCGATAGGCCTTGCTCTCGATGTCGTAGACGAGCAGTTCGGTTGGCGTCTTCTGGTAAAATCCCGCCGAGGTCTTGCGCCCAAGCCTGCCGGCCGCCACCAAATCATGCACGAACTCCGGCACCTCGAAGGTGCTGCGCGCTTCGTCCTGGGTCAGCGAGTCGAAGCAATTTTTTGCCACGTGGACCAGCGTATCGATGCCCACCAAATCACCGGTGCCGAAGGCCGCGCTGCTCGGCCTGCCCATCGGCTTGCCCGTGATCTTGTCGACCGCTTCCAGGCTCAGCCCGGCCTCCAGCATTTGATGCATGGTCAGCATCATCGAGTACACGCCGATGCGGTTTGCCACGAAGTTGGGCGTGTCCTTGGCGTCGATCACGCCCTTGCCCAAAAACTCGCCGAACTCCGTCATGCGTTGCATCACGGTCGGGTCCGTCTCGGGCGCCTTGGCGACCTCGAGCAAACGCATGTAACGGACTGGGTTGAAGAAGTGCAAAACCAGGAAGCGCGACTTGAGCTCCGGCGGCAGCACCTCGCTCATGCTGGCGATGCTGAGCCCGCTGGTGTTCGAGGCTAGGATCGCGTTTGCGCGCACGCACGGCGCAATCTTCGCGAAAAGCTTGCGCTTGATCTCCAGGTCTTCGACTACCGCTTCGACGATCAGGTCGCACTCCTTCAAGCGCTCCAGGTGATCTTCCAGATTGCCCGTGGTGATCAGGCGCGCAGCGTCCGGGGTGAAGAACGCAGCCGGCTTGGCCTTGAGCGCCTTTTCCAGCCCAGCATCCGCGAAGCGGTTGCGTGCCTTCGGATTCGTCGTCTCTTCGGGCTTCAGGTTGGGCGGTACGATGTCCAGCAGGTGCGTGCGAATGCCCGCGCCCGCGAAGTGCGCAGCAATTGCGCTGCCCATCACGCCTGCCCCGATGACCCCTGCCGTTTGGATTCGTTCAGCCATCTTGCCTCTTACAATGAGGCTAGCCGAAGGGCGTCGCCAGTAGCAAAGCTCAGCGATTCGAATTGCATCCCGCGCGTCTGAGCCGAGCCCACCCCGCGGGCCGAAGCGCTACAGACCTACACTGTCCGCCCGATGTTTGGAGTACGCTTTCTGGCCATGTTCAGCAAGCTCGACCCCGAGCAAATCGTGGCGACCGCGAGTCGACTCGAGCGCCGCATCGAAGAGCGTTTCCCCGGCGCCGGCCTCGCCAAACTCGCTCGGGAGCTGACCCAGGTCACGCGCGAAGCGCAGGCGCTGTCGGCCTGGTTAGCCGCGCCGAACAAGCCGTTGCGGATCGGTGTCACGCTGGCGATCATGGCGCTGCTTGCGGTCGTTTTGGCCGCCGCTGCTACGCTGCGGGGCGAGACCGGCCCGCACAACTGGGCTGACTGGGTGCAAAGCCTAGAGGCGATGGTCAACGACGCGGTGTTCGTCGGCGTTGCCGTCTACTTTCTGCTCGGCCTCGAGACCCGACAGAAGCGCGCGCGTGCCCTCGCCGCGCTGCACGTGCTGAGCTCTCTCGCGCACATCGTCGACATGCACCAGCTCACCAAGGATCCGGAACGCATCGTCTCCGGCGGCCCTAGCACCCCGTCATCGCCCGCGCGCACCATGAGCGCCTTCGAGCTGACGCGCTACCTCGACTACTCGACCGAACTGCTTGCCATCATCAGCAAAGTCGCCGCGCTCTACGTTCAAGAACTGGCCGACCCGGTAACCGTCTCGGCCGCCAGCGCCGTCGAAGACCTCGCTATCAACCTCTCCCGCGCCATCTGGCAGAAGATCGTGATCTTGGATCGCGTTGCCCCGTCCGTTCCGGCAACTTCTGGTTGATGGTCACGCGCCACGCCAGAACAGTCGAAGCCTTCGGCGTCGCGGACGGCACCCGGAGCGAGAGCGGCGACGAGCCCGGAAGGCCCCTGTTCCGCCTTGCGAGTCATTCCCGCTCCGCGGCTCGCTGGAGGTCGCGCGCGTATTGTTCGAACGGCGGTCCGAAGTCGGGCAGGGATTTGCGGATGATCGGCAGCATCAGGCCGCTGAAGACTTCGCGCATTTCGAAGCGGGTGCCGGTTGGGGTTTCGTTCAGCATGAAGCTGCGGACGCCGCGGAACATGGGGGCGAAGCCATCGCTCCAGACCATGTGCCGGGGCGCGTCGAGCTCGATCACTTTCGGAGTGAACGTTCGGTCGGAGACCGGAACGCGCAGCTCGAGCGTGTTGCCGAGGGCGATTTCACCCTCCACGCTGGTGATGGTCGAGTTCCAGCTCGGGAGCCGCTTTGCATCGCTGAGCAGAGCCCAGACTCTTGCGATCGGCGCGTCGATGTCGATCGCGACCGAGCACTCCATGCGGAAGGTGCGGGAGCTTTTGCTGGCCCGGGGCTCGGTCATGAGTGGATCCATTCGAGCTGCGAAGCCTCGGCCAAGATGTAAGGGACGTAACGAAAGTCTTTGATCTGCGTCACGTACTCGCCTTCGATGTCGAGCTCGATGAAGTATGCGGGGCGAGCGTCATCGCGGTTCTTGAACACGGTGATGACTTCGCGGCCGTCGATCCACGCGGGCGACAAGCGCCAATCGGCGATGCTCGAGTAGTTCGCGACGTAGCTCGATACCTCGCGGCGCCCGCTGCGCTTGGCACGGGACACCAAGTCGAGGCGCACGTCTTCGGCGAGCAGCGCGCGCACGCCATCCCAGTCTCGGGCATTGAACAGTGCCGCGTAGCGGGCGATGCCCGGCGATGCCGCGCGCGGCATCGCCGGTTGCGGCCCTGGCGCGGCCTCGGCCAAGGCCTGCAATCGCTCCCGGCCTCGGTGCAGGGCGGCCTTGGCGGCGGCTTCGCTGATCCCCATCAGCTGCGCGAGCTCAGCCAACGAGTGGCCCAGGACGTCTTTCAAGATCACCGCGCTGCGCTGGGCCGGGACCAGCTCGACGAAGCGCGAAATTGCCGCTCGGGTCGCTTGCTCTCGAGCGAGCGCGTCTTCCGGATCGCTCGCGTCCGAGAGTGCGGTCTCGAGCACGCTCTCGAGCGGCTCGGACATGCGCCGGTCGTAGCGTCGAAGCTGGTCTAGCGCGCGGTTGTGCGCGATCTGAAATAGCCAAGGCCGCAGCGCCGGCACGGTCTCCATTTCCGACAGCGCGTGGTAAGCACGGGCCAAGGTGTCTTGCACGACGTCTTCACCGTCCGCGACCGATCCGGTCATGCGCGCGCAACCGGCCTTGACGTCATTGTTCCAGCTGCGGCTGAAGCCCTCCCAGGTCCGCTCGTG
The DNA here is from genome assembly GCA_037200885.1 of Pseudomonadota bacterium. GTDB lineage: Bacteria > Myxococcota_A > Polyangia > Polyangiales > Polyangiaceae > PMG-095. The sequence goes on from JBBCIN010000001.1 coordinate 583,383, forward strand.
CAGCGGCGCAAGCCCCGGCACCGCGCCCGCGTTTAGCAGCCGCAGCGTGGGGCGGATGTCGCCAATCACGCTCCTGGCCAGCGCCTCGTCCGCCACATCCCCGCGAATGACGTCCACGCCCAGCCGGCTCGACACCTCCTTCAGGCGTTCGGCGTCGCGCCCGACCACGGTCACGTGAGCGCCTCGCGCCACGAGCGACTCGACCATCGCGAGCCCGAGCCCGCGATTGCCCCCGTCACCACGGCCTTCTGTCCTTGCAAAGTTCGCATCAGATTCGCTCCTTTCCATCGATAACGATCGAGAGCAGCGAAAGGATGCGACAAGTCGGGCAGAAAAATCGCGGACGTGTGCTCAAGCCGAGACGGGCTTGGTCAGGGCAGTACCTGCGACGTCGAGGACCAACCCGACGACCGTCGTCAGATCGATGGGTTTGAGTAAATGCGCGTCGAAAGCGGGGGCGCCGGAGTCTGGCTCTAGCTCCTCATAGCCCGTGACTGCCACGAATTTGCAGCCCAGGAGCTCCGGGCACACACGCAGGATGGCGAGCAGCTCATAGCCATCCATGCCCGGCAAGCCGATATCCAGGAAGGCAATCTCCGGACAGAACGCCAGGGCTACCCGGATCGCCTCTTCCCCGTCATGCGCCACGCGGGTTTCGTGCCCTTCTCGTCGTAGCAGCAGGGCGAGCAACTCGGCAGAGTCGTGGTTGTCGTCCACGATCAGAACCCGTCGAATCTCGGACAAATTCCGCGTTCCAGAGCCGCGCCGGGTGTTCATGTCAGCCACACTTAGTCCGGGTCTCGCGTGGGGCAAGTAGGAACAACTCCGCTGCTCCGCTCGATTGCTAACCGTCTAAAACTACGCTCCTATTCAGTTCGTAACAATCGGTCACACAATGCGTCCGGCAGCGCAGCGAGAGCATGTCAGGAGCGCTCGCTGAGCCGCCTGCGTGTGGCGGAATGGCACAACTTGGACGGGGCCAAGTACGCGATACTGCGACCGAAATGAGCAGTTTTTAGACGCGCCTTTTCGGCACGCATTCTGCGATAAATGGGCGCAATGGCTTTGACTCATCCGGTCAGCCCCGCAGAGGTAGAAAAGACGCCTAGCGGCATTGCTGGCTTCGATCAAATCACGGGCGGTGGGCTCCCGAGGGGGCGCGCGACACTGGTGTGCGGCGGCCCTGGCTCGGGTAAGACGATTTTCGCCGTCGAATTCTTGGTGCGTGGCGCGCAGCTCGGCGAGCCAGGCGTTTTCATCACTTTCGAAGAGTCGGTAACCGACCTTTCAGCGAACGTCGCATCCCTCGGCTTCGACCTCGCGCGTCTGCAGGAGCACAAGATGCTCGCGGTCGACTACGTGCACCTCGATCCCGCGGAGATCGAAGAGGCGGGCGGTTACTCGCTCGACGGCCTGTTCGTTCGGCTGGAACACGCGCTCGACGCGATCGGTGCCAAGCGCGTCGCGATCGACACGCTAGAAGTATTGTTCAGCACGCTCAAGGACGATTCGGTGGTGCGCGCGGAGACGCATCGCCTGTTCCGGTTCCTGAAGGAACGCGGCGTGACCGCGGTCGTCACGGCGGAAGCGGGCACGGGTAGCCTCACTCGGCAAGGCCTGGAAGAGTACGTCTCTGATTGCGTGGTGTGGCTCGGGCAGAGCGTGTTCGACCAATCGACCACGCGCTTCTTGCGTGTCGTGAAGTACCGCGGCTCGAGTCACGGCACGAACGAGTATCCGTTTCTGATCGACGACTCAGGCTTCTCGGTCGTGCCCGCGACCAGCTTGCAGCTGGACTACCACGTGAACGACGATCGCATTTCGTCCGGAATTCCCAGCTTGGACGGCATGCTGAGCGGGAACGGATTCTTTCGCACCAGCACCATCTTGGTGTCTGGCTCGGCGGGTTGCGGGAAAAGCATTTTGGCCGCTCACTTGGCGAATGCCACTTGTGAGCGCGGCGAGCGCTGCATGCTGTTCGCCTTCGAAGAGTCCCCTTCGCAGATCGTACGCAACATGCGCTCGGTCGGGCTCGAGCTCGCGAAGTGGCAGGAGCAAGGGTTGTTGCAGCTGCGCGCGACGCGTCCGAGCCTGTACGGGCTGGAGATGCACCTCGTCAGCATGCACAAGGCCATCTCGGAGTTCAAACCGAATACGGTCATCCTCGACCCCATCTCGAGCTTCATGTCGGCCGGCACTGCGCAGCAGATCAAGGCCATGCTGGTTCGGCTCTTCGACTGGCTGAAGACCCAACAGATCACGGGCCTCGTCACTTGTCTGACGACGCCGCTCAATCGCGAAGAAACGGACGTCGGCATCTCGTCTTTGATCGACACTTGGATCGAAGTGAGAGATCTCGAAGTCGCAGGCGAGCGGAATCGCGCCCTCTACCTATTGAAGTCCAGAGGCATGAGCCACTCCAACCAGGTCCGGGAACTGATCATCTCGAACACGGGTGTTACACTCGCTGACGTCTTCTCCGGAGCTGACGGCGTACTGATCGGCTCCGCAAAGTTGGCCGAGGCCCGCCGGCGCGCTCGCGAAGAACGCGAAAGCGCGGCGGATGTCGCCCGCAGCGAGCGCGTGTTGGAACTGAAGCGAGAGACCCTGGAAGCTCAGGTCGCGGCGATGCGCGCCGAGTATGCGGCGCACGAAGAGGAGGTTCATCGCCGCCTGCGCAGCTCGCGGGAAAGCGCGGACGCTTTGCGCACGGACCGAGAATCGCTCTCCCAACTGCGCACCGACTCGGGCAAGCGCGCGAGCAACCACGGCGGGCGAGCGTGACTATGACCGACAATCCCTCCCGAGCAAAAACGCCCCGCCCGCTCAGTCGAGTGACGCCGGTCGGCACCGATGACGACGCAGAGCGTTGGAATTTACGTCTCTATGTCGCGGGCGAAACGCCGAAATGTGTGCAAGCTTTCCAACATCTGAAGCAAATCTGCGAAGAACACCTGCAGGGTCGCTACACGATCGAAGTGATTGATCTGCTCAAAAATCCGACGCTCGCACAGGGCGATCAAATCATCGCCATCCCGACCCTCGTCCGGCAGCTGCCTCCGCCCGTAAAGAAGATTATCGGTGATTTGACCAACACGGAACGAGTCGTGGTCGGGCTGAACTTGACCCCGATCAAGCTAGAACCGCGACGTGCCAAGTGACGAAGCCCAGACCGTCGACAGCAGCCTTCGAAACCGCCATCGAGCGGGCAGGGGAGGAACGCTACGAGCTGCGTCTGTACATCGCCGGCACCACGCCCGCGTCCAGCAAATCCGTGGAGAATCTCCGCGCAATCTGTGAGGAACACCTCAAGGGCCGTTATGAGCTGATGGTGATCGACGTCTTCCAGCAACCAATACTGGCCAGAGAAGCACAGATCATCGCTGTCCCTACCCTGATCAAAAAGCTGCCGGCGCCGATTCGGCGCATCGTTGGGGACCTTTCGAATGAACATCGAGTGCTCGTGGGCCTCGATTTGAAACCCAAGGAACATGGTCAAGCGCGAGCCCCATCCCGAAGCGGCTGATCCCTTGCTGAACGTGGAAGTTCTGTTGGCACGGCTGGAAGAAGCCGAGTCGACGCTCTCCGCGATCCGCGATGGTCATGTCGAGGCCTTGGTCGTCTCGTCCGCCGACGGGCCCAAGGTATATGCTCTCGAGGGCTCCGAACATCGGTATCGCCGATTGGTCGAGACAATGAGTGAAGGTGCCCTGCTGGTCAGCGCAGGCGGGATCGTCCTGTACTCGAACGCGGCCTTTGCCGACATGGTCGCCGCCCCCCTGGAACGGGTGATCGGTAAGACGTTGGCTGAGTTCGTAGTCCACCGCCAAGAGCACTTGCTCGGGGCGCTACTGGAGGGAGCGGGGGCACGCGCGGGCTCGGGTGAACTCATGCTCTGCGATGCTCTCGGCAATGAGCGCCCAGTGTACCTGTCCGTGGCTAGAAACAGCCCCGGGGAGGAGGCCGGCTTGTCGGTGATCGTGACTGATTTGACCGAGCAGAAGCGAAATCAACAGATTGTGGCTTCGGAGCGGCTGGCGAACGCGATTTTGGAGCAGAGCGCTGAGCCGATCATCGTTTGCGACGTGAACGGCGTGATCATGCGCGCGAGCGGCGCGGCGCGCACGATTGCCGGCGCACGCGTGCTCCGTCGTCATTTCTTCCACGCCTTCCCGTTCCAAGTGCAAAATGACGACGAAGAGCATCCGGTGCTGGCGGCACTTCGCGGGAACACGACGGCCGGTCGCGAGATGACCTTGGCCGTCGGTGGTCGCCCAATGCAGTCGTTTCTGTGCACTGCCGCACCGCTGCTCGACGACTCGGCGAAAATCCTCGGTTGCGTGGTGGCCTTGGTAGATATCTCCGATCGCAAGCGCGTCGAGGCAGCGCGCAGCAGCCTGCTCGATGCGGAACGCGCCGCGCGCGCTTCGGCCGAGCACGCGCGTTCCGAAGCCGAAGCCAGCAGCCGTGCCAAGGACGAGTTCTTGGCCACCGTTTCGCATGAGCTGCGCACGCCACTGAATGCCATGCTCGGCTGGTCGCAGCTCTTGACCAACAACACCCTGCCGGCAGACAAGCTCGATCACGCGTTCGAAGTGATTCAAAGGAATGTGCTTGCCCAATCACGACTAGTCGAGGATCTGCTGGACGTATCGCGCATCGTCTCCGGCCAAATGCGCCTCGAGGTCCAACCGGTCGAACCGGTTCGAGTCGTCGGCGCGGCCATCGAGAGCGCCAAGCCCGCGATCGAAGCCAAGCACATCCAGTTGGAGGTCGACCTCGATCCGAGCGCCGGACAGGTCTTGGGCGATGCCACGCGCGTGCAGCAGATCGTCTGGAATTTGCTGTCCAACGCCACGAAGTTCACGGGCCGAGACGGGAAAATCACGGTGCGTGTCGCGCGCGTGGCCGGCAGCGTGGAGATCATGGTCAGCGACACCGGCCAGGGCATCGATGCGGAGTTTTTGCCGTTCGTGTTCGATCGCTTTCGGCAAGCCGACGGCAGCTTTGCTCGCCGTCACGGCGGGCTCGGGCTGGGTTTGGCGATCGCCCGTCACCTGGTCGAGCTGCACGGTGGCACGATTAAAGCCGAAAGCGCCGGCGCGAGCTGCGGTTCGCGCTTCGTCGTGCGCCTACCCTACGCCGGCTCTCGCAACTCCACGGCGCCTCTGGCGGGCGTTACCCCGGTGGCCGACTTCGAGCCGCCGAGTCGGCTTGCGGCGCCGGAGCTCCGCGGCATCCGCGTCTTGGTTGTCGATGACGACGACGACTCGCGCGATCTGGTGGTGAGCATCTTGCAGAAGTGCGAGGCGATCACGTTTTCCGCGTCTTCTGCCGAGCAGGCCCTGTCGATCATCGTGCGCGATCGTCCCGACGTGCTCGTCTCCGACATCGGCATGCCCGGAATGGACGGCTACGAGCTGGTGCGAGCGATTCGCGCGCTGCCAGACGAACGCGCCCAGCGCGTCCCCGCCGTCGCGGTGACGGCCTACGCGAGGCAGGAAGATCAACGTCGCGCGCTGGCCGAGGGCTTTCAGCTGCACGTCGCCAAACCGATCGAACCGGCCGCTTTCGCGCTGGCGGTCGCGCGGCTGTCCCGCAGCACGCAGCTAGCCGTCAGCCCCTGAGCCGCGCGGCACCGGCCATTGTGCAACTTTTGGGTTGCGCATCTCCGCGCGCGCGAGCAATATGCAACCCAGGAGTTGCCAATGGCCGATGCCGAAAACGACCGTATCGAGAAGAAAATCGTGCTTTCTGCCTCACGCGCCCGAGTTTGGCGCGCGCTCAGCGACGCCGCTGAGTTCGGCCAATGGTTTCGCGTTCGCCTCGAGGGCGCGTTCCACGCCGGCCACCACCATCTTCGGCCGAATCACCTACCCAGGCTACGAGCACCTCGAGGTCGAAATGCAAATCGTCGAGCTCGTGCCCGAGCGTTACTTTTCGTATCGCTGGCGCCCGAATGCCGTCGACGCCAGCAAGGACTACTCGGCGGAGCCGATGACCCTGGTCGAGTTCACGCTCACGGAAGCGCCCGAAGCCCGAGGCACGCTGCTCACGATCGTCGAGTCCGGTTTCGCGCGTCTTCCTGCGGAGCGGCGCGCGGAAGCCTTCCGCAGCAACGACAGCGGCTGGTCCGAGCAGCTCAAGAATATCGAGCGCCATGTCGCCCAACCGTAGCTCCGCGTTGAAGCTCAGCGAAGCTGCACCGCTGTTCGCCGCGCTGGGCGATGAAACACGGCTCAAGCTCGTCTCCCGCTTGTGCAACGAGGGCCCACTGTCGATCGTGCGCCTGAGCGAAGGCACGGAGGTCACGCGCCAAGCCATCACCAAGCACCTGCGAGCCTTGGCCGACGCCGGCCTCGTCCACGACACCCGCCAAGGCCGCGAGCGCATCTGGGAGCTACGCCCCAAACGCATCGAAAAAGCCCGCCAACACCTGGATCAAATATCCCAGCAATGGGACGCCGCAATCGGTCGCCTTCAGGAATTTTTGCGCGAAAATCCGTGAATATCGGGGATAGTAGGGGCATGAGCCTCCGCGTGCGTCCCGTACTCGCAATCCTCCTGGCCTTTTCCGCGGCGTGCGCCCCGATCGTACGCCCGGACGGCGGCAACGGCCTCTTGCCGATTGGCACCATGGCGCCCGAGGTCGTTGGAGAAGCGCCGGATGGCAGCGTGACTCGTCTGACCGCGGTCCGTGGCCACTCGGCCATCGTTTACTTCTATCCAAAAGACGGCACGCCCGGTTGCACGAAGGAGGCCTGCGCCTTTCGTGATGCCTTCCGTCGCTACGAACAACTGCACGTGACCATCTTCGGCGTATCGGGCGACTCGAACGAGACCCACGCCGAATTCCGCGAGAGCCACCACTTGCCGTTTTCGCTCGTGTCCGATCAAAGCGGCGCGGTCGCCCGCGCATACGGCGTTTCGAGCACGCCCGGAATGGACGCGCGGGTCACGTTTCTAGTCGGCGGAGACGGCAAGATCGCTCGAGTTTGGCCCGATGTCGATCCGGGCGTGCACGCGAAGGAAGTGCTCGCCGCGGTGGAAGGGGCGGACAGCGCACGCTGATTGTCTCCCGGCCAGGAGCTGGTATCGGGGCGTATTCGGAATATTTCCCGAACCGACTCGGAAATTTCCCCGGCGCAACGCCGCCCCACGCGGGACTTAGGAGTCGATTTAGGCTGATTCGAGAGTTGGTCCGGGAAATGCTTGAGCGGTCCCTTCAACCTTGTCCACATCGAAATCGACTCCACGACGCGCAATGAGATTCAGCACCGTCTCGCTCGCGATCGCGGGCGGCGTGCTGGCCATCATCGGCGCGGGTGCGACGATGGCGGTGCACGCGCAAGCCAACGTCAACAAGATCGCGTTAGGGCAGACTGCCAAGCCGGTGACCGTCATGGAGGCCAAGGCCGCTACCTTCCGCGATTCGCGCAATTACGTCGGCACGATCGAGCCGTGGGTAGAGGCCAAGGTCGGACCGCAGATGATCTCGGCGTACGTCGATACCGTGCTGGTTCGACCGGGCGCGGTGGTGAAAAAAGGCGACATCGTGGCCACCCTGGATTGCCGCAAAGCGAACGCAGCCAGTCGTTCGGTGGCCATGCAAGCGCGGGCCATGGCTGCCCGGCAGGAAGCGATCTCGCACGAGGCCGCGCGTTTCAATGGGCTGCTCGACGGCGGGTTCGTGTCGCCCAACGAAGCGGAACAGAAATCCGCGCAGAGCGCGGCCGAACAGGCGCAGTTGCTGGCGACGCAAGCGCAGCTCCTGGGTACCTCGCTGCAAGTCGATGACTGCATTTTGCGAGCGCCGTTCGCGGGGGAGGTTGCTACTCGCACCAGCGACCCGGGCGCGTTCGTTCGGCCGGGTGTATCGATCACAAGCATCGTGGATCGATCGACCGTGCGCATCATCGCCGATGCCGCCGAGGTCGACTTTCCGATCATCGCGCCGAACAGTCCGGTTCAGGTGCACGTATTCGCGACCAATCGCGAGCTGTCCGCGAGCATCTCGCGCCGGGCTCCCGCGGCCGATCCGTCGACCCGCACCGTGGACTTCGAGGTGGACGTACCCGATCCCGAGCGGAGCTTGCCCGTGGGCACGACCGCCGATATTCACATCGATACTGGAGCACCTCAGCCGACCTGCGAAATCCCGCTGTCGGCCGCCACGGTGCGCGGCGACACGGCCACGGTGTTCGTGATCGATGGCAGCGTGGCTCACAAGCGGAGTTGGCACGTACTTGGAGAGCGAGCGGGACGGTTGTACCTCGATGCGGGCTTGGGCGCGGGGACGCTCATCGTCGTGCAGGGCAGGGCGCTCTTGAACGACAAGGACCGAGTCGCGGCGAGCCTCGAGAAAGCCAGCTACTAGTGACGGCCCTGTCGCTGAAGAATCCGATTGCCGTGCTGATGCTGGCGATCGCCGTAGTCGTGTTTTCGATGGTCGTGACGCCGCGCATGGCGGTCGATACGTTTCCCGAGTTGGCCCCACCGGTCCTGGTGGTCGGTACGTTGGCGCCTGGGCTGGGACCGAAAGACGTCGAAAAGACGCTCACTTGGCGGATCGAAAAGTATGTCAGTGCCACGCCGGGCGTGGATCACGTGGAGAGTATTTCTCGCAACAACCTGAGCATCGTCTGGGTGTGGATGAGGTGGGGCACGGATCTGAACGCCGCCCAGACCCTAGTCCAACAGCAGACCGCGTTTGCGATGAGCGCAGTACCAAAATCGCTCGGTGTACTACCGCCATTCGTGCTGCAGTTCGACCCGTCCAACGCGCCCGTCGTCCAAGTCGCAGTGTACGGCGGCGGATTGCCTGGTCCAAAGCTGTATGACTACGCGCTCAACCAGATCGAGCCGCTGCTCGAAGGCATTCCGGGGGTGGCCAGCGCCTCGCTCAACGGTGGTCGCCAGCGTCAGATCAACCTGATCGTGGATCCGGTCGCGGCGCAGGCGCGCGGGCTCACGTCCAGCGACGTCGCGGCGGCGGTTGCACAGTCGAACGCGCTGTTACCTTCGGGCGCATTCGTCTCGCCAAAGTTCGACTCGAACGTATACACGAACGCGGTGCCCGAGCGCGTGAGCGCGATTGGCGAAGCCATGGTCAAGCTGGTCGGCGGTAAGCCGGTGCTGATTCGCGACGTCGCGCGGGTGGAAGATGGCGGCAGCCCCGAAACGCAAGCCGTGTCGATCGACGGCCAAGACGGCGTGTATTTGAACGTGCTGCGCGTGCCGGGTGGCAATACGATCGACATCGTCGACTCGGTGAACAAGGTCGTAGCAGGGCTGAAAGGTCTGCCTCCGGGCATGAAGGTCGTCCCCATTTTCGACCAAGCCACGTTCGTTCGTACGACCTATCACGGCCTCAAACAAGAAGTCGTGCAGGCATTGGTGCTGATCGCGCTGGTGATCCTGCTGTTCTTGCAGAGCCTGCGTGGCACCCTGATCGTATCGGTGGCTATTCCACTCTCCTTCGCAATCACGCTAATCGCGCTGTACTCGAGCGGTCAGACCCTGAATGCCTTCACACTGGGTGGCCTTACCCTCGCTATGGGGCGGCTAGTCGACGATGCGGTGGTGGTGCTCGAATCGATTCACCGGCACCAGCGCCAAGGGCTCGACCCCTATCGCGCCGCGCTGGAGGGTACGAATGCGGTCGCGGTGCCCGTGCTGGCCTCCACATTGACCACGATGGCCGTGCTCTTGCCGGTCTTGCTGCTCGCTGGGCTCGCCAAAAGACTATTTGTGCCCTTGGCTTTGACCGTCGCGGTGGCCATGACGGCGTCGTACTTCGTGAGCGTGTGCGTCACGCCCGTCGCTTGTCGCTATTTTCTCGGTCACGCTGAGCACGGCCGCTTCGCCAAACGGATCGAGCACTTCATCGATGCCGTCGCGGAGCGCTACTCGCGCATACTGCGTCGTGTGCTGCCGCAGCGCTGGACGGTGGTGGCCGGCTGCGGAGTAATCACGATCGCCGCCATCGCGGCGTCCATGCGCCTGCCGAGCACGTTCTTTCCGGAGATCGACGAATCGATGGAACGCATTTACGTGCGGCTCGCGCCAGGCATCTCGCTCGCTGATTCCGCGAAGTTGCTGCAAGAGATGGGCAAAACCGCCGCCGATGGCTTGCCCAAGGGCAACGTCGAACTGGTGCTGACCAACGTTGGCTCGCCGAGCAACGCTCGCAGCGCCATGACCAGCCCCAACAACGGCCCGCACATGGGCTTCATTCGCTTGCAGCTCGTCGACGAAGAGCGGCGAAAGTTGTCGCAGCGCGAGTTGGCCGACCGCACTCGCGCCATCCTGAACGCGCGTTATCCGGGCGTGGAGTTCCTGCAGTGGCCGGGTGGTCTCGTCGCGAGCGTGTTCTCGAACGGTTACATCGCGCCCTTGGTCATGGAAGTGCGCAACGACAACCTGGCCGAGCTCGATGAACAAGCGCGCGCAGTGGCTGAGGTCGCCCGCAGCGTGCCCGGCATCCGCGACGTGCGAGTTTCGCTACAAACCGACTATCCCGAAGTGCATGTCGATACTGATCGTGAAAAGGCGGGGCTCGTCGGGGTGACCGCGCGAGTCGCAGCGCAGACTACCCTCGAGGCCACTCTCGGTAACATCAATTCACCGAGCGTCTGGATCGACCCGAGCAGTGGCCAGTCGTACTACGTCGTCACCTACTATGACGGCAAAGCCGTGGCCGATCCGAATGCGCTGGCCCAGATCCCCGCGCGGATCGAGGACGGAAAAGCGGTGCCGCTCGGTGCCTACGGCCGAGTGCGCCGCTCGGTGGGCCCCGTGGCCGTCGAACGCAATCAGCTGCAGCGCGCGGCGCACGTGCTGATGCAGACCGAAGGGCGTGACATCGGCACCGCTGCCGACGAGCTGGAGCGAAAGCTGGACGCCGACCCACGCACGCGCGGCATCAGCCGCTCTTTCGTGGGTCAAGTGCAACTGATGCGCGACACCTTTTCCGGGCTCGGCGTAGCCATCGGTCTCGCGGTGATGGTCGTGTTCATGATCATGGCTTCGCAGTTCGGGTCCATGCGTTTGCCGTTCGTGATGCTGTTCACCATCCCCGTGTCATTGGTGGGCATCGTCATGGCCCTGATGACCGCGGGTCAGGGCTTTTCCGTGACGGCGCTGATGGGCATCCTGATGGTGATTGGGATCGCCGTGTCGAATGGCATTTTGCTGGTCGACGACGCCAACCGCCGGCTCGAGCAGGGCTCCGAAGCGCTGGAGGCCGTAGTGGCGGCAGCACGCTCGCGCTTCGTGCCCATCGCCATGACCAGCTTGGCTACGAGCATCGGTTTGATCCCGACCGCAATGGCGCTCGAGAAGGGCACCGAAGCCAATCAACCCCTGGCGCTGGCCGTGGTTGGCGGGCTCACCTCTTCAACGGTGCTGTCGCTGTTCTTGGTACCAGTGATGTTTCTGCTTCTGGCCAAGCGCAGCCTCGTGGCGCGAGGATCCGAGGCCGGTCGCGCTCAGCCTGCGCTGAGCACGACCGGCCAGTGAACTCAGAACAGGTAGAAGCCGGAGAATTGCAGACGGGTGTTCTTGGCGACCACGCCGTCGCCGTACGTTTGATGGAAATAGGCGTACTCGGCGCCCAAACGCACCGCCGAGGTCAGGTCGCAGAACAAGTTGGCATCCGCCCAATACGACTTGTCGAAGATCTTCGACAAGCCCGCGGCGTTCGTGTAGCGCGTGGCATTGTTGGACTTCATGCCCGAGTAATTGGCCGAGACCCAGACCTTGCCCGCGAGCGGCAGGTAGTATTGAACACCGACGATGTAGGACTGCCAATCGATCGTGTGGATCTTACCGTTGGCATCGAAGGTGACCATCCCATTGTCGATATCGGCCGCGTAGGTCGGGGCGGGCGTCACCATGTCGGGATTGGGTGGGGTTGGGAAGCCAACGCCGCCGGTTAGCCCGGTGTACAAGTCGGATATCCCAGTGCCGGTGACGAACGAGCCGGTCACGGTCAGCGCGTTGGCGCGTTGGTCCAGGCTGGCAGGGATGATCGGAATCAGCGCGTCGACTGACAGCCCCCAACCATTGGTGCGGCTGTGCCCGTTGCCGTAAAAACCCGGCAGGATGAAATGTCGGCCCAGGCCGGACACGCCAACGGCCAAGCCATCGACGGCGGTTCCGGTGCTGCCCGCGGTGTGTAGACCCTTCCAGTGGTTGACCGTCAGCTTGATGCCAGCTTGACCGTCCGGCACCTGCGAATTGCGAGACACCGGCCGCGCCCCCGCAATTGCCAAGTCGAGGTTGACGGGATCGGTTTTGATCGTTTTGGACAAGCGGGCTTGCGGTGCGCGCGAGTAGACTTGCCCAGGAACGCCCTGGATCTCCACCGTGTTGGGGTGGAACGCCGATTGCCAGCCGAACAGCTGCCAATACTGTCCGAGCAGTACGTCGACGATCGGATCTTCGAGTTTCAGGGCCATGTGGCGAATCCGGAAGGTTGGATTGCCAATCAACGCGGCTTGACTCGCGGTGGAGGTGGGCTGGTTGCCCAAGAAGTCCATCTCCAGCACGGCGCTCGCCTTGATGGAGTCGCTCGCTGGCGCATCGAGCTTGAAGCCGATGCGCGAGTTGCGCGCGCCGAACAATGTTTGCCCGTTGCTCGCGGCGTACGTGCCCGGTCGCGCGAGGGCGCCATTGCCCTGAGAATCGTTGATGGTCGTCAACGCCGGCTGCGTCGAATCGTGGATGGCGTCGAATTCGACGAAGCCGTAGAAGGTGGTGCCCCACTTGCCCTGGACCGGCTGCGGACCGGTTTCGAGCGGCGCAGGGCCAATCGCGGGTTGGGACGGAGGGGGCGGAGCTGTCTGCGCTGAGGCCAACGAGGCACGAGCCAATAACAAGGCTAGCGCGCCCACAGTTTGGGGGTATCGCATGGGTTTTTCTCGAATCGAATTCAGAAGTACAGGTCGAACTGACGTCCCGCGGTGTCGGAGCAATGGCCGTAGCCCGCGCCCGCGTGATCGCGCTGGAAACCGCAGCGCACGACGTGCTGCGAGCCGCATTGCAGAATCGCGAGTCCGACTTGGGAGTCTTCGCGATAAATGCGATTGTTTTCGTCGTCTATTTCTACTTCATCCGGGATGGTGTTGAACCTGCCGGTGCACCGTTCACCGTCGGCTAGTTCGGCGACCAAGCTCCCGTTCGTAGATTCTGCGTCTTGGAAGACGACCGAACCTTTGCGCGGGGCCTGGCTGTCGTACAAATAGCCTTCGCGCGCGCTGGCACAACCGGATGCGAGCGCAGTCAGCGCTGCGAGCGCGAGCAGCGTTCGTGGCAGCTCGAGCTGGAACATCGTCGTTCGCTTCGTTTCGACCCGGGACATCTCAAAACACCATGCTGTATTGGGTGCCGCCTTGATCACGACACTCGCCGTAGCTGAAGGACTCGCCGGTGCGGCGCGCCAAGGTGCAGCGCAGCACCGTGCCCGAGTCACAGCTCAGCACTGCGACGCTGGCACTTGCGTTGTCGGTGAATACCATCTCGGGACTGGCGAGCTTCTTGGCGTTTGCGGGATCGAGCGTGCTGAACGAACCGTGGCAGGTCGCGCCACTCGCTAACTTGCCACTGACCGAGCCTGCGCTCGCGCCAGGGCTATCGAGGACCAACGTCGAAGAGGATCCGTCTTTCATGCTGTACATTTGGGCTTGTTGCGAGCCGAAGCAGCCGCCCAGCAACAGGCTGCCAATCATGATCGGATAGGCGAATTTCGGGTTCATGTGCGTTTTCTCCATTCGTTGTTTCGGGTTCGTGAGAAAGTGAAACGTCGAGGTCAGTGGTCATCGGCGATCGCGCGCTCGAGCTCGGCTCGAGCCGTCGCCGCCTGAAACCGACCGATCACCTGATCGGCCTCGGCGTTCAGGCGCAGCGTCTCGGCATCGGCGAGTTCGATGGCGGTGCCGAGGCCGGCTCGAAAGCGACCCTCGGCTTGCTCGTGGTTGGCGCGCGCCGCCTGAACCGCCTTCTCGAGCGCGGCGAGCGCTGCGTCGGCGATCGCCACACTCTCGTATGCTTGGCGGGTGCGCGAGAAGGCTCGTTGGCGTGCGACTTCCACCTCGTCAGCGAGGGAGTGCACTCGGGCGCGCAGGGCACGAACCCGCGCCTGCGTGACCGGTTCGAAGAACGGCCAGTTGAGGATAATGCCCGCCGAGTAGTTCGGCACGTTCGGTACGAAGCCGTGTCCGTCGGGCACGACGTCGTTCGACGCCGCGGCTCCGCCCGCTCTCAGCGACACTGCGGCCGAAACGGACAGATTCGGCCGCAGTGTGGCGTTCACCGACTCCGCGAGCGAGTGCTCGGCGCGCACTTTGGCGACCGCCTCCTGGACGGCTGGGTCCAGTTCTACAGCGCGCGCTTCGGCGTCTGCGCGCGACAGAAAGGGCTGTTCGTCGATGGACTCGTCACTGGCGTCGAGTTCCGGTTGTTCGTATCCGACCGCAGCCGCAAACACTCCGCGCGACACGACCAGGCTGCCCTGCGCCCGGATTCGCGCAACCTCGAAACGTGTCACATCCGCATCGGCTCGCGTGACCTCGATCGGTGAACGCAGGCCGCTCTGCACTGCCGCCTGCGCGAGTTCGCGATGCACCGCCGCGCGGGCCTCGGCCTGCGTTGCTACCTCGAGCAGGGCATGGGCGGCGCGCACCACGTAATAGGCGTTGGTCACCGCAAGTCGGAGATCTAGGCGAGTGTGACGCAGCTCGCTTTGGCTGATGGCCGCGAGTGCTCGTGCGGCCGCGCTTTGCGCAGCGATGCGGCCAAAGTCGTACACCTCTTGGCGCGCTCCGAGTGCCAGCAACGTCGTCGCTTCTGGTCGGAGGTTGGCTTGGTTGCTGATCGCGGTTCCGCCGATGCGGGGTAGGTCGACGGCACTCGCCGAGAGCGGGGTCGCGGTCGAGTTGTTGCTGGTGCCCTCCACGAGCTCGCCCAGCACCCCCAAGGTCGGAAGCCATTGCGCGGCGGGAACGTCCGCTTCTTGCTGCGCAGCGTGGAGGCGCTCACGAGCCGCTTCCAGTCCCGGCTCGTGGGCCCGTGCGTATGCGAGCGCAGCGCGCAGTGACATCGCCGGCGCGTCCGGGAGCGGCTCAGGTGAGCGTCCCTCGGCGTGCCCCACGCTCGCCGTGAAGACGAGCGTGGGGCCGAGGAAGCGCCGGGCGCTTCGGGGAAGGAACACGTTGAAGCGCATGGCGCGCGCCCTGCAGAGCAAAGAGCAAGCCAGCAAAATTCTCGCGTATTTGCGGCTTTCCCCCCGCCCCCTTCGGAGTTTTTCCGATTCACAATCGGAATATTTCCTAGCCTTCGATGTTCTGTCTTCCCAAGATCGTCCCGCAACGTCGCCGTACCTTGATCCTGATGCTCGTTGGCGTCCTCGCCGTCGTGGCAGCGGGTATTGCTGATGCGCAACATCAGTCCGAGCGTGCCCTCGATGAGCTCGGCCGAGAGCATCGGCTGCTTGCCCTGAGCCTGGCCGCACTCTCCGACGAGCAGATCGCTCCGGCGGTTCAGAAGCTCGAGGCGACTGGCCAAGTGGCAGTCTTGCTTCGTCAGCAGAAGGGCGCCGGGTTTCTGCTCGGCAACGGCAAAGTGCTTTCCAGTAACGAGCTGGACGCGGCGTTCTACAAAAAGGCGCCCAGCGCTCGCTTGCCGCGCTCACTCGCTGCGACCATCGGTTTGGGCGCGCGAACGGCGATCGCTGGACTCGCGCCCCGGGTGGTCACGGCTTCCCAGAGTCCCGAGGGCGTTGCGGTGGTCGAGTCAGCGAGGGCCGAGCGCGACCGAGCACGCCACGCCCAATGGCGGGCTGTGTTGATGGTGCTCGTCGTCAGCGTGTTGATCGTCGGCTTCGGTTTGACCATGCTCCGTCGACAGCGGCGGGAGGCGCTCTTGCAGCAAAAGCTTCGTTTGCACCGCGCCGAGCGGGCGCGCGATGCGGAACTGTCACGCGCCAACCGCATGGCGACCATCGCCGCGCTCGCGTCCGGGTTTGCGCACGAAATTGCTACACCTTTGGGAGTGATTGTCGGTCGCGTCGAGCAACTGCGCTCGGCGTCCGCGAGTGACGCCAAGGCCACGCGATTGCTCGACGCCATCGGCGCGCAGACCGAGCACATCGAACGAGTGATCCGCGGCTTCCTCGGGCTGACGCGCGGCGACACGCCGAGCTTGAGCCAGGTCGCGGCCAGCGAGCTCGCGCGCGCCGCGGTCGCCCTAGTTCAGCACCGCTTCGAGCAGACGCAGATCACGCTCACCGTCACGGATCGGGACCAGGGCGACTCGCTCGTCGCCTGCAATGCGACGCTGTTCGGGCAGGTGCTGGTCAACGTGCTCATCAACGCGCTCGAAGCCAGCGAAGCGGGCGACTCGGTGCGTCTGGAACTCCAGCGTTCCGGAGAAAATGTCGAATTTTGTGTGATCGACCAAGGGCACGGCATCCCACGTGCCACCATCGAACAAGTGCTGGAACCTTTCTTCACGACCAAGGCCACCCGTGGCGGCAGCGGACTCGGGCTCGCCATTGCCAAGGAGATCGTCAGCCATCACCGTGGCGAGCTCACTCTCGTACGTCGCGCCGATCGGGAAGGCGCGGCTGTGCGAGGCACGCGCGTCACCGTACATCTACCCATTGCCCAGGAAATACCGTGAAAAAATCGGAACGCCGCCTTCACAACCCCCGCGTCCTGGTCGTCGACGACCGGCCCGACATGGCCGAGATGGTCGCTGAGGGCCTCTCCGAACACGGCTTCGAGTCCCGCGCGTTGAGCGACGTTGCTCGAGCCTCGGCGCAATTGTCGCTCGGCACGCACGACGCCCTCGTCACCGATCTGCGCATTCCGGGCAGCGACGGCTTGGAGCTACTCGCGCTTTCGCGCTCCGTCGCCCCCGACAGCCCCGTGATCGTGATGACTGCGTTCAGCGGCATCGATACCGCGATCGAGTCGATTCGACGCGGGGCCTATCACTACTTGACCAAGCCGTTCAAAGTCGAAGAGCTCGTGCTGTTCTTGCGACGCGCACTGGACGAGGCGGCGCTGCGGCGCGAAGCAAAAGCCCTGCGCTCTGCGCTGAGCAGCTCGCGAAGCGACCTCATCGGCGACAGCCCGGCGATGCGCGACGTCCTGGATCTGGTTCGCCGCGTCGCTGATTCGCCCGTTCCGGTGCTGCTCTTGGGCGAAACCGGCACGGGTAAAGGGCTGATCGCTCGCGCGATCCACGCGGAGAGCTCGCGCGCCAGCGAACCCTTCGTGGCCGTCAATTGCGCGGCAATTCCCGAAACTCTGTTGGAGAGCGAGCTATTCGGCCACGTCAAAGGCGCCTTTACTGGCGCCTCTATCGATCGCGTCGGGCTGTTCGCCCAAGCACAACACGGTACGTTGTTCTTGGACGAGATTGCGGAACTCAGCGCGCCGTTACAAGCCAAGCTGCTGCACGTGCTGGAGACCGGACAGGTGCGCGCCGTGGGTAGCGACCGTGAACGTCGGGTCGATGCCCGCGTGATCGCGGCCACTCATCGTGATCTGCGGCGCCGTGTGGCGGAGCACACGTTTCGAGAAGATCTGCTTTATCGGCTCGACGTGGTCTCCATCGAAATCCCAGCGCTGCGGGCGCGTCGCACCGACTTGCCTCACCTCATTGAGCACTTCATGCCGCGCGCGCTCTCGCGCAGTGCTCGAACGTCGACGCTCCACTTCTCTCGGCCGGCCATGGACGCTCTGAGCAACTATGCCTGGCCCGGAAATGTGCGCGAGCTCGAACATTTGATCGAGCGCCTCGTGCTGCTCTGCCGCGAAGACGAAGTAAGTCTCGCCGACCTACCCAAATCAATGACCGACCTCAGGCTCAACGTGGGCGAGCCAAACTTCGGTGAGCAAGTGATTCCAATCCGTGAGCTGCAACGACGCTACGCCTCGTGGGCCCTGGAACGTTTGGGCGGCGCTAAAATGGCTACCTGCGAGGCGCTTGGCATCGATTCGAAAACGCTGAGTAAGTGGCTCACGATGGAAAGCTAGGGGCACTACTGAGGCAACGGAGAGAAACCAAACCGCCGCCGCTTTGCGAATGGGCCAGCGCTCATTGTGCCAATTCGCGATCAGCCACTCACCGGCGCCTGACCGAATATCTGATCGACTGCAAGCTCCAGTGTTTCTGCCGAGCCGATCTCGGCGAGCGCACTATCGACCTCCGCCGCGAGCGGCTCGCAGGAGGGATCGGCCAGGCGGCTCTCGAGACGAGGCAGGGCTTTCTCCAGCATCTCCAGGCGAAGCTCGATATCTCGGCTCACACTGCCGAGTGCGGCTTGCTGGCTGATGCGCCGCTGCAGTGAGGTGAGTGCCTTGCGAATCGTCATGCGGACGGTGAGCTCGCGCTCGGCGCTGTACGATTCCTGTAACTGCGCGGCCTCCTTTTCCAGCTCGGCGTGGGGCGTCGCGTCGACTGACGCCTCCAGCCGCTGGCCCAAGAATAGATAGTCGAGGAACGTGCGGCGGAGCTCGAGCAGGCCGTGAAGGGCGAGCTGGAGCTCGCGAGCAGGCAGGCGTCCTTGAGCACTCAGCAGCAGCTGCGTCGCGTCACGGTTCAGCGCCCGATAGCGATTCGCGTCGCGCTCGGATAGTTCGGACAGCGCGCCTTCGATGGCCGTTTCGGCTCGCGTCAGATACTGATTGCTGAGTTGCCGATCGACCCAATCGCGGAACGCAGGCAACCGCGGCCCGACCAAGAGCCAAAGCAACTCACCGCCCGCGCACACCAGGAGTGGTACCGGGGAGGCGAAGGCCAACGAAAAACAAGCGCTGCCGAACAAGACCACCAGGTTGTGTTGGTCCTTGAAGGCATATTTGAGATAGCTGGGAGTGGGCAGCTGCGCTTCGGCCATGGCTCTAATTGGCTCCGCGAATGAAGAGCACGTCGGTGCGGCGGTTCTGGGCGCGCCCTTCGGCGGTGCTGTTCAACGCTACCGGCTTGGACGCGCCATTGCCGCGCGCCATCAGGCGCGTGCGCGGTACCCCGCGCGCGATCAGATACTCCACGATCGCAGCGGCGCGCTTTTCGCTCAAGACTTGATTGGCGGTGCGCTCGCCGATGCCGTCGGTGTTGCCTTCCACGCGCACGGACATGCCGCCGGCGATCTCCAGCTGCGGCAAGATTTGCTGGTTGACGACCGCCAGCGCTTCGGCCGAAAGCTGATTGCTGTTGCTCGGGAAGTTGATCGAGACCGATTTCGTGAACAGAGCGGCGCCCGTGTTGGCGATCGCGGGATTGAAATCCTCGGCGCTGCGCGCGGCGGGCCTGCCAGCCCCGAGCCAGACGCTGCGCACCGCGGCATCGTTCTTCAGTACGGCCGGCGCAAAGCGATCCTTGATTGCTGCTTCAGGGTAGCTGATCCAGATCGAATCAGCCTGGTTGTAGACTCGATCGAAGGCCGGCGCCGTGCCGTCGAGGCCGAAGAAGCGAACGTTGTCCGAGAGCTCCGTCCAGCGCGCCCAGCTCAGAGATTTGAGCGTCTTTTCGTAGCCAAGTTCGTCACGGAAGCGCGAGGCCACGGTGGAGATCAGGTTGGCCGCCGCCGGCCGATCCAGATTCGCGCGCTCGACCGACTTGAACCAGACGCGGGCAAGCTTCTCCGCCAGCGCAGGCTCGGACTCTAAAAAATCCTGACGAGCGACGAGCACGTCCGCCACGAGCTCGGTGGCGTCAGCCGTAGAGAAAAGCCGGTGTGAGCCGGGGCGTTCCTCCAACGCCAGGGTCACGTCTGGCTCCCACAAGCAGGCCACGTCTACCTTGCCCTGCTTGAACAGAGTACGCGCGTACGTCGGATCATCGAGCGAAAATTTGGTCGAGCGGCGGACCTCCGTCACTTGCTGCGGCGTCAAGCGCGAGTTGTTGATCATGAACTCGAACACCGTATGATCGGGTGAGAACATCAGCATGGCCGACTTTCGGCCGTAGACGCTCTCGACGGTCAGGACGTCTTTGGAGGCGATGCAGGCGTCACCGCCGCGCGACCAGTCGATTTGGATGAAGGCTCGCACGTCCACCCCGGCGCTCCGGTACATACCCAGGCTAATCGGCAATTCGTCGACCGTCTGCCAGACGAAATCGACGTCCCCTTTGCGCAGGGCTTCGTTCTTGCTTGGCGCGTCTTCGATGAACTGAATCTCGAGATTGAGCCCTTCGGCTGCCGCGATCGAGCCGGGCTGGGTTTTCAAGCCTCCGGCGCCCACGAGCAGCGCCATGTGCCCGGGCCACTGGGAGATCGCCACGCGAACGGGGCGATTCGGCGGACGCGGAGGAAGCCGTGGCGCCCGCGCGCTGCCGCTCACCGCAGCCGGAGGCCCCGTAGGCGCGGCAACGCTTGGCTTGGCTGCGGGCGCGCGAGGGCCGCTCTTGCCATAGGTGTGCACGGCGCCGAAGGTCGACCCAACCGCGATCACGGCGAGCATCAACTTCGTCCAGGTCGTGAGCTTTTGCATGTTCCAAATGCCGGGAGATAGCTCCGAGCGTGACAGCACATTGCCTACTCGGCGCGCGCTCCCGTCAAGCGCGAAGCGCGTCACTCGAGCTTGGTATTTGCGAGCCACCACAGATGCTCACGAGCGTTCACGCGCCGTTCATCCCGCCGCTACCTGCTCGAAATGTGTGCTTCGAGGAGAGACACTTGCCGAACCGGGACGCGGCTCGGTCACCGCGTTGTCACCTGCCCCGAGCTCCCGGGAGCGGCCGGCGCGAGCTTCGGCCCGGGGCGTGCATTACTGCCCGCACCGTGCGCCTTTCTTTGAATAAAACCGAGAAATTGTCGAGGAACCGAGCGATTCTCGGGCCCGCAAGCAAAACGGCCGCGAGGCACTCTGGCACCACCGCCCTGTGCCATGTCGTGGGTTGCGTCGGTCGCCGCATCCGCGGGAAGGACCGCCGAGGCCACTCGTGAATCTCGACGCGCGCCGCCCGCAAGGCCGGCCCACGCTGGGAGTCGAAGAGGAGTTCCATCTGGTCGACCTGCGCACGCGTCAACTGACGCCACGCGCCAGTGAGGTGCTGAGCGGTCTGTCTGAGTCGACTCGCACGTATGCCGCCGAGTTGCAGCAAACCGTGGTCGAGACCAACAGCGAAGTGTTCGATACGCTGGCCGGCTTGCGCAAAAACCTGCTCGAGCTGCGCTCTGAGCTGATCGGCGTTGCGAAAGGTCTCGGCATTGGCGTGGCGGCAGCAGGCACCATGCCGCTTTCGATGTCCGAAGTGCAGATCACAGAAAACCCGCGCTTCCGTCGGATGCTCTCCGACTACCAGCTCCTGGTGCGCGAACAGTCGATTTGCAGCATGCAGGTGCACGTCGGCGTCGAGGATCGCGATCTAGCGGCCAAGTTGCTCGATCGCGTCGCGCGCTGGTTGCCTCCGCTGCTCGCGCTCTCGGTCAGTTCGCCGTTTTCCAACGCGGGGGACGACACGGGCTACGCCAGCAGCCGCTCCTTGATCTGGTCGCGTTGGCCCACGACGGGCAGCCCTGGCCCCTTGAATTCCGCCGCCGAGTACGAAGCCGTGGTCCAGAACCTGGTGGCGTCCGGCGTAATCAGTGACAAGGGCATGATCTACTTCGACGTGCGGCCGTCCGCGCACGTTCCGACGATCGAGCTCAGGGTGTGTGATGCGTGTCACTCGGTCGATACGGTGGTGCTGATCGCCGGGTTGTTTCGCGCCGTTGTCGAGCGCGAAAAGTCCCTCGAGCTCGCCGGGGAAGCGGCGCACTTCGTGCATCCCACTCTGCAGCGAGCCGCGCTCTGGCGAGCTGCGAGATCTGGACTCGAAGGCGAACTGATCGAGCTCGATGGCCCGAAATCCGTACCCGCGAGCGTCGTGCTGCGCGCCATGGTCGACGAACTTTCACCCGAGCTTGCGGCCAGCGGCGACGAAGCCGAGGTGCGTGCGTTATGCGAACAGGTGCTCGAAGGCCGCAGCGCGGCGGCACGTCAACGAGCCGCTTACCGTCGGCGCGATCGCTTCGTCGACGTGGTCGACTTGATTTTAGCTGAGACGCGCGGCGAGCCCCATCGTCCGACGATGAGCGCGCTGAGCTTGCCGATGGCACGTGGCTATCAAGCGCCCGGCTACGACGAAGCGCTGCTGAGCGACGGGCAAGCGCGAGCGAGCCACGCGCAGGTGCTGCAGGCGCTGTCCAAGCTGAGCCCCGCAGAGCTCTCGGCTCGCGCCGCGAGCCTCGTGCAAAAGACTCGTGACGCGGGCGTGCTGTTTCGGCCGACCGACGCCAAGGACGCGCGTGCCTTTCCGATCGATATCGTGCCGCGCGTTTTGAGCGGTGCCGAGTGGAGTCGCCTGGAAGGCGGCACTGCCCAGCGTGCGCGCGCGCTGGACGCCTTTCTGCGCGATATTTACGGCCAATGCGCGATCGTCAAAGAGGGGATCTTGCCGAGTTGGCTGGTCGATACGGCGCCCGGTCGACGCGACGCCGGAACGGCGCCACCGGTGACTGCGCGCCGCACACAGGTTTCCGGCTTCGACATCGTGCGTGATGCCGACGGTCGCTGGTTGGTCTTGGAAGACAACGTGCGTGTGCCCTCTGGTGTGGCTTACGCGATGCAGAGCCGGCGCTTGCTGCGCGAAGTCTTCCCCGAGTTCGATACCGGCCAAGTGCTGCTCGACGTCGAAGTCGTGCCCGCGATGCTGCGCCGCACGTTGGAAGAGTCGGTTCCGCCGCGGGCCGGGGACGGCGCTCCGTCACTGCTCTTGCTCAGTGAAGGCAGCAACGATTCGGCATCGTTCGAACACCGCATGCTGGCCGAGGCCATGGATATCCCCTTGGGCGTACCCGCCGAACTGCTCGTGGAAGGTGATGTGCTGTATCAACTCAGCTCGCGCGAGCGCCGCAAGATCGACGTCGTGTACCTGCGCATGGACGATTCGCTGTTCCAGCGTAGGGGCAAAGACGGGCGGATCGTCGGGCCTGAGCTGCTGCGCGCGGTGCGCGCGGGCAACCTGGCGCTGGCCAATGCGCTGGGCAACGGCATCGCCGACGACAAGGCGATCTACGACTACGTGCCGAAATTCATCGAGTTCTACTTGGGTGAGCACCCGCTGCTCGAGCAAGTGCGGACCTTCCACTGCGCGGATCCGGAGCAAAAGCAGCATGTGCTGGGTCACCTCGATGAGCTCGTCGTCAAACCGGTCGATGGCTATGGTGGCCTGGGCGTCGTAGTCGGTCCACGCGCCTCGGACGAAGAGCTGACTGAAGCGCGTGAGCTGATCGAACAGCAGCCGAGTCGTTGGATCGCGCAAGAGACCATCGCCCTCTCCACCCACCCGACCTACAGCGACGGACGATTCGAGCCGCGCCACGTCGATCTGCGCGTCTTCGTTTACTACGGAAAGGATCCGCTGGTCGTGCCTGCGGCGCTCACGCGCGTCGCGGCGGCAGGGAGCCTGATCGTCAATTCTTCGCGCGGAGGCGGGGCCAAGGACACTTGGCTGCTTCGCTGACGGCCTTGGGACATTGACTGCCGGAGGAGCTCGATATGTGCGGTTTTGCTGGAGAATTGCGGTTCGATGGACAAGTTTGCGACTTGGCGGCGCTGGCGCGCATGAACCAGCGCCTGGCCGATCGCGGGCCTGATGGGGCAGGCGTCTTTCAACGCGGCCCGCTTGGGCTCGCTCACCGCCGCTTGACCATCATCGACCTGACCCGCGCCGGCGAGCAGCCGATGGTCGACGCCGAGCTCGGACTATCGCTCGTGTTCAACGGTTGCATTTACAATTACAAGGAGCTCAGGGGCGAGCTCGAGGCGCTCGGCTATCGCTTCTTTTCCAACTCCGACACGGAGGTGATCCTCAAGGCTTATCACCGCTGGGGCAAGGACTGCGTCACACGCTTTCTGGGCATGTTCGCCTTCGTGATCGCCGAGCGCGACTCGGGACGTTTGCTGATGGCGCGGGATCGCCTGGGCATCAAGCCGCTGTATCTAGCGCGTACGCCGCAGTGCTTACGCTTTGCGTCGACGCTGCCGGCGCTGCTCGAGGCGGGTGGAGTCGACACCGCCATCGATCCCTTCGCGCTGCATCACTACATGTCTTTCCACTCGGTGGTGCCCGCTCCGCTCACGATCCTGAAGGGCGTGCGCAAGTTACCGCCCGCGACGGTGCGCGTAATCGAGCCGGACGGCAGCCAGCACGATCAGGTGTATTGGCGCGCGGAGTACACTCGACCTGGGCAGGCACGCACGGCCGGCGAGTGGCAAGAAGCCGTGCTTGCTCAGCTCAAACTGGCGGTCGAGCGGCGCATGGTGGCGGACGTCCCGATCGGCGTGCTGCTCTCCGGTGGCCTCGATTCCAGCTTGATTGTGGGATTGCTCGCGGAATCGGGCCAAAGCGGGCTGAGCACGTTCAGCATCGGCTTCGAGTCTGCGGGCGGCATGGCTGGAGATGAGTTCGAATACTCCGACCTGATCGCCAAAACCTTCGGCACGCGGCATCACCAGATCCGGATCGACAACGCGCGCTTGGTTCCGGCGGTCGTGCCGGCGGTTCGCGCCATGAGCGAGCCGATGATCAGCCACGATGCGGTCGCCTTCTATCTGCTCTCGGAGGAAGTCGTCAAGCACGTCACCGTGGTTCAATCGGGGCAAGGAGCGGACGAAGTGTTTGCCGGTTACGAATGGTATCCGCCGCTCGCGCAAGTCCCGCGCCACGACGCGCTCTCGGCCTATGCCTCGGTGTTCTTCGATTGGACACACCGACAACTGACTGAGATGGTCGCGCCGGATTACTTGGCGTTCGGCGACGTGAGTCGCGCATTCGCCAGTGAGCAGTTGGGCGCGCCCGGCGCGGAAACGGCCCTCGACGCCGCCTTGCGGCTCGACACGAACGTGATGCTGGTCGATGACCCCGTGAAGCGCGTAGACAACATGACCATGGCTTGGGGGCTGGAGGGGCGCGTACCGTTCTTGGACCACGAGTTGGTGGAGCTTGCGGCCAGCTGCCCGCCCGAGCTGAAGCTGGCGGACGGAGGCAAAGGCGTGCTGAAGAACGCCGCCCGCAAGCTACTGCCCGCGCAAGTGATCGACCGCCCGAAGGGCTATTTCCCGGTACCCGGGATCCGACACATCGAAGGTGAGCTGCTGACCCTCGTGCGCGAGGGGCTGACCAACCGCGCCGCGCGCGAACGCGGCCTCTTTCAAGCCTCGTATCTCGAGGGTCTCCTGGCCGAACCCAACGCGCTCCGCTCGAACCTGGGCTCCAATGCGCTTTGGCAGGTCGGCCTGCTCGAGCTCTGGCTGCAGGAAATGCAGGTCAGATGAACGCCGCTCGCTTCGTCGCGGCGATCGCTGCTTGGTCGTCATCGTTGTCCCCGGACGGCCAGCAGCTGGCCTACGTTTCGGATCGCGACGGCGCGCCCCGCTTGTTCGTGTGCGATCTGGACGGTGGCAACGAGCACGCGATCGAAACCGGATCCGAACCGGTCTCCGAGGCACACTGGTCGGTCTCAGGCGATTGGATCGCGCTCCTGATCGCGCCGGGTGGTTCGCCGCGAACTCAGGTCTGGGCGGTTCGCCCTGATGGCAGCGGTCTACGCCGCATCGCTGGCACCGCGCATGGCGCGGCCTACCTTGGTCCCTGGACGCATGACGAAAGCGTGCTGACGCTTGCGCGGACCTCGCACTTGACGGCCGGCGAGGCGTTGCTCCACGACGTGAATACCGGTTTGGAAACCCCCATCGCTGCGGGTGGGCAGCCCCTGGTTCTGGATGTCGACCGCGAGCGACGCTTCGCGCTCGTCCGGCGCGGGCCCCGTGGCGTGCGCAGCGTGTGGCTGATCGATTTACGCAGCGGACGAGAGCGCGAGCTACGCTTACACGACGAGCCCGGCTCTACCGATCTCGGTCGCTTGTCGCCCGACGGAACGATCGCGTACCTGCGTAGCAATGCCGGTCGCGACCGATTCGCGCTGTTCGCCGTCGGCTTGGCCGACAAAGAGCCATGGCCAGTCGAGCTCATCGCCGAGCAGGCCGATGCCGAATTGGACGACTTGATCTTGACCGCTCCGGGCGATCGCGCGGCACTGCTCTGGAATCGGGCCGGACGCAGTGAGTGTCAATTATTCGATCTGCGGAGCGGGCAGACTCGAGAGCTGCTGTTGCCGGAGCCGGTCGCGCATGGCGGCAGCTTCTCCAAAAATGGCGAGCTCTTGGCCATGACTCTCGAGGGACCGACGCACCCGCGCGCGGTACACGTGTTCGACATCGCGCACGGCAGTTGGCGGCGCGTCACCCGGCAACCCGCTAGCTGGCAAGCACCGGCCGCGACCCCCACGTTGGAACGGTTACAGACGAGCGACGGGCTCGAGCTCACGGGTTGGTTGTATCCGGCCGCCAGGGAGCGCGGCGGGCGGCCAGCCGCAGTCATCCACCTGCACGGTGGCCCGGAATCGCAGGAGCGACCGAGTTACAATCCACTGTTCCAGGCCCTCGCGGCCGCTGGCATCGCCGTGTTCGCACCCAATGTACGCGGTTCGTCCGGATTTGGACGAACCTTCATGGAAGCGGACAACCGCGAACGGCGTTGGGGCGCCATTGCCGACGTAGCCACCTGCGCGCAGTTTTTATTCGACCGTGAGCTGGCGACTCCCAGCTCGTTGGCGTGTGCAGGCAGGTCTTACGGCGGCTACCTCACGCTGGCGGCGTTGGTGTTTCATCCGAAGCTCTTCGCCGCGGGCGTCGACATCTGCGGCATGAGCGATTTTGCGACGTTTTACCGGGATACCGAGCCCTGGATCGCCGCACAAGCATACCCCAAATACGGTCACCCGGAGCACGACGCCGGGCTGCTCCGCGATCTGTCGCCGATGCATCAGCTCGGCGCGCTCCGCGCGCCGCTCTTGGTCGTTCACGGCGAAAACGACTCGAACGTGCCCCTCGGCGAGGCGACACAAATCGTCACCGCTGCGCGCGCCCGCGGCGTACCGGCAGAGTTATTGCTTTTCGCCGGCGAAGGCCACGAGCTGATGCAACGCCAAAACCGCGAGCACTTCGTGCGCACGACAGTCGGCTTTCTCACGCGCCACCTGTTCGCTGACTGATACCGCGCGGTCAACTGGTCGACTCCACCAGTGGAGTTCGACCGTTCTACGCGAACACGTCTGCGAGCGTTTCAGCCGACAACACACGTGAACGCCTCGATCGTCGTCCTGGCAGCTGAGCGGTCGGAAGCAGGTTGCCAGCGACTCCAGCTCACCAATCGATGTGCATCGCTGAGCGCAGGGCTTGGTCGAACCCGGCGTCGTCGAGTTTGGCGCGGGCGGCGAGTAGGGCCTCGGCGTCGGCTCCGGCGGGCCAGCGGAATCTGTTCTCTTTGGACTCGATGGCGTCGGCGATGACGTGCGCAATCACCTCCGGCGTGGTCATCTCTTCGCGTGGCGTGCGCTTCCGGGCGGCGAGCGGCAAGTAGGCGTCATCCGGGTCGAAGAACGCGCGCGGGGAGTCGAGCGCGCCGGTACCGATCTGCCCGGGCTCGATCACGACCACCTGCACGCCAAAATGGCCGAGCTCGATGCGGAGCGTTTCACTGAGCGATTCCAGCGCCCACTTGGTCGAGCAATAGATGCCCGTGAGCGGCAAGCCCATGCGCCCAACAACCGATGAAATGTTGACGATCGTGCCCGCGCCGCGCGCGCGCATTCCCGGAGCCCAGGCTTGAATCGTGCGCAGCGGGCCGAACACGTTGATCTCGTACAGGCGCCGGATCTCCTCGAACGGTACCGTCTCGAGTGGTGCGACGACAATCTCAGCGGCGTTGTTCAGCAGCACGTCGACCGGGCCCACCTCTGCGAGCGCGCGGCGCACCGACTCGTCACTCGTGACGTCGAGCGCGACGCGCGCTGCGACCGGAAGGTCGGCGAGCGTGTCGACGTTGCGCGCGGTGGCGACCACCTCGTGGCCGCGTTTCGTGAGCTCGAGGGCGGTGGCTCGGCCGAGCCCCTTCGATGTACCCGTGATCAGGATTTTGGACATGGCTACTCTCTTTTCATGAAAACGCGCCTGCCACCTTGGGCAGCATGCGAAACAGTGCGTGCCAGGTGGGATCCGACAAGCGCTCACGCAGGCGTTCTTGAGCGCCCTGCCACAATGGGCTCGCTCGTTCGAGCAGCTGCCGCCCCGCCTTGGTGATCGAGACGTAGCGCTCACGCCGATCTTCGCCCGCGCGGATCTGCACCCAACCCTGCTGCTCGAGCGGGCGGAGGCTGCGGATCAGCGTGGTCTCTTCGAGCAGGAGCCGCTCGCTCAGATCTCGCACACGCGCTTCGCCCGCGGCAGCGAGCGTGCCGAGCACGCTGAATTGCGTGACGCGGAGGTTCACCGGCCGCAGCGCGTCGTCATAGGCGCGGGTGACCATGCGCGTGGCCTGGCGCAATGAACTGCACAAACACGGCGTATCGAACGGGCTGGACCGCGGCGTTTCTTTCACGATACCTGTATATGCAGGCAATGGAGCCGAACGTCAATGGACCGTCGGATCGACCGCGCTCAATTCCGCCAGTGTCTTACCGCGTCGAAACCGCTCCGG
Organism: Pseudomonadota bacterium; assembly: GCA_037200885.1. GTDB lineage: Bacteria > Myxococcota_A > Polyangia > Polyangiales > Polyangiaceae > PMG-095. Next base: position 611,979 of record JBBCIN010000001.1, read on the forward strand.
GGCCGTCTTCGAGACTTCATCGATGGTCACGTGCTGCGGCGAGTGCCGTCAAAGCCTTCGGCGTCCAAGTGCGGGAACTCAGACTGACGCGAGCTGCGATGCTGGATCGCGATCGCCCCCCATCTCCTGACGGCGAACGAGGCCGCTCTCTCTGGTTGGGTCTTTGGCGCCAGCGTACGCGGAGTGAAGCGCGCACACTGTGCCACTTCATTTGCAGCTGCATCTGTCGCGGGGCGGAGATGTTCCGTTTAGCTCTTAAGTCATGCGTACGCGTAGCTCTTTGTTCGGTTTCCGCGCTGCTGGTTGGTTGTGGGCCGTGATCTTCGGGGTGGTCGCCTGCGGTGGCGCTCCCGAGGTAGTCAACGGTGACAATGATCCGAGCATGACGGTTGGTTCCGGCGGTGACGACGGCAGCGGTGGGAAAGCGGGCAACGGTCCGAGCTTGAACGTGGGCGACGGCGGCAGCGACAGCGCCGCTGAAGGCGGCACGGAAGACATTCCCGAGGCAGGGCCGGGTTGCGGTGACGGTAAGGTTAACCAAGACGACGAGGAATGCGACGACGGCAACACGCTGCCGGGTGACGGCTGTTCCGGCGCGTGCACCAAAGAAGACTATTCGGTGTGCCCGGCCACCGGTGGCGAGTGCATGTCCACGATCAAGTGCGGCGACGGCGTGATTGAAGCCTCCGAATCGTGTGACGACGGCAACGACAAAGATGGTGACGGCTGCTCGGCGGACTGCCTGGTCAAAGACCCGCTGTACGACTGTTCGGCGCTCAACATGGCATGCATCAATACGGTCGTCTGTGGCGATAGCCAGGTTACCGGGGATGAAGTTTGCGATGACGCGAACAAGGTCGGCGGCGATGGCTGTTCGGCAGACTGTCGCACGGTCGAGCCAAACTTTATCTGCGGCAAGCCGGGTAAGTCGTCTTGCCACAAAGTCACCATTCCAGTTTGCGGCGACGGTTCAATCGACGCGGGCGAAGATTGCGATGACGGCAATACTTCGACGACGGTCGACGGCTGCAGCGCGACCTGCACCGTGGACGCGACGTGGGTCTGCCCGACGCCGGGTTCGCAATGCTTGCCGCTCGGTTGCGGCAACGGCGTTCGCACGCCGGACGAACAATGCGACGACGGCAACACCGTCGCGAACGACGGCTGTACGCTGAAATCGGGCGTCTGCAGCGTCGATGATGGCTTCGTCTGCCCGGAGCAAGGCAAACCCTGCATCCCGAAGTGCGGCGACAAGGTGCTCAAGGGCTACGAGCAATGCGAGGACGGCAACTCCAAGTCCGGTGACGGCTGCAGCGCCGCCTGCTTGATCGAGCCGGGGTATGTGTGCACGGGCGTCGGCACCGCATGCACCAAGGCGATCTGCGGGAAGAACGGCAAGGAAGCCGACGAAGGCTGCGACGACGGCAACGTCGTCTATGGCGACGGCTGCAGCGGTGTCTGCCAAAACGAGCCCAGCTTTGCCGCCGATGGTACGCCCAACGTCGCCTGTGGCGATGGCATTCGCGTCAGCAGTGAAGACTGTGACGACGGCAACAAGAACCCGGGCGATGGTTGCGACGCCAACTGCAAGGTCGAAACGGGCTTTCTATGCAGCGATACCGTCTCGACGCCGGACTTCATCGACATCAAAGTTCGCTATCACGACTTCAAGGGCGCGGGCGAATCGACGCCGCAATGCAACCAACCCGGAGCCCCCGTACCGTGTGGCCATCCTGACTTCGAAGATAAAAACGGTGGCTACCTAGGCTTGGTCGGTGCCCCTTGCACCAAGACCAATCAGGCCACCTGCGGCGCGCTCGGCAGCAACGGCAAGCCGACGCTGGTCATCCTGAACTCCGATAAGGTGAACTCACCGGAGTCTTTCCAGCAGTGGTATCAAGACGTGCCGAACGTGAACAAAGGCATCGACGGCAGCATTCGCATGGTTCGCCAGGGCGTGACCGGCACGGCGTACGCGTTCGACAATAGCGCCTTTTTCCCGCTCGACAACGATCCGAACGGCTTCGGTCTGTACGGCAGCAGTGGCCATGACTTTCACTTTACGACCGAGCTCGACTACTTCTTCCAATACAACGGTGGTGAAGAGCTGACCTTCCGCGGCGACGACGACGTGTGGGTGTTCATCAACCGCAAGCTGGCCGTCGACATCGGCGGCATTCACAGCGTCGAAACGGGCCGAGTCGTCTTGGGTGACGAGGCCAGCAAGTGCTCGATTCATGGCGGCAGCAGCCTGCCGACCTGCACCCCGACCATCAACAGCGATGGTGACGTCCGCTTTGGTCTATTGAAGGGTGGCATCTATCAGATCTCCTTCTTTCAGGCCGAGCGTCACACCAGCGCCTCGAACTTCCGACTCTCGCTGCAGAACTTCTTGCCGGCCCACTCGCAGTGCGTTCCGGACTGTGGTGATGGCACGGTGGTGATTGGCGAAGTGTGCGACGACGGGACGGCGCAAAATACCGGCGCCTACGGTCATTGCAACGCTACCTGCTCAGCGCGTAACTTCTGTGGCGATGGCATCCTGAACGGCCCGGAAAAGTGCGACAACGGCGTGAACCTCGCGGGTTACAACTCCAGCAGCGGTTGCGCCGCGGGCTGCGTACTGCCTCCGAAGTGCGGTGACGGCACGGTCGACTTCACCTTCAAAGAGGAATGCGACGATGGCGCGGCCAAGAATACGGGCGCGTACGGCGGCTGCACCTCGACCTGCAAGCAAGGCCCATTCTGCGGCGACAAGATCGTCAATTCACCCCAGGAAACCTGCGACGACGGCTCTGCCAACGGCGGCTACGGCAAGGCCTGCGGCTACGATTGCCAGCCCGGTGCTCGTTGCGGCGATGGCGTCAAGAACGGCACCGAGCAGTGCGACTTGGGCGACGGCAAAAATGTGGGCGGCTACGGGGGCTGCAAGTCTTCCTGCACCTTCGACGCGCGCTGCGGCGACAACAAGGTGCAAGACGGGGAAGATTGCGACGACGGCAAGAACCTCGGCGGCTACGGTAAGTGTGCGCCCGGCTGCAAATACGGCGCTCGTTGCGGCGACGGCATCAAAAATGGCAGCGAGCAGTGTGATGACGGCGTGAACGACGGCTCGTATGGCAAGTGCGGGGACGATTGCAAGTTCGGTCCGCGCTGCGGCGACAAGGTCGTTCAGTCCCCGGAGACCTGCGACGAAGGCTCCATGAACGGCAAGGGCGACTGTTCGTCGAGCTGCACGAGCCAAATCACCAAGTAGCGGGCGCTTTTCTACGCACGCGCGCGATCACTTCGCGCGCGCGTGAGGAGTCATTGGTACCGTCGCGCGCAGATGGCGGATCACGGCGTCGATGCGCGGACTGCCTCGGTTTTCGACGCGATACAGCGCGTGTACCGCGACCGGGGCCAGTGCGGTGTTCGGCAATAGGGCTTTGAGGCTGCGCTCGCTCAGCTCTTTCTCGACCACGAAATCGGGTAGGATTGCCACGCCGAGGCCGGCTAGCGCGGCGGTGCGGATGGCGAGCAGGGTGCCGACGCGCAATTGCGCAGGCACCGAGACCGAAACTGCGTTGCTGCCTTCGCTGAAACTCCAGCTGCCCGAGCTGTCCAATCCGAGGATCGCGCGGTGCTCGGCGAGCGCTGCGACGCTGCGCGGGGTGCCGCTGCGCCGCAGGTAGCTGGGGGAGGCGACCAACACGCGCGCGAACGTGGCGAGCGACTGGCCGACGAGGCTGGTCGTATTCGGCAGATCGAGGCCCGCGCGCACGGCGATGTCGACGCCCTCGCTGACCAAATCCGCCGAGCGGTCCTCGAGGCGAAGCGTGAGCTCGAGTGCTGGATGCGCCTGGAGCAACTTGGGCAAGCTAGGCACGAGTCGCAAAATTCCGAGCGAGACCGAGGCCGAGAGCACGACGTTGCCGGCGATTGCTCCTTCGGGCCGAACGCTGGCGCGAGCCGCCTCTGCGTCGCGGAGCAGACGATTGGCGTGCTCGTGAAAGCGCCGGCCCTCATCGGTCAGGTGCAGGTTGCGCGTGGTGCGGAGCAATAGCTTCGCATCGAGCTCGCTTTCGAGCGCAGCCATTTGACGGCTGACCGCCGCCAGCGACAAACCCAGCGAGCGCCCAGCCGCCGAGAACGAGCCGGATTCGACGATGCGCACGAAGGTCTCGGCTTTAGCAAGGAAATCCATGATTCGGATCATGGCATTGTTGAGCTTTTTGCAATAGTGCCTTGCAGCGGTGCCGCCTGCCCAGGCCGCCCCGGACCCCCTAAGTTCAAGTCATCGACGCGGCGCACGGTGCGCTGCAAACAAGGAGCAAAAGATCATGGGCAAGCTAACGAACAAGGTGGTTCTGGTCACGGGTGGCACGACGGGCATCGGCTTGGCGGCAGCCAAGCTGTTCGCGGCAGAGGGCGCGAAGGTGACCGTCACCGGTTCCAACCCCAAGACTCTCGATGCGGCGCGCCAAGCGCTTGCTGGGGTGGCGGAGGTCGTCGCTTCGGACGCCGGGTCGAGCACGGATATCGAAGCGCTGGCCAAGACCTTCGAGGCACGCGGCGCCGGCGTCGATGTGCTCTTTCTCAATGCCGGCGTGGCCAAGTTCGGTCCGATCACGAGTTTGGATGAAGCCGCCTTCGACGAAACCTTCCGCGTCAACGTGAAGGGCCCCTGGCTGACGATCAAGCACTTTGCGCCGCTCTTTCGCCGCGGCGGGGCGATCGTCGTCAACAGCTCGATCAACAATCAACTCGGCATGGCAGGCTCGAGTGTGTACGCCGCGAGCAAAGCTGCCGTTCGATCGCTGGTGCGCGTGGCGGCGGCGGAATTGGCCGAAGCCGGCGTCCGGGTGAATGCCGTCAGCCCAGGCCCGGTCGAAACCCCCCTGTACGGCAAACTCGGCATGTCGACCGAGGTCGTGCAAGGGTTCGCCAAGAGTCTGATTGCTCAGATCCCGCTGAGGCGCTTCGGCACCCCCGAAGAGGTGGCCAAGGCCGCGCTCTTCCTAGCCTCCGATGACTCGTCGTTCATGACCGGTGAGGAAATCGTGCTCGACGGCGGCATGAGCCGGGTGTGATCGCCCGCATGCCACCACCCACGGGAAATTCGAGCAACTTCGGTTATTTTGGGGCAAAATCGCAAAAAGAGAACGGCGCTGTCGATCGGGCGCCGTCCGCTTTGACGTCCCGGTAGACGCAGTTACAAAGGAGTTCGAGCGAGCCGCAGCGCTGACCCGCAATGCTCGCCAGAAGGGCCGGCTGCTCGAACGCGCCGCGGCCTGTGCGCAGGCGACGACAAAAAAAAGTTAGCCCTTGGTCGATCTGACCTTAGTCCTCGATCCGTTTTTGAATGTCGTCCGCGCGTTGGCTGGCTCGAAACTCGATGATTCGGAAGTCGGCCAGCCCATGCTTGTGGAACGGATCTTCTTTCACGATCGCTTCGATCTGCTGCTTGTCTTTGCCGACCGCCAAAATGATCCCCCCGTCACGCGGGATCTTGCGCCCCGAGACCAGGAAGTTGCCGGCCGCGTAGTACTTCTTGAGGAACGTCACGTGCGCCTTCATATGAGCGTCGATTTCTGAAAGTTCCGCCGTGTAGTTGAGCTCGATCACGAACATGGCGCGCAGTTTGGCACAGGAGCTGCAGAAACCGCAGCGGTGCTGTCGTCGTGTGCTGCGTGGATTCGAGCTCGGAAGGGTCTTTCGCTGGCTTCGCTGCTGATGAGTGTATGGGCTTTCTCCGTGAGCGGGCCGGCACAAGCCCAAGTCAACGTCGAGCCGTTGCGGCAACAGGTCACGGCGCGCAAATTTGGCGCGCGCATCAACGCCTCGACCACCACCTACGCCGGCAATACCCAAGGCGTGATCTTCGGCGGGGCCGCGCTGCTCGGCGGTCGAACTGAACGAAATTTCGGCTACCTGGACGTCTCGGGCGATTACACCCGACTCGCGGGCGTGGTGAGTGTCGCGAAATGGTTCGCGCATTTGCGCCATAATTTCCAGATCAATCCGGACCTCTGGTGGGAGGAATACGGCCAGCTGGAGAGCGATCGCTTTCGACGGGTGAGGCTTCGAGAGCTCGTGGGAACAGGTCCGCGAGTGCGGGCGCTGCACCCGAAGGGGTTCGAGCTCTACTTCGGTAGCTCGTACATGGTCGAAAACTCCGAGCTCGACAGCTCCGACCCTGATCCGGAGGGTCAAGGAACGTTCGAACGCTGGAGTAACTACGTTGCCGCAACGCTCAACCCGGATGAGCGGGTTGTGATCAGCACGGTCAACTACGTACAGCCACGCATCGACCGCTTCTCCGATTACAAGATATTGAGCGTGAGCGGCGTCGATTTCAAAGTGACCAGTCTCTTGCACACCCGCGTGGACGCCACGGCCCGCTATGAAAGCCGGGCTCCATCCGACGTGCGCCATGTGGATTTAGAGCTGAAGAGCTCACTCGAGCTCGTGTTCTAAAGCGGCCCCAATCCCGGTCGTGGACTTTGACGCATCGACGCTGCTCCAGCCGTGGTCGGGTTGCGGCGCAGAAAACATACTGTGTTCGCAGCAATGCCGATCGGTTAGCGACGTAAGCGATCGAGATTGTTGAGAAAAGCAGGTCGCGCTTTTTGTCCACGCTTAGATGTGCTCTTGCAATTGCGAGCACAATGAGCTTCTGCAAAGCGTTTCAGGCCGCCGCGACATATGCGTCGCCTCCAGACCTTGAGGAATTTCGAAGGCGCATCGATCCGGAGTGGATCGATCAAGCGCTGTCTGCGACGGGTACCGCGACGGTGCGTCGACGTCGGCTACCAGCGGAGCAGGTGATCTGGGTTGTTTTGGGGATGGCGCTTTTTCGTGACCGCCCGCTCGAAGATGTTGTGAGCAAGCTGGATCTCGCGCTTCCTGGAGCAGGGACTGTAGCGCGTAGTTCTGTAGCTCAGGCGCGTGCTCGCGTAGGTAGCGAGCCAGTGAAATGGCTCTTCGAGCGTAGCGCTTCGAAATGGGCGCATGAGAGCGCCGAAGCACATATGTGGCGCGGTTTGCGGGTCTACGGGATAGACGGCAGTTGGGTTCGCGTACCGAACACGGATGAGAATAGAGAGGCGTTCGGCGGCCACATCTCGAGCCACGGCGAGAGCGGCTATCCAATGGCGCGCATCGTCGTGTTGATGGCGTTGCGCTCCCATCTACTGGCGGCAGCCAATGTGAGTCGGTACGAAGGCATCCACGAGTTCGAATGCGCCAAACCGCTGCGGGATTCGATTCCTGAATCGTCGTTGACGGTGCTCGATCGCCTCTACCTGAGCGCCTCATTCTTACTGGACATACAGAGCAAGGCCGATCGTCATTGGCTCGTTCGAGCTAAGAGAAACACCAAGTTCAAGATCATCAAGCAACTCGGGCGCGGTGACGACTTGGTCGAAATGAAAGTCTCGGGTGAGGCTCGCGAGAAGGATCCGTCGCTGCCGACCACCTGGCTAGCTCGTCGCGTTCGCTATCAAATCCCCGGGTTCCGCGAGCAATTTCTGCTGACTTCGCTTGACGACCACAAGCGATTTCCTGCTCGAGAAATCGCGAAGCTCTATCACGAGCGCTGGGAGCTGGAGATGGGCTACGACGAGATAAAAACAGAAATGCTCGAGCGTGAGGAAGCGATCCGCAGCAGAAAACCTGACGGCGTCCGGCAAGAACTATGGGGGGTCTTGCTCGCATACAATTTGGTGCGGCTCGAGATGCAGTCGATTGCCAAACAGGAAAAAATAGAACCGACTCGCATCAGTTTCGTCGAAGCGCTGCGATTGATCCGCACCGAATGGGACTGGCTGAGCTTGACTAGCCCGGGCGCAATCCCCAATCGCCTCGCGACCCTGCGCCGCAACGTCAAGCGATACATACTGCCGCCGCGACGAAAACGCAGCTACCCCCGTGCAAACAAGCTCGCCTCTAGCCGCAACAACTGGAAGAAAGCCGCGGCGAAAGAATCTTAAGTGAACGGCATTGGTGTTCGCAGAGTATATTTCTCACGCGCGAGGGCGGCTCCGGAGCTCCGTCGGTGCCAGGTTCGCCGCCCGAATTCGAAGCGACTCACCCGGGGCAAGTGAACCAGGTCGTACTAAGCGGCCAGGCTTTCGGCCAAGCGATCCAGCACGCCGGCCGCGTCACGGCTGACGATTTTACCGTGCGAAACAATGATCCGGTTCAAGCCTGGGATTCGGGCCCAACGCTCCAGCTGACCGCGCAAGGCGTGCTTGTCCTTGATCCCCCGTCGCTCGACGAGCGCGGGGATGCGCGGTTCTTGCCCGGTGAAGCCCAGCAGATGAAATAGCCATCCGCCGAATCCGGGACGATCGTCTAGATTCCAAATCAAGTCATTGACCACCAGGGTCGTTCCGCTCCAAGTCCTGACCACGAGCGCGGCCTCGCGTTCTTGGGTGCCGGGCACGGCCACGAACTGAACTTGTGGATCGCCAAAGTTGGGCGCGGTCTCCTCCACCGGCACGACCTCTTCCACCTGCTTTCTCACCCCGGCCGGCGCCACGACGCACATCTGTGGGTAGCGGTCCTTCCAAATCTTGGCATCCATGCGGTGGATGTCGTTGGGGATTACCAGGTAGCTCGGCTCTCCGAAGGCCTCCAGTGCGTGCATTTCGACCTCATCGAGCGCAATTGCGCTGTACACCACCAGCCGTCCATCGTGCAGGCGCACCACCGTCATGCGGCGGGGGAAATCACCGACAGGCATGTGCAAGTCGCCGCTGACCGAGAGCAAATTGTCATCGAGACGCGAGAGCTTGCCGTGTGGCAGAACAGTCCACTCTTTGAAAGGCTTCGGCATTTCGATTCTCCTCTCGCAAGTGAGAGCAAATGGCGTGCCTGCCGCTGCTTTTTGTGGGTTTGATGGTCAGGTGGCCGGCGAAATGCGTCGCACCCGAGATGGAGGGCTCAAGTGCTCTCCGCCGCCAAAGCGAAGTGCCAGCCGAGTTGGCGCGATAGCTCGCGCAGGATGAGGTGCCCGCGCACGCTGCCGCCCTTTTCGTTCAAGCGGGGGCTCGAGACAGCGACGCCGGCAATGCCGGGGACGACGGCGACGATTACGCCACTGACGCCGCTTTTGGCGGGCATGCCGGTGGCCATCAGGTAATTGCCGGACTCGTTGTACATGCCGCACGTGGCCATGATCGAGACCACGATGGCCACGGTTTGTTTTGACAGCACGCGCTCCGTACTGCCGGGGCGCAAGCCACCATGCGCGAGGATCGCCGGCAAGAATGCCGATTCTCGCACGCCGCCGGTGAGTGAGCAGAGCGCGAAGTAGACGTCGAGGGTTTCGTTGACGTCGCCCTGAAGCACGCCGCCGTGTTTCAGGAAATAGGCGATGGCCCGGTTGCGATCGGCGGACATGCGCTCGTTGGCGAGTACCTGCTCGTCGATGGGGATTGGCCTGCCGTACAGGCGCTCGGCCCAGGTTCGGATCCACGCGACTCGACGTTCGACCGTGCCATGGAGCTGACCACAGAGCGCGATTGCGCCCGAATTGATCAGCGGGTTGGCGGGCTTGGGGCCGTGAGTCTCGAGCCGCGCCACGGAACCGAAGCTGTCACCGGAAGGCTCGGAGCCCACGATGTCGAACACCTCGACCGGCCCGCGCTCTTCCAAGAGGCCGATCAACGTGAGCAGCTTGGCGGAGCTTTGAAATGTAAACTCGTGGCTCAGCGCGTCGCCCGCGTAGAGCGTGTCGCCGCTCGTGAGGGTGATTGCGGCGCTGGTGCGCTCGAGCGGGACCCTTGCCAGCTCGGGGATGTACGTGGCCGGCTCTCCTTCGCGGTTCCGGCGCGACTTTTCGAGCGCGAAATTCAGGATCGCCTGAATGACGGCGTGATCGGGGAGCGGCATGGAAAGACTCTAGATGAGCGGCGCGCTCCGCGGAAGATACGGAAAACCGCGAGCAGCGTGGCTAAACCGCGAAGAATGCCAAAATATTGCGCGTTGAGTTGCGAAAATCCGTACCCCGGCCGAGCGGTGGGTGCAGCTCGAAGAACTTGATGAAAGTGCACCTTGCTCGGGGCCTAGCGCGGACTTATGCAGACATTAGACATGAAAAAGGATCGTATTCTGGAGCGTGCTGCGGGCTGGCCAGGGTTTCGTCTGCTGAGCGGCGTGCTGCTCGCGGGGGCGCTCACCAGCTCCGCCACTGCCTGCGGCTACAACGATGTGATCGACCGTGACGAGCAAGTCAAAGCCAGCTGGGCGGAGGTGCAGAATCAATATAAGCGCCGCGCTGATCTGGTCCCCAACTTGGTGAGCACGGTCAAAGGCGCCGGTCAGTTCGAACAGGACACGTTGACCAAGGTCGTGGAGGCTCGCTCCAAAGTCGCCGGTCTCAAAGTCGACGCCTCCACCATCGACGATCCCGAAAAGCTCAAGAAGTTCGAAGCCGCTCAGAATGAGCTGTCCGGCTCGCTCTCTCGGCTGCTCGTCGTGTCCGAGCAATACCCGACTTTGAAAGCGACCGATTCCTTTCGCGATCTGCAATCGCAGCTCGAGGGCACGGAGAATCGCATCACCGTCGCTCGCAAGCGTTACATCGAGGACGTGGCTGAGTACAACGCGTTGGTGCAAAAGTTTCCGACCAGCATCGGTGCGTCGATGCGCGGCCGCGCCGTGCGCCCGACCTTCGAGGCCGCACCTGGAGCTGAGAACGCTCCACAAGTGAAGTTCTGAGCCTCCGTTGAGGCGCATGACTCGGCTGAGTTCGCCGCCGCGCTCGCTTTCTCGGGCGCTGCACTGGCTGTTCTGTCTGTTTTGCTTGGCGCTCACCCTGTTCGTGGCGGTGCCGGTGGGCGCGCAGGAACGCACGGTGCCGCCGCTCACCGCGCACGTGAATGACACGGCGAACCTACTTTCGGAGTCCGCGCGCGCGCAGCTCGAGCAAAAGCTCAGCGACTATGAGCAGAAGAGCGGCCGTCAGTTCGCGCTCTTGACAATCGATTCGCTGGACGGAGACGCGCTCGAGAGCTTCTCGATTCGCGTCGTCGAAGCCTGGAAGCTGGGCAAAAAGGGCAAGGACGATGGGCTCCTCCTGCTGGTCGTCAACAAGGAACACAAGCTGCGGATCGAGGTCGGTTACGGCTTGGAGGGCAGCATCACCGATGCTTTCTCGGCGCGCGTGATCCGCAACGTGCTGGTCCCTGCCATGCGCGCGGGCAATGCCGCGGGCGGCTTCGATCAGGCCTTCGCGCTTCTGATGCAGAAGGCCGCGGGCGACGACGTTGCCGCGCCGGAAGGCGTCGCCGATCAGCCGCGACAACGCAGTTCGAGCCCGTTTGGTTGGCTGGTGCTGTTGTTCTTCATTTCGCCGATCTTGATCCCGCTGGTGCTCGCGCGCATGCGCGGAGGTGGTGGTGGCTGGGGCGGCGGTGGTGGCTGGGGCGGCGGTGGCTTCGGCGGCGGCGGTTTCGGCGGCGGCGGCTGGGGCGGGGGAGGCGGCGGCGGCTTCTCCGGTGGCGGCGGCGGCGGTTTTGGCGGCGGCGGGGCTTCGGACTCATGGTGACTTCGCTGCTGTCGGACGCTGACGCGCGTGAGGTCGAGGCCGCGGTGACTCGCGTCGAGAGCGGCACGGCTGCCGAGCTGGTCGTGGCGGTCGTGCCACGCAGTGGCGATCACTGGCGCGGGCGGGTCCTAGTCTCGCTAGCCTGGGCGATGGCCGCCGCATTCTGCGTGCTCGAGTTCTTGCCTGGTCGCTCGCCGGCGGTCGCCCTGCTGGTCGAGCTAGCCGTCGGTGTATCGAGCTTCCTCGTGCTCGGCTGGCCGCCGCTGCAGCGCTGGCTGGTGTCGCCGCGTTCTGCGCAGCAAGCGGCGCACGCGCGTGCCTTTCAGCTGTTCGCCGAACGCGGCTTGTACGGCACCAAGGGCCGCACCGCGCTCTTGATCTTCGTCTCCGAGCTCGAGCGGCGCGTGGTCTTGCTCGGTGACGCGACGATCCACGCGCAGCTCGGTCAAGCCGGGTGGACCCAAGAAGTGCAGCGCATCATCGGCCGCATCCGCGAGGGTCGCCTGAAAGATGGCTTGCTCGAGGTGATTGCGGAGCTCGAACCGCGTCTGGCTACCGCCGCCCCCCGCCAAGCCGATGACACGAACGAGCTACCGGACGCCGTGATTCGTCGTTGAGGTGGCGGCTCGTCCATTCCAGCGCAGTGGTTCGGTGGGAGCCCTATGATCCGGCATGAATCAACATGATCGGTGCGCTCTTGCAGTTGTTTGCGGTCTCACGCATCCTGGACGAGCTCGGCCTGCACGCCGCGCTGTTCTTCTTGCCGGTCGCCGCCTTCGGCGGCTACAAACTGATGCTCGTCGCCCGTCCTGTCCTTGATTCGCGTGGCCCAAGTGGCCGAAAATAGCCCCGACTATTCCGTGCAATATACCGCCCGCCAAGCGCTCTACCTAGTCTTGTCCGCTGGCCGCGCGGACGAGCTCGAGACCGAAGGTGCGCCGGGCCACTCGGAGCTGAGTCCCGCGACGTCATGAGCTGGCGGACCCGGATTGCCACCGGGTGGGCCACGCTCGCGCTGGGTTTGGCTTGGGCGCCCCACGCTGACGCGCAGGAGTCTGCCTTCGGTTGGGATCCACGTTGGCCGAAATTCCGACCTTCTGAATACGTGTTGACCGCGGTGGGCGGCTCCGCCGCGCTGGTGCTGTACTTCGGTGTACACGATGCGCAAACGCCGCGGCGCACGGGCGGCATCTTGTTCGACGATTATTTTCGCGAAGCGTTACGGTTGCGCGCGCCGGGGCAGCGCGACGCCGCGCGCACCGCCAGTGACTGGACGGCGATCTCGGCGCTGAGTTGGGCGATCGCCGTCGATTCTCTGGTCGTGCCGCTCGCGCGGGGTAGCAGCGAGCTATCGGGGCAGATGCTGCTGATGGACGCTGAGGCATTTGCCTTCAGTACATTGATCACGACCACACTGTTCAAGACCGTCGCGCGAGCGCGTCCATCATATGTCGACTGCGTGCGGGATGCGAAGTACGACCCGCTGTGCAAGATGCACGCGACGGGCTCGTTCCCGAGTGGACATACCAATACGGCCTTCACCGCGGCGGGCCTATCCTGCGCTCACCACCTGCACGTCCCTTTGTACGGTGACCGCCTCGCGGACGTCCTGGCCTGCACGGGAACGATCGCGCTGGCCGCGACTACTGGCACGCTGCGCATCCTTGGCGATCGCCACTATGCGACGGACGTCTTGGTCGGCGCGATGATCGGCTTCGCGGTGGGCTATGGCATGCCCACGCTGCTCCACTACGGCAAAGTGCAGAGCAATGCCGCCACGCCCAGCGCGACCCAGCCACTCGGGGCCGCGGTGCCGATCGTGCCGACCATTTCTGGTGTTTTTTAGGGCTGGCAGTTGCCGACCGGCGCTCCGTCAGCGAGCGCGCAACGCATGCTCTGGCAATCCGTTGAACGGTTGCACAGGTCGTCTGCGTCGCCGGGTGAGCAGGCGCGGTTGCCGCCGTCGCCGGCGACGCAGTTGCCGACCTTGCAGTCTTGGTCGTTGCGGCAGCGGGCACCGCGTTCCCCGCTCTCGCATTCGCCATCGACCGCGCCCGGTTCCACGACGCACGAGCCCTCGCTACAATCCGCGTCCACGCGACACGGAGCGATGTCGATGGCACATGAAAAGAGTGTTTCCGGATCGGCAGCGCAGGCAAGGTTGCAGTCGACCGCGACCATGCAGCGCTCATTTTTTCCCGGAATGCAACTGATCGCGGAAGGGCAGTTGCAAAGCGGCTGTGCGCACTCGGCCTCTGGACAGCCGGTGGGACTGAAACGAAAGCCGAAGCGCGCGCAGGAATCGTCGGCGACGGGCGGAAGCGTGGAATCGTCCGCGTTCGCAGGCTGCGCGCTGCTAGTGCAGGCCACGCCGGAGGCCGCCCAAGTTGCTAGCAGCGCGAGCGCGATCCGCGCGCCCAGCCGCTCGCAGGGGCCAGGCGTACGGAACGAAGCCATCCGCGCAGCGTAGCTCACGGATCGAGCATGAAGGAACCCATTGTCGGTTTGCCGGTGCGCGCGTAGCTCGCGATGATCGTGCCCGTGCTGGTGGCACGCGTCTGCAGGAGCTTCATTTTGGCGGGCACCGTGCCGACCGCGAACAGGCGCTTGCCCGTACCCAATACGACGGGGAACACCAGCAGGTGGTAATCGTCTACGAGGTCGTGCTCGATCAATGTTTGGGCGAGCCCGGCACTCCCGTGAACTTGCAATTCTCGCGCGTAGCGAGCCTTGAGCGTGGCCACCTGCGTAACTACGTCAGCCACGAGCGAGGAATTGTGCCAGTCCACCCGATCGAGGGTCCTCGAAGCCACGTGCTTGGGCAGCGCGTTCAGCTTGCTGGCGATCGGATCCGCCGGGTCGGTGACCCGCGGCCAGTGACTGGCGAAGAGCTGATAGGTGGTACGCCCGAGCAAGAAAGCATCCGCGCGCTCGAACACTTCCGCCATGAATTTGCCGGTGTCTTGCTCGAAGAAAGGCACCAGCCAGCCCCCGTAGCTGAAGCCACCGCTGCGATCCTCGGGCGGTCCACCGGGGGCCTGCATCACGCCGTCGAGGGTCAGAAACGTGGTCATCGTGAGTTTGGACATGAGCTATTTCTCCTGTTTCCAGGGCATTGCCTGGTTCGCTGAGGCGACGAATCAGGGCGACCGCGATCGACAAGGACTTGCATTTTTCGCGGACGGCGCGTGCTGGATCGCGGGCCGGCTCTAGGCCAAGCGGCGTTCAGCGACGATTCGGAACAGCCGTTCGCGGCGCGTTTCACTCCACGTATAGAGCGCGATTCGATCGAGGCGCGCGTGCACGCTTTGCAATTGGAGTGCAGTCGCCCAAGCCAGGCCCGCGTCGCGATTCGCCGGAGTGGCGCGGCCACGCGGACGTGCGATCGAGACATGCGGCTTGGGTGGGCGTTTTTCGCTGCGACCAGAGGCGCTTTGCGTCAGGAGATCGCGCAAACTGGCGACGCACGCACTGGCTTCGGCGCGGCCTCGATCGAGCAACGCGGAGAGCGCCGAGTAGTCGCGTCGGGAGCCGCCCATGGGGACCACTTCACCCAGGGAAACGGCGATTGACGGCTGCGGTTCGCGGTCCAGGCTTTGGTCGAGTGCGGTCAGCGCGCGCTCTGCGGCAATCTGGCCGCAGCTACCCAAAAAAGCCAACGTCAAGTGAACGTCTTCCGGATGAAAGAGTCGGAAGTTATTGGGCGGCGCGGGTAGCTCGAGCACGAACGCGCCGTCGATTGGAAAGGCAAAAAACCAATTCGGCCGAGGCATGAGCGAGTTCTAGCGCACGCCCATCGCGGCGTACGGTGAGCCGTCATCCACGCGCAGATCGTCCGCAGGTGGATCGAGCTTTTTCCAGGCCTCCGGGTGCTCTCGGTTGCCGTGTCCCGAAAACAGCGATTGAGCTCAGTGCAGGCCGGTGTGTCCCACACGCCAACCGAGCGCGCTGCCCGCGCGCGCTGCCCGCTCGATAGCGCTCGACAGCTGCTGCTCGTTGCCGCTCTCGAGCGCGCTGACGAGTTGATCGAGCGCGGCTCGAAGCTCCAATTGTCGCGGGCCGTGCTCCGGTAGTTCCAGGGACAGCTCGGCTGCATCGCGGGCCGCTCCGCGGCAATGCCCGAGCTCCCCTTCGCGTGCAGAACTCGGTCCTTGCTCGCACGCGAGCACGCATTCGCGCGCATCGCGCCAAGCCTGCTCGGCGCGCGCTCGCCGTTCCTGCATCGCGCCGCGAACTGCCAATACGGCAGTGCTCAGCAAGGCGAGAACGACGAGCCCCGCTGCGATCCGACCCGCGACGCCCAGACGGTCCCTTGCTAGCGTTGCCTGCCGCGCGCTTGAACGGGTGCTTCTTCGGCGGCGCGGCTGATCACGTCCATTGCCAAGACCAGGCCGTACGTCTGCCGTGCACTCAGGTAATCGAACGAGACGCCGAATCGTCCATCGAGGTGCCAGGTGACCATGCCAGGGATCTCGAACTCGAGGTAGCGCCCCGGTAGGGTGATGGCGACGCTCACGCGCGTGCCTAGCTGCGGCCGGTCGGCGCTGGAAAGCAGCAGATCCGACATGCCGAGCTCATGCAAGGTTGCGCTCAGTTCTCGGCTGGAACCAGCGAGCAATAAACGCACGGTCGTGCCGGCACTGGCGTGGACGCGGTCCACTCGCCGAAAGGTGCCGCTGACAGGACGCGCCATCCTTCTATCTGTAGTCGAAGTCGTCGTTTTCGAAAGTCACGATTGCGAGGCAATGGTGATCTTTTTTGCACTCCACTGCCCGCGTGAGCGTCAGCGGCGCTGGAGGCTTTCGTTACGCTCCAGAAACATGGGTGGCTCGCGGGCGCGCTCGTGCACTGCATTTCCGCCTCAAGCTCGCATCGAGCCGTCGGCTTACTTCTGCTGCGCTTTGATGGCGGCCAGGATCTGCTCGAGCAAGACCTCTTGCTTGGACGGTTCGGCGGGCGGCGCTGCAACCTTGTCGGCGCGCTTCAATTTCGCAATCAGCTGCACCATGGCGAAGATGGCGACCGCGACCAGAAAGAAATCGAAGACGTTCTGCAAGAACAGTCCGTAGTTCAGCACCACCGCGGGCGTCTTTCCTTCCCCAGCAGGACGCAAGGTCCAACCGAGCTGCTTGAGATCGACACCGCTCGTCAGCAACCCGAGTGGCGGCATGATCACGTCCGCGACGAAGGAACTGACGATTTTCCCGAATGCGGCGCCAATGATCACGCCGACTGCGAGGTCGACGACGTTGCCTTTGACGGCGAATTCTTTGAAATCTTTGATCAGGCTCATGCGCAATTCCTTCGAAGCTCGAGGCGCTGGGGGGTGTCGGATGCCGAGGTGCCGGGCGAGGATAACAGAACTCGACGCCCTGGTTCCGACGGCCTAGCGGCTAACGCGCGGCCGCAAACTGCGCCAGTTTCAGCACGACTGCGATGACTTCGGTCGGGTCGAGCGGCTTGGCGACGTGCATCAAGAAACCTGCGTCGAGCGCTTTGCGTCGGTCCTCCGTACGACCGAAACCAGTGAGGGCAGCCGCCGCGACGCGTGCGCTCGGATGCGGTGCCAGAGCGCGAATGCTGCGCATGAGATCATAGCCGTCGGTCCCTGGCATGCCGATATCCGAGAGCAATACGTCCGGAGTTTCGCCTTGGATTTGGCGCAAGGCTTCCTCGGCGCTCTCGGCGGCGCTGACCCGTGCGCCGCTGCCCTCGAGCAGCGCCACCAAAAGCTCGCGCCCGTCCGGATCGTCGTCGACGACCAAGATACTCAGGCCCACGAGCTCGCGTCGAAGCACCCGCGCTCGCTCAGGGTTTCGTTCCGGATTGCCCTGAGTAGCGGTCAGCGCAGGAGTCGAGACCGGCAAGAGAACGTGGAACGTGGCCCCTCGTCCGAGCCCTTCACTTTCGACCTCGATGGTCCCCCCGTGAGCCTCCACGATGTGTCTGGAGATGGCTAAGCCCAAGCCGAGGCCGCCATGGGCGCGCGTGGTCACGCCTTCTGCCTGGGCGAAGCGATCGAAAACGCGAGGCAGCAGCTCGGGCTCGATCCCCCCGCCACTGTCCGAGACGGTCAGACGCAACTTGTTCTCGAAGCGCTTCAAGGTGACTTGGATGGTGCCGCCAGCGGGAGTGAATTTGATGGCGTTGGTCAGCAGATTCCAAATCACTTGCCGCAGTCGGTTCTTGTCGCCAAGTAGGCTATCTTTCGTCGTGTCGCGCGTGGTCGAGACGCGGATGCTCTTTTCGTCGCAGGCGGGGCGAAGTGAGTCGACGGCTTCCTCGAGCACCGTCCATAGGTCGAGCGGCGCGGTTTCGAGGCTCAACTTGCCACTGACGATCCGCGAAACATCCAGCAAATCCTCGATCAGCTCCGCCTGGGTGACCGCATTTCGCTCGATGGTTCCCAGCGCGTGCAGGCGCTTGTCCGGGGGCAGATCACCGGACCGCAGCAGACGCGTCCAGCCGAGCATCGCATTCAACGGCGTCCTCAGTTCGTGCGATACGATGGCCAAGAAATCGTCTTTCGCGCTGTTGGCTAGGTCGGCGCTCTTACGCGCCTCTTGCTCCGATTCATACAGCCGCGCGAGTCGCCGTTCGCTCTCGGCCAGGTCATCTTGAGCGCGCTTTCGCTCAGTCACGTCCGTACACACGCCGACCAGACGCATCGGGCGACGCTCGGCATCGTGCAACAAGTTTGCGCGCGCCTCCAGCCAACGCACCTGCCCGTCGGGCCGAATGATGCGATAGATGACGAAATAAGGCTCGCCGGTTCGTAGCGTGCTCTGAAGGGTGGCGAAAACGCGCTCGCGATCCTCCGGATGCATGTCGTCGCGGTGGCCTTCGAACGTCCCCCCGAAGCTGCCCCGAGGGATGCCGTGGATGTCCTCCAACATGGCCGACCAGGTGACGTGATTGGCCGCTATTTCCCACTCCCAAGCCCCCATCTTACCGGCTTCCAGCGCAACCAACAGCCGCTGCTCGCCGGCTTGGGTTTGCTCGAACAATCTTGCGTTGTCGAGCGCGAGCGCCAACCGTCGCGCCAGCTCGCTGCCCAATTGCAGGTCGCGCGCGTCGTAGTTCTTGGGCAAGCGACTGCCCAGCACCAGAACCCCGAATACCGCGTCGCGAGCCACTAACGGCAAGATCAGCGCGCTCTGTAGCTCGCCTGGCAAAGCGAGGTCGGTGGATATCGTGGCGCCCGGCAGGAGCTCTCCCGGGTGTTCGACGATGCGCCCGGTGCAGCCCATCACCTGGGCGAGCGGGTGCGTCGCCAAATGCGGGCCCGAGCGCGTTCGCCTTTGGCGGAGTAGCGCTTCGGTGACCGGATCGCTGTGTGCGAGCAAGCCGAGTCGTAGTTGTCCGTTCTCGACGAAGTCGACCACGACCAAGTCGGCGAATGTCGTGAGTAGCGCGCGAGTGAAGGCGTCGAGCATGCCTTGTTCGTCGAACAACGAAGCGAGAACGCTGCTGGCTTCGCTCAGGGTTTCGAGGTTGTTCTGTGCGCGTACACGCGCGGTGATGTCGTGCGTGACCTTGACGAACCCCCGCAGCACGCCTTGCTCGTCCCGGAGCGAAGACAACGAAACGTTGGCGATGAAGTGCGTCCCGTCTTTACGAAGCCGCCGCCCATCACCGAGATATTTGCCGGTCTCGCTGGCAATCCTCAGCTCGGTTTCGGGTACTCCCGCGCGCTGGTCTTGCTCGGTGAACAACAGGCGAAAGTGTCGCCCGCGTACCTCTTCGAGGGTGTAGCCCTTGATCCGCTCTGCTGTTGCGTTCCAAGTGATGATGGCGCCCTCGGGGTCGAGCATCGACACCGCGTGATCCTGAATGCCGCCCAAGATCAGACTGAACTGGGCTTCCCGAACGCGCAACGCCTCGAGTTCCCGCAGGAAAGCGACGTCTTGTTCGGGGGGGGGGCGCGGGGTCCATGCTCGACTCAGTCAGCCCGTGCGTCGTTGCACGGATTGTGCCGAATGGGGCAAGAAATGACCAGACGCAGCCGCTCTGCTCTAGCCTTGCCGGCCCACTTCGGCTCACTTCGGCTCGCGAAGACGAGCTCGCGCCCCTGCTCGATGGGAGTTGGAATTCGGCCGCTTTTGCTGGGAAATACTGGGTGCGGCGCTCACCTACAAGCGACCAAGCACAAGTGCCTCAATTGGCCGTTGTCGAGGTCAGTGGGACCGCCTACCGTTATAGGTCGGCGCGGAGCGCGCGATGATCGAAGAATACCGATGAAAGCAAACCTGCTCCTAATCGACGACAGCGAAGCGCAGAGCTCGCAAATCACCGAATCGCTGGAGCGTTTGGGCTACTCGGTGCAACGCGCTTCCTCCGGCGCCGAGGGCTTGCGCATGGCGCGCGAGAAGCCGCCCGATCTCGTCTTGCTAGACGTGGTGATGCCGGACATCGATGGCTTCGCGGTGTGCCGCTGGCTCAAGGTGAACGCCGACACCCGCGATATTCCCGTGATCATGTTGACCGTACGAACCTCGGTCGCCGACCGGATCGCCGGCTTGAACATCGGCGCAGATGACTACCTGCCCAAGCCCATCGATGATCAGGAGCTCGAAGCGCGCATCTTCGCCGCATTGCGCGTCAAAGCCGCCCACTCCGATCTGAGGGTCCGGAACCAGCAGCTGGAAACGATGCTGCACAGCGTCGAGGCTCTGGCCATCACCGATCCCCTCACCGGGCTGTTCAATCGCCGGCGCTTCGCCGACGTGCTCAAGCGCGAGTTTGCGGTCACGCGCCGCTACCGGAACACGCTCAGTTGTTTGCTCGTCGACATCGATCACTTCAAACAAATCAACGACCGCTTCGGACACGATGCGGGCGACCAGGTCCTGAAAGAGGTCGCGCGACGAATCGTCGGTAGCCTGCGTGAGGTCGATCTGGCTGCGCGCTACGGCGGTGAAGAATTCGCGATTCTCTTGCCACACACCAGCAAGAAGGATGCAAAAGTCGTCGCCGAACGCTTGCTCAACAATTTGCGGAAGCAACAGTTCAACTTCGGTAGCGAGCTCGTGCGGGTCACGGCCAGCGTCGGTTGCGCGGGCAACACCGACGTAGCCTCCGGTCAGGGAGAAGATCTGGTGAAGGCGGCCGACCTGGCGCTGTACGAGGCCAAAAACAGCGGGCGAAACGTGGTGGTCATGTATCGCGGTCCGGCCGACGACGCGGTCGCGGCCAACTCCATGCCGCCACCGTCCATTCCTTTCCCTGCATCCATGCCCGCGCCTGCAGCGCCGTTCATCGTGAACATGTCGCCGCCCAGCATTCGCTCGCTTTCGGAGTTGGTGGCACGCCCGGAGCCGTCGGACGAGAGCGGTGAAAAGTCGAACCGCTGAGCCGCGAGTCCGACGAGTAGCGGCTATGTTTCCGCGTTGATCTGAAACCGACCCGAACCACTTGTTCGTTGTGCGGTCGTGACCTGAGAGCTCACAAAGTCTTAGGACTTGTGGAGGGGTCTACATTAACTTCGGGCCCGCCATGCGAATCAAGACGTGGACTGGTGGCGGGTGTTCGATGATCTTGGCGGCACTATTGGTGAGCAGCGCTTGCTCCGACGAGCAGGCGACAGGCACCGCTGCTGACGCAGGCGCAACGGGTGACGCCGGCGCCGGAGACAGCGCGGCGGGTGCAGCCGGCAGCGCAGACCCGGGCGCCTTGGTTCATGTCACCGCGACGTCGAAAGTGGGCGTCCTACTCGATGAAGTCCCCGACTCGATTCGCGAGCGCGTTGCTGCGGCACTGATCGCCAAGCCGGACTCGTTTTACGAGGCGCGCGCCAAGCAACAGCTGACGCTGTCCACCTATCGCTTGAACTTTCGCAGTTCCTTCTACGACGAGGACTCGGGCAAGAACCAACTCCCACTGCCGCCGCCCGAAGTACAAGCGATCCAGTTCGTCAAAACAAGGGCACGACCGCATATCGGGCGACCGTCGAAGGCCACGACTACGTGCTTGCCGACTACGAGCTCGACGCCACGGTCGTCACCGATCTAAAATCGCCCGCTATTTCGGAGCCCGCGCTGTCCGAGATTGGAGGCACGTGGCGGGAGGACTTCGTGTTCCCGGTCGATCCCGAGCTGATCGTGCAGCGCACTGGTTTTGCCTGCATGGATGAAGCGGAATTCCCGCCGAACAGCGTGGACACTGAAGACGTCGAGTTCTTTTATGATCAAACCTGCGACGTCGAGCCCGAGCTCAGCACGGAGGGTTGTCACCTGACGAAGCTCGCGGAAATGTCTTGCGTCGATGCGCTCACGGCGAATGTCGGCAAGGTGGAGATGCCGATGCACTTCGAACGCCTCGCCTGGGACTCGGACAAAGCCGATGCCGCACGCGTGGGTAAGATCGAAACGTCAGAGGGCGCCGATCTGGCCGTCGTCGGTGACGAGCTGAACGTGAACCGGCTGACCTATCGCTACATCACCCCGGATGCTTGCTCGGTCGCGGAGCAATGCGTGGGCGGCACCGGCTGGCGACGTTTGCTGCAATTCAACGCGAGCGAGAAGAACGTGGGCTCCGAAGCCGTGAACATCGGGGACGTGAACTACTTCCTCGACGATGCGATGAGCGACAACCCGAACGCCAACCACCACGTGTACGAGTACAGCGAGTGTCACCACCACTATCACTTCAACCACTTTGCGACGTTCACTTACGGGGATGACCCAAACCTGGGCTCTAAACGGGCATTTTGTCTGGAAAGCGTGGCTCGCTACTCCAACCACGAGGCCAGCCCTACGTGGTCTCCTTATGGCGACTGCACCTTCCAAGGCATCTCTCCGGGCTGGGGTGATCAGTACAACGCCGGTATCGAGTGTCAGTGGGTGGACGTGACTACCATCGATACCTCGAACGGCCCGATCACCAAACCACTCGGCTTGAAGTCGAACCCGGACCAATTCTTGTGCGAGGGCAGGCCGGTGCTGGATGCGAACGGAGATCCGGTGTGGGAGCCCACCGAGTTCAAGACTGAAGCTGGGGAGACCGTGGATCGCCAAAAGTGCGACTTCGTGCAGAACGTCGACGCGAACAATTATCAAGCGCGTCCCGTTACGTTGCCGCTGCCCGGCGAGGGCATGGTCACCGAACCGTGCACGCGCGGTCAGCTGGGCCCCAAGCGCAACTGCGGCTACACCTATGACGCGAAGCTGAGCTCGTGCACTCCTGGCGCGACCGTCAATTTGAGGTGCAAGACGGCCAGCGGCGCGGCGCCTCAGGCGCTGCGCATCTGTGAAGGCTCCGCCACGCTCGGCGCGGCCGTCGCCTGCGCAGATGTCGATGCGTTGGCGACCGCGCTGCCGACCAGCGCCGGCGTGAAGGTCAGCTTCGAGTGCCCGAAGCTTCGCGACGAACAGGAGCCGGGTGGCAAATACGGGCTCTATTACGGCGCTATTTGGCCGGAGGACGAGACCGCGCCGGTGACATGCGTCGACGACTGAGGGCCGCCAGAAGGAACCCTAGCGGCAGCGCGCAGTCAGCCGCGCGGTTGGAGCTCGGGAATCCGACAGTACAGGAAGAAGACGTTGGTTTGGGCGACGGCAGCGCAGAAGTATTGCCCGCATCGCCCTGTGGGCCGGCATCATCCGCGCTGGGTAACGGGATGCCAAGTTGTGCTCGCACGAGTGGCCAGTCGCCTTCGCATTCGGCAGCGCTGCACGCGAGTGGTCCACGCACCGTCTTCAGATGTAGCAGTGGCTCGAACGTGGAACCGCCGTCGCTGGACGCACCGACGGTGAAGCCACTGTGTTCGTCGGAGCAGGCGTACACGGTGTCCGCCGTCGCGGCCAAACAAAGCAAACGTAGGCTCGAGCGCTGCTCGAACTTCGAATCGCTCGCGAGCCCGCCGTGTAAGCCATCTTCACCGCCGAAATACAGCTGCTTTCCGTCCGGAGACAACGCGAACGAAAGCAGCGAGCCGGAGTAGATGACAGAGATCTGCTCGCCACCCTCGTGGCTGACGAGCAGCCGGCTGACGCTGGCACTGCTCGTTCGCAGGTAGACCGTATCCGCGTCTTCTGGGTCGACCGCGGCGATGTAAACGCCTTGCTCGAGCTTCGGGTCGAACGGTACTGGGTACTCGGTCCAGTGCGTTCCATCATCGTCCGATCTGAATAACGAGCCTGAACGCACGTCGTCGACCGAACGCGTGCCGGAGGCGTACACGCGGTGCGGGTCACTTTTCGCGGTGTCCAGCGTCGTCACTAGGACCGTCTGATCGATCGGGCTCCCATAGGGCAGAAACGAGCGACCTTCGTCGTCGCTGGCCAGGATGCGCGCGCTGTAGCCGACACTTTGCGCGTCCCAAACCAGGGCCAGCGCATGGCTTGGCACGTCTTGGCGCACCGTCAAGTCGATCACCGGCGAGCCGCCCAGATCAGCCTCACTGAAGCCCCAGCTGCAACCTTGATCCGCGGAGCGCGCGATGCCCTCGGACAGACTCGCGATGATCGTGCCAGCTCCCAGCAAACCGATCGTCGGATCTTGAACTCCAGAGTAGCCGACGGCACGCTCGCAGATCCAGTCCCAGTTCTGTCCGGCATCGTGCGAAACCAAGAAGCCGAACGTGGTGCGCACGGCCAAAAAGTCCGCATCGTCCGGCGCGACCACGAGTTGATCGGCTTTGGGGTACCGGCCATTGGCCTGCGCGCCGCGCGAAGTGCAAAGCAGCGCTACGCAGGCGCAGACAGCCGCGAAGCGCGTCGCGTGCGCGCGATGGCGTGTGCGAACCCGCCGGACCGTTTCACGACTCCGCATCCGAACCGAAACATGCCACAGATCGACCCGATTTTCGGCGAGATTGCCGCGCCCGGCTAGATCTCCGCGGAGTAGCCCACCAGCGCGGCGACGTACGGCTTGCCGTTCACGTACTCCATGCCCGCGACCCAACTGGCCCACTGGCTGCGGTCGGCTTCGGACGCGTCGTAGAACGAGACCATGGTCATCTTCGCGTATTGCGCGGGCCAGGAATAACTGGGGGAGGAGCCTCCGACCAAAAGCTGTCCACACTTTTCCTTGGCGCCTTTGGCCAGGATCGATCGGCGCAGCGAGGGTAGTGCGATGGTCTTGAATGGTCCGACAATCGGAGTGGTCCCGTCCCGAGCCGTGCCCCACTTTTGGGACGTCGAAGACGTAAATAAATTCTCGACCTGGGCGACGCCGATGCGCACCGCCGGACTGGACTGCGATTCGCTGATCTGCAGGCCGCGCAAGGGCGAGACCGCCGCCTTCAACGCCGTGCCATCCGAAGTCGTTACGGCGGACATGAAGGCGCGAATCGCCGCGGCCAGGTTCGGATCGTTGCAGCCACCTCCGGCCGGCATCTCGAGCAGGTACGCGCGGTTCACCCAGCCGGTCCCGCCTTCGAACGCGACCTCGGTCCAGGGGGTGTTGGCTTTCTCCAGCTGACGCCCGGTGCCGCGAATGCCCTTCACTTCGGGCGTGTAACTGTAGACCTTCTTGCTCGCGGCGTCCGGTTCGGCACGCACGTTGAGGACATCGTCAGCCGCCACACCATAGACGGTATAGAGGGCTGGTTTGTCCGCGCTCGTGTCGTCCGCGCTCGATGTCGGTCCGGCGCTCGCTGCCGGCGCAGCGCCGGCTGCCAGCGGAGCACTCGCTTGGGCGCTCGCCGTCGCGCTGGCCGCGGCGGGCATGGCTGCCGGCGCGGCTGTCGAAGTCGACGATTTTTGGTTGTTGCACGCCGACACGGCAAGAACGAACGCGGGCAGGATCAGGTTTTTCACGAACCCGAAGCTACTCCGCTGTCAGCATGGGCACATTGAACGTTCTTGCGGAAACGCTCCTTGCCACCGCGCTCTACTCGAACTTGAGGGCTTCGAGCTCGCGGTTCAGCGCATCTTCGACGGAGCGTTTGCGTTCGTTGCGCTCGCGCGATGCCGCGTGCTGCTGAGCGATTTCTCCGCGTCGCCGCTCGTTGACCTCTGCCACCAGCGCGAGCGCGGCATCCCGTTTGGCTGCGACCTCACCGGGCTGGCACTCGATGTGCATCATGAACTCGTTGTTACGCTCTTCGGTGGTGAAGCCCTTGCCCTTGCTGGCGTCGAAGAGCTCCATCCAGCGGCGTTCCGGACTGCCGCTCAGGCGAAAGGTGATGCGCCCGACATCGGCACTGCCGTCTGCCTGAGCGCTGCCCTGCATGGCCCGCAAAATCTTGATCGCCTCGTTCAATGTGGGCCTCGCTGGTTGAACGGCCACAGCGACGATCGCGAGCCGACACGCTCAACCTACGCCGCATGTCTTCAAACGTCAAAGCGCCGAGGCGCCATTGCGAAAGGTAGGATCATGCGCAGACTAGCCGCCTCGCGTGTACGGCGCGTGGCTCGAGCCTCGAGCGAAGCCGTCCCGCATACTGCCCACGGTCCCGCGGACCAGAGAAGCGACCATTCATGGCTTCAAAAGAAGTGTTTTACACCGCCCAGGCGCGCAAATTGATGCTGGCGGGGGTCGATGCGCTGGCCAACGTCGTCAAAGTGACGCTGGGGCCCAAAGGCCGCAATGTGGTGCTCGCCACCAGTTACGGTGCCCCGACGATCACCAAGGACGGCGTGACCGTCGCAAAAGAGATCGAGCTCGAGAATCGCTTCGAGAACATGGGCGCCCAGATGGTTCGAGAGGTGGCGAGCAAGACCAGCGACGTGGCTGGTGATGGCACGACGACCGCGACTGTCCTCGCGCAAGCCATCTATCGCGAGGGCCTGCTGCTCGTCGCCGCGGGCCACAATCCCGCCGAGATCAAGCGGGGCATCGATCGCGCGGTGGACAGCGTCTCGCTTTCGCTGAAGAACATGGCCAAGTCCACCAAAGACCCCAAGGAAATCGCGCAAGTTGGCACGATCAGCGCCAATGGGGACCGGGAAATCGGCGACAAGCTGGCGGAGGCCATGGGGCGCGTCGGGCAAGAGGGCGTGATCACCGTGGAGGAGGGAAAAACAGCCGAAACGACGCTCGAGCTGGTCGAGGGCATGCAGTTCGACCGCGGCTATCTATCGCCCTACTTCGTGACCGATCCGGACCGGATGGAGGTCGTGTTCGAGCACGCTTACGTACTCGTCAGTGAGAAGAAGCTCAGCAACATGCATGACCTTTTGCCGGTGCTCGAGGCGATCGCCAAAGAGCAGAAGCCGCTCTTGATCATCGCGGACGATATCGAAGGCGAGGCATTGGCCACGTTGGTCTTGAACAAGCTGCGCGGCACGTTGAACGTGGCCGCCGTCAAAGCTCCCGGCTATGGTGACAGGCGCAAAGAGATCTTGCGAGATGTCGCAATCCTCACGGGCGCCCAAACCATCAGCGAAGAGCTCGGGCTGAAGTTGGAGAACGTCACCTTGGCGGACCTGGGCCAGGCCAAGCGCGTCACGCTGGACAAGGATACGACGACCCTCGTCGACGGTGCGGGCGCGAAGGACAAGATCAAGGCGCGCATCGAAGAGATTCGCGCTCAAGCCGAGAATGCCGAAAGCGACTACGACAAGGAGAAATTCCAAGAGCGCCTGGCAAAGCTGGTCGGCGGAGTCGCGATCATCAAAGTCGGCGCTGCAACCGAGATTGAAATGAAGGAAAAGAAAGCCCGCGTGGAAGACGCTTTGCACGCGACGCGCGCGGCCGTCGAAGAAGGCATCGTTCCGGGCGGCGGCGTTGCGCTGATCCGCGCGCAAGCCGCGCTCGACACGCTGAAGCTCGACGGTGAGCAGCGCTTCGGCGTGCAGATCATCCGGCGAGCGATCGAGGAGCCGATGCGCCAGATCGCACAAAACGCGGGTGTCGAGGGCTCGCTGGTCGTCAATCGGGTCAGGTCGGGCGCGGGCAATTTTGGTTACAACGCGGCAACCGACGAGTACGGCGACTTGATGGCCATGGGCGTCATCGATCCCGTGAAGGTCGTGCGCGCGGCGCTGCAGAACGCGGCCAGCGTCTCCAGTCTGATGCTCACGACCGAGTGTCTGATCGCGACGGCACCGCACTGAAGATCGCTCGCGATTGACGCGAGGCACACGCACGAAAGCGGCGCGCGAGGGGAGCTGAGCTCTCTCGCGCGTCGCTTCCAATCGACGCCTCAGGCCAAGACCGACGGCGTCGGGTCGTTCACTTACCGTTCGCGATCGCGTTGGCCGAACCACCCGCGACGATGATCTCTACGCGGCGATTGTTGGCGCGCCCGTCTGCCGTGTCATTGCTGGCGACCGGATTCGACTTGCCCTTGCCGACGGCGGTGAGCTTGTCCGAGGGCAGGCCCTTGCTGACCAAAAAGCCGCGCACGGCGTTGGCGCGATCTTGCGACAACTTCATGTTGTTCGACTCCGAGCCCACCGAGTCCGTATAGCCTTCGACCACGATTGGCTTGATCTCACCTTGGTCTTGCAGTGCCTTGGCGACCACCGCGAGCTGATCTTGAGCCGCGGGCAAGAGTTCTGCCTTGCCGGTCACGAACAGGACTTGGCCGGAGAGCGTGATTACCATGCCTCGAGCTTCTTCCTTGACCTGCGCGATTTTCGCCAAGCTCTCCATCGCGCGTGCCGCGCGCGCGTTCGCCTCCGCCAGGCCCGTTTGGCTCTGGGCCAGCTGCGTGCCGAGTTGGTTCACGGCGCCGCGCTCGACCCCCAATTGAGCCACGGCCGAGGTGCGTAGGCTGTCCTGAAGCTGACCGTACTGGGCCGTGGAAGCCGCTTGGTCCTGTTGCGCTTTGGCATTCGCGCCGAGAGCCATCGACAGTTCGGAGCGGCGCTGCGCGACGTACGAGAAGCTGCGGTCTGCATCGGACTGCGGGCTGTCGTTGTGAACCGCTTCGGCCTTGTCCAGTGCTTGCTTGGCGCTCAGCACGCTGTCGGGCACGAGCTTGGAGTTCGGATCCGTGCGGGCTTGGTCGTACGCTTGGCGTGCGCCCACGAGCTCGGGCGTGGGGGTCGTAGCAGCGCAAGCGCTGACTGAGAGGAAGCTAGTGATGAGGGCGATAGTGGAGATTTTCATGGTATTTCCTAAATTTTGGGGGGTAGGGCTCAATGGGCCTGCTTCGAGAGGTCGACGATCTTCGCTTGCGCGACCTGAGCGGCCTCTTTGTCGGCGCTACCGCGCGCGAGCGTCAGCGACAGGTCCGCGTCTGCTTGGGCTTGATTCAAGAGCAAGCGAGCGCGGTCGCCGTCGTTGTCGTCGATGGCTTTTTGAGCCGAAGCCAGCTCGTCATTGGCCATCTTGAGGTGGAGCGCAGCCTGCGGAGTGCCTTGCGCGCCCGCCTCTTGAGCCGCACGCACCGTGGACTTGGCGTCCGTCAATTTATCCACCGGCAAGGCGGCGCTGCCGCACGCAGCGATGAACAGAGCTGTGATGCTCGTCAAGGACACGATCATCTTCGAGTAGGTCATATTGGTTTCTCGATCCGCGGATTGATGGAAGCCGAACGGGCCCCGGTTTTGAGTACGCCGGAGCCGACGCGCGCCCGTGGCTGAGCCACGGATGAGATCGACGACTGGCATCACGAACGAAAGCAGGACTCCACGCGTACGCAGATCGGCGTACTCAGAGGTTTTCGTTCTGACGTCCACGCACTCTGCACTCGTCGTGCCAGCACCGATCAGCGCTAAATTTGCCACAATCGCCGCAATCGACGGCGCCGTCGGTTTCCGGCTGGTGGCTAAGCGCCTCGGGTGGGGCGTTCACGTATTTCTTCCAGGGCGCCCAGATTTGTAGCTGCCAGGTTTCCGGGGGCCCGGCACCAGAAACGCCCCTCCGAGCCCCTCCCGGCGGCCGGAAAGTTATGCTACCAGGGGGCGCATACCCACATGGCAACCATGAAACTAAAGCCCGGAGTCGTCACTGGAACTGCCCTGCAGGAGCTGTTCGCTTACTGTAAGGAGAGCAAATGCGCGTTGCCTGCCGTCAACGTCATCGGCTCCCATACGGCGAATGCGGCGCTGCAGGCCGCCCGTGAGGCAAAAGCCCCCATCATCATCCAGCTCTCGCAGAGCGGCGCCCAGTTCTACGCCGGCAAGTTCCTGGACAACTCGACGCAGCAGGCGTCCATCGCCGGCTCGATCGCGGGCGCGCTGCACGTGCGCACCTTGGCCGCCGTGTACGGCGTGCCCGTCGTGCTCCACACCGACCACTGCGCGGCGAAGCTCTTGCCCTGGGTCGATGGCGTGCTGACCGCCGGTGAAGAGTACTTCGCCAAGAACGGCGAGCCGCTGTTCAGCTCGCACATGTTGGATTTGTCGGAAGAGCCGCTCGAGCACAACCTCGAGATCTGCCGCAAGTACCTGACCCGCATGTCCAAGCTCAAGATGACGCTCGAAATCGAGCTCGGCGTCACCGGCGGCGAAGAAGACGGCGTGGACAACTCCGGCGTCGACGCCTCAAAGCTCTACACCAGCCCTTCGGACGTGCTCCGCGCTTACGATGTGCTCCACCCGGTCGGTGCATTCACCGTGGCCGCCTCTTTCGGCAACACCCACGGAGTGTATGCCCCGGGCAACGTCAAGTTGAAGCCCCCAATTTTGGACGAGTCGCAAAAGTTCGTCGAAAAAGAGCGCAAGACGGGCCCGAAGCCGCTCGATTTCGTGTTCCACGGCGGCTCCGGCTCGACCCCGGAAGAGATCACCGAAGCGGTATCCTACGGCGTGATCAAGATGAACATCGACACCGACACGCAGTGGGCGTTCACCCAACCGATCAAGAAGTTCATGGACGAGAAGAGTGCCTACCTGCAGGCGCAGCTCGGCAATCCCGAAGGCCCCAACAAGCCGAACAAGAAGGTCATCGACCCGCGCGGCTGGCTGCACTTGGGCGAAAAGGGCCAGGCCGCTCGCCTGGTTCAGGCGTTCAAGGATCTCGGCGCGTTCGGCAAGTTCGAGTTCTGAGGCTCCCCGCACGCAGACGCGGGCTTGGCTGCTTCGACGCCAGCCAGGCCCGCTGCGTGCCCCATTTTTAGCCAACGTAGCTCGCAGCGTCATGTGCGCTTGGGTGCGACGTAACCATTGCGGCTACGGGCGCGGCTTTTTGCCGATCTGTTGCGTTTGCGTTACCCTCCCTAGGAGGGCCTCTCTAAAGCGCATGGTCAAGTCCGCCAATACGTCGACGCTGCGCGCCCAACTGTTCCGAACGTTCGAGGACCCGACCTACAAGCCGCCGCCGCTGCCAGCGGTCGCTCTCGAATTGGTGTCCCTCGCTTCCAAGCCCGACGTCAATGTCGAGGACATCGTGCGTTTGCTCGAGCGCGATCAGATGCTGGCAGGCGCCGTGATGCGCCTTGTCGGTTCGCCGATCCACGCGGGGCGTGGCCCCGTGCGCTCCCTGACCGACGCCGTGATGCGTCTGGGCGTCCGCACCGTGCGCGACAGCGTCTTCGACGTCGCCCTGAAGAAGAGCGTCTTCACCGTGTCCGGTGAGTACCCCGAGATCATGCATCGCATCGGCCGCCACGGGACTGCCTCGGCATACCTGGCGCGCATCGTATGTCGGCATGCGCGCGTGACCGAAGACCAAGCCTTCCTCGGTGCGTTGCTCCACGACGTGGGCTTTGCGGCCTTGCTGCTGTCCGTGCTGCGCAAGAAAGAAGCGAACCCGCCTCCGCTCACTGAGCTCTGGCCAGACATCGACGGGTTGCATGAGCAAGCCTCGAAGGCGGTGACCAAGCTTTGGGGGCTGTCCAACGAGCTATCGTTGATCGTTGCCAATCACCATCACGAACACACCGGCAACTCGCTGCGCATCGCGGCCGTGGTCAATATCGCGGATTTTCTGACGCAACGCTTCGATGCACACATCGTGGGGCCCCCGGGCGAAGACGGTGCACCCATGCCAGCGTGTGCCATTTCAGCGAGCACCGTCGATGACAGTAGCAACCTGCTCGGTCTGCGCGACGATTCGTTCGACCGCATCAGCGCCGAGGCGGCGCCGATCTTGCGAGAAGTGTTGCGCGACTGAGCGCGCGGCTGCGTTCGGATCTTCAAGAGCGCTAGCGAATCGGCGCAAGAACCCGAGCGTGGCGAAAATGCCGCTTGAGCGAGGCGAACCATTGGCGGAGAACTGGGTTCGTGTCGTTACGCGAGTCAGTGGCCGTGTTGGTTGCGCACCCCGACGACGAAACGCTTTGGGCGGGCGGTACGTTGCTCATGCAACGCACCTGGGCGCCGTTCGTGGTCGGTGCTTGTCGCGCTAGCGACGCGGATCGCGCGCCCAAGTTTTTTCGCGTTCTGGACCGCCTCGGAGCGCAGGGGACACTCGGCGATCTGGACGACGGACCCGAGCAATCCCCGCTGGCCGACGCGGCCGTCGAACGTACGCTGCTCGAAGCGTTACCGAGCACGCGTTTCGACCGCATTTTGACCCACTCTCCGTTGGGTGAGTACACGCGCCACCGCAGGCATGAAGAGGTCGCTCGCGCTGTATTGCGGCTCTGGTCACGAGGACAGCTGCACGCACCCGAGCTCTGGTTGTTTGCCTACGAGGATGGCAATCGCGAATACCTGCCGCACGCCATTGCCAGCGCCGAGATCATGAACGAATTGCCGTTCGCGGTTTGGCAGCAAAAGCACGAGCTCGTGACTACGAGCTACGGTTTTGATCCGGAAAGCTGGGAGGCGCGCGCGACCCCGCGACGCGAGGCGTTCTTTCTGCTGAAATCTCCGAGTGAAGCTGCGGCTTGGCTCGAAAAGAGGCGTGACCCATGAGGATTTTGTTGCTCTTCGACTACCCGCCGCCACCGGGCGGTTTGGCGACACAAGGCGATTTGCTGTTGCGCGGGCTGCGCGAGATCGGCGTCGAAGCACGCGCCGCGCACCTCGAGTCCGACGTCGAAAAAGAATGGAACTTTGGCTGGTTCAAGCCGGATGCGGTGGTCGGCATCGGCTATTGGGGCATGACTCCGCATTTGGTGCTGCACGCGCAACGGCACGGAGTGCTGCCGATCCCGTGGCTGGTGGCCAACGGCTACGTGGTGAACTACCGCGATGCGTTGAGCGACTTGCCCTTGATGCTCGTCACTTCACAATGGGTGAAGCAGGTCTACGAACGTGACGGCATCTCGGGAAAAAATATCGAGGTCTTGCCGGTTGGCTGCGATACGGACAGCTTCGTCCCTTACCCGCGCACGGATCCTCGCGTGCAGGCGGCGCGCGCCGCGCTCGGTGTCAGTGAAGATCAACTCTTGATCCTCACGGTCGGCGGCGACGCTGCATCCAAGGGCGGCCGCGAGGTGATGGAAGCCCTCGCGTCGCTCGGGGATCAGATCCCAGACTACCGCTACGTGTGTAAGGTGTGGATGCAAGCGCGAACCGAAAAACAAAACGCGCTGGATCTGGAGCTTGCGCAATCGCTCGGCATCGCGTCGAAGGTGAGCCTGTGCGGGGGCCGTGTTTCGCGAGAATTCATGCCGTTCTTGTTGTCGGCTTGCGATGTGTACGCAGCGCCCTCGAGACTCGAAGGTTTTGGCATGGGGCAGACCGAGGCCGGTGCATGCGGCAAGCCGGTCATCGGCATTCGCGCGATGGCGATGCTCGAAACCTTGGTCCATGGCACGACCGCCCTGTTGGCTGGCGTGGCCCAAGAGAACGTGGCTACGGAAGCCGTGGTGGGTCCCGAGGCGGGCTTCGAGCCGGGTCATCGCGTGCAATTTCCCAACCCGCGCGTGGTCGACTATCGGGCAAGTGTGCCCGATTTGGCTGAGCACTTGCGCACGTTGCTCAACGACCCCGCGCTCCGCCAAACCATGGGTGAAGCGGGGCGAAAGCGAGTGACCGCACTCTACGACTACCGCACGGTCGCGCGGCGCTTCGTCGAGATCGTGCAGTCCAAACTCGACCTGAGGTGAGGCCTCTCGTGAGCGAGGAGATCTCTGCCGTGGTCGAGGATGCCAAGCGAGCGGCGCTCGAAGTCCTGCTGTACAACGCACGTGCTGGCCGGAGCGGCCTGCCCCGGACCGCTGCCTGGGGCTACCCGGAACCGTACACTCGCGATCTGATGATCGGCGCGTTTGGCACCTTGATCAGCGGAAACGAAGAGCTCGTCGACTCGCTCCGGCGAACGTTGCAGGTTCTGGCGCAGAACCAAAGCCCGCTCGGTCACATCCCATCCTTGGTCGACGTGCCCGGAGATCGCGGCGCAAGCGACACTACGCCGCTCTTTCTCATCGCGCTCGCGATGTACCAAAGCTTCAGCGGTGACTCGACGTTCTTGGCCGAAGCCTCGCACAAGGCGCACGTCTGGCTGTGCTACCAAAGTCCGGAAGACAACGTACTCGTCACTCAAGAGCCGACCAGTGATTGGCGCGACGAACAGTGGGTCGAGGGTTCGGGCCTCTACGTCAACACGCTGGTCTATTGCTACCTGAAGCTGCAGCACGAAGAGCAGCGTATCCAAACGCTGCTCCACTACCTACCTCGGTTGGACGTGCGACGACTGGATCAAAGCTACGTTCACGAACGCTTGATTAGCAAGGATGCGCCGTATTACGCGCTGTGGGCGTACAAGGTCGCCAATAGCGAGCGCTTCGACCTGCTCGGCAATAGCTTGGCCATCTTGTCCGGCATGGCCTCATCCGAGCGAGCGGGGCAGATCGTCGATTGGGTGGAGCGCGAGTGCCGCGCGCTGCAGGAGCAGGGGCTTCTGGCGGTCGGCTTGCCGCCCTGTTTGTTCCCGTACATTCGGCCGGAAGATCCCGATTGGCGGCCGCGCTATGCGCGCTACAACCCGCCGGGGTGTTATCACAACGGCGGTATTTGGCCGTTCGTATGCGGCTTTTGGGTCTCCGCGCTGGTAGCCGCCGGAAGGCATGAATTGGCCCGAGAAAAGCTGATCGCGCTCGCCGAAGTGGTGCGCCCGACGCGCGTCGTCGACAGACGCTTCGGCTTCAACGAATGGCTACGAGCGCAAGACGGCCAGCCCCGCGGCCAGGATTGGCAGAGTTGGTCGGCCTCGATGTTTCTGTATGCAGCGGAGTGTGTGGCGCGAAGGTCTACGCCCCTCTTCGATGGGATGAGAGCGCCGCGGTAAGCGCCCTGAGGCGCTTTTGTGCGGTGTGGTAAAATCGACGGAGGCTTGAACACGGCGCTCGTGTGGGCAAGAGTAGTCACTCTAAACACTCACGCTGCAGCAATGAACCGGATGCCGATCACTTCCAAGCAGCGCTTCGTCGCTTTCTGCGATTCGAGTCGGAACGAAGAGGAGCCCGCAACCGGGCGGCGCTCGGCGCTCGCTGCGGGTGAGCGGCGTCAGCAGCGCTGGCGCGTGTGTCGGGACTGGCTCCGCCCGCATCGACGAACGCTCTCCTTGGTGATGGCGCTCGGTCTTTCCAGCATCGCCATCGACATGATCTGGCCGTTGGTGTCGCGCTACTTGATCGATCGCGTGATTTTACTGCCGGGCCTGCCGCTGTCGGTCAAATTGCGGCAAATCGTGCTGTTCTCGGCGGGCATTGCCGCCTTGTTCATCGTAAATTCCGTATTCGATCTGTGGCGTAGCTTTCGCTCACAGCTGCTCGACTCACGCTTTTCGTCAGCGCTGCGAGCGCGCCTGTTCCGGCGCGTCTTGCGCTTGCCGATGGCAGACATCAACGAGCTGAAGACAGGCGGTGTCATTTCGCGTCTGTCGAATGACGTGGATCACACGACCGGCTTGCTTCAGACCGCGCTGTTCAATCCGACGCTCTCGGCGGTGCGACTGATTGCAACCCTCGCCGTCATCTTCACGCTCGACTGGCGCATCGCCGCGGCCATGGTGCTGGCCGTGCCGCCGATCGTGATTGCCCAGAACGTGTGGCTACGTCGTAGCCGCCTGATCTGGAAATCCATGGGGCAGGATCGCTCGGAGATCGACGCACGCGTGAGCGAGGGCCTGAATGGCCTGCGGGTGGTGCGCGGCTTCGCCCGCGAGCGCAGTGA
Organism: Pseudomonadota bacterium; assembly: GCA_037200885.1. GTDB lineage: Bacteria > Myxococcota_A > Polyangia > Polyangiales > Polyangiaceae > PMG-095. Next base: position 647,418 of record JBBCIN010000001.1, read on the forward strand.
GGAGTGCTCGTTCCTGCTTGGGCAGCACACCCTGATCCGAAAGCAAAGCTTGGCCACCAACACTCAGCGCGGCGTGGCGTTGGTCTGGGATCTGGTGATGCCGCTGACGCAGGTCACCATCCTCGGCTTCGGCGGCTACCTGGTGCTTCGAGGTCAAACTACGGTCGGGACGCTGATGGCGTTCCAGGGATACTTGCTGCGCTTGATCGACCCGATCACCGAGCTCGTGAAGTCGAACAGCGAGACCCAGCGCGGGCTCGCCGCGCTCGAGCGCGTGTGCGACCTGCTGGACAAGCCCGCGGAGAAGCCGGACCGGCCGCGCGCGGTGGACGCGCCCGCTCGCGTGCTCGAGATTCACTTCGATCACGTTCACTTTGGTTATCGCAAAGACGTCCCCGTGATTCGGGATTTCGAGCTGCGTGTCCCTGGCGGATCGGTGGTCGCCCTAGTCGGTGTCAGCGGTGCCGGCAAGACGACCGTGACTGATTTGGTGGCGCGTTTCCACGATCCCGTGAGCGGAGCGATTCGCCTGAACGGCAACGATCTGCGCGACATTCGCCTGCAGAGCTACCGGAAGCTCCTGGGCATCGTGCAGCAAGAGACGTTTCTGTTCGACGGCACCGTGCGAGACAACATCGCTTACGGTCGGGGTGAAGCGACTCAAGAAGAGATCGAAGATGCAGCGCGCTCGGCGAACGCTCACGAGTTCATCTGCCGTCTACCCGAGCGTTACGGCACGTTGGTGGGCGAGCGCGGTGTGAAACTTTCGGGCGGCCAGCGGCAGCGGCTGTCGATCGCCCGCGCCATTTTGGCGGCCCCGCAAATCCTGATCTTGGACGAAGCCACCAGCAACCTGGACACCGAGAGCGAACAGCTGATCCAAGCCTCGATGCAGCGCTTGCTCGCGAATCGCACCACGTTCATCGTCGCGCACCGCCTGAGCACGATCCGCCGCGCGGACATCATCGTGGTGCTCGACCATGGTCGGATCGCGGAGATTGGCGACCACGACTCGCTGGTGCGCCGCGGCGGCGCCTACGCCGACATGGTCGAACGCCAGCTCCAAGACGGCGAGCGAAAGCCCGAATCCCGGCGGGAGCTCCGCCGAGAACGCGGCAGCCGCGCCGACGCGGAGTGAGCGCCCGTCGTTCGCCGCTCGCGTGAGCGCGGTTGGGCGAGCTCGGGCTACTCGCCAGGAACCACCAATGCTTCGGTCGCTGCGATTCGGGGTTGTTTGCTCTTGCTCAGCTTGCGCAAGGTCGTGAAGAACACGGGTGTGAGCAGGAGGCCGAAGCAGGTCACGCCGATCATGCCGGCGAACACGGCTACGCCCATGGCGTGACGCATTTCCGCGCCGGCGCCGTGCGAGGAGACCAGCGGCCACACGCCCATGATGAACGCGATCGACGTCATCAAGATCGGGCGGAGCCGCAGCCGGCAGGCTTGTAGCACCGCGGCGACGGGGTCGAGATGCTCTTGTTCCTGCTTGTCTTTGGCAAACTCGACGATCAAAATCGCGTTCTTGCAGGACAGCCCGACCAGCACGAATAGACCGATCTGAGTGAAGATATTGTTGTCGCTGCCGTCGATCCACACGCCGGCAATTGCCGCCAACAGGCACATGGGAACGATCAAAATTACGCTCAGCGGCAAGGACCAGCTCTCGTACTGCGCGGCCAGCACCAAAAAAACCAACAGCACGCACAGCGGGAACACGAATAGCGCAGTATTTCCGGCCAAAATCTGTTGATAAGTGAGATCCGTCCATTCGTACTTCATGCCCGGGGGCAGTTCGCGCGCGGCAATCGTATCGATCGCGGCAAGGGCTTGATTCGAGCTAGTGCCGGGGGAGGGGCCGCCGTTCACTTCGGCGGCTGGATAGCCGTTGTAGCGGGTCACTCGATCCGGACCATTGGTGGCCATAACGGTCAACACGCTACCGAGCGGAACCATTGCGCCTTGTGCGTTTCGGGTCTGCAGAGTGCCGACATCCTCTGCGGTCAGCCGATGCTTGGCGTCTGCCTGCACGGTGACCTGAAACGTGCGACCGAAGCGATTGAAGTCGTTCACGTACAGCGAGCCGAGGTACGCCTGCATGGTGTCGAAGACGTCCGTGACGGCGATGCCTCGCGATTTGGCCTTCGTGCGATCCAAATCCGCAAATAGCTGCGGCACGTTCACTTGGTAGCCGGAGAACAGGCCCGCGAGCTCCGGTGCTTGATAGCCGGCGGACAGCAATTTCTGCGTGTTTTCGTACAGGCCATCCAGGCCGAGGTCCGCTCGATCTTCGACGTACAGCTTGAAGCCACCGATCGTGCCGAGGCCTTGCACGGGCGGCGGTGGGAAGACGGCGACGAATGCGTCTTGGATCTGCGAAAACTTCTTGTTCAGGGTGGCCGCGATTGCCGGACCGTACAGGTTTTTGGCTTTGCGCTCTTCGAACGGCTTCAACCCGACGAACACGATGCCGGCGTTGGGGGTGTTGTTTAGGCCCGCGATCGAGAGCCCGGGGAAGGCGATGGCATGCTCCACCCCTTCGGTTTCCAACGCCATCTTCGACATGCGACGAATCACGTCGTCGGAGCGATCGAGTGAGGCCGCGTCTGGCAGCTGCGCGAACGACACGAGGTATTGCTTGTCTTGGGTGGGGACGAAGCCCGTGGGCACTTTGGCAAAGCCGAAGTACGTGAGCGCCAAGAGACCGGCGTACGCCACCAGCGCGACGCCCGAGCGACGCAGCAACTTGCGCACGAGCCCGACGTAGCCGTTGGCAGCGGCATCGAAGAAACGATTGAACGGACGGAACAGCCAGCCCAAGCCGCGATCGAGGAAGCGCGTCGGCAAATCCTTGGGCGCGTCGTGAGCGCGTAGCAGCACTGCCGCTAGAGCTGGGCTCAGGGTCAGCGAATTGAACGCCGAAATGACCGTGGAAATGGCGATCGTGAGCGCAAACTGGCGATAAAATTGGCCGGTCAAGCCGGGGATGAAGCCGATCGGAACGAACACCGCGCACAGCACCAACGCGATGGCGATGATCGGGCCGCTCACTTCTTCCATCGCCCGCCGCGTGGCATCCCGCGGGGATAGCCCGAGCTCGATGTTACGCTCGACGTTCTCGACGACTACGATCGCATCGTCGACCACGATGCCGATCGCCAGCACCAAACCGAACAAGGAGAGCGCGTTGATCGAGAAGCCGAGCAGCTTCATCACCGCGAAGGTGCCTACCAGCGAGACCGGGACCGCGACGATCGGGATGATCGACGCGCGCCAGGTCTGCAAAAACAGGATCACCACCAGCACGACCAGCGCCAACGCCTCGAACAGCGTGCGCACCACTTCCTCGATCGAGGAGCGCACGAAGCGGGTCGGGTCGTACACGATGTCGTACTTGATGCCCTCCGGAAAATTCTTGGACAGCTCGGCCATGCTCGTGCGCACGGCATCCGACAGCGCGAGCGCGTTGGAGCCGGGCGCTTGAAAGACCGGGATGGCGACGGCCGTTTTGTTGTCGAGCAAGCTGCGCAGGGCATACTGATTGGCCCCGAGCTCGATGCGCGCGACGTCGGACAGCCGTACGTTGGCGCCATCCGGCGAGGTTTTGACGATCACTTGCCCGAAATCGGCCTCGTCCACCAGGCGACCGCGCGCGTTGATGCTGAGCTGAAAGCTCGCGTCGCGCGGTGACGGCTGTTGGCCGAGCGTGCCCGCTGCCACTTGTACGTTTTGCTCGCGCAACGCGCGCACGATATCGCTCGCGGTCAGGTTTCGCGAGGCGACTTTGTCCGGGTCGAGCCAAACGCGCATGCTGTAGTCGCCGGAGCCGAATAGCTGCACGTCGCCCATGCCCGGGATGCGGGCGAGCGTGTCTTTGACCTGCAGTACCGCAAAGTTTCTGATGTACGTGTCGTCGTAGCGATTGTCGGGTGAGAACAAGTGCACGACCATGGTCAGGTCGGGTGAGCTCTTGCGCGTCACCACGCCGAATTGGCGCACGACGTCCGGCAAGCGGGGCAGCGCTTGTGCCACGCGATTTTGCACCTGCACCTGCGCCAAATCCAGATTGGCACCGATGCGGAAGGTCGCGGTCAACGTCATCGTGCCGTCCGCATTGGACGAGGAGTTCATGTACAGCATGTCCTCGACGCCGTTGATCTCTTGCTCGAGCGGCGCGGCTACCGTTTCGGCGATCGCCTTTGGACTGGCACCGGGATATTGCGCGCGCACCACGACCGTCGGCGGGACGACCTCCGGATATTCGGAGATCGGCAGCAAGAACGCCGAAATCGCCCCGAGCACGAAGATGACCATCGAGAGCACGCCGGCGAAGATCGGCCGGTCGACGAAGAAGCGCGCGAAATTCACGGTTTCACCTCCGCCAGCTTCTCGAGCTGGGCGGCGTCGCGCATCGAGATCACCTCGGCCGCCACCAGCGCGCCTGGCCGCACGCGCTGCAGGCCACGCACCACGATCCGGTCTGCCGTGGTCAGCCCTTCGCGCACGACGCGCAGGCCTCCATTCAGGGGACCGAGCTTGACCGTGCGATGCTCGACTTTGCCGTCCGGTCCGACCACCCAGACGAAGCGGCGATCTTGATCGGTGGCCACGGCCAGATCGGCGATCAAGAGCGCTTCGTGCGAATCCTCTTCCGGCAGTTGCACGCGGGCAAACAGGCCGTGCACCCAGCGCCCGTCCGGGTTCTTGAGCACCGCGCGCACCTTCAGCGTGCCCGTCTGCGGATCGACGCGGTTGTCCACGAAGTCGAGCGTTACTTCGTGCGGAAAGCCATCTTCGCCCGAAAAGCCAACACGGGCGATCGCGCCCGGCGTGCGCCCGAGACGCAGCGCGCGCGTCTCGTCTACGTCTACATAGACGTATAGAGGATCGACTGACACTACCGTGGTGAGCGGGCTCGGCAGGGTCGGCCCGACCAGGTTGCCGGGCGTGACCAGGAAACGCCCGATGCGACCCGCAATCGGCGAGCGCACGTAGGCGTAGTCGAGATCCAGCTCGGCAGAATTGACGGCCGCGCTGGCGACCTGCGTGCGGGCTTCGAGCTGGTGGAAGGTCGCGCTGCGCGTGTCCCAGTCCTGCTCCGAGATCACATTGGCTTGAAACAGCTGCTCGCCGCGCGCGGCATTCTTGCGCGCGAGCTCCACGTCCACCCGTGCGCTGACGAGCTCTGCCTTGGCGCGATTGAGCGAGGCTTGATACGGCTTTGGATCCACCTCGAAGAGCAGCTCACCCTTCTTCACCAGGTCGCCCTCGTGAAAGGCGGCTCGCGTCAAATAGCCAGTCGCGCGGGCCCGGATCTCGACCGTGCTGGGCGATTCGGTGTGCCCGGTGTGTTCGCTGAACTCGGTCACCGTGGCCTGGGTGACCTGCGCGACCGTTACCTGCGGGCGGGCATCCGCGGGACCTGCGTGGGCTTCCTTTTCGATGTCCTTGGCGCAGCCCGTGCCGAGCAGCGACGCGCCCAAAGTGAAGAGCATGACCGACGCGACGCGCGCGAATTGCGCGACCGGCCTCTGAAGCTTTGCGTTCATGTGCGGGAACCTGGCGCGCGGTACTACAATAGTCAATCGACTATTTGAGTATACAAGCGGTAACACGAACGGCGTGTTAGTCTGTGACGCGATGGTTTCGAAAGCGATGAGCCCGGAAGAACGCGCCAAAGTGTTCAAGGCCTTGGCGGATCCGCGCCGCGTGGAAATCGTCGAGCTACTCGCGCAGGGCTCCCAGTGCGGGACGATCCTGGCTGAGTCCCTCGGCATCAGCGTGGCGCTGCTCTGTCATCACTGGGAAGTGTTGGTCGACGCGGGGATCTTGAAGAAGGAGCGCCAGGGCCAACTGCGCGTGTGCACGCTCGACGCCGAGCGCTTGCGCGATGCCATGAACATGGGTGCGGCCTGGGACCAACCGCAAGTACCCACGAGCACGAAAGCGAACAGCGCGAACGGCGTCCGCGCGAAGCGCGCGTCCAAATCAGCGACCGGTCAGCAGGCCCTCCGCCCATCGGCCAAAAAAAGAAAGCAGCCCACGCAGGCTCGCTCGCGCACTCCGTAGTAACTGGCGATCGCGAGTAATGGCGACGGCGAGGAGCGCTCGAACGCCCGAACGCTCGAACGCCCGAACGCTTACAGACTGCCGGCGGCCTGGCGTAACGCATCGGCTGCGGCGGGCCCGACCGACATTCGGCTATGCCCGACGATCAGCCGCATCAGCTTGGGTGTGGCTGCCAAGCGCGCGAGGTGCGCGGCGAGCTCGGCCTTGTTTTTTACCAGCTCCAGCCTGACGACGGGAGTGACGACCGGCCCCGGACCAAAGCCAGTGAGCCCGAGCGCTACGCGCAGTAGCGCGCTCTTCGGTGGTTCCAAGTCGAACACGACCTCGGTCAGTACGACGCTCACGCCGTCGTTCGAGCGGACGATCAGCGCCGCCTCCGCTTCAGCCGTACCCGCGAGCAATTCGAGCGAAGCGCTAGCATCGAGCGGCGCTTCGGCAAACGTACCGTTGACGCGGATCACCTCGCTCGCCTTCTTCACCACGGCGGGCGGCGCGAACACGCGCAGCGCCGGGTAGCGACGCTTGTAGCGAGGTGCGTCCATGCGGTGACGCGAATGCGGGATCAACAAGATGGCGGGTTCTCCCCAAGCCTCGAGCCGCTTCATCGAGACTTCGGCCATCGCGATCGCGCTGTGAATGAGCAAACGGCCGTCCTGCAAGCGCACCACGCTCATCACTCGTCGCAGCGAAAAGCGCGGCAACACGCCCTCCACCCGCCACAGATTCTCAGTCAGCTCTTGAATCGGATCATGGGGCAAGACGCGCCAATCAGTGTCAGCCGCCGAGCGTTTGGGACTAGCCATTTTCTAGCGAGATCTTAGGCCTCGCCGCGACGATGACAAGCCAGAGACAAGGGGCAACCCAAAAACGATCTGTCGGTCTACGGTCCGAACGCCTACTTCCGCCTGTACAAGGGTAGCGTCGACAGCTGGGAAAAGGCCAACCTGAGCGTCGATACGAGTTGCGAGTCGGACCACGGTCTCACGGTACGATCTGACTATCGAAGTCGAATCGGACCCGAGCTTCGAACAACAACTCGCCGGTCACATCGAGACCGGCAAAGACAGCGTGAGCGACCCACTGCTCGGCGCGTGACGCGAGGCACGCAACGTGGGCGGTCCTGGGACCGCCCACGTGGTCTCCTTTGGGACTCAGCCCCGGACCAGTCCGGCGTTCATGAGCTGCGCAAGGCAAGGCCGACGACCAGGGCGTTGTACGTCATGTGCGCGGCCATCGGGACGAGCAGCGAGCGTTCACGTTCGTAGATCAGGGCCGCCGCGAAACCGAGCACGAATACCGGGGCGCTAGCGATTGCGGGGTGGACGATGGCGAATACGGCGGCGCTGGCGGCGGCTGCGGCGAGGGCACCGAAGGAGCGTCGAAAGCCGCCGAACAATACCCCGCGGAAGATGAACTCTTCGAACACGGGCGCGGCGACGATGGCCAGCAGTGCGAACCAGGGTGAAAGGCCGCTGCCGCTCGGGAGCGAGACGGTCTCGTCGCGCAAGCGGCGGAGGAAATCGACATGCTCGACGAGGCCGAGGTAGACCTTGGCGAGCAGGCCGCAGGCGAGGCCAGTGGTCACGCCGGTGAGCACACCGCGCATGAGTCCTCGCTCGGGCATACGAAGCCCGACCGCGGACAGCAGGTTCGGCACGCCGCTGTGCCAAAGACTGATCAGAATGACGGCGCCTGCGAGCACGCCGGCGAGTGTGAAAGCGAACAGCAGGCTCGCGCCGGACGAGTAGTCGAGGCTCCTGAACCAGAGCGAGAGCAGCCCTTGAAGAATGAAAAACGCGAGCGAGGCGATCACGCCGTCGGCGACGGCCAAATTCGGCGCGGGCTTTTCGTTCGGATCGAGCAAAAATGGCGCATGATCCCGCACTTTTTGCCATAAGGCATAGGCCAAGAGCGAGGACAGAATGACTTGCGCGAACTTGGCCCAGGCCGAGGGTGCGTACAACGCGTAAGCGAACGTGCTGCCGAGCACCATGTACAAGTAGGTCATCGCGACGGGAATGCGGCGACGCGCGTCGCTCTCCAATGCCTGCGTGCCGAGCACGCCAATCCCGGTGGCGATGAACGCGTTCAGGGTGACGCCTACGAGCACCAACGCGAACATGGCGGCGCCCCCGAGCGGATTCCAATGGCCCATGACCGCGGCGCAACCGTAGACCGCGAGCGCCATCAGCGAGCCGAGGCCGCTCCAGAAGATGGCCTTGTCGATCAGTAGCCGATCGAGCCGCTTGGGGATGGTGAGGTAGAGCCAGATCACGGGTACCTCGACCGCGAGGGTATTGCAGGCGCCAGTCGCGAGTGCATAGGCAGCGACGCCGAAGGCAATTCCAGCCGCGTGCCGCGGGCTCTCGGTGAGCGCTCGCGAAACGCCATGGTTCATCAAGAGCTGGATGGCGAGGACAACGCCCGGCACCACGAAGGTCTGTGAAAACAGCGTGCGGTCCCGAAACAGGAGCCGTAGTTCTTTCTGCACCAGCGGACCGAAGGGTGAGCGGCGTCGATCGGCCGATGGCAAGGGCCGCCCACGGCGGCCCTGGTTGGGTCCCGTGCTGGTCAAGAGTCCATCGCGCAGTACCCAACTGCCAAAATGGGTGGCCAACGCGACGGCGCCCAGTGCAAAAGCCGTGCATGCGAGCGCCGCTTGGCAGGCTCGCGCCCCTCCCGCCGCAATCGCGATCGGCGAGAGGACATTGATCAAGGCGAACCTTGGCCATGCCTCCGCGAAGCGCACGAACTTCTCGAGCCATTCAGGCGACGTGGTCGCGAATACGACCACCAACGGTAGCGAGCTGAGGACGGACAAAACGGCCTGCAGCCGGGCCACGTTCCGCAGCGATAGCCAAGTGCGCAGCGCGGTTTCCGTCACGATGCGCAGACAGCCGGCGATGAGACCGACGTAGACCGTGCAAAGTAAGCCCAGCGGCAGACCTAGCCAAGAGAAACCGGCGCACGCGAACGTAACGGAGAAGAACGGAGTCAGCACCAGCCAGGCGAAAGGATTGGCGAAGGCGACTTCGATGACGCGCGCCAAAAGCAGACCACGAGCGGGGATGGGGAAGGTGAACCACCACTCGAAGCTGGCTTCGACCTTGGCCAGATCTTGACTGGTCCCTGCGACGGCGATCATGATTACCGACGCGGAGAGCAGCAGCGTAGCCAAGCCGAGCGGCACGAGCATCGGGCTTTCGGGGCCGCTGCCGTACCAGATGCCTGCGTTCGCCGCGAAATCCAGCGGGCCGCTGTCCTGGTCTCGCATCAGCCGGGCCAAGTTGGACACCAGGCGATACGCCTGGGAAGTGCTGCTGAACAGAAACATCGAGCTGAAGACGACGATTAAAAAGCCGCCGGTGGATGCTTTGCGTGCGGTAGCAGTGCGCGTGTTGGGCGCCGCATTCTTCTTCCTGCGCAGCGCCGCCAGTCGGTTCGACGTTCTCCTGAGCGCGAAGGCCACGACCAGCCAAGCCACGCGAAATAGCGAAGGCAGCGGGCGCTCTGCTACCGGTGGGGGCGTGCTCATCAAGTGTCGGGCGTGAGCAGCGCGCGCTCGCTCGTGGCAACTTGCGGATCGGCGCTGGCGTCGACGGCGACAGCAAAGAAAATTTCCTCGAGCGAGCTGTCGGCGTTTGCGCGGAGGCGCAGCTCGTCCAAGGTGCCTACGGCGGCCAGGCGACCTCCGCTGATGATGGCCATACGCCGACACAGCTTCTGCACCTGATCCAAGAGGTGTGAGCTCAGGAGCACGGTCATTCCTCCCTGAACCTTCTCCAGCAAGAGCTCGTTCAGGCGGCGAGTCGCGAGCGGGTCGAGGCCGCTCGTGGGTTCGTCCAGGATCAATAGCTGTGGCTCGTGGAGTAGGGAACACACGAGCCCGAGCTTCTTCTTCATGCCGCGCGAGTAGTTCACGGCATACTCGTCGGTGGCGTCAGTGAGCTCGATGCGTTCGAGCAGCGGCCAGGCGCGCTGCTCGATCTCACGCGACGATAGGCCGTGCATGCCGCCCACGAAGCGAACGATCTCGATGCCGCGTAGGTAGTCGTGAAAGACCGGCTCATCCGGCAGGAAGCCGACCAAGCGTTTGACGGCTACGCGGTCGGCAAAGCAGTCGAGCCCGTTGATTCGGGCCGAGCCGGCCGAGGCCTTGAGGATGCCCATCAGCATGCGCATGGTCGTGGTTTTGCCGGCGCCGTTCGGGCCGAGCAGTGCGAAGAGCTCACCGCGCGGGATGTCCAAGCTCAGATCCGAGAGTGCGCTGAACGCTCCGTAGGTCTTGCTCAATCCCCGAACTTCGACAATCGACGAGCTCACCGGGTGAGCATACAACCGATCGGCCTACGGAGCACGATCGCTCGGGTGCGCTCAGTGCCCCGTCGCGGCGCCGGTGCCAGCACCTGGCCGCTTCATCAAAAAAGCGAGCGGGACCATCAGCACCGTGGTCCACGCCAGCAGGTAAAGTACATCGACGTAGGCCAGCGTTTGCGCTTGCTGGAGGACCACCCGGTAAAGCGAACGATAAGCCTCGTTGGTGGCATCGCTGGCGCTCGCGCCTGCGTGCTGCAAGCTCTGGCTCAGACTCTCGAGACGCCCGCGAAAGGGCACGTCGAGGAGCGAGGTGTGCGCGACCAGATCGACTTGGTGGTGCTGGGCTCTACGCGCAAGGAGCGTGGTTGCGAGTGCGATGCCGACGTCCCCGCCCATGTTGCGCGCCAGGTTGATCATGCCCGCAACGGCGTTGCCTTGCTCTTTCGGTACGTCCACATAGGCCAACGTGTTGATGGGTACGAATAGGAAGGCCAAGCCGAACGCCTGGTACATCCGGAGCAGCACGGCGTGCTTGAAATCGATTCCGAGGTAGAGCCGGTGTGACATGTAAAAGAGCGAGGCCGACAGCGCAATGAAGCCGAAGGCGATCATCTTGCGCGCGTCGACCTTGCCCAGGAAGCGCCCGATGAACGGCATCATGCACATGATCAAAATACCGCCGGGTGACAGGGCCATCCCCGCTTGCTGAGCCGAATAACCGAGCAGCACCTGGGTAAACAGAGGCAAAAGGACGGTCGTGCCGAAGAGCGTGACGCCAAGCGTAAACATCATGACGTTGGCCATCGAGAACGTGCGGTTCTTGAAGAGTCGAACATCGATCACCGGGTGCTCGGTGTGCAATTCCCAAACTATCAATGAGACCAACGAAACCAGCGCCACGAGCGAGAAGCCGACTACGAAAGAAGAGTGAAACCAGTCTTCCTCTTGCCCCTTGTCGAGCACGACTTCCAAGCTACCGAGGCCGATCGTGATCAAGCCGAGGCCCACGACATCGATTGGACTTCGCTTCTGTTTTATCTCGTCCAACCAGGGAGGGTCCGTGACCATGCGATTGGACAGAAACAAGGAGAGCAAGCCGACCGGTACGTTGATGAAAAATACCCAGCGCCAGGAGTAATTGTCGGTGATGAAACCGCCCAAAGTCGGACCGAGCGCGGGCGCCAGCACCACGGCCATGCCATAGATCGCGAACGCCATACCGCGCTTCGCGGGCGGAAACGTGTCAGCCAAAATCGACTGTTCGCTCGGTCCGAGGCCGCCGCCGCCGATGCCTTGCAGCACGCGAAAGAAGATCAAAAGTCCTAAATTGGGCGCCAGTCCGCACAAGAAGGAGCTGAGGGTGAACAGCGCCACGCACGACATGTAGAAGCGCTTCCGTCCAATGCGGTTCGAGAGCCAGCCGCTGATCGGCAGTACGATCGCGTTCGAAACCAAATAGGACGTGAGTACCCAGGTGCTCTCGTCCTGGCTCACCGAGAGATTGCCCGCCATGTGCGGCAGAGCCACGTTGGCGATGCTCGTATCGAGCACCTCCATGAACGTAGCCATCGTGACGGTCAACGCGATCAGCCAAGCGTTGTGCCCGGGGTGCCAACCTTCGGCGTCGATCTGCTCTCGGCTGGGCGATGCCGCGGCAGCCGCGCTCATTTCACGCGCACCTTCGGTTCGACCGACATGCCGGGCCGAAGTAGCTCGAGTCCCGGCTGCCCGGGCCGCAAACGCAGACGCACCGGCAAGCGCTGGACTACTTTGACGTAGTTGCCGCTGGCATTTTCCGGCGGAAGCACGCTGTAGCGCGAGCCCGTCGCCGCCGCCAAACTCTCGACCTCAGCGTCGAAATCGCGGCCCAAAGCGTCGACGTGGACGGTGGCGTGCTGACCGACGCGCATGTCTCGAACCTGCGTCTCGCGAAAATTCGCCGTGACCCATAGCCTGTCGATCTGAGTAATGCCGAGCAACGCCTGACCTGCCGTCACGCGGTCACCGACGTTGACCGCGCGCTTACCGACAATGCCCTTTACGGGCGCGCTGATTTTGGCGTAGCCGAGATTCAACTCGGCTTGCTCGAGCGCGGCTTCTGCCGCCTCCACGCTGGCTTTACGCAGGTCCACGTTGGCTCGTTTGCCCTCGAGCACGTCGGGCGTGTTCTCTTTCGCTTCTTGCAGCCGGCTGGATGCCGCGTGCGCTTTGGCGGCTTGCTCATCGATACGGCGGCGGGCTACCTCCGCGCCCTGACGCTCTGCTTCCAGTTTGGCCGTCGCAGCAGCGGCGGCGGCAACGCGATTGTCGTATTCGGCGCGAGCAATCGCGCCCGATTGCAGGAGTTGCTCGGCGCGCGTCCGCTCGAGCTCGGCGAGCTGCGCGTCGGCCTCGGCTTGTTTGATCTGAGCCGCGGCTTGCATCGCGGTTTGGCGCGCCTCGGCGACGCCGGCTTGCGTGGAAACGAGGTCGCTCGAGCTGGTGGATACCAGCGTTTCGTTCGTGGTTTGGCTGATGGACGCGCCGGACTGTTCGGCGCGCAGCTGAGCACGAGCCTGAGCCAAGGCGGCCTTGGCTTGGTCGCGAGTCACGCGCAGATCGATGGGGTCGAGTTCGACCAGCGGTTGGTTGGGCGTGACCTGCTGATTGTCATCGACCGCGACGGAAATCACGGTGCCACCGACACGCGACGAGACACTCGAAATATAACCGTCGATCTGTGCGTCGTCCGTGTCTTGGAAGAACGTGCCGTGGTACCAGTAACCAAGCCCGCCCAGCACCAAGACCAGCGCGCCGCCGATCAGCAGACCCCGCTTGAGTGGGCTCAGTGGCTTTTTGGGTTCTGCCTTGGACTCGCCTCCCGTCTCCTGCCGTTCCTTTTTCCGTGGTGAGGAATCGGGCACCGGGGATTGGCGATCGTCTCCCTGAGCTTCGGCCGCGGCGGGCATGTCACCCACACTTGCGAGTGCCGTGCCACTGCGCGGCCGCCGAATATTTTGCAATCGGAGCGGAGCAACTGTGGCGTGTCAGATCGGCCCGGTGGGCACCATCCTCGACGCCGAGCCCGCGAGCCCTTGGTCGTCTCTAGGCATGGCCGTTTGCGCTAGTGGGTGAGGCGCCAGTCTCGGCCGAGTTCGTTGCGGCCGTGGTCTTGGTGCCGCCGTGCGCGTGGTGTTCTGGCGTTTCGTGCCCCAACAGCCGATCGGCCACATCTTTGAGGAGTGCTTTGCGCACGGTGACGCGATTGTGGACGTCCTCCACACCGGGCACGGCGTCGGCAATGTCCTCGGCCAGGTGCTTCATGCGTCGGGTTTCCACGCTGCCTTCGAGGGTGACCTCGCGATCGAGAACCGTCACCTCGATGTCACTCGCGTCGACTTCGTCGCTGTCGCTCAATCGCTCGCACACATCCTCGCGGATGCGCGCGTCCGAACGGATGTAGCCCTTCGGTCCACGGCCATAGAAACCAGCGACCTGAAGGCCGGAGGGGCGGTCCGCTTCGGCGCGCGAGCGGCTGCCGAAGGTTTCGCGGTGTTGCCGTGGATCTGGCTGGAAATAGCGGCCGCGATCGGCGCTGCTCGGCCCGCGGTAGCCGCGCTCCTGCGGGCGAAATTCGCGATCATCTGCCGGGCCGAAGTCGAGCAGGAAACGATCGTCACGCGCGTAACCATCGTCCCGCGGAAAATCATTGTCCCGTAACTCACGCTCGATGCTGTCGTTGCGCGAGTTGTCTTGCGGCCTCGGGGGAACAGCGCGACCCCTGGGGTCGAGACGCTGATCGCGCTGGCCGTAGTCGCGTTGCCATTGATTCTCGCTTGCGCGGCCTCGTTGCGCAGGGCCGCCTCGGTATCGATCTTGTTCGCTCATGGGAGCCTCCTTTGGTCGTGTTGCAGTGATGTTTCGTGGGTTGCTTCGAGTTGCAATGCGCGTACCGAACGTCCCTGGCGCCAACCTGGGGCAGAAAGGCTACGCTCAGCTCATGAGCCAACTGTCCCAGCATCAAGCCTGCATCCCCGTCTTCATTCACGGGCTGAAGTCGCTCGCCGCCGAGCTCGAGCTCGCAACCGCCTCCGCGACCGGCCGCGGTTTCTCGCCCGATGTGCTCGTCGACGCGCGCCTGTATCCGGACATGCTGCCGCTAGTGGGTCAGGTGCAGCGCGCGAGCGACACGTCGAAATTTTCTGCCGAGCGCCTATCGGGCGTCAAATCACCGCGCTTCGAAGACACGGAGCGTAGCTTTGCGCAGCTCGCTCAGCGCATTCAGGGCACGATTGATTACCTTGCGACCGTCGAGCCAGCGCATTTCGAGAGCATGGGCGAAGCGCCGGTGGTCGTTCAACTGGGCTCGTTTAGCCGCGAAAAGTACCTATTCGACTTTGCTTTGCCGAACTTCTTTTTTCACCTTGCGACGGTCCACGCCATCCTGCGCCACAACGGTGTTCCGCTGGGAAAACTCGACTACCTCGGCATCAAGAAGCCCTGATCCGCCGGACGACTCACAGCCCCGCGCGCTTGGCCGCCAGCTGCGCGATCACTGCCCAATCGAGCTCGCCCTGACCGGTTGCCACCGCGCTCAGTAGCTGATCTTTGATCAGACTGGCGATCGGCAAGGGGACTGCCAGCTGATCAGCCGCGCTCAACGCGAGCCGGAGATCCTTGAGACCGAGCTTGGCTTTGAAGCCTGCGGGCTCGTACTTTTCTTTGGCCACCTGGCTCGCGTAGTTCTCCAGGATGAGCGAGCCTTGGCCGAACACGTTCTTGAACAAATCGAAGAAGAGCTCCGGCGGAACGCCGGCTTTGCGCGTCAACGCGAACGCCTCCCCGAGCGACTCAATCATCGAGGCGATGAACACGTTACCCGTGAGCTTCACCAGGTTGGCGACGCTGGCGGCTTCGCCGAGGCGTGTCACGCCACGTCCGAGCGCCTCGAGCACGGGCAGCGCGCGTTCGACATCCGCCGACCTGCCCGCCGCCAAAAGCCACAGCTTTTTGGCGACTGCCGCTTCGGGCCGCCCGAACACTGGGGCGGCCACGTAACCGAGCCCCGCTTCAGCGTGTGCAGCCGCCAGGCGGTCGGAAAGGGCGACTGAAATCGTGCTGCAAGAGACGTGGACTGCGTTCGGTCCGAGCTCCGCCAGGATCCCCGCGGCTCCGAACGTGACGGCTTCGACTGCAGCATCGTCGGCCAGCATTGAAATCACGATCTCTGCCTCGCGCGCGGCCTCGCCCGGAGTGCCAGCGATGCGAGCGCCGGCCTCGTGAAGCGGTTGCGCCTTTTGGTGCGCCCGATTGTAAACGAAGAGCTGATGACCTTGCGCCAGCAGCAACTCTGCCATCGCAAAGCCCATCGAACCCAGACCAACGAATCCAACTTTCATACGAGGTTGTGTAAGCGCGATCTTCAGCGATGTCAGCCGTCAAAATGGAACATCCTGCAGCTGTTGCCGAGCGGCAACAGTGTGAACAGAGCCACCCGCTTCCCCCCAGATCCCCCTGGCAAAACCCCCTAAAAACACGCAAAGCTGAGTAGACGCTGTTCACGATCGGTAGTCCTGTGCAGCGAGCATGCCAGCGCGCTAGGGTCGCCGACATCGATCGCCGGAAACAAGCCACTGTTCGAGCCGATGCCCACCAAGAAAACGACCAAACCCAAGTCGAACGCCGTAAAGGTCAAGATTGCGACCTTCAACGTGAACGGCATCGCCACGCGCTTGCCGCACCTGCTCGAGTGGCTCGCGAAAGAGTCACCCGATATCGTCTGCTTGCAAGAGCTGAAGACGCTCGATGCGGGCTTTCCAATCGTCGACATTCGCGCGGCGGGCTACGGCGCGATCTGGCGCGGTCAGCGTTCGTGGAACGGCGTGGCCATCTTGGCCAAGGGTCAGCAACCCGAGGAGGTTCAGCGCGCACTTCCGGGCGATGCTTCGGACGACCAGAGCCGCTACCTCGAGGCGGTGGTGGGCGGAATCACGGTAGGCTGCTTGTACCTGCCCAACGGCAATCCTCAGCCCGGTCCGAAATTCGAATACAAGCTCAGCTGGTTCGCACGGTTGATCGAACACGCGAGTGCCCTCTACGCGAGCGGTAAACCGGTGGTCTTGGCCGGTGACTTCAATGTCGTGCCGACTGACTTCGACATTTACAACCCACGCTCGTGGTTGAAGGACGCGCTGCTGCAGCCCGAGAGCCGGGCCTGCTATCAGCGGCTGCTCGCACAAGGCTGGGTCGATTCCCTGCGCGCGCTCCACCCGGATGAGCGCATCTACACGTTTTGGGATTACTTCCGAAACCATTGGCAAACGAACTCTGGTCTGCGCATCGACCACCTACTCTTGAATCCGGAGCTCGCTCCGCACCTTGCGAATGCGGGTGTGGACAGTTGGGTGCGCGGGCTCGAGAAAGCCAGCGATCATGCTCCGACATGGATCACGCTCGCTTAACTGTTAGCGGGCGGCGCCTGCTGAGAGTGCTCATCTCGAACGCTTCTGGTGAAGGGGAGCGGCAACACGTCGGAAACGAAGGCTGGGCTAGCTTGTCTTGGCATCTATCCTCAACGCGCCCCTTGTCCCTCCGGCCATGCTCACACCCACGCTCCGACGACTCCTCTGGCTCGCGGCATCCGCGACCGCGCTCTCGCTCGTGAATTGCGGTGCGCGCTCGGCCGTTGAACTGATCGGGGTTGCAGCGGCAGCGGGCGGAGCCAAACCCGTCGTTGACCCGCCGAATCCAACCCTTCCAATGCGAGCGGGCGCCGGACCTACTATCCCGGGTGCGGCTGGCGCGGCGCAAGCTGGCCGGGCGCCCACGCCGCCCGATGAAATACCTGATGCATCCGTTCCGCCCGACGCATCCGTTCCGCCTGACGCATCCGTTCCGCCCATTAAACCGGCGTGTGAGTCAGTCAGCGAGTCGATCGACGAATTGCGCCCGGGCGTCATGCTGGTGGTCGATCAATCGCGCAGCATGCGCACCGCGTTCCCGCAGAAAGGTAGCCCGGACACGCGCTGGTCGCTGGTGGGGAGGGCGCTCTTCGACCCGACCTCCGGAGTGGTGAAAACGTATGAGGGCAGCATCCGCTTTGGGATCGCCTTCTTTACCGGTCACCAAGACGAAGAGTGCCCGCTCTTGCACCAGGTGCACGCTGCCACGCAAAACTACGCGGCGTTGAATGCGCTGTTTCAGAGCCTCGCCCCTGATGGCACTACGCCCACTGCGGAATCGTTGAATGAAGTCGTCGGTGAGCTCGAGCGAAGCCAGAGCCACAACGTTCAGTCGATCGTGCTCGTCACCGACGGCAACCCAAACACGTGCACTACGCCTTCGGGCGGAAATGGTCAGCCAGAAGCGCTCGAAGCGGTCCAGCTCGCGTACGAACTCGGCTACGACGTGTACGTGCTCGGCATTTCGAATGACATCGCCGGTGAAAATCTGCAGCAGTTAGCCAACGCCGGCGCTGGAGAACCAGCAAATCTAGTGTACGGCGTCGATGCCGACGCGGCAGAGCCCTATCACGCAAGCGGTGACGAAAAGGGTCTGACCGCCCAATTCGGCGACATTTTGAGCCACGTCCCATTCTGCGAAGTACGCATGCAACGCGACGTTGCCTCGGACGAAGCCAGCGAAGGTCACGTGATGCTCGACGGCCAGACGCTCAACTACGACGCCGACAACGGCTATTGGCTGAAAGACCCGCGTCACCTCGAGATCGTCGGCTCGGCCTGTGATGCGATCAAAGCAGGCGCCAAGGAGTTGACCGTGCGCATCTCTTGCGACGACTGAAGCGTGCCGACGTGACGGCGCTCGACGAATTGCGCTCATTGGTCCGCGCTTGCGGGTGAAATTAATCACATCTGGACGCCTGGCTCAGAATCGGACCCGCGCTCGTCGTCTGTTGAAAAACGCTACACGCCTCGCTGTCGTCGAAGCGAGTTTGCAGTCATGCGGTCGCTTTGCACCCGCGCGTCTGAATATCGATGGCCTCGATTGGCGCGTCCGATTCCATATGTTAAACGAACCCGGAGGTTATTCATCCATGCTCGTACGTCGCTTGCCCACTATTGCTTTGCTCGTTGGTTTGCCCATCCTCCTCGCGAATTGCAGTTCGGACAGTCCGGCGCCGGCAGGTGCGGCAGGCACTCCGTCCACGGCCGGTACCGGCGCCGGTGGCTCCACGGGCGTAGCGGGTCAGCCCAGTGCGGGCGCCCCCGCGGGCGGTTCAGTGTCGATGGCTGGTGGCGGTAGCACCGGCCTTGCTGGTACCGGCGGCAGCTCGGTCGCGGGTGGCGGCAGCGGTAGCGGCGGTACGAGCACAGGTGGCACCGGCGCAGGCGGCGCGAGCGCAGGCAGTAGCAGTGCTGGCGCGGCCGGCAAAGCGGGCGGCGGCAGCGGCGGGTCGACTTCGGGTGGGACGTTCGCGCTCACGAGTCCGGATCAAGTGGAGGGCGCCAAGTTCGACGGCAAGTTCACCTGTAATGGCGGAAACCTCGGCGCCGGTATCATCCCCGAGCTCGATTGGACCGGAGTCCCGTCCGGCACCATGTCGTTTGCGATTACGTTCATCGATACGACGATCGGCGACACCAAACCAATGGGGCAGCATTGGGCGATGTGGAATATCCCCGCAACCGTAATGAAGATCCCACAGGGAACGAAGGCGTTGAGCGGTGATCTGATGAACGCCAAGCAAAGCGGCAATTTCTTGTCTCCCTGCGCCCAATCGCTGATGAACGGCATGGACGATCAATACGAGTTCACGGTCTGGGCAATTCCAACTGCGACCCTGAACGTGGGGCAGAGCACGACCGTCGCGAGTGTGCTCACCGCGCTGAAGGCACTGTCGCCGAAGCCGCCAACGGCAACCTTGCACGGACACGCCGGGCTCAAGGGGCAGTAACCGCCTCCGATTCGCCTCAGCGGCACCGAGCGCTAGGAAACGCGGAGTTGGCAACGAGCCGGCTCCGCGTTTTTCGTTTCTGTTCACTGTGCTCCGCCGTCGCCGCCGCTCCCCGCGCTCGTAGCGCCGCCATCGCTTTCGCCAGCGCCTCCGGCTTTTGCTGCATCGCCTCCGCTTCCGCCGTGTTCCGCGCTCCCACCGGCTCCGCCGCGTCCACTACCTCCGCCATTTCCGCCGTTTCCGCCACTGCCGCCGCCGCTTCCGCCATTGGCTGGCGCGGCCATCGCCGCGATCCAAGCCTCTACCAACGGCACATCGGCCGCGTCCACGACGTCACTGGCGATGGGCGGCATCTGCTGGCTTTTGCCGCGGTGAGTGATCAGATCAAAGAGCAAACTGTGCGCCGGATCGCTGGGCGCGATTCGCGTCTGGCCTTTCCACGCGGGTGTCACCGCGGCCACTCCGATCGTGGTCTTCCGGGAATCGAAGTCGCGCACCGATCGCCCGTCGAGCAGAGTTGCGTCGAGTCTCAGAAACAGTCCGGTCGACCAAGCTTTGGAGTTTGAATTTTGGTTGTGGCACGTGGTGCCGCAGTTCACGTGTAGCCACGCCAAGGCCGGCGCGGCAAGTCCGGTGCCATCGTCGCCAATCACCAGCGGAGTCGACTTGGGCGGGTTCGACAGTCGCCTGTCTGCGATCAATCGATCCAAGTTCAGCCCGCTGGACCCAGCGATGCCGAGCAGCACTTGATCGAAACCCAGAACGCGATCGGTGCGACCGCGGTGGCAGTCGGTGCATTCATCAGAGGTTGGGATGTGATAGCTGCCGCTGCCCAGTGGGATATCGCCGCCTCCGGAGCGCACAGCCGCTGATTCATCGCTGTTCCAGGCGTATGTGGCAGACACCCAGTAGTTCGAGTCGGTCTTTTGCCACAAGCGCGTTTCGATGCGCTGCCCCGCTCGGCTGAATTCCTTCCAGACTCTGGTCCCGACCGGAAATACCCACTCATTCGCATCCGAGTTATCGATCACTTTACCGGGCGGCAGGCTGATCCAACGCTGCTTTTCGGCGCCATCAGCCCAAAGCGGCACGGCTGGCGCATAGGCTTCGACGCCGGGTGCGATTTGCTTGCTGACGATGTCTGCGTAGAGGCCAGTGCACACCAGATTCGTAGGTGGAACCTGAGTATCGGTCGCGCAGATTGCGTTCAGCTGGAACGCCGTCGTGGCGCCCGCTTCACCGGCTGCGCCGGCTTCATTTCCGGCGCCGGCTTCACCAGCCGCGCCGGCTTCATTTGCGGCGCCCGCCTCAGTCTGCGCTTCGACGCCCGCATCCTGGGCAGTCTGGTCCGGTTTGGCTTGTCCGCAGCCGGCGAGGACTCCGAGCAATAGGACTGCACGAGCTTTCATCAGCCTGCCCGATCCTGCTAAGCGCCGCCACCGCTGGTGCCACCGCCGCTCGTATCACCACCCGCAGTCCCGGCGGTGCCGACCGTGCCGGCACTTCCTCCGCCACCTCCGGCTCCCGCCCTTCCGCCTGGGCGTCCGCCGCCGCCAAAGAGTCCGCTTCCGCCCCCGCGTCCGCCGCCGCCAAACAGCCCACCGAAATTCGCAGCGCCGGTCTGCGCGGCCGGCGTGAGCGAGCGCAAGTAGATGACCATGTTTTGCGGCGTGTCGCCCACGTTCCACTTATGAAACGACTGCCACATCGCATAAGAGACAATCGAATCGTCGAAGTAGCCGCCGGTCGGCACGATGCCGTTTTGGAAGATGTTGATCAGATCCGCGTCGCTGAAGCCTCCGGTTTGCTCCGGAGTGTGCTGCACGGTCTTATATGGGCCGGACGCGGTGTCGCCATGGCAATTGGTGCACGCGGCATCAGTCGCCGAGGCGCCGCCTCCGCCCGCGGTTCCGGCTCCCGCGCCGCCGCCGGCACCTCCCATCCCCCTGGTTGGGACGGTGCGGGGTAAGCGATTGATCACCACGCCATCGTTGTAGCGCATGCTCCCGTCCGCCCAATCGGTTGGAGTCGCAGACGTGATGGTCAGTAGCGAAGCGCCGCACAGGCTTCCCGCGCTGGCGATGATCGACACTTTACCGGCCTTCCGCGTCGTGATCATCACACCGCCGGTCGTGGGATCGGTCTCGAGCTCGACCATGCTCGGATCCGAGGCGCTCCAATCGATGGTGATCTGGCTCGCGTCGATGCCGTTGACCACGGCCGGGATCTGGAACGTGTGCACACCATCGTATGCCGAATACATCGGCGAAAAGAGAATGGTCAGGGCGCTCTTGGGACAGTCGGTTGACGTATCGCTCGCGGCTCCGCCTACGGTCGCGGTCGAGCTGTCGCCGGCCTTGTCATCGCTATCATTGCTGCTGCTCGGATTGCCGCCGCTGTCGCCGCCGCCAGCGCTGCTGCCTGCACTCGCGCTCGGCGTCGCAGAGTCGGACTTGCTGCCGCAAGCACCGCCGAGCAATGCGGACCCCAAAGCCAATACGCACGCGAGTGAATCGACATTTCTAATAATCGCCATGCACGCACCGTGTCCGTGCTTCAGTCGCATCGATCACTCTGACACATGGCGATTCGAGAACTCCAGATCACGAATGGCAATATTCCCCACTTGCCAGAAGGCGCCGTCGCGGATCGCTACGAGTTGCCCAATTCAGCGAATGACCAACGCCGTGATCAGGCTCACGCCAGCGACGGCTTCGAGCGCGACCGCTGGCGCTACGGCTCGCGTTGCCACCGCCAGTAGGTAAGGTGCCAAAAAGCCGACGTAGGTGAGCAGGTAGTAAAGGCCGAGGACACCCCCGCGCGCTTCGGGCCGCGCCAGGCGCTGAACGGACTGGATCCCGGATGTCATGCACACGCCGTACGCTGCGCCGAGCAGCGGCGCGACCACGAGCAGCGCCGCAGGCATTCGGGCGGACACCGCGAGCGCTCCCAGTAAGACTCCGACGGTGCCCGTCGCCAAGCCGAGCCGTGCGGCCACCAGCGGTGCGAACCGCCGCGTGACCGGCTGAGCGAGAACCCCGGCGGCCAGGGTGAGCGCGCATAGCGCACCGGTGTAGACGAGCGGCGCGGGACCGAGCGCCCCGCCGAGCAGGCTCGGCAGCGCCGCAAAAGCGATCGCCGGAAAGCCAAAGACGAACGGCGCCATCGGGGCCACGCTTGAGAGGAAGCTCCGCCAAGCTTCAGGCTCGAGCTCGATGCGAATCAGGGGTCGTTTGGCCGTGCCCGAGCCCGCGCTTCCCCTGGTGTCGGGCGCGCCGCGCGCGATCAGCAGCGCGCAGCCGAGCAGAGCGAGGTGAAGCACGAAGGGCAAGCGAGTGGGCGCCGGCGCGTACTGAGCCAGAGCTCCCGTCGCGAGCGGTCCAAAGCCGAAGCCGTAAGAGAGCGCGATGGTTGCGCGGCGAGGCCCCGCGCCGGGAGTGTCGCTGGAAAGCTCGATCAGCCACGCACCGCCCGCGCTCATCACGCCGCCCGCGCCGAGGCCGTACAGCAGCCGCCCGACGAGCAGGAGCGGGAAGCTTCCACCGACCGCACCGAGCAGCGCGCTGGCGCCGAGCGCGACCAGCGCGGAGGACAGCACCACGGCGCGCCGCCCGTACCGATCTGAGACGGGCCCCGCGAGCAACAGACCCGGCGCGAGACCCAGCGCGTACATCGCGAACAACATCGCGGGCGCGGCCGCGTCGAGCGCGAGCCTCGCTCGGTACACTTGGAGCAGCGACACGAAGTGGTTGGCGCCCCAACCGACGGCGAAAAGTAGTAGACCGACGCGCCGCCAAGCCATGCGGACGAGTTGAGACGCTCGCGAGTCGAAGCGCAAGCGGCGTGACGCCAAGTCGTCGTATGGCGAGGCGCTTTGTACCGGTCGGTTCACGGCCGATCGACATCCGTCGGCCTTTCGAGATGTTCAGCGGACGGCTCGTTTGATGCAGTTCAGCGCGTTCAATGACCAGGTCCTTGCTTCATTCAGTCTGCTGGCTCGCGCTTCCGAGCGCTGCGCTCCTCATTGCCGCGTGCGGTGGCACTGACTTCAGCTCACAGCCCGACGGCGAAGGCGGAGCTGGGGGCGGGGACAAACCCGATGGTGGCCAGCATAGCGGTGGTGCCGTTTCGGGCGGCGCTAGTTCCGGCCACGCGGGCACCGGTTCGAGCCACGCCGGTGCGGACTCGAGCCACGCCGGTACGGACGATGGCGGTGACTCGCAAGCCGGGGCAGCGGGCAGTGCGGGTCGTGCGAATGGAGATGCTGGCGCCGTGAACGGCGGCGTCGGCGCTGGCCAAAGCGGGCACGGAGGCATCGGCGGCACAAGCGGTAGCGCAGTTGGTGGACACGGCGGTGCAAGCACAAGCGCGGGTGGCACGAGTGGTGCGAGTGGTGCGAGTGGTGCGAGTGGTGCGAGTGGTGCGAGTGGTGCGAGTGGTGCGAGTGGTGCAAGCGGTGGGCATGCTGGTGCAAGCGGTGCAAGCGGTGGGCATGCTGGCGCAAGCGGTGCAAGCGGTGGGCATGCTGGCGCAAGCGGTGCGAGTGGTGGGCAAGGCGGCGCGAGCGGTGGAAGCGGTGGGCATGCTGGCGCGAGCGGCAGCGGGGGCAACGGGGGTGGTGCCCCGTACTCGGGACCAACCGTGGGCACCGCGAAGTCATTCGCGGCGCTCGCCTATAGCGCGATCACGGCCGCCAATATCTCGCCCATCATCGGCAATATCGGTGTGAGCGCTGGCGCGGTGTCGACGATTACAGGGTTCGACTCGCCGTCGATCAATAAATTTGGCATCGACTCGCTGGCGCCCAACGACCACCTCACCATGCTCGCCCAGCAAGCCGTCACGGCCCTGGTCGGTAACATCGACCCGCGCCCGTGCGACGCGGACTACACGAGCGTGGTCGGGGGTCTGACCGGCGACATCACGCTCAATCCAGGCGTCACGTGCATGAACAGCTTCAGCGACGACGTGCTCCTGAACGGGCACGTCACGCTCGACGCTCACGGCAATCCAAACGCGTTCTTCATCATCCGCGGGAACCTGACTCTTACCGTCGCGGACGCCGCACAGGTGATCCTCACTAACGGCGCCGAGGCCTGCGGCGTGTTCTGGCGAATCAGTAAGCAAGTGACGATTGGTAAAACGGTGCAATTCTACGGCAATGTCATCGCCGGCTCGGCCATCACCATGAAGACGGGGTCGACCCTGGTGGGCCGCGCACTCGCTCAGACCGAGGGCGTGCACTTCGACGCGAACACGATCACCGTTCCGAGCGACGGCCTAGTCGGCTCTGCCGCCGTGTGTACTCACTTGCAGTGAGCCATTGCGCGTCAGTTGCCGCCCAAGCCGAGCAGCGACTCCAAGTCATCGCGTGTGAGCTTGCCGGCAAAGGCGCCTTCGTCGCCCATCACGGCGGCGATCAATTGGCGTTTTTGGTCTTGCAGTTGTGCAACGCGCTCCTCGACCGTATTGCGGGCGAGCAGGCGGTAAGCGATCACCGGGCGGGTTTGGCCGATGCGGTGAGCGCGGTCGATCGCTTGAGCTTCGACCGCGGGATTCCACCACGGGTCGAGGATGAACACGTAGTCGGCGGCGGTCAGGTTCAAGCCGACGCCGCCGGCTTTGAGGCTGACCAGGAACACCGGTAATGCGGGATCGCTTTGAAAACGCGCCACGCATGCGTCACGGTCCTTGGTCTTTCCGTCCAGGTATTCGAAGGCGATTTTTTCTTCGTTCAGCCGCTCGCGTAAAATGCCTAAAAGGGAGGTAAATTGTGAGAAAACCAGCGCCTTGTGGCCCTCTTGCACGACCCCGCGCAGCTGTTCGAGTAAGAGCTCGATCTTGGAGCTGCGCTCGGTCGTGCGTTTGCGGTCGAGCAGGCCGGGGTGGCACGCCGCCTGACGCAAGCGCAGCAGCGCCTCGAGTACTTGGGGCGTGCTGCGCGCTGGGTCGGTGAGCCCCTGCTTTTTGATGCTCGCTTGATAGAAGCGTAGAAGCTCCTCGTAGCGCGCGCGCTCGTCCGGTTCGAGCTCGACGAACAACGTTTGCTCGCTGCGCTCGGGCAAATCTTTGGCGACCTCTTGCTTGGTGCGGCGGAGCACGAAGGGGCGCAGTACTCGCTGAACCAGCTTCAACGTTTCCGGACTGGCCTGGCCTTTGTCGAGTGCACGGCCAAGCTGCGGGAGCTCACTCAGCATGCCCGGATTCAGGAACTCGAACAGCGACCAGAGCTCGCCCAGATGATTTTCAATCGGCGTACCACTGAGCGCGATGCGGTGGCCGGCGCGTAGCTGCCTGGCACACTTCGCGGTCGCGCTGGCATCGTTTTTGATTGCCTGAGCTTCGTCCAGCACGATGGTCGACAATTCGAGCTTGGCCAATGCCAAGATATCGAGCCGCAGGGTGCCGTAGGTCGTGAGTACGACGTCCACGTCGCGAAACGCCTGCTCGACCTCGCCTCGATCCGGCCCCCAGTGCGTATGCAGACGCAGCTTGGGTGCGAAACGCTGTGCTTCTGCCCGCCAATTGGCCAAGAGCGATCGCGGCATCACCACCAACGACGGCGCGTTTTCGCCCTGGGCGTGTATGCGCGCGAGGTGCGCCAAGACCTGAATCGTTTTGCCGAGGCCCATGTCGTCGGCCAAGCACGCGCCGATCTTCAACTCTGCGAGCGCGCCGAGCCAGGAGTAGCCGTGTGCTTGATAGGAGCGCAGCGAACCCAAGAAGCCTGCGGGCGTGGGCAACGCTGTGATTTGCTGAAAGCTCGCCACCCGTTCGCGCAGCTCGGCCAGGCCGGGGAGCAGGGCGTCCGCGTCGAGTGCTTCCAGCATGGCCTCGGCCACACCGATCTGGCGCGTCGAAAAGCGCAAGGACGCGTTGCGCTCGGGGATCAAAGCCGCAAACCCTCCCCAACGCTCCAGCCATTCCGAGGGCAACACGCCGCGGCTGCCATCACCGAGCTCGACGATGTGGCCGCCGCGAGCGCCCTTGAGCAACTGCGGCAGCGGGACGCGCGTCACGCCGAAATGGGCGCTGCCGTCTATCTCGAACCAATCCAACCCTGACTCGACGCGAATGTCGAAGCTGGTCAGCGAGCGATAGCGCTTGCCCTCGGCAAAGACCAAAAAACCCGCTTGGAGCAGCCTTCGTACGGCGCGTAGCAGCGCAGTGGTGTTGATCTTGACGTCGTTGCGGGGCGCGTTCCTGGCGTTTTGCGCCAAGAGCTCGAAGCCTGCGTCGCGCAGCGCAAGCAGCGCGTCATCCTCGAGAGCGCGATCGCGCTGCAACACTTTCCTTTCCCCGAGCAGCAGCAAGCGCGCCTCTTGGCGCAGCGGCACGCGCTGCTCGTCGTATTCGAAGAACACGCGGCCGCCGGTCGAGCGCCCGCGCGGCGCGTCCAGCTCGATCACGGGCTGAGCGGGCCGAGCGCTCGTTACTTGCTCGAAATCAGCTGGTAAAACCAAGCGCGAGACGCCACTTCGTCCGAAGCTGAGCTCGAGAAAATCAGGCAAATGGGCCTCGGGCACGAGCACGCACCTGCCGTGTCCCAGGTTTCGCAACGAGCGCAGCCAGCGCGCGTCGTTGGCTGCGCAGGCACTCAATTGCCCATCGGCAAACAGCAATGTGCCGCCCTCTTGCGCCAACCGTACGTCTTCCAAGGGACGGACTTGCGCGTCACGCACGAACTGAGCGCGTGCCTCGAACTCGAGCGGCTTTCGTCGAGGACCGCGCGGCTCTGGCTCAATGAGCTTCAGCTCGAGCTCCCAAGGGCCGCCTGGGTCGATGGTCAACGTTGGTAGCTCTAGCAAGGGCGCGTACCCGTTTGGCAGCTCCTGCACCGCGGCAGATTTGTGACCCAGGCCCTCGCAAAACAAAAGCCACTCCCTGGATTTGCCCGCCGCGGCTGAGCCGACCAGGTGACAGCGACCGGTGGCAGCCAGGCGCGGCAGCGCGACTGCCAGCGCCGCCACGCTCAAGTCGCCGCGATGCGACGCACGATAAGCATACGGGTCCCGGAAACCGTGCAACAGGTTGGTCAGCTCTCGATCGATGTCGTCGGTTGCGAGCAAACGTACAGACTCACCCGCGGGCACCAAAGGGCCGAGCTCGACGCCGCGTTTGCGCTTGCCGATCACTAGCCGCCAGTCGCGCCCAAACGTCTCAGCGATGAAATAGTGCAGTTCGGCGGCGACCTCAGCCTGTGGGCGTAGTTCGGCACTGTGCAGGGCCTGCCAACTGACGCCTCGTGCCGGATTCGGCATGTCTGGCGTCGCGGCCACCAACGTCAGCGGTTCGTCTTCGCCTTCGTGGTCTTCGTCGCCACTGTCATCGTCATCGTCCCAAATCAGGTCGGGGTCGGCAATCAGCCGCCGGCTCTGCGGCACAGAGCTGATCAGCATCGCGCTGCCTGAGCCCTCGAGCGCGGTCGCCCACAGATGCTTGCAGGCGATCGTCTCGCGCTCGAAGTGAGGACACGTGCACGAGTAGCGCACCTCCGAGCCGCTGCGCATGAACAACGCCAAGTAGCGATTGCCCGAGCCCGTGACCTCCCCGGCTAGGACGTCTGCGGTGCGCTCGACGAGAGACACTCGCCCCGCCTCGAAGTACTCCAGCCCGCGTTTTCGACTGAGGCTCGAAAACGCCACGGCGAGTCGCTTCAGACCGACATTTCCGGAATCGTCATCCAACACTGACAGCCTCGCTCGACCACGCGCCCGAGCCGAACACAGCACCGGCTCTGGATCCAGTGCGGCGTTGCCAGCTCGGACCGAGAATGTCCGAGCTCGGCACATCGGTTGCATTCCCGGCGCCAATGTCGAACCTCACCCGCACGGAGTTCTGTCGTCTGTCACTCTCTGGTTTGATTGGGCTGGCTGCCTGCGGCAAACAAGCCGCCGCACCTGTGCAGAAGGCGGCCGCCGGCGCGGAGCCCTCAGCACAGCCGCCTCAGGTTCAGCCCGGTGCCGTGCACGCGTCGCCTTCGACAACCCAGGCGGACGCTTCTCCCGGGGTGCCGAAACGGAAGCTCGGCTCGACCGGAGAGTGGGTATCGATGATCGGCTTGGGCGGCGCACACATCGGTGACAGCAAGCTGAGCGACGCCGAAGCCATTTCGCTCATGCACGAAGCGATCGAGGGCGGGATTACGTTCTTCGACAATTGCTGGGACTACAACCAGGGTACCAGCGAGGAACGCATGGGCAAGGCGCTCGCGGCAGGTTATCGCCAGCGCGTCTTTTTGATGACCAAGCTCGATGGCCGCACTGCGCAAGCTGCGACTGGGCAGCTCGAGCAATCGCTGCAGCGACTGCAAACGGACATGATCGACTTGGTACAAGTCCACGAGGTCATCCGCATGACCGACCCCGCGCGCGCCTTCGCGCCGGATGGCGTGATTGCGGCCCTGCAAGCCGCAAAAAAGGCCGGCAAGATCCGTCACATTGGCTTCACGGGCCATAAGGATCCGGCCATTCATCTGGCCATGCTCGAAGCCGCGCACCAAGCCGGCTTCGCCTTTGATACCGTGCAAATGCCGCTCAACGTCATGGACGCGCACTACAAGAGCTTCGAGAAGAACGTGTTGCCCGTGCTCGAAACACGCGGCATCGGTGTGCTCGGCATGAAGTCGATGGGCTCCGGCGATATTCTGAAGAGCGGCGTGGTGCAGCCGGAAGAATGCTTGCGTTATGCTCTCAGTCTGCCGACCTCCGTCGTCATTACCGGCATCGACAGTAAGGAAGTGCTGGCGCAGGCGCTGCGGGTCGCGCGTACGTTCAAGCCCCTTTCGCCCGACGAGCGCACGAGCCTTTTGGCCCGCACCGCGCCCGCAGCCAAGGACGGCAAGCACGAGCTATTCAAAACCGCCCAGAAATACGACGGTACTGCCAAAAACCCCAAATGGTTAGAAAAAGCGGAGATCTGAGCCGCGCTACTCAGCCGGGTCGCGCTGCCGCGTCGCCTTGACCGCCGCGACCACTCCCCCGCCGAGCATGACCAGCGCGGCGACGACGATCCAATGAATGGGTGCGCTCAGGATCGCTGCGGCATAGACCAAACCGGCGATGACCAGGATGATTCCGACCAGATAGATTCCGAAAGACATGGCAGGCAAACGCCTGCACGAACGGTTCCATTGAGATCCCCGCTAAAGCTCGCAAAAGGCCTGAGGCAACTTGGCACGGAGTGTCGCTCTGCCTCACATCCCGCGGACTCACCCGTGCTAGATGCCGAGCGAAGCATGCATTCCACTCCGCACTTCCGGATACGCCACTGGCTTTTGGCCATCTCAGTCGCGCTGTTGCTTGCGACGGCCTGCGGCAAGCCCAAGCCTCCCACGATCACGCCCAAGAGCGCTCAAGTGCTGGCGGTCGGAGGCACCGGAGTCACGCTCGCGGTGACCTTCGACGTGGCCAACCCCAATCGCTTTCCACTGATCGTGCACGCGGTGGACGGCCGTTTCTCGCTCGGTGCGGGCGCGGGCGTCGAGCTTGGCAAAGCTCATGCTGAACCGGCATCGAGTATCCCCGCCGAAGGCACGAGTACCGTGACGAGCGAGATCGCCGTCGCTTGGACGAACCTGGCGGCGCTCACGCCGTTCATGCTCTCACCCGCCGCCGTACCTTACCGCTTCGACGGCACCGCGACTCTGGGTGGCGAGAGCTTGAACTTGAATCTGCCCTTTTCACTGACCGGGGAGCTGACACGCGCACAATTGATCAACGCCGGGCTGAGCGGGCTAACGCAACCGGCGGGCCGCTAGCGCGTTTGCGTGATTGGCTCGACCAGCCGCGCATCGTCGTTTTTGCTCGAATTCACCAAGCTGGACACGGGCACGAGCTCGAGATCGTCAGTGTCCGGCTGGAGCAACTCCTTGTAACGCGCGGTTGGGTCGAGCCAGCGGCTCTGGAACCCAGCCGGCAAAATGACCGGCATGCGGTCGTGCACTTGGGCCGCGACGCCACGCGGGGCAGTGGTCAGAATGGCCGCGGATGGCACGAGCTCACCGCTTGGCAGGCGCATTTCAGCCCAGATGCCGGCGAACGCGAAAGGTCGATGATCGCTCCGCTGAAGCAAGAACGGTTGCTTGTGCTTGCCCTCGGCACGCCACTCATAAAACCCGTCTGCCAAGATCAAACAGCGCCGCCGCCTAATGGCTTCGCGGTACACCGCCGCCGCCAAGCTCTCGACTCGCACATTGAAGCCGCCCGCTTTCGGACTCGCCATGGGTAGACCCCACCGCACCAGCTCGAGGGTATGCGGCGTCCGTATCACGGCGATCGGCTGTGTGGGCGCGATATTGAAGCGAGGCACGAGCGGCAACTGCTCGCCATGAAGATCGAAGTGCTCCCACAGCTCGTCGCCCGGGGTGCTCAACTTGTATCGCCCGCACATGCCGCGCCCGATTCAGCGTTCAATGCCCGACGGCTTTTGTGAAAGCGTCGAGCGCGGTCTTGAGCGCATCGACGTCTTTGTCGGTCTGGGCCTTGAGCGTGTCCCAGGCCGTGCCGCTCGCCTGGTTGAGCCCTTCCAGATCGCGTTCGGCGACCGTTCGACGCTTGTCGTATTCGGCAGAAGCGGCATCGGCATTGGTCTTCGCCTTGCCTTTCAGCTTCGCTAGCCGCTCTTTGAGGTCGAGGGCAGTGCGATCGGCGGCGCTCAAAGTCTTTTGCATCGCCGTTCGGGCTTCGGCTCGCGCGGGCGCAGCTTTGGCGTCGGCGATACGCAATTGGCGAGCGGCCTCCGCTTTTGCGTCGTCCGCTGCGCGTTCCGCAGAGGCCGCTTGGGCGGCTGCCTCGGCCTTGGCCTTCGTGGCCAGCTCTTCGCTATCGTCGCAGGCCACCGCCGTGACGCCGAGCAGTACGAGAGGAAAAAACGCGCGCGCTATTTTCATGGTCGCCTCAGCCTACCAAGAACCGGTAAGGGCTGCGCCCATCACGGGCGTCGAAGCGATTCTACAAGCCATAACGCACGCCCGCACTCACGGGGGCAGGCTTGTTATGCGCCGGAGCAGGCCAGTTGCGAACGGGGGGCAGGCGGATCGGCGGCGATACGGACTTGGCGACTGACGGCTCTTCTGCTGACTCCTCAGCGGCGGGTACGGGCGGAGCCGTCGTTTGGGCTGCGACTGGGACTGGAGCGACCACCTGACGCGGGCGCACGGTGGCAGGCACAGCCGCATGGTAAGTCGACGCGGTGCGATGTGCCGGGTCCCGGATCTGCAGTTGCCAAAACGCGACCGACGCACCGGTGAGCAGGGCCGCGGTGGCGAACAGACCGAGCTTGACGGAGAGCGATACTTTTGGCGGTTCGACAGCATGTTCGGCGATCAGTGCCACACCTGACTCGAGCCGCTCGCGCTGCACCACGGGTGGCCTGACCACGCCGCGTAGAGCAGTCGCTAGCTCCTGTACCGTCTGAAAGCGCTCCTCGGGATCTTTCTGCAGGCAGAGTTGGATGATGGTGTTGAGCTCGCTGGGCGCGCTCGGCAGCACGTCGAGCAAGGACGGCGCAGCTTCAGTCAACACCTTCTGATACATCAGCGCGACGGTTTCGGCCTCGAATGGACAACGCCCGGTCAATAGCTCGAACAGGATTGTTCCCAAGGACCAAATGTCGGCGCGCGCGTCGAGATTTGGCGCCGCACAGATCTGTTCGGGTGCCATGTACGAAGGCGAGCCGACTGCCGCGCCGCCCTTCGTGAGCGTTGTCCGCTTGCCTTGCCGAAGCGTGGTTCCGAGGTCTTTCGAGATGCCGAAATCGAGGATTTTGAGCACCACGCCCTCGGGCGTGACCGCTAAAAACAGATTTTCCGGCTTCAAATCACGGTGAACGATGCCAAGACCGTGAGCCTCGATCAAACCTTCACAGGCTTGGAGCAGGTAAGCCACTGCCTCGGCCACCGGAATAGCCGAACGTTGCTCGAGCAGGACGGCCATATCCCCACCGCGCAACTTCTCCATCACGATGTAGGGGGCGCCGTTGGGTAGACGCGCCACGTCCAAAACGCGCACGACGTGGACGCTCTGCATCCGGGCCACCGCTCGGGCTTCGAATAGAAGGCGCGACACGACTGCCTCGTTTGCAGCAAAGTCGTCACGCACGATTTTGATCGCGACCGGCGCGTCCAACTCCAAATGCGTAGCGCTCAGCACTACGCCCATGCCGCCGGTGCCCAGGAAACCGTCGATGCGGTACTTTCCGCCCACGATCGTGCCCGGTCCGAGCGCAAAGCGGTCAGATTGGGGCAGTGGGGAGGGGGAGGGGGGCATCTTGGTATGTGTTTGGGGCAAGCTCGATTGCGCTTTAAGCAAGAGCGATGCCCAGTCCGCAGGCCGCGCTCGCTCAGCGGGCGCGTGGCGTGCGCGCCAAATGGTGACAAATAGTCGCTTAGGCGGCGCGACGCCAGTTGAACAATCGTCGCTTTCCTACGTCTCGACGCCGCAATTTCCAAGAACCACGCTGGGCACGCCTCTCGCAGAGAAGATTCAACCTCGTGGAAGTCACAAACTCTCGTTCGTCTGAAGCCGATCCTCACGCGGTGACGGATCTCCGTCCCGTAACGCCCTACGTCGATAGTGGGCAAGCCGAGGAAGCGCCGGAGTCCGAGCTTCCGGTGCCCGAGGGAGAGCTATTGGGTGGACGCTACCTGGTCGAGCGCATTTTCGCCGAAGGTGGCATGGGCATCGTCTGCTACGGGCGGCACCTCCAGCTCGAACAACCCGTCGCGATCAAGTTTTTACGGCGTGCGTTGGCGGGCAAGCCCTCGGTCGTAGAGCGCTTCTTGAATGAGGGGCGAGCGTTGGCCGCTTTGCGCAGCGAGCACGTGGTCCGCGTCATGGACGTCGGGCAGCTCGAATCTGGTCGCCCGTATCTGGTGATGGAACACTTGGACGGCATCGATCTCGACACGCTCGTCGATCGGGATGGCCCGCTCAGCGTGGAGACGGCGGTGAGCTACGCACTCCAGATCTGCGAGCCGCTCGCGGAAGCGCACGCGCTCGGAATCGTGCATCGCGACATCAAGCCCGAGAATTTGTTTTTGTGGAGCGGTGGTCCGCGAGAGGACATCGTAAAGGTTCTGGATTTCGGCTTGGCCAAGCAGTTCGGCTCGCCGCGCGCCATGGCCGTTACCGGTCCACAGGACAGCATGGGCTCGCCTTGCTATATGTCGCCGGAGCAAATCACTACGCCGCAGAACATCGATTCGCGAACCGACATTTGGTCGCTGGGCGTGGTGCTGCATCGGCTACTCACCGACAGCTTGCCGTTCGACGGTGGCAACGTCTTGGAGGTGCTCAGTCATGTGCTGAGCGCTGCGCCCAAATCATTGCACGAGGCGCGTCCCGAGCTGGATTTCGACCCCGAGCTCGACGCCATCGTTCATCGCTGCTTGGAAAAGTTGCCTGCGGCGCGCTACCAAACCATGGCCGAGCTTTCGCAGGCGCTCAGCGCCTATCTTGCGCGCCGGGCCGCAGGAGTGTCGGTATCGCAGCCGCTCCCGGCAGTCGCTCCCGATCCCCGCGTTCTTCCCGCGGGCGGCGTGTTCGAGGGAGATGACGAAAAGATCCGAATTGCCGGGGTACACCCTCGCTGGCCGGCGGTCTTGCTGCTGGGCGTGGCACTCGCCGCGGCCGCCGCCTATCAAGTCGACCGCATCGGCAAGCTGCGGATCCGGGCGCGAGTCGAAGGCATACTGGTCCCGGCGCGCCTCGCCCCGGACGCGGTGTGGACCGTGCCCGATCACTTTCAGCCCGCGCTGATCGTCAGCCGCGGGGTCTACGCCGCCGAACCGACGCGCGACGCCAGCGGTGCATTGGCCCTGCGCGCTGAGCCCGAGCGCGACACGGAAGCCGAAGCTCCTGTGGCTGCCCAGGCAATGGCGCCGCTGAGCGACGCCGAACGCGCTGCGAAAGAAGCCGCATATCGCGACTACCTGAAGAGCGAAGGCCTCACGTCGATCGGCGAGGCTCTGCACGAGATGGGCACGAACTGATTTGCCGAGAATCGCTAAAATCGCGTCCTAGCGAGGTCCAAGCGCGGGCTATACGGGAACTGTAGGGACGACGCGCGGCGTCTCACGCAGGCGCCCAGCGCAGAGTCCGCGGGTCGCGCGGTCACGGTTGCGCCGACGACATGGCCGCCCTTGATCGCGACGCAGACGTCGAGCGCGGTGTGCTCTGGGACCGCGCAGCTGCTCAGCCACGCGCCGTTTTCGAGCACAGCGGCGATCGCTCGTGTGGGCAGATCTGCAGCGCGGTTGCCACCCGAGAAGTCGACATCCTGACTCGCGGAGGCGAGGGCGGCTTCGCAGGAAGGGAGGCCGCCGGCGACGGGGGACGGAGCGGGAGCAGGAGAGAGAGGGGGCACGGGATCGGGATCGGAGGGGAGAGCGTGGGCGGCGGGGCGGAGTGCGGGGTCGGGTGTGCGTGGCGGACGCAGAGTGCGATCGGGATCGGGGGCGTGCGCGGCTTCGGGGGCGGATGGTTCCGCGAGCAGCGCTTCCGAGACGGGGGCTGCGAGGGTTTCGCGAGCTTCCGGCGTGGTGGGACGCTCGGCGATCGGCGGTGAAGGGGGCGAGGCTGGAGCGGGCGTGGGCCGCCACCATTCGCGGACGACCGGGCGAGGCGGCGGGGTGGTCGGCTCGAGCGCGGCTTCGACCCCAGCAGGCGGCGCGCTTGCGTCGTGGTGGTGGACGAATGCGTACACCAGGCCTCCGATCACGAGCCAATAGGCCAGTGCCGGCAACGCGAACTTCGGCAGCCGCGGCCGCGCGCGACGGGCGGGTGCGGGGTCCTCGCGCAAGCGGATGCGCGGGCGAAGTGCGAACTCGACGGCCATGAGCGCGCGGATGCTGCTACGGGCCGGCGCGCGGAACAAACCTTTCTCGAAAATCAGCACAGAAATGGCGACAGCTGCGGCTCCGCGCGGTAATTTCCGCGGGCATGAAGACCGACCCACGTGTAGATGCGTACATCAGCCAGGCTCCGCCGTTCGCCCAGCCCATCCTGCAAGAGGCACGCAGCCGCGTAAGCAAGGCTTGCCCGAGTGCGGAAGAGACAATCAAATGGAACGTGCCGTTCTTCCTCTTGGGCGACAAAATCTTAGCCAGCATGGCCGCCTTCAAGAAGCACGTGAAGGTCGGCGTGTGGACCGGAATGATGCCGAAATTCGTGGATGTGAGTGAGGTCGAAGAATTGCCCCCCAGCAAAGACTTCGCGCAACAACTCCAGACCGCGGCCAAGGCGATCGACGGGGCCATGAGCTCCAAGCCTGCCAAAGCAGCCCCAGCCAAGCCCGCGAAGAAGGCTCCCGCCACCGTGAAAAAAACTCAGGCGAAAGACGCTCCGGCGAAAAAAGCACCGGCGAAAAGAGCATCGGCGAAAAAAGCACCGGCGAAAAAAGCACTGCGCAAGACTAAGTGACGCAGAGGGGCGAGTCTGCTGGGCGATCGCGTGCCAGCCACGCACCTCGCGACACCCGGTGTTGTCGCCCTAACTAGGATCCGCACCAATGCGCGTGCGCACTTCGATCGCTGGCGCCTCGGCCAGCGTCTTGAAAACGACGCAATAGCGCTCGGTCAGCTCGACCAACTTGTGCACTTTGTCCGCGGACGTTTCAGTATCGATTTCGAAGCGCAAGCGGATGCGAGAAAATCCGACCGGGGCCTCCCGGGCGACGCCCAGCGTCCCCCGAAAATCCAAATCCCCCTCGGCGGACACGAGCGCAGTCTTCAACTCGATGCCCATGGCGGTGGCGACAGCCGCCAGCGTGACGCCGGCACAGCCGACGAGCGCCTCGAGCAGCATGTCACCAGAGCACGCCGCCAAGCCATCGCCACCCGCAGCCGGATGCAGCCCCACGGGGATCCCGTGTTTGCCCGATTCGATCGCACAAGTGACCGTGCTTTGTACGACGCGGCCGACGGCGCGCAGCGTGACCAACGCTGCGCTCGGATCTTCTTTGTAACGCGCCTTGAGCGGCGCCTGAAGTTGCCGCAGTTCCTCTGTATTCATTGCGTCCGTGACTCCTTGCCGCCTCGTCCCACGCAGCAAGGTGACGCACGCCAGCCGAAACGGCAAGCCGGGATGTGTTCCCGCCGCAGAGATCCCAGGGCGCGCGGCGCATCGCCGTGGGAGAGTCGCGCCTGGCTATTCGGCATCGGGCTCGCCGCCCGTCACGGCATGATGCCGAGTCTGCCCGGACTCGCGCATGATGCCGAGTTTTTTCATGCGGTAGTTGAGGGTCGACCGCTTCATTCCCAGGCGAGCTGCCGCGCCGTCGGGCCCGGCCACGATCCCGCGTGTAGCCTCGAGTACGCCGAGGATATGCGCTTTGTTGACGGCGGCGAGATCATCGACGCGGGGCACTCTGGCCTCGGGACCGGCGGCGCTGCGCAGTGGACCAACCTCGAGCGTCGTGCCTTTTGCCAGAATCACACCGCGTTCGATCACATTTTCCAGTTCACGAATATTGCCGGGCCAGTCGTACTCTGTCAGGCGTGAGATTGCTTCAGTGGAGATCCGGTGCACGTCCTTCTTGAATCTCGCTGACACCTGCCGCATGAAGTGGACCGCGAGCAAGGGGATGTCTTGTCGTCGATCCCTCAGTGGGGGCAGCGTGAGCGGAAAGACATTCAGGCGATAATACAGATCTTCGCGGAATGTTCGCATCTTCACCATAGCGCCCAAGTCGCGGTTGGTGGCTGCGATCAATCGAGCATTCGAGCGTACGGTGCGCGTACCGCCGACGCGTTCGAATTCCCGTTCCTGCAAGAGTCGAAGCAGCTTCGGCTGCAGCTCGATGGCGATCTCGCCGATCTCGTCCAGAAAGAGGGTACCGTCTTGGGCTAGCTCGAAGCGTCCGATTCGTTGGGCGATGGCGCCCGTGAACGCGCCTTTCTCATGGCCCATCAGCTCGCTTTCCAACAAACCCGCCGGGATGGCCCCACAATTTACTTTCACGAATGGCCCGTGCTTGCGATCACTACCGTTGTGGATCGCACGGGCGATGAGCTCTTTGCCGGTGCCGGTTTCGCCGTGGATGAGCACGGTCGAATCGGTCGCGGCGACGGTGTGTACCTGAGCGAGGACCGTTTCGAGCGCATGACTGCCGCCGACGATCTGGGCAAAGCTATCGGATTTCGGCTCTCTTTTCGGGCTTTCGGCGCCCCGCAGGGTGCCTCGCACATCACACTGGGCGACGGCAGCGAGCGGACGATGTGCCGTGGCAATCGCCGCTTGAATCGCGGCCAGAAGTAAGTCCGGATCGAAGGGCTTCGTCAAGAAGTCCAGCGCGCCCGCCTTGAGCGCACGCACCGACATTGGGACGTCAGCGTGCCCAGTCACGAACACGATTGGAACGCACGCTTGCCCGAGTAGCAGCTCTTGTTGAAGGTCGAGGCCGCTCAGTCCGGGCAAGTCGACGTCGAGCACCAAGCAAGCCGGCGGCGCCACCCGCGTCGCGGCCAGGTACTCCCTGGCCGATGAAAAGGACTCGACGCGGAGGCCAGCCGAGCTTGCTAGCCCCGCCATTGCCTCACGCGCTGAAACGTCGTCATCAACGATGCAAACCAGGCGATCGTCGTCGTTCATCGGCGTTACCCCTTGGCTGAATCCGCGTGAGCCCCGCAGTTCGCCTTCAGCTAGCCCGTGTGCGTTCACGGCTCGGAGCATGCCCCAGCCGCGCTGCCTGCAAAATTGTACGAAGGTGTAAGAGGGAGTGCGAAAGGACCCCGGATTGAGCGCCCGAGCCGGGTGTCGCAGCGCAATCCCGATACCAAAGTATAGTAGAGCTGACTTCGCTCACGGATTCGAGCCGACGACGCGCCCCGAAACAGGCGCGCACGTCGTGCGCGTGTCGATGCACCGATGCGAGCATGGCCGGACCGACGTGCGGCAATTGTTGGTCAAGCTGCCCAAATCGCGTCATCTGTCTCAGGCCCGCCGGCACTGAGGAATGCCCTGGGCAGGAGGAACTTCCGTCGAGTGAGGTCGCTCTGGGCGGCACGCTTCGTGCTCTCTCCTCGGCCATGACTGTACGTCTTCTCGTTGGGCCGGACGGCGACCCGCTGTTCGGGAGCGCCGTGCACACCACTGATCCACCCTGCGACTTCGTCGCCTTCGTCGCTCAGCGCCGAGGGATCGATTGCCGAGAGGCGGAGCAGCTCGTTCAGGGTTGGGTGATGCGTTATCAACCGCGGAGCAAGGCGACCGTCGGATGGCGTACCGAGCCCGACGATGGCCGGGCTGCTGTCGGGTGCGATATCTCGCCAACCAACTACCGCAGCCTAGCATCCATCGTGCATCCCGTTCGAGGCCCAGGGACTTCAGTACGAGTTTGCGATTCGCCAGAGGAATGGCTCAAAAATGTCGTACGCAGCCGGAGCCAGCTACGCCGCCCTCGTGCATCGGATCCCGAAGCTTTCCAAAGAGCGTGAACGGAAGCTCGTCGAGCGTTGGCGCGAACGCGCGGACGAAGCTGCTCGCGACGAGCTCGTGCGCTCCCAGTTGCGTCGTGTCGTTGCTGTTGCCCGTAGCTATCGGCGAGACGTACCTTGGGATATCGGCACGGAGGACGCGCACAGTGCGTGTTTCCTGGAAGTGCATGAGTTGCCCGCGCTCGATGCCGAGGAAACGGCATTGTCCAAGGAGGCCGGTCGACATCTTTCAGCGCCGTTTCGAATGCTCTGTCTAAGCTCGACGCGCGCGATCGGTACGTCGTGGAGCGACGGCTGATGGCGCATCGCGAGGAACGACTTTCTCTTGCCGAGATCGGTCGCGACTTCCGCATTTCACGCGAACGCATTCGCCAAATCGAGGCCGGCGCCGTGCGCAAGTCGAGGCTGGCGCTCAGCCGCTCGCCTGTGCACGACCGATACCAAGGTATAATCGACATCCTAGCGTCCCTAGTCCATCGTCGGTTTGGAGACGCGTTTCGCGAAAAAAAAGCCCGAGGGATGCAGGGCGAACTGCGACTTGTAGTCGACATCATCTCAGTCCGTGGTCTGGACTAGATGCAATCTACGAGCTTGTCATGGGTAGGATTCTAGTTGTGGACGACGACGAGAGTGTCCTGCAAGTGCTGTCGGAGGTACTCCGCGACGCTGGATACGACGTCGTCTCCGCTTTCGACGCGACTGAAACGGAATCGCTGCTGGATGGCGTCGACGCCGCGTTGATCGATCATGATCTAGGCGGACACTCCGGGCTGGATTTGATCGCTCGGATTCGCTCGCACAACCCCGCGCTCCCGGTGGTCCTCATGACTGGCGACTCACCGGCCCGGGCCGCATCGCTGGCCAAGCTCGCGGGCGCCTGCGCGGTTTTGACGAAGCCCTTCGACATCGACGATCTGTCCGCCACGCTCGACCGTGCCATTGGGCCATCGGCTGCGCTGCGGCTCGGCGCCAGTCTCGTCTAGCGAGAGTACCGATGAACTCCCTCCAACTCGACGCCAACTGGCAAGAGGGTTCTAGGTACCCGCTTCTGTTTCGCTGGGCGACACCAGTCGTGCTCGTAGCGGTCGCGCACGCGGCAAACATCTTCATTCCCAACGCCATCTTTCCCGCGCCGTTTTTCATCGCGGCCGTCATGGTCACGGCGCAGTTGGTCGGCACCGGGCCGGCCGCGCTCGCGTTCTGTTTTGCCGGGGCCATGCTCGATTACCTCTACATTCCACCGGTCGGCATGTTCACGATTCGGCCCGATCTGTTGCCGTCGCTGGCTCAATTCATCGTACCTTGTGCCATTGGCACGTGGTTCATCCAGAAGCGTAAGGACATCGAGCGGCTCCTCGAGCGCGAGACGGAGGTCGCCAAGCGTCTACAGGGCGAGCAATCGTTGAGCTCGATGGGAAATTCGTTGCTCCAGTACTTGGCGCCCGAGCTGGGCTCGCCGGTCGCCGCCTTCTACAGCGTCACGCCGGACGGCGCCGCGCATCGTCGTGCGGGGTACGCGTTCGACACCGAGGAGGCTCCCGAGAGATTCGAACCGGGTCAGGGCGTGATCGGGCAAGTGGTTTCGGAGAAACGCGCGCAAGTGCTGGCCGTGCCGCCTGATCACCTCAGCGTTCGCTCGAGCCTCGGCCGTTCTCGTCCGACCTGCGTCGTCGTGGCACCAGCGAAAGACGGTGAACGAACGCACGCGGTGTTGGAGTTTGGTTTTTTTGGCTCGGTCGACGCTGGCGCGATGCGGCTACTCGAACGTATCGCCGAGCCGCTGGCAATCGCCGTACGGACCGCGACCTATCGAACGCAACTGCAGGATCTGCTCGAAGAAACGCGCCGGCAAGCCGAAGAGCTCAAGATGCACGACGAAGAGCTGCGCACGGCGAACGAGGAGCTCGAAGATCGAGGTCGCGCCATGGCCCTAGCACAGCGCAAGCTGGAGGAGCAACAGGCAGAGCTGGAGCAGACGAACCAATCGCTGCGGGATCAAACTCGGATGCTCGAAGAGCAAAACGAGGAGCTCGGTCAGGCGCACGCGACGATTCGCATCAGATCGCAGGAGGCGGAACGAGCCAATCGAGCCAAGTCGGAGTTTCTGTCGAACATGTCGCACGAACTCCGTACCCCGCTCAACAGCTCGCTCATTCTCGCCAAGCTTCTGATGGAGGATCGCGACGGGAACCTCAGCGCCGATCAAGTGCGCTTTGCCGAGACCATCTACTCTGCAGGCAATGATTTGCTGGCGATGATCGACGACATCCTCGACTTGGCAAAAATCGAGTCCGGCAAGTTGGAGCTGAACATCGAGGATGTGCCCATCGAGCGACTGACGGTCGAGCTCGCTCGCACGTTCGAGCCGATCGCAGCCGAGCGGCACCTCCATTTCGAGATACGCGTCGCCGACGACGCAGCCGCGTCGCTGCGTACTGACTCACAACGCCTGGCCCAAATATTGAAGAATCTGCTTTCGAACGCCTTCAAGTTCACCGAACGCGGCCAGGTCTCCTTGCTCATCTCCAGCGACGACGGGCTGTGTCATTTCGCGGTCCGCGATACCGGGATTGGCATCGCCGAGGGTCAGCTGGGTTCCATCTTCGAGGCATTTCAGCAGGCGGACGGAACGACCAACCGCAAGTACGGCGGGACTGGCCTGGGTCTGTCGATCTCGCGCGACCTGGCGCGGATGTTGGGTGGGGAAATTCGGGTCACGAGCGTGCCGGACCACGGCAGCACGTTCACGCTCGACGTGCCGCTCGCGCTCGCGCTCGCGCCCCGGCGCGAAGCTTCGAGTGTTCCGGCCCAAGCGGAGCCCCCGCGCCCACCCCCCGTCGCCCAGACGTCGCGCGGCGAATTGCGCTCCACCGTCGCTGACCGTCCGCGCTCGATCCTCATCGTCGAGGACGACCCGCGCTTCTCGGAGATAGTCGTCGATCTCGCACACGAGCTGCAGTTCGAGACTCGCGTTGCCGCGACTGCCGACCAGGCGATCGCTTTGGCTACCGAGCGTCTTCCCGACGGCATCGTGCTCGACATGAAGCTTCCGGACCACTCCGGTCTATCCGTATTGGACCGCCTGAAGCGAGATTCTAGGACTCGCCACATCCCCGTGCACGTGATTTCGGTCGAGGACTACAAGCACACCGCTCTCGAGATGGGCGCGATCGGCTACCTACGCAAGCCCATCGAGCGGGAACAAATCAAGGCGGCGTTACAGAAGCTCGAAGCTCGTTTCACGCGCAGCGTGCGACGGCTGCTGGTGGTGGAGGACGATCTGACCCAACGCGACGCGATTTGTCAGCTTCTGGGTGGCGATGAAGTCGAGATCGTCGCGGTCGGCACCGTGCAAGAGGCGCTCGAACAACTGCGTTTTGGTTCGCTCGACTGTGTCGTCACCGATCTCGCACTTCCCGATGGCAGTGGCTACGATCTGCTGCAAACGATGGCCAAAGACGAGAGCTACTCGTTTCCTTCGGTCGTGGTCTACACCGGTCGGTCGCTGACGGCGGAGGAGGAGCAGAGGTTACGGCAATATTCGCGTTCCATCATCGTCAAGGGCGCGCGTTCGCCCGAAAGGTTGCTCGATGAAGTGACGCTCTTCCTGCACCAGGTCGAGGCTTCGTTGCCGCCCGAACGCCAGCGCATGCTCAAAAAGGCGCGCCACCGCGAAGCGATTTTCGAGGATCGCCACGTGCTCGTCGTCGAGGACGATGTGCGCAACGTATTTGCGCTGAACAACCTGCTGGAGCCAAAGGGCATGAAGGTCGCCATCGCGCGCAACGGTCGCGAAGCCCTGGAGCTGCTCGAGCAGAACACGAAGATCGAGCTCGTGTTGATGGACATCATGATGCCAGAGATGGACGGTCTCGCGGCAACACGCGCCATTCGAGCTCAGCAGAAGTGGGCCAAGCTGCCGATCATCGCATTGACGGCGAAGGCGATGAAAGACGACCACGAACGTTGTC
This sequence comes from Pseudomonadota bacterium, assembly GCA_037200885.1. GTDB lineage: Bacteria > Myxococcota_A > Polyangia > Polyangiales > Polyangiaceae > PMG-095. The sequence continues at coordinate 690,100 of JBBCIN010000001.1, forward strand.
TTCAGGCCGGCGCCAACGACTACATTCCGAAGCCGCTCGACGTCGACATGCTGCTCTCGCTGCTCCGAGTCTGGATCCCCAAATGACGCTTCTCTCGCGCGAGCTCGCCTCCGACGAAGACCTCGAGCTCCATCTGCTTTTGGAGGCCATCTATCTAAAGTTTCAGTACGATTTCCGGCGCTATTCGCGAACATCGCTCAGACGCCGCCTGGGTGAGGCACTCAGCGCCTTCGGTTGTAACACGCTGTCGGCACTTCAGGACCGTGTGCTCCACGACGAGGGCACGTTCCCCGCGCTGATGCGATACCTCACCGTGCCCGTCAGTGAGCTATTTCGGGACGCGGCGGCTTACGCGGTGCTCCGCCGTGAGATTGTCCCGACGCTGCGAACCTATCCATCGCTGCGCATTTGGGTCGCCGGCTGCAGTACCGGGGAGGAGGCCTATTCTTACGCGATCTTGCTCGCGGAAGAGGGCCTGCTCGAAAACGCCATCATCTACGCCACGGACATCAACGCCGAGAGTCTACGAACCGCGGAGGCAGGCGTCTACGCGCTGGACCGCCTGGAAACATTTTCTCAGAACCACCTGCTGTCGGGCACAACGGGACCACTATCGGATTACTACACGGCGGCGTACGGTTCCGTGGTGTTCAACCGCGCTTTACGGAGCAAGATCGTCTTTTCGGATCACAGTCTCGCGACGGATGGCGTCTTCGCGGAGATGCAGATCGTCTCGTGCCGAAATGTGCTCATCTACTTCGAGCGCGCGCTGCAGAATCGAGCGCTCGGACTGTTCCGAGAGTCGCTCTGCAGACGCGGCTTTCTGGGACTCGGCGCTCCCGAGACGCTGCGCTTCACCGGCCACGAAAATGACTTCGTCGAAATCGCGGAGCGTTGGTATCAGCGATGCTGACCGAGCGATTACCACCGGTGAAGTTCTTACTCGTGGACGACCGCGAGGAGAACCTGTTCGCGTTGACGGAAATCCTGCGAAGGGACGGCCTCGAGCTCGTCGCCGCGCGCTCTGGGAGCGCCGCTCTCGAGCTACTGCTCGTGCACGAATTCGCCCTGGCGATCATCGATGTGCAAATGCCCGAAATGGACGGCGTCGAGCTGGCGGAACTGATGCGTGGCTCGGAACGCACGCAAACTGTGCCCATCATTCTCGTCACCGCGGGCACCCAGGAGCGAAGTCGCCTGTTCCGCGGCTACGAGGTCGGCGCGGTGGATTTTCTATACAAGCCGATCGAGCCTGTCGTCCTCCGCAACAAGGCAGCGACGTTTTTCGAGCTCTATCGGCAAAGGCAGCAACTCGCTCGACAACTCGAGCTACTGAGCGCCCTGACCCAGCGCCTGGAGGAAACGCTGCGCTTGAACGAGCTCTTCGTCGCCGCCATCGGACACGACCTCAGAAACCCCCTCTCGGCCATCATCGCTGGGGCTCAACTGATCGTCAAACGCTCGGCCGATAGCGAAGCGGTTCGGCTCGCCCGAACGATGCGTGATGGCGGCAAGCGCATGCAACGGATGACCGGCGAGCTATTCGACCTGACCAGGGCCCGCCTCGGTGGCGGCATCCCGATCGAACGCGCGCCGCTCGACCTGCGCCCATTGGTCGAGCGCGTCTTCGACGAGCACCGGCTGGCAGCGGAGGGACGTGAGCTCTCGCTGGTAATCCACGGCAATGTCGAGGGCGAGTGGGACTGTACGCGTCTCGAACAGGTTCTGTCGAATCTGCTCGGCAACGCGGTTCAGCATGGTGATCGCATTGCACCCGTCGAGGTCGAGATCGACGGAACTCAGGCCGAAGTAGTAGTGATGGAGGTGCGAAATGGCGGAAAGGTCTCGGCGTCACTCCTGCCCAAGCTCTTCGATCCTTTCCGAGCTCGGATGAATGGGCGAGAGTCCGACGGTCTGGGCCTCGGCCTCTTCATCGTTCAGCAAATCGCGATCGCACATGGTGGGCGCGTCGAGGTCGAGTCGGCGGAGGAGCGCGGGACGGCCTTTCGCGTTCAAATCCCGCGCCACGTCCCAAGCTCTCCGGCGCAGCAGAAAGCGCAATAGCCGCAGGGGCCGCCGAGAAATCTCACGCCCACGCGCTGGCCTTTCTGCCAACCTCGCACGCTGGAACCCAGAGCATCGATCCGTCCGACGACCTCATGGGCGTCAACTGCAAACGGCCCGGACTGATTGCTTGTACTGCTCGATAGGTATTGTTGTCCATGATTTGGTTCTCCCTGCTTTTCCGAGCAGGCTCTACTCTGCGGGGCTCTGCAGCACGGGCCCGGCAATCGGCTTCTTGGCGGCTTCGCGCCATGCCCTCAAATTCTCGACCGCGACGAACAGCGCAGGAATGAAGAAGATCCCGAGTAGCGTGGCCGCCAGCATGCCGGAGACCACGACCGTGCCCATTACCTGCCGTGCTGCAGCGCCCGCACCCGTGGCGATCCACAGCGGAACGCAACCAAGCACGAACGCAAAGGAGGTCATCAAGATTGGGCGCAACCGCAAGCGCGCGCCCTCCAGAGCTGCATCGGCGATGGGCCGGCCCTTTTCGCGCTCCGCCTTGGCGAACTCCACGATCAAAATCGCGTTCTTGGCTGTCAAGCCGACCAGCATCACGAGTCCGATCTGCGCATACACGTTGTTGTCCAGACTTCGCGAAAGCAGGCCAAAAAACGCGCCCAACATCGCGATCGGCGTGCTGAGTAAGACGCTGAATGGCAGTGACCAGCTCTCGTACAGCGCGGCCAAGATCAGAAACACGAACGCCAGCGACAACCCGAGTACCCGCGCTGCGCCGCCCTCCGATGCCTTTTCCTGATAGGAGAGAGCATTCCAGGCATAGCCCATCTCCGGCGGGAGGACCTCTGCGGCGACCTCTTCCAAAGCTTGCAGTGCTTGGCCCGAGCTATACCCCGGCGCCGGCGCACCCTGAATCTCGACCGAGCGATACAAATTGAAGCGCACGGTGAACTCCGGACCAGTCACCTGCCGGACACTGACGAAGGACGACAGCGGCATCATGTCGCCGTGGGCGTTTCGCACGTAAAACCTGCGAATGTCATCGGCCGTCGCCCGCACGCCAGCGTCCGCCTGGACGAACACCTTCCATTGTCGACCAAAGCGGCTGAAGTCGTTGACGTACGAGCCGCCGAGGAAGGTTTGTAGCGCGGCGTACACCTCGCTCAATGCGACGCCTTGCTTGAGCACTTTGTCTTTGTCCACATCGGCAAAGAGCTGAGGCACGGCAGGTGAATAGAGCGGACGGAGACCTTGGAGCTCAGGGCGCTTTTTGGCGGCGGCCAGAAATTTCTGCACATTTTGCGTCAAGAACTCTACGGACCCGCCGCTGCGATCTTGGAGCATCATGCTAAAGCCGCCTGCGGCGCTGATGCCGGGGATCGCCGGCGGAGAAACGGCGAATACGCGCGCCTCGGCGATGCCTGAAAATTGCGCGTTGAGGCGGCCTAGGATTGCATTTGCCGTCATGTTCTCACCCTCGCGTTCGTCCCAGGATTTGAAGGAGACGAAGCCGGTCCCGTTGTAGCTCGACGCGGTGCGCGTCAGAAAATTGTAGCCCGCGATGCCGGTGTAATAATCGAGCCCCTTCTCCTTGGATAAGATCGCATCGAGCTTGGAATAGACCGCCCTCGTGCGCTGCATGGAGGCGCCGTCCGGCAGCTGCACGACGATCAGTCCCCAGCCCTGGTCCTCGTCGGGTACGAAGCCCGTGGGCACGCGCCCCGCGAGGAGCGCGGAGATTCCGCCGACACCCACGAGCAGCACCAGTGGGATTGCCAACTTGCGTATCAGGCTGCGATTGATCGCCACGTAGCCGTTGGTGGTCGCCGCGAAGCCGCGGTTGAACCAACGCCCGAGGCGCGAGAATATCCCGTTCGATTCCGAGCGCGGCTTGAGCAATAACGCGGAGAGTGCGGGGCTCAACGTGAGCGCGTTGAATGCCGAAATCAGCACCGAAACGGCGATGGTGAGCGCAAATTGCTGATACAACCGCCCGGTGATCCCGCTCAGGAATGCCACCGGGATGAACACGGCCGCGAGGATCAGCGCGATCGCGACGACCGGGCCCTGGACGTCTTTCATCGCTTGGATAGTGGCTTCACGCGGGCTCTTTCCGAGCTCGATGTGATGCTCGACCGCTTCCACCACCACGATCGCGTCATCGACCACCAAGCCGATGGCGAGCACCAAGCCAAATAATGACAGCGTGTTGACCGAGAAACCGAGCAGCGGGAACAAGGCAAACGCGCCGATCAATGAGACGGGTACGGTCAACAGCGGAATCAGCGTCGCGCGCCAGTTTTGTAGGAATACGAACACGACCAACATCACGAGCACCAGTGCTTCGACCAAGGTGACGATGATCTCGTGGATGCCAGCGGTCACCGGCTTCGTCGTGTCGAGGGAGACGGTATAGGTAATCCCCGGTGGAAAGCGCTTGGCGAGACCTTCCATGGTTTCGCGAATCGAGCGTGCGACGTCCAACGCGTTCGAGCCCGGAGTTTGGAAAGCGGCGATGACAGCGGCCGGCTTACCACCGAACGTGCCGAACTGCTGGTAGTTGAGCGCACCGAGCTCGATTTTCGCGACGTCCCGCAAACGCACGCTGGTACCGTCAGGGTTCTCGCGCAAGACGACACTGCCGAACTCGTCTGGATTCACCAATCGCCCCTGGGCGCGGACGGTGAAGGTGAGCTGTTGACCCGGCGGTGCGGGCTCTGCACCGACCTGTCCCGCCGGATTGACGATGTTCTGATTGCGGATCGCGTTCTGAATATCGGTGACCGTCAGCGATAGCCGTGCAAGGACGTCCGGATCCACCCAGATGCGCATGGAATACTCGGAGGCCCCGAGGTTCCGGATGTCTCCCACGCCTTTCACCCGCAGGAGTGCATCGTTGATGTTGATCAGGGCGTAGTTGGAGAGGAACGTCGGGTCGTAGCGCCCGTCTGGCGAATAAAGCGCGATCACCATCAACGGAAATGCGAGCGACTTTTTGATCGTGACGCCGAAGTTCTTCACGTCCTGAGGCAGGAACGGTTGCGCCTGCGAGAAGCGATTGTTGACCAACACGTTGGCCACGTCTCCGTCCGTGCCGACGTCGAACGTGACGACCTGATTCATCGAGCCGTCATTGGCGTTCGTCGATTGCACGTACAGCATGCGGTCGACGCCGTTGATCTGCTGCTCGATGGGCGTCGCGACGGACTGCTCGATGGTCACCGCGTCTGCGCCGGTGTAGGTCGTGGTCAAGTTGACCTGCGGCGGCAAAATCTGCGGAAACTGCGAGATCGGAAGGCCAAGTAACGCAGCCGTGCCGATCAGCACGGTGAGGATCGCAATTACGATTGCGACGATCGGTCGACGAATGAAGAAGTTCGACACGGCCTATGACGAAGAGCGCGCCGGCTGCGGCGCGACCAACGACCCATCGCTAATTTTCTGCAAACCCTCGACGACGACCGCGTCGCCTTCGTTGACCCCTTTGGTCACGATGCGCATGCCGCGCGCTGCTGAGCCGAGCTCTACTTGCCGCAGGTGTACCCTCTGATCTTTGTCGACCACGCCCAGAGAAAAGCTGCCTTGTACCGAAATCAACGCCTTTTCGGGTACGACCAACGCCGCTTGACCTTGATCTTCGCGGCGAATGCGCACCCGCGCATACTGACCCGGCTTGAGCGCGCCATCCGAGTTCGGAAACAGGGCCTGCAGTTGGATGGTGCCAGTGCTCGCGTCCACCTGTCGATTGGCGGCGACCAGCACACCGCGGTGCGCGAAGACGCTGCCGTCGGCGAGCACCAATTCGAGACCGGGGTCACCGCCGTCGGCTGGCTGCTGCGCATCGAGCTTCGAGAATTGCCGACGTGCCCAGGCGATGTCTCGTTGTTCGAGGTGCTGCAGGCGCTCCGGAAAGCGCACGTAGTCAATCTCGCTCATGGGAAAGTTCACGCGAATCGGGTCGACCTGCGACACGGTGGTAAGCAGGGTTGGGCCGTCCTGCCCGACCAAGTTTCCAATACGCACCAGCGCTAGCCCCGCTACGCCGCCCACCGGCGCGTGGATCTGCGTGTAGGAGAGGTTCAGCTCGGCTTGCTGTAGCGCGGCTCGAGCCGCGAGTAGCTGACCGTTCGCATCCTTCTCTACGGCCACGGCGTTATCGAGTATTTGCGTCGAGACGAGGCCCTCCTGGGACAGCAGCTGGTTGCGCTTCAGCTCGATCCCTCCGTTCGTATTGGCTGCCTCGGCGCGCACGAGCGTAGCGCGCGCGGACGCAACCGCGTTCACGTATTCGTCCGGCTCGATGCTGAACAAAAGCTGCCCTTGCTTGACGGTCGCGCCGTCCTTGTAGTTTTGCGCGCGCAAGTAGCCCTTCACGCGCGCTCGGATGTCCGCGTTGACGAAGCCGTCGATGCTAGCCACCGCTTCGATGAACAGGGATAGATTCTCCCGGGTAACCGGGACCACCAGCACGGTCGCCGGTGGTGGCGCCGGTTTTTTTGGCTCCGCGCAGGCCGTCAGCAATCCAGCGAGCAGCATGTTGAACAGGAATGACTTCGGCAGAGCTTGCATTCGCGGCGTCCTCGTCACCCGGTGCGCACAGCGCCCGAGTTGGAATGAGTCATCATCTTGCCGTTCCGACCGATGCAAGAATCGGTGCCGCCCTGGCTTGAAGGCGTTTCTCGGAACATCCGGACAAAATTCCAGAAATCGAGCGAAACGCTGTCGTCAATTGGGCATCGTGGCCAATCTTGGACAGCGCGGAGAGCGGCTCCCACGCCGTCGGCCTTTGCGAGTGAAGCGCGCATCGAAGACTCACGGCCGTCAGCGCTGCGCGACGGCTGGACGCGGGGCCGCTACTGCTTTCACGATCACGGCCACCACGTCTTGGGGCCGCGCAAGCATCGCCACCTGACTGCTCGGGACGGAGGTGAGGGTCGCGTTCATCCGCCTCGCGGTCGCCGCTTGAGCCTCTGGATCGATCATGTGATCTTCGCTGGTGCGTAAGTACCAGGAGGGACGACTGTGCCAGGCGGCCGTGATGATCCTTTCGCCGAAGCTCTTCGTGTTGATGGGTCCCTGCTTCGCGGCCAAAAGGTTCGCCGATACTTGGCAGGGGTTTCGCCGATGGCGCGGGCGTGCGAGCGTGTACCGGCCCACGTTTGGACAGGAGTGGCCAACTCTGAGCAAGCCGCGACCGCTGGTCGGACAACGCCGATCAGGACTGGGACGCGCACGCTGAGCAGCTCAGCTCTTCGGCGCAGCAATGCCCAGGCGGGTGGCCATGTGCACGAGGTCGGCGAAGGAGTCCGCGCCCATCTTGCGCATGACTTTGCCACGGTGCGCTTTGACGGTAATTTCACTGATCCCGAGCTGGAGGCCCACTTGCTTGTTGAGCAGACCCGCAACGATCAGAGCCATGACCTCGCGCTCGCGTTCGCTCAGAGACTTTTGACGTTCGCGAAGTGCTCGCAGATCGGCTTCACCTTCGAGGGCAGCGGCGCTGGACTCCAGCGCGTGCCGAACGGCGTCGCACAACACCGTGTCTTCGAAGGGTTTGGTCAGGAATTCGACGGCGCCTGCCTTCATCGCCTGAACGGTCATGGGTACATCGCCGTGGCCGGTGATGAAGACGATCGGCAAGTTGACGCGATCGGTCTGCAGCAGCTTTTGCAGATCGAGGCCACTCAAGTCGGGAAGGGAGACGTCGAGCACCAGGCAGCTGGGAACGTCGGCCCGCGATCGGGATAGGAATTCTCGAGCCGATGCGAAGGTTTCGACCTGCCAGCCCACACAGGCAATCAATAGCTCGAGCGACTCGCGGACCGAGACATCGTCATCGACGACGTAAACGATGGGTGTGTCGAGCGGCATGATTAGGCGACGGGTGGCTGCATGCGAAGCCGCTCGATGTGTTTCCTCGAGGCCAGCGGCTCAGGCAAGGTGACAGAGTTGGAGGCAAAAGCTGCCCCACGCGAGGAGACCAGCGTATACCACGATTGGAGCCGCGGCGGATTGACATTCACGGGCCGCTGACCTCGCCTCGCGAGACCGCGCATCGTCAGGGGGCTCCGAGCGCTGCCTTGAGCGCTCCAAGCAGCGCGTGCTCGCTGAACGGCTTGAACAAGCACTCCACCGCGCCCTGCTCGAGCAGGCTCGGGCGCACAGTGTCATCGGCGTGAGCGGTGATGAAGATGATCGGAATCTTGGCGACCCGTCGCGAAAGCTCTCGCTGTAGCTCGGGGCCAGTCATGCCCGGCATGCTCACGTCGAGGATTAAGCACCGCGTACGCCCAATGGGCTCGGACTCGAGATACTCCTCCGCCGAGGAGAAAGCCTCGGCGCCGAAACCGAGCTCCCTCAGCAAGTCAGGCAGCGACTCGCGCACGGACTCGTCGTCGTCGACGACCGACACCAGCGGAGCTGAATCGGTCACGAGTTCCTCGCGAACACGGGCGTAGCCGCCTCGGGTACACGGGGAATGGAAAAACAGAACGCCGCTCCCGGACCATCGTTGGGGCTGGCCCACAAGCGGCCGGCGTGGCTCTCGATGATGGAGCGGCTGACGGAGAGGCCGAGCCCCATGCCCTCGCTTTTGGTGCTGTGGAAGGCGTCGAACAGCCGCCCCACCGTTTGCGGATCGAGACCCACGCCGTTGTCGCGCACCGTCAGGCGTACGCGATCGTCCTGCTCGCATTCCGTTTTGATCGAAAGCTCCCGCGGGCGATCGTCGATGTCGCTCATCGCTGCAGAGGCGTTCAGCAGCAGGTTCAAAATGACCTGCTGAAGCTGCACGCGATCGCCGACGACGACCGGAAGATCATCGGCAAGCTCGGAACGCACCACGACTCTTCCGCGCTGCAGTTCGCTACGCGAGAGGGCGAGCACTTCTTCCGTTGCCTCGTTGAGATCCACCAATTCGCTTGCGGGGTTCTTCTTGGCAAACAGGGCTCGCAGCCGTGTGATTACTTCAGACGCGCGATTGCCGTCGCGAATCGTGCGCCGCGCGGTTTCGCGCGCGCCATCGACGTTCGGGGGCTCGGCGGCCAACATGCGCAGGCACGTGCTGGCATTGGTGATGATGCCGGATAGCGGTTGATTCACTTCGTGGGCAATCGACGCGGTGAGGGCACCCAGGCTGGCTACTCGGGTCATGTGGGCGAGCTCGGAGCGAACCTTTCCGAGCGCCTCCTCCGAAAGGCGCCAGTCCGTGACGTCTTGGATGGCACCGATGAGCTCCCGCCGTCCGAAACGCAATGTGGTGTGGTACGCGTTGGTACGCAGGTGCTTGATCGCGCCGTTGGGCATCCGCAGCCGGAACTCGTGGTCGTGATCGTGGTCGGAGACGCCGCTTCGCGCGAGCCCGGCCTTGGCGGCGAGGAGCGGCAGATCTTCGGGCAGCACGCGCTTGCGGATGCCCTCGAGCGTGATGCGATCGTCCAGCTGAAACCCCAAGATGCGGCGAGCCTGCTCCGAAAGGGTCCACTCGTCAGTGTCCACGAACCAAGAAAAGCTTCCGGTTAGGCTGAGCCGTTGGCCTTCGGCCAAAAAGGCCTCGCTGCGTCGCAGCTCCTCTTCGGTCCGCTTGCGGTCGTCGATATCGGTGTTCGTGCCGTACCACTTCACGATCTGGCCGGATTCGTCGCGCAGCGGGTTGGTGCGGAACAGAAACCAGCGAAACTCGCCATCGAAACGGCGCAATCGTGCCTCGGCCTCGCCCGGCTTTTCGGATGCCAGCAAGCGCTGCCAAGTCGTGATCAACCCCGGCAGATCGTCGGGATGGACGGCGACCAACCAGCCGCTGCCCTTCGCCTGTTCTTGGCTGAGGCCGAGATAGTCGAGGAAGTGCTGGTTGAAGAATTCGGCGGAGCCATCCGGCAGCGCCGACCAGGCCAGCGCAGGAATCGTGTTGATGATGAGCTCGAGGTTTTCCTCGTTCGCGCGGACGGCTCGCTCGGCCTGCTTGCGGTTGTCGATGTCGGTAAGCAGCACGAACCAGCCGGCAATCGCGTCATCCGCGTCTTTCATCGGCAGCGCGCGCACCTGAAACCAACGGTATACGCCATCGAACCGCCGGCAGCGGTGCTCGATGCCCCAAGAAGTGCCGCTCGATACGGCCCTCGTGTGTACTTCGATCGCGCGCGCCTGATCATCTGGGTGAACTGCGTCGCTAGTGGCCCAGCCCCGCATTTCTTCGGGCGTTCTCCCGAAATATTCCAAGAGCTCGCGATTGAATAGCTCGACCTCTCCGGTTGGGCTCATCGTGCACACGAGTCCGGGAATGGTCTCACACATCTGCCGGAGATTCGACTGCAGCGCGCGCAGCGCTTGCTCGCCACGCTTTCGATCGTCGATGTTGGTGTTGATGCCGCACCATTGGACGGCGTTGTTGGAGGCGCCGGGCAGGGGGCAAGAACGCACCAAGAACCAATGATACTCGCCGTCGAAGCGGCGCAAACGAACCTCCATCTCGAAAACATCGCCGCACGCGACCAACAGCGGCCAGCGCTCCTGCACCATGCGCATGTCCTGCGGGTGAACCACGGTGTGCCAACCCTGACACATCTCGTCGATGCCAAGGCCCGTGTATTCGCACCAGCGCTGGTTGAGGAAGTCGATGCGCGCGTCCGCCCGTGCAATCCAGATCAATCCGGGAAGCGTATCTACGAGGCGACTGAGCTCGTCCTCCATACCGATTCTTTCGTGCCAATCGCAGTGGCTACACGATACTCCGCGCGATGGATCCTGCGCCATTGTACTTTGGTATCGGTCTTGGTCGCCTTTCTCAGAGCGAGACGACGCTTCCGACGTGGGCGTCGAGCGAGACCAATACCATCGTCCAATATGCGCTCGGCAGCAGCGTTCCCAAGTGCGTAGCGCAACCGAGTAGATCGGTCGCGCGGCAACCACTGAGGATACACTATGACGGAAACCAATAAGGTCCTTTACACCGCCAAGGCTCACACCATAGGCGGCCGAGAGGGTGCGTCTCATACCGACGACAACCGCCTGAACGTCACGCTAGCGAATCCAGGTAGCAAGAGCCCGGGAACCAACCCCGAACAGCTGTTCGCCGTCGGCTGGTCCGCCTGCTTTCTCAGCGCTCTGCAGCTGTTGGCCGCCAAGAGGAAGCTCGTTTTCTCGGCTCCGCCCAGCGACGATGTCGAGGTCGACTTGTTGCTGTCGAACCAAGACGGCTTTTCTCTCCGGGTGCGGCACAATATCACCCTACCAGGTGTGGATCTCGATACCGCGCACGCGCTCGTGGCGGAGGGGCATCTGACGTGCCCGTATTCGAAAGCTACACACGGCAATATCCAGGTCGAAAATCGCATCCTCTGAGCGCGGCCCGCGCACCTCGACTCAAGCTTCACCGGACGGCAGCACGAAGCAAAAGGTCGAGCCAGGCGCGTCCGCGTTGGGTCGCATGGACAACTCGCCGCCGTGGCTAGACAGGATTTTCCCGCTGATCGATAGACCGATGCCCATCCCATCACTCTTGGTCGTGTAAAATGGTGCGAAGATCCGAGCTCGGTCGGCGTCGTCCACGCCTGGACCGCTGTCTTGGACCTCGCAGCGGAGCCACCCGTGCTCCGTGAGTGAGGTTCGAATCGTCACGGTTCGGGGCGTCGCTTCTTCCCTCATGGCATCGAGTGCGTTGTTCAGTAGGTTCATCACGACCTGCTGCAGCTGGACTCGGTCGCCCAGGGCGGTAGGTAGGTCGTGGCACAGCTCGAGCCCGACCGTCGCTCGTGCGGCTCGCACGCGGCTCCGAGAGAGAGTCACCACTTCCGAAATCGCGTCGTTGAGATCCACGGCTACCTTCGTGCTTTCGGTCCTACTGAAGAGCGCGCGCAAGCGCTGTAGGACGGACCCTGCGCGCTTCGCGTCGCGCCCGATGCGCTCCACGGCGGCACGCGCGCCGACGAAATCGAGGCGCTCGTTGCGGAGTCGGCGCAAACAAGTGCTGGCGTTGAGGCCGATCGCGGTAACAGGCTGATTGATCTCGTGAGCAATGGCCGCCGACATCTCGGCCAGACTTGCGACGCGCGTCATCTCCGTCAACTTCATCTGCGTGTGCTCCAGCGCCTCCTCGGCCCGCTTGGCTTCGGTTACGTCGCGCACCGTGGCCACGCACTCGTCCATGGCCAACCAAGAGGCGATCACCGTCACGTGCTTGACGGTTCGGTCGGGCATCGACAATCTGAGCTCCACGGTTCGACCGTCGTAAACTCCCGGCTCGCTGATCAGGGAATCGAAGAGCGCGCGGTCCTCGGAATGCGTCCGCGCGCGGAGCGCGGCCAGGCTAGGACGCCCTTCGATGCCATAGATGCTCGAAATCTGGTCGGAGCATTCCACGTCATCGGTCTGCGGATGCCAACTGAAGTTGCCGGTTCGGCTCACGTGCTCCGCATGGGCCATTCGCTGCTGCGCCTTGTGAAGCCCCGCATAAAGCCTCGCATTCTCCAGCGAAGTGGCGGCCTGCGACGCGATGAGATCGAGTACCGCCAGGCTGCGCGCGCCGTAAACCTGCCTGTTCAGGGTGTTCTCGAGATAGAGCGCACCGACGGCCCTGGCGCGCACCACGATTGGCAAGCAGAGCAGGGAGCGCACCTTTTGCCGTTCGAAGTAGCTGTCACCTCGAAAGGGGGCGGGGACGACTCCATCTCTGGTAGAGACTCGTCCGCCGCTGCGGAGCACGTAACGCAGGATCGACTCGGGCAAGCTGTCCGCCGACACCGGAGCGTCGTCGGGTATGACTCGAATCGCCGTCGCTTCCGAAGCCGCGCGGGCGCGGATGCGTGGCTCACCGGCAAGCAGCACGAGCACGCCACGCTCGGCCGCCGCGTGCTGCAACGCGCCCGTCATCAGTGCCTGGAGCAATTTTTCGAGATCGAGCGAGCTCGACACCGCCTGTAGTGCCGAAACGATCAGCCTCATATCGAACAGCTCGAGAGAATCGCGGAGCGGCAGCGGCAGATCTTCGTCGGAGCCGGCGAGGGCGTCCAGTTGGTCCACCTTGGCAAGCGCCCCCCAACGCAAATAGCAGGAGCGCGCCAGCGCGAGCTTTGCGCGCGCGACGCTCTTGATGCCGCGGGCAGAGTAGAAACGCGCCGAAAGCTCGTGCGCCAGCGCTTCTTCGTGGAGCAATTGGTGCTGTCGGGCCAACTCGGCGGCCTGCTCGAACTCGCGTTCCGCATCGGAGTCGCGACAAGCTAGGCGCGCACGTTCGGCGGCCACCAGGGCGGCCTTGTTCGCGAACGTGGCCGGGCAGCGCCGGGCCCACGCGAGCAGCTGGCGTTCGTCTTCGGCGGTGATCTCGAGAGCCTCTGCCGAGTCGGCCGCGGTCGCGCATGCCGTCTCTGCCAGCGCGCCGAAGACCCACAGTTCGATCTCCTGCGGGAAATTCCGCGATACCCAGCCGAGCTCGCGTGCTCGGCGGGCGGCGGCTCGAGCGGCCGAGAAATCCCCCGCGTAGTAGCGAGCCTCGAGTCGACGGATAAAGTAGTAGTAGCGATCCACCGCGGCCGTGAGCCCCTGCTCGTAGGCCCTTTCTTCCAACTGCTCGTCGCTGAGCGAGCCGGGCACCCGGCGCGGCTCTCTGAGCCCGCGAATGAACGAGCGGACGATACGCAGGCGATTTTCGATCAGCGTAAAGCGATGGCGCGCTGCATGCTCCATCGCAAGCTCGGTTTGCCGTTCGGCCTCTTCCAGCGGCGCTCCGCAGCCGAGCAGGCTCACGACCAAGTAGTACCGGTTGTACACGCTGTAGACCAGGTCACCCAATTGATCGGCCGCTTCGAGGCCGCGAGTCAGCCAAGCGCAGCCGGCGTGTGCGCCAATCGTTCTGGGCGCCACGACGGAGCCCATCAGCAGCCACGCCCGAGCCGCGAAGCGGTTCTCGCCGCCCTCTGCCAGACGACCCCCGAGCTTTCCGAACTCGAGCCCGAGCTCGTGCTCGCCGAAGAACGGACCTAGCACGATACTGAGCATTGCGTACGCTTGCACCGAGATGTCGCAATTGCCGTGCTCGATGCTCATCGCCGCCACGTGCATGATGAGCAAAGCGAGCAGATGCTGGTTCGTGTGAAAGGCCGCCGATTGCATGCCGGCACAAACTTCCGCGATCGTGCGCACGAACGGAGAGCAGAGGGCAGGTGTATCCAGCAAAGAGGCGACTTGGCGGGTGCCCAACGCGGCTCTCAACCGTTCGTATTGGCGCTGCAGCTCGTCCTGGTCGATCGCCTGCCAGGGTACGCCGACGGATCGCAGGAACTGGAGGCCGATGTCGAGCGCTTCCGCGAAGCGGTTCGAGGCAGTGGCCAGGGCCAATTGCAGGCACACGACCGCGCCGAGGCGTTCGGGCTCGAGGTGACGCGCCGAGAGCTCGGCGAGCAAAGTTTCGGCGCGCGCATGCTCTCCGCTCAAAAATTCGGCTTCGGCGCGAGCCAGGGTCAACTCGAAGCTCAGCGCCGGCAATGCTTGCCAGTGGCCGGCCGGGAGCAAGCCGAGCCCCCGCTCGAGATGCGCGAGCGCGTTGGCGGTCGCGGCCATGGAGCGAGAGCGTTGGGAGAATTTGAGGTTGAGCTCGGCCAGCTGCACGCGTTCCGAGACGTCATTCAACAGGCCGATTGCTCGGTTCAAATGGCGCACGACCTCGAACACGGCGTCGCTATCGCCGCCATCGCTCCGAATCTTCAGTGCGCGTCCTATCGCCAGGTGACGCGCTGGGCGCTCCGCCTGCGGGATTCGCGAATATGCAGCCGCCAGTAGCCGTTCGTGACGGAACGCATAACCCTCGGCTGTTTGGAACACGACCTCCGCCTTGATCGCCACGCGCAGTCGCTCGTTCAGCTCATCGATGCTCATTCCCGAGAGCTGTGCGAGGACTGGCGCATCGGCTCGCGTGCCCAGGCAGGCCAACGTCTCGAGTGCGCGTTGCGTGGGCGCCGGTAGCCGAGCGAGACGGTCGAGCAACAAGTGCGTCAGATTATCCGTGGGACCCTTGGCCAAGATGCTCGCCAGGTCCCAAGCCCAGCTGCCATTTTCCCGATCGAAAAACAGCAAATGCTCCTCGATCAGCGCGGTCAGAAACTGGCGCACGAAGAAAGGATTGCCCGCTGTTTTCTGCTCCACGACGCGAGCTAGCTCTGCGGTTACCGTTTTCGTACTCAGCACCAAGTCGGCGACGACGCGTTCCACTTCGGTGAGCGGGAGCGGAGTGAGCGGTACTGTCCGCACGGGCCTGCCCCACGCGCGCAAGCGGCCGAGCGAGACTTCGAGCGGGTGTCCGAGCTGTACACTCTCTTCTCGGTAGGCGCCAATCAGCAACACGCCATGAAGCTCGGGGTCGAGGAATAGATGTTCGAGCAGCCTAAGCGACGCGCGGTCGATCCATTGCAGGTCGTCGAGAAACAACACCAGCGGCCGCTGGCGATTCGCGAACGTGCGCAAGACTCGACGAAAGCTCGTGTCGACTCGGTGGCGGGTCTCTTCAGCGGGCAGCGGGCCTTCCAGCGCTCGCACGTGAACGATGCGCGCGAGCTCGGGGACCAATTCGGCGACGATGCTCGCGTTGCCTCCGAGCGCGCGAAGCAGCGCGCTCTTCCACTCGTCGAGCTCTCTGGCGGGCCTGGCCAAAACCCACCGGCAAATCTCGCGGAACGGTTGTATCAACGCTGCATAGGGCGCATCGCTCTCGCGATCGTCGAACTTCCCACTGGCGACGAGCGCGCCGGCCGGTAAGCCGTCAGCGAGAAACTGCTGCACCAGCGAAGACTTTCCGATCCCGGAGTAACCCGAGACCATGACGAGCTCGGCCAGCCCCGTGTGCTGGACGCGTCGGACTGCAGCAACGAGTGCCTCGAGCTCGGGTGAGCGCCCGCGCAGGGTTGGGTGCCGCGAGAGCTGGCCGGGAACATCGCGACGTGGCTGGAGCTGACCGAGCAAACGATCGAGCGCTACACCGTCCGGCTCGGCAGCATCCGCTTCGGTGTCGCGTAAAACGGACACGGAGTCCATCGTGCGGTCGCCCTGTGGTCTTCGCCCTTCTGAGCCCAGCATGGCTGGGCCCGAGGTTCGCGTCCAGTATACGATGGTATCGGTCCGGGTTTTGGCGAGACTGGCCTACTCGGCGGCTCCTAAATCGCGTCGGCGCCGTCGCGCGAAGAGGCCGGCTATCGCCAGCAGCGAGGCGAAGCCCGAGCCCGCGCCGCTGGTCGCTCGCCCCTCCCTGACGTTGGTCACGCTGCATTTGATGGCGATCGGCGGCTGCCCGCTGCCCCCACCTGTGGTGTTGCCGCAGGTGGTTCCGCTACCAGCCGTACCGATCGCGCCACTGCTGCTGACGGAGCCGCCGTACGAGCCGCCGCTACTGATTGAGCCGCCGTTCGAGCCGCCGCTGCTCATGGAGGCGCCCGACGCGCCGCCGCTGCCGGAGGAACCGCCGCTGCCGCTCCCGCCGGCACCCGCCGCTGCGCCGATCAAGCGCGAAGCAATCCGGCGACTCTGAGAGTTGGCACCGTACTTGATGTAACTCACTAGTAGCTGGCTCGTTGGTTGCTCGCGGAGACCGGGCCGTAGCACTCTTCGTTGACGAGCGTGGTTACGGGCCCGAGCGTTCCGTCGTTACCGATGCTGCGCCCGTCGAGGTAATGCTCCGGCGTCTCCCAAATCGCAAAGTAGCTCGAGCCGTCCCATGATAGAGCGGCGCTATATCCTGCGCTGCTCTCGGCGAGGACGAGCGTCTCGCCTGAAAGTACGTCCGGCGCGAAGAAGCGTGCACGAACCTGCGTATCGTTAATGTCGGTCCACACCACGAGCATCTTGTTCGCACCAGTCGCGACGGTGACTAGACTCGTATTGGCTGACAACTCGAGGCTGCTCCCGAGCTGCCCAGTCGAGCTCACCGTCATCAGGCGAGTGCCCGCTTTGCTATAGCTCAATAAGTAGCCACTGCCGGCAGCGGTGAAGACATTCGGGCCGGTATTTAGTGTGGAGGAGTCGATTCGGAAGTCCGTGCCGCCGCTCCCCGTCGCATCGAGCAGGCGCCCGAAAATGGCTCCATCGCTCGAGTCGCCGCTCGCGTACACGGCGAGATAACCGGTACCATTGCCAGCAACTGCCGGGGCGGAAGAAAGCGACGGGTCACCGAAGGACGAGAGGGTACCCGGTGTTCCGTCAGCGGCCAGCGTGCGCCGGTAGCTCGCCCCGCTCGTCCCGGCCCACAGCGAAAGTGCGCTGCCATTGCCCGTCGAAGCGAGCGACGAGCTGAACGCTGGTGACTGCGCTGTCGACAGCACGATCCCGTTCGGGTCGAGCACATGGCCGCTCGGGTCGATACGAACCGCACGGACGCTCATGTCGGTCGAGGACTCGCGTTCGTCCGTCCACTGCACGACATAGCACTACTGCCAGAAAGTTTTCCATTGGTCGAGTTTCGTGAGAAGGCCGTGTTATGGCCCAAGAAGTCTCGGAAATCGCTGCGGCGGCTCGACTGGAAAAGTTCTTCGGTCGAGTCGGCACACACCTGAAGGACTGGCGAAAGCGGGAATCGTTCGCCATGTACGCGTTCGGTATCCTCGGCGACGGGGAACGTAAGAGCGCCGAGCCGATTGCGGCTCGGGCCTGTGCCGATCCGGACCAGACCAACAACGTGCACAGCAAGCTCTGCTATTTCCTTGGTCGGAGCGAGTGGGATGACCGGGCGGTTCGCCTAGACGCCGCCCGGTACGCGATCGAAGCCGTCCAGAAGCGTGAGCCCATCACGACTTGGATTATCGACGACACGGGCTTCCTCAAGCAGGGAACGCATTCCGTCGGCGTGCAGCGGCAGTACACAGGCTCGGCGGGAAAGATCACGAACTGCCAAGTCGGGGTGAGCTTGGCGGTCGCTACGAGTAGCGAGCAGATCCCGGTCGACTTCGATCTCTACCTGCCGGAGATGTGGGCGCAAGATCCGTCACTTCGAGCGGAAGCCAAGATTCCGGATTCAGTGACCTTCAAGACGAAGATCGAGTTGGCGTTGGAGATGATCGAACGCGCGGCGCGCGCCGAGATCCCCGGCGACATCATTCTCGCCGACGGAGGATACGGTGGCAGCTCAGACTTCCGGAACGCCATCCGTTTGCTGGGATTCGACTTTGGCGTGGGCATCCAATCGAACGTGCAAGTGGTGAAGCTTGACCGTCTCGGTCGGGCCCGCGGCGAGGCGACCACCGTGCTCGATTTGACGATGGCACTCGGCCACAAGGCCTTCCGAAAAGTCACCTGGCGCAGCGGCTCGAAGGCGAAACTCAGCTCGCGCTTCTGCTTCATCCGCGTGAAGACCGCACACGATGACGGTAGCGTCGTTGCTGATCGAGAGCCGCTCTGGCTCGTTGCTGAGTGGCTCGACGGTGAAGAGACGCCCACGAAATTCACGCTCACCACATTGCCGCGACGCATGAGTCGAAAGCAGATCGTCCGGATCTTCAAGGAGCGCTGGCGCACCGAGCGGATGTACGAGGACCTCAAGGGCGAGCTTGGACTCGACCACTTTGAAGGCCGCTCCTTTACCGGCTGGCACCATCACGTCTCAGTCGTCTTATGTTGCTACGCCTTCGTCGTATCCGAGCGCGTCAGCGCTTTTCCCCCCTCGGCCAGAAGGCGCCGTCGCGACGGTGAGATCCCCGTCGCGGCCTGAGCGACACTTCGCCGACTCCTTCATCACTGCACGCCTCGCAATCGCGCTCTTCCTCACCCGCTGGCTGCCGCGCTGCCCCTTCTGCCATCGGCCACACACCCCATCACGATGCTCGCAGCACCAATCTACCCGAACCGCATGACCGACTCTCTGGCAGTAGTGATAGTCGACGCCATTCCAGACCAAACTCGGATAGCCCTGAGAACTTGCAACCCCAGTGAGCGCGATCTGCCCGTTTTGAAGCTGGAGATCCGGGCCGATCAAGCTCCCTTCGATGCCGTGGCCGAGAAAGCTGAGCAGATACTTCGAGCCGCCCCAGGCCAGAGCCGTGCGATCCGAGCCGGACGCGACCGCTTGAGGCGACCCGGTCGCCAGCTTGACATCGGCACTGCCCAATACGGCGCCGGTCGTGGATACGGGAGTGCCGTAGATCGATTGCCCATCGCGACCGTCGGTCCAGGCGACAGGTATTTACTGCCGTCGAAGGCGACCGAGGGCAACCCTGCGGTCTCGGTGGAACGCGAAACCGTGGCATCCTCTTTGTCGAAGGCACCGGTGTCATCGATGGAAGAGCCGAAGACACTGCTCACATCATCTTGCGTTTGCCAGACGATCAAGAAGTGCGAGCCGCTGCTGGCGACACTCGCGGTCGTCTCACTACTGGCGCCGTTCGAAAGCGCGAATTCGCCGGCGCCCACCGGCATGCCGTTCAAATCCACGAGCGCGCCCTCGATGCGCCCGACATCGCCAGTCGCGTCGTTGTGAGTGTACTTCTCCCACGTTACCAGAGCCCTGCGGCTCCCGACGGCGATGCGCGGGTAAGCAAGCGAGCCAGGACTGGAAAGCGGATGTTCGGAATTTGCCACCGCGGCGCCGTTCGGATCGAAGGCGGCGACGGTGACGGTGTTGTCGGTATCGCTGATCCCAAGCCAGCTCACGAGAATGTGGCTGCCGGTCCAGCCCACGCTGGGATAGAGGCCTTGCCCGGTCGAAAGCGTGAATGCGGCCGTCCCTTCCAAGCTGCCATTGGGCTGCACGAAACGCCCACGGATGACCGATTGTGCACCGAAGGCCGACCAGGTCACTAAATAATGTCCCGCGCCAAAGGCGACGCTCGGATAGTACTGTTGTTCGGTATAGTCGCCAAAATCCAACCAAGTTGCGTCCAAGACCGTGCCGTTCGAGTCGACGCGTACCGCGCGGATTCGCGAGTCGACCTCCTCCACCGCGAGGAACCCGTTACCGTCGGTCGCGACCATCGGGTTGTGACCGAGATCGCTGGGCCTCAGGACCGGTGCGTCGGTACCAATCTCTGGCCCGACGACCAACTCGAGCGCTGACGTGCGCTTGGCAAGCGCACCAGCTTCGCCGCTCTCGCGTGCTCCTGCGCTGCACGCGCACGCCGCCAACGCACACGACCACGACCCCCACTTGAGAAAATCCCTCACGCCACACCTCCTCTGAAGACAAACTTACCTTTATCACGCATTGACGCGCCAGGAGAATAGTCCGCCCGAAACGGAGCGGTGTTGCTCCTGGGACGCAGCTCAACGACGTCGGTCCGGTTCGCCCAACGCAGCGCAGCACCAATAATCCAGTGTGGAACGAGTGCGGCGCATCTGGGCTGCCTGCCGCGCGTCACTTCGCGGAGGAACACACTGAACTCGATCGACCGCTCGCCGAATCCGAGGCATTCTCTGCGGGCGTCGTCTTGGTTCCGCGCTGGCAAGAGCGCCCGCGGAGACAAGACGATGAACGGCCCAAGTCTGGCCAGCACGGAGGCTCAATGCGCTATCACCTGATCTCGGCGGGTGTCTCGATTCTTTTCTTCTGCTCATGCAGTTCGGACACCACCAGCAACTCTGGCGGCGGAGGGTCCAGCAGCGTCAGTGGCGGAGCTGGCGTGGCAGCGACCGCGGGAAGCGGCATGAGCAATGGCGGGAGTACCGGCAACGTCGCTGGCACGCCGGGTAGCGGCGGGTCGATCGATATCGGTGGCGCCAGCACTCAGGGCGGCAGCGCTGGAGCTGCCACGAGTGGCGGTGCAAACACGGGCGGCGGCCAGACAACGGGCGCCGCGGGAGGCCCCGGAAGCAGTGGCGGCGCGGGCGGCAGCTCTGGCTCTGCCGGCTGCACTCGCGCAAGCCTGCAGGCCGCGGCGGATGCCTACCACGCCGCCCAAACGGCCGGCGACAAGTCGAAGCTGCCGCTTGCGTCATCGGTGACGTACACCGAGAACTTCAAGACGCCCACGAAGGGGATCTGGGAAACCGCCTTGTCGATCTCGTACCAGCACGACTTACTGGACACCTTCGCCTGCCAAACCTTCAGTGAAGTGTACGTCACAGACAGCAATGTGGAGTATGTCCTCGGCATTCGTTTGGCACTCGAGGATGGCCTGATCAGCGAGCTCGAATCGATCGTCACGACCGGCACCGTGAGCGGCAGCACCATTACCAGCAAGGACTGGAACTTCGATGCCAAGGCGTATGAGACTTGCGCCAAGAGCGAGGACTGGAGTGTGGTCCCCGAGGCGAGTCGCAGCAGTCGAGAAGTGCTGATCGCCGCGGGCGAAGCCTATTTCAAGGACTTCTCTGACAAGACCTCGATGGTGCCCTGGGGCACGCCTTGCTACCGCCTGGAGGGCGGCAAGGGTTGCACTCCGGCGGGGGACAAGGCCAGTCAGAGCTGCAACGTCGGGGTTCCGGACGGCATCACTTTCAAGAACACCCATTGGGTCGTCGATCTCGATCTCAATACGGCCGTGGGACTCACGCTCTTTGGCGGAGCGAGTCCCGACAGCCACTCGTTCCGCTTGATCGACGGAAAGATCCGACTCGTTCACACCTTGACGCAGGGGACCGGTTGACCTGCGCTGCTGCTCAATGCGCCGAAATTCCCCTGTGTCAGCCCTACGGTTGACACAGGGCGCGCGCGACGAGGGTCATTCGGCTGCGGTGGACGCTTCCGCAGCCAATGCCAAAGCGCGCTGGAGCGCGACCTGCTCTTCAGGCGCTTGCGCCACCAGGCGCGTGCGGCTGTAGACCACGAAGTAGGCGATGGCGATGATCAGAAACACCGCGGTGGCCCAGACGGCGGGGCGAAAATCAGGGTTGGCGAAGCAAGCGCCCAGGGCGACCAACGCGAGCACCGTGCCGATGATCGCGCCCGTGATACCGAGGGGACTCTTGTATGGGCGAGCTAGGTCCTTCCGCGTAAGTTTGAGTTTGATGTAAGCGAGCATTACGATTGAGTAAGAGATGACTGCGCCGAAGACGGCCATATTCAACAGTGCGGCACCGAGTTTGCTGGTAGCGCCGAAGCTATCGATCAGGAACACACAGGCTAGGCCGATCGCGCCGCCAGCGAGCAGGGCCAGCCATGGCGTTTTATTTTTGCCGGTGACCGAGAGCACACGTGGGAAGTACCCGGCGCGTGACAAGGCGAAGATCACTCGACCGTAGGCGTAGATGGAACCGTGGATGGTCGTGAGCAGTCCGGCTAGCGCCAGCACAATCAGGCCCGTGGAGAGCGCGCCCTTGCCGAACACTGCTACCAGGGCGTCGGACATCGGTGCTGCGGACTTGCCCATGGCGTCTGCGCCGCCGCCGACCCCAGTGTTCAAGATCAGCACCAGCACCGACAAGCCGAGCAGCGTGAAAATGCCGGTACTGAGGGCCTTGGGTACATCCCGAACCACGTCGTGCGTCTCTTCTGCGGCGAGCGGCAGGCTCTCGATCGCCAAGTACCACCAGATGGCAAATGGGAACGCCGCGAAGATGCCGAAAATCCCCTTGGGCAAGCCGTGCGCGGATTGTCCGGGATCCGGGGCGACGTTGAAGAGCGCGGCGCTTTGGAAGGTCCCGCTCTGGAGCACGCCCACGCCGAACACGACCAGCACCACGATGGCAAGGAGCGTGAGCCACAGCTGGGAGCGCAACGTGAGCTCGACTCCAAGGATATTGATGGTCAGGAAGATGGCATAGCAAGCGATCCACCAGACCGATAAGGGCACCGCATGCAAGAGTGGTTGCAGGTAACCGGCCACGGCAACGACCGTGACGGAAACCGTCAGCACGTACTCGATCGTGTCGGTCACTCCGCAGATGAAACCGCCGAGCGGTCCGAAAGCAGAGCGCGTGAACGAGTAAAAGCCACCCGCGTGCGGCAACGCAGCGGTGAGCTCGGAAATGCAGAACACCATGCATACGTACATGGTGGCCATCAGCCCGGTCGCGATCGTCAGGCCCCAGAAGCCGCCAGCGGCGAGGCCGAAATTCCAGCCGAAATACTCACCCGAGATGACCACGCCGACGCCCAGGGCCCAGAGCGAAAGCCAACTCGCCTTCTTCTTCAGCGTGCGTTTTTCCAGGTATTCGGCGCCGACGTTTTGGTAGCGGATAAACCCAGTGCTGGGTGCGTCGGAGTTGCGGTTTGCCTCAGTCAGTGCGGTGCTCGCGTCCATTGGTGTCTCTCCTGCTTCGAGGGCTGAAACTCAACGGTCGGACTCCACATGAGCCCCGGCCTGCGTCTGGAGGTTGATCGCAACGGCGTGGCGCGAGCGTTTCCGTGTGGCTGCCGTACGGTTAGACTCGTTGATCTTGCATCGTCTTCCATTGCCTATGTGTTTCGCCGTGGTCCGCGCGATGCGCAGGAGTTTCGCGTCACTCAGTGAAACGTTTCGAATTGATTGCGCCAGAACTCGCCGCGACGTCGCCCCGTTGTGAGTGACATTCGCGTCGCCGAGGTTCATGCTCGTGTTCGCTGATCATGGATGCCGACGCAGCCATCGAAGATCCACGCGTTGCGCCGGTCGCTGCGGACGAGCTCCGTCGCTTGCAGCAACGCTCGAACGCACGCGGTTTGCTGCGCTTGGTCGGGCATCTCGCCGTCATTGCCGGCGCGGGCGGTGCATACGCGCTCGCGCTGAGCTCGCGCGCCTCGCTCGCGCTTGCCGCGTTGGCTGCCGCTCTGCTCGGTTTCCCGCTCGTCACCATGTTCGCGGCGATGCACGAGTCGGTGCATCGCACGGCCTTCAAGAGTCGTTGGTTGAACGACTCGGTAGCTTGGTTCGCCGGGTTACTTTCTTTTTACAACAGCAGCTTTTACCGGCCATATCATGGTTGGCACCACCGCTTCACTCAGCTGTCGGGTCAAGATCCTGAATTGGACGATCGAAAGCCGACCAGCATCGCGAGCTACGTACTCGAGCTCTCTGCGCTGCCCTGGTGGCTGGGCAAGCTGCGCACGCACTTGCGATTGGCCGCTGGCAAGACCGGCTCGTACGGCTTTCTGAACGAGAAGACGGGCCCGCTGGTGGTGCGCTCGGTGCGTCTGCAGTTACTTTCGTATGGCGCAGCGATCGCGATCTCGGTTTGGCTGGGCTACCCGTACTTCGTCGTGTATTGGCTCGTGCCAGTGGCGCTCGCGCAGCCGCTCCTGCGAGCAATTCTGCTCGCCGAGCACATGGGCTGCAGTGAGAGCAGCGATATGCTGAGCAACACACGCACCACGTACACGCTGTGGCCGGTGCGCTTTCTGATGTGGGAAATGCCGTATCACGCGGACCATCATCGCTATCCGGCGCTGCCATTTTTTGCGCTCGAGAGCGCGCACCGGAGGCTCGAGCCGTACCTTTCGCACATCGCGCGCGCGGGTTACACGGGCTTACACTGGGGCTTGGTCAAAGACTTGCGCAATCGTCCGGCCATCATCCACAACGAAACCCCTTGAGGAGGCGAAGGTGAATAGCTTAGCAAAAGTCGCGGCAGAGAAGGGCATTCGCTACTTCCTCGTCTCCTTCAGTGATCTGCGCGGCGTGCAGCGCGCCAAGCTCGTGCCGGCCGCCGCTATCGATCGCATCGCCAGCGAAGGGGCGGGCTTCGCCGGCTTCGCCGCCTGGTTGGACATGAGCCCGGCTGATCCGGACGTACTCGCCATGCCCGACCCGAAGAGCATGATCGTCCTGCCTTGGAAGCCGGAGGTCGCCTGGGTGGCAGGTGATCTGATGATGAACGGCAAACCGGTCGAGCAATCACCGCGTCGCGTGCTCGCGCGCCAGGTCGAGCGCGCGGCCGATCTGGGCTACGCCGTGCGCACTGGGGTCGAGTGCGAGTTCTTCGTACTCAGTCCGGACGGTGGTGCCATCGGCGACGCCAGCGATGTGCAAAGTAAGCCCTGCTACGACCAGCAATCGTTGATGCGCCGCTACGAACTGATCGCAAAAATCTGCGACTGTATGCTCGCGCTTGGCTGGGGGCCGTACCAAAACGACCACGAAGACGCCAATGGCCAGTTCGAGATGAACTGGACTTATGATGATGCGCTGATCACCGCGGATCGCCACGCTTTCTTCAAGTACATGGTCAAAACTCTGGCTGAAGCAGAAGGCTTGCGCGCTACCTTCATGCCCAAACCCTTTTCGAACTTGTCGGGCAATGGCTGCCATATGCACTTGTCCCTGTGGGATCTGGCCAAGGGAGACAACCTGTTTCGAGATCGCAATGGCGAGCTCGGCCTGTCCCGCATGGCCTATGAGTTCATCGGTGGCGTGCTGCACCACGCGGAGGGATTGTGCGCCCTCACCAACCCGACAGTGAACTCTTTCAAGCGCATCAATGGCGCGCCTACGCTCTCGGGCGCCACTTGGTCGCCGAACACTATCAGTTACACCGGCAACAACCGCACGCACATGATCCGCATCCCGGACGTGGATCGCTTCGAGCTGCGCTTGCCCGACGGCGCGACGAATCCATACCTGCTCCAGGCGTCGGTGATCGCTGCCGGGCTTGACGGCATGCTACGCCACCTGAGTCCCGGTCCGCGCCTGGACAACAACATGTACACAGATCCGCTTCCGGCGAGCGAGGTCCGGCGTCTACCGATGAACCTGCTCGATGCGTTGCGCGCGCTCCGTGCCAACGAGGTGTTGACCAAGGCGCTCGGCGCAGCCTTCGTCGAGGCTTACGTCAAGCTCAAAGACCGCGAGTGGCATGAGCACAATGCGCAGATTTCCGCTTGGGAACGCCAGGCCACGCTCGATTGTTGAGCGCGGCCCGTCGCGCGAGCTGGCAATTGCTCTCGATGCCCGCGCGCGATCATGTGCTGAAGCGAACTGGCGAGCGCAGCCTCGAGATGCCCCTCGCTGATTGGACCGTGCAGATCCTCGAGGAAAGCGCCGGGCGCCCCACCCGCTTCTCCGTGTCATTCGATCGCTCGGTCGACGATCCCAGCATCTCGGTCTTGATTTGACAGAGGGCGGGGCGTTGCGGGCGCTGGCGGTGCCTCACCTCGGTAACCAAGTGCTTGTAAAATACGAGCTCGGACCTATGGGAATCTAGACAGCGAGGCGATAAAGTCGCCCCGGATTGGTCAGGCGAGGCGCATTGCATCGCAGGCACGGCGAGACTTAGGCGATTTAGCGGCCTTCGATCCAGTGAAACGTTCGGCACGGCTTCTGCAGAGGGGCCCAGCAGCAAGAGCCAGAGGCTCGGGATTTTTCTTGTCCAAAGCAACGCACGCGCGCAAACCGGGCTTCGATCACAGGCTGTGGCTTCGTTTCTGGCACATCGCCAAGCCATTCTGGTTTCACGAGCAGAAGTGGCTGGCGCGTGGCCTGTTGGCCCTGCTGGTGATTTTGCTGCTCGGACGGACCGAGTTCGTGGTCGTGTTCAACCAGCAATCGGGCGAGTTCACCTCTGCGCTCGCCGCCAAAGATTCGCTGCGTTTTTGGCACTCGATGCGCGTCTTCGGCAGCGCGCTGATCATCGCGGTGCCGATCTACGGGTTTTACTATTACGTCCGCGACCGCCTGGGTATCGCCTGGCGGCGCTGGCTGACGCACGACTTCTTGCACCGCTACCTCGGCCATCGCGCCTTCTACGATCTCACCTCGAATGCGAGCATCGATAATCCCGATCAGCGCATCGCCGAGGACGTCAACGCCTTTACCCAGAAGTCGCTCACGTTCTTGCTCGAAATCGTCAGTGCGACCCTGCAGTTGATCGCCTTCAGCGGCGTGCTCTGGTCGATCTCGCGCACCTTGGTTTGGGTGCTTTTGGTGTACGCCACGGCGGGCACCGTATTCACGTTTTTCGTATTCGGCAAGCCGATGATCGGTCTGAATTTTCAGCAACTGCGGCGCGAAGCAGATTTTCGCTTCAGCTTGATTCGGATCCGCGAAAACGCGGAGGGCATCGCCTTCTACGGCGGCGAAAAACGCGAAGGCGCGCACGTCCGGGAGCGCTTTGCGCGGCTGTACGAGAACTACACGCGCCTGCTCAAACGCACGCTCGGATTGAACTTGTTTCAGTACCTGTACAGCTTCGTGACCTACGCCTTACCCAGCGTGATCATCGCCCCGCGCATCATTTCAGGCGAGCTCGAGGTCGGCCGCGCAGTCCAAGCCGGAGGCGCGTTTGCGGCCATGCTCGGCGCGCTCACCGTGTTCGTCGACAACTTCGAGACCTTGAGCGCCTTTGCGGCGGGTATCGAGCGTTTGCACGCCTTCAAGCGCGTGCTGGTCGCTGAAAACAAAGCCCCCGATCCGACCAAAGCCTGGATCGAACGCGTGCCGAACGAGCAGCTCGAGCTCGACGCCGTGACGCTGCAAACCCCGAACCACGAGCGAACGCTGATCCGTGATGTCTCGCTCGTGGTCGCCGAGGGGCAGGGGCTCGTGATCGTCGGCGCGAGTGGCGGCGGCAAGAGCTCCCTGCTGCGGGCCGTCGCCGGTCTGTGGCGCGCCGGCTCGGGCACGATTCGCTATCCGGATCTCGATCACATGTTGTTCTTACCGCAGCGCCCGTACATGATCATGGGCTCACTGCGCCATCAATTGCTGTACCCGCGCGTCAACCGGGACGTCGACGAGCAGGAGCTACAGGCCCTCCTCCATGCCGTCAATTTGCCGGATTTGGCCGAGCGCTGTGGCGGCTTCGAGGTCGAAGTCGATTTCGCCAAAGTGCTCTCGGGCGGCGAAGCCCAGCGCCTGGCCATCGCGCGCGTGCTCCTAGGCAAGCCGCGCTACGCCGTCCTCGACGAAGCCACCAGCGCACTCGACGCCGAAAACGAAGCCCGCATGTACGAAGCGCTCCGCGCGCTCGACATCACCCTCGTCAGCGTCACTCACCACCCCGGCGTGCTCAAGTACCACCGCCGCGTGCTCGAGCTGGTCGGCGACGGCACCTGGTCCATGCGCGACGCTGAAGGTTACGCCGTCGACGAAAAATTCGAGCCAGAAATTCCGGTTCCGCAGACGGCGGAGTAGATCGGCAATCCAGCCACCAATCGATATTGGTTGCCCATACTCTTGTCTCACAATTCAGCGATGCGCATCGACCGAGAGCGTAGCCGTCCCCCCCATCACCGAACCGCGCTTCAGTTTGTCGCTCTGACTGGAATCGGTTCCAGTTGAGAGTGAGCCGTTTGATCGGGGGGCTGACACTGCTATCTTCAGTGGTTCATTCGGCTCACCCACTCAGCAGGTCGCTCTATGTTTGGTATGGATGGTTTCCTTACGACGCCCGCGCGTCGCTCGGCGTCGCTCTCGGTTTTGTTCGGCGCGCTGGCGCTCACGGGTTGCGGTGCAAGTGATGGCACGGCATCGCCTGGCAGTGCGGGTGCGAGCGCGGGCAACCCGAGCGCTGGGGCCGCTCCGGTGGCGGCGGGTATGGGGGGCATGAATGCGACCGGCGGTACAGGCGTAGGCGGGACGACGCCCAGCGCCGGCGGTTCTGGCCCCGGCCTCGCGGGCGCGGGCGGTGTGGCAACGGTCGGCGCCGGCGGCGCGGTAGCTGGTGCAGGCGGATCCACCGTCAACGGCGACGCGGGCGGGGGTACGGCTGGCGCCGCTGGCGGCGGCGGCAAAACCGCGGTGTGCAATTTTGCCAGCGGCTTGAATGTGGCTTGGGTCAGTTTCGCTAACGATATACCGAGCCCCGATCTGCCCACTTTCAAGACCATCTTCAAAAACAACTATGACGCGGGCGGGCGCGTGGTTCGCTGGTGGTTCCACACCAATGGCACGCACACGCCCGGCTATGACGGCGACGGCAAGGCGCTCGCGATTCAACAATCACACATCGACGGCGTGAAAGCGTTGTTGCAGGCAGCTGACGATGCTGGCGTCGCGCTCGTGATCAGCCTGTGGTCCTTCGACATGTTGCATACGAGCGCTGGCGCGACCTATACGAACAACCAAGCTCTGCTGGAGAAAGACGAAAATCGCCAGGCGTACATCGATCGCTACCTGACGCCGCTCGTGACGGCGCTGAAGGGTACGAAGGGTCTATACGCTTATGAGATTTTCAACGAACCGGAAGGCAT
The DNA here is from genome assembly GCA_037200885.1 of Pseudomonadota bacterium. Lineage (GTDB taxonomy): Bacteria > Myxococcota_A > Polyangia > Polyangiales > Polyangiaceae > PMG-095. The sequence continues at coordinate 719,132 of JBBCIN010000001.1, forward strand.
GGGCCCGAATGGCTGGGCCGACCACCGCACCACCTTGGCGGCAATCCAGAAGACCGTGAACTGGTTCACTGCAGCAATTCACACCGCGGATCCGAACGTGCTCGTGACGACCAGCGCGCAAACCTTCGATACTTGCTCCAAGATCAGCGGCAAGACCAACCTCTATTCGGACGATGCGCTGCGCACCGCAGGTGGCAAGCAAAACGGCACGCTCGATTTCTATCAAGTGCACTACTACGAGTCGAATGGCATCTCGAACTCGGCCTTCCAGCACCCCGCTTCGTACTGGGGTCTCGACAAAAAGCTAGTCATGGGAGAGTTCTATCCAGACGATACCGATGGGGTCGCCGCTAAGGATCTGGGCAAGTACCTGTACGAGAACGGTTACAACGGCGCATGGTACTGGTCGACGACTGATCGGAAATGGCCTCTCGGACAGAGCACCCTGCAAACGCTGTACGCCGCCCACGCCGACGTCGCCAATTGTCCGATCAAATGAAGCTCGCTGCGCCGCTCGTGCTAACTCTAGGTGCGCTCGCCCTGGGCGCCTTCGCGTTGTTTCCGACGCCCGGCGTTGCACCCTCTCCAGCGCCGCAGGTCGCTCACTCTGCAGAGCCAGCCACGCCGCTTCCGGCAGTAATCTCCCCGGCAACCCCCGCGGCGCCGGCCGCACCCGAAGCCGCTCAGCTCGCCCTACACACGTTGCCCGCGGAAGAAGCCGCCTTCATGAGTGATCTACGCGTGCTCGGCGAGATGGACCCGGACTTGGCTATCGAGCGTGCGGCGGAAGGCAAGGCGCGCTTCGGTGATAGCGCGGACGCCCCGGAGCGTCGCTCGATTTTGATTCACGCGTTGGCTCGCGTGGGGCGCGCTTCCGAGGCGCGCGGGGAGGCCGAGCACATGGTCAATGAGTGCCCGGACTCGAGCTGGGTGCGCGAGGTCGAGCGGTTCACCGGCGCGCATCGCCACCGAAATATTCGCCTCGCCGCGAACGGCCAGCTCGAATACCAGTGACCAGCTAGTCGCGCACTCAAACGAGGCTCTGGCGTCCGTCTACTGGGAGCCGGATGGTGAAGGCGGTGCCGCGGCCCGGTTCGGTCTCGAACGAGAGTGTGCCGCCGTGTGCGTCGACGATGATGCTGCGCGCGATCGAGAGGCCTTGCCCCGTGCCTTTGCCTACGGCTTTGGTCGTAAAAAATGGGTCGAATACCTTGTCCCGGATGTGCTTCGGGATGCCGCCGCCGTTGTCGGCAATGGTCACTGCGACCACGCCATCTGCCGCGCGCGAGGTGACGCTGATTTTGCCGCCCGCCTCTGGCTTGGCATCCGCCACGGCATGAGCCGCGTTCACGATCAAGTTCAAGAACACCTGATTCAGTCGTCCGGGAAAGCACATCACCGTGGGAATTTGGCCTAGATCAGTCTCGATCACCGCAACCGAGCGGTATTCGTTTTGAGCCACGACCAAGGTGTCGCAAAGGGCTTGGTTGACGTCACCGGTGGTCTTTTCGTCGCCATCCACGTGGGCGAATGATTTCATGGCGCGGACGATGCTCGACACGTGCGCGATCCCGGCGCTCGAATCCTGCAAGGCCTTGGGGGTGTTCTTCAGCAGGTAGGGCAGCTTCAGACGCGCCTTGCTGGCCTCGATTGCTCGTCGGACTTGGTCGAGCGAGTTTGAGTCGGTCTTGGCGAGGGCGACGTTGGTGTCGTTCAGGTGCTCGCTGATCTTGTCGAATGCTTTGTTCAGGAAGAGCAGGTTGTCGCCCACGTATTGCATCGGCGTGTTGATCTCGTGCGCGACGCCGGCCGCCAATTGTCCGACGCCCTCCAGTTTCTGCGCGAGCTGAAGCTCCTTTTCCAGTTGCTCACGCGCGGCCGCGTCGCTGACCTCGGAGGTCACGTCCGAGATCGTCAGCAACGCGCCCTGGACGCTCCCTCCGCTGTAAATAGGCTTGTAAGCCACGGCAAAATGCCGCTGGTCGATTTGTAGCAGGCTCTTGCTCGGCCGCGCGCCGCCTTCGACGAAGGCCGCGCCGCTGATGACCAGAGCCCAATCCTGCTCGAGCGCGTTCGAGAGCTCTGCGTCGGAACCGGCAATGTGCCGAAAGAAGGGAACGCCCGCCTCGGGTGGCCCGAAGAAGGAATCGAAAGCCCGCGAGCACTCGGGGGCAATGCAGCCGTCCTTGTTCAGGGTCGCCAAGCCTTGCTCGACCGTGTCCAATACGAGGCGCATGTCCTCGTTTCGGTTAGACAGCTCGAGCGTGCGATCGTGCACCGTTTGCTCGAGATTTTCCCGATGCGAGCGCAGCTCCTGATCGCGTAACTGAATGCCGCTCAGCATCTCGTTGAACGCTTCGGTCAGAGTCCCCACCTCGTCCGAGGTCGTCTTTTGTGCGCGTAATGAAAAGTCCTGTTCATTGCGAACCTTGCCGGCAACGCTCACCAGCGCCAATACGCTGCGCGTGATGCTCCCGCCGATGGCCATCGCCAAGGTCAGCGAGATCACGATCACGCCGAGCACCAGCGCCTCCCCGTAGCGAACGGCTCGTCTCGACTCGGCCAGCTTGCCGCGCGCGATCGCCTGCACGTTCTGGGCGTATTCTTTCTCGACCAGCGCCAGACCGTGCACGGCCTCTGCCTGCGCCGAAAACCATGCGTTCGGATCGACGGTCAACCCTTCCTCGGTGACCTCGAGCGCTTGTTCGAGCATTCCCGCCGCCTGCCGGGAGTTGCGCTCTTGCAATGCTCGTTGATAGGAGGCGATTTGCTCCATGGTCGCAAAGCTTTGCAATGACGCAGAATACACGGTCCTCTCGGTGGTCAACGTGACGAGGACGCGATACATCCCGGGCGCAAACTCACCGGCCGCAAAGCTATGGCTCAGCACGGCGTGCTCTCTCGACGCCCGCTCTTGAACTTGCATCAGCGCGAGCAGCGAAGAAAGGGCCCGCATCAGCTGTCCGTCGTTGCACATCCGCGTCAATGCCGCGGTCGCGTTGATCAACGCATCGTTGATCTTGGAGTAGTACTCCATCAGCCCGTCGATTGGCGTCGTGAGTAGGTCCGTTCGATGTCGCTCGACTTGAATTCGTGCGAGATCCGCGCGTGCTTGCATGAGGGCTCCGTGCAGTCGTCTGCTGGGTAGCCGAGCCAGCTCGCGCTGCGCCAGAAACTCCTGCATTTGGGCTACGGCGCCGTCGGTTTTCGCCTCTTGGCTCTTCAGCGCGCTTTCGGAGCTCTGGATTTGCTGGACGGTGGTAGGGGTTGCCTGTCGCAGCCCGAGGGTCAACGCGGCCAGCGCACGTTCGGTTTGCAGCTCATCGACCGTCGCGGTCATGCGCGAAGAAAGCTCTGCCAGATCTTCGACCGAGCCGATGGCGTCGGCCGATTGCGAACGCTCGCGCGCGCTATTTCCGATCTCGACGGACAAGAGCAACGCGCCGATCACCGGGATCCCAGCGAGCACCGCCAATTTGACCGCGATTTTGCGAGCGCCTGAAAACATGTCTCCCGTCAGCCTGGGACACGCACGCGTATCGGCTCGATCAGCGTGCCTGCTCGTGAAAACTTGAATAGCCGTTCGATCAGCACCATCGATAGATCTCGCCCCTTGGGCACGACGACGACACCGTTGGTCGTGCGCACGTCCTCTTCCAAGATCATCTCCGCCGTCATCTGCGAGACGGGAAGGGCGCGCACGGTACTCGAACCTTCGGCGTTGCGAAAATCGCTCAAGGCCTTCAAAAATGGCTGCTCCGCCGGCCCGAACTTCTTTTCTAGGGACGCGAGCACGTTGGGCACCGTCACGCCGTCTACGGTGGCGCGCTCGACCTGCAGCGCGACGCGCAGCATGGCTCCGCCGCGCTCGATGTCGTCGCTTGGAGGCCGATGGGGGCCGCCGGTCTGGAGCTTGATCATCGCGGCAATCTCTTCGAAGCGCGGAATTGCGGACAGCAGCTTGTGGGCCATCAACGGATGTTCGTCGAAAGCCTTCTGCTCGGCCGGGTCCAGGGGACGCTTGGCCAGCGCACGTTCCAGCGTGGCTTCCGGCAGCCCGACGCAGCCGATCATGCTGAACAGCGCAGCGACCTCGAAGCGCCAGGTGTCTTCTAGCTCGAGCTTCTTGGTCATGTGACCTACGAGCGCCTTGATCCGCTGGGTGCGGCTGAAGAGAGCGGGCGCCACCAGCGACAAGACGTCGCTCAATAGGCGGACACAGCCGGTCACGGTGCGCTCGAGCAGCTCACGCTCGGCGGTCACGAGCCGATACTGCTCGACGCCGAGTTCGAGGGCGGAAATCAACGTTTCTGGCGGGCAAGGCTTCCACAAGAAGCGCAAGATTTGCCCATCATTTACCGCCGCGACGGCGGAGTTCACGTCTGCCTGACCCGTGAGCAGCAGGCGCGAGGTCATCGGAGCGATTTCCCGAGCGCGTTTCAGAAGCCCCGCTCCGTCTAGCTCGGGCATGCGCATGTCTGAAAGCACGACGGCAAACGCCGGGCCCGCCTCGAGGATCTTCACCGCCTGAAGTGGATTGCTCTCCGTCGTCACCTCGAAGTGATCGAAGAGCGTGCGCTCCAAGCCTTCCAGCACACGAGGTTCATCGTCGACGCATAGGATGCGGCGGTTACTGGCTTTGGTCACGCCATCATCCCTTTGAACTTGGGGAGCAGCGCATCCGCTCCGATACGTTTCATGTAGTCTGGGTCGGGCTCCTCGCCGTAGACCAAACAAGATGCCAGCCAAACGATCTGGGGGAGCCCCAAGCGATCGTGAGCGTTTCGAAGCGGGGCGTGATGGTTGGCCACCGCCTCGACGATTCGGAATGGCAAACCCCACAGACCGAGCAAGAATGCGCCGACTTCGGCGTGGGTGATCGCATCGGCTTGGGAATTGTCGGCCCCTTCGGCCTGCGGCGCATTGGCCAAAATCAGCTGGCCGACGTCGCACACGAGGCCAGCCATGAAGGCGGCATCCGTGTCCTCGCTGCCTTGGGCAATGCGGCTGGAGAGCTGAGCGATGGCGAGCGATCGCTTTTGCAATTCGTCGATCGAGGTCTTCGATTGGATGCTCGCCTTGCCGAGCGAGTCGAAGGCACCGATCCCCAGCGCCAAGTTGCGGATGGTTTTCATGCCCAGGCGGAGCACGGCTGCGCGCACGTCGCTCACCGCGGCTCCGGAGGAAAATAGCGACGAATTGACGATTTGGAGCACCTTGCTGCTCATCGCCGGATCTTGGCGAACGATCGCGGCCACGGTGTCGGCCGAGGTCAGCTCGTCGTCCAGCGCGCGCGACAAATCGGTGAATAGGCGCGGCGTCGAGGGCAAGCGGTCGATGCGACCCACGACCGCCTGCAAGCGCTCCTCGCTCAGCCAGTTGCGCAGCTCTTGAGTGCGTCCGATCACCTGTTGCAGCGTTTCGGAGCTGCACGGTTTGGCCAGGAACTGATGAGCGACCTTCACCACGCGAAACGCGGCCGCTTCGTCGGTCTGCCCCGACAGAACGATGCGCGCCACGTGTGGATATCTCGCGCATACCTCGCTGAGCAAAGCCGCGCCGTCCATGCCCGGCATCCGCATGTCGGATACGACCACGTCGAAGTGTGCTTTCTCGAGCTCCGCCAGCGCTGCCGGGCCGCCCTCGGCGAAGCTGAACTCCCACTCCAAGTCGAGCTGGAACAGCGTTCGCTCGATTGCTTCCAATACACGCGGCTCGTCATCGACGAAAAGAACTCTCATGATATTCCCTCGACCGGCGCGGCCGCCGTGGAGTCGACCAGCGGCAGGCAAATGACGAAAGTGGTCCCGCGACCGATCTCGGTCTCGAAAGCGATCGATCCCTGGTGCTTGTCGACGATCACGGAGTAGGCGATGGCCAGACCCTGCCCGGTACCCTTGCCGACCTCCTTGGTCGTGAAGAATGGCTCGAACACCTTGGCCCGTGCGCTCTCTGGAATGCCCGCGCCCGTGTCGCTGATGCGAATCTCGACCTGGTCGTCTAAAATCCTGCCCACGATATTTATCTTGCCCTTGCCTTGCGAGCCGCCCCCGGTCACATCCCCGATAGCGTGGGCAGCATTGACGATCAGGTTCAAGATGACCTGATTGAACTCGTTGCGCAGTGCGGGCACGAGCGGCAGCCCAGCTTCCATGTCGAGCTCAACTTCCGCGACGTACTTCCACTCGTTGCGCGCGACGGCGATCGTGGTTTCGATCGCCTCTCGCAAGTTGACGGGCTTCTTTTCCGACCCGCTCGGGTGGGAAAACTCCTTCATTGCTCGCACGATGCTGGCGATGCGCTCGAGCCCCTCCCGAGACTGTTCGAGGGCGCGTGGCAGTTGTTTGACCAAATACGGAACCTTGGCTTTTGCCACCGCGGCGTCGGCGACGGCGATCAGCTCGGCGTCGACGCGGCCTTCTTTTGCGGCCTGAACGACGGCCACGGCCGCCTGCAAGGCCGTGATTAGCCCTGCCACGCCTTTCTGTGCGAAAGCGGTGTTGTCCGAGACGTATTGCGTGGGTGTGTTCACCTCATGCGCGATCCCGGCCGCCAATTGGCCGATGGCTTCCAGCTTTTGTGCCTGAATCAACTTGGCTTGCGTCCCTCGAAGCTGCGCAAGGGCCTGGCCGAGTTGCTCCTTTTGCGCGTTGATCTCCGCGGTGCGTTTGGCCACCATCTTCTCGAGCGCGATGTTTTGCTCGAGCACCCAAAATGCCGAGTGCCCCTCGGTCGAACTATCTTCGATGCGCTGAATCAGCACACGAATGGTTTTTTCCTTCGCCCGCAGCTTCCGCTCCAGCGCGTCGACGCGGAGCGTCAGCTCGGGCAAGGACAGTTCGGCGAAGAATTCCGCTTGCGTCATTCGACCGAAAGCGCCACGGCGCTGAGGGTTTGGTTGATGTACATGGCGTTGAACTGCTCGCCATAACCGCTGAAGCCCACGGCGCGATGGCGCGCCAGTAGATCGCCCACGGCCCGGTCGGTTCCGTCCTGTTCGAGTTCGAGCCGGCGAAGTACGCTATCGCAACCGAGGATTACCTTTGGCGCGCCGATCTTTTGCTCGACGCAATCGAAGGCGTGCCTCAGCGCGGAAATGGGATCGCCGCCGTTACCGACCGTCAGCACGAGCCCGACCTCGAGAGCACAGTAGAGCGTCAGACTGTGGTCCGGGTTCACCCCCCGGATCGAGCGGACGTAGTGTTCACCGCCGGTCAAGAACAGCAGGGGATTTCGGGAAAATACCGAGGAATTCAGCTCGTCGACCTCCATGCCCAACGCCTCTGCGAAGGCTTCGGCCGCGGGTTCACCGTTGAACTCCTGCACCACGCGCTGCTCCGGGTCGGCCATGGTCACGACCAACTTGTGTTTGCCGGGGACCACGTGTGAAACCTTGAAGGTCGTGAAGGTGAGTGTGGTTTCGAACAACGCGAACAGTGCAGCGTCCCGTAGAAATCGCCCCTCGTGGTAGACGCGCGTGCCCTGCGCGCCCTGCTCGTCTCCGGCGGAACCGCCAATCAGTGGGATGGTGCCCAGCGACTGATACAAGGACGCTGCGAGGCGCTCTTCTGCTCCCGACAGTCCGTCGACCAAGACCAAGCCGAACGCTCGCTCGGTGCCGCGCTCGAGCATGCCGGACATCGCGTTGAACGCGGCTTCGGAGGCCCGCGCCTGGCACTCCGCTAGGGGAGCTATCAGGTAGGGGCTCACGTGCAGCTCGTCGCTGGTCAGGCTGACCGCGGTGATCCCCGTGTTCTGAAAGCCGCCCGCGCCGAAATGCCCCACCGTAGTGCAGGCGATGACGGGCGTAGAAAAGCTTGCTTCAATCGCACGACCGAGCCGTTCGAGATCGTAGCCTGGCGCGCAAAAAAGCAGATTGGCGCTCGCATGTTCGGCATCGACCTGCGAACGGATCGCGGCAATCGCCCGATCCGCGTCGAGGTCGAAGGTGTGCGCTTGGCGCACTCGTAGTCGTGATTCGATTCCCACCTCCTCGGAACGGCTCGAGCCGGGATTGGGTTAACCGAGGCGCGTCTCAAATGCGGAAATATGATGCAGATTTGAAGCAAGCGCGGGCGATGGAGCTCGACGGTTTCCGCCGGCTCGTTGCCATTTGCACTCAGGGAGAACTTTTCGAGCGCCCGTCACAGACATGATATCGTTGATGAATGGGCGACGCAGAGGAAGAGTCCGCGATCCTTCTGGTCGACGACGACGAGAAGGTGCTGACCGTCTTGCAGCGGGCGCTCGGCAGTCCGCACGCGAAGGTGCAGATTGCGAACAACGGGGCCAGTGCGCTCGCGCTCCTCGCCGAGCAACGTTTCGACGTCATGGTCAGCGACATTACGATGCCCGGAATGAACGGGCTCAAGCTCCTTCACGCGGTGCGTGAGCATGACTTGGATTTACCGGTCGTTTTGATGACCGGCAATCCAGACCTAAAAACCGCCACTCTGGCGGTCGAGTACGGCGCGTTCCAATACCTGATCAAACCCGTCGCCATCGAACGATTGCGAATCGTCGTTGCGCGCGCGGTCGACGTTGGGCGGTTAGCGCGCCTGAAGCGTGAGTGCGCGCTGGAGTTCGGTAGCGGCTCCTTCTACATCGGAGATCGCGCTGGCGTCGATGCCAAGCTCAATCGCGCGCTGCGCTCGCTATGGATGGCGTATCAGCCGATTGTGCGCGCTGTCGACGGCGCGGTGTACGGCTACGAGGCGCTGCTGCGCAGCGATGAGCCACTGCTTTTGTTGCCCAGGGCCGTGCTCAAAGCAGCAGAAAAAGTGCGGCGCGTTCATGAGGTCGGGCGCGCGGTGCGCGCCGCGGTGGCCGCGGACATCGAGTCGATGCCAGAGCGCGAGGCGTACGCATTCGTCAACGTGCATCCGGAGGACTTGATGGACCCTGCGCTCTACCTACCCTCGGCGCCGCTGACGCGTATCGCGCAACGCATCGTTCTCGAGCTCACGGATCGAGCATCCCTGGATGCCGTGAGCGACGTGCTCGACCGCATCGAACGGCTGCGCACACTCGGCTTCCGCATCGCGATCGACGATCTCGGGGCCGGGCAGGCGGACTCGAACACCTTTGGTCAGCTGGAACCGGAGTTCGTGAAGATCGACCTGTCGGTCATTCGAGGCGTGGACCGCGACCCGTCCAAAAGGAAGATGGTACAAGCGCTGGTTCGGCTGTGTCACAACATGCGAAAAGCGGTGATCGCCGAGGGCGTCGAGAACGCTGGCGAACGTGACACCCTAGTCGACGCAGGCTGCGACTTTCTGCAGGGATTCTTCCTGGGTACTCCGGCTCCGCTCCAAGAGCGGGCGCGGAGCCGCGCGCCCGCCTGAGGCTTCAATCACCCATGCGGTTCGGGTCTCGCCAGGCACGTTCGAAGGGCAGCCGCCATGCGTGCGGCGCAACCAGAGAGTGAATCACGTTCGGCCCCCAACTGCCGGGCGCGTACAGGCGAACCGGGGGAGGCGCCTCGAGCAGGGGCATGGACTTCTCCCACAGTTGCTCGATGCCCTCGGCTGCGGTGAACAGGGTGTAGTCACCGCGCATGGCGTCGAGGATCAAACGCTCGTACGCTTCGAGTACATCGCCCGCAAAGCCTGTATCGTGCATCGCGAACTGCAAGCTGAGTTTATCGAGGCGCATGCCGGGGCCAGGACGCTTGCCGTAGAACGAGAGCGACATCTTCGAGGCGTCGGCCAAGTCGAAGGTCAAGTGATCGGGGCCTTGGGAGCCGACACCAGAGCCTGGCGGGAACATGCTCTTCGGCGGCTCGCGAAAGGCAATGGAGATGATGCGCTGCCCCTCCGCCAGGCGCTTGCCCGTGCGCAGGTAGAAGGGAACGCCGGCCCAGCGCCAATTATCGATGTGGCACTTCAATGCGATGAACGTCTCGGTATCCGACTCCGGATGCACGGCCTCTTCCGCGCGATACCCGATGTACTGCCCGCGCACGACATTGGCTGGCTGAATCGGAACCATGCTGCGAAATACTTTGTTCTTTTCTTCACTGATCGGATTCGGCTCGAGCGAAGTCGGTGGTTCCATGGCCATGAACGCCAGGATCTGGAACAGGTGCGTCACTACCATGTCGCGAAACGCGCCGACGGTCTCGTAAAAGCCGGTACGCTTACCGAGGCCAAGGGTCTCTGGAACGTCGATTTGTACGTGATCGATGAAGTTGCGATTCCAGATCGGCTCGAAGAGCCCGTTCCCGAAGCGGAATGCCAAGATGTTTTGCGCTGGTTCTTTGCCTAGAAAGTGATCGATGCGAAAGATCTGCTGCTCGGTGAATACCTCGTGCAGCTTCGCGTTGAGGGCCACGGCGCTTGCGAGGTCGGTTCCGAACGGCTTTTCCATCACGACGCGCGAGCGCTCGATCAGGTTCGCCTCGCCCAGCATCCGCGCCGCTGACAACGCTGCATTCGGTGGCACGCTCAAGTAGTGTAGCCGTCGACTCTCCCCGCCGAAACTTTGCTCGGCCCGCGCGGCGGCCGCCTTGAGCGTTTCGACCCCGGCCGACAATGGAACGTAGTCGAGCATTTCCGCGAACGCCGTCCAGGCTTCATCGGTGACCTTCCGATGCGAGAACTCATCGAGGGCAGCGCGCGCGAACTTGCGAAAGCCGTCGGCGTCGAGGTCATCGAGCGACACGCCGATGATGCGGCAGCCGGGAACGAAGCCCGAGTTCGCCAAATGGAATAGTCCCGGTAGCAACTTGCGGCGTGCAAGGTCGCCCGTGGCGCCGACCAGTACGACCAAATGTGGATAACGCGGTCCTACCTGCCCGGTCGTCTTCGCTTCCGTAGTCATCGCTGGATCTCTAGCCGAGTTCGCAAAGAAATTTGTGTCCTTAGTGTGACCAAGTGCGTCATCCAGGGGGCGTGCAGGACATGTTCTTGAATCTGATTGTCAACGCCGCTCACGCCATTGCCGAAACGAAGCGCGCGGATGGACTGATCCGCGTCGTCTCGCGCTGCGACGTCGCGGCCGTCACGGTGATCATCGGCGACAACGGTGGCGGCACCCCGCTGAAGATTCAACGTCAGGTGTTTCATCGTTCGTCTGCCGCTGTCCGACGCGATCTGAGAGCAGAGCTCCTTGGCGAAGGGGGAGCCGATACCCGCTTCAAAATGCCCCACCCGATTGAGTGCGACCTCGCGACGCCCGGACGCGGCGCGTCGTGTTGTCTCAGTGAGGCAGAGTGCATCGTCGCGGCTGTCCGTTGCTGACGGTGGACTGGAAGCGAAATCCGCCACTTTACGCGGGCGTGTTGCGCAGCGACCATGTCTCCCGCGGACGCACTAAATCGAGGGTACGAACTTTGCTCTGTCGAAAGCGGAGGTTGAAATGGCACACCCGGGTGAACAGGCGCAATCGCAGGTGGTGGGCATCAAGCCGAATAGGGCAACGCTGAAGGGGTCGAATGGCGCGTTCAGGCACCTGATGCAGGAACACGGCGACGTGTTCGCATTGGTCAAGCGACTCGGCATGAGCCCGGGAGACCACGTGCGACAACCGATCGAATCAAGGGTACGCGTACGCGTCGAAGTCTCGTTGCAAGAGCTTGGACGAATGGCCCAAGTTTATGCAGCGCTCCGGGAAATGGTCCAAACGATGGAGCCTTCAGCGGACAACGACGCGGAGCCGAGCGACCTCGCGGACGCGATGGCCGCGCTCGACGCAACCAATCCGGGCAGCCCGGAATGGGGTCCCGCGTTTCTACAGCTGAGCGAACTGCTCGAGGCGCGAGTGAACGAAGAAGAGAGCGATTTCCCTCCCAAGTCGGACGAGCAGCAGCAACTGCCGGCAGCCTGCTGAGCAGGCGGGCGTGGCCGGCTGGGTGGATCGCGTCGTGGTATAGACGGCTGTCGTCGCGGGCATGAGCGCCGACAGACTCGGAGTCTGGCAGACTCGCGACTTTAGCGAGATCAAACCATGAACTTCGAACATGCAATTCCGCTGACTCGTGCCGTCGACAAGTCGGTTATTGGACCCCAAGAGACGAGTCCCTTCGGCGCCTGCGTCGCGACTGCTGCGGAGCTGCGCGTGCAGCCGGGCGCCCCGGCAGCTCCGGCCGGGGCGTTCCTGGGGACCCTGCGTTCAGCGCGCCGGAGGTTTGGCGGGCGCGGCTGCAGGCGTCTTTTGGTCTTGAGTCTTGGCAGGCTCGCGCACGGATAACACGCGCCTGACAGCCTCCGCATCGGTCGACTTGGTCTGCGGTTGGGCTTCAGTTGCGGTTGCTTGGGTGGACATGGCGTCCCCTTCTGGGTGAGGTTGGTGGCCGAGAAACCTAGCCACGATACATAGACGAAGCAATTGGGAAACATTCCTGCAATGTTCGGGCCGCGCAGGTAAAGCGCAGGATCACCATGGAAATTCACGTCGGCAACGAGAAATTAGACGGAAGCGAGCCCCCGAATGTTCGCAGAGTACCCTGGGTCGAAGAGCTCGGCGCCGCGATCGCGCCCTGTCCGGTGGACAGTGATCCAGACATTGTGGCCTCGTTCGCCCGCGATCAAGCGCCCATGGCACCTGCCGGCACCGCCTCCGCGCTGGTCCGCGTGCGCTCCACCGCGGATGTGATCGCCACGCTGCGCTTCGCGCACGAGCGGCGAATCCCGGTCGTTACCCGCGCCGCGGGGACCGGCCTCGCTGGCGGCGCGAATGCCAGCGACGGTTGCATCTTGCTCTCGGTGCTGAACTTGAATCAGATCCTGAGTATCGATCCGGCGACGCGTACCGCGGTCGTGGAACCGGGCGTGCTCAATGGCGTGCTTGCCGCTGCCGCCGCGGAGCACGGCTTGTTCTACGCTCCTGATCCCGCGAGCCGCGACATCTCGACCATCGGGGGCAACATCGCGACCAATGCCGGCGGTGCCTGCTGTTTGAAGTACGGCGTGACCGGCGACCATGTGGCCGCGCTCAAGGTCGTTTTGCCCGACGGAACGCTGCTGCGCACGGGCGGGATCAGCACCAAGAACGTGGCCGGCTTGGATCTGACGCGGCTACTCGTCGGCTCGGAGGGCACGCTGGCCGTAATCGTGGAGGCAACCGTGCGGCTGCTGCGCGCCCCGCGCCCGGCTTCGACGCTGATCGCCTTCTTCGATACATTGACCGGCGCGGCCGCAGCGATCGCCGCGATGGACGCGAGTGCCGATTTATCGCTGCTGGAGATCATGGACCGCGTAACGCTGACGGCAGTCGAGAACCTCGTGCACATGGAGCTCGATACCACCGCGGCGGCACTGGTGATTGCGCAGAGTGACAGCGCCGACGCGGCAGACGTGATCGCTCACTGCGCAAAGCTGTGCGGCGAGCACGGCGCGCGCGACGTCACCAGCACCGACGACGTCGAGGAGGGCCGAATGTTGCTTGCTGCACGGCGCATGGCGCTGCCCGCCCTCGAACGCCTGGGCAGTACGCTGCTGGATGACGTTGCGGTTCCTCAGCCACAGATGGTGGAGATGATTCGCCGCATCAGCGGCGTAGCCGAACAATCAGGCCTGATCATCGGCACCTTCGGCCATGCCGGCGACGGCAACTTGCACCCCACGATCGTCTTTCAAGCGAGCCAGCGTGACGCGGCGCTGGCGGCCTTCGACTCGATCGTGCGGAGCGCGGTCGAGCTCGGGGGCACGATCAGCGGCGAACATGGCGTCGGTTCGTTGAAGCGTGACTACCTCGGCGCGATGATTGGTGAGGCGGAGCGCGCGCTGCTGGGCCGAATCAAGGCGGCATTCGACCCGCACGGGATCCTCAACCCAGGTAAGGCGATCTGAAAAAAACAGATCGAGGTGATCTGTGCCGCTCAGCCCGGCATGTGTTCGATCTCGGGCCGTGATTCGAAGAACTTGTTGTTATCGGCAGAATTGTAACGACGATAGTCGATCTCCCAAGGGATGATCTGACTCTTGTGGTCCTTGTATTTGACGGTCATGGCCATGGGCGTCACCGAGCGGTAGCTGCTGTCGGCCGGGATGTCTTTGTTGTCGCGCCCGCCGGCCGAGAACAACGTGATGAGCAGCTGGTTTGCGTCGTCGTAGACGCGGCGGAAGCCTTCGTCGACCTTCTCGTGACCGCGCACCAAGGTGTGGCAGCCCACCCGTTGGAGGAACGCCTGGCTTTGTAGCCGGCCGAACGGGAAGCGCGATGATTGCTCTTGCAGGGCCGCCGGGATCACGTCCGCCGAGCTGGGGTCACTCCACATCATCTGGAAGCGAATGTCCCAATCGTTCAGGCTCGACAGATCCTTGTATTTCTCTTTCAGCAGCAGATCGCGGGCGATCCCACCGTGAACGAACAAGAGGCGCTCGAAGAACAGCATGTTGGGCAATGCGTCGAACAGCTGCATGTAGTGCAAGAATACCTCTTGGGATAGGTGCGGCTTGAGCGTGTTCATCGCTTCACTCGGGCGCACGGCGCCGAGTACGCGGCCCTGGTGCTCGATGTAATATTCGTGATTGCCCCGGAGCAGATACACGTGGTCGGGCGCACGCAGAAAGAGCTGCATCGCCGAGCGAAGCACGCCTTGATAGCTGAACATCCCGCGATCGATGTAGTCGCCGAGCAGCACCAGCTTTGGCTCTGGGTTGTGCTCGGGATCGGCTACGAACCTGTTTACTTTGGCAAAGAAGTCCGACTGCATCAGCACGGCCTTCAGGCAGCTGTAGCAACCGTGCAAATCGCCGACGACGATCAGCTCGTACTCACGCCCGGGCTCGGGGGAGAGCACGTGCACGTGCCCGTCGAGGAAAGGTTCGCTGCCCTGGAACTCAACGACATTGCGCTTTCCCGCCAGCTTGCCTTTGCCCGCCTCGCGTTGCTTGTCGAGCTGAGCGATCACGCGATCGATGAGCTTGCGATCGGAGTGGATTTGCTGGCCGAGGCGGGTGGGGTCGCTGGTGTAGTGATATTCGAACTGCTGGAAAAACGGGTGGTTCTCCAGGCTCGGCACGAGTTTTTCGTCCTTCCCGACGGCGCTGGTTCGCTGATTGCCTTCGTCTTCGAGCAGCTCGACACCGAGATCGGCCTCGAGCAGCGCGGCAAGCTCGCCGCGGAATTTTAGTTCCGCCGGATGGACCTGGCCATCGGCATGAATGAGCTCGTCGATCGTGCTCATCAGCTGTTCCTGGTTGGCCGCGTCGAAACTCTTGAAGATCTCGAAACAGCGCAGCTTGAGCTTGCCGTGTACGAAGGTGTCTTGCGCCTCTCCCTCGGCCACGGCCTCCGTGAATAGATCTTTGACCTGCCGGTTGATGCCCTCGAAGACCTCGTGAAAGTGACTGGTGAACTTGCTGACCAGCTCACCGCGCAGCTTCTGATCCGATTCTGGCACGGCGTCGTGGACGCGGTGCTCGATTAGCTTTCGGACGTAGTTGCGGACGAATTCCTTCTCCGCGTCGTCGAAATCCCCGTCGATGTATCCGAACGTGGTCAGGTAGAAAATGACCGCGCGCATTTGCTTGTCGGCGGTCGGCCCGTCCTGGCTGAACTTCAACATAATCCAAAAACGATACGACCCCTATCCAGAGGGATCCAGCGCATTGGGCGGCGCCCAGGATTTCCGGCCTTGCGGGCGGGAACCTCTTCTGGAGAGCGAACTAGTGCAAGCGCTAGAAGCTTTGCGCGTACCAGGCGCCGACCAGGCCGGGCGCCGCATACAGGCGCGCGCTACGCGAGTGTTGTGCCTGCTTTCCTGGGTCGAGCAGCAAGACCAGCGCGCCGCCTGCTACCAGTGCGCCGGCACTGGTCCCAAGCACGATCGCTAGATCGTTGGTGCGGTGCTGGCGATCCTGGAGGCTCTGATCGGGTGGTGGCCCGCCAGGTTTCGCCGCGGCGTCGACGCTCTTCTGATAGTCATTCCTGGCTTGGATTGCCTCCAGCTGGAAATACAGCGCGCCAACGCCCGCCAACGTACCGGTGGCAATTGCAGACCATCCGATGACGCGCCTCGTAGTCCAATACGAGGCCGGCTCTGGCTTCGCAGCGGATTGCTTCGGCTCGGGGGTCGGCGCGCGGGCGGTGCTGGCTGCGACTGCGGCGGCTGGTGCGGGCGTTGCAGCGGGCGCCGGGCATTCGTGTTCGAGTCGCTCACGCGCAAGTTCTGCCGCTTCGCGATAGCGACCGTGTGGCACGAGCTCCAAGTATCGCCGATAGTCCTTCAGCGAGTCCTCGCAGGCCTTCAGCTCTTCCTCGAGTTGCGCTAAGTTGTACAGTAATTCCGCTCGCTTCGAGAGCTGATAGGATTGCCGCATGCTGTCCAGGGCAGCCGCCACCTCGCCTTGCGCATAGCTTGCGAGCGCCTTCTGATAGGCGACCGCGGCGGCCTGCTCCGGAGTCGCCTTGGACGCTGCATCGTCGTCCGCAGGCGCGCCGGGGTTGGCTTCGCCTTTTGCGGCTTGGGCCTGCTGCGCTCGGGGAGCGTCGTCAGCGAACGCATGCGCGCTCAACAACAGCAGCGACGCCCAAACCGGGGCCGTGCGCAGCACTCGCGAGGCTCGCTTCACGTTTGTCGTGAGATACCACGGCGGCTCCTCAGCGAATAGGCCAAGGGGCGGGTAATGGTTCGGAAATGGCGTGCGACTTGGTCGCTCGGGCAGCGTCAATCCCAGCAAGAGGGAAGAATGACTGACCACCAGGCAATCCACTTTGATCCGAATCCCGATCCAGCAAACGCCGCGAATTCTCCGCTGAACGGACGCTCAAGCGCAGGCCACGACCCAGCTGGGAATTCACTCGCGATGTTCCGTCTTTTGGCGGCAGAACGCGATGCTTCGCTGAGCCAAAGCTTCGACTTGTCGCGGCTCTGGCTCGAGCTCTGCCGCGGGACCTGGCGTTTTCGTGACACGTTCCCGACCGACAACCGATACATCGCTCTGCTCGAGGAACCGAGCCTGCGGTTTCCGCAGCCGCTCAAGGCCTGTAAGCTGGGAGTTTTGAAACGGGTCCTGTTGGGGGAGGCACCCAAAGCCGTCGCCATCGACCTTCGCATGGGTCTTTCTTCGGTCGCGGCCGCCATTCAAGACTGCTTGCTCGGCATGGGCATTCCCGGCCGGCTATCTCAGGCGTCGATCCTGTTGACCATGGCTGCTTGCGCGGCTCATCAGCCGCATTGTTCGCCCACGCTTGGTCGGTTGAGCCGAGTGGAGAGCAACGGCGAAGCGTATTGGGTGGTGAGTGTGATTCGGCCGGACCTCAGCTTTCCCGTGCCTCTCTCGCACGCCGAGGCGGCCGTCGTGCGAGAGCTCGTGGCGGGCCGTAGCCATGCCCAGATCTCGAACTTGCGTGCGACTTCCCCCCGCACGGTTGCCAATCAATTGGCGACCGTTTTTCGGAAGCTCGGCGTTTCAGGACGGGGCGCGGTCGTGCACCGGCTGATCCAACACAGTGTGAGCCACCACTAACAGCGTCGCGGCGCCTCACGAACCTCCGGCCGAGGCCGAGCCGGTCGGAGCTCCCGCGTCCTCGAACGGATTTTCCCATTTGGGAATTCGTCGCGGCTTCTCGCGCGGCGGGCTCGGAGCGGGAGCGGGGGCCGCTTGTTCGTGCGTGTCGTGGTCAGGCTTGCCGCCCTTGCTCCCTGCGCCTGCCCAGGCCGCGTCAGGGGGACGCGGCGGCTCAGGGCTCGGGGGCGGTCGAGGCCTGACGGCTGGTGCCTGCGGGGCAGGTGGTGCTGCGTTGGTTGCCGCAGGCCGGGGAGCCGTTGGAGCGGGGGACTCCGCTTCGACTTGCCGGACGATCGGTGCGGTAACGCTGGCATGCATGACCGCTTTGGCGGTCGGTTTTTGGATCGGCGGAATGGTGGCAACGTAGGCGCCCACGGCACCGAGCGCGGCCCCGACGAGCAAGGGAACGAACCTTCGCTTTTGAAAGCTGCTGCGGGCGCGAGTCTCGAGCGCGTCGAGCGCGTCGAGAACTTCAGTGGCCGTGCCGAAGCGGTCCTTCGGCGAGCGACGCAGACAGCCTAGGACGACTGCGTCGAGGTCACTGGGCACGAGTGGGTTTTTGGCGCTAGGCGCCCCTGCGGGCCCTTGCAGGCGTGCCATCGCGGTCTCGAGCGGTGAGGAGGCGGAGTCGAACGGCAGCTCGCCGGTGAGCATCTCGAACCAAACGATGCCAAATGAATAGACGTCACTCGCGGTCGAATGCGGCTTGCCTTGCAATTGCTCGGGCGCAATGTAGCCCAAGGTCCCGAGCAAGCTCGGGTTGCTGGCGCTGTTGTTTCGCGCGCCTTCGTCCAGCGCCCGTGCTAGCCCGAAATCCAAAATCAGCGGTGAGCACGCGCCGTTTGCTTCATCGCGCAGCATCACATTGTCGCTCTTGAAATCGCGGTGCAAGACGCCCGCCTCATGAGCCGCGCGCAGCCCGCGCAGGAGCTGCCGCCCGAGCACGCGCGCCTCCTCGACAGGCAGCGCGCCCGCCAAACGTAAGCGCTGTCCAAGGGTCTCGCCGTCCACGAATTCCATGGTCAGAAAAGAAATGGGTGCGCCGGTCTCGGGCATGACATGCGTGCCGAAATCGTAAATCCGGCAAACGTTGGGGTGACTGACCCGCCGTGCCAGCTGCACCTCGGCCTTCAGTCTGCGCACTGCGCTGGCGTTGTCACACGCGGTCGACGTCACTGTCTTAAGCGCGACCCGTTCCTGCAAATCGCGGTCGAAGGCCTCGTAGACCTCGCCCATGCCGCCACGCGCGATGAAACGGCGAATCAGGTAGCGCTGCCCGACCAAGGCGCCGGGCTGAAACGTGGTGTGCCAGCTCAGCTCTTCGCTCTCCAAAAATGGCGCGGTTTTAGCCGTTGCCAGCGCGTGAGCCGCTTCGCTCAGCAGACGTTGGCACACCTCACACTGATCGAAATGCAAATGAGCTTCGACCTGACCTGACGAGTTCAGAGTACCGCTTGCGAAAGCGAGCACATCCTCGTCGCTCAGGCACTCCGCGGCAGCACTTTCCGTCGGAAGTGCCTCGAGCTTGGCCGAAATCTCCGGAGCTGCCATGGGGCTTCACGCACCTAGCCCTGCGTGATACGCGCAGATAGGCGCTCCGAGCTTTGCGTCAGGCTCAGCTCCAGTTCGTTGCCCATCATGGTGGCCAGGCTCTTGAATTCACTGGCGGTCAGATTGGCGCGTTTCACGCATAGCTCTTGCCGCACCTCTTCGTAGATCCGAGTCCGGGTGCGATCGAGCCAGCGCGCGGCCGTGGCGCGGTGCACGTTGTACGCTCGTCCAATTTCGTCGATGCTGCACTGTCCCGTGACGTGCATGCGCAGCACATTGCGCTCTTGCCTCGACAACCCGGCCACCGCATCGCGTAACGCTTGGTGGAAAGCATGCCCAAAGCGTGCCTTGAGCAGCACCGCTTCCGGGCTGCCTCCCGGCGCGGCGAGCCGATCCGTCAGCTCGATATGGTGCCCGGCGAATCGGTTTCTTGCCCGATGGCGATCCAGGGCAACGCGAGTGGCCGCGACACGCACCCACGCCTTGAGCGGTCCGCGCCCGGAGTACAGCCTGACCTTGGCCTCGGCACCGAACAGCAAGCGATCCCAAACCTCTTGCAGCGTGTCCTGCACGAAGTCATTGCTGCGATCGATGCGTGCGATTGCGGCCTTGGCCACCCCCGAGCCCTCGCTTTCGAACAAACGCAGGGCCTCTGGCTGAGCTTCGGCGCAGGCGCAGCACAAATAGAGATCGGCCGCTTCGCGCGGAGCGCCAACCTCCGCAGGCTCGAGCACCCGACTGCAGTGTCCAACGAACACGTCGAAACCCAACTTCACGAGTGGCCACTTGCGTTGGCCTTCGAGAAACATCTGTCTTACAGCGTCTTCGCTGCTCATTGATCCTCGACCCAATGTTACCCGAAAGTCGTCCGGGATCGGCAATCTGCAACTCTGAGCATCAGACAATCGCACAGATGCGCTAACGGATCTGCCACTTTCTAAAACGGCTTACATCCGAGAGCGTTTCCCGGCCATTTCCAAGGCCAGCGTTGCGCCGACAAAGCAGCGGATCGGAGCGACCCTGTAGTCAAATGTTTATGAGATCGGGGAGGCTCGTGCGCGGCGGCAGATAAGCGTCCGTCACGCTCGAGCGGCGTGGGGGCGCGCACGAGTCGATTTCCGGAGAAAGTGCCGTGGCGCTCTTCGGTTTCAGCTTCTGCTCGGCCGGTTCCGAGACCGCCGGCCTAGTCCGTGGTAGGCGTCGCAGCGAAATGAGCAATCCCGACAACTACGCCGTCATCAAGTCTTCCGCAAAAGAGAGCGGGCCAGCCGGCGCCGGCACCCGCCTTCACATCCGCAAGCGAGGCGCGTCGAACTGGGCACTGCCAGTGCCGGAGGCCGCGTTCGACAGTGGCGATCTGACCTGGGAGGAAAGCCTCGCCAACACCGTGAAACGCTCCGGCGAATCGGTGGTATTTTCCGCCAAGGATCTCGAGCGCCTGCGAGCGGAGGCTCATCGGATTTTGCATCCGATCGTCAAGAACAACCGCATGGCTGACTGAGCGGAACCCCTGCGTGGACGTTGGTCGTGCTCGATTGGCGCGACTAGCGGTCCCCGGCGGCCTGCACGTCACCAGTTCGACACAGAGTCAGCGAGATCGAATTCAGCTCGCAGCGAGATCGAATTCAGCTCGCGCTAGCGACTGCTTGTTTGCGCGCTTTACGTGCCTTGGCGGCAGCTTCGGGCGCCACCGAGCTCTCGCGCTCGACGAGCAGCATGGGAAACTCCGCCGTGATGCCAGGGTCGAGCGTCGGATCGTCGATGCGATCCAGGAGCCCTCGGCATGCCGCCGCGCCCAAACGATGCATCGGTTGGGCAACCGTCGTCAGCGTCGGCCAGCAGCGTTCGCCCTCCTCGATACCGTCGAAACCGGCCACCGAAACGTCCTCGGGCACGCGAACGCCGGCGCGGAGCATCTCACAAATGAACACGATGGCCATGCTGTCGTTGCCCAACACGACCGCGCTCGCGCGCTTGGCCGCAGGGCGCTTCAGATATTCCAAGGCGGCGGCCTTACCCGCCGCCGGCATGTAAGAGCTCTGAAAAGAGACGTCTTCTGGCCTCAACGTGGCACCTTTCACACTCGCTACGACTTCTTGCAGGCCGCGCAGGCGATCGATCGAGTCGATCGAATCCTTGGGACCTCCGACGAAGCTCAGCCGACGGTGCCCTTGAGCGAGCAAGTGTGTCGCGAGTGTCTTGCCGGCGTCGAAATTTCTGCAGCGCACCGTGAAGCCGACGTCTGCGGCTTGATCCGGACAGATCAGCGTGATCGGCACGCCAGCGGCCGCAGCGGCTTCGAGCAGTGGCAGCTCTCGCTTCGTGGAGCGGACGATGATGAAGCCGTCGACGCGTCGCTCGTCGATCCAGGCAGCGATCGTGCGAGAGTCGTACGGCCCTTCGCCGGGTTTCCAGCTGCCGAGCATCAGGCCCACGTGGCTTTTGGCTAGCTCTTCCTCGATGCCGCCCAACAGGCCCATGAACCACGCGTCGTGGATGGACTCGACCGCGACACCGATGCAGCCCTTCCTGCCATAGCGCAAGCTGCGCGCGGTGGACGAAGGAGCGTAACCCATTTCCTTGATCACGCGCTCGACGCGGGCGCGCACTGCGGGGCTCGCGTAGCCGCCATTGATCACTCGCGAGACGGTCATCGGCGCGACGTTGGCTTTGGCTGCGACAGTCGTGATCGTCGCCATGCCGCCTTTGCCTCGCCGGGTTCTCATCAGCAATACGATACCGTGTCCAAGGTGGTGCGCGCCAGCTTCCAGCCGGCAGTAGAGCGGGCAAGGGACGAATATTGTGATAACGATAACGCAGCGAGTCGAAGCCGTTGGCCGCGTCGCGTCGGACGCCGCTCAGGGGTCCGTTCGACCCGGCGGCTCTGCCGCACTTCCGGCACGAGTCGTCACAATTGCCGCGACGAGGCCGCGTCAACCCTGATCCGTACAAAAGGCGAGCGTCGGCTGTAGCTGCGTTGTAGTAGTCCAGCCCGACGCGCCGGATCGAAGGTCCGGGCGAAAGTAGGCTGGTGAGGCCGTGTGTGATAACGCTATCACAGCGGCCTCCAACCTGCTAAAGTGGACGCGCTGATTCAGATTGGCGAAAACAGAACAGGTAAAATCATGGCTGAATTTTTTCAAGGCATTGCTCCAATCCGTTTCGAAGGCAAAAGCAGCACGAACCCGCTTTCGTTCAAGTACTACGACAAGGACCAAGTGGTGCTTGGCAAGACCATGGCCGAGCACCTGCGCTGCGCCGTCTGCTATTGGCACACCTTCGCCTGGCCCGGGAGCGATGTGTTCGGGGCTGGCACGTTCGATCGCCCCTGGTTCAAAGGCGGCGACCCGCTCGAGGCTGCCGAGCTGAAGCTCAAGGTGGCGTTCGAGTTCTTCGAGAAGCTCGGCGCGCCCTTCTACACCTTTCATGATCGCGACATGGCTCCCGAAGGCGCCACGCTCAAGGAAAGTCACGCGAACTTGGACCGCTTGGTCGCCGGCGCCCAACGCGAGATGGCTCGCACCGGCGTGAAGCTCTTGTGGGGCACGGCGAACCTGTTCAGCCACCCGCGCTACATGAGCGGCGCTGCCACCAATCCCGATCCGGAGGTTTTCACCTACGCCGCCGCGCAGGTGCGCAAGGCGCTGGACGTGACGCAGCAACTCAAAGGCGAAAACTACGTGCTGTGGGGCGGCCGTGAAGGCTACGAGACCCTGCTCAACACCGACATGAAGCGCGAGTGCGATCAGCTCGGTCGCTTCTTGTCCTTGGTCGCCGAGCACAAGCACAAAATCGGCTTCAAAGGCGCGCTTTTGCTGGAGCCGAAGCCGAAAGAGCCGACCAAACACCAGTACGATTTCGATTGTGCCACGGTGTATGCGTTCCTTCAGCGCTACGGCTTGGAGAAGGAATACAAGGTCAACATCGAAGCCAACCACGCCATCTTGTCTGGTCACAGCTTCCAGCACGAAGTGGCGTACTCGCTCGCCAACGGCTTTCTCGGCAGCATCGACATGAACCGCGGCGATTCGCTGCTCGGTTGGGACACGGACCAATTCCCGAATGACGTCGCCGAAATCGGACTCGTGCTGTACACGATCTTGAAAGGCGGCGGGCTCGGCAGCGGCGGCATGAATTTCGACGCCAAGCTGCGCCGTCAAAGCATGGACGCGGAAGACCTGTTCCACGCGCACATCGGCGGCATGGATACGCTCGCGCGAGGCCTCCTCGTTGCCGAGCGCGCGATCAACGACGGTCGGCTCGAGCGCTTGCTCGAGCAGCGCTACGCCGGTTGGAACACCGGCTTGGGTGAGCGCATCACCACCGGCAAGGCGAGCCTCGCGGATCTCTCCGACCACGCGCTCTCCACCGGCCTGGATCCGAAAGCGCGTTCCGGCCGCCAAGAGATGCTCGAGAACCTGTTCAACGAATATCTCTGAGTCGCGACTGCCGTAACCAGCGGCAGGAGCCAAAAGCGCGCTCGACGTTTACCGACGTCGGGCGCGCTTTTGCGTTTTGGTGCGCACTGATCGATCGCTGAATGCCTCTTGCCGAACGGCAAGGGGATTGGAGCGATCGCGATCCAGCGCCGCACCTCGCAGTCAGCGTGTTTGCCGCGCGGTGCGAGCCCTGCGCGTCCTTTCGAGGTGCGTGGTGCAACCTGTGAGCGCCCCTGCTCGGTCGCCAAGCTGGGTATACTCCGCAAAAGGAGAATCACCATGATCGAAACCTTGATGGCGCTCAACGTGAGCGACCCGGATCTGTACGCGAAATACCGCGCCGCGATGACCCCTTTGCTCGTCGCCCACGGCGGCAGCTTCGGTCTCGACCTGTGGGTAGCGGAGGTGCTGCGCGCGCCCGGCGAGAAGCCGTTCAATCGGCTCTTTACCACTGTCTTCCCGTCACTCGAACGGCGTGAGGCGTTTTTCGCCAACCCTGAATACCTCGCGATCAGAAAGGCCCTGTTCGAACCGAGCGTCTCGGCCGTGACGGAGCTCGGTCGACTCGCTCGACCCTGAGCCAGCGCGTGCGAAGATCCTGAGATGAGAGCAGGCCACGAAAGCAAGACCGCGGTGCTCGTGTGCATGGGACGCGCGCTCGCCGATGGCGATCCAACGCTACCCACGTTTTCGGACCCGACCGCGATCGCGCTTCTGCCCGAGGAGGCGCGTCGCCGGGTCGAAAGCGTTCGCTCGCAGGGGACAACCAAGGGACTGAGACAGGCGATCGAATACGGCTATCTGGTCCGCCAGTCCAAGATCATGGCAGCGCGCACGCTGACGATCGACAGCGCCGTGCGCGAGGCGTCCGCAACACAATTGGTGATCCTGGGTGCGGGGCTCGATGGTCGCGCCTGGCGCATGCCCGAGCTCGCTGACGTCGTGGTGTTCGAGGTCGATCACCCCGACTCTCAACGCGAGAAGCGGAAGCGCGCGTCCGCGCTTGGACAAACAGCGCAAGACGTGCGCTTCGTTCCCGTCGACTTTGCGCGTGATGATCTGGAACGAGCGCTGAGCGCTGCTGGCCATGACCCAAAGCGCGCCACGACTTGGATGTGGGAAGGAGTCGTCATGTATCTCACCCGATCTGCGATTGAAGCCACGCTAGCGGTCATCGCGCGGCGTTCGGCGCCCGCCAGCCGCTTGATCGTGCTGTATCACAGCCCGGCGCTGCTCTTGTTCGTCGCGGGACCGATCGTGCGTTGGCTGGGGGAGCCGCTGCGCTCGGCATTTAGCCCGCAAGCGATGCGCGCATTGCTCGGAAAATACGGCTTCGAAGTCGCGCGCGATCAGAGCGTGGCGGAGGTCGGCCGGGCAATCTCCGCCGAGCTCGCAGCCGCGACGAAGGTCGCCGGACATTTGCGCATCGTGACTGCGACACGCCACTGACGACCCCTGTCGCTTTTTTGCCTGCTGCCGGGAATTCTGCGCGACTCTCAGTCACCATGCGCTCATTCGCTGCTCGTTGTCTGGTGACCGCCGCGCTGTGCTCAGCGGCCGGCTGTGGCAGCGACCATGGCGCCGCGCGAGCAAGCACGGGTTCTGCGGGTTCGACTGTGACACCCAGCGCAGGAATGAACGCGGGCGGAGCAGGGAGCACGGGGAGTGGAGCTGGCGCCGATAGCGTGAGCGGAGCGCCCGGCGTCGCGGGCACCGGAGCCGCCGGGGCAAACACGGGCGGAGCCAGCGCGTGCAGCGCTCCGCAGCTGCGGGTGACCGAAATCGACGTAGGCGCCGCGATCAATCAGAACGAGGACGAAGCCGCGCTCGAACCACTGGCAATTGCTGCGATCCCCGCTGGCGGTTCGCGCGTGGCTTGGCTGGGTATGGACGCGAAAGTCCACGTTACGACCTTGAAGGCCGACGACGCGATCGATGATGCAGTGGCACCCGTGAGCATCACGGCTATGGACTACGCGGACCTGTACGCGGACGCCACGGGCGGCGTGCTGCTACTCACGCGCGACGCCAAGGGCGGTGGCACCCTGAATTGCGGGGAGCCCGCGAATCTATGCGGCGCACCGCCGAGTCCCGCCATTCCCTGCTACGACATGTACTTGGTGCGCTTCGATGGCGCGAGCGAGACGTGGGCGACCGAGCTGACTCAATCGAGTGCGACCCAGCCGCCTTACCTCACGAGCAAGACCGGCCCGAGCGTGATCTTCATCTGGTGGTACGCCCACCATGGGCGAATCGTGACTGATGGCACGAACTACGCGGCCTACTTCGGCGCCGCGAACAGCGTCTCGCAAGAGGGCTGCGTCAACATTCATCAGGGTGACGAGATGCGCGTGGTGAGTCCGAGCGGCGCGCTGCTGACCGGTCACCAAAGCTTCGACTGGGGCTGCAGCCACAGCGGCTACGAACGGATCCTTTGGGACCCGAGAAATTTGCAATTCGTCAGCGTGTGCAAGAACGATGCGGCCACCGCGGGGAAATCTGGCCGGCTTGCGTTTGCACCCCAGACCAGCACGATTTATCCGATGGATTTGTACTACTCGAACGTCGGCAACTTGGCGCTCGCGGGGGAGGGCGGCTACTGGCTGACCACGAGTGACATCCGTCCCGGGCAGACCGCGGACAGCAACGGCTTGGCCGACGTTCATTTGCTCCACTTCGGTAGCGGCGCGCCAGACAAGGACTCGATCTTGGCCAGCGACGCCGGCTTGAACGACCGCGCGCCGCACCTCACGCAATTCGGGGCAAAGCATTTGCTGGCGGCTTGGGATACTTCGGCAGCGAAGGGCGACCTCAGCCCGAAGACCGCCGATCGACAGCTCTATGTGCAAACGCTCGATAGCAGCAGCGGCGCTCCCGTCGGCGTGCCAATCGCGGCGCCCGTCCGCAACAACCGCTACCAGGAAATGAAGGCATTCCCCGACGGGAGCGTGGCATACCCCGCGCCAGGCAGCAGCGCGAGCAAGATCAAAATCCTGCGTGTGCTCCCCTGTGAGTAGCGGCTCACGCAGTCGGGCGGGCGGCTCTGGGTTTCAAATCGCGTCGAACGTGATCGAGTAGTCGAGCGTCGAAGTAACGGTCGGGCCGTTGAAGTAAAAGCCGCCATCGACCGGCATGGTCGCGGCTTGGTCGGGAGCCGCGGACAGGGCCACGTGACCGGCACCGACGGGGACTCCGTGGGTCGGATCCCAACCGAGCCAACCCAGCTCGGGGACGAACACTTCCGGCCAAGCGTGGAGGTGACGCTTGCCGTCGGGCGATGCTTCTTGCCCCTGATAGCCGCTGACGAACCGCCCGGCGACGCCCATGCTCCGACACACTGCGAGGTAGAGCACGGTCAAATCCCGACAGGCCCCGCGGCCCGTGGCGAGGGTTTGCGCTGGGGATTGCGCAGAACCCTCGACGCGGATCTGGCGATCGATCGTGGAGTACAGCGTGTTGCACAAGCGCTCGAAGAACGCCAGGGGCGCGCCGCCGACCTCGAACGCGATCCTTTGCGCGAGCGTCGCCACTTCCGCGCTGCCATCCGGTTGCCGAAAACTAGAGAAGGAGTCGAAGCCAGGCGATGCCCAGGGCAGGGGCGGCAGCCCCGAGCCCGGGCTTCGGAGTGGCGGTGCGAAAATCTGCACTTCGACACGACTCTCGATCTTGAGCTCATCGGCCGCGCCTGGGCCGAACGTGACGCGCGTGCAGGTGTTGCCGAAAGCGTCGCTGAAGTCGCTCACCTCGATCGGCATTGGCGAGATTTGCAGGTTGCGCGAGAGTGTGCGAACGCCCTCGGGTCGCGGAGTCAAGCGCAGCACGTGCGGCGCGAACACGACTGCCGTGCTGTACCGGTAGGTCGTTTCGTGCCGGATCGCCCAGCGGAAAGCCGCGTTCGCGTCAGGGAGAGTCATCGCGCTCTGACTCGAGCAGAACACAGATTTCGGGTGATTGCCAACGCGCGACGCGAGCACGGTGACGACCAATCAACCCGCGACCCGCCGTCTCGACGGGTCGCGATCGCGCTCGCGCTCGGTGAAGTTCACGTCATGAACGACGAGCAATTCACTTCGGCACCACCACCACCGGCGGCTCTTGCCCGATGGGTACCAAGCACGAGGACAGGTCGAAAAACATGAACTCGAGCGCCGCTTCTTGGGGCGTGAGCGGGTGCATCGCACAGCCCGACGGCACGGTGCCGCCTTGCATCTGGCCGCCGCCGAAGACGCCGCCGGGCGCACCTGGGCCACCTGGGCCACCTGGGCCGCCCGCGCCGCCTCCGCCTCCGCCGCCCGCGCCAGCCGTGCCCGCGCCCGTCGGATAGTCAGCAGGTACGCCGTCGGCATTCTTGCCCGGGCCGCCGCTGACGTGCAGAGCACTGTAGACGACGCGGCCGCAGACTGCGTTGCCCGTGGCACCCACCGGCGCATCGGCAGAGAAATATTGAGGAGACGACGGGGCCTTCGGAACGCTCGCAGCGAGGTGGATCCACTCCGTGGAGGGCGGTTGCATCAGCGCCTTCACGTCGTTCCGTGCGAACCAGACCGGCAATTGATTGTTGGTCAGCGCGCCGACCAACCCGAGCCATTTGGCAAGTGCGGAGCCTTCAGGAAACGGCGCCCCGCCGGGGAGCGTGGTGTCGATCTCGGCTGGGAAGGCTTGGGAGTCGTCGACCTCGTCCGCCCCAGGCATCCGAGGGATCGACCAGGTCGCCAAGTTGTTCGCGCCGGTGGCGAACGGGCCGGTGTTGAACCAAGCGTATTGATAGTGGCTCGCAAACACGCGCCCACCCGCATTGGCGTAGTTCATCAGATACTGTTGAGACGTGGCGCTGAGCACCGGCGCACCCGGACTACCGAGAGTACCGGCTTTACCGCCCCTGGTCTCTTCGCCTTCGCAAGAGAGGACGACGACGTCGTGCTCGTTCAAGTGCTCCTGCGTATCCCACAGGGTTTGATAGGATTCGACCGCGCCTTGCGCTGGTGTGGCGCCGCGGAGGCCCGTGTAGATGTGAATGTGCCCGCCCGTGGCGGAGCCTGCGACGTACTCGCTGGCCGAAACGCCGAGCCGGAGCGGCAAGCATTCGAATGAATCGGAGCCGCCGGTCGAAATCGCAATGTTGGGCAGCGAGCCTTCGGCAGAGTTGGCCGGCAGGCGCAGATTGGGAATGACGTTCTGCTGATTGGCCACGACATTGACGTTGTCGTATTGGCGACGCCACTTTCCGGTTTGGACAACCAGGCTCACCGTGCCGCTCGGCGCGCACGGAATTTCGAAGTGTCCTGTAGCGTCCGTAGGAGCGCCGATCGCGCGCACCTTCGCGGGCAAGAGCTGAGTGCAGCCGCAGGCGACGGGGACCTTGTCCAAGTCCGGCAACGGCGAGGTCGGGTCGAGCACGAACACCGAGATGTTGTACAGCGGGTTCTTCCCGGCAGGATCGTAGACGATGCCGCTGATCGTCGTCGTGTTGCTGGCATCGCACGTATTGGTGGTCCCGGAAGAGGTCGAGCCGCCAATCTCCGTAAAGATGTCTGCGCCGCCGCTCGTCCCCTGAGAAGTGCCGGAGCCGCTGCTGCCACTGGCCCCTGAGCCCGGCGGATTCGGCGGTGCACCCGAACCAGCGCTAGCCACGGTGCTCTGGCTGTCTTTGGAATTCCCACAGGCGATTGAGCCGAGCAACGCGAGGCCAATGCACAAAGAAAATGGGATGAATTTCATTTCGGATTTCCTGCGCTCGATTTGGGTTCGACACCCGCGGCGTTGGCTTGGCGGCTCACGCACAAGTGCCCTCGGCCGAGCAGTGTCGTCGACGGCGCAAGAGACCTTACGATCTCGAATGGCATGATTCAATGCCTAGCGGCAGCATCAAATCCGAATATTGCAGTGCTCGCTTCGGGATCGCTCGTCCTGCCGAAATCTCGTGCGTGAGTGGATTTCATCCAATGCGGGCTGCGATGGCTGGGCACCGAAACTCGGACGATGCGGATCGACGGGCTGCAAGGAGGGGTCAGATAATTTCACCAGCGGCGTCGCCCCGTGCTTCCGCTGCTTCCGTCGAGAGAGCTCGTCTTCGCTGAGTGTCGGGGCACGGCGTCCTTTGCTGGCCGGTCGCGAGCGTGGCAGTTGGCGCACCCAACTCTACCGGATGATCGGCGTTGGGATCCGGTACGGAGCGAAGCTCGAGGTCCAGTAACCTTCGGGCGTTTCTCCAGGCAGATTTGTTCCGAAGCGACGCGCTTTGAAGGACCCGCCGTGGCCGGCTCCAAAATGCGAAATGGGTGCTTTCCCGGCAAAATTGCCTCGGCTGCGTTGCCTCGTTGCTCTGTGGGGCAGCGCGCGCTCTCATCGGAGCATGCCGGACGCCCCGCGTGACTCGTCGAACGTCGCACCGATCCCCTCGTTCATGTACGGCACGGCCTGGAAGGAAGAGCGCACTCTCGAGCTCACGCGGCTGGCACTTCGAGCCGGATTTCGCGGCATCGACACCGCCAACCAACGCAAGCACTACTTCGAAGCCGGGGTCGGGGCCGCGCTCGAGGACGCGCGACGAGCTGGTGAGGTTTCGCGATCGGAACTCTTTCTACAATCGAAGTTCACCTTCCTCGGAGGTCAGGACGATCGCTTGCCTTACGATCGCGCGGCGGGCGTCGGACAACAGGTTCTGCAATCATTCCAAAGCTCGCTCGCGCACTTGGGCACCGACTACCTCGACTCGTACGTTTTGCATGGACCGTCATCGCGCCGCGGGCTCGAAACGGCAGACTGGCAGGCGTGGCGCGCGATGGAGGCATTGGCTGAGGACGGCAAGGTCCGCTTTCTCGGCATCAGCAATGTTTCCCTCGAACAGCTGCAGGCGCTCTCCGCCAAGGCGAGGATTTTTCCGAAATTCGTACAGAACCGCTGCTACGCAAAAACCGGCTGGGACCGCGCGGTGCGCGTTCAGTGTCACGCGCAGGGCAGCGTGTATCAAGGCTTCTCACTGCTGACTGCCAATCGCGCCGAGTTGGCTGGACCCGCAGCCCAGGGCGTGGCGCTTCGCAGCGGACGCCCGATCGCTCAGGTCGTATTTCGCGTTTGCCAGCAGCTCGGGATCTTGCCGCTGACCGGTACTTCGCAGTTCGAGCACATGCAGTTGGACTTGGCCGCTTCCGGACTCGAGCTTTCGACGGCGGACATCGCGCTGCTGGAAAATCTGCCGACCACTTGAGGTAGCGCGGCGCCTTTTTTCGGAGGGCGCGTAACAAGTCCACACTTTTGCACAAAAACCGAGCAATAGCTGACGTAGATGCTGGGCGCGTTGTCGCTCCTGGCGGGTCCGCTAAGCTAGCCGCCCTTAGTCGAGTTGGTGATTCCTGGATGTCTGCAAATATGTCTTCGAAAGCGATTCTTGGTCTGTTCGGTTCGTTGCTGCTGACTGCGTGTTCGTCGAACTATCTGACCGATGGGGTGGTCGCGATCACGACGGGGCAAGAGCAAGATGCTTGGACGGTGGAACCGGCGGCGCAAAACGTGCTGCTCGAATTGGTGCAAACCACGCCAAGCACGCGAACCCCGTTGGCCAAGGTTGCCGCGCCGGTGAGCAGCATCTCGATCGGAACGGCCGGGCCGCAGAGTACGATCGCCAGTTTCGAGGCCACCGCCTTCGACGCGGACGCCAACGTGGTGATGAAAGGGGCGACCGTCCCACTCGGCATTCTCGGCTTCGAGGGAGCCCAGGTCGCGCTTTTCATGGGACGCGTGGGGGGGCTGTCACGCGCACCCGGGGATCTGATTTTTCCACGCCGCCACCCGCAGATGCAGGTCCTCTACCATGGCTACCTGTTGATCTCGGGCGGTGACGACGAGCAAGCGAACCTCGACATCTACGACATGGCGAATTGGCAGGTGGCACCGAAGCAGTCGCCGTTGCCGAAAGTCCCCTATAGCTGGGCCGTTGCCGGGTCGAAGCTCTTGCTCATCGACCGTGAGGGTGCCACCTGGCTCGATATGTCCACGTACGTCACGAGTGACGTGGATGCACCGGTCGGCCTCGATTTCAGCGATATCGTGGGCGGAGAGACGATTGGGAGCCCCGGCGATCCGCAGTACATCGTCGGCGCCACGCGCGTGACGGACCCACCGACGGATGTGGTCGTTCGCGTCGACCCTGACGCGACGCTCCACCTGATGAACCTCGGCACACCTCGCCTGGGCGCCGCGGCCGCGATTGTGAATGGACAAGTATTGGTGGTCGGGGGTTCCAAGACCGGTCCGGGCGCAGAAGTCTCGACCGCCGATGGCACCGACTTCAATCCGCTTCCGTTCCCTGCGGACGCCCGGCAAGGCGCGGCGCTGCTTGCCCAAGATGTCACCACGGCGGTGCTAGCCGGCGGGCGCGATCCGGAAAGCGACGAGATCGCCGGGTTTCGAACGATGGACCTCAGCTGCTCGGAAGACTGCGCTCCGGTCGAAATCGCGGGCGCGGACTTCGCGTTCGACAAGCCGCGGCTCTTCTCGCTCGATGAAAGCCAGCTATTGGCGGTCGGTGAAGATCCGGTGACTGGGGAGACCCACGTATTTTCGTTCGACACGGGCGTCGGCCACGCGCAAAGCGAGTTTGCTCTGCGCGTGCCACGCGCGGGCGCGTCTGCGTTCCGGTTGCCCAACGGTCAAGTCGGCGTGCTGGGTGGCTACACTTTGCCCGACCAAAGCGCCTCAGCTACCAGCGTGGAGCTATTCTTTCCGCAGCCCTGATTTCGTTCACGAGCGCAGGCCCGGATTCGCCGAATCGAGGTTATCCAAGCTGTAACTGAGGCGTCCCGCGCTCATGCGCAGGCGCAGGTGCCGGTACTTCGTCAAGTAGTAGAGACCTACTCCCGCCGCAGCAAAGCCCGCTCCCGCGCCGACCGCGAGCGCCCAACGGGGGCCGAAGCGATCAGCCACCCAACCGACGATGGGCGCCCCAATTGGGGTGCCGCCCACCGCAATCGCTAGCAAGATCGCCATCACGCGCCCACGCATCACTGGGTCAGTCGACATTTGCACGGTGCCGTTGGTCGTGGCCGAAAACGTCTGAGCGGACATGCCAACGATCACCAGCGCGCTACCGAACAACGCATAGTTCGGCATCAGCGCGGCCAGCGCTAGGCCGAAGCCAAAGAACGCGGCGCCGGCGAGCAGAAAACCGATCCGCGGTCGGGCCCGCCGCGCTGCCAAGAGCGCACCAGCCACGGAGCCCGCCGCCATGATCGACGTCAACAAGCCAAACCCGCCGGCCCCCGCGTGAAACACGCTCACGGACATGGTCGAAATGAAGATTGGGAAGTTGAGTCCGAAGGTGCCGATCAAAAACATCATCAGCAGCAATGTCTTCAGATCCGGGCGCCGCCAAACGTAGCGAAAGCCATCTGCAAAGCTGCCGCGCGTTCGGATTGCGCGCGCTCGAACTTGCATCTCCGACGCGCGTAGCAGCGTGAGCGAGCCGAGCACTCCGGCAAACGAAGCCGCGTTGATCAAAAATGCCCAACCCGAGCCCACGCTCGCGATCAGCAGGCCGGCGACGGCGGGGCCGATCAAGCGCCCCGCGTTGAACGACGTGGAATTCAGCGCAACCGCGTTCGAAAGGTCGGCTTCCTCGACCAAGTCCGAGACGAACGTCTGGCGCGCGGGCGCGTCGAAAGCGCTGACGCAGCCCAGTAGAAACGCGAACACGTCCACGTGCCACAACCTGACGACGCCAGTCATGGTCAGGATGCCGAGCCCCAAAGCCAACAAGCCCATGCCCGCCTGCGTGAAAAAGAGCAGCTTTCGCCGGTCGAAATGGTCTGCCGCAAAGCCGGTGACGGGCAGTAGCAGTGCGTGCGGCCCGAACTGCAGCGCCATCACTACGCCCACTGCGGTGGCATTGTGGTGGCTCAGTTGTGTGAGCACGATCCAATCTTGAGCTGTACGCTGCATCCACGTCCCCACGTTGGACACGATCGCGCCGAGGGCCCACGTCCGATAGTTGAAGCCGCGCAGCGAGCGGAACGTTCCTGTACTTGGACTAGTCAACGGAGCTCGACGCTTGTCGTTACAACCACGATTTCTCTCCAGTTCAAAAATCCGCGAGACGCGCCAGCAGCGTAACGCCCGCCGTCAGCTGAGCGAGCTCGGCCGACGCCAGATTCGCTTGCATGGCGCGGAACAACCAATCTTCACGCGCTGCGCGCGTTTCTTTGAGCAGCTTGCGACAGAGCGCGGTGAGCGCGATCACGGTCCGCCGTCCGTCGCTCGGGTCCGGGCTGCCGCTCACGAGTCCCGCTTGCTCGAGAAACGCCACGGTCGCGCCCATCGATTGCGGACGCACGCCCTCTGCGCGCGCGAGCGCGGACACCGTAGCCGCTCCATCACGCTCCAGACGCAAGAGCGCGGACTTCTGCGACGACGTCAGATCGCCCGACTGCGATTGCTCGCGCAGGCGACGACTCAGCTTGCCAATCACCACTCGCAGCTCGACGGCCAAAGCCATGACCCGCTCTGGTTCTTGGTCGCGCTTCACAGCCATTCGAGAACGTTAGCACTGCCAAGCTAAACTGCAAAGGTAAACTTCTCAGTTTGGCTTGGTATGCCGAGGGTCGCATATCCGCTCGATTTTTAATGGTCACCCAATACGGCGAGCCGCACTCAGCCTTCGGCGTCGCGGACGGGATCCGAGAATCAGACCTCGCTCGCCTCGTGGCCATTCCCGTGGTCCAATCGAGCCCTCGGCCATCGGAGACCCCATGTTGTACCAAGACATCTCGAAAACGATCGGGCGCACGCCGGTAGTCCGCATCAATCGCATGGCGCCTGCCCACGTCACCATGTACGTGAAGCTCGAGGCGGCCAATCCCGGGGGATCGGTCAAGGATCGCTTGGCGCTCGGCATCATCGAAGACGCCGAGCGCAGCGGCACGCTCGAGCCCGGACAAACCGTGGTCGAGGCGACGTCGGGTAATACCGGCATCGCGTTGGCGTTGGTCTGTGCTGCGCGTGGCTATCCGTTCGTTGCCGTCATGCCCGAATCGTTCTCGGTTGAACGACGGCAGATCATGCGCGCCTACGGGGCGAAGGTGGTGCTCACGCCGG
The DNA here is from genome assembly GCA_037200885.1 of Pseudomonadota bacterium. Lineage (GTDB taxonomy): Bacteria > Myxococcota_A > Polyangia > Polyangiales > Polyangiaceae > PMG-095. Next base: position 753,666 of record JBBCIN010000001.1, read on the forward strand.
CCGCGGAGCGAGCCTCGGGCGCGGTCCGGGTCGCGGCGCGATTGGCGGAGGAGCGCGGTTGGTTCCTGGCGCGCCAATTCGACAACGAGGCGAACCCCGCCTACCACCGTCAGACCACGGGTCCCGAGATCTTGTCGGACTTTGCCGGCACGCGCCTCGACTATTGGGTGACGGGCTGGGGCACTGGTGGCACATTGACTGGGGCGGGGCAGGTGATCCGTCGCGCACGCCCCGAGACGAAAATCGTCGCTTGCGAACCAGCGGGCGCAGCCTTGCTCGGCGGTAAGGAATGGAAGCCTCACAAGATCCAAGGCTGGACGCCCGACTTCGTTCCCTCGGTACTCGATCGTGAGGTGTACGACGTACTGCTTGCGGTGAGCGACGAGCAAGCGCTCGCGTGCGCGCGGGATCTCGCGCGGCGCGAGGGCATCTTCTGCGGGATCTCGTCGGGCGGTACGTTTTCTGGTGCGCTCGAGATTGCGGCCGCAGCAGCCCCGGGCAGCGTCATCCTGGCGATGCTGCCCGACACGGGCGAGCGTTACTTGTCGACGGCGCTGTTCGAGGGCGTAGAAACCGGCTCGGACACGGTCTGAGCCTTTTTCGCGGCGCTCGCCGGGCGGCTCCGCCTCTGGCTTGAGCTCGTGTCGACTAAGCGGTCAGGCCGTCGAGCGGCCCGGTCGCGCCGGAAGCATCGCCGAACGAGGTGAGGTCGGTCGCGCCCATGGCGTGGGCGAGCGAGACCAACAGTTGGTTATTGTCCTTGCGCGCGTTGCTGAAGTCCAGCAAGCGCCCAGCGCTGATGGCGCCGCCAGCGCTGCCCGCGAGCACGTACGGCATCATGGTGAGGTCGTGCTGGGTCGACTCGCCGATTTCGGTGGCCCAGAGCAGGATCGTGTTGTCGAGCAACGTGCGGTCGCCCTCTTGATACGAATCGAGCTTGCCGAGGAAATACGCGACTTGTTCCGCGTACCAAGTCTGAATCGCGTTGTACGCGAGGTAATTCGTGCCGCTCGACGAAAAATCGTGAGAGATGGCGTGGTGATTGCCGCTGATCGAATTGCCGCTCACCTTCAGAAACTGGAATAGGTGCTCGCTCTCCGAGTACGACCATTGAAAGGTCAGGATGCGGGTCTGGTCGCAGGCCAGGGCCGCCGCCGCCAAGTCCATCTGATCCTTACCGGCCTGTAAGTATTGATCGTCGACCGAGAGATCGGCGGCTGCGAGCGTGGGAGGGGAACACATGACCCCCGTGCCCGTGCCGTTGCCATTTCCGGGAGTGCCGACCAGCCGCTGTTCGACGTCACGCATCGCGGTCAGATGGGCGTCGAGCTTGGTGCGGTCATCGGCACCGACCAAGCCCATGAGCCGCTGGATCTCCCCGCCCGTGGCATCGAACACGCTTTTACGCTGAGCCCACAGCCGTGCGAGTGCCGGATCGGTCGTGCCGTCCGGGCTCGACATTGCACCGCCAAACAGCGTGCTGAACACGTCCTTCGGATCTTCACGTGGCGGGACCGGCTGATTGGAAGCGGTATACGAGATCCGCGCTCGCACTTCGGTGTCGCGAACGTGCACTCCGAGCTGCAGGCTCTTGAACGTGGTCGGCGGCGCGAGTCGAGTGGCCAAGTACTGGTCGAGCGATTGTCCGCTGCCCCAACCAGACGTGGTATTTCCGAAGCTGACGAAATCCTTCCCCGCGTTGAGCGGGCGCCCAGTGAGCATGCCGCCCGTACCGCGGGCGTGTTCCGAGCCCAAGGTGCCGCCGAGCGCGCCGTTTTGTAGCGAGTCGTTGAGCTTGATGCCCTTCAAGAACGTGAGCTTGCTCTTGTACGCTTCGAGCGGGGTCGTGATCTGATTGAGCGTGAAGCTCTTCTCGGTGCCGGTCGGCCAGAACAAACTGTTCCGCGTGCCGTTGGGGGTGTGGACTACGACGAAGCGCGTGGGCGAGGCGTTGTCGCCCACCGCGCGGCGCGCGTTCAGAAGCGGAATGGCGGCGGTCGCAGCAAGGCCGCCTCGGAGCAGGTTGCGTCGGGTGAATCTCAGCGGATTCATGATTTTAGACCTCGATTCACGGCGTCACCTGTGGCCGATACCAGAAGGCATCTGTCTGAGTCGTCGCCACGATCAAGTCGATGACGTTGCCGCTCGCGGCGTCGAACGCTTGTTCCATCGTGGCCAGCGAGCACGCGTCACCGTTCGCCTCGGTGCGACCCGCGGCGAAGCGGAACCACTGGGTGGCCATGCATGCTCGGACTTGTTCACTGTTGGCGAGCTTCGCGGCAAGCTGGGCGGGACCGTCATAGGCGCCGCTCAGGCTCGCGTCGCTGGCGCTCAGGATCTCGCCCGTGACATCGATCGCTTGGCCGTTGTCCTGCTCGCGGTACTGACCGATGGCGTCGAAGTGCTCGAAGGCGAGCCCGATCGGGTCCATGAGTTTGTGACACCCCGCGCAGCTTGCGCCTGCCGACTCGTGTGCTGCGAAGCGCAACCGCGCCGTGGCGCCCTCGTCCACCGTCGGCAGCGAGATGTCTACATCGGCCGGCGGCGGGGGTGGGGGCTGGCAGAGCAGCATCGCGCGCACGAATTTGCCCCGCAGCACGGGCGAGGTCTGATCCGGATGACCCTGGACGGAGAGGAAGCCAGCCTGCGTCAAGATGCCCGCGCGCTGTTGATTGTCCGGCAATGGCACCTTCACCGGGCTGCCGTCGCTGCTCGCAGGCGGCGCGCTCACGCCGTAGACCTGCGCCAGCGGCCCGCTCACGAATGCGACTGGCGACGTCAACAACGTGCTCAGCCGCCCGTCGCCGTTCCACAGCACGTCGTTGACGAACGCGGGGAGCTCTTTGGTCATCGCGTCGCGCAACTCGGTCGAGAAGCCCGGAAACAGCGTCGTGTTCTTGGTCGTGATCGAGAGCCGTCGCGTGCCCGCCCATTGGTCGAAGAAGCTACCGATTGCCGCGCGAGCCTTCGGTGCGGCCAAGAGCTCACGCGCTTTCGCCGCGACTTGCGGTTTGCTTGCGAGCTCGCCCTTGGCAGCGGCATCGAGCAAAGCGTCATCGGGTCCGGAGGCCCAAGCCAAGTACGAAAGCCGACTCGCGAGCTCGAACTGGCTGAGCGGGATACGCGTCGCGGCGGGGTCCGCCGAAGGGGTGAGCTCGAGCCGATAGAGAAAATTCGGCGACTGCAAGGCCGCGCGAAGCATCACCTCGATGCCTTCTGAGTAGCTGCCTCCGGTCCGGCCGGCCGCGTAAGCGGCGAGCAGCTGGCGTTCATCTTCCGCCGTGGTTGGTCGCCGAAACGCACGCCGCCCAAAACTCTTGGCGAAAGCCAGCGCGCAGGCATCCTCGCCCATCGCCACCGTGTCACAGCCGGCCGTGAGCGCGCTCAACTTCTGGACCGCGAGCTTGGCGAGCGTTTCGGACACGAGCACATACTTCTCGGCGTGCAGCGACGAGACGGTCAGCACCGAAGCGTTGTTGTCGAAACCATTGGTCACCTCGTCCGCCGGCAAGTCCGCGGTGGCGCTGACGTCCACGTCGAGCAGGTCCCGCACCGAGTTCGTGTATTCGGCGCGAGTGAGCCGCCGCAACGGCGTTCGCACGACGTCTTGGCTCTTGGCGCAGGTTTCGGCCGACGGCAGCGGCTGCCCAACGCCAATCGATCCGCTAGTGCCGGCGCTCGCCCCTGCGCCTGCGCCTGCGGCACCCATGTCGCTCGGACCCGCGCCCTTGCCCGCGTCGACCTTCGCTGTGCAGCCGACAGCGAAAATCAAGGAGAACGCAAGTTTCAACGTTTGTGCGCGACGACTCAATGGAATGCTCCGTGTGTGTTGCTGAGCCGGCAACGGCCACTTGGGGTCACATTTCTACCATGCGCTCGGTTAAATCCTGGGATCGAATAGGGAGCCGGGAAAATTCCAAGGGCCCCTTAATTGCCTCTGCCAACCCCCGACTTTCGGTCACGTTTCCGACGCCAGAACGTAACAGCTCGTGCCGGCGTCCAAGCCCAAAGCGCGTCACGGATGGGCAAAAGCTGCACATTCGTGCGCCTTAGCCATGCGTGGGCCGGGCGCAGCCTCGAGCCCAGCGACGGGAAAGCGAGTCATTTCTCACCCCGAGATAAAAAGTTCAAGCGTGCGGATGAGGAAGATCTCACTACGGCTTTTCGCTTCGAAACTCATTACTTGTACGTCTGATGTGCGATAATCGGCAGAGGAGAGTCAATGTCTGGGAAGCGTGAATCGAAGGTTGCCACCACACTCGCGAAGGCTGTGAGCCGTCGACAAATCCTCGAAGGCCTGGGAGCGCTCGCGGCAGTCACCGCGTGCGGCTCGACCGATGGCGCTTCGCCTGGGAGCGCGGGGAGTCCCGGCGCAGCGGGCACGCCAGCGGGTGGCGCCCCGGGCGTAGCGGGCGCGCCTGCAGGCGGCGCGCCAGGCGTAGCGGGCGCGGCCGCGGCAGGCTCGCCCAGCGTAGCTGGTGCGCCGGCAGGCGGCGCGACAGGTGCAGCAGGCGCGCCCGCGGGTGGCGCGACGGGTGCAGCAGGCGCAGGCGGAAGCGGTACGGCCGGCGCAGGCGGGATGACGAGCACGGGCATGCTCACATCGCCGCCGTGGACGAATGTCCCCGTTCAGGATTCGACCAATGCCACGGCTCCGAAGGCGCTTGCGTGCAACGTGACGACGAAGACGGATGCCCAGGGCCAGGGGCCGTTTTTCATTCACGAGTTGGAGAAGGCCGACGACATCTCGCTCTATCGGCAAGACATCCGCGGTCAGTACAACCCGACCGCTGAGAAGGGCGTCGATATGGAGCTGTACGTGCGGCTGATCGACAAGACCAAGAGCGACGCTGCGTGCGGCACGATGGTGCCGGTCGAGGACATCGAGGTCTACATTTGGCATACCGACGCTCAGGGCTACTACAGCGGGTTCGGCCAGCACGGAGGAACCGACGAGCAGAAGCCGGATGCGCCGTACGCGGGCGTCCCGAGCTCGAATAATCTCGAGAACACCGATCGCTTTTGCCGCGGCATCCAGGTCACCGATGCCAACGGCGTGGCAGCGTTCCTGAGCGTGTTTCCAGGTTGGTACAACGGCCGCGATCTGCACATCCACATCGTGTGCTTCAAGAAGGGGTCGATGTCGCACGGCCGTGTGAACTACGCCAAGAGCAACGAACCGGACTGGATCTTCACGACGCAGTTCTATTTCGATCCGACGTTTAGCAAACCAATTCACGAGGCGGTCGAGCCGTACAAGCGGCGCACGACCTTGTCCGCGTACGCTGGCGCGATGGCCGCCGACGAATCCGGCAACAGCGGCCGCCACGCCACCGCGACCAAGGTGGGCGACAAGGTCGTCGCCCAGATTCAGATGATCGTCGACCCGACCTGAGACCGCTCGACCGCGCATACGACGTGAGTGCGCGAAATTCAGATCTCGTTCGACCCCAAAGCGTGAGACAAAATATGCGATCGAAATCCACGACGACACTCGGTTCCTTCCCCCTGGCGCTTGCGACGGCCGCGCTTGCAGCCATCGTGCTGAGCGCTGCCTGTGGCGGGGACGCAACGCCCGGCGGCGCTGCCGGTGCGGGCTCCCTGCCGCCTCCGTCCGGGGCCGGTGCGAACGGGATAGCTGGCGCGCCATCCGCAGTCGGCGGCGCCGGCGGCTCGGCGCCGGGCGTGGGCGGCGCTCCGGCGTCCTTCGCCGGTGCGGCGGGCGGCGTTGTCGCGTCGTCCGGCGCGGGCGGAGTGCTTGCCGCTTCCGGGAGCGGTGGGGCCGCCGTGACGATCCCTCCTCCAACCAACTCCGATCACTGCCTCAACGGTTACGACCCGCAGCCCACTGATGCCACGATGAAGTCTGGGCCAGCGCTCTACGGCACCGGGGCCAACCAGGACACCATCCTGCAACCCGAGGTTTTGCAGTGGATGACGGACAACCATTGGATGGGTGCCCACGTCTTCTGGCACGCGTTCCGCGGTTGCAAGGACGGGAGCGCGGCCGGTCTCTTGGGTCCGCTCGGGTACACGACCGCGCTTTGCACTCAGTACACCGAGCTCGTTCCCTCCGACCAGAACTGCAAGACCAGCGGGGATGGCTATCAATTCCTGCTGTTCCATCGCCACATGCTGCAAACCCTCAAGCAGCTCTGGCCCAAACACGTGGACGACTTCGATGGCTTCCATGACCCGAGTGATGACGCGAAGCCGAAGTTTCCGACGACCAAGGCAGACCTTCCCGCGGTCTGGAACACGGCCGATCCCAAGTGGAGCGCGGATACTCTCGCGGCAGCAGCTATTGGCGACAATATCGACAAGCCCGAGAACCTAGCCAAGTTCCCCGACCAGGGGACTCTGGGTCACTGGCTCCAATGCGCTGCTGGCAGCGCGAAGCTCGCGTCCACCGAGCCTTACATCGGCATCCACTTCGATCTTCACAATCAGTGGTCCCGCGGTGCGAGCAGCGATCACGGGCTGAACAATGGCCAGGTGAACGTTACGAACTACATGTTCTGGAAGCTCCACGGCTGGATCGACAAGGTCTGGGAGAAGTACCGCGTCGCCAAGGGCCTGACCACCGACCCGACGGAAATGCAGAAGTACAAACAGGACATGACCGAGTCTTGTAACCAGATGGACTACTACGAGACCATCCTCAAGCAGGCGCCGGGCAGCCCGCCGATGCTGGATTGTCCGCCCGACGTCAACGAGAGCGGGGAGTTCCACACCAAGGTTCGCCCACTCTTCGAATCTGCTTCGAACCACTGCGCGAGCTGCCACGGTCCGAAGCAATCCTCGCCCTATGCCGACCTCACGCTGGGCGGCCAGGTTTCGAGCAAGTGCATCGTCCAGAGGCTCAAGGGCGGCTCGGAAGATGGCGGGCAATTCCCGCTGGTCGTGGCCGGCTCTCCGGAGAAGAGCTACCTCTATCTGAAGGCCTCCGGCACCGCAGATGCGGCTGGTTGCACGTCGTCGGACCCGAACCATCCTTGCAACACCGCCGCCATGCCGCCCGGCGGGAAGACCTTCACCGACGCCGAGCTGAAGATCCTTTACGATTGGATCAAGGGCGGCGCGGCCGGGCCTTGATCTGCCACTGACGCGGACCCGAGGGGCGGCTGCAACGCGGCCCCTCAGGACGCGTAACAGTGCTCGGTTCTTTGCGCCGCGATCTCCCAAGTGAACGCGGTTTCCGCCGCGTGCCGCCCGTTGGCACCCATCCAACGGCCCCACTCGAAGTCAGAAAACAACGTGCCGATCCCCCAGCCCACCGACTCGACGGTGGGCTGGATCTTGAGGCCCGTGACGCCGTGCCAAACGAACTCGTTTGGCCCGCCCACTTGGGACGCAATCACTGGTTTGCCGGCTGCCCAGCCCTCCAACGCCACGATGCCGAATGGCTCGTTACGACTGGGCATGCACACCACATCACAGGCCTTGAATAGCTCGATGCGTTGCTCACCCTTCACGTGGCCAAGAAAGCGCGTGGCGTGACTGACGCCCAAGTGTTGCGCGCGTTCCCGCAGCTCTGCGAGCATGTGCCCGTCGCCGACGAACAAGAATTTCGCGCTTTCGTGGTAGCGGAGCAGACCTGGTACGGCCTCGAGCAGTAAATCCGGTCCCTTTTGCAGGCACAGGCGGCCGCAGAAAAGCACGGTTGGATCGAGTGGCTCCAAGCCATGGCGGCGCTTCACTTGGCCCGGATCGATGGTGCCATCGAACTCGTGCACCGGGACGCCGTTGTGAATCACATCGCACTTCCACGCGGGAAGGCTGTAAATCCGGGAAAGCTCTTCCTTCAACATCGAGCTCACGGCGATCACGCGATCGACGGCGTAAGTGCCCTCCCACTCGCACTCCCGAATGCGTGTCGACGGACCGTCCCAGAAGCTGTTGCCGCAGCGACCGTACTCCGTCGAATGCATGGTGAGCACTGCGCGCAGATCGGGTCGCTCCTGCTTGATCCAGCGCGCGGCATCGGCCGTGAGCCAATCATGCGAGTGCACGATTTCGAAGCCCCCGAGGTGCTTCTCCGTTTCGAAGAAGTGCCACACGAGAGAGCGACACATGGCGGTAATTTCATTGACGAAATTCTGGTCCAGGTCATGGGGACAATAGTGGTACCAGACGTCGCCAACCTGACGCACGCTGCCCATGCCGTGACCCGGTCGGGTGAAGACGTGAACTTGATGACCGCGTCGCGCGAGTGCTGCTGCCAGCTCAGTGACGTGTGTTGCCACACCGCCCACGGCCGATGAGTGGAGCGTTTCCCAAGAGAACATCGCAATCCGCATCGGGCCGCAGTGTATCGCTGGCACCTGCGGGTTGGAATCGCCTTCCGCTAAGGCCGGCTTTCCTTCTCTCGAACGAAGCTTGCGGCTCAGCAGCCGTCAGGGCCGCACACGGCGCCTTCGGCGAACTCGGGCGCTGGCGCACGTTCCGACCACGCTTGCTGCAATGCGCTCAGCATGACCTCGGAGGACTGCGCTCCGCTCACCGCGAAGTGCCGATCCAAGACGAAGCACGGCACGCCCGTGATGCCGAGCTCCCGCGCCTGCGCTTCGTCCGCGCGCACGGCTGCCGTGTAAGTGTCTCCGGCGAGCACGTCCGTGACCTCCCCCGCGTCGAGGCCGGCTTCACTGGCGAGGCGCACGAGCGTTCCGTGATCGCTCATCAGTTCTGCCTGTTCGAAGTAAGCTTTCATCATCCGTTCCTTCACCGCATCCTGCACGCCGCGCTCATAACCGAGGTGCACCAGGCGGTGCGCGTCGAAGGTGTTGCCAGAGCGGATGTTCACGAAGTCGAACGACAGGCCCTCCGCGCGTGCGACTTGCACCAGATGATCGGTCGACTTTTGCGCCTGCGCCACGGACATGCCGTACTTGCGGGCGATGAATTCTGCGTGGGATACGTCGCGTTTGCGCTCTGCAGGCGCCCCCGGATCCAACTCGAACGCCCGCCAAATCAGCTCGACCTCGCCGGCATGTGCAAACTGCTTCAGCGCGCCCTCGAGGCGACGCTTGCCGACGTAACACCACGGGCACGCGATATCGGACCAAACTTCCAGCTTCAGCGAGGGCATGGCCGAGAACATAAGCCTGAAACGCGCGGATGCAATCGGGTTCGCGTGCCCGATTCGGCTCGACTGGTACGTGCGCAGCATCGACCAGCTTCGGAATTTCGCTTGTTTTTTTGCCAACGGATTTCATACGCCGGCGGTACTGCTCTCGGTGACGAGCCCATCCACTGCGACATTCGTATCCACTATCGGTTTGTTCATGTGCGCAGCGGGGTGCGGCGCCGATTCGGCTGGCGGAATGTCCCAGGCTGGGAGCTCCGGGAGGGGTGGCCAGTCTGCCTCGGCTGGGGCGAACGCGAGTGCGAGTGCAGGTATGCCCTCGAACAGTGCGGGCAATGCGAATGGCAACGGTGGTTCGGTCGGGCAAGGGGGGACGTTTGCCAATGGCGGCGGCACGAGCGCCGGCACTCCAGGCCTATCCGGAGGCGGCGGGGCGGCGGGTAGCAGTTCGGCGGGCACGCCAGGCACGGGTGGGACAGGTGGCGGCGCTCCGGGGGGCGGCAATGGCGGAGCTGGCACCGCCGGAAGCTCCGCGACCTGTCCTTTGCCCACCGCGTTCAAGTGGACATCTACTGGAGCGATCGCGGAGCCGAAGTCGGGCTGGGTCTCGCTCAAGGACTTCACCAACGTCGTCTATGACAATCAACATATCGTCTACATGACGACTCACGACACCGGCTCGGCGTGGGGCGCCGCCATGTTCACCTTCGGGGATTGGCCGCAGGCGGCCACTGCCGCCCAGGTCGCGTTGTCCCGAACCGCCGTTGCGCCAACGCTATTCTACTTCACTCCGAAGAAGATCTGGGTGCTCGCCTACCAATGGGGCAAGACGGCCTTCAGCTACGCGACCTCGTCCGACCCCACTGATTCATCGAAATGGTCGGCCGAGAATGCCCTTTTTACCGGAGGTCCCAGCTCGAGCACGGGGCCCATCGATCAAACGGAGATCTGCGACAGCACGAACTGCTATCTGTTCTTTGCGACGGACGACGGTAGGATTCACCGCTCGGACATGGCAATTGACAGTTTTCCAGGCACGTTCAGTGGCTACGAAACCATCATGACCGACACTCAGAGCAATCTGTTCGAGGCGGTGCAAGTGTACTCGGTCAAAGGCTCGAATCAGTACCTCATGCTGGTGGAAGCGATCGGCGGCAATGGACGATACTTTCGCTCCTTCACTGCGACCGACCTCGCCGGCACTTGGACACCCCTCGCAGCAACGGAGAGTAAGCCCTTTGCCGGCAAGGCAAATGTCACGTTCGATGGCGGGACTGCCTGGACCAACGACATTAGTCACGGCGACATCGTTCGAAACGACCCTGCGGAGACGTTCCCGGTCGACCCCTGCAATATGCAGTTCATGTATCAAGGACGTTCGCCCAGCTCCGGCGGTGATTACGGCAAACTGCCGTATCGGCCCGGCGTGTTGACGTTGAGCAAATGACTGCCTTCGATGGGGAGTCAGTTCGGAAAGGACACCAGCGCCTGCGCCGACACTCCGAGTTGTGTAAGCACACGAGTGCGCGGAAGGTGGAGGAGCCGCTCGCGGCGCGTCTTCCAAGGCCCGATGTACGCGATCTGGTGCGTCTCCTGCCCGCGCAAAGCTTTCGCTGGCGAGATACCTGAGAGATTAGGCGCTCGGAGGCCGGTCCGGGCCGAGCACGCGGAACTCGTGCGACACGCTGAAGGTCCCGGTAGTGCCGAGCGCTTGCGTTAAGGCCCGGTCGCAGCGCGCGCGTCGCAAACCTGCTGGGCGCGGGCGGCCGCGAGCGACTGTGGCGCGAGGCGCGCTAGCTCCGCCTGCGCTTCGCTTTGACGACCGAGCGCGCACAGCGCCTGCGCTCGGGCAGCGCGGCGCTCTTCGCTGAGCAGGCCCTTCGGAAACCGACGCTGGTACTCATCGAGTACCTTGAGCGCGTCGGCAGGGCGGCCGGCGTGCAAGCTACTCGTCGCGCGCGCTAGCAGCGCGACTTCTTGCGCGAGGCGATCCTCTGCCGGGCGCGCCGAAGGCGTCGGGCGATCGGAAGACACGAGCGCTAGCTGCTTCGGGGTGGGGCTCGGGGGGAGCTCCACGGCTGACGTGGGCGGCGACGCCGAGCTCGTCGCAACGACTGCCGCGACGACAGCGCGCGTCGTGCTCGCAGTGACGGGCTGGTGCTGGGCGCTGAAGAACACGACCCCGCCAACCAAACCGGCGCCAACCACGATGCTCGTGACGAACGGCCAGCGCGGGTGCACCGCGGGGGGCGCTTTGCCGCCTTCTGTCAGCGATAGAGCAGCGCCCAGCCGATCCCGCAACGCGTTTTCGATTCGGTTGCGGTCTGCGTCCGTGGGTCGGTTCAGCTCGCGACCGGAGTGCAAGATCTCACGAGCTCTAGGACCTAGCTCCGACATGATCGTCATTTCCTTTTGTCTCGCGCGTCATGTCGGGCGACGGCGGCTTCGAAGGCGAGCCTTGCCGCGCGGAGCCGAGAATAGGCGGTGTTTACCGGAATATCTAGGGCATCGGCGACTTCGGGCACGGTCATCTCCTCGATCTCCACGAGCGTGAATACCTCACGCTTGAGCTCTTCGAGCTCCGCGAGAAGCTTGCCTAGCAATTGCAAGTCGGAGTTCTTTTGCGTGACTTCGAACGGTGTTGGCTGCTGTGATTCGAGCTCGTCAAAGGCGTTCGTGGTCGCGTTGCCGCCTCGTGCGCGCACGGCTCGGTTGTGATTGCTCACCGTTCGGCGCGCGACGCTGTAGATCCAACTCTTCAGGGCCTCTGGTCGCTGCAAGGTGTGAAGGTGCGAGTGAATCGCGATGAAGATATCTTGGACCACGTCGTCGATCGCCGACGCGTTCACCCCCAGGCGCCTGGTAGATGCCCAAACAAAGTCGAAATATTTCGCGTAAACGGCTTGAAAGCTGGGCACGGTGGCGGCAGTAATTTCAGAACCTACGTTCTCGAGAACGGCCAGCGCCTGAGCAGCTGAGTCAACGCCTGTCATTCTCGACTTCCGATGCAGTATCCAGGCCGGCTGCCGTCCATCACAAAATCCACTCAGGGCCAATGGTTAGCGTAAATGCGGCTGGTCCCAGCTGTCCCAGCTTGCCCACCCCATCGATCGAAATCAGAGGCCGGGCCGTCTCAATCTGGGCGTCGACCCCAACCAGCACACTGAGCCAGCTCGCCAAATCCAGCCGACCTTGGGCTCCCGCGCCTACGCCCAGCCAGGTGGCCTGTTCCGAGAGCGACGTGATGTCCGCGCCGGTGCCGCGGGCCGAGATGTGCTCGAGCGACAACACCAGGCAAGGTGCGATCTCGAACGCAGAGTGACGCAAGGCGCGGCAAGCTTTGAGCGTACCGGTCATGCGATCGACCTCGGCGCCGTAGCCGAGGGACTGCTCGGTCGCCACGTTTTGGCGAAGCCATGCCGACCCCGCGAGCAAGAGGCGCCAGTTCTCGTAAGAGACGCCAGCAGCGAATGCCAAGCCCCCGCTGGGCTTTGGAAGCGGTCCGAAACTCAGCGCTGCCAGTGGCAGCTCGACGAGGAGCTGCCAACGTCTTTCCGACGCAGTGCTCGCGTATACCTCGGAGTCAGCTAAGCTAGGTTTGGGTTTACCCGAATCGCTGGAGGATTTATTTTCAGGCTGCCTTTCCGATTCGGCTGCAGCTAGCGTGGACGGTTGCTCGCTGCCGATTGCCGCGCCCGCAACTGGCTGCCCTCCGAGATCCGCCTCGCGGAGCGGCTCCTCCGAGCGCATCAGCAAAGCGAGACAAACTGCTGCGGCGCCAGCGAGGTTCTCGCAAGACGAGTCGTCGAGGTTACGCTCACCCACGAGGCTGCCCGAGCGCGTGACCAGCTTCAAGTGAAAGTGCGCACTGTCAGTCTGCGTGATCCTGCCCTCGGCCTGCAGAAGCGGGGCCGTCGAGCTCGTCGATCCAGTGAGCCTGCGGATCCGGTTGCTCACGTCGCTTTGCTTTGGGCAGCCGGCAGGTGCATCCCAGCGTAGAGTGAGAGTCGTGACGGGCTGTGCGAGTCCAGTGCCCGACACCAGCCAGCCCGACAGCGCGAACAGTGTGCTCGCGATGCGGCGCGGAACACCCCGAAGGCTAGGGGAGGAGCTTCGTGTCAATGGTGACGTCATCGACGTACAGGGTAGAATCCGCGGGCGTCAGGCCCTTCGAGATGTTGCCGACGTACCATTGACCCCAGCTCGAATCATCCGTGATCAAGTCCGTCGCCTCGATGATCTTCTGGCCGTCCTGATAAAGTCGGATCTCACCCGTCGCGTCGGAGCGTCGCTTGAGAAAAAACTCGATATGAAACCAGGAGCCGATCGGGATTGGGATCGCTCGCATGGCGGTCTGCTTTCGCACCACGGGTGTCAAAAAATCGTACACCAAAAGCTCGAGAGCGCCGCTGTCCCCATTGATCAACGAGATATCCCAGAGCCCTTTCTGGGATGCATCGCCGCCTTGAAAGTGCCACAGGTTCCACAGTGAAGAGTTGTCTATCAGGGTTGCGGGCGCCGGAATGTAATACCACGCGCCGTAGTAGGCTTCCTCGGGAAGCACGCCTTGGCGGACGCAGCGGGCCTGGTTGCTCGCAGTGTCGGCCGAGTCGACGCTGAACGCTGCCGCGAACTGCCCGAATTGCGCTGTCGGAGACGTGACGGTCTTGCGCGTCCCGCCTCCGATGCAAAACCCTCCGCTCGCCTCATAGTCGCAGAACCCATTCTCGAAGCCCGTGGACCATGGAAGCGCGATCGGGTCCGTCTCTGCGGGGATACTGCCGCTGTCCGTGCATTGTGCACCAGCGGCACCGGCGTCGTCGCCAGCGGCGTCATTCCGCTGGCCGACGACGAGCTTCGTCTCGCAGGCGAAGAGCGAGCAGCTCACCACCAGGAGCAGCAGTGCGCGTCCCATGGCTCCGAGTGTTGAAGCTTAGCCGCTCGTTGTCACCTCTGATCGCGAGCTGCGAGGACTTTAGCAGCCGAAATGTCGCCTATCAGGGCACCAGGACGACGCGTCGTCCGGCCGGAACGGGCGTATCCCAAGCCTTTTCGACTTCCGCGAGCGGCACGCGCATGGCGTCCACCGCGATCCGGCCTGCAATCAGCTCCTGCGCAAGCCGCGGAAGTTCGGCGACGATCGCCCTCACCGGCACGGAGCCCTGCCCACTGCCCATGATGCGCAGGTTGGTCGAGCGCAGTGCGGCCGACGGGAGCGCCATCGTCGATCCCGCGACGGATCCGATCTGGATCCAGTCGATGGGCTTCGCGCGTTCCTGGCGAGCGGTGAGCATGGCCGTCATCGCGTCGGCGGCAGGCTGGCCCCACAAGTAGTCGAGCACGATGTCGGACTCGGACGCTGCCTGAGCGACGGCAGTGGCGACCGAATCGGGCTCACCGACGAGCGAAACGACTGCATCGGCGCGGGACGATTCGAGGCGGCTCAGCTCGCGGCCCGCGCCAACCACGCGACCTGCGCCGAGCAGTTTGGCGATCTGGATCGCCATCTGTCCCGCGTTGCCGGTTGCGCCCAGCACGAACACGCTCTGCCCGGGTTGGATCGGCGCGCGCAGGCGCAGCGCGATCCATGACGACATCGCGGGGTTCATTCCGGCGGCGAGGACGGCTTCGTCGATGCCGTCTGGGAGCGGAACACAGCGGCGTCGATCGGCGACGACCTGCGCGGCCATCGTGCCGTACGGCGTGTCGTGCACGACGCAGTAGACCAGCTCGCCGTTTGGCAGACGACCAACGGCGTCGATGCCTGGGATCATCGGAAGCACGCGCTCGTCCGCGTAGTGCGTGCCCGATGCGCCGCTGCGAACCCGCGGATGAAGCCCCGCGGCGAGCACGTCGACCAGCACGTCGTCCGGGCCGTGCGACGGCGGCAGATCGAAATCTTCGTAGCGGGGCGGAGCATTGAATGAGCGGACAACGGCTGCTTTCATCGGATCCCTCGGCGTAGATGGTTTGTGACACAAACAACATGGTTTGCGTCACAAACAAAGTCAAGTAGGCTAGGATCATGAACGACGACACACGACCCAGGCGCTCCAAGGGCCGCGAGTCCGACCTGGGGCTCGTGGACGGCCTGGTCCAGCTCTCGTTCGCGGTCCATCGGGTGCTTGGTCGCATAGCCGACGAGCACGAGCTTTCACTCGTGCAACTGCGCTTGCTCGGGATCTTGCGCGATCGAGAACCCGGCATGCAGGAGATCGCGACGTTCCTCGAGCTCGACAAGTCGAGCGTGACCGGGCTCGTCGACCGCGCCGAACGTCGCGGTTTGGTCCGTCGCGCGAGCACTCCGGAGGACGGTCGCGCCGTCCGCGTGGCGCTCACCGAGCGGGGCCGAGAGCTGCTACAGAAGGGGCTCAAGCAAGTGCAACGCGAGCTGAACGCCCTGCTCGAAGGGTTGACTGAGCTCGACCGCAAGCGACTCACCACGCTCGCAAGCGAGATCGTTTCCAACGCGAATAGTATGGGCAACGCTCTCGGGCGGGTCACTCCGCCGTGAGCAAGTGCCGTAGAGAATCTTGCAAAAAAACGCGACGGTCCTGCCGTATCTGCGTACGTGGCTGCGATGGTGCCGATGGTGCCGATGGTGCCGATGGGACGCTGGGGCGAGGCGAGGGAAGTCGCGCAAGCAGCGCTATTTCTGGCCTCTGATGCGTCCTCTTACATCACCGGCACCGAGCTGATTGTGGACGGAGTCCTCGCTCATCTCTGAGCAGTCGTTGACGAACGAGCACCTGCGGCGATTGTCGCTGATGAACGCTCCTTGCGCTCACTAGTTGATCGCGAAAACGGCCTTGATGCCCAGCCCGACGAACGCCAAGAGCGCGACGCCTTGTGCGATCTTGAATGGCGTCTCGGTTTGCGTGGGGGCGAGTTTCTTGAGCGCGGGGATTTTCTGGAAGCTCTGCACGATCAGCACGAAGAAGTTCAGGTACTGCGCGATCACGGCGCAGACCACGTAGATCCATGAAAATGGGCCAGCCAAATGGGCTCCGTAGCGCGCGTAGACGGCCAGGCCGAGCAGCACCAGCGAGAGGGCGCCGACGATGTGCGAAGGCAAAAGCTTCTCGAAAGGGAACATGAACCCGGTCACACTCGTAGCGATGGTCGTGGCTAGGAAAATGACGGTCCAACCGTCGAGCGGATCGCCGGTCAACATGCCGAAGACGACGACGAATCCGGTGGCGATTCCGAGCAAACTGATGAGGACGTGGAACTGCGTGAATAGTTTGAGCATTGAATGAGCTTTCGAGGTAGCCGGGAGGCCGGCCCGATATAGCTCATCCAATGGTCGGTAGGATTTCTGG
This sequence comes from Pseudomonadota bacterium, assembly GCA_037200885.1. Classification (GTDB taxonomy): domain Bacteria; phylum Myxococcota_A; class Polyangia; order Polyangiales; family Polyangiaceae; genus PMG-095. The sequence continues at coordinate 770,073 of JBBCIN010000001.1, forward strand.
AATGCGGCTTTTCCGTTACAATTGGCCGTACTCGTCATGGCGTCGCCACCAGACGCCGGTCTCGTTGCGACCACGCGGCGCGCGATCGAGCCACTGATACATGCCCCAAAGACCATCCACGCCGCGCGCGTAGGCGGAATAAGAGTGATAGACCACGCCGTCCTCGAGCACGAAGGCGCTGACGCCAGGGCGCTCACGCGTGTAGGTGGCCGTGTCGGTTCCCGTCATTGCCGCGACCTGATCGACCAGCCCGCCGCCGGGTTCCTCGCTCGGCCGGAGTGTCCACTGCGCCTCGCGTCGGTAGTTGTATTCGATGCCGCCCTCGCGCTGCTCTTGCTCGGTGAACTGCACGTTGAAGTCGCGGTTGAAGTCGCTGTCGAACGAGGATACCCAGGGAAAGGTCCAGCCCATCCGTTGCTTGAACGCCAACAGTTTCGGCAGAGGCGCGCGCGATACGGCTGTCAGCGCCACGTCGTGGTTCGCCAGATGCACCGCGACACCATTGAATCCGTCCGCGATCGTCGAGCACGACGGGCAACCTGCCTTGTAGGCCGGTCCGAACATGAAGTGATAGAGGAGCAGTTGCGAGCGCCCCTTGAACAAGTCCGCCAGTGAGGCGCTGCCCTCGTCGGCGTCGAATCGATATTGTTTTCCGATGCGAACCCACGGCAAATCCCGGCGCCGTTGCGAAAGCTCGTCGCTGCGCCGCGTGAGTTCCTTCTCTTCTTTGAGCAGCTCGAGTCGAGCTAAAATCCACTCTTCACGCGTCCCGGTTAGATGCTTGGTCATGGTTCTTCTCCTCTTTTTTTTACGCCGCTGAGCCTGATGCCATCGCCGCGACCATCGCGGCGGCCTGTCGTTCGGAGGACTTTGGAGAGGACTCGAACTGCCGGGCAAACTCCTGCGCGAATGAATCCGGAAAAATGTCCTCCTGTCCGGTTTCGATGCCGTCGAGGATCGCGAACGCGACGTCTCGCGGCGAGGCCTTCGGCAGTGCGAGCTCACGGACCATATCGGTGTCGACGGGGCCGGCGTACACGCCGAAGACCGATGTTCCCTGCGCCCCGAGCAGGACACGTGCGGCCTGAGTCAGCGAGTGAAGTGCCGCTTTGGATGCGCTGTAGGTCGGGAAGAGGGCGATGTTGGTCAGGCCCGCCGCCGAGCCCACGTTCACTAGCGCGCCCCCGCCGTTTCCAGCCAGGATCGGCGCGAGGTACTGCAGCAGTTGCAGCGGTCCGAAGTAATTCACCTCCATCTCGCGTCGAGCGTGCGCGATCACCGACGCGCCCGCGATGCCCGCGTTGAGCACCACGCCGGCATTGTTGAAGACCAGCGTCACGTCCGAAGCCGCTTTTGTCGCGGCGCGGATCTGGTCCGCGTCGGTGACGTCGAGCCGCAGCGGCACGAGCCGCGCGTCACGCAGCGCGCCCAAGGTCGCCGGATTGCGCGCTGCCGCATAGACCTTCCTCACGCCTCGGGCGAGCAATGCCTCCGTCAGTGCGCGCCCGATTCCGCGGTTCGCGCCCGTCACCAATGCAATCGCTCCTTCAATCCTCCGTGCATTCATCGTTCTCTGCCTTTCTTGTTGGGTTGGCCCATCAAGCTCTAGCGCCGCAGGCGGGAAGGCTGGGAGTAACAAGCCAGTCGCGATCGGCAATTGGTCAGAGTGAAGCTCCGAGCTTCTGGGTTCACTGCAGAGCTCCCGCCGCCGGTGAGTGCGTCCTCCCAGAGCGTTCGCTCTTACAAAATGAAACAGGCGAGCTCGCGCTGCTTCGCGAGCCCGCCTGCATCGTGCCTGCTACGCTCGATCGAGCGCAGCAAAGCTATCGGCAGCTCTCACTGCGTCGTGACGGTTGCCCAACCGGCGCCCGGCATCGCGAACGAGACCATCTTGCCGCCAGCGGAGACGATGGCGGTCTTCGCTGCGCCCGAGTTGTACAGAACCGTTACGATTTTGCCGTTGGGGTTCTTGAACGCCAGCGCGTCACCGCCAGTCGTCGCCACGAGCTTCGCGCCCGGTTCGACGTACTGCGAAAGATGGCGGAAAACGTAGTAAGCCGGTGTGATGGTCAGCTTGCCTCCGTCCACGAACATGAGTGCATCTTGCGCCCAATCCCGAGTGGTATCGATGCCTTTACCCGCCTTGTCCAGCACCATGTTCCACGCGCTGTAGGAGGTCACGCCGCCTTTGATCCAGTCTCTGATGAGTCCCCAGCTTTCCACGGCATAGGCTTGGTCATTCGGGGCCGTGCTCTGGTAGCCGCCCATCCAGGGGTAGTTGCCGCACTTGTGCTCGGTTTGCCACATCGGTAGCCCTGAGGGCTTCGCGCTGGCGATATGGTCTGACATGCCCCATTGCAGGCCGATCATCTTGATGAAGCTCTTGGCCGTGGCATCCGCCAGCACGGCAGTGACGATGGCCGGATCTTTGTCGCCGTTGGACATCGTGCCCAGCATGATCGCCGTGTCCGGACTCGCGGTCATCATGGCCGGGCCCAGGAACTTACCGACGAATTTCACGAACGTATCGGTCCCCCACAGGCAAGACGGATAATTTTGATCGAAGTTGGGCTCGTTCTGCGGGGCAACGGCGATGATCTTGATGCCCTCTGCGCCGTACTGCTGCACGAACTTCACGAAGTACTGCGCGTGCGCCGCCAGTGTGGTGTCGTCGGTTTTCATCGTGCCGCCGTCGAACGGGGAAGGCACGTTACCGCTCTTTTGTCCGGTCTTCATCCACGTGGGCGGGGTCCAGGGGCTGGCCCAGAAACGGATGTTGGGCCTGATCGCCATCGCTGCTTTCACGTACGGTAGGAGGTACGTCTTGTCGTGATCGATCGAGAAGCTGGCCATCGCGGTGTCGCCGGCCGTTTCGTCGAGCGTGTAGCGAGCGATCGCGTAGTCGCTCGCTCCCATGGGGATGCGACCCATGTTGAAGCGCGCGCCGTCATCGCCGAAGAGCAATTTGAGGGCGGCGGTGCGGTCGGCCTCGCTGAGCGTCATCAGGTACTTCCAGCCCATCTCGTTGAAGGCGCCGCCGAAGCCTTCCCAGGTTTGAGCCCCTGAAGCATCGTTCACGGTCACGTCGGCGGTTCCCGTGGTCACCTCCGTCAACATCCCATCCGTCTTCCAATAGGCATTTGCAGCAGAGGTAACCAGTCGAGGCAGCGGAGCTGACGTCGAGCCGGCCACGTTTCCGGAGCCGGCGGCGTTGCCCGCGTCTCCGGCAGCTCCGGGTGTTCCGCCCGCGCCCGCAGTGCCGGTCCCCGCGCCCGCGGTGCCAGTGCCCGCACCCGCGGTGCCGGTCCCCGTGCCTGCGGTGCCGGTCCCCGCGCCTGCGGTACCGGTCCCCGCGCCTGCGGTACCGGTGCCTGCGCCGGCGGCGCCAGTTCCAGCGCCTGCAGCCCCAGGTCCGGCACCGGCAGCCCCCGTGCCTGTGGGGCTCGTCGTGCTGGAGCACGCGGCGACGAGGAAGGTAAGGCTAAGCCCGGTGATCGATACCCACGTTGTCTTCATGCCTCCAAGATGCCCGGTGATACCGATTGTGATCTCTCAAAAGCGACTCAATCGGTCGGCCCGACACCGAATGAGCGCGGGCTCATTCCAATCGAGCCACTCATTTCCAGCCGGCCCCCAATAGGCTGGTCATTTTTTCCGCTCTCTGGCGAGCCCGCCGAATACCGTGTCGATCAACGAATCGACGTACGCATCCGACAGGCGCACCTCCGTACCATCATAGGGTAAGAGCAGTCGGTGATAGAGCGGGCCGTAGAGCGCGTCGAGTACGACATCCGGATCGAGCCCCGCCCTCAGCTCACCGCTCTCGATGCCGCGGCGGACGATGGCGCGTGAGCTCTCTCGTCGCGCGAGCAGCCAACGTTCGCCGATCGCGCTGCGCAGGCCCTCGTCGAACTGCGCGCGGCCGACCAATGGGCGCAACAGCTTGCCGGTTTTGCCACGAAAGGACTTGGCCACCAGTTTGTGGCGCGAACCCTGCTCAACAGCGGGCAATCGGTTCGGGCCGTACTGCGAGACGAGAGCAAGGCGGCCGGCTGGGCCGCTCAGGGTTGTCGCGTTGCAATCGCCGACATTCGCGGACGCCGCGGCGCTGACCGCCGCCTTCACGGGCATGGACAGCGTCTTCGTCCTTCTGCCCGCGAACTTCGACCCGTCGCCCGGCTTTCCAGAGCTCCGGGCGAGTCCTCGCCGCCGCTGCAGACCGCGTTGCTCGCGGGCCGTGCCATCCCGAGTCGTTTGCTTAACGACGATCGGCGCGCAGGCCACGACCGAGAATTTGCTTTCGACGCTGGGCATCATGGAGCAAGAGCTGGGTGAGCTCCCGCTGCCGATTAGTTTCTTGCGACCGGCGTGGTTCATGGAGAACTGCAGCTGGGACGTCGCTCCAGCGCAGCAATCCGCGTCATCCCCAGCTTTCTGCAGCCGCTCGACCCACCCGTTTCCGGATGGTCGCGACGGCTGACATCGCGCGCGTCGCGGCTCAGCTACTTCAAGAAACCTGGAGCGGACAGCGCGTCATCGAGCTGGAGGGGCCGACGCGCGTGAGCCCCCAACGAGATCGCCCCCGTATTCTCCCAGTTGCTCGAAAAGCCCGTGCGTATGAAGGCGGTGCCGCGCGATACCTGGCGAGAGCTGTTCCTGATGCAGGGCATGTCGAATCCCACGCCCCGCATCCGCATGTTGGATGGCTTCAACGAAGGCTGGATCGACTTCGAATCGGGCGTAGCCAGCTCGGTCAAAGGCACTACGACGCTGGAGAGCGTCCTGAGAAACGCTGATCGCGACCCAATGCCTGCAATGAAGTGGCAGGAGTCGCACTCGACGAGGCTCACGCCCTGCTATTTCGGGCCCTTTGTCGCCGTCGGTGACTCCACTGGCGCACGATCGCTGCGTCGGCTGCGCTCCACGGTCGCGTTGCCATCGCCGAGGGAGGCATCGGACCTGGGAAGCACTGGCTGGCGCTGGTGGCCGTGCAGTTGGTCGCCATCGCCGTGATCTTCAGATAAAGCCAGCTTTGATCGGGCTGACCTGGCACGATGCGCTTGAATTGACCACCGCCGACGGCTTGCTGGTTGACCAAGCCGGCCACGATGTCCTTCGGAGCTGATGTGCCCGCCGAGCGACATGCCGGCTTCCGGCCCTGCCGCCGAATGGCAGCCGCTACACTTGTTGGCAGCGGCCTCGAAGATCGCCCGCACTTTCTCGTGAAAGAAGCCGGACTCGACCGGGAGCGGTGTGGTCATGTCCACGGGCTTGGCGCCCGTTCTGCAGATCTCGGCCTCGATAATCCATCTCGTGGCATTGGGCCAGCATGTCGTCGACGTACTTCTGGTCGGTCCGCTTCAGGCCCTTGGCGGCGCGGTACTTCTCCCAGACATTGTCCATCCAGCCGTGCAACTTCCAGAACATGTAATTGTCGACGTTGGAGCTCGTGTTGCCCAAGCCATGGTCAGTGTTGCCCTGCCTCACCCAGTGAGCGTGAGATTCGCCGTGCAGGCCGCCCGACTTGAGGCTGAAGCCCTTGATGGTCGTCCCCATGTTGCACTGCAACCAGAAGCCGAGCGCTCCCTCGTCGGGGAACATGGCTAGGTTCTCGGGCTTGTCGTTTTCCTCGGCGATCTTGGCGTTGGCCAGATCCGTCGCATTGAACTTTTGCCAAGCAGCCCGCCACTGTTGAGGTACATCATCGGCGGATTGGGGGAACTTCGGGAAAGCACTGAACTGATCCATGTGCTTTTGGCCAGAGCTGCTTCAGCGCCCTCGAGCATGTGGCGATGAAAGAGCAAGAACTGATAGCCGTCGCCCGTGCTCTGGCAATTCTGATCGGTGGGAATCATGTCGGTGAACTGACAGATATTCACCTTCGAGCCGCGCGGACCGCCGGGAAGGCTGCACGTCCGAATTGCGTGCCATTCGACGTGTGCCGCCTCCCAAAAGTGGCTCTGCATCCAGCTGAGGACCTCGGGCTGCACGGTCAGATCCACGATCGACGGATCCATCTTGCCCGCTGGATAGTACTCAGCAGGGCCGTCCTTCATGATGGCGTCGGTCGGTTCCCGGATCGTAGCCGTAGACGCAGTGATCGTGACTCACCGCCGTGGCTCCGCCTTGCCCGCTGATCGCGGTCCCCCCCCGCGCCGCTGCCGGGCTTCAACCGCACCTGCCGTGCCAACTGCGGGGCTCCCGCCCGCTCCGCTCGAGGACGCGGAGGTTCCGCCTGCGCCGCCAGGTTCGGTTGGCGAGACGCCTTTGCCGCCAGTCGCAGTCGTACTCGGGGCGGTGCTACCGTCGTCAACGTTCTTGTTGCCGCCGCATCCGATCGCCCCTGACGCGAGCACGAGGAAGCCTGACATCACGAGCGGCTGCAGCCGCGAGCTCGATCGGGGAACGTGGAACATCATGGACTCCTGCGGGAGAATGTCAGAGCTTGGCTGAGCCGTTGGTTCGTTCACACGGCCAAACGCGGTCGTAGGATGTCGTTTCTGCGAACACCCGCTGCCCGCCGCGCATCTTCGCACGGTCGCCGGAGCTGAGCGCGCTAATTTTGCCGATAGAGCACGGTGCCGTCGTGTATTGAAATATCGAGTCTGAGTGTTCGTCAGCGACAGACCCCGCTCTAAGGCGGCGCGCCGGCCTGAACCCAATCACTGAGGGTCTCGAGATCTGCGGCGGAAAGGCACGTCGTCTTGTTGCAGGTGGGCGGCATGGTGAAGCTGCCGCACTTTCGGTTCATCAGTCTCACGAGCGCACTCTTCGACGGATCACCGGGCTCAATCAGCTTCATGTAGTCACACTCGGCGAGGACGGTGCCTGCGGTGAGCGTCGCGTAAAGCATCGCGTCGTTCGCGAACCGCGGCGACTGCTTGTCGGCGTGACAGCCCGAGAGTCCGCAGTTCTTACCGAATATGGTCGAGACTTGAGCGAATGCCGCCGAGTTGCCGGCCGCGCCTGCAGTACTGCCAAATGCCGGAGCTGCCCGTGCCCTGCGCTGCCGGAAGCGGCCCCCGCCGAGCCGCCTCCGGGCGCGCCTGCGATTCCACCCGACCCAGCGCTGGAGACCTCCGGCGGTGCCGGTGTTGGTGCCCTCCCGCGCCCGCGCTCGCCGCGAAGCCGCCCTGCCCGAAAGCGCCGGACGCGCCGGACGCGCCGACCGAGCTGGTGCCACCAAGGCCAGCAGCCCCGGACATGGCCCGCGGCGCTGGACGTCCCGGCGTTGCTTTGGGCCGCGCCCCCGTCGCTTTGCACTGATGGGTGAGTCGTGCTGCGAGCACGCGACCAGCGCCACGAGCAGGCCAAGTGAGCCGAATGAAGTGCGATATCGAAGCCACATCGGATTCATCCGCCTACGCGGCGGTCTTCAATCAGTACACGAGCAGGCAGGGCTGGGGCGGCGAGGAACCCACCAATTGAACAATTGAAGTCGAGGAAATGTTCAGCTTCGGCAGATCGATGAAGGGCGCTCAAGCGACGTTGGAGTCGCCCACTTCCGGGCTATTTGCGAGGGCTTAAGCCTAGAATGGTGAGGCCGTTTCGGTTTCGAGCGGAGTTAGGCACAACGATGACGACCAAAGTCGGTACAGGGGCATCGATCAATCGCGACACGGCGGCGGCACTCAAGGAGGCATTGGGACACGCGCTGTGGAAGCTCGACGGCAAGAGTCCCTCGTTCGGGTTTCTTTTCTTGGGACCGAAGCACGACGTAACCACTGCCGCTGCATCGGCGCAGAAGCAATTGGGCCGCGCGCCGCTGCTCACCAGTACCACCGCGGGGGAACTGACCGAGCTCGGGTACTCACACGACGGTTTGGTGGTGCTGCTCGTCGCATCTGACTCGTTCGAGATCAAGGCCAACTTGGCCTCGGGACTGAAGGCTCAGGTCGCGGACGTCGCGGAGCGCCTGTGCAACGGGTTGGGCGAGACCAAGCGCGCGGCTCAATCGGGCGGCCGACGACACATGACCACCGTCCTACTCACCGACGGGCTCGCGGGCACTGGAGAAGATCTGGTGCAGCAGATGTTCGAACGGATGCACTCAGTGTCGCGGATCGTGGGCGGAGCCGCGGGCGACGAGGCGAAATTCGAACGGACCCTGGTCGGTATGGGCGCGACCGTTGCCGCAGATTCCGCGGTGGCGCTCCACGTTTTCAGCCGTAGCCCATGGGGCGTCGGTGTCGATCACGGCCTGCGCCCCACTTCGAGCCCGATGCGCGTGACCCGCGCCACCGAAAACATCGTCCACGAGATAGACGGCGCACCGGCGTTCGAGGCGTATCGCGCGCACGCGGCCAAGCGCGGGATCACGCTGAGCCGCGCAAATGCCCCGCCTTATATGATCGCCAACGAGATCGGCATCCATTTTTTCGAGCGCATCACCCGCGCACGCGCGCCGCTCTCGACGGACGCAAAGGGCGCGCTGACCTGCGCCGCATCGATCCCAGAAGGATCGATGATCAGCATTCTGGACGGCGAGCCCGACAACATGATCCAAGCCGCCAGGCGCGCGGCCGAAAGCGCGAAGGCCGGCTTGGAGGGCGCGCAGCCAGCGGGTGTCCTGCTGTTCGACTGCGTATGCAGGGGCATGATCTTGAGGGACGCGTTTCGACGCGAGATAGAGGCCGTGCGCTCGGTATTTGGGGACGTGCCCGTGGCGGGCTTTCTGACCTATGGCGAAATTGCCCGCCGCCCGGGGCATCTCGACGGGTGGCACAACGCAACCGCGGTCGTGGCCGCGATTCCTGCCGATTGACTCCAGCCAATGTTGGTTACAGTGAGGAGGCCACCCGATCCGCGCTGGGACACCCGGTGCTGGCCAAACCCTTTTCGGCAACGGCGCTGTGGGATCCGTCCGTGATCTGGCGGACGGCGCCAATCATCGGGCTTGAGCCAGCGCCACCGCATCCGCGCCCGCCGGAAATCGCAGCTGACCCGAGGTATCGTTGGCGGCGCGCCACACGCCTTCAGCGACGTCGCCCTCGGTCGTGACAGCCGCCGGGCCTTGTCCGAGGGTCGCGAAGATACGTTGGGCGAGGGGCGCGTATGCCTCGGGGATCAGCCCTTCCAAGCGCGAGCCACTGTTCTTCGTAAAAGCAGTGCTGGGTCCGTAGCCGGGCTCGACCAGCTTGACCCGCACGTCGAACTCGGCGAGCTCGAACGCGAGCGATGCGGTGAAGCCTTCGACGGCCATTTTGCTCGCCGTGTACGCGGCCACGAGCGGCATTGGTGCGAGCGTCGCGCTCGAGGTCACATTCACGATCACCCCCGACCTGCGCGCGCGCAGCTGCGGCAACGCCGCCTGAGTCATCGCCATCACACCGAAGGTATTGGCCTCGAACACCTCGCGCACCGTGGTCATCGGCGTCACTTCGAAGGCGCCAAACAGCCCAATACCGGCATTGTTGACCAGCACGTCGATCGGCCCGCTCGCTTCGAGTGCGGCGACGATGCTGGCGGGCTTCGTCACGTCGAGCGCGAGCACGCGCAGCCGTTCCGACCGGGGCAGGATGTCTTCGCGCGGGGTGCGCATGGTGGCGATCACGTTCCAGCCCCGTGTGTGGAAATGACGGGCGGTCTCGAGGCCATAACCCGAGGAGCAACCAGTAATCAGTACGGTTTTCATGTGACTAGGTATAGGAGCGGGCAGCCGGACTCTCAACTAGTCAAAGTCCGCTTTTTGTTTGCTAGAGTCCAGCCATGCACGATCCGCTGTCCGAGATCATCACGCTGCTTCAGCCGCGCACCGTGTTTGCCAAACGCATCAGCGGGGCGGGGCGCTGGGGCGTCCGCTACTCCCGCTTCGACCAGCCGAGCTTCGCTGCAGTGCTCGAGGGCAGCTGTCGCCTCGCAGTCGACGGGCACTGCGCCGTGACGCTCGAGGCCGGCGACTTCGTGCTGCTGCCGGCGACCCCCGGGTTCACCATGTCTGGCTTCGAGCCCGTACCGCCCGAGCGCATCGACCCCAAGCTGATGTCCACGCCGACGGCCGAAGTTCGTCACGGCACGCGTGGAGGCCGCCCCGATGTGCGGATACTCGGTGGCTACTTCGTCTTCGACTCGCCCGATAGTGCGCTCGTGGTCTCGCTTCTACCCGGATTCTTTCACCTGCGCGGCGCCCCCCGGCTCGCGACGTTGGTGCGCCTAGTCGCTGAGGAGTCGAGCGAACGCAGATCGGGTCGTGAGCTCGTGCTCTCGCGTCTGGTCGAGATCCTGCTCGTCGAGGCGCTGCGCGGGGCACCTGGTGATGATGCGCCTCCCGGGCTGCTGCGCGGTCTTTCCGACGCGCGGCTCGCACCCGCGCTCCGGCAAATGCACGCCCAGCTCGCGCGCGCGTGGACCGTGCCTCAACTGGCCAAGGTGGCCGCGCTTTCGCGCTCTGCGTTCTTCGAACGTTTCACGCGAAACGTGGGTATGCCGCCCATGGAATACCTGCTCGCCTGGCGCATGGCCGTCGCAAAAGATCTACTTCGCCGCCGCGAGCTCGGCATCGAGGAAGTGGCCGAGCGCGTCGGCTACGGCTCGGCCAGCACCTTTAGCACCGCCTTCAGTCGCCATGTCGGCGAGCCTCCCGGTCGCTACGCGCGCGCGGGCTAAGCTCGGCTAGCCCGGATTGGTTGGCTGAGCCGACACTTGACTGAGAAAGGTCCAAAGGGCCTTGCGCTCGGTGCCATAGTTTGCCGTGCGGCTGCCCTGGCCGCGAGTCAGGTTCGGCCCCTGCACGTCGCCAATGGCAGGGTCATCAATCATCTTGCCGCGGTCTGGTTTTCGATTCAGCCGCGCACCAAACTGAAGCCGGCGCGCGGCGGGCCGTTGTGGAAGCGGCGCTGCTGTCCGTCGATACCTACGAACGCCTCGTGACCGAGCAAGGCTGGCCGCCAGAGCAGCTGATCCAAGAATATACGAACTTTGTCAGGCCTTTTTGGTGTTGCCGACGCCGTAGAAGGCACCCCGAAAGAAAGGCAACGCCGGCGCCGCTGCTCGTTTCAATAGCGCGGGTCATCGAAGGTGACATTGAAGCCCGTGCTGGAACCAGGCGCATGCAGCACGTTCACCGTGCAGGTCGTTTGACTACCGCCCACGTGCGTCGTGACGTCGGCGACACGCCAGAGCGCGCCGATTGCGTCGCTGCCGCTCGTCCCGCTGAAGTCCGGAAGTCCGTCGGGCGCAGCGCCGATCGTCGCCGTACGGCGACCGTCACAGTAGACGTTGACGAGCGGGTGGGCGATGGCTCCACTGAAGTTCGCGACCATGATACGGAAGGTTTCGCCGTCTTTCGGCGCGTCGACGTTGATGTTCTCGGGCACACCCGTCCCTTCACTCAGGTTGTTGTCGATATCGAGGCGCGGGCTCGAGCAATAACCGAGGCTCTGCCAGACCGCGCCCTGCAGGTCACTCTGGCAAAGTGAGAGCGGGCTGTTCGGGTAGCCCCAATTGGCGCGATCGACCGCTTGCGGAGGCGTGACGAAACCGCCCCTCAGGTTCGCCTCGCAATTCGCCCAGCTGCATTGATCCAGAGCCGTGCTGTAGTGCGTTTGTCCCGTGAACCACGGCGTCAGGTGGCCCGGCTGCTTCACGTACAAGTCGAGGTCTTCCGTCGTGCTTTCGGGGTAGCACATCTCGATGCGCAGCCCGGGGCCTTGGATGTGCACGATCCACGAGCAGGTGAAGGCTGGTCCGGTCTCGGGGGTGACCGTCATCGTCACCGTGTAATCGCCGCTCAGCTTCGGTGTGAAGGTTGCGATTTCGCTGTTCGCGCCCAAGAGGGTGAAGCTCGGGGAGTTCGGTGTCAACGCATCGCACGGGCCGCCCTGAACCGTCCACGACCACGCCGCCGCTGCGCCCGTGAAGAAGTCGCGTCCTTGGAGCAAGTACGGCGCGAACGGCGCCCCGTCCGCTGTCCTCGGGTCGCCGGGTCCGGGGCACGTCCACTTCGGCATGCAGCCGTCGAGATCGTCCGCGCAGCCGTTGCAGTCGTTGTCGAGCCCGTCGCATGCCTCCTGGCCGGGACGGATGCCGCCCACGCATTCGCCCCAGTAGGGTGCAAACTCGACCCCGCGCACGCACGTTTGCGTGCCATCCACGCACGCGCCGACGCCGCGTCGCCCTGGGGGCCCCGAGAAGCACGGTTGGACGGCCCCAGCCGTGCATGGACAGCCTTCATCGACGGTGCCGTCACAATCGTCGTCGAGCCCGTTACACAGCGTTTCGGAGCCGTCGCCGAGCGCCGCGACGCAACCGAGGCCAACTAGCGCAGGCGGCTGACAGCTGCCGCTCGCGCCAGCCGCCTCGCCGACGTAGGATGGTCCGCCAGCCGTGAGTACGAGGTCAGGGCCACCACTGCTCCCGCACAGCGCCGGTGCAGCGCACGTCGAGCTGCCTGCGGCCCCGCCTTGCCCGAGCGCGCCTCCCGAAGCGACGCCGCCACCGCTGCCCGCCGAAAGCGCTTTCGGGCCGGGGCCGCCATTGCTTGGCGCGCACGCAGGCCAGATCCCCAAACAACCACTCAAGGCAAGCGCAATTCTCAGACCCCACGCTCCCCAGACGCTCGAGTTATCCATTTTGAAAGCTCATCGCGTTCCACCCCTTGTTCGAAGAGCTACCGCTTCCGCGCGTCGCTCGCAAGTATTGCCCGCGCTTCGCTAAGCCTCGGATGAAGACTCAGCGACCTGTTCGGTCGTCTGCGGTGGAGGCGGCTCGGGCGGCGGGCGTGGCGGACCGAATGAAGCCGTGCCAATCAGCAGCGCTCGAAGAATTCCCAATGACAGTTGCGCGACCCGGCGGAGGAGATTGCCGCGGCCGAGCGCACGCAAACGAGAACCCGGAGGGCCCACCTCCGAGAAGCGCATCATTTCTCCGATGGACGCGCTGAGGTCGCAACGGGCACCGCGCTTCTGCGCGCGACGCAGTCGTAGAGGACGCGGATCGCGCGCGAGACCAAGCTAGGGAAGTGGGACACGAACTGGCACTCTGCAATGCGCGGCGCTCGTTCGCAAAAAGCTGCTCTCGTTTCTGCGGGGCTTCCGTGGCAGTTCGCACTAATGCTGGACTAATTCAGCACAACTGACATTCTCCGTCGGCCTACATTGTAGGCGCACGGATCCAGCCAAGGAGGAGCGGATGTTTTCTATGCGCGGGGCACAGGGCTTGGGATGGGCATTGTTGATTGGGCTGTTTGCGGGTTGCAGCAGCTCGGGGAGCGACGAAGTTGGGCGGGCAGCTCAAGCAGACACGTCCGGGGCGAATCTAAAGGCGGTTATCCAGAAGACGAATTCGTGGGCATCGGGCTATTGCGCCAATGTCAACATCACGAACACCGGGACTGCCGCAGCCTCCGCTTGGATCGTGGTACTCGAGCTCAACCAAGCGAGCATTTACAGCTCCTGGAACGGCAACTTTACCGGTTCGGGCTCGCGTAAAACCGTTACTCCGGTTGGTTGGAATGCGAGCGTAGGCCCCGGCGCGACACTGCAGGCATTCGGCTACTGCGCAAACACCACTGGCGCGAACTCGGCGCCCGCGATCATTAGCCCTCTCGGGAACGGAGGCGGCACAGGCGGCGCAGGAGGGAATGGCGGAAATGGCGCGATCGCTGGCGGAGGAAGCGGCGGCGCAGTTGCTGGCAGCGGCGGCGCAGTTGCTGGCAGCGGTGGCGCAGTTGCTGGCAGCGGTGGCGCAGTTGCTGGCAGCGGTGGCGCAGTTGCTGGCAGCGGTGGCGCAGTTGCCGGGAGCGGTGGCGCAGTTGCCGGGAGCGGTGGCGCAGTTGCCGGGAGTGGAGGAAGCGGTGGTGCAATTGCTGGGAGCGGCGGCGCAGTTGCAAGCGGAGGAAGCGGTGGTGCGGTAGCTGGCGGCGGAGGAAGCGGCGGCAACCCTGGTAGCAGCGGCAGTGTCGGGTACACGCCGACGAGTGAATATCTCCTGTTTCCCGATCACGCCGTGGCCGCGTTGAAATCGCTGGCAGACTTTCGCGCAAAATCACGGGACAACGTAAATGGAGGGTTTTTCACCTTCGTCAAGACCGATGGAACCGTCAGCTCTGACCGTCGCAAGGGCTTCGTGACCACGACGCGTGACGCTTGGGCGTTTTCGCGCGCGTTCATGGTCACCGGGGATGAGAGCTATCTGGAGCAAGCCGCGCATGCGCTGACGTTCTTGTTCGCTCACGGTTGGGACGACAAGAATGGCGGTTGGTACTTTACCGCCGACGAGTTTGGCAAGCTAACGCCATACAACCAGTATTGGGATCCGAATACATGGAAGTGGAGCTTCGTGCAGCACTACGCGCTGCTCGGCATCGGCGCCAATTGCGACGCGACGCGCGATGCGAGCACGTGCGCCTGGTTCACCAAGGGGCGCAACCTGCTCGACACGAAGATGTGGGACGGCAATTCATCGCAGCTTGGCTACTACGACCAAGCCAACCTGAACATGACCGGCCAAACCGGTAAGGGATTCACGGCCACCGTCGATGCGCTGACCACGAACGGCATGCAGGCCGACCTACTTTGGCCGAATACTGCATACCACCAGCGGATCGTCGACTTGGCCAACATCGTCACCGATCGACTGGCCGCAAACCTCGATCTGAGCATCGCCAAGTACGGCTTTCCCGAAAACTACAAGACGAACTGGAGCGTCGACACCTCGCAAACCAACATCGACACGGGCCATATCCTGAAGTCGGCCTGGGTCTTGGCTCGCGTCTATTTGCGAAACCCGGACGCGCGCTACCGAGCTGCCGCTCGCAAGCTCATCTATGAGGTTCTGAACAACGGCGGCTGGGACGAGACGGCCGGCGTTCCCTACACGACTGGCAATTGGAGCACTGGTCAAGTCACCAAGCTGGCCGAATGCTGGCAGATCGAACAGGCCATCACCAGCGGACTGTCCAACTGGTACATCGCCGACAACCAGGCCGATCGCGACAAATTCTTGAAGATGGCCGATCGATCGCTTCAGTTCTTCGCCAAATACGTAATCGACCACACCAACGGTGGTACGTACAAGATGAACAACATCAATGGCACTCCGACGGACGGCATCAAGAGCAATTTCTACAACGTCGAGTACCACTCGACAGAGATGTTTTACTTCACGTACATCTACGGCAATCTGATGCTCCACCGCACGCCGATTGCTCTCTACTACAAGGTGGCGGCCACCAGCGCTCAGCGCGTCATTCAGCTGACGCCGATCGCCATCGACGACGCTTCGATCCAAATCCAGTCGGTGACGCTCGACGGCGCACCATTGGCCACTTTCTCGGCATCCACGCGAGAAGTGACACTCGCGGCCGGACAAGGGGGCAAGCTGCGCGTCGTGTTCGGTCCTGCGCCGTAGCTCGGGCGTTGCGCGCTACTCGGGGAGGCCGTAGCCTCCTCGGGAGCGATCAATGCGTATTCGGCATGCTGGGCAAGCTCAGGGGCTGTGGTGGGGGACACTCGCGCTTGCCGTTGCCTGTGGCGGCGGCTCGCGTCCCGGCTTCGAAGCCGCGGCCGGTGCTGCCTCGCAGATGCAAGGGGGCGACGCGGGATCGAGCGAGCACGTCGGCGGAAACGCGATGGGCGGTGGCACGAACCCAAGCTCCGCCGGCGTTGGCAACGCCTCGGGCGTTTCGAGCGCGTCAGGCGGCTGGAACGCGTCGGGCGGAATCGACGCGGCGGGCTCAGGCGGAAGCGCTGGAACGAATGCTAATTCAGTCCCGAAGTGCGCCCCCGCGCAGATCTTCTGCAATGGCTCGTGCCTAGAGAAAGTCGGTGATTCGGCCAGCAACTGCTCGGCCGTGTTCCTCGAAGCGTCTCAAACGAGCAGCCTCGCGGCCGACGGAACCTTCCTCTACTTCACGCACGCAAATCTGTCGATCGATCGCTTGGACATCAGTTCACTTGCGACGACGTCGCTCGTGACCGGGATCAAGTTTCCGGCAAACCTAGTGCTCGACGCTGAGATGCTCTACTTCACGACCACCTGGACCGAACCAGAGCTCGGGAGTGATTTCGCGAAAGGGACCCTGCGCAAGGTGCCGAAAGCAGGAGGCACCGTAACGGTGCTGGCGCAAAATCTCGACTCTCCGGACGCGCTAGCCCTTTCCGCAGGGTTTCTGTATTTCACGACCGGTACCTTCACTCCGGTCCAATTGAATCGAGAGAGCGTTGGCGGGCCATCACCGACCCAACTCAGCGGCGTCTTGCCAACCGGCGTAAAAGCGTTCGTCGTCGATGCCGGCACTGTTTACTACCGGAACAACTCCGGCATCGTGGCGACACCGTTGTCGGATCTGTCGCAGTCCGCCGCGGTCGCGCCGAACGTTGCCGCCGATGTTTTGTTATCGGACACCGACAATCTCTATTTCTTCGACACCCCGTCCGTCGGGAGCCAAAGCCAGACGAACTACGAGCGAGTGGATAAGTCTGGGAGCGTGCCGCAAATCGTCCACCTGAGCGAAGTGCTCAGGTTCCAGTATCGCGATAGTGAAGCATCGTATCTCGTCGGGCCGAACCTGGATGGCGAACAGAAGCTCTACCGCATCCCTCTCACCGGTGCCTCGGTCGATGCCATCGCAAGGTTCGAGCACGATCAAGTTGCGGCGGTCACGAGCGATGAAAGCTCGGTTTACGTTGGGACCAATGCGGGTGGTATCGTGCGCATCATGAAGTGAGACCGCGCGTCTGAGCGCGTCAATGCCGGGCGCCGGCCCCTTTGAGCCGTCTCGTTGCGAGGCACGTGTTTGCGATCAAACAGACCGGCTGCAAATCTCCTCCCCTGGCGCAGACATCACCTACATACTCGCGCAAAACGAGCGGTCTCCCGTCTTTTTTAATACGAAAGTGTGCCTGATGAGCTTGGCCATGGGGCACGATACTGAGCACTGTCCATGAAGTACTCTCCGCGTTTCCTTGCGTCGATTGGTGTCATCACCCCTTGCCTCGTTACGGCCGCCCTCAGCGTGGGCTGTTCTTCCGACGGTCCTCGTGACTTCGACGGGGAAGGTGGGAGATCGCCTGTCGGAGCTGCTGGGTCGACTGGAGCAACCCACATGGGTGGGACGGGCGCCAACGCTGGCTTGCCCGGGAGCGGCGGCAATCCCGGATCGTCTGGTGGTCCCGCGGCGGGCGCTTTCAACGGCGAGGCCGGTCGGGCCGACGGGCTAGCAGGCGCCGGTGGCAGCGGGAGCACCAGCGGCGGCAGCGGTGGCAAGAGCGGCGGCAGCGGCGGCACCGGCAGTGCTGGCGCGAGCGGCGGCAAGGCAGGCAGCGCCGGCGCCTCGACCGGCGGTGCCTCGACCGGCGGTGCCTCCGGCGATGCTTGCTCGATGACTACTCCGTTGACGGGCGGTACGAAGCACGCCTCATCAAACGCTTCGGGGACCGCGGCCGGCCTCAGCTGGACCATCTGGTCCAATGGCAGCGGCGGGTCCATTACCACCTATGACACTCCGGCGTTCAGTGCTGATTGGGCGAACTCCGGCGATTTTCTCGCGCGCATCGGCCTGCAATGGAACGCGACCAAAACATACGATCAATACGGAACGATCACTGCGCAATACGCCTACAAGAAGACGGGAACCGGCGGCGGCTATTCATACATCGGTATGTATGGTTGGTCGGTATCACCCTGCATCGAATGGTACATCGTCGATGACTCCTTCAACAAGATGCCAGTCAATCCAGGCAGTACGACCAATAAAGGTACAGCCATGATCGATGGGGGTACATATACCCTCTACACGCGTCCCACGACTGGAACCGGCGGCTCGAAGTGCTCTGGCACCACGAGTTGGACGCAGTTTTACAGTGTCCGGCAGACGGCTCGCACGTGTGGGCAAATCTCTCTGACCGAGCACTTTGCCGCTTGGGCCGCCGCGGGCATGGCACTCGGAAAGATGGATCAGGCTCAGATCCTCGTGGAGGTAGGCGGCGGCAGTGGCAGCGTCGACTTCACGGTGGCCAACGTGACCGCCCAGTGACCTAGCCCTCGCCCCGGGTAGTGTGCTTCGGCCGGTTACGCCAGCGCACGCTCGATTCGCGCGCGGCGCGCTGCCGAAGCCTACAGGGAGGGGGGAGGGGCGCTCGCGTTCCGGCCTCGCACCTCCGTCATCGCCCATATTCCCGTCCTTCGCTCTCGGCGTCGGACTGCGGCACGCGCGCACACGAAGTATCGCGGCGCGGACGAGCTCGCGCGTTCAAATATTACTTGACAGGAATATGAGCGCGTGGATATATACCGCTTGTGGAATCATCATTTGCGATCGTCGCGGAGCCCAATCGACGGGCCATCCTGAGCCTACTGCTCTCGTCTGAGCGTTCGGTTGGTGAGATCGAGCGGGAGCTTCGGCTGTCGCAGCCATCCGCCTCCAAGCACTTGCGGGTCCTGCGCGAGGCTGGCTTCGTGGAATCACGGATCGAAGCGCAGCGGCGCCTGTATCGGCTGAGGCCGGAGCCGCTGATGGAACTCGACGCGTGGCTCGATCCCTTCCGACGCTTCTGGTCGAAGCACGTCGATGCTCTCGAGCAACATTTGGACAAGATGGACCAGGTGCCGTCCATGAAAGGAAAGAAAAAGACATGAGCAACCGCAATCAATATGCCCCCGGTGCCGCTGCTGGCGCTGATGTACGAAAGGACGGAGAGAAGTGGACGCTCGTTCTCGTCCGCGAGCTGGCACACCCTCCCGCAAAAGTCTGGGAGGCACTCACGGAACCCGAGCATCTTCGACAATGGGCTCCGTTCGATTCCGATCAGAACCTCGGAACGGTCGGCAGCGCAAAGCTCACCACCGTGGGAGCGCCGACACCGATGGTATCCGAGACGCAGGTGAAGCGGGCTGAAGCGCCGAAGCTGCTCGAATTCAATTGGGGGGGACAAGACATCCGCTGGGAGCTGGAGCCGCTGGCAGGCGGTACTCGGCTCACGCTTTGGCACAACATCGACCGTCGTTTCATCGCGATGGGCGCTGCGGGCTGGCACGTCTGCTTCGATGTGCTTACACGGCTTCTGGACGGACAGCCCATTGGACGCATCGTCGGTCCCGAGGCCATGAAGTTCGAAGGCTGGCAGCGATTGCACGCCGAGTACGCACAGCAGTTTGGCGCTGAAACTCCCAACTTTCCCTCTCGCGCGAGCTGAGCCAGCTGAACATGCACCGCTCGAAAGCACTGCTGATCGGCTACTGGCTCGCCACCGCCCTGTTCTGCCTGCAGATCGGCTTCACCGCCTACGCGCAACTGCGTCTGCCGCAGGTGGCGGAAGCGTTCACTCATCTCGGCTTTCCCCCGTACTTTCGAGTGGAGCTCTCCTGGGCCAAGTTCTTTGGCGTGGTGCTGCTGCTCGCACCGGCGCCCGCTCGGCTCAAGGAGTGGGCCAATGCCGGCTTCGCCATCACCCTCGGCTCTGCGCTGATCGCCCACTTCTCGCTGGGCGATGGCCCGGAGGCGTGGGGTTGGGCGGCGGGCACCGGCCTGCTCTGGGGGCTCTCGTACTTCTTCTGGCGCCGCTTGCAGGCGGCGCCCACGCCCGCCGAGCGTTCAGATCATCCCGAGCAAAGCGTCTACGGCGCTGTCGATCGTCGGCATGGCCGCGATCTCCCTCGCGAGTCTCTGGGCCCCTAGCCGAAGCTCTGGGGCAGCGAGCAATCGTTGGAGCGCTGCGCGCAGGGCGCTCGCATCGGGCTTCGTCAACGCGAGCCCGGCGCCCGCCGCGACGACGAGCTGCGCATTGTGCGGTTGATCTGCGCCGAAGGGCACGACGACCATCGGCAGGCCGGCAGCGAGTCCCCCGAGTAAGGTTCCGGAGCCACCGTGGCAGACCAACGCTACGACATGCGGCAACACGTCGCGCTGAGGGATCCACGCTTCGACGTGGACGTTCTCCGGAATCGCATCCAGCGCGCCGGGCTCCACTCCATGACCGGTGGTGAGCAGTGCGCGCACGGGCAGGTCCGCGACCGCGTCGAGCGAGGTACGGTAAATCGTGCGGATGTGCGAGATGGATCCGGCGAGGCTTCCAAAGGTGATGTAAACGAGCGGCCGCGGGTCATCCGCTCTTGCCCAGCTGGCGGGTGCGGAGCTCGGCGCGTCGTCGACGACGCGTGCGCGAAAAGGCGCGCGCATGCGCGAGCCGACCGGCGCGATATCGAGCGAGGCGGGGAAGGAAGAAAAGACCGGCTCGGCGCGCAGCGACGCCCCCTCGTCGGGAGCCAGTCCGGCGAGCGAGCGCAACGCATCGATGGGCCCGTCGATCAGTGCACTGAGCGGGACTTCGAAAGACGTGGCGTGAACCGCGACGCGCGCGTGGCGCACACTCGCGGCCTCCGCTGCGACCAACGCTGCAAATTCGAACGATTCGCGGACAACGAGCTCGGGACGAAAGGAGCGGATCGTGGCTTGCAACTTCGGCAAAGCGAAGCTCGGGTTCGCGCCAGCGAAGATCTCGCATGCGGCGATGGCCATCGCTTCCTCGCTCCGAGCATCCTTCAAACGCGCCCAGATCGGCGTCAGCACTGCCTCACCGGGATGATCGAAGGGAGCGTGCGGAAGCTCAGCGCTTCGCAGCGCCTCGCTGGCTTCTGAGGGCGCAGCGACGACCACCTCGTGGTTGCGCGCGACCAGCGCTCGCGCGTAGGGGAGGAGCGGCTGCAGATGCCCCGCGCCTCGGGTGGAGGAAAACAAGCCCCGCATCGACAGCTACCGTCCAACGGCCATGCCGCGACGTAAATCTCAATCTTTCCAAGAACATCGCGAGCTCGAAAAAATCGCATTCGGGGATGTCGAAAGCGGCGCGTCGGCTCCGACCTCTGGATGACCCCGGGACAGACCCGGCACTGACAACGGAGACCCACCATGACGACCTCGATCACGACGTTCCTCACCTACGACACCCAAGCCGAAGAGGCGGCGAAGCTCTACACCTCGCTCTTCGACGGCAAGATCAAGCAGACGATGCGCTACCCGGTCGGAGGACCCAAGCCGGAGGGCTCGATCCTCTCGGTGACGTTCGAGCTCTTCGGCCAGACGTACATTGCACTGAACGGCGGCCCCTCGTTCACCTTCACGCAAGGCTTCTCGCTCATGGTGCAAGTCGATACGCAGGCGGAAATCGATCGTCTTTGGACGAAGCTGACCGACAATGGAGGCAAGGCGGTCCAGTGTGGCTGGCTGGTAGACAAGTTCGGGGTGTCCTGGCAGATCGTTCCGAAGCAACTTGGTGCGATGATCTCGGACAAGGACCCGCTGAAATCGGGTCGCGCGATGCAGGCGATGATGGGCATGCAAAAGCTCGATCTCGCAAAGCTACAAGCCGCATTTGACGGCGTATGACGAGCGAGGAAGGGAAAACGGACGATGAAATTCATGCTCATGATGCACGCGCCTCGCGGCACGGGCGAGTACCAGATCAACCAGTGGAAGCCGGAAGAGTTCCGGGCCCACATCCAATTCATGAAGGACCTCAACAAGGATCTCCGTGAAGCCGGTGAGCTCGTCGGTGCGGAGGGTCTGTCGCCTCCCGGGCAAGCGCGCATCGTACGCTCGCAGGGTGAAGGCGCCCCGGAGGTGACGGACGGTCCCTTCGCCGAATCCAAGGAGTTTCTGGTGGGCTACTGGATTGTCGACGTCGAGAACGCGGAGCGCGCCTATGCCATCGCGGGCAAGGCATCGACCGCGCCGGGCCCTGGCGGCAAACCACTCGGCATCAAGATCGAGGTGCGCCAAGTGATGAGCCCACCCCCCGACTCGCTGTAGACCCGCGCCGGTGGTGATGAGAAAGACCGACGAGCACCTGCTCCGTGAGCTTGCCCCGCAGGTGCTCGCCGCCGTTGTGCGCCGCTACGGCGACTTTGGTGCCGCGGAGGACGCGGTGCAAGAAGCGCTCACCGCTGCTGCGCTTCAGTGGCCACGCAGCGGTGTGCCTGAAAATCCACGAGCCTGGCTGATTCAAGTCGCCGCTCGGAAGCTCACCGATCAAATCCGATCGGAGTCTGCGCGCCGCCGACGTGAAACGAAGATCATCCTCGAAACATCCCCCGAAGACAACGTGGTCCCGCCTCCCGACGAAGCACCCATGGAACAGGACGACGCCCTCGTTCTCCTGTTCATGTGCTGCCATCCGGCGCTCACGCGTCCGTCCGCCATCGCCCTGACGTTGCGCGCGGTAGGTGGGCTCACGACGACGGAGATCGCGAGCGCGTTCCTCGTGCCCGAGTCGACGATGGCGCAGCGAATCAGTCGCGCGAAGCAGAGCATCAAGGGCTCCGCCGTCGGTTTCGTGCTGCCACCGCCGGACGAACGAAACCAGCGCATCGACGCCGTGCTCCACGTCCTTTATCTGATCTTCAACGAGGGTTACGCCACGAGCTCGGGGAAAACCCATCAACGGGTGGATCTCTCCAGTGAAGCGATCCGCCTCGCACGCGCCGCCCATGAGCTGCTGCCGGGAATCGGCGAGGTGAGTGGCTTGCTGGCACTGATGATCCTCACCGATGCGCGAAGGCCCGCGCGATCTGGACCGAACGGTGAGATTATCCCTCTCGACGAGCAAGATCGATCACTCTGGAACAAGCAAGCGATCGCGGAAGGCGTCGGGCTGGTGAGCGAAGCCTTGGGCCGTGGCGCGCCGGGCTCGTATCTCCTACAGGCCGCCATCGCTGCGGTGCACGATGAAGCCGCGCGCGCCGAGGATACGGACTGGCCGCAGATCGTCGCGCTCTACCGCGTGCTGATGCGGCTGTCCGACAACCCGATGGTGGCGTTGAACCACGCGGTCGCCGTGGCGATGGCGCAGGGCCTTTCCGAAGGGCTAGCGCTGCTCGAACCGCTCGATCGCGATCCGCGCATCAAAGATCATTACCGCCTCGCTGCCGTTCGCGCCCACCTGCTCGAGCGGTCGGGCAAGATCAAGTCTGCCTTGCAATACTACCAGGTGGCCGCCGACAACACGGCGAGCATTCCGGAACGCAATTACCTGCTGCTGAAGATCGCTCGGCTTCGCACAAACTAAAGCATCGGTTGCCCTGACGGGCTGCGCCAGCGGACCTGCGTCGAGCGCCGCTCAACCGCCCTCCGCACCTGACTCACTGGCGACGCAGCTGCACCATCCGCTTGCCGACTTCGGTATCGGCGAAGTCGGGTAGCCCGTCGGCGTCGGTGCTTGCGCTGAGGGCGCGGTTGGCGTCGTCGCTTGCTGCGAGCTCTTGCAGCGTCAGCTTCGCGAGCAAGTAGGCGTCGGAGCCGAGCAGCAAGCGTCGGGGTTGCCGTTCCATCGACGCGAGCTCGCGAAGCACCTTCGCCGCTTTGGCTGGCACTCCGCGCGCCGCATCGGGGTTGCCGCGCAAGCGCCGGTTCGTCGCGCCGACGCTCGCCTCATAGTCGGCCCTTACCGGGTAGATCTTCATCGAGCTGCCCGCCCAGTCGGTCGCGAAGCCACCGGGCTCGACGATGGTCACCTGGATGCCGAGCGGGGCCAGCTCGTTGATGAGCACCTCGCTGAAGCCAGCCACCGCGAACTTCGCCGCCTGATACGCGCTCAGGCCAGGCGTGCCGCCGCGCCGGCCGCCAATGGAGCTCACTTGCAAAATTCGCCCGCTTCGCTGCCCGCGCATCACCGGAAGCACCGCGCGCGTCATGTGCACTACGCCGTAGAAGTTGGTGTCCATCTGCCTTCGGAACTCGTCGAGCGGCAGATCTTCAGCCGAGTCCGTGTGCGCATAGCCCGCGTTGTTGACGAGGACATCGATGCGCCCGAACGCGTCGAGCGCGAGCTTGACTGCCCGTGCAGCCTGTTCGGGGGAGGTCACGTCGAGCGCGACCACTTTCACGCGATCGCCATACCGTTGCGCCACGTCATCGAGATCCGTGGGTTGACGCGCGCTGGCCACGACTCGCTGTCCGGTCGCGAGCAACTCATCCACGAGCGCGCGTCCGAGCCCACGCGAGCTTCCGGTGACGAACCATACTTGGGTGTTTTCGTCGGTCATGAACCCCAATTTGCCCCGGAATTCTCGGTTGACAAATCGGATCGCGCCACGCGGTATCAGCGATCGGCCGTGACCGCGCGATGACCTGAAATCGGAGACGTCTTCCGAAATCTGGAAGGTTCCCTCTGCCTTGGTGCCGTCGCTCGCGGCACGCCGCCCCTGATCTCCTTGGGTTTTTGCGTCGCGTCGCGCGAGTGTGGCCTGGCCCGCGATTTGCTACAGCGCCGGTCGTGGCTATCCGTCTTTTTCGCGCATCGGTCGTTTTCGTGCTCGGTACTCTTGCGACGCTGACCTCGGGGTGTTCGACCGATTCCGAATCGGCATCGGAACCTGACCGGCGCGCCGGCTCGATCGGGCTCTCGCTCCAGCTCGCACCGGGGACGTCGCTGAATTCAGTGTCGTACGCCGTGACCGGGCCAGGTGGCTTCTCGCGGGTCGGCACGCTCGACATCAGTCAGAGCACGACCGTGACGGGCATTATCGGCGGCTTGCCGGTCGGCAATGGCTTTTCGATTACCCTCACCGGCACGACGACGGACGGGTCGACTCACTGCGCCGGTTCAGCATCGTTCGACGTAGCGGCACGCCAGACGACGGCCGTCACGGTGCACCTCACTTGCAACGAGACACCACGGACGGGTTCGGTGCTGGTCAACGGCGCGCTCAACCTCTGCCCCACGCTCGACAACCTCTCGGTGTCGCCGGCGGAGGTCACGGTTGGATCGTCGCTCGCGCTCGCCGCGACTGCGCACGACAGCGACGGCGTGCCTGCCGCGCTCGCCTATCACTGGACGACGACTGGTGGGACGCTCAGCGCGGCGAACGTTCAAAATCCGTCGCTCCTTTGCACGACGGTGGGCACCTTCACCGTGTCGGTCAGCGCGACGGACAGCGACTGCTCCGACACCCTCTCGGCGATCGTGACCTGCACCAACGGAGAAAGCGGCGGAGCGGGCGGAACCGGCGGCAGCAGCGGCGCAGCGGCTGGCTCCGGGGGAACCGGCGGTGGCGGTGTTGGGTCGATCGACCTTTCGAAATACGTCCGGGTCGGGCGGTTCAGCCTGCCTGAGCCAACCCACACCGCTCCGCCGAATGGCACGAGTTTGCTTGCGCAGGAAGCCTCCGCGGTGACCTACGATTGGGACACCGACACGTTGTTCGTGGTTGGCGATGGCGGCACCTCGGTAGTGCAGGTCTCCAAGACCGGCGCACTGATCAATTCGATGACCCTTCCTCCGGGCAGCAGCCCGCAGGGAACCGAGTTCTACGACACCGAAGGCATCGCCTACGTGGGCAACGGGAAGTTCGCGTTCGTCGAGGAACGCTACCGCCAGGTGGATCTCTTCACCTACGTCGCGGGCGGGACGTTGACCCGCGCCATGACCCAGACGGTCAAGCTCGGCACCACCATCGGCAACATCGGCCTCGAGGGTCTGACCTATGATCCGTCGAATGGCCACTACATCTTCGTGAAGGAGAAGGAACCGAAGTCCATCTTCGACACTGCGATCGACTTCGCCGCCGGAACCGCGACCAACGGCTCGCCGACCACGGACGAATCGATCAATCTCTTCGACCCGGCGCTGGTGAACACGCTCGACTTTTCCGATGTCTATGCGCTGTCGAACTTGGCTTCGCTGGCTGGCGATCCGACCTACAATCAGCTCCTGATCATCAGCCAGGAGTCCGGCAAGATCGTGCAGGTCGACCGCTCTGGCAACGTCAAGCACACGCTCACCATCGTCGGCGACTCGAGCGACAGCATTTCCGTGCCCGACATGACGATGGAAGGCGTGACGATGGACCGCAGCGGCGTTCTGTACGTGGTCAACGAGAACGGCGGAGGTGACGCAAGCCACCCGCAGCTCTGGGTCTACGCTCCGTCCGCCGCAACGAACCTCGCGCCGACGGCCGTCTCGCTCACGGGCGCCGTGACGTCGATCCCCGAGAATACCAACACGGCCAGCGCGGTCATGCTGGCGAACATCGTCGTCGCCGACGACGGACTCGGGGACAACAACCTGTCCCTATCCGGACCGGATGCCGGCTCATTCCAAATCACCGGCAACGCGCTGTTCCTCAAGGCAGGCACCGGGTTGAACGCGGCCACCAAATCCAGCTACAACGTCAGCATCAACGTCGACGACGCGACGGTGGGCAGCACGCCCGACGCGAGCACGTCGTACAGCTTGACGATCACCTCGACCACCACGGGTCCCATCAACGTCGAGATCACCGAGGTGACGGCCTGGTCGAGTGGAAATAGCCCGCTTGCATCCGACTGGTTCGAGGTCACGAACTTCGGGACGTCGTCGGTCAGTCTGCTCGGCTGGACCATGGACGACAACTCGAACTCTTCCGCCCTTTCCGTGGCCCTGAACGGCGTGAGCAGCATCAAACCCGGCGAATCGGTGATTTTCATCGAGACGAGCAACTCATCGGAGCTCGCGGCCAAGGCGCAAGCGTTCATCAGCCTCTGGTACGGCGGAACCGCGCCCGCGGGCCTCCAGATTGGCAGTTACTCCGGGTCCGGCGTCGGCCTCTCTACCGGTGGTGACGCCGTGAACCTCTTCGACAACGGGGGCACGGTACGCGCGGCCATCTCCTTCGGCTCGTCTGCGGGCGGCGCTCCCCTGCCCACGTTCGACAACTCGGCGGGCCTCGACAACGTCGTGCTCTCCACCCTGAGCGTCGTCGGACAGCATGGCGCATTCGTAGCAGCCACTGACTCCAACGAGGTCGGTTCGCCCGGCACCGTCGGCTTGGGAGCGACTCCCATCGTCGGCATCACCGCGCCCGACGGCGTGGCCTCCGAGGCCGGCAGCGATCCCGGGGTGTTCCGTTTCACGCGCAGCGGCAGCACTACCTCGGCGCTGACGGTCATCTACACCGTCGCCACGGGCGCGGGCCTTGCGACGCCTGGCGACTACACACCGACGCTCACCGGCTCTCAGATCATTCCCGCGGGCGCCGCGTTCGTCGATCTGACCATCAGCCCCGTGGATGACGCCATCGTCGAAGGAGTCGAACCGTTGACGCTGACGCTGTCCGACACCGGCAACTATGACGTTGGCGGCGACGCCAGCGCGACCGTCACCATTCAGGACAACGACAGCGCCAACCAGGCCCCCACCGCCGTCACGCTGCAGAACACGGTGTCGTCGCTCTCCGAAGCGGCCGACGTCTCGAGCCATGTGCGCCTAGCGGACATCTCCGTGACGGACGACGGCGCGGGCACGAACAACTTGAGCCTGAGCGGGACCGATGGCGCTTCCTTCGAGATTGTCGGCTCTTCGCTCTACCTCAAGGCGGGCACTTCGTTGAGTCACACCTCGAAGCCCACGCTCAGCGTCAGCGTCACGGTCGACGACCCAACCGTCGGCAGCTCACCCGATGCGAGCGTGAGCTTCGCCCTCACCGTTACGCAAGCCGTGGCCACCAGCGGCCTCGTGATCTCGGAGATCGCCCCTTGGTCCAGCGGAAACAGCCCACTCGGTGCCGACTGGTTCGAGCTGACCAACACGGGGAGCTCCGCCGTCGACATCACCGGCTGGAAGGTGGACGACAACTCGCATTCGATTGCCAACGCGATTGCCTTGAACGGCATCACCTCGATCGCCCCTGGTGAGGCGGTCATCTTCATCGAGACCGCGGACCTGGCTTCGTCCGCGGCAGCATTCCGTAGCCTCTGGTTCGGCGCGGGTGGCCAGCGCGTGCCGCAGATCGGGAGCTACTCGGGCTCCGGGGTGGGCCTCAGCACCGGTGGCGACGAGGTCGCTCTCTTCGATAACACTGGCAAACTCGTGACTGGTGTGGGCTTTGGCGCCTCGCCGTCCAATGCCCCGTTCGCGACTTTCGACAACCACGCGGGCGCTGGCAGCAGCACGCTTCCGCTGCCGCTGGTCTCGACGCTCAGCGCGACCGGCGTCAACGGCGGATTCCTCGCGCTGGGCGACACGAGCGAGGTCGGCTCGCCTGGCATCGGCAACGTCGGCCGGCTGATCATCAGCGAAGTGGCGCCGTGGGCCAGCAGCAACAGCCCGTACATGGCCGATTGGTTCGAGGTTACCAACGTCGGCTCCCAAGCCGTCGATATGACTGGCTGGAAGATGGACGACAACTCGAACGACGTCACCGCGTCCGTGCCAATGCTCGGTGTCGGCAGCATCGCTCCGGGCGGGTCGGCGGTGTTTATCGAGGGCAATAGCGGCACTGCGAACAGTTTCGCCACGGCTTGGTTCGGCGCTCTGCCGCCCGCGGGCTTCCTGATCGGCAGCTACACCGGTTCGGGCGTGGGCCTCAGCACCAGCGGCGACGCGGTCAACCTGTTCAACCCGTCAGGCAAGCGCATCACGGGGGTGCAGTTCGCTGCTTCCACCACCGGCTTCACGTTCGACAATACCGCGGGCCTCGCTACGGTCACGACATTGAGCGTCGCTGGCGTCAACGGCGCATTCCTCGCCCCCGACGGTATCGAGACGGCGTCACCGGGCCGGATCCACTGAGCAAAGAGTAGACAGCCCGCGTCACGACATCGCGGAGTCAACGGCGTGAAAGCGCCGTCGTCCGAGCTCTCCGAGGCCGGCCGTCGCAAGACACACGAGGCCACCGATCACAATCGGCGCGCGCCCACCCGCGAGATCGGCGAGTTGGCCGACGATGGGTCCACCGACGAGCGCGGTTCCGCCGATCAACGCGGTCTGGAGCGCGAGCACGCGGCCGTGCATATCACTCCGCGTTCCGACCTGCGCGATCGTCGTGGACGCGGTCATGTACACGATGCTCGCCGCGCCTAGGAAAAACGCCGCGGGCACGGCCGCCGGCACCGACGGCATGAACGCGAGGAGCAGCATGGCGCAGCCGAGCGCGAAAGCACCCGTGACCGCGTGCCTCAGCTCCACGAGCCGCCGGTGCGCCACGACCAGCGTGCCGACCACTGCTCCACAGCTCAACGTGGCGTAGAGCATGGTGAACGCGACCTCCGCGCCATGGAGCGGTCCGGTTACGAGCAGCGGCAGCGCAACGCGCAGATTGAACGAGAAGATCCCGATCAGCGCGAACATCGCGAAGCTGATCCAAAGGCGCGGCACGGACGCCACGTAGCGCAACCCCTCGCGCACCTCGCGGCCGGTGCGCGCTCGCAGCGGCTGCCGGTACAACTCGCCCTCACGCATCATGACGAGGCACGCGATCACCGCGAGGTAGGTGACCGCGTCGAGAGCGAAGCACCAGCCGAAGCCCACGGTGGCGATCAGGGCGCCGGCCAGCGCCGGACCCGTGACCTGCGACAAGGCGACGATCGTGCTGTAGAGCACGACCGCGTTCGGCAGATCCTCTTTCGACACCATCTCCGGCACGAGCGAGCGCCGGAGGGGGTTGTCGAAAGCCAAGAGCACGCCGCCCAGAACGGAGAGCGCATACAAAAGGACGAGCGGCGGATGGGGCAGGAACGCGAGCACGGCGAGCGCGACCGACTGAGCCATTTCGAGGCTCTGCGTCACGAGCAACATGCGACGCTTGTCCGAACGATCCGCGACGGCGCCGGCCCACGCGGAGAGCGCGACCAACGGTCCGAACTGGCACGCGGCAAGGGCGCCGACGGCAAGCCCGCTATGACCGAGCTTGAGCACGAACAGGATGAGCGCGACGTTGGTGAGCTGGTTGCCCGTATTCGAGATCAGCTGACCGATGAAGAACAGCCGAAAGTTGTAGGTCGAAAGCGACTGGAAGGTCTTGCCGAGCGCGCTCCGCGCGCGAGCGCGAACGGCGGAAGTGGAAGCAGAAGGAGCTGGCGTCGAAGAGGACATGGTGAGGATCGATTACGACTCCTGACGCTCGGCGTCGGCGAGGCGCTCGAGGAGCTCGATCGACTTCTCGAGAGCGGCGCGTTCGCGCGGGGAGACAACGTGGCCGATGGCGTGGGCGAGCCAAGCGTCACGGGATGCTTTCGCGGATTCGAACAGGCGATTACCCGCGGGCGTGACGCTGATGACACTCTTGCGGCCGTCGGTTGGGTCTGCCGTCGAGCGAACGAGCCCAGCGCGCCGGAGCCCCGCGAGCGTCTGCGTGATGGCTTGGTGGCTGACGTGCTCGGCGGCCGCGAGCGCCGATGCGGTGGTGGGTCCGTCGTTGCGTAGCCGCTTGATCACGGCCACCTGTGCCACGGGCAGCTCAACTTCCCCCGACCAGGCCGCCTCGCGCAGCCGTCCGTGGACGCGTTTGATCGCCACGGCAAGCCTGACCGCCAGAGAGTCGGCGGTGGCGAGTCGAGCAGGTTTCGTTACCACCTGACCAGCCTAAAGTATACAAGTCACTTGCGCAAGTGACTTGTATACTTTAGGCTCTGCTCATGCCCGAAGCAGCCCCCCGTTCAGCGCTCCTCGTAATGGACATCCAGCCCGGAATCATCGATCGCGTCGCGGACTCCGCGGCCCTTCTCGCCCGCGCGGAAGCAGCCGTGCGCGCGGCGCGCAGCCACGCCA
Organism: Pseudomonadota bacterium; assembly: GCA_037200885.1. Taxonomy (GTDB): domain Bacteria; phylum Myxococcota_A; class Polyangia; order Polyangiales; family Polyangiaceae; genus PMG-095. The sequence goes on from JBBCIN010000001.1 coordinate 800,531, forward strand.
TTCTGGTAATTCACGTCGTCGTCGGCTTCCGCCCCGGCTTGCCAGAGGTTGGCGCCCAGAACCAGTCCTTCAGCGGCCTCAAGCAGCAGCCCCCCGCTTTCATCATCGACCCGCGACCGGTGATCACGCCGGAGGGCAGCGATGTGGTGGTGACCAAGCGCCGCGTGAGCGCGTTCACGGGTAGCGACCTCGAGGTCGTGTTACGCGCCGGGGAGATCCGCCACCTCGTGCTCTGCGGCATCGCGACGAGTGGGGTCGTGCTCTCCACCGTGCGTGAGGCCGCCGACAAGGACTACCAACTGACGGTGCTCGCCGACCTCTGCGCGGACACGGACGCGGAGATCCACTCCGTGCTGATCGACAAGGTGTTCCCACGACAGGCGCGAGTCACGAGCGCGGCGGAGTGGACCCTGAGCCTGGCGTAGGTCAATAGCAATAGTAGGTGGTACCGAAGATCGACGAATGCCTCTCGCAGGTCTCGCTCGTCGACGTCATGGCCGCAGCGAGTCCGAGCATCACGATTGAACCGAGAAATTGGCGAGACTGCAAGGCGGCACGTTCCACCCCTTGTCTGTCCGAGGGATCGATACAGTCCGTCATTCCCGAAGTGTTGTCGTTGTAGCAGAGGTTGGAAAGCTGATAGCCGTTCGCTGAATTCGTGAATGCCGCCCCGAACGGGATGGTCAGTCGCGCGCCGCCGCGCACGAAATCGAACATACCTCGGATGACGTAGGTGCCATTCTTGAAGCCCCGATCCGCCGCGCGTGCGCTGCCCGGCACATAGCGATCGAACATCCAAGCGGACGACCATTGCTTGAAACCGTTGTCGATGGCCGTATTGGCAGCGTCGTCTTTCGGCAACGATTTTTCCACCTGCGCCGCCGTTGCGGCTGCCCGCTGTTGTGGCGGAGAGGGTTGTGGTGCCGAAGGCGATGCGGCTTGTGGCGCCGGCGAACCCGCTACTTGCCGGCTTGCCCCCGGCACCCACGCTTCACAAGCGGGTCCGTCTTCGCCGGGGATATCGTCGATGGCTGGCCCCCACGCGGCGTAGAATGGCCCTGACCCCCGCTGCATTCCAAATGTGGTGATCTGAGTTCCACGGTCGATATGATTTCCGTCGGCAGAGATCTTGCCGACGTAGCGAAAGCGAAGTCCTTGGGGGAACCATTGGTTCGGCGGGTCCGTGCGATCCATCACCACTGAATCAGCGGTAAAAGAGAGAACGCTCAATGCTTGGGAATTGGGCACCCATGTTGCGCAATGGCCGCCCGCTGACTTCATGTGTATGACCGGCGGCAGATTCGAATTCGCCGTCGCAGGTGTGTTGCCTGTCGGACCGGCCTGCGTGGCTGCCTGCGGCGAAGACGCGCCAGGAAACGCGAGATCCCCAAGCTCTCCAGCCCCGCGCCTACTTCGTTTTCGATCAGCCATGTGCGATTTCCCCTTCTCTATGCCCGTGGAAAGTCTCCCGCTAGAGCATACGCAACCAGCGAAGGCCTTCTCCCGAAGTTTTTCGCAATGGCGTTCAATCCGCAAGCGCAGCGTCGTCTTTGTGAGACGTTCGCGTGACCGCGCGGAATGCCTAGCCTATGCGCCTGCCGCGATCGCGTCTGCGAGGCGGGGGAACTTGGGTTTGAAGCCGAGGTCTTCACGGATGCGGCGACCATCGAGGAGCACATCGAACGCTCGCCCGCGCTCAGCGTTCGAGCCGTCAGGCGGCGGAGACCCCACGGACGCGAGCAGCGTGGCGAGGTCGGGGGCTTCGTCGTCGACCACGTTGTAGATACGATGCGCGGGCGACGGGGTATCCAGCAAGCGAACCACGGCTTGCGCGACGTCTGCGTGGTGGCCGATCGACATGCGTTGGGCCGGCGGGAAATCTCGCAACATCGGGATCGCCTCTTCGATGTGCGGATCGCCGTCACCGTACACGAACGGCAGTCGAAGTACGCGCACGTCGAGACCTTCGAACGCGAGCAGGAAGCGCTCTGCGGCCAGTTTGCTCACCGGGTATGCTGCGCTCGGCGCGCAGGGATCGTCCTCTCGAGCGAGGCGGCCCCCGTTCGCACCGTAGACCAAGCCGGTGCTCGTGAAGATGAAGCGCTTCACCGAGGCGGCATGGGCCGCCTTCGCAATATGCTGCGTGCCTAGGTCATTGACCGCGTGCGCTTGCTCGGGTGTTGCACCACGGAAGAACGCGGCGCAGTGGATCACGGCATCGACGCCGCGCAGCGCGGCCGCGAGCGAATCCACCTCGAGCAAATCGCCCACGGCGAGATCGATACCAGCTTCACGCAACTCGGCGGCGCGCGTTTCGTCGCGCACGAGGGCGCGCACTTGATCGCCGCGTCGGGCAAGTCGTTTGGCGAGTCGGCTTCCGACCTTTCCGGTCGCTCCGGTAACGAGGATTTTCATCTGCGGAACGTAGTCCCCGGTATTCGCGCGAGCTTTGAAAAAACGCGTGATTCGTCCGAAGCGTGCTGAAATTGAATCAAGGTCAGCGTCTTCGACGAACCACTGGCCTCGGGTTCAATCGTCGGGCACCCAGGTACAAGGTGCGCCGGATTGCGTCGGGGCGTGCGCTTCACCTTCGGTGAGTGGAGACGGCTGAGGAAAAGGCTGCGCTGGCCCTCGGGATTGCTTGCAGGAGTAAACGAGGGACTGGCCACAGCCAGAGGCGCGAGCTGTGCGCGGCCCCCAGTCGTCCACGTCGATCCGCGACTCCGCGCACGAAAAACGCCGCGCGGCGTCTGCCCGAACTGCGTTCTGGCCTGGGCCGCCGCAGGCGACCACGAGGGGCGCCACGCTCATCAAAACTACGGGCACGCTTCGTAACCGGTGTTTCAACGATGACGTCGCCACGGGTAGTGGATACCATTGTTCGCGACCGAGCCGCTTCGGCCATCGGCTTTGCTTCCAGCTTCACCGGCCGCCGCGGCGCATCCTCGCCCGCTCCCCACCCGACGGATCACGCTTACGTCAATTTTCTATGAATTCAGCGGAAAGATAAGCCTTCAAGTCGCCTGTTTGAGCCGATCTCGAGGCTCACGAAGTCTCTGGGAGAACCACCCGGAACCCCCTCGAGTCTGCTAAGACAAGGCGGTGGTGGAGGAATTTCGATGAGGTCTTTTTCGCTGAAGTCACTTGGGCCCCTCGCGGTCATCGTGGCCGCAATGCAGCTAGGCTGCGGCAACCGCAGCGACCAGGAGGTACAGGGCAGCGGTGGCTCTGGCCCAGGTGGCTCCGGTTCCGGGGGTAAGAGCTACTCGGGTGGAGCTGCGGGCAGCAGCGGCACTAGCCCCGGGACAGGTGGCGTAGCTACGGGTGGCGCCAGCGCGGGCGGCGCGTCCGCCACGGCTGGTTCGCCTGCTGGCGGGTCAGGCAGTGGCGGAGACAGCAGCAGCGGCGGCAACAGCGCCGCAGGCGGGAGCGCTCCCGGTGGGAGTCCCGGAACCATCAATTGGGGCAAAGAGGAGGACCCCAGTGCCAAGTGCCCCGTCACCGCTGCGCTACCGGCCTACGCCGACCTCAAGGCTGATGGCAAGCTGCCTGATCCGTTCATGAAGCTGGATGGCACCCGCATCAAGGACAAGAGCGAGTGGGCGTGCCGACGAGCAGAGATCGTCAAACAACTCGCCAAATACATCTATGGCGAGAAGCCGATCCCCGCCAAGGGCTCTGTCTCCGGCACCGTGAGCGCCAGCAAGATTTCCGTAAAAGTAACCGAAGGCAGCAAGAGCACTTCGTTCGACGTCACCGTCGACATGAACGGCGCGACCGCACCGGCTCCTGCCCTCATCAGCTACGGTGCGGGGGCGTCGGCTCCCAGTGGCGTTGCCAAGATCACCTTCACCGCCGTTGAGGGATCGGGCGGAAGCGGTCCCAAGACGGGCCCGTTTTACACTTTCTACGGGAGCGATCATCCCGCCGGCTACATGGTGGCTCAGGCCTGGCAGGTCAGCCGCATCATCGATCTTCTGGAACTGAATCCGGGTACGATCGATCCCTATCATGTGGGCGTTACCGGCTGTTCCCGTAACGGGAAAGGCGCCTTTGCCGGCGGCGTATTCGACAACCGCATTGCGCTGACCATTCCCTGTGAATCCGGCATTGGCGGCACGCCGGCGCTTCGCCTGAAGGAGCAGTTGGACCCCGGATCCAACGATACTGCGGAGTGGCCATATCACGCCATCAGCTATGTACGCTGGCTGTCCGAAGTGGCACTCGGTCCGTTTGCCACGGCAAACAACGCTGCCGGCGACAACACGGATCGCTTGCCCGTCGATATGCACGAAGCGATGGCTCTGATCGCACCCCGCGCGCTCTACATCGTGGACAACCCCGGGATCAGCAATCTGGATCCGAAGTCGGCTTACGTGACGGGCATGGTTGGCAAAGCGATCTTTACGGCGCTCGGCGTGCCCGACAACTTCGCCTATCAGGGCGCCTCGGGAACTCACTGCACTTGGCGCGACGCCTATACCCCCTCGCTGAATGCCATGATCGATCGGTTCCTGAAGGGCAAAGATTCGACCAAGACAGGGAACTTCGCGACCGACCTCGGCAGCAAGCCTACCGAGACCCAGTACTACAGCTGGGACACGGCTGAATTGCCCGGAAAGCTGTAGCTCCAAAACTCGGGCCCCGTTGACTCGGCAGAGCGCGACTAGCGGCTCACGGGCTTCGAGGTCCGCGTCACCGATCAGCCACGCGCGATCTCGCCTTGCACGCGGCGAATCACCGCGCTAAAAACTGAACCACATGGTTCTCCATTCAGGTCCCCGCCTCGACGCCTCTTTCGCCGCTCTCTCGGACGCAACCCGGCGCGGCGTTCTGGAGCAACTCGGACGCGCAGACGCTTCGATCACGGAGCTTGCCGAGAAGTTCCACATGACCCTCACGGGCATGAAGAAGCACGTCGGCGTCTTGGAGCGAGCCGGCCTCGTCGCCACGGAGAAGGTCGGGCGCGTGCGGACCTGCAAGCTTGGCCCGAGCCGATTGGAGTCAGAAACGGCATGGATCGAAGGGTACCGCCAGCTCTGGGGCTCACGCTTCGACGAGCTGGACAAGGTTATCGAGGAACTGAAGCGCAAGGAGAACGTCCATGAACGCAAGAAAAGACAGTGAGCCCGACACCACGAAGAACCGCACGACGGTGGAACCGAAGTCCGAGCGCGAGATCCTCGTCACGCGAACCTTCGACGCCCCAGCGCGCATCGTCTTTCAGGCGTGGACCACGCCCGAGCTGTTCAAGCGGTGGTGGGTGCCGAAGTCGATGCCGCTGGCCCTTCTCTCCTACGAGGCGGATTTCCGCGTTGGAGGCGGCTACCGTCTCGTATTCGACATCGACGGCACGAAGACGATGTCGTTCTTCGGCAAGTACATCGAAGTGACACCGCACTCGCGAATCGTCTGGACCAATGACGAGAGCGGCGAGGATGGGGCCATCACCACGGTGACCCTCGTGGAAAAAGGCGACAAGACGCAGCTGGTACTGCACGAGCTCTATCGCTCGAAGGAAGTTCGCGATGCTGCCCTGACCTCCGGGGCGTACGACGGGATGGGCGAGACGTTCGGGCAACTGGACGAGGTGCTCGTCACGCTGGGCGCATAGCAGCGCAGTCACGATGTCATCGGCGCCGAGCACTAGGGCGGCCACGCCATTGCGGCGGCGCTCGCCATATCGGGAGGGGTTTCGGTGCAGAAAGTGGTGGGTCTCGTGGGCGATTTCTCGATTGCGGTGGCGCTCGGCGGGTGTTCGAGTCCTAGCGACCACGAAATCCTTCGAAGACCAGACTGTCGGCTCCGCCGCTGTAGCTGATCCAAGACCTGCGGGCGAGTTGGCCGAAGCCATCGCTGTGGGCGCCTTCGGTCATACTGCACCCGACGAACGGATCTTTGTTGCGCGGGGGCGATTCGTTCGATGTACCACGAGGTTCTCTCGGCGGTGCGCGTTGAGCTGGCGGCGTGAGGTTTGCCGCGGGTGCAGCAATGGTCCCGCCGTCGTGCGATTTGACATCAAAGTGCGTGCCGGACCCCTTGCGCCGAAACTGGGTTGTTCAGTGCGACAACGCAACAGCATGAATTGAATGGCGCGGCTCGTCAGGTGAGCGTTGGGAATGTGCATACCTGTGCGCTGCTCGATAACGGCGCGGTCCGCTGCTGGGGGTATAACGAATACGGTCAGCTCGGCTACGGGAACACCGCGAGCATCGGCGATGATGAGCCTGCGGGTGCAGGCGGCAACGTCGTGCTCGGAGATTCGGCAATTCAATCGGCGACGACGAGACGCCCGCGTCTGCCGGCGATGTACCTGTGTCGGTAGACGTGCATGTTCACTCGTGCAACGGCACTGCCACTCCATGCGCCGTCATGTCCGAAACGAGCTGCAAGACGACTTCACAATGCATCTGGACCCCGCCGTGCGTCGCGAACTCCATACCCCAGTCGGGCGTGTGTCACTTGCAACAGACCAAGCGGCCTAATCACTGTCGCGCGCAGGCCGTACCGGTCTTCGAGGATTTCTAGGAGATCGCGCCGACTGTCTTCCGTGAGTGGCGAGATCGCGAAGTCGTCGAGCACGAGAACGTCGATCTTGGCGAGGCGCGTGAGCAGACGTTGATACATGCCGTCTGCGCGCGCGAGCCGCAGCTCGTCGAATAGACGCGGGACGCGGCGATAGAGAACACGAGATCCTTTGCGACAGGCTTGGTGTGCAAGAGCACACGCGAAGTAGCTCTTACCGGTGCCAGTCGCGCCTGTGACGATCACGGTTTGGTGCTCGCTAATCCAACGGCAGGTCGCGAGCTGGTGAACGGTCGCCTTCTCGAGCTGGCGCTCGCGTTGAAAGTCGATGCCTTCGATGCAGGCGTCGGTGATGCGGAGCTTGGCGTCGCGAAGATTCTTGGCGAGCCGAGTGTTGTCACGAGCGAGCGTCTCGGCGTCGACGAGCAACGCGATGCGATCGTCGAACGGCAACGTCAGCGTGTCGGGAGATCTATCTTGCTCGAGCCAAGTAGATGCCAAGACGCGCAGGCGCAGGGAGCGGAGTTTCTCGAGGGTGGGCTCTCTCAGCGTTGCTTGTTTTCCTTTGGATTTGGGTTTCGATGTCGTGGGTGATCTGAGTGGTAGTAGTCGCGGCCGCGCACGTTTTCGTGCACTGCCCCCGCAGCCGCCGGTTGCTCGGGCGTGGGCAGCGGCTGCTGGTCGAGGTTGTGTTGAAGAATCGTCAGCACGTGGCGATAGCTGCGTGCGCCGCCGAAGAGTGCGCGGGCGCTGGCTACCTCGACGCGAGCCTCGCCGTACTTTTTCGCGAGCCGGAACAAACCGAGGCACGAGCGATATCCCCATTCCGGATGTCGACGCTCGAGCAGGATCGCTTCGCAAAATGCGTATTCCGCTGCATTCGATCAGCCGTCCGGACGCATCCGATCAGGATTCCGGGTATCCGATCAGGAATCGGAGCGAAGCGACGAGGACGGGGGCTGGTCAGACGGTGGGTTGAGTCTCGGGTTGGGGTTTCAGACCTTTCTGGCGGCGCATGGAGGAGCCGCGCAGGGTGAGCACGTGCGCGTTGTGCACGAGCCGGTCGCAGATGGCGTCGGCGATAGTCTGATCACCAAGGGACTCGTGCCAACTTTTCGTCGGAAGTTGTGACGTGAGAACGGTGGAGCGTTTGCCGTATCGGTCTTCAAGGACCTCGAGCAGGTCGCGGCGCTCGACGTCCGTCATGGGCGCGAGCAAGAAGTCGTCGAGGATAAGAACATCGATCTTGGCGAGGCGCGCCAGCATCGCGGAGTAGTCGGCGGAAGCCCGCGCGATGGCGAGTTGCTCCAGCAGTCGTGGTACGCGCATGAAGAGAGCGCGGAAGCCTTGCCTGATGGCTGCGTTGGCAAGGGCACTGGCGAGGAAGCTCTTGCCGACACCAGTTGCACCGAGCAGCAGCAGGTTATGGTGTGAGCGCACCCACTGACACGAACTGAGCTCGCGCAGTGTGGCATGCTCGAGGCCACGAGCAGAGTCGCAGATGATTTCCTCGGTGGCCGCGCGAACACTGAGCTTGGCCTCTTGGACGCGGCGCGAGACGCGACGATTCTCGCGCGAGGTCCATTCTTGATCGACGAGGAGGCCGAGCTTGTCTTCGAAGGTCAGGTGCTTGTCAGGAGGCATCTCCATCATTTCGCGAAGGCTTTTGGCGAGCGCGTGCAGTTTCAGATCAATGAGTTTTTGAATCGTTTCGTCGAGTGTCATTGTCATTCTCCGTGTCGTAGTAGCTGGCGCCGCGCACGTGCTCGTGCTCGTCAACAGCTCGGGGGACTGTGGGTAGGTTGGCCGGCGCTGCGCGCTCGATGCCGCGTTTGAGAATTCCTTCGATATGGCGGCGATGCGGCGCGCTCTTGCCCGCGACCGAGAGCGCGCGCTGACAGGCCGCGTCCATCGCGGTGGCGCCGTGCTTGTCCGCGACGCGGATGATGCCAAGCACGGGCCGGAAGCCCATTTCGGGTTGCGGATACTGAGCCATCGTACGTCGCGCGACCTCCGCGACATGCGGTCCGAATTTGCCTGCCCACTCGGTCATCCGCTCTGGCGACCACTCGCCATAGTCCTTGTGCTCGAGAGGGCGGTGCGCGGCGTTGGTCACCGCGGTGCCGGGACGTGCGTAGCTGCGGCGGTGTGACGCGACGCGCACGCCACCGTGGAAGCACTCGACAACGCTCGGCGTCGCGCGCACCTCGATGGCTTCTCTACGCAGCTTGAAGGGCACGCTGTACAAGCGCTCGTCGAACTCGATGTGATAGTCGATGTTGGCGCGCGTCTTCTTGCGCTGCGGCAGCTCGAAGCGCAGCACTGGCAGCGCTTTCATGCGCGGCCTATCGAGCGACTCGAACGCCTCCCGCCTAGTACCTGGCAGTTTCTGAAAGCGCCGTGTGTTGAGCTCGTCGACCAGCTCGGCGATGGCGTTATTGAGCTCCGCGAGCGAGAAGAAAATGCGATTGCGAAGACGTGCGAGGATCCAGCGCTGGGCGATGAGCACGCCAGTCTCGACCTTGGCTTTGCCCTTGGTTTGGCGGGCGGCGCAGGGATGATCGCGATGCCGTAGTGCTGCCCGAGCTCGGCAAAAGCGTCGTTGATGTCCGGGTCGTAGCGGTCCGGGCGTTTTACAGCGCTGCGGAGCTGGTCCGGCACCAAGATGGTAGGGACAGCTTCGAAATACTCGAGCGCACGCACCGTGCTCGCGCAGAAGTCGGGCACCGTTTGCGACAGAGTCGCCTCCACGAACGTGTAGTTGCTGGCGCCGAGCACGCCCACGAAGAGCTCGACCTCGGTGAACTCGCCAGTCGTCGGATCGCAGATGCGTGGCTTCTTGCCCGAGTAGTCGATGAACAGCTTTTCGCCGGGCCGATGTGCTTGCCGCATGCTGAGCCGACGTCGATCGCGCCACTCCGCGTACAGCTCACAGAATTGGCTGTACTGGTACGGTCGCACACCGCCTTGCTTGGCAGCCGCTTCGTACTCGCCCCACAGCAGCTGCAGCGTGACCCCGACGCGGCTCAGCTCCCGATGAACCCATTGGAAGTCGATCGCGGCTCGCGCTGATGGCTCGCAGCGGCCGACATGGCTGAACAGGCGCGCCTCGACCTCCGCATCGCTGAGCGGCTTGGCCTGCTCCCAGCTAAGCCCAGCGAGCGCGGCGCGGCTTAGATAGTCGCAGACCGTGGACGGCGACATCTCGCACGCCAGCGCGATCTGGCGGTGCTGGCAGCCGCACTCGTAGTGAAGACGAAGAACCTCTCGAATCTTGCGCATGGACAGTCGCCTCATGGGCCGCGACCATCCCCGCCTTCCGCTTCAGCCGCTCGGCCGACTCTGATCGAATGCCCGGAATGGCTGATCGAATGAGCGGAATGCCGATCGAATGGCTCCGGAATCCTGATCGGATACTTTCGGAACGCTGATCGAATGCTGTCGGAATGCTGATCGGATCACGTCGGAATACGCACGCAAAATGCGCGCGTGTTGGGTCCCAATGTATCAGCCCATCCGAGGATGCGTGACGGCGTCCATTCCGCGTGAGCGCGATGCGTGCTCGGCATGTGCTCAGGCTTAGTCGTGCGCCCATTGCAGACGTAACTGCGCACGTGACAGGTGACCCGGCTGCCGAAATGAAAGATTTCGATCGCGTCTGTGGTTGCTCGACCCCAAAGCTCTTCGCGGAGCAGTGTGTGCGGCGCCGAGTAGAGGTGGTGATCGAACTCGATGTGATAGTCGATGTTGAGCCCGGCCTTTTTCCCACGTCGAAGCTTGAAATGGCTCGGCGGGAAGCGGTCCGAGCGCAGGTTTGTCGAGTCGCTCGAACAGCTCGCGACGACTCGCGTTGTACGCGCGCATCGGTCGCGTGTTGATGATTTTGGTCAGCTCGAACAATCGACGATTGAGATCGCCAAGACTCGAGAACGTCTCGTTGCGAATGCGTGCGAGCAGCCAACGCTCCGCAATCTGAACGCCGTGTTTGCTGCGCAGTACTGCCGCGCGCATGGGCTGGGTGCTTCAATGGGGCCGCCGCGTGAACACGGCGGAATGATCAGTGGTGCCAGTTCAGCGCGCGCGTGCCGGTGCTGCTTCAATGGGGCCGCCGCGTGAACACGGCGGAATGACGGTGGAGCGGAGTGGCCCGCGCACTGCGCTTGGATTGCTTCAACGGGGCCGCCGCGTGAACACGGCGGAATGTCTATGTGGCCGATTGCGCGAACTTCGACGAGGTGACGCTTCAATGGGGCCGCCGCGTGAACACGGCGGAATGGCTGCGAAGCACCGGCAAAGACTTCAAACTGGACGTAGCTTCAATGGGGCCGCCGCGTGAACACGGCGGAATGCCGAAGACACTAGCCCGCGCGTTTGCCGTTCCGAGGCTTCAATGGGGCCGCCGCGTGAACACGGCGGAATGGTCGATCGACTGGCGAGTGAAGTAGGCGACTCGGCGGCTAGCTTCAATGGGGCCGCCGCGTGAACACGGCGGAATGTCGAGCAGAGCGCGCGCTGGAAGCGGTCATCGGCGTCGGCTTCAATGGGGCCGCCGCGTGAACACGGCGGAATGTCGATCAGGTCGAGCGCCGGTAGGGTGTCGGTACCGGTGCTTCAATGGGGCCGCCGCGTGAACACGGCGGAATGCTCGGACGCCAAGCGCGACGAACTGATCGCGTGGATGCTTCAATGGGGCCGCCGCGTGAACACGGCGGAATGAGGCCATCTCGGCGATCTCGCTATATGGGCCGAATCGCTTCAATGGGGCCGCCGCGTGAACACGGCGGAATGGAATACGCAGCTCTCGAAGCCGCTCAGCGCAACGGGGCGCTTCAATGGGGCCGCCGCGTGAACACGGCGGAATGTCGAGGCGCTTACGCACCCGCAGGTCGCTTCGGTTGAACGGGTCCTTGCTTCAATGGGGCCGCCGCGTGAACACGGCGGAATGGAGTGCGACGACGAGGTTTCGCTGTTCGTCCTCTACCCGCTTCAATGGGGCCGCCGCGTGAACACGGCGGAATGAAAACGACACCCCCGAAACGATCCCGCTACCAGGCCCCGCTTCAATGGGGCCGCCGCGTGAACACGGCGGAATGATGCTGAGGGCGAGCGAGGATTCAGGTCGAACTCGACGCCGCTTCAATGGGGCCGCCGCGTGAACACGGCGGAATGGGCCTGAAGGTACGTGGGCTCAGCGATCGGAGGGATCTCGCTTCAATGGGGCCGCCGCGTGAACACGGCGGAATGCGCGAGACGCGTACCGTACACGCCGGGATCGGCCTCGCTTCAATGGGGCCGCCGCGTGAACACGGCGGAATGCTGATGCAGGCAGCGCGAAAACGCAGAAACGTCGGTCGCAGCTTCAATGGGGCCGCCGCGTGAACACGGCGGAATGGACGCGGAAGTAAGTTTCGCGCTGATGCAGGCAGCGCGCTTCAATGGGGCCGCCGCGTGAACACGGCGGAATGCGCAATACGGTGGAACGTGTCTGCTTTCAGCACCAGCTTCAATGGGGCCGCCGCGTGAACACGGCGGAATGTTCCCACGGGAGCCCAATACGCCGCAGCCGCCAGATCCGCTTCAATGGGGCCGCCGCGTGAACACGGCGGAATGTACGACGCCTGGCTGAGGCACGAGCAGGCGGGCGACGAGCTTCAATGGGGCCGCCGCGTGAACACGGCGGAATGCACGGAACGGCACAGCCGCGTTCACCCGAACGGACGCCGCTTCAATGGGGCCGCCGCGTGAACACGGCGGAATGGGGATCGAGTTCCGCGCGGCGTTGCTCGTCAAGTACTTGCTTCAATGGGGCCGCCGCGTGAACACGGCGGAATGCCGGCGCTGTTCAGCCGCCTTGGCTGCGTGCCAGGCCTCGCTTCAATGGGGCCGCCGCGTGAACACGGCGGAATGGAGACGACGACGAGCAGCCGGACGACTTCGGGGTCGGTGCTTCAATGGGGCCGCCGCGTGAACACGGCGGAATGTAGCGCCGGCAATAGTGGTAGTGGCAGCGTTCGAAGTGCTTCAATGGGGCCGCCGCGTGAACACGGCGGAATGCGGCGCTGCAGGCTATGCCGGAGCCCAAACTTTCGAGCTGCTTCAATGGGGCCGCCGCGTGAACACGGCGGAATGTAAAGCGGGGGAAAGATGGTATCTACTGGAAGAGAGCAGCTTCAATGGGGCCGCCGCGTGAACACGGCGGAATGTTGCTGGCCGGGAATGACATCCCGGTTTGCCCCTGGGCGCTTCAATGGGGCCGCCGCGTGAACACGGCGGAATGCTGTGCTCAGTGGAGTGCTGGCGCGAACTTACGCGCGGCTTCAATGGGGCCGCCGCGTGAACACGGCGGAATGCGACCTTGCTCTCCAGGCTGCGCACTTCGCTTTCGAGCTTCAATGGGGCCGCCGCGTGAACACGGCGGAATGCCGGCCGAGCGCGTGCTATTCGCCCGGCTCATGCAAGCTTCAATGGGGCCGCCGCGTGAACACGGCGGAATGCTCGTACTGCTGTGTGATCCGCAAGACTTCGAGATTGCTTCAATGGGGCCGCCGCGTGAACACGGCGGAATGGGTGGCGCGGCGTCGCTTGGCGGCGGGTCCCAGGGCGCTTCAATGGGGCCGCCGCGTGAACACGGCGGAATGCCACCACCGAGAATAGTCCTCTGATCATTCTCCAAACGGGCTTCAATGGGGCCGCCGCGTGAACACGGCGGAATGCGGTTGGCGCTCGCAGCAATGAGAGCACGAAGTACGTGCTTCAATGGGGCCGCCGCGTGAACACGGCGGAATGCGGCGTTGATCACGATCAGCTCGACCAGCGTCGCGTAGCTTCAATGGGGCCGCCGCGTGAACACGGCGGAATGGAGCGATGGCGGCGGTGGCGGACCGGCCATCACACAGCTTCAATGGGGCCGCCGCGTGAACACGGCGGAATGATTTGGTGGGTCACTCGTGACGGGCTTGTGTCGATAGGCGCTTCAATGGGGCCGCCGCGTGAACACGGCGGAATGAATAACCTCAGATGCCTTGCTACGATCCGAGAGACGCTTCAATGGGGCCGCCGCGTGAACACGGCGGAATGCCAGTAGAGCCTGTCGCGCCAGACCCGGACGCGGCAGCTTCAATGGGGCCGCCGCGTGAACACGGCGGAATGATCGAGCTGTCCGAGGACATCCTGAAAACAGCCCAAAGCGCTTCAATGGGGCCGCCGCGTGAACACGGCGGAATGGGCAAATCCAAGAACAGCGTCAGCGCCGTCGCTCGCTTCAATGGGGCCGCCGCGTGAACACGGCGGAATGTGCGCCAGCGAACGACAACGCGACGCCTCTCGACGCTGCTTCAATGGGGCCGCCGCGTGAACACGGCGGAATGAGATCACTCCAGCAAGCGTCGCTGCGGCGCTCTCGGCGCTTCAATGGGGCCGCCGCGTGAACACGGCGGAATGGCGGAGGGGCAGACGGATGAGGTGCGATGGTTTCTTGGCTTCAATGGGGCCGCCGCGTGAACACGGCGGAATGTTACTCGGCCGCCCCAACGGCCCCGGCAAGATCGGCTTCAATGGGGCCGCCGCGTGAACACGGCGGAATGGCCGGTCGCGCGCACGATCAGAATTAATTCGGTCGGCGGGCTTCAATGGGGCCGCCGCGTGAACACGGCGGAATGCAGGCGCAGCTCATCGATGCGGCCATCCCCGAGCTGCTTCAATGGGGCCGCCGCGTGAACACGGCGGAATGTATAGCGCTCGTCCGCGTCAACCCCGCAGTGCCGCATGCTTCAATGGGGCCGCCGCGTGAACACGGCGGAATGCTCGCCGTCTGAAGCCCGATACGGAAGCCGGCTTGGCTTCAATGGGGCCGCCGCGTGAACACGGCGGAATGTCGCCGAACGGAAGCGCGCCCGCGGCACGCATGATCTGGCTTCAATGGGGCCGCCGCGTGAACACGGCGGAATGGTGGCGAACGAAGAAGCCGTGGCGCTTCCCGCGCAAGCGCTTCAATGGGGCCGCCGCGTGAACACGGCGGAATGGCGCTGACGCGGGAACCGATTGTGATAGTCATACGCAGGCTTCAATGGGGCCGCCGCGTGAACACGGCGGAATGTGTCTTGCGGGTGAGAACAGCGCCCCCCGCCCCCACGCTTCAATGGGGCCGCCGCGTGAACACGGCGGAATGCGCTCTTGGTCAGATTCGCCGCGTTGCCAGTCAGAGCGCTTCAATGGGGCCGCCGCGTGAACACGGCGGAATGCAATTCACGCGCGGCGCGGCGTGGGAAGCGCTGACGGCTTCAATGGGGCCGCCGCGTGAACACGGCGGAATGAATTATCGCAAGTCCGAATCGTACCCCCCATTGTCGCTTCAATGGGGCCGCCGCGTGAACACGGCGGAATGAGCTTCGAGCGCGACACAACGATCAACGGACGGCACGTCGCTTCAATGGGGCCGCCGCGTGAACACGGCGGAATGGCGGAGCGCGAGCGACTCATTCGCCAGCAAGAAGCCGCTTCAATGGGGCCGCCGCGTGAACACGGCGGAATGGACCACCGAGAGAACGACCAGGGCAGCGACCGACTCGCTTCAATGGGGCCGCCGCGTGAACACGGCGGAATGGGAGATCGGCGGGATTGCGATTGAGCAGGAGGACGCGGCTTCAATGGGGCCGCCGCGTGAACACGGCGGAATGCGGGGCTCAAGAAGGGCGAGAAGGGCGTTGAGGGGTTGCTTCAATGGGGCCGCCGCGTGAACACGGCGGAATGGCTGTGTCGGCAGAACGTAGCCGGCGTCTGTTACTCCGCTTCAATGGGGCCGCCGCGTGAACACGGCGGAATGTTGACGCACCCTAGATACTTGTGACACCAGTCCGGTGCTTCAATGGGGCCGCCGCGTGAACACGGCGGAATGGCTTGGGACAACGGATATCACGCTCAGCGGTCCGATGTTGCTTCAATGGGGCCGCCGCGTGAACACGGCGGAATGGCTTTTGCTGTGTCCAAGATCGCGGGCTTCGTCGAGGCTTCAATGGGGCCGCCGCGTGAACACGGCGGAATGCCCGTGCCTGGGCCCAATACTCGCGCGCCCTGACCTCCCACGAGCTTCAATGGGGCCGCCGCGTGAACACGGCGGAATGCCGACGCCGAAGGCGAACAGCGCGAAGCCGTCCCAGCTTCAATGGGGCCGCCGCGTGAACACGGCGGAATGAGATCGGTCGCTGGAACGATGAGACGAGGGGCAAGCTGCTTCAATGGGGCCGCCGCGTGAACACGGCGGAATGAGCCAGCGCATGAGCCCTCTGCTGTTCAATCTCTGGCAGCTTCAATGGGGCCGCCGCGTGAACACGGCGGAATGGCCGATATCTTCGCTATTGGCTATCAGCCGAGTTCGCGGCTTCAATGGGGCCGCCGCGTGAACACGGCGGAATGTCAGCCTGAGCGTGTTCGTCAGCGCGGGGCTTCCTCTCGCTTCAATGGGGCCGCCGCGTGAACACGGCGGAATGATCGAAGCCAGTGACCGTCGCCGCGCCGACACCAGAGCTTCAATGGGGCCGCCGCGTGAACACGGCGGAATGGCCAAGCTTCGCTGGCGGCCTCGGCCTCCGCCAGCGTGCTTCAATGGGGCCGCCGCGTGAACACGGCGGAATGGGGGTCGCCCGCGTTCGGCTTGTTGAGCCAGGCTGTAGCTTCAATGGGGCCGCCGCGTGAACACGGCGGAATGATGTCGGATCGCGGTGACCCGGCCGAGCTGAACCAGCTTCAATGGGGCCGCCGCGTGAACACGGCGGAATGGACTGAAGGGATGATCATGGCTACCAAGAAAACCGTGCTTCAATGGGGCCGCCGCGTGAACACGGCGGAATGCCGCAGTCGAGTATTGAGGATTTGGATCTCGTCCACGCTTCAATGGGGCCGCCGCGTGAACACGGCGGAATGTCTGGATCCCCTGACACCCCCGGAAAGACGGGGCCTCGCTTCAATGGGGCCGCCGCGTGAACACGGCGGAATGTCTAGGGTGCGTCAACACACCGTATGCGGCCGCGGTCGGGCTTCAATGGGGCCGCCGCGTGAACACGGCGGAATGCCGCGCAACTCGCGTTCTATGCGCCCACGTGGATCGCGCTTCAATGGGGCCGCCGCGTGAACACGGCGGAATGGCTGGAGCTCGACGCGGACGTCATCGTCAGCGCCTCGCTTCAATGGGGCCGCCGCGTGAACACGGCGGAATGCTGTCCTCCAGGACTGCAATGCATTCGTGGAGATACAACGAGGATTGCGAGAGGGTCGGTCTCGCTATGCAAAAAGGGAGATTTCTCGGACATGACTTGGTGTTCTGAGTCTGTCTGAGAGGCTGAATTTTCAGGGAACTTGGCGAAATGCGAGCGCCTCCCGGGTTGGACGGCGCACCACACCGCTCGCGGTGCGGTAAAGCATACAACCATGGGAGAGGGAGACATAGAGTTTTCCTCGTTCAGCTTACACGACCACGGCGACGCGTTCGGGATCGACGTAAAGGCGTCCTAGCGATTGGATCGCGCCCGTACCTCGGCCCTCGACCGGACCTAGGTTTACGAACAGGACCTGATCCTGATCGTGGTGGATGATGCGATCCAGGTTCGTACGGAGCTCGACGAGCTCCCGGTGGTTGAGTTCGCACTGGAATACCGAAAGCTGGATGTGTTCCCCGTAGCCGAGCATCAGTTTGTAGACTTTGCGCAGTCGCTTGGGGTCCGAGATGTCGTAGGTCACTACATAGCTCTGACGCATGCGGTTCTCCGTCAGCGAGTTCGGAACTCTGGGTAGCGGGGCAACTCGCCGAGGAGCACTCGACTGAGCAGGCGCGCTTGTACTTCGAGCACTCGGCGGTAACTGATCTTGTAGTCGAAGACAGGGTGAGAAACGAACGAGTCCATGCGACGCTCAAAGGCCAAAATTAGCCGCTTTCGTGCGGGCGCGGTCAGCGCCACTGCGCCAGCGGCGCGAACGAAATCGGTCTTCTTGACGACGCCGGTACTGATCGCCGTGATGACTACGGAATCAGCGATCACCGGCCGGAACTCTTCCATCAGGTCGAGCGCCAACGAAGGCCGACCGAAATGTGGGCGGTGGTAAAAGCCAAGCATCGCATCCAGACCCACCGAGCGAATGGCGAGGGTGAGCTCCTTCGACAACAGCGAGTAGCAGAACGATAAGAGAGCGTTCACTGGATCTCGGGGTGGTCGGCGGTTTCTTCCATCCAGGTCAAAGTCTTGAATGTCATCGCCTTTGAGCATTCCGGTGAACTCACCGAAGTACCGTCGAGCGGCTGTGCCCTCGATCCCGAGAAGGCTCTCTGGTGCCTCGGCGTCTCGCGCCTTGCGCGCCAGCTGCTTCAGCTCGGAAAGCGCAATCGGGTCGGGGTGCGCGTGATTTCGACGCAGCAAAGTTCGGCAGTTGAGGATTTTCGAGGCAACGAAGCCGCGCGCTAGCTTCAAACAGCGCTCCGCATCTTGCGTCGCGGCGTATTGAGCGATCCGGAGCTCTACGTTCTTGGAATCGTGCCCAGTCGCCTGTCCATTGAACCAGCCGCCATAGCTGAAGAACAACACTGGGATCCCGCGTTCGATCAACATCCGCAGCGCCGGTGTGGAGAGATTCACATTGCCGTACAGTGCAACGTGAGAAGTGTTGGCAAGCCGCGCTTCTCGAGCGTTCTCGCCCTTCGATTGCACGATCAAACGCTCCCCCTCGAGCCGAATTGCCGCCCCCTGCGCCTGTACGTATACGGGCAGCTTGTCATCCCGCGCGGGGAACATCCGGCGTACCGGCCGCGCAACGCCGACAGCCAGGCCCCAAGGGTCTTCGCCGACATCGAAAGAGGGATGGTCTTCAAGCTCGGGGCGGAGCTCAGGCTCCGCCCCGAGCGCGCGAGTCTCATCCGGCAAACAGATCCCTACGAGCGAGCAGCCATGACACTTCGGGCTGTCCTCGAGCGGCGGCGGCATCACGCCAGCAAGCGCGAGTTCGCGGATCCGCTCCGCCGCGGCCACGGTGCGCGCGATCAGCCATTCAGGTATGGCGATCTCCACACGCTGGCGATCCTTGGCGTAGTATATTTCGCCGTTGTCGCAGGCGTAGCCGTGTTCGCGTAGCAGCAAGACCTGCGCGCAGACTTGTGCAAGTTCTGGCAAGTACGCGCCGTTCGGCACATCCGGGCGTGACCCTCGTTTGTACTCGATGGGTACGACTCGCCCGCCTTCTACCTCGACCAGATCAAGCTTCGCGGTGATGCCAAGGCGCTCCGAAGACAACCAAACCGAACGAGCGACGTACGGTCGAGCCTCCTCAACTTCGCCATCAGCGTCCGACTCTGGCACAGGCGGTGGCGCGGGAAGCAACGGTTTGGTCGCCTCGTTTACGCGTCGATGCACGGCCTGCCCGTCGACCGTGAACGCATTGTCCGCCCACTCCCCCTGCACGAACTCCAAGTACATGAGGCGCTCGCAATAGAGCACCTCGTTGATCATCCGCGCGGGTGCAAGCATCGGCGCGGCGAACTCAGGTGGAGGGTCCGGCGGAACGAGCGGTAGGCGAAGGGGCAGCGGCTTGGCCCGCGCGCTTGTGGCGGCGCTGTCTGGTTCAGCGGCATCGGGAAACGCCGGAGCGAGTGCCTCCAGCTCATCTTGAGCGGTCATGAGATCACCTGTGGCGGCGTGGATGTGGCGCGATGGGCTCTCGGTCGGCTGACAGAAACCCGGCCATGAGCTAAAGTCAGTCCGACAGACCGTGATCCCTCGACGAGACCTCGTTCTATCGAAGCTAGCTGCTCACCAGGGCGACCTCGCCGCGTCCGGAGTTCGTTCGCTGTTTCTGTTTGGCTCAGTCGCGCGCGACGAGGCTCGCGACGGCAGCGATGTCGACTTGCTCGTTGAATTCGATCGCCGCGTCGGTTTCTTCGCCCTCGTCCGACTCCAAGCACAGCTCGAGTCTTGGCTTGGCATTCCGGTTGATCTCGTGACGCAAGATGCGCTCCGCGCGGACATGCGTGACCGTGTGTGGCGAGAGGCGCTGCGTGCCGCATAGGGCCGTCGCCGAGCGGCTGCGAGATATCCTCGAGGCGATAGAGCGGGTTGAAGGCTACGCGAAGGGGCTCACCTTCGAACAGTTCTGCGTCGACCGCAAAACGATCGAGGCAGCACAATTCAATTTCATCGTTATTGGCGAAGCCGCTCGCCACGTTCCCGAAGACATAGTCGCGCAGCACCCCGAAGTTGCCTGGCGTGAAATGCGCGGACTCAGAAACATCGTCGCCCACGCTTATTTCAATGTGTCGCTGCCCGTGCTGTGGGAAACGATAGTTTCGGATCTGCCTCCCCTGGTTGGCGCGCTCCACGAATTGCTCGAACAAATCGAAGCTGGACAGACCTAGACGCTTGGAACGGCTTGGCCGGAAGACACTCGAACCGTCGCCTTGTACTACCGCTCGCTTATGACGCATGCCGGCTACTTCACCTGCGCCGGTGAGAATGATCCGTACCCACCCTGGTCAGAACGAGAGATCACCGAGGCGAATACCGCCGAGATGCCCCGCGAGCGGCGTTCTACCGTCGTCATTCGCTTCACGTTCATCGTTCGACAAATGGTAGTCGCCACGCGCCAATTGACGGGACACTCCCAGACCGCCCACGTGAACGAGCTGTCCTTCCAACCCCCTTTGATTCCGGTCGTTTCGAGGCGGGTACCCTGAGGAAACGAGGCCATGGCGCCGAGACCGATGAAGGCCAGCCAATCCGCGCCGGCTACGCTGGTCTTCTTGTCGCCCGACGGGTTCTTCGCGCGTAGGGCATAGAGTCGAGCATTCGTCGCATCCCAGCTCATGTTTGGCAGCGTGCTCTCGCGCAGCCAGGGGCCAGCCAATGCTTCGAGCAACTCCGCGCTGGTAACGCCTGCTTGTAGCTCGGCTATTGCCTTTAAAAACTGCTGTTGCCCCGCCGTAAAGTGAAATCCGGTGGGCTTGGTGTTGCCGTTGTTGTCTTGGACGAGCTCACTGCCATACGCCGCAGCCGTGTCCAAGCTGCGCCGGAGCTCTACATGCTCCGTGACGTTCTTACGCGACACCGCTCTCGCACCCAGGTCGTCCAGAAACTTGCGCAGGGCTGCGGGTCTTGGTTTGAGGTCGCGGCTGAGCTTGCCGCTAAACGTGCGAGGGTCGAGCAGCGTTTCGCCAGTCTCATCATAGGCCAACAAGAACGCCGGATCATCTTGCCACGAAGCCTTGTCCTCCAGCAGTTCACCGACGATGGCATCCATGCTGGGGTAACCGTGAATCACTGGCTGCCAACAGCCCTCGTCGGTCCACGCTAGTCCTGGCGCTGTGCGGTTAAAGAGGCGTGCTCGATGGTCGAGCGCTCGTAGGACACCCAACGCCGCCAGGAAGGCCAAAGGGTTTGCCCCGTCCAAGCCCCGCAAAATGATTCTGGAGTCAGCCATTCGGTGACCTCACCTTCTCGTTGAATTCACTCTTGGTAGCACGCCTGGAGCTCTCCTCGCTGGCTCGATGATCCGCGAGACGCACGAGCGCTTCGAACCAGGCGAGTGTCCACCAGCCGTATCGCTCAGTGAGTGTCCAGAACCGCTCGGCGATTCCGGAGTCAAACGACGCCAGGCCGTGCGCCGTATCGGCGGCGTAGGTCTCACCGTTCCACGAGAATGAGACCGATAGGGGCGGCCCATGATGGACCGGAGGGGCAAAGGGGCGACACCAACCATGATGACTGCCGATGAGATGCAACACCAGCTCCGGATCGCTCGCCCGACGCAGCGCATCCGCGTTGGTTTGGAGCATCGCGACCGAAAGAAGCTCGTGGCGATAGCCCGTCGGATAGCCGGATCGCTCGCGTGCTTGCTGCTGCGCCAATCGATCACCCGCGTCTCCGCGAGATTTGGCCAGGAGCCGATTGCTAGCTGCCGCACGAACTGGACTCCCGCCATTGAGCATTTGCTGAAAGCGTGGGTCCGCCTTGCCAATGTCATGTAAACGAGCACTCAGCGCCAAGTCGGAGATTAGGTCTTCAGGCAAATGCAGGTTCTTGGCAAAGCTCCTGACCCAGCGGTCGACGTCTTCAAGGTGGTCCTCGAGTGCTACCTCCCTCCCAATGTAGGAAGCCGTGTCGTCATCGTCGTTCACGATGTCGCTCGTGCCATCCAAGCCCTGCTGGAACGCTGCCAGTTGCTCGGGTGTTTGGCGCTTGCCGAGAGCAGCAAAGAAGGAGCTTTCAGCCAGCGGAACGATGCGAAGTCGGCGACCCGACGCCAGCAGAGAATCTACGATCACCTGGCGAAGGCGACTCCCCAATGCACGAGTTTCCCCGAGCCAATCCCGCACCGCGCGGGTGGCGTCAAAGTCCGAATCATCGTCGGCGGGTGCCGTTGGAACGGCCGGTGCCGACGCCGGCTCGATCGCGACACTGTGTGCTCCGTTCGAAACGCCCTTTGCATTCACCACCGGCGGAGCGAGACGGAGGACGGGTCTCCCGCGATGCAGGAACTGAGCGACATCACCCAAATCGCTCACGGGCTCGGTCGCATCCGGGTTCCAGTTCCCGTCCCGTATTCCGCCATAACTTGCGGGGACGACCAGCGTCGCTTCTGGGAAAATTTGCCCGGTATTTCGATGAACCTCCGCGCCCGACTTGGTAACCAGCAGGAACGGCCGGCCCTTTTCGTCCGACTCTTGGCGATCCCTGCGTCCCTCAGAGGCAGTCTCCGCACCTTCCAAATCGGAGAAGTCGGGCGCAGGCTGGTTGGTCTTGCCTCCGTTGGCGATCCAATCGCGAAACGCCGCCAGTGGCACACTGATGCTCTCCAGGCTGCTGGGCGGTGCCACGGCCAGACTCGCGGTAGCGTATTCCTCGACCGCGTTTTCTCGTGCTGAATCTCGAAGTGCTGCTTCTTCGATATCCGCACGCCACACCACCCGAACCTCTGCGTTGCCGCGCTGAGGCCCGTGTAACCAGAGGGCAATGTCGGGATCGGGTTCTCCGCGTGGATTCGTCTGCGACCAAGCATCCAGATGGGCCGGCAGCAGGACTGGAGCGTGTTTTATTGGGGAGCAGAGGCTCGATAGGTCATCGGGAAGCGCAGGAAACCCGCTGATGCCAAAATCGACTGTTCGGCTCGTGCCGGCTTGCGCTTCTAACCAGGTCCATGTGCGACCAAGGGCGCCGCCGTACACGGGATCATCCTCGCTGTTGGCTGCCTGGTCCTTGCGGATGAGGATCGTCGCTTCCGCCGCCCCTTGATCGCCTCGGCGGTCCAGTCGCCCGAATCGCTGTCGAAGCGCATCGATACTCGCGCACTCGGTGACCAGCGCGTCAAAGTCGAAGTCCGCCCCTGCCTCAATGGTCTGCGTCGAAACCAGGATAACTGGTCGGTGTTGTGGGTCTCGGTCGCTTCCTGCGACCACTCGATTTGCGATACTGTTTGGCTCATCCGCACTCCCGAACACGTCGACCCGGTCGAGGGGGCGCATCCTTCCCGTGAGCAGTACGACATCACCGCTAGCTCCTGCTTGGCGCTTGAGCTCTTCGTGAATGAGCCGGGCGGTTCGGACCCGATTCACGATCACCGCGACACGTCGCGCGCCTTGGCCGAGGTGCTTCATCGCTTCGCGACTGAACGCTTCGATGACCGCGCGGTCCGTCTTTTCGGCGTCATTCTTATTGGTGACGATAGGAGCCGCGAGCAGCGCCATCTTTTTCGCCGTACGTCGCTTGACGACTTCCTTATGTGCCAAATCCTTGCCGTCCAAGCCGAACCGCACGTCACTCTTCGAAGGCTCACCGATCGGGGTCGCGGACATGCGCACGAAGGCCCAGCGGTCCGGGACCTGGCTCGCGCCATTGCTAGGGGCCGGGGCTCGCTCGCGCCATGGTCGCCAACGCTCATCGACCGCTCGCAGTGTCTCCGCAAACGCGGTGGACAGCTGAACCTCATCGAGCAGAATCAGCGCGTCGTGGCCAAGCAGCCCCGCATGCACCGGTGACATTCCCGGCGAGACGCCGTAACCGCGAAACAGTAGCCGCGAGCCAACTTGGTCCACCGTGCTGAGCGCGACCACCGGACGGTCTGGGCGCTGAGCCCAGGCTTCGTCTCGCGGCATGCCCCCGCGTAGTACCGCCACTTCGAAGGGAGCGGAGTCCGCCGTGCCCTGCCACAAAGCACGCAGCGAGGCCGCTACCTCGGCGAGGATTCCGTCTTTCGCCTCGTTCAGTCGTTGCTGGATCTTGCGCGCATGAGTTGCCGCCTGGTCCACCACGACCCGACGGTCGACGACGAGGATTGTGCGTCTTGGCGCGATATCCGGGCGCACTGCGAGGACGAACAACGCAATGTCGATCGTGCTCGTCTTCCCAAGTCCGGTAGGGACATCGAGCAAGTTCGGCCAAACACCTAACTCGACAATGGACGCCGCCAGGCGCTGCTGCCACGGGAACGGCTCATAGCCATGAATCGCCTTGAAGTAGGCTGAGAATGCGAGGGGGCCCTGCAGGGTCATGAGCCGACGCTTTCGTGCGCCTGCGGCAGGCACAGACCAAGGCCGTAGTACCGGCCAGCACCTAACAGGACGGGGCCTGAAACTGGGACGGGGAACTCAAGGCGTGCGTGGACCTTCACTCGTTGAACTCTGCTCGGGTCAGTTGGGTAGGCCGGGTAGGCGCGTGCCTTCGCTCCACCCTGAAGGGGTACGGAAGAATGAATTTCCACGGAACTCGGTCTGGGTAGCCCGAGTCGCTCACAGGCCACGGCGATGCAGTCCTCGGCGGCGTCGTAAGCCGCCTGAGCTTCAGCCGGGTCCGCCGCGAACAGGTTGCCTGGGTTGCGATCCAGCGCGATGGGGGTTGCCGTTACCCACGCCTTTGCGGGCCGGCACCAGGTATCGTTACGCAAGGTCTTGAGTGAGGAGAGCCCCCATTCGACGCGCTCCAAGGTAATGGCGCCTGCCTGACCCAAGATCAGCTTCAAAGCTGGGGCTTCGACGAGTTCGTCATCGAGGTCGACGCGCGCTTGATTTTCCCATAGGCCAATGGCTCGCAGCAAAGCAGCGCGCTCGGCGTTCTCTGCCGCCCGGGGAATAACCAGCGCCAATCCCAACAGTTCCCCGGTGGCGTGTCGATTGCCGACGAAGGGCAGTGGAACGACGGCTAGATGTGGGGTGTCGGACCGCTCACCGTCTGCGCGATGGCCGCTGATCAACTCCGGCGGCGGGTCTGTCGCGAACCTGAGCAACGCGCCGCGCATCGCGCGGGCGACGTTGACGCAAGCAAGTTGGGAGAGGCGCCGACCGTCGGTCTGTCGAAACACGATCCAGTCTTCCCCGAAGCACGACGCCCCCGGGCGCACCGCGGGAAGCATCCCGGCTCTCGTGTAGCGCTGAAAACGACAAGGAAGGACGCGTGGCTCCACTTCTTGGTGGCGAGTGTACGCGGCTTCGAGCAGCGCGAGCTGGCGCGGGTCGGGTACCCGAAGCACGAGCTCTCCCGCGGCATCAGGCTCCCAGTTCGACACCGGGGCCTCTTCTACGAGCGAACACGTCACCAAGGAGGACGAGTGACCAACTCGCACGACTCGCGTTACCAACTCTGCGAGGGCTGGACCGTGAATTTCGATGTCCGCAGCCTCAGCGGACCACGAAAAGTAGACGTTACTATCGGCGAGCGAAACGGAGGGGAAACTGCGCACCTGCTTTCCTCGGTGGTCGGGGAGCAGCGCTTGTGCGCTCTTGATTTTAGCGGCGGGCTGAGTACCTACACCGTATGGCCGTAGGTCGTCTTCCAGCATCTTTTCTAGCTTTCTGCGTTCTGCCCCAAGCCTCTTCTCTTCTTGGCCAAGCGCTTTCGTCGCCTTTTCGGCCGCCTTCGCGTCGTTTGCACTCACAGCGGCTTGATATTGGGACTTGGTCTCACTCAGCGCTGATTCGGCTTCCGATACCCTGCCGCGCTGACGGTCGCAGGCATCAAGCACCGCGGTATCGTTCACTGGAACGAAGTACGGCACCGCGTCTCGGAACGTTGCCTCGGACGCGTAGATGCTCGGCGCGCCCCGTGTTGCGAGCCACTCCAACGCCTCCCTTTCCGTCTGCTTCTGTTCCTCGCTCTCCGCCCAGGTAGCGACCAGTGTCGAGTACAATCGCGCCGGGTGTGGAGGCCATTCGGCTCGTTCTCGATCGTTGTACTCCGACGCAACGCTGCGCCCAGTCAGGTACGTCACCTTGACGACCAAGCGCTTCACGATCCGGCGCCCTCTTCGGCCTCGCCTTCCGCGGAACGCTTGCGACTTTCACGGATCAAATCCGAGAGCTTGGGCGCCGGGACCAGCCGAATCGGGGCGCGCTCCCAGACGAAGCCGGCCTTCGCCGCCAAAGCGCTGGCGTCCGCCAGAAGCTTGGCGGCCGCGTCCACGCTCAGTACGTACGAGGTCCCTGGACCACCGTCCGCAGGCACGACCTCGAAGCTCAGGGGCTGCCCACTCTCTGGCACCAACAGAGACCGCGAGCGCAGATCGTAGCCATGGCGCCGTTGTTCGGCAACGCCGGCGAGTGCCAGGGCAGCCA
Source organism: Pseudomonadota bacterium (assembly GCA_037200885.1). GTDB lineage: Bacteria > Myxococcota_A > Polyangia > Polyangiales > Polyangiaceae > PMG-095. Next base: position 826,629 of record JBBCIN010000001.1, read on the forward strand.
AGCTCACACGAGCCGCGTTTTCGGCTTGAAGGCGCGCCGGTCCTGAGAGGGCCTGGTCCGCGCCGTCAGTCACGAAGCGCAGCCTGCGGAGCGCTGGCAGGGACAACACGATCGTCTGCTGCGCATAACTGATCGTCACGCCGCCCGCCTTCTCCTCGATGGTTGGCGCGATGTTGCTGTGGTTGACCGCGGAGGCTTTGCCCTTCCCCTCGGCTCCCTTGCGGCTGAATGGTACCGGTTTGCCGCTCTTCTTTTCTTTTTGCGCGAGCTCCTCGTTGGCCGTCCAATCTTCTGGGTCGTCTTTGCCGTGGTAGACGGGTACTGCCTGGATCCCGGCGGGGTCGAGTCTACTGGCGGTTTTCTTGCCGGGCTCTGCGCCAACACCCACTATCTCGGAGACCAGAGCACGTTGGAACTTGCTGCCAGAACCGCCCTTGGGCCCCGTTGAATCCCAGACGCCGAAGATCAGCGCGGTCGGGCAGTACATGTAGACAGCGGTCGCGTTCTTTACCGTTGCCGCCGTGTAGGCTTGCCCGACCTTCGTGTCACGGAAGCGGGTCTTCTTGTCGCTCGCGTCGAGACTGTCGCGGAGCAGCGCATCAGCGATACGGTGCGGCGCCTGAAGTGAGCTGATGGAATCCAGATCCGCGATCTCCTCCTCTTTGCTGAAGTCGACACTGATGACCGGAAACGACAGCCGCTCTTGCTCCCAGGCGGCCTGAAGCGCATCCTCGATTCGGTTGGCTTGGGAGGCCACAGAATCGAGCAACACCGTCCCGACAATCCCACCGTCAATACGCCGGTCCTCGAAGGCGTACCGAGTCGGCGCCTTGTCACCGGTCGCATACGTGGGCGGGAAGATCTTGTCCCCGACGCCGCCCGCAGGCTGAAGGCGGGTAATCGAGCGAATGGCGGCGGCTCCGCCGGCAACGGCTTCCGTGAGCATGGCGAGGGTCAACGTTTTCGGGTCAGTCATTTCTGGGCTCCGGTTGAATGCGGGACGAAACTTTGGGTGACAAGTGACGGAAATGATTAGAGATATCTGCGCTGCGCGCACTCCACGACTAGCTTCAATGGGGCCGCACGTGCCACCCATTTACTTTCTAGTCTTGGAGAGCCCGAAGGGCAAGTTGTTGAAGCGAATTTCCCGTGCCATACCTCGCTCAAGCGCTCGAAAGCGGAGGCACACGTTTGGACCCATCTAGTTTCTTTCTCGGCACGACCATCGCGATGCTGATCGCTTTCCTCACAGTCGCGCGGCAGCGCCGGTAGCCCGGGAAAGATTTGGCATGCTAATCTTTCTTCGTGGCGTCGACCCGCATCACCATCCGCGCCGATCAAATGGGAGGAACTCCGTGCATTCGCGGCCTTCGCATCCCGGTTTCGGTGATCGTCCAGATGATCGCGGAGGGCATGGGTACCCAAGAGATCCTCTCGCTGTATCCGGATCTGGAAGCAGAGGACGTGATTCAGGCCCTTCAGTACGCGGCGGAAGCAGTCCGGAAGCGCGAGTTGGGCCTGGCCTCGAACGGCTGAAGCTCCTACTAGACAATTGTTTGTCGCCCCGGCTTGTCGACGCTCTGCGCGAGAGCATCTCAGACGTCGTGCACGTCTCCGCCCTGGGGCTTCACGCTGCGGCGGATTCAGCACTTCTTCATGCTGCGGAAGCGGACGGTCGAGTGCTCGTGACACTTGACGGGGACTTCTCCACACTACTCGCGCACGCACGCCTTGGTGCGCCATCGGTGATTTACATGCGCTCGCAGGGCTTGGTCGCACCGGCGCCGCAGGCGATAGCCATTGTTGCCGCGCTCGAGGCGTATGCCGACGAACTTCTCGCGGGAGCGATCGTGACGATTCGAGACCGGCAAATGGTATGTCGACGACTGCCACTACCCTGACTGCCTGTCCGGTTCTGTCTTTGCCGAAAACCACTATAGTCACCCCTATTCCTTACCCCCGGTGTCTCAGCCGAGTGCGGTCCCAGATCACCCGACAGCGCACCACGGTCGCTCGACCGGTCTCGCCATCACAGCTGAATCGCCGCGCTTCCGCATCTCCCAAGCCACGAACTCGCGCAACACCGCCCAAAAGCGCGCTCGCGCTTTGCTCGTCGCGTCCCATCGACCTGTATCGCTCATGCCGCCCAACCTACGCCCGCCCATTCTCACTACGCTTGAGACGCGCTGTGGCTCGCCCCGTCGTTTTTTCTCTCGGTGTCGCTTTCGCGGGTCCGGGTCCGTCGTATTTCCCGAGCGCCTGCGCGAGCTCTTTCCGGGCCGCGCCTCGCAGTTCTGCTGGTTCGAGCGCTTCGGCGGCTCCACCCCAAGAGAGCACCCAGCGCGTGGCCTCAATGATGCCCGCGACGCGGGCCTCGACGACCACGCTGCCATCGCGCGCGGGCACGAGCTTTTGGTCGAGCACGAGCGGATATTCGTGGGCGCGCCAGGCGACATCGCGGTCCAGTCTGATTTTTACGATCGTTGTGTCACCTGACCAGGCTTTGACCGAATGAGCGAAGGCCGCGCTAGGCGCGCGTGCAGGGCGGTAGATTGCGGGTTCCTCGCTGAGCTCGAACCGGGTGATGCGAGCAAGCTTGTATGTGCGCTCCTCGGCACGTTCGACGCAGTACGCCCTGAGATAGGGCACACCTTCCGCGACGTTAAGAAGCAGTGGCTCAATATTGACCAAGGTGGGCGTGCCGTTTCGCGATGCGGCGCGGTATTCGATGCGGGCGCGCTTACCGGAGCGCAGCGACCGATCGACGACTTTGAGGAGATCCGGTTGGCTAGCGGCACGCGAAGCGAATCGGAAGCTCTGCTGCGGCTCGATCGGGCGCAGCTTGTGCAAGAAAGCGTCGAGTTCTCGCACGAGTGCGGCTCCCGCGAGGGGTTGCAGCTCCTGGCGGGCGAGGTGCAGTGCCGCGATTTGTAGCGCACTGAGGTTCATGGCTGGGAGCTCAGACGGTCGGAGGAACCGATAGTGCTTCACTCGGTCTTTTTTGAACACTTGCAGTGGAATGCCAGCGTCGACGAGCGCATCGAGGTCGCGATACGCGGTCGCCCGCTTGGTTCCGGTCTCCTCAACGAGCTGAGCGACGCCGACTCCGGCTCGACTGCCCTGAATCGCCAACAGTAGCCGCCACTGACGCGCCAACATGCGCGAAGCGTCCGTTTGTGCACTGCCCCTCTTCGTCATTTGAGATCGACCTCGCGAAGCCTTCCAAGCTAGCTTGTGGTCGGATGCAAATTCAATCTGGACAGATGATGCGTGTTCGGACTCGGCTCCAACTTCGCTAAGTGGTGGCGACTTCCACCATGCCCCCGCCGACGGTGAAGTGGATGAATTGGCCGATAACCAAACCTCCGGACATTTCAATAGTCATTCTGTAGGTCATGAGTTGTGGCGCGTACTCCAGTGCCTTCGCGGCCCACAGAGCGGCGTTACCCGGAAAACTCTTGTGGTCGATGATGACGAAACCGGCTGGCGTTTGAAGAAGCAAATCGATCGTGCCTTCGATCCGTCTCAGGCCGTGTTCGGAGTCGAGCGCAGCAGAAACCGGGACCTCTCGGTGCCAAATCGCACCCGGCCAGCGAGTCGCGACGAAAGCGCGCAATGAATCGCTGGCAGAGAGCAGCGACTCGGCGGTGAACGACGCATCTAGCCCAGCGCCAGCCAGTAACCGAATGCCCAGGTCGACGCGCTCGGCACGGGATAGCTCCGGGTAGTCGGCCGCGAGAAAGGCGTGAAGCGCCGTGCCAACGCGGTCCGGGCTCACGCCTGCAGTATGCACAAATGGCATCCGTGCCGCGAGGCGGTGAGTGCTTACGACGCGAGCCTGGGGAAGCGTCACGGCGTGCGTTGCGGCATCCGAAGGGGTCACGCGATAGGTGGGAGGGTTGGGGTGGCTTTCGGCGGCACGCGCGAACCACAAGCGCGGTTCAGTCGAGTCCGCGCGGTCGTCTGCGTCCGCAGCCTTGAGCGACCATGCCCGCACCGGGACAGCCAGCCGCGCGTCATGGAGTCCGCGGATTCCGAGGCTCGGATCTGTTGCTCCCGGCTCGGGCAATGTGAGCAAGGGACTACGTTGATCTGAAAGCTCATCGAGCCAGTTCGTTGCCGGTCCCTTCTTCAACAAGTGAACCGCAAGAATCAGATGATCCCGGGCACGGGTCCAGCCGACGTACAACAGGCGTACACGCTCGCGAGCGTCGCGCTCAGTGACCGCGCGTCCGACGTCTGAATTGGCTGCGCGCTCCATGAGCGGGATGCCGCTCTTGCCGCCGAGTGGCCAGGGCCAATAGCGGATCCAGCGCCCCCCGAGCGGGTCGGCCGCGTCAAATGCATTGCGGTCACTCTCGGGCGTGACGGCGAACGGATCGCGCTTGCGTGGCCGGCCGAGGCTGCCCAAAATGACCACCGGCCACTCGAGCCCCTTGGCTTTGTGATACGTGGAGATGATCACCGCATCGTCGCTGCCCCCGACGTGCTGCTCGTCTGTCGCCCGCTCTTCGTCGCGTTGGCGAACGAGTTGTTGGGTTTCCTCGAAGTAGCGCAGCAAACCGGCGAGCGACGCGGCTTCGCGTTGGTAGGAGCAGCGTTCCTCATAGGCCGCCGCGAGCGCGCGCAGCGCTTCTAGGTTCTCCAAGCGCTGCGTCGGATCGGGCCAGCGCACGGCGAGCGACGCAACATCCAAGACCGCGAGCACGCGATCGAGCGCCTCGGCGGGCGAGAGCACTGGAAAATCCGCGCGCAACGTCTCGATGCGTGACAGGGACACTGACTGCGAATCGACCGGAGCTTGCGGCTGAGTCGCAGCGCCCTCGTTCGCGTCGCGTTGGACGTTGCGTTGCTGGATGCGATCGCTGAGCCACTCGTTGGGCGCCTTGCCGGAAAAACCGGTGAGCGCTTCAATCTCGGCCACCGCGAGCGCATCGTGAGGATCCAGCAAGGCACGGAGCCCAGCCGACACGAGGGTCCCTTCTGGGGTCGCCAACAGGCCAACGCGTGGCAGAACGGAAGCGATGCCGCGCGCCTTCAATGCAGTCGACACGTCCTTCGCATCGGCGTTGGAATATACGAGGACGGCGATGTCGCTTGCGCGGAGCGGGCGCGTTCGCTTAGTCACTCTGTCGAGAACCGGCGTTGATTCCGGCACCTCCAAGAGCCGTGCCACTCCGAGAGCCAAAGCGACCTCCTCCTTGCCCTCGAGCCACCAAACTCCCAGCGGAGGCAGGTGTTCAAGCTCGGAAATTGGTTCGCGGTCCGCGGTCGTGATCACCTCATGTGGCGCGAAACCGTGTCCCGCGAATGCGGCAGAAAAAAGCATTGAGCCGCAAGCCACGAGCTCCGGACGAGAGCGGTAGTTGTAAGGCAAGACCTCGCGTTGGCCTCCGCTCTGGCCCGCCCATTGGTTGACCGCTTCCATCAGCGCGGGGTCTGCCCCCGCATACTCGAAGATGCACTGCTTTCGGTCCCCCACCCAAACTGACGCTCTGCACAATGCATGGAGCCGCATGAACAGCGCGAGCTGAATCGGGCTCGTGTCCTGAAACTCGTCCACCACAAGCAGGCTCAGCCGTTCGCCGAGCTCGTGCGCGACCTCGGGAACGTCGAGCACAGCCAGCCCGCGATCGATCATATCCACGTAGTCGACGAGCCCGCGCTGTCCCTTCCAGTCCGCGTAGGCGACCAACCCAATGCGCGCGGCCTCGAAAATGAGTTGCACCAATTCGCCGAGTTCAGCACGGAACTCGGGATGGGTCTCGTAGCCGGAAGCAGCCTCGCGAACCTCAGCGACCAGGGGCACGCCCTGCTTTCCGGGCTCCACTTTCGCCAATTTCGCCCAGCCACTCCAAAGCAAACGACCGGCTTCGAGCTCGATCGCACTGTTCCTCAACAGCGCGAGTGCGTCGTCGGTTTTCTGCACCCCGTCGTCGAGTTGGGCCAGCTGCTCCACCGCGCTGGCGATAGCGGAGGCCAGTCGCAACTCGAGCGCGCGACTGTCCGGTCCCGGCGGGGGCAGGAGCGCAAGCAATCCCGCTCTCGAGCGTTCGCCCATCGTCGGCAAATTGGCTGGAGAAATGCGATTTCCGCGAGCCAGAGTCATGATGTCTTCGACTGGCGTCAGCCAGTCATTGCGACTCGTGCGGGGAAGCCACTCGAGCTGCAGCTTGCGCGCCAAGTCTTCGATGCGCGCGTGCAACGCGCGAGGGAGTTCGTGCTCCAGTGCGGCTTGCAGAAGTCGCCGACCCTCGTTGCCAGGGATCACGTCCACTTCGGGTGATAGCCCGGCGTCGAGCGCGAACTCTTTCAGGAGACGCAGGCAGACGGCGTGAACCGTTCCGAGGTACGCGAGCGGTAGTTGCTGGGCGCGCTCGAATGCTCCGCTTTCGACAAGCTTGCGACGAATCCGGGCTTCGAGCTCGACTTGTGCCTTCTTCGTGTAAGTGACGCCAATCAGCCCGTCCATCTCGACCACGGCAGGGGTCGATGGGTCGACGGCGCGAATCACCTCTTCCGTGAGCCGGTAAGTCTTGCCACTGCCGGCGCTGGCGCTCACCAGCCGCAGTCCCCTGGCTGCCGTCGAAGAATCGTCAACGCGAGTCACGCTTGTCTCTCCCAGCGCCGACCACAAACGACTTCGAAATTGCAATACGTGCAACTCGCCTCGGGGGTGAGAGCGAGGTGACTGGCCAGGGCGTCTTCCGGAATTCCGATCGAGCTGAGCAGCGGCACTGAGCGACGAACGCCTGTCACTGGAAACCTCCCATTCATCAGGTGCAGATTGACTTTTTCAACGGTGGTATCGATGCGCTTCCAGGTTTCACCCAATGTGGGGCCGACAATCTGCTCGGCGTGGGGCCACAGCTGCGTGGCCAGTCCAAACAACTTGCCCTGCTTCAACGAAAAGTAGCCCGCCTCCGGAAGGTGCTGCTCACCTCGCTCCGCTGCAGTCGCGAAAGCGTAGACGGCGAGCTGCAACGCTTCCCCGCGTTCAAGCAGCTCACGATAGTTCACGATCCCCCACTTCATATCGATGATGGCGTGAACCCCGGCTTTGGTAGCCACCAGCAGGTCGATGCTGCCCGTCAATTTGACACCGCGCCACTCGGCCTCGATCGGTTTTTCCACAGCCACGATGTGCAGGTCCGCTGCGCGCAGGGCGCCCGCGAGCACAATCACGGCGTGCACCAGTTGGCGGCGCAGCTGGCTTCGCTCGAACACCATCCCCGCTCGCAGCAAGATGGACCCCTCGCGGACAAAAAGTGCGTCGACCTCGCGCTCCGCGCACTCCTGCAGCCTGGCATCTGCCATATCGAACGCGCCCTGACCGTGCAGTATTTCGACCAGGCGATGACCGAGCGTGCCGCTCAGCATGTGTAGCGGGGGCAGCGAGTGCCCGCCCGCGTTCAAGCGCGCTCGATACTGCAAAGCCCATTGAAGTGGGCAGCCCAGGAGTGAGTTCAGGCTCGATGAAGAGAAGTGGTCCATCGGCACCATGTGCTCAGCCGGAACCACCCATTCCAGCTGACCCCCTGGTAGCGCCCTGGCTTCGAGCGCCTCGAGCGGCGGGCACACAAGCAAGTTGCGCCGCGACGACGACGAGGTGAGCTCCCGAGTACTCAGGCAAACCTGGGCCTCCGCGCGATCATTCAAGCGCGTACGCGCCACGATCTCGTCCCACAGCGGATGCGGGCTGAGTGTAGTTCCCGCTGAAGTCGCCGGCACGACGAGGATCAGTTGCTGAGTCGCGGCCAATACCGCCCGACGCCAACTCGCTGCCTGATTTTCGAGGAGTGCTCTCGGCTCGGGGAACTGGACACCGGCAGCCGAAAGCGTTGTCAGCTCCTGCCTGCGCCACGGCAATCCAGCCGAAGAAGGGTTGGCGCTGACGAAATGCCACCAAACTACGACCTCGCGCGACACTCCAACACCACCTGGCGACTCGACATGATCGATTCTATCGGCCCGCTCTTCGGTCAGTTCGACTTGTGTTCCGGACGTGAGAATGGATTCGGCGAGGCGCCGGACCTCGACCAGATTGAGCGTCGAGCGTGGGTCGCTATCCAACGCGGCTCTCAGCGCACTCGTGTGTCGAACCGCCGCGAGTAGCGTTGGGTCGTCCGCTGCGCCGGGTAGGCGCGAGATGAGCCAGGTTCGAACACGCTCGATGACCGCTTGTAGGTCGGCTTTCGACGCCCCAGTGACCGCGTTAGCACCGGACTGCTCGAACCATTCGGCAATGCGTCGTAGCAGTCGGTCGCCGCGCTCGTCTTCACTGCTCCCGTGCGCCCCTGTGGGCCCTTGCTTCGCGTACGAGTCGAGTACTTTCGCTAACTCGATCTTGGTGGCTTCCCACAACGGGCTGCCTATCCCTGGCGATTTGGCCAGTGCTCTTGCTAGGTGACGCCCCGCTAGTCCGAGAAACGGCCCAACAGGCAAAGTGAGCAGCTCGAGGACCCGATACGGGTCCTTCGGTTCGAATGCGAGCTCGAGTGCGAGAGGCAAGACCTGCAGCGCCGCTCGCCAAGGGCTGCTCGAACGCCAGCCCTGAGTCGGCAAGCCATGAACGGCTAGCGCATTGTCCAAAGCGGAGGTATCGCCGCCGCGGATTACGACGGCGCGCTTTCGTCCGAGCGTGGAGAGGAGCGCGGCCGTTGCGCGAGCCGCTTCCCAGGAGGACTCAGCGCGCAACACCACGAACGACCCATCTCCCGTCAGAGCGACGGCTTCAGGGCCCGCCTTGCCGTTCAATGCTGCCTGAACTCGTCCCAAGTCGCTGTCGGTAGGTGCGCCGCGCAGGCTGATCGCAGCGGGCGATAGGCGAGTCCCGCTTCGTTCCAGCGCACGAAAGACGGACTGCCAGCGTCTTGGCCATAGCTCCGCCGGTTCGGCCAGCATGAGTTCTGCGTAGAGGCACACCCGGCAATGGACGAGTGCATCCTGCACAGCAGCTAAACGATCGGCAGTGCCGACGGGGAGGACCGGGTTGCTGACGCCCTCGAGTTCTGCAATCGCGTCGAGCCGCCTGCCGCCACCACAAATGGCGTGACCACTCCATTCGGCGTCAATGAGCGAGTCGCGCAGCCGAAGTAACGCCAAAGCCGTCCCCAACGCATCCAGCTCGAACGACCGTGAATAGAATCGACCGAGCGGCGCAAATGCAGCCATCCTCGCTGCCCACCGTGCGACGCGAAGCGCTTCAGGCTCAGCGCTGCTACCGAGCCCGAATCGCAGCTCCAGGTCGCGAAGAAGCTGATTCGGTCCCCAGACTGCGTCTCCAATCGACCCTCGACCACGCTCCAATTCGTTCAGCGCGGTCAGCGTTGGACCGTCGAAATCCTGGCCAACCAGAATCCTCATTTGGGGACGATTCCGTTTTTCGTGGACATGCTTGTCCGGATCGCCGAACCCCTCCGCTTCTGAATTGCCGAACTTTCTCGCATGGTTTTTGTACTACTGCGACAGGGTCTCAGCATACGCGAGACGACGGGCAAATTCGCGCGATCATTTTTCTACCACTCGCCTGGATTGCGATGCCGTCCCTCGGCCCCGAGTCTCCCGATTCATTCGGTTGGATCGGGCGAAAACCGCCAGCCGCGGGAAGTGTCACGTAGCAAGGTCTCCGCGACAAAGGTCAGCCGTCAACCAAAGGAGACAAGCATGGAGACGTTGAAAGCCAGCATGACCCAGGATCTCAAGCTCGCCGGCTTCTCGGATAGCACGCGGTCCATCTACCTTCGCGCGGTGTTGGAGTTCGCGCAGTTTCTGGCCCGGTCGCCTGCGGAGATCGGGCAACCAGAAGTGCGAACGTGGGTTGAACACCTGACGGCTCGCGGCCTAAGCGCGCAGCGCAGGCGGCAACACTTCTCGGCGTTGAAGTTCCTTTTCGCGCGTACGCTCGGCCGTCCCGAAGTAACGGCGTTCCTTTCGTGGCCCAAAGACGCCCAAAGGCTGCCCATAGTGATCTGCAGGGGCGATGTAGCGCGTCTGCTTCGGGCCTTCCGGGAACCCAAGTACCGAGTATTTTTCACCTTGATGTACGCGACTGGCCTTCGACTTGTCGAGGCATGCCGACTCGAGACTCGCGATATCGACGCGACGCGCGGAGTCATTCACATCCGCAACGGCAAGGGCGGCAGCGAACGATTGGTCACCCTGGGGCCGCGCCTGCTCGACACGCTTCGCTCGTACTGGAAGTTCGTACGTCCGCCGAGCCCGTGGCTCTTTGCATCCGCACGTGGAACTCATCTTAATCCGGAGGTTGCGCGCACGGCATTGAGGCTCGCGTGCGCGCAAGCCGGGATAACGCGGCGAATCACGCCGCACGTGATTCGTCATTGCTTCGCAACCCACATGCTCGAAGCGGGCGCTGAGTTGCGCATCATTCAAGTCCTGCTTGGCCATCGAAGTATTCGAACGACGACTCGCTACGCCCACGTGTCAGCCGACATGATCTCGAACGCTCTGAGCCCACTCGACTGTCTCTAGAAAGGCCGGGGAATGGACATCTGAAGGGTGAAGAATGCGGCTCGCCGTCGCCACTGATTGGTAGAGCCCGGCGCTTGCCGACTGGTAGTGTACACGAGCACAGCCCGAGACCCCCAGCCGCTGGCTCGCTGCGAGGCTGGGCGTTCCGGGCGTGCAGCACGACCGGTTTCTCGGCTCTTCTGGAACGCTCGGTTGACGTACTGCAAGGGTCGCTAGCGAGCGTAAATTATTGCCGTTCACCGACACCTTCACCACGCCACATTTGTGGGATCCATCGCGCCGGCAAAATCCGCGAATCTGCCGAAAATACCGCCGGAATGGCTCTCCATGAGCACTCCAAATCGGTCGGCTTTTGACTGCCGAGTGAGTCGTCGAGCGGACAGAATAGTTGAATCTTGCCCTAGCCCCTCGCCGTGATCGAAACGCCTGATCACCCTGTGCACGCGACTCTCGTTCTGACTTGCGCTTGATCACCCATCCTGTCGAGTGCATCATGACGTCGCATCAGACATGTGATGTTGTGACGCCAACGATCGGAGCAGAGATTGGGCCACCGTGAATGCATGACTGCGAACGCGCACGACTCAGTCGGTGAGGCAGGCTTTGCGCTGGGAGTGGTCGAAGTCACGATGGCCACGGCCGAGCAGGTGGAGGTGGCGCCCTGGTCGCGGCGACCGCCGCGCGGTGTCGTTGACCCGGCCGCGGAGGGCGATCAACGAGCGATCCGGCGGCTTTGGAGTGCGATTCGGCGCGCGAAGCAGCGATGCTCGGTCAAGCCTGCGCGTCTCTCCTCGAAGCTCGCTCGAAGTGTCTGGCGTTCTCGCGGCCGTTCGCGCGCGGCGCGCCGCGTTGGCACACCGCGCCCATCGGCGCAAAAGAGCGCTAGCGACGACGCACCACCACCCCGGCCTTCCCCAACCCGCTCGTACGCAGCCCAACGAGGTGTCTCGTGAGCTCATACTCGTCGGGGCAATCCGCGCCCCCTGAGCTCAAGCGCGCGCCAACCCCCTGGCTCACCTACGCGGAAGCCGCCGCCTACACCGGTTGGTCCGTCGCCCACCTCCGAAACCTCGTCAGCGCCGGCCAAATCCCCGTCTACGGCAAGCCGCGTGTCCGCCGGTTTCGCCGGGACATGTTAGATTCGTTTTTGACAGACCCTGATGCTGCGATGCGCCGGTTCCGCGCGGAAAGGAACCCGCATGGCGGTTAGAAAATTAGCAAAATCGTGGCAGTACGACTTTAAGCTCCCGGGATTCGGCAGGCATCGTCAAGGAGGTTATCAGACCAAAGCCGAAGCTCTGCTCGCGGAGAAAACCGAACGCGAGGCACTGTTGTCTGGCGCGCGGCAATTGCTCTTCGGCGAGGCGTACGTCGAGTACTTGGCAGCCACGAGCATGAAGGACCGCGCCAGGGATGCTTACGAGCATGTCTGGAAGCGGATCAAGCCGGAGCTCGGTCACCTCTACATCGAAGAGGTCGGGACTTCGGCTACATCGAAGAGGTCGGGACTTCCGCGCTGGATTCCTTCAAGCAGACGCTGCCCAAGCACTTGGGACCGAAGTCGATCAATCAGCATCTCATTCTCGTTCGTGCCGTGCTCCGCTTCATGTGGAAGCGAAGCAAGTTGAAGAGCGTGCCGTACGTGCCAATGGAGTCCGTGCCGCAGAAGCACGTCGGTTGGTACACGCGTCAGGAACGGGACCAACTGCTCGAGGGGATCTATCGCCTCGAGCCGCAGTGGTACCTGTTCTACTACCTGACGGTTCGGCTCGGCCTCAGGACCGGAGAGGTATACGCCGTTTCACACCGCCAGATCCTTCGCGAGGGCATGCAGCTCGTGGTGGACCAAGCGGTGCAGCGCGGCACCAAAGCGAGGGCGTCTCGTCTTGCGACGCGCAAGAACGACGAGGCCTACGTCTTGGACATCACCCCGGACATCCTCGCGGCCGTGGATTGGCACATCAGTCAGGGCTACGGCGGGGAGGAGTTCCTCTTCTCGAAGTCCAGCGCCTTTCCACGTTACATCGACAGCCACGTCCGGTCGCTCAAGTTGATGCAGGAGAAGCTCGGGCTCCGTTTGCTCAGCCATCACAAGGTGGGGCGGCACTCGGTCGCGAGTCAAACCGTCACCGGCGGCGAGTCGGTCAAGGCGGTGCAGGCCCAGCTCCGGCATCGGTCCGAGCAGAGCACGCACAAGTAGGCGCACCTAGGCTCCGGGGCGCAGAAACGGCTGATCGAGACCCTGAAGCCGAAAGCCGCTCCGCACGAAGCGGCTCCACGCTCTCAGGTCAACCTGGGGTCAACCAGCGAGGCGGAAGCGTCGACCTCGGATCTCCATGTCAACCTGAGGTCAACGGCGTTCGTGGCCAACACAAACGCCGCCGAATCACAAAAGTAAAAAGGCCCCGATTTCTCAGGGCCTTTTCGTCAGTTGCGTGGGGGCGCAACGCGGGCTGTATACCGCGATATCATTGGGGTTTGAGCGCCGCCTGGTACCGTGAACGATCGTCTGAACCCAGGTGCGAGCGGCCCTGGACGTTTCAAGCGCACCCTCTGGCAAAGCCTGACCTCTCCCGGTATTCTTTGGGCAATGGCGATCATCGACTGGAACGGCAGCGACCTGCCAGACGCCCTGCGCCCACTGCCCGCCGGGCGGTACACCGTGGAAGCCTTGGATGAATCGGGCTCCCTGACGCCGGAAGAGGAAGACGGGCTGATTCAGGCTCTCGACTCCCTTCGCGCCGGACGCGGTATCGATCATGACGATGTGCGTGCGCGAGTGCTGAAGCGTATCGCAACTTGAAGATCATTTGGTCTCCCGAAGCCGCTGAGGACTTCGAAAGTGCGGTCACCTATCTGGTGGGAGTGAATCCTGCTGCGGCACGAACACTCGTAGCGAGCGTGCTCGGCCTGATCGAGTGGCTAGCCGTTGAGCCGGTCCTGGGTCCTAGCCACGTTCTGAGGAACGGTGATGTAGTCCACGGCTGGCCGTTGAAACCTTTTCGCATCTACTATCAGCGCGATAGCGCGTCGTTCCGAGTGGTTCGGATCTATCATCAGCGGCGAGAGCCGATCACTCGTTGACGGCTACTTGCCGCGAGGAAGCTGGCTCGACGTTTTGGGAAAAAAATGGACGTAGGCCAGTCACGTGACCCGTCGCGCGTTCGGAATACTCTGGTCGGGGATGCTGCGCGCTAGCCTACAGTTCCTGGCTCTTGCCGTGTTTTCGTGGACGTCGGCTTGCGGCGCCGGATCGGGGCACGCTCTCTCGGCACTGCGGGCGCCGACCGCACAGCCTGCCCCTCCGGGCGTGCCGAAGGGGAACACAATGGCATCAGAGCACGACAATGCTGAGCTCCTGAAAGACGCCTCTTCCAATGGCCTCGGCGATGCTTGTGGCGAACTCCGCGCTCTGTGCGACCGCAACGACGTACACGCCTGCGCCTGGCTGGCCGAGCTGCTGACCGAAGGGAAGGCGGTGCCTCGCGATCTTGAAGCGGCCTTTGCCCTGTTTAATCGGGCCTGTCATGCGAGGGTGATTCCCGCGTGCGTTCAAGTTGGCATAGCTTACGAGCGCGGTTTAGGTGTGCCGGTGAACCTCGCGAAGGCGATGGAGATGTTCCTCCGGTCCTGCAGCGAGGGGCAAGAGTACGGCTGCTTCGACGCAGCTATGGTCTATCGGGATCAGATGAAGGACGCAAAGAGCTCGGTCCCGTTTTTCGACAAGGGTTGTCGGCTCGATTACGCGTAAGCCATCCGGCAACAGCGTGCATTCTGGGGATTGCCGCTAGAAATCGCGTGTGCTCGCGGCACGCTTGCGGCACGCGCTCGCGCATGCGACGCGAGAGGGGTGTCAAGTAGTCGTGGCGCGCCGCCCAGGTTGTCGGAAGCAGAGCTGCCTGCGATCAGGCCGCTAGAGTTTATCGCCACACGCAGCGACGACGGTCGCCCGTCGCTCGACGTGCGCGAGGCCGAGATCGAGCAGCTCTACAATGTGCAGGACATGTACTCACGCCTGTTGTTCATCGCGCTCTGCCGTGAGCAGGGCGCGACTGTTTACAGGCGCCCGCGGCAGCGAGTCGTGTCGGTCTGCGTGCGGACGACGGTATCGAAGCACAACGCGCTGTGGCAGCGATTTCTCAGCTTGAGTGCTGAGCTCGACGGGCGGCTCGCGGAGGCGACCCAGCAGTTCTTGGTCGAGCAGTTCGAAACGGGCAAACGTTGAGTTGCCTGTGCTACGCAGCTGCCGATTCGGGCGCGCTGCCGAGCGCGCCGCCGGGCTTGTAGTTCTCGGGTAAGAGCGCGTTCAGATCCTTCTCACCGTCGAGGATGCGCTTCAGCGTGTCACGGATGTAGCAACGCGGATCGTGGCCGAGCTTCTTGCAGGTCGTGATGATCGTCAGTGCGTCCGCCGCACGCCGAGCGCTGGCGTCGTGGCCGCAGAAGAGCCACGTCTTGCGATCCAAAACCCAGGTCCTGAGATCTCGTTCGACTTCGTTGTTCGTCAATTCCATCAGCGGATCATCGAGAAAACGCGTTAGTCGTGGCCACTGTCGTTGCATGTAGCGCAGGGCCTTGCCGAGGTCCGATTTGGGCTCTGCATTTCCGACGGCGGTCTCTACCCACGCTTGGAGTTCGGCGATCAACGGAGCGCTGTCGCGCCTCCGTCGCGTGAGCCGTTGGTGGGGGCTTTCACCCGCGCGCTTCGATTCGGCATCGACGTGAAAGAGCTTGGCGTAGACCCGTAGACCTTCGACCGCGCGATGGTCGCCGCCGCGCAGCGCTCCGACGAGGCCGCGCCGGGCATGCGCGTGACAGCCTCCGCGCTTGGCGCCTGCGCGCTCGACGCAGTTGTTCGTGGGTGAGCCGTCGCACATGGCGCTCACGAGCCGGTAACCCTCGAGCTTCGCCTCGAGGTGATCGGCGTGCCCGCTCTTGGCGTACATGAAGTACGAGTAGCAGTGCGCGCCCTGGATGAGCCACAGCGCGCCATTGCGGATCCCGAGCGGGTGCTCGACGTCCAGCACGCGGATGCTGGTTGCGTCGAGCGCTACATACTCCGACTCCATGCAGCGCTTGAAGACGTGGCGCACGATCGGATCGAATAGATCGATGACGCGGCCACAGCTCGCTGCCAGCGTGTTGGCCGCCAGTGGGATATCTTCCTGTCGTGCTTTGCGCTCCATGCGTTCCCACGGAACAGCATCTTGATAGTGATCGACCAGCGACTGCACGAGCAGTTCATTGCCGAGTACGCCGCGATCGAGCACCTCATCGCGCTTGGGTGCGGTGGCCACGTGCCCGTGGCAGAGCTGGCAGGCTACGACCTCGCGCTTGTACTCGCGCACCACGTAACGCGCAGGCTCGATGTCGAGCTTCTGGCACACCTTGAAGGTGACGTGTTCGCACTCGGTCGCGCAATGCGGACAGACGCGAGCGTCGCCCGTCACCAGCTCTACGTCCCCTTCGACGCGGGGGATGTGCTCGGGAAACTTCGGCCGCCCGTGAGCATCGCGGCTTGCTTGGTCGGGCTTCTTCCGCTTCTTTCCCTTGGGCTTTTCTGCCTCCGCGTCGTCCTCATCCGAGTCAGACGACGTGTCGTTCGCGGGCGGCTCCGGCGTGGCGAGCACCACAAACGGCAACTCGAGCTGCAGGCGATGTGTCGTCTCGCTCGCCGGACGCTTGCGGTTCTTCCAGGCCAGCTGCCGAGCCAGCTCCTGATTTAGGTCCCGCATCCGCGTCAAAAGGCTGATGATGGCCGTGATCAGTTCCGCGATGGCCCCCTCTGCCACCGCCTCCGCAATGAAGCGTCGAATCCGCTTTAGATCGAGCGACGCGAAGTCGCTCGCGATCAGCTTCGCCGTACTCGCCTTCATCGCCATCGCGAGGTTCAACCCCGCTGGCGTAATTCAAATTCCCGGGTCGGGTGTTTTTTCTTCGTCGCCTGACCGTTTGGGCGTCGGCTTCCATCGCGGGCGGCGGATCGCGCGGCTGAGGTCGAGGCCCTCCAGCACGAGCAGCAGCTCGGCCCCCTCGACTGTCACGTGTCCCGTTTCGCTCTTCCAAGGGACCCGGAAATAGCCCTTCTCGAGCCGTTTCGTCGTGAGCACGTAACCGTCGCGATCCCAATACAAAACGCGCACGATGTCTGCGCGCTTCGTGAAAAATACAAACAGCATTCCCGACAGCGGGTCCATCAAAAATTGCGATCGCACCAGCGTCGATAGCCCATTGATCCCCTTGCGCCCGTCCACGCGGCTCGTCGCGAGTAGCAGCCGCGCCCCCGGTGGCAACGTCAGCATCCGCTGGCTCGGCGCGCGATCTCCACGACCAGTCGCGCTAGCTCGTCTACGCCGAGTATGCCGAGCCGTACTGTGACACCGCGGTGCTCGAGCTCCACGGCGTGTTGACTCGAGAACGGGACCGCCACGAAGCTCACGTCACCGTCAGCTTTCTGCCCAAGGCGCTCCTCCCAGTACGAAAGCCGCGTGGCCGTGATGCCCCGCTGCGCGGCGAACTTCACCGCGCTCAGCCCGGATTCCTGCCACTCCCGCAGCACCTCGCGTCCTTCAGCCTCTGTCCAACGCTTCGCGCGCACCTTTCGTGTCTTCTCCGCCGGCTCTGACATCCGTCAAATCTAGGCGCTCAAGCCAGCTCCGGGCTCACGCCGTTCGCGGATGGGTTACGATTACGCAGACTCCTGTGTCGGGCTCGGAATCGCGTACGAAGAAGGCCGTGGCGTCGTGACCGACTTGCCGCGCGCCGCCAGTCTCTACGACCAAGGCTGCACGCGCGGAAGCGCCTTAGGTTGCGATAGGCTGGCTCGGCTCCTGGTCGACGCGCGCGGCGTCCCCGCGGACTACCTTCGCGCGCGAACGCTGAGTGAAACGGCTCGCCGTGGCCAGTACGCGGACGGCTGCTACATTCCATGGGTATCTGCTCCGTGAGGGTTTGGGAGGCCAAAAAGATTCCGTCAAAGGCAAGGCGTTCATCGACGAGGCCTGTCAGCTCGGATCTGCCCGGGCTTGCGGCGCCGCACGTCATTTGAAGCACCCGCGCGCCAAAAACCGAATGGCCTCGGTTTTCACGGTTTTTTTTCAGGTGCACGGGGGCGCAACGCGCGCTGAATATCGCGAAACGTCAGCACAAAAGAGAACCGCGGAATCGAGTCGTTCTCGATTCCGCGGTTCAGTAGTTGCGCGGGGAGGATTTGAACCTCCGACCTTCGGGTTATGAGGAGCATGCGACAATCTTGTGCGCCTTGTAGGTTTTGTACCGAGCAATATATCGAGCAGCGCAACCCGGTCAACCTTGCGGCGCTTGCGTCGTGCGGCCTGTCGCTGGCCCATTCGTGGCCCCTACCCGCTTCGAGACGTCCGGCTGCGCTTCCCTAACGCCAACCCAGGCCACCGATCAAGATCCCGGACAGCTCCTCGTCTCTCGCTGCGAGCGCGGCCTGAAGCTGTGGGGTCATCGAACCGTCAATCGAACCTCGGGCGATCCCGAGCAGGATCTCCCCCAACACTACTTCCTGATCGACGTCTTTTGTCGCGACGGCGAGTTCTTGACACAGAGACTGCGGCTGAAGCGTGTGCCCCCACTCCCGCGGCAGGACCGTTCGCAATATCGCGGCGCGAAGGAGGCCTTCCGAGTAATTTCTGACGTTCTTAACATCGAAAACCCTGAACTCCGGGAAGTGTGGGTTAAGCCGTTTGCGTTCGTCGTCATTTCGCAGCCATTGCAGCGCCGAGGCTAGCGAGAACAGCGCTGCGGTGGACGTCATCCCCTCGGGCCCGACCAGCGATCCGTGACCAAGGCGGGGCGAAAGCACCCCCGGCAAGAGAAGCAACGGTTCACATCCGCTGGCGCTCTCGCGCTCGCTGAGCGACGCGACGCGATCCGTCAGCCATACGGGGGGATCGGGTAGCGGTGAGGAGATCGCGGACAGGAAATCGTACTCCCTGCACCATGGGCAATTCGCTGTATCCCAGTTCGGTAAGTAGAATTGCTCCACCGCCTGCAACTGTGCCGTCCAAGGCACGTTCTTGGTGAGGGCGACGATCAGCTTCTTCCATTCGACCTCTGATGTCGGTCGCCCCAAACCAACGAGAAAATTTACAGACGTCGGGCGTTTTGCTCTTCGACGCAGATTCTCGTTGTGGCTCGATAGTCGGCTACCTGACACGAGGACGTCGTCGAGTATAAGGAACTCAGTCGAGTTCTGAAGCAGACCGCGCGCAGTCTCTGACAGGTGGGTGAGATTTCGCAACGAGTTGAGCGCTACCGATGGGCACCTTAGCACTTCGGCGGCCACGGCGCCCAAGCGCATGCTGATATCATCCTCTGGGGTGACGATGACCTGAGGCTTTGCCATCGCTTTGAGCTGAGCGACGTATCTTTCCTCGAACATCGGACAATCGAGCATGGCGCCGACATTCACGTGGAAGGCGTGATGGCGTCGCTCGCGATCATCACGGTGGACGCTCAGCAGTTCCGGAAGTGCGTGGTAGCGTTTCATAAACGCTGCAGGTCCATTTTGTGGAGCCGGGCCGCGAACTCGCTGCAGTAGCCGCCCCCAAAACGACTTCCTCCCAACGTTGCCCGCAGTACTATCCCCTCGGAAATGCGACGCGCCCAAAACAACGGGCTTTTCTGGGAAATCCTTTAGGTAGTAGAGGCCTGGATGAAGAGAGATCGCTACGCTTCCTGCCTTACAAAGCGGGCAAGCGCCCGCGGGATAGTTGGTTGGCTTAATATTCAGCTGGCACAGAAATGGAGCCGAAGGCTCGACACCAGCTAGCTGGTACACACCAATGCAACTCACATTCGAACAACCTTGCTGCTCAGCGATCTCGCGCACGATTCGTGCAAATCGGCCGCTGCTGGTTACGCTGACGATGCACTTGAGCTTTCCCCCGTACGGCATCTGAGAAATGAGCCGACTGATCTGTTCTTTGGCGCCCAGTCGGTCTTGTTGCGGATGATTTGCCAAGCAGTCTAGAGGGACATCCTTCTGCTGGAGTTGAAGCGCACGCAATACGACCGACGAAATACTCCATGTGTCCACGAGGAGCGCGTCTCCGTCTGCGACGTGCGGGAGCAACCAAAAATGCGAGACACTCGAGAGCTTCTCGGGAACGGATTGCATCACCCAAACGAAAGAATGCGGAGCAGTGGTTCAGCGATGGCGCTACATAGTGATGGTGCGGGTTGTTGCGGTAAAAGCACACATCTTCATGTTTGCTTACGAGTCGAAATAGATCGATCTGTCGAACTTCCTCCGCAGACTGAGTCGGTTGCTCAATCAGGGTAGACATCTCGACCGAAAAGAGACGAGTTTGACCGTCTACGAAACTCAAAGCCTGAAGGGGTAGTCCAGTTACTCGGCCTAGAAGGTCGGACCGAATGTCGGCGGCATCAGGCGACTTCAATCGCTCTAAAAGATCGGCCGGTAAGCGCAGGACAATGCTCGTTGCTAGACGCTGGATACGATCATCGAGCGAAATGTATGAGTCAAGATCGGGTAGCCCTGCTCCAGAGGGCAAGTCGATTAGGTGAGGTCCTCTGGCCACCTCATGCCCGCTCTCCACTGTCATTCTCCCCACTCCGTCTAAAAGAGCTGCTCTTGGTCGCCGGCTCCTGCCGTCTCGACCCACAATAACGTCAGCGATGTCCCTAGGTCGCCCAAATCCGAAGCGGAACGCAGTCGTTCAAGCGGGACGCGCTTTTCGAGCACAGGTAGCGAAAAATCTGCGACGGCGGTGAGGTCGCCCGACTTCACGAGTAGCAGCGCTTTCAAGCGTGCCGCAGCTGAGCAAAGTCTCGGCAAGCCAAGTCCGCCTTCGACATCCGTCCCCCGTGGCTTCCGCGTTTCGCCAGGCTCGAAAGCTCGTGTTAGGCGTGCCCACGGTGTCTCTCCAGGTGCTGGACGCAAGGTTCGCTGAATACCCGGTCCCAGGTCAGCGACGGTATAGGCCAGCACGCGCCTTTGGGCTCCGAGGTTCCCCCAAACCCTCTGGAGATAGAGGCGCTGAAGTTCAGAGAGCCCCTGGCGAGTTCGAGCCTCGGCGTGCGAACCAAACACCAGTTTTTCGACCAGGATGCCACGAATGCCGCGAACTCCGGCGCCGTTCGCATCGTTCCGTGCATGTTCGAATGAATTCCGGGCCGCCTCAAATATGAACGTGATCGCATCATCTTCGGACTTCGAGTACCCACCTTTCGCGACTCCCAGATTTCGCGATCTTTCGAGAAGGACGGCGCTGAAACGGTCTCGCTTTGGAAAGCCGGCAATCCCGGCCCGAAGACACTCCGGCACTGGGTCGTCGGGATCGCGAGACACCAGTGACATTCGCTTCCCGTCGCCCACTGCACCGCGTCCAATTCGAACTCGGCGCCACAAACAATCCAAAATTTCAGCGCGGCTTGCTGTGGACGAATGCACTCGAATGCTGCGAGCCGCAACGATTAGCGCTAGTCCAAACAGGCCGTCGAATAGACCAAGTTTCGCATCCTGCCCCTTCGTTTGGTCCTCTGCGAGGATGTCGAACGTGCATTCCAAGTCAATTGACGACGCGGTTTGTAGTTCTCGCAGAACGCCGAGAGCCACACCCTCCACTGCCAAGGCGAAACTCGAGGTTTTACTGACGGAGAATTTGACCTGATGCCCCTTCGCTCGATGCCACTTCGCGAGGTCGTCCAACGCGGTCGCCTGCCCAATGTTCAGAGGGATAGCCACGGTAGCCTCAGGAATGCTCGTCGCTGTACCAGGGAAGGGCTATTCCAAGTGCTGTCAGCTTCGTCTCCAACTCATCTCGCTCGCGATTGCGCGTCCTCGGTTGACCTGACTCCGGCAAGAGGCCCGCTTGCGTCGCGGCAGCGATAGCGTCACCCGTGGCGCCGCGGCTCAAAGCAGCAAGGACCGCGGCCTCAACTCGCGACAGCTCGACGCCGTTGAGTCGATAGTCGACAAACGCTTCCCAGGCGAGAGGTACCCAGCGACGTACGATCTCGTTGCCGATCGTATTTGCATAGCTTCGGATTTCTAGCTGCGCATGCCCGTCCATGCGTAGTGCTAAGAAGTGAAAAAGGTTGTGCAGATCGACCTTCCAGTACGCTTCCGTATAGGTTGAGAGTGGCAAGTCTTTCCGTGCCTGTTCTCTCGCCACGCCCGCCGCGAGGCGCTCCTCATAGACTTCGCGCGCCTGTCGTTGATACTCTGCTTCTCGAGTGGAAAGCGCAGTTCCAGCAACGGAATCCAGAAACCCGCCGCTTCCCTGCTTGTTGGCCGTCGACTGTTCGCGCCACTCTCCAGGCAAAGTTTTCTGAGAGCCATCAATCGCGACCGAGTAGCGTGTGGAATACTCGTTGACGTTTGCGGTCCGATGCCGAATCCACTGTCGCCACGTGTCCATCGGCACGCGGACGTGCAGCTTGATCTCGCACATCTCAAGCGGTGTTGTGTGTCGATGGCGCATCAAATATCGAATGAGCCCGCGGTCTTCCTGGACTTTCTTTGTTCCTGCACCGTATGAAACTCGCGCAGCTTGCACGATCGCAGCGTCGGATCCCATGTAATCGATCACTCGCACGAAGCCGTCGTCCAACACTTGGAACGACGCTCCGAGGATCTCGTCAAGGTCGGCGACTTTCAAACGCTCCAATCGATTGTTTCTGTCGGTGTCGTCGGTCATCTGGGGGGCCTTTGCGTTTGCGGTTACGCGAGCCGTTCGAGTATCGTTCGGCATACACAAAGATGCCAGCGAAGCCGCGGGAGCCTCGAGAAATCCGGACATGTGGCGGAGCTTGGAGCTTGCGATTCTTGCGGAGCCCTGTCACCTTGCCCCGATGGCGGCAGTCTACGGAACCGCAGCTCCAAATGAAAAGGAAATGGCTGATGCGAGACGTCCTGGTCATTCGAAGGAGGCGCTCCGGGCGGCCATTATTCACTTGCTCGACTTAGCTGCGTGTTGGGAAAACCGAGGCGACCGTGACGACGACGCGGCGTCTGCAGTGCTTACCGAGGTGGTTGACCGGTTACTTTCGAGTTTGGCCGATCAGCGTAACCGTGCAGCGCTCGCTCGTGCTCGAGACCTAATTGACGATTTAAGCAACGTCTATACATCGACGCGCGCGCTTGGCACCACGGCGTACGTTCAGCAGCAGCAAGTCTCCGTGACGTTGGCCGCGCATGGTATCGAGGCAACGAACGCTCGCCTGGATGCGGCGGTCCTCACAAGCGAGGAGATCAAAGATGAAATGGGGCCTGTGCTTGCGGCAAGCAAGGTCGTCGCTTCTCTTCTCGCGGTACCCGAGCGCACGATACATGACCAACGACGTCGAAGTCGCGCGAGGAAACTGACCGGTCCCCCAATGACGGGCTGGAATTTACGAATGGGACGTTTCGGACTTGTTCGATACGCTCTCCGCGTGCTGCGCGTCGCTCCAGAGCTTGTGGAGATAATCCTCCGCGAGAACTCCCGCCAAATATCTCTGCCCTGCGGCGAGACAACGCGGGACGGAGGTTCTGACAACGGTGATGGGACTGTCACCACGCGCGCCCGACTAAGGGGCAGTCGCTTTTGGACGAGCGGTTAGTAGCAGAGCTCTAAGATTGCGGCCGGAGAAATCGTAGCCTCGCGAAAAATGAGAGTCCTATCGCACGATGAACGGTTTCAAACGGCGGGTCGGAGCTGGCGAGGCGCGCGCCACAGTCAGGGTCAGCGTGCCGGCGTCGCGTTGCGCCGGTCGCGAAGATCCCAGCACCCAAAGCCCCCGGATTCCTCGTCGTGGTCTTCAATGAATTCGCTCGTGCCCAAGAGCGGCGACGTTCGCGGAAGCTCTTCGAATGCTCGTGCCGCCTCGCGAGCGAGCCACGAGGCCATCACGCGGTCTCCCGCGTGCGCGGCGGGGGAGAACGCGAGCAGTTCCCTGGCCCAGGCGCGGCTTTCGGGTGCATCGGGAACAAGCCAGCGTTCCTGCTCCAACTCCAGCGCAAAGGGATTCGACGCCGAACGTCGGATCGTGTCGATTTCGTCCTGTGGCGTGCGCTTCGACGTGCACGCCGTCACCCTCGAGAAACTGAATGATGTACGGACTGCGCGGCGTTGCTCTCCACACGCACGCGGCTCCTGTATCGTGCTCGGACTGACTTAATGCGGGCGACTAGCTCAGGCGCTTGCCAGCGGCCGGCTTCGATCCCGAGCACTTGGCGGCGACCGTCTGGAAGCAGCGCAATCGTAAAGAGCACGGACTCGTCGTGCTCGCTTGTGCTGCCCACTCCTAGATCAACGCCAGTGAACGTTGGCCACGGCTGATCGTTGCGCTCTGCCATATCTAATGCCATATCTAAGTGCAGCTCAGCGGCAGCCTCGAAGGCTCGTTCAATCCACGTCTCTCGAAATCGCGAGCTGGCGTCGGATAGCACGGTCAAGAGCATCTGCCTGCTGAACTCCAATTCTCCGATCTCGCGGCGTCGCTGGTCAAGGCGTTCGCGAGGCCAAGCTTCGGGCCAGAGCGGTTCGCTCGCCGCGTTCATTGCCGGGTCCCGCTGTACGCGGTACTCGCCGCTGAGTTCGAGTTGATGCAAGAGATCCTCACGATGCCACGGTGTCCCGACGACGATCGCACGCCCGGTCGCTACGACACGGCCAACGAGCGTAGAGCGAAACCACGCAACTACCTTTTCGCGCTGACTGGCCGTAAAAGTGTTCTCGAACGAACAGACGTCATCCAAAATGGCGAGGTCGAGGGCGAGCGCCGAGCAGCGGCCCGTTGACCCCGAGCGCAATGACGGATGGATCCTTCGACGCACCCGGTCGCTCAACAACGATTTCGGAGTCTGACCAGCGCTCGCGGGCTCCGCGTGCTGGACGCAAGTTCGGAAATACCTCACGCAAGCGTGGGTTGCGGAGAATGTGCTCGCGGAGCGCCGCAAGCGGACGCGCAGCTTGCGTGTGGGTCTCCGAAACGAGTGCGATCCGCGAATCGGCGCGTTGCCGAGGGTCCACAATGGTAGCGCGACGGGAAGCCAAGGTGGTTTTTCCGTGTTCGACGGGTGCCATCAGAACAAGCCGGGGCGCGTCCGACAGAGCGGCCGACCATGCCTGGTGGTTGGGGGTGCCAACTGAAGCCCGAACACGTATCCCGCGAACGCTGCGAGATCGCGGCGTGCGTGCCGGAGCTGCAGTTCACGCCGGGCGGCTGCGCGGTTCTCTAGGGCTCGTGCCGTCACGTGCGAATGCCTCCAATTCTTCGTCGGACCACTTTCCGAATTCGGTTACAACCTCGTGCCGACTCTCCGCACCTCCGAGCACAAACGCCTCGAGCCGGATGACTCGCTCGAGTTCTGCCGCGGTGACGTCGGTACCGTTCACCTTCTTCGAGGCGAGAGCGGTTGCAAGCCGGGCCTTGTACTCTCTGACCAAAACCAAACTATCCGCCATTGCGT
This sequence comes from Pseudomonadota bacterium, assembly GCA_037200885.1. Classification (GTDB taxonomy): domain Bacteria; phylum Myxococcota_A; class Polyangia; order Polyangiales; family Polyangiaceae; genus PMG-095. The sequence continues at coordinate 851,572 of JBBCIN010000001.1, forward strand.
CAGCCAGAGAATACTCAGCACGTTTTTGTGCGAGCCGCCGGATCTCCGCTAGTCGCTCATCCCACCGGTCTAGAAAACGGTACCGTTCGACGGTGGCGTGGTGGACTCCGCACTTCCTCGCTACGAACTCGACAGTTTGAACCTCCTGAAAGGCTTCCCAAAGCGCATCACGTCGCACCGAAGATAGCCGATTCGCCATCGGTGCCCCACGTTACCACGTTGCGCTTGGCATGGGAACAACCGTCGAGCGCGGTACGCAGTGCATCTGCAAGCGCTTGCATAGCCTGCACGCGCGCCGCGCGGAGGCGTCACTCGTTCATAGGATTCGGTGCACGAGCACAATGATTGCGCACCCGCGACCAGACGTCTTGAGCAAGATCGGCTGTTCCGGGTCACTCCATTGAAGCTTGCGTGAACGCCCGCCGATGCCGGTCCCACCGGCTGAGAAGTAGTTCCCCCATTCAGATCCGTCCTTCACCTCGTAGCCGTCGCCGTCGTAGACCGAGAGCTGTGGAACACGCTGGTCGGTTGAACTGCGAAAACGTGATATTCACCGGGGAAAAAGACTGAAAACCTGAGCTTCGCATCTGTCTCGAGAGCACGAGCATCTTTTGGGACACGACTTGCAGCGGCTCGTCTCGCCAGAGTCCGACGGTTTGGTGAGAACGCGATGCAGGTACTGAGCATGCGCGTCGGTGCATCGGCCCGTGTGCGCCTCCGTATCCAGCGCGGTTTGTCGTTCTCGTTCGGCCGCCTCACGTGCGTCGTCGCGAGCTGCGAGTTCCTTGCTCAGGTTCTCTCGCGTCGGGGCAACTCGCCGTTCGATGTTCGGGGTGCTGGCGAGGCGGCCGACGCTGGTTTCTCCGCGCTGGCTTGGCCTGTCACGGCGGCGGCGGCAAACAGCGCGCCTGCCTTTTGAAGGTCGCTTTTGCGTCGTCACAGCGCACGTACCCGATGGTGTTTTCCTGGCAGTGATCGACTCGCTTTGTCGCTTCTTCGACGAGCGCCTCGCACCGCTCTTCCGTCGGACAGCCCTCAGCGAGTTTCGAGCGGAACCCATCATTCTGCAAAAACACGCTGCTGCACCCGGCGCCTACCGCGGACAGGGGCCGCGGCGAGAAAGGGAACCGTGACGGCCTTGTTCAAGAAATGGCGGGTGTACACTTCGCCTACGTTCATCATTTTTGCCTCCCGACGCGCGGTAATCGCTAAATAGAACATATCTGTTCCTCGTTTCGCAAGCTGTCCTGAGACCTCCTCGGGGAGGTGACGCGCGAAGACCCGACCGTCCTGCTCAAGAATATTGGGCTCCGCATTGCGGAACTGCGGGGAAAACGTGACTGGTCTCGTGAGGCGCTCGCCGAGAAGCTCAAGGTAAGCGCCCGCTACGTCGGGCGAATCGAGGCAGGCGGACAGAACTTAAGTGTGGACCGCCTAGCGTGGCTGGCAGGTGCGCTGGGGGTGCGGGTCGTTGACCTGTTTGCGGCTCCCGGAATCGATCGGATCCGGGTCGGGCGACCTCCTCGGGTCTAGCGAGCGAAGCCGCGCGGTCTTTGGTTGTCACACCCGGCGTCAACAAAACGTCCGGATCGTTGACGGCGCCTCCATGGAACTTACACTCAAGGTATGGAGACGACGCGAACGCGAGTCATCGGCTACATCCGGGTGAGCACCGAAGGACAGGCCGACGCCGGAGTCAGCTTGGACGCCCAGCGCGAAAAGCTACGCGCCTACGCGGTTTGCGATGGACCTCGATCTGGTCGAGATTCTCGAGGACGCAGGAGCGTCGGCCAAGACACTGCTGCGACCGGCCCTTCAGGAAGCGCTGCGGAGGCTCGAGTCCGGTGCAGCGGCAGGTCTGCTGGTCACCAAGCTGGATCGGCTCACGCGCAGCGTTCGCGACCTCGGGGACCTCGTTGATTCGCTACTTCAGCACACGCTTTTCCCTGCTTTCGGTGAGCGATTCCATCGACACGCGCAGCGCAGCGGGTCGGCTCGTCCTAAACGTGCTTGCTTCCGTGTCACAGTGGGAAAGAGAGGCTACCGGCGAGCGTACACGTGAGGCACTCGATCATCTGCGTCGGGAAGGCGTTCGCCTCGGGCGCGACGCGCTCGGCTGGCGTCGACTCGCGGACGTCGATGGGGAAGGACGCCGCGTCGTAATATCGGACGCGGATGAGCGGAAGACCGTCGACCGGATTCGCGAGCTGCGTGGCGCTGGCATGAGTCTTCGTGCGATTGCTCTGGCGCTCGGAGGGGAAGGACGCCTCACAAAACGAGGAGGCAGCTGGCAGCCCGAGACCATCCGAAAGGTGCTGGCCCGTGTCGCCTAGCTCTCTAGATTTTTACCGACTCTCCCAACACTCGAGCCGCAAGAGCGCGTAGCGCCTCCATTGCGCTAGCACGAGGCGTCGGCGGCTTGACAAGATTGCGCAGGCTAGCGGTCGTTGGCCGCGCGACCTTGAGCGTTGCGCGCTTCAAGCGTTTTCGGACACGTTTCTTCATCGAGAAATAGCCGACCCGTGCCATCTGGGATTTTGAGAGCATCGCTTAAGTTTCGCTTTCGGAGGAAGTCAGACCTCATTGGATCGTACCGGGTACATGCGCAAGTGATTGCGCAACTCGTTTCGCGCGTGCACCTCGCTCCAAGCGTGCGCCGAGCGACGCCGTAGATCGGGCTCATAGGTACACCTTCGCCTTGAGCCCGGTGCAGAGCGACCGCCAACTCGATGCGCTGCCTCGCCCTGTGCACAGGGCTGGTCGCTGCGATGATTCACGGCAGAGCGACTTCCACCTCCCGAAACTTCTCGGAGCAACCATGACTGCGTCTGCAGCGGGCACGACGCGGGCACCCGATCAAGATGCCCCAGCGGCCGCCTTTTGCGAGATACCACGCGGCGCCGCGGTTCGCGTCGAAGGTGTCAATTGCGGCGTTGCCGTGGCTCCAGAGTGATCGCGCAGCGCCGGACGTGGGCAATTCGCCGATCTCTTCACCTTTCGCGAGTAGTGCATGCACGTGAAGGCTGCCGCTGCAGTGAGGCTCGACGCCGATGGCGGCTCGAACGTGACCGCAAGACGCACGCGCGATTCCGGAGAGCCACTTCCGGACGTCGCGCTCGACGCTCTTGTGACTCTCTTGGCGGCCCGAATAGGTCAACGTTGCCCAGAGCTGCCACCGCGCGTGTTGGTGGATGAAGCTGCCCAACGCCGCGCAGCGGTTGTTTGGTCGGAAAGCCACGCCTTCACCGCACCGCCGAGCGTCTCGAGCGAACGGGCGGGAAGAGCACGCGCACTGGCTCTCCGAGCGCGTCGGCGATCCGTCGCTCCTGCTCAGGGCTGGGGGTACTGATACCCCGTACAATCGCTGAAAGTGCACTCGGCGAAATCCCGACTGCAAAGGCGATGGTGTACTGCGGCCTCTGCGCGGCTACGATGGCGAGTTTCAGCGTCATATTCGGGCGCAGTTCTCGGCTCGCATCTCTGTCGCGTATTGTGCTCGACATCAACGTCGCGCCTCGTTCAACTGCGGGATTCGGCGCTCGGCGATCCAGTTGCGGAGGTCCGGCTCGGAAAAGCGTACGAGCCGCTTTCCAAGCCGAACGTGGGGCACCCGCTTTTGGCTCACCAGTGCGTAGAGAGTTCCCTTGGCGATCCCGAGGAAGACCGCCGCAGCGTCATAATCGATCAGCACTTCGGACATTGGTTGGCTTCTCCTTGAGCAAGGCCGACGACTGCCCTGCAACGAAGCCGAGCTTGTCAGCCCGCGCCATTTCAGTCTCCTGCAACGGGTAGCGTCATGCTTGCAGGAAGATCGGCAGCGCCACTACTGCCTTTGCGCTGAAGCTTGATCAGGACACCTCCGGTTCCGACCGCTCCTCCGAAACGGTCCCAGTCTTCGGAGAACGCCTCCGGTGCCAGGTGCGCGTATCGCATCGTCATCTGCACCGACTTGTGACCGAGAATCTTCTGAAGTTTGAACAGCTCACCCGACCGCATGACCCAGTGGCTGGCGAAGGTGTGACGCAAGCCGTGAAACGTGATGTACCACCGCAATTTCCCAGCTCGGCTTACGCGCGGAAACTCGGCTCGATTGAGAACCCGATGCAGCGTTTCCTGGAAAATCCGCGACGCCGGATCTCTCATCGAGCCGACCTCGTTCGAAAACAGCAAGTCGTTCGAAGTTCGGAGCCGCCATGCGCGAAGACACGGAAGCAGCGCGTTCACGATCGGAACGTGACGCACGTCGCCTGCCTTTGTGGGCCCGTCGAAGCTGCGTTGAACTGTGATCAACCGACGCTCAAAATCGACGTCATCCCAGTGCAACGCAGCAAGCTCTCCTTTGCGCATCCCGGTGTAGATCGCGGTCGCGTAGAGGGCGTGCACAATCTCTCCTTCCTCGTGGGCAGCGAGCAAGAGGCGAGCGACCTCGTCCTCGGTTCGAAGGAATGCGAAATCAGCGTCGCAGAGCCTAACCTGTGGTTTGCGAATCCTCGGAAGGGCGACGATCCAGCTCAAGTCTTTCGCTACGTTCAGCATGGAGATGAGCAGCGTCAGCAGATTGCCGATCGTCTTCGGGCTGAGCTGGTCGCGGTCTCGCACGAAGCGGTCCACCTGGAGCACGCCAACGTCGGCGACGTTCAGCCCTTTAAAACTGGGCCGGAAATGCTTGCGGATGATGCTTTCGTCGTGGTGCTTGCTCCGCTTCCGGCTGGCGCGGTTCTCGAGCCAGTAGTCGCAAAGCTCTGCGAATGAGTGCGACGCCGGTCGCTCGGCCCGGAGGCCATGCCTGACCTCTTCAGCCTCCGCCTTCTTTCGGTGCTCGAACGCCTCGGCGTCGCGCTTCTTCGTGAACGTCTGGCTCTGGCGCTCGCCGCGCTGGTCCACCCAGCGTGCTCGCCAACCCTTGCCATGCTTGCTCGGCATCGTCTCGACCGGGATCCTTCCCGCGTCCAAGACCATCGGTCTCCTGCAAGCCCCGACGTTCCCATTGCAGGGAAACACCGTGCAGCGCACTGGCCCAAAGTTGGCCCAACAAACGAAAAACGGGACCCCACCTTTCGGTGAGATCCCGTTTCCGTTTCAGTAGTTGCGCGGGGAGGATTTGAACCTCCGACCTTCGGGTTATGAGCCCGACGAGCTACCAGGCTGCTCCACCGCGCGTCAGGGAGGCGTAAAGTACTCACGGCGGATGAACTGTCAAGCTTCGCGAATTGTTTTGTGATTTTGCTGAGTTGAGGACCGAAAACGGCGTGTTTTCTGGGCGCGCGCAGTGCTCGGCTAGGCGACCGAGCGCGCACTCGCGCTTCGACTCGGGGTTTCTTCATTCCGCGTGCTCGGCCCCAGCCTATCGGGTAAGTAGGTTGTTCCTGCCCCATGCTGACGATGAAGACGAAATACGCGCTCAAGGCCCTCGCCTTGCTCGCCTCGGTCGATCAGGCCGAGCCCATGCTGATTGCGGACATCGCCGAGCGTGAGGGCATTCCCAAGAAGTTCTTGGAGCTGATCCTGCGGGAGCTCAAGCAACACGGCATTCTCGATAGCCGCAAGGGGCGTGGCGGCGGGTATCTGCTTCGCCGGCGTCCAGAAGACATCAATCTGGCCAGCATCATTCGCATCCTGGACGGGCCGCTCGCGCCGGTGCCCTGCCTGAGCCAAACCGCCTATCGCCGGTGTGAGGGCTGTGAGGATGAACGCACGTGCGGGATCCGCCTGGTGCTGAAGGAGATGCACCAATCAACGCTGCGCGTGCTCGAGGGCACCACACTCGCCGACGTGGCAGCGAAGGTACGAGAGGCGGCCGCGGGCATGAAGCCGGTCGCGCGGTACTCCATCTGAGAGGGGCGGGGAGGGGATCGTCGTCAATGCGTGAGCCGTCGGCCAGCAAGAGGGGGCGATCGCGATCCAGCTTCGCACCTCGCGCTAGGCTGAGTTTCCGGTGCTGGGCGTTTGCGCCGGCGTGAATCAGCGCGCAGCTTCGTTCGCCCGCCCGCCCGCTCGCCCGCTCAGCTTCGCTGAAGCCGATTGCAGTTTGAATTCGAACTTTGGTTTCCAATCCGGGCGCCGGCTGGTGGACAGGCGCTGAGCCGCGCGGATCCCAGCGAACGCCGGTCACTAACCCGCGGGTCACCGTCCATTAACGTAGACACGACGCTTTTTTGATGGCAGGGTCGGTTCAGTTTTGAGCTGGGAATTCGACCGATGACTGTTCTTACTTTGCCTGGAGCGGGAGCTCTAGCGCTCTCCGTACGGGCGAAAGCGTTGGTTTTCGAGGATCCGAAGTCGGTGGCGCTGCTGTCGCGTGTGCGGGAGATCGCGCCGCGCGCGGGGAGCGTGCTGATTACCGGAGAGACGGGCACGGGGCGCGAGCTCGTGGCGCGGCACCTGCATGAGTTGAGCGCGCGCGCGGCGCGGCCCTTCTTGGCGGTCAACTGCAGTGGGTTTTCGCAGGCCGCGGCGGACAGTGAGCTGTTTGGGCATTTGAAGGGCGCGTGCGAGGGCGCGACGAGCGCCAAAGCGGGCTGGTTCGAGGCGGCGCACGGCGGCACTTTGTTCTTGGACGAGATTGGCGATCTCTCGCCCAAGTTGCAGCACAAGCTGCTGCGGGTGTTGTCGGCGGGCGAGGTCGTGCGGCTCGGCGCCGAGCAGCCAACGCCAGTTGACGTTCGCTTGATCGCCGCTACGAATGTAAACCTGGAAGAAGCCGTTCTAGCTGGTCACTTTAGTCGTGAGCTCTTGCACAGTTTGAGCGCGGCTACGCTCGAGCTTGCGCCGCTGCGCGAACGCGCGGGAGACATTTTGCCGTTGGCGCGACATTTCTTGGAGTTTTACCGACAGCGCTTGGACCTCGGCCCGACCGAGCTGGGCGCGGAGGCCGCGGCGCGGTTGCTCGACCATTCCTGGCCCGGGAACATTCGCGAGTTGGAGAACGCCATGCATCATGCGCTGCTGCTCTGCCATGGCACGCAGATCACCCCGGAGGATTTGCGCTTGAGCGCGCTCGATTCACGACCCGTGCGCAGCGCGCGCGGCGCAGGCGATGCGGAGGGTGAGCGTACGTCCTTCGAGCAAGCGTTGCTCGAGCTGTTCGATCAGCAATTGCCGAATCTGTTCGAGCGGATCGAAAACCTGGTGCTGAAAACGGCGTATCACCATTGCTCGCGCAATCAGCTGCAGACCGCGCGGCTGCTCGGTATCAGCCGCAACGTCGTGCGCGCGCGTTTGATTCGGTTTGGCGAAATTGCGGGCTCCGTGCGCGGCACCAAGAGTCCTCAGAATCGAGCGCCCGAGGCTCGGGAAATTACGGGATAAAATGGCATTCGATAGCGTCGAAGCGGCAATCTCTGCAATTGCAAAAGGTGAGATCGTCGTGGTCGTAGACGACGCCGCGCGTGAGAACGAGGGCGATCTGATCCTGGCGGCCGAGCATGCGACAACCGAAAAGATAGCCTTCATGGTTCGGCATACGAGCGGTGTCCTGTGCGCCACCTTGCCGCACGAGCGTGCGCGTGACCTCGGGCTGCCGTTGATGGTGGCGGACAACACTGAGTCGATGCGCACCGCGTTCACGGTCTCGGTCGACCATACGGTCGGCACCACCACGGGGATCTCGGCGGCGGACCGGAGCGCGACACTCCGCGCATTGGCGGACCCGTTGCGCAAGGCCGGGGACTTTGCGCGACCGGGACACATCTTCCCGCTGCGCGTGCGTGAAGGCGGCGTGCTGCGCCGTGAGGGGCACACCGAAGCCGCGTCGGATTTGGCGCGCTTGGCCGGGCTTGCGCCGGTCGGCGTCTTGGCCGAGCTCGTGAACGACGATGGCAGCATGAAAGATCCCGAGCAGGTCGCGCGTTTCGCGGAAGAACATCGACTGGTTCGCATCAGCATCGCCGATCTGATCGCTTATCGGCGGCGCACGGAGGTGCTCGTCGAGCAAGTGGCGGACGCGCGCTTGCCCACTCGGCATGGCGTGTTCAGTGCGCGTGTGTACCGCGGCATGTTGGACGGCATCGAGCACGTGGCGCTCGTGCGCGGTGAAGTGCGCGGCGCGCAAAACGTGCTCGTGCGTGTGCACTCGGAATGCCTCACCGGAGATATTTTTGGTAGCACGCGCTGCGATTGCGGCAGCCAGCTCGAGTCCGCGTTGGAGAAGATCGCGGCAGTGGGGCAGGGCGTGGTGGTGTACCTGCGCGGGCACGAGGGGCGAGGCATCGGCTTGACCAGCAAGATGCACGCCTACAAGTTGCAAGACCAAGGGCGGGATACCGTGCAGGCAAACCTCGATCTCGGGTTGCCCGTCGATTCCCGCACGTACGATGTGGGCGCGCAAATCCTGACTGACTTGGGCGTGACCACGATGCGTTTGATGAGCAACAATCCCGCCAAATTCAAGGAGCTGGAAGGTTACAAATTGCGTATCGTGGAGCGCGTGCCGCTGCTCACTCGGCCGACGCTGGACAACATCGCGTATCTCAGTACCAAACAGCTGAAATTGGGTCACACGCTGGGCGTGCTGCCCTGCCCGGTACCGGTAAGTTAAACCACGCCCTCAATTGACGAGTGAGCGTCCTGGTTCAATAATTTGGGGGCAAGTTGTCCGAGTCGGCCGTCGTGAATCCGAGCGCGTCTGCGCTCACCGAACCCAATATTTGGGTCGTACCCGGCTTTCGTGAGTTCATGGTCAGCATGATCTTGGTCACGCTGGCCAACCAGATCCAAGGCACGGTCGTCGCGTATCAGATTTACGAGCTCACCCACGATCCGCTGTCGCTCGGCGCGGTCGGTTTGGCGGAGGCCTTGCCGTTCATCGCCTTCGCGCTGTTCGGAGGCCACGTCGCGGATGCGCGTGACCGCCGTCGCGTGTCGCTCGCCGTGTTGCACGTGATGGTGGCAGTGTCGGCTTGTCTGCTGCTGCTTTCGCTCGAACACGGCGCGCTGGGCGTTGCCCGCCACAAGCTGGCTATTTATTCGGCGATCGTGATTTTAGGCGTATGCCGCAGCTTTTTGCAGCCCGCGCGCGCCGCGTTGAACGCTGAGCTCTTGCCCCCATCGCTCTATGCCAAAGCGATCGCGATTCGCACCAGCTTTTTTCAGCTGGCCATGTTTGCAGGTCCCGCGGGTGGCGGCCTTTTGTATGCCGCCATTGGTCCGCAGGGCGCATACCTCTGTGCTGGGCTGCTCTTGGTCGTAGCTTGGCTGGCGATGTACCGAGTGCCCAAGGATCGCCCCACGCAAACTCTGAAGAGTGGGCTGACGGTTCTGCGCAGCATTCGCGAGGGCTTCAGTTATTTGGCGAGCGATCGCCTGCTGCTTTCGGCGTTGCTGCTGGATCTGTTCGGCGTGTTGTTCGGTGGCGCGACCGCGCTCTTGCCCGTGTTTGCCAATGAAATTTTGGCGGTCGGCTCGCGCGGCTTCGGCATGCTGCGCGCAGCGCCGGCGGTGGGTGCTTTGGCCGCGTCCATTCTTCTCGCCTCCCGTCCGCCGCTTCGTCGCGCGGGTCCCACTCTGCTGGTATCCACGGCGGGCTTCGGCCTTGCCATGGTCGCGTTTGCACTCTCCAAGAATTTCGCTCTTTCGATCGCGCTGCTCGCGATCAGTGGCGCACTCGACATGGTGAGCGTGGTGGTGCGCAGCACCTTGTTGCAACTGCGCGTGCCGGGGCGCCTGCTCGGTCGAGTGGCCTCGATCAATCAGATTTTCATCGGCTCCTCCAACGAGATCGGCGCCTTCGAATCGGGGGTTGCCGCGCGCCTTTTGGGCGTCATCCCCTCCGTCGTCTTCGGTGGTGGGATGACGCTGCTGGTCACTGGCGCCACCGGCTGGTTAGGTCCTGAGCTCAGGCGGCTTGGGCGTCTCGATCAAGTCTCCAAGTGAACCCGCCGCGCGGCGATTGCGGGAGGGCAACGACCACCCGCAAAGACCAAGCTCAAGGGCGATAGCCCCGGCTGTAGCATTATCCGTGCCAATGTGGGAGGATATCCGCGATGTCACTCTCTGGGCCTATTGAACGAGATCTGGCGGTGCTGCCGATCTTTCCCTTGCCCAACGTCGTGCTGTTTCCGGGAGCTTTGTTGCCCTTGCACGTGTTCGAGCCGCGCTACCGCGAGCTCGTGCGGGAGGTGCTCGCCGGCCGCAAACTGATGGGCATCGTCCGCCTGAAACCGGGCTTCGAAGAAGACTACGAGGGCCGGCCCCCCGTGTTCGATGTCTGCGGCGTGGGTTCGGTGATCGACTCCGTGGAGCACGCCGACGGCCGCTTCGACATCACTCTGCGCGGCCTCGCCCGCGCGCGCATCCTCGAAGAGCTGCCCCCCAACCGCATCTTCCGGGAAGTGCGCCTCGAAGAACTGAGCGATGGCTTCTCGGATGCCGCCGTCACCAGCGCCTGGCAACGCAAACTGATCTCCCTCTGGGCCGCGCTCGCTCCGCACCTCCCGGAATCCGTTCGCGATCTCCGCGCGCTCACCCGCGGCGCAGAGGGTGCAGGCGCTTATGCCGATCGCCTCGCCGCCGCCCTCGTCGGTGACCCAGACGCAAGCCAACGCCTGCTCGCCGAACCCGACCCCACCGAACGCCTGCGCCTACTCACCGAAAAGCTGCAACAAGTCCACGACAGCATCGCTCCCCCCAGCGCCGCCCGTCGCACCGAGCTCAACTAACGCGCATTCGATGCTTATGCGCCCGCCTGCTGGTGCCTCGCCACTTTGGCTGGCAAAAGTTAGACAGTTGCGAGGCCTTCCGGACGAGGTCGGTAAGTGAGCTCAGTACGGCTTGCAGCAGTGGTGCCGAAGCCGAGCGAACCTCTCGAGGTTCCGATTGCGGCAGCGCTGGGTTCAAACGGCACTTTGTGCGCTCGGTGACGGCCGTGCCGCCCGCTCACCACTCCGTATCTTCAGCACACAGTACTTTGGCTGGTAAAAGTGCGACGCGATCCCGAACGCAAGCACCGTTTCAGTCGATGGGCTCCCGAACTGCGCCGCCGAAGGCCACGACGCGACACGCCGTGTCGCGTGACCATTAACCCAAGATCAACGAGCTCAGTGGGCGCGAGCGTATTGCGGTGGGATCACGGGTTTGTGGCCGAGGGCGCGGGCGGCGTTGATGGCAAAGTAGGGGTCACGCAGGAATTGGCGGGCAAGGAAGACGAAGTCCGCGCGGTTTTCGCTGATGATGGCGTTGGCTTGGTGGGCTTCGGTGATCAGGCCGACCGCAGCCACGTGCAACTTGGTGGCGCGCTTCACGGCTTCGGCGAAGCCGACTTGGTAACCGGGGCTGGTGGGAATGACGGCTTTGGCGGAACTACCACCGGCGCTGCAGTCGATCAGATCGATGTCCTCACGCTCGAGCAGTAGCGAAAGCTGCACGGTATCCTCGATGGTCCAACCGCCGGGCATCCAATCAGTGCACGAAAGGCGCACGCCGAAGACGCGATCGTGGGGCCAGACGGCACGCAGGCTGCGCACGGTTTCGAGCAGGAAACGCGCTCGATTCTCGAAACTGCCGCCGTACGCGTCGGTGCGCTGGTTGGAGAGGGGAGATAGGAAGCTGTGCAGCAAGTAACCGTGAGCAGCGTGCAGTTCGAGATAGCGGAAGCCAGCGCTGAGCGCGCGCTTGGCGGCGGCGCAGAATTGCTCGCGGATGCCAACGAGCTCGGAGGCCGAGAGCTGATGCGGGACGCGGTACGGCTCATCGAAGGGGATCGGGCTTGCGCCGACGATGTCCCAACCGCCCGCTTCATCCGCCAGCGGCTTGCCGCCCTCCCAGGGGCGGCCCGTGGAGGCTTTGCGACCCGCGTGCGCGAGCTGAATGCCCGCAACCGCGCCGTGCTCTTCCAGGAAGCGAGCGATGCGCGCGAGTGGCTCGATCTGTGCGTCTTGCCACAGGCCCATGTCACCCGGAGAGATGCGCCCGCGGGCTTCGACTGCGGTCGCCTCGACCACGACCAGCGCCGCGCCGCCGATCGCGCGCGAGCCTAAGTGCACCAAGTGCCAGTCGTTCGCGAAACCGTCTTGCGCGCTGTACTGGCACATTGGAGAGACCGCGATGCGATTTCTGAAGGTCACGCCGCGGATCTGCAGTGTGTCGAAAAGTTGCGCCATCTCTTATGCTCCTAGGACCATTCTGCCCCAGGACAAGGGGCAATTCAGCGCTTGTTTCGCGCTGTCTACGGCAGTAGAAACGTCGCTAAACACCGATGACTTACGTGCATTCGCCTTCCGTCACGTCTCGTCGCCAAGTGCTGGTGCACACGCTGAGCACCGGTTTCGCACTCGCAGTCACGCCCATCTCCGCGTCAGCGCTCACCACCGATAGCGATGGTCTGGAAGCCGGCGAGGTAAAAATTGCCACCAGCTCAGGGGATATTCCCGGCTACCGCGCACTGCCACAAAAGCCCAAAGGCAAGCTGCCCGTGGTCCTGGTCGTGCACGAAATCTTCGGCGTGCACGAGCACATCAAAGACGTCTGCCGGCGTTTCGCCAAAGAGGGCTACTACGCGATTGCGCCCGAGCTGTTCGCGCGTCAGGGCGACGTTTCGAAAATCAGCGACTTCAAAGAGATCATGAGCAAAGTCGTGTCCAAAGTGTCGGATGCGCAGGTGATGTCGGATTTGGACGCCGCGGTCGCGTTCGCCAAAAAGGATCCGCACGCGGATGTCTCGAAGTTGGCAATTACCGGTTTTTGTTGGGGTGGGCGCATCGTTTGGCTGTACGCGGCCCAGCAACCGACGCTCAAAGCCGCGGTTGCTTGGTACGGCAAGATCACGGGCGAGAAAGACGAGCTGCACCCGCGCTTTCCGGCCGATGTCGTGACTCAACTGAAAGCGCCGGTCCTCGGCCTCTATGGCGGAAAAGATCAGGGCATCCCGGTGGACACCGTGGAGCAACAAAGTCAAGCGCTGGCCGCCTCGTCAAACGCCGCCGCCAAGGCTTCGAGCATTCGCATCTACGCCGATGCGGGCCACGCGTTCTTCGCCGATTACCGCCCGAGTTATCATAAAGAGGCGGCTGAGGATGGCTGGAAGCGCACACTCGATTGGTTCAAGAGCCACCACGCCAAGTAAAGTGAAGTGAGCGCCGCAACATGAAGATCAAACGCTTGGGTCGGACCGGCCTCAAGGTCAGTGAAATTTGCCTAGGTACGATGACCTTCGGCAACCAATGTGACGAAGCGGCGTCCTTCGCGATCATGGACAAGGCCTTCGAAGCCGGCGTGTTCTTCTTCGACACCGCGGATGTGTATCCGCTCGGTGCCACGCCCGAAATGCGCGGCAGCACCGAGACCATCGTTGGCAAGTGGATCGCCGAGCGCAAGCGGCGCGACAAGATCGTGCTCGCCAGCAAGTGCCGCGGTCAGATGGGGGAGGGCCCGAATGAAGGCGGCCTGTCACGCAAACACATCATCGCCGCCGTCGAAGCCAGCCTGCGCCGGCTCAAAACGGACTACCTCGACCTGTATCAAACGCACCAACCGGATCTGGAAACACCGATCGAAGAAACGCTGAGCGCGCTGAACGATCTGGTGCACCAGGGCAAGGTCCGCTACCTCGGTTCCAGTAACTATCCCGCGCATTTACTGAGCAAAGCCCTGTGGACCAGCGACAAGCAAGGCTACGCTCGGTACGAGACCAACCAGCCGCGATACAACATCCTGTATCGCGAAATCGAGAACGAGATCGTGCCGCTGTGCCGGGCCGAGGGGCTCGGTTTGATCGTGTACAATCCGCTCGCGGGCGGCTTTCTGACCGGTCGGTATCAACCCGGCCAGGAGGTCAGCGCGGGGACGCGCTTCTCGCTGAACCAAGCCGGCAAGTTCTATCAACAGCGCTACTGGCAAAGCGCCCAGTTCGAGGCGGTCGAGAGTCTGAAACGTTTCTTCAGTGAGCGTGGCCGCTCGCTGACGGAGGTCGCGCTGGCCTGGGTTTTGGCCCAACCGGGCGTTACTTGCGCGATCCTAGGCGCCAGCCGCGCCGAGCAACTCGAACAAAGCCTGCCCGGAATCGCCATCGAACTGACACCAGAGGAACTCGCGTTCTGCGATCAAATCTGGTTCGATTTGCCGAGGCTCAAAGATCCGACCGTCGCGCTGCGCTGAACATCCGCTCGCGTCGGCCTGTCCTCTCACTTAACGGAGAAAAACACCGGCCCGGGGCGTGGGCGGGCGTTAAGCAATTGCGCCGCGGCGCGCGTGCGGGCATTGCTCTGGGGCGCGCGGGGGTCATTCGCCGCGCCATTGGAGAAGTAACAGATGTCCGGACCTACCCCTACGCTCGGCGCGCAAGCTGCTCGCCAGCTTGCAAACACCACCAAAACACCGCCGCAATGGATCGGCACGACACCCCGCTGGCTCGTCAGTCTATTGCCGTGGACGCCGGTCGAAGCCGGCACCTACCGCGTCAACAAGGTCAAAGAAGGCGGGGAAGACAACATCGGCATCGAATGCAGCCCGAGCGATGGCGACGAGCTGCCCAAGGCGTTCGTCGACTACGAAGAGCAACCACGTGAATACACGCTGAGCACCGTCACCACCACGCTCGAAGTGCAGACCCGGATCTCGGATCTGTACCGGAGCCCGATGGACCAAGTGCGCGAGCAGCTCGCCGTTTTGGTCGACATGGTCAAGGAGCGCCAGGAGCGCGAGCTGATCAACAACCCGAACTACGGCCTCCTGAGCCACGTCGTGCCGTATCAGCGCATCTCCACCCGCGTCGGGCCGCCCACGCCGGATGACTTGGACGAGCTGATCACCAAGGTCTGGAAGGAACCCGCGTTCTTCCTCGCGCATCCCAAATCGATCGCCGCGTTCGGTCGTGAGTGCACGCGCCGCGGTGTCCCGCCACCAACCACCACCCTGTTCGGCTCGCCGTTCCTGACCTGGCGCGGCCTACCGTTGATCCCTTGCGACAAGCTGGACGTGTATCAAAACGACCAGGGCAGGTATGTCAGCAACATCTTGCTGCTCCGCACCGGCGAGAAGAAGCGCGGCGTGGTTGGCCTATTCCAGCCGGGCATTCCGGGCGAGGTGAGCCCGAGCTTGTCCGTGCGTTGGATGGGCATCAACGATCGCGGCGCGGCCTCTTACTTGGTGTCGCTGTACTGCTCGGCGGCCGTACTCGCTCACGATGCGATTGCCGTGCTGCAAAACGTAGATATCGGCAACTACCATGAGTACAAGTGATCCGCGTGGCGGAGCATTCCCGATCGAACCCAACTCGACCGGGGCATCTGCCTTAGATTTCGCGGCCATGGTGGGAGAAGTCTCCCGCATCGCCAATGAGTTCTTCTCGGGCTCGTCGGTCTCGCCTGGCGGGTCACCGCCGGGCGAGGTTCCGCCCGCGTCGCTGGCGACTCCGGGCGTCGGCGCGTTGACCCCGGTGGCGATCGCGCCTCCCGTTTCTGGCCCGACGCCGGTGCCAGGCCCCTTGCCTCCGCCGCGCGTGGGACCGAGTGCCGCGTCGGTGGGCGGTGGGGGCCTCTCGGGCGCCGCGACGCAGCCGCCGGTCCCTGGCGTTTTCCACACGCCGCCCTTGGCCGCGAGTCCGTTTCCGAAAGAGGCGGACGTGCGTCCGGCGCCGACGCTTTTGGCAGAGCTGTTGGGCACGCCCACTCCGCTCGAGCTCATGTTGAGCGCTGATTCACGCTCGCCCAGCGCGACGCCTTACTTTTTGGATCACGCCGGTCTTCCCAATGCTCCAGGCGGTACCCCGCCGGCACCGGCGCCGCCTGCGCCCTTGACGCAATCCCCTCAGGTTCCATCGGCTTCGGTTCCGTCCGCTCCATCTCCTTCGGTTCCGTCGGGCTCCGTTCCGTCCGTTCCATCGGCGTCCGTTCCATCGGCGTCCGTTCCATCGGCGTCCGTTCCATCGGGATCGGTTCCATTCGGTTTACCGCCCCAGCCTGGGTTCGGGGCCGCTCCGTCGGGCCTGCCGTATGCACCTAGCGCGCTGCCTCCGACGCCAGCGTTTCCCGGTGGCATGGTGCCGCCAGCTCCTGACTTTGCGCGCGTGGTAAACGGCCCGAGCGTCGCCGTTCCAGGCCTGCAAGCGGAGCCGACGCTACCGGTCGCGGTGCCGGAACGCGGGACGCCCGAAGCGCTCGCGCGTCCCGCCCTGTCCAGCGAAGCATCGAACAACGGCTACAGTCCGGAGCTCGTCCCCGATCTCGGCGCATCTCCCGGCATCTTCGACCCGCACTCCATCAAACAAGATTTTCCGATCTTGGAAGAGCGCGTGCACGGCAACAAACGGCTGATCTGGCTCGACAATGCAGCCACGACGCAAAAGCCGCGCGCCGTGATCGAGCGCCTGAGCTACTTCTACGAGCACGAGAATTCGAACATTCACCGCGCCGCGCACACGCTCGCGGCCCGCGCGACCGACGCCTACGAGGGCGCGCGTGAGCGCGTCCGCCGCTTCCTGAACGCGCCCAGCGCAAAAGAGATCGTCTTCACGCGCGGCGCTACCGAAGCCATCAACCTGGTGGCCAAGAGCTGGGGACATCGCAACATCAAGGCCGGCGACGAGATCGTGCTGACCGTGCTCGAGCACCACGCCAACATCGTGCCTTGGCAGCAATTGGCCTCGGAAAAAGGCGCCAAGATCCGCGTCGCTCCGGTCGATTCGGATGGCCAAATCATGCTCGAAGAGTACGAGAAGCTGTTCAATCCGCGCACGCGCATCGCCTCCTTCACGCAGGTCTCGAATGCGCTCGGGACCATCACGCCGGCGCGTGAAATGGTCGAAATCGCGCACCGCCACGGAGCGCTCGCGTTGGTGGATGGCGCACAGACGGTCTCGCATCAACGGGTCGACGTGCAAGCGCTGGACGCGGACTTCTACGTCTTCTCCGGCCACAAGGTGTTCGGTCCGACCGGCATCGGCGCGCTGTTCGGCAAGGCGGACGTGCTCGAGCACATGCCGCCCTGGCAAGGCGGCGGCAACATGATCGCGGACGTGACCTTCGAAAAGACCGTCTATCAGCCAGCCCCGTTCCGCTTCGAGGCTGGCACCGGCAACATCGCGGACGCGGTTGGCCTCGGTGCCGCCATCGACTACGTGATGGGGCTCGGCCTCGAAAACATCTCGCGCTACGAGCACGAGCTCTTGGTCTACGCGACCGAAGGCTTGTGCAGCGTCCCCGGCCTGACACTGGTCGGCACCGCGCCGGACAAAGCCGGCGTCTTGTCCTTCGTCCTAGACGGCAGGCGCACGGAAGACGTCGGCGCCGCGCTTGACAAGGAAGGCATCGCGGTCCGCTCCGGCCACCACTGCGCCCAGCCGATCCTGCGCCGCTTCGGCCTGGAAGCCACCGTCCGCGCCTCCCTTGCCCCCTACAACACCAAAGAAGACATCGACGCTCTGGTGACCGCCCTGAAGCGCCTGCAGATTAGATAATATTCAATAATACCATGGGTTTGGCCAGTCGCCTCCGCCGGCGGCCCGGTCCATTGAAAGAGCATTGTGTCTTTCGCTGCTTGCATTGATCCGGAAGTCTCTTATAGTGGACTTCGTGATCAAGACATTGTCGCCCGAACAGGCTCAGGAACTGATTACTAACGGTGACTGCGACGTCGTGGACGTGCGCGAGCCGCGTGAATGGTCGCGGGGCCACCTCCCCGGCGCGCGCTTGGTTTCCTTCGATCGCTTGCGTCAAAGCCCCAAGTCGACGCTAACCCGCGACAACGTGATCTTCGTTTGCGCCGCCGGCGTACGCAGTCAGGCCGCCGCCAAAGTCGCCGAAGAGTCCGGCTTGTCCAACGTGTACAACCTCAGCGGTGGCACCCGCAATTGGGTGAGCTCAGGCTACAAGCTCGTCGTCGGTGAGTGACTCCCTGAGTTTTTGGGTTAGCGGGCGCGCCACATCGCCGCCCGCCGCGTAGCTCTCAGCGCGTCCGCCCGCTCGCCCCGAGAACGCCGGACGATCGGAAAATCGAGTTCGAATTCGACCCATGGTCGATCGCGTCTTTCTGCGCGGCGACTGAGCGGAATCAGCGCTGCTCCGACGACGGGAGCCCTCGCATCGCCGAAATCATACAGTATGATTTCATCGGCGAGCGCGCGCCTCGGGCAAACACTGTTCGTGCCTGGTTCCCAGATGCGACGAATCATGAGCGAATTTCGAACTCTTCTCTCCCGTGCGCGCGCAGCGCCGTGCGCGCGCAGCGCCGTGCGCGCGCAGCGCCGTGCGCGCGCAGCGCCGTGCGCGCGTCCACCTTACACGCCGATGACGCGATTCGCGTAGCTCATCACCAAATACATCGTGAGATTCGTGCTACCCGGGTTGCGATACGAGTGCGGTACATCCGCTTCGAAGAAGATGGCGTCCCCCGTGCCGAGCTGGTGGCGTACTTTGCCGACGGCTAGCTCTAGAGCACCGCTGGTGACGACCAAGTTCTCCGTCGTACCGACGGGATGTGCGTCGGCTTCTTCGATCGAGTTGGCGGCAAGGTTCAGTTCGTAGAACTCGACGTTGCGGGGCTCGTCGAACGGGAACAACGCGCGCGAGGTGAAGCTGCCGTCTTGCGAGGTGAGCAGCTTGGCGCGATCGCGGAGCACGAGTGCGGTGCTGGTCCCTGCATGCTCGGTGATCAGCGTCGCAAAAGAGACGTCGAGCGCGCGCGCAATTTTCCAGACCACGTTGATGGTGGGCGTACTGTGCCCGAGCTCGATTTGCCCGAGCATGGCCCGGCTGACGCCGGACGCTTTGGCCATGCGCTCCAGCGAAAGGCCGCGCTTTACCCGCAAGCGCCGCAGGTTCGCCCCCACGATCGGGGTCAGATCGGCCGCGGACTCCGCGGCTGGCGGCGTGCTCTCGCTGGTGTCCAAGCTTGACGGGTAGATGTTGTCTACTATAGAGGACTTAGGCATGGCAAGGCCCGGGTTTGATATAAAACCATAAAGACCATCTGGATAGTAGGGTAATGGTTCCCTGCTGCGCAGGGCAGCCACAAACCGCCTTGGCGGAGGAGATTCAAATGAGCTTGCACATCGGTAGCATCGCCCCCGACTTTACCCAGGAATCGACCGAGGGATCGATCTCGTTCCATCAGTGGTTGGGTAACAGCTGGGGGATCCTGTTCTCCCATCCGAAGGATTTCACGCCCGTGTGCACCACCGAGCTGGGGCGTGCCTCGAAGCTGAAGGCGGAATTCGGCAAGCGCGGCGTCAAGCTGATCGCGGTCAGCGTCGACGACGTGATCTCGCATCACAAGTGGGCGGGAGACATCGAGGCCACCCAGGGCGCCGCTCTCAACTTCCCGATCCTGGGCGACTCCGACCGCAAGGTCGCCAAGCTGTACGACATGATTCACCCCGAGGCGAACGATACGCTGACCGTGCGCTCGGTGTTCATCATCGATCCGAACAAGAAGATCCGCACCATCGTCACGTATCCCGCCAGCACCGGCCGAAACTTTTCGGAGATCTTGCGCGTCGTGGATTCGTTGCAGCTCACCGACAGCCACAAGGTAGCAACGCCGGCTGATTGGCAAGACGGGGACGACGTAGTGATCATCCCGGCCTTGCAGGACCCGAAGGAGCTTGCAGAGCGCTTCCCGAAAGGCTTCACCGCCGTGCGTCCCTACCTGCGGGTGACGCCCCAGCCGAACAAGTGAGCCGTCACTTGCGGTAATCCGGCCGGAGGGCGCAGGACGAGCGCATGGCCGTCGCCGCCCTCCGAGCTGAACTACTGAACGAATGAGTCCTAATCGACGCCGGTGAGCACTGCTCGGATAGTCAGTCGATTGAACGCGCTTGTCTTTTATTCAAGACTGGTTCCGGCGACGATTCGGTTAATAAAACGGCGCTTTAGCCTCGTATTTGCGCTGCGGCGCGGATGAAGACCGGCGTTTCAATGCACATCGCGCTTGACGGCCTATGCACCATAAGTATATCAAGCCGATAGTTTAAATGCTGTGACGGATTATTCAGTTTAGTAGACGCGCAGAGCAGCAATCCATGGAGCTTCCATGCACATCGGGATCGTCGGCGGATTGGATCGCAACGAGGGGTTTTATCAAGACCTCGCGCAGCGCGCCGGCCACCACTTCGAGCATCACAACGGCCACCTCGCCGGTCGGGGCACCGCGTCGCTGGGCACGCTCGTGGAACGGTGCGACGTGGTGATTGTCGTGACCGACGTGAATAGCCACGCCGCGGTTTGGCGTGTGCGTCGTCTAGCCAAGCAGCGCGGCAATCGCGTGATCTTGATGAGCCGCTGCGGCCCCTCGAAGTTCACCGCGCTCCTCGCCGAGTTCAGCGCGCAAGCCGCCGAGCAAACGCCTTCTTTCCGCGCAGCCCGCTAACGGAGCGCGCGCTGAGCAACTTCACTCGTCAGTCAACGACCTACCAATAAAGACAGAGGAAACTGAGCATGGCTTTGAATACTCGAATTGGACCCACGGCAGTCGCTGCCGCGCTGGGTCTCGCAGCGCTCGCCAGCGCAGGGTCGGCACGCGCCCTGAACTGTTCGGACGTGAAAACCACGGTGCTTGCCGGCAATGCCGCGACGCACTTCATCTTTGGCTCGGGCGGCAGCGCAATCACGCCCACCCTCGCGCGGGTCGCGTACATCCTGAGCAAGGCCAACCCGCCGATCTTCGTTTTCTACCAGGACGGCGGCGGAGCCGTCGCGGGTTATCAGTCTTTCACGCAGGGCACTGGCGGCACTGCCAGTCGCCCCTTTCGGTACTGGCTCACCGAAACGGACGTCACCGGGACCAGCCCGACCTGCACGGCTGATGCAACCACGGGGCAGGCGGTCGATTTCGCCACGACCGGCGGAACCTTGGACCTGTTCAAAGATCAGAACCTGGAGTTGGCCGCGGACACCGGTATCTTCACCGGTCCGACGCAAGGCGTGAACGTGATCGTGCCGTACGCCTCGACGGAGCCGTCGATCAGCGCCGAGGCGCTCTATTACGTGTTTGGCTTGGGCGAAGCCGCCGACTTCACCGGCGTGTCCAACCCGATTCCGTGGACGACCAAGGCCTACATCTATCGGCGCTCAGCGACCGCGTTCGTGCAGCAGTTCTTACGTGGCGCAATCCAAACTCTGGGCGGCAACGCTGGTACCTTTCCGCCTGGCTTCGACGCTGGGACCGCGAGTTCACCCGATAGCAATCAGGGGTCGGTCGACAACGTGATCGCGGCCGCGAGCGCTGGCCATGCGCAAGAAGCGATCAGCTTCACCTCGGGTCCGACGGCGGATAAAAACCGCGGCCCAGGCAAGGTGCACACCTTGGCTTATCAGCACACCGGCCAAAACGATGCCTATTGGCCTGATTCGACGCCTGATGCCTTCGATAAGATCAACATCCGCAACGGTCACTACTTCTTGTGGGACACGAACCAGTTCTTCACCAAGCTCAGTAGCGGTTCCAACGTGAATCCGACTCTGGATCAGATCGCGAATCCGGACGTCAAGGCGTTCATTGGTTACTTCAGCGGACAGCTGTCGTACCCGGACAATGCCGTGACCAAGGGCATCATCGATACGGGCAGCATTCCCCAGTGCGCAATGCAGGTTAAGCGCAGCTCCGACTTCACGGGTTTGAGCTGCTACGCGCCCGAGGACCCCTGCGGCTGCTACTTCGACTCGATCGCTACCGGCACCACCTCTTGCGACGCTTGCACCACGGATGACCAGTGCAGCGGCTCTTCCAAGTGCCACTTTGGATTTTGTGAGGCTTACTGATGAACCGCTCAGACTATCGATTCTTGAACCGTTCGCGTTTGACTGCACTCGTGCTCGTCACGGGGTCTACCCTCGCGCTCTTGGTCGCTTGCTCGTCCGACGACAACCCGGCGCCGAGTGGCCCGCCGCCGATCACCACTGGCGGCGGTGGCGGTCGCGCCGGCGCGACTGGTGAAGCCGGTGAGGATTCCGGGGGAACTTCCTCGAACGGAGGCTCGACCAATCACGCGGGCCATTCGAACGGCGGCGCGAGCGGTGGCTCTAAGCCGGTCGCCGAAGGCGGTGAGGGTGGTGAAGGTGGTGAAGCGGGCGGCGGTCCGATTATTCCGGATTGCCCAACGTCCGACCAAGGCTTCCTCAATGCGCCGTCGCCCTCGACGACGCTGAAGTCCCAATTCGACAACGCAAGGCTTGGCGGTTCCACGCTGCAACCGTTGCCCTGAGGCTCGCCAGTGGGGGCAATCGCACGCGGTTGCCCCCGCTTCTCTTTTCTCTCGCCGACACGCCACGCCCTGTTCTGCGCTTTGATCTCCGCCATGCCTTCCGAAAAGTCCGACTGTTCACGGCTGCCTCGAGCAACGCGTGCGTCCGCCTTTTTCCACTTGGAATTCGACCGTGTTCAAGTCCATTCGCTTTCTCTCACTCTCCGCTTTGGCCATGCTTACGTGGTCGCTGCCGGTCCTCGCGCAAAGCGCGCCGCCCCCCGCCGCTTCCGACAGCGACGACCTCGAAGTTCCAGCGAGCCCGGCCACTGTACCGGGGGCAGCGGCCGACAAGCCGCTGCCCGCCGCCGCTCCCGCGCCGCCGCCTTCTGTTGGCTCTGCACCAGTCAAGGTCGAGGCGAAGGCTGACGATAGCGAGCTGCGTCGCGAGGTCGCCGAGTTGCGCGAGCGTTTGGAGTCGCTCGAGCACGCGCGCGCGGCTGCAAGCACTGCGCCCTCGGCAATCGTTGAAAAAGCCCCCGCGATAGCCGCGGCGAAGTTGGAAGCAAACGGCACTTTGCTGCCCGTGCCGAAGGGTTTCAAAATCGGCGGCTACCTACAAACGCAGTTTGAGTCCAACCAGCTATCGAGCGATCAGCTGCAGACCGGCGGCGTTCCGTACAATCAAGATCGCTTCTCTCTACGCCGCGGCCGTCTGCGCGTCGACTACGGCTGGGAGTACGCGAACGCGAATCTCGAGCTGGATGCCAACACCACCCGTGGCATGAGCGTGGGGATTCGTCGAGCCGAGGCCTCGCTGCTCTATCGCGGCGAGAACGGCGTCGATCTGCCGCCGCTGGTCATGCTGACCCTCGGTGTCACTGATCTGCCCTTCGGTTTCGAGTTGCCTCAGGCCGCACGCGTTCGCCCCTTCATGGAGCGCTCGCTCGGCTCTTCCGCGCTGTTTCCCACCGAGATGGACGTCGGGGTGAAGCTGTCCGGTGCGGTGTCGTTCGTGCGCTACGCCTTCGCCGTCACGAACGGCGAGCCCGTCGATAACCTGAACCGCTACCCGCGCGATCCGAATGCCGCCAAGGACTTCTCCGGTCGGGTCGGCGTCGAGACACAGCCGCTCAAGACTCTGGCCATCGCCGGCGGCACGTCGTTCTACCAAGGCAAGGGGTTTCACGCGGGCAACGACGCCACCAAGCCCTCCTTCACCTGGCTCGACATCAACGAGGACCGCGTGATTCAGCCGAACGAGCT
This sequence comes from Pseudomonadota bacterium, assembly GCA_037200885.1. Taxonomy (GTDB): domain Bacteria; phylum Myxococcota_A; class Polyangia; order Polyangiales; family Polyangiaceae; genus PMG-095. The sequence goes on from JBBCIN010000001.1 coordinate 874,946, forward strand.
ACAGGGCGTGCCCGGCACCGTCGCCACCCCATCGCTCAACTTCAAGCGCTGGGCATACGCGCTGGATATCGAGTTCTTGTTGCACACCAAGTTCGGCGCGACCCATCTAGCAGCGGAGGGCTTTTTGGCGTCGAATTTGGATCGCGGTTATTTGATCGCCGATCCTGCGTTGGGCCAAAACGACATTCGGGAAGCGGGTGGCTACGTGGCGTTGGTGCAAGACGTTACCCGCTTCGGCCAAGTCGGGTTTCGGGCTTCTTACTACGATCCCAACTCGGACTTTTTCGACAACCTGCGCGGCCGACAGGTTCCGACTTCGCTCGCGGTGACAACGCTGTCGCCGATGATCGCGCTCCGGCTTCCGGATGTGGCGCGGCTTTCGTTCCAGTACGACATCGTGCTCGACTCGATGGCAAAGGACGATCGCGGTGTCCCGACCGATGCCAAAAACAATCAATTGACGCTGCGTTTGCAGGTGGAGCTGTGAGCCGCCGGCATTCACTCCGCGCGTTCCGCGCGCTCGGTCTGCTTTCGCTCCTCGGCTGCTCCAGCCAATCGCTCACCGATGGGCTCACTGAGCCGGTTCAGGTTCGTTACGGCAATGGGCGCAACGCGCAGTTTCTCGGCGGAGATTTACCGGGTTCTGCGCCGCTGACGGACCAAGAGATCCTGGCGGGCGTGAAGCCGCAATTGCCTTCTTCCTCGCTCGACGTCAGCGCCGGAGTGATCCGCCAAGCCGACACCGGCTTCACCGCGAGCGGCACGACTTCGAACGAAGCCGTGGCCATCGGCATGCGCTTTTTGGACTTGGGCAGCGGCTACTGGGTGTTCCCGGTCACCAGTCAGGACCCGACTCGACCAGGTACCTTCAGCTGGAGCGCTACCCTCGACTTCGGCACGAACATCCCGCCCGGCGTTCATCCACTCGGAGTCGTGGCTATCGACGGCAACGGTCACGGTGGCTCGCAATTTGCGACGAGCCTGTGCGTCGCGTCCGACATCCCGGACAATCTCAGCGCGTGTTCGGCCAGTACCAAGCCGCCCTTCACGGTGCTCAGCTTGGTCTGGGATACACCCGTCGATCTCGACCTTCGCGTGGTTACCCCGCAAGGGAAAGTCGTCGATCCGAAGCATCCGAGCACCGCATTGGCGGAGAACGGCCAAGTCGATCCCACCGCCAAGGGGACTGGGATCTTCGATACCGATGCGGGGCGCAACTGCGTGGTCAGCGGACACCGTCGCGAAAACTTGGTCTGGCAAGATCCGCCGCTCGCGGGCACGTACTTCGTCTACGTCAGCTTGTATAGCGCGTGCGGACAAGCCGCCGTCCGCTTCGATCTTTCCGTGAATCGCCCAGGCCCCCCTGGGGACGACGGCATTCGTAAGTTGGAAAGCACTTACGACCAGGCGGGCGAGCTGCTCGCGGTGGACGCCGATGCGGGGACGAAGCTCGGTCTCTTCGTCACAGAATTCACCGTGCAGCCGTGAAGCCGCACCGAGAAAAGAAGGCAAAGCCATGATCGTCGAACGTCTATTGAAGGTCGCCCTGCTCGGTTCGAGCTGGGTATTGTATCTGCTTCTGTTTCTGTCCGTTGTTTCGTTCTCCGCGATGTTCGAGCGCTACTTGTTCTTCAAGCGCCATCGCGTCGATTTCGAAGCGCTGCGCAAAGAGATGCGTAGATTGCTGCAGGACAACGATCTGCCAGGTCTGGATAAGTTCTTGAGCGCCAGCAACGCCATCGAAGCGCGCGTTGCGCTCGAGGGACTACGCTGGGCTGCCGGTGGTCCGGGCGCGATTACGGACGCGGTGGAGTCGGAGCTTTCGCGGGTGAAGACCGAGCTCGAACGCGGCATGAACTTGCTCGGTACGCTCGGAAACAACGCGCCCTTCGTGGGCTTGTTGGGCACGGTTCTGGGTGTGATCATCTCGTTCCACGCTCTCGGTGACGCGGGTCAAAATACGCAAGCCATGGGCGGCGTGATGGCGGGTATTTCCGAAGCCTTGGTGGCGACCGGGGTTGGCCTGTTCGTGGCACTGCCGGCGGTCGTGGCCTACAATGCAATCCAGAAGCGCATTGGCGAGGTCGAGTCACAGAGCGTGTCCTTGACCAAGCTGCTCACCGCTTACGTGCGGACGGCGGACCGCGCCCAGGGCATCGCTCCGGCGCACGAAAACGAAGTCCACACGACCCACGAGTCGATCGTTGACTTGGCCGACTCGGCTGACGATCACGGCAGCGCCGGTTCCGTGAAGCTCATCGGGGCGACGGAATAAGCCGATGGCTGGCGTCACACAAGGCCGTTCCGGCCGCGGCGGGATCGTCGGGATCAACGTTACACCGATGGTGGACGTGGTGCTCGTGCTCTTGATCATCATGATGGTGTCTGCGACTTACATCGTGTCGCAGAGCCTCAAGGTCGAGCTGCCCAAGACTGCATCATCGGACGAGACCGTATCGAAGACATACGTGGTCACCGTTACCAAGGAGGGCACCTACTACTACAACGACAAGCCCATCACTCGCGACGGTCTGGCCAAGGAATTCCGGGCTGCGCTGGCGGCTACGAAAGACGTGAACCTCGTCATCACGGCAGACGAAGACGCGCACCACGGCAAAGTGGTGGGTGTGATCGATCTGGCGAAGGTCGAAGGCATCACGAAATTCGCGATCAACGTCGAGAAAAAGTAGCCGTGGCGCGTCGATCTGGACTCTTCGTCGCGAGCCTCGTCGTGCACGGCGCCTTGGCGCTGGGCGTCGCGAGCATCGAGATCAAAAAATCTCGAGCGTCGACGGCGATCTCTTACGCCGAAACGAAGAAAAAGAAGCCGCCAGAACCCACCAAGGTCGAGCCCACGCCGCCCGAGAAAACTCCGCCTGCGCGCGCGCTGGCTCGTCGAGCAGCGCCGGCACCGGAAGCCGAAGCGCCGCCCCCGCCGAAGTCAGCCAATCCGCCGGCTGCATTCGACGGCTTACCCGACTTTGGGGTGTCGCTGACGGGCGGGGTGAACGGTACGGGTATCGCCTTGCCTGTGGGCGGTGGTGGCCCACCGCGCGAGCACGCGATCGAGAAAGTGCTGCGAAAGTCTGCCGCGCCGGTGGCTGCGGCGCTGCCGAGCGATGGTTGTGACGAGCCGCCTGCGAAGCCCAAACCGATCTCGGTGCCCCAGCCGGGCTACACGGACGACGCGCAAGCTGCGGCTGTCGAAGGCAAGGTACGCGTCCAACTCACGGTCGACGAAACCGGCAAGGTGGTCGACGTGAAATTGATCGCCGGACTGGGACACGGCCTCGACGAAGCCGCTTTGGCAGCGGCACGACGCGCCACTTTCGAACCGGCCATGCACTGCGGCAAACCCACTCAAGCCACATTCACGATCTCGATGCGGTTCAAACTCCCGACCTGAGCTCGGCTCGAGCGTCTTCCTCGCGTTTACGTTTTTGGATTATCCCGTTGCGACGTATTGCACTCCTTTCTTGTTTGGCTCTCGCCGCGTTCGGCGTTTCTCGGCCGAGCTTCGCGCAAGTGGCCCCCCAATCAGGCGAGGAGGCGACGCGCCCGCGTTTGACGCGCCCACCGAAGCTTTCGAAATTCGTCGAGGCTCCCTACCCTGAAGCCGAAAAATCCTCCGGTCGCACGGCATCCGTCGTGGTGCAAATCGCCATTTCCGCGACCGGCACGGTCGACGCAGTGAAGGTGATCGAATCGGCAGGTCCCGCATTCGATGACGCAGCCGTGGCCGCGATTCAGCAGTTTCTGTTCGAACCGGCGGAGATCGACAATCGACCGTCACCGATCCGCATCAATTATCGTTACGATTTCGTAATCAAGGAGGAAGCAGCCACGACCGCGCAGTTCGAAGGTCTGGTCAAAAATCACCAAACTGGTGAGGCGCTTGCTGGCGTCAGCATCGCGCTCGACAGCGGTGCCACGGTCGTCACCGATGCCGCCGGCCATTTCGCAGTCGATGGTGTCGAACCGGGCAAGCACCGCGTGACGCTTTCACGGAGCGATTTGAAGCCGCTGCAAAGCGAAGAGAACTTCGAGGCGGGCAAGAAGCTCGAGGCCACCTACGAGGTCGAGTTCAACACGCCGGAGAAGGACGCCGACGCCGACAGCGACGATCTCGAAATCGTGATCATCGCTCCCACCCTGACCAAGCAAGTGGTGTCGACCAAGGTCGACGCCGATCAGGCGCGTCGCGTCGCCGGCACCTCCGGTGACGTGCTGAAAATCGTCGAGAATTTGCCCGGTGTTGCCCGCGCCACGGCGGGCTCTGGGGCGGTCGTGGTTTGGGGCGCTGCGCCGGAAGACACGCGCGTCTACGTGGACGGCATGCGCATTCCACTGCTCTATCACTTTGGCGGCTTTCGGTCGGTGATTCACTCCGATTTCGTGCGCTCGGTCGAGCTCATCCCGGGTGGCTACGGCGCGCAGTATGGCCGTGGCCTCGGTGGCTTGGTGAAAGTCGACACGCGCGATCCCGCCAGCGATCGCTTGCACGGTAGCGCGGCTGTCGATTTGATCGACGCATCGGTAGCGGCCACTGGTCCCCTCACGAAGAACGTGTCGGCTGCCATCGCGGCGCGACGCAGCCACCTCGACGCAGTGCTCAACGAAGTCACTTCGCGAGATACCTCGGCATTTTTCCCAATCCCCAAGTACTACGACGGCCAGGCGCGCGTGCGCTATCAACCCGAGAAGCATACCTTCGTCGAGCTCGGCGGCATGATTTCTTCCGATGAAGTGTCGCGCACCGTGACCAACGCGGATCCGGCTTATCGTAAGGAAGAGAACAAGAGCTTGAGCTTTCAGCGCGCCTACCTGCGCTACGAGACCGAGACCGCGGATGGCGGCAAAGTGAGCGCAATGCCCTGGCTCGGCTGGGAGCGCTCGACGCTGACCGGGCGTTTCGGCGGCACGCCGACGGTGCTCGAAGTGGATTCGCACGATTACGGCTTTCGCGCCAGCTACCGCGGTCGCGCCGCACCGTTCCTAACCGCAGAAGTCGGTCTCGACTTGGAGGCCGCGACGCATTCGGCGCGGCGCGTCGGATCGGTGACCGCTCCGCCTCGCGAGGGCGATGCGCGCGTGTTCGGTCAGCCCCCGTCCGATCAAATCAATCTCGATACGTGGGAGACGGCGGAGGGCAGCGCCGCGCCCTACGTCGAGGGCGACTTTTCGCTGCTCGAGGACAAGCTGCACATCGTGCCTGGCCTTCGCCTCGAACCGCAGTTCACCAGCGTGAGCAAGCGAGTCCCGACCGAAGGCGTGTTCGCGCCGCAGGGGGTTTTTACTTCGGACACGGCGCTCGAGCCGCGCTTGGCCGTACGTTACGCCATGTCGTCGCGGGTCACGTTCAAGGCGGCATTCGGGCAATACCGGCAAGCCGCTCAGCCTGAGGATCTGTCTGCTTCATTCGGCAACCCGACCCTGCAATCGGCCCGAGCGACGCATCTCCTGTTCGGCGGCGCGTTCGAGCTCAACCGCAATATTAGCCTCGAAACCACGGTATTTCGCAGCACCTCCGACGGACTCGTGGTGCGCAACCCTTCGAGCTCTCCGTTGATCGCGCAGGCGCTGGTGAACGGGGGGGAGGGGCGCTCGTATGGAGTGCAATTCTTGCTACGCCATGAGCTTGCCAAGGGCTTCTTCGGTTGGGTTGCGTACACTATTTTGCGCAGCGAGCGCAAAGACGCAGATAGCTCCGAATATCGCTTGTTCGACTTCGATCAAACGCACGTGCTTACGGCCCTGGCTTCGTACGATCTGGGCAAGGGCTTCGACGTCGGCGTGCGGGGCCGCTATGCGAGCGGCTACCCACGTACGCCGGTGGTTGGCTCGTACTTCGACTCGCGAAGCGCGACCTATCAACCAATTTTAGGCGCCAAAAATTCGATCCGCATTCCGGATTTCTTGGAGCTGGATGTGCGTGTGGCCAAGCGCTTCAAATTGCAGAGTAGCTCGCTCGAAATTTACCTCGACGTGCAGAACGTGACCAATCGCGATAATCCAGAGGAAATCGCGTACAACGCGGACTACACACAGCGACGCTACATCGAGGGTCTGCCGATCTTGCCGGTGCTGGGGATCAAATGGGAATTCTGAGCATGCGCAGCGCGCTTTCTATCTCCTTGCTCTTGGGGAGCGTGGTCGGCTGCGTGCCGACCTTCGATGACAACTTGCCGTTGATCGTCAAACCGACCGTGCTCGCCGTGCAGGCGGAGCCGGCGGAGGTCGCACCGGGCAAGGACGTGCAATTGAGCGCGCTCGTCGGCACGCCCGAACCGAATGGCTCAGCGCCCAAACTCAGCTGGGGCTTGTGCGTTGCGCGTAAGCCGCTCACCGAGCTCGGCCCCGTCAACCCGGTTTGCATCCAACCTCCAAGCGGAGCGCCGGAAGACATCGTCGACTTGGGCTCGGGCGCCGCTGTCACGGCTACGACGTCGAGAGACGCTTGCCGCCTTTTTGGTCCGAGCCTGCCCGAGCCGATGAATGGTGAACCCGCAGGGCGCCCGGTCGATCCGGATCCCACGGGCGGTTTCTATCAGCCCGTCAGCGTGACGCTGCTCGACTCCGCAGTCACCAGCATGGGTGCGGTGCGCATCTTTTGCCCGCCTTCAGGCTTGGATCAAGAGCTCGGGGTCAAGTTCAACGCCGAGTATCGCAACAACCAAAGCCCCCATATCGATGGATTCTCGGCGCAAACCGAGTCAGGCGAGAGCCTACCAATTCCGGACGAGCCCGATGCATTACAGGTCACGCCCCAGCAAGTCTTACACTTGGAAGCTTCGTGGCAAAGTTGCCCGCGAACGCCCGTCTGCGGGGATGGCGTGTGCGGAGCCAGCGAAGACAAGAGCAATTGTGCTGACGATTGTACGACACCCAAAGGCTGCACTGGAGCGGAGGACTATGCTTGGTTCAATGCGGAGTCGCGCGCGATCGAGACGCGCCACGAGTCGATCCGGGTGTCTTGGTTCTCGACTGCGGGCCGCTTCGAGGATGCCGTGACGGGGCGGGACGAGGACGAGTTCGCAGAAACCACCACCGGGGACATCTGGACCGCCCCCGAGGCCCTGGGCACCGTTCGGGTTTGGGCCGTGATTCGCGATGCGCGCGGCGGTCAGTCATTTCGCAGCTTCGTGGTTTCCGTGCACTAATTTGCGCCCGGGTGGTGTCCTATAAACAAGACATATGTCTTGCGTCGGCGCTGAGGTCGGAATAAAGCGCTATTCATGCGCCTAACATTCGCACTTTCCGCTTTTGCCACGCTCAGCGCGCTGCCCCTGAGCGCCCACGCCGACGTCGTGACCGATTGGAACGTCAACGCCGTCAACGAGACTCGGAAGCTCGGGCTAGGCCCGAATCCGGCAACACGTGCGCTGGCCATCGCCCACATTGCTGCCTACGAGGCCGTGAATGCGGTCACGAAGACGCACGAGCCATACCACGCCACGCTTACGCCCACGTTGCCCGTTTCCCAGCCAGCCGCAGTGGCAAGCGCGGTGTACTGGGCGCTCGTGCTGCAGTTCCCGAACGAAAAACCCACGCTCGACCTACTCTTCAGCCAGAGCCTCGCGGACATTGCAGACGGCCAAGCGAAGCAGCACGGTCTCGATCTCGGCAAAGCGGCGGCGGTCGACATCTTCACGCTGCGAATCGGTGATGGCTCGAGCGGCAGCGCGACGTATCCGGGCAGCACGGATCCGGGCAAATGGCGACCGACGCCGCGCGCCGATCTATCGAGCCCGCTCCCGGCGCTCGAACCCTGGTGGCGCAACGTCAAACCGTTCGCATTGACCGCGCCGGAACAATTTCGGCCTGCGGCGCCGCCCGCGATCGACAGCGCCGAATTCGCGACCGCCTATCTCGAGACCAAGGCGCTCGGAAAAATCGACAGCGCAACCCGCACCGCCGACCAGACTCAGATCGCGAATTTCTGGAAACAGCCGACGCACGTTCCCTTCAACGCCATTGCGCGCTCGGTGGCCAAGGTCAAAGCATTCTCGCTCGAAGCAAACGCGCGTCTCTTCGCGCTGCTGAACATCACGTTGGCCGACACGCGCATCGCGGTTTGGGACGCCAAATACCAATATGGTTATTGGCGGCCGATTACTGCCATCACCACGGACGCGGACTACGGCAATGCCGCCGCCGTGCCGGATACGACTTGGCTGCCCCTGCTCGAGACGCCGAATCACCCCGAGTATCCGAGCGGTCACAGCATCACGGGCGGGGGCGGGGCGCACTTGCTCGCGAGCGTGTTCGGTTCCGATGCGGTGTCTTTCGCGGTTGGCTCTGACACTTTGCCCGGGGTGACGCGCGGCTTCGAGAGCTTCAGCGAGGCCGAGCAAGAGAACGCGAACAGCCGGATTTACGGTGGGATTCACTTTCGCTTCAGCAACGAGACGGGCATCGCGCTCGGGCACCAGGTGGCTGACTACGTGGTCGCCAACTATTTGAAGCCGGTCGTTGCCGTTCCCGAGGGTGACGGTGGTGCGGGCGGCGCGGGTAGCGGAGGCGCCGTCGGAGGGGCAGGTCAGGGCGCTCTGGGTGGAGCGGCCAACGCGGGTGACAATGGCGCCGCGGGCGAGAGCTCAGATCTCGGAGGTGAGGGAGGTGAGGCCGGCGCGCCCGCCCATGCGGGTGGTAACGGCGGGAATGGCGGTACCGCTGGTACCGGCGGTACCGCCCCCAAGCCGCCGGCTTTGGACGACGACGACGACGACTTCGACTGCGCGGTCGCACGACCCGGGGCTCGTTCGGCGGGGCTATTCGCGCTCAGCCTGCTGCTCGGTGCGGTGGGGCTCGCTTGGCGCCGTCGTCGGCAAAATCGCTGAACCGGGCTGGCGTTCGCGCGCTCAGCTCTCGCGAGCGTAGCGAATCACGTTGAAACAGCGGGTTTCGTGGCTGGCGCGGTTCTCGTACACGTGCGGAACGTCCGCTTTGAAGAAGATGGTGTCACCAGGCAGGAGCTCGTATTCGACGTCTTGCACCAACAAGCGCAAAGCTCCCGTCATTACCACCAGGGTTTCCATGGTTCCGCGGCCATGCGGTTCGCTGCGGTGGACGGCCTTGGGCAAGAAGCGCAGCTCGTAGATCTCGACGTCCGGCGAAGACCCACCGGGAGAGAGGAGACGGCTTTCCATGCGACCATCACCGCTCTTGAGCGGCGGCGTGTCACCCGCGCGGAGCAGCTTGGCGCCGCCGTCTTCCGACGTGCCGAGTAGCTCGTGGAAAGGCACATCCAGGCCGACCGCCACCTTCCACAGCACCGACAGCGTGGGATTCGTGCGCGTGCCTTCGATTTGTGAAAGCGCCGCGCGGCTCACGCCGCTTTTGCTGGCCAAGTCGTCCAGCGACAAACCGCGCGCCTTACGGAAGCGTTTGAGACCATCGGCCACGCGCCGAGCGACCTCCGCTGCTCCAAGCTCGTCTCCTGAGCCAGACGCGACGCGGGGACGGGCTCGGGGGTCGGGTTCCACTTTCTTGCGGGCTTTTGCGACTGCCATCAATCGCCCTTGTAGTCGCATTGGGCCAATGCCCGCCAGTCCGTTCGCTGTTTCGCAAGACAGTTGTGCCATCCTTGCTTGACAGCCTAGGGGGCCGCGATTACGAAACAATCCCTATCGCATTAGTAGACTTATGGTAACTCGCAAGACGGTTTACGCGCTCCGGGCGCTGTTCCAGCTGGCCAATTCGGCCCAAGGGCAGCCGCTATTGGCCGCAGAAATTGCGGCCAGCGAGGGCATTCCGCGGCGGTTCCTGGACACCATCCTGCGTCAGCTCACCCGCAGCGGGCTACTGACGAGTAGTCGAGGGCCGCACGGGGGTTATTCGCTGCGCTCGCCTGCAAGCGAGATCAACATGGCCTCCGTGATTCGCGTGCTCGATGGGGCCGCTTTCCCCCTTTCCGTGCCTCAATTGGGACCATCCGGTGCGCTGCGCGGAGTGTCCCGGCCCGGGGGAGTGCGCCGCCCACGCCGCCCTCGGGGTCATGGGCGACGCTGCCCTACGCGTGCTGGAAGCCATGAGCTTGGCCGACCTCGTAAAGAGCATCGCACTCAACAAGACCAACGATTCGACCCGTCCCCTCATCCCCCTGCGCCTTCGTTCGGGCGCACCAGCACGAGAATTGCCATGAATCAGTCCTCATCATCCATGTCGAACCTCCCTTCCACTGTTCAGCCGCGCGCGCCTCGCCGCGCTTTTGGCCTCGCCCTGGCGCGCGCGGCCGTCTTGCTCGTCGCTGCGAGTGCAGGGCTCGGCGCATGCAACAAAAAGTCGGATGCCGCGGGAGCCGCGCCGGTTGGCTCGGGTTCCGCAGCCGTCGCGGCCGCGCCCAGCAAAGCGCCCGTCACGTTGCTCAACGTCTCTTACGATCCGACGCGCGAGCTGTATCAAGAGTTCAATACGGTCTTCGCCAAATATTGGAAGGACAAGACCGGTCAAGACGTGAAGGTGAATCAGTCCCATGGCGGTGGCGGCAAGCAAGCCCGCGCGGTGCTGGATGGCCTGGAGGCAGATGTCGTGACCTTGGCGCTCGGCTACGACGTTGGGATCTTGTACGAGAAGGGCAAGCTCATCCCGGAAAACTGGCAGTCGCGGCTGCCCCAAAATAGCGCTCCGTATACCTCTACGATCGTGTTCGTGGTGCGCCAGGGCAACCCGAAGAAGATCAAAGACTGGAATGATCTGGTCAAGGACGGCGTGCAAGTGATCACTCCGAGCCCGAAGACCAGCGGCGGCGCGCGCTGGAACTACCTGGCTGCCTGGGGCTACGCCCTCAAACAACCGGGCGGTAATGACACCAAAGCCCGTGAGTTCATCAGCAAGCTGTACAAGAACGTGCCCGTGCTCGATTCCGGCGCTCGCGGTGCTACCACGACCTTCGTCGAGCGCAAGATCGGCGATGTGCTGATCACCTGGGAAAACGAAGCCATCCTCAGCGTGCACGAGTTCAGCAAAGACAACTTGGAGTTGGTCATCCCCTCGATTAGCGTGCTGACCGAGCCGCCCGTGACCATCGTAGACAAAAATGTAGACAAGCACGGCACCCGTGAGGTCGCCGAGGCCTACCTCAATTTCTTGTACACTCCAGAGGGCCAGGAGGTCGTCGCCAAGAACTACTACCGTCCGCGCGATGCAACCGCCCTCGCCAAGCACAAGCAACAATTTCCGGACGTGAACCTGTTCACGGTCGACGAGTTGTTCGGCGGTTGGTCCAAGGCCCAGCCCACCCACTTCAACGACGGCGGGATCTTCGACCAGATCTATCAGCCCAAGAAGTGAGCGACGGCGATGCGCTTCAAGACTCGCGGTGTGCTGCCGGGCTTCGGGCTCTCGCTCGGCTACACCGTGCTTTATGTGGGCCTATTGGTGCTTTTGCCGCTCTCGGCCATGATCATCAAAGCCAGCTCGCTCGGTCCGAGTGAGTTCTGGCTCAAGGTCACGGACGACCGCGCGCTCGCCGCCTACCGTTTGAGCTTCGGATCGGCCTTCGTCGGGTCGCTCATCAACGCGGTTTTCGGCGTGCTCGTGGCCTGGGTCTTGGTGCGCTATCGTTTTCCTGGCCGCGGCATCGTCGATGCGCTGGTCGATCTGCCGTTCGCGTTGCCAACCGCGGTTGCGGGCATCGCGCTCACCACGGTTTACGCCGAGCACGGCGTACTCGGCGAGCAATTGGCTAAAATCGGGGTAAAAGTCGCATTTACACCGCTCGGCGTCACGATGGCGCTGACCTTCATCGGCATTCCCTTCGTGGTGCGCACGGTGCAGCCCGTGTTGGAGGAGATCGATCCGGACGTGGAGGAGGCCGCCGCAGTGCTTGGCGCCACGCGCTTCCAGACCTTTCGACGAGTGATCTTCCCGGCCCTGCTGCCCGCGACACTGACCGGCTTTGCATTGGCTTTCGCGCGCTCGCTCGGCGAGTACGGTTCGGTCGTGTTCATCTCTGGCAATATGCCGATGCGTACGGAGATCACGCCGCTCTTGATCGTGACCAAACTCGAGCAATACGACTACGCGGGGGCGACGGCGATCGCCGCCGTCATGCTGTTGGCGTCGTTCGGCATGTTGCTGCTGGTCAACTTGCTCGAGCGCTGGGCGCGGCGGGCGGAAGCATGAGCGGCATCGTCACCCAGCGCGCGGGCAGCGCGCAGCGGCGCGATACGCAAGTCGGCGAAGGTCTGCTGGCGCGTGTGCTTCTGATTCTGCTGGCCTTGGCTTTTTTGGCCGTGTTCTTGGTCGCTCCGATCGCCACGGTGTTCGTCTCGGCCTTCTCCAAGGGCGTAGGCCCGTATTTCGCTGCGCTCGCCCAAGACGAAACCTTGGACGCGATCAAGCTCACCCTGCTGACCGCGGGCATCGCCGTCCCGCTCAATGTCGTCTTCGGCATCGCCGCTGCCTGGCTGATCTCCAAGTACGATTTTTGGGGCAAGAGCCTGCTGATCACCGTGGTCGACCTGCCGTTCAGCGTCTCGCCAGTGATCTCGGGCTTGATCTTCGTCTTGTTGTTTGGTGCCCGCGGTTGGTTCGGCCCATGGCTCTCCGAGCACGACGTGAAGATCATTTTCGCGGTCCCCGGCATCGTCATGGCCACCACCTTCGTCACCTTTCCGCTCGTCGCGCGCGAGCTGATCGCAGTGATGCAAGCGCAAGGCAGCGATGAAGAGGAGGCGGCGCTCACCCTCGGCGCGAGTGGCCTACAAATCCTATGGCGGATCACCCTGCCCAAGGTGCGTTGGGGCCTGCTTTACGGGGTTATTTTGTGCAACGCGCGGGCCATGGGGGAGTTCGGCGCGGTGAGCGTGGTCTCCGGCCACATTCGCGGGCTGACCAACACCCTGCCGCTGCAAGTCGAGATTTTGTACAACGAGTATAACTTCGTGGGCGCGTTCGCGGTGGCCTCGTTGCTATCGGCGCTGGCTCTGGTCACGCTGTGTGTGAAAAAGATCGCCGAGTGGGCCGCGTCCAGCCGCCAAGCGAAGCGCGACGCGTCGTCCCGCGCGCTCGCCCCGGTGCGCGCTGCGGTGAGTCTCGAAGGAGTCGTGCCATGACCGTCCGGGTCGAAAATATCGTCAAGCGCTTCGGCAACTCGAGTGAGGCCGCCGCCGTTGCGGACGTGTCGTTCGAGGCCCAACCCAAAGCCATCACGACCTTGCTCGGCCCTTCGGGCTCCGGCAAGTCCACGCTGCTTCGGCTGATCGCCGGGCTCGAAACCCCGGACCAAGGGCGCGTGTTCATCGATGGCAAGGACGTGACCACGCTCTCGCCCCAGCACCGCAACGTGGGCTTCGTATTCCAGAGCTACGCCCTGTTCAAGCACATGACCGTCGCGGACAACATCGCGTTCGGCATGAAAATCCGGAGTTTGCCCAAGACTCAGGTGCAAAAGCGGGTTGCTGATTTGCTCGCCCTGGTGCAGCTGCCGGAATACGGCGCGCGCTTTCCGTCGCAGCTCTCCGGTGGTCAGCGCCAACGCGTCGCTCTCGCGCGTGCCCTCGCGATCGAACCCAAAGTGCTCTTGCTCGACGAGCCGTTCGGCGCACTCGACACCCAAGTGCGGCTCGAGCTACGCGAATGGCTGATCAGTCTGCACAAGCAAACCGGCATCACGACGATCCTCGTCACCCATGACCAAGAAGAAGCGCTCGAGCTCTCGCAACACATCGTGCTCTTGACGCAAGGCCGCGTCGCGCAAGCCGGCAGCCCGCACGATCTGTACGATCATCCAGCGGATGAATTCGTGGCCTCGTTCCTAGGTGGGGCCAATGTGATCAATAGCCTCGTGAGCGACGGCGAAGCCAAAGTCGGCAGCCAGTCGGTCCGCGCGCCCATCGGCGCCCGCGAAGGCACGCCCGTCCAGGCATTCGTCCGCCCGCACAACATGCGTGTTCGCCGGCCCGTTCCCGCCCGCGATAACCCGGTCGATTTGGGCAAAATCGAGCGCCTCACACGCGTCGGCGGCTACGTCAAAGTGTACGTCTCACTGCCGTCCGGCGAAAGCGTCGTCGTCCTGATGTCCAAGGGCGATCTCGAAGCGCTCCACGTCGAACCCGGCGATCCGGTCGCGGTGGACGTGGTCGACGCCAAAGTCTTCGTGCAGAGCTACTCGATTTGACGCGGTAGCCTAGGGCCCGCGAATGGCAAAGTCGCTCCTTACTTCCCGATGCGCGCGGAGCTGGGTGGCGGCTGAGCGGTGCGCTCGCGCTTTTCGCTGACCAACGGGCGCGCGCGTCGTGCGACGGCCAGGATCAGGTGCCCGAGCTTGGGGTGGCCCGGCGTGATGTCGGTTGCGATGCCGTGGCGTTCGAGCGCTTCGCTCGTTACGGGGCCGACCGAGGCGACGACGATGTCCTGGCTCAGCGCGCGACGGACGGCGGGAGCCATCCCGATTTCTTGCGCGACCGAGAGTACGTGTTCGATTTGGAGGGCAGTGGTGAAGATGGCGACGTGCGCTTGCACGCGCACGATTTTGAGAATCGCAGCTTTGAGGGGCGCGGTATCTTCGGGGAGCGCCCAGCTATACACATGAACGCTGCGGACCTGCGCGCCGCGCGCGTTGAGCGCGTGGATCAGTTCCAGATTGCGGGTGCCGTACTCTTGGATCCAGACTCGGCGCCCTGCGACAGGCCAATCGGTATCCAGCTTACGCAGGATTTCGCGCCAGGTGTTGGGCTCGGGCACGCTGAAAGTGGGGCGAAGCCCGAACGGTTTGAGCGCGCCCGACGGTTTGGGTCCGCGACAGACGAGCGTCAACTTGGACAAGCCGAGCACCAACTCCGCACGCGGACGGTAGTGACACGCGGCCTTGAGCAAAAGGCTTGCGCCGACGCCTGTGAGTAGCACGAGCGCATCGATCGCCCCCTCACACACGGCTTCGGCGAAGGCTTTTGCCTCCGGGATCTCGCTGAGGGGCACCTCGCGCAGGGCGGGGGCAACGATCACGCGGGCGCCGTGCTTTTCGAGTAGCCCCGCGGTTTCATTCTTCAAGCGACTCTCGAACGAAATCACTTGGAGGCCTGTCAGGGATTGCGTCACGGCGTCCTCGGATAACGCTCCCTGGTAGCGCGCGCGGTATTTCGCCTAAGTTTCTGAGCAGACACTTACGCGTTACACGGCGAACCACGGCGAACCGGCGCCGCGCCGGCGAAACACAGAGCGGATTAAGGTTTTATGGCCACAATCCGCAGGCGCACGTAGTCGAGCCACCACTGACCATCGCGAAACAGCGCGCTCTGGCAGCGCTGCGATGCCTTTTGACAGAGCTCGGGCCAGCGATCGCCCAGCGCTTGCTTCAGGTCAGCCTGAAATAGAGCAAGCCAGGCAGAAAGGCCATCGATGCCCGCGACCGGCGTCGGTCGCTCGAAGTAGCGCAGCTCGCGCGGAACCAGGCCATTGGACTCGAGCAGCCCCGCATAACGGCCTGGACTCGGAAAGAACCAGCTCAGGTACGGCGTGGGATCGATTTCCCACTCGCGAAGGATCTGTGCGACACAATCGACCACGGTTTGCACGCAACCGGCACCGCCGAATTCCGCCACGAAGCGCCCGCCGGGGACCAGTGCGCGCTCGACGCCGCGGAGCACGTCCGCGGCGCGCGGCATCCAATGCAGGGCCGCGTTGGAGAACACCGCGTCGAACTCCGCCGCGTACGTCAAGTCTTGGCCGTCGGCGACCTCGAAGTGTAGCTCGGCGTACTTCTCGCGAGCGCTTTCAATCATCTCTGCCGAGCGATCGATGCCGGTCACGAGTGCGCCCTGGCGCGCGATCTGCGCAGTCAGCGTGCCGGTGCCGCAGCCAAGGTCCAAAATTCGTTCGCCCGCGCGCGGGCGCAGCCAGACCACGAGGTCCGTGGCCAGCTCCGAGACGAAAGCAGCGCGGTCGTCATACACGGTGGGGTTCCAGGCGTTGTTCATGTCGAGCAAACTGACAGCCGCCAAACATTCTGACTAATGATATATATTGATAATTATCATGCATAGGTAGAATGATAAGCCATGGAGCTCCGAGATCTTTCGTACTTCTTGGCCTGCGTCGACAGCGGCAGCATTACGGCTGCCGCGCGCCAAGTGCACGCCGCTCAGCCGACCATCTCGCACGCGCTTTCGCGGCTGGAGTCGGAGCTCGGCGTGCGCGTGCTCTCGCGCGGTGCGCGCGCGCCGATGCGCGTGACCGAAGCCGGGCAGCGTTTGGCGGAGCGTGCCCGTCAGGCACTGGCCGCGCTCGGCGCAGTGCAGGATGATTTGGCCGAGGTCAAAAGCGGCGCCCGCGGACAGCTCAAGCTGTGCGCAGTGCAGAGCGCGTGTGTGAGTCTATTGCCGCGGGCACTGGCGGCATTCGCAAGCGCATACCCCGGCGTCGAGTTGTCGGTGCGCACGCTCGCCGCCGAGAAGATCGCCAAAGCAGTCGCCAGTGGTCAGGCGGACCTCGGCTTCGTCGCCGGTGCGCCCAGCTCCGCATTGCGCGAGGTCGATCGCGAACTGTTGCGTCGTGAGGAGCTCGTGGCGCTCGTGCACAAGAGCGATCCGCTTTCGCGCCGAAAGGTCCTGCGCTTGGCCGCGCTCGCCGAGCGCGCGCTCGTGTTGGTGCCCGCGGCCACGTTTACGGGTGAGATCATTCACGAGGCGTGTCGCGTCGCCGGTTTTGCACCGCGCGTCGTGCTCACGCTGTCTTCCGCCGAGGCCCTGTGTGAGGTGGTGCGCGCCGGGTTGGCGTTGACTATCCTGCCCGCGGGCTACCTGCGTCGCCCGGACCCGGAGCTCGTCGCGGTTCGCCTCAGGGACCCGACCCCGCGTCGCGATCTCTGGCTCGTCCGCCGCCGGCCCGCGAGCCTACCGACGCCCCGAGCGGCCACGGAATTTCTGCGGTTACTCCGAGATACCGACCATTTGCTCCGGCAATAGCTGGACTTCATTAGTCTTATTCGGACATTGACAGGCGCGTGACGGCTAACTATATCAGCCCGACACATTAACCCTGACGCATACGTTAGGGTTAGGGTTACAGTGTAGTTCATGAGCGACCGTAACTCCCACCGCCACCTCGCCATCGTCGCACCGGGTTCTTCCCCGGAAGCGTCGGCGCGTGCAGCGGAACCAGGACGGCCCAGCGTCGAAGAGGGGGAGTTATTGCTGGTGGGTGATCTCGCCAAAGCCGTCGGCAAGACGGTGCGGGCGATTCATCTGTATGAAGAGCTCGGTTTGGTGCGCGCTCACGAGCGTTCCAAGGGCCGCTACCGGCTGTTCGCGCAAGATGCGCTGGTGCGCGTGCGCTGGATCATCAAGCTGCAGAACTTGGGGCTCTCCCTATCGGACATCCAAGCGCTCGTGCGCGGGCAGAACGACGCCGCGTCCGCCAAGTTCGCGGCCATTCGCTTGCAAGAGGTTTACCTCGCCAAGCTGGTCGAAACGCGCCGGAAGCTCGCGGAGCTGAAGGCGCTCGAATCGGAGCTCGAGGCTAGCCTCGCGTTTCTATCCACCTGTCACAGCGTGTGCGAGTCCGAAGTTTCTTCGGTTCACTCGTGCCCGACGTGCGCGCACCACGCGGAAGAGCCCAACCCGCCCGAGCTAGTCGCCGGCAGCCGCGTGAACTGAAGGAACCAACATCAAATGGCGCTCAAGTTTCCGATCTACATGGACAATCACGCAACGACGCCGCTGGACAAGCGGGTGCTCGAGGCGATGTTGCCGTATTTTACCCAGGATTTCGGCAATGCGGCCAGCCGCACCCACGCTTACGGCTGGCACGCCGAAGCGGCGGTCGAAGACGCGCGCGAGACCATCGCCGACTATATCGGTGCGGAGTCCGGCAAAGAGATCGTGTTCACCTCCGGCGCGACGGAGAGCGATAACCTCGCCATCAAGGGCGTTGCCGAATACTACAAGGGTAAGGGCAATCACATCATCACCACGACCATCGAGCACAAAGCCGTGCTCGACTCGTGCAAGCGCCTCGAAAAAGAGGGCTACACCGTCACCTACGTGAACGCGGGCCCGGACGGTCTGGTGAACCCCGCGGATATCGAAGCCGCGATCACGGACAAAACCATCTTGGTCTCGGTCATGCTCGCCAACAACGAGGTCGGTACGATCCAGCCGATCGGCGAAATCGGGGCCATCACTCGCAAGCGCGGCGTGCTTTTTCATTGCGACGCCGTACAAGGCTTCGGCAAAACGCCGTTCGACGTCCGCAGCATGAATGTGGATTTGGCGTCGCTCACCGCGCACAAGATCTACGGACCAAAGGGCGTGGGCGCGCTATACGTGCGTCGCTCCAAGCCGCGCGTGCGCTTGGTTGCGCAAATGGATGGCGGCGGGCACGAGCGTGGTAACCGCTCCGGGACGTTGAATGTGCCGGGCATCGTCGGTTTCGCCAAAGCCGTATCCATCTTCAAGCAAGAGGGCGTGGCCGAGGCGGATCGCATTCGCGGCTTACGTGACCGCCTGCACAACGCCATCACCAAGGAGCTCGATTCGGTGTTTCTGAACGGGCATCCGGAAAAGCGCCTGCCAGGGAACTTGAATCTGTCCTTCTCCTTCGTCGAGGGTGAAGGTCTGATGATGGCGATCAAGGACGTTGCCGTCTCGAGCGGCTCGGCCTGCACCAGCGCCAGCTTGGAACCGAGCTACGTGCTTCGTTCGATGGGCCTGGATGAAGAGCTGGCCCATTCGTCGATTCGTTTTGGGTTGGGGCGCTTCAACACCGAAGAAGAAGTGGACTACGTGGCCGAGCTCGTAATCGGCAAAGTCAAACGCCTGCGCGAACTCTCTCCCCTGTACGAGATGCACCAGCAAGGCATCGACATCAAATCGATTCAATGGGCCGCTCATTGAGAAAGTAAGGAAAAAACACATGGCCTATAGCGATAAACTCCTCGACCACTACGAAAACCCGCGCAACGTTGGCACGTTGGACAAAGACGATCCGTCTGTCGGCACCGGCCTCGTCGGCGCGCCCGCTTGCGGCGATGTGATGCGTTTGCAGATCAAGGTCAGCGCCGAAGGCGTGATTGAAGACGCGCGCTTCAAGACCTTCGGCTGCGGCTCCGCCATCGCCTCGTCGTCGCTTGCGACCGAGTGGATCAAGGGCAAAAACATCGACGAAGCCGCGACCATCAAGAACAGCCAAATCGCCGAAGAGCTGAGCCTGCCACCAGTGAAGATCCACTGCTCCGTCTTGGCCGAGGACGCGATCAAGAGCGCGATCGAAGATTACAAAGCCAAGCGCGCCGCTCGCCTCGCGCTCGACGCGAGCCCCGCCGAAGCGCCCGCTGCCACCGCGAGCGCACCCGCCAGCCTCTGATCAAGGACCCGAGTATCGCCATGGAAACCACCGCCTCATCCACCGAGACCTCAGCGCCCGCTGCTTCTCCTTCTGAAGCTCCCAAGTCGCGTCGCGAGATCACCATCTCCGACAAGGCCGTGGAGTTTGCGAAGAAGAAGCTGGCGCAGCGGGGCACTCCGGATGCGGCAGTGCGCCTAGGCGTCAAAGGCGGCGGTTGCTCGGGCTTTTCCTACGTCATTCAATACGAGGACACGCCGCCGAAGGAACGAGACACCGTGTATGAAGCGGGCGGCGTCCGCTTCTACGTCGACAAAAAGAGCTTCGTGTACCTCGCGGGCTCGGTGCTGGATTACGAGCAGACGTTGATGTTCCAAGGGTTCAAGTTCAAGAACCCGCAGGAGGCATCCAGCTGCGGCTGCGGTCACTCCTTCACGGTTCGTTGAGGTGGACCCGTTCGAGACTTTGGGCGTCGAGCCCGCGTACGGTCTCGACGTGGCGATCCTCGAGCAACGTCATCGCGATTTGAGTCGCGCGCTCCACCCCGATCGGCACGCCTCGTCCGGCGCGGGTGAACGGCGCATGGCTTTCGGTCGCGCGATCGAAGTCAATCAGGCGTTTCGGATCTTGAAGGATCCGGTATGCCGGGCCGAGGCTCTTTTGGCGCTGCGAGGCGTGCACACGGGTGAGGGCCAAGAGCCCCCCGCTTCACCCGCGCTGTTGATGGAAGTCATGGAGCGCCGCGAGGCCCTGGCCGATGTGCGGCAGAGCAAGAACGAAGCCGCGCTCGAGCGCTTGATCGCCGAAGTGAGCTCGGAGGCGTCTCGCGCGGAGGCCGTGCTGAGCAGTGAATTTGCCTCCCCAAGCTCGAATCTTGCAGAAATCCTGAAGCGCATCGGCGAGTTGCGCTACTACCGGCGCTTCTTGGACGAAGCAGCGTCGATCGCCGACGATTTCCTCTGATTCCGAGCCCTCCGAACATGTTGCTCGATATTTTCGATCCCAAAGCACCTCCGCAAGCCATTGGCATCGATTTGGGCACGACCAATTCGATCGTCGCGCACGTGCGCGATGGTCGTCCGGTACCGCTCACCACCTGTGACGGCTCGGCACTGCTGCCGTCGGTCGTGCACTACGGTGAGGAGGGTTCGGTCTTGGTGGGGCGCAACGCCGCGGCCTATGCCACACGTGAACCCGAGCGCACCATCGCCAGCGTGAAGCGCTTCATGGGCCGCGCCGCGGGGGACGCGGAGACGACGCGCCTCGGCGCGTACAAGTTCGTGCCCGGTGATGCCTCGGTCGTGCGTTTCGATTTGGGCAAGCTGACGCCGAGCGCCGTCGAGGTCAGCAGCGAAATCTTGAAGAGCCTGCGCCAGAGCGCGATCGATCAACTGACGCACGTGGGCGGCGCGGTGATCACCGTGCCCGCATACTTCGATGACGCTCAGCGCCAAGCCACGCGGGACGCGGGTCGCCTTGCCGGCCTGGACGTGCTGCGCTTGCTCAACGAGCCCACCGCGGCGGCCCTGGCCTACGGCCTGGACAAGCAGGAAAATGGCCTTTTTGCCGTATACGACCTGGGTGGCGGCACCTTTGACGTTACGATTCTGCTGCTCGATGACGGCGTGTTCCAGGTCAAGAGCACGGGCGGGGACAGCGCGCTCGGCGGCGATGACATGGACCGCGAGATCGCCGAACGCATGCTGACGAAGATGGGCGCCACGACCGCACAATTGCGCACTCCGGAAGTAGTCAGCATCGCGCTCGAGGCCGCGCGCCGCGTCAAGCACGCGCTGACCGACGCGACCGAGGTGAGCGTCGAGCTGCCGCAGAAGGGCGGGGGTGACGTGCTCTTTTCGGTCACGCGCGCCGACTTCGACGCCTGGATTTTGCCGCTGCTCGAGCGCACTGGCAAATCGTGTCGGCGTGCGCTGCGCGATGCGGGGCTGGAAGCGTCCGCGCTCAGCGGCGTGATTCTGGTGGGCGGCTCGACGCGCGTGCCGCGAGTGCGCTCGTATGTCCAAGAGCTATTCGGCAAAGAGCCGCTCTCGGACATCGATCCGGATCTGGTCGTGGCCTACGGCGCGGCGATTCAGGCGGACCTGTTGTCGCGCTCGAGTGAAGAAGTATTGCTGCTCGACGTACTGCCGCTGTCGCTTGGGATCGAGACCATGGGTGGCGGCGTTGACAAACTCTTGCCCCGAAATACCGGCATCCCCGCGGGCGCGAAGGCGACGTTTACGACCTACGCTGACAATCAGACCGGGTTCGACCTGCACGTGGTCCAAGGCGAACGCGAAATTGCGAGTGATTGTCGATCTTTAGCGCGCTTCAAGTTGGGCGGGATCCCGCCTTTGCCGGCCGGCTTTGCACGGCTCGAGGTCAGCTTCAACGTCGACGAGAACAACTTGCTCAGCGTGAAGGCCGTGGAGCTCACGACCGGCATCACGCAGAGCGTCGAGGTGAAGCCGAGCTACGGCCTGACCGACGATGAAGTCGAGCAGATGCTGATCGACGCCTTGGATCACGGTGAGAGCGATTTCGAGCTCCGTCGCTTGCGTGACGCGCAGGTCGAAGCGACCCGCATCTTGCTCGCGACCGACAAGGCGCTGGAGTCCGACGCCGATCTGCTCGATGACGCGGAACGCCTGCGCGTCGAGCAGGCGCTGAGTGCAGCGCGTACCGCTGCGTCGTCCGCGAGCCTTGCCTCGGTCGTGGAAAATGCGATCAGCGCCCTCGATGATGCCACTCACGAGTGGGCCGGGCGGCGGATGAACCGTGCGATTCAGTCGGCCATCGCCGGAAAAAATCTGGGCGCAGTCGAGCAAAGCGTGGCGCACGCGGCTGGCGTCGATGCCCACGTAGCCAAGCACGGAGAGCGATAGCCGCAATGACGATGGTTCGATTCCTAGAGCATGGCGCCGAGATCGAGGTGCCGCTCGGCACGACGCTGCTGAAGGCGGCCAAGCTTTCAGGGGCGCCTGAAGGCGACGCTTGCGGCGGGGTGTGCGCTTGTTCGACCTGCCACGTCTATGTCGAGACCGGTGCCGATCTACTCAGCTTGGCCGAGGAGGATGAAGAAGACATCCTCGACAAGGCTTTCGACGTGCGCATGAGTTCGCGCCTCGGCTGTCAGGCGAAAATCCAGCGTGAGGGCCTGATTGAACTTCGCATCTCCAAGGAGAGCCTGGATGCTTATTACAACGAGCACCCGAACGTGAAGCGTCCGGAATAGCTCTCCTCGAGCCTGGTACGCGCGTTGCACCGACTCGAAACGTCTGCATCGAAGCAGGCAGAATTCGAGGATCCGATGAGCGAATTAGACGAAGAGCGTGACACGCTGCCACAAACAGAGTGGAACGACCTCACTCCCGTGGCGACCGGTCCCTTCGGAGGCCTAGTTGCGCCCGCTGTGGATTTGCCAATTCTCCACGAAGTGTTGGAAGATCGCGGCGATGAAAGCCAAAGTAAAACCCGCCCCGAAGTCTGCAGCCAAGAAGGTTGTCAAAGCAGCCAAAAAGGTGAGCAAAAAGGCCTCGAAGGCGGTCAAGAGTGCAGTAAAGTCAGCGGCAAAGCCGGGTAAGAAGAAAGCGAAGAAGACCGGCGCTGGCATCGTAGCCGCGATGAAACGCGCCGAAGCCAAGGTGACCGCCGTAGCCGAGGCGATCGTGGAAGTCGCGCAGGAGGAATTCGAAAAGGCCAAGCGCAGCGTAAAGAAGATCTCGCGCAAGAAAGCCTGAGCTCTGCCGCGAGGGGCGGAGTACCGCACGAAAACCGACTCCACGGCCTAGGTGGCTGAAATGAGGCAGGAATGCGATCTTGCCCACAGCCGACCACTCACTAAAAGGGGCCAGGCTTATCTCATCCTGAGACGGCGCCGTATCCTGCACGGTCGGACCTTTTCACGATGCGATTACGGACAGTTAATTCAGCTTTGTGCGTTTGTGGTGCCCTGCTTCTCGCTCGGGGAGTCCAAGCTGAGCCGCTGCGGCTGCATGGCATGGCCGGAGCCGCTCACGCGATCAGCGGCTACCAGAAGGACGAGTTCGGTTGGGGCGCCGGCGGCCAGGTGGCGCTCGAGCTGCCCTTTGGCAAACAGTTCGGGCTACAGCTCGCGCTCGATACACTGTGGCTCAGCCAGGGCAGCGCGCCCGAGAGTCGGAGGTTCGAGCGCGGGGGCGCGGCTTCGGCTTCGGGTCTCGGCTTGGGCCTGCGCGTGCGACCGTTCGGTGGCGATTATCAGGGGCAATTGCCGAGCGCCGCTGGGCTCTGGCTGGCTGCGGATGCGGGCGCAGCGGTGACCAACGGGCTGACGCGCGGCATGCTCGACGCGCAGCTGGGGTACGACTTTTTGGACCACAAGGGGCAACAGGCGATCGGCCCGGTGCTCTCCCTGGTGCACGTGTTTCAACCCGACAGTAAGCTGCGCCCCGAGGACGCGAACATCCTCCTGCTCGGCGTACACGTCATGTACGATTTTGGCCCTGGCCTGAATCCGAACAGCGTGAGCGATCACGATCGCGATCACGACGGGATCTCGGACGAGGTCGATCAATGTCCGGACGTAGCCGAGGATAAAGACGGCTTCCAAGACGCGGATGGCTGCCCCGACGAGGACAACGACAAAGACGGGATTGCCGACAAGGTCGATCATTGTCCCGATGTCCCCGAAGACAAAGATGGCTTCGAAGACAGTGACGGCTGTCCCGATGACGACAATGACAAGGACGGCATCGCCGACAAGGCCGACAAGTGCCCGGACGTCCCGGAGGACAAGGACAATTTCGAGGACGAGGACGGCTGCCCGGACCCGGACAACGACAAGGACGGCATCCCGGACGCACAGGATTTGTGCCCGAACGAGCCCGAAACGGTCAACGGTTACGCTGACACGGACGGTTGCCCGGACGAAGATCAAGTGCGCGTCGTGGGCGACAAGATCGTGCTCGACGATCGCGTTCACTTTTACGTCAACAGCTTCATCATCCGAAAAATCAGCTACCCGCTCTTGATGCGCTTGGCCAAACTGATCGCCGATCACCCTGAATACGTGCACGTCTCCGTGGAAGGTCACGCGGACGAACGCGGACCAGACAACTTCAATCAGAAGCTCAGTGAGGATCGCGCGCGCGCCGTGCTGGACTTCTTGGTCAAGCAGGGCATCGCGCAAGATCGGCTGAGTTCGATCGGCTACGGTTCGACGCGCCCACTCGTCGACAAGAAGAGCGAGTATGCGCTCTTGCTCAATCGCCGGGTCGAGTTCACCGTCACCCGCCAAATGAAGGCGGACGGCACCCCATTGGTCGGCGCTCCCTCGCTCAACCCGATGAAGGAGATGGCGCCGCTGAACCTGGACGACACTCCAGCCGAGGACGAGCCACCTCCGCCAGCGAGTCCCAAGCCGGCACCCGCCGATAGCCAAAAGGGCGGCGACAAATGAGCAAGAGTCACGGCAAGCGCCTCGGGCTTTGGGCAGTTTTATTGGGCTTGGCCTTTCCGGCTGCGTGCGGTAGCAGCGGCGTGGTCGGCGGCAATTGCGCGGCCAGTCACGTCGACTGCAATGGTCAGTGCGTCGACGCGCAAAACGACGCCTACAATTGCGGTGGCTGCGGTCGGAAGTGCAAACCCGGCGTCACCTGCGAAGACGCACTGTGCGACGGCGTTCCTGCTGGCAACGGCGGCGCGTCGGGCAACGGCGGCGCATCGGGCAACGGCGGCAGCGGCGGCTCGAGCGCGGATGCGGGCGAGGGTGGCAGCGGTGCGGCATCGGGCTCGGACGACGACGATGCGGGCAATTTGACCGACGCGCACCCAGACGGTGATGCGGGCTGCACGCCGCCCTACAGTACCGCGGCGGCTTGTGGAGAGTGTCACACCGCGTGCAGCGGAACCAAGCCGAATTGTGCTCCGTACGGCGAAGGCGAGTACGTGTGCGTGGCAAAATGCCAGTCGCCGCTGGTCGACTGCAATGGCCAATGCGTCGAAGCGGTTTTCGATACGGCTGATCAATGCGGCGATTGCAACGTGAAATGCTCCGGCGCCAAGCCTCTGTGCTCGCCGAATGCCGACGGTAATTATATCTGCAAGAGCTTGTGCGAAGCACCGCTCGTGGCCTGCAATGGGCAGTGCGTCGATCCGGTCTTCGATACGCCGGAAGCCTGCGGAGGATGCAATGCGGAATGTCCGACGGCGATGCCGACCTGCTCGCCCGACGGCGCTGGCAACTACAAGTGTGTGCTCACCTGCGACGACCCGCTGAAGGCATGCAACGGAAAGTGTGTCGACTACAATATCGATGCGGACAACTGTGGAAGTTGCGGGAATGTGTGCCCGTCGGGGATCTGCCAAGGCGGCAAGTGCGTGGGCGCCAATAACGGCGATGTCGTGCTGGCATGCATGAATTACCAGACCGCCGCGATGAACTCGGCTCCAAACCGGCTACTGGGCAACGCTGTGCTGCTTCCCACTCCGATTCAAGTTCGCATCCTGGCGTATACGGAATTCGCCTCGGCCGCGACACGCGCCAAAGTAGACCAGCATATCAACTTTGCCGCGGCCGCCGTTGGGCGAAGCGTCGTCATCACGCCGCTTGCCAAATACACGGGCGCCAGCGCCGCGCTGAACATCGCCAACTACGACGAATTTTTGATCTACGAGCAGGACACCGCACCCTCGGGTGAGCTGGCCATGATCGGTGCCGCTTGGCAGATGAACTCGGTGCTCGATTCCTTTACCGCAGCGGGCGGAGTGATCGTCGCTCTGAGCGGCGGCAGCTTCGAGATGGACCAATTCTTTACCAGCGCGCAGCTGCTCGATGTCTCCGCTCAAACCGTGGTGACCGGCTCATTCCTCTACAATCGGGTGCCGCTGGATTCGGTTGGCAGGAACGTGATCTCACCGTTCTCCGCGCCGACCGACTCTTGCACGTTCACGACCAGCGCGACGCCAGATGCACAGACCGCCTTCGTGGTGCGCAATTCTGACGACGACATCGGACCGCCGGTGGTCGTGCACCGCTCGATCCCCAAGCCGCCGTGAGCTCAGTTGGCCGCGCTGAGCGGCAGGATCTCTTCACGCATGGCGATGATTTGCGCGCGCGCGGCTTCTTTCAGCCGTGGCACGTCCTTGTGCGTCATGCCGGCCGTGGAGATGGCTTTGCCAATGGTCAAGATGCCGCGCGCGTAGCCGGGGCGCCAATCATGCTTGGACAGCGCGCCGTCGGTGCCAGCGACTGCCATCGGCAGGACGTCCGCGCCGGTATCGATCGCTAGCCGAAACGCGCCGTCCTTGAACGACTGCATCTCGCCTGTTTTGGAGCGGGTGCCTTCCGGGAAGATCATCACGGGCACGCCTTGCTCTAGCCAGCGCGCACATTGGTCGAGCGCGGCTTTTGCGGCCGAGGGCGAGGCGCGGTCAATCGGCACGTCTTTGACCAGCCGCATGCTCCAGCCGATGAACGGGATATTGAACAGCGAGCGCTTGGCCAGCCACTTCATTTCCCACGGTACGTGCGAGATCAAGAAAACGTCCGTGTGCGAGCAGTGGTTGCTGACGCACACGGTCTTGCCGGGATTTTTCGGAATCTCGCCGTGGATGTGGAAGCGCCACATGGGGGAGAAGGTGGCCGCCGCTCGAGCGACGCGGCGCAGGGTGCGGCCGCTCAGGATGCGACGCTTGTCGAACCAGAACGTGGGCAGATACACCATCACGACTGCCACCCAGCCGAGGGAGGCTACTAGAAACAGTTCGATACAGGCGATGATCGCTACCAGTGTGCGCACGTTTGGACTCGGGCGGGTCCTAACATAGCCTTGGCAGCGCGAACGACCGCTGACGCAAAAATGACTTTCCAATCGACCGCTTCAGAGGCCGCGGCGCTCAAAGCCCACGCGCGCCAGCCGCTCGCGCTGCTGAGCGTCCTGTTGCTGATTTGCGCGGTGACGCTCTGGGCGCCCCCCGCCGGCCGCACGAGTTGGTTCCTCGAGGTGACTCCGGGCCTACTGATGGTGCTCTGGTTGACCCTCGCGTACCGACGCATGCCGCTCTCGCACTGGGTGTACGCAGGCGTGTTCGTGCACGTGCTGATCCTGATCTACGGCGGCTGCTACACGTACGCGCTCACGCCACTCGGCAACTGGGCCAAAGCCGCGTTTCATCTGAGTCGCAATCACTACGACCGCATCGGCCACATCGCACTCGGTGTCTTCCCCGTGTTCATGACGCGCGAGATCTTGCTTCGCAAGACGCCGCTAGCCCGCGGCGGTTGGCTATCGTTCCTGAGCGTGTCCGTGGTGTTCGCGTTCGCCGCCTTCTGGGAGCTGCTCGAGTGGTGGACAACACTCGTCGTCGCAGGCGACACAGGCACCGCGTTCCTCGGCTCTCAAGGCGACGTGTGGGACGCGCAGTGGGACATGTTCCTCGCGCTGCTCGGCGCCATCTTCGCGCTGCTACTCGGCTCGCGCGCTCACGATCGCTTCATCGCGCGCGTACCGTATCCGACGATCGCCTCGCGCTCGTCATAGTCGCAGCAAACTCTCGTCGTCATGTTCACCGCGATACTGTCGGAATCCGACATCGCGCTCTGACAAAAGTCACAAGTTTCGAAACTAGAAAACGGTTTACAATTCTTCGTCGAGCAAGTTATTCGTCGAGCGAGAGTTGTGAACCATGGAAGCGCAAAAGCGTTGTTGGGTCCCGAAAGCTTCGTTTGCTGCTTGTCGCTCTGCTGTTGCTGAGCGTGGCGTGTAGCCGCGATCAGGAAGAGGGGGTGCGCAGCACAACCCAAGCGACGGAAGTCGACGAGAACACGAACTGCTTCGTTGACGCCAATTGCGGCTTGTACGCCTGCGATTTAGGCTAGGCTACAACACGTTCGGCGAGCTGGCGACCGAAGTCGGCAAAGTTGGCTCCGACCCACGGTACTCGATCTCGTATGCCGACGAGAGCCACCCCCGTGACGCTCTTGGACGCGTCCTGCGCAAGGTGGAAACGCTCGAGAGCGACACCACGACGACGGACTACGAGTACGACGCGCGAGGCCGCCTGTATCGAGTGTACGAAGGTGGATCGACTTCGCCTGCTCGCACCTATCTCTACGATGCTAACAGTAACCGTCTCGGCGGCACGAGCTACGACGACCAAGACCGTCTCGAGGCCGATGGCACCCATACGTACACTTATACTGATAACGGGGAGCTCAAGACCAAAACGGAGGTTGCGAGCTCCGCTCTGACGACGTACTCGTACGACGTGTTCGGCAACCTGAAGCGTGTCGATCTACCGAACAATAACTACATCGAATATATCGTCGACGGTCAGAACCGGCGCGTCGCCAAGAAGAAAAACGGCACCACCGTCACCCGCTGGTTATACCGCGACCAACTCCACCCTGTTGCAGAGCTGAATGCGGATGGTACGATCGCGAAACGTTTCGTTTATGCTTCAGAACTCGCCGGATTACATGATCCAAGGCAGCACGACTTATCGCATCTTCAGTGACCAACTCGGGTCGCCCCGGGTTATGATTGATGCTACGTCGGGAGCCGTCGTAGGTCGAATGCGCCACGACGAGTTCGGAATTGTGCTCGAAGACACTGTCTCGGCGAGGATCCCATTCGGCTTCGGAGGCGGCTTGTATGACGCGGACACGGGGCTCGTGCGATTTGGCGCAAGGGATTATGATCCGACGGTCGGCAGGTGGATCAGTAAGGACCCGATCCTCTTCAACGGCGGGCAGCCGAACCTGTACGTGTACGCCGGCAACGACCCGGTGAACGCGAGCGATTCGACTGGCCTTGTCGTCTACGAGTGTACACGACCAGTAGAAGGTCCCTTTTCGTCGTTTATCAACCACCGGTATCAGTGCGTTTATGTGCCAGGGCAGGAAACGCAGTGCTTTGGTTGGGGCGGCGATCCGACACAGGACAAGCTCGTGCCCGAGAACTGCGTTGTCAGTGACGCGGGGAGTCGATGCATGGACCAGTGCATGACCCAGCAGTTTGATGATCCGAAGAACTTTGGAAGGGACTGGAACCTTTTCACGAACAACTGTTATCAATGGGCAGACCGGACGCATGAGGAATGTGTGCAGCGTTGTCTGTGAAGCGCCGCTGGTTCGTGAGAACGCTGGTCATACTCCTTCTTGGGATGGTCGGATTTGCTGCATGGCTCGCGTGGTCGATGTTTGAGCAGCTGAACAATTCGGTCGCAGTGCAGCGATGTGCATTTCGGATTCAGCGTGATTTTAGGCGGAGCGGGGTTTTGCCCGCGAGCGCGAATTGCTCGGACTACTGGGGCAACAAGCTGTGGTACGAGACGAGCAGCGGTCGATTTGTTGTAGTGAGTTTTGGCAGGGACGGCGTTCAAGACATGGATCCGCGTGCCTGGTCGCGCCGGCTTGCCGACGGAACCATCAACTTGGTTAAGCGGCGTAGTTGCTTTTCCCCGAATGTCGACACCGTTTTCGCGGGAATCGATCCAATTCAATTTTGCTTGAAGTAGCGAGGGGTCGTCCGACTCGAAGCCAGACTAGCTGGCTCTGCGCTTGAAGTCCTCGATGATGGGAGCGAGGAACTCGACGATTTTGTCCTGCTGACGGCGCGGGAGCTTGGCGACTTCGTCGAACAGCTTCCTGACCTTGCCGACGGGACCGCTGGGGCGCGGGAGTGAGGTCTTCTCGGTAAAAAGATCTTCGACGCGGACACCGAGAGCATCAAAGCCGGAAGATCCGAGTAGCAGATGGCGGACTTATCGATCGAGTTTAGATCTGCAATCTCCTCTCGCGAGTTCAGCTTAATTCCGGCGCGATCGGGTAGCAATCGTCGAGGCCCCCATGTCCGGCCGAGCCGGCCTTGCGGGTGCTGCTACTGATGAAATCTTCGATGCGGACGACGAGAGCCTTGCCCATGCAGGGAAGAGGTCAGAGCGCGGGCGGGGTGTCGCTCGATTCCGCCCATAGTTTGGCGAGGTTGGTCTGCGGCGATGCGCGGTAGTCCACCTCAAAGTCCGACGAGACGGCCTTAGGAAATGTCGCCTGAATATTCTCGACAACGCCGACCGCTGATATGCTCGAACCCATCACCCGCGTTCGATTGGCCCTGATGACCCATCTGAAGTTACATACAACAGCGCTGTGCCTGAGCGTATTCACCGCAGTCAGCGCGCATGCGGAAACCGCCGAGGTTTGGTCTCAGCGCGGGGCCGCGCTGAGCGAGCCATCCTTCCCAAAGCGCAGCTTTGGAGACGCGGTGGCCATTTCTGGCAGCACGATCGTGGTCACCAGTTCTGCGAGCGATGCGGGCACATACTCAGGAGGAGCCGCGTACGTCTACGAGCGCATGGGCTCGAATTGGATCGCTACGGGCTCGCCCTTGACGGTGGACGACGGGATCCCAACGGCTGCCTTGGGTGCCCCGTGCGCTCTATCGGAAAAGCATCTGATCGCAGGCGCCCTCTACGCGGCAAGTGCGTATGCGTTCACGCGCGACGGGTCGACTTGGGGAGCGGGCGAACGGTTGATCGGTGCGGACGGTCCGGAGCGCGACTGGTTGGTTACGTCCGTGTCCGTCTCTGGCGACACGGCGATTGTGGGCGTGCCGGCTCAAAACCTGGTGCAAGCGCAGGGGCCGGTGCCCTACAAGCCTCCCGGGGCTTACGTCTTCCTCTGGGATGGCGGCTCGTGGCTGCCGCAAGCCAAACTGACGGTCGACCTTCCGCAGGGCGATAGCAAACTCGGCTATGCGGTTTCAATTTCGGGGGATACAGCGGTCCTCACTGCGCCGGAGCTGGGGCAGACCTACGTCTTTACTCGAACATCGGGAGAGTGGACCCAAGACGCGCCCGCAATCCCCAAGCCATCTGAGGTCATTGAGCGCACTTGGGGTCGCGCGGTGGCTCTTTCCGGCGATACCTTCCTGATCAGTGCCCGGCGTTCGGACAGTGCCGGTTTGCCCGCTGGGGTCATCTATGAGTTCGTGCGAACGAACGGCGTTTGGGTGCAGTCTGCCTCCGCGCTCGCGCCGGCAGAGACCGACGAAGACTTCGGAGCTCAGCTCTCGTTTTCCGGCGACACGGCGATCATGGGATCGAAGCGTGCGGCTTACGTCTTTGCGCGCGCGGGCAAGATTTGGACGCAACAAGGCAACGCGATTCTCACGGCGGCTTCGTCGTTCCCATACCTAGCTGTCGCGGTCGACGGGCAATACGCGGTCGTCGGCGTGGCGGGCAAGACGAAAGATGAGCTGGGCGCGGCGTACATCTTCAGCGATGCTTGCGAGACCGACGTCGAATGCGGGAGCACTGCGTTTTGCGCGGCGGGAACCTGTCGTGCGCGCTGCCAACACGATTCAGAGTGCGCGAGTGGCAGGTTTTGTGCTGCCGACGGCTTGTGTCGAGAGCTGGTGAGTGCCGGGCAAGACTGTAGCGAGGCCAGCGCGGGTCGCGGTTGCAAGGAGCCGGGCTGTCAGATCTGCGCGACCGGTCATTGCGTGGATGCCGTGTGCTGCGATTCGGCGTGCGACGGAATTTGCGAGGCGTGCGCGGGGCGGTTGACAGGCGGTGCGGACGGCTCCTGTTTGCCGATCGCCGCGGATCAGGATCCGGATGATGAATGCGCCGAGGGCCGAGCGTTTCCCGCTTCTTGCCTCGCCGATGGTGCCTGCGACGGCAAGCGCCAGTGTCGTCCGTTCGCCAAGGCCGGTACTGCGTGTGGGGATACGGTGTGTTCGGACAGTAGCGTGACCGGCAGTGTGTGTGATGGCAACGGCACGTGTCAGTTCGACTCGGTGCTTTGTGCGCCTTACGCTTGCTCGTCGGCCACCTGTAATGCCGCCTGCAAGACCGGCACGGATTGCGATCCGGCGACGGGTTATTGCCTCAATGGCAAGTGCGCGGAGAAGAAGCCGAGCGGACAGTTTTGCCATGCTGCTAGCGAGTGCGCGAGCGAGATCTGTTCCGATTCGGTGTGCTGTGAGCAGGCTTGCCAAGGGCCGTGCAAGAGCTGCGCGGAGAAGGGCAGCGAAGGCCAGTGCGTTGCTCTGACGGGGGCGGGGTGCTCGACAGCGGGTTCGGCGGGCTCAGCGGGCGAGGGCGGCGGCCCGGCAATGGTCGAGGCCGGGGACGGAGGGGACGCCGGGGACGGAGGGCGCGCTGACCGTTTGCCCGATAACACGGACGCGTCAGCCACGGCGTGTGGTTGCCGTGCCGCAGGAGGCTCCGCATTGGCCGTGAGTCACGGCCTGCTGCCACTGCTTGGCTTGCTGCTGCTCGGAGCGCGTCGACGGCGCGAGGTCGGGTGACCCATTATGCGAACTCACCCATCAGGTTTACTGCACTTCAATAGTCATTCGCCTACGATTAGTGGCTCAACCACGGCCAGCACAGCCACCGCACGGCGGCGTGCCTTGACAATACCGACTCGCCGCACAAGCTTCGTCGAGGGAGCTGCGGCGGAGTGACCCAGGTTATCGCGAGGTCGAGTCGGTGCGCATTCGTGCAGGAGACATCCTAGACGAAAAATTCGTGGTGACTCACGCCGCGACAGGCGACGCCTTCGACGTGATGACCGCGGTCGATCTGCGGCTCGACACTCGAGTCGCTCTGAGGGTGGTGAACACGGACATTCCGGAGGTCAGGGCCCGATTCCTGCGGGAGGCGTGTGCATCTCTACGCCCCCGGAGCGAGTTCATTGTTCAACCGCTCGACTGTGGGGTGTTCTCCGACGGCGCGGCATACCTGGTGATGGAATATGTCGACGGCGTCGAGTTGTCGGAGCTCATCCAGTGCGGACCATTCTCCTTCGAACGCGCATTCGGCTGCTTCGTACAGACTTGCCATGCCGTCATTCAAGCGCACGAAATGGGTCTCCGAGCTTACCTCCGAACAAAAAACGTCCTGGTGCAGGATGTGCCGACGGCCGCCGCGCGCGTCAAGGTGACAGGTATTGGCATCGCCCCGTTGGTCAATTACCAAGGCCATATTCCTGGGTCGCGCGTCGAGCAGGACCTGTCACTGCCTTACCTGGCGCCGGAAGAGCTGTCGGGCGCGGCCTCGGATCATCGCGCCGATATCTGGGCCTTGGGCATCATCCTGTATGAGGCGGTCACCGGGCGACGACCATTTCACAGCGGCAGCGTCCCCGCACTCGTGACCCAGATTTTGTCGAGCTCGCCCGACCTTTCACTTCCCAACACCGCACCCGTTGGCATCATGCGCGTCATTGGTAAGTGCCTGCAACGAGAACCCAGGGCACGTTTCGATAGCGTGCAAGCGCTCGTGGCGGCCGTTGCACGGTTCGGACCTCGCTGCTGATTTCGCGGTCAACCGCGATAGCGCGCCAGCAGGAAGCGCGAGCGTAAAAGTGACAGGATCTCGCCGAGAGCGCACAGTATCGGATCCTGTTCCTCTCGAATCCAGCGATTCTGCGGCAACGCCGCAGCTTGAACGCGCTCTCCTACTTTGCGGCGCATTTGATCAGCAGCGATTCGACCGGAAATTCCGCCTACAATTGACGGTTGAAAGATCCACTGAGCCGGGCTTACATGCCGCCTCATGCGAAAAAGATTTGGGGAACTCCTAGTACTAGCGGCGACCGTTACGGCCCTTGGCTGCTCCGAGAAGGACGCGACCAAGTGTCAGGAGGCGCTGGACGGTACGCGCAAATCGGTCGCGGCTGCGGATCTGGCACTGACGAGTCAGTGGCGTGAGCGCTCGTACAAATATTGCGAGGACCAAGCGGCGCTCGCTACCCTGGACCGGGAAATCACCACCAAGCAAAGCGCGGACGCTGCGGCAAAAGCCGTCGAGGCGCAACGACTGGCGCTGAACGCCGGCTTGCTGAAGACCTTCGTCACCTGGGCAGGTGACAATCGCGTTGCCCCCGACCACGCCTCGGTCTCTCCCAAGTGTGATGGTGACGATCCAGATCCGGCCGCGCCGAAGAAGCCGACCACGGATCCGGCGGCAGCCGAGCGCTTCTGCACTGCGACGCGCACCGCGGGCACGAGCACGCTCACCGCGCGCTACTGGGAGGCCGATAAGACGATCGTTTTGTTCATGACCAAGGTCCCCGCGCCGGCCTCTTGCGACGACCTCGGCCCGCACAAGGTGCTGAAGACTTTCGACGTACCGGCGGTCAACGGCCAGAGCGTGAAGCGTACGGTCTGTGAGCTCAGCGGCGGCACCTTGGCGGGCATGAACGCGGTGGTCAGCGCGGCTGCCAATGCCGCCGTCTACATCTATTCGCAGAGTTACCTGCTGAAGGACCCAGCGCTGAAGAAGATCGCCGGGGAGTGAGCCTCTCGCCTGAGCTCCCTCCTGCGACGGGCTCAGGCTTCTTTCGTCTTCTGAAATTTCAGGCCCGGCCAATCCTTGACAGTCGTCTCCAGATGCCAAGAATTCCGGGCCAGAAATACCGGCGCGCCCGTGTGGTCGTCGGCCATGTAACCTTCGTTGCCGTTCAGGAATTTCTTCATCAGGGCTTGGTCTTCGAACTCGACCCAGCGCGCGGTGTATAGGCCGGAAGCCTCGAACACGACCGGGATCTCGTATTCGGACTTGATGCGATCGGCCAGCACGTCGAACTGCAGCGAGCCGACCACGCCCACGATCCAATTGCCGCCGATGCGCGGCTTGAAGATGCGCGCCGCACCTTCTTCAGCGAGTTGCTCGAGAGCGCGGCCGAGGTGCTTGGCGCGCATCGGATCGGTCGGACGCACGCGCTGCAGGAGCTCGGGTGCGAAGCTCGGGATGCCCTTGAAATGCAGGTCCTCACCCTCGGTCAGGGCGTCCCCGATGCCGAGCTTGCCGTGATTCGGGATCCCGATGATGTCGCCCGCGAAGGCCTCTTCGGCCAGCTCGCGATCTTGCGCGAGGAAGAGCACCGGGTTGTGCACCGCGAGCAACGTATCGCTGCGCACGTGCTTCAGCTTCATCCCCCGGCGAAAATGCCCGGAACATAGCCGCACGAAGGCCACGCGGTCGCGGTGCTTCGGGTCCATGTTGGCTTGCACCTTGAACACGAAGCCAGTCACCTTGTCTTCGGTCGGGCTGATGGTGCGTTCGCGCGCGGGTTGCGGGCGCGGCGCGGGGGCCAGCTCGCCGATCCCGTGCAGCAGCTCACGTACGCCGAAATTGCTGATCGCGCTGCCGAAGAACACCGGCGTCATGTGTCCACCGCGGTACGCCTCCAGATCGAAATCCGGGCACAAGCCGCGCGCCATCTGCACTTCTTCGCGCAGGGTACGCACCGCGTCTTCGGGTAGCAACGCGTCGAGCTTCGGGTCGTCCAGTCCGTCGCACTGTTCGCCGGCTTCACCGATTCGGTCCTTCACTCGTTGCAACAGCACCAAGTGATCGTGCAATAAATCGTAGCAGCCCAAAAACCGCCGCCCCATGCCAATCGGCCAGCTCGCGGGGGTCACATCGAGCGCCAGCTTTTGCTCGATTTCGTCCATCAGATCGAAGGGGTCTCTGCCCTCGCGATCGAGCTTGTTGACGAAGGTGATGATCGGCACATCGCGCAGGCGGCAGACTTCGAACAGCTTTAGCGTTTGCTCTTCGATGCCGCGGGCCGCGTCGATCACCATGATGGCGCTGTCGACGGCGGTGAGCGTGCGGTAGGTGTCTTCGCTGAAATCTTGATGGCCCGGGGTGTCGAGCAGATTGAAGGTATTGTTGCCGTAGTCGAAGGTCATCGCCGACGCGCTTACGGAAATGCCGCGCTCACGTTCGACCTTCATCCAATCCGAGCGGGCGCGTCGTTGCTCCCCGCGCGCCTTGACCGCGCCTGCCAACTGGATCGCTCCGCCGAATAGCAGCAGCTTTTCCGTGAGCGTGGTTTTCCCCGCATCCGGGTGCGAAATGATGGCGAAGGTACGCCGGCGCTCGACCGAGTCGACCAGGGAAGTCATGGCAAATCTGGCGGCGTAGTAGCAGCCGGTGCCAGCGAGAACAACCTTTGCCCTATTTTTTCAGGGGATCAGGGCTTTTCGCGCTGGAGTCCCACGGTAATTTCGGGCTTCGATCCATCGATGACGACTTTGCGCGTGCCGTAGCCGGGCAAGCCTGCTTCGTACGCGTGCCGTTCACCAGGTTTGAGCTCGAGCACGAACGGCGTGACGCCGACCGGTTTGCCGAAGTGGAAGAAGCGCGCCTTGGGCGGGTGGCTCTTCACCGTCACTTTGCGGATCGCTACCTCGGAAACGGCTTCCGCTGCGGCGGATGGCGCGGCAATGGGCTCGGGAGCGGATGCAGATGCGGCGGGAGCGGGAGTGGGCTCGACAGCGGATGCGGATGCGGCGGCAGTGGACTCGGCGGACGCCGCCGCGGAGTCGGCGGACGCGGTAGCGGGGTTGGCGGACGCGAGCGAGGGCGCTTCGGCGACGGCGGTGGGCGCCGGAGTCGCGGTTGCCGCGGACTCGGGACTCGCGCTCAGGACTGCCGTGTCGGCCAGCGCGGCCCTGTTTTTGCTGAGCACGCGATAGCCGAGTACGCTGACGACGACGAGGCCGGAGGCGAGTACGAGCAACCAGCGACCGAAGCCCGATTGAGTTGCGCCCGATGCCTCGGCGACCGCGGTGGACGGAAGGGACGCGACGCGGGGCGCGGGAACCGAGCTGCCTGCCGGCGGTGCAGACGATGCTTGCGCGGACGGCGCGGCGATCGGTGGCGGCGGCGCGGACAGCGCGGCGATCGGTGGCGGCGGCGCGGACGGGGCGGCGGACAGCGCGGCGATCGGTGGCGGCGGCGCGGACGGGGCGGCGGACAGCGCGGCGATCGGTGGCGGTGGCGGCGCGGACGGCGCGGCGATCGGTGGTGGCGGGGCGGACGCGCGAACCGGCGGCGAGAACGCTGAGCTTGGCATCGGTGGCGGCGCGGACTCGCGCTTTTCGCCGGGTAGCGGCGTGGCATCGGACGCAAGCGTTGCGGGCGGGGTCGGTGGAAGCAGACCGATCAACGTTTCGGAGCGAGGCCGCATCGGCCGCACGCTTGCTGACCGCTCCGCTTTCGGCGCCGGCGGAGCGACCGACGCGGTCGGTGAGGTCGCCAGCTCGGGCGTGGGTGGCTCGAGCGGAGTAAGCGAGGCATTCGGAGAGGTGGGCGCCTCGGATGACGCAGCGGAAGCGATCGCGGCTGTGGGCATGCGTATCGGCTGCTGCATGACCCGCGTCACTTCGCTCGCGTCGTCCATGCCCCAGTCCGTGTCGATCTCATCCGTCGACGGGGGAGTGGATGGCAGCGTGGCCGGAGCATCACTCGTTGGCCGCGGTGGCACCGAAGACGACTGTCCCTGAACGCTCGCGCGCTCCAATTCCTCCTTACTCACGACATGCCTTGGGTCTCATACACTGGAAATGGGGTCAAGCGTTGCCGCATGCCGATTGTTAAATGAGCATTCTGGAACTTTTCAGTGCGACGAAAGAGCGCCCGGCGCGCGCAGTCAAGCAGCGGGCGGCGCAAGAATCAAAACCTTTGGTTCGGTGAACTCTTCCACCGCGAAGCGCACCCCCTCGCGACCAAGTCCCGAGTCTTTCATGCCGCCGTATGGGTAGTTGTCCACACGCAGCATGGGCGTGTCGTTGATCAGCACCGCGCCATAGCGAAGGCTGCGGAAAGCCAAAAGCGCGCGTCCGACATCGTTCGTGAAAATGCCGGCCTGCAGCCCGAACCGCGAGCGGTTGCAAGCCGAGAGCGCGTCCTCGAAGGAATCGACCGCCTCGACCACCGCCACCGGACCGAACACCTCGTCTCGGCAGACGCGCATTTGTTCAGAGGTATTCGTCAAGATCGTCGGATAGACGATTTGGCCTTGGGCGTGTCCGCCGAGTAGCACCCGCGCGCCGCCCTCTTTCGCTTCTCGCACCCAGTCGAGCACGCGCGTCACGTGCCTGGCTTCGATCAGCGGTCCGACCATGGTCTCTTCGCGCAGCGGATCCCCACACACCACGCGCTCACTGTAGCTCACGAATCGATCCACGAAGTCAGCGAACAGACTGCGGTGCACGAACACGCGCTGAGTCTTGATGCACACCTGCCCGGCGTTCGCCCAACAACCCTCCGCTACGCGCGGTACGATCGCGTCCAAGTTCACGCCTTGATCGATGACGCAGGGCGCGTTGCCCCCGAGCTCGAGCAGCACGGCCTTTTTCCCCGCGATACTCTTCAAGCGAAAGCCGAGGCTATCGCTGCCCGTGAACGAGAGCACGGCCATGCGCTCATCGGTCACCAGTTTCTCCGCCACTTCTGGCGCCATGTGCAGCACGCTGAGCAGGTGTCCGGGCATGCCCGCTTCGAGCAACCATTGTCCGAGCGCGTGGGCGGTGAGCGGGCTTTGTTGGGCGGGTTTCAAGACAGTGGGGGCGCCCACTGCGAGCGCGGGAGACAGCTTGTGTGCGACCAGGTTGATCGGAAAATTGAAGGGAGCGATGGCTGCAATCGGTCCGCGCGGCACACGCTCGAACAGGCACAAGCGACCTTCCGTGCCAGGCAGTTGGTCGATCGGTAAAACTTCTCCGCCGAGCCTGCGGCTTTCGCCTGCGCCAAGCGTGAACGTGAGTGCCGAGCGCGCGACTTCGGCACGCGCGTAGCGGATGGGCTTGCCGCTCTCGCGCGTGATGAGCTCGGCCAGCTGAGCGGAATTATCGCGCAAGGTGTGGGCGATGCGCTCCAACACGGCGGCTCGTTCGTGCGTGGCAGGTCGCTGTCCCGACTCGAAGGCGACATGTGCCGCATCGATTGCGAGCTCGAGATCACTGGCATCGGCCTCGCCGACCTCGGCCACGGGCTCCCCATCGTATGGGCTCTTGATCAGTTGAAAGCGCGCGGTGTTGCGCAGTTCACCCGCAACTTGAGTCCGATATCGCTGCAACATTCCAGTATCCTCTCAGTTTCTGCGGGAGAACCGCACGTGGGCAATGCGAAACCTAGCGCTGCTTTTGTAGCAATTCGTCGGTCGTTGGCCCGACATGTGGGAGCGTCAGCACGAAAAAAGTCCTACTGTAGGTGCTCAAATCGCGCTTTACACACGCGAAGTCCGAACCGTATAACCAAACACGCATGAGGATATTAGCCGCACTCGTCCTCGGTTACTTCTTCGTCGTCGGCAAAGTCGGCGCGGGGTTGGGGGCGGATCCGGCCAAGCCTGAAGTGTTGCAAGCGGGCCTCACAGTCGCCGCGCGTAGCAACCTCGATCACGCGCTCAGCCTCTCGCTAGTCGAGCCGCCCGCGCCGTTCGACGCGGCGCTCGATACGCCCAAGCGCAGTGTTGCTCCTGGCAGCCGCGTGATCTCGTTGCCCGCGGGCTGCCGCTCCGTATCGAAGCCGTATGACTTGCTGGTCCACTTTCATGGTGCCCCGGCCGTGATGGAGGCCGCTTTCGAGCATTCGGGGATCGACGGCGCGCTCGTCGTCTACAACCTCGGTCTGGGCTCCGGCGCGTACGAAGATCCGTATTCGATTCCCGGCTCCTACGATCACATGCTCGAGAGCGTGCGGCTCGCGGTGCGTGAGCTGTGCCCGTCTGCCGCGCAGCCCAAACGGGTCGCGCTGAGCGGTTGGAGCGCTGGCTACGGCGCCATCCTCCACATCATCGACCGCGCGAAGGATGCCGCTCGCGTCGACGCCGTGCTGCTCGCTGATGGCATGCACGTGGGCTTCGAGCCCGTCGGTTTCCGCAAGGTCAACGCCCTGTCGATGGCCCCGTTCACTCTGTTCGCGGACGAAGCCATCGCCGGCAAAAAGTTGTTTGCGATTACTCATTCCACGATTCAAACGCCCTACGCGAGCACGACCGAAACTGCCGAGTTCTTACTCGACACCGAGGGCTTGCCCGTCGATCGCCATGAAGTCCAAGGGCCGCGCCCGGGGATGATCCGCACCTCGCGCGCCGATCGCGAGGGCTTTCACATGCTCGGCTTCTCGGGTGAAGACAAATCCGCGCACTGCGATCACTTGTTTGCCTTCGGTGAGCTCCTGCTCACCCCGCTACAAGAGCGCTGGTCCAAGAAGTAAAGGTCGGCCCCTTACGGGCTACTTGCAGGGCAGGAAGACGCTGCCGCACTTCTTCTTGGGCGCTGACAGCGTGCCCGGTTTTGGCTTGGCCGACGCGATGGCGGTGACTGCGGCCGCGGTTGGCTTCGGGGCGGCGGTCGCGATTGGCGTTGCGGTCGGGGCCGCTGTCGATTTGGGGGCTGTTTTCGTCGCAAGCACCTTTGCTGCGGTCGGACCAGGCGTGACGAGCGGTACTTTGGCGGTGGGAGGGGTCGACGGAGGCTTTGGCGGGACGGCGCTGGTGATGGCGTCCGTCGGAGTGGGAGTGGGAGCAGCGGCAGCGGGTGCCGCAGAGGGGCTTGGTGCGGGCGCGGGCACGGGCGCGGGCACGGGTGGGGACACGGGCACGGCGGCTTGGTGGTGGTGGTAGAGAGCTGAGGCGCCTAGGGCGGTGAGGGCGAAGCAGATCACGGCGCCGCCGATGAAGAGGGGCGCGGCGTTGCGCTTCTTGGTGTCGGGGACAGCGCCGTCGACGGCGGAGCTGTACGGTGCGCTTTGCGTGGTTGGCAGGCTGGCGGGCGGCTCGACTGAGTGCGGCGGCGCCGGCGGCGATTCCGGTTGAAAGATCAGTGGCTGGGCGATCGCGGCCGCGACGCCTTCCAAGGCAACCGCGTTTTGACTCTGTGGCGCGAACAGGCCGCGGGCAATGGTTTCGAAACTGCTCGCCATCTCACCCACGGAGGCAAAGCGTGCTTGCGGGCTGGGTGAGACGGCACGCTGAAACCAAGCATCGAACGCGGGATCGACCGACGCGCCCAGTTCACGCGCGCGCAGCGATGCGGAATCGAGCGGGGCCGTGAGCTCTTGCCACAGCGCTCCCGGATCGATCGGCGTACTGCGCGCTGCGCGGTGCAAGGGACCGCCGCTGAGTGCGAAGAACGTCACCAATCCTAAAGCAAAGATGTCCATCGCGGGGGTGGAACGAGCGTTCGGATCGGCGGCATCCGGAGCAACCCAGCCCACCGTTCCGCCCCAGCCAGGCGGCGGCGGGGACGCTGAGCGCAACAAGGCCACGCCAAAGTCACTCACCCGAACCCAGTGAGCGTTCTCCGGCGAAGCGAAGACATTTTCCGGTTTCAGATCGCGATGCACGAGGCCGATTCCGTGCGCGGCGTCCAGTGCGCGAGCAAGCACTGAAAACGCGCTGGCCATGTCTGCCGGAGTGAGCGGCCCGCGCAACCGCACGCGATCAGCCAGCGATGACCAGGCGACTCGCTCGGCCACGAAGAATGGCCTCCCGGAGTTGGCGTCGATACCGAAATCGTGAGTGCGTGCGACGCCTTCGACACCGAGCCCAGAGGCCGTGCGCGCGGTCTGCTGAACTGCGGACCAAAGCTCCGATTGACCGAGGGCACTCGGCCAAAAAAGCTTGAGCGCGAAGGTGCCGGCGCTGTGCATATCGCGTACGCCGTACACCTCGCCGGTCTCGCCACTGCCGATGAAATCCTGAATCTGCCATCGACCGGCCAAGATCGTGCCCGCGTTCATCAACGGCTGAGGAGCGCTCACGGCGTGCCCTTCAAGCTCTGCACGGCCGTCATGATCTTTTCGGCATCCGCCTGCGCTTCCGGGACGACCACGAAGCCGAGCCCGATGACGATGCGTTCGGTTGCGACGTGAGCCACGAACACGAGCAGCGTGCCCGCGCCCTGGTCGTGCAGTTCGGGGTTGCTGCCGTTCCCGGTGGCTTTGCTGACCTCCCACAGATCCACCTTTGCACCATTGGCGTCGAGGCTGATTTGCGGCTTCTTGAAGCGCTTCTTGAGCGCTTCGAATTTCACTTTTTCGAGCGCAGAATCGTGCGTCAACTGCTCGAGGGCCGCGAGCACCGCGCTGTCGTCGCCAGTCGGGATTTCGAGGGCCGCGAGCACGGACTTGCCCTCCGGACTCAGGGCCACTGAGCGGTCGCTGAGCTTCGCGAATTTCCAACCCGAGGGGGGGACGATGGCGCTGCCGTGTTCACCGATTCCGAGAAGCGTGGCTTCGGTGGCCGTGCAGTTCTCGCTCAGCGCGACACAGGGCGGGGGCGGCGGAGGGGGTGGCGGAGGCGGCGGGGGAGCGGGCGCAGGCGGGGCTGCGACGACCGCTGGCTGCGCATGACAGCTCGACACGCCTCCTGCCATGAGCGACACGGCAAACACCCACAGCCAGAATTTAGCGGCCAAAGCGCTGTCACAAAAGCACAGATCAGCGGGCCGCGCGCCCTCGAACGTCATTCACCGTGGGCGCGCTCCTCGGCGCGGTGAAGCGCCCGACTTGCCAGGCTTGCCCCGTCGGGTTACGCCTCCGCGGCCTGCTGAGCCCCGCGAGGGGAGGTGGAGATCCACCTTGGGAAGTCCGGTGAAAATCCGGCACGGAGCCGCCGCCGTAACCTGAGTATCTGCGCGCCAACGAGACCAGTGAGGGTCGGGAAGCCCCGACGCTCGCGAAGGTGGCACGCGGATGGGAGGGAAGTCGGAAGACCTGTCTGTAGGTGCGTCGGAGCAACGTTTTGCCCGGCGCCGTCCACCACGGAGCGCGAGCTCGCTCGGGAGTCTACATTTGGTCAGCTTATGCGGGCGCGCGCTTGGCGCGCTTCTTTTGGTCGGGTTCCTTTGTTTAGCGTGCGGTTCCGCGACTGACGCGTCGGCGCCGGACGGCGGACACGAGTGCACGTCGCGTTTCGCGACCACGGTCGAGTCGTTCGTTGCCGGGCCCGGACCGACCAACGGTCAGGCCAGTTTGCCCGATGTGGTGCTCGGACCGCCCAAGGGCGCCAAACCTCCCGGCGGTTCGCTCGACGTGGTGACGCTCGGCAACGGCGGCTCGATCACGCTTGGCTTCGCGCCGAGTTTCATCGTCGACGGCCCCGGTCCGGACTTCATCGTGTTCGAGAACGCGTTCTACATCAACGGCGATCCGAACGACCCGTACGCCGAACTGGCGACGGTCGAGGTCAGCGAAGACGGCGAGCATTTCGACGCATTCCCGTGCACCGCCACCGAAGCTCCGTATGGCAGTTGTGCGGGCTGGCATCCCGTGTACGCCAATCCGGACGACAACACGATCGACCCCACTGACCCTGCCGTCGCTGGCGGCGATGCCTTCGACCTGGCGGATCTCGGCGTGGCGCGGGCGCGCTACGTGCGCATCATCGATCGCGTCGACCTAACCGGCGCGAATGGGACCTTCGATCTCGATGCGGTGTCCATCGTGAACGCGGATTGCCCATGACCTTCCCACGATTGTGCCCCCTGCTTTTGGCGGCGCTGCTGGTTGCGTGCGGTGCGCCACGGGTCACTCCCGACAGTCACGGCGTCTCCGTGACGCCGGGGCCCTGTGGTCGCGGTCTCGTCGTCGTGGAATCGGATTATCAATCGAGCAACGTGTCGCTGCTCGATTTCGAGGGGCACGTGTTGTCCGAGTCGGTGGCTAGCTCGAGCACCGAATCCTCGGGCTTCGGTGTTGCGCTCAGCGGCGACGTGGTGACGCCATCCAGTCCGCAAGATGGCCCTGAAATCGTGCTCATCGATCGCTATCCCGCGGGCGTGCTGCGCTTCGTGGAGCTGGCCACGGCGCGTATCACGGGCGAGCTCTCGGTCGCGACCGGCTTCCGGTCCAACCCGCAGGACTATTTGCCGCTCGTTCCCGAGCGCGCCTACGTGGCGCGTTACGATCCCAACTCGAACGCGGGCCAAGAGGCCTGGGACGGGGGCGGCGATATCTTAATCGTCGATCCGAGCGTGCCGGCGATCACCGGGCGGATTGATCTCTCTCCAGCGCTCGCTGGTGAACCGTCGAACTTTTCCCCGCACCCCGCGCGATTGCTGAATGTCTCGGGTCGCGTCTTCGCACTGCTCGCTGCGTATGCGAACGACTACTCGAGTGGGACCTCGTCACGCTTGGTCGAGCTCGATCCCGAAACCGACTCGCTCGTTTCCACGCTCGTCCTCGACGGACTACGCGGCTGCGATGCGCTCGCCGTATCGCCTGATGAACGAGAGCTTGCCATAGCCTGCACCGGCGATGATTTTCGCACCAGCCAGCCCAAGC
This sequence comes from Pseudomonadota bacterium, assembly GCA_037200885.1. GTDB lineage: Bacteria > Myxococcota_A > Polyangia > Polyangiales > Polyangiaceae > PMG-095. The sequence goes on from JBBCIN010000001.1 coordinate 919,307, forward strand.
TCGAAGGCTCGGGTTTGGCCTTGCTCGACATCGAAGGCGCCCCGCGGGTCGGTAAGCGCTTCGAAGCGACTGATTTGGGCAACGCTCCGCTCGGCTTCGGCTTGGATTACGCTGCGCCGGGAGTGCTGCTTTTCAGCACTTTGGGCCATTTCGATGATTCGGGCGCGCTCGCTGCAGAAGACTCGCTGCGCCGCCTAGACGCCGCCTCCGGGCAGGTCGATGAATTGCTGCAATCGGCGGGCGAACCGTTCACCTTGGGCGAAGCGCGTTGCGCGCTGTCTTGCGGTGTGTGCTTTGCCGCGGATGCCAAGCGCGCAGGCGGCAGTGTGCTGCGCTTCGCCGTCGACGCCGACGGCAACTTCGCAGCGCCGACGACGATACGCGCCGAGACGCAAATCGGCCTCCCGCCCCGCTACTTGGGTGCGTTTTGAGGAGCGCTTCGCGCTGGGTCGACGGAGGGCGCCTCGGCGGCAGACGGCAGACCTGCGGGGGCGGATAGGGTTGGGTAGGGCGTCGCGAGCGTGGGCGCTGCGGCTTCGCTCGGGCGATCACCTTCCGAGACCTCCGGATCCTGCAGATCGCCCTCGGCCTCTCGATCGTGATCGCGCGAGTTCGTTTTGCGCGGCGCTTCGCCGGGGCCGGCGTAGTCCACCCAGTAGGTATTTTCGTCTCGCACGTCGAGATGCACGAACGAGGAATTCGGGTAGTAGCCCACTCCTACCGAAGTCAGCGTGCGCAGGTAGTCGCGCAAGCTCACGTTGTCGACGCCGGGAATGCTGAAGTCGACCGCGCAGCTCAACTTGTGCCTGGAATCCTGGAAGAACGAGCGTGTCCGGTAGCCGCTCACGATCCGGATGGGGCGATGCCCGAACTTATCGCTCACCTTCGCCAGCAGCCGAATTAGCCTGGGATCCGTCGCCGGGCGAGTGCCGGTGGCGCCGAACAACTTGGCGACTTCGGCTTGCGCGCTGGGCGTGAGCTTGCCCTTCTTGTCCAGCACGTATCCGTGGAAGTGTTCCGAATAGTTGAACAGGTCCAGGTAGCCCTTGTGCAAACCGAGGCGAGAGAGCTTACCGTGCTTGCCGCTGGCGTCAGCCTCGATACTCGAGATCGAATCGCCGGGTCGCGGGATGGCCAACACCTGTCCGGCGCGCAGCGTCACGCGGCGTGTGACGCCGTTGGCAGCGCATAGCGCGTCGACCGTGATCTTGTAGCGCTTGGCGATCGATTCCAAGCGCTGACCCGAGTACACCGTGTGGGTGCGTGGGCCATCGTCGGCATCGCTGTCGCGATCGCCGTCCTCGTCCTTGTCGTCCTTGTCGCTGCGCGTGGAGGCGGGCACCACGACGTCGTTCGGATGCTGCGGCGGATAAAGCGCACGGGCACGCGTTCCGTCCGGGTCGTCGAGGCCAGGAATCGTCAGCTTCTCACCCGGTTTGAGGCGAGCATTCTTGGCCAGCCCATTGGCCGTACGGATTGCTTCGACGCTGACCTTGTAGCGCTTGGCGATCGAGGTCAGCCGTTGGCCCGAATAAACCACGTGGAAGCGCTGCGGCTCGCCGCTCTCCCGGGCGGCCGCAGGAAGAGCCCAGAGCGCGCTGGTGAGAGTCAAAAGCGCGATGCGGCGACGATAGTTGAGCTCGGTCATCAGGGTAGGCGGGCGGGGGGCGGGGCAGCTGGAGGAGGTTCGGTACTAACCGCGTACCTTGCGCGGATCCACTGCAGTTTGCTCTCGGCGGAGGAGGAAACGACGTCCGGCGCCTTCTTTCCTTTAGGCTGCGGGCTGCCAGACGGCAAAAATTCGGTCGGATCGGTGGCGGTCGGCGATTCTTCCGCAACCGGAACACAGCCCCAGCCGACTCCTTGACAGCGCAAAATTACAGAGCCGACTATCTTGGCTCGGGGCGCCTTTCCTGCCGTGGCTCCGCCGCTTGGGTTTCTCATGATATTTCGCACACGTTCACTGGCTTCGCTCATCGCGTGTGCCGCTCTCTTCGCGCCGCACTCGGCACTGGCCGAGGCAAGCGCATCGGAAATTTCCGCCGCCAAGCACGCCTTCGAGAGCGCGCTCGACGCGGAGGCGGAGCAGCGCTGGGCAGATGCGGCGCTCAAGCTTCGCGAAGCAATCGCGCTGAAAGATACGCCGGGGCTACGTTTTCATCTGGCGCACTGCGAGACCGAACTTGGGCACCTACTGGCAGCGTCGCTCGAATACGATCGAGCCCTCGAGCTGTTGCGCCGAGGCGCCAAGGCGCCAGACGTACAGAAGCTGCTCGAGCCCGCCCGTGCGGCACTGCTGCAGCGACTGCCGCGGCTCACCTTGGAAATTCCCGCCGATGTGCCAGCTCCGCGAGTAACCATCGACAATCAGCCCTATCCTCCGAGCGAGGTGGCGCTGGGCGTGCCTCTCGACCCTGGGCCTCACGGGTTCCGTGTGCAAGCGGCTGGGCGGCGTGCCTTCGAGCGCGCGCTGAGTCTGAAGGAGGGTGACCGGGTCGTGCTCCCGGTGGCGTTGCCCGTAGCCGCTCCAGCGGGTGAAGCAAGCGCTGCGGCGCAGACCTCTGACCCGCCGCCGCGAGCGAGCTCGAGCAGTGTTGCCCCGGCACCCGCGCGCAGTTCGTCGTCAGCCAAGCTGTACCTGATGATCGGTGAATCAGTGCTGACAGTGGCCGGGCTCGGGGTCGGCATCGGCTACGCCATTGCACGGGGCTCTGCCAGCGATCGCATCGCTTCAGCGCAAGCTCGCATCGACGCCGCTGCCCCGGGCGATCCCATGGCCTGCGGCTCGGCGGATTCGGAGTTGCTCGGCGCGTGTTCGGATCTCGATGCCGCGCTCGACGATCACGATCGCGCGGTGATCCTTTCCCAGGTCGGTTTCGTGACCGCGGGCGTCGGCGCAGCTGCGCTCTTGACGACCTGGCTGGTCTACCCGAGCCCGCGCGCGCGGGCTTCCGGGTTCAGTGTGCAGCCGGTGGCGGGCTTCGGTCACCTTGGCCTGAGCGGGCGTTTTTAGCGCCGCGCGTTGCCTCACAAGACGCGAAAGGCCCGACCGATCTCTCGGCGCGAGCCATCCCGCTCTGCTCGATTGGCTGTCTTTCAGCGAGCGAAATATTGAGTCGCGCGCTTTTGCCCTTTGGTCTTCAGCGACTTCTGGGCGATCAGTTTCTTGACGGGCAGATTGAGCTCCTTGGTGACCGTACCCATGCCGGCGGCGATTTGCTCGATGCGCTGACCGGCGTTGCCCTTCACGTAGTCGAGCAGGCGACCGGTGAGACGCTCGATCTCCCCCGGATCACGCTTTTGTCCCTTTTCGCGACGGCCACCACCACGAACGGGTGCGACCGCGGCTGCACTGCGGCCACCGCGGCCAGCGCGGCGAGGTGCTGCGCTTCCACCGAGCGCGTCGCGTACGGTTTCCATCGCGGAGTCGCGAATCAGAGCGCTGAGCTCCTCGGCGAATGCTTCGACGCGACTGCGGATCCGATCGTTCACTGTGTTCTTTGCCATGGCGGGCTTGAATATTCAGTGTGCGATCTCCTGTCAACTCATAAGCGCGTTCGAGTCCTTGTGTGGCAGTCTGACGCGACCGCGCAGTTGCTTGCTTCGGGTATTTCGGTTTGTTGCGGATCGCCACGCGTCGAGATCGGAAATCGCCCGAACTAGCCACGATATCGGCGCCTCTCGAGATTTCGTCCGCGAGGACTCGATTCTGTTCAGCGGTGCAGGCGAAGCGCCGCTCCGAACACGCTCCCGTGGTCGCTCGGACACAACGCGCTGCCCGCAAATCGCGAAAAAGGCCGGGATTGCCCGTGATTTCGGCTTGGCTCGATGATTGCTATTCAAACTTTCTGACAGGTCCGGTGTCACAGGGGACGTGCCCAGAGCGATAGCCGGACCGAGTCGATGGTCCCTGAACAAGGAGTATTTGAAAATGACGATCTCGAAGCGCGGTATTCAGATGGTGGTAGTCGCCATGAGCGTTGTCACTCTGCTGACCTCGGCAAGCTCGCTCGCGTGCGGGGGCGATTGGTACCCCGAAGTACAAATCGACCCACGTATTCGCGGGGTCGCTGAGGCGGAAAAGACGCTGGCAAAGGGCAACTACCTAGCGGCGGCCGGTAGCGTTGTGCGTATGATACCGCAGATCGAGATGCTGGAAGCCAAGCGCGGGCGCGATCCGCTCGTGGCTCGCGCCAAGCGCGTGTTGGCGGTAGCGATCGCGCGTGAAGGTGGCAAGCTCGCCCTCGAGCAAGAAGTCCCCGCGGAGGTGCTCGGGCACTGGCTCGGCAAGAGCAAGGTCGATCAGGGCAAGAACCTGGCTTGGTCGGTGAACACGCTCCGCCACCAGCTCTCACTGAAGAAAGACGACCCTGGGCTGACGACCGAGCTGGCCGAGGCACTCGCCAAGCTCGATGGCGGGCAAGACGAAGCCCGCAGCGTCCTCGAATCGCTGGCCGCGCGTGATTTGGTTGCCTCGCCTCAGGGATACAAGGTGCTCGCGGAGCTGCGTTTGCAGAAAGGTGATCAGGCCGGAGAGCAGCTTGCCATGAAGCGTTGCGAGAGCATGGCTTCGGGCAGCAAGGTCTGTGCATCGAGCGCGCCGCGCGCGAGCTGAGGGAAAGCACGTGGGCGTGATGTCTTGGCTGCGGATGTTGCTGCTGTCATTGACGGGAGCCCTGTTCGGCGCGTGCGGCCGGCGAATGCCGCCGCAGGAGCGCGCCAGGCCTGCGCCCAGCGCCCTGCCGGTGGCGTCGCCGAGCGCGAGTGTCGCCATCGTTGCACCTGGCGATGTCGCGCGGGGACGCGCTCTCGTCCAGCGCTTCGAATGCAATCGTTGTCACGAGGGCACCGGTCTGGCTGCGGCTCCGCTGACCAAGAATTGCTTCTCGTGTCACGAGCAGATCAGCACCGGAAAGTTCCCCGTGAGTGCGGCGGCCTTGGCGCGCTTTCGACCACACGTCGCGAGCGCGCGTGAGGCGCCGTCTTTGGTCGCGCTCGGCGCGCGCTTGCAGGAGCGTTGGGTCGTCGAGTATTTGTTGGCCCCGCGCGATCTGCGGCCGAAGCTCACGCCCAGCATGCCCCGGCTGCCGATCGATCCGGAGGAGGCCGCGGCTATTGCCGCCTATCTCCTCGCGAGCAGCACGCCTCCCGCGCCGCTCTCGACCGCGCCCGGCAGCGCCCGTCGCGGCCGCGAGCTGATGGATCAGAAGGGCTGCACTTCGTGTCATGCCTTCACTGGGGTGCCGCCGTTCACCCTGACCGAAGAGCCGAGAGCCGGTACCGATGCGGCGCGCGCCGCAGCGCTCGCTCCGGATCTGCGCTTTACTCGCGATCGATTTCGCTCGGACCGGCTGACAGCTTGGCTATTGGACCCCCAGGCGATCAAACCAGACACTCGGATGCCGAATTTCGACCTGTCGCGCGACGAGGCCGCCGACATCGCGGCGTATCTGCTCGGGGCAACGCTCACTCCCGAGCCGGTCGCGCCGTTCGTGCGCTTGCCGCTGCTGACGCGCCATGTGTCCTTCGAAGAGACCAATCGGCAAGTGTTTTCCCGGACCTGTCATCACTGCCATACCGACGCGGAGTCTGCCGGCGGTGATGGCGGTCCAGGCAACACCGGAGGCTTCGGCTTCGCGCCGCGCGGGGTCAGCTTTTCGTCTCACGCCGCTATCCTGTCAGGCTATGTCGATGCCAAGGGCGATCGACGAAGTCTGTTCGAGCCACTGGCTGATGGCACGCCGCGGCTGGTTGCCGCACTCCTCGCACGTCATGACGAAGTACGCTCGTCGCCGCGCGAAATGGTGCGAGGCATGCCGCTCGGGCTACCGCCGCTGTCTGCTGAAGACATTCAACTCGTGGAGAGTTGGGTGGCGCAGGGTAAACCACTGTAAGTTCTCGTTCCTTTGACAAGGCCGGAAATCTCGCGGTAGCTTGCAAACCTTCGGGCAGCGGTGGGCACGTTCAAGCACGAGGGTCGAGTGATGCGGCACAGGCGGTCTCGTTGGAGTCTCGGTGTATCGGTTTCGTTTGCCTCGTTTGCTCGGCTCGCTTCTCTTGCCGCGTTGGCCAGCAGCTGCGGTGGCGGAGACATCGACAACTTGTTCTCGAATGCTGGCGAGGCGGGAGTTGGAGGCGCACTCAACCAGGGAGGGACGAGCGAGATGGGCCTCGCCGGCACGGACAGCGCGTCTGCGGGCAGCGGCGCCAGTCCTACCGGGGGAGGCTCCAATGGCGGAGCCGGCGGCCATGGCGGCACGCCGATGATGACAGGCGGAACGAGCGGCTCGGTCGGCAATGCCGGTAGCGCTGGTCGTGCGGGCGGCGCCGGTCACGCGGGCAACGCGGGTTCATCTGGCAGCGGTGGCGCTGCAGGTCTTGCAGGCAACGGCGGCAGCGCCGGCAAAGGTGGTAGTGGAGGCAACGGCGGCAGCGCCGGCAAAGGCGGGAGTAGCGCTAGCGGAGGCAACGGCGGCAGCGCCGGCAAAGGCGGGAGTAGCGGGAGCGGAGGCAACGGCGGCAGCGCCGGCAAAGGTGGTACCGGGGGCACTGGGGGCACTGCAGGTACAGGGGGTGTTGGGGATACTGGAGGCGCGGGAGGCGGCGGGGGCACCGGCGGTGTCGGCGGTACGGGTGGTAAAGGCGGCGCGCTGTGTCTCGACAACAGCGCCTGTAGCGACCGTGAATATTGCGCGAAGCTCAGCTGCGTGGCGAACGCCGAAGGCCAATGCACGCCGCGCCCGAGTGCCTGTTCGAACACCAAGCAGGCCACCGTGTGCGGCTGCGACGGGGTCACCTATCACGACTCGTGTCTCTTGCATTTGAACCGACAAAACAGCAGCGCTGCGGCAGAATGCTCGAAGACCGCCGACGCCACGCTCGGCTGCAGCTCGATCGATGAAACGGCTTGCACCGCAAAAGGCGGGATCTGCGCGTACAAGGCCGAGCTCGGCTGCGACGTCGTCCCGACGGTGAGCAAGGGCGTGTGCTGGATCCTTCCTGCATCCTGCCCCGGCAGTGACGACCAAACGGCTCGCTCCTGTAACGCCGATCAGGCATCTTGTATCAGTGAATGCGCCGTGATCAAGAACAGGCAAAGCTACACGCTGCCGAACGCCTGTAATTGAGCTAAAGCTTGAGCGAAGGCCCAAGCCATGACCTTCGACTTCAGTATTCGTGACGCGCTCGTGCTGGACGGCAGCGGTCAGCCGCCGCGAATTGCGGACGTGCACATCGAGGGTGAACGCATCGCCTTGATTGGCACCGGGCCGATCGGCAAGCGTGAGATCGCCGCGCGCGGGCGAGCGCTCGCGCCTGGTTTCGTGGACGTGCACGCGCACGACGACGCAGCGCTGCTGAGTACCCCGATGCTCGATTTCAAGTTGCTTCAGGGCGTGACCAGCGTCGTGATTGGCAACTGCGGCTTCAGCCTTGCTCCGCTCGCTTTGGGCGGTCCCGAGCCGCCCGGCAATGCCAGTCTTTTTCCCGGGTTTTCCCGACGTTTTTCCGACCTCGATGCTTACCGAGCGGCCTTCGTTGCGGCGCGCCCAACGTTGAACGCAATCTCTCTGGTCGGTCACAACGCGATCCGCTCCCACGTCATGGGCAATGACGAGCGCGAGCCCAGGAAGGACGAGATCGCGCGCATGCGCGAGCACTTACGCCGCGCGCTCGAGCAAGGCGCTGCGGGCCTTTCGACGGGCCTCATCTATCGGCCTGGGCGCGTCGCAACGACTTCGGAAATCATCGAGTTGGCGCGGCCCTTGTCCGAGTTCTCTGCGCTCTACACCACCCACATGAGGAGCGAAGGAGACCGCTTACTCGAGTCGGTCGAAGAGACGCTGAGCATCGCCCAGGCAGTGGGTTGCCGCGTACAAATCTCGCATCACAAGGCCGGTGGTCGTCGCAATTGGGGTAAGGTCAAAGCCTCCCTCGCGCGTGTCGACCAGGCCAACGAGGCCGGCGCCGACGTGAGCCTCGACGTTTATCCCTACATCGCGGGCAGCGGCCCAATGATCGAGTATTTCGACCTCAACCAGATCGATCTCGCATTGGCCGAAATCATTCAGGTCGCCTCGTGCCCCGGCTGCCCCGCGTACGATGGCCGAAGGCTGACCGAGATTGCCGCGAGCGAAGGCATTGGTCTGGCCGAGGTGGTGACGAAAATTCTGAGCTTACCCGGCGCCGAGCGCACGGTCGCGATCACCTTCATGATGGATGAGGGAGATGTCGAAACGAACCTGCGTCACCCGCGCGTGATGGTGGGTTCCGACGGGCTGCCGAATCCCGAAGGACGCCCACATCCACGCCTGTATGGGACGTTCCCCCGCGTGCTCGCTGAGTACGGGCGCAAACGTGGGCTTTTTACCCTCGAGGCTGCGATAGCAAAAATGTCGAGCTTGCCGTGCGAGCGCTTTGGCCTGCGCGATCGGGGCCGGATCGAAGTCGGACAATTCGCGGACTTAGTGCTGTTCGACCCGGAAACCATCGCCGACCGCGCAACCTACGACGACCCCAAGCAGCACCCAACAGGGATCGACCTCGTGTTCGTCAACGGAGTAGTGGCGGCTGAGGGTGGGAGAACGACCGACGTTCGCGCCGGCCATTTCTTACGTTTCAATAAGTGAATCCGCTCGCCGCAAATGGCGCTGAATGAGACACTAGTGCTACGATCGGGTAATCGAGCGCTGGGTATGTCCGTAAGATCGTGCCGCCCCCCAAGTTCAATATGGCAGATCCACGAATTCCAATAGCCGGGCGCTACACCTTCGCCGGCGCGCTGAAAAACAGCCAGGCGCTGGAGCGTTGGGTTGGTGTCGAGCAAGACAACGGGCGACGTGTGGTGCTTGCGGTTGCCGATGCCGGCCGTCTCACGACGCTCGATTCGGCTCGAGGCGTGAAGCACCGACATCTGACTTCGGTACTCGAGATCGCGCGCGACGTCGACAGCGCGAGCATACCGAGCGGTCAGCCGCTCCGTCCTGGCTACGGTGTGGCCATCGCCGAGTTCGTTCCCGGCACCACTCTACACAGCGAGCTCACGCGCAGCGGCATGAATCCGTCCAAAGCCGTGGCCTGGATCCTACGCGTCGCCGACGCGATGCAAGCCTTGCACTCGGCGGGCGCGGTACATGGCGCGCTCTCTCCGCGCAGTGTGATCGCGATCCCCGCAGGTCGAGCGATCGCGCCTGTTTTGTCGCAACTGGTGGCCCCGGCCATGGGCGCTTATTGCCCGCCCGAACGCCTGAAGGGCTCGGCCGAAACATCCCCCGATGACGTTTGGGCGCTACACGCCACGCTGTATGCCGCGCTCACGCGGCAAGCGCCGTTCAGCGCGCCCACGCGCGATGCCCTGCTGAAGCAGATGCTCTCGGGTCGTCCGAAACCGTTGTCGGCGTTCGGCATCGATGAACCAGCTTTGCAGGAGATCCTGGATCGCGGTCTCGCCTACGAAAAGCGGGTGCGAGTCACCGAGCTCTCTGAATTGATCGCCACGCTCGACGGCTGGGAGCGCGATCCGCGCGCCATGCCGGCGAAGCGCCAGGTGCCGCCGCGGCCCGCGACGCGCAGCTTGATGGCCATCGTTGGCGCCACCGGCAGCAAAGATCGCGATGACGGCATCGTGATCGACAGCGCGTCTCTGCCCGATGACGAGGGCGTCGAACTCGACCCGCGGCTGCCCGCCCCGCCGCCCATGCCAGCCCTGACAGCTGCGCTGCCGCCGGTCGCCCCGACCGCGGCCGCTTCAGCACCCGCCGCCGTGCCGCCGGTGGCGCCCGCCCCGCCCACGCGCGACGCGCTCGGCTCCGGCCCGCAACCGATCGTGCGCGCTGCCTCCTTGGCAGGCGTGGCGGGTGCAGCGCCCTTGCCGATTAAGAAGAAGCTGTCGATCAATCCATTCGAACGCAAGCGTTCGGTGTGGCCACTCGTGGTGATTGCGGCGATCGTGGGCGGCGGTGGGGTTTACTTGGCAGTCGCGCCGGACGCCGCTGCGCCGACGCCGCAGAAGGAACTCCCGGTCCCCGCAGCCGTGCTGCCGAAGCCGCAAGCACCGGAACGACCGAAGCTGAGCGCGAGCGAACGGCGTGACTCGTGCGTGGCCTCGTATTTCGATCCCGGCGCCTTCGAGGCCAGCCAAAATTTCGCGTTCGTGTGCGCTGATGGTGATTTTCGGGAGGTTTCGGTTCAGCTGCAGCATCTGGTGCGCCCGGCCACTCCGCGCACCGGCGCTCCCGGAAATGCGCCGGAAGCAGCACGCGCTGATGCGGGTGCACGCCCTTCCGGACTCGATTGGTACGAGCTCCCCGCAACGGCCATCATTCGAAAATCGTGCTGCGATGGCGCGACGCCCATCACGTTGCCCGAGACACCGGGCTGGTGCGAGCAATTGCAGACGGTCGTCCGGCGCATTGCGGACGACAGTGGCAAGGCTGGTGATCTGGCGCCGGGTGCGCGCAGCTTCGACAAGGCCGTGGCCTGCCTGTTCGCCAATCGGGTGGGTAAGATGTACCCTTACGAAAAGCCCCCGACGGAGGCAAATCGGCAGGCATTTCAGCAATTTTTGAGTCGCGCTGCGATCAGCGAAGCGCGCCGCTAGGTCACATGACCCGAATCGTCATTCTCGACGGCTATACGGTGAACCCGGGTGACAATCCCTGGTCGCCGCTCGCCGAGCTCGGCGAGCTGATTGTGCACGAGCGTTCGAGCGCGGCCGACGTCGTCGCGCGCGCTCGGGACGCGGACATCGTGCTCTTGAACAAGGCACCGCTCGGACGCGAAGCCTTCGCTCAATTGCCGCAGTTGCGCGGCGTCAGCGTGCTCGCGACCGGCGTCAATTCCGTCGATCTCGACGCGGCGACCGAACGCGGCATCGCGGTGTGCAACGTGCCCGCGTACAGCACGGCCAGCGTGGTGCAACACACGCTTTCGCTCTTGCTCGAGCTTTGTAACAAGGTCGGGCTACATGACGCTTCGGTGCACGCGGGCGATTGGCAGCGGTCGATCGACTATTGTTACTGGAAGAGCCCGCTCTTGGAGCTCGAGGGCAAGCTGCTCGGTATCGTCGGCTATGGTGCGATCGGCCGTCGCTTGGCCGACGCGGCGCGTGCTTTGGGCATGAACGTGTGCGCGGCGCTCTTGGCCTCGAGTCGTCCGCAAGTCGGAGCCTCGGAGCCCGTGCCGCGGCTGCCCCTGGAGGAACTGTTTCGCCGCGCAGACGTAATTTCGCTCAATTGCCCGCTGACGCCGGAGACCCGGCATCTGGTCTCGAGCGCCCGGCTTTCGCTGGTGAAACCCGGTTGTTTGCTGCTGAACACGGCGCGCGGTGGGCTGGTCGACGAAACTGCGTTGAGTGCCGCCCTCGCGGCCGGGCAGCTCGCTGGCGCCGCGCTCGACGTGCTCTCGACCGAGCCTCCGAATGCAGACAACCCGCTGCTTTACGCGCCCAACTGCGTCATTACGCCGCACGTCGCTTGGTCCAGTTTGCCCGCGCGTCAGCGCCTGCTTTCGACTTCGGTCGATAACGTGCGAGGGCTCTTGGCCGGCAGCCCGATCCACGTCGTGAATCCGGGGTTCGCCGCCCACGCGCGCTAGAACCCACCGATTCGGGTTAGCCTGCGCGCCGTCATGCTCGGTGCGTTTCCGTTACTCGTTCTTCAGACCTGCGTGATCATCGTCGCCGCGCGACTGATCGGCGCTTTGGCTCGTCGAGTCGGACAACCTGCGGTGATCGCGGAGGTGATTGCCGGAATTTTGCTCGGCCCGTCACTGTTCGGACGCGTGTCGCCTGCCACGTTCCACGAGCTTTTTCCGAAAGCGTCTCTGCCGGGCTTGTCGCTGCTCAGCCAGGTCGGGCTGGTATTTTTCATGTTCCTGATCGGACTCGAGCTCGATCCGAAGTTGCTGCGCGGGCGGGGTAAGGCCTCGTTTGCAATCAGCGCGGCGGGGATCTGCGTGCCGTTCGGCTTGGGCGCGCTGCTCGCGTTTTCGATCTATGGCACCCACGCGGAGGCAGGCGTGCCGCGCGTTTCCTTCGTGCTGTTCATGGGCATCGCAATGAGCATCACCGCGTTCCCGGTGCTCGCGCGGATATTGGCCGAGCGCAACCTGATCCGCACCAAACTGGGTTCAATCGCGCTGGCCTGCGCCGCTGCCGATGACGTGACCGCCTGGTGCTTGCTTGCCCTCGTGGTGTCGGTGGTGCACGCCAAGGGAGCGGGAGCGGCGCTGATCACCACTTTGGAAGCGCTCGCCTTTGCCGGGGGCATGCTGCTGCTCGTACGCCCGCTCCTGGCTCGTTTGGGCGCGCGCATCACCACCCGCGAAAACCTGACGCAGAACGTGGTCGCGTTCACCTTCGTGCTGCTGCTGGCGTCGGCGCTCACCAGCGAGCTGATCGGCATCCATGCGCTCTTCGGCGCCTTCTTGTTCGGCACGATCATGCCGCGCCAAGGAGACTATGCGCACGCGCTCGCCGAGCGCTTGGAAGATTTCGTGATCGTCGCGCTACTGCCATTATTTTTTGCTTATAGCGGGCTACGCACCGAGCTCGGACTGCTCGCGAGCGCGAATGACTGGCTTTTGTGCGGCAGTCTGATCGCCGTCGCCTGCATCGGCAAATTCGGCGGTAGCTTCTGTGTGGCGCGGCTCACGGGGATGAGCACCCGGGACTCCGCAGCGCTCGGCGTGCTGATGAACACGCGCGGGTTGATGGAGCTCATCGTGCTCAACGTCGGGCTCGACCTGGGCGTCATTTCCCCGAAGATTTTCACGATGATGGTGATCATGGCGCTGGTCACCACGATCATGACCACGCCGCTCTTGCAGCTGGTGGCGCCGCGTTCGTTCGAGGTCCGGAGCGCCTCCAGCGTCGATCCGGTGCAGAGCGCCCCCGTGCATTTATTGCTCTGCGTCGGCGACGCCGGCATGGGCCCGGCGATGGCCCTCTTGGCCGTCACGTGCGCCGGTGGTTCACGCGACAGCGGCAGCGCCGTGCTGCACATGGAGCGCCCGCGTGATCGGACCTCGGGATACCTGCGCAGAAGTTCGAAAGCGGTCCGCCAATCCCGGGCCAGCGGTCTGCTCCCCGCGCTCGAGACCGCCACGGCCGCTGGCGTGGCGCTCGAGTTCATTTCCTTCGATTCCACCGACCCCGCAGCTGATATCTGCGAGGTCGCGCGCAGCAAGGGCTCGGACTACGTCGTGCTCGGGCTGCATCGTCCGGTATTGGGTCAAAATCCTTTCGCGGGGACCGTGGGTAGGGTGCTTGCCGATAGCCCAGCTCCGGTTCTGCTGCTCGTCGATCACGGTTTGGCGCGCTCATTCTCCCGTGCGCCTCGCGGGGGTGTGGGCAAGCGTGTCGTCGCGCCCGTATGTGGCGGTCGCGCGGACGTGCTGGTCTTGAATTTTGCCGAACAACTGCTGAGTGACGAAGCAGTGTCGCTGAGTGTGGTGTTCGTCGAGCCGCCGCTTGCGGCCGGGGAGCCAGCAACGGCGACGATCGAAAAACTTCGTGCAAAATATCCTGAAAGAGTGCAATTTCGCACAAGGGATGGTCGCGCGGGCCCCGCGATCCTGCGCGACTGCGCGGCCGAGGCCGACCTGGTAGTGCTCGGGTTGGACCCGGTTTGGGGGCTAGATATCGAGCGCGGTAGCGCCGAGTCGGTACGGCTCTTGGCCGAATTGCCGGCCTCGCTGATCGTACTGCACGCGCGCTCCGCCTGAGCCGCGCGACTACCCCGCCTCACAGCAGCTGACGGGCCGCTTGGCGGCACAGGCTTCCGCGCTGTTTACCCGCCATACTTCGCGTGCGCAGCGGCTCGTGCAGCTCCGGACGGAGATCCCGCAAGCGTCGTTGCTGCTGAAATCATAGCTTTCCCCGCACGTCGCAGGCGGCGCGTCCTCCTCGGGTCCGTCGCAGCAGTTGCTTGGTTCGCAGGCTTTGCACTCACACATTCGTGTCTGGCTGATGCTCGCGCCGGGCTTGGGCGGCGGATGAAACACGCCCGTGCCAAATAGCGGACGCTCTTCGCCGCGCGGCCTGCTCCCACAAGCGGGCAAAATTACGGTCAAAGTAAGAGAAATACCGAGCAGAAGGCGAAGGCGGGCCAGCATTTCTCTGCACAATCCGACACGAATCGATCGCAGAGGCTTGGGTTCGACAACGGCACTCGCCCGCTCTCTGCGAAAGGCAATCACTCGCTCTCTCCGGTTCGAACGCGGCCCCTACGACTTCAGTATCGAATTCTGGCCGCGAGAAGCTTGGTTTCGCTGACCGCTTCGGGCATTGTAAGACAGACATGGTGGATTCGGATCTGCAGGCTTGGGAGGCGTTTTTTACTGCCGCCAGCGACCCCTGCTTCCTGATCCTCGTCCAGGCAGACGGTCATTTCGTACTGTCGCGCGTCAACGATGCCTGGGAGTGCGCCACCGGCATTCCACGAACCTTAGTCCTCGGCACACGCGCTGACTCGCACCTTGCCCTCGAAATGGCCGAGCTGGCCGTCGCCCGCATGACGGAATCCGTCATGCTCCAGGCCCCCAGCGAGTACGAAGAGGAGATCGAGTTTCCCACCGGCAAGCGGACTTGGAAGACAAGGCTCGTTCCGTGGCAGGCGGGCGGCGAGCAGTACCTGGCTGGCTTCGCCAAGGACGTTACCGATCGCGTCGCCGCCGAGCGTCACCGCGGACTGCTCGAGAGCAAATTGCTCGATGCGCAGAAGCTGGAGAGCTTGGGCATCTTGGCAGGTGGCATCGCGCACGATTTCAACAACCTGCTGACTGGCATCCTAGGCAACGTCAGCTTGATGCGCCTCGAGCTTCCCGTCTCGAGCGCGCTCTGCGAGCACGTCGATCAGATCGAAGCCGTGACGATCCGTGCGGCCGACCTGTGCCGTCAGCTGCTAGCTTACTCAGGCAAGGGTCGCTTCGTGGTGCGTCCGCTCGACTTGAGCGAGGTCGCTCGCCAAACTGCGCCGCTGCTCCAGCTCTCGGTTGGAAAGAACGCGACGCTGCGCTTGGATCTTTCGGACGAGCTGCCCCCCATCGACGCCGACGCCACGCAAATGCGGCAGGTGTTGATCAACTTGGTCGTCAACGCCGCCGAGGCGTTGGGCGAACGCGCGGGGGTGATCGGGGTCAGCAGCGGGCTGCTTCACGCCGAGGGTGAATACCTAAGAAATACCTTCCTCGCGCCGGAGTTGGCGGAGGGCAACTACGTGTTCGTGGAGGTGAGCGACAACGGTTGCGGCATGGGGCCGGACACCCAGGCCAAGATTTTCGACCCGTTTTTCTCGACCAAGTTCACGGGGCGCGGTCTCGGATTGTCCGCGGTGCTCGGCATCGTGCGCGGCCACAAGGGGGCGATCAAGGTCTACAGTGAGCTCGGTCGCGGCACGACGATCAAGCTACTTTTCCCCGCGATGAGCGACAAAGACTCGCGCGTGACGCCTGCGGCTTCGCCCCAGGGAGCCTTGCAGCGTCGCGGTACCGTGCTCGTGGTCGACGACGAAGACGTCGTGCGCGGCGTCGCCGCGCGTATCCTCGGCAGCTACGGCTTCGACGTGATCTTGGCCAACGACGGTCGCGAGGGCGTCGCGCGTTTCCGCGAACGCCGCCATGAAATCGTTGCCATCTTGATGGATCTGACCATGCCGCAGATGGACGGAGTAGATGCCTTTCGGGAGATCCGCTCTCTCGACGAGCAGATCCCAGTTTTGCTGATGAGCGGCTACAACGAGCAAGATGCGGTCATGCGCTTCGCCGGCAAAGGGCTGGCCGGCTTCCTGCAGAAGCCGTTCACGGTCGAGATGTTGCGTGAACGGCTCATGAGCGTTCTCCGCTAGCATGCCGCTCTCGTGGCTCAACCCGGCGGGCGGGCTGCGCTATCATCTTCGCGCGCTGCGCGCCGGGCGCGATTGGCAGCCGTTCCGCGCCGCGCTCGCCAGTTGGCTTTCGGCCTTCCACGCGCCCGCGGCGCGCGCCGTGTTGATCGGGCCGAGCGCGGGCTACACGTTGCCCGACGCGCTTTTGAGCCAATTTGCGGCCATCACCGTGCTCGAACCGGATCCAATCGCGGGCGTATTGCTCGGCCGACGTTTGCGCGCGCTGGGCGTTGCCGAGGTTCGCGTCGAGCGCAGAGATCGCTTGATCATGCCGCTGCTCGACGGCGGCGACGGGCTCACCGAGCTACTGCGTGCTGACCCCCGCGCGAGTCTGATTTTCGGCAATGTGCTCGGGCAAACGCGCTTTCTGCTGCAGGACCCAGACTTCGAGCGCATGAAGCGCGCATTTCGTGAACGGATTGGTCCGCTCCTGGCTGGGCGCGCGTGGCTCAGCTTTCACGATCGCCTGTCGGGTAGCCTGGCCCCGAATTTCGAGCAGCCGTTCGCGGCTCCCTCGCGTTTGGACGACCAAGCGGTGTTGCGCGAGCTCTATCCGAGCGCCCCGGGCAATGCGCCGGTCGAACTGTTCGACCACCAAAGCGATGGGTTTTTTCCGACCGACCTAGCTCACACCTACTTCCATTGGCCGATCGACCGCGCGCGGCATCACTTGATCGAGGGCGTGATGTCTGCCACCGGCAGCTCACGTCTGTGACTGGCGAAGCCAGGCCGGAACACCGCGCGTTCGAGGTGCACCGCTCGCCGTGAAATGATGCTGTGTTCGCACCAATGCCGTTCACTTAAGATTCTTTCGCCGCGGCTTTCTTCCAGTTGTTGCGGCTAGAGGCGAGCTTGTTTGCACGGGGGTAGCTGCGTTTTCGTCGCGGCGGCAGTATGTATCGCTTGACGTTGCGGCGCAGGGTCGCGAGGCGATTGGGGATTGCGCCCGGGCTAGTCAAGCTCAGCCAGTCCCATTCGGTGCGGATCAATCGCAGCGCTTCGACGAAACTGATGCGAGTCGGTTCGATTTTTTCCTGTTTGGCAATCGACTGCATCTCGAGCCGCACCAAATTGTATGCGAGCAAGACCCCCCATAGTTCTTGCCGGACGCCGTCAGGTTTTCTGCTGCGGATCGCTTCCTCACGCTCGAGCATTTCTGTTTTTATCTCGTCGTAGCCCATCTCCAGCTCCCAGCGCTCGTGATAGAGCTTCGCGATTTCTCGAGCAGGAAATCGCTTGTGGTCGTCAAGCGAAGTCAGCAGAAATTGCTCGCGGAACCCGGGGATTTGATAGCGAACGCGACGAGCTAGCCAGGTGGTCGGCAGCGACGGATCCTTCTCGCGAGCCTCACCCGAGACTTTCATTTCGACCAAGTCGTCACCGCGCCCGAGTTGCTTGATGATCTTGAACTTGGTGTTTCTCTTAGCTCGAACGAGCCAATGACGATCGGCCTTGCTCTGTATGTCCAGTAAGAATGAGGCGCTCAGGTAGAGGCGATCGAGCACCGTCAACGACGATTCAGGAATCGAATCCCGCAGCGGTTTGGCGCATTCGAACTCGTGGATGCCTTCGTACCGACTCACATTGGCTGCCGCCAGTAGATGGGAGCGCAACGCCATCAACACGACGATGCGCGCCATTGGATAGCCGCTCTCGCCGTGGCTCGAGATGTGGCCGCCGAACGCCTCTCTATTCTCATCCGTGTTCGGTACGCGAACCCAACTGCCGTCTATCCCGTAGACCCGCAAACCGCGCCACATATGTGCTTCGGCGCTCTCATGCGCCCATTTCGAAGCGCTACGCTCGAAGAGCCATTTCACTGGCTCGCTACCTACGCGAGCACGCGCCTGAGCTACCGAACTACGCGCTACAGTCCCTGCTCCAGGAAGCGCGAGATCCAGCTTGCTCACAACATCTTCGAGCGGGCGGTCACGAAAAAGCGCCATCCCCAAAACAACCCAGATCACCTGCTCCGCTGGTAGCCGACGTCGACGCACCGTCGCGGTACCCGTCGCAGACAGCGCTTGATCGATCCACTCCGGATCGATGCGCCTTCGAAATTCCTCAAGGTCTGGAGGCGACGCATATGTCGCGGCGGCCTGAAACGCTTTGCAGAAGCTCATTGTGCTCGCAATTGCAAGAGCACATCTAAGCGTGGACAAAAAGCGCGACCTGCTTTTCTCAACAATCTCGATCGCTTACGTCGCTAACCGATCGGCATTGGTGTTCGCACAGCATCATTTCCGCGCCGCGAGGCTTTCGGAAACGAGCCTCTCCTCGGCGATCGGGTTTTTCTTTGATGGTCACGAATCGCGTCGCGTCGCACCAAGCCTTCGGCGTCAAGGGGCGAGAACTCAGTGCAGCGGCGAGGTGCAATGCTGGATCGCGATCGCCCACTCCCAGCAATCAGGGGCGCGTCAGCGCTTCGAGCGCGCGGATCTTCTTCGCCCAGTAGGCTTTCATCTGTTCGGCGGCGTCGGAGGTTTCGATCCGGTTGTGCTGCACCGTGACCTGCGACTTCGACGGACCTTTCTCGCAGAAATCCACGTCGATGCGGCTGACGCCGCGGCCCCAGCGGGCGCGGATCGATTTCGAGGCCGTGGCCTTGTGAATCGAAAAGCGATCGTCCGCGAGCCATTTGTTGCGCTCTGCGGGCTCGGCCCAAAATCGAAACAGCTTGGCCAAGGGCAGCTCCAGGACTTTGGAGACGTCCACTTGAAAGCCGTCGTCAGTCGCGGCGTTGCCGTTTTTCCCACGCGCTTGTTCGTAGGCCACGGTGACCATCTGCTGCCACCACGGGCCCACGCCGTGGCGTTGCGCGAGCACGGCCACGATCCCCTTGTGGTCGAGCTCCGCGGCGCCGGCAGAGTCGAGCAAAGCAAACCACTCTGCCCACGATTTGCCTGTCCGGCGCGCGACGGCGTCACTGCTCACGCCCACGGCCTGCTCGACGGGACGGATCTTGGCCGGCGTATCGAGCGGCGCCGAAGCTTTGGCGGACAAGGCTTTGGTCGAGCTGCCCTTCACGGGGGCGGCTTTGACTGCCGTCGCGGGCTTGCTCGACGCGGCTTTGAGCGCGAGCTTGCTCGACGCGGCTTTGAGCGCGAGCTTGCTCGGCGCGGTTTTGAGCGCGGGCGCGGCTTTGGGGGCGGGCGCGGTTTTGAGCGCGGGCGCTGCCTTGAGCGCGGACGCGCCTTTCGGGGATGCGGTCTTGCTCCGCGCGTCTTTCACGAGCGCCGATTTCGTGGCCACAGGCTGCACCGGCACCGGTTTTGCGGGCGCGGCTTTGGCAGGCGCAGCCTTTTCGGTGCGTTGCTTCTGGGCAGGCTCCCGGGTTCTGATCGTGGGCTTCGGCTTGGCTCTGGTCATATGGCGCGGCTCATCCCGGCGGCAGGGCACACCGGGGCGCGAAGTGTACCGTTTTCAGGGGTGCCCTGTCAGCCTGCTCCCGCGCCGGGTGCCTTTGGCCGGCCAAAGCCCACCGATTACAGCGTATCCCAGCCGAATTTCTCGAGCTCGAACGCGTGGTCGGCCAAGGATTTGATCGATTCGTCCACGTTGTTGTCGATCTCGTCCACGTTGGCCCTGATGCGATTCTGGGCTTGGCGCGCAAAAACAGTGGCAATTTCGAGTTCTTTTTTGGTCTTGTCTGCGCCCGTCGCACGCACGTTCGAATCGACCCGGCTGATCACACAGGCGAGCACGAATAGATCGATCATGATGTCGGCCAAGCGACGGGTCGCGAACTGCTTGTCGATGATCGAGCGGCCGTGTTTGCGCAGGATGCGATCGGACGCGCTCGCCAGATCGCGCGTGCCGTTCTCGAACACGGCCGCAACCGCCTTGAGGCTCGCGTCGAGCTTGGTGAAGGTCGTGCCCTGGCGGTTGTAGCCCGTGGCCATGGATACGCGGCGCAGCGTGTATTCTGAGACGACGCCGAAGCCCTTGATCGGATCGGTGAACACACCCTCGAGCGACTTTGCCAGTTCGCGCAAGTTCTGGCCGGCGTCGTTCATGGCGTTGAGCGCGATGAACAAGCGCAAGATGTCGTTCGTGCCCTCGAAAATGCGATTGATGCGGCTATCCCGGACCACGCGCTCATACGGGTATTCGCACATGTAGCCGTTGCCACCGGCGATTTGCAGCGCTTCGTCCGCTGTTCGGCCGAGCGCCTCGCTGGCGAACACTTTGCTGATCGCGGCCTCCACCGCGTAGTCCTCGTAGCCTCCGTCATTGAGCCCGGCCACCATGCTGACCACCGCTTCGGTGGCGTAGCAGTCGACCACCATTTGCCCGACTTTTTGCTTGATCAGACCAAACTCGGCGATCGGCTTGCCGAACTGTACGCGCTCCTTGGCTTGTTTGGCACTGAGGGCGATCAGCTTCTTCATCCCGCCGACGCTGCCGCCGCCGAGGCCGGTGCGCCCCGAGTTCAAGATCGTCATTGCGATCTTGAAGCCCTTACCCGCTTCACCCAAAAGGTTCTCTTTCGGCACGCGCACGTTCTCGAAATGCATCGTCGTGGTGGAGCTGGCCCGGATGCCCATCTTGTCTTCATGCGGGCCGTTGCTCACGCCCGTCATGTCGCGCGTGACCAAGAAAGCGCTGATTTTTCCGCGCTCTCCGCTTTCACCGGTCTTGGCGAAGACCGTGAAAAAATCGGCGATGCCGCCGT
This sequence comes from Pseudomonadota bacterium, assembly GCA_037200885.1. GTDB lineage: Bacteria > Myxococcota_A > Polyangia > Polyangiales > Polyangiaceae > PMG-095. The sequence continues at coordinate 939,863 of JBBCIN010000001.1, forward strand.
TGGTGATCCACAGCTTGTTGCCGTTCAGGATCCAATCCTCCCCGTCTTTTACGGCGCTGGTTTTGATCGACGCGGCGTCCGAGCCTGCGCCGGGCTCGGTCAAACAGAAGGCCGCGATCATCTCACCCGACGCGAGCCGCGGCATGTAGCGCGCCTTTTGTTCGTCGTTGCCGAACAAAAGTAGGCCGCGCATGCCGATGGAGCTGTGCGCGCCGACAGTGACCGCAACCGAAGCGTCGTGTTGCGCGACTTGTTGCAGCGCGCGCGAGTAGGCGCTGCTGCCGAAGGCCAGGCCCCCGTGCTCTTCGGGGATCACGAAGCTGAACAGGCCGCCGGCCTTCAGCTCTTCGATGAACTGCGGCGGAAATTCGCCCGCGCGGTCCCAGTGGCGAAAATCCTCTTCGTGAGCTCGCAGCATTTGCTCGAGCGTGCTGATCACACCCAAAAGGGTTTCCTTTTCGGCGACGGGGATGGTCGGGAAGGGCAGGATCACGTCCTCTTCGATTTGACCCATGCACAAGGACCGCATGAAGCTGACCGTCTTCTTATCGACCAAGAGAACCTCCTTCTTTCCTCGCACAATATGCGGGCAGGGGCCGATAGCTGCAACCTTGCGATTTCCGGCCTATGCTCCGGATACTCGATGCTGCACGAAAAACTGATTCCGCCTGAGACGAAGGGGCATGTGTCGGTCGCGCGGCTCGCACGGTTTTGGTACGTCGCGTGTCAGAGCGCGGATCTGACGGACCGTCCGCTCGCGCAGAACGTGCTCGGCGTGCCGTTCGTGCTTTTTCGCGGGCAAGATGGCAAGGCCGCCGCATTGCTCGATCGCTGCCCGCACCGCAACGTGCCGTTGTCTCTGGGTCGTGTAGTTGCAGGTGGGCGACTCGAGTGCGCGTACCACGGTTGGCAATTCGAGGGCGGAGGACGCTGCGTACATATCCCCGGGCTGCTCGCCAGCGAAGGCAAGGAGCGCCGCGCGCCAACTGCCGCTGTGCGCGAGCAAGACGGCCTGGTTTGGGTCTACCCGGAGCTCGACAGTCAGCCCGATACCGAACCGTTTTCATTGCCCGTTGCGGGTCCCGACTACGCCCGAGTCGTGCGCGTCGTGGAGACCGAATCCACGCTGCACGCGACGATCGAGAATGCGCTCGATGTTCCGCACACCGCGTTCCTGCACCGAGGGCTATTCCGCGGCGGCAAACAAAGCGAGATCAGCGCCACCGTGCGTCGCTCCGCGGATCGCGTCGAGGTGCAGTACGACGGCGAACCGCGGCCGAGTGGCGTGGCTGGTCGCGTGCTCTCACCTGGCGGCGGCACCGTCGAGCACTGGGATCGCTTCATTTTGCCCTCGATCGCTCAAGTCGAATACCGACTTGGACGAGACGTGCACTTCCTCGTCACGTCACTGTGCACTCCCGAGAACGACTTTCGTACTCGCATGTGGGCCGTCGTCGAGTTCAAAACCCGCTTCCCCGCACGCGCCGTCGCGCGCCTCTTGGAGCCGTTCGCCCTGCGCATCTTCGGCCAAGACGCGCGCATCTTACGCGCGCAGGCCGACAACATTCGTCGCTTCGGCGGCGAACAGTATCAATCGACCGAGCTCGATTTTCTAGGGCCGCACATTTGGCGATTGCTCAAGCAGGCGGAACTCGGGGAGCGCGGTGGCGACGCGGTGGTCGAGCGATCGATCAAGTTTCTGGCTTAGCGCCGCGTCCGCCTCTGAGCGTCGACGACTAGATTGCCGGGTACGTCTTATCCAGCAAAGTCGGGCGGCATTCGAGCACTGCGCCGTCGACCGTCATCGCAATCACGGTGCCGATCTCGGCCATGATGCTCACGAACGGCGGCTGCCAGGCGGCGTGTTGCCAGACACACTTCCATTCACCCGAGCTGCGCCGAGACCAGACTCGCCCTGGGCCCGCGGCCCAATGCCCGCCCAAGGTATCGATGGCGATGCAGCTCAGATCCGGGCGATCGTCGAGTGTTCGTGGATTGGCTACGCCGGCTTCGATCTCGAGGCACGCTCCGTCGATCCCGACGGCGACGGCGCTTTGCCGCTCCAGGCTGCTGGCGCAGGCCAGCAAGGCGCGACCATCGGGCACGGGCAAGCGGTCGAGTTGCCAATCGAGCGGGCGGTAGTACGCGGCGTACGGGCGTCCGTCGTGGCCGCGACCGACGATCAGCCAGCGCTCATCGTCGATGCGCGACAGGTCGGCGATCATCGACGCATCCGTGACGGGGAGCGGACGGAGCCAGTGCTTGCCGACCAAGGCGTACAGCAGCGGGGGGGATCCGGGTTTGTTGCCGAGCACGACCGCGACGTCGTCGAAGCCGGTGGTCAGCGCGTTGAACGTGACTTCGCGATCGGGGCCGCGAAATAGCTCGCGCACGCCGTCTCGCGAGTATTCGAAGAGCAGCGCGTTGCTGCCGCCTACGACCCACGTCGCGGGCGTGAGCCGCTCGACGAGGCGGAGCGAGCCGGCTTGGGGCAGGTTTTCCGTCGGCAGGTCGCACCAGCGCGTGCCGTCCCAATAGGCCAGGCCTTGCGTCGTCGTGGCCAGGGCGTGGCCGGCCGCGTTCCAAGCCACCTGCAAGACCAAGCGCTCGTCACCGGGAGGGTGGCGAACCATCCAATTGGTCTCGATCACCATTTCGCGAGCGCGCAACGGATCCATGCTGGAAACCCAGCGCCGGCTGGGCTTGGACGAGTGCGACTCAATCCACGGCAAAAGACTATCGGCGAACCGCTGAGCGCTCTGGGGCCGCAGCTTGGGATCGAGCGAGGTGGCGCGCGCGATGGCCAAATCGATGGCCTGGCAGGCGGCGTCGCGCTCGCGCAGTTCGTAGGGCAGGGTTGCGGCATCGAGCAGGCTGCGGCGTTCGGGGGCACGTGTCAGCATCAACGCGGCCACCGCGGTGCGGGCGTTGAACAGCGGATCGCCCGTGAGCACGTAGTAGACGATGGCGGCGAAACTGAAGATATCCGTGCGGGCGCTGATCGAATCACCCTGCGAGACAATCTGCTCCGGTGCCAAGTAGCCCGGCGTGCCGACCAACATGTTGCCGAACGTCACCGACAAACCAGCTGGTCGCGCGATGCCGAAGTCGGAGATCTTGAACAGCTCGGTTTCGCCCGAGCCGCAGCACAGCACGTTGCCCGGACTCAAGTCACGATGCACCACGCCGACGGCGTGGATCTCGTCCAGCCCCTTGGCGAGACCGCGAATCAGTCGCGCGGCGCGTTCTGGATCGAACGAGAAGCCAGTGGCCTTCAGTGAATATTCGACGCGCTCTTCCAACGTGGCGCCTTCTAGCCCGCCGTGCACGTATTCCAGAGCGATGAATGGCAGCTGCAGCAGCCGACTGCCCGACTGAAACTCCACGCTGCCCGTGTCCAACAAGCGAACCACGAAAGGCGTGGGCGGCACGCGTTCGTTCAGCCTTCCGAGAGCGACGGCTTCTTTCTTGATGATCGTCAGCGCGCGTTCATCCGACTCCGCCACGAGCTGAGGCAAGATGATCTTGATTACCGCTTGGGATTCACCGACAGGTGAAATACGCCGGCTCAGGTACGCGAGCGCCGTGCCGCCCTCGCCGAGCTTCTTCTCCAGCCGATAGGATACGCCCGGCTGATAGGCGCTTTCCAGCACCTGGCCGACGAACAGATCGCGCGGAGGATCGCTCGCGGGATGCATCTCGGAGTCGGAGCCTAACCTAGCTTTCGCGGGAGCCAGCGAGAAACTCTCACCCGCGCCTCAAATATTTCGCCAAATCGCGCGCAGTAGCCAGGCCCCGAGGATCAGCGGCAGGACGATTGCCGCAGCCACGATCGCAATGCCGAGCCCGACGATCGCGTAATCGGCGACGTCCGGGCGCCGCAGTGGGTCCACGGAGTAGCGCTGCAAGAGCTTTAGGTTGCGGCGATTCGAGCGCCAAAACAGATCGAATGCATCGCCCACCAAGGGGACGCAACCGATCAGGACATCGACCGCGATGTTGAACACGACACGCAGCACGACGACCTTTGGCAGCCGCATTTGAAAAGCGAGCACCAGCAGCGAGAGCGAGGCCAGACCGGTCAGCGCGTCGCCCACGGTGGGAAACAGGAAGCCGAGCACGGCGTCCAGGCCGACGCCGATACGGGTGCCGGGAATGGTCAAGCCGTCGTCCAAGAGGCGCACGAGCTGGTGTGCCCAAGCGGGCGTGTGTCCACTTACGCGCTCGGCTTCGGATCGCGGTTTTGGCGCCATGCTCGATCTCTACGCTTGAACCGGCGTGCGGGCGAGGGCAAGCCTCCCGCACCATGCGAGCGGTCGTGCAACGCGTCAACTACGCCTCGGTCACGGTGCAGGGCGTCGTGGTCGGTCGAATCGAGCGCGGCTTTTGTGTACTGGTGGGTGTAGGCCGAGAGGACGAAGCGGCGGATGCCACGGCCTTGGCGGACAAAGTCGTCAACTTACGCATCTTCGAGGACGACGCCCAGAAGATGAACCTGACCCTGCTCGAAGTTGGCGGCGCGGTGTTGGCGGTCTCGCAATTTACCTTGTTCGGCGACGTGCGCAAAGGCAGGCGGCCGAGCTTCAGCGAGGCGCTCGAGCCAGTGCAGGCGGAGGCCTTGTTCGAACACTTCTGCGCCGCGTGCCGTGCGCGCGGCGCGCGGGTGGAGACGGGGCGCTTTCGCACGCACATGCAGGTGGCTCTCGAAAACGACGGTCCAGTCACCCTCTTGATCGATAGCAAACGAGCTTTTTGAGCGTGCATCCTGGCGCTTTCAACGCGAAAATCGCGCTGACTTCCGCGGCGACGCTCGCTCTGAGCGTGTGTTGGACCGCGCGTTCCGTGGCAGAGCCAGAGGCGGAAATTGTGGTCGCGGGGCACAAGAGCACTCGGCCTGCGCGTGAACCGACCTTGGCGGGCACACGCATCGATCCGACCGAGCTTTCGCGACCGGGAGCGAACGCGGCCGCCGTCTTGAGCCGCGTACCCGGCGTGCAAGTTTCGGAGACGGGCAGCGCGTCGGACTTGTCCACCGCCTCGGTGCGTGGAGCGACCAGCGCACAGACGCCGGTGTATTTGGCGGGGGTGCGCTTGAACGACGATGTTACGGGGACCGCCGATCTGTCGCTGATCCCACTCTGGATGCTCGGTCGCGCCGAGGTATTCCGCGGCAACGCACCCGCCGACGCAGACCGACTCGGGATCGGCGGTGCGATCTACTTCGAGCCGCTCATGCCGCGCGACAATCGCCTGCTGGCGGGCGCGCAGGTGGGCAGCTTCGGACAGCGCGCTGGGTGGCTCGGGGCAGAAGTCGCCCATGGCGGCGATGCCGCACTGATCGCGTTTCGGACGGCCGCTGCACAGAACGACTACCCGTATCTGGATAACGGCGGCACCCCGACCAACCCGAACGACGATCGAGTGCGAACGCGGCCCAACGCCGATTCCAGCGAGCGCGACGCGTGGGCGATCGGACGAACCTCGCTCGGCAGGCGCGGAGCGCAGTTGACGACCGTATTCAACGCCTTCGACCGTGAGCAAGGGGTGACCGGCTTAGCGGCGGTGCCCGCGCTGGCTGCGCGCGCGGCCAGTGCCCGCCTCCTCGCGGGTCTCACCGCGCAAGTGCCGTGCGGGTTGGAGCCCGACTGCCAAATCGTGCTGACCAGCCAAGCCATTGCTGCGCGCACTCGGCTGACCGATCCCGAAGGGAGGCTCGGTTTGCTCGTGCCGCGCTTGGACTCCAAGGGCGCTCGCTTCGCCGAGAGTGCGCGAGTTTGGCTCAAAGGCGGCATGTTTCGCGCGCTCTTGGGCGCCAATCTCGAATTCGAGCAGCTGGCGCAGGACGGCGCGACGGCGCTGCGAGCCAAGCGCAGCACGAGCTCCGCGCGCGTCGCGCTGTTCGCATCTTTACCCGGGGACACCGAGCTATCATCGCTCGCAGTCGTGACCTGCGATGCGACGGACGGCCCGGAGCAGAGTCAGGGCTGCGCGGATCTCACCCCCGAAGCGCGGCTGGGCGCACGAAAAAGGTGGGGCGGGTTCGAACTGCGCGGTAACCTCAGCCGCTACGCGCGCGTGCCCACGTTGGGGGAGCTGTACGGTATCTCCGCGCTGGTGCACGGGAGCTCGGCGCTCGTACCGGAACAGGGGGTGAGTTGGGATTTGGGGGCGCGCTGGGAGGCTGGAATCGGCCCAGTGTGGACTTACTTCGACGCGTTCGGCTTCGTGCGACACGTCACCGACTTGATTGCATACCGTCGCTCGTCCCTGGGTGCGGTGCAGCCGTACAACGTCGGCAGCGCGCGAATCTTGGGCGCTGAGCTCGAAGCGGGCGCACAGTTCGCCGAGCACGCGCGCGCGACCCTGGCCGTAACCATGCTCGATCCGCGCGACACGACTGCAGGTCGTAACCTGACGAACGACCTGATTCCGTATCAATCGCGTCTTCTCGGCAGCTTGTTCGTAGAAGGCTTCGTCGATCCTGGGTTGCGAGCGCTGAGTCGCGCTGGCCTGGACGCGCGCTTGAGTCACCGCGGTTCGCGCTTGGCCGACCCCGCGGGGCTGATCGTGCTGCCCGCCTCCACCACGCTCGATTTGGGCGCGACGCTGCGCTTCGGACGCGAGCATGACCTTACCGTGCGGGCAGCGCTCGACGATGTCTTCGATGCTCGACACTTCGACTTCATCGGCTATCCGATCCCTGGGCGTAGTTGGCACTGCTCGGCTGAGGCCCGCTGGTGAAACAGAGAACGCCCAGTGAGCCACGAACGCTGAACGCGTGCTCCGCGATCTTCGCCCGATTTTTGCGAGTTTTCCGAGACCCGTGATACAGCCTTGAACGTGAGATTTCGGCCTGCAAAATGGGCGCGCACGGCGGGCGCGGTGCTGGCGCTGGGCGGCGTGTTCTCGGCGCCCGCGGCCAAAGCGGGCACCGGTCATGATCTTCCGCGGCGTTTCTTGGGCGCGCCCTTCTCGCTGATGTCGTTGACCATCGGCTACCCCAACGACGGCTTCCAGCTTCGCGCTAAAAAGCTAAAAAATTCCGATGCTTTGAAGGTCAAGGACAGCAGCAAAGACAACATCTTCGCCCACCCCGCGTTGGTCCTGATGTTGGAGCGCAGCGCGCGAGAGGTGGCCCGTTTGGAGAAGGGCTCGCTGATGGTGGTGGGCGATCTCTCGCGTCGCGATGGCGGTCCGCTCGCGGGTCACGTCAGTCATCAGAGCGGGCGAGACGCGGACGTCGGGTTCTACTTGCGCGATGCCGCGGGTCGCCCCGTGGTGCGCGAGCACTTCACGCCCTTCGAGCCCAACGGGCGCTCGCGCTGGGAAGCGGGCGTGTACTTCGACGATTACCGCAATTGGCTCCTTCTGCGCTCTTGGGTCACCGATAACCGCGCTGGCTTGGTTCACATCTTCGTCTCGACTGGCCTGCGCTGGCGGCTGATCGAGTACGGCCGCAAGGATCCGCGCTTCGCGCGCTACGTGGATGACGTCGCGTTGCTCCTGAAGCAACCCGCGGGGCGGAGCGTGCACGACGATCACTTCCACGTGCGCATCGCCTGTCCCGACAACCTGGGCGAACTGTGCCAGAACGAGTCACGCCTCGGCGGTTAGTAAAAGCGCGACGGAATCACTCGCCGCTCGCCTGAGCCTCACTGTCGGTGATCGCGCGGAGCTTGCTGGTGGCCGAAAATTCATACGTACTCTTGGCGCTCACGCCCTTGCCGTCGCGGTGGCGCGTTTGCTGACATATCGCGGTCCAGCCGGTGGTTTCGTAGCTGGTCTTTTTGACGCGGCGCGATTTTTTGGTCACGATCTTCTTTGCGGACACGGAAATGTCGCAGTGATCGTTGACGATCACCAGATCGCGCGCGGCCGCGAAGGATTGCGTGAGTAAGCTCTTCAGGGCGGGCTTGTCCCGCACCTTTTCGTTCAAGGTCAGGTGATCCTCGGATAGATCGAGGAAGCCAGCGATGCTGCGCTGATTGAGCGCGGTCTCGAGCTTGAGCACGATGCTGGCGGTCGACGACAAAAACGGCTTCTGCATCGAGGTCGAGTCCATCGCGATCGCGCGATCGCAGCACAGCCCGATGCGTTGCGGGTCTTTTTCGGTCTCACCGACCAATTTCCGCTGCTTGCACGAGCCACCGCCCCGTACCACGACTCGTCCGTCCTCGATGCTCTCGGTCCACGAGGGCGCTTCGCCCACTTCTGGAAAAGAGTCGCAGGCGCGTTGCCATTGGCCATCGGTACACAGCGTTTTGCCGGTATCGGCGCAGCGGGCGAAGGCTTGGCTGTAGGCCAAGCCTTGGTTGTCGTCGCGCCGCAGGACACTGAACTTGTCGAGCCACGCGCCGCTTTGCGTAACCAGTCCTGCGGGGATATCGCGCGCAGGCAGCCCCGCGAACCCGCGACTCGCCGCGGCGGAATGCGCGCTGTCCGGCATGGGTGTCGCGCTCGCTGTCGCGCTCGTCGCACTGGTCGGTTCGCGCGGCGCTAGCGCGCCGTCATTGGCGTCCGCACTGCGGCTCGTGCTCGCGTTGGCTTTCGCGCTCACGCCCTGAGCGGTGAACGTGGGGGTGCGAGCGCGCCACACGGCGAGCCCCCCCAAACCAATCACGAGCAGCACGCCCGCGGCGGCGAATCGCTGCCAAGCGTTGGACGAACTGGCTCGGTTCAGCGAGGCCGAAGCGCGATCGGCCGGCAGCGGCGTGCTAGCGGTCAGCTCGGTGGCGGAACCTGTACTGAGCGGCGCATTTCCAGTCACCGCGGCTCCGTCCACGCGCGTGACGCCATCGGGGTTACTCGCGACGTAACGGCCGCTCAGCCCCGCGCTCGGCAACGAGATCGGGACCTCCCCGCTCTGGGCGAACGCAGCCAAGAGCGCGTCCCAGAATTCGCCAGCGTTTGGGTAACGCTCTTTGGGGTCGACCGCGAGCGCGGTCGCAAAGACGCCTTCGACGGCATCGCCGAGATCGACTCCGTGCGCGCGCAGCGTGGGGCGGCGCGTGGTGTCTGCCGCGGCGATGAACAACTGCGCCGCGTCGACGCCTTCGAGTGCGCTGTGCCCGACGATGGCTTCCACCAGCACCAGCGCGAGCGAGAACACGTCGCTCCACGGGCCCGTCGCGCCGTAGCGGCGGCTGAACTGTTCCGGCGAACCGTAACGCGCCGTGAACGCTTGCAACGAAGTGCCGGTCTCTTCGAAGGCTTTGCTGAAACTCTCCGATTCGGTCACCACCTTGGCGATGCCGAAGTCGAGGACTTTCAGCGTTTTTCTGCCGCCAACCTCGGCCAAAAACAGGTTGGCCGGCTTGATGTCGCGGTGCGCGATGCCTTGCTCGTGTGCCAAGGACAGTGCGCGCGCGGCGCTGTCCAAGAGTTCGATCGCCGCCTTCGGCGTGCGCCCGCCCAAGCCCGTGCGGAGCCGCTCTGCGAAATTCTCGGCCAGCGATTGGCCGTCGAGCCACTCCAAGACGATGAATGGGGTCCAGGTCTTGTTCGGTGAGACCAGCGCGCCGACGTCGAGCGCTTGCACGATGCCCGCGGTCGAGCGCGATAGTTGGTGGAGGAGCCGTCCCTCGGCTAGAAAGTTGCGCTCGAATTCGTCGCGCGCAGCGCCGCTCAAGGTGCGCGGGATGCGCAAGCACTTGATTGCGACCTTCTCGTTGAAGCCGAGGTGATGCGCGCGATAGACGACGCCGAAGCCTCCACGCCCGACCACCGCGTCGACCTGGTACTTGCCGTCCAGGGTGGCGCCGACCCAGTCGAAGGGATCTTCGCCGCTATCCGTCATTGCGTTCAGCAAACCACATCTTCGGCGGGCGCGGAACGCGTTGATTCACGACGCTGATTGGCCGGGAAAGCTGGCTTCTTTTTGCACCCGACGGTCGGGCAGGGTGCGTTCGGTCGCAATCTTCTCGTTGAAATGGCGAAAAGGAGCGGCTATGTGCCATGCGTGCCGAAGATCGAGTTCCTGGGCAACAGCATCGGCCCCGCGAAAACCATCGACGTCGAGGGTGGCGGCGAGCTCGTGGATATTTGCGACCACTACTTCGCGCCGATTCCGTTCTCTTGTCGATCGGCCAGCTGCGGCACCTGCCACATCGAAATCTTGGAGGGTGAGGAGCTCTTGTCGCCACCCGATGAACAAGAGGAAGAGCTGCTCGACATCCTCGGCGGCGAGGGCGATACGCGCCTGGCCTGCCAAGCGCGGATCAAGCCCGGGCCGGGCTTGATCCGTATCCGCGCCAAGCTCGGCTGAAGCACTAGCGAACCCTCAGTACGATCTTTCCCAGGTTTTCGTTCGACTCCATGCGCTGGTGCGCTTGTGCGACGAGATTCAGTGGGAAGACACTGTCCACGAGCGGCTTCAAGCGCCCGTCCGCCAAGAGCGGCAGCGTGGTGCGCACGAAGGCGCGTGTCAGTGCGATCTTTTCCTGCGTCGAGCGCGAGCGCATCACCACGCCCAGCATGCTGTGCCGTTTGTGGATGAGTCGACCCAAGTTGACCGACGCTTCGGCGCCGCCCAGGACACCGATCACGACCTGCCTGCCGCACGTAGCGAGGCATGCGGCGTGCTTTTCGGCGTAGCTGGCGCCGACGAAATCCAAGATCACGTCCACCCCGCGGCCAGCGGTCTGTTCTTTGATCACGGCGGCAAAGTCCTGGCTCTTGTAGTCGATGACCCAGTCTGCGCCGAGAGCGCGCACCCACTCGCACTTGGCCCTGCCGCCGGCGGTCGCAAACACCCGCGCCCCGATTGAATGCGCCAATTGTACGGCCGCGCTGCCCACTCCGCCCGCGGCGGCGTGGATCAACACGGATTCGGTGCTGCCGAGCTTGCCGGCGGCGAACAGCACTTCACGCGCGGTCAGGAATGCTTCCGGAATTGCCGCAGCTTGTTCGAAGCTCAATGCGTCCGGGACCTTCATGGCGAGCGCCTCGGGCACCACCACGCGCTCGGCGTAGCCGCCGCCACCGAGCAGCACCATCACCCGTTCGCCGAGTCGCACGCTGCCCGTGCAGCCCGGCCCCAGCTCGCTCACCACTCCCGCGCACTCCAGTCCCAAAATATCCGTCGTGCCAGGCGGCGGTGGGTACAGCCCGCGCCGTTGCAATAAATCCGCGCGATTGAGCGCGGCGGCGTGGATCTCGATCGCGACCTCGGCTGGCCCTGGCGTGGGGTCCGGCAGATCCACGAGCTCGAGCTTTTCTGGTCCACCCGGCTGCGAGACGAGGACCGCTTTCATGACGTCCCTTTCAGAGCGAGGTCAGATGCGCTGCGCCGATCACGCCAGCGCGTTCGCCCAGCTCACTGACGAGCAGCGGCACCTCTGCGAGTGGCGGCGCGAAGGCTTGTTTGCGCAGCGCATCGCGCACGAACGGCTCGATCAAGTCGAATGATGCCGAAACTCCGCCGGAGAAGACCATTGCGTTCAGGTCGAGCAAATTCTGGATGTTGGCCAGCAAGCGGCCCAGCGCCGTGCCCATCATCTCGAAGGTTTTCATGCCGGCAACTTCCCCGCGCCGGGCGCTGACGGCGATCGGCAAAACCTCGCTGGCGTGACCGCCGTGCCGCGCAAACTCCCGCAGCAGGGCACGCGTGCCGGCGAACGTTTCCACGCAGCCGCGCTGACCGCACGCGCACAATGGCGCGTCCGGCGCGGTGTCCACCTTCATGTGCCCGACCTCGGCCGCGAAGCCCGTGGCGCCCGGGTACAGTTGGTGGCCGAGCACGAGGCCGCCGCCGATGCCCGTGCCCAAGGTCAGCATCAAGAAGCTCGGGTGTTCGCGGCCGTGCCCGTGCAGACGCTCGCCGAGCGCGGCCGTGGTGGCGTCGTTCTCGACGGCGATCGGACAACGCAGGCGGCGCGCCAGCTCCTCGGCGATGTGCACGCCTTCGAAGCCCGGCACGTTGGGCAAGCGCCAACAGCGACCATCGGAGTTGACCTCGCCGGGAATGGCCACGCCCACGGCGTCCGGCTTGGACGAAAGGGCCAGCACGGTGCTCGCGATCGTATCGAGCACGTCCTCTGCGCTGGAGCCTGCGCGCGTCGGGGTCGAGGTCGAGCGCACGACGTCGCCATTTTCGACGATGCCTGCTTTGACCAGAGTTCCTCCGAAATCGACGCCGATCAGCATGAAGCAATCACCTTAGTCCCAGCCTGCCCGGCGCTCAAGACGAACCGGAAAAGCTGGGCTATTCTCCGGCTCGGCTGCTTCCTCGCGAAGCCGCCAGAGGAGCATCGATGAGCGTGCTGCGCGTGGCGACGATCAACGTTTGGAACAAGAGTGGCCCATGGCTTGCGCGCCTGCCGCTGATTCGCCGCGAGCTCGAGCGACTACAACCCGAGGTCGTGGGCTTGCAAGAGGTGCTCCGTTTCCGGCCGGAGACCGCCCCTGACGCTCCCCTGACCGCACAGAACGATCAGCTGACCGAGATCGCAGACGGACTCGGCTATCAGCTCGCCTATGGCGTGGCCAGCGACTATGGCCATGGCTTGAAGTTCGGCAATGCCGTCTTGTCTCGTCATCCGATTATCTCCGAGCAGAGCTTCCAGCTGCCCGGCGGCGAAAGCGGTGAGACTCGTTCTTTGCTCTACGCGCTGTGCCAGACCCCTCACGGAAGTCTGCCCGTGTTCGTGACGCACCTGAACTGGAAGTTTCACCAAGGGGTAATCCGTCAGCGCCAAGTCGCGTTCATCGCCGAGCGCGTGGCGGATCTCTCGCCCATCGGCGGGCCCGACCTGCCGCCAGTTCTGTTGGGTGACTTCAACGCCGAGCCCGACGCGGACGAAATTCGATTCTTGAGGGGTCTGTGCGCGCTCAATGGCAAGACCGTATACTTCGCGGACGCCTGGGCGTTCGCCAGTGAGGGGCCGGGATACACCTACGACCGCACGAACCCATACGCCGCCAAGGCGCGCGAACCCTCGCGGCGCATCGACTACATCTTCGTGCGCGGTCCCGATCGCCAATTCCGCGGTGAGCCGCTCCGCGCCGAGTTGGCCTTCAATGCGGCGGAGCTGAGCGGGGCCGAGCCGGTTTGGCCGTCCGATCATTTCGGAGTGGTGGCAGATCTAGCCATCACCGAACGCCGCTTTTAAAGCCGGGCCAAGCTCGCTAGTATCGGCTCATGGCGACGTGCAAAGGCTGCGGTGAGGAGAGCGACGAACTTCAGACGCTCAAGGTGTCCGGCAAGACCAAGAAGTTGTGTGAAGCCTGCGCCGATCTGGCCCGTGAGCAGGATCAGATCGCCGAAGCGAGTGAGTCCGCGGTGCAAAACATGATGGGCTTCAAGGGGCGTCGCTAAGTCCGGTTGCCCTTGTTTTCCCGGCCCAATTCCAGTGGCAGCGCTCGCCGAGTCGTCAAATAGGTAATTCTGCCGCGCTTTGTTGCGATTGAAGGAGTTGGTCTTCACCGCTCAAGTGAGTTAAGTACCAGCCAGGCGCTTGCCGCAACAGGACTCCATGAAGCACTCCGTCCCCCACGATCTCGGTCAAGAACGCGCCAAAAAAGTCGCTGAGTCAGCGCTCGCCGCGTACGCGCAAAAGTACGCGAATTACAACCCGCAAGTGACTTGGAAGGGTCCGAACAAGGCCGATATCTCGTTCAAAGTGAAGGGAATGGCGCTGTCGGGCTCGCTCGAGGTGCTCGATAAAAGCATCGATCTGGACATCGACGTGCCGTTCCTACTGCGTCCGTTCAAGAGCCAGGCTCTGGGCGTGATCGAGGGCGAGATCAACGAATGGATCAAGAAGGCCAAGGCCGAAGGCTGAGTCTCCGGCGGCCGCTCTCCGCGCATCGTTCGCACTAGATCGGCGAAGCGTTGCTCGAGCGAGCGAATCGGTCATTCGAGTCGCTCAGGGGTTCACGATCGGAACCGTGCCTTGCGGCCCGTTCTTCAGTATCCGTTCCGCCACTTCCTCGATCACGAGCGTGGGCTGGGCGCGTACCACCAGGTCCGGGTCGAAGATTGACTGCCAGGTGAACGCCGAAAGAGAAAATTGCTCGGACAAGAGCAGGCGAGGTCGGAACGTAGCCGGCGGAGGTGGCATCGAGTGCTGCGGATAGACGCGCATCGCGGGAAAGCGCTCGTCGAACGAGAGCAGGAAAGAATCGTGAAAGACGATCGCGCGCGGCAACTCCGGATCGACTGGACCTCGAAAGGAACTAAATTTGATGCTCGCGGGTGGGCTGTAGTCCGACGGCGGTAGCTCTTGTGACGCGGGGGTAAACAGGGGCTTCCAGTGATCGCCGGTGTCTGTCGTGACTTCGAAGAGGCCGGGCAGCATCAAGGCCAAGTCGCCGTTCCAGCGAGGCATGGGCAGTTGCACGAAGTCGGCACGAGTCCGCGCTTTCACCTTCGGATACCAGGTGCGAAGGCGCGCGATGATTTCCGTATAGCCGACGAACGCGCCCAGATCGTTCCAGTGGGTGTCGGTGCGCGCGTACACTGCGCCCTGCGCGCGTGCGGCGTGGACGGGCTCGCGCAAATCCAACACCGAAACCTGGGTGTGCGCTCGTAAATAGGGCAGCAGTTGATCGGCCGGCGTTTGCCCGCGCGGCCCATAGCGATTGGGGATTTCGTCGGCATAGATGCTTTGCTTGTCGGGCGCGATGACGAACAGAAATTGCGCGCCACGGCTGGCTAACCAGAGTCGGCGAGCCTCGAGCTCGTGCGCCCAAGCCTCGAGCCCGGCTTGCGAGAACGGACGCAGTCCTCGGTATTGCTCGAAGGAATCCTCGCCGGCATAGAACAACCATGAATGTCGCCCGATGGCGACGAGTGGGAACGCCGAGATGCCCAACTCGTAGCGGGCCACGGTGTGCCAACGAATCAGCTGGCGACGAAAGCCAAACGCGTCGTTCCAGTACTTTTCGAGCACAGCCGGCAGCGCCTTCCACTCGGTGACACCGTGGGGCCAAGCTGGCGCGGGCGCCGCGATACGATTTTCACTCAACTCAGCGGTGTGATCGAGATCGAAACGCCAATCGAGCAGCGGCAGGAACAGGCCCAGTGCGAAAAGGCCGACGAGGAGCCACTGGTAGCAGGCCGTTACGAACCGGCGCGGGTCAGATCTGAACGGCACTAGAACCGGAAGTAGATGAAAGGGTTGTACGTCCCCGAGGACAAGCGCATGGCCGAGGCCACCGCCATCACGACCAGGGTCACGAGCTTACTCAAGTCGAACAGGGCGACGTGAGCCGCACTTGGCAGTCTCAGTTGGCGCTTCAGCCAGGCCGCGATCGGCGTCGAAAAAACGACGCCCGCGCCCAAAGCGAGCAAGCACTCGTCGTCCAAGTAGTTCACGGCTCGCACGGCTGTTCCGGCGCCCTGGCCCAAGCCAACCATGGCATGCAGGAATTGCGAGGTGACCAGCAGGTTGGGCGAGCGAAAGAAAACCCACGTGATCAGGACGACGGTCAGACAATACACGTGCCGAACTGGGGACCAGGTGCGTTCGAGAATGCGCAGCAGGCCGAGACGCTCGACGATCAGAAACGCGCCGTGCAGCGCGCCCCAGCACACGAAATTCCAACTCGCGCCATGCCACAGCCCGCAAAGCAGAAACACGGTAGCCAGGTTGACGTAGGTCCGCGCACGCCCGCGCCGATTGCCGCCCAGGGGAATGTACAGATAATCGCGAAAAAAGCGCGAGAGCGACAAGTGCCAGCGTTGCCAGAACTCGGTCATCGAGCGCGCAATGTACGGATAGTCGAAGTTCTCGGGGAAGCGAAAGCCGAATAGCCGCGCAAGACCGATCGCCATGTCGGAATATCCGGAGAAGTCGAAATATACTTGGATTGCGTAAGCGCCAACGCCGAGCCAGGCCAGCGGCGCGGTGAGATCAGCTGGCAGCACGGCAAAAATGCCGTCCGCGGTTTGGGCTGCGGTGTTCGCGATCAACATCTTCTTGGTCAAGCCAACCACGAAGCGCTCGATCCCCGCTGCCAGATCAGTCACGTCTACCTTGCGCTGGGACAGCTGATCGGAAATCTCATGGTAGCGCACGATCGGCCCCGCGATCAGCTGCGGAAAAAACAGAATGTACAAACACAAGAGCGGCAGGCTTCTCTGCGCGACTGCTTGTCGGCGATAGATGTCGACCACGTACGAGAGTGCGTGGAAGGTAAAAAACGAGATGCCGAGTGGTAACGCGATCGGCGCGAGGATGATCGGCGCGTGTTGGGAATGGGCGAGCAGCAGCAGGTCGTTCAGGCTGCCTGCGAGGAAATTCGCATATTTGTACCAGACCAGCAGCCCGATATTGGCGCTCACCGCAAATGCGAGCATCAGTTTCCGAGGCAAGGCTGCCTGCAGGCGCTGCAGCGCCAACCCGAACAGGTAGTTGCCGAATATCGACAGCAGCACGAGCCCAAGGAACGTCGACTCACCCCAAGCGTAGTAGGTGAGGCTAGCCAGCAGCAGCCAGCCGTTTCGCAGCCCAGGCCGCAGCGCGAAGTACAGCGCTAGGACGACCGGCAGAAACAGAAATAGAAAAATCGTCGAACTGAAAACCACTCGCGTCGCTCCGTCGCCTGCTTCAATTGCCTACGTCGGCCATGCGGTCGACTATCACATTAACCCGAAGTGTGCGTGGTGTACTTGTCGGCAGCCATTCGCTCAGCCGATTCCACGGAACCACGAGGGCTGGCGGGTCCCGGCGAAGCATCACGTGGAACTGATCGAGCAGGCCCTCCGAACTTGAACGTTCTTGACATGAACTGACATTGCGCCCACCCCGGAGGCTGCTCGACCGAGGACGAGTGCGCCGCCGGCGCGTTAACGTGACAGATGATGTCCAAATTCGCCGGCGTGTGCTGCGCATCGTTGAGCTTGCTGTCGAGTTGGCCCGCGTCGCTCGCCGCGCAATCGACGTCGCCAGCGAGTTGCACTCAGTCGATCGGCAAATCCCGCGCCGAGCGCATCGCCTTCAACTGCATGCAAGTGCTGGGGGGAAGAACGCATCCGCCGTGCAGCGTGGATTGGGATTGCCAAAATCTTCTCGAGGCCACCGCTGAAGGTTGCCAGGAGCTCGGCGGCGCGGCGCCCGAATCATGCAAGGAGGGCATTGGTCTGCTACGGCTGGGGGAGCGCGCGGCCGCACAGCGGTATGTCGCTACGACGCTTGCCGATCAAGCTCTGGCGCTGAAGATTCGGGAGCGGCTCGAGGCGCAGCGCGCCCAGATCGAGCCGCTGGTTGCGCAGCGCACCTCCGCGGCGACCGCGCTCAAGTCCGGCCAAGCGGATTTCGCGAAGGAGCTCCAAGCCGCGCGCGCGGCATACGACAAGTACACGGCAGACAGCAAGAAGCCTGGCGCCGTGGGGCTCGACGCCACACGCCAATCGCTGCGGGCGCAGTTTCTAGCCGTCTCGACGCGCGGCCAAGCGCTGGGCAAAGATGCGGCGGCGATCACGGCGCTCGACGCGCGCCTGTCCGCTCTGGGGATGCAGCTGCAGGATCCCGCGTTCGAGATTGTCTTCATCGTGCAAGACCTCAAGAGTTTGACCGGCGTACTCGACTCGATGTCGAGCCAGCTCGCAAAGACCGCGAGCAAAGAGCAAGCGGACGCGACCAGCAAGCAGAAGACGGCAGACAAGCTAAAAGCCAGCGCATCGGCCGATAAGAGCAAACTTGCCGCGGCGAACCGAGACGCTGCATCGGCCAAGCTGCACGGCACGGCTGCACTCGAGGACGCGACGCAGGTCAAGGCGCTCAGTGCCCAAGTCGCTACGGCGACAAAGGCGGTCCTGGCATCGAGTAACGAGATCGAGAAAGAACGGCAGGCATTGCTCAGCCTCGCGCGCGGCGGCCCCACGGCGAGCAGCGCGCGAGCTCAAGCGGCCAAAGCGGCGCAGAAAATCGAACAAGATCGTCAGCAGGCCCAGAGCAAAGTAGATGAGATCGATCGGCAGCTCAAAGCCATCGCGTCACGGCATCGCTCCGATGCCCCGAAAGCCAAGAACTGCAACCTGGAGCAGGTCGACTTCAAGAACTTCAGCTATTCGTCCAGCTTCGGCCAAGCGCTGGACCGATACCAGAACGGTCAGCTCGTAGGCAGCGACTGGGACGAGTACAGTCGACCGCACGTGGAGGACAGACAGCTCCTCGACTTGGACGGCGATGGCAAGAAAGAAGCCGTGGTGTACATCGCGGGCCCGCCCTCCGCGCACAGCGGCAACGACAACGCGCTCTACTTCTTCGCGCTGGACGAGCAATGCCGCATCCAGGAGCTACTGGTGCTCAACGGGCCCGTGTCTGCGGGCCAAATGAAGGGCAAGTCTTACTTCTACGGAGAGCTCGAGCTCGGCACGCCCGAGGGCATGAATGGGCTCTTTCCAGTCGGGAATTTCAGCGTCGAACTTCGCTATCTGAATGGAGAGCTGAAAGAGATCTCGCGGAAGAACCTACCGCTTCAGTGACGAAAGTGCGAAGCGTCAGCTCCGCACTTTCGAAACAGTCGATCTGTCAGCCGGGCGGCGGCGCGGTCGGTTTCGCGTTCGAGGTACCAGTCAACTCGGTCTGCGCAATCGCGATCGAATCGAAGTACTCGTCGAGCGGTTGAGCCCAGTTCGCCATGGGGTCCTGTGTCGGCAGATCGAGCACGTCTTTGTCCACTGCGTAGAGGACGAAAGCGTAGTTGTCGTTGCTGCGGTCGGCGTCGTTGCCGGAGATCGCAGCTCCCACGGAGGGACACGGCCCGAGGTACTGATAGGGCTGGGGGTCT
Source organism: Pseudomonadota bacterium (assembly GCA_037200885.1). GTDB lineage: Bacteria > Myxococcota_A > Polyangia > Polyangiales > Polyangiaceae > PMG-095. The sequence goes on from JBBCIN010000001.1 coordinate 958,598, forward strand.
GTGCCATCCGTGGCCCGTGGTCCAGGGTAGCCGCTGTATTGTTCGGAACCCGCCGGCGATGCCGGGTGCTGATCGCCACCCATGGCCTCAGGTAAAGAATGGGTGCCGGCGGGGATGCTCCACATGATCCAGTGAAAGCCATGGGGATCGGGGGGACTCTTCGTGGAGAGCGACGTGTCTTTCAGGATCAAGGCGTAGCTCTTGGTCGCAGCGGGGCCTGGGGTCCAATTGAGGGCGGGGGAAATCCCTCCTCCGAAGGGCAATCCCTCGCAGGTGAACTTATCCGGGATCTTGTCTCCGCTCTTGAACGAGGGGCTCGTCAATGCGAACGCGGCTGGGGTTGTCGATTCATTGTCGCTGCTACAACCCATTTCGATCATAGAAAGGCTCAAAATAGCGACCCAAATAGCTCCGGCTTTCAAAGACATTGCAAGCTTCCTTATACATCCCACGCGGGACGTCTCTGACGGTTGTTGAACGCTCGACGCGGGGCAAGATGCCCCCCACCCGGGCCATACCTCGCGGCCCTCGGTCCGACAATAGTCACTTCTGTGCGTCCCTGCGAGTCGGCTGGGAAGCCGACACTCAACCGGCGTCGAGCCGTATTCCCAGGTGTTCACGCACCGTCATGTAGCGTGCGCTCACCGCGTACGCGATCAGGTGCTCGATGCGTGTCGCGAGCGCAGGCGATCCGGCGTCTTGAGGCAAGGCGCGCAGACGCTCGACGGAGACCTCGAGATCGTTCGAGAGCACGAAGCCGATGGCGTCCGCCGCTAGGTCGACGTCTTGCACCCAGCGCTTGAGATCGAGCGACGCGCCGTCTTCGAGAAGCTTGGCGACCACGTGCGAGAGTTGTTCGAGGCGAGGGCCGGTCGCCAGCTCGGAGAGCGCGCGGGAAGCCTCCTGCACCGGCGCCTGCAAATCGGGCGCTACCGGGAACTTCGGCTTTACCAAGCGAATGGCCGCAAACAGCCAGGCTTTGAGCGCGGTGGTGTTGGACAGCAGCTGCCGCACGTACAGGCCGGGCAGGTAGTAGGCGAGGTGCCTGCCGGCCAAGAACGCAGCCGCCACGGGCGTCACGTCTTCGGTAAACGCGCGCGCGCCCAGCAACAACGACGGCGGCGACGTGGACAGGAACGAGACGCAAGAAGGCACCTCGGGGTTCTGATACATGCGCGGTTCGGGCACCGATAACACGCGCGCCCCCGCGTTGACCGCGAACACCACGCCGTATGGGTAGCGCTCCACGTCGATGTGATGATCACCCGACAGATTGAACGAAGCCAGCGGCCTCGCGCGCGCCGCTACCACGAACGGTTGAATCAACGCGAACAGCTCGGTCAAAAAAGGCTCGCTGGTCTCGGGCATGGCCGCCAAGAGCCACTCGTCCGGCGAAACCGGATCGCTCACCTCCGCCGGTTCCTCGCTGCGCATCCGGTCGAAGAAACGCTCTTCGTCGGGCTCCGCCTGTCCCAGCACGTGCAGCGCCTGGCAGGTGCACCAGGCGGCGTCGGCGTGACGCGCCTCGGTGTACACCTTGCGTAAGAGCTTGTACGGCGCGGGCCGGTACGGATCCCGTTCGATCCAGCTGCCCAGGGTTTCCACTGCCTTCTCGAAGTACGAGACCGGATCCTCCCCGTATAGTCGGGCCAGCTTTTCTTGGAAATGCGTGCTGCCGGGTTCGACCTTCAACGCCGATTCGTACACGGCGACTGCCTGATCGCGTCGACCGAGGAACCGCTCGTAGACGTCGGCGAGCTCAGAGAGCGACTCGAGCAGGCGCTCTTTGTCGCCGGCGCGCTGCGCGCTTCCGATGCGCAGCTTGAGCATGCGCTTCACACCGTCGTAGTTCTTCAGCCGCTGGTACATCGACAATGCTTCGTCGATCGCTGGCGTGCGATCCGGGTCATGCTCCAATGCTTGCTCGAGCAGAGTCGAGGCAAGCTTCAGATCGGAGAGCTCGCGCGACGCGATCATCGACGCCGTGTGCAGGTACTTGGCCTTGTGCTTGGGCTCTTCAACGACGTCTGCCAGCCGAGTGATGACTTGAATCAGCTGCGGCCAGTCTTTTTCGGCGCCGTAGAGCTGCATCAGCTTGGTCAGGATGGCGCGGTCGTTGGGGCGCTCGCTCAGCGCGAGCAGGTAGCTCTTGGCCGCGTACTCGGAATCGCCCAGCTTTCCAGCGGCGACGTCGCCCATCTCCAGGAGAATTTCGACCTTTCGCTCGCCTTCCGAGCGCGACAACTCGCGGTACAGCACATCCATTTGCGGCTGGGTTTGCCCCTCCGCCGCGTACACGCGACCGAGCGCGCGAAGTGGCCCACTCGAAGTGGGGTCGAGCTCGCTGGCTCGCTGCAAGGAGCTCTTGGCCTCGGCGTAGCGACCGAGTTTGGACAGTGCCTCACCGTTCCGGAGCTCCGCTTCACTCTCTTCTTTGGGCGAGAGCATGGCGCGCAGTCCGCCCAACAAGAGCTCACACAGCCACAGCGTCTGCTCGGCGCTGCCGTGCTCGGCGGCGACCTCGGCGATGCGCAGCAACGCGCTCGCGTCGTCTTCGAACCATTTCATCAAGCCGCCGACTTGATTCAGCGCCTTGTCCGCGGAGCCGCTCTGCGCCAGGGAATCGATGTACAAGAAGGCGATCTCGCGCGCTTCCTCATCGCCCAGCATTTCCAGCTGGCCGAGCACTGGCTCGAAGCGCGTGGCGGCCTCGACGTAGCGCTTCTCCGCGTGAGCGGTGTAGCCGAGCACGCGCAAGGCATCGCCGTTGCTCGGATCGATGTGCAAGGCGAGCTGGGCCGTGGCGACCGCGCGCGAGGTATCGTGCAGGTATTTATAGCAGATCAGCGACATGTCGCCGGCCAGCTTGGCGCGCTCTCGTTCGTTCTTGGCGATTGGGATCTCTGCTTCCAAGAGCTCCGCGGCTGCGGCATAGCTGCCGTATTCGACGTGCTTTTTGACCAGCCTCCGGCGGGCGCCCAAATCGTCCGGCAAGAGCTCGGCGGCCAAGCGATAGCGGCGTAGGGCGCCAGCACTGTCGCCGCGGCCCTCCAGCACCTGAGCCGCGCGCACTTCGAGATCGGCCTTGGCTTGCGCGGTCGTGGCCTTGTCGCTCAATGCATCGATCGCGTCGATCGCGCTTTGCGCGTCGCCTACGACGGCTCGCAGAGTCGCCAGGGCGTCGAGCGCGCCCGCGTGGCTCGGCGCCAGCTCGAGCACCCGCTCGTAGGCGGCGAGGGCGCGGTCTGGCTGCTTCAGGTTCTCGGACAGCACACGGCCGAGCTGCATCCCGGTTTCGATCTGACGTTCGACCGGGCCGCCTTGAGCGTGCCGCTGGTAGTGCTCCGCCAGCGCTTCGTAGCGCTCCAGCGCGCGAAAGTGCCGCGCCAACTCGCGACTCGCGTCTTGATGCTCCGGATCCAGAAGCAGGATACTTTGGAGCGCCTCGGCCGCGCGCTCGTGGTCCAGGTACTCTTCGTCGAATACGCCTGCAATACGCTCGTACAGAGTGATTTTCTGGCGTGTGGTGACCGCCAGATCGATCTGTGCGCGCAGGACATCGAGCAGCTCGCGATAGCGGCCGGCGCGGGTCAACACCCGGTCCAGGCCGCGCAGCGCGTCGATGAAGTGCGGATTCTCCGCGAGCACCTCGCGGTAGGTCTTCTCGGCCGCGTCCAGCTTGTCTAGATCGACGTCGTACGCCTCGCCAACTTCGCACAAAAGCTGATGTCGTTCGTCCCCGCGCAGGGTCTTGGCGCGGGTCTGTCGCACGAGCAGGGCGCCCGCGGCATCGCCTGCGGCGTCCAGCAGTGCCACTTGACCTGCGCTCGCCTTGGCGTGGCCCGGATCTTCCTCGAGCACCGCGGCGTACAGCTCGCGTGCGCCGGCCGCGTTGTTCAAGCGCGAGGCGAGCAGCTCGGCTGCTTCTACCCGCAGATCGCGGGCCAAATTCGGGGCTGCCACGTCTGCGCGGCGCAACAACACTTGGCCGTATTCGGCCCATTGTTGTGCTTTTTTGTAGATCTGTGAGAGCTGCAGCAGGGCAGGATCGTGGTTCGGTTCAGCCGCCACCAATTGCGTCAGCCAAGGCAGCGCCAGGTCCGGGCGCATCACGCGTTCGGCATACCAGCGGCCGATTTGGAAAAGCAGCGCGTGGCGTTCGGCGGTACCCAGATCCGACTCGAGCGCTGCGATGGCCCGACCGAGCACGTCTTCCCAAGCGGGGTAGCGCGTCCCAGCCAAGCGTTCTACCGCGGCCACGTGCGCTTCACTCAGTGGATCTTCACAGAAGGCTTGGGCATAGGCGACCAGCGCTTGCTCCTTGTCCTTCAGTTCATTTTCGTACAGCTGGCCGATCTCTGCCCAGTGCTCCGCGCGTTCCGAAGAGCTGTCGCTGCTCTCGCTTTGTTCGAGCAGTGATTCGATCAGTTCTTCGTATTTGCCGAGCGTCTTTTTGACGCGTACGAGCGCCTGCACCGCGCTGCGATCGCTCGGATCGAGCTCGACCAGCTTGGCGTAGACCTCTTCCGCGCTGTCGTGGCGCGAGGCGGCTTCGTACAAGCGCGCGGCGCGCGCCAGGTGTTTCTTCATGGCGCGCTCGAGATTGGCCTCGCTCTGGCCCGCTAGGCTCTTGGCCAGTTCATTGAAACCATCGGCCAGGCGCTCCGGATCGGCGCCCAGATCCACCCCCGATTCCAGAGCTGCGGCGGCATTCTCGTCGCCCGGATTTCGTGCCAGCGCCTCGAACATTTCGGGCAAACGTTCGTCCGTTACCCAGGTCGGCGGCCGCGTCGAAGCGCGCCAGATCCGCCGCAGCCCCTCCAACGCTTCGCCTGCGTCGCGCGGCCGTTGCTCGCGCGTCTTCTCCAGCAAGCTGCGTACGAACGCTTCGACCGCGGGTGTCGCGCCGTTGCCCGCCGCCACGAACGAGAGTGGCTCTGCGTTTTGCGTTAGATGACCGACCAACGCGTCGACCGCGTTCGGACCCGCGAAGGGTGCCTTGCCACTGAGCAGCTGATACATCAGCACGCCGAGCGCGTAGAGATCACTTTGTGCGCTCGGGGCTTGGCCGCGGAACTGTTCCGGTGAGCTTGCCAGGAGAAAGCTGGGGGTGATGCCGTTTTGCCCGTTCGCAAGCGTCAGCGCCGGTCTGAGGAAGTACGATCCAGGATCGAGCAACAGGACCTTGGGCGCGCTGGGCGTCGGATCGGTCACGAGCACGTTGCCCGCGTGCAAGGAGCCGTGCACCAAGCCCGCCGCGTGAAGCGGAGCCAAGGCCTCGGCGACGGCCCAGAGTAGCGGCAAGGCCTCGTTGAAATGCCGAGCACCGCGGCGCGCGATCAAGGCAAGGACAGTCTCGCCGTCGTGCGCGGGGTGCGCGATGCCGATATGCAACCCGGCGTCGTCGAGCGCGCCAGCGCGCACTTCACTGGGCAGCCCGGGATGAGCGACGAGCCCGGCCAGCCGCGAGGCGGTCAGAAATCGATGGGCGTCCGAGCGCCGCGCCGCAATCCGCGGGTGCAGCGATTTGACGCGAAACTCCTGACCGTCACGGCGCGCCTTGTAAACGTTCGCCCACGGCCCCGTGCCGAGCTTCTCGAACACGACGTACTGTCCAATCGAGTCACCGGGTGACAAGCTCACATTGGTCGCCGCGCCCTCCCGCACGCTCTCGAGCGAGCCCGGCAAGCCGTGGCGGTCGAGGGCGATTGCATCGAGCAAGGCATCGACGGCTTCACTGGCTACGGCCTGCTCCGCGAGCGCGCGCGCGAACGAAGCGCGGGTGGCGACCCCGCCGATGTCTTCCGGCTCGAAGCCGAGGGCATCGCGGCTCAATCGGGTGAGGTCAGGCAACTCGAACAATCGCTCGAGCTCGGCAGTCAGCGTCTCGACCAGCATTAGCGGTTTTCCGTTTCGACAGGGACCAGCAGAGTCTCGCTCAGGGGTAGCAGGGGCGCTCGCGGCGCAGCAACGGCTCCGAGGGAAAAAAAGCACAACCCCGGAACCGCTTGGGAACCAGGGTCGATGATTGCGCAAAGACTGAAAAATGTCAGCCGAAACAGCCGCGCGGCGGTCGCTCTGTGAGCTCGAAGGCTCTAGGCCGCGCTGGCTTTGGCTACGGTCTCGGCCGCGTATTTCTCGAGCTTACGCGCGTCCGAGTAGAAGCCGCGGATACCTTCGCTCAGCTTCTCGACCGCCATTTGATCCTGGTTGTGCTCGAAGCGGAAGGTCTTTTCGTCGAGGTGGATCAGCGTGCTGTCGCTGGCTTGGGCACCCTTGAGGGTGAGCTTGGGCTCGAGCTCGCCGTCTTTGCCGGCCAGGTTGGCGATCAGATCGGGGCTGATGGTGAGCAGATCACAGCCCGCTAGATCGATGATTTCCTCGACCTTGCGGAAGCTGGCGCCCATGACCTGGGTCTTGTAGCCGTGCTTCTTGTAGTAGTTGTAGATGCGGAGCACGCTGCTCACGCCCGGATCTTCTTCACGCGGGATGTCGGAGACGCCCTTCGACTTCTTGTACCAGTCGTAGATGCGGCCGACGAACGGTGAGATCAACGTGACCTTGGCTTCCGCGCAAGCAACCGCTTGGGCGAAGCTGAAGAGCAGGGTCAGGTTGGTGTGAATGCCTTCTTTTTCCAGCTGCTCAGCGGCTTTGATGCCCTCCCAAGTGGAGCCCAGCTTGATCAGCACGCGCTCTCGCTCCACTCCCGCCGCCTCGTACAGCTTGATGAAGTTTCGGGCCTTGTCGATGCTGCCGTCTTTGTCGAAGCTGAAACTCGCATCGACCTCGGTCGACACGCGGCCGGGGATCAACTTCAAGATCTCGGTGCCGAAGTTGACGAACAGCTTGTCCATGAACGCCGCGGTCTGGGCTTCTTGGTTGCCTGGCTGCTTCTTGGAATGGCTGAGGGCTTCTTCCACCAGGTGCTTGTATTGCGGCTGCTGCGCAGCCTTGAACAAGAGCGAGGGGTTGGTGGTTGCGTCTTGCGGTTTGGCTTTGCCGATGGCTTCGATGTCGCCGGTATCGGCTACCACGGTCGTGTACTTCTTGAGCGAATCGAGCAAAGACATCGGATCCTCCAGAACTGCGGAATGGGTAGACGCGTGCGCTGATGTGCGCGGCGGAACGGGAGCGTGCCCCCCGCTCGGAGCCAGCGCAACAGCCGCCATACGCGGACGGACGCGACGCGTCAGCGCCTCGGAAATGCCTTTTCGAGTACTGCTCAGAAGTAACCCCTTGGCCGGTTGACCAGTGCACAGATGAATCCTCGAAGCCTTCCGCGGCGTTAGGCTAAATCGGCTCGGGACCCCAAGATATTGTGTTGACGGCGCCGCTGGCCCCAACCTATAGCGGTTGGTGTGTTGGTGCCTGCGCATTCGCACAGGCTGAAAATGGGAACCGGGTTTAAGCCCGGGCTGCCCCGCAGCGGTAGGCGAGAACAAACCCCACGGTGGCACTGGCGCTGGTTTTGAACCCAGTACCGGCAAGCAGTGGGCAGTAGGAACCCGGGTTCGCCCGGAAGGCTCGTAAGCCCGAAGACCTGCCAGCACCCAGCGCCCGGGAGTCATCCGGCGCTCGGTGATCTCGAGTGCCTCGCGGGAGGCGGTCGGGGTGATCCGTTCGCGAGCGGCCATTTGCCGTTCGCTCGCGGTCGCCATGCCGTTTTTCGCGTGTCTCTCGGTCTTGGAGCGGAAGAGTGCCGCTCGCTTTCGTTTGAACGCGGAGTAAAAAAACAATGTTGAGCCCGTCCATCTCTTCGTCGAACGTGCCGTCGCCGTTCGCTCCCACGCAGTCCGAGATCGACTCCGCGTCCTATCCGCAAACCACGATGCGTGTGAAGAAGCGCAATGGGGGTAGCGAGCCGGTCAACGTCAACAAGATCGTACGCGCGGTGAACCGCTGCTGCGCAGGTCTTCCGGACGTAGACGCGCTCCGCGTAGCGATGAAGACCATCAGCGGCTTGTACGATGGTGCATCCACGCGCGAGCTCGATCAACTATCGATTCAGACTGCCGCGGGCTTGATCGTCGAAGAGCCGCAATACGCCAAGCTCGCGGCGCGTCTGCTCTCCGGGTACATCGAGAAAGAAGTGCGCGGGCAGGAGATCCACGCCTTCTCGCAAGCCGTGTCGCAAGCGCACGAGCTCGGCTTGGTGAACGAGCGCTTGCTGGCATTTACTGGAAAAAATGCCAGAAAACTGAATGATTCGATCGCCCCTGAGCGCGATCGCGAATTCGAGTATTTCGGTCTGCGTACTCTGTACGACCGCTACTTGCTGAAGCACCCGCAAACGCGGCTCGTGATCGAGACTCCGCAACAGTTTTTCATGCGCATCGCCTGCGCGCTTTCGGAGAACGTCAACGACGCGCTCGAGCTGTACCGCTTGTTCTCCAGTTTGGAATATTTGCCTAGCTCGCCCACGTTGTTCAACTCCGGCATGAAACACGAGCAGCTCTCGAGCTGCTTCTTGCTAGACTCACCGGACGACCATCTGGAGAAGATCTACAAGAGCTATACGGACATCGCGCTCTTGTCCAAGTTCTCCGGGGGCATTGGACTCGCGTATCATCGCGTGCGCTCGCGCGGGTCGTTGATCGAGAGCACGAACGGCAAGTCCAACGGGATCGTGCCCTGGCTGAAGACGCTCGATGCCTCCGTGTCCGCGGTCAATCAAGGCGGCAAGCGCAAGGGCGCGTGCGCCGTGTATCTCGAGACCTGGCACGCGGACATCGAGTCGTTCCTCGAACTGCGCGACAATACGGGGGAAGAAGCCAGCCGTACGCACAACCTGAACCTGGCCAACTGGGTCAGTGATTTATTCATGCGCCGCGTCGAGGCCGACCAGGATTTCAGCCTGTTCGACCCGAAAGCGGTGCCGAACCTGCCCGACCTGTACGGGCAGGAATTCGACCTTGCCTACGAAGAGGCGGAGCGCAACGGCCTCGCGCAGAAAACGGTCAAAGCGCGTGATCTGTACGCGCGCATGATGCGCACCTTGGCTCAAACCGGCAACGGTTGGATGACATTCAAGGATAAGTCGAACCGCGCCTGCAACCAGACGGCCTTGCCGGGTCGCGCGGTGCACTTGTCCAACCTGTGCACGGAGATCTTGGAGATCACGTCGGCCGGCGAGACCGCGGTCTGCAACCTGGGCTCGATCAACCTCGGTCGACACATGAAGGTCGAAGCGGACGGCTCGCTCGCTTTCGACTTCGAGAAGCTCGCGCAAACCGTGCGCACGGCGGTGCCGCAGCTCGATCGCGTGATCGATCTGAACTTTTATCCGATCGCCGAAGCCAAGACCTCGAACCTGCGTTGGCGTCCGGTGGGGCTCGGCTTGATGGGCCTGCAGGACGTGTTCTTCCAGCTGAAGTTGCCCTTCGATGCGCCGGAAGCGCGCGAGCTTTCGCGCAAGATTTCCGAGGAAATCTACTTCCACGCGCTGAGCGCCTCGGTCGAGATGGCGATTGTCAAGGGCCCGCACCCGGCGTTCCCCGAAACGCGCGCGGCGCGCGGCGAGCTGCAGTTCGACGCTTGGGAAGGCGTCACTCCGACTAGCCCGCGTTGGCTCGAGCTACGCGAGCGGGTGCGCACGCACGGCCTGCGCAACTCACTGCTCGTGGCCATCGCACCGACCGCGACCATCGCCTCGATCGCCGGCTGCTACGAGTGCATCGAACCGCAGGTTTCGAACCTGTTCAAGCGCGAGACCTTGTCGGGCGATTTCATGCAGCTCAACAAGTACTTGATCAACGATCTCAAGGCGCGTGGCCTGTGGAACGAGGGCGTGCGCTCACGGCTCAAGATGGCCGAGGGCTCGGTGCAGGGGCTGGATGAGCTACCAGAGAACCTGCGCGCGGTGTACCGCACCGCCTGGGAAGTGCCGATGCGCTCACTGATCGATATGGCCGCCGACCGCGGCGCGTTCATCGATCAGAGCCAATCTCTGAATTTGTTCATCGAGAACCCCAACATTGGCCAGCTTTCCAGCATGTATTTCTATGCGTGGAAGAAGGGCATCAAGACCACCTATTACCTGCGCTCCAGACCGGCGACGCGCATTGCCAAGGCGACCGTAGACCTGCCGTCTCCGTCCCAACTGCCGCCCGCGCGCAGTGAGGCAGATCCGCACGCGGTCCACGGCTACACGCCCGTCCCGCCCGCGGTGGGGCCGAGTGACGATTCGGCGGCCGTTGCCTGCTCGCTCGAGAATCCGGAAAGCTGCGAGGCGTGCCAGTGAGCAGTTCGACCCGTCCCAACAAAATCCTCGATCCCGGTTTGTGTCTCACTCTGAGGCCGATGGCCTACCCGACCTTCTTCGAGATGTACCGGGCCGCGATCAAGAACACTTGGTCGGTGGAAGAAGTGGATTTTTCCACCGACGTGGGTGATCTCACGCAGCGTATGGGCGAGCCCGAGCGACACTTGGTGCACCGCCTCGTGGCCTTTTTTGCCACTGGTGACTCGATTGTCGCGAACAACTTGGTGCTCAATCTGTACAAGCACATCAACGCGCCCGAGGCGCGCATGTACTTGTCGCGCCAGCTGTACGAAGAGGCGCTGCACGTGCAGTTTTACCTCACGCTGCTCGACACCTACGTACCCGATCCGGAAGACCGCGCGCGTGCCTTCGACGCGGTGGAGAACATCCCCTCGATTCGCCGCAAAGCCGAGTTCTGTAACAAGTACCTCGATTCGGTAGAGAACCTCGGCAGGCTCGAAACGGTGGCCGACCGTCGGCGCTTCTTGCTCAATTTGATCTGCTTCGCCGCCTGCATCGAGGGCTTGTTCTTCTTCGGCGCGTTCGCCTACGTGTACTTTCTGCGCTCACGGGGGCTGCTCCATGGTTTGGCGGCGGGCACCAATTGGGTGTTCCGTGACGAGAGCGCGCACATGGCGTTTGCCTTCGAGGTCGTGCGCACCGTGCGTGAAGAGGAGCCGGAGTTGGTCGACGACCAATTCCGAGCCGACATCCACGCCATGCTCGATGAGGCGATTGCCTGCGAGGTACAATTCGCCGAGGATCTTCTGGGTGGCGGCATCGCGGGCCTGTCGGTACCCGAAGTGAAGCGCTATCTCGAATATTGCGCGGACCAACGCCTGGTCACGCTCGGCCTCGAGAAACGCTACGGCACGAAGAACCCGTTTTCGTTCATGGCGCTGCAGGACGTGCAAGAGGTGACGAACTTCTTCGAGCGGCGGGTGAGCGCGTATCAAACGGGCGTCACGGGCGACGTCGCCTTCGACGTGGCGTTCTAGCTCAGTCTATCGGCGCTACTGAGGCGGTGCTGCGATCACACGCGTTTTGGCTACGCAGCCTTAAGGACGCGGATCGCCTCACTCGGACTGATTTGTCACGGCGAAATTGGCTGGGACCTCACGTAAGTCCAGAACCTACGTGTGATCACAAGTGGAACGGGCGTTGCAGAGAGGTGGACATGACTTTGATCCCCTACCCAACGAGTGCGCGAGCAATCGCAATGGGCTTTGCGCTAGTTGCCGCCGCGGGGTGTGGCTCGAATGACTCCTCAACTGCCGATGTCGGAGAGCAATGGCTAAACGAGCACGCTCGCGCTGAGCCGGCGCAAACGAACGATGTCGTGAGCTTGCGGTCGTCGGTGGCGCAGGGTCTTGGCCCGGGTGAGTATCTGCTTCTCGACGCCGCCCCCCAGTGCGATCTGTCGCGGTTGGGGGTCCCTGCGTCGGCAAGCGACCTCGGGGTGCACGCAGAGGCCCGCCGCGTGATTGCCGCGGGCGCGCTCGCGCGGGCTCCCATGGCGCTGTGCGCGTGCGGCGAATTCGAAGCGAGTAACCACCTTGCCGCAGCGGGCGCCGCTCGCATCGACGGCCCCGTCGGCGTCAACGACGAGTTTTTGGGTAACGCGCCGATCCAGATCGCAGGCGCGCTCGTCGCCCCGGGCGCGGTCCGCGTGGGCAATAGCTTCGAAGCCGCTGAATTGAGCACGAACGGGACCCTCAGCGCGTCCACCCAGGTGACGATTCACGGCAACGCGGAAGCCGGCTGGCTGTCATTGCCAGGCAACCAGCTGCGCGTGGAGGGCTCTCTGACCGTCCCCACCGGAACGGACCTGTCGGCTGTGGAGAGTGCGGCCACAATCGCCTACGCAACGCCGAACGTCGCTGCTCCGTGCGACTGCGGGGCAGACGTCGACTACGACGCGCTGCGGACCGAGATCCATGACGGCGCTCAGCGGGATGATCCGCGCGAGACAGCGACGGTCGAGAACGCGCTCTCGGGCCTCGACCGCGCTCGCGAAATCTACCTTGCTCGCGGTCGATATTATTTTTCCGCGATCGAGTCGAGCGCGGCGTTGACGGTCCACACGTCTGGCCGCGTTCAGATCTTCGTCGACGGGGACTTAATCGTGGCGGGCGATCTGCGCGTCGTGCCGGAGAAGGATTCTCAAGTCAGCCTATACGTTGCAGGTTGCTTCGCGCCGAGCGCTGGCGTGTCATTGGCCGAGGGCGCGAAGCCCGATGCGCTGCGCCTGTACGTTCGCGATCAGGTCCACCTGTCTGGCCCGGTACAACTCAATGGCAGTCTGTTTGCCCCGCGTGCGTCATTCATTGCGGACGGCAGCGTCGAGACAACCGGCGCGCTCTTCGCGAGCAGCTTCGATCTGAATGGCGCACTCAGCATCAAGCCAGGGCCACGCTTTACGGGCGACGCATGCCTGGTTTGGAACGAGCTCGACGGGCGCTCGGATGAGACTCCAGCCACCGCGACCGACATCTAATCCGCTGCTAGGAGAAAGCAGGCCGGGCGCTGCAAAGTTCGCACCGGCTAGCCCCTCCGCGCGTCTAGCCCTGTGCCTCGCGGGAGACGGCGTTCCACTCCTCCCAGGTAGCGATGCGCGAGGCGTAGTCCGCCTTTGCCATGGCCAGCGGCGCCTCCCCGAAAAATACCCGCAGCGGCGGCTTTGCCGCATCGACTACTTTCAGAATCGCGCTGCGCGTGGCTAGTGGATCGCCGGGTTTCCAGCGAGTCTTCCGTTGCTCGGCGACCTGTTTCTTGAGCTCTTCGTACGCGGGCAGAGGATCGGCGTGAGCGGCGGAGGAGCCGCCCCAATCAGTAGCAAAGCCGCCGGGCTCAATCAGGGTCACGTGAATGCCGAACGAGCTAACCTCTTGAGCGAGTGCCTGGGATAGCCCCTCCAAAGCCCATTTCGAAGCATGATAAAGGCCAACCATCGGGAAGGCGGTAATGCCGCCGATCGAAGAGACCTGAATGATGTGACCGCTCTTCTGCGCACGAAGGTGCGGTAGCGCGGCCTGTGTCACCCAAAGCGCGCCGAAAAAGTTGGTCTCGAGTTGAGCGCGCGCTTGCGCCTCGCTGATCTCCTCGACCATCCCAAATAGACCGTAGCCAGCGTTGTTGATCACTACATCGAGACGACCAAAGTGCTCGTAACCCTGATCGACGGCGGAGGTTACTGCGTCTTTGTTCGTGACGTCGAGCTCGAGCGGAAGCAGCTGACCCTGGTACTTGTCAGCGAGATCCTTCAAGGGGTCGAGCTTTCGCGCGGTTGCCACGACTTGGTCGCCTCGCTCGAGCGCGGCGATGGCCCATTCCCGTCCAAACCCGCGCGACGTACCGGTGATGAACCAAACTTTTCGAGACATCGCTGATACATCGAGCGCAATCGACGTACCGCAAGTGGTTTTCAGGGCGTTGCGCCGAACTAGCAAGATCCGACAGGTCCGACGCTGGGTTGCTAGCGAGACAAAATTGCTGGCCCGCTAACGGTCCGGGCAAAGTTCGAATTGGGGGCGATCGCAACCCAGCCGTGCAGCTCCGAAAGCGCCGAGCTCCCGGCTCTCAAGCGGTCGCGTGTTCCGGGGTTTTGCCGTGGGAAGCCTCGCGCTTTTTGTGCTCACGCGCCAAGAGCACCATGAAAATGCTCCAGGCGACGATCAGCACCACGTTCGCGATGATGAAGTGCACGGTCGCGAAGTGCAGAGTGGCACCAACGAAGGTGAGCCCAGCGGCGAGCGCATCGCCCGCGCGCACGATGGTCGCATCGATCACGCTCTTGGCCTTGTATTTCTCGTCGCGTGACGTGAGCAGCCAAAGCGCCTGGCGCGAGGTGTTGCCGAGCGAGTAGTCCAGGGTATTTTCCGTAATCTTTACCGCGTAGAGCAGGCCCAAGACCGGAAAAAACACGCCCCCGGAGTAGCCGATGAACAGCAGCACCGGGCTCACGAATAACGCAAAGCGCACGCCCAGGTACTTGATCAGTCGCGACACGATGAACAGCTGAAGCACGACGGTTGCGAGATTGACGTATAGAAAGTACTGCGCCTTGAACTCGCCGATGTACGCCTGGCTGAACGCATGCGCATCAGCGTGGCCGGGCAGCAGTGTTTTCACGTGCTCGAGCAGCGAGCGATCCAGGATGTATTCGCCGTTCGTCTTCACACAGTTGAGGAGGAACGCCAGTGCCGCGATCAGCAGCAAATAGCGATCGGCCATGATGAGGGCGAATCCGCCCTCCGCCCCGAGCGGCTTCTCGGCGCTTTCCGCCTCTTTCTTGCCGTCCCCCGAGCCCTTTTCGGCGACTCGTTTCTCTTCCCGCCGGTGGACGACGATCGTGAGCCCCAGGGAAGCCAGCAGAAAAAGCGCGGCCGCGATCATCATGCCGTACACGCCCACGGGGTGTACCAAGAGCGCCGCGATCCCCGAGCCGGCGACGGCACCAACCGTGCTACCGATGCCGAGGATCGCGAACAAGCGCTTGCCCTGTTCTTCGGTGTAAACGTCGGCTGCGAAGCTCCAAAACTGAGCCACGCTCAACATGTTGAAAACGCCGGCCCAAAGATAAAAAGCAAGCCCGATGGGCACGCCGAGCAAATTGAGCGCGAAGAACAAAAACAGGTTCGAAACGAAGATCAGCGTGACGATCGTAATGAGCTTGATGCGACCAACCCTGTGCGACAAAACGCCGTAGAAGTAGGTCGTGGGGAGCAAGAGCAGCGTCTGGCCTGCGGACGCATAGCTCTTTATTTCGGCTCCACTCGCGAGGATGAGCGGCTCGCGCGCGGTCTTGATCAAGTAGTACGAGACGAGCAAGAAGAAGACGCTAAAGGTCAGCAATAACGCGCTCATCCCCTCTCCGGCGTGAGTATCCGCGAAGACACTGAGCACTTTATCGAGTGGACCGCGCGCTGCGTGCGCGGCCGCGTGGTCTTCTTTGGTCTCGTGGGCGGCCATTTTCTCAACTCTCGGATAGTCGAGGCAACGATGTTCGACAAGCGTGCAGCCGTAAGAAAAATGGCGAACGCACCCGGGGACGAGGATCAGAGCGAGTCGACGCCGCGGGAATCGACCGTGGTGTCGCGCTTGGCGCTATCGGCCGAAGCCGCAAGGGGCTTGCCTTCAATCGCTTCCGCCGTATACGCGTGCGCGCACGGCGGACGGCGTGAGAGCCGATGGGCGAGGCTATTTGGTAACGGATGAGAGCGGCGCCACGTCGCGCGGGGGCGGGACCTGCGAGCGCGGTGCGCCCGGAGGCGGCACGTAAACGCCCCAGATGTCGCGGGCGTAGCTCAGGATGGTGCGGTCGCTCGAGAACACGCCCATGTTGGCCACATTGAGGATGGCGCGGCGTGTCCAACTGGACTGATCGTGGTAGCAGGCTTCGACGCTGCGCTGGCAATGCACGTAGCTCAGGAAGTCCGCGAGGATCAGGTAGTTGTCGTGGTGCAAGAGCGAGTCCACGATCGGCTTGAAGCGATTGGGATCATCGGGCGAAAAGACGCCGTTGCTGATCGCGTCGAGGGCGGTCCGTAGCAGGTGATCCGCGTAGTAGTGCTGCATCGGATCATAGCCTTTGGCCTTGGTCTGCATGACCTGCTCGGTGGTGAGACCGAATAGGAACATGTTGGCTTCGCCCACCGCGTCTTTGATTTCGATGTTTGCACCATCGAGCGTGCCCACGGTCAGTGCGCCGTTCATGGCAAATTTCATGTTGCCAGTGCCCGAAGCCTCCGTGCCAGCGGTCGAGATCTGCTCGGACACGTCCGTGGCAGGCACGATCACTTCTGCCAACGAGACGCTGTAGTTCGGGACGAAGATCACGCGCAAGTACTGGCGCACGTTCAGGTCCGAATTGACGACCGCGGCCACCGAGTTGATCAAATGAATGATCCGCTTGGCCATGTCGTAGCCCGGCGCCGCCTTGCCTGCGAACAGGAAGGTGCGTGGCGTGACGTCGTACGGAGGCTTGTTCTTGTACGTGAGATACAGGGAAATCACGTTCAGGATGTTGAGCAGCTGGCGCTTGTACTCGTGGATACGCTTGACCTGCGAATCGATCAGGTGCGTCGGGTCGAGCTCGATCTGGAAGCGCTGCTTGAGCGTCACTGCCAGGCGGTCTTTGTTTTGGCGCTTGATCGCTTGCCACTCCGCCTGAAACTCCGGGTCCGTGGCGTAGGGGACGAGCCGCTGTAGTTGATCCAGATCGATCTCCCAGCCGGAGCCGATGCGATTGGTGATCAGCTTGGCCAAGCCCGGATTGCACTTGAGCAGCCAGCGGCGTGGCGTGACGCCATTGGTCTCGTTCAAGAACTTCGCTCCGTCGAACTCGTAGAAATCCTTGAACAGGTGCTCACGCAGGAGTTGCGAATGGAGCGCGGACACGCCGTTCACGCGGGTGCTGCCGATCACGGCGAGGTTGGCCATTTGCACGCGCTTCTCGCCGCCTTCTTCGATGATCGACATGCGCCGTAGGCGTTCGTCATCACCGGGGAACTTCTTCTTCACCTCGGCCAGGAACTGCGCGTTGATGTCGTAGATGATCTCGAGGTGGCGGGGCAGGAGCTTCTCCATCAGCCACACGGGCCAGCGCTCCAGCGCCTCCGGCAAAATCGTGTGATTGGTGTAGGCGCAGCAGCGTCTGACCAAGGACCAAGCGTGGTCCCAGGGCATGGCGTATTCATCCACCAACAGCCGCATCAGTTCGGCCACGGCCAAGGCGGGATGCGTGTCGTTCATCTGGAAGATGGCTTGCTCGTGCAAGCTGTATAGGTCCGCGTGGTAGCGAAGGTGGCGGCTGAGCACGTCCTGCAGGGTGGCCGAGACCAGGAAATATTCTTGGCTCAGGCGCAGCTCTTTGCCGGCGGGCTGTGAATCGTTCGGATACAGCACTCGAGTGATGTTTTCCGTCCGGCTCTTTTCCTCGACCGATTTGATGTAATCCCCGCGATTGAACCAGGCAATGTCGAAATCACGCGTGGCCTTGGCGGACCACAGGCGCAGTGTGTTGACGACGTGGTTCTTGTAGCCGGGGACGGGTACGTCATAGGCCATGGCCAGAACGTCCTGCGTATCGACCCATTCATGCACCAGGCGACCGGAGCTGCCGGTGTATTGAATGACGCGGCCGCCGAAGCGCACCTTGTACATGCGCTCTGGACGCGCGATCTCCCACGGGCTGCCGTATTGCAGCCATTGATCCGGCGATTCCTGCTGCATGCCGCCTACGATGTCTTGGCGGAAAATGCCGTAGTCGTAGCGCAGGCCGTAGCCCATGCCGGAGATGCCCAGAGTCGCCATCGAATCCAAGAAGCAGGCCGCGAGCCGGCCCAGGCCGCCGTTGCCGAGACCAGCGTCCGGCTCTTGATCCAGCACTTGCTGCAGATCGATACCGAGCTCGGCGAGCGCGGTGCGAGTTTCTTCCAGCACGCCCAAATTGACGAGGCCGTCTTCCAGTAGGCGACCGATCAAAAACTCGAGCGAGAGGTAGTAAACGATTTTTGGCTGTTGGCGTTCACGCTTTTGCCAGGTACGGGTCCAACGATCGAACATGCGATCGCGGGCCAAGCGGGCCGTGGCGACGAAGTGATCGAGCTTCGTGGCAGCGCTTGGGTGCTTGCCCAAGGTGTGCTGCACGTGATTCACGAAGCTATCGCGAATCGAGTTCGAGGTGAGCGCTAGTTCGTCGACGGGGATGTTGTATTTGGCCGAGTTGGACACCCGGCTTTACTACCAATCCTTGTGCCCAGTTCAAAGCACTCTCTCGGGGCCAAAGTGAGTTCAGCAACTCGCTTTTGCGCTACTCTGCGGGAATTCGCTGCCGTAGATGGCGAATCGTGCCTGGCGCAATGCGCGCGAAACGTTACCGGTATGTGCCGACCGGGCGACGTCGCAAAGACGCTTTCAGCGGTTGACGGAGCGGTGCTACATGGCGCCCGCGATGTTGACTCTTCCCTTGGGCCGAATTTCCGGCCGCGCTTTGGGCGCACTCGTGACGGCCGTGCGCAAGACCCCGGCGCGCGTGCCGTTGACGCGGCTATTCCGAGCGCAGCTCGGGATCGATGCGCTGCGCGCGCTCGCGGCGGACGACCGCGCGGCGCTGCCCTTTTCGCACGCACCGCTGCGCGCGCGAGGCGAGCATCAGCGGATGTCCGAAGAGCTGACTCTGGCGTTACCGACGAGTTGGCCACGCCCAGTGGCGAGTTTCGCCGAGCGTTACCGCAACGGCGGCGCGAGTCCGTTGGAGGTGATCCCTCGCGCACTGGCGCACGCGCGCAGTTTGGCGGGACGAGTGCCGACCATCGGTCCCTTGTGTGGATACGACGACGAGCAGGCACTGCGGGCGGCGCACGAGAGCGCGCTCCGCTTCGCGCAAGGCAGCGCGCGCAGCGAGTTCGAGGGCGTGCCAATCGCGATCAAGGAAGAGATCGATACGCGCGGCTTCGTGACGCGGATGGGCTCCAATTGTTTGCGTCGGACCGTGGCCAGCGCGGACGCAGTTGCCGTCGCACGGCTGCGCGCCGCCGGCGCGATCGTGATCGGCCAAACGCCGATGACCGAATTTGGGCTTTCGCCCCTGGGCGGCAATGCGCTCCGTCACATGCCCAGAAATCCTCACGACGCGCGGCGTTTGCCCGGTGGTAGTTCGAGCGGTTCGGCGGTGGCAGTGGCCACCGGAGTGACGCCGATGTCGGTCGGCTGCGATGGGGGCGGTTCGATTCGCATCCCGGCGGCGTTGTGTGGGGTGTTCGGTTTGAAGCCCACCTACGGGCGTGTTCCGCAGACCGGTCACGGTTTACCGGGCGCGACTTCGGTCGTTCACTTGGGCCCGATCGGCGCATCCGCGCGCGATCTCGCCTCGTTTCTCGAGTACGGAAGTGGGCCGGACACGACGGATCCCGCGTCACTCGGCGCGCCGCACAGCGAGCCGGGCGCATTCGCTCGGGCGCTCGGACGCGGAGTGCGCGGCTTGCGCATCGGCATCGACGAAGACGACTGGGCTTCACTGGCAGACGACGTCGCAGGCCCCGGTCGCGAAGCGCTGGACGCGCTCGAGCGCGAGGGAGCCGTGCTCGTCGGGGTGAAGCTACGCTTGGCGCGCTTTGCGGCGCCCATCGGCTACCTAACGATCGGAGTCGAAGCCTTCACTGCGATGGGCGACATCCCTGCCAGCCACATGGACGAACTCGGCCAGGATATGCAGCTGTTTTTGGCCGGACTGGAGACATTCCGCCCGGACGACTACGTCGACGCGCAGCGAATTCGCGGAAAGCTCCGCTTGGAGCTGGCGGAGGCACTCCGCCACGTGGACGTGACAGCGATGCCGGCGACCGCGGTCGGCGCGCCCACGGTGAGCGACGACGAGGCGCGCTTGGGCTTCATCGATCCGCCGCTGCTAGACGCGATGTGCCGATTCGCGTTCCTGGCCAACGTCACGGGCGTGCCGGCGGGCGTGGCGCCGGTAGGCAGCGACCGGAGCGGCATGCCCGTCGGCCTGCAGATCTTGGGCGACGCTTGGGATGAGGCCTGCGTGCTGCAGGTACTCGCGCACCTGGAACGCATCGGCGTGGCGAAGGTTCGACGACCCGGCCCGGATGTCGGGCTGGATCTCTTGTCCTAAATTCCCGCGCTCGTGCCCGTCTCTTCCTCTCCCTCTTGCGCTCCCGTTCCTCACTCGCCCTTCGCAAGCCGAAACTAGAGTTTGAATCCCAACTCGATATTCTCTGCGGGAGGAGGGCGATCGCGGTCCGGCATCGCAACTCGCGCCGCGCGGGGTTCCCGCACCTCGACGCCGAAGGCTGAGTGCGGCGCGACGAAATTCGTGACCATCAAAAAACTCCCGCAGACTAGGGCGCTGTCACTTCCAGGTGCGCCATTTCGTTCACTTCCAGACTATCGGCCAGGGCCGCCACGCCCAGCGCGCGCAAAAAATATGGCGGGCTGGCGCGGAACAGTAGGCGCACGCGCACGGTTTTTGCGACGCGGTCTGCGCTCAGCGGGAACGCATACGGAAAGACTTGCGCTTCGCCAGCGGCGAGCGGCGCGGTCGGCTTCTTGTCGAACGGCCGGATGCGGGGCGTCGCGCCCGCGGTCAGCGTTTGGATCGCGGTCTCGAGTGCGCCCGGCGCGCGCTCGAGCAGGGCTTCGCCGCGCGCGTCGAGCAACGGCGCGCCGTTTGGGGCATGCTTGGGCTGCGCGTTGTCGACCAACATCTGCTGGAAATTGACCAGGAGGGGATCACTTTTGGTGCAACCCTTGAGTGATGCTCGCATCGGGTTTTGCGGATCGTCCAAGATCGAGCTGTCGCATAGGTCATCTGTGCCGTTGGCGATTCGCCCGGAGCCTTCGAGCACGCCGCCGGCTGCGTCGAGGACGCTGACTTCGAGCCACATCTGGCGCACGAAGGCGAAGCCGCCCGGCAGGTTGTGGCCGGTTCCCGCATTCCGGACTTCGATCGCAAAGCCGAGCGAATTGTCAGCTGATTTGAGCGAACCGGGAAGCAATGAAAGCACCGCTGCGCTGCGGAGTAAGGCCTCGCGCGCGGGCCGAAGCGCTTGCTGGGCGGCGCTGTCGTCGAGCGGGTAGTCGGCGCCCACGAAGGAGTGGTCGTGCACTTGACGCGGCGGGGCTTGGCTGTCTTGTTCGAAGGGGATCGCGGCGTGCTCGGCCGCCCGCGCCTCGTTCACGAGCGGCATGTGGCAGTTGACGCAGTCGGCCTGGCCACCATGGCTCCGATATTCCTCCCACTCTTCGAATAGGGTTTGCAGCACGAGGTCGCTGCCGCGGTGCAGCTGGCCGTCACCGTTCGTGTCGAACTCGACCGAGTGGCAATTCCTGCACAACTGGTCGGGCTGGCGAAATGTGCCGGTGGCCTCGCTCTGGTGGAACGCATTGCCGGTGGGGTCGTTGAAAGCGCCGAAGTACCTGTGGCCCGGCCGCAAGCCATCTTGAAAGCGCGACAACCCCCCGCTGGCGGTCTCGGGCGTGCCGTTCCATTGATGGCAGACCGCGCAAGAGATGCCTTCGTTGAGCAACGCGCTCTCGCTGAACGACGAATCCGAGCTCAGCGGCAAGGTCGTGCCGCTGGTCAGCGCGGCGCCAATCGGACCGTGGCAATTGATGCAAATGCGCTTGGGATCGGGGTATTTTGCCTGCGCGAGCACCGCCCGCAGCACCTGGTTGCTCTGAGCGATCATGACCGGGCTGGTCATGCCGTGTGAGTGCATCGAACTCTTCCACTCCGCAACCGTGCGGGCGTGACAGTCCGCGCACTTGTCGGCGCTCTCGAAGCCGCCCAGGCTGCTGCCGGAGACGGCGCCGAGCGGCAGCAGACGCGCCGGGGCATCGTAGGCAAAGAATAGATGCGCGGGGACCGCTAGCAGAAAAATGAGACTCAGCGGCACGTGCGCGACGCGCAGGCCCTGCAGCAAAAAACCATAGCGGGCTCGTTTGCGCCCGCGCTCGAGGGTTCTGCCACGCACCAGGCTGAGCGCGGTCACATCGATGAAGCGCTGCTGTTCGGCTGGGGGCAAGCTCGCGGCGGCTTGTCGAATCTGAATATCGCTCGGAGTCGTGCCGAGCGCCCAGGCCTTCAGTTCGTAGAAGCGCGGAGAGCCGCCCGCGGTCAGCTTTTCGATCTCCACCGAAAGCGACTCGGCTCGGGCGGTGCTCGCCCCAGTGGAGTAGTTGCCCACGTCGCGCGCGGCCAAGCGCGGCACGACCGCGTAGATCACGCGCCAGATTAGGCCACTGACTACGATGCCGAACAGGGCGAGAAAACAGAGCTTTCCCGAGGAAAAACGCAATGAGAGCAAGCCGTAACCCGCGTGCAGCCCCGCCGTCAGCAAAGCCAAGAGGCCAAAGTAGACGTGCGCCCAGAGCCAGGCCGTCATCGTACTTTTGCCGAACGGTAGGCGTTCCTGCAAGCCGCGCTTGCGCAGTGAATAGAAAAAGCTGATGCCGCACAGCGCGAGTGAACTCGAACCGAGCAGCACGCCGGTGAAGGTGTAGCCGCGCGTGATGCTGGGGAAGAGCTCGTACGCCTCGAGCACTCCGGCATCCAGCGCGGCGACGACGCCGACCGTCACCAGCGCGGCGAGGACCGAGAACGAAAGCCAGGGCCACTGCCGCTCGAAGAAGCGCAGGCGGCGCGTGAGGGAAGGCGCGGCCACGTCACATGCCTCGATTCGGATCCGCCACCACGCGCCCTGGGTCGACGCGGAAGGCTGCGGCGACGGGACAAGCCGTGACGCACGCGTAGTCGTGATGCCCCGCGCACAGGTCACACTTCACGGCGATGCGGGGCACCTTCGGGTCGAGCGCATCGAGCGCTTCCTTGCGCGCCCGCTTGCCGGCCAGAAAGTCGAAAAGACTCGGGAGGAATCCGGGTTTCTCCGGCTCGACCGGGTGCATGCTGATATTGCCGTAGGGGCAACGTTCGGCGCACGCGCCGCAGCCGATGCAATTGTCTTTGATGATTTTGATCTCGCCGCTGGGCAAGCGTACGATACCGTTCACGCTACACATCAGGCAGGCTGGATCGCTGCAGTGGCGGCAAGCGGTGGGGAACATGTAGGTATCGACCTGGATTCCCCGCAGCTGCAGCCGGCTATAGCCGTGACGTCGCTCACAGGCGTCGATGCAGTTGCCGCAGCTGGTGCAGCGCGTTTGGTCGATGACCAGCACCTCGCGACCGCTGGCCAGCCCGGCCTCCATCAAGACCCCTTCAGCCAGCGGCGAGCGCGTTTCTTCGCCGACGCGCGTGCCGCTGACGGGCAAGGAAGGCCGTAGCGAGACGCGCTCCCGATCGCTGCTGGTGGGCGGGGGCGGCAGCGAGCCCACGTCCAACGTGCGGGCCAATTGCTCGGCCTCGAAACCGCTGAGCAGCGGCCCATATGCGGCGGGGTGACGCGCCAACACTTGGCCGAGCAATGCTCCCGGAATGCGGATCACTTCGGCGCGGCTGACCGCTTCGACGGTGTAGCGGTGCGCTGGGTCGCGATGCAGCAAGCCGAGCACGCCGAACACGTTGCCCTCGCGAAAATAGGTCAGCACCAGTGGGCCAGTGGCTGCGTCGCGCCGCGCGCGCAAAAACCCGTTTCGTACCAGGTAGAAATCACGCGGCGCTTCACCGATGCTAAAGAGCACCGAGCCGGCTGGCACCAGCACCAACTCAGCCCCGCTGAGCAGCTCTTCGAGTGCGGCCTCGGGCAAGGCGCCGAGCCCGCGCGGTTGCCGCGCGTAACTGAAGAGGGCGCGCCGCGCGTACAAGGACTGCAGCGCGTCTCCGAAATCCGGGCACAGGTCCATCAGCGCCAGGACTGCGACTTTGGGCGCTTCCAGCACTATTGAGCGTTCGCGCGCACTGACTCCAAACGGCTCGGCCGCGTCCGCCAAGACGCCCATTTCCCCGAAGAAGGCCCCGGGACCGATGACTAGGATGTGGATCCGCTCGCCGCGCGCCCCACGCGAGGTCTGCTCCAGTGAGCCTTGCAGTACGACCGACAAGCGCTCGTGGAATTCGCCCTCTTGGCACAGGGTTTCCCCGGGTACGAGCAAGCGCAAGGTCGACTTCAAGATCAGTCGCCGGAGCGCTTGCGCGTTGGCTCCGGCGAAGAGCTCGAGCGCGGTCAGCTTCTGAGCCAAGCCGTCGAGCGACATGCCCGAGGGGAAGGTGGTGGTGCGCGCTTGCAGCGAGAGCTCGAAATCAGCCACGCTGTTTTCGACCTTCAGCTTGTTGAACAGCACCATCTCGGCGCGGTTCAAATCCGACGGGCAAGCGGGCACGCATTGTTTGCACTGGGTGCAAGCCGTGACGAACTCGGCCACGTGGCGATGATCGATGGTCGGCTGAAAGATGGCAGCATTCAGCTCGGCGATGGTCACGGACTTGGACTGCGTGATCGGACACGCCAATAAGCAATCGTTGCAGCCAATGCAGGTCATCGATTCGGCTTCCACGCGCATGCGTAAGCGCTGCTCGGCGTCGTTCATGTGCTCTCCTCGAAGCGGAGCATCGAGGTCCCGCCGATCAACAAGAGATCGCCGTTTTGGATTTCGCTGAACTCCTTGGAGATGGGAGAACCCGCGCGAAATGCACGTCCACCGCTCAAATCACGCACCCAGAACCGACCATTGTGCGTGCACAATTCGAGCTGTGGCCCCGAGATGCTGGTGAGCACGAGGCCCGAGCTCGGATCGCTGCCGACGAGCAGCCGCTCGCCCACGCTGGCCGTCTTGCCCGAATCACTGCCCGAGGTGACGACCAGGCGTGCGCTGGGTCGCAAACTGGCCAGCGCATCCGCTCGCGCGGCGCTGGTGTACAGTACGTCGACTGCGCCGAAGCGCAGCCAGTCTCCCTCGCTGAGGGAAGTCGCTTGCTCAGGGACGAGCCGTGCGCCCCGCACGTAGCTGCCGCCATAGCTACCCAAGTCGATCAACAGATGAGCGGCGCCCGCGCTGCGTAGCTCGGCGTGGCGTGGGCTGACGCTCGGATCGGTGAAGCGAATGCTGCACGCAGGCGAGCTGCCGAGCAGCGTCGGCTGTGGGCCGAGCGCAAAGCTCAGCCCCAGCGCTGCGCCGGAGCGCACCTCGAAGCGGGGACCGGCCAGGCTCTTTTGCTGTGCTTCGGGCAGGCTCGCGCGCGGTAGGGCCGTCGATCGAAACAGGAGCTCGAGCTGCCCCATGCGGATGCGATCGCCATCTCGCAGCGAGTGCGGCCCGACCAGGCATTGGCCGTTCACCCAGGTGCCACTGCTACTGCCCAGATCGCGCAAATATAGCCCCGCATCGTAACGTACGAGCTGCGCATGAAATGCGCTCAAGCTGGGATCGGCGAGTGGAATTTGACACTCTGGAGACTGGCCCAGGTTGGTCACTGGCAGGTTGATGGGCAGCGCGCGACCCTGGAACTCGAGGCGCGCGTCGATCGGCGCGAGACTGCTCCTCGCCTCCGGCGCGGCCTCGGCGTGCAAGCCGATCGATAGCACGCGCGTCTTGCGCGGCCCTGTGGGCAGCACCGTGGTGTGTCCGACCGCCGCCACGTCGACCAGGCCGCTCGGCAACGCCGTGGTCCGTCCGCTTTGCGCCGTGGGGATCGCGACGCTGCGAAGAGCCAGCGTGCCGCCGGTCTGCGGCGCCGAGAATTCGGACATTGCGCCAGTCGCTGCGGCGCTATTCAAGCTCAACGCTTGGGTCCGTTTGAGCTTGGCCGCCGCAATAACCGTGGTCGTGCGCGGGGGCGCGGGCCGCTCGACCAGCCGCTTGCGCTCGAGCCAAGCCTCGATGTCGAAGCTCGGTTCGAGCAAGCGATGCTTGATCTCGTTCACGTCGACCGCGGCGTCGATCAAGCGCTTCATGTTGCGGCCGATGGCGCGCACGCGCAGCGCTCGCTCGCCGATCATCAGCGCTCCGATCAGCTTGCCGCCCTCGATGACCAACTTGCGATACGCGATTTGGCCGGTGCCGCGTGGAAAATCGATCAATTCTTCCCTACCGTCCCGGCGTTCGATCTGACCGAGCCGGGCAAAGTCGAGGTCGAACAGCCGGGTGGCGAAGTAATGCGCGCCCGGTTGGTGTAGGGCACTGCCACCGCGCATATTTTGTGCGGCCACCTGCGCCTGTAAGCGTGCCGGCTCCCACAGCGCGAGCCACTCCCCCGCGACGTTGGCTACGTCCCCTGCGGCCCAAACGTTGGCTACGGAGCTCTGCAGCCTGCGGTTGACCGCGACCGCGCCGTTCGGCGCGAGGCTCAGGCCGGTGTTCGCCAGAAATTCGGAGTTGGGCACGACGCCCAAGGCGGCGGCGACCAGCTCACAACCGACGCTGCGCCCAGAAGCCAAGGCCACCCCCGCGACCCCGCGCGGCCCCGCGTGCACGGCGCTCACTTCATCGTTGAAGAGCACGTCGATGCCTGCTTTGCGCAAGCGCGCCGCCAGCAGATCGGATGCTACCTCATCCAGCGCCCCAGGTAGGAAGCGCGGCGCGCGTTCGATCAACGTGACTTTCACGCCATGTTCCAAGAGCGCGTGCGCCCACTCCAGGCCCAGCGCGCCGCCGCCCAAGACCACGGCGGTCTTGAGCCCGCGCAGGCGAACCGCGTCGTACACCTGACGCGCATCGGCGATCGTGCGCAGGGTGAGGACCCCCGGCAAATGCGCGCCTTCGAAGCTCGGCGCGCGCGCGCGGGCGCCCGACGCCACCAGCAATTGGTCGTACACGGTGGGTTCAGGGCTGGTGCTGCACCAAACCGCCGAGCGCGCCAGATCGACCCCGACCACGCGGGTGTAGATGCGGTGAATCCCGTAACGTTGGTAAAAATCCGGTGGTACGGCGAACAATTGATCTTCGCGCAGCTCGCCCAAAAGGTAGTTGGTGAGGGCGGCGCGGTAGTAGCCCGGCACGGGTTCGTCACTGAAGACGCCGATCACCGCTTCAGCATCCGCGCGTCGAAGACTGGCCGCGGCGGTCAGCCCTGCCGCACCGTCACCGATGATCAGATACCGCTTGCGTGCCATTGCTCGACGTCGGCCAGCGTCGCTCCCAAGGCGCCGGTATACCACGGGGGCCGGCGTTTTCGCTTTGCAAGTCGGGTGAGCCGTGCTGGTCTGAGCCTCGGAGGATCCTCGGTATGCGACTGTTCGACATCGCCCGCGTTGCGGCGCTCATTTCATGCGGTGCTTTGCTGTCAGCTTGTCCAAAGAAAGACACTGAAGCCGTCCCCGAACCGGCCGCAACTGCGGCGCCCGCAGCCGTGCAAGCACCGGTCAGCGACAAAGCGGGTGCAGAGCCCCCCGCTCCGGCGGCCACGCCGCCGGCTGCAGCACCCGCAAAAAAGAAAGCGGACGACGACAAGGGCGGCTGGTAACGACGCGCCGATTCGATTGCCGCGCGGTCGCGCAAAAAACTCAGCGGTGCGCTACGTATCCGACGATCAACGCCGCGATTACCGCCAGCAAAATCCAAACGATGTTGCCGGACGATCGCGCCGGCCGTTGCTGCGCCGCCACGCGAGCCAAAGTCGTCGCGTTCACGCTCAAGTTCTCGCGCAGCGCGGTCGAGATTGGCGTGTTCTCGCCGGCGGCGGCGGGCGCCGGCCAGGATCCGGGTAGCGGCGCGATCGGTGGCGGGATTTCCGACGCAAACGGGCTCGAACTCAGCGGGATCTGCGGGCCGTCCGACCAATTCTCCAAGACCGCGACCATGCGGGTGCGTTCGGCGAGCGCGGTGTGCGCGAGCTCGGTCACCCATTCGCCGATCTCGCGGCGCGTGGCGCGTGGCGCCGACTCGAGCGCCTCGGAGAACTCGCGGATGGTGGCAAAGCGTGCGTCGGGTGATGGTTCGAGCGCCCGCATCACCGCGTCGTCGAGCTCCTGCGGTAGCTCTTCGCGCAATGAGCGCGGGCGCGGGTAGTCCCCGCGCAAGATGCTCTCCATCCGCTCTTCGGGTTGATCTGCCGGGAACAGCCGGCGCATGCACAGGAGTTCCCAGAGCACGATGCCTGCCGAGAACACGTCCGAGCGCTGCGTGAGGCTGTCGCCGCGGATCTGTTCGGGCGACATGTAGCCCATCTTGCCCATGCGCCGGCCGGTCATCGACTCATCGAGGTGTTGCAAGGCCTTGGCAATGCCGAAGTCGAGCACACGCGCCACGCCGTCGACGCCGACCAGCACGTTGGGCGGCGAAATATCGCGGTGCACCAAGTCGAGCGCGCGGCCCTTTTCATCGGTTGCCTCGTGGATCGCCAGCAAGCCGTGGAGTACGTCTTGCATGATGCCGACCGCGATCGGGATCGGTACGAGCTCGCGTTTCTCTTTGGCTTGAGCGCGGCACAGCGTGCTCAGCGCCTCACCCTCGACGTAGTCGAGCACGAGCAGCACATCACCTTTCGAGGCGACCACGTCGAGGGTGGCCACGACGTTCGGGTGACGCACGCGCGCGGCCAGTCGCGCTTCGTTCAGCAGCATGTCGGTGAACTCGCGATTGGCGACCAGGTGCGGCAAGAGTCGCTTGATCGCGACCACGCGCGAGAAGCCGCCCGCGCCGTCGAGCCGGCCGAAGTGCACGGTGGCCATGCCGCCGGTCGCAAACTGGTCGAACAGCGCGTAGCGCCCAATGCGCGCAGTCGGCCCGCGTTCCGAAATCGGGCCGTCGACGTGGCTGATGGTTTTTTCACGCGCGGGCCCGACGATGGCGGCCGCGTACTGCTCCTCGGAGCCGTCGACCATCGGCAGTGACGGCTGCTTGGGGATGGCGGGCGGCAGCTCGGCGTCTGGATCAGTGCCGGGCGGTGGCGGCACCGTGCCATCGACCAAGATCGCCTGACCGCAGTTTTTGCAGGGAATATTGACCATCTTCCCGCGAACGCGGCTGTCGTAAAGCGAAGTTGGCAGCGTCCTGCGCGCGCCACACGCCTGACAGACAACGGTCATACCCATCGGGGGCTAGGGTAGACGCTGTCCCAGGGGAAGGCCAGAAGGCTGCGCACGCCCGAGCGGTCGGGTCGCACGCTCGAACCTGCCCGATTTCTGATCGTTCAGCGTGCGATTCGCTGGGGCGCGGCCGGCTCTTTCACTGGGGCGGCGGGCGCGGAGACGAAATCGAAGATTTCCGAGAGCGCCAGGTTCCCGGCGAGTTCACCGCCGAAATCACCGTGATCGACGCCGGAGAGCAGGAAAAAGCGCGCCTGAAAGCCGGCCGCGATCAGGTCGTCCGCGCCGCCGAGCATGTCATGCGTGTCTTCCAGCTGGCCGCCGAACACTGCGATCGCGTGCACGTGTTTGAAATGTTCCACTTTCAGCCGCCGTGGCGGGCCGCCCAAGATCACGCGCGGGTAGCGCTTGGCGTAGTAGCGCACGAGTGCCTCGGCGCGCACCGCGCCCTGTGAGTAGCCGAACAGCGTTACGTCGTTGACGTCCAAGTCCCAATGGTGCGCGCGGTTGACGAGCCGGATTGCACGCTGAATGCGTTGATCCAGCGCGTGGGTGTCGCTAGTCCATTTGAAGCGGCCGGGCTTGTCCTTGCACGGTTGATCGCCGAGCAGCGCGATCAGCGCGCCGTGCGCGGCGGCGGTTGGTACGAACGCGCCCACTGCGTTCACGTCCCCGCAATAGCCGTGCAGATACACGGTCACCCGGCGGCCGGGAGTAGCGGCGGGCAAGAGCCGGATGGGGCGATCGGAGCCAGCGTCCAGCAGCTCGTAATTCGGCGGCGTGACCGGAATGTGCGTCGGCAGCAGAGCTGCGTCGCTGCCCGCGTCGAGCGCCTCCGGGATCGTCGGGAGAGGGCCCGGGGGTTCAGCGCCGCCGCTACGCGTCGCGTGCACGAGCGCGGCGAGTGCCAACGAAGAAGCAGCAGCGAGCCAAGCAGCGCGACGCATGGCTCCTCGACTAGATTGCGTCCCGTCGTTTGAGCACGATCAAGATCACGATCAACGTGACGAACATCATGCCGCCCAGCACTGCCGGCGGCAGCCAGGGCAGGTTGTAATATTTGAAGCCCCAAGCGCCCATGAAATCCGAGCTCGCGATTTGGGCTTCGGCACAGCGGAAGCGCCCGGCGGTGATGAAATTCTCGACGCTGGTCAGGTCTGGCTTCTTGATGTCGATGACCCAGGCGGGGTTGGTCAGCACGGCCAAGCGCTCTTGCGCGACCAGGCCCTCGAAGCCCCAACGCGCGGGCATGAAGTACATCGGGATTTCGAGCAGCGAGTTGGTGGTCATGGGCACCATCAAGCCGCCCAGCACGACCTGCGGGATGAGCGCAATTGGCGTGAGGGCCATCGCCGCTTCACCGCTGCCGACCAGCGTGCTGAGCAGCAATCCGACTGCCACTGAGTTCATGGCGGTGACGACCAAGGTCACGAGCGAGATGCCGAAGGCGAGCGGCCCGCCCGAATAACCGAGCGAGAAGAACACGATCGCCAAAAGGATCGAGCACTGAATCACGCAAAACAGACTGAGCAGCAAAAACTTGGAGAAGACGTAGTTGAACAGGCCGAGGTTCACCATGCGCTCGCGCATGTAGATCGCTCGTTCACTGACGATCTCGCGGGCGGCGTTGCTGGTGCCGAACCAGACCGCCGCCACCACCACGAAGAAGATCGAGCCCGAGTGATCGGGCGTGGTTTGCATGCTGTTCAGCGTCTGCGTGAGGCCATCGCCCACGCCTCCCGATTTGCGCGCGAGCTCTTGCAATGCGCCCAAACACCAATACGGGATGGCGTCTTTCTGACCGCCGAAGACCAGCGCCAAGAGCACGCCGATGATCGGCGCTTGCAGCAGCATGATCGCCGTGCCGCCGACATCTCGCATCTTGATCTTGAAATAGCGGCTGAAGAGCAGCCAAAATTGACCGCTCGTGCCGCCGCGGCCACCGGGAACGCCGCGTTGATCGGTGGGCGTGCCGACCGCGCGGCGACCCGAGAACATTTTCTGAAAGACTGGATTTTGCGGATTGAGGTACTCGGCGTTCCACTCGCGAGCGGCTTGGGCGCGCGCGCCATAGCGTGGGGCGCTCGGATTCTGCGCGCGCATCGCCTCGAAAATCGGGCGCTCGCGCTGATTCAACATGTCGAACATGTCACGCGGATTGTCGACCGTGTTGGGCTTGCCCTGGCGCTGGAGCCAGGAGCCGAAGAAGCCATAGCCGTCCTTCGGGGAGCCGTAAAACGTGAGCAGGCCTCCGGGGCCCAAAATCAGCGCCAAATTGAACTTCTCGAACTCTTCTTTGGCCGGCTGATGAATGGTCGTGATGATCGTCTTGCCGGTTTGCTTGGCCAGCTCGGACAACAGCTGCACCAAGGCCGCCGTGTCATCCGCCGCCAAGCCGCTGGTCGGCTCGTCCAAGAACATGATCACCGGGTCGGTGACCAGCTCCATGGCGATGTTGACGCGCTTCCTCTGACCACCGGAGAGCACCTTCTTCTCGGGCTTGCCGATCTGGAGGTGCGCGACGTTCTCCAAACCGAGTTGCGCGAGCGTGGTTTGCACGCGGCGCTCGATCTCGTCTTCCGAGTAATCCGGCGGCAGACGGAACTTGGCGCTGTAGCGCACGGCTTCCCAAACCGTGAGCTCCGGGTGCACGATGTCGTCCTGCGGCACATAGCCAATCGAGCCGCGGAGGGCGTCGTAGATCGCATACAGATCTTCGCCGTTGATGCGCACTTGACCCGCTGACGGCGGCAGGTAGCCGTTGAGCGTCAAGAGCAGCGTGGTCTTGCCCGCGCCACTGGGGCCCATCAGCGCGATCAAATCGCCGGGCAGCGCCTTGAAACTGACGTGATCGAGCAGGGTCTTGAGCTCACCCGGGTTATCGCGATCGGGCACCTGCATCAGCAGATCCCAAGCCTCGATTTCGTAGAGCGGGCGGCCTTCCCAATGGGCCGCGTCTTCGACCACGACTGCGATTTCACCGCCGGCCGCTTGCAGTAAGAGCGGCATCGGTCCAATCAGGACCTTCTCGCCGTTTTGCACGGGGACGCGCTGATTGGCGGGGATGCGCTGGCCGCGCACGTACGTGCCGTTGGCGCTGCCTTTGTCCTCGATGAACAGCTGCCCACCGCTCACGTGCAACACCGCGTGCCGGCTCGACACCTGCGGATGCGGGATTTGAATGTCGTTTTCCGGCGTGCGACCGATGGTCTTGGTGCCACCGCTCTGATCGGCCACGCGGATTTGCCCGACCACGGTTTTGTGCTTGGGCCGAGGGGTGGGGTTCGAGGCGCGATCGGCGGGAACCGGTTCGCCCGGGTGCTGCGGAGCGAGCGCGGTGCCGGGCAGTGGACCCACCGCGGCGGCTCCCGAGGTGCCGGGTTCGCCCGCGGCGAATAGGCCAGCCAAGTGCAACACGAGATCCACCGGCACGGCGACTGGTCCGAGCGCGACGAACGCGCGCGGATCGAGCGCCTGCGCCTGATTGGGTGGCAAGCGCTTCTGATTGAGCCAAGTGCCACTGGTCGAGTTGTGATCGGTGACCGTCAGCGGATTGAGCGAGAACGTCGCGTGGTGGCTAGAGACGTTGGGGTGATGGACGGTGATGTTCGTGCGCGCCGGATCGCGCCCAAACACGAGTTGCCCGGGGGTGAACGGGGCCTTGCCGCGCTCGAGCAGCATCAAGGTGATGGCGGGGTGCGCCTTGGGCACTGGCGCTTGACCGACCGCGAACTCAGTGTGGAAATCGAAGGGCGCGCTCGCGCCCGGCGCGAGCGGCGCGCCGTTGGCGAACGAAGGCCCAGCGCCATTGTCGACGAACACCAAGCTGCCGCTCCCGCGGTGCTCGATGCGCGCGTGCTCCGGCGCGACCCCCGGCGCACCCAGCCGGATGTCGCAATGCGGAGCACTACCGATGACGATCGTCGCTTTGCCGAAGCCAGGGATCATTTGTGTAAATCGCGGAGCTGGTTGGGGGCGGGACGCCCCAAACGAGCAAGCTAGCCCAAGGGGAGAAAAGAAGACACTAGCTTGGAGAGATCGCAGGCAGCCGCGGAACGCCGCAGCGTGGCTCGCGAAAATAGAGCAGTTCAACGATTGCTGCCAAAATTACGCGGCAATTGCCGTTTAGCCGGTCTCGGCGGACGCTCCCCCGCGTGTCCTCATACGGCAACCTGTGCACTGAGTTTTACGACATCGACAAGCCCGAGCCTCCGCCGGACGCTTTCGATTTTTATTTGGCGGAAGCCGAGCGTACCCGAGGCGCAATCCTCGAGCCGATGTGTGGCAGTGGACGCTTTCTATTGCCGCTCTTGGCGCGTGGCTTCGACATCGCGGGGAGCGATGCTTCGCCTCACATGCTGGCCGCGTGTCGCGCGCGCGCCCAGCGGCTCGGCCTCGAACCCGCGTTGACGGAGCAGAGGCTCGACGCGCTGACCAGCGACCGCAGCTTTGGTTTGATCTTCATTCCCTCGGGCTCTTTTTGCCTGATCACGGACGAGGCTGCGGCCTTTGCCGGACTCGTGCGCGCACGCGAGCTGCTCGCTCCAGACGGGCGGTTCATCGTGGAGGTGGAGCGTCGCGATCGAGCTCGCTGTTCGGAGCTCAGCGGAACCTGGGGCGGGCGCTGGGTCACGCGCCCCGACGGCGCCAAGATCGTGTTCAGTTGGCTGCCCTCGTACGTCGCCCCCACCGGCATTTCCAGCAGTGTACACCGCTACGACTTGGTGAAAGAGGGGCGGCTCGTGGCGCAAGAATTCGAAGATTTCGAGCTCAAGCTGTACCAGCTCTCCGAATTTCGACAGTTGCTCACGCGCGCGGGCTTCACGCAAATTCAAGCGTTGACGCCCTACTCCTTGGAGCCGATAGGCGAGGAGTCCTCTGCCGACGCGGAGGACGGCGTGATCTTCGTCTGCTCGCGCGCGGCGGTTTGAACGCGTAGTCTCACGGGAAATCTGCCGGTCCGATCAGCAATCACCGTTGCTCGTGCCGGCACCCCAACAGGCCACGGTCCCGTCCGTACGAACACCACACGAGTGGTGCAAACCCGCCGAGACTTGCGTGAAGGTGCCGCTCGGGGGCACGGATTCGCCGAAGTCGGCGCCGCCATCGGGGCACGGATTCACACCTAGGCCGTTGTTCTGGGCTGCACCCGCGTTGCTCACCGCCGTGCTTCCGCTGGCGCCCGCCGTGCTTCCGCTGGCGCCCGCCGTCGCGTTTGGCGCAGAGGTTTCGCTGTGGCCACACGCTACTGGCGCGCCCAAGAGCGCGCCCCCGACGGTCCAACGCAAGCATCGTCCCGGCTTTCCCCGTTCCAGTCCCATGGGTGAACGGTAGCACTGGCGACTCGCTCGCCTCGATCCGCCCCGCTTATTGAACGCGGGCCGTGAATTCCACCGGGCCGAGCCGCACGACCGAGCCGTTGGGCACGGGCGCCCAAACGCCCGGCGAAAGACGATTATTGTTCACCAAGGTGCCATTGTTGCTGTGCTCATCGCGCAGCATCAGCTGCCCGCTTTCGAGCTTGAACGTGGCATGTACGGCCGAGATGCGCGGCTCGGCCAAGGCGATGCCGCATTGCGCGGCGTCGCGACCGGCGCGCATTTCCTGCCCCGAGAGCACGGTAAATACCCCAGCCGCGCATTGCAGAAGCGCACTCGAGGCGCCCGCGCCGTACGGGTTCGGCGGCAAGGCTTGGGGGACGGGGGCTTGGCCACCGTAGACCTGACCGGGCGGCGCCCCGCCGTACATCAGCTCGGGGCTGATCGCCGGCGCGCCCTGACGCGGCGGACCGCCGTAACCGGGCGGCGAACCGTAGCCTTGCCCAGGTGGCGCGCCGTAGCCGCCGCCGTAGCCGCCAGGCGGCGCGCCGTAACCGCCGCCGCCCACGACCGGAGCCGGAGGACCACCGCCGCCCCCGCGCTTCTTCCCGCCGCTGCGCACGATCACGATGATCAAGAGAGCGATCACCACGAGCGCCAAGCAGGCGCTCAAGATCAAGAGCAACGGCAGCGGCTGCGTGGTGCCCTTGAGTTGAATGATGCTGGTCGAAGTCACGCCGCTCGTGCGGTGCGCCTTGTTGTCGTACACGACCAAGCGCACCACCGCTTGGTCACCGGAGCCGGCCAAGATCTTGTCTTTGTCCGGCGCTTCGAACTGAGCAAAGGTATCGCTGGCTTCGGTCGTATTGCCCTTCATGCCCATCGCGATCAGCTGTTGCTGCGTGCGTTTGGCTTGGTCGATGTCCGTGCCCGCGAGCGCGGCCGGCAAGGGTTGACCGGAAGGTAGGAAATACACTTCCGCGCGGTCTTTTTCGCCGCCCCAGCAGAAGTCCCCGTACACTTTGAAGGAACCGCCGGGGTACACGCCGCCCTGCGATTTGGCCATGTCTTGCGTGTAGACCACGTTCACGTCGAGCGGCCAGGTCGAAGGATCGATGCCGACCGGTACGTCCTTGAACGTGTTGTCGCCCAAGATTGGCGGCTTTACGTTGTTGAACACCAGCTTGAAGCTTTGAGTCACCGATGGCGCGACGCAGGAGGCCTTCCACTTCACGATGTGCATTTTCGAGAAGCGTTGCCGCACCGTGCTGACGATGGTGTTCGAGCGCGAGCCGCCGCCTTCGCGCATCACGCTGAAGAAGCCACCGATGTCGGTGTTGGCCATGTTCTGCATGAACTCGAGCGAGTTTTGGCGGAACTCGTCGATCACTCCGGGCGGATACCAGATGCTGATCACCGGCACCGGAGCCTTGGGCAGGGCCGTGTTGTCCTCCGGGAAGCGACCCCCAGTGAGGTATTGCTGGAGCTGCAGGGCGCCCGGGCCAGTGGTCGAGGGATCCGCACCGCCGTAGCCGTCGGAGAGCACGATCATGGCTTGATGCAGCGGGATACCGACGTCATCGCCGACGTTGCCGAGCGCCCCGAAGCCGTCCGTTGCAGCGGTCTTGATGATGGTCAATAGCGAGCGGTTGCGGCCCGACGACACGAACGTATCGGTGGTGGCGTTGATCACGCTCTGCGCGCGCGCTTTCTGCGCCGCGCTGACCCATTTCGAATCCTTCACCACCTGGCGGTCGTTGAAGAACATCACGTTCACGATGTCGTTTGCGCCCATGCTGAGCACGAACTGCTGCGCCAGCTGGCGCGCATCGGTGAAGCTTCTGCCCATGCGGCGATCGGCATCGATCAAGATCAACCAAGCGGTACCCACGCCCGGTTGCTGCAGGCTGTCGCCCCAAGCCGCGTCGCTGACGAACTTGGCGGGCACGTCCGTGCCGTCGACCGTTACGGTGAAGATCGCGTTCGCGGCTGGAAACGGGAAGGGTGTGTAGAGCGCGAACGGCTTTTCCAGATTCTGGCTCATGCAGTCGAGCTCGCCGTTGCCGGTCAGCGCGCCACAGTCGGCGATCGCGTCGCTGACGCGCTTGCTCTGCGAGACCTCCACGACCGTGGTCAGGACCGGATTGCCGTTCTCCTGCGCGGCGCGCGGATCGACGCGCAAGATCTTTGCCTCGGGCGAAGCTTGTGCGCCAAAGGCCACGAGCCAGCAGACGAGCAGAGAAGCCAGCGCGACCACCGCGCGGCTCTGGGACCGATAGTTGAGTGAATGCTGCATCACTGCCCTGTTGTGCTTTCGGGTCGCGTTTCGGAAATGTACGGCGGATAAAAACTAGACGATCTTGACGGTGACGCTGAAGCCACCGAAGCGCAGCGTGTCGTTGTCGCGGAGCTCGAACTTTTTGCCGCGCTCGAGCGGGGCTTCGTTCATGAACGTGCCGTTGGTGCTGCCGTTGTCTTCGACCTTGAGTCGGCCTGGACGCGCGGATGCGTACACGATGGCGTGACGCGAGGACGTCGTTGGGCTGTCGATTTCGATGTCCAGACCGGCGCCCGCGCCCTTACGCCCGAGCACGTTCTGCCCCTGATACAGCGGCCAAAACACGCCGAATTCGCTTTGATCGTAGCTGACGAGGAAGCCGGCGAGCACGCGAATTGCTCCCGCTTCGACCAGTTCCGGATCACGACCTGGGCCGAGCGCCGCAGCGGCGGGCGGCGGCGGCGCGGAGCGAGCGAGTGGCGGAGCCGATGGGCTGTGTCCGACGGGCGCTTGGCTACGTCGGATCTGAGCCTCGTGTTCGTCCGTCGTCAGGGGCGGGGAGGTGGCGGCGAAGGCAGAGGGGTCGTGCGAGTGCGGACCCGCGGGTGCGCTCGGCCGCGATTGTGTGGAAACGGGAACCGGCGCGACCGGCGGCGACCACTGCGGCTGCGCTGGCGGAGGCTGATACGCGGCGGGTGCGGGCGGCGGCGCATAGGCAGGCGGAGCTGCGTATGCAGGCGGAGCATACGGCGCCGGTGGCGGTGGCGCATAAGGCGCGGCCGGTGGCGGCGCATAGGGCGCGGGCGCTGGGCCGTAGCCCCCCGGTGGCGGACCATAGGCCGCGGGCGGAGCTGCTTGCGGCGGCCCTCCGTAGCCCCCTGGTAGACCGCCGGACGTTGGCGAAACAGTGGCGCCAAACGGGTTCATGCCTTCCGGCGAGCCGAAGCGAGCGCGATCAGCCGGAGGCGCGGGGGCGAAGCCACCAGGATCTGCTGGCGGAGCGCCCCAAGCGGGTGCGGGAGGTGGCGCGTAGCCCGGCGCCGGCTGCCCGGGCGGTGGCTGCCAATTGCCCGGCGCCGGTGGCGCGCCGTAGGGCGGCGGAGCCGCTGCCGGTGGCGGCGCTCCCCAGGCGGGAGCGGGCGGAGGTTGCTGCTGCTGCGGCTGCCCGGGTGGAGCACCATGACCAGGCGAGGGAGCTGCTGCGGCGGCTAACGGGTTGCCGCAGGACAAGCAAAATTTGCTGGTGGGCTGGTTCGAGGCGCCGCACCGCGTGCACACGATCATGTGAAAACTCCCGAGCTCGAGCTGTGCCCCGCTCACTTGCGCGGCCAAGCGTCGGGAGCATACCCGTTTTACTGCATCATTACGCAGTTAAAGGCGGCCCGACGCGCGGAGCCACACCGGCGCCGCGGAACCCCCGCTGGCTCGTGACGGAAGCAAAAAAACCGACCAGCAGAACGGGGCTGAACTCGCCATTCAGCCCCGGGGTCGGGAACGCGCGCGATGGCTCGAAACGACTCGCGACTCGGGCGTTCGCGCGGACCGTCAGCCGATTTCAGCGGTCTTTTTCGTCTTGAATGCGGGCAGCCTTGCCCGTCAGGTCACGCAAGTAATAGAGGCGACCGCGGCGCACGACGCCCTTCGAGGTCACGTCCAGCTTCTCGATGCGGGGTGAATGCAGCAAAAACATGCGCTCGACGCCGATATTGAAGCTGACCTTGCGCACGGTGAAGGTCGACTGGAGACCGGCGCGGTGGCGCTTGATCACGACACCTTTGAACACCTGCACGCGCAACTTGTCGCCTTCGACGATTTTGTAATGCACGGAGACGGTGTCACCGACGCGAAAATCCGGCAGATCCTTGCGGAGCGCGGCAGATTCGAGGGCCTGGATAATCGAGAGCGTCGCCATGGTGTCTGTGCCGATCCTGAGAAAATGGGGTAGGGGCGCGGGATTATGCATCGCAAGGACCCGCCGTCAAGCGAATCTGAGCTTACGTTCACTGTCTCCCTTGACGGGAGGGGCCCGGGGGGCTAATCCGCCGGGCCTGAATCGCAAAGCGAGCCGTTTTCTCAATCGGTCTCGCCCGTAACGCGAATCCGTTCCCAGCTGCAATGCAGCCGGGTAACGGCCTCGCCACTTACCAGAACGGAAGTCCTCTCGCTATGAATCAGTTCCCCGGCGTCATTGGCCGTAAGCTCGGCATGACTCAAATCTTCACGGAGGACGGCAGCGTCGTCCCGTGCACCGTCGTCGAATCCAACGTCAGCGTGGTCGGCAAGCGTACCCAAGACAAAGATGGCTACGATGCCATCATCGTCGGCTCGGGTGAGCGCAAAGAGAAGCACACCAACAAGGCGCTCGCTGGCGCGTTCAAGAAAGCCAACGTGACGCCGCGCCGAGAGCTGCGCGAGCTGCGTTGTTCCGCTGAGTTTGCCGCCAGCGTCGAGATCGGCTCGGACCTCAAGGTCGATCAGTTGTTCGAGGCCGGTCAGTTCGTGGACGTGCAGGGCACCTCCAAGGGCAACGGTTTCTCCGGCGTCATGCGCCGCCACAACTTCAAGGGTGGCACGCGCACTCACGGTACTCACGAGTATCGTCGTCACGGCGGCTCGATCGGCACCAACATGACCCCGGGTCGCGTGAAGCTCGGCATGAAGATGCCGGGTCAACACGGCAACAAGACGGTCAGCGTGCTCAGCCAAAAGATCGTCAAAGTGATCGCGGAGCAGAACTTGATTCTGATCCACGGCGGCATCCCCGGTTCGCGCAACGGTCTCGTGTTCGTGCGTGGCGCCGTCAAGAAGCGCGGCGGCAAGCCGGCCAAGTGAGGGCCGCGTCA
Source organism: Pseudomonadota bacterium (assembly GCA_037200885.1). Classification (GTDB taxonomy): domain Bacteria; phylum Myxococcota_A; class Polyangia; order Polyangiales; family Polyangiaceae; genus PMG-095. The sequence goes on from JBBCIN010000001.1 coordinate 997,741, forward strand.
CGCCGCGTTGGACGCGGCGTGATTCGCACTTGAAAGCTCTGCCTCAGCATGGCTTTCGAAGCACTGTTCCCCGCGTTCCGCGCGGAGCGCATCCTGCACGATCAGGGCGGTTTGTTGCTGGTCGACAAGCCGCCCGGGATCGCCGTGCATGGCGGTGACGAGCAGTCCGCTTCGGATCTCGTCTCGCGCCTGAAGCGTGTCTTCCGCGCGCGCGGCGAGAGCGACTACCTCGGCGTCCATCAGCGTCTGGATTTAGGCACCTCCGGGGTGCTCGCGTTCACGCGCGATCCGGCGCTCAACGTGACCATCGCCGAGCAGATGGAAGCGCACACGGTGGAACGCGCGTACGTCGCAGTGGTGACATTTTCGGGCACGACCAGGCTGCGCGATTCGGGCACGATCGAAGAGCGCTTGGACACCGTGAAGGGTCGCACGCGGGTCGTGAAGAGCGGCGGCCAGCGCGCCCTCACTCGCTACCGCGTTTTGGCCAGCGTGCAGGGGCGCGCCCTGCTCGAGCTGCGACCCGAGACCGGTCGCACCCATCAGTTGCGCGTGCATCTGAGCCACGCCGGCGCGCCGATCGTTGGCGATACGGCCTATGGCGGAGCCGCCGCCGAACGGCTGTTCTTGCACGCGCGCGATTTGATTTTGAATAAGCCCGCCGTGCGGGCACACGCGCCGGTCCCGGCGGCGTTCGACGATGCGTTGCACGCTCGCGTGCCCGAGCTCGGCTCGGCTCAGCGCGTGCGGGACGCCTTGGCGGACGCGGGCTGTTTGCGCGAGCCGCTCTTGGCCACGGGTGACACGTTTCGGATCGTCAATGATGGGGGCGATTTTTTGCCGGGCGTGTGCGTCGATCGCTACGCCGACTTTGCGGTGCTGGCCCTGTCCAGCACGGAATCCGGTGATCGTCGGCAAGAGCTGGCGAATTTGCTGCACGAGTTCGGCGCGCGCGGCGTGTACCTGAAGCAGCGCGCGCGTGCCGATTTACGCCGCGAAAGTCACGCCGAGCTGGCACCGAAGGAGCCTGCGGCTGGTGAGGTCGCGGAGGCGCCGCTCGTGGTGCACGAGGGCGCGGCGCGTTTCGCTGTCACGCTCGATGATGGCCTGTCCTGTGGCTTGTTCCTCGATCAGCGCGACAACCGCGCGCGTGTGGCAGCTCTTTGCGGCGGTCGCAAAGTGTTGAACTTGTTCTCGTATACCTGCTCCTTCAGTGTGTACGCGGCGCTAGCCTCGGCCGAGCACGTGACGAGCGTGGATCTCTCCGGCCACGCGCTCGCGCGCGGTCGCGAGAACTTCAGCTTGAACGGCCTGAACCCCGCCGCGCACTCGTTCGTGCAGACCGATGCACTCGAATGGCTCGTGCGCGCTGCCAAACGCGGCGAAAAGTTCGGCGTCGTGATTTTGGACCCACCGAGCTTCTCCACCTCCGGCAAGGGCAAGACTTTCCGCGTCGCCGATGGCTATCAGGGCGCCCTGGAGCGGGTATTCGCCGTGCTGGAACACGATGGCCGTGTGCTGGCGGTGACCAATCACCGCAAGACCTCGCCGCAAGCGTTCCGCAAAATCGTGCACGATGCCGCGCGCGCGGCTGGACGCGAAATCAGCCAGCTCAAAGACTTGCCCTCGCCGCTCGATTGCCCGCCGGGACCGGCCGGACCGTTTCCGGCCAAGAGCGTGCTAATTAGCGTCAAATGAGCGGTCGCAAGGGCAATGCCTACGAGAAGCCGGACGCCCGCACCAAGGCGGCGAAGGCGCAGGGTTTCCCCGCGCGCAGCGTGTTCAAGCTAGAGGAAATCGATCGCCGGGTCAGGCTCTTGCGCGGCGGGCAGAAGGTGCTCGATCTGGGCGCCGCGCCCGGTTCATGGTCGCTCTACGCAAGCCAGAAGGTCGGCCCGGGCGGGCGAGTGCTGGCGATCGATCTGCAGGAGATCCGCCAAGCTTTTCCGCCCAACGTGAAGGTGGCGCAAGGCGATGCGCTCACGATCGAGAGCGCCGCACTGTCGGAGTTTGCGCCCTACGACGTGGTGCTGAGCGACATGGCGCCCAACACTTCAGGCTCGAAGATCCGCGATCAGGCCGGCAGCTTGGAGCTTTGTCTACGCGCTTTGGATGTGGCGCTCGCGCTGGGCAAAGTGGGCTCGCATTTCGTGGCCAAGATCTTCATGAGTGGTGACTTCCAAGTGGCGCGCAAAATCGCCGGCGAGCGCTACGAGAAGTGCCAAGTGATTCGCCCCGAGGGCACGCGTCAGCAGAGCACGGAAGTATTCATCGTGGGTTTGGGTCTGAAGGCGACCTGAGCCAATCCCGGGTACCCTGACAAGACGCGAGCTGACCGTCGAAAGCGTCAACGGTTCGGTACTCGAGATCGAAGTCGTGGGCTTTCGCGCAAGCCCGCTCCGGGCGACTGTTGACGGCTCGCCTCTTCGCTCGCAAATACGCTGAGCTCGAGTCCGGTTTCGACGGCGACTTGAATCTCCGTGAGGCGTGTCGTCGCCCCCGACCAGCCTTCGTTGCGCGCCTCGAACCCGCTCAACTCGACGAGCGAAAGCCGCAGCGCCTCCAACTTGTGCTCGATACCGGCAAGCGCCGCGAACATTTCGCGGCTCGCGCTCGCTAGCCGCGGTGGGCGTTGCGCTGACAGGCTCGGCTCTGCGCAGGCTCGTGCGACGCGGTCCGCAGCGGCCGCGAGCCGGAAGCTACGGCGCAAGAGTGCGTGGGCGTCATGGTCGAGATTCGAGAAATCCGCTCGGGTGAGATGAAGGCCGCCGCTTCGGATTTGCTCGATGATCGCAGCAAGCGGAGCCAGGCAGCGACGCGCGGCGCTCGCTCCTTCCGGGCCCTTGATGCCGCGACGCACCACCGTCAGCTCGTTCCAGACCGTGCGATCGACCGCCCCGAGCTTCTCTTCGACGAAGCTTCGTGGGATCTCCAGGGCGTGCGGGATGCGTTCGACGGCTCCCCAACAATGCACCAGGATCACTGGCAGCGCGAGCCAGGAAATGGCGGATGCTCCGAGAAACGCGGTTCCCACCGCAACGCTCAGCACGACTGCAAGCCGAAGCAGAAAGTGCGCATCGAATTCGAAGCGGAGCGAATGCTGCGTGAGCGTTGGAGTCAGCTGGGATTGACGAAAGCTCACGCCGAGCTGTGACAGGGCAGCAGACAGCTGATCGAGCTCTGCCGCTGTGAGCTCGGCCACCAGTTCGAGTTGCAACCGCTCGACGATGGCGCGCACCGACTCGCGCGGGGCTCCGGTCATCAGCAGCAGCGCCGACTCCAACCGCGACACTTCGCTGTCCATCACTTTGAGCTCCACACCCGTTCGCCGACGCACGACGATCTCTGGCTCCGCGGCGCATTCCAAGCACTTGAACGATGTTGCCGGCAGCTGGGCGCCGCACCCTGCGCAGGGGGTCATTCGTAAAATGTCGAATAGACGGGGCGTACCAGCAGAGCCGGCGCCGGCCTACCGTCGGACGGCGCGGCGCTGGCCGCGTCGCTGAGCGGCGTCGGCAACGCTCGCAGGATTTGCAGCGCATCGTCGAGCAGCTCTCGGCCTTGGGTGATGGCCGCGTTGCTCGCCTCGGCGGCTTTGGCAGCGCGCTGCTCTTGCCGCTCGTCCGCCTCCGCGCGCTCCTTGTTAAAGCGATCCAACCTGTCTCGATACTGAGTCAGCTGAGAGTCGTATGAGCCGGTGTAGCCGGCGCTGTAGTCGGTAATCCCTCGCACGGGCGGCTTCGGCGGTTCGCGTCGGCTGTACGCCTGTGCCGAGCGGTTCTCGATCTCGACGACATTGCAAGCGCGTCGCGCCGCGTCGACCGCGAAGCCGAGCGTGTGCCGCGCCTCCAGGTGAGGCACTCGCCCGAGCCACGCTTGGGCCTTGTCCGCACGCAGCTCCATGATCTCGCGGCTGCCCTGCGTGGCAACCGTGAATAGATCGATGAAATCCTGCTTGAGCGAATCGAGCTCCTTGGCGCTCTGATCGTGGGCGGCCTTTTCTTGCGCGTCGATGCGCAGCAAGCGGGTGGCGACGAGATTGCGATCAGCGAGGAGCGGCCTGGCGGCGGCGAAATCATCGCGCGCCTCCGCTTGCTTCTCCTTCGCTGAAGCGACGTCGCCGCGCAGCAGCAGCAGATCCGCGCGGACTTCAGCGTTGAATGACGCGCCGTCTTGTTTGGCCCGATTTTCGAGCGCGCTCTCGTTGGCTTCGGCGCGGTCGACTTGGTGCAAGAGTACGGCCAAGGAGGCTTCTGCGATTTCCAGACGGACGTCAGCCGGACGAATTCGCCGTGCTGTTTCCAGCTCGACGCTGGTGCAGCCACTGTCGGCGCGCGCAATGCAGGTGCGCAGGCGCGCGAGCGCTCCGTCGAAGCGCTTGCTCTGAACGAAGGTGTAGAGCAGTGAGGCGGCCGCAACTGCCAGGTAGCCGGTGAACACCCAATGGCTCAGGCGCTTGGCGCCGCGAGCGGCGGTGGGCGCGGACCCTCCCGAGAGGCCTGCTGTGCTCTGCACCATCCACGCGCTGGACTGGTGATCGACGACGCTCTTCATTGCCCTCCCACGATTCGAATTAAGGTAACACTGCGCCAGGCGGCCGTCACGAGCGCTGGTAAGCCTCGAATGGCCACAGGATTTCTGTGTGTCACATTGTGCCAAAATGAGTCACGGCGCTCGTGCTGCTTCGACGAACTGCACGTCGTTCAAGGTGACGAGCGCCTCTCCGGCAGCGCAATCACTTCCCAAACATTCGACCGCTGATACGGCTTTACGCTGGGGTCCCCCCACCGTCGTCACCAACAGATCGCTCGTGGCCCGCGCAAGGTCACGGACCATTTCGCCATCCATGCGAAAGCGTTGACCCCGCGAGAGCAGGCGATTGTCTGCATCGGCCATGAGCTTATCGCCGCTCACCTCCGCTCGACGCGTTCAACTATCTCGTGATCGATGTCCTTGTCGAGAATACGCTCGTGATCTGGGGCGATGAATTCGGATGCACCGTATATTGTTAGGGCGATCTCACGCGCGATGATTACGGGCGCGATCACCACCCGCGGCGTTGGCGTCTTCTGCTCGGGCAGCTGCGATGAATTTTTCTCGTGCACCAACGACGCTCCCTGTGGCGGCCCCACGGCAGGCCTGGGCGGGAAGTGGCTCGAGCGCTTGGCCACTCGCGAGTCGTCTGCCCGCTCTGGTCAGCGATCCGAGTCTATGGCAGTCTGAGGAGTGATCCGAAGTCCCGCGCGGGGTTCCTTGGCGGCCTGGTTCGCCGGAGGGCTAGTGGTTTGGAGCTGCAGCTCCCAGCCGGTGTCCGGACCGGTCGACGGCGGTGCGGGCAGTGCTGCTGGCGGTGGCGGAGCGCGAGCGGGCGTGGGTGGCAGCTCGATCGATGTTGGCGGGGCAGCGGGGAGCAACCAGGCCGGCGGCGGCCAGAGCGCGGCAACGGCCGGCCTGACCGGGAGCGTTGGCGATGGCAGCCCGGGCGCAGGCACGAGCTCGCAGGGCGGAGGCGATTCAGAAGGTGGAACGGGAAACAGCGCTGAGAGCGGTGCGGGGGAGGGTGGGGCCGGCGGAAGCGCGGATCCCGAGGCGATCTTCGATGGCCATTGCGGCCAGGGTTGGGCCGCCGGAGGCGCCGCTCCGCGTCCGGAGCTGCAGGGGACCGTCACCCCCGACGTAGACAGCGCCGGGAACTGGAGCTTCACGTTCGGGCGCTATCGTTTCGTCGTCGCCGGTTCGCATGGGGCGCGTGTGATCGAGTTTTCGATCGACGGCATCAACCTGATCGATCCAACTCAGGGCTCGACGTTTTGGCCCAGCCCGCAACAAGCGTTCACTTGGCCGCCACCCGCAGAGATTGACTCGGCTGCTTACGTCGTTCAATCGGACGCGACGTCCCTGAGCCTGACCAGCGAGATTGCGAAAAGCCTCGGTCTCAGCGTGCATAAGCGCTTCTGGGTGAACGAGGCAAGCGGCGTCGTCAGCCTCGAGTATCAGCTGATCAATCAAAGCACTCTGAGCGCCTCGTGGGCACCGTGGGAGGTGACTCGCGTACGCGCGGGTGGTTACACCTTCGCGCCAAAAGGTCCGGGCAGCCGAACCATCAGCGAGGACTTTCCGCTGCTGCCGATGAGCTTGCTGCCGCCGCCGCCGGCCGCAAACGGCATCGAATGGCTGAATTACCCCAGCCTGAACCTGACTCAAGACAACTACATCAACGAGTTCGACGGTGCCGAGGGCTGGCTGGCGCATGCCAATCGATTGGGCAAAGCCTCACTTCCCATACTGTTCGTGAAGAGTTTCGTCGACGCTCCGGACGCGAGCCTGCCGGTGAATCAGGCCGAAATTCAAATCTGGACCAGTGGCACCGCGAACCCCAAACTGATCGAAGTGGAGGAGCAAGGGGCAGAGCAGGTGCTCTTGCCCGGCGCGTCGCTCAGCTGGACCGTGCATTGGTCCGCGTGTGAATTGCCAAACAGCACGTTGCTGGCTGCAGGAAACGTCGACCTCGCGGCATTCGCCCGCGCGCACGCCATCAAGCCCTGAAAGTTCACGAGCGCGTTGCGGCGGCCTGGCACACGCTGGCGACTGGGTTGACCTCTTTGCCGAGCAGGAACGATGCGGGAAAATAGGCGTCGCCTCGCTTGACGAACAGATTGCCGCTGGCTCGGTAGGCGCAACCCACGATGTCGTTCTGCTGCCAGTCACCAGCACCGAAGCGGACATCCACCGCGAAGGGAACGAACTCGCGGCCCTGCTTGTCGCGACTGAGCGTGGTCTGGGTGACTCGGACCCGGCGCTCGTGCGGCGGAGGGCGCGAACGGGAAAAACGGCTGCCTGCGTGTTCGGCGAGCGGTGTCAGGATCCCGGCTTCGACGCGATGCTGGGTCCATTCCGCCAGCGAGGGCTCATCGGCCGTCGCGAGCGAGGGGGCGAAGGAGAGCACGAAGGCGCACAAAGAGAGCGAGCGGAGATGATTCACGACGGATCCTTTCGACGAGCTGAACACGATTTCGATGCCAAATAAGCGGTCGCCGAGAGAGCCATTCGACGACCGCTGCGCTTGCAAGAACGGGGGCCCACAAGGCCGCGACATACGCGACGTTCGGATCGACGGAGGCGGCATCCAGAGCCACGATCAGCGCGCGAGAGACCACGGCGACGCTCATCTGACCGACCACATGACGCATGGCACGCGCGTGCAAAATCAAGTCGCGTCGCCGCGCTGCCCGAACTCCGACGACCATTGCTCCTAGAACGATGAGGGCCGAAAGCAAGAAACCCGCGCTAACGATGGGTCCCCCCTTGGCGTTGAACGCGAGCACGACTCCCGAGGGCACCAGGGCCAGCAGCACGAGCACGCCCGTGACGCGCCCGATCCGGCGGTGCCAGTCCGCACGCCGTTGCAAGGCGCGTGTCATCAGCAGCAAACAAAGCGGAAAGCTGAGCGCCGCCGCAGCCACGTGAATGCGCAATGCCGCGAGCCACAATGACTCGAACCTGAGCGGAAGCTTTTCGATTACGAATGGCGGCAACGTCTCGAAGTCGAAGTAAGGCAGGCTCATCGACGTGATGAGCGCGGACCCCAGCAACATCGAAATGAGAAAGCTGCGCGCTCCCCAGTGGCCAAAAATCCGCCTCATACCCGTTCGACGCACCAGCGGCCCAAAGGATTTGGTTTTTTCGCGTGTAGCCAGAGGTAAGACGGTTTGCTCGTTCGAGGCGCCCATTGCGTGTCTGTCGCCACGACTCGAGCTCGTGTGACGACGACCGTGGACGAATTCCGAAAAAGCAGACCGAAGGCGGCCGGCGTCGAAAATCAACGACGAGCCGAAACTAGTTCCGTATATTCGCGCATCAGCTCGACTTGCGGCATGAAGGGATGGGTTCTGGGGGCGGTGCTCGTGCTCGCCATCAGCCGGGCGAGTGTTCGTACTACGAGCGCCCGGACGGCTCGGCTCTGCGCTCGATGTCACTCTCGAGTGAGCGCGGCAAGTGAGTGGCGCTATCGGCCTTCAGAAAGCGTTCTGCCCGGTCAGCGCTTTGCCGAGCACCAACGTGTGGATCTCGTGGGTGCCCTCGTAGGTGTATACGCTTTCGAGATTGAGCATGTGCCGAATGGCTGGGTAATCGAGCAGGATGCCGTTTGCACCGAGCAACGCGCGGGAGCGGCGCGCGCAATCGAGCGCGACGGCGACGTTGTTGCGTTTGCACAGCGAGACTTGCTCTGGCAGTAGCTTGCCCTGCTGCTCTTTCAGGCGTCCGAAGTGTAGCGCGAGCAGATCGCCTTTGACGATTTCGGACGCCATGTGCACGAGCTCGGCTTGAATGAGTTGTTTCGACGAGAGCGGCACGCCGAATTGGCGCCGTTCACCCGTGTAAGAGAGCGCCGACTCGAAGCAAGCCTTGGCGGCACCGAGCGCGCCCCAGGCAATGCCGAAGCGAGCCTCACCCAGGCAGCGCAAGGGTGCGCCCAACCCGCGCTTTCCGGCGAGCAAATTCTCTTGGGGGACTCGGCACTCGTCGAGCACGATTTCCCCGGTTTCACTGGCGCGCAGGCTCATCTTGCCGTGAATGCGCGGGGTCTCGAAGCCCTTCATGCCGCGCTCGACCAGGAAGCCCGAGATGGACTCGGGCTGATCGTCGAGCTTTGCCCAGACCACCGCTACGTCTGCAAAGGGTGCGTTCGTGATCCACATCTTGGTCCCGCTCAACACGTAGTCGGAGCCGTCGCGACGAGCGTAGGTCTTCATCGAAGCCGGATCCGAACCGCTATCGGGCTCGGTGAGTCCGAAGCAACCGATGCACTCGCCACGCGCCATGCGCGGCAGGAAGCGCTCTTTTTGCGCAGCGTCGCCAAAGGCCGAGATGGCGTACATCGCAAGCGAGCCCTGCACGCTGACGAAGCTGCGCAGTCCGCTGTCGCCGTACTCGAGCTCCTGCAGCACTAGGCCGTACTGGACGGGCGTCATGCCGGCGCAGCCGTAGCCCTGGATGCTGGCGCCGAGCACGCCGAGCCCCGCAAGCTCCTGGATCAAGTCGCGCGGGAAGGCTTCGTCCGCGAAGAGTTGCGCGGCGCGCGGCAAGTAACGCTCCTCGACGAAGCGCCGCACGCTGTGCTGGATCAGGCGCTCATCTTCGCTCAGCTGCGTGCCCAACGCGCTCAGCGTTTCCAATGATTGTGCTGCCATCCAAAAACATACCACGACCCGGCTGGGGAGCCCGAAAGCCCGGCATTCGTTCGGTTTTCGTGGCCAAAAACTTGGCCCTATCGCGCGCTTTCGCTAAGCGCTGGAGGGATGCCAAGCGTGCGCCTGTTCTCCCTTGCGGCCTTGGGCATGGGCGCGTTTTCGTCCTGCTCCGCGGGCGAAATTGCGCGCCTCGCGCCGGACCGCGGCAGCGAGGTGAGCGCTCCGATCGCGACCCTGACCATTCCCGTGCCGCCCGCCGTGGCACCTGCGCCGGCGCCGGCACCAGAACCCGAGCCTGCGCCGACCGCGGGGCTGCCTGCAGCGCCGGTCGCGCCCGATCCCGAGCCGACCAGCGCTGACGACAGCGCCAGCGACGACGACGAGGACGAGCCGAGCCCCAATTCGCTGCGCGAAGCCGAGCCGATCGTCGATCCCGGGCACTTGCTGGTCGCGATCGGACGGGAGACCTTGGTCTACGAGCGACCGAGCTTCAAGTCGCAGAGGATTGGTTACCTGCGCGCGGGAGCGCAAGTGCGGCGCGACGCGGAGCCGGCTGGACACGAGGGCTGTAAACTAGGATTTTATCGGGTAATGCCCGAGGGCTACGTGTGCGTGGGGCCGACCGCGACGCTCGATCCGGACAATCCAGTCGCCCAGTTTTCGCGCGTGCGTCCGGACCGTAGCGCGGCCATGCCTTACCTGTACGCGCGCTCGTTGTACCCGACACCGCCGTTTTACACGCGGCTGCCGAGCAAACTCGAACAGCAGCAACAGGAAGTCGAACTCGGGCGCCACCTGGAAGCCAACACCCGCTACGCTTGGCGGAGCGCGCAGAGCGATCCGACGCCTCCATTCTTGCTCAGCGGCGGCCAAGCTCCCACCCCTTTTGGCTACGCGCACGAAGCGAACAAGCTGACCAGCGGTCGAGCCGTTCCTGATAGCTCCTTCGCCCTACTGGCGATCTACGATCACCAGGGCCGACGCTTCGGTTTGACGACCGATATGAGCTTGCTCCCGCTCGATCGCATGAAACCTGTCGCGGCCAGCACGTTTCACGGCCTGCCGCTGACCTCGACCGTGACCCTCCCGGTGGTGTTCGTCCGTGCCAAGAATGCGTTTCTGTACTCGGGTAGCCCGAGCAGCGGTCTCAGCATTGCTCGCCCGATCGCCTTTCGAGAGGCCTTACCGATCAGCGGTCGTTCTCGGGTCTTGTCGGGACTCACCTACCTCGAGACGACCGCGGGCGATTGGTTGCGCGATGAAAATCTAGTGCGCGTCGACAAGATGACGCAGCGCCCTGGTTGGGTAAAACCGGGACGGACCTGGATCCATGTCTCCATCTTGAAGCAGAGCATGGTCGCGTACGAGGGCGACACTCCAGTGTACGTGACGCTCGTTTCCACCGGCGCGGACGGCCTCGGCGATCCCAAGACCACGCATTCGACCGTGCGCGGCCAATTTCTAATCCACACGAAGCACGTGACCGCCACCATGGACAGCGACGAGGTCGGCGACGAGTTCGACCTGAGAGACGTCCCGTACGTGCAGTACTTCAGTGAGGGCTTCGCGTTCCATGCCGCGTATTGGCACGATACCTTTGGCACTCCGCACAGCCACGGTTGCGTCAACCTTTCCCCGAGCGACTCGCGCTGGCTGTTTCATTGGACCGATCCCCCGGTGCCTCAGGCTTGGCACGGCGCGATGAGCCTGCGCGGCGGCACGTTGGTCTACATTAGCCCGTAGCGTCTCGTGTATGCTCGGGACCGTGTCCGAGCACGAGCCCCCGCCGCTTTCCGAGATCACCGCCCGCACGTTGGGTGACTACGATGCGGCGGCGGAGTCCTTCTGGGCCGGCACTCGCGATCACGACGTGACGCAAAACTACGCTGCGTTGCTCGACGCGCTCGCCGGCAGCGCGCCGCCCCTCCGGTTGCTCGACTTCGGTTGCGGTCCGGGCCGAGATTTGCTGGCACTGACGGCTTTGGGGCACGTCGTCACGGGGCTGGATGGTTCGCCCGTGTTCGCCGAAATGGCGCGCGCTCAATCCGGGTGCCGCGTGCTGCACCAGAATTTCCTCGAGCTCGCGCTGGGCGAGCGCCAGTTCGAGGGCGTGTTCGCCAACGCCTCCTTGTTCCACGTTCCGCGTGGCGAGTTGCAACGAGTGCTGGCGGAGCTGTTTCAGGCGCTCGTCCCCGGTGGCGTCCTGTTTTGCTCCAATCCGCGATCCTTCGGGCGCGATTGGGAGGGCTTCAAAGGCGAACGCTATGGCACTTTTCTCACGGTCGAGAGTTGGCTTTCGCAGATCCGGAGCGCAGGCTTCGTGATCGAATGTCACTTCTTACGACCTTCCAATCAGCCAACGAACGAGCAGCCTTGGCTCGCGATCGTCGCGCGTCGGCCGCCCGAGTTCGCTCGGGGCCGGGAAGTGGGCTAGGCTGATCACATGATCAAGCAATCTCGCCGCGCTCAGGGAATGAGCGTACTCGGTGGCCTCTGAAAATTGCGGGATTTGCGGGGGTGATGGCCGAATCGGCAATACTTTTGGGCTGACCACGACCTGCCCCGGCTGCCACGGCTCGGGCAAGCGCTCGCAAGACACGGGCTTTCGCGACGTCACCAAGACCAAGCCGGAACATCATCGCGGCACGAACGGCTCGGTTGTCGCGGTCGAAAAGCAGACCTGGCCGTCGACCACCGCGGGTGCGGCGCTCGCCAGCCAGATCCGCGATAGCGCCAGCTGCGCGAACGACACGAAGACGAGACTCACGCGCGAGATCATCGAACATGAGGCAAGCCACGGCTTGTGCACGCAGACGTTCCTGAAAAAGATCAGGAAGCAGGTCGGTTTGGTCGCGCCTAGCCCAGTTCGTCGATGAGCCGCGCCGCGTAGTGGCTGAGCAGATCCGAGGTCCTGCCGCTCAAGCGATCGTAGGCTTGGGTGATGGGGTGGGTCGTCCCACCGTCGGGTAGCAGCAGCGTGTAGCTTTCGGGGCCGATCGGCGCGCCGATCACGTCGCGCCACGCCGCTCCCACGGTTTCGCGCAGCACTTCGCCGAGATAAGCGCCGATCAGCACCGACGCGCGCTCGACCCAACGTGCGCCCACCGCGGGTCGCGCGTTGCTCGGCGCGAGCAACGCCACGTAGTTGTCGAGCGAGTGCAACCCGACTGGCGAGCGATCGAGCGGGCCCCCGCCGAACTCGGCGCAGTACAGCTCCACCACCGATTGCGAGAACGCGAGGCCCAGCCTCGGCAACATGCGCGGACTGGGCCACTGCGCCGGATCCCAGGGCGTGGGCGGCGTGACCGGAATCGCGATGGGCGGTCCGCTCTGACGCGTGCTTCGGCCTTCCGCGCCCTCGAACAGCAACGGTTTGCCTTGTTCCAAACGCAGCCGCAGCTCATGAAATGGCGCGAAGCGCGTATGGTTGGCGTCTACGAAAACGGTCTCGGGGCTTGCTAGGGAGCCGGCCCACTGCCCGCCATAGCCCTGACGCAAGCACTCTCCGACGTAGCTCGCAAGCATCACCTGCGCGGGATAGGCGGCGAGGCTCAGCGCTTGGCGTGGCACGCGACCGTACATTACGTCGAGCACCGCCTCGACCCGCGCGATGCTGCCGAGCGAAAGATCGAATGGTGCAAAATGCCGCCAGACCGGCTCGGTAGTGAAGAAGCCAGCCGCCATCGTGGCAAGCAGCGGGATCGCGTCGGTCGCGCTTTCTCCGACCAAGCCGCGCAACTCACGCGCTGCGCCGCGCTCGAAGGCGGCAATGGCCAGTGCTTGGTCGCCGCTGAAGAGCTCGACTTCGACTTTGTCCCAGAGCCGAACCGCGGAGCTCGCGCTGCGCGAGGACATGGTTTCGACGTCGCGCAGGGTGACGCCGAGCTGTTGCAAGCGATCGCACAGCCGCTCCGCCTCTTCCGCCGATAGCTCGTGGAGTCGTTCCCAGGCGGACTGGGCATCGTCGAGCCGGCCCAGTCGCGCGCACGCCAGGCTGATGGCGGCCTCGGCGTCGAGCGAGCCCGGGTCCAACTTGAGCGCCAGCTTGGCAGTGGTGATGGCGCGGTCTGGATCGCCTTTCTCCGCCAAAATCGAGGCGCGCAGTGCCTGGGCAAGCGCCGGGATCGGGCCTGGCTTCGCGCGCAAATGGCGTAGCACGCCTTCGGCCTCGTCGATGGTCTCGTGATTGGGCGAGCGCCTCGCGGCGCGCACCAGAGCCCAGGCCAAAATGAGTTGCACGAGCAGCGAACTCGGATCGTCTTGGATGGCGTGGCGGGCTTGCAGTACGGCGCGCTCGGGTTCACCGGCTTCGATCAAGAAACGGGCACAGTCGGCGCGTAGCTCCGGATCGAGCAACGGCGCATGCTCCAAGCGTTCGACGTGGGCGAGCGCGTGCGCGTGCCCGCCTTGGTCCCAGAGCGTGCGCGCGCGCTCCAACATCGACTCAGGACCAGGCGTGCGGACGAAAGCCTCCGGCGGCACGGTGGTCAGATCGCGTAGCGTGGGCGGTGGCTCCGCCGAGTTCGCGGACGACGGCGGCGGTTCCGGCTCGGGTTGTCGGATCGTGTCGCGCGGGGACTCCGGCAGCTCCAGCTCGAGCTCGAACTGCAGCGAAGCCGTGCGCGCGCCTGGCGCGTAGCTCGGAGCCATATTCTCGGGCACTGCAAAGCGGGGCAGGATCGGCGCGCGCGGAATGTTCGGCATGCTCATGCTGCGACGCGGGTCCGATTTCGAGGGCGCCGCCGGAGCCGTCACCGCAGACTCGACCGCCAGCTGGTCGTGGTCGGTGTCGAGCTCGTCCGGCTCGAGCACGATGGTCGGCACGTCCGGCACTTTGCGCGGCGCTTCGATCGGCTTGGGCGCGGGGCGGGTCGGCGCGTTGTGGCTCGAGCGGATCGGGCCAGGGTCGAACGTTGCGCGCAAGAAGCCCTCGGGATCCGGCTGCAGCGTGCCTCGCTCAGCCGCGGTCAACATCGCGGTCGCTTGTGGAAAGTCGGGCTCGAGCAAGACCAGCTCGCGCAACCGCTCGACGACTCCAGCCGAGTCGAGGCGCCCGCGTTGATACAATAGCCGCGTCGCGAAATAAGTGATCGCAACGCGATGCACGTTCAGATCGCCAAGCTCCGCCAACAACCGCTGGGCGGCATCAATCTCTGCTCGGTCGAGCCGCTCTTCGATCTCAAGCAAGCGCGGGTGATCGAGAGGACCCGAACCCATCTTGTCATAGTCGCTCTTTATCGCCTCGCTGAGAAGCGCCGCTTTGCCCTGCCCGCCAGAAAACGCGAGCAAGCCTCGAATTGTAGCGGATTACGCCAGGCGCCTCGGCCTCGTTCGGCTCATCCGCCTCGCCCGCCTAGCGCTCGATGCTCTTCACGCAGCGAAAGCCGATGCCATAGCTTTGCGCGTTGGGCACCTGAGCGTAGCGAAACGACGGATGCAGCCAGGTTTCGTAGCCCGCGTTCCAAGCGCCACCGCGGATGACCTTGCGCTCGCCGGTTGCGGGACCGAGCGGGTTCTTGGCGGCGGCAGCCTGGTAGTCGCCGTACCAATCCGCGACCCATTCCCAGACGTTTCCGACGACGTCAAACGGCCCGAAGCGCGAGCGACCGGCGGGGAATTTACCGACCGGCGCGGTCGTGGCAAAGCCATCGTCGCCCTTTTCCAGGGCCTTCAGCTCGACTTTGTGGGCCTTGCCCCAGGCCAGGCACTGGGCGTCACAGGCGTTCAAATGGTCCGCGGTTGGCGGGTCATCACCCCAAGGGTAGATGCGACCATCCGGACCGCGCGTGGCAAACTCCCACTCGGCCTCGGTCGGCAGGCGCTTGTCGTTGGCCTTGCAGTAGTTGTCGGCCATCTCCCAAGTCACGCAGGTGATCGGGTGGTCCGTCTTTTCCGGATCGGAGCCCGTGCAGAGTGGCGAGTAGGTCGTACGCTCGCTGGCCGTGATCTTCGGCCACTCCACCTCCGTGGGAGCGCGGCGACATTTGCCCTGGTCCGAGCAGGCCTTGTATTTCTTGGCGCTGACTTCGTATAAATCCATGCACACGGACTCGACCGTCACGTTGTGCGAGGGCTTTTCGTTGTCGGGCGCGTCTTTCAGAGCCGAGCCCATGAAGAATTGGCCGGAGGGGATTTGCACCATTTCTTCGGGACAAATGCTGGCGGGTGGCGCTACGGCAGAGGTTGCGGCAGACGCCACCGGGGAAGCCGCGCTGGACGCGGACGGCGCCGCGCTCCCGGCTTTGGCCGCTGCGTCCTCGTGCTTGCCGCCCAGCAACAAGAAGCCGGTCGCGACCAGTGCGACCACACCGACGGCTCCGGCAACGAGCAGGCCCGTCTTGTTGCCTGGTGCGGCGGCCCCCGCGTTGAGCGTGGCCGGACTACTGGTGCTGGCAATGTGCGGTTGCGAGCCGGCGCGGGTGAGCGCCGCGCCCTCTATCAGATGGGTCGGCCTGGTGCCGAATTCCCCGCTGACGCCCGATGGGCGAAACCCGCCTTGGGTGTAAAAGCCGCCGTAAGCCTGCTCGAGCGCGCTCCAGAATTCGCGCGCCCGCGCGTAGCGATCATGCGGGTTGATCGCCAACGCTTTGGCAAACACGGCCTCCACGGCGTCCGACACCTGCACGCCGAGGCTGCGCGGGGTCGGGCGGCGCTCGGTGTTGCCCGTGGCGAAGGCGAGCTGCACGATGTCGTCACCATCGAGCGCGGGCTTGCCGGTCAGCATTTCCACCGCGACCAGCGCTAGCGCGTACACGTCCGTCCAGGGACCGGTCGCGCCGTAGCTGCGGCTGAACTGCTCGGGCGCGCCATATTGGGGGGTGAACGAAGTGATGTTCTTACCCGTCTTGGCCATCGCTGCCTTCAGCTGAGTGTTGTCACTCATCATCTTGGCGACGCCGAAATCGAGCACCTTCAACGTTGCAGACAGGCGTGGCTGCTCGCCCAGTACGAAGATGTTGGGGGGCTTGATGTCGCGGTGAGCGATGCCTTTACCGTGGGCGACGTCGAGCGCGTTGGCGACCTGCGAAAGCAGCGTCACCACTTGTTCGATATTCCACGGGCCCGCCCGCGCGATCCGCTCTCGCTCGAGTAGCTCGTCGAGTGCCAAACCATCCAGCCACTCCAGCACCATGTACGGCATCCACTGGCCGTGCGGGCTGGTGTACTCCCCGACGTCGCGCGCTTGCACGATGCTCGCGGTCTGGCTGCTCAGCTCGGTGAGCAGGGCGCCCTCCTGGATGAACTGGTTCTTCAGCTCTTCTCGTTGGTCGACGGGCGCGGAGGACAGGCCGTTGAAAAATTTGATCGCGACTGGCTGGTTCCAGATCGTGTGCTGCGCGCGGTACACGACCGCGAACCCGCCTTCTCCCACCAAGCGCTCGATGCGGTATTTCTCCGCGATGGTGCTGCCAACGATGCTGAGGGGGTCGCGGGTGATCATGTGGGGGCTCTGGAACGACCCTAAGATTAGGCAGGATTGCTCGCTTTGGGCAGCAAATCGGCCTAACCCACCGGGCAGGGCGTGCTTTTCCCGAGCAATGCTCCACGCTCGGCCAGCTCGGCCAAGAGCCTTGCGGCTCGCGTCAGCAGCTTGTCGTCGAGCGGCACGGAAACGCGTTCAGCAGAGGCAGCCAGCGCAAGCCGCAAGCTGAGCCGTTCACTCAGCAGGCTCGATAACAGCGCCTGCGCGAATGGCCCGAGCTCGAGGTAGCGCACGTCGTGATCGGGGCTGCGATAGACCAACAGCGAAACCGCGCTGTGCTCGGGTAACAATCGGCTGGTTTCGTCGTCAGGCAAGCGATGCACGGCCCACGCGTAGTGCACTAGGCGCACGCCATCGATGAATTCCACGCCCTGATCGAGCGCCAACTCCGCTGGTACGTGATCTTTTGGTAGCGCCAAGAGCGAGGCGACTTCGACCTGCAGCGCTTCGTGGCGCGCCAAATCAGCCAGGTATGCGGGCACGTTCGCATCGCTCGACCAGCGCTCGATCGCGAAGCGCAAAAACCGCGGCGTTAGATCGCGCAGGTAGCGGGTCACCGGCGGCGAAATTCGCAGGAACTCGCTGAAATAGGGCTCGAAGTTCGATTCGAGCCGGGCCAGTGTGCGCGGAATGGTGGCCCGCAGCGCTTCGCGCAGGTTCCCTCGTACCAGCTGGCGATACAGTTGGAGGCGCGGAAAATCTCGGGTCAGCGCCCGCGCGTCGAGCTCTGCCACGCGATGACGCGCGAGCCACGCGGCAATACCGGCTGCGTCGTCGACGGCGACTTCCGGGCCTAGCGTCAGTTCCGCCAGGGCGGATTCAAGCGCTTCTTGCATGGCGTTCCGCGTGGCGGCGTAAGGCGCGCGCTTGCAGCTCGCGCAGCACGGCGACCTCCCGTAACAGCTCGCTCAGGTCCGGCACGTCGTTGTCGCGCTCGAGTAACACGGGGACAGGGCCCGCGCGCTCGATCGTCCACTCGAGCAATTCCAGGACGGGGTCTGCGACGGCTTGCCCGTGGGTGTCGAGCAACAAGCCGCTGTCAAGCGTCTGGTGGCCTGCGACGTGGATCTCGAGCACGCGATCGAGCGGCAAGGCGGCGATGAACGCGTACGGATCGAAGCCGTGGTTCTGCGCATTCACGTACACGTTGTTCACGTCGAGCAACAAGTGCGCGTGGCTCTGCTCGAGCACGCGCTGCAAAAACTCGAGCTCGGTCAGCTCGGGCTCACCGGGATGCACGTAGTAGGTGATGTTTTCGAGCGCGAATGGGCGCTCCAAGAACGCCTCCACGCGACGCGCGCGCTCGGCCACGCGGAGCACGTTTTCCTCGCTGAATTTCAGCGGCAGAAGCTCGTGCAGCACGAGCTCGCCGGCGCTCGAAAAACACAGGTGGTCGGAGTGCCAGGGCGGATTCAGGCGCGTGAGCTCCGCCCGCAACGCGCTCAGGTAGCGCGGATCAGGCTCGGCTATCGCGCCGAGCGAGAGCGCGAGCCCGTGTGTCACGATCGGGTAGCGTTCGGCGATGCGTTCGAGCGCACTCGGGTAGTAGCCGCCGCGCCCGAGATAATTTTCCGGCGAGACCTCGAAGAAGGCAATGTCGTGCAGCGGGCCGTCCAGCACTTCTTCCAGGAATTCCCAGCGTAGCCCCAGCCCGATCCCACCGAGAGCCGGGCGTGGGCCGGCCTTCGGGGTCTCGCACTGGGGCATGGCGGTCATGGCTCGAGCTCAGCGCTCAGCCACAGGTGCCAGCGCCGCAGCCGGCCTTGGCGCCCGCGTGTTTCTTTTTGCCGGCGGCCTTCTTCTCGTCGCTCATCGGGGCGGCTCCGGGCGCGGTAGCAGGAGTTGCGGCGGCTGAAGCGTCCGCGGCGGTCTTGGGCAGCGCTTCGGGAGCGGAAGCCGGCGCCGGACTCGAGCCGCTGGCGCCCTCGGACGGCGCGATGCCATCCTTCATTGGACCGGGATCGACTGCAGCGGTGGCGCTTGCGGTCGCGGCGGCCGGCACCTCTTTCGCATCGGCGGGGCTCTCCGCCGGCGGCGTGGCGGCACCACCACAGGCAACGAGCCCGGAAGCGCTGAGGACTGCGAGCGTAGCGGCGATCGAGCTGAAGCTGAGTTTCTGCGACATCGACGGGGTCTCCTTGCGAAACGCGCATTCAGAAGGCGCGTAGGGGTAAATAGAATTAGCGAGGCTGGGCCTGGAACACCAGTCTGCCGCGCGTGTGGCCAGTTCCCACCTCTTCAGTACGAGCGATACCCCGGACGGTTTCAGTGAGCTCGGGGTCAATCGACTTTTGTTCCATACAGTTCGACACTTACATGGGCTTCTCGAGCTTGCACCGGCACCTCGCCACGGCCCTTTGCCGTGCTTTCTGCGGCCGGGGCGACAATGGCGTGCGTTTCCAACGAGATTACGAACGGCGCGCGGCTCCGGATCAGCACGCTGCTCGGCACTTGGCGGTCGCCCGCGAAGCTGAATTCTGCCGAAAGCGGCGCGCGGTGGGTCACGCGAAAACCGTGCAAGAGCAGATTCCCGACCGCCGTGAAGCGCGTTCGACGGATGAAAGGAGTGGGAGACAAAGCGCCCGCATCGCGCTCGGGAGCAGGCTCGACCTGCGCCGGCGCTGCGTCTTCGACCGAAGTGAGGTCGAAGCTGGCGAATACGGCAGGCGCGCTCGGGTCGGGCGATAGCTCGAGTGCGGCGCGGGCGCGCTCGAGTAGCGCCGGAGCGCCGCCCTCGGTGGCCGCGCGAAGATCGAGCGAACCGAGCTCGGCCTGCACCATGCCGCGACTCTGCGTCAGATCCGACAGATCGACTTCGAGCTCGCCCGTGACGCGCGTCACCGATCCGCTCAGCCGACCGCGCTTGCTCGGTATCTCGAAGCGGATCACGCTCCGCTCGCCGAGTACGTAGCGGGTGAGCGGCAGCGCGGCGTCGGCGCCGCTGGCCCTCGCGCGCGCAGTCGGATGGGCGAGCCAGGGCTCCGTGCGCAACGGCTTGGGCTCTTTTTTCGCGCAGCCCGCTGCGCAGAGCAGCACGAGACCCATGGCGGTCGGGACGAGTCGATTCAATGCCACACTCCTATCGCGACGCTCCAGCCGAAGTAATCGCGTGCGGCGTCGAGCGAGCCGCCCACGCGCCAAGTCGTGCCTTCGGGGAATAGGCCGAAGACTTCGAAAGGGAATACTTTTGCGTCGAAGCCGACCGTACCATGCACGCGGCCGCCCTCGTGATTGCTCGGGAAGCGCGTGGGCTCGTAATACGAACCGCCCCGCAAGCGCAGCCAATTGGGCACGACCTCCGTCTCCACCGCGAAGCGCGGTGAGTAGCTGAGCGATGCCCCCGAGCGCCAGGTGACGCGCTCCAAGAAGGACTCGACGCCCACCGCCTCCGGGGTCCTGCCGCTGATCACGATCGACCCCGAGAGCAGCACGTGAAAACGCTCCAAGACGCGGAGCCGCCGCCGGATCTCCGCGTCGAGATTGTGTTCTGCGCGGCCGAGCGTTACCTCGTCGAGGGCGGCTTCGGTGGCAAATTCGTCGTCAAGGGCGCGTGCTGCGGCGTCTACGTCGCCGTGCACGCTGTTCGTGCGCGAAAGTTCGAAACGGCGTCGCCGCTCGCGTTCGAGCTTTCGCCAGTGCAAAAAGCGCTTCACGCGCTCGAGCTCGACCGACGGATCGACCCAAAGCGGATTGAGTGGCCGAGGGCCCAGTTGAATCGCAAGGCCCAGATCGACGTCCCAGGGCACGGTGATCCGCTCCGGCAAATACAGGCGATTGACCGGATCGTCAGGGTACAAGATGCTTGGCGCGTCGTTCGAGGGTTTGGTCGTGACGCCGCTGCGCAGGGCGCCACCGACGCGGAACTGGAGATCGTTTGGCTTCAATACGAAGCCTGCCTCGTAGCCGGTGCCGGCGGTACCGAATAGATCTTGTTGGGTCGCGGTCAGGTCGTTTTGCTTGGTTACCGCCAAGGTGGCGATGCGCACGCCCATGCCCACGACCAACTGAGCGTCGGCGAAGGCGCGCGCGAGCTGCACGTGCGTGACCGAGATGCGCGCGACCAGCTGATCCGCGGCGCTGGCCGGCGCCGTGGTCGTATCGCGGTTGAGCGCGTAGCTCTGCAGCCCCGTGCTGACGCCCAACCCCCATTTGCCGAATTGCAGAATGCCGGCCAAATCCAGGAACACGAAGCTATCGGTGCTGCCCTGCGGTAAGTCGGTGCGCTTGCCGGTGTTGAAAAAGTCCGAGTTCTTCAGGCTGGACGGGAAGGTCACGCCCAAGCCGAGGTCGAAGTCGACGTGGGATTTGGACCAGGGCACGCGCACCGCGGGTGCAGCTGGGTTTTGTGTGCTGCCCTCTACGCCTTCGCCGATCGCGACGAACGCGCCCGCGAGCCCGATCACACGCGTGCTGGCCAGCACCGGGCCTTGGAACAAGTCGATGCCGTAGTGATTGGTGGTGATCGGCTGGCCATCTTGCGGCAGTTGGGCGCGAGCCGGGAGTGGGCAGCACAGCAGCGCGACGCCTGCGCTCGCGGTCCCAATGACGCGCTTCGCGATCCCCGACGGGGGAAGCTTCACCGTGCGGTCTCGCTCTGGCGTGCTTCGCGCAGGAGCCGTAGCTCGGTGCGTAGCACCGCGATCAAGACGCCGACGGCGCCGGCAGCGAACACGCACAACATCGGCCCGACGAAAGACAATGCGGCCGCGCACAGCGTCATGAACACGAACGTATCCCGCTTGAAGAGCGGCTGAATGAACGAAAGCTTGCCCGTGCCTTGGCCTTGGCTGAGCGGATATTTCAACAGATCCCCCGAGCCGATCTTGATCAAATAGCGGTACTCGAGGCCGCTGCCGATCAAGCCCGAGACGACCGTGACGGCGCCGGCCACGAGGTACAGCGGCTGCTGGGTTACCTTGTAGAGGCCGAGCGCGGCGCCCGTGAAAAAACCATAATTGGTGAGGTCGTCGCCCACCGTGTCGAGCCACTCACCCGCGCGCGAACCGCGGTAGCTCACCCGACTCATCTCGCCGTCGCAGCCGTCGAGCACGCTTTGCGCCTGGAACAGGCAGGCACCCAAGAGCAAATTGCCATAGCCGCCTCGTGCCGCAAACCACGCGCCGGCTAGGCCCACGCCCAAAATCCCCACCGACACCTGGTTTGGACGCAGCGGCGTCTTTACCAGCCAGCGCGAGATGGCCAAGGAAATGTAGCGGTTCAAATAGCGCGAGGTCCAACCGTCTTGAGGCTTGCGCAGGGCGCGAAACAGGCGCAGCTCGGCCTCACGGGCGCTCTCGTCATCGATCACCGCGATCGACGCGAACGAATACGGCGCGTCGTGCACGATGGTGCCCTGGGACAGGTCGCGTTCGCGCGGGCTCAGGGGATCTGCGGCATCGCGTTCGGCGATGCTCTTGAACAGTCCGCGATGCACCACGAAGTTCGCCGGCACGCGCAGGACACGCATGCCATTGGGCACTCGGCCGAGGACCGGGATCCGGAGTCGCGCGTCATGCAGGGTGCTCTCGATCGCGGCGGCATCGCTCGGCACCACGATGCACTCTGCGCCGGCTTGCTGCGCGTCGAGCGCGAGCCGGAGCGAAAGAGGCAAACCGGCGACGACCCGCCCCGGATCGGCCGCGGAGGAGTCGAGCGCGAGCGCGAAAGCGGCGGTCATGGGGCCGCGTACGACGGGCTCGGCTGGGCGCAAAGTGGGCCGCGATTGCCCGGCGCAAAGCGCGCGCGAAAGGACTGAAATATGGCACTTTTTATGACGATTTGGGGGTAGCAAAAAGACCGGGCCAAGTGCGGTGGAGCGGCTATAGTCCCGCCGTGCCGTACTCCTCTGAATTCCGCTGTTTCAATGGCTGCGAAGGGTCGTGGCCGGTCACTCGTCCGATCTACCGCTGCCCCAAGTGCAACGGCCTCTTGCAGGTCGTGCACGACATCGAGGCCTTGAAGGACCGCAGTGGTCCCGCCTGGATGAAGCTGTTCGATGACCGGTACCGGCACAACCAGTGGCCGTACGGCTCGGGCGTTTGGGGCAAGCGCGAGTGGGTCATGCCGCAGCTGCCAGACGACATGATCGTCTCGATGTACGAGGGCGGTACGAATCTATTTTGGGCCGAACGCTATGGGCGTGAAATCGGCGTCAATGATCTGTGGGTCAAGCTGTGCGGCAATAGTCACAGCGGCTCGTTCAAAGACTTGGGCATGACGGTGCTGGTCAGCGTCGTGCGCCAGGCCATTCAAGAGGGCCTCAAGGTCAAGGCCATCGCCTGCGCTTCCACCGGCGATACGAGCGCATCGCTGGCGGCGTTCGGCGCAGCGGCGGGCCTCCCCGTGGTAGTGCTCTTGCCACGCAACAAGGTGTCGACCGCCCAACTCGTGCAGCCGGTGGCGCACGGCGCGCTGGTGCTCGGTCTCGACACCGACTTCGACGGCTGCATGGAAATCGTGCAGCAATTGGCCGCCGAAGGCTTGGTCTACTTGGCCAACTCGATGAACCCGCTGCGCTTGGAAGGGCAGAAGACGGTCGGCATCGAGATCGTGCAGCAGTTCGACTGGCAGGTCCCGGACTGGATCATCTTGCCCAGCGGCAATCTGGGCAACGCTTCAGCCATGTACGCGGGCTTCAAGATGATGCGCGAGCTCGGCATCATTTCGCGTTATCCGCGGTTGGTCGTGGCGCAAGCCGAGAACGCGAACCCCATGTACCGCGCCTGGACTGCCGGCAAGCGCGTCGTCACGCCCATGACCGCCAAGCCGACGCAAGCCACCGCGATTCAAATCGGCAACCCGGTGAGCGCGCCGCGCGCCATGGTCGCGCTGGAAGAGATGAACGGCATCGTCGAACAGGCCAGCGAGCAGGAGCTGTGTGACGCCGCCGCGCGCGCCGATCGCACCGGCATGTACACCTGTCCGCACACCGCCGTGGCGCTGGCCGTGCTCGAAAAGCTGGTCGCCCGCGGCGTGATCCCGAAGAACGAACGCGTGGTCTGCGTGTCGACCGCCAACGGCTTGAAGTTCACCGAATTCAAGGTCGGCTATCACGAGCGCGCGATCGCCGGCGTCGAGTCGACCCTGGCCAACCCGCCCGTGATGTTGCCCCCGAAGTACGGGGAGGTGATGGACGCGATCGCGAAGCGGTTCGGCTGAATCTCAGCCGAACGAGCAGAAAAAGAAGGGGCGCCCGCGGGTGCGGCAACGCACCTCGCATCACGTCGCGGGAGCTTGCGGCTCCCGCGTGAATCGGATCAGAACGTGAGTCGCGCTGCGGCGCCGCCGCTTTCGCGACCGACATACGGCAACACGCGAAAGGTCCCCTTCGGGGGCAAGTGCAGCTTGGCGGCCTTGGCCGGCGCGTCCGCGTCGTCGCTGGTGAGCAGCACGATGCCGGTGACGCCCAAAGTGAGAGCGACGCCAAAAGCCATGTCGGCGATCAGCGCGTTGCGCTCGGTGTCATCCGCATGCTGGGTGGTGGGATTGCTATCGAAGTCGCTCTTCGCGCTCAGCGCTTTGATGCCGAAGACGGTGCCCACGATGGCGCCGCCGGCAGCGATGCCCAAGGTCACGTAGGCGGGCACTTTGCTGTGCTTCTCAGCGGGCGGTGGCGGCGGCGCGGCCGCGACTTCGGCAACCGGGGGAGGTGGGGGCGGAGGCGCGGCGTGCGGCATCATTTCGATCGACTGCTGCACCTGGGTGCCAGCTTGCACCTGCAAATCCACTTCCTTCGCGTCGTAGCCTTCGGCCGTCAGCGTCAGCTTGTGCGGGCCGGGGCTGAGCTGCAGCACGGCGGGCAGGGGCCCGGGTTGCGGAGCGCCATCGACCAAGAGCACGGCGCCAGGTGCGGCGGTGCTGACCGTGACCTGACCAACCAGACCGGCCTTCAGCGTGGCCAAGCGCGCGTGCGCATCGGCCAGCTTGTCTTCGCCGATCTTGCTGGAGCCCGGATCCGCTAGCAGCGCCTCGTAGCCCTTGATGGCCTCGTCCGTCTTGCCGCCTTGGTCGAGGGATTTGCTGGCCCAGTACGCGGCGTGCGCGGACGGGATCAGCTCGTTGGCCTTGGAATAGCCGACGAATGCGGCGCTGAAGTCCCCGGCAGCGTACGCCTTTTCGCCCTCACCGTAGGCTTTGCGCGCGGCGTCCTTGGTCTTTTTGTCGGGAGCTGGCGGCGCTTTTACCGCTGGTGCGGCGGTGCTGCCGGGGCTTGCTGCCGGCTTGGCCGGGCCAGCCGCGCGGGCGGGAGACGCAAAAACGGTGACGCCCAGGGCGCCGGTGGCAGCCCACAGGGCAAGTTGGGAAAACGGCGCAAAGCGGGTGAAACGTCGCATGAAAATGCCTCCGCCGCCTGGGAGCCCAGCGCGGCTCGCGGAGGGTAATCCGCTATCGATGCCCGGTACAAGTCCCTCCCACGCGCTTTGCCATGGAGGCGGATTTTCGATTCGCCGGCCGCGATTGCAACCGAGAAGGCGGGACTCCAGCGGGTTTCGCTATATTGTGGCGCGGGGCTCAATCAGGGGCCCACGACGCGATGAACGAAGACCTGCCCAACGAAGCCGTGCTCGAACCTGCTTCGGGTGTGCTCGGCGATCCGCCGAGCGAACTCAGTACCGAGCGTCCGAAGCACCGCACGCTTCCGCCCCCCGAATGGATGGGTCGTGAGGGGCCGCACTCCGCCGCTTCGCTCGCGCTGCAGCGCTACGAACTCGACATGCCCGTGCCGCATCGCGTTGGACCGCGCGCTGAACTCGCCACGCTGAGCGCGCGTCTCAGCGCCGCCAGCGCCGCCGGTGACGGTGAACGAGAGCGCGTCGCCGCGTCGTCACTTTCGCGCGCTTTGGCTGCACGCGGCACGGAGCTCGAGCTGGCCACCCGCTATGCGCGGCGCTCGCTTCTGATCGCCGAAGATCCGGTGCTGCGTGAAGAGCTGGCCGGCTGGTTCGCGAGCCTCGGGGAACCTTCGCTGGCCGCGATCACGCTGCGCCCCTTGCTCAGCGGCAAGCGCGGCTTGGATGCGGCCGCGCTGCACATGCGCGTGGCCGTGCTCTTGGGACGAGCCGGCGATGCGGAGGGACAACGCGATTCGCTCACCCACGCCGCAGCCGAAAATCCCGCTGAATCTCAGCCCTTGGAGTTGCTCGGCGCGATCGGCGCGTGGGCTCCGCAAGTGATGTCGGGGCCCGCTGCTGCGCGCGCTTACCTGGAAGCTGCGGAGCGTCGCGATCGCTTGGGCGAGCGCTCGAACGCGTTCGAGAACCTCCTCCGCGCCTACGAGATGGCGCCCGAATTGGCGCCGGCCGCGAGTCGCCTGGCGCACGTGCTGACCTTGCGCAGCCGGGCTGGCGCGGCCGACGAAGTGTACCGCGAGCACGCGCGCGCGCTCGGCGATCAGGGTCGACCGGTGCAGCTCCAGCGCATGCGCACCGCGATTGACGAGGGTGATTTGCCGCGCGCATTGGGCGCGGCTTTCGATGCCCGTTGCGACGCCGAGACGGACTTGAAGAGCGTGCTGTCGGCGATCGTGCGCAAGGACGCGGCGCCGCCCGCGAGCGAGCTCGGCTTCGACGAGCTGCTCGAGCGCACGGGGCTGTACGAGCTGTTCGCGGCACGCCTCGAGCTGGCTTGTGACGTGTTGACGGGCCGCGAGCGCGCGGGCGTCGGTTTGGCCCTCGGCCGGCTGTACGCAGGGCCCTTGGGACGCCCGGATCGAGCCGTAGAGGCCTGGATCGAGGCGCTGGTTTTCGAGCCTGGTAATGCCGAGGCCAAGAGCCTACTCCGCAATCACGCCAGCGCTTCACGCGACCACGCGCCTCTGCTCGAGGCGTTGATTCGCATCGGTGAGGCCAACGAGGGCCCAGATCGCAACGCGTGCTTGCGAGAATTGGCCGCGCTCGCCGAAGAGCGTCTGTCCGACCCCGCGCTGGCCGGTTGGGCGTTGACGCGGCTACTCGAGAGTGAGCCCGATGATTCTGCGCGCCAAGCCAAGGAGCGCCTCGAGCCGAGGGTGACCGCGCAGAGTGAGGCCTTGCGCGCCGCGGAGGCCGAGCTCTCGCAGGCGAGCGATGGCGATCGCGCTCCGCTCTTGGCGCGTTTGGCCTCGTTGCTCCAGGGCCGCCCGGATCTCGCTGACCGCTCGATCGCGGTGCTCGCCGAGCTGTGTCGGCTCGTGCCCGCCGAGCGCGGCTTTCAGAATGCGCTCGAGCGCATTTTGATTCGCAAGGGGCGACTGGCTGATTTGGAAGCGGAGCTCGAGCGGCTGAGCGAGCACGCGGCTTCCGCGTCCGAGCGCGCGCGGCTCGCCTTGCTCCGTTCGAACCTTCGTCGACGCCGCGGGGACGTCGAGGGCGCCCTGCGTGAGCTCACGCCACTGGTCGAAGAATCCGGCTCGCATGCCGCGGCTTGGAGCCTCGCGCTCTTGCTCGCCCGAGGGCGCGGCGCAGAGGCGCTGCACGCCCGCGCCTTGCTGCGCGTCGCGGCCCAGCTCGCGCCGGCATTTCGCGCCATCTTGAGCAGCGTCGCAGCCGAAGAATTACTCGATTGCGGCGATCTCGAGCTGGCGCGCGCCGCGGCCGATCAAGCATGTCACGCCGATCCGTCGCTGGCGCGCCCGGTTGCCGCACGCGCTCGAGTGGGCTTGCTCTCTGGCGATCGCTGGGGGGCGGAGGCCATGGAGCGGGCGATGGGCGTGATCGTTCCGCGCGCGGAATTGTGCCGCGCATTGGCTCGAACCTACGAAGCCTTGGGTGAGCCGCTCTTGTCGATGGCCTTCACGCAGCGGCTGATTGCGCTGCGTCCCGGGGATCTGGAGGCGGCGCACGCTCGGCTCGAGCGCGTCACCCGCGCCGGAGACGGATCACGCTTGGCAGATGCGCTGGCCTGGCTTTTGTCGCAGCCCGAGCCGCTCGGCAGCCTGTCGGAGTTGATCGACGTCGCGCTGCGCGCGCTTGCGCAGTTGGATCCCGCTCGCGCGGCCGGGCTCGCTCGGCGCGCGCTCGATGTCATCGGACCCCGGTCGCCCGCGTTGCGACGATCGGTGTTGGCGGTCGCGGACGCGAGCGGTGAACGGGGGCTCGGCATCGCGGCCATCGAACGCTTCCTGGCCGCGGGCGCCGCTGGCGATGAGCGCACGGATCTGTTGCTCGATTTGGCGCGCCGTCGGCGTTCGGCCGGTGACGCGGATGGGTCGGCGCGCGCGCTCTTGCGCGCTGTGCGTGAGGGGGCCAAAGCCCAGCTCGTGCTGAGCGAGCTCGACCAGGCTCTGCCGACCAAGAGCTCCGACGGTGAGATCGCGATTTTGGAGGCGCGCGCCGAAGCCTTGAGTGGTTCGGTCGATGCCGATCACGCTGGTACGGCCTTGTCCTGGCGTGAAGTTGGCGCGGCATATTTCGATCTCGCAGCGGACATGCCGCGCGCGGTACGGGCCTGGGAACGCGCTGCGGCCCTGAACCCCGAGCGCGGGGTCGAGTGCTTTGCGAGCGATCTGGTGTCGTTCGCCGGGCCCGACGCGGCCCTGCGTGCGCTGCTCGATTTGGCCACTCGCCGTCCGAAGGCGAAGGACACGGCGCGCGTGCTGGCCATTGCCTCCACGGTCGCGCTGTCGGCTGGCAAGCTCGAGGACGCGTTTCGAGTCGCCTCGCAGGCGCTCGATCTCGATCCATCGCGCAGCGACGTGCTGGCCGTCGCTGAACGCGCCGCCAAGGACGAGCAGGTGCCAGCCCTCGAGAAGCTGTACCTTCGGCTCTCCGACGCCGCGCTCGGCCCGTACGGTGAACGCGCGGTCCACTATCGCGCTGCGCGTCAGTTCGAAAAGCGCGGCGATACCGATCTCGCCTTGGCGCACGCGGTGCGCGCCTTCGAGGCAGTGCCCTCCGAGGGCGTTGCCTTCGTGATCATGGCACGTCTCGCCGAGCGCTCGGCGCAAAGCGCGGAGGTGGTGCGCGCGATCGAGCGCGTGGCGCTCAAGCATCCGACTCCCGAGGCCCGCGCCGGTTGGCTACGTCGCGCCGCGCTGTTCGCCGGATCGAGTGAGGAGGGCAAACGGCAGCGCGTCGAGGTGCTCTTGCGCGCGCTCTCGGTGCGCCCGGAAGTCGAGCTCGTGCAGTCGCTCTCGGATTCTTTGCGCGCCCTGCTCGTGACCTCCATCGACGACCGAGAGACGCTCGAGCTGCGCTTCGACAATGCCATCTCGTCGCTATTGCCGAAGATGGACGGGCCGGAGGGCGCCCGCATCTCGATTGCCTGCGCGATCGCGGCGCTGGAGACCTTCGGTTCGGCCCCGGTGGCCGTCTCCGCGCTTTCCCGCGCGGTGCAATGCGACGGCGATTTGGAGGAATTTACCCAACTCTTCTCGTACGCGACGAGCCTGGCCGCGGTGGGCGCGGGCGGTTCGGCCTTCGTTGCGAGCCTAGTTGATTTGGCCGCGCAGAAGTTCGGCGGCGCAGGTCCGACGGTGCTCGACCTGGGCGCTCGCTTGGCCTTGGCGCTCGGGGACCACGCGTCGGAGGCCCGGCTGCTGGTGGCCGCCGCCAAGAAGGAACCAGAAAATACCAGTCTCGTCCGGCGCGCGGAAGCCAGCGCGCGTGCGCTGGGGGATCCGGAGTTGCTCGAGGCCGTGCTCGACGCGATTCCGGTGGGCGACCGTGTGGATGCGTTGCTCGCCATCGCAGACGCGGCCGACGCCGTACACGATGCGGAACAAGCCATCTTGGCCCTGGGGCGGGCGCGAGCGATTGAGGGTCTGAGCGAGGCCGCGCGCCGCGCCATCTTCGATCGCCTGTGCGATCTCTTGCGCCGCATGGGGCGCCGCGACGATCTGGAGCTCGCGCTCGAAACAGAGCTGGGAGATCACGATCTGGATCCTGACACGCGTGCGCGCTTGACCGCCGAGCTCGCCGCGCTGATCGGCGC
Organism: Pseudomonadota bacterium; assembly: GCA_037200885.1. GTDB lineage: Bacteria > Myxococcota_A > Polyangia > Polyangiales > Polyangiaceae > PMG-095. The sequence continues at coordinate 1,027,324 of JBBCIN010000001.1, forward strand.
TCGCGGGGATCCAGAAGGCGCGCTCCAGCTCTTGCGCCACGTGCTGCTCGATCACCCGGGTGATCCGGCGATCCTCGGGGATATCGTAGCTCTTTCGCGGCAAACCGACGACAAGACGCGGCTCGCGGAAGCGCTCGGTCAGCTGGCAGACGCGACGAGTGAGCCGGCGGCGCGCTTGGTCCTCTTGTGCCAACTCGCCTCCTTGCTGGGCGAGCTCGGCGACGAGGGCGGCGCGCTCACCCGCTGGAACGAGGTGCTGGAGATCGACCCGAACGACGTGGCCGCGCTCGCAGCCGTCGAACGCGAGCTCGAGAAGAGCGGTGACTACGAGGCGCTCGTGGCACTGCTTCTGCGTCGCGCTTCGCTCACGGACGTGGTCGACGACGAGCGCCGGATCCGATTGCGACGGGCGACCTTGCTCGAACAACGCCTGGGTCGTGCAGACGAGGCGCGCTCCGAGCTCGAGGCGCTTATCGCAGCCACGGGCGACAATTTGACCGTGTTGCGCGTGCTCGCGGACCTGCACGAGCGGCTGGGCGCCCCGCTGCGCGCCGCGCCGCTCTGGCTGCGCGCCAGCGCAATCGCGCAAGACCGCGCGGAAGCCGCTGATCTCTCGCGCCGTGCTTGCGAGGCGTATCTGAATGGCGGTGATGTCGACTCCGCGCGGCGGGTGCTGGAAGGGATGGGCGCTTGGGCACAATCTCCCAAGCTCCTCGAGCTCGCGGTCGAGGTCGAGCGCCGGCGCGGTAGTCCACAATCTTTGGCCGAAGCCTTGGACGAGCTGGCGACGGCCTCGAGCGCTCCCGCGCAGCAGCGGGCAGATTGGCTGGTGGAAGGCGCGCGCGCCTGGCTCGCGGGTGGCAAGGCAGACTTGGCGCTGGCGTTGGCGACCCGTGCGGCACGCATCGCGCCCGAGTCGATTGCAGCTCAACTCTTGGCGCGCGAGTTGGAATACCGCAGCCACGGCCCGGGGGACGCGGCCGATGCACGCGTGACGGTGGCCGAGCTGCGCCGCATTCGCGGCCCGCTCACGCCCGAACAAACTGAGCTACGAACATTTTTGATCGCCGAAGCGTTGGACGTCGCGGCAGGCGTGGGCTCTGGTGAGGGCGAGCTCGAGCGCGCCTCGGACGAGCTCGGTGAGCGGCCGCTGATTGCACTCGGCTTGGCCGAACGGCGCGCCGAGCGCGCTCCGGGCGACGCACTGCGCTTGTTCGACGTCGCGCTGGGCGGCGATTTGCACGGCCTTCGCACGCGCGGCAAGGTCGCGCTGCGTGCCGCCGAGGTCGCCTTCGTGCTCGACAATGACGGCCGCGCGCGCGGCTACTTGGCGATCGCCATGAGCGAACCCGGGACGCGCGAGCAAGCTCGCGAGGAGAGCTTGCGCCATCGGCCCGAGCGCGCTCAAACGACGACCCTGCTGTCGGCCGAGATGTCGGAATCGTCGGTGCTGACCGAGCGCGGATTGGGCGTGGCCCCAGAAAGCCCGACCGGCCTGGAGGAGCCGTCTCCGGCTCTCCTGCCGCCAACGCTGCTCTCCTCTGGCTCGATCCGCGCCGCAGCGATTGCGGCAGCCGAGATCGCCCAGCAAAGCGAGGCGCGGCCGGCGCAGCGCTATTCGCTGCAGCCCGCGTCACTCGGCGAGAGCATCGGCGAGCCGATGAGTAGCTCGCCGCCGAGTCCGGTTTACGACAAACCCACACCGCCCAGCCTGGCCAACGCGCGGCCCGCGGTGTCCGGTCGCTACTCGGTGGCGCCGCCCGCGGTGGAAGAGGTCGCACCGCCACAGCGTGGACAGAGCATTCGGCCGCAGCCGGTGCAAAGCGTGCGTCCACCCGTACCCGTGCCTGCTCCGCTCGTCGGCACGCAGCAATCGCCCTCGCCGGTCGCCAGCGCCTACCAACCACCCTCGCCGCGCCAGCTGGATCCGCTCCGCCAAAGTGGCTACTTTCCCGCAGCAAGCGCCGGTGAATCGGCCCTTTTCCAAGCCCTCAGCGACGGCTCGCTGGAGGCGGGCGTGGAGCTGGTGAAGGAGCTCGAAAATCGCACCAGCCGTACGCAAGACTTGGTGATGGTGTGCCGGCGCGTCGCGTTTCTGGCGCCGGGTGACGCGTGGGCCGTGGGCAAGCTGCACGAGGCCGCGTTGGCCGATCGCAACTCGACCTACGCGCGCGCCATCGAACACGTCCTGGCGATCCTGACGCCGGGTCGCGCGCGCATCGAACCGCCCGCATTGGGCGACCAAGTCGAGCAACCCGACGCCGTGCGGGCGATGCTCTTTCGCGACAGCCTCGGCCCGGTGCAAGAGGCACTGGCGATCGTTTGGGAAGGTGCAGAACACGTGTTCCGGCGCGATGCGAGCACCTACGGCGTGACGGGGATGGAGCGCGTGTCGCTCAGCGCGTCGACCCCGCTCGCGCGCGTCTATGCCGGCGCTGCCCGAGCCATGGCGCTCACCCGAACGCCGCTCTTTCAACGTCGAAGTGCCGGAGCGATCACCGTGAATTTGGCCCTGCTTTCGCCGCCGGCCGTGATTTTGTCCGGGGACGTGCGAACGGACACGCCCGAGCTACGCTTTCACCTCGGTGCAATGCTGGCCGCCTCGATTCCGCAGTACGCTTTGTTGTTCGGCTCACCCGAATCGCAGGCGCGTGCCGTGCTGAAGGGTCTCGGGTTTGCGTTCGGCCCACCGCGTCAGACCAAGTCGGGCGGCGTGCTCAACTTGGCGGAGGTGCTGTGGGAGAGCATCCCGGCGCGCTTCCAACGTCGCCTGCGCGAACTTTGCGATCGTCCAGAACAGCTCGACTACGACGGAGCGCTCTCCGCGTCCCGCATCGCCGTGCGCCGTGCCGGCCTATTCGTGGCCGGCGACCTGGCCGTGGCTCTCAACGAGGCAGCCGCTGACGATGGCGTCAGTCGCGAGCAACTGCGTGCCCCAAACGCATTGGCGGAGCTCAGCCGTACCGCGCCTTCACTGCGCAGCTTGCTCACGCTCGCGCTCAGCCCCGAGTACGCGGAAACCCGCTGGCAATTCTCCGCCCGCACCGGCAGCACGAGGTTTTGAACGCTACCGTGATGCGGGTGCAGGGACAGGGCGATGGGCGAGTGCCCGTGACACGGCTGTCACGGGGCGACGTAGATCCGCGTCGGATCACGGGCATTTTGCGCTTGGCATGGCGATCGCTATCGTTGGTCTCGATCATGCTCGTCGCCCAGAGTTGCATCGTGGCAGACCCCCCGGAATACCGAGTCCCGGTGCAAACGCGCCCGGTGCTGAACGTGTACACCGCCGCGCCGACGACGACCAAGGTGCTGGTCGTTTTTCCCGACAACCCAGGCTCGACCCCGAACGTTCCCGTTCGTTTCAACGTTTCCATTCAATCCGAGGACGCGGGCGAAGCGCTGCGCGCACTGTATTTCCTCGACTACGGGACCTTGGGCCAGCGTAAATTGGTCGGGCAAACGATTGCGGCATCTACTTACGACAACACGGGGCGCTCGGCCACGTTACAGTGGGTCCCGGCAAATGTGACGGACGGTTGTCATTTCGTGACGTTGGTCGTCGCTCACGCGAGCAGCTTCCTAACGAGCAACGATGATCATCTCGATCCGAACCGCGCCGACGACGACGCAGCGCTCGTCACTTGGACGGTCAACATGGATCCTCCCCCAGATGACGTGAACACCCTGCCGAATTGCCCCTCCAGCACCAGTCCAGGCCAATGATGCGCTGGCTCGGACTGGCTCCGTTGTTCTGTTTGCTCTGCGCGTGCGACGCAGCGTCGGTGTTGGAGGCGCCCAACACCATCGTGCACAACGAATGCCACAGCGACGCGGACTGTTCGGGTGGCTCCTGCATCGCTCTGCAGTGCCGCAGCAAGACCGCGACCTACCAAACCGTGCTCTTGGAGGTCACGCCTCCCGCCGATGGTAGCGCCATCGCCGGCGTGCAATTTCAACAAAAGGTAGACCTGAGCAGCGGCGATCCCATTTCTTTGGACCTCGGTCTCATCTCCCAGGTCGCGGGTGAAGTGAAGGCCGACGCGCTCAAGTGCATGCCGAATTTCGTGCTCAATGCCGATGATTTCAGCGTGCCCGCGCGGGTATCGCTGATCCCGACGTCCAGCGCGCTCGGGCTGTACTCGCCGCGGGCGGTGGTGCAGTCGGACATCGTGCTGAAGACCCATTGGGGGTTCTCCATGAACGTGGCCCCTGGGACCTACGATATCTACGTCGAGCCCAATCGTCAGTCGGACGAGACCTGTCCTGTGCCGCCGCAGCTCCTGCGCGGCAAGGAGATCAAGAAGGGAACGGTGCCGCTCGACATTGCCCTGCCGGAACCGTCGCTATTCGAGTTTCACGTGACCTGGACGGGCGAGGGCTCACTCGACGGCTGGATGGTCGACATGCTCGACCCGGTGAGTGCCCGCGTGATCTCCAATCGTGTGCCGCTCGTGCCTGGGCCGGGTGGCAGCACCGACTACGTAGCGAACGTGTCGTACAACCCCGTGGTCGTGGTGGGTGACGCGAAGGCGCAACCGGAGGACCAATTGCTCCGTCTTTCACCGCCGGACGGCTTGCCCGAAAGTGACGCGAAGCCGACCGTGCTCATGGCGCGCAGCGCTCTTGGTTTGTTCGCTCCCGGTCGTGGCACGCTCACCGATTTCACCTCCGTGCCGACCGCCGTTCACGTGCATGGTCAGGTCACCTCGGGCAACACACCAAACCCCACGACTGCGACCGTCACCTTGGTCGCGACAAAGATCGCTGGCATCGATCCGGGCGTGTTGGCGTCGTTCGTGCGTACGGTCAGCGTTGGCAGCGACGGTCAGTTCGATGTCTATCTATTGCCCGGCACGTACCGTGTATCGACGGTTCCGCTGTCGCCGCTGGATCCGGGCGGCGACAATCCGATGCCCCTCGCCGCGGACACGCGGGAGTGGCTCGTGCCCAGCACGCCCGTGGAGCAAGCCGGCAAGGTGATCGCGCTCGGCCCCGCATTGCCCATCACTGGGCGAGTGGTCGATGCTTCGGGCCGCCCAGTCGCAACTGCGCAGGTGCAAGCGGTCGCTTCCCTGTTGTCCATTCAGTCCGACATCCTGCAGGAGTCTTTAGGTGGGTCGGCATTCGTGCCGCGCGCCTCGGCCGGCGGCGTAAATAGCGATGGCAATTTCGCCTTTAGGGTCGATCCCGGCACTTTCGACATCACCGTGCGCCCCAACTCCGACACCGGCTTCGCCTGGCTGGTCATGCCCAATCTTCTCGTCACCGCGCCTAACGGTATCGGATTGGAACAAATCAGCATGCCCCTGCCCGTCCCGTACGGCGGCACGGTAACGGTGGGTGATGGGGCCCAGCTGGTTCCCGGTGCCCTCGTGCGCGCCTACATTTATTTGGAGGGCGACCAGTACACCAGCGACGACGTCAATGCGGATTCCGTGCTGCAGGTTGCTGAAACGCGCACCGACAACGGCGGCAACTTCGAGATCCTCATTCCAGCAGAGCTGAACCGGCTCCAGTAGTGAGGCTGCTTGTCTCACACTGATCACTCACTCTCGAGGGTGCGCTTGCACTGGAATGTCTCTGTAGCGAGTTTTGTCATGGGAAAGAACTGGCGATCAATCTCCGCACATAATAAGGTTTTCGCGTGAAGCGTTCGGGTGCACCCGTCAGCCTTCCGCCTCCGTGCGGGCCGATTCGCGATACTGATTTGGCCGGTGCGCTGCATGAAGTGTCCAACGCGCTGACGGTCGTCCTCGGTTGGCTCGATGTCGCGTGCAATCGTCAAGACTCACATGCGATCCATGAAGCGGTCGAGGTAGCGCGCCTGCACGCCCGCCTGGGTCACCAAATATCACGCTCCGCGATTGGCGCTGAGGTCCCCGAGCGTGAGAGTGAGCAACGCTCCGCGCGCTCCGTGCTTTCCGCAGCAGCGCTCGGCGTCACTCCGCAAGCAGAGCGCCGCGCCGTGCGCGTGTTGATCGACTCGGAAGATCCGGGCCACGCGCTCGTGCGGCACGCGAGTTCGGCCCTGCAAATTCTGACGAATTTACTATTGAACGCGATCGATTTCTCGCCCGAGGGTGGTGAGGTCATCCTGAGCGTGTCGGACGTTGGCAGCAGCGTCGTGTTCTGTGTTGCCGATGAAGGGCCGGGCATCGATCCGGATCGCGTGGCCACGCTACTCAGCGCGCCGCAGTCCACGCGCCGGGGCGGCGCAGGCGTCGGCCTCCGCCACTCCGCGGCCTTGGCGCGCAGCCACGGTGCTGAGCTGCGCGTCGCTCGCGCCAAGCCCGGTGCCGCGTTCGAGTTGCGTTGGCCGATCGCCGAAGCACGCTCCAGCGTTCGCCCTTCCCACCAGACCAAGTCACTCGTGCGCGGCGCCCGCGTGCTCGTGGTCGAGGATGACGCCGCGGTGTGCTCTCTGGTCGAGCTTGCCCTCGGTGCCCGTGGGGCCGAAGTCGTGGTCGCGGGCTCACGGGCGGAGTTCAGCGCTGCGCTGGCCAATGCCGGCCCGTTCGACGCCGCCCTGATTGACCTGTCACCGTTGGCCGATGACGTGTCCGACGCATTCGATCGTTTGCAGGACGTCTGTCCCGGCATCCCGGTGATCCTGATCAGCGGCGTCGCCAGTGGCGTTCCAGAAGAAGTGATCGATCGCGTCACTGCCTGGGTCCGCAAGCCTTTCGAGATGGGTGAGGTGATTGAAGTGCTCGGTTCCCACCTCGCCCCCAGCTCCGCCTCGGTCGCTCGCAACCCCCGCTGAATTGGGGCGCCTGCGCTGCCGTGCCCGCGTTCTCGCGCGGAATTGCCCTCTCGCCCGTCCGCTCGGCCGTTTTAAGCCCGAAAAGACGCTTCGGGGCTTGCGGAGCCCGCCTTGGGTGATGTAGACACCCTCGCTCTCGGCATCCCCAAGCCGGCCCGATCCACGGGTCCGCCGGGCAGGGCCAACGCGGAACCTCCTCAGCTCCGCGCCCACAGATTGAACTGACTCACCTCGCGAAGGTGGCGGAACTGGCAGACGCACTAGCTTGAGGTGCTAGCGGGGTAACTCCCATGGAGGTTCAAGTCCTCTCCTTCGCACCAGCGAAAGCCCTCGAAGTTGCTCAACTCTTCGAGGGTTTCGTCTTTTGTCGCCTGGGAGGCTTCCCCCCCCGTATTCGGCAGCTCCCCCCGAAAGGCTCCAGAGCGGCACGCGCGGCACGCTCGGAGGGACGCATGTAGAGGGACGTCGTCTCGCCCTTCTTGTGCCCGACGAGGAACTGGACGCCCGCGAGATTGCCGCTCGCTTCGAGCAGATGAGTCGTCCGTGCGGACCGTAAGTGAGCGCCACAGAAGCGGTCAGCGATGGCTTTCGGAAGCGCGGCCCTAGCCGCGGCAGCAACGTGCTCGCGGTAGTCGTGGGCACCGAAGATGAGCCCGCCATTCGCGGGGCACACAGCTTCGAGGGCTGTCATTGCTGCTGGCGACAACGGAACCGCTCGAGCCCAGCGAGCCTTGTCGATGTCAGCCGCGATGTTCAACTCCTTGGAGCCCTGGTGGTAGTGCTCCGGCACGCGGAGGGCTCAAGCACCATGCGTTCGGCATGATCAACGATCTCCTTGAGGTCGCGATACGCAATTGGGCCAGCTCTGCCCTCGTGCGTTCTGCCTCGATTAGCGACGAACGTTCTGGTCGAGTCACCAAGATCATGGTTGTCTGCGCAGGATCCCGAAGCGTAGCGTTCGATGCTGCATATGCTGCCTTGTGAGCGTCCAGCCCGGCGAGTGGGCCCAAACAAGACGTACCGCCCACATTCGATTCGATGAAGCTCGACCATGCCGCTGGCAACTCGAGTAAGCGGAGCGTGTGGCCAGTCGGGGCGGTGTCGAAAATGAGGTGGTCGAATCCGGCCGTCGCAGCGGGGTCACCCAATAGCTTGGAGAACTCGTCGAACGCGGCGATCTCCTCCGTGCAAGCACCCGAAAGCTGTTCTTCGATGCTCGCTATGGCGACTGCAGGCAACCGATCCCGGTACGGACCGACGACCCGTTCACGATAGCTTTGGGCGGCCTGAACCGGATCGATGTTGAGGGCGGCAAGGCGGGGCACGTTCGGCACGTCGCCGCTCCCGTTGTGAGTAGATACAAGTCCCGCACCCCTCGGTCCGCTGCGCGGGATGCAACGGCCAACACCAGTGCAACGCCAATTCCTTTGGAACGGTGAGACTCTGCGACACAGAGCGACCGCAGCAGGGCTCTCTCGCCGTAGGTCTCCAGCCCGACGCTGCCTACGATAGTTCCCTCCGACTTTGCCAACGTGAACGCCCCGATATGAGGTTCGAGGTCCGCCACCGGTAGGCTGCAGCTCGACAGCAACCGAAGGACTGCGTCGAGATCAGCGACGGTCGCGCATTCCAGGGTTAGGGTCATGCGCGCATCAGAACGACGCTCGCGACAAGCAACGCTGCGCCAAGAACGCGCGGCGCACTCACCGTGTGCTGGTCAAGTCCCAGTAGTCCAAAGTGATCGAAAGCCAGCGACGCAAGCATCTGACCGGTGATGACAAGAGCGACTGTCGAGGCGGCACCGAGCCGCGGCACAGAAATAATTGCTAGAACAAGATATACGGCACCGAAAAAGCCGCCCGTCCAGGCCCAAAAGGGAACACCATTCCGAGCTGCAGCAGACGGCCATGGCTGCCTTTGAACGACGAGGATTGTTGCCACGGCGAGCGTTCCACCCAGGTAACTGACGAGCGCCGCCCACGACCACGCGGCAAGGCCCGTGCGTAGCCGCGCGTTCAGCACAACTTGAACCAGCAGGCTCACGCCCGCGCCTAGCGCGAGAATGCTCAGCCCACCAACGTGCAACCAACTTCGCATGCTCAGCTCCTCGTGACCTGACGCGCCGGATCGGCTGCGCGCAGGCGTAGAAGGTTGCGCAGATCCTGAGCACGCTTGCCAACGATCGCTTGCGTGCTTGCTACCATACTTCTATAATAATCGAATAACTGAATGAAGTCAAAAGTTGACTACCACGCCGAGCAGCTCGCCGCGCTTGGACATCCAGTACGACTGGCCATTCTGCGATTCGTCGTGCAAGGCGGCGAGTGGGGAAGCGCCGCGGGCGAAATCCAGAGCCACGTTGACGTCCCCGCGTCCACTCTGAGCCACCACCTGAAGCGGCTGGTCGAGGCCGAGATGCTGATCAGTCGCCAGGAGGGAACGTTTCACTACTACGCCGCCGACTACAAATCACTGCGCATGCTCACCGACTACCTGTGGCAAGACTGCTGTAAGCGCGGTGGCAAGAGCACGCCCTGATCCGGATCCAGATGACCCAGCCAAGCATGCTCTCCTCGTCGTCGCACAAGCCTCGAATTCTCTTTCTATACGGATCGTTGCGAAAGCGATCCTACAGCCGGCTGCTCGCAGAAGAGGCGGCGCGAATTATCACTGAAATGGGCGCTGAAACACGGTTTTACGACCCATCTGAATTGCCCTTGTGCGACGCCGTGCCGTCCGATCACCCGAAGGTAGTCGAGCTGAGGAACTTGTCTGAATGGTCGGAGGGCCAAGTTTGGACGTCACCGGAGCGACACGGCGCGGTCACTGGCGTCCTGAAGAACCAGATCGACTGGATCCCCCTCAACATCGGTGCCGTTCGGCCTACGCAAGGGCGAACGCTTGCGGTGATGCAAGTGAGCGGCGGTTCCCAATCCTTCAATGCGGTCAACTCGCTCCGGCTGCTTGGTCGATGGATGAGGATGTTCACCATCCCCAATCAGTCGTCGGTCGCAAAGGCATACGAGCAGTTCGAGGACGACGGTCGCATGAAGGATTCGCCGTATCGCGACCGCGTGGTCGACGTGATGGAAGAGCTTTTCAAATTCACAATGCTACTTCGAGATCACGTCGACTACCTGACCGATCGCCATAGCGAGCGAAAAGAAGCCAGCGCGAAATTGGTGGCCGAGACAGCGGCAAAAGCAAGCTCGTGATTCGAGTTTCTGGTCACCGGCGCCGGTATGCGAGCCAGCGCAATTCCATGGGTGCGGAACCGTCCGAATCGGCAGCGCATGAGGCGCTCTTTCGTAGCCAGTTGACATCACATCCCCAAGCGCGCGCCACAGTTCCTCAGCTTGGGGATCGGAGACCGGTGGCGAGTATATCGTTATTCGGTTATTAAGCGTTTTATAACGATTCAATGCCTACTCGTCTCCGCATCGACAACCGGTCCGCAGCAAAGGTTCGCACTCCATGACGCGCCCACGTGCGTCCACGCCGATGCTGCAACATTCGTTCCGCAAAGCGCGCAGCTTCTCGCGTCCCCGCTGAACCCGTGATTTTGCACCCGACAGCGAGATCCCGAGCTTGTCCGCGGCGGCTTGCTGGGTGAGTCCCTCGAGTTCGGTGAGCGTGAGCGCTTCACGATATGGCGACGGGAGCCGACTGATGAGCGGAACGAGGTAAGCCGCGATCTGGGTCTCGAGTGGGGTCGGCCCGCTGGCTTCAATCGCCACCGTCGGCTCCGGGCCCTCCACCTCGAGAACCGGATGACGCGAGCGCTGTCGATGACTCTCGGCGATCGCGCTGCGAGCAATTCGGTACATCCAAGGGCCAAACCGCTCCTCGTCACGAAGGTCAGGCAGCGCGCGTTGCGCGCGCAGGAAGACGTCTTGCAAGACATCATCGACTTCCGATCTCGGCACGCGCCGTGCCACGAACGGTCGAAGACGTTCCTCGAGTTCTCGATGAGCACAGCGCGTGTCGTTACTGATCACTACTGGCTCGCCTCAGGTATGCAGCAGCCGGGTCCACAACACGAGCGCGTCGGTGTGGGCTTGGTAGCTTCTATGGTGGCCGATGCGATGTATTCTTCGATTCCGGTTCCTGGCATCCAGTCCCTGATGAACGTTCGACTGTCCTGCCGTGGCCGCACCGCGACATCGGCAAACCCGGCTTCCGTCAGCATTTGTTCCAGGTCATCCACCCGTGCCGCTCCGCCGACGCATCCTGTCAGTGCCGAAGCCGTCCCACAAAGTCGCTCCGGGATCGCTGCCATGGCAACGACATCCGAAATCGCCAGGCGACCACCCGGGAGCAGCACGCGGAATGCTTCTCGAATGACGTCTCGCTTGCTGGGCGAAAGGTTGATCACGCAGTTGGAAAGGATGACGTCGACGGAAGCGTCCTGAACCGGAAGATGCTCGATCTCTCCAAGCCGAAAGTCGACGTTGGTCACTCCGGCTCGGCGAGCGTTCTCACGTGCCTTCCTGACCATTTGCGGCGTCATGTCGACACCGATCACGCGACCGGAAGGGCCGACCTGACGAGCAGCGAGTAAGCAGTCGAATCCACCACCGCTGCCCAAGTCGAGCACCGTCTCGCCCTCGCGTAGGCCGGCAATGGCCTGCGGATTGCCGCAACCGAGCCCAAGATTGGCGCCTTCCGGAACAGACGCGAGCTCGTTTGGCGAGTACCCGAGTGCCGCGCTTGCGCTTGCTGTGGCGCCACAACACCCGGGGGCACAACCTACGGCGCCATTGGTCTCTGCGACCTTCCCGTAGTGCTCTCTGACCGTATTTCGAACGTCTTCTGCTGATGAACTGACCATCATGACCTCCTGCCTATGGAGACAGCGGGTCCCGGAAAAAGACGCAATAAATCAGCGCCAGTGCTCAGCTTCGAGTAAGGCGGAGACTCGGGACTTCACGTCGTCGCGGATTTCACGCACCCGCTCCACGGGCTTGCCCTTGGGGTCCTCGAGCGGCCAGTCCATGCGCCTAAGTCCAGGCACCACGGGGCACGCCTCTCCGCAGCCCATGGTGATGAGGATCGCCGCTGTCGCGGCAAGCTCATCCGTGAGCTTCTTCGGCGCGATGCCTTCCAGCTCGATGTTGACCTCACGCATCGCCGTCAGCACTTCGGGGTGAACGCGAGTGCCTGGCTCCGTACCAGCAGAAATCGCACGCGCCTTCGATTTATCAGCCAGGGCATTGAACCATGCAGCAGCCATCTGTGAGCGACCCGCGTTGTGAATACACGCAAATAATACGGTTTTCATGAATATTCCTCGTGGTGACCAAACGGGAGTCGAGAGATCAGGCGTTGAGAGACCGACCCCTCTCGGAGTCGGTCTCGCCATCGACGACGCGGCCCGCAGTTTGCGGCAGTGACGGTACGAGCCAACGAAACAGTGCAGTCGCAGCAGCTGCACCAACGAGTTGAGCAACAATAAAACCTGGAGCGTCAGCCGGTCGGATGCCCGCAAACGTGTCGCTTGCCGCGCGCGCCAAGGTCACGGCCGGATTGGCAAACGACGTCGAGGCCGTGAACCAATATGCCGCGGTGATGTACGCCCCTACGGCGAAGGGGGTGTAGTGGCCATGACGCCGAGAGACGCCCCAGATCACGGATAGCAGGCCAAACGTCGCCACGAACTCGCTCACGAGCTGCGCCGGACCGCTGCGCACGTGTTGCGATGCCGAGAAGATCGCCTCGCTGAACATTACGTGCGCGGTGGCGACGCCCGAGAAGGCGCCAAGTACCTGGGCAGCCAAATACGGCAGCACATCGCGCCAGGCGAGGCCACCCATCGCCGCGTCGGCCAGGGTGACCGCAGGGTTGAAGTGAGCGCCGCTGACCGGGCCAAAAGTGAGGATGAGCGCCACGAGACCCGCACCTGTTGCGACGGTGTTCGCGAGTAGCGCGATGGCCACGTTTCCGCCCGCCAAGCGCTCTGCCATGATTCCCGAGCCGACGACCGTCGCCAAAAGAAACGCAGTGCCGATCGCTTCCGAAGCAAGGCGTCGCGTGATCGAGATGTCGTTCATCTGCTCGGGCTCAGCAGCAACCGGACTTATTCGGCCCCGAGTTCGTCGTGCTAGGCCCGCAGCAGCTCGCCCCGATAGCAAGCTTACGCACGACCACGCCCGTCAACGCAGCAAGAGTCTCGCGCGATGGGTAAGAACCCTCGACCGCCACTCGTTCATCCACCAAAAGTAGTGGCAAGCAGCCATTCCCGCGCATCGCAAGCGCCTGCTGGACGCCAGCGTGTTCGACGAAGCCTCCCGGATTCTGAGCCAGGTTGAAGCGTCGCACGTCCACCCCTTGCGACTTCAGCCACTCGAGATCGCTACTGAAACGAGCAAGCTCGGGGTCAACAGATGGGCCGCAGACGCCAGTTGAACAGCACATGGGCGGGTCGAACACTTGGAGCACAGGCATGGTCTGGACGCACTTTCTTCAGCGTAGAATTACGGTCAAAGACTACCGATTAGCGCCTTGAGGCGCCGAAGGGCTCGTGGTTCGATGCAGTAGCAAACCCGGGGACCATCCACGTCACCGCGAATCAGGCCGCACTCCTTCAGAACCTTAAGGTGCTGCGAAACCGTCGACTGTGCGAGGGGCAATTCTTCGACGATTTCGCCACAAACGCAGCCGCTTTTACGCACGAGCAGTCGCAGGATTTGCACCCGCGCGGGATGCCCGATCGCCTTTGCGAGTTCCGCGAGATCTTCGTCTGCTTGCGGGCCTTCAACGGGCCTAAGATCGGGCCCGTCGACCGCGGGCGGACAACATTCGGCTGTGCTGGAAGCTTTCATCGATAGGCGACGATTGGGTTCTTCATCGTACAGTGACGATAAGCTGCGCACCGGTCTTGGTCAAGGCCGGAGATCGTCAGGAATGTCCAACCGAAGTCAAGAAGCGCTCAGCGTCGAGCGCAGCCATGCAACCGGTGCCCGCCGCTGTTACGGCTTGGCGATAGACCCAATCGGCAACGTCACCCGCCGCGAAGACGCTCCTGTTGCGATGATAACGGCATGCGCCAGATGCAGGGCGTGGTCGTCTTCGCCGACCCAGACCTTGAACGGACGTGAAGACAGGTCGACTTTCTGCACATCGGCCGTGATGAGCTCCGCGCCCTGGTGCTCCGCCTGCGCTCGGAACGCGGCCATGAGATCGTGGCCGGAGACGCCCTTCGGAAAGCCGGGGAAATTTTCGACCTCTGTGGTGAACGTGAGCTGACCGCCCGGGATCAGTCCGCCGGCGTTGAAGCCTTCGACGCAAGTTGGTTTCAGGTTTGCGCGCGCAGCGTAGATTGCGGCCGTGAGCCCGGCGGGACCGGAACCGATGATAAGCACGTCATGCAAGCGGGGGTCAGTCATGAGGATCTCCGTTGGCCGATAGGGCAAACCGAGGTGGTTAATTCGTAAATTAACGATATTGTCGACTCATATTGCGAGGAGGCACAGGCGCCGCCTGAAGCCACCAGCCCATTTCATTCGCGTATGTGGCAATAATTACAGGTTGACGAAGGTGTCACAGGGCATATCGTTTTATTACGATGAATACCTATCGCGGTTCGACGATTAGATCCAGAGAATTTCCTCCCTCGCTTCGCGGGCGGAAGCTCGGAAAGGAACGCCTCGCACCGTGTGGAGCAAGCGGTGCCTCATCATCGGAACGTGCGCGCTCGCGGTGGCCTGTTCAAAGGACGAAGGGATCGTCAGGATCGACGGCTCCAGCACGGTGTTTCCGATCACGAGCGCCGTTGGCGCCCAGTTTCAGAAGGCTGAACTCACGAAGGTAGCGGTCGGGGTCTCCGGGACAATCGGTGGCTTCAGGAAGTTCTGCGCGGGCGAAACCGACATTTCAGGAGCCTCACGACCGATCACTACGAGCGAGTCCGCGCTCTGTCACCAGAACGGCGTCGAGTACATCGAGGTCCCAATCGGCCACGACGGCCTTTCGGTTTTGGTCAACCCGAGGAACGATTGGGCTCGCGATATTACCGTCACGGAGCTGAAGAAGATGTGGGAGCCTCCGGCACGAGGCACCGTGAAGCGGCGGAGCCTGATACGCGCCGGGTGGCCCGATAGGGAACTTCATTTGTACGGCGCGGGCGTCGACTCGGGAACCTACGACTATTTCACCGAGGCAATCGTTGGCACGCAACACTCGAGTCGCAGCGACTTTAAGTCGAGCGAAGACGATGACGTCCTCGTGAAGGACATCGTAGGCGACGAACTCGGGCTCGGGTTCTTCGACTTTTTGCGCGGTCACACGGCAACGTCGATCGCGACTCCTACGCACCCAGAGTTGTCCCGGGCAGCGCTCGCGGGTGTCTTCCTCCTCCACACCATCTGGGGCACCGCTAGCGGTGCTGGATTCCGAGGGCGCACACGAACCTGCCCGACGTCTTCGCGGCCGGTGACTGCGTCGAGACCTACCCCTTCTGGACAAGTCGGTCTATATTTCGCTGGGCACGATCGCTCACAAGCAAGGTCGTGTGGCGGGCGAGAATGCGGTGGGTGGCGAGCGGTCATTCGCGGGCGCTTTGGGCACGCAATCCATCAAGGTTTTCGACCTCGCCGTAGCCCGCTCCGGCTTGCTCGACCATGAAGCGCGTGCCGGCGGCTTCGACGCGATCACGGTCCAAACAGAAATGTTCGACCACAGGGCGTACTATCCGGGCGCGAAGAAGATGCGTGTCCGCTTTAGAATCCCCTTGTCGCGGAGGCCGCTAGCAAGCTCGTGATCTTCGGGAGTCCAATTCCTTGCGTCGATGTAGATGAGGTCTTCTGACATGGAGAAGATCCAAACGACAGCTCCGGACGGTCAGAGCACTCGCGTCATGGCGACGAAGCAACGACCAGCGGTGGGCTACGTTTTCATGCTAAGTCCCAAAGAGCCGGACGAGGACTATAAAACCATCGAGCCAGACGCGCGCTGAAGTTGGAGGCGCATTGCCGTGTCGCCAAGATCAAGAAGCCAGAGTTCGAGGATATCGTAGGCGTCGCGGTGCGGAAGCCACGGCAGCTACGCTCGCCCAGGGAAATGACTTGGGATTTCGAGCACACGAGCACGCGGCGCGCACTCTGACAGGCGAGCCGCGGATCGCGCGCAGGATATTTGGCGCATCCGCGAAGCGAAGAGGCTTGCTCGGTCATCCGGACTTGGATTGAGGCGATAGCGGCTTGGCGCATGCCTTCGATGCACGCCGCCGCACTAGTTCGAGCTTCAGACTTTCCTCGCCGCGCGCCATTGCCCAGCGGTGATTGAGTACGAAGATCGGGCGCAGGAGCCACGAAAACCACGACAATAGTGGTTTCTGTGCGGTCACTCGCCAATCGAAGCGCACGTTCACGAAGGCGCCGTCTGGATTGAATTCCCACGCGCCAGAACCGACGAAGTCTCCGTCGGCCTCGAAGGTGAAACCGTGTGGCGCATCGTTTTCGGTCAAGCGAAGGCGCCAGCTGAGCGTGTACGGCAGCCAGCCCCGGGTGCGCAGGGCAATTATGCCGCCCTCGTGGCTATTCGGCGCGCCCGAAGTGATCGGTTCGGCCCTCAGGTAAACCGCCGGCCACCAACGGGGTAGGCTGAGCGCGTCGCCCAACACTTCGCTCACCTCTTCGAGCGAAGCCCGCACTCGCCAATGGGTCGTGAATTCGTAGTGGTTGGCGTTCATTGGGCTGGGCCGTGTCGAGGCGACGCAGTGAGTCTTGTCGGTGTGCGCCGCACGGGTTTCTGTCTACTCGGGAGCGCGGCGAACGTATTTCTCGGCGGCTTCGAGGATCGTTTCACTCGCGTTCTTCGGTCCTTCCCAGCCTTCGATCGTGACATGTTTGCCGGCGTTCTTGCTCGCGGTCACGAAGAATTGCTCGAGCTCTTCAATCACGCGTGGCGCTAGATCGTGGACGTGTTCGAGGCGCCGGTCTTCGACGGGCACGACGATGACGCGGTCGTTGCGGATCGGCGCATTTTCCCCGTCATCCTTTTGGACGACGCGCACGACTCCGATCGGCGTGGACGCGATGACGGTCCCAGGCCAGGTGGGTGCGCCAAACAATACCATCGCGTCCAGCGGGTCGCCGTCCTCGGCCATGGTGCTGGGGAAG
Source organism: Pseudomonadota bacterium (assembly GCA_037200885.1). GTDB lineage: Bacteria > Myxococcota_A > Polyangia > Polyangiales > Polyangiaceae > PMG-095. The sequence continues at coordinate 1,044,208 of JBBCIN010000001.1, forward strand.
AAGCCCCAATCATACGGATACGAAATCCCGAGCTGCATTGGCCGCTTGAACACGAAAGCGTTCATCCGCGGCTCGTACTTCATTTTCACGACCGAACCGCGCGGAGCCTCGACGACGACATGAAATGCTCCGTCCGCGTCGCGGAGGGGCAAGTTGAGGAAATCGGCCATGCTTGCGCTGTGCATTTCGTGTGCCGAACCTCGGACCGTAGGAGACGCCCAATTGCCGACCATGATCCGATCCGCGCCTAGCCTGGTTCGCGCCTTCGATAGTCTGGTTCTGATGAATCGATTGGCGCAAGCCGCATGCCATCCAGACACTTCTTGGCAGCGTCGCCCAATACGTCGCGTTGCAGGCGTTTTTCGTCTGCGAAGAATGCTCGGGCGATGGCACAGTCCAGGCGTCGAGTGCCCACGAGCGCGATGGCCTCTGCTTCGTCAGCCACGTTTTCGCCGTAGGTAACCCGGTCGTCCGCACCTTCAGACTCGCCAAAGCGACGCTGGAAATATTGCATCCCCAGGCTGCGCGAGCGCGCTTGGTGATCACCGACGACAACGACTTGCATCGCCGCGCGCTCGAGCGCCGAAAGCTCGGACAGAACCCGCTCGAAGGCGCCATGCAACGCGGCGATCTGTCCGCACGTCGCACTCTCCGTTGCTCGCAAGATGATAGGCCCGCTGGCACGCGCGAAATCATCCCGACCGGAGGCTCTCCCGGCGTGCTCAGAGAGTGCGCGCTGTGCGTACTCGAGTGACGATTGGAGCAGAGAAACGATCTCGCGTTCGAGCTCGTTTTTGCCTTCTTCTTCTTTTTCTTCTTCCGCCGTTGCATCGTTTAGGCGATCGATCGCGCTCTTCACATGAGCTCGAATCGATTCGAGCCGCAACACGGTCTCCGGCGCCATTTCATCGCTGCCCGCGTCTCCCGTAAGCGAATACAGTGCGACCGCGACGTGCGCGGCAACCTTTGCAGTGTGAAATGGCGGATGGGAAAAAGGGAATGAACGGCGCTCGCGACGAACATGGAGCGCGAGCTCATCTGCTAGCACGATCAGGAGCGGTGCTTGGAGCTCGGCGTCGGCTCTGGCTTCGTCGTACGCTTCGTGAAAAACCTGGTCGGCAGCATCGAGGCAAGGAACGCTCGAATCAGGGCACATGATCCCTTTCATCCTAAACGGGCAACGCTGTAAAGACTAAGACGAGCGCGATGCGCTACGCCGCTTTCAAGACTACTTTTTCGCACCCGTCCGTCTTGTTCAAGAACATGTCGAACGCATTCGCAGCCTCTGTCAACGGGAGGCGATGGGTAATGATAAAACTCGGATCTATCTCGCCTTGCTCGATGCGAGCCAGCAGAGGTTTCAGATATCGGTGCACGTGGCATTGGCCCGAACGAATGGTGAGCGCGCGGTTTACGATGGCACCCATTGGGAAATGATCGATGAAACCCCCGTACACCCCGCTTACCGACACGATCCCGCCGTTCCTGCAGCAGCGAATTGCCTGGCGCAATGCGAGGGGTCGATCGGTTTCCAGCATTAGGGCTTGCTTGGTTCGATCAACTGCGTACATCGGACCGTGCGAATGCGCCTCGAGCCCAACCGCGTCGATGCAGGCGTCGGGACCACGGCCCGCGGTGAGCTCCTGCAGCATTTCGTACACGTCGGTTTCATCGTAGTTGATCACGTCTGTGGCGCCCGCCTTCTCACGTGCCATTTGCAAGCGATAGGGCAAGCGATCGATGGCTATGACGCGCTCGGCGCCCAGTAGCCGAGCGCTTGCGATGGCGAAATGTCCGACGGGACCTGCTCCCCAGACTGCGATGACATGGCCCGATTTGATGTCACACATTTCCGCGCCCATGTACGCGGTGGGGAAGATGTCCGATAGGAATAGCACCTGCTCATCACTCAAATGCGAGGGTACCTTGATCGGGCCCACGTCGGCGAACGGCACACGTGCGTATTCCGCTTGCCCGCCCGCAAAGCCGCCGAGCATGTGTGAATAGCCAAACAGCCCGGAAGGAGAATGTCCCCACAGCTTTTCGGCAACCCACGCGTTGGGGTTCGAGTTTTCGCACAGCGAGGTGAGGCCTTCTTGGCACGCCTTACAATTGCCGCACGCGATGGGGAAGGGCACGACGACTCGATCGCCAACACGCAGGTTCGAAACCCCGCGGCCGACCTCGACGACTTCACCCATGAACTCATGACCCAAGATGTCGCCCTTTTCCATCGTGGGGATGAAGCCGTTGTAGATGTGCAGATCGGACCCGCAGATCGCCGTGCTCGTGACACGCACGATGGCGTCACGAGCATTTAGAATCCGCGGATCGGGCACGTTTTCGACGCGAAGCTTTTGTTTTCCGTACCAGCAATTGGCTTTCATTGTCGAGCTCCCGCGATAATCGCCCGATCAGCGGATGGCCGCGCCGGGTGCATCCCTTCATGAATGCTGGCGTCAGAGTGAACCACTTCACCGGTCTCGAGGACCTGTTTGAATCGCCTCAGATCGCCCGCAATTTGCTGGCTTGGTTCCTGATCGAACAATTTGGCGAACGCCGCACCCACGGCGCCGGCGGGCGGCTCGTATTTCAACTCGACGGTCACTTCTGTCCCGCGGTCACCAGGTGTCGGTTCGGGACCAAAGTGCTGCCTTCGACCGACTTCCAGCCGATGCTCTCGTACGGCCGATCGAAGACGACCTCTGCTTGCCATTCGACGGACATCCCGGCCGGGCCTTTTGCTTTCCAAACGGAGCGCCCATTCGTCACCTGCACGGATTCGAGGTGGCTCATGAACCGGGGGAGGTTCTCGAGGTCGCGCCAGAACTTGTACACCTCTTCAGGCGGTCGATTCACCGTGATGCTCTTGACCACGTGGATCGGTTCAATGACCTGGCTCACCTTGGGCCCCCGCATCAGGCGGGCGGCGCTCACGGCATCAACGGCAGCGGCGCCGGCGACCACAGCGGCAGCGGCGGCTGTTCGCGGACGCAGGGGGCGCAAGCTCGTCAGAGCTCTGCCCAACAGCGCCAGATCCATCACATCTCCCGCGGCGCGTCCCCAAGCCCACGCGGCAGGCTCACGCCGGCCAAGCAGTCCCAAGCCGCTAGCCAGCTCGCGCGCGCCGATCAGCCGAATTACGAGCCGCGTTCCCCGCTTATCCGGTAACCCAATCAACCTGGCCACGGTCTCGGGCGCAAGCATTTGCGTCAATCCGAGGCCAAGGCTGAACACGCCCAAACTTAGTGCGCGCTTTCGAGCCTGAGTTCTCGTCATTCTTCGCTGAATCTCGTTGGAAGTCGCGTCACGCGTCCGGTTGAGGCTGTTCTGTGCCATGCGATCCTTTCTTGGCGCTCCGCCGCGACCTCGACGCGATAGCGGCGACCGGGCAATGCAAGGCGCACACCAGCGGCGTGTTGGAACCTTAGCGACGATCTCGGGCAGGCTCGGCGTAGTGGGCGGCCTTCGCTTCGATCGAGCGAACACATACGAGGCGTAGCTTGTTGCCACTGACACGCAAAATGTCATCCCTGCCGGGGAGCTCAGCGCTGATCAAGTCTGAACCGCAGTCGATGCGCGCCGGCGCGCGGCGCGCATTCGCTGGCATACCCCGTGCACGCCGCCACGCGCTATCGAACGAACAACCCAACAGTTGCGAGGACAAAACAACATGGCCACACAATTGCGTCCCCTTGCCGTTATCACGGGTGCTTCGAGCGGGATTGGTTTCGAGCTCGCCAAGTGCTGCGCGACACACGGTTTCGATCTGCTGATTGCTGCGGACGAGCCGGAGATTGAAGAGGCGGCGCAGACTCTGCGAGCGTCAGGCGTATCGGTCGAGGCCGTTCAAGTCGATCTTGCCACGCAAGAGGGCGTCGACACCTTATGCGCTGCGGCAAAAGGCCGCCCCGTGTCGGCACTCCTGGCAAACGCGGGCCGCGGGCTTGGTCGGGGCTTTCTCGATCAGGACTTTGACGAAGCGCGTGGGGTGATCGACACGAATGTAACGGGCACCCTATACTTGATCCACACTGTGGGCCGTGAAATGCGAGCGCGTGGTGAAGGCCGCATTTTGATCACAGGCTCGATCGCGGGCTTCATGCCCGGGACCTTTCAGGCGGTCTACAACGGAACCAAGGCCTTGCTCGATTCGTTTTCCTACGCACTTCGTGAGGAGCTCAAGGACACGGGCGTGACGGTGAGCTGCCTCATGCCCGGCCCGACCGAGACCGAGTTCTTCGAACGCGCCGATTTGATGGATACCAAGGTGGGCACTGACAAGAAGCAGCCTGCGGAAGAAGTCGCGAAGGTGGGCTTCGAGGCGATGATGAGTGGTGATGCCAGCGTCATCGCGGGTTGGAAAAACAAGCTCCAAGCCACCATCGCCAACATCCTGCCGAACGAGACCCTGGCCGGGCAGCATCGCAAGATGGCCGAACCAGGCACCGCGCCATCGAGGCACTGACCGGAGCCAAGAATACGGATTCCGCAGGCCCGCGCTAAAGCAGCGGATCGCCGAGCACCGTGAGCACGGGACGTGCGCCTGCGAGCGAGCGTTCGAACAGGGACGGCTGCTCGGGTGCCGCGACAATCGCGGCAAAATCCTCAGCGCTGAGCCCGCGGACGAGGCGCGCGGCAAAGGTTTCGCGCAATAGCCGTAAGTAGTAGTCTACGTCGTAGTCGCGCGGGTCCGGGTTCGCCGCGGCGTTTCCCCCGCCGAGCGCGTCCGGATCGGGCAAGAGGCCTGCGCGCCCGCGGGCCGCGCGGTATACGCGGATCCTTTCACCCGGGGCCCAGTCGTCGCGGCCGTTGTCGAGCAATGCTTCATAGCTGATCTCGCGGCGCTGGCCGCGCGTGGCCAAATATTGGGTGGGGGTTTTGGTCAGTCGCACGCGGGCGGACATGTCGAAGGTGCTCAGGGTCCGATGCCGAATCGCAGCCGCCGTGCTGACATATGCCTGGCGCACGCCGAGCAGGTCGGAAGCCAACAAGCACTCGAGGGCTCGTCGCAGGAACGCTTCGCCAAAGGGTTCGGCACGGCTGGATCGAAACGCGACGCCGCGCAGCACGAGTGCGCCCGAGTAGGTCTTTAAAGCGTAATTCTTGGGCTCATGGGAGAGCATCGCGGCATAGCGCCCGTCGAATTCGAGCTTCACCAAGGGCGGCAAGAGGACACCGACCTCGGCTACGATCCGCCGTTCGTCGGCTTCGCTCAGATCGTCCTGCACCGCAAAGTAGACGCCGTCGGTGTCCGCTTCGAGCAGTTGTACGGAGCGGTGGGAGAGCTCACGACACAATAGGCCGAGCACCTCCCGCCCACGTCGCGTGACTTCGTTTGCAGCGTGGACGTCGGCGAAGCGCGTCAACCCAACCGCACCGAGGTAACCGTACGCCGAATTGACGACCAGCTTCATCGCAGCCGAAATCGCCTCTTGCGTGAAGCGCTCGTCGGACCCAGGCTCCGCCGCCCGCGCGCGGGCCTTCGCGCGGAGCCTCTGTTCCACGAGTTGGTCGACCAAAGCCAAGAGCGCGCCCAAGCGATCGCGCTTCGGTCCGATGCCGTATTGACGCATCAACGACGGATACAGACTCGCGACATCCGCCTTCACGATGCGCCGGGCCACGCCCGCCGCGAACAAGTGCAGGGCGGCGCCGCTGTGCTCGGTGCCGTCGCCCGGTTGATGCGCGGGTAAGGCCGCGCCAGATCGCAGATAGGCCCGCACCAGGAGCGGATCGAGCACGCCCGTCGCGGCGCCCGCATCGGCCAATCGCTCATAGCGGCGCGGTACCATCTTGGCCAGGGCGAACGCCGCACCGCCCAACAGTCGCGACACGCCCGCGGCTTCACGCACGTCGTCTTTCGCATAGCGCCGCACGCGTTCCGGATCTTCCAGAAAGATCTGGTGTACGCGTGCCCCAGGCACGTACTCGCGATCGTCGCTGGCCAGCCCCAAGTGCCGAGCCACCGCTTTCAGGCCATGGCCTGGCAGGTCGCGCGCGGAAAAGTCGTGCCTGCGAACTGCGTCGAGCGAATCGATCAACTCGCGACCGGCCATGGTGTAGCGCGAGCGGCGCATCGCATCCGTGCGTTGCCGCTCGGCCCCTTTTCCAAGCACCGCGCCGCGTGATGCCGGTCGTCGTTGGAGCCCAGGCTCACCATTGCGCGCGAGCAGCAGCGTGACCCCCAAGCGCCGCGCGCGCTGTACGAGAAACGGTAAATCGAAACCATGCAAATTGTGATTTTCGATCACATCGGGATCGAGCTCCCGGATCCGGGCACACAGTCGCAGCAAGAGCTCGGCTTCCGCATCGTCGCCCGGGCCGTGCACCTCCAACGTCTCTTCCTTGCCGTCTGGGCCGCGCAGAGCCACTAGGAAAATTCTGGAGTCTTCCGGATCCAACCCGGTGGTCTCCAGATCGAACTGCAAGCGCCGCACGGCTTCGAAGGGCAGACCTTTGAAGTAGGTGCGACCGGTCGCGACCAAGTATTGCTCCTCGGGCGGCAGGGCCAGTACAGTCTCGGCGCCCAGCTCGCGCAAATGCGCGACCCGCCGTGAAAGCCGCTGCCCGGCTCCCTGCAATACGGCGCGAGCCAACGCGCGGCCGTCCTCTGCGCGCACCAAGTAGCGCAGTCCGCCTACGCCTTCCAATTCCTGAAAACTCACGCCCCCTCGAAGTGGTCCCTGGCTCTCGGGCTGCAAGCGCGTTGTCAGATGCTGCAGGTCGACGAGCGACGCCAGCAAAAGCCAGGGTCGAAATACAGCCTCTTCGCGCAGCAGCACGCGCGACTCCGCATCGCGACGCCACACCGTTGCGCGTCCCTCGCTATCCGCCCACACCGACACGATCCCGGGCGTCTGATCCCAACCCCACAGCCACTCCTCTTCGATTCGGGTCACGGGTGGCGGGGAACGTAGCATTGCCCGCCCGCGCGGCAGAATGGGACCGCTCTGGGTCGCATTTCTGTCACACTCCGTTTGGAAAAAGCGCGGCGAAGCACGTCCATGTATAAACGCCCCGTGCCTCACTTCCGATCAGCGCGGGTTGCATCTTGACGGACGAGGCGTCGAATGGCGCGCCCCATCCGTCTCCCTCGGACGGCGACGGGCCTGATTCAGCGGCACCGGACTCGTACCCCACTCCGCCGTTCCTGGTCGCTGCCGTCGGTGCGTCGGCAGGTGGGCTCGAGGCTTTCTCGCGACTCGTCGGCGAGATCCCTGCCGATGCACCGCTTGCTCTCGTTCTGGTGCAACACCTGGCGCGGGACCAGCACAGTTTGCTTGCAGAGATCCTCGCGCGTCGCACGGCGCTGAAGGTCGTTGAAGCGCGCCATCAGATGCCGATCGAGGTCAGTCACGCTTATATCATCCCTGCCGATGCACACATGACGGTGAACGACGGGCACCTGCGATTGCGTCCGCGCCCGCCCGGCCCCGGTGGCATTCAGGTGGATCTATTGTTTCGGTCGGTTGCAGAATGCTATCGCGAAAAGGCGGTGGGCGTCGTGCTCTCGGGCGGAGCAACCGACGGCGCAGCGGGCCTACGTGAGATCAAGGCAGCGGGCGGCTTCACCATCGCTCAACGTCCCGATGACGCACAGATCGAGGGCATGCCGCGCGCTGCAATTGCGGCTGGCGCGGCCGACACCGTGCTGCCCGCCGAACAGATCGCTGCTGAGTTGCTGCGGCTCGCAGCGCTGCCTCTCTTCGTCGACGGCCAACGAGTTGGCGACACGGACGAAGAGCTCTACGGCGAGATTTTTCGAATCCTGCGCCGCGGAACAGGCGTGGATTTCAGCTACTACAAGCGGCCCACGGTAGCGCGCAGGATAGCTCGGCGCATGGCGCTGGTGCGCTGTGTGACGCTGGCCGATTACCTAGCGCGGCTCAAGGAGGATGGCAGCGAAGCGCAGCAACTGCAGGAAGACGTGCTGATTCACGTCACCAGCTTCTTCCGCGAGCCCGAGTCGTTCAACGCCCTGAAAGAGAGAGTATTTCCGCTCCTGTTGCGCGACCGTGAAGACTCGGTGATTCGCATCTGGGTCCCTGGCTGCTCGAGCGGGCAAGAAGTCTACTCGCTCGCGATAGCCCTCTTGGAAACGCTGGGGGAGGCGGCGGAGAATTTCCCGATCCAGTTTTTCGGAACGGATGTGAGCAAGCGATCCGTCGAGCAAGCGCGCGCGGGTATTTATCCGGAAGCGGCGGTCGCCGACCTGTCGCCGGAGCGATTGCACCGCTTCTTCTCCAAAGTGGATGGCGGCTTTCAAATCGGCAAGTTGATCCGCGAGCGCTGCGTGTTCGCGCGTCAAGACATCACCCGAGATCCGCCATTTTCGCGTTTGGATCTGATCGTGTGTCGAAACACGTTGATCTACCTAGGGCAAACCATTCAGCGCCGGGTGACTGCGATGATGCACTACGCGCTCAGGCCAAATGGCTTTTTGGCGTTGGGACGGGCCGAAACTCCCGGCGCGAACATCGAGCTCTTTTCTACGTTCGACAAACGCGCCAAGATCTATCGCAAGAAACCGAGCAACGCCCAGCCGGAATTCGATTTCCGCGCCGCACCCTTCGAACCGACGGTCGTCAAGCCGAGGGGTGAGGAGCGGGCGCCACTAGCTCGACGGCTCGTGCGCAGTAATGACATACAGGCCGAGGCCAACCGGACTGCACTCGAACGCTATGCGCCGCCGGCGGTCGTGGTGGACGCGGCGTTTCGCATCATCAGCGCACGGGGTGCGACCGGGCCGTTCCTCGAATTGCCGACGGGCGAGGCCAGCTTCGACGCGCTCAAGATGGTGCGCCCTGGTCTACTGCTCGCCCTTCGGGGCGCGTTGCAAGAGGCGGTGCAGCAGGGCACGCCCGTACGCAAGCAGGGACTACGCACGCTCTCCGAGAACGAGGGCTACGTCGTCAACATCGAGGTCATCCCGCTCAGCGGTCTCGAGACACCGCACTTTCTCGTCTCTTTCGAGAGGGAGCCCAATGAACTTCAGCCATCCGCACCGATGGCATTGCCGACCGATGCCGCGTTGACTAGCGCGGCAGAAGAAACGATTGGCCAGCTCCGACGAGAGCTCGGCGCGACGCGCGACCAACTGCACACCAATTTTCACGACCTCGCTGCGGCAAACGAGGAGCTCCAGTCCGCCAACGAAGAGATCTTGTCCAGCAACGAGGAGCTGCAGTCGACGAACGAAGAGCTGGACACGGCAAAAGAAGAGCTGCAGTCGACGAACGAAGAGCTCAGCACCTTGAACGAGGAACTGCACGGGCGGAACGAGCAGCTGAGTCTCGCCAATAGCGATCTGGCAAATTTACTCGCCAGTGTTCAAATCCCGATCGTGATGATTGCGAGGGATCTGACGATCCGACGCTTCACGCCGGCGGCGCAGCGGGTACTAAACCTGATTCCCTCGGACGTCGGCAGGCCAATCCGCCACATCAAATCGAACATTACCTCGTTCGATTTGGACGAACCCATCGCCGACGTGATCGAGACGATGGTCGCCTACGAACGGGAGGTGAGCGACCTGGAGGGTCGGACTTACCTGCTGCGTGTTCGGCCTTACAAGAGCGTCGATGATCGCGTGGATGGATCGGTGCTGGCACTATTTGACATCAGCGCGACGAAAGACGCGCTGACGATCGCCAAGCGCACGGGGGACGCCGTGGTGGCGAGCGTTCGGGAGCCCATCGTGCTGCTCGATTCGGAGTTGAAGATCATGCGGGTGAATCCGGCATTTTGTAGCGAATTTTCGACGGACGCAAGCGGGGCCGAGGGGCGTTTCTTGTACGAGCTGGGCGACGGCCAGTGGAACATTCCCGAGCTCAGGCGCTTGCTCGAAGAGCTTTTGCCCGAACGAAAGAACTTCGAGGGTTTTCCAGTCGAGCTGAAGTTGCCGAACGGCGGACGGAAGAGGTTGCTGCTCGATGGTCGACGCATCGAGTCGGATCGATCGGGGGCTGGCGTCATCTTGTTAGTCGTTCGCACGGAGAGCGATCGTGGCGACTGAGGCGGACAAAGATGCCGCGATACGCGCGCTCCAGGACGAAAACGACCGCCTGAGGGCGGAAAATGACGATTTGCTGGAGACGCAGCGGCAACTCGAGTCGAGTCGGCAACGCTACAGCGAGCTATTCGACGATGCGTCGATGGCTTGGGTTACGGTCGACGGGACGGGCTCGATCGAGAATTTGAATTTGGCTGCTGCCACGCTCATGGGTTCTGGTCGAGTATACCTGGTTGGCAGCCCGCTCTCCGCGTCGGTCCATGCCGATGATCGTCAACGGCTCCGCGAACACTTTCTTGCGGCACGACAGAGCAACGAACTGCAGCGTTGCGAGCTTCGTCTCGCGTCCGGCGGCGAGTTGATCCCGGTACAGTTGAGCTCGCGGCGTACCGCGGTAGATCCAACCAGTTTCGTGATTGCGCTGCTGGACTTGAGGCAACGTCGTGCCGAGGAAGCAGAGCGACAGCGTCTAGCGACGGCGGAGCGTGAGGCCCGCGCCGCCAACGACGCCAAAGATACATTCATTGCAATGTTGAGCCACGAACTTCGCACTCCGCTCACGCCGGTACTCGCCGTTGCGTCGACCTTCTCGGAGTTCGAAGAGTTGCCGCAGGAATTGCGCAACGCCCTCGCTGTCGTCCGCCGAAACGTCTTGACCGAGGTCCAGCTGATTGATGATTTGCTCGACCTCACGCGGATCACCCACGGCAAGATGCGTGTGGAAAAGCAGCTCGTCGACCTGCATCGGGTGATTTGTGACGTCGCGAGCGCGGTGCAAGCGGATGCCCGTCGGGCTCAGCTGGATTTGACGGCTGACCTCGCGGCTGCGCGCTACTGGGTCGACGGCGACTCGACTCGCTTGCAGCAGGTTCTCAACAACCTGCTGCGCAACGCCATCAAGTTCACGCAGGCGGGTGGCCAAATTCAGATACGGACGTGGAACCGCCAAGAGCGACTGTTGGTCGAAGTGAGCGACAACGGCCGGGGCATCGACGCGGACGCGCTTTCGAGGCTCTTCCAGCCGTTCGAGCAAGCCCTCCATGAGTGCATGGGAAGCTCGAAGGGCCTCGGCTTGGGCTTGCCGATCTGCCGAGGGATCCTGGAGCAGCACGACGCCACGGTCGTCGCCAGCAGCCCCGGTCCTGGGCACGGAGCACGCTTCGTGATCGACATCGGGGCCATGGAGCCGCCGTCTTTGGAGCTCAAAGCCCAGCCTCTGCCGCCATCCCCGTTGCCCGGGACGTTGCGCGTTCTTTTGGTGGAAGACCACGAAGACACTGCCGAGATATTCGAGAGGTTGCTGCGGCGCGGCGGCTACAGCGTGCATGTCGCAAGCTCCGTTCAATCGGCTCTAGCCGTGCAACGCAGTACGTTCGACGTGCTTCTGAGCGATGTCGGGCTGGCCGATGGCAGCGGACTCGAGCTGATGCGCAAGCTCCGGAAAACCGGAGAGGTGAAGGGTATTGCCATCAGCGGGTACGGCACGGAGGATGACATCCGCGCCAGCAGAGAAGCTGGTTTCTCACAGCACCTCACCAAGCCAGTCGACTTCAGCGAGCTACTCGCGGCGATAGCGAAGCTCAGCGTCGGCTGAGTGCGAAAAACGCTCGACCCTCAGCCAGCACTATTGTAACCCCTTCCGCTGGACTATACTGGCAAGTAGGTACCGTGGCGAACCATTCGAGCAGCCCCCCAGCACGAACGCTCGCGGCGGAACTGACCATCTTGCGCCTCGAGAACGATCAACTCAACGCCGAGGTCGCGCAACTCAAGGAGGATCTGTCGGTCTTCGAGGGGGCGCGGGATCACTACGCCGATCTGTACGATTTCGTTTCGATTGCCTGTCTCACTCTCGATCGCGATGGCGCCATCACCGAAGCCAACCGGCGGACCTCGAACCTGCTCTGCTATGAGCGTCGGCTCCTGATTGGTGCACCACTGCTGTCGTTGATTGTGCGGGAACATCGTCGCCGCTTTCTCGAGCACCTAATTGCCTGCAAGAAAGGCGTCGATGCGGTCACGTTCTGCATCGGTGTCATGCGCGGAGTAGGCGAGTCCGTGCAGGTGCGGATGACGCTGCGCAGTGCCGGCGAGCGAGATGCTGGCTACGCGGTGGCATTGCTGGATTTGAGAGAGTTGGAGATGGCCCAGGCGGAGCGGGATCGGCTGGCCCTGGCAACACGCGAAGCCCAGGCAGAAAATCAGATCAAGGGGCGCCTGATCGCCAAGCTCAGCGACGCGCTGCGCGGCCTTCTGGCCACTGTGACGCAAACAGGCATCGACGTCGCGGCGTGCGCCGATATTTCAGAAGAGCTCCGCGCACCGCTGAATGACCTTTTGGAGCGTATCTCCACGCTGCGACGCCGAGGCGATCTCTTGACCGTGTCACGGGCTCAATTGCGAGGCTCAGCCCATACGCCGCGTGCGGGCCGACACCCGCGAACTCGTCTCGGCCCACGCTTGCGCGCCAGTAAATAGTGCCACGGACGACCTAGTGCGCCGGAGCCGGGCGCGGGGGACGCAACGCGGCGGAGCCCGCGGCCGCAGATTTCAGATTTCACCCCGGGCCAGGCGCTCAGCTGCCGGGTCGTAACTGTCCAAATTAAAACGGGTTTCCTCCTAGCCTTGACAGCTCGTCCGGAAAAGGACAATACATCCGCACATCTCGATAGCAGGATTGATGGCCCTCTCGCACTACGTCGAAACGCTCAACCTCTTGGGCGATGAAAGCCGGATTCGGCTGTGCGCGCTGCTGCGCGAGCGTGAGCTGTGCGTGTCGGACCTAGTGCGGGTGACCGGCATGGCGCAATCGCGCGTGTCGACGCACCTGGGGCGGCTGCGTGAGGCGGGCTTCGTCTGGGATCGGCGACAGGGCACGCAGTGCTTTTACGGGCTCGCGCTCGATACGCTGCCAGGCACCGCCAAAGCCGTGTTGGATGAAGCCGAGGCTTCCGAAGATCCGACCCTGCTCGGCGATCAAAAGCGCCTGCAAGAGTTGGAGGCCGAGCGCCGTGGGGGCTTGCCCGAGTCCGTGGCTGACGAGCTCGAGCGTTACTACTCGCCAGGGCGTACCTGGCAGTCTTTGGCGCTCGGCATCTCCGCGCTGCTCAAGCTCGGTGATGTGTTGGATGTGGGCTCCGGGGACGGTGCAGCCGCGGCGTCGCTCGCGCCGCACTCTCGCTCGCTCACCTGCATCGATACCAACGCGCGCCTGATCGATGTCGCAAAAGAGCGCTTGGCTCGCTTTCCACAAGTTACCGCGCAAGTCGCAGACGTACACGCGCTTCCCTTTGCGGACGCGTCCTTCGACGAGGTGATGATGTTCCACACGCTGACCTATGCCGAGCACCCGGCGCGGGCGCTTTCGGAGTGTTCACGCGTTTTGCGCCCGGGTGGCCGTTTGGTCTTGCTCTGTCTCAATCAACATCAGCAGCACGAGGTGACCGCGCGCTACGGCGAGCGTCACCCCGGGTTCTCCCCGCGCGCCGTCCGGAGTCTGCTCGTGGCCGCAGGTCTGGATGTTCGCTCCTCCGAAATCGCCTCCCGCGAAGCCAAAAAGCCGCACCTTGAAGTGGTGCTCGCAATCGGCGAAAAAGCGCTGCACTCGCCCATCAAACGCACTAGCCAAAAGCTCAGCTGACCCCGCTTGAAACATGTCGAACCTGCATCCAATCCAGAAGCTGCTCCAGAACCGCATTGCCATCATCGACGGCGCGATGGGCACGACCATTCGCACCTACGGCATGACGGAGGCAGATATCCGCGCTGAGCGCTTCAAAGGCTCCAGCAAAGATCTGCTGAACAACGGCGACTTGTTCTCGCTCACTCAGCCGAAGATGATCTGCGACATCCACCGGCGTTTCCTGGAAGCCGGCGCGGACATCATCGAGACTAACACCTTCGGTGCGACCAGCATCACCCAGAGCGAATTCTTCGTCGATGATCCTCGTGAGCACGGCGGCCGAAAGGACCCGGAATTTTACCAAAAGATCATCGACGATGAGTTCCTCGCTGATCTAGCCTGGGAGATCAACGAGCAATCCGCGCGGCAGTGCCGTGAGTGGGCTGATCGCGTGGCCAATGCCGACGGCAAGCAGCGCTTCGTGGCCGGCGCGATCGGTCCGCTCACGGTTTCACTCTCGAACTCGCCGGACGCAGACGACGCGGGCTTTCGCGTTTGCACCTTCGATCAGGTCAAAACCGCGTACATTCAGCAAATTCGCGCCCTGATCGCCGGCGGCTCGGATGTCCTCCTAGTCGAGACCATTTTCGACTCGTTGAACGCCAAGGCCGCCCTCGTGGCCATTCGCGAGGTGTACGACCAAGATGGCAAGGAGCTGCCGATCATGATCTCTGCCGCGGTCGGTCGCGGTGGGGAAACGATGATCTCAGCCCAGACCATCGAGGCCTACTGGAACGCGGTCAAGCACGTGAACCCGATCTCGATCGGCCTCAATTGCTCGCTCGGTCCGGATCTGATGTACCCGTTCTTGGCCGAGCTATCCGAAAAGTCGACCACGGCCATCTCCTGCTACCCGAACGCGGGCTTGCCCAATCCGTTGTCAGTCACCGGTTTCGATCTCGAACCGCCAGACATGGCCCGCTACCTGGGAGATTTCGCCAAGAGCGGACTGATCAACATCGCGGGTGGTTGCTGCGGCAACACGCCGGAGCACATCGCGGCGATTGCGCAAGCGTTGGACAGCAAGCCCCCGCGCGCCTACTTCAGCGTTCCGGAAGCGCTGGAAGCGCCGTCGCCCGAAGCCGAGCGCCCGCTGCGGCTGTCCGGATCGCAGCCGTTCACCCAGCAAATTGGCGTGTACATGATGCTCGGTGAGCGCACCAACGTGGCCGGCTCGCCGAAGTTTGCCAAGCTGATCAAAGAGGGCAAGTACGAAGAAGCGGTCAGCGTCGCCCGTCAGCAGGTCGAAAACGGCGCCAACGTGATCGACATCTGCATGGATGAAGGCATGATCGACGGCGTCGCCGCGATGACACGCTACCTGCAGCTGCTCGGCAGTGAGCCGGAGGTCGCCAAGGTGCCGTTCATGGTCGATTCCTCCAAGTGGGAGGTGATCGAGGCCGGACTGAAATGCCTCCAGGGCAAAGGCATCGTCAATTCGATCTCGCTCAAGGAAGGCGAGGACAAGTTCCGTCAGAACGCGCGGGCGGTGCTCAAGTACGGCGCGGCCGTCGTGGTGATGGCCTTCGACGAGCAAGGCCAGGCGGCGACGTACGACGACAAAACCCGCATCTGCAGCCGCGCTTACCACATCCTGGTCGATGAGCTCGGATTTCCCCCGGAAGACATCATCTTCGACCCGAACATCCTCACGGTCGCGACGGGCATGGAGGAGCACAACAACTACGCGCTCGATTTCATCAACGCTACCCGCTGGATCAAGCAGAATTTGCCGCACGCCAAGGTCAGCGGCGGCGTGTCGAACATCTCCTTCAGCTTCCGCGGCAACAACAAGGTGCGTGAAGCCATGCACTCGGCGTTCCTGTATCACGCCATTGGCGCCGGCATGGACATGGGCATCGTCAACGCGGGCATGCTGGAAGTGTATGAAGAGATCGAGCCCGAGCTCAAAGTTCTGGTCGAAGACGTGCTGCTCAATCGTCGTCCGGACGCGACCGAACGCTTGGTCGACTTCGGGGAGAAGCTGAAGGCGGAGAGCGCGGGCACCGTCACCACCAAAAAAGAAGCCGAGGAGTGGCGCAACGGCACGGTCGAAGCGCGCTTGTCACACGCACTGGTCAAAGGCATCGACACGTACATCGATGCCGACACCGAAGAAGCGCGTGCAAAGCTCGGTCGGCCGCTGCTCGTGATTGAAGGTCCGCTGATGGACGGCATGAGCGTGGTTGGCGATCTGTTCGGCGCCGGCAAGATGTTCTTGCCCCAGGTGGTCAAGTCCGCGCGCGTGATGAAGAAAGCCGTGGCCTACTTGTTCCCGTTCATGGAGGCCGAGAAGGCAGAGATGGCCGCCGCCGGTCAAGTCGTCAAAACGCAGGGAAAAATCGTGCTGGCCACGGTAAAGGGGGACGTCCACGACATCGGTAAGAATATCGTCGGCGTGGTGCTCGCCTGCAACAACTACGAAGTGATCGACATGGGGGTGATGGTCCCCTGCGAAAAGATCTTGGAGCGCGCCAAGCTCGAGAAGGCAGACATGATCGGCCTGAGCGGTCTGATCACGCCCTCGCTCGATGAGATGACCCACGTGGCGCGTGAAATGGAGCGTCAGGGCTTCAAGCTGCCGCTCTTGATTGGGGGCGCCACGACCAGCAAAGCGCACACCGCGATCAAGATCGCCCCGCACTACAGTGAACCGGTCGTGCACGTGCTGGATGCCAGCCGCGCGGTGCCGGTCACGACGAGCTTGCTCAGTGACGACGGCAAAGAAGCCTTCGTCGCCGCGCACCGCAGCGAGTACGAGAAGCTACGCCGCACGCACGCTTCTCCAAAGCAAAAGCTGGTACCCATCGAGCTCGCGCGGACCCATCGGACGCCGATCGAGTGGAAGCCCGAGGACGTGCCGACCCCGGAGTTTACCGGCGTCCGCGTGCTGAACGACTTCCCGCTCGCGACCCTGCGCGATTACATCGATTGGACGCCATTTTTCCACACCTGGGAGCTGAAAGGGATCTACCCGCGTATCTTCGAACACGAGAAATACGGCGAACAGGCCCGGCAGATCTTTGCCGAAGCCAACGCCCTGCTCGACGACATCATCGCGCAGAAGTCGATCACCGCGCGCGGCGTGTACGGCTTGTTCCCGGCCAACGCCGTCGGCGATGACGTCGAGCTGTACGCCGACGCGGCGCGCACCCAAGTGCTCGATCGCTTCCACTTCCTCCGTCAACAAGCGCAGAAGAATCCAGCCGACGCCTGCCGCTCCTTGGCTGATTTCATCGCGCCCTCGAGCGAGAACTTGCCGGATCACATCGGCGCCTTTGCCGTCACCACCGGTATCGGTCTGAAAGCATTGTGTGACGGCTTCCGCGCCAAGCAAGACGACTACAACGCGATCATGGCCGAGGCCATCGCCGATCGCTTGGCCGAGGCTTTTGCCGAGTGCTTGCACCAGCGTGTACGTGAAGAGTGGGGCTACGGAAAGTCCGAGGATCTGACCAAAGACCAACTGATTCAAGAAGAGTACCGCGGCATTCGGCCTGCTGCCGGTTATCCCGCATGCCCCGATCACACCGAGAAAGGCACGCTTTGGCGCCTGCTCGACGTCGAAAAGAACACCGGCATGTTGATCACCGAGTCGTACGCCATGTGGCCCGGCTCGAGCGTGAGCGGGCTCTATTTCGCGCACCCCGAGGCGCGCTACTTTACGCTCGGCAAAATCGACCGCGACCAAGTCGCCGACTACCACACGCGCAAAGGCATGAGCGTCGCCGAAGTCGAACGCTGGCTCGGCCCGAACTTGAACTACGACCCTGCCGCTTGAGCGCGTGAGCACCGTGATGACGTCAATGATCTGGGCTCCTTACCCGGTAAGAGCCGACGGAGGGCGGGAGCGCTCTACTCGGGCTCTTCTGGTTGGTTCTCAACGAGTCTCCTGAGACGGGGAGCACACCGGGTCGTGAGCTAGCCCGCGCGCAAGCGCTTGTTTCTTGATGGTCACGCGCAGCTTCGCGGGGCGTCGCAGCCTTCGGCGGCGCGGTGAGGGAAGCCTGCCAAGCCGTCGTCGATGGCTTCGGCGCGGGTCGGCTGGGCCGTGCTGAGCGGTCCGGCTCTCGCAAGCTCACCTCGACGCCGAAGGCTATGCCGTCAGATGCCGGCCTCCATGACCATCAAAACCATGTCAGCACGTTTTGTTTCGCCCTGCGAACCGCGCGGGCACTCGGGTGACTTCAGTAGGAAACTTGGAAGCAGCCCGCCCGCTTGCCCCAACGACCACGAGGTCTGCTGGATGTCGTGGATCTGTCGCTCGGCGACCATGCCTGTGCCCTCCTCTCGGACCACACCGCGAAATGCTGGGGACATTTCGCCGTACCGAGCCCCACGACTGGAGTCATGATCAGTGTGTTACAGCCGACGCCGCTCGACGGCATGACCAACATTGCTCTGATTGCGCCCGAGTCCATCGGCGATTGCCTCCTGTTCACCGACGGCACGGCGAAGTGCATCGGCAGTGACGACTATGGCCAATTCGGAAGCGACCAGGCGACCACCGTGTCAGTAAAGACCTGGGTCGACGTGACGGGCCTGACAGGGGCAAGCTGGCTCGGCGTCAGTGCGTCCGCGGTCTACATCCATAACACGGCTTGTGCGCTCCTCGCGACTGGCACCGTGGAGTGCTGGGGATACGACAATCACGGCAACGCCGGCAATGGCGTGACCAGCCTGAGCGTGCCCCTGCCAACTCCCATTCTGAATTTGCAAAACGTCAGTTCGCTCTCCGTAGGGGGAACCAGCACCCGCGCACTCCTCTCGGACCACACCGTCAAATGCTGGGGCTCCAATCTGTCGGCCAACTTAGGTGACAAACTGACGCAGGACGTGCTTTCGCCGAAAACCATGCCCTGGTAAACATCAACGACAGGTCGTCGAGTCACCAGCATTGCAAATCGGCACCGCAATCTGGCCATTAGAGCTTGGGCTCGGCGTCCAGTTGCTGTTGCGCCTTTCTGGCTTGATCCTTGCGGATCGACTCGAGCTCGATGAGGACCGTGTCGTCGGTCGGGCCGGCCTGATAAGCGACGTGCAGGCCCGGATAGGTCCACTCCATCTCCTCCACTTCGCGCACGATGTGCCCATTGTCGCTCTTGAAAATTGCTACCTTCGAGCGCGTTGGTTTGCCGTATTTCGCTCGCAGCTGCTTGTGGGCCTTGGTAACATCCTCCGGCGCCCGCTTGATCGCATCCTCGTGTGCTCTCCGCAGGCCTTCCGCCATGCTCATGCACACCACGGTGGCGCAGGCTAATTCGCTGGGTGCTCTCGGAATCGCCTCGAACGTGATGCGAACCGAGGTCAGCACGTCGCCGCGCACGTCAGTCGTGACGGCTTGGGCCCAGCTCGGGAGCGCGTCGCTCGCCCAGTGAACCTCCGCCGGCCCGTCAGAATGGACCCACAAACAGGTGCTATGCGCTGAAACGTTGGCGCCGATGAGAGTCTGCACCTCCTCACACACCGGCAATTCGGTCGGCGATCCCAGCGGCGATCCCAGCGCTACGCCAAACACCTTCAGGTCGGCTCCGGCCTGTCTCGCGTGACCCGCGTCGGCCATCGCATGCTCTCGCGCGACGTGCTCTCCGAGGTTCAGCTTGGCCAAGGTGTCTTGGGCATTCTGGGCCGCGGCTTCCGACGCCTCGCGCTGGTCGGCCTTCGCCCTCAGTTCCCGCCAGGCTGTCATCTGTGCCGGACCGCTCAGGGCCGTTGGCTGTTGTTGCAGCTGCGTTGTGCCTGGTGGGCGTGCCGCCGCAACGGATGGCGGCGGCGGCGCGCCCGGCGCAGCTGCGCGTGGCGGAGGGACAGGTGCTGCTGGTGCTGCCGTGCTCGCCCGAGCACCGCGCTTCGCTGCCTCGACGGCTCGACGACAAGCATCACGCGACCTGGCTGCCTGGGGCTGGTTGCCCGCCGCAGCGAACTCACGCGCGCGCACGCACTCCGAGGGCTCGGCTTGGCTCTTGGATGCAGCGGTCAGTGTCGCGAACGCGAGGGCGAATACGGCTAGAGCCGTGTTTCCTGACTTGCCTCTGACGTAGATGGAGTCGATTGGCGCTTGCATGAGTTGTGGCTCCATGTGGGTTGGCGTCCTCCGACGACCCAATTTTCGCCGCGAATTCACGTCGAAACATCTCGGAGAACGCTTGCGTCACCAGTGGCGCCACTCTAGCAGCAGTGGCAGGGCGCAACCGAACCATACGCTCGCGTAAGGGCAATCTAACAAGCTCTGTTCGACAAATCAGCGACGTTACGCGAGGCGAGTAGTAGGGGATGCGCAGATAATAGCAACAACGTTCAAGGTCGCAGACGCGCAGCCTTCCGAAGGAAGACAAGCACGCTCGGCCGCAAAGCGACTCAGCGACGAGCAGCCAAGGACCCTCCGCCGCGGGCGGCGCGCAGGAGCGCGAGCCGCTTTGGTTTTCGCCACGCTGCCACCGTCGTCTTGGCCGAAAACGACGTGTCGGAAATCGGCCCTTGCACGCCATACGAGGCGCGCGCCCTGGCCGGCGAAGTATTTGAGGAACGCTTCCTCCGAAAGCTAGGCGAAACCACCAGACTTCAAGGATAGGAAGACCAAACCGTGTGGCGGTCGGGAGCGGACGGACCGCGCTGGCTCACGTGATGAGCGGCCGTCGAATCTGCCCGCCCCGACTAAGAGGTCAGTCCAGCTGCTTGAGCAGCACCACGGAATAGCCGACGGCGGTTTTGCGGCCGACATTCGTATACGAATGCCGCTGGTCGCCGCGGAAGACGATCACATCACCCTGGCCGACGCGAAACGCTTGGCCCGAAGCCACGAGCTCGATTTCACCGCTTTCGCAAGTCAAGTATTCGCGCGTCCCGGGCGTATGCGGCACGCCGATCATGCGGCTGCCCACGGGCAACTCGACGCGCTCGATCTGCATGCCCGGGATCTTGTCCGGTAGCAGTGAGCTCACCATCACCTCTCCCCGAGTGCGGAGCGGCAGTGTCCCCTTCGGATACAGTCGCGCGTTGGCGCGTGCTTCGGCCACGATCTCCTCGAGCGAAACCTGGAACGCGCTGCACACCGCGTGCAGTACGTTGAGCGTCGGGTTCCCGCTGCCTGACTCGAGGTTGGACCAAGTGGCGCGCGGAAGCCCGGCCAGCTTGGCCATCTGCTCCTGGGTGAAGCCGCGTGCCAGCCGCAACTCACGCACGTTGCGCGCCAACCGGCTTCCGAGGTCATCGCTCATGAAGTGGCACTCTGCCAATATACCGGCATGAATGCCAGTAAGGCGGCAAAGCGGGTCCATGTTGCTGGTGAAAGGCGGGAAACACGGAAATTTCAGGAACTGCGACTCTGCTCGCTGGTGCCAGCCGAGGCCTGGGCGAGGCCTTGGCGCTCGAACTCGGGCGGCCACTTCGTTTCGAGTCGCTATTTCGAATGGCGGCGCGCGGCGTGACGCTGGCGCGGGTGACGCACGCCGCAGGCCTGTCCTCGACCAGAGACACGGCGCTCGACGCGCGCTTGCCGGTGGCAGAACGCTATGAACTGAACGAAGAAAACGCGGCGCGACTGCGCCGGGTCCAAGCCTGCGGCGGCCGCATCATCGCGGTCGGCACGAGTGTGACGCGGGCGCTCGAAGCCGCGTCCATGTCGGGAACGTTGCGGGCAGGGACGCGACGCACCGACCTGCTGCTCGGGCCCGGTTCGCTACTGCGTGCCTGCGACGGACTACTGACCGGGCTGCATGAGCCAAGCACGAGTCATTTCGCGCTGCTAGAGGCCTACGCTCCGAGGAAACTGCTCGACCGATCGTTTCGTCACGCGCAGCGTCAGGGCTACTTGCAACACGAGTTTGGCGACTCGTGCTTGATTTTGAAAGGTTCACTCGATGGCACTGGAGAGGTCAGCCGAGCTTACGAAAGGCGTCGTGCCGCTGGCGCGGTCGAGCACTCGGGAATGGCGCCAAGTGGGCTAGGTCGGTGTTATGCTCGATAACAAATCGTCTTCTGCCGACTTACCGAGTTCCAGACCATGAAACACCGATCCTCGATTGCTCTCAGCACACTGTGCGCCTTAGGCCTAGGCGCTTCGCTCCTTGCTGCTTGTGGCGGCCGCTATCAGGTCCTGCGTGAGGTCGAAGACGACCCGGCGAGCGGTGGCAGCAGTAGTGGTGGCACGTCGAGCACTGGCGGTTCGGCTCCGCTACGCGCGGGGTCGAGCAGCGGTGGATCGAGCAGCGCGGGGTCGGGCAACGCGGGGTCGAGCAACGTGGGGGCGGCGGGCAGCAGCAACTGCATGAACGTCAGATGTGCTCTCCCCAAATGTCTCGCGGGGGCCACACCCGTAACTCAGCCCGGTCAATGCTGCCCGACGTCGTGTTCTGCCTGTCCGCTCTGTCCGGTGCTCAACTGCCCCGTGGGCACTCACAGCGAGACGCCTGCTAACGACTGTTGTCCGACCTGCATCAAGGACGGGGACGCGCTTTGCCAGATGGGGCTTCAATCGTACGCCGCACAGCGTGACGCGATATTGAACAAGTACCGATACGGCTGCGGAAGCGACAGTGAATGCGTCACGATTGCGCCCGTCAATCTGTGTGAGCAAGGCTGTTCGTACGCGGCCGTTTGGTACGGCGTCGCTGACTCGTTCGAGTCGAATCTTGCAAACGCAGCGGACATGTATTGTTCCGGCTGCAAGCTTGGCCCGGTCCCGCCCTGTGCCACACCGTCCACGCCAGTCTGTTTGAACGGACAGTGTCAGTTGTCGGTCATTTTGCCCAAATAGCCGTGAAGCGCAGAGTCGAACAGGCGTACACACGCGCGCTTGCGCATACATTGGGCGCGCAGTCGCAATTGTGACACTTCATTTCGCGCTCACTAAGACGTTCGTTGGGAACAGACAAGCGTGGCAAGAATGCTACCTTGCCAGGTCCCACGTTGCTCACGTTTGCATTCGCATCGCGTTGTGTCTCGGCGCTCGCTCTCGCAGGTTGCGCTGTTTCGCCGCGTGAAGCCGCCTGGCCGGAACCCGCGACGACCGAGCAACGCTCCGGCGACGACGCAAGAGTCATCGAACAACCGGTATGCGTGGGCACTCGCTCGTGGTCTGCCGGCGCGCTTGGAGATACCGTGCTCTTCCGTACGCGTCGCATGGGTAACCGGATCGCGGTCGGCTACTTCGTGTATTGGTCCGAGGAGCGGCCGTGGGGCGACAATCTCGTTTCGTATACCGTTCTACCCGCGCTTGCGGTCGACGCCGTGTACAGCCACTTCCTGTTCGTCTTCCCCGGCATCAAGGATGCCATGTACGGTTCCGGCGATGTCGAAGGCGCGCAGGTCGTGTATCAGCAACGTCCAGACGGCTCGCTCGAGGTCGTGAATGGTCGCGCCGATGACGCGAATCACGCGCCGGTTTCCTTGTCACGCTCCGACCTGCTCGATTCCAAGGGCCGTGTCGTGCTGCTGAGCGATGTCTGGAGTCATCAGCTCGGTGCGCATGGCGGCGCTCGCTTTGCCGAGGGTTCGCCAGCGGGGCTGAAGTGCTTCGCGAAGTCGTCCTTGCAGCCGATGACCGAGCTCGTTGCCCGGGCATTTCGTTTGGGCAACGTTCGTCAGCCCTTGCGTGGCAATCCGGCCTGGCTCGAGCCTGGGCTCCCCGAGACTACGCCGGCCACGGAGCAGCTAGCCGGCGCCAAGGCCCGCGCTCAGCGGCATTGAAGCGCGAGGCTGCGCCACGCTTGCTCTGGCGGCGCGTGCGGTCTACGCACTCGGCATGTTCAGCAGCGAAATCTTCGCCACCGTTTTCGGGGTGGTCTTCATCGCCGAGCTGCCGGACAAGACGGCGGTCGCGGCCTTGGTATTGGCCACGAAGCATCGAGCGTTGCCGGTGTTTGCCGGCACTGCGCTGGCTTTGATCGTACAAAGCCTGGTCGCGGTGGCAGCAGGCGGCGTCTTGGCGTTGCTCCCGCCACGTCCGGTGCACATCGGTGCCGGCGTGTTATTCCTCGTCTCTGCGGTGTCGATGTGGCGCAGCAAAGACGAACCGGGCGAGTTCGGCGAGGGCGGGGGGGACGGGGCCGACGCGGTCGAGACGAGCTTCAAGGCCGCGTTTTTCAAGGCGTTCGCGGTGGTATTTTTGGCGGAGCTGGGCGATCTGACGCAACTCGGCACCGCCGCGCTGGCCGCGCGCTTCCGCTCGCCAGTGACGGTATTTGCCGCTTCCGCGCTGGCGCTGTGCGCGGTGGCCGCGCTCGCGGTCTTCCTCGGCAATCGTCTGAGCCGATTGATCAATCCGCGGCACGTGCAGCGGGTGGCTGCGGTGGTCTTTGCGCTGCTTGGGCTCGGCTTCGTGACGGGCTTGATCTGAGGCTACGCTTTACGCGGATTTTTGCAGCCGCGAGTGCTGATTCCAGCAGCTCGGGCAGCGCCATTCCAAGACCAATCGCCCGTCACGCGTCGGTCGACGATGGAGGTGCCAGGCCGCAGTCTCGCCGGTCCGGCTGGGTGTTGCATTGCTGCGCGGCGAAAGCGCGGCGCAGTCGACGCAATGATGAATGATTCCGGGCGGGGATGGGGGTGAGCTGGACACGGCGAACTGCGCCGTCCGAACGGCCCTGGAGCGATCGACTTAAGCGCACGCCTGCGAGCTGCAGAAATCGGCGGCAAGGGCCCAAAGATCCTGCGAAACCTGCCGTTCATCGCCTGTAGGGAGAACCATGCAGCACAAGGCACAGCCGTGAACCGTCGCGATTCGGCTCGCCCCGCGCAGCGACCGGCGGCACTCGCGGACCTCGAACGGTTGGTCCGGCAACTGGGTCAACCGGACCAGGGCCTGCTCGACGCGGCCAGTGAGACGATGCATGGCATGTCCGCAGCTGTCGACCTGTCGGTGATCCCAAAGTTCTTAGAAGAGTCCGCGGAGATCTGCGTGGCGGCCCACACGCGCTGGCGCGATACCACGCCCGAGCAGCGCGCACTGCTCCGCGGCTGCTCACTCGATTTGATCGGTCTGACCGCAGACCAATGCTTGCGTTTGGATCGCAGCTTTGCCGAATACCGTCAATCCGAGGCCGACGTGAGAGGTGCCGGCGAACAGCTCGTCTCCGCGCTCGAGCGCGCCGAGGCCCTGGCCGAGCAAGCGCGTTCGGTGATTCAGACCGTGTCGGGTGTGCCTCAACAGGGCGTCGCGGCCGAAGTCGAGGATCCCGCCGCCGCCTTCACCGGCGCGCTTTCGAGCCTGCGAGACACCGCCCGTGAGCTGCTGGAGCGCGGCTCTCCCCCCGTGCGCAAGCGCTGCAGCCTGTACGCGTTGGATCAGGCATACGTTCAGATGTTGGAGGCAACCATCGGCGAGCTCCGGGAGCTCACGCGCAAGGCATCCGACGCAGCCGCAGTCGCGCGCAAGAAGGTGCAGGTCGAACGAACGTTCGCGTGTGCACGGCCTCTGGTCGACCAAGTCGCGCAGGCATTCGAGCACGCGAGCCGCCTCGACAGAAAAATCACGCCGCTACGAAGCAGCCCAGATCCGGCGCAGGCCAAGCGTACCGCAGATCAGAAGGGCCGCGGGACGGTGATGATGCAACAGAAGACCGTCGTCATGAAGCCTGCGGCGGCAACGTCGGCGAGGCAGGTGGAAAAGCTCGTGATCGGTGGCGTTGGCGATCGCTACAAGCGTTAGGCTCGGCCGCACGGGCGAGCCGAGATTCACATATTGAATGCGACGGGCTGGCCCGTGGATTCGATCACGCTCGTCCACAGATCACCCGCCGTGTCGACTTGCTTGCGGAAGCGCGTGGCGAGGGGCATGGGCACGTGCACGAAGCGGCCGTGCCAGCGTCCAATCAACATCTCGGTGTTGCCGGCCAACGCGGCGTGCACGGCATTGCGGGCCATGTTCCAGCAATACACGCTGTCGGCCGGCGACGCGGGCACGCTGCGGATGTGGTAGCTGGGATCCAAGTACTTCAGCGTGATCTCGAGGCCGCGAGACTTGCAGTGCGCGATGATCTTGTCGCGCAATACGACGCCGATGTCATTCAGCTTGGCGTTGCCGCTCGCGTCCGTGGAAGCCGGGCCGTCGCTGACGCAGAGATCCTGCCCGGCGCCCTCGGCGACGACGATCACCGCATGCGAATCGCGGGTCAGGCGTCGTTCGAGCAGGCGGAGCAAGCCGGTCTCGCCATCGAGCGACACGGGCAACTCTGGGATCAATACGAAATCCACATCGGTGGAGGCCAGGGCGGCGTGACAGGCAATGAAGCCCGAGTGGCGGCCCATGCATTTGACCAAGCCAACGCCGTTCTTGGCGCCCTTGGCTTCGACGTGCGCGCTCTTGATCACGTCGACCGCAGCGGAGAACGAAGTCTCGAAGCCGAAGCTGCGGTCGATGAAATGAATGTCGTTGTCGATCGTCTTCGGGATGCCAATCACGCCGATCGACAAGCCTCGATTCTTGATCTCGGAGACGAGAGTCATGGCGCCGCGACAGGTGCCGTCGCCGCCCACCACGAACAGCACCCCGATGCCGAGCTCGACCAAGCGGTCGACCATTTCTTTCGGATCTTGATTGCCGCGCGAGGTGCCGAGCACCGTGCCGCCCTCGTGATGAATTTCCGCGACTGATTCGGGGGTCAAATTCAGGGGTTGATGCCCGTAGCGTGGGATCATGCCCTCGAAGCCGTAGCGAAAACCGACGATTTCACGAACGCCGTAGCCGTGATTGAGCTCCAGCACCAAACCACGCACCACGTTGTTCAAACCCGGGCACAAGCCGCCGCAAGTGACGATCCCGCATTTGAGCTTGCTGGGGTCGAAAAACAAGCGATGCCGAGGGCCCGCCAACTCGAAAGCCGGAGCCCGCGAGAGATCATCCTTGAACTCGGTTAGGCGCGACAAACGGTCGTCGAGCAGCACGCGCTCGGCTTGCCCGACGTAGTGGACGGCAGCTTGACTCAACCGGTCGGCGAGCGGTGAGGGGATCTCACAGGGCCCGAGGATACTGATTTCCAGGTCGGACGCGACCACCCGCTGAGCTCGCTCTGGAACGGTGAGCGCAATCGACATCCCGAAGGAGTGTGGCGGGCTCAGGTTTCCGGGTGCTTTCGGTGGGGTTGCCGCCTACGGATCGCAGCGGGGGCTGATGGGACGTCAGTCACCAATTGCCGCTCGTTCCGTTCATCGACCTTCTGATCTGTCTAGTCGTATTGCTACTTGCCAAATTTGGAGTTTGCGAATTGGCACGCCTCCCAGAGTCGCCTGCTCGTTGCGGCCAGATCGGGAGACGTGCCTCGAGCGGAGCACGAGCGAGTTCACGTCGAACCGTCGCGGGTCGTGATTGAAGGACGCGCTGACCGACACCCGCTGCGCGCGCCGCAATGGGCCGTCCTCGGGTCCGCGCAAGGCTCGGTTTTCGAGCTTAGTTTCGCCGCAGATCGAGCTAGTTTCTGCCGCGGTTCACATCTTTCCCGGGCGGTGCTAGCTACGGCGCATGAGTGGCCATTCCAAGTGGGCAACGATCAAGCGCGCGAAGGGCAAGACCGACGCGGCGCGCGGCAGAATCTTCACCAAGTTGATCCGTGAGGTCGTCACGGCGGCGCGCATTGGCGGGGGTGACATCGACGCCAACCCGCGTCTGCGCAAGGCGGTGGCCGATTGCCGTGCTCAGCAGATGCCCGCCGACAACATCAAGCGCGCCATCCAACGCGGTACGGGCGAAATTGCCGGCGCGGCTTACGAAGACGTACTGTACGAAGGCACAGGCCCGGGCGGGACGCTGTTTCTGGTCGAAGGCACTACCGACAACCGAAATCGCAGCGCGGCCGAGCTGCGCAAAATCTTCGAACGCCACAGCGGCGCCATGGGCGGCGCAGGCGGCGCACAATGGGCCTTCGATCGCTTGGGCACGATCACGCTCGACAAGAGCGCGGTCACCGAAGATCAACTGATGGAAGCCGCCCTCAGCGCGGGAGCCGAAGACTACCGCGACGAAGGTGACGTCTGGGTCGTGTACACACCGCCCAATGATTGCGACACGGTTGCCGCCGCTCTAGAAGCCGCCAAGCTCCCCGTCCAATCCAGCAAAGTGGCCTGGATCCCCAAGAACAAGAAAGCCGTCACAGGGCGCGAAGCCGAAGTCTGCCTGAACCTCGTCGATTCCCTGGACGAACACGACGACGTAGCCAACGTCTACGCCGACTTCGACATCTCC
The DNA here is from genome assembly GCA_037200885.1 of Pseudomonadota bacterium. Lineage (GTDB taxonomy): Bacteria > Myxococcota_A > Polyangia > Polyangiales > Polyangiaceae > PMG-095. Next base: position 1,072,081 of record JBBCIN010000001.1, read on the forward strand.
GAAGAAGACCTAGCAAAGCTCAGCGCCGGCTAGTCTGCCCGTGCGTGTGTGCCCGTGCCCGATCTCGCTCCAGGGATCGGGCATCTCCCTCGATCCAGTTTTATTGATGGTCACGCGCCCGTCGCGTCCGTCCCAGCCTTCGGCGTCCAAGCAAGGCACCCCGCATTCCGCGAGCTGCGCTGCTGGATCATGATCGCCCACTCTCGCCAATTGTCAGCGTCGCGTCGTGGCGACCGGTACATACGCAAGCTCGCGCTTGTCTCGCACCGCACGGAGCAGCAAGCCGCCTCGGCTCATGTCGCCGAGGCCCGCGAACTCCGCCGGAAAGAACAAGGCTTGTCCGAACACGTCCAGCAACGGTTCGACGTACTTGTCGTTCGCGATGCTGCCTAGGAGAACGAAGCGCGTCAGTGCTGCGGAGCGCTCGAGCAGCGCGCTGGCGTGGCGAACGAGTGGTACGGAAAAGTGTGGGTTGTGTTGATGGATCGAAACGTTGGCCCAGCCGCGCAGACGCTGGAGCGTGACACGCTCGTCGACGGTGCACAGTCCTCCGCCCGCGCTGATGACGTAGCTAGTCTCCGTTCCCGCTCCAGCCCGGCCAAAAGCGCGCGCGTACGCCAGCTTGCCTCGAAAATACAAGCCGCTCACGAAGCTGAACAAGTCTCCCAGCGCGGCACCTTCCGCCGAGCGCAGCTCGTTCGCCAATCGAAACTTCGTCGAAGGATTCAAAAGCATCGCTCCGCGCCGGCCGCTGAGCTTGGCCGGCGAGAGCAAGAAGATCGTGCACGGTTCGGTCATGCGCAAAAACCGAATGCAAGAGCCATGCACGAGGGCGAAACGGACGCCATGCTAGGGTTGAGCCATGTCGCCCCGCAGCTTGCAGCGGTTCCACTCGGCGCAGGCGGACGCACACGACGGTTACCCGACAGCGCTGGCCGAGATACGCACGACCGGCAAGCGCTCGCACTGGATTTGGTACATCTTTCCGCAGCTCGTTGGACTCGGGTATTCGTCGGAGTCACGGCGATACGGGATCGCGGGGCGGGCGGAAGCGCAGGCGTACTTGGAAGACGTCCGACTCAGGGCACGCTTGCTCGAGATCACGACGGCGGTCGTCGAGCGGTTAGAGCAAGGCTGGTCATTGCCCAAGATTATGGGCTCCGCGATCGATGCACAGAAGCTCGTCTCCTCGCTGACGTTGTTCGAGCAGGTCAGCCGCGAGATGCCAGCCGGCGCGGCAGCTGCCGAATATGCCGCGATGTCGGAGGTTGCCGAGCGGGTGCTAGTCGGCGCCGCGGCACAGGGCTATCTGCGCTGTCCCTTCACCACGCGCGAGCTCGAGCGGTAAGCTCACTGCTCTGGAGCGAGCACGCCGATCTTCGCGTCGTACATCATCGGACCGTACTCCGGATCTTTGATCACGATGCTGTAGTCGTTCGGCAGCTCGACGTTGAGCGCGAGAGGCACACGCGGCATGGGGGCGATGCCCTGATCCTTGCCGGTCAACGTGAGGCTAACGCGGTCGGCATCTTGTTTACCGGGCAAAAATTGGATCTTGTGCCACTTGAGCAGGTTGCCTTTGTAGCGGTTGAGCGTCACCCACCAGTACTGGCCGGCGCCATCCTTGACGAAGCGCACGGACTCGACCGGGATCTTGCCTCGCGCCCTTGCTACGCACTCGCGAGCATCAGCGGGGTTGTCGGCGCTGCCCTCACATTGTTCCTTGGCCGACGTTCCGACAGCCGAGCCCGTGAAGTTGAATACGTACACCACGTCGTTTCCGGTCAGTAGATCGAGCGGCGGACGGCTGGCCTTGCGCAGTCCATCCCCGGGCTCTTCCGCAGGTTGGGCTGCTTCCTTGCTGACTTCGCTGGGCGCGGCATCGACGTGCTGCGCTGCGCCGGCTCGCGTTGGAGCAACGGACGAAGCCGGTTCGGCTTTCGCTTCGCCGGTCGGATATGAGCTCGGGGCGATGGCTGGGCTGGCGCAGCCGAGCAGTGAGAACAGGCCGGTGCTAATCAACGTGAGCGCGGTCGCGCGGGTGCTTCGAAGTACGCTTGGCATGCGAGGTAGTGTCCTTTGGTCGCGGCTCACGATGAGGCGACACACTCCGCAAAACGGCCCGCGCGATAGCTCGGAATAGGACGAACGCTCGACTTTTTTCAGGCGCGCTGTGGCATTGACTCGGACATTCGCCCTCATCGGTCGCCGTCCGAGTGACCTCACCCGAGGTGTGGTCGCGATTCACCGAGGTGGTTGCCGAACGCGGTTAGAGGCCGGGCAGGTGGAACTGCACGATCGTGAAATAGGTGAACGCCATATGCGAGATCACCACCGGCGTGAGGCGACCGATTTGCGCCGCGAGGAAGCTCCAGATCAGGCCGCAGCCGATGGCCGCGGTGATGACCAGTGGGTTCGGGCCCGCGATTGGGTCGCGCAGCAGCCAGAGCGTGGGCAGCGTGGCGAAGCCGTAGGCAAGGGCGGACAGCGGCAGCGCGGCACGACGGCCGAAGCGCTGCGTCAGATCGCCCAAGACCATGCCACGCCAGACGATCTCTTCGGCGGCGCAGATGGCCAAGATCAAGAGCGTGTACGCGGTCGAGCGCTGCAGGTGTTCGGGGTTCCCGAGCTGCAAGTAGACGCGAAATAGCCAAGCCTGACGCGGGCTCCCCAGGGGCGAGAGGACCTTGCGCGCGGCCCACGACGCGAACAAGAGGCCAATCATCGAGACGGCGCCGATCGAGAGATCCCCCCAACGCGGCGTGAGCAGATCGAGCAACGTGCCCTCGTCCCACATCTTGTGCAGGGCGAGCAGGACCAGCAGCAGGTACGGCAGGCTGACGCCCAGCCAAAACCAGGGGCTTCCGGCGCGCGCTTCACTGAAGCTGTAGGCCATGCCTGCGAAGGTCAGAGCCATCGTTACGAGCACGCGCATCAGTCGAGGTCCTGCAGACGCGTGGCGAGCCAGCCGAGGATCCGATCGGCGGCTTGCTCTTTACTGAGTAGTCCGAGCGGGCTGCAATCCGTCGGGCTCACCAGCATCGCGCGGATGTCGTCGCGACCAAGCGATTCCGAGGCGTGATTGGCGACCACGAGATCGACGTGTTTTGCGGCGAGCTTGCCGCGCGCCAACTGGATCACTTTCTCGTCCACGTCCGTTTCGAGCGCGAAGCCGATCAACACCGGTTTCTTGTCCTTGCGCGCGTGGCCGATTTCCGCGAGCAAATCCGGGTTGGGCAAAAGTTCGAGGTTCAGCGGTTCCGGCCCGCGCTTCAGCTTGGTGGAGTGGCTTTCGGCGGGTCGATAGTCGGCCACGGCGGCGGTCATGATCAACGCGTCCGCGCTCGATAGGTCAGGCGACATGGCTTGCCACAGCGCGCTACGCATGGATAGCGCGCTGCGCACGTCCACGCGCTGCACACCAACCGGAGTCGGCAAACTCACCGGACCTGCCACGAGCGTCACTTTCGCGCCCAAGACTTTGGCGCGCTCGGCCAACGCAAAGCCCATTTTACCCGAAGAGCGATTGCCCACGAAGCGCACCGGATCGAGGTCCTCGAGCGTGGGCCCAGCGCTGATCACGACGTGCTTGCCAGACAGTGAAATGCCCGCGAATTGCGCGGAAGCGACCTGGACGATTTGCTCTGGCTCCGCCATCCGCCCGAGGCCGGTATCCCCGGATGCCACTTCGCCGAACATCGGTCCGACGAAGCCGATTCGGCGGTCGGAGGCCAAGGCGAGAACGTTGCGTTGCGTCGCGGGATGGCTCCACATGCTCGGGTGCATGGCGGGCGCGACCAACACCGGGCAGGTGGCGCACAGCACCAGCGCCGTGACCAGATCATCGGCGCGGCCACTGGCGAACCGCGCCAGCACGTCTGCGGTGGCGGGCACGACCAAGATCATGTCCGAACGTGCCGCCAGACTCACATGAACTTCGCCGGGCTGCTCGGCGTCGAACACGTCCAAAAATACGCGTCGCCCAGTGAGGCCAGAAAAAGTGGACGCGCCGACGAACTCGCGTGCGGCGCGCGTGAGCACCACCTCGACGAACGCGCCGTCTTTCTGCAGCGCGCGCACGAGCAGCACGGCCTTGTAGGCCGCCACACTGCCGGTGACGCAGACCGTGATCCGCTTGCCCATGAAGCGTTGCGGCGCGCTCGACGGGCCAGGGGGTGGGGTCGGCACGCGTGGGCCGACGGCGCTGAACGCCGGGCGGGATTGAGCACGAGGAGGGGGGGAGCGATCGGACATCGGCCTGCGGGTTTTATCAGGGTCGCGCGCGCGACACGTACCGGCTTTTCGGATCGAAGAAACGCCAAGGCTTTTCCGCCCAATCGCCGGCATAGTCGATGCCGATGCGCTTGGTGCTCGCGCTCCGAACGCGTGGCCCATCGGTCAAAAAGAGCTCAGAGCCGCACAAGTCGACGCCGTATGACTCGCGCCCGATGCCGAGCGCCTGACATAGCTTGCCCGGACCGTTCGACAACTCGCGCGCGCTCGCCGGCAGGTTGCGTCGTTTGGCCATGAGCTCCACGCCCAAGACCGGCTCGACTGCGCGCACCAAGACGGCGTGGGGCGCGCCGTCTTTGCTGGTCACCAGATTGAACTGATAGTGCATGCCGTACACGAAGAAAACGTAGGCGTAGCCGGGTGGACCGAACATGACCTCGGTGCGCGCCGTGCGCCGCCCGCCGTAGGAATGCGCGGCGCGATCCTCGGGACCACGATAAGCCTCGGTTTCGACGATGCGGCCCGCCACCAGCCCCTGCTTCGTGCGATGCACGAGCAATTTCCCGATACAGGCCTTGGCGACGCTGAGCACCGGCCGAGCGTAGAACTCACGCGGCAACGGCAAGAGCTCGGGCACGCGCGTTCGACCTAGAAGCCGAGAAAACGCCCGCCCTGATACACGAGCAAGCTTGCTACGTAGGCGAGCGAGGTCATGTAGCCAAACATGAACAGCGGCCAACGGATCGTGCGTGTCTCGCGATAGACGACCATCAGCGTGCTCATACATTGGCAGGAGAGTGCGAAGAAGACCATCAAAGAAAGGCCCATCAGCGGCGAGTAGGCGGGCGAGCCATCGACCTTTGTCTCTTGGCGAATTTTGTCGCGCAATGGGGTCGTGTTTTCGTCCGCGTCGCCAATGCCGTACACGAGCCCGAGCGTCGAAACGAACACCTCGCGCGCCGCGAAGGCGCCAATCAGCCCAACGCCGATTTTCCAATCGAACCCGAGCGGCCGTAGCGCAGGTTCTATCGCTTTACCCAGACGCCCGCCGTAGCTTTGCTCGATCGGCGAGGGCCCGCGCAGGGGCGCGGGGGCGGGTGTGGCCTGAACCTGCTGTCTGGGGCCAATGCTGCTTTGTTGATGGATGCTGGCCGCGGGTGGGAGCGGTTGATCGACGTGTGCGGGGCGCGGGAACGACAAGAGCGCCCAGAGCAGGATCGTGAACATCAAGATGCCGGAGCCGGCTTCCTTCAAGAACATGGCGGCTCGCCGCCACATCATCGACAAGGTGCCGCTCAAGCTCGGCAGGCGGTACGGGGGCAACTCCAAAATCAGCGGAATGCGCCGGCCCTTGACGGCCGTGCGCCCGAGCACGCCGGCAGAGATCAGCGTGATGCAGGTGGAGAACAAGTACATCGCGATCATGAGCAGGCCCTGCACGGGTAGCCAGCCGAAAATGCGCGAGGGTGGAAACAGGGCGCCGATGATCAGCGTGTACACGGGCAAGCGCGCCGAGCACGTCATCAGGGGCACGACCAGCATGGTCAGCAGACGGTCGCGCTGACGCTCCATCGTGCGCGTGGCCAAGATCGCCGGCACGGCACAGGCAAAACCGGAGAGCATGGGCACGAAGGCACGCCCGTGTAGGCCGAGCGTTTTCATGATGCGGTCCATCAAGAATGCGACTCGCGCCATGTAGCCCGAGTCCTCCAAGATCCCGATGCAGAAGAAAAGCAGCAAAATCTGCGGCAAAAACACGACCACGTTGCCCACGCCGCCGATTACTCCGCGCGTCACCAGATCACGCACGATCGATTCCGGCACATGCGCCTCGACGAAGTTCGCGCTTCTGCTGGTACAGGCCTCGATCAGCCGGATCGCCGGATCCGACCAAGAGAACAAGGACTGGAACATCAGCAGCATCAAGCCGATGAAGATCGCGAAGCCGAACACCGGGTGGAGCAGCACGCGATCGACTCGCTCCGAGGTCTTTCGCTTCTTCGGGTGCGTTTCGAGTCGCGGGTAGAGCTTGGGCAACTCGGCGTCGATCAGCGCGTAGCGCGTGGCGATCACTTCCTGATCGATGTCGCGCGGGCCGGCCTGCGCGCGGAGCTCCAAGCAGCGCGCGCGCAGGGCGGGGGCGATCCCTTGCAACTCGTCGTCCGTCTCGATACTGGTCAAGGCCCACAGCGCCAGCGCCCGCGCGCGGGCGGGGCTTTCGCTCCACTCGCTCGGCAGCGCGGTCGCCACTTGCTCCAGATCGCGCTCGAGCGCGCTCGGGTACTGGATGCGTAGGGCGGAGCGCGGAGGCAACGCCAGTGTGGCGCCGATCGCGCGCTCGAGCTCGGCCAGGCCCGAGCCGTGGCGACCATCCGTTGCAACCACTGGCACGCCCAAAAATCTGCTCAATTCACCGGCGTTGGGCGGGTTGTCGCGCACCTCGTCGATCATGTTCAGCGCCACCACGACCTGGACGTCGAGCTCCAAAAGCTGGGTGACCAGGTACAAGTTGCGCGCCAGTTGTCCGGCGTCCACGACCACGACGCAGAGGTCCGGGCGTGGATTTTTCGCCCACCCCAGCACGGCTGAGAGCGCGATTTGCTCCTCGGCCGAGCGCGCGCTGAGCGAGTACGCGCCCGGCACGTCGACCACCTCGACCACGCGCGGCGCGCCGTTCGTGTGCAGGGTCAGATCGCCCGAGCGGCGCTCGACGGTGATCCCCGGGTAATTGCCGATCCGGGCGTTCTGCCCGGTGAGGCGATTGAAGAGCGTGGTTTTTCCGGTGTTCGGATTGCCGATCAAGAGCAAGAGCGGCGTGCGCACGGGTTCTCGCGTGGCGGCCGGTTCACGCGCCGAGACCGAACTGAGCTGCTCTTGCTGAGTCACGGCGCGCTGCGAGCGAGGCCACGCGGCGCGAGGGTGCTGTTGCCTTCGGTACGGCCCGCGGTCCCTGGCGCGCGTTCGGCGCTCGAGGCCTCACCCAAGCTCACTGACACGCCCTCGGCTTCGGCGCGCCGGATCGACAGACTGCTGCCGCGCACCAAGAGCTCGAGCGGGTCGCCCAGAGGGGCCACGCCGACGACCTCGACGCGCGTGCCCGGGATCAACCCGAGCTCCATCAAGCGGCGACGAAACGAGCCTTCACCCGCGACGTGGGCAACAGTCACGATTTGTCCGATCCGGGTCTGCGAGAGGTTCATCGAAACGTCATGCGAACTCTAGCGGACTGAAAACGATTTTCAAATTCAACCGTGTCCAACCCCAAAAAAAAGCACTTTGACCCGGTATTTGGCCGGGTCCGGAGCGGTCGGCCCTAGCCCGGATCCAGCCGCGCTCGGGCCGCTAGCACGCTGGGGGCGAGCACGCGGTTGTCGACGCTCTCCGGTAACACGCGCAGAACGGAGGTGAGCACGTCCAGCATCTGCCGAGCGGATTGGAAGCGCTGCGCGGGATCGCGCTCCAGCGCGCGATGCGCGGCCGAGGTGATCGCGATTGGCAAGTTCGGGCGCTTCATGCTGAGCAGCGGGATCTTGCCATCGCGAATGCAGGCCACCACCTCGGCGTCTGTCGCGGCATCGAACAGTCGTTCACCGGCAAGCGCTTCCCACATCACGACGCCCAAGCTGAACAGATCACACCGCACCGTGGGCGCGAGACCCATCAGCAGCTCTGGCGCGAGGTAGGACAGCTTGCCCTTGACGATGTTGGGCCGCGTCATGCGGCCGCGATCCATCGCCCGAGCCAGACCAAAGTCCGCGAGCTTTACCTGGCCCGTCTCGGCTAGCAGGATGTTTCCCGGCGTGACGTCGCGATGCAAGATGGGCGATACGGCGCGCTGTTCATCCAAGCGACCATGAGCGCCCTCGAGCGCGCGCAGCACTTCGATCATGATTGCCGTCACCAGTTGCCACGGTGTCTCCAGCTGGTGATCGCGGAAGCTGCTCAAGTAGCGGCCGAGGTGAATGCCCTCGACGAGCTCGGTCACCAAGTAGAGCTGGCCTTGCTCGTCTTCGCCGAAGTCGTGCACTTGGACGATGTTCGGATGCTGCAGCGCGGCACCGACCCGCGCCTCCTCGACGAACATTTCCGTGACCTCTTCGAAGCCGCGCACGGAGGCCTCGATGCGCTTGAGGGCCACGTTGCGAAAAAAACCGGCCGCGCCCAACGTGCGCGCGCGCCAGACGATGGCCATGCCGCCCTGCCCGAGCTTCTCCACCAGCTCGTACTTGCCCGCGAGCAAACGTCCGGGAGCATCTTCCTGGAACGTCATCGGTTGCGCCTTCCGAGTCTCGACATGAGGCCTTCTCATAATCTCATGATCTGCGTCCCCGGGCGACGTCAATTGACGAATCGTAGCCGGCTGTGTCACTGATAGGAGCTCGTTCTCGACTGATCCTCGCCGGATGCCCAGCACTCCCAAAAATTGGGTCAAAACGCTCGTTATTCGGCGGACACGCCCGGACGACGCGAAGTTCATGCGCGAGATGTTGTTCGAGGCCGCGTACTGGCGCGTGGCGACGCCGCGGCCAACCATCGATCAGGCCTTGGCTCGGCCTGAGCTGGCCAAAGTGTTCGAGGGTTGGGGACGGCCCGGGGATCTGGCGATGATCGCGACCGATGGACACGGCGAGCGCATAGGCGCAGCCTGGATGCGCCTATGGACCCATGCGAGCCATTTGCCCGGTTTCGTCGACGAGCAATCGCCCGAGCTCGGTATCGGGGTGCGGAAGGAGTTCCGACGGCATGGGGTGGGTACCGCGCTGCTACTGGCCGTGCTCGGTCGAGCCCGCGAAGACGGCGTGCCGCGCGTGAGCCTGAGCGTGGAAATCGAGAATGTGGCGCGTTTGTTGTACGAGCGCTTTGGGTTCCAGCTGCACTCAGTCGCTCAAGGTGTCGCCACGCTGGTCGTGCAGCTGGATGACACCGCGCCCGAAACCGAACGGTCGACGGAGTAATCGTGACGCGCGGGGTGACGGGGGTTGGCTGGGCGGGTTGGCTCGCGCTCCTGTGCTTGGTGGGGCCAGCGCGTGCCGCCAAGCCGGGCCAGGCCTTTCGCTTGGAGTACTGGGCGGAGGGACGGTGCCCGGACGCCGATGAGTTTGCGCGCCAAATTCAAACGCGCGCGCCGCGCCTGCGCTTGGCGGAGGCGGACGAGCCAGCGCTCGGCTTCTATGCCGAGCTCGTCGAGCATGCGGGGACCGCCACGGGGCGTCTGACCGCGCGTTCGCCTGACGGCCGCGAGGTAGTGCGTGAGGTGCGCGGTCCGACCTGCGACGACGTTGCTACCGCGCTCGCGCTGATCGCGGCCCTCGCTGCCGATCCGAATCAGCCCGTCGAAGAGGCGCCGCCCGGCGCGGTGGCGCCCCCGCGCCCGGTTCGCCATCGAACGGAGCACGAAGCTGCGCCCGAGCTCGCGCCTGAACCTGATCCGACGCCGCGCTGGACTTTCGGGATCGGCGGGGGCCTCGGCTTCGACAGCGCCGTCGCGCCGAACCCGAGCTACTGCTTGGGCATTGCCTTCGATGCCGAGGGCTATCCGGGCACCGCTTGGCGCCCGCTGCTGTCCGTCTCGCTCATGCGGTCGGTTTCCTCGAGCACCAGGACCCAAGGCGGAACCGCGAGCTTCGATTGGCTGGCTTTCCGAATGGCCGCCTGTCCCGCACGTTGGCCGGAGGAAACGCCGCTCTTCTTCCGCCCGTGCGGTTTCATGGACGCCGGCCTGCTCGGCGGTGAGGTCGAATTGGATGCGAATAGCCAGGCTCAGACCAAGAGCTGGTTGGCTGTGGGCGGATTCTTGCGGACCGAGGCGCTGGTCGGGGAAGTCGTGTCGTTTCAACTCGATGGCGGCGTCAGCGTGCCGCTGATCCACAGTTCCTTCAGCGCCGGGGATGACCAGCCGATCGCGTTTCAGGTCCCGGCCTCGGGCATTTTGGGCCGGATCGGGCTATCCTACCGCTTCCAGTGATCGATCCCTCTTACGCCTGACATGGACCATGAAGAAGGCGATGCGCTCAGAGATGGCACTAGCGGGGGCGGGGTTCGACGAGGGGGCTGACTCGTCGGGCGCTGGTGTATTGGGGGAGGCTGAGCGACGCCGCACTTCCGAGCCGGTGTCCGGTCTGCGCTTGACGTGTGGCGCACAGCCCGAGCTCGTCGCCGGGGCCGCACAGCCGGACAACGCGCGCGTCGCCGCCATGCTGCGCGCGCACTTTCGTGACGTTTGGCGGATCGTACGTCGCTTCGGCGTGCCCGAAAACAGCGCCGATGACGCAGCACAAGAAGTGTTCATCATCGCAGCTCGGCGGCTCTCGGATATCGCCCCTGGCAGTGAGCGCCCATTCTTGTTCGCCAGTGCGGTACGGGTGGCCGCCAATGCCCGGCGCGCACTCGGTGCTCGGCGCGAATGCGCCGAAGACGGCAGTTTGCCGGAAGGTATCGATCCGCGGCCCAACGCCGAAGCGCTGCTCGATCAAAAGCGTCTGCGCGTGTTGCTCGACCGCGTGCTCGACGAGCTCTCGGACGATCTACGCGTGTGCTTCGTCCTGTACGAGCTGGAAGGCATGTCCTCGCCCGAGATAGCGGAGCTCTTGCACATTCCCGTCGGCACCGTCGCCTCGCGTCTGCGTCGCGCTCGCGAGGCTTTCGAGCTCGCGTCTGCCAGGCTGAAGGCGCGCCTTCAGTCACAAGGAGGAGCGTGATGGGCCGCAGTTCGTTGCCTCCGTTGGAGGACGACTTTTCCCGCGCGCTGCTCGGTTCTGCGGAAGCCGACGGCCCTTCGAACGCAGCTTACGCCAAGGCGGCAGCTACGCTTGGTATCGGCGTGGGGCTGGGCATCGGGGCTTCGCTGCCGGCACCGGCAGCAGTCGCCGTCGGGGCAGCTGGCGTTGCTGGCATCGCGCGTTGGTCGAGTTCTCTGGGGGCGAAGCTCGCGGCGCTCGGCGTTTCCGGAGCCGTGTTCGTGGGCTCCGCCGCGCTGCTTCTCCGGAGCCCCCAACCGGCCAAGCCCGCAGCCCAAACCGGGCTACCGCCGACGTCGCACACCGCGCACGCGGCCAGCGAACCGGCGCGTCCGGCTGCTGCGTCGTCCCCAATCGATCGCGATCCGCCCGTCTCGCCTCTGGTCTCGCGCTCGGCCTTGCCTGCCAGTGCGAGCTCGGCTGAGGCAAAGGCCGCTGAGCGAACATCGCCCGGGGCCGCGGACCGCCCGCTCGCAGCCCCGTCTCTTGCGCACCGAATCGCTCACCCCTGGTCCACACGCGTCCGATCCACACGCGTCGGTTCCACGCGCGCGTCGACCGGCTCCTCGCTGGCGGAGCAAGTGCAGTCGTTGGATCGCGCCCGCGTGGCCCTCGGCTCCGGTGATTCGTCCTCCGCTTTACGTGAAATTGCGCGCTACCGCGCGGCTTGGCCGGAAGGCGTATTCTTGACCGAAGCCAGCGTGCTCGAAATCGAAGCGCTGGCGGCTCGCGGTGAACGATCGCTCGCCGCGACGCGCGCCGCCGACTTCGTCGCGGCTCACCCCGACAGCCCGCAGGCCAACCGTCTGCGCGCGCTGATCCCCGTCAAAAAGCGCTAGCCCGTCGCCCTCGGCAGCGAGCCGAGAACGGATTGAAACATGTCGAGTTTGCGAGCTTGCAGGCGGAAATGCGCCTCGACACTGCCGCTCCCCCCGCCCGAGTTGGGCCTTCCACCCTTGGCCGAGCCATGGCTATCTTCCGGCCATGAACGAGCTTGCACGCTACGTCGTCGACGTGCCCGACTTTCCGAGCCCTGGCATCCTGTTCCGCGACATCAGCCCCCTGTTACGCTCGCATTTCGCCGACACGGTGCGGGCACTCGATGGCCTGTTCAGCGCGGCGGAGTGGGCCGGGTTCGACGCGGTCGCCGGCATCGAGTCACGTGGCTTCGTGCTGGCCGCGGCGCTCGCGATCCAACGCGGCAAGGGCTTCGTACCCGTGCGCAAGAAGGGCAAACTGCCGCCGCCGGTGGTCGACATCGCTTACGACCTGGAATACGGAGCTGGCGTCCTCGAGATGCAACCGGGCACGGGGCGCCTGCTTTTGATTGACGACGTGCTCGCCACGGGCGGCACCCTGCTCGCCGCAGCGCCGCTGTGTGAGCTAGCCGGCTACGCCGTGAGTGGCATCGGCGTTTTGATCGACATCGGACTGATCAAGGATTTCTCCTGGCACGACCTGCCCGCGCGGACGGTGATCCACTATGGATGAGCACGCGCCCCTGGTCGTGATCGCCCTCGAGTTGGAAGGGCAAGGACGGTTCGAGCAAGCGGGGCTGACCGTGCTCTACACCGGCCTCGGCAAGGTCAATGCTGCGCTCAGCCTGGCGCGACGCCTTTCGACCCTGCGCGCTCAGGGCTTGCTGCCGAAAATGGTCGTGAACTTCGGTACTGCGGGCAGCCGGACCTTCGCCACCGGCAGCGTGATTGCCTGTCGAAAATTCGTGCAACGCGACATGGACGTCACCGGCCTCGGTTTCGCGCTCGGCGAGACGCCGTTCGAGGCGCTGCCCGCGACGCTCGAGTTTCCCGCCGTGTTCAAGGACTTGCCCGAGGGCATTTGCGGGACCGGGGATCGCTTCGAGACCGGCGCCGCCGGGCTCGCTTGCGACGTGATCGACATGGAGGCCTACGCGTTGGCCAAAGCCTGCCTGGCCGAAGACGTGCCCTTCGCCTGCGCGAAGTACATCAGCGATGGCGCCGATCACGCGGCCGCGGACGACTGGCAAGCGAGTCTACCCAAAGCCGCCGCGGCCTTCTGGGCGCTGTACGGAACGCTGCGCGGCTGAACTCGTTACGCCTCGTGGACTCCGAGGCCGAGCGCCAGCGCACGCTCGACGATGCGTTGATACGGTAGATCCGTGCCGCTATCGCGCCAGGCACCACGTCGGCGCATGTCGGCAAAGGTTTGTCGCGCGCCCGCTTGCAGGTCGATGGTAGCGCGGAATTCAGCCACGTGAGCCTTGGCCTTGGCAGAGGAATAAGCGCCGTGAAATTGGGTTATTTCCGCGAGAAATGCAAAACGCTGGGGGTCTTGGGCGATGAGCCAACTGGCGGGCACGAAGATCAACTTCGCGCGCGTGTCGAGCGCGCGCGCGACCTCGCGGTAGTAGTCGCGCCAGGTCAGCACTTCATCGCGCGTCACGTTGTAGCTTTCACCGAAGGTGGTCGGAGCGAGTGCCGCGTAGGCGAAGAATTTGCCGCAGTCGTCGCGATGCGTCGATTGCCACAGTCCCAGGCCGTCGCCCGCCACGAGCACCGGCAGCCCGCGTGCGACGCGATCCCAAGTGCCGCTGTCGAATTCCTGTTGGTCGATCAAGGAATTCCCCGGACCGTAAGTATGGCTCGGACGAGCAATCGTGAGCGCGAAGGCGCCGCTTTCGGCGGCGCGCTGGAAACGCTCTTCACAGAGCACCTTGTTGCGACCGTATTCACTGACCGGTTCGAGCGGCCAAGTCTCGTCGATCAACACCTCGGGCGGCGTCTTCACGTCGTACGTGCACACTGTGGAGCAGAACACGAATTGCTGGCAACGCCCGGTGAACGCGCGCACGCTGGCCTCGGCCTGAGCGGGCGAAAAGCAGATCATGTCATAGACGACGTCGAAGCGCTGCTGGGCGAAGGTGGTTACGAACGCCTCCACATTGTCCCGATCGCCCGTAATTTGGCGCACGCCTTCCGGAACCGTGTTTTCGCGGCGAGCGCGATTGTACATCGACACCTGGGCGCCCCGGGCCAAGAGGTGCTTGACGATGCCCGTGCTGATCAGTCCAGTTCCGCCGATGATGAGCGCGTTCAACATTGCCACCAGGACAGCACGCGGCGGACGCGCGGGCAAGGATCGGCCGCTCACGGCTGACTACTTTGAGAAGCCCCCGGGCTGGTCTAGCTTCCCCGCATGGCCTCGAGTTCCAAGCTTCGCGTAGCGGTTCTGTTTGGCGGGCGCTCGGCCGAGCACGAGATTTCGCTGCTTTCGGCGCGCTTCGTGGTCGAGTCGCTCGACCGGAGCAAGTACGAACCGATCTTGGTCGGCATCGACAAGAGTGGCCGCTGGCTATTGCAAGAAGAGGCCTCGTTGCTCAGTGCGTCGCGCGACCCACGACTCGTGAAGCTGAATCAGTCGATGCCGGGCGTGCTCTTGTCACCGCATCCAGCGAGCGATGGCAGCGGCCTTCGACGCGTCGATGCCGCATCGGGCGCGCCGCTCGGAGTGGACGTGATCTTCCCGGTCTTGCACGGTCCGATGGGCGAGGACGGCACCGTCCAAGGCCTGCTCGAGTTGTCCGGCTTGCCGTACGTCGGTGCGGGTGTGCTCGGTTCCGCGGTAGGCATGGACAAGGACGTGATGAAGCGGCTGTTGCTGCAGGCGGGTCTGCCGGTGCTGCCGTACGAGACCTTGCGCCGAAACGAGTGGCAAGCTGCGCCCGAGCACGCGTTGTCCCGGTTGGCACGGCTCGGCTTTCCTCAATTCGTGAAGCCTGCGAACTTGGGCTCTTCCGTCGGGGTGAGCCGCGTCAAGAGCGAGGGGGAGCTGACGCCTGCGCTCCAACACGCCTTCGAATTCGATGACAAGCTGGTGATCGAGGCTGGGCTCGACCATCCGCGGGAGGTGGAGTGCGCGGTGATCGGCGGTGATTTTCCGCGTGCCTCCGTACCAGGCGAAATCACCATCGATCATCCGGACGGCTATTACTCTTATGCGGCCAAATACGTCGACGGCTCGGGCGTACAGACCAAGATCCCCGCCGAGCTCGCGCCCGCGCAGGTCGAAGCGGTGCAGCGGCTGGCGCTGGCCACGTTCCGGACCCTGGAGTGCGACGGCCTCGCGCGGGTCGATCTGTTCTTGGACAAGAACGGTGCTTGGTACGTGAACGAGATCAACACGCTGCCCGGCTTCACCGCGATCTCGATGTTTCCGAAGCTGTGGCAAGCCAGCGGTGTACCCGCGGCGGAGCTGATGACGATCTTGATTGACGATGCGCTTCTGCGCGCGACCCGCAAGCGCGCCCGGCGCTCGAGCGTTTGAATTAGGCCGGGGCGGCCAGAGGCAGCGCGGCGACGCCGACGCGCGCGACCGACAGCTCGTAGTAGCGCGCGGCGAGGTCCCTCTCGCTGGCGCGGCGATGCATGCGGCTCTCACGCCCCTCGACGAAATAGGCCCCGGAAATGTGAGCGTATTCCGGGGAAATCGCCAGCATGACCGAGCTTCGTGCGCCCTTGCCCAGCGAATCAGGACCGCGCATCTCGAAACCGGTCTCGAGCAGCTTGGTCGAGACCACCCCGGGGTGTACGGCGTTGACCAACACACCGCGTGATTGCAAGCGGCGTGCGAGCTCGACCGTGAACAACACGTTGGCGAACTTGGAGGTGGCGTAAGCCTGATAGTCGTCGAAGGGGGTACGAGTGTTCTCGATGTCCTCGAGATCGATGTAAGCGCGCAAATGCGCGATCGAGCTCACGTTGATGACGCGTGTGAGCGATTGACCAACTGCGCTCTCCAGCAGCAAATGCGTCAAGAGCACGTGGGCGAAGTGATTTACCGCCAGCGTCAGCTCGATGCCGTCGGCGCTGAGCTCGCGACGCTTCATGTACACCCCGGCGTTGTTGATCAACGTATCGATCGGAAGGCCGCGCCGCGCGAGCTCGACGACGAGTGTGCGCACCTCGGACAGCGACGCAAAGTCGGCGACTACTGGCCTTGGGGGCGGCACTTCCGAAACATTCTCTAGCTCTTCGTAGGCCGCTGCCACGCGCGCCTCGTTGCGACCGTGAATGATCACGCGTGCGCCCAGGCGCGCCAGTTCGAGCGCGGTTTCCTTACCGATGCCGTCGGTGGCGCCCGTCACGAGCACGACCGAATCGGTTTTATGAGGGGCGGCGCGCATCGCATCAACCTGCCGGCAAGGCCTCCGATCGTCAAGTCGAGGCGCACACGACTACTCGCCTTTTCGGAGCTCCTTGATGGCCAGGGCGACGTCTTTTCCGTTCACGACTTGGCCCGTGGACTTGAGCTGCTTCATAGCAATGCCCGTCGCTTGGCCGTCGTTGCCCGCAGCCTTGATTTGAGCGGAAACCGGCCCGAGCGCTTGCAGGATTTCGTCGAGACTCAGGCTCTTCGGCAAATACGTAGCCAGGATCTCCATCTCCTGCGCCAGGACCGCGCGTTGTTCGGCGTCGGTCGTGGAAGCCAGCGTCTCTTCGTTCGACTTCAGCAACTTGCGCAAGATGGCCAAGGCCTCCTCGTCGTTGCCTTGCCGACCAGGACGAGCTGCCTCGGTGGAGATCTCCCCCACCGCCACGCGCAGGATCTCCTTTTCGACGTGGGCGCCGGACTTGATGGCCTGGAACATGCGCGCCTTGATCTGATCGATGAGCATCGAGAGCCTCCGCGCTACTCCATACCCTCAACGCCGCTGGCTGACCCGAGTTCCGCTCAGCGCCGGCACACACCCCCAAAAAAAACCCACCAGGCCCTTGCGCGACTGTTCCTATAGATGTATCTATTAGTCATATCGGTAAGATGTATCGCGCACCATTTCGGTGCACAGCTCAACTGATGGCAACCTGATAACCACAAGAAAATAGATAAAATGCATCAACACACACATTGCAGGCAGTACCCGGGTGGGTTCGACCGCTCGGAGCTCTGGTCCCACAGTCAGGGCCGCCGCGGCCCGTTCGGCCCGCGCGGCCCATTTGGCCCGCCCGGCGGCGGTGGTCGCACCCCCTCCTGGGGCGACTGGTTTGGCTCGCCCCCACCGCGCGCTGAGCGGGGCGGCGTTCGCTACCTCGTGCTCGACGCACTGTCGGAGCGCCCACGTCACGGCTACGAGGTGATTCAAGTCATCGAGGAGCGCAGCGGCGGTTCGTACCGCCCGAGCCCCGGAGTGATTTACCCGACGCTGCAAATGCTCGAAGAGCTGGGGCACGCGCGCGTGGTCGAGCAGGACAATCGCAAAGTGTACGAAATCACTGACGCCGGCCGAGCCGATCTGCTCGAGCACCGCGAGGAAGTGTCCGACTTCTACGAGCGCTTCGAGGACGACTCCTGGGAGAGCTACGTCGAAAACTTCGGCGATATCATGAAGCGCCTCGGCCGATTGTTCAAAACCCTGAAGCGCGCTGGCGGGCGCGGCCACCTCACCCCCAAGACGCTCAAGAAAATCGGTGAAGTGATCGACAAAGCCGTGCACGACATCGAAGCCGCATTCGAAGAAGACCGCTGAGCTTCCGTCATGGCCAGACCGGTGTTCCTGTGGGAATCGCTCGTGCTTGGCGTGTTCGGCGCGGTCGCCAGCGTGGTCGTAGGCGCGATGGCGGCGGGCGTGCTCAACTCCGCCAACATTCAGCTGCCGCTCGCCGTGCAGCTGTTTCTGATGTCCGACACCTTCGAGCTCTCGGTTCTACCGAGCGCGCTGGGCGGTGCGATCGCCTTGATCACGCTCGTCACGGGCGCTCACGCATTTGCGTTTCGAGGCTTTCGTCTCCGCACCTGAGCTCGTGATCTGAAACGCACGCACCGCGCGAGCAGCGCTCGAGCGGGCGCGCGTTCGGTCCTTTCGCGGCGAGGACTCAACTGGCGTGTGCTGGAACTCGACCACGGCCCGAGGCCGGTGTGTTCGTATGCGGCTCCGTGCGAGCGTGCAGCATGGAGGCAAACGCATCGCGGTAGCTACGAGCCAGGTACAGCTCCAAGCCGAGCAGCACGATCGGCAAGGCCAGGCCAGACGGCGCCAAGAAGGCGTGGAAGGCGACGATGTTCACCAGCACGGGCGCGAGCACGGCCAGGGCCAATGGGACGTAGCGGTTCGAGAGCAGCAGGAGGCTTGCCGCGACCTCGGTACCCTTGATCAGCGGGAACATGTAGCCGGTCGCAAACAAGGCACCCGCGAAGTTGGCGGGGGGGCCGCTCATTGGCGGTTGCGGGAGAAAGTGTAAGAACCCGTTTAGACCGAACACGAAGAACGCGAGCCCAAGAACGACGCGGGCGATGCTTGGAAGCTTGCTGCTGATACTGGACATGAGATTTTCTCCTGGGGACGAGATGAGGAGCTTAATTGTTGCTCCGGGGCCGCGGTAGGGCTGGTTGGCGCAAAAGATAGTTGTTACATAAGCAACAATGGACTTGAACCACGTTGCCGTCTTCGCGCGTGTCGTCGAACTCGAGAGTTTCACCGCCGCGGCCAAGCAATTGGGGCTGCCCAAGTCGTCGGTCAGCCGCACGGTGACCCGGTTGGAGGACGAGCTCGGTGTACGCCTGCTGCAGCGGACCACGCGCAAGCTGCACCTGACCGAGGCAGGGCGAGCCTATTACGAGCGCGCGCGCGTCTCGCTCACCGGTTTGGAGGAAGCCGCCTCTGCCGCTACGAACCTGAGCGCCGAGCCGCGCGGCACGGTGCGCGTGACCGCTCCCGCCGACATGGGGATCATGAACTTGGGTGAATTGGTCGCGCGCTTCGTGCGCAAATATCCGCTCGTGCACGTCGAGATCTCGTTCTCGTCACGCTTCGTCGATCTCGTCGCCGAGGGCTTCGACCTAGCATTGCGAGCCGGTAAAATGGCTGATTCGAGCTTGGTCGCGCGCAAGATCGGTAGCGATACCTTGGGGCTCTTTGCGTCTCCGGCTTACTTGCGTCGCCGCGGGCGACCGAAGACACTGGCCGATCTCGCGGGGCATGATTGCGTGTTGTTCCGCGGCACTCACGGAAAAATCGAATGGCAGCTCACCGGGCCCCGGGGTGAAGAGCGCATTACCGTACATGGTCCACTGAACGCCGACGAGATGGCGTTCGTGCAGCAAGCCGTCAATGCGGGCGTGGGTATTGCACTTTTGCCGATGATCGGCGTGCGCCTAGCAGCGGCGCGCGGAGCGCTGCCCATGCCGGTTCGAGTGTTGCCCGAGTACTCCATGAGCGGGAGCAATAGCCTGAACGTGGTCAGCCCGTCCGCGCGCTTCCAGTCCGCGTCGGTCATCGCGTTTCGGGATTTTTTGGTTGCGGAGCTGACCGCGCTCTGGAATTCGGCTTGATTCTAGTCCGCCCGGGCGGTGTGCTACACCCCGCGCCGTGCCCAGTTTCGCTTGTCAGAGTTGCGCCAAAGAGTTCGCCGTGCCCGAGGCCACTTTGGCCAAATACCCGGGTTGGCAACCCAAACTATGCCTGTCGTGCAAGAAACAAAGCCCGCAAGTATCCAGTAAGAAGGCGCCCGCGGCGCGCGCGCGCGGCAGCCGTCCGTCAGCCGGTTCGCGTGAAGAGAACCTGAGCGTGGCCGAGGTGTTGGCCAAATACAGCAATGGTCCGGTGGACGGCGTGTTCACCGACGGTGCCGCCGAACCCAACCCGGGCGCCGGCGGTTGGGGTGCGGTCTACGTCGCGAACAACCAGGTGGTCGGGGAGCTCTGGGGTCACGAGCCCTACACCACCAACAATCGCATGGAACTGAGCGCGCTGATCAACGGCTGCAGCTTGGTGCCCGACGGTCAAAAGGCAGTGCTCTACACCGACAGCCAATTGTGCGTCAGCACGATCAATGAATGGGCCAAAGGTTGGGAGGCGCGCGGCTGGAAACGCAAAGGCGGCGAGATCAAAAATCTCGAGTTGGTGCAAGAGCTGTACGGCATTTGCCGGCGCCGCCCGGAGCTCGAACTGCGCTGGATTGCCGCGCACTCCGGCAATCGCTGGAACGAATACGCCGACGCGCTCGCCACCGCTTACCGGCGTAAAGTGCGCTGAATCTAGGGCGCAACTACGTGCACTGAGCCATCGGCCGCGACATGCAGGGCGACCGGTTTTTCGCCGCGGAATATCAATAATGCGTCGTCGTCGGCGTAGAGCGAGCTGAGCTCGCCCGCATTGGGACCGCCGAAGTCGGGTGCGTCGAACGCGATCACGTCTTTCGTCGTCGGCAGCGCGGCGAGGGGAGCAATGCGCAGACGCGTTTCACCGAGGCTCGAGCGCCAGAGCAAGAGCACCTTGTCGCCCAGGGGACCGGCGGCCCACCACCATTTGCTCTCGACTCCGGGGAGCTTGACCTCGTTGGATTTGCAGCCGCTCGGGTCGCAGTCGATGCGCCCGACTTGGATCCCGCCTGGAACCGTTTGCGCATACGTGAGGCTCGCGCCCGTCTTGGTACACACTAGGTCGGACTCGACGCCGCGTTCGAACGGCATGGTCGCGTTGCTTGGTTTGCTCCACGCGCCGCCCTGAAAGAGCGTGACGGTGACTTGCGTCTTGCCATCGCCGGCGGTCGCTTTGGCGTTGTGCTGACCGGCGCGCGGTCCGTAGGCGGCGACGCCGAGTGCGCCGTTTCGGACGCAGCCGTGCAGAGTGCCGGAGAACGTTCCTTTCTCGACAATCGTCTCCTTCAGCCGTCCCGAGACGAGCGATTTGGCGACGAACTCGCTGCCGCCGTCGGTCTGCTGCAAGTACACGACCTGACTACCCAGGGACAACGGATCGCCGAGGGGAGAAGCGATCGGCAATTTATTGGGTTTGCCGGCCTTGCCAGCGGACAACAGGGTGACCTGATAGCCTTCGTCCTTCTCGCCGCGCTCGACGGCCAAGCCGTTGCGGAGCAAGCGCAAGGCACCGAGCCCGCGCACGTCGGACTTTTGCCCGCTCTTCAAGTCGTAGGCAAAGAGCCCTTTCTCGGTCAGACCAGCGGCGTAAACGCCGCCCGAGTCATTGACGAGATCCACGGTCTGGGTGGGTAACTCGGGCACGTCCGCGTGGGCGTCGAAGCAACTAACCTTGCTGAAGCCCGCGGAGAACTCGCAGCCTCGCGGCTTGCCTCGACCCTCACTCGGCTTGAGCAGCAGGGCTGCACGTCCGTCCGGGGTGAGCAGCGGACCCACCAGGCTGAGCGATTTATCGCTGAAGCTCTTCCAAGTGCCGCTGTTCAGTAGCGCAGCGGGCGCCGCCTGTGGAGCCGCCATGCCTGGTGCAGCCTCCGTCTTCAGCCCGGCGCTGGCGGCGGCCTCCCACAGTTCGGTGGCAACCGAGATCAGTGAGCTGTCGGTCGGCAGCGTGCATGTGCCCTTGTCGTCGCCGCAGGCGAGACGTTCGTGCAATTTCCGTTTGAGCAGGGCTCCTTCGCTGCTGGTGCCGAGCGCGGCATACAAGTCATCTGCCGGGCCCGCGCAGCGTGCCGGATAGCCGGACTTGTCCCCCAAGGTCGCCGCGTTTCCCAGGGCGATCGAGCGCAGCTGGGCGATGCGAACGGCCAGTGCGCTTTGCGCAGCCGGACCGGCGAGGCAGGTGCTGAGCTCATTCCACGACTTTTGCGCGTCGCCGTTGGAACAGGCGGCGAGACTGAGGGCGACGAGCGCCAGGCTGAGCGTCTTTGGAGAGTGCACATTCGCGGTTGGGGCTCGGCGCGTCATGCGCTCGAGACTACAGACTCAACGGAAGAGCGCCAACACTTCGTCCCGCGCGTCGATCATCTGCGCCCAGCTCGCGCGCAGATCCGCGGCGCCAAAGCCGACGTGGCGCGCTTCGAGCGAGCTCGATAGCTCCTCGATCACCGCCTCATTCACTGCCGAATCGTGGCGCAAACGGTACTCGAGCCGATCCGCCAGCCGCACCACCGCCACCTGCATGCCGACCGTTCCGCCGCCCGCATAGGCGCGCTCCGGTTGATGGTGCCAGGCGACGACTTGCGCGATCGGCTCCGGAATTTTCCAGCTCGAGAGCACGTGCGCGCCCAGCACCGCGTGGTCGTAGCCCAGGCGATCGCGCTCGGCCAAGTGCAAGCGATCTGGCGAGTCGAGCGCATCGGGGGGCAGGCCGTCGTATGATTCGATGCCCGCCTGAATGCACAGGAGCTTGCCGATATCGTGCAACAGTCCAGTCAGGAACAACTGGTCACCCGAGCGCAGTCGCCACTCGTCGGCCAAGGCTCGCGCGATCGCCGCCGTGCCAGCGCAGTGATTGCGTATCGCCGCGCCGCGGCTCTTCACGTCGCGAAACATATCCATCGTGGCCACGCCCACCACGATTTCGCGCACGGTGTTTCGGCCGAGCCGCGCGCAGGCCATGAGTACGCTCTCGCACGGCACCAGGGTTCGATAGAGGGCGGAGTTGGCGATGCGCAAGAAGGTGACGGACAGGGCCGGGTCCTTGAGGATCACGCCTTCCAAGTCGGCGGTGCGGTAGTCCTCGTCACCCAAAAGACTGAGCACTTGGCGAGCGACGACCGGGAAGGGCCGGATCTTGGCGCTGAGCAGCACTGCGCCCGCCAGGCGATGCGTGGCCAGGTCCGTGCCGTGCGCGGGATGCTCGTCCGTGTACCAGAGGCGATCCTGAACTACTTCGCGAGCCAGCTCGTGCACGCCCTCGCAACGGCTGAATTGGGGCAAACTTAAGCTGCTCGCTCGGGGCATGTCTACTATAGTGGCGGTTTGCGTATTTTAGTGTATGGTGGTCCACAGAGAGAAGTCGCCATGAGTTCAGTCCTGATCATTTCCGGTAGCCCCTCGAGCACGTCGCGCACCGAGCGGCTGGCTCGATCCATCGCCACACGAATCGCCGCGCGCGACGTGCAAGCCTCGTTGCTCGACGTGCGCAATCTGCCCGCCGCTGATCTGCTGCACGCGCGCTTCGACGCGCCCAGCATCGTGGAGGCCACCGCGCGCGTGGCTGCCGCCGACGGCATCGTCGTGGCAACGCCCGTGTACAAAGCCGCGTACTCCGGGCTGCTCAAAACGTTCTTGGACGTGCTGCCGCAATTCGGCCTGCGTGGCAAGGTCGTGCTGCCACTCGCCACGGGCGGGTCGGTCGCCCACGTGCTCGCGATCGACTACGCGCTCCGGCCGGTGCTGAGCTCGCTCGACCCACTTCACGTCGTCAATGGCTTGTTCCTGCTGGACAAGCAAATCACCGTGCTGGAGAGCGGGGAGGTGCAGTTGGACACGGACGTCGATCAAAAATTGGATTCCGCGATCGATCAGTTCTTGCGCGGCCTTCAGCGAGTCGCAAGCGCCGGGATCTGAATGCGCTATTGGCTCGGCGGCGTGCTCGTGTGAGTACTGGCGAGCGCTTTTTCGGTCGCCTTGGCAGCCGTGCTCGAGTCATGCGCGAGCCGCTTTTGCGCGGGATCTTTCAGGGTACGCGCGGCTGACTCGAAGCGCTTGGCGAGCGCCTGCCAAAACTTGGGATCGTTCTGGGGTGGAGCGAGTCCCAATAAATAGGCAGCGTCGAAGGCAGCCAGGGGGGCGCTCGGGTTGTTCTTTTCGGCGGCCAAGCGGTCCAGCTCGGTCACCTGCAGCGTGCCGGTGGGCAGTTGCGGGCCGCGCAAAATCAGCTCGCTCGCGTCGCGCGGTCCGTTCTGCAAGCTGCTGGCCAGAGCGTGGTAGAGCGCGCGTTCCGGGCTGGGCTTCTCGCTATTGCTGAGCTGCGTCGCGACTGCGAAGTCCTCGGCCTTGAAATAGCGCCGACCACGTTCGAGCAACGCCCGCGTCAGCAGGTCTCGGCCGGCCTCGTCGAGCTTGGACGGATCCAAGTGGGCCGCGAGGGAGCGCGGCAGGCCGCGCTCCAGCAGCGCGCGCAAGAGTGGCGCATCGAGCGAACTGCTTGCGAGCAGGTGACCGGCGTAGAAAGTGGGCAGGCGAAGTGCGAGCTTTCGTTCGGTCGTATCATCGAGGGCCGGTCCGAGCGGTGGAAGGAGCAGTCGATCGAGCGCGTCGATGCGGCGCCCCGAGTAGACCTCGGACAGCAGAGCGCGTGCGCGCTCCACTCGCGGGTCGACCAAGACGCCTTCGTTCGAAAGCTCGCGCAGTCCGACCAAGGCGGCGTCGCGACCGCGCGCTTTGCGCGGTTCGAGCGCTTCGTCGAGCGCGGCGTAGTACGCCTCTCGCACCTCGGAGTCGTCGCTCATCTCCTTTGGCAGGGCCACTTGGCGCACGACCGACACGAAGCGCATGTCGGCTAGGCCGGCCTCGATCGCGACGACGCCCTTGGCGTAAGCGGACAGGCGGGCGGCCGAAAGCGACAGCTCGTGGATCGCTTGCGCCTGGGTCACGATCCAGGGTTTGAGTGTGCTCTGGAAAAAGTCCATGAAGTGCGGTTTGTCGAAGGGCGCCGAGAGCTCGGGCGCCTTCTGCACCAAGCGCGCGAGTCTTCCGGCCGAAGCCAGCGCGATCAGCGTATCCTCGATGCTCCGCTCCAGCTCGGGGCGCCTCGGCTCCAGGAACGGCAAGGCAATCACATCCGCGCAGCCGAGCGGCGCGAGCTCGGCCCGCAGCGCGCGCAACAACCCAGGCGGCAGACTGCTGTCGCCTTCCTCGCAAGTGAGCAACGCATCGCGCTCGAGCGCCGTTGCCGTAGCCAGCGCTTGCGCCAACGCTTCGCGCGCAGAGGTGATCGGTTTACACGCCTCGGTCGTGTGCGCGAGGTACTCCTGGCAGCTGGCGTCGGCTGCGGGGACGCCCGCCGGCTCGGCTACCAGCGGCACCTTCTGCTTGGCGGGCTCGACCTGCTTCCATTCACTCGTTGGGGCTCCAGGGGGCGGGGACGTGGCCGGAAGCGCGGCTTGGGGGGCGCAAGCCCACAAGGCGGTGGAAGTGGCGGAAATCGCTAGCCAGACAACGAGGCGCATCGACCCGATACGACCGTTAAACCTGCACCAGGTCAAGCGCCGGACAAAATCGAACAAGCCGCGAAATGCTTGGGGAAAATGCCGGACTTGGGGGTCAACGCGGCGCGGACCGCGGCGCCGCCGAGCGAAATATCCGAGCGATCTTCGGACACCCATCAAGTTCGAGCGAAGAACGGCCGCTTAGCTGTCGTGTACGAGTGTGAGTGCGGGTCGTCGGCATGAAGTACAACAGCGGGCGCACGATTCTGGTGGTTGACGACAACGCGGTCGTTCTCGAAGCGACGCGTACGACGCTCGAGCAAGCCGGCTTCCGGGTGGTGACCTGTGACCGGGCCAGTGGCGCGGTCGTCGCCGTCTTGCACGAGCGACCCGACTTGGTGCTGCTCGACGTCAACATGCCGAATATGACCGGCGATTCGTTGGCCGATGTCTTGGGTCGGACGCGAGCAACGCGGGGCACACTGGTGGTGCTCTATTCGAGCTTGCCCGCCAACGCCCTGCGCATGAAGGCGTTGGCAGCCGGGGCGCACGGCTTCATCCAAAAGACCGGCGCGCAGGCGGAGCTGGTGCGACAAGTGCGCGCGTTTTTGGAGCAAGATTCGCTCGGCGCCCAACGCGTGGCATCCATCCTCGCAGGCGAGGAGGGCACTTCCAGCGCACGCATTCGGGTTGCGCCAAGGGTGGACGAGCCGGTCTCGAGCTCTCCTCCGAGCCGTCGTTCGTTTCGGTCAAGCTCCGCTTCGCCCGCGGACTACGGTCCCAGCATCTCCAGCGCAAGCGCTCCGCCGCCGCTCCACGATAGCGGCACGATCCGCTTGATTGTGCCTACCGCGCTGTTTCTCGACGACGATCTGGCGGTGCTCACCGGCTATCGGCGAGCGCTCAGCAGTGACGAGGTGATCGGCGAGTACCTGACGTCCGCCGACCAGGCCGTACGTCGGATCGCCGCTGCCGAGCCCCCCGACGTCGTAGTGACCGACCTGGTCATGCCTGGCATGAACGGGATGGAGTTGTATCGGCGCGCGCTCGAGCTCGATCCGACCTGGCGACACCGTTTCGTGTTCATCACGGGGGCGGGCACACTCGGCCACGTTGCTGAATTCTTGCGCCGAGTGGGCGGCCGAGCCTTGGAGAAGCCTGTCGACATCCGACGTTTGCGGGACGCCATTCGCTACGCCGCGACGGGCGCGCGTATCTTTCGGAAAAAGAGCGCGGACGGCTGATTCCTGCCGTTCGACACAAGCGCCTCAGTCGCTCACTTCGCTGCCGATTCGTCGCGCACGAGTGGCGCTCCCTCGCACGAGCCTTTCTGCGTGGTAGTGTAAGCGGCATGGCCAGGCTTTTAGCGGGTGTGCTCGGCGTTTGGTTGCTGGCAGGCTGCGCTCAGAGCAGTGGCGCGCCGCTTCGCTCGCCGTCGCTCGACTACTCCCCGCCAGCGCCCACGACTGCCGATGGAGACACAGTCGGCGCGGATCGCCGCGGTCCCGCGGACACGCTGCACCAGGGGGTGACGACCGACGGTCCAGCGCCCGGTTGGGACGTAAGCAAAGGGGGGCCGAGCTACGATCCGAAACATCGCGTGGGCGGCGCGGTCGATCCCCCACCGGCCAACGGCTCATCACCTTCGAAATAGCAGCGCGCGATTGGCACCTTCGGCACGTCGTCGCAGCTGACGCGAAGCGCTCGGCGCGCGCCATTCACCCCGTGCGCAGAGTGCCCGTCACTGTCCGCCTTCGTCCTCGGCAGTGGCTCTCTTGATTTGATCGATCAGCGAGCCCGGGCCGTAGGGATTGGCTCGAGCCGCAGCCGGTAAATCATTGCTTTTTGGCGCGTCTGGCGCGGGTGACTCAGTTGCAGAGCCGTTCGTCGTCGCTTCGTCGCTCCTGTCTGCGGCCGCCGGCGCAGGCTTCGGTGTTGCTCGAACCGCGCGCGGAAGCGTTCGTTGGTGCTCGACCGACAAGCTCTCGAGGTCGACGACGAGTGGGACGCTGCTGGCGGCGGCGGCGGCGGCGGCGGCGGGCGCGGCCTCACTCGTTGGACTCAGGGTCGCGATCACGATAGGTGCAGGCACCGCGCGGACGGGGAGCCCTTGCGGCTGTTGACGTTGCTTCAGGCTGCGCACGAGCGAAGCGCCCGCTGCCGAGGCCGTGACGCACACGACCAACGCAATGCACGCGGACACCCAGCGCGGTCGCTCGCTGAGGGAGCCAGCGGCCTCGAGGCTCGTCCGCTGGCTCGGGCGATCATTGCCAGACGCGTTCGGCGCCACCGGAACTGGCGAGGCGTATGCGACGGGGGTAGGCAGCGGCGGCGCGGGCGGCAGCGGTGATGGACGGGACGGAGATGACACCGCAAAAGAGCCGAGCGGCGGCAAAGGCGTTGGGCGAGCAAGCGGCGCGTTGGAGGATACGGCCCGCGACGTGCGCGGCAGAGGGGTCGGCGGACGCGAGATCTGCACCGCGGAAGAGTCGATACTCGGCAGCGGCGAACGCGTGGGCACATGCAAGGGCGGCGCAGGCTCCGGCCTTTCCAATGCAAATTCCAGGGTTGCCAGCGGCCGCTCATAGCTCGCGATAGACCGTGGGGTGGGCTCTTCGGCGGGGGGAGGCGCAGGTGGCGTGCGCTTCGGAGCGGGCGGGCGACCGGGCATGGGCGTGCGGATCGCTGCGGCCACCGGCGGGTGACTCGGCGCGGGCGTCGTGCTCGGCGTCGCGGTCGGCGACGGGCCCGGATGGGAGCTGGCGCTCGCGGCGGGGATCAACGTCCCTACTGGACGCCAACTCGGCATGCCTTCGCGCCAAACCAGCGCGCCCTCACCGAGCTTGCCGGTGCGGCGCGCCAGGATGAGCTGCTCAATCGTCATCTCGACCAACTCGGTGCCGCCGAGGTCGACGTACCAGAGGGGCTTGTCGCTGGGCGCGATGGACGGCTGCCGCGGCGGGGCCGGTGGAAGCGAACGCAGGGTGCTCGGCCGCGGCACCGGGCGCGACACACGTTCGTCATCGACCAGGCTCGGCTGCGGTGAGCGACTGCGCCCTCGCCCTGCGCCGCTCATCGCGGCTACCGCCGCCAACGAGCTCACCATGTGGGTCGCGTCGTCCTCGTCTTCTTCCTCTCGGCCAGCGTTCACGACGTCCATCGGTGGCGGCGGCACCGGCTCCGAGCGGTGCTCGGCCAGCGCCCGATCGAGCCGCACGAACTGCCCGCACTCGCAACGCAAAACGCGAAGCTTGCGCGCCCGCTCGCCGCTCGTCACATGACGCCGGCCGCAGCCGCTGCAGTCGACCTCAAGCAATCCGCTCATCGGGGGCCCGGCAGCATACCTCCGGCTATTGAGCCGGCAAGGGGCTTGAAGCGGGTATTTTTTCAGTGCTTAGAAAATCAGCGCTCCGTGCACGCCCAGCACGTAGCTATTGAAGGCGTCGTTGTCCCCGCTCTTCAGCATGCCGTTGTAGCCGCCGTGCACGCCCAGGTCGATGAAAGGCAGGATCGTCAAGTCGAGGGTCAAGCCGGCGTCCGCCGTGGCACCCGAACGACCCTCGCCGAAGTTGCTGGAGAGGTGGCCGTAGCCGAGGTGCGCGTAGGCGCCCGGCTCCAAGACCTTCAGGAACGAAATGCGCGCGCCGACGATGCCTTGGGAGAGCTTGGCGTCAGCGGTGCCGGAAAACGCGTGGTACGCGCCGCCGATCTCGGGCGTGAGTTGCAGTACCGCCAGGTCGAGCTTGTAGCCCAGCCGAACATTGAAGCCGGTGCCGCTCCCGACGTTGCTTTCCTCAATGCCATTCGTGTAGTCGAGGTCGACCCCGATGCTGGTGCCGCTCTTGGCCTGCGCCTTTTGCGTGGCGACGAGCATGACGGTGGAGGCGATCAACGCGGGAAGGAGGCGAACGGGGAGCGAGTAACGTCGAAACATGGGTGGGGCTTACTCCTAGGTAAAAAAAGCAGCAGTGTCGAACCGAACACACAGCAAAGGCCGAGCCAGCGTTCGAAACAAGCCGGTAATCGGGCTCGCGCGGTTTACAACGCGCTTCTCGTGGCATGTTGCGACGCGCGAAGCTTGCATGCGAGGCAAAATGTCGCTGCCGCCCGCCAAGTCTCGGGGGCGTTTGCAGCAACGCTTGGCTAGAGCTTAGCCTGGTCGCGGTATGTTTGTCCGCCCTCCCGCCGGTCGCGAGATTTGGCGTCTGTTGTGCCTGGTTTGTTGGTTCGTGGGCTGCTGGTTGGCGCCCCGGTCCGCGCGAGCAGAGACACTACAAGCCGCCGTCGGCAGCAAGGCATTCACGCTCAGTGACGCGCGCGTCGCTTGCGCGCCGCCCGGTAGCGGTTGGGCAATCGAGCCGTTGTCGCAGGCGCACGCTCTGCGGGCACCGACGACCAACGACGCAATCGGTAAGGCCGTCACCCTGCGAGTCGCGCCTTCACTCGCCCTGTGCGCCACGGAGTCGAGCACGCTCGACTTGGTGGCGACTGCTCGTCCGCCGAGCATCGAGTCGAGCAGCGTGGTGCTTCAGCTAGACCAAGGGAAACTCGAACTTCACGGCAGTCGCTTGGCGGGAGCAGCCATAGCTTGGCGCAGCAACACCGCGTCGGGCGTCGATGTGTGCGAAAGCCCGAAGTTGGAAAATGGCGCCGAGCGTTGCGTGTTCGAAGTCGGGCATGGGCTATCGGCGGATCCTGCGAGCGGCAATCTGTCGTTCATCCCCGCTGGCGGTCGCGCGGGTGCAGACGTGACCAACTACGACGTCCAAGGTGAGCTCGTTCCCCCGAGCAGCTGGGTGCTGACGCCGGCGCGCGTGGTGTTGTCGAACATCGTGCCGGCGGACGCTTCGATCGATCTCTCGACCGGCCACGGCGAGGTCGAACTGAGCCATCCCGAGGCCGTCTCCGGCGTGGACTGCGGCGCACAACGCTGCGAGCTCTCAGGTCGCACCCTGCGCGTGCGATCCTTGTCCAGCAATGTCGGCTCGGTAGACGTAAAATTTCGGCTCATTTCCGGCGTGGTGCTGAGCAAGGGGGCGGGTTTCGACGCTGCGCCCTCCGTCTCGCTCGCCGTCGTGCACTGTCCAATGTCCGTGCCCTCGGGGCCGCTCTTGCGAGATACGGACGCAGCCAGTCTCGTTTTGCGCATCGAGGGTCGCTGCGCGCGAGAGGTGCCGCAGCTCAGGTTCCTGATCGGCTCGGATCCTGCCGACGTGCGGGCGACGCTGGTCGATTCGACCGGAACCGACGTGCTCGTGTACGTGGGCAATACGTCTGCATCCGCGTTGACCGTGACCGCG
This sequence comes from Pseudomonadota bacterium, assembly GCA_037200885.1. Classification (GTDB taxonomy): domain Bacteria; phylum Myxococcota_A; class Polyangia; order Polyangiales; family Polyangiaceae; genus PMG-095. The sequence goes on from JBBCIN010000001.1 coordinate 1,102,201, forward strand.
GTGCATGAAGACGCGTTGAGCGTTGCGGTTGCGGTTGCGCGGATCGAAACCACCGTGCCGCCGGGTGGCAGCGCATCGCTAGAGATCCCCGGCCACAAGAACCTCGGCTTCATTCCCACCAATCGCCCGGCGATCGTGCACCTGCCTCCGCTCGGGCCGCATGGGCATTTGGTCCCGCTGCCCATCCCCGGCGTCTATACGGTGCAAAAACAAGGCGCTGGCTACTCGGTGACCGGCGATCCAGACGCTTCGGGTCAGGTCGCGCTGCGTTTTGGTTATCGCGTCGACTCGCTCCCGGGGGAGTTAGCCGACGCGGACCTGGGTTTGATCACGAGTCCACTGCTCCGCCCGGTTCGCGAAGCCAATCTGCCGGCTCCGATCGGCGGCTCGGCCCTCGGCCCTCGTCCCATCGTCGAGTTCGTGTGTGGGACGCCCGACAATCCTGCCGAACGCATCATGCCCGGTGTGACCGCGCACCTGCCGTACGAGAGCCGCGACAACTGTCGGCTGATTTTTCACCGCGACCGACTACCGCTCAGCTACGGGACGCAGAAGCTCAATCTCGAGATCGACGTCGTCGACTCGGACGGAGGATCCCGTGCCGAGGGCCGCGTGGCCGAGAGCATCGTCATGCGCCCAGGGGCAGAGCCGATCTACGCCTGGATCAACGGCGTCAAGGCGCCGTTCGATCGCATTTTGGTGCGGCTATCACACGCCGCAGACGAGGCGCACTACGTGGGCGCGCTGGAGATCCAAACCGGCGCGCCCGAGGTCAAGTGGACCGCGATCATGGGCACGGGGCGCGCGCGGTTGTACGCGACGACCGCGATCCCGACCGGCCTGTATCGCTTCGGCGACGACGCGCACAGCGGCGTGTTGTCACTCAACTTCGGTATCGTTTCTCGCCTCACTTGGCTCAGCAAGGAAGGGCATGAAGGCTTTCTCGGGCTCGAAGCGGGCATCATGGCCATCGGTTTGGCCAACGACAAGAGCGCGACGGGCGAGTCACTCACTCAAATCGGCGCGGTCGCCGGCTTGGGTCTGAGCGTGCCGATCGCCAATCGCTCTACGCCCACGCAGGCATCGATCAACCTGCACGCTTGGTACGAAGTCGACATCTCGCACCACGGCGAAGACAGTCAGGCCAGTCGCACGTCGATCATCATCGGCCCCAGCATTTCCATCGGCAACATCGGTACGAACCTATAGGCATTCGCGGGCTTGGCGTTGCGCCGGGGTCGGAGGTCCCGTATCTTTACTCGATGCGTTCGAGGTTTCGGGCCGCGGTCGTGACTCTGCTGTCGCTGCTCGTGGCGATCGCCTGCGTGACCAGCACCGATCAATGCCTGAATCCTCAACCCGACTTGCCCGCGTGCCGAGCCAGCGTTGGTCCGAGTGGCAGCGGAGGGGCCTCGTCCTCGGCTGCTGCCGGCGCTTTCAGCGGCACCGGAGCGCCCTCGGTCGGAGGTGCGCCTGCGACAGGCGCGAACGACCCGGGCGTCGGCAATGAGGCCGGCGCGCCCACTGAGGCTGCTGCCGGTAGCGGTGGTGAATTGGGCGGAGCTGGGGGCGACAGCGAGCCTGGTGCTGGTGCTGGTGCCGGCAGTGACGCGGCCAATCTCGACGACGGACCCTGACGTCGTCGTCGAGTAGCGCTAGGCTCGGCCATGGACGACACGCAAGGCGTACTTCGTGACTTTTCGGTGATCGCGGTGGTCGGCCTGAGTCGGGATCCGTCGAAGGCGGCCCACTCGGTGCCGGCGGGGCTCAAGGCGGCGGGGTTCCGGATCGTACCCGTCAATCCGGAAGCAAAGGAGCTGCTCGGCGAACCCGCGTTTGCATCGTTGAGCGAGATCCCATTTCCAATCGAGCTGGTGCTGGTTTTTCGCCCTGCTAGCTTCGCGCCAGCGATTGCCGAACAGGCGGTGGCGATCGGCGCCAAGGCGCTCTGGTTGCAGCAAGGTATCTATTCTTCAGAAGCTCGCAGCATCGCCAAGCGCGCGGGGCTGCGCTACGTCGAAGACCGCTGCGCCGGCGTGGAACGTGCGTTGTATGGCATCGTGAGGCGTTAGCTCGATCTCGCGTCGGCGTTGGGCGTCCTAAGGATCCGACGACGGTTGGGGCTCGAGTCCGAATTCACGAGTTATTTCGGTCTCCAGTTCTGCCGCGGAGCGCGTGAGGTCGTCCAGGTGCCAAAGGCGGATCGTGCCGTCGTCGCTGCCGGAGGCCAGTTCGTCGGCGCGCCGGGTAAAGCGCACCGCGCGCACGCTCGCGCTGTGTCCAGGCAGCGTCGCGAGCGCGGTGCCGGTGAGCGGGTTCCAGACGCGCACGGTCTTGTCTTCGCCAGCGGAGGCCAATTGTGCACCGTTCGCTGAAAAGTCGACGCTCAGCACTTTGCCCTCGTGGCCGGGCAGCGAAAATAGCCGCTTGTGACTCGGTAGGCTCCACACTCGCACCAGGCGGTCTGCGCTCGCCGATGCCAACTGTGAACCGTCCGGCGAGATCGCGCTGCCCAAGATCCAATCGCCGTGAGCTTGCCAGGCGACCTCCGCTCGGCCCGTCTTCATGTCGCGCAGAGTGAGCACGCCGGCTTGGTCTCCGGTTACCAGTGCCCCGGAGCCTGGAACGACGCTCATCGTCTGAATCGGCGAAAGCGTCTCCTGTTCCTCGAGCAGAACGCCAGTATGTACGTCGAAGATACGAAGCTTCCGCTCGATGCCGGCCGCGGCGAGGCTTTGCCCATCGAGTGCAAAAGCCAACGCACGTGTTTCTTGGCGCAGTCCTTGGATCACTTGAATCGGGATTTTTTGGACCAAACCCCAAATGAAAATCTGCGTGCCCGAGCCCGCCAGGGCGAGCCGTTGGCCGTTCGCCGAGACCGCCAGCGCGCGCACTCGATCCAAGCGTACGGGCAAACGGGTCGCGCAGGTTCCCAAGGGCAGCTGCCAGATACACACGCCGTTTCTGCCGAGGCCCGCGCTCAGCAATTGACCGGGGGCCACGCCTAGGCCCAGGGTGAGCACGTTGCCGCGCTCACTCAGCTCATCGGGGCTCGGATCCGCGCCCAAAGACCAGAGGCGTAAGCCGCGGTCTCGGCTGTACGAGCCGAGCCGCGTAGCGTCGCCGGAGATGGCGACCAGATCCACCGGCTCATCGTGCGATCGCAGCAATGCCCGACGAGCGCTGCGTAGATCGAGCACTCGGAAGCTCTTGTCCTTGCCGCCGAGGGCCATGAATCGACGATCGTCGGACCAAGCCAACGTGGCCATGACGTCGCCCATCACCATCGGTGTTTCGACTTGGGTCCCGTTCAGGGTATCCCAAAACCGCAGCGTGCGATCGGCGCCGGTGCTCGCCAGGTAGCGGCCTTGTTCGGCCAGGGCCAAGCCGAGCACGGTCCCCGTGTGCCCGGGGAGCCGACGCTCGCGCTGCGTCGCGCTGTCGTACACCAGCAATGCGCCGAGTTCGCCGCCCACCGCGAGTCGCGAGCCATCTTTGGACCAGGCGAGTGCGCTGATCGCTTGCCCGAGCTCGAGACGTCGCACGTTACCGGCGAGTCCCGCTTGCCACACGCTCAGCTGACCATGGGCATTGCCGCACGCGACCGCCTGTCCCGCTGCTGCGATTGCCAATGCGGCGGGCTTTTGACCACAGGCTGCAAATTTGAAATCGGCGATCTCCGAGCTCGCCGGGCGGACGCCGACTCTGCCGTCGGCGAGTGTGATGCCGAGGCTGGTCGCGTCGCTCGCGAAGGAGAGCGAGCTGATTTCGCTGTCTTGTACGAGCTCGAGCGCAAGCTCGTTCGTCGCCAGGCGCCAGAGCTTCAGACTGTGGCCCGTTGCGCAGGCAAACAGATCGGCGGCGAAGGACAACGCGCTGCGCGTGCAGCCCTTGGTTTCGGCCCAGGTCGCGTTCAGCTTGGGGCGCATCATGCTGCGCGCTGCAATCACCACGCCGCGCGCGTCGGCGCGCTCTTCTTGAGCCAGCGCCCGTGCCGCGAGTAATTCCGCATCGACGCTGTCGCCCTCCTGCAGTGCCTGCTCGGCGCGTTCGAGCAGCACTTCGCCCAAGCTGTGCCGGGCGTGCGCAGCGCTGCGCTTCGCGGAGAGCTCATTTCCCAGAGCCCGGCGCTCGGCGAGGAGCGCGCGATCGCGAGCAGCCAGCACGCGGCGAGAAGCCGTGAAGCCCAACACGAGCACGACCAACAAGGCCAGCGCGGAGACCGTGACCGCCGAACGGTGCCGCGCCACGAAGCGCTTCACTAAGTCGACCGATGAATATTCGTAGGCGGCGACCCGCGTGCCAGCCTGGTACGCCTGCACGTCACGGGCGAGCTCCCGCGCGGACGGATAGCGATCGAGCTTGTTCGGCCGCAGCGCGCGTTCCACGACGGCGGCGAGCTCGGGCGGAATTCCGGCATCGATCGCTCGCAGTGGCAGATACTTGCCCGCGTTCACCAGGCTGACGATCTCGGGCAGCGTTTTGCCGGAAAATGGCGAACGCCCGCTGAGGATCATATATAGGACGACCCCCAGCGACCAGACGTCCGAGCGTTGGTCGACCTCAGCGATGCGGCCAGAGAGCTGCTCGGGACTCATGTACAGGGGCGTGCCGCACAGGCTACCCTCGAGGGTCAGGCTCAGATCGCCCAGCTCGAGCCGCGGCGCCGATTCATTCGTTCGTTCTCCCGGATCATCGCACAGCTTGGCCATGCCCCAGTCGAGCACTACCGTCTCGCCAAACTCGCCGATCATCACGTTGTCCGGCTTGATGTCGCGGTGCACGATGCCGCGGCTGTGCGCGTACGCGATTGCCTGGCACAGGCCAGAGAAATGATTGACCAGCGCCAGACGTTCGCTGCGCCCGCTACATTCACCAATTGCTTGCGCCAAGGTCCGACCCGGCACGACGCGCATCGTGTAGTAGAGCGTGCCGTCCGTGCGCTGACCGAGCTCGTACACCGGAACGATGTTGGGGTGCTCGAGCGCGCCAGTGACGCGCGCCTCACGCAAGAAGCGCGTCAGAGTCTGCAAGGCGCCTGGATTGCCGGCGCCCCCCTCCGCGTCGCTCACGTCCTGGAGCAGCTCCTTGATCGCCACCTGCCGACCCAGGTGCAGATCCTGCGCCTTGTACACGCGCCCAATCGCGCCGCGTCCGAGCTCAGCCCCAGCCTGCGTGCTGTATCGCCCCGGCGCTTCATCAGTGACGCCCGCGGTGTAAGCGCGAAAGTAGATCCGCGCTCCCGAATCCAGCGCGCGGCCGTCGCCCTGGCGGCCAGGCCCCTCCGAAACCCGCACATCGACCGTCCGATCGTCCTCGAACGCCGCCCGCAACGAGTTCCGATCCCGCGCAACCGAGTTGTCCCCAGGCGTAGGCATCCTGACCCCAAAAACGGCCACCCCACCCCCCGCTTAACCCCACACATCCGCGCCTATTTCTCCCTCTCTCAACGTGAACGTGAACGATCTCTCCGTCTCCCCCATACCCGTGCCCGTGCCCGCCCTCTCTCTCTTCTCTCTCTTCTCTCTCTTCTCTCTCTTCTCTCTCTTCTCTCTCTTCTCTCCCTCCTCTCCTCCTCTCCAACCGCAGCTACCCAGCGCCCCCCCGAGCTGCGCTGCAGGATCGCGAGCGCCCACCCCTGAGCGCGTTTCCAGATTGGGGGGCGATCGCGGTCCCGCAGCGCAGCTCAGAGGGCGGGAGGGTTCCCGACGGGATACGTTGGACTGCGGCGGAGCCAGTCGCGGTTGATGTCGGGGATGTCGGCTAGGAGTTGCTTGGTTACTTCACTCGTGGGTGAGCTGATGACGCGATCGGGGGGGCCTTGTTCGACGATTTCGCCTTGGTGCATGATGAAGATCGAGTCGGAAATGTAGCAAGCGAGACCGATATCGTGGGTGACGAACACGATCGTCATGTCGAGCTCTTTTTTGAGCTTCATCAGGTAATCGAGGATGCTCGCTCGGCTGCAGGCGTCGACCATGCTGGTCGGTTCGTCGGCGATCAGCACCTCGGGGCGCAAGATGAAGATGCGCGCCAGAAGCATGCGCTGCATCTGGCCGCCTGAGAGCTCGAAGGGGTACTTGCCGTCGACCTCCCTGGGTTTGATGTTCACGGCCAAGAGCGCGGCATCCACACGCGCCTCCATCTCCTCCTTGCTGGGCTTTTGCTCGAACAGCTTGAAGCAGCTCACGAGCTGCGCGCGGATCGTGAAAAACTGGTTGAAGGCCGAAAACGGATCCTGGAAAACGGCTTGAACCGCGCGAAAGTGACGGCGCGGATCTCGCTCGCTCGCGATCGGTTGGCCATTGAAGAGCAGGCTGCCCAGGCTCGGTGTTTCGAGCCTGAGTAGCATCTTGGCGAGCACGGTCTTGCCGCAGCCCGACTGCCCCACCACGCTGATGATGTCCTTGCTCGGGATGATGAAGTTCACGTTCTTCACGGCTAGGACCCGCTTTTTGCCGTGGCCATAGCTGCGCGAAAGATCCCGAGCTTCGAACTTCGGCTCACTCGGCATACTGACACCTCACCTGACGCTCGGAGGCGATCCGGAGCACTTGCTGATTCGTCTTGCAATCCGGCTTCAGCACTGGGCAACGCTCGGCGAAGCGGCAGCCCTGGATCGGGTAAGCCAGGTTCGGTGGCGCTCCTTCGATCGCCACCGGCTTCTGGCCTCGGTGCCCGGGCTCGGCGCTGAGCATCGAGCTCATCAGCGCTCGGGTGTAGGGCTGACGGGGGTCGAAAATGATCTGCTCGGTCCGACCCAGCTCCACGAATTCTCCGGCATACATCACGGCAATGTGGTTCGACACGTGACGCAGCAGCGGTAGCTCGTGGGTGATGAACAACATGCTGCCGATGATGCCTTGGTCCATCAGCTCGAACAAAAGTTTGATCACGGCCTTTTGCGTCGAGACGTCCAGCGCGGAGGTCGGCTCATCGGCGATCACCACGCGCGGATCGAGCAGGGTGGAGACGGCGATCACGACGCGTTGCTTCATGCCGGCGGGCAATTGCACCGGATAAGCGTTCAGCACTTCGTCGGCCGGCATGCCGAGCTTTTGGAAACGTCCGCGGAGACGACAGTAGATCTCTTTCTTGTCCGCCTGCTCGTCGTGACTCCGGATCATGTCGCTCGCCAGGTCCTTCACTTTGCGCGTCGGGTTCAGCGAGTTGAGCGCGCCCTGCGGGATCATCGCGATCTTTTTGCCCAAAATCTCCCGTCGGTTGGTCTCGATATCCATACCGATGATGCTCTTGCCCTCGATCCGCACGTCACCCCCCGACAGGTGCAAGGGCGGCAGGTACAGGCCCATGCAGGCGCTGACCAGCGTGGTCTTGCCGCAGCCTGACTCTCCCGCGATGCCCAGGATCTCGCCTGGCGCGAGCGAGAAAGAGACGCCGTCGACGGCTTGAATTTTTTGGCCGAAACGGGTCATGTAATGCGCCCGCAGATTGTCGACCTCGAAAATCGCGTCGGTCATCACTTCCTCAGGCGCGGATTGAACACGCCTTCGAGCGACGTGTTGATGACGTACAAGGAAAACACGATCATCGTGATCAACACCATGGCGGGCGCAAAGGCCCACCAAGCGCCATCGGTCAATGCTTCGTTGGCCTTCGCCTCGTTCAAGATCCTGCCGAGCGAGACCGAATCATATGGTCCGAGCCCGAGCATCGAGAGGCTGGCTTCGACCAGGATGCCAGTAGCCATCTGCAGGATGAACACCATGAAGACGTAGGACAGCAAGTAAGGCATGATCTGGAAGGTCACGATGCCGAACGTGCCGTAGCCGTTGAGTCGGGCCAGCGCGACGTGATCGCGGTTACGCAAGCTGGATGCTTGCGCGCGGACGGCGCGCGCGCTCCAAGTCCAAGTCGTGCAGCCGATGATCAGCGCGATCAGCGTGAGGCTTCGGCCATTTTCGATGCTGGCGCTCAATAAAATCAGCACTATTAGGCTGGGGATCACCAAAAATAGGTTGGTACAAACGGTCAGCACGTCGTCGATCAGCCCCCCCTTGTAGCCGCCATACAGGCCGATCAGCGTGCCGACGACGGTGGCCACCGTGCCCGCGAGAAAGCCCACGTACAACGAAGAGCGCAAGCCTGCGATCAGGAGCGATACCATGTCCAGTCCCATGTGGTCCGTGCCCAGCCAGTGCGCGCTCGAAGGCGGCACGTAGGCCAGGTCGACGCGCGCGTTCACGTTCACCCGCATCAACAGCGGACCGAGTAAGGCCAAGAGCAGGGTGAACGCGAACAAGCCCGCGCCCAGCACGAAGGAGGGGGACCTGAGCAAATTCCTGAAAAGCTTCATCTCACGTGCTCACTTGCCCGACTGCTCCGCGGCTCGGATGCGCGGGTCGAGGAAGCCGACCAGCACATCGACGCTGAAGTTGGCGACGAGCACAGAGACCGTGATGAGCAGCGTGCAGCCGGTAATCAACGGATAATCACTGCCTTGAATCGCTGTCAGGACCGCCATGCCCAAGCCGGGGTAGCTGAAGATCATCTCCGTGATCAACGCGCCGCCGACCATCGTCCCGAGCGCGAGCGCTAGCCCCGTGAGCTGCGGCAGCATAGCATTCCTGAACATGTAAAACAGAATCTTGCTCTCTTTGACGCCTAGGAGCTTGGCGTACTTCACGTAGTCGGTGCCAAGCTCGTAGATGCACATCGAGCGCATACCGATGGCTTGCCCGCCGACCACGATGAGGAACACGGACAAGAACGGGAGCACGTAGTAGTAGCTGGCGCTCTCGAAAAACGCCCAGCTGACTTCCGGCCTGAGCCCGTCGTCGTAGCCGCCTACCGCCGGGAACCACTCCAACCGAATGCCGAACACATAGACGAGCAGCATGCCGAAGCAGAAGGCCGGGATGGCGCTGGCCAAGAGGGCCAGCGGATAAAAGACCCTGTCGAAGATGCCGCGCTTGTACGCGGCGAGCGCACCAAGCACGTTCCCCAACAGCCAACCGAAGATGATCGTCGGAAGCTGAAGCGCGAGCGTCCAAGGGAGCGCGGTCTCGATGATCTCACTCACGCGCTTGGGGTACTGCAGAATCGAGCTGCCGAGGTCACCCCGTAAGCACATGCTCAGGTAGTTGATGAACTGGCTGCCGAGCGAGGTGCGTACCGGTCTACCTCGTGCGTCGTGTTTCACCTCGCCGTTGGCATCCACCTCCACCAAGTTGAATTCCTTGAGGTAGGCCTCCTCTTTGGCCTTGGCCGACGCGGAGTCGAGCCCGTCGCTGACTCTGACCATGATCGTGTCGATCGGATTCGCGTCACCCAGCCGGGGCAGGAAGAAGTTGATCGTGATTGCGACGAAGAAGGTCACGAGGTACCAGCCGGCGCGACCGAGAATGTGCCTGAGGGTGGGGTAGTGCTTCAGCATCGACCTGAAATTCACGGCGCGGCTCAATTCAACACGGGTTTGATTGCCCAGAGCATGTTCGTGCCTTGGCGGTCACCGGGGATGAGCGGCGGGAGGTAGGGGTTCGCAGCGCTGGGCAGGTTCGACCAATGCTTGATGCTGAATTCGTAGAAGGTGTCGGCGCGGTACACTAGCGGCAAATCCGGCTGCAGCTGCATGAAGAGCACGTTCAGCTCGCGATAGGCGGCGAGCTTTGCGGCTTCATCCGTCAGGGTCGGGATCAGCGTGAGCAGCTCGTCCATGCGCGGAAGGTAGCCGGCTGAGTTCGGGTCGTTGAAGCGGCCCATATTTTTCCGGGTCTTGTCACCCAACGGCGCGAAGTCCCGCGTCGTCAGCAAGGTTTCGAAGCGGGACCAGGGCTTGGAAGGTGAGGGTTGTGTGGAAGGCGTGCACATGATCAAGTCGAAGTCACCTTCGTACGAAGCATTCCAGAACGAGTTCGCGTCCACGAAGCGCTCACGCACATCGATGCCCACCGCGCGCATGCTCTTGACCGCGATGCGCACGATTGATTCCCAATCGCTCCAGCCGCTGGGTGATTTGACGTAGATCGTGGGCAGCTTCTGCCCGCTTCGATCCTGTGTCCCGATCAGGCCTCCGTCGGGGCCAAAGAGCGGCCTGTAGCCGCCCTCGGCGAGCTCGGCTTTGGCCCGCTCCGGATCGAACCAAGTGCCATATTTCTCGGCGTCTTCTGCGGAGAAGAACTTCTGCTCGAGACCGAAAGGCAAGATCAGCCCCGGCGTCAGCGGTTCACTGTAGCCCGAGACCGCCAGCTCACGAATGTCCTTGTAGTTGATGGCGAAGGCCATGGCTCGCCGCAGGTGCACGTCCATCAAGGGCGCGCGCTTGTGATTGACGAGCAGCATGGGGATCGAGCTGCTGAGGAAGTACGGCTGTCGATCGAACCAACTCCTGACGCCTTTCGTGGCCTTCAGCCAGATGCGCGGCACGAACGAGGAGGAGACATCGAGCCTGCCTTGTCGCAAGGCGACGCTGAAGCCATCGTTGCCCTTGTAGATCGGATGAACGACGTATTTTACGACGGCCTGCTTGCCGCCGTGTAAAGCCTGATTTCCCCAATAGTTGTCGTCGCGCACGACCGCGACTTTCTCGGCGTTGTACGAGAGCAGTCGGTACGGGCCGGAGCTCACCACGTCTTTGTCGAACTTGAGCTTGTTGAACTCGTCCAGACTGTCGCCGCGTTGCGCCAGCATTGGCGCGATCGAGTGGCGCGGGAGGATGGCCTCGGCCTGGAGCGCGTCGAGCACGACCAGGGGATTGTTCTTTTCGGGGTTCAGCTCGAAGACCACCCGCCGCGGATAGCGCTCTCCGCTCTCCGCCTGCGTCACCTCGCGACCGTCCTGGTCGTAGACTCGAATGGCGCTCAAGTACTGCCAAACAGGCGCGATCTTGAGACTCTTGTACTTCTTGCCCAGCTCGAACGTATAGCTCACGTCCCAGCCGGTCACCGGCTTGCCGTCGTTCCAACGAGCAGCAGGGTTCAGTGTCACTTCGATCGCGCCGTCATGCGCGGCGTACGACTCGGCGAGCAACGGCTCCATCTGGCCGGTGATGGAGTTGTACATCAAGAGCGTCTCGTAGATCAGATTCATCGTGCTGACCGGCCAAGCTGGATGGCCCAACGGATTGAACGATGCCGGCTCACCCCACAGCGAACCTGCGAGGTACAGCGTCTCGGCCCGTGGAAAACCGTTTCCGCTGTCGTCTCTCTTCGGTCGGCAATCGGCGAACGCGAGCAGCGAGATGCCGATTGCGATGGCACGCGCCGCGCGCTTACTGAGTCGCCTCTCGGTCATGGAAATTGCGGCGGACCATAGCGTAAGTGACGCTCGGAGCTGGAACCGGTTTCAGAGCCGCGCAGCCCGGCAAACGATCTTTTCGCCGAGGCGACGTCGAGCAGCCTCCGCCGCTATGCGTCAACGCGGACGTCTACCGTTGTGATTCGAAGAAATCACTAGCAGCGGCGCGGAGCGCCTGTCCCGTAGCGAGATGCGGCAAAATGGCTTCCGGTGGGATCAGAATTCCGCTGAAATCTTGCTCGATCATGATTCGGGCAGGGCGATAGACGTGGTATGTGGGGGCAAGTCCTACGAGGGAGGTCACTGTGATCGACAGTCAACCCAGTGCATCCAGGCCGCGCAATCCGCGGCTAGTCGCGCGCCGCCTAATGCCGCGTCGCGAGCCCGTAGTACGCCGTGAGCTCGTCGAGAGCACTGGTTGGAACAACGTTCGCATCGAGCACGAGCCGGACACCGCGGTCACGCATCCACTGCCCACCCGGGCGCTACCGCCGACGCGCGTACTGCCCCTCGTCGACTCAGAGCCGAGCGCGGCGAGCTTCACACCGGTCGTCATGCATGCGCGCTCGACCGAGCTGTCGGTCGTCGCTTTGCTGTCCGCGGTGGTCACGTTCGGAGCCGTGCTATTCGCGCAGCATGCGGCACACTGGGGGGAAGCTCGAGCGCAGATCAGCGAACCACGCGCGCCCAGGCAGATCGCGGAGCAATCCGAGCGGCCAATGACGACTCATGCCGCGCTCAGTCCGAGCTGGGCGGCCACGCTGACCTCGAACATCCCCGTGGTGCTGCTGCGCGATCTACCACTCGAGCACGGCGCGGGGGCGCGCATCGAGTATGAGCGTCCGGCGGCTGCGCCGCGGGCGGAAGTCGAGCGCAACACGACCGCGCGGGTGTCCACGCGAGCATCGCGCCCAGCCGCGGTTTCAGCCGCGCCCGGTCCGGCGGACCGCGCCGAGCTCGCGCGCGCCCTCGCCCGAGCTGGCGCGGCCGCGAGAAGCTGCGGAGATGGACCGGTCCACGCGCAGATCGTCGCCACCTTTGCGCCGTCGGGGGTGCCAAGCTCGGTTCATTTCGGCGGATCGGCGCCGCCCGCGAGCATGCGCTCGTGCGTGCTCAGTGCCGTCGCGCGCACTCGCGTGACCGCGTTCGTCGGCGAGCCGGTCACTGTCTCGAAGAGCCTGAGCTGGTAGCCGCTCAGTTTTGAAAAGCCGCGCTCGGCGGCCCGGGCGGGACTGCGGTAGCGGGAGCGGGAGCGGGAGCTGGCGCCAGTGTAGGCGGTGCGGCAGCGGGAGGCGACGCTGGCGCGGGCGCGGTTGCCGGCGTCGGACTGACGGCGGGTGGGGCAGGGACCGGGTGCGCTGCCGCAGCCGGCTCGACGGGCTGGACCGGCTTGGCTTCCTTCGCGCGCTGCTCGGGCGTGAGCCATTTCCCAGCGCTGGGACAGCTGCGGAAGCGCGCTTCGATGGCCTCACAGTCCTCGCCCTCGAAGCGACGCTCGACCGGCAAGACCGCGGGCGCGATCTTGTCCCAGCGATAGCCCAAGCCTGCGCCGAGGGTGAACGCCGAGCTACCTGCGAAGCCGCCGCCCAAGGTCGCAATCGATGAATACAGGTTGAAATCCACGCTCTCGCTGATGTGAATGCCCGCTTCGAGTCCGGCGCGCATCGGTACGTAAAAGCCCGAGTCGATGGTCACGCCCTTCTTGACTGCCGCTTCGACGTCGCTCTGGTTCAGGTTGATGCTGACGGTTCCATCCGGATTGACGGTTTTCATCACCGCGTTGGGGTCGATCTTGATGTCGGTCGCTTTGAAAACCGTGTCGAGGTTCGCGCTGAAGGAAGCCTCGAACCAGGGCGTGAGCGTAATTGCTTTGTGCGGTGAGAGCGGCACGCCAAAGCCGAGCACCAGCGGCAGCGTGACGTATTGGCGTTGGCCGCTGACATATACGGTCGGGACAGAGCCGACGTCGAAGGCGATGGCGGCCTTGGGCACGCCGTCCGCCCAACGCCCCGCCACCGGAAAAACGAACAGCGCGACCCCACTCGCCCCCACGCCATGAGCCGTGGAATCGTTGGCCTTGGCATCGAAGTTCACGTAGTGAATGCCGAACTGCGCGCTCAGAATGCCCGTCGTGTTGCTGAAGTTGGCGTTGTAGCTGAAGGTGTTGATCGGCCCCGCGTCGCTCGCGGTATGGCGATAGGCGAGCACGACGCTCGAGGCACGCGTGTCGTAGGTGGAGATGGCCGGAGCGTGAGTGCCCGGCAATGCTCGGGCCGATTGTCCGAGCAGCATGAGGAGAACGGGCAGAGACCCAAGGATGAGGCGTGTTCGCACCCTGCCTGCTACGCCCGCGGATCGTGAATTTTTAACCCCGCGCGTCGCACTTTGAGCCGAGCTGCTTCGGCTCACGGGCCGCAAGCCGCTCGCAGAAAACCCGTGAACCACTCGAAATCGGCATCTTTTCGGCTCGGTTCCAAGTTCGGTTCTGGACCACTGGCGCCCGCGCCAAGATTTCGTTAGAGCCCAGCACCATGACCGAGCTCGCGAAACTCTCCGCCCCGGAACGTGCAGCCCTCACGCAGGAACTCGAGCAGCGTTACAACGCGTTCAAGGCGCAGGGCCTCAAGTTGGACATGACGCGAGGCAAGCCCTCGTCCGAGCAACTCGACCTTGCCGCCAAGCTGATGGTGGCGTTGTCCGAGACCGACTACAAAGGCAGCGACGGCAGTGACGGCCGCAACTACGGCGGCCTCGACGGCCTGCCGGAAATGAAGGCCATCTTCGCCGAGATGCTGGGCGCGCCCGCGGCGCAGGTCGTGGTCGGCGGTGCCTCCAGCCTGACCATGATGCACGATACCGTCGTCCGCGCGCTCTTGCACGGCGTGCCGGGTGGCAGTGCACCCTGGGGTCGCGAGAAGGTGAAGTTCATCTGTCCGACCCCGGGCTACGATCGTCACTTCGCGATCTGTGAGCACCACGGCATCGAAATGCTGAGCGTGGCTTTGAACGACGACGGTCCGGACCTGGCCGAAGTCGAGCGCCTGGTCGCGAGCGACCCCGCGATCAAGGGCATGTGGTGCGTGCCGAAGTACAGCAACCCCACCGGCACGACCTATAGCGAAAGCGTGGTCAAGGGCCTGGCTTCGATGAAAACGGCGGCGCCCGATTTTCGTCTGTTCTGGGACAACGCGTACGCGGTCCATGACTTGTACCCGGAGGGCGCCAAGCTCGCCAACGTGCTCACCGCTTGTGCCGACGCCGGCAATCCGGACCGAGCGATCGTGTTCGGCTCGACGTCGAAAATCTCGTTCGCGGGCGCGGGCGTCGCGGCGCTGGCTTCCAGCCCCGCCAACATCGCCGACGTCAAGCGTCACAGCAGCATCCAGACCATCGGTCCGGACAAGCTCAACCAGCTGCGGCATGTGCGCTTTTTCAAGGACTACGCGGGCGTCCTTTCACACATGAAGCGGCACGCGGAGCTGCTCCGCCCGAAGTTCGAAGCCGTGACCGATGCCTTCGCCAAAGAACTGTCTGGCAAGGGCGTCGCTTCTTGGACCACACCGCGCGGCGGCTACTTCATCAGCTTGGACACATTGGACGGTTGCGCGAGCGATGTCGTGCGCTTGGCGGACGCAGCGGGCGTGAAGCTCACCGCCGCCGGGGCAACCTTTCCGTACGGCAAGGATCCGCGCGATCGCAATATCCGCATCGCACCCTCAATGCCGCCCTTGGCTCAAGTCAAGAGTGCGATGGAAGTCGTCACCGTCTGCGTGCTGCTCGCGAGTCTGAAAAAACTCGGCGTGTAACGGCACTCACTCATCGCCCGGCGCAAAAAGCCCTCGACGCGACCAGCGCGTTGAGGGCTTTTTCTTAGTGCGAGCGCGCGACGCTCGACTTACGCGGCGCGGTCGACCATCGATTTCAGATCGCTCCACTCCTTGTCCAAGCGACTCTTGGTGGAGTCCCAGGTCACGGCGGAAGCGGTCTCGATCGTCTTCCAGTCGTTGGCGAACGCTTCGCGCTGGGTCCGGATCTGAGCCAGCTGGACATCGAGGTCGGATTTCTTCTTGCCCGTCGAGGTCTTCGACTTGGCTTCGAGGTCGGCGATCTTGTGGTCCAAGTCGACGAGCTTCTCCGTCGTGTCGTGCCGGTAGTCCTCACGCATTTTGAGGAAGCTGGCTTGCGCCTCGGCGATCTTCTTGTCGGCGTCGGCTTGCGCTTCGTTCGCCTTTTTGTCGGCGTCCTGATTGGCTTCGACGATCTTTTCGTTGGCCTTGGTCTGGGCGTTGACGGCTTTTTCTTGTTCGTCGGCGGCTTTGTTGCAGCCGCTTCCGAGCGCGAGCACCAGAGCACCGAGACCGCAGACGACGAGTGAAGAGCGAATCATGAAAGTTCCTCCTGTTGAGTTGCGGGAAGGCTCAAAGCACGCCGCGTGCCAGTCGACTCTGGGCGGAAACCGGAACGAAATCAGCAGAAAGCGCGAGGCGTCCGGTAGCAAAACGTCACATCGGGCGCGCCGGACACCCTCGAAAATGCCACATAGTCAGCTGGCATTGGTGAGTGCTCAGAGGCAGTGACCGAGCAGGCAGCCCAGCGCTCCTTTGCACTCGTTGGCGCAGCTGCCGCAATTCTTGTCGTCGGATTTGAGGTCGACGCACTTGCCGTTGCATCCCGATTTGTTTGGCGGGCAGTTCACTCCGCACTGCCCGTCAGTGCAGGTCGCCATGGCTCCGCCGGACGCCTTGCACACGGTCTGGCAGTCGCCGCAATGGTTCACGTCGCTGCGCGGGTCGACGCAGGTCGCGCCGCAGGCGATGAACGGCAGCTGGCAGCTGAACTGACACTTGCCCGCCTGACACGACGGCGCGGAGTGCGCGGGCGCCATGCACACTTTGCCGCAAGCCCCGCAGTTGGAGGTATCGCTCGTCGTGTCCACGCAGGCGGCGGCGCAGGTCGTGCTGGCGCCGCAGGCCAGCGCGCACGTCCCGTTCTCGCAAACTTGGCCCGCGCCGCAGACTTTTCCGCACGCGCCGCAGTTCTTGGGATCCGAGCTCTGATTGACGCAGGTACCCGAACAATTGGCGTAACCGCCATTGCAAGTCAGTCCGCATTGTCCGCCGCTGCAAACGGCAACGCCATTGGCCGTTGAAGCGCAAACCTTGCCGCAAGCGCCACAATCGTTGACGTCGGCATCGAACTTCTGACAACCGCCGTTGCACGCGCCGTAACCCGCTGCGCACGCCAACGCACAGACCGAACTCTGACATATGGGATCGCCGTGTGCCGCGGCGCTACAACTGGTTCTGCACGCACCGCAGTGCGCCGGATCCATTGCTAGATTCACGCACGAACCGTCGCAATTGCTCGTTCCGGCTGGACACGTGGAGGTGCATTTGCCTGCCGTACACACCTCGTTCTCTTGGCACTTCGTGCCGCACGCGCCGCAGTTCAGCGCATCCTGATCGGTCTTGACGCAGGCATTGCCGCATTGGGCATAGCCGACGTTGCATGTCGAGCCGCACTTTCCTGCGTTGCAAGTAGCCGCGCCATTGACGGGCGCGTCGCAGACGTGGTTGCAACCGCCGCAGTTCGCCGGACTGTGCTGGTCGTCGACGCAGCTCGCGCCGCACTTTTCGAAACCATCCTCGCACTCGAAATCGCAGGTCGATGCACTGCACAGTCCGCTGCCATGGTTCGGACTTGGACACGCCGTGTCGCAGTCTCCGCAGTGGTTTGCCGTCTGCGATAGGTCCGTGCAGGCTCCGCCGCAATTGCTCAGCCCGGCTTCGCAGCTGGCTTTGCATTTGCCGCTCGAACACACCAGCCCTGCTTCACATGCTTTATCGCAGGCGCCGCAGTTGGCCGGGTCACTCTGCAGATCGACGCAGGAACCACCGCAATTTGCTCGCCCCGAGGCGCACGTGACCTGACACGAGCCCGCGGCGCAACGCGCGCGGCCAGCCAACGGACTGGTGCAGGCTTGGCCGCAAGCCCCACAGTTTTCGGGATCGCTCTGGAAATCGACGCACACGTTGCCGCAGGCGGCGTAGTCCGGACACGCGAAGTTGCACGCCCCATCCACGCACACGGCCACGCCGCGAGCCGGAATCGAGCAAGTCGCCCCGCAGCCGCCGCAGTTTTTTGGATCCGACGCGAGCACTGCGCACTTGCCGTCGCATTCGACGGTCCCCGCCGCGCAGCTCGTGGGCTCGTTCGTGCTGCGCACGCAGATCAGCGAGGTCTCGTCGCACTGGTAGCCGCTGCTGCACTCATGGTTTGCATTGCAGGCCTTGCCGTCCAAGTTCTTTTCCAGATCGTTGGCGCAGGACCAGCCCAGTACGGCACACAGTGCCAGTGGCAGCGCACGCAGAAGTCGCCCGAGGTGCATCAGAAGCGGCGCCCCAGGGAAAACGTGGCGCCGCCGGGCACGCCGGCCACGACCGCTTGCGACTCCGGCGTCAGCCGAGTGTTGAAGATCAAAAAGGCCGCGCCAGTGACGGCCAATACGCTGCCGGCTCCGAGCAGCACGCGGGCCGTCGTCTGGCGGGCGTTCATGGCGTCGATGTCTCGTTCGTAGTCGAGCTGCACCTGCTCGTTTTTCGCGGACCTCTGCGCGGAGCGCCGCGACAGCTCGGCGATCGCAGCGCCGCCGAAGCAGGCCGCGGCGGCGCCCAAGGTGAGGTAAGGCACAATCCCGAAGCGGCGCTCGGGTTTACGGTTGGCATCGCCGGGCGTTTGCCGGCTCTTCGGCGCCGCTTGCAGAGCAACGCTCAAATCGATCGGCGTTGCAGGCGGAAGTACGAAGCTGCCACTGAAGTCCGAAAACCCGCGACGGCTCAGTTGGGCGCTGTGGCTGCCTGGACGTAGTTCGACGGTCAGCGGGCTGACGCCCAAGGGAGTTCCATCGATGGCCACGGTTGCGCCAGGCGGCGACGTCAGGACCGTCAGCTGCTGAATCCCCTGCTTGGCCAAGGCGTCGCTCAGCGAATGAACGTAGCCTTCCACTTCGGCCGCGTTCTTCGCGTGCGGGTTCAGCCGCAAGTAGTTTCGATACCAGCGTAGCGTCTGAGCATCGTCCGCGAGCTTTTCATAAGCGCGGGCAATGTCGTATGACAAGGCGGCGCTCGGCGAGAGAGTGTCGGCCTCCAGGAACAGGCGCACGGCGTCCGCGTAGCGCGCGCCGCGATATGCCTCGACGCCTTCTTCGTACTTGGCTTTGGCCAAGGTACGCCGTTGATCGGTCGCGTTGCTCGCGTCGGCAGCGGCATCCGCGGCGAAGGCACTGCGGGGCCCCGAACCCAGTAACGAAGCCGACAACGCCAGCAGTAGCGATGTTCGTGCAAAATGCGGGGCATGCCACGCTTTTAGCCTCGACTTCGGACCGCTGTGCACCACCGCCGCTCCGCGATCAATAAGGGGCCATGAGGTCGAGCGGACGACTCGGCTTCGGTGCAGCACCCGCCGCAGCTGCGCTGGAAGCGGCGGCCGGACTTGCGCTCAGCGCATTGGCGCGGACCCCAGCCGAAGCGGGCTTGCTGAGGCGTGCCGCGGGGAGCGCCGACTTGCCCACCGGCTCCGAGTGCGCAGAGCTGACAGGCCAGACTTCAATCTTCGGTGGCGGTGTCGTGGCGAGCGGCTCGGGGACGACGGGCGGAACGGCGCTGGGTGCAAGCGCGGCCGCGCCCACCGAAGTAACGGCCGCCCGAGTGCGATCGGTTCGCACTGCAGCGCTTGGTGAATGGCCAAGTGCCAGCAAGGTCACGGCAAGCAAAGCGCAGCCCACAATCGCCGCACCGAGCGTCAGCGTCCGTCCGTTGGCGACGGGCCGAATCGTCGCGCTGAAAGGCCCGCGCACAATCCCAGTGCTGTCAGGGATCGAGTCGTGGCTGGCGCGCACCTCGCCCGGCGCCGGTGTGGCTGGGCCCGAGCTCGACAGGTCGCCGCTGCGGTCGCTGCTGCGAGTGAGCCACTTCGAATCGAGGGAGCTCCCACTGGCATCTTCAGTGATCCCGTGACCGACGAGCCAACTCGCCAGTGCCTGTCCCAATTCAGAGATTTTGGCGTAACGCTTGGCGCGGTTCTTATTTAGCCCTCGCTCCAGGATCTGCCAAAGTCGGTCATCGCCCGCCCCATGTTGTGAGAGTGGCTGCGGATCGTCGTCCACGATGCTGCGCAATAGCGCGTGATAGTTGGACGCGGTGAACGGTGGACGACCGGTCACCGCTTCGTAGAGCACGACGCACATCGACCAGACGTCGGTGCTCGCGTCGACGTCGTCGCGCCCACAGGCTTGCTCGGGTGACATGTACTCCGGGCTGCCGACGACCGCTCCGCACTCGGTCAGACTGTGGTCCGAATCACGCGGATCGGTGAGCTTTGCGACGCCGAAGTCCAATATTTTCGGGCACACGTGCTGCTCTTCGAGCGCGATCATCAAGTTGTCGGGTTTGAGGTCGCGATGCACGATGCCGCGCCCGTGAGCCACCGCCAAGGCATCGATGATCGGCAACAGCAACTGCGCGACGCGTGTGGCCGGCAGTCGGCCTGCGCTCAATAGCTGCCCCAGGGTTTCGCCACGCAAGTACTCCATCACGATGAACGGGTCGCCGAGCTCGCTCTCGCCCACGTCGTAGACGCGCACGATGGCCGGGTGACCGAGCTTGGCGGCCGCGCGCGCTTCGAGTTGTAAACGAGCCCGCAACTCGCCCCGATCCAAATCAGCGCGAATCAGCTTGATCGCGACCGTCAAATCCAGATGAACGTTGCATGCGCGCCAGACCGACCCCATGCCGCCCTCACCCAGCAGCGCTTCGAGCCGGTACTTGCCCGATAGGAGGGCACCCGCCTCGTACCTGGCTGTGGAAGGCTCATACCGGCCTGCTACCGGAGGACCGATCGCGGTCTGCTCGTCGCCCGTTGCTTGCTGGCAATCGATGGGCGTCGGCATCAGCTCGAATCCAAGCAACATGCGCGCCATGGCTGCGCGCGCAAGCCGTTCCCAATATTTGCGTTCTCGATGTGCATTCTCGTCACGGCAACGTACGCAACGGCTGACTGCGCATAGTGATCGAATGACCCAGTGTAGCGATCTGCGGCAGCGGCCGGGAGCGCCGCTCGGACTGCACAGGCCAAAGATTCGTGCGCCGAAGGGGCTGCGGCCCACGCTTTGCAAGACATTGGCGTGAAGGAGCAAACGAGTGGCATTCAGAAACCTTGCGGTTCCCTGGTTGGGTGGCGGACTGGTCCTCGGCTACGCCGCGTTCAGTTGGCTGCGCGCCAAACGCGCTGATCGCGAACGAGCCCGACCAAGAGCCTCGCTGCCCGACGAGGTGCATGAGCCGGTAGAGTTGCTCTCGTCCCACTTGGAGCACGTGCCGGATGAAGTCGCGTTGAATCTCGAGCCTGAGCCGCTGCCCGCGAACAACAACGCGCTGCCGCGTAGCGCGGCCCTCGGCGCGCTGTTCTTGGGCCGCGCCAGTGAAGCCCTGTCGCCGTTTCCTTTCGGTCCGCGCTGGCCATCGGCTCCGCGCTGACCGCGAGCGCTCAGCGAGTCCTGTAGCGCGTGCTTCGACTGGTATAGGAAAGTTCCAGCGGGCCGTGCACGGCGATCCGACGCCGGTCGGTGCCGCGTCGCATGCCCGTGCAAACCATGCTTAGACTTTCGTATGCGTCCGCTGGTGACCGCTTCGTTGCTGCTGGCCCTCGCGCTCGGGTTCACGCAGGCCTCTGCCGAGCCGAGCCGTGAGGCTACATTTGCCGGCTTGCCGTCACTCCGCTTCAGCAATCAAAGCACCGGCCAGAGTGCAGTGGTCAGGCTGTACGACGACCTTGGATACGTAGACGAACGAGAAGCGTTGCGCCTCGACGCCTTGTTGGCCGACACACGCGATCCAAAAAACTGCGCAACGATCACACTCGATCGGCGGACCCTGCAATTGGCGGTGCGCGCGGCCTTGCATTTTCACGCGGGCGAAGTGCAGGTAGTGTCGGCCTATCGCAAGCCCGGTCGTCGCCGTGAGGGACCGCACGCCAGCGGCAAAGCCATCGATTTCAAATTGCCGGGGGTGCCAGCGCGCACGCTCGCTTCCTATTTGCGGACGCTCCCGCGGGTCGGGGTCGGGGTTTACACGCACCCAAAGACGTCGTTCGTGCACTTGGACGACCGCGAGCGCAGCTTTCATTGGCTCGATGCTTCGCCACCGGGCCGCACCTGGCGGGAGCTGTCCTTGGGCGGTGGCGTGGGCCTGATCAAGCGCGATGCCGCCTACGCGCGGCCCGATGATTGGCCGGAAAACACCCAGCCGCCGCCCGACGTGGCTCGCTAGTCCTCTCGCCGATCAGCGCGATTGCGGTGTTCGGATGAGCGGGCTATGAGTTCGCCCGCCATGCCGCTTTCTTACCTGGTGCTGTTGATGCTTCACTTCGTCGGTTTGGCGCTGGGCGTGGGCGCAAGCTTTTCGCTGTTCACACTGCGCAAAGCCAGCGCAGCGCTGGAACCTGCCGAGCGCACGAAGTTCATCCTGCGTGCGCTCAGCGTGTCGAAGAACGGCAGCTATGGGCTGCTATTGTTGCTGCTGACTGGGCTGGGCATGTTTTTCATGCGCGGGCCGGCGGCGGTGATGGCCGCCGGTGGGCCCGCGTTTCACGCCAAGCTCACACTGGTGGTGATCTTGGTCGGCGTCGTCGGCTATTCTCAGGCCCTGGGCAAGCGCGCTCGTGAGGCTGGAGGCGGGCCTGCACTGGCCAAGCTGCCCGCCGTGAGCAACGCTATCCTGCTGCTCGGGGTGGCGATCGTGATCGCCGCCGTCATTGCTTTCCAGTAAGCGCGCGCAGCGCGGTCTCCAGGCTCGTCGTCCCGCGCGCGGCCTCGGCGCTGCCGCCTTCCCAGCTCACCTTACCGTTGGCGATGCCCTCGTACATTTCGCGGAATCCTTCAGCCACGCACTGAGAAAAGCCGAAGGAGGTGAAGGTCGGGACCGCGGCTTCGAGTGGAACCTCCGCCACTTTCACCTCGCGCCCGAGGATTTTGCCGAACGTTGCAGCCACCTCGACCGGGCTCACTTCCGCCGGACCGCCGAGCTCGATGATGCGCGTGCCGTGCGGGCCGTCCAAGAGTGCGCGGGCGATCGTCTTGCCGATATCGCGACTGGCGACCATCGGGATTGCGCGTGACCCGGCGATGAAACTGGGCAGCACGCCGTCCTGTTGGGCGGGCTGCAGCACGCTCGCCCAGTTTTCCATGAAGTAGGCCGCGCGCACGAACGTGACGGGCAGGCCAGTCGCTCGCAAGGCCCGCTCGCCCGCATAGGCGCTGACGACCATGCCAGTGCCCGCGCTGTGCTGAGCGCCGACCGAAGACAGAAACACGACATGCTTTACGGCTGCGGCCTTGACTGCGCGCGCGAAGCTGTCGAAGAGCGTCTGCCGCACGACAAAGAATTCCGCGAGCGTGACGTCGGGCGGCGACAACAGGTACACGCCTTCGGCACCCTGAAAGGCTTTGACCAACGCAGCCTCATCGCTCAAATCGGCCTGCACCACGTCCGCGCCGCGCCCGCCCAAGCGCTTGGCTTTGGTCGGGTCGCGCACGACCACCCGCACCGGTTTTCCCGCGTCGAGCAAAGCTTCTGCCGCGACCGACCCCGTGTTCCCCGTAGCACCTGTGATGACGAACATTGCTCTACCTCCTGTTTTCGCTGACCCATGCAACATAGGCCACGACGGGCTATGCGTCGAATGCACAGTTAGGCCGTATACTCATGCATATGGTGCATGATAACGCCCTGAGCTCGATCGATCTCAACCTGCTGGTGATCTTGCGCGCGCTGCTGCGTGAACGGCACGTCACGCGCGCGGCGCGGCAAGTGGGTCTGAGTCAATCCGCAACGAGTCACGCCTTGGCTCGCTTGCGTGAGCTGTGTGGTGATCCGCTGCTCGTTCGTCACGGGCGCAGTCTCGAGCTCACGCCGCGCGCGACGCGGTTGCTGCCGGGTCTAGAGCGCGGGCTCACGGAACTGCAGGGGGTGGTGACCCGTGAGCCCGCGTTCGATCCCAAGCGTGCTCGGCGCTTGTTTTCTCTGGGCATGGCCGACTACGCGCAGGCCTTGTTGCTCCGGCCGCTGTTGCGATCGCTCCGGCTGGCGGCGCCCGAGATCGACCTCAACGTGGTCACCTTTCCCAATCTGCAGGAGCTGCTCGAGTCGGGCGGCCTGGATTTGGCCATCTCCGTGACGGGCGCGATCACGCCGGCTCTCTCGACCCAACCGCTGTTCGACGATGGCTTCGTGTGTATGGTGCGTAGAGGGCATCCGAGCGTGCGCGGTAAGTTGACGCTCGACGCCTATCTGTCTCTGCATCACGTGGTGGTTGCGCCTTCCGGCACCTCGGGCAGCGTCGTCGACACCGAGCTCGATCGGCTTGGCCTGGTGCGCCGCGTGGCGCTGCGTGTCTCGAGCTTCTTGGTCGCGCCGATCGTGGTCGCCGAAACCGACTTCATCAGCACCACTCCGGAGCGCCTGGCTCGGCGGCTCGCCAAGCGTTTTGCCCTGCACCTGATGCCGCCACCGTTTCCGATCCCGCGCTTCGAACTGTCGTTGGCTTGGCATCCCCGGTTCGACGACGACCCCGCCCACCGCTGGCTGCGCGGGTTCGTGAGCCGAGCGAGCAGCAAGCCATGACTCCTACTGTGCGGGTTAGAAGCGACATCTGCAAAAAAATCCGCCTGTGCTGTCCGGCGAAAGATTTCGTGGGTTCGGACGTACTGGCCAGCAGATTGGTCCGCTTTGCCCTCACCCCACCCCCGAAGAGGAGCTCGAGCACTGAGCCCTTTGCCGCGCAGCTCGCGCTTTCGCGCGTGCACCCGTGTCTGGTCGCCCTCGAGCGTACCCCGGTTGGTTACGCTGTCCCGCGCGATGCAATGCGCGGCTGGTTCGAGCTTCACGCTCAACGGGGGCTAGCCGGCTACGGCCTTTCGCGCGCGCTGCGCATTCTGCTCGACGTGCTCTCAGGGCTAACCGCGCTCGAGAACACTCGAACTGCAGCGGGTCAGCCGTTCGTGCATGGTGAGCTCGTGCCGGCGATGGTGCGAATCGATCCTTCGGGCACGGCGCGGCTGATCCCGCTCGCGCCCCGGCATTGGTCTGCGCCGGGTACGTTGCCCGCGCCGGAGCGTTGCGGACACCTGGCCCCGGAGCGACTTCTGGGTGATGCGATCGATGCGCGGGCGGACGTGTTCAGCGCGGGTGCCCTCTTGTGGGAGGCGCTCGCCGGGCGCCGCCTGTTCGCGACCGACTCGGTCGACAGCATCGTGACGCGCTTGATGGGCGGAAAGGTGACTCTGCCGCAATTGCCTCCGGAGCTGAGCTGGGCCGTGCCGTTGAAGGCCGTCGTCATGTGCGCGCTTTCGGTCGATCCCGAACAACGTTTTGCCAACTGCGCCGAACTGGCGGAGGCGATTACGGCCATCGCGGGCAATCAAGTGGCGAGCCACGCGGACCTTGCCGACTATTTCGGCGAGCCGGACCCGGTCACGCGCCCAGCGATGATCGCCCGTCCGCCTGATCTTCCGACGCACCACTCGAGCCTGTCGGCCCTGGTTGCGCCCGTGCAGAAGCCTGCGCCCGGCGAGCTCGGGCCGTCCGAGCCAGTCGGCCGCGATCCCGCCGTACCCGGGCATCGCCCGAGCCGACGTGTCTGGGCGATTGCGGCCGTCTCCTGCCTCGTCGGTGTGCTCGGAGTGAGCGCAGTTGCGAGGAACCGCGGTGCGCACGACGCCGGTCGCAGCGCTGCCCGGAGCGCGCCTCCGCTCGGCGCATCACTGCCCAGCGCGCGACCGCTGCCCGCCGCTCCGCCCGCGCCGTCAGCCGTCCCCGCAGCGCCCGTGGAGGCCGCGCCGACACCAGTCGATCCGCCGCTGCCGCTCGGTGACCTCCACGACAAGCCGTCGAAACCGCAGAACGGCCCCAATGCCGTCAAGGCCCTCGCGCCCAAACTCAGGTTGCCCACGAAGCCAATCCGCTCACCCGACAAGGCCGCCGCCAAGTACGGGATCTGACGCTCTGCGGCTAGCCCGGCGCCGAAACTCAGAAGAAACATCGGAAGAGCCAAAACGCGCAAGAATCTGCGCCGTGCAGCTCGATGCTCTGCAGTCCCTCGCGCTGTCGGTGGCCGCGGCACGCTCACCGGACTCCGTGCTGCGCGAAATGGTGCAGGGACTCGGGATGTGGGACGGCGTCGCGCTGGCTCGCGTCTGGCTGCTACACCATCCCGAGCAGGGCACGCCCTACTTGGAGCTCAAAGCGAGCATCGGCGCGTCTCGACTCGATCCGAGCAAGCGTTGGAACCGCACTGACGGCGCGCACCACGAGATCCCGCTCAGCTACGGCAAAGTCGGCCAGGTTGCCGCCAACAATCGAGCGCTGCTGCTGCAACGCGGCGCGCCCAATTGGATCTTGCAGCCGGAGTGGGCCGACGCTGAAGGAATCGAGAGCTTTGCGGGCCAGCCGTTGTGCTTCAAGGGCCAGGTGTTGGGCGTGGTCGCGTTCTTTAGCCGGCGTCGGTTGGAAAAGACCGACTTGGATTGGCTCCGAGTATTCGCCGACCATGCGGCCGTGGCGATCGCCAACGCGCGCGCCTTCGAAGAGATCGCGCGCCTCAAGGAGAACGCCGAGCGGGAGCGCGACTACCTGCGCGAAGCGGTGCGTTCCGCGCTGAAACAAGGCGAAATCATCGCCGAAAGCCCCGCCATGCGCGGCGTCCTCGCGCAGGTCCAGGCGGTCGCTCAAAGCGACTCTTCGGTGCTCATCTTGGGCGAAAGCGGCGTGGGCAAGGAGCTGATTGCAGCGGCGGTACACGATATGAGCCCGCGTCACGACGGGCCGCTGGTGAAGGTCAACTGTGCCAGCGTGCCCCGAGAACTATTCGAGAGCGAGTTTTTCGGCCATGTGCGGGGCGCATTCAGCGGCGCATCGCGCGATCGCCAGGGCCGATTCTTGCTCGCCGACGGTGGATCGCTATTCCTGGACGAGGTGGGGGAGATCCCCCTCGAGCATCAGAGCAAGCTCTTGCGCGTGCTGCAGGAGCGCACCTTCGAGCCGGTCGGGGACGACCGCACGCGACGCGTGGACGTCCGCGTGATCGCCGCCACCAATCGTCCGCTGGAGGTCGAAGTGGAGAACGGACGCTTCCGCCGAGATTTGTTCTATCGGCTGAGCGTCGTCCCCATCCTGGTGCCGCCGTTGCGTGAGCGCCGTGAAGACATCTTGCCCATGGCGCGTCAGTTCCTGCAGGCCACCTCGGCACGCCTGCACCTGCCCCCCCGCAGCCTCTCCGCCGCCGACGAGGCCCGTCTGCAAAGCTATGATTTTCCGGGCAATGTTCGCGAACTTCAAAACTTGATCGAGCGCGCTCTGGTGCTGGCTTCGCACGAAGGGGCGGGTCTAAAATTGCACTTGGGAAAAAATACCCTACTGCCGGTGGCGGCGCCCGCGGAGGCGGCGGGAGCGGGCAATGGCACGGCCGAAGTCCTCTCCGAGGAACACTTTCAAGCGCTGGAACGTCAGAACATCGAGAACGCATTGAACCGTTGCGAATGGCGGATCGCCGGTGAGCGCGGCGCGGCGCAGTTGCTTGGGCTCAGTCCCAGTACGCTGAGCTACCGCATGAAGCAGCTGCGCGTCGCGCGCCCGACCAAGCGTTAGAATTCTCGCGCTCGAAACACGCGGGCGAGTCGATTCGCCAAAGCTGCGGCCGCGATTCGCAAGAAGCTGCGACTCACAAAGAGTTGCGTGTTTCACGTCGATAGCGCGATTTGCGGAAAGACCGAGAAACGCCCGCTGTTAACGGCGCGAACGCCTCTGGCACGCGCCTCGCAATAGCCCTCAGCGAAGACACGACGCTCGCTCGTGCGAGTCCACATCGCCCTTATTGGAGGATCGAGAATGCCAAAGGTTGAAGTTGCTCCGAACAAAACTGGGGATTTCCTGGTCGATTACGAAGAGAAGGTATTCGAGGACGTGAAAGCGTCGCCGGGCGAAAAGGCCTTGGTGACGTTTCACACGGTGGCGTTCGAAGGCTCGATCGGCCTAGTGAACATGCTGCAGGCCATCCGGCTTCAGCGCAAAGGTTTCGAAACCTCGATTTTGCTCTACGGCCCCGGTGTCACGCTCGGCGTGCAGCGCGGCTTTCCCAAGCTGGGCGATGAGGCGTTCCCTGGTCATCAGAACTTCAGTGCTCAACTCAAGAAGTTCATGAGCGAAGGCGGAAAAATCTACGCCTGCCGCTTCGCGCTGCAGGCACTGTACGGCCACGGGGAGGGCGCGCTGATCGAAGGCATCCGACCGATTAGCCCGCTCGACGTGCTCGATGTCATCTTGCTGCATCGCAAGAGTAGCGCCTTCATCTTGAACACCTGGACGCTGTGAAAGAAGCGGGAGGATCACCGTGACCACTCCGAAGATCGTTCGCGCCGCAGCCGTGCAGCTCAGCCCGGTTTTGTACAGTTGTGAGGGGACAACCGCAAAAGTCTGCGATGCCATCGCGGAAGCTGCAAAAAAAGGCGCAGAGCTCGTGGTGTTTCCCGAGACGGTCCTCCCGTATTACCCGTACTTTTCGTTCATCAAGGCGCCTGCCGTGATGGGCGCCGACCACTTGAAGTTGATTCAGGAGTCCGTGACGGTGCCCGGTCCTGTCACGGACCAAATCGGAGCGGTCGCCAAGAGGGCGGGCGTCGTGGTCGCGATCGGCATCAATGAACGCGACCACGGCACGCTGTACAACACGCAGCTCTTGTTCGACGCCGATGGTCGGCTCGTGCAGGCGCGGCGGAAGATCACCCCCACCTTCCACGAACGCATGATCTGGGGTCAAGGTGATGGCTCCGGCCTGCGCGCAGTCGACACCGCCGTCGGCCGCATCGGCGCGCTGGCGTGCTGGGAGCATTATAACCCCCTCGCTCGCTACGTGATGATGGCCGATCATGAGCAGATCCACGTCGCGATGTTCCCGGGCTCACTCGTGGGCGACATCTTCCGTGAGCAAATCGAGGTCACGATTCGCCACCACGCGCTCGAATCGGGCTGCTTCGTCGTCAATGCGACCGGCTACCTGGACCCGCTGCAAGTGGCTGAGGTGGCTGGAAATACCGGTCTCGAGCGCGCCCTGCGCGGCGGCTGCTTCACCGCCATCGTCTCGCCCGAAGGCACGCTGCTCGCTCCGCCGATGACCGACGGTGAGGGCATGGTCGTTGCCGATCTCGACTTGTCTCTGATCGACAAACGCAAACGCATGATGGACAGCGTCGGTCATTACAGCCGTCCCGAGCTTTTGTCCTTGCTCGTCAATCGCGCCCCGCAACCGCACGTGCGCGACCTCAACGCCGAACCTGCCAGCCCCAGTCCAGTGAGGAATAACCATGAATCGTTTGCTCCCCATCGCGAGCCCGCGGCAACCGAAGAGACCGCCGGAGAATTATCCTGAGATTGTCTCCGAGCTGCAGGCGCTCGGCATGCGCTGGCTGGACGATTCGGGTCCGGGTCTAGCGCGCGCCGGCGGGGCCGGCCCGTCCGACCACAAGGCGATTACGATCGCAAACCAAACGGTGATGGTTCCGATCTTGAATCATGCCTCGGCACGTTCGCCGTATGTGGCAGAGGTCAGGGGAAACTACGCGCTGCTCCTGAAGAGCGGCGAACTGATCGCGGAGATGGCGTTTCCGAAGAAGCCACGCTTCTACGACCGCTCGACGGCCGAGGGGGTGCCGTACTGGAAGATCGCCACGCTGCACGGCCAAGACGTGCTCGCGACGACCGTGCTGCAGACCTGCAAGCGCTACGGAAATCGTGCCACTTCCTGCCAATTTTGCGCGATCGGTCAATCCTTGGCGGCCAAATCCACGATTGCGGAGAAGACGCCCGCGCAGCTCGCCGAGGTCGCCCGCGCGGCGGTCGAGCTCGACGGGGTGCGCCACATGGTGATGACGACCGGCACGCCCCAAACGGAGGATCGCGGCGCGCGCGTACTCGCGGACGCGGCATACGCGGTGCGCGCGGCCGTCGACCTACCGATCCAGGCCCAGTGTGAACCGCCCGCGGATTTCGCGTGGTTCACCCGGCTTGCGGACGCGGGCGTCGACAGCCTCGGGCTGCACCTCGAAGCGGTGACCGAAGAAGTGCGAAAGCGCACCATTCCGGGTAAGGCCGAGGTGCCGGTGTCGGTCTACTTCGAGGCCTTCGCGGCCGCGGTGGCGGTGTTTGGTCGAGGCCAAGTCTCGAGCTACGTGCTCGCCGGCTTGGGTGACAGTCGTGAAGCCATTCTCGAGACGTGCGCGCGGATGATCGCGCTCGGCGTTTATCCCTTCGTGGTGCCATTCGTACCGATCGCCGGAACGCCGCTCGCGCACCATCCCACGCCGGAGCCTGCGTTCATGGCGTCGCTCCTTTCAGAAATCTCCACGTTGCTCGGCAAGGCCGGACTGCGCAGCACCGAGATCAAGGCGGGCTGCGGGCGTTGCGGTGCCTGTTCGTCTTTGAAAGCGCGCGAGGCGGCTCATGCTTGACTGTATCCACCCCTGGGGCAAACCCCTGCGCGCGCAAACCGCGCAGCGCATTACGGCTGAGCTTGCTCATGAACCGTGGCAAGTGGCCGCTTACTTTCGGCTCCGCCGGGAGATCTTCGCGGTCGAGCAAGGCCTATTTGCCGAGTCGGATCGCGATGCCTTCGACGATCACGCAAGCCCAATCGTGGCCCAGGGAGAGATTGCCGGCATGCCGGACGGCGTGGTGGGCGTCGTGCGAATCTATCGAGAAGGCAAAGACACCTGGTTCGGCGGTCGCTTGGGCGTGGCGCAGAGCTACCGGCGCGTTGGTGCCGTGGGCACGGCGCTGATCACCGAGGCGGTGTCGACCGCGCACGCTTGGGGCTCTAAGCGCTTCCTTGCCACGGTGCAAGAGGCCAACGCGCGTTACTTCGAGCACCACCACTTCCGGCGCCTCGAAGCGCTGGAGCTGCTCGGTCGTCCGCACTTCCTGATGCAGGCGGATCTCGATCGCTATCCGGCGCCACTGTCCAGCTCTTGGCGGGCGAGGGCGTCATGATCATCGAACCTGGGAGTCTCGAGGCGCTTGCTCGCGAGCTCAGGGGTCGAGCGGAGCTCGACCTGAAGCGGGACATTCAGCTTGCCGCGCGGGCCTTTGGCCGCGCCTCGCAGAGCGCCTGGTTTCCGAGCCAAACGGCGATCCTCAATGGCGATGACGCCGCCGCGTTGCCCGACGGCGACGGCTTCGTGCTGTTCGCTGCGGAAGGCATGCGCACTGAATTTTTGGCCGCAGATCCCTGGTTTTGTGGATTCTGCTCGGTGTTGGTCAACTTGAACGACATCGCCGCGATGGGCGGCAGACCGTGGGCGATTACGGACGTGTTGTTCATGGGTTCGGGAGAGAACGAGCGCGTCCTGGAAGGGATGGCCTTTGCGAGTGAGGTGTTCGGCGTGCCCATCGTCGGTGGACATACCTCGCGCGTGCCGGGCGCTTCGTTCCTGGCGGTTTCGGTGCTGGGCAAGGCGAAGCGGCTGATCTCGGGACACGCGGCGAAGGCTGGACAAAGTCTGCTGGTGGCGGTCGATCTGCGCGGCACGTTTCGCGGACTCGGCGGTAACTTCAACGCGGCGAGCGCCGCGCCGCCCGAACAGCTTCGCGCGCAATTGGCGGTGCTCCCCGAGCTAGCGGAAGCTGGCTTGGTCAGCGCGGGTAAGGACATCAGTATGGCGGGTGTATGCGGTTCGCTGCTGATGATGCTCGAAACCTCGGGAGTCGGCGCACACCTCGATTTGGCGTGCCTGCCGACACCGCCGAACGTCGAAGCGTTTCGTTGGCTCAACGCCTTCCCGAGTTTCGGCTTCGTACTGAGCGTCGAGCCCGACGCGGTGAGTGCCGTGTGCACTCGCTTCGAGGCGGCGGGCGTCGCGTGCGCTCGGGTGGGTGAGGTCATCAGCGAACCTCGGCTAGAGCTTGCTTACGGCAAAGAGCGGGCGAATTACTGGGATCTGAGTCAGCCATTGACGGGTTTTGGGCCAGCCGGAGTGCGCGCGCGCGCCAGTTGAGGACACCATGCTTTCGATCGGCCTCTTTACGTACTCCACCAAGCCACGCGGCAGCGTCGTGCACGCCGCGTGTCTCGCGGAAGCCCTCGCGCGAAAGGGCGCGCAGGTCACGCTGTACGCTCTGAGCAAAGCCGACGATGCTTTCTTTCGGCCGCTGTCGTGCGAGCTGCGTCTGATTCCGGCCGAACCCGCCCCAAGCGATGTGGACGCCCTGATTCGACAACGGATCGCCGAATTTCGTGTCGGGATCCGCGCGCTCGGCGTCGAGCACGACATCTGCCACGCCGAAGATTGCTTGGCCGCCAACGCGTTGGTCGCTGCCAAGACGGACCTCGGCGGCGCGGCGCTGGTGCGCACCGTGCATCACGTCGAACGTTTCGAGAGTCCGTACTTGATGGACTGTCAGCGGCGCTCCGTCGCCTCGGTGGACCTAGTGCTGAGCGTCAGCCAAGTGACGAACCGCGAGGTCCGCGCCGCTTTCGGTCGCGAGGCGCCCGTGATCTCGAACGGTGTCGACTTGCGGCGCTTCGCCGTACGTTCACCGTTCCACGAGCGATGCTCGAGCGAACGACTCGGGATCGAAGCGGGGGACGTCGTGATTTTGAGCGTTGGCGGAGTGGAAGCCCGGAAAAATAGCCTCGCGGCGCTGCGGGCGGTAGCACTTGCGTTCGCCCGCGAGCCGCGGTTGCGGTGGGTGATCGCGGGCGGCGCGAGCATCTGGGAGCACCAGGCCTATCGCGACGAGTTCGCGCGGCAACTGGCGGCGCTGCCTGCGCAACTGCGAGCGCGGATCACGATTCTGGGGACGGTCTCGGAAGCGGAGCTGACCGCGCTTTACCAATTGAGCGATGTGCTGCTCTGCCCGTCCCTGCAAGAGGGATTCGGTCTGTGCGTGCTCGAAGCGCTGGCCGCCGAGTGCGCGGTCATCGTGCCGAGCGGTGCGCCGTTCGACGAATACTTGGATGACCGTTGCGCGACTTTCGTCGACCCCGGATCCGTGACGCAAATCGCCGCTGCGCTGCTGCGTCTACTCGGCGACGACGCCGAGCGCGGACGCTCGACAGAAAATGGCTACGAGCGCGTTCAGCGCTATTCGTGGGACCTCGTCGCCGAGCGGCACCTCGCTCGCTACGAGTCATTGCTGCGGCGGGACCATCCCGCTCTTCAGCAAGAGCAGTACTGAGTTT
This sequence comes from Pseudomonadota bacterium, assembly GCA_037200885.1. Taxonomy (GTDB): domain Bacteria; phylum Myxococcota_A; class Polyangia; order Polyangiales; family Polyangiaceae; genus PMG-095. The sequence continues at coordinate 1,134,739 of JBBCIN010000001.1, forward strand.
CAAACCAAAGAGCGGAGTCTCCATCATGCCCGAGATGCATTTTCGTGTGCGCTTTCCCAATGGCGCGACCATCGACTGTTATTCACCATCCTACGTGATCGAGGACTATCTGAGCGAAGGCGAAAGCTATGGCGTTCCAGACTTCCTGGAACGCACGCGAAAGGCCCTCAATATTGCCTCGGAGCGCGTGCGCGAGCGTTACGGCTTCAGCTGCAGCTCAGCGCTCGACCAGCTCGCCACGATCGAGCAAACGGCCAGCTTATTGACGGCACCGCAGCTCGAACAGCCCGTGCTCGTGCTCGAGTTCAGAAAGCACGCTCCGCGTGATGCGCGCGCGAAGGCTGCACGAGCCGAGCACCACACCGTGCTCGTGGTCGGCGGTGGTCAAGCCGGCCTATCGGTGAGCTATTGGTTGAAGCAACGCGGCATCGATCACTTGGTGCTCGAAGGCAGAAAAGTCGCGTACTCCTGGCGCGACGAGCGCTGGGATACGTTCTGCCTGGTCACCCCGAATTGGCAATGTAACCTTCCGGGTTACGCCTACGCAGGCTCCGATCCGCAGGGCTTCATGCTCAAGGACGAGATCGTGGCGTACGTCGAGGGCTACCAGCAGGCCTTCGACTTGCCGGTGCACGAGGGCGTGATGGTCGAGTCACTCAGCGAGATCAGCGGCACTGGCCCGGCGCGCTTCGAGCTGAAGACTTCGCAGGGGGTGTTCACGGCCGAGCAGGTCGTGGTCGCTACCGGTTGCTATCACAAAGCGTCGCTACCCGTGTATGTCAGCGAAATTCCCGCACACATCGTGACGCAGCACTCTTCGAAATACAGAAATCCAGAATCGCTGCCCGAGGGCGCCGTGCTCGTGGTCGGCACTGGTCAATCGGGCGCGCAAATTGCCGAGGATTTGCACTTGGCAGGGCGGAAGGTGCATCTCGCGGTCGGGCCCGCGCCGCGTTGCGCGCGGCGTTACCGTGGGCGCGACGTAGTCGAGTGGCTCGACGACCTCGGCTACTACAACATCCCGATCGAGCAACACCCGAATCGCGAGCAGGTTCGCGACAAGACCAACCACTACGTGACCGGTCGAGACGGCGGGCGTGACATCGATCTACGCAAGATGGCGCTCGAAGGCATGGAGCTCTACGGGCCGCTGACCACGGTCAAGAGCGGTCATGCCAGCTTCAAGCCTGAGCTGAAGCAAAACCTGGACGGTGCGGACGCGGTGTATCGCAGCATCAACCGCACCATCGACGCTTACATCGAGAAGCAGGGCATCGCGGCTCCGGTGGAAGCCGACTATGCCCCGCCATGGGAGCCAGAAAGCGAGCCCGAAGCGCTCGACTTGGTGTCAGCGGGCATCAGCGCGATCGTGTTCTGTGCCGGCTTTGCTTCGGACTTCAGTTGGATCAAGCCTCCCGTGCTCGATCCGCGCGGCTTTCCAATGCACGAGCGCGGCGTGACCGAGACCGAAGGCCTGTACTTCATCGGCTTGCCCTGGCTGCACACCTGGGGTTCGGGGCGTTTCTCGGGCGTGGGGCGTGACGCCGGCTACATCGTCGAGCACATCGCGGGCGTGCTCGCTCGAGAAGCCGAAGTCGCCCAGCCGCTCAGCGCTACGGCTTAGGTCGCCGAGCGCGCCACCTCGCTCAAGACTGCTCCGACGTTGCCTTGGATCTTCAGCGCCGACAATTCGTCGGCGCGCGTGACCCCGCGGTTCACGATCGCGATCGGCACCCCCAAGCGCGCCGCAGCTCGCGCGAAGCGAAGACCGGAGAAGACCATCAGCGACGTGCCCGCGATGAGCAGCAATTTCGCCTGCTCGAGCGCGGCCATGGCGCGTGTCACCCGCTCGACCGGCACGTTTTCCCCAAAGAAAACCACGTCAGGCTTGAGTACGCCGCCGCACGCGCTGCACTGAGCGATCTCGAAGCGTTGGTAATCGACTTCGCTCAGCTCCGCGTCGCCGTCCGGTTTGACGATCGCGCTCGCGTGCACGAAATCTGGGTTGCGCGCAACGAGCTCGGACTGAAGCGCCGCGCGCTCAGTGAGGGCCCCACAACCCAAACACCGAACTTGGTCGAGCCGGCCGTGCAAATCGACGAGCTCGACGCTACCCGCACGGCGGTGCAAGCCATCCACATTTTGCGTCACCAATAGTGAGAGTGCGCCGCGCGCTTCCAATTCAGCAAGGGCGTGGTGGGCGGCATTCGGCGTCGCGCGTGCCATCATCGGGAAGCCGAGCATGCTGCGCGCCCAATAGCGCCTACGCACCGCATCCGAAGCCACGAAGTCGCGATACTGAATCGGCTCCTGCCCCTTCCACGCGCCACGCTCGTCGCGATAATCCGGGATCCCTGAATCGGTACTCACCCCAGCCCCGGTCAGCACGAACACGCGGCCCGCCGCCAGCAGCCGCCTCAGCTCCGCGATGCCCGATGCGCGCTGTGCGTCGTCGATGCTTTCAGACTGGGGCGACGGTCCGTGCACGGTAACGGAGCATAGGCGCGGGCCACCGATCGTCAAATCACCGCGCAAATGCGCGAGCGCGCCGCTCAGCCGTTTGGCGGTAAGGCCGGGGGCAGGCTGCTCGGCGAGCGCCGCGCGGCGTTGGCGCTGGCCACTTCCAGCCCGGATAGGTCCGGTCGAGTGAAACCGACGTAGCTCGTCTTCGCGGTGTGGATCGCAAGGCGCGCAACTTCACGAAGTAGCGCGGGCTCGACGCCGTGTGCCTCGATGCCGAGCGCGGGCGCGAGATGAAAGCGACCGACGTCGACGTCGTCGCTGATGCGAACGACTGAGTACGAGCCCGGTGCGACCCGTACGATGCGGTAAGTGACTCCCGCCAGTTGAACCATACCTTTTACTTTGCTTGCCATGTGTTCGAGCACCTCGCGGCGCGGGGACTGACTATGCCAGAGCGCGCGCCATTGTCTATCGTGCGTCCGCGATCGTGTCCGCGACGTCGCAAGGAGGTGTCGTCTTCAGCAACTCGATTCACGCTCTTGGCGTGCGTTTGGTTCGCACATCGCCGCATGATCTGCGCGCTTCCTGCAGTAGCGCGCGAACACGGTTCGCTGACCTCGGAGAAGTGAAGCAGGAGATCCGACGAATTACCTATTAGGGTTAGAACGCGGGCCGGTTCGTCGTCCAGCTGCACGCGAACAAAAATGTTCGTGTCGCAGGTGAGTCATTGGCGCACAAAACGTCGTCGCCCAGCCGGCGGCGGGGCGTTCGACGTCCAGAGAGCTAGGCCCCTCCTAGCTAGCGGCGCTGGCGTTGGTCAGAAGCGTGGTCAGGCGTTGGGCGAACGCGGCCGGGTTATCGAGCGGAGAGCCTTCGGCGATCAGCGCTTGGTCGTACAAAAGCTCGATCCAGGCGGCCACGTTGCCGGGTTCCTCTCGATCGCGGCGTTCCAGATTCTGGATCAGGGGATGACCCGGGTTGAGCTCCAAAATCCGTTTTTGGGCAGGGATGCCCATTTGCCGGGCCATCATCAGCCGCTCGATGTGGGGGGCCATGCCGCCGTCCGGGATCACCAAACATACGGGGGAGTCCGTGAGCCGAGTGGAAAGCCGCACTTCCCCGACCTTGCTGGCTAGAACGCTCTTGAATCGCTCGACGAGGGGCTCGGCTTGCTTCTTCTGCTCCGCTTCGGCGGCGCGCTGCTCATCACTCAGCTCTTCCTCGCCGAGCTCCAAGTTCTCATCCATCGCCGAGACCAATGGCTTGCCGTCGAATTCGCTCAAGCTGGTCACGGCGAATGGATCGACACCGTCCGTCATGAACAACACTTCGTAGCCGCGCTTTTTCAGCGTTTCTAGATGCGGGCTCGAGTCGAGGAGTGCGCGTGACGTGCCGGTTGCATAGTAAATCGCTTTCTGCCCGTCTTTCATCCGCGAGACGTACTCACCGAGACTAGTGAGTCCGGGTTGGGTCGACGACTCATAGCGCACGATTTTGGCAATGCGGTCGCGGTGATCGCTCTCGAAGTGGATGCCCTCCTTGATCACCGCGCCGAAGTCTGCCCAGAATTTGGCGAACACCTCGGCATCCTTACCGGCCAACTCCTCGATCATCGAAAGTGCGTGATTGACCACCTGCTTTCGGATCACGCGTACGAGCTTGGAGTCTTGCAAGATCTCGCGCGATACGTTGAGCGGCAGATCTTCGCTGTCGACGACGCCGCGCACGAAGCGCAAAAAATTCGGCAAGAGCTCCGCGCAGTCGTCCATCACGAACACGCGGCGCACGTGCAGCCGGATGCCGTGCTTGGCGGCTGGATCGTAGAGATCGAAGGGGGCGCGCTTGGGCAGGAACAATAGCCCCGCGAACTCCTGTGTTCCTTCGACTTTGAAATGACGATGCGCCAGCGGCGCCTCGAAATCGTGGCTCAAATGCCGATAAAATTCGGTGTATTGCTCCTCGGTCACTTCGCTCGCCGAGCGTTGCCAGAGGGCGCTTGCCTGGTTGATCCGCTCGAAGGTGGGTTCGGCTCCCGCCTCTTTTGCCGGGACCAGAATCTCGATCGGGTGACCGATGTAGTCCGAGTAGCGGCGAATCAGCTCGCGCAAGCGGCTCGCGTTCAAGAACTCCTTCTGCTCGTCTTTGACGTGCAGCACGAGCGTGGTGCCGGCCTCGGGACGAGTATCGGGCTCGATCGTGAACGACTCTTGCGCATCCGAGCTCCAGCGCTGCGCAGTCTCTTCGCCCGCGCGGCGCGTGATGACGTCCACGCGATCGGCGACCAGGTACGCGCTGTAGAAGCCCACGCCGAACTGCCCGATCAGCTGCAGCCCCTGCTCGCTAGCCTCGCGTGCCTTGGCGATTTTGCTCAAAAATTCGCGAGTCCCGGAGCGCGCGATGGTACCCAAGTTCTGCTCCAGCTCGGTCGCGTTCATGCCGATACCGTTGTCCGAGATGGTCAAGGTCGATGCGGTCGGGTCCACGCTGATCTGAATCTTGAGGTCGCCACTGGCGGCCATTTCTGGATGCGTGACCGCTTCGAAGCGACGCTTGTCGAGCGCGTCGGAGGCGTTCGAGACCAGCTCGCGCAGAAACACCTCTTTGTGGCTGTACAGAGAGTTGACTACGAGATGCAGCACCTGGCTGACCTCGGCCTTGAAGGAATGGGTCGTCGCTTCGCTCATGGTTTTTCCCGGGTTACCGCGAGCAAATTGGTCACTCTGCCCGGCCTGTCAACCCGAGCGGAATCGAGCCGGCGTTCGTACCGGGAAATTGCCTAAATGCGCTGCGAGCGCGCAGCGAACCGATGTAAATACCGGGGTATGCCCAAACTGAGCGTCATCATTGGTAGTACCCGTCCCGGCCGCGTTGGTCTGCCGGTCGGACAGTGGTTCTTCGAGCAGGCCAAGCGCCACGGCAAATTCGAAGTCGGGTTGGTCGATCTGAAGGAGCTCAATTTGCCCTTGCTCGACGAACCCAAACATCCTCGGCTTGCCGAATACGTTCACGAACATACGAAAGCCTGGAGCGAGATCGTCAGGGCCTCCGATGCATTCGTGTTCGTCACACCCGAGTACAACTTCAGCATCTGCCCGGCGCTGATCAACGCGATCGACTACCTGTTTCACGAGTGGGCCTACAAGGCCGCTGGCTTCGTCAGCTACGGCGGCATCTCGGGTGGCATGCGCTCGGTGCACGCTTTGAAGCAGCCGTTGGGTACGCTCAAGGTGGTGGGGATTCCGGAAGCCGTGACGATCACGTTCTTCTCGCAGCTGATGGAAGACGGCGTGTTCAAGGGCTCCGAAGCGCTCGAGAAAGCCGGCGCGACGATGCTCGACGAGCTCCTCCGCTGGACGGAGGCGCTGGCCGTGCTGCGCAAGTAAGCGTTCGCGCTAAGCTCTCTTTTCGGGCAGCGGAATGAACTCGACTTCGTCGCCCGCCACCTTGGGGAAGCGCCCGGCCTGCCAATCACGCTTCGCTTGCTCGATGCGTTCGAGCGAGCTCGACACGAAATTCCACTCGATATAGCGCGGCCCATCCGGCGGCGCGCCGCCCAGGAGCAGAACGCGGGAGTTCGCCTCGGCTCTTATCGTGGGCGCGCCGCCCGCTCGAAAGAGCGAAAGCGAGCGCTCTTCGAGCGGCCGTCCCTCGTGGGAAAGCGCGCCGCTCAGCACGTAAACAGCGCGTTCTTCGTGCTCCTCCGGCAAACTCAGCGAAGCGCCCGCCGCGATCTCGGCTTCGGCATAAAATAGCGGCGAAAAGATGCGTACCGGCGAGGTTTTGCCGTAAGCGCTGCCGGCCAAGAGCCGCACGCGCACGCCGCCCACGTCGATCTCGGGCAGCGTATCGGCGGGATGATGGTGAAACTCCGGCGCCATCTCTTCGTGCGCCGTGGGCAACGCGACCCAGAGTTGAGCCACGTGGAGCCGCGAGCCGCTCTGTCGCAACTCGCTCGACGTCCGCTCGGAATGGGCGATGCCGCGCCCCGAGGTCATCCAATTCACCGCCCCCGGTCGGATGGCTTGCTCGAAGCCCAGGCTATCGCGGTGGATGATCTCACCCTCGATCACGTAAGTGACCGTCGCCAAACCGATGTGCGGGTGCGGGCGCACATCCAAGCCTCGCCCCGCCGCCAGCTCGCTTGGCCCCAAATGATCGAAAAAGCAAAACGGCCCTAGGTGCTTGCGCGTCAACGCGGGCAGAATTCGTGAAACCGTAAAGCCGTCCACGTCGCGCGCGTGCCCGCTCAAGACCATTTCCAGTACGCCGGGGGGCGACTCGTCGACCATGCGCACGAGGCTAGCATTGGGGTTTGAGTTTGGGTGGCCTCGAGGAAACGAGCGCGCGTGCCGTGAGTGACGTCTCTCGGTTCCCCATTCGTTCGCGCCCACGGCCCTGCAGCCACGCCGGCCCGCATCTTTAGGGACCAGACATTTCACCGGCGATTTCAGCCACTTCAGCGGCTTCCGAGCCTTTCCCTGGGTTGGCTCTGGCGAGCCGCGGGGTCGGAAGGGACGATTGGATGGTAGGGACGGGCAGGGTGGGAACTTGACGGTTTGGGCGGGGCTCCGCCAAGATCTGGGGCATGGCTTCCGTGATTGAGCGGGCTTCCAGCGGGCGTGCGAAGTGCCGGGTGTGCGGCCAAGCGATTGCCAAGGGCGAGGAGCGATTCGGTGAGGCGTTGCCGAACGCCTATGGCGAGGGTGAGAGCCTATTTTGGTTCCATCTGCGCTGCGCGGCGTGTTGCCGACCAGAATCGCTGTTGGCCATGTTCGAGCAGGGCCAGGGGGCTCCGGCTGAGTCTGCGGAGTTGAGCGAGCTCGCGCGGGGCGGTGTGGCTCATCCGCGTTTGAGCCGAATTTTGCGGGCGGAACGAGCTTCTTCGGGGCGGGCGCGTTGCCGGCATTGTCGGGAGTTGATCGACCAGGGTGCCTGGCGGCTAGCCTTGCAGATGTTCGAGGAGGGGCGTTTCAATTCGATCGGAACGATTCACGCCGCCTGCGCGGTGCACTACTTCGGCGTCGAACCCACCGTCGATCGGCTCACGCTGCCGAGCAATCAGCTAGATGCGGACGAGCTGGCAGCGGTGGTGGCCAACATGCGCGAAGGAGCGACGCGGCCGATCCAACCAGGACTCGCCAAGACTTCGAGCGAAGAACCCGAACGCGAGTCGTCGCGAAAGAGCTCATGACGGCTGAAACCGGACGGATCGAGCACGTCGCGGACACCGCGTTTTGGGTGGCGAGCTATCGCGCGCTGGAGAGCGAGCGCACCGATGCGCTATTTCGCGATCCACTCGCCCGGCTTCTGTCCGGGGAGAAAGGCAGGCAGATCGCCCGCAGTATGCCCGATGATCGCGCGATGGCGTTCATCATGGCGCTACGCACGACCGCGATCGATCGCTTAATCGTCTCGGCAATCGCAGAGGGCGTAGGCACCGTGCTGAATCTAGGCGCGGGGCTCGATACGCGCCCGTATCGCATGGCCCTGCCCAAGGAGCTCCGCTGGATCGAAGCTGATTTCCCCAGCGTGGTCGAGTACAAGGACGCAAAGCTTGCCGGGGCGCGCCCGGTCTGCGTGTTCGAGCGCGTGGCGATCGATTTGTCGGATCGACCGGCACGCCAGGCGTTGCTCGGGCGAGTCGGTCGCGAAGCGCAGAGCGTGCTGGTGCTCACTGAAGGGGTGATCCTCTATTTACCCGATGACGAGGTGGGACGTATCGCCGAGGACGTGAGCGCAGTGCCGACGATTCGCTTTTGGATTCAGGATTATTACGGTCCGGAGCCGCGACGGCACCGACCGTCAGTGCGCCAGAAGTTCAAAGCGGCGCCGTTCTTGTTTCGCGATCCCGACTGGTTCGGCTTCTTTGCCAGGTACGGCTTCGCGCCCCGTGAGACCATCAGCACCCGGCAAGAGGCCTTGCGCGTCGGCCGCCGCCCGCCATTTCTATCGATGATTGCTCTGCTGCTCTGGCCTTTGGGCGCCCAGTGGCAAGAGAAAGCCGATCGAATCGTCGGCTACACGCTGCTCGAACGACAGGCCCCGTGAGCCGTGCGTTCACCAAGGAAGATGATGGCCGGGCCGAGCTGCTCGTCGTCCCGCGTGCCCCGCTGCCGACCGGCGCACCCAACTACGTGACGCCCCGAGGGCTGCGGCGATTGCAAGACGAGCAAGTGACCCTCGAGCAAGAGCGAGCCGCGCTCGAGGTCGCGGACCCGGATCGCCTGGCGCGCCTGAACGCACTCACTCAACGAGCTCTCGAACTACAGGCGCGGTTAGCGAGCGCGGAGCTGGTCGATTCGCGCTCCCAACCGCACGATCGCGTGCGCTTCGGTGCGCGGGTGCGCGTGCGTCACGAATCGGGCGAAGAATCGGAATATCGCATCGTCGGCGTGGACGAAGCCGACGCCGCCTTGGGCCTGCTCGCATTCACGGCTCCGCTTGCTCGCGCGCTCTTCGGCAAGCGAGTCGGTGAGGTCGCCCCGCTGCAAACGCCGCGTGCGAACGAGGAGCTGACGGTGCTGGAAATTGGCTACGGACCCGGCGATCCCTAGGCTGGGCGCTCGGCCTTTGCTGCAGCCGCGCCGACAACCTTGTACCATGCGGCCGTGCCCCTGGTTAGCTCTGCTGCGCGAGCGGCTGAAAGCAGTCGGCCGCGGCTTTCCTGGACCGGAAGGTTCGTCGATCCGCTGCTCGAGCAAGCGTTTCGGCTCGACGACTTGGAGCCGCTCAAGCGCTTCTTGGGCTTCAGCGTGGGGTTGGCCTCGCTGACCTTCCTAGCGTTTGCCATGCACGATGCCCTGGTCGTGCCTCAGGTCAAAAGTCAGGCATGGGCGGTGCGCTTCGGCGTGTTCGTGCCTGCATCTGCGCTGGTGTTTTGGCTGCTCAACTCACGCCACCTGCTGCGCTTCTCGCAGTTGATGATGTTGGTCTACGGCCTCGCCGCGAGCTTCATCGTGCTTTACATCGGCGCGATCGCGGGCGGCAGCGGCTACCTTCTGTACACCTCGTTCGCGGTTGCGTTCGTGACCTTGGGTCCATTCGTGGCCCGCCTGGGCGTGGTTGCGCAGCTCGCCTATACGCTGCTCACCCTGCTCATTTTCGCGCTCTTGGACCGCTCGTTCGCCCATTGCCCGCTACAGGTCAGTTTGTCGGTCGCCAGTACGCTGTTGTCGCTCGGCGGCCTCGGCGCGTTGATCGCCTACCGTCAGGAGCAACAAGCGCGGCAGAGCTTTCTGCAGCGGCGCTTGATCGATCAACAGGTTCAGGCCTTGGCGGCTGAAAAAGCGCGAGCCGAAGAACTCTTACTCAACGTGTTGCCGGCGAGCATCGCGGAGCGCTTGAAGCGCGGTCAGCGGCCGATTGCCGACGGTTTCCCGCGCGTGTCGGTCCTCTTTGCGGACATCGTGGGCTTCACGAAGATGTCGGAGCGGGTCACTCCAGTCGAGCTCGTGGATCGCTTGAACCGCATGTTTTCCAGCTTCGACGACTTGGCCGACAAGCTCAAACTCGAGAAGATCAAGACCATCGGCGACGCGTACATGGTCGCCGCCGGCTTACATAGCCATGAATACGACCACGCACAGATGATCGCTGAAATGGCTTTGGCCATGCAACGCCGTGCGCTCGAATTCAGCCGCGAGTTCGGCGAAGAGCTCAGTATTCGCATCGGCATCCACACGGGCCCGGTCGTCGCCGGCGTGATCGGCAAGCGAAAATTCATTTACGATGTCTGGGGCGATACGGTGAATACCGCGAGTCGGATGGAATCCCACGGCGAACCCGGCACCATCCACGTCACCGAGGAAACGCGTCAGTTGTTGAAGGATATGTACATCCTCACGCCACGCGGCGAGATCAGCGTCAAGGGCAAGGGGCTGATGAGCACCTGGTTCTTGAGTGGACCGTTGTCGAGCGATGGCTCGTCAGCCCAAACGCAGCTGCCACGAAAAATCGTGAGCAATCCGCCCTCGATCGAATAGCGCGTGAACTAGCGCAGCAGCCGTCGTACGGCCCCGGGCAGCGCGGACTCGTGCGGGGCCGATTGCAAGAGAGGTTCGAGCGCAGTCGCGGAGAGGGTGTGCCAGTACAAGATCCGTTTCGGGCGCCGCATTTGCTCCGCTTCCTCGCTGGACGCAGTGCGCAGCAGCTCGAGCACTCGAGCGAATGCCTTGGCCGTATAGGTCTGGTCGAGGACTAGCCCGAGCTCCCGAGCAACGGCCGTCGCGCGCGCGCTCGCTGCGCTGCCTGCGCCATAGCCAGGGCCCACGTGTGTGGCGTCGAAGCTCATCTGAGCGCCGAGCTCGGCGACGCGTCCGATCGCGCCGGAGCGCTGCAGTACTTGTTTGGCTAGATGTCGCGCCGCAAAGCGCGGGCCAAAGCCGCCCACGACCTGAACCCCCAATACTCGACAGGGCAGCCCTCGACGCACGAGCCCCGCCGCGATCCCTCCGCAAGTGCCGCCGGAGCCGAGCGGCACGACGATCAGATCGGGGCTTGGCAGCTCGCCAGCTTCGATCTGCTGGGCGAGCTCGTCGACCGCGTCGGCACAGGCGCCCGCCCCGATCGCGTTCGAGCCCCCGGGAGCAATCAGGTAATCGTCGCGGCGTAGCACGCGCGGCAGAAGCCACGGGATCAAGGCCGCGTGCGGCGCCGGGTGTAGCTCGAGCCCGAGCCCGAGCCCGGCTCGCAGTGTGCCCAGGGCGTGTTCGGTATGAGGTTGTGGAAAGACGAACGCCGCGCTCTCTAAGCCCGCCGCGCGCGCGAACAGGGTCAAGGTCAGCAGGTGATGGCTGCCCGCGGCGCCAACACTGAGCACTCGCTTTGCCCCGCGCCGCACCGCTTCGGCAACCAAGCGCTCGGCCTTGCGCACCTTATTACCCCCATAAATCGGATGCGACAGGCCGTCGTTCTTGAGCCAGAGCTCGGCGCGCGCGTGGCTGAGCTCCGGGCAAGCCCGGACCGGAGTCGGGTACAGCGGGGCGGACAGCAACTCGGATCGTCGATTAGAGTTTTGCGGCTTTGAAGGTATCGCACGCCTGCAGCGTGCCGCCGTCGAAGCCATTTTGGAACCAACGCGCGCGGGCCTCGGCTGAGCCGTGCGTCCACGTTTCCGGGTGGATCGCGCCGCTGGTCTCTTTTTGAATGTGGTCGTCGCCGACGGCCGCGGCCGCGGCCAGCGCTTCTTGCACGTCACCCGGGTCGAGGATGTTCCGTTGGTTGGTCGAGCGCGCCCAGATCCCCGCAAAGCAATCAGCTTGCAGTTCGAGCCGCACGCTGAGGCCGCTCGGCCCCAAGCGCGCCGACTTGCTGGCGCGATCAACCTGGTCCGATAGTCCGAGCTGCTTCTGCACGTGATGTCCAATTTCGTGGGCGATCACGTACGCCTCGGCGAAATCGCCCTTGGCCCCGAAGCGCTCGGCAAGCTCGTTGTAAAAGCCGAGGTCGATGTACACGCGCTCATCGACCGGGCAATAAAACGGGCCGGTCTCCGCGTCGCCCGTGCCGCAACCGGTGCTGGTCGCGCCCGTGAACAGCACCAGCTTGGCGTTGCGATAGCTTTGTCCGTTTTGAGCGAACAGCTTTTGCCAGGTGCTCTGCGCGTCGTCGAGCACGAACGCGACGAAGTGCCGCGGGGCATCGCCGCCTTGGGCGGAGACGGCAGTGCCAGCCACTGACTGCGTGCTGCCGCCGCCGATGAAATTACGAACGAAGCCGTAACCGAGCACGAGCACGATGATCACCCAGCCAAAGCGGAAGCGGAGCAGCAGCGGTAACAGGCCGAGCAAGCCCGACCCGCCCGCCATCCGCGGGCCGTTGTTCTGCCCACGCTCGTCGATCAGGTCAGGGCTCTCGTGATCTTGATCGTAACGCATGATTTTGACCGCCGCGCACACGCTGGACCCGTGTGCGCGATGAGTCAATCCGCGTGCGGAACGCAGTCCGGCGCGAGAGTGTGGCGACACTGCGCAATTGAATGCGCGGCGCCGCCAGCTCCCCTCGAGGCCTGCCCTTTACAGGCCGAAGGTGCCCTTGACACCCAGTGTCAGCCACTCATGCAGCGCCGTGTTCTGGATGTCCGCGCTCACGTCGCCCTGTGAGGCCGTCGAGTATTGGCCGAGCGAGAAGCTCACGAACGGGCCAACCGCGACTGCGTCGGCCACCTTGAAATCCGCGCCGCCCTGCAAGTTCACGAACTCGAAGCCCTTGACGTCCCCGGAGACAGTAAATCCTTGGGTGGTCTGAGACACGCCCAAGATCTCGTAACCGAAACCGAGACCGAGCCAAGGATCGACCGATTCGGCGGGCATCAGGTGGTACTGCGCCTGGATCCCGAAGCGGATGTCGTGCGCCGAGCAATCATCCCCAGTGGGGCAATTCTTCGTTAGGGCGAAGCCATACTGTCCGTACAAACCCACCAGGACGTTCGGCGTCACCATGTAGCCCGCATCTATCCAGATCGGGATTTGGCCCGAGAGCCCGTCGCTCATTTTGGAGCCATCAGCAACGCTACCCAATGGGAGGCCGTAGCCGAGCCTGAGCCCCAATCTGATCTTCTTGTCGGCAAAACCGCCCCCGGTGCTGGCTCCAGTGCTCGCCTCAGCAACCGGTGCCGACGCTGCCTCTGGCGCTGGCTCCGTCACCGGATTTTCGTCTTGCGCGAATGCCCCAGCCGATACCGAAAATGCAACTAGCCCCACAACCCACGATGCCAATCGGATCATATTCAAGCCTCCTACCAGCCTGATACGCTCCAACTGAGACAATTTTGACCCCTCTTGGAAGTCCTTTTTTCGATTTTCGTGTTCGAGCCCGGTGGATTCACCCGGAGGTGATTTTCACGGCAGTTTAACCTGGTTCGGCCCAGTGTTCAGTCGCGTTTCGGGTTGGGGGCTCGAGGTCATCAACGGTCTTTGTTGGACCGGGCCGACCGCGGGTGTCGATCTGGGCGCGTGCCGAACGCCTTCTGGGCATGACCATCCCGTTTTGGTGTTTGTTTGCCGGTGTGCTGTTGCCCTATGTCTGGTTTGCCTTTGCCGCGCCTTGGCGTGCTGCGCAATTCGGTCAAGCCCTGAATTCACGCGCTCCGCGCTTGCAAGATTCGGAATTGGCGGGCCGAGCTGCCCGTGCCCAAGGCGCGCACTACAACAGCCTGGAGGCGCTGGCTTACTTTGCGCCGGCCGTGATCGTCGCGCACCTCACCCATGCCAGTGCCAGCTGGTCAGCTCGCCTCGCGCTGCTGTTCGTTGCCTGCCGCGTCGCGCACGGCCTCGCCTACCTGGCCGACCGCCAGCCGCTGAGGACCGCGTTCTTCGCCGTCGGGCTGTTGTCGTCGCTGGCTCTGTTCGTGCTCTCTGCCTGCGCGTAGCCCGACGCAGCGACTACACGCGCGGAGGGCGCCCGGAAGCCTGCTCCAGCGCGATCGGTAAAATCGCCGCTTTGGTGGCGACGCTGAGCGTGCCGTCGATTGAGCCGCCGTCGCTACGTTCGATCACGATGCGTTCGACCAGACGAGTCGCGCGGGCGCGGGCTTGATAGGAAGACACGACGATGCCGAGCGCGAACAGCGTTCGCTGCAGCACCGCGATCACCGGCGAGCGTTGCTCGCGCGTGATCTCGACCGCCGTCAGGCGCGAGCCGTCTTGTTCGAAGCGGACTTGTGGATGTTCTTGAGACACGTTGACCCTCTCAGGCATGGGCTCCGATTTCTTGTCTGTCAACGCCAGCCGAGCTGATTCGAGTTCTTTGGGCCACGAATTCTCACCGAACCGCCCCGCGGAATAAAAGCCCTGTTCGCTTGTTGTCGTGACGACTCGGTGACGTGTAGGTGATCCCGGCAGCGAGGTCAGTGTTAGCATCGTGCAGATGATCAAGCACGTTGTGATGTGGCGGGTTCGCGGCACTTCCGCGGAAGAACGCCGCGACCAGGCCGAGAAAATCCGTGTCGCGCTTTCGTCCTTGCGCGGGAACATTCCCGGGATGTCGAGCCTCGAGGTCGGCATTGGTAGCGGTGGCGACGAGCAGTTCGGCGACGTGGTGCTGATCTCCACCCACGACGATTGGGCGGCGCTCAAGGCCTACCAAGTCCATCCCGCGCACGTCGAGGCCGCGCGGGTGATCGCTGCGGCGCGCATCGAGCGGCGTGTGCTCGACTTCGAAGTTACGGACTCGAGCGACGCGTGAAGTGCGGCTCAGCGGCGAGCGAGCCGTAGTAGTCAGCGATCCCCAGCGCGCCCGATTGCAACTCAGCGACACGGCTCGCACCGAGGCAGGCATCGCCACTGCCGAACGCGTAAGTCGCCAGGTAGGCGGCGAAGCATTGGTAGACGACGCTCTGCTCGGCGAGACCTCGGGCTAGCGACTCTTGGTCCTGGAATTGGAACAACGGCGGGCCGGCGCTGGTCGGCACGTCACTCACGGTGTCGATGGTGAGTCCACTATCGGTCTGGCGATAGCGCCCGCCCTCGTCGAAGTGCTCGAAGCCAAAGCCAATCGGATCGAACAGACGATGACAGGTGCTGCACGGTGCCTGCGCCGCATGTTGCGACTCGTAGCGCTGCCGAGTAGTCACTTGGCCAGGAAGCGGATTCGGGATCCCCGGTACATTCGGCGGCGGGCTCGGCTTGATGTTGCACAAGAGCCGAGAGAACACCAAGAGACCCCGCTGCGTGGGCGACGAGCCATTCGGCTGAGCGCGACTGGCGAGGATGGAACCTTGCGCCAAGAGGCCGATGCCCTGACCACTCGCGCGGGCGATCGACGCGTTGTCGGTCGCGGGCGTGGGAAAGCCGTAGTAGGCAGCGAGGTCACGCGAAGGATTGCTGGTGGGTGAGGTGAGCAGCTCCTTCAGCCCGCCGCCATTCTGGACGACGATCTGATCGATGAAGCTACGCGTCTCTTCGATCATCGGGCCGCGCACGGCACCCCACTGCGCGATCCCTGCGCGCTCGATGGACGCGACCCGCGGGTAGTCCAAATAACTCTCGAAGAAGTGCTGCAGCGTGGCCTTGCCCGCATCGGTCGCGAGTAAGCTCTTGGCCAGCGTCGGGATGTCGAGCGGGGTTGGCTGGTCGGCCTCGGCCAAGAGCGCTTCGCTCGGGGTCGTGCCGGTGTACGTGTAGGCGAGCTCGGTCGCCAGCTCGTGCGAGTCGAGCTGGCGCGCGTCGCCAACGGGCGAGCCAATTTCGCTGCGATACACCGCGTTCGGCGATTGGATCAGGCCCACCGTCAACCACTTCATGGCGGTCTTGAAGTCCGCCTTCTTCACGGCGCCGTCGAAGTAGCTCAAGTACCGGTCGCGTTCGACTTGAGTGAGCGCGCGCCGAAATAGCCGTCGCCCGTACTGAGTGACGAACTGCTCGGCGCAAGCACGGTCGGGGCTGTTCGCCGAGCAGGGCAAGATGGTCGCGAACGCGCTGCCGGTGACGGCGGCTGCTACCGCGCTCGCGGTGTCGAGCAGCGCTTGGGCGAGTTGCGGGCCGACCACTGTGCCCGAGTCATTGTCGAAGCCATAGGCGGACACCGGATCGCTCGGCAGCGTGTTGCCCCACATGCCGCTGACTTGTGGAAAAATGTCCTGAACCGTGCGCGTGAACTGATCGCGATTCAAGAGTCGCAGCACGGGCTTACCGAGTTCGGGCGCGGGGCAAGTGAGCTGGAGCGAAGCCGGAGTCGAGGAGACTCCACCCGGGCCACCACCGTTGCCGTCCGCGCCATTGGCACCGGCGCTTGCTTGCGGCAAGTCTTCACGTCCAGCGCTCGAACCGCAGGCCACGAACAAGACCGGTGCGCACAGCCGCGCCCAGCGCCTCATGTCAGCAACTCCGTGACCGGCCCAGTGGCATCCGGGAAACTCACGCCGCTGGCTCCCATGGCCTGGGCCAACGTCAGGTACAGATCTCCAGCGGGGCGATCGGTGTCGAAGCGCACCACTTGCCCCGTCTTCAACGCGCCGCCGCCCTTGCCGATGGAAACGAGCGGCAAATACGAGGGAACCTGCGGATATTCGACGATGCTCTGGGTGGTGTGCCCGGAGCAATCGCCGATCTCACTCATCCAGTACACAATCGTATTGTCGAGCACCTTGCTACCCGGAGCGGCTGGGTCGTCGGTGTTGGCGAGCACTTGCAGGACGTGTGTGTCGAGCTGCTCGGCGAACCAGCGTTGCGCATTGGCGAATGCGGCGCGCGTATCGGACTTGAAATTGCTTATCGATAGCGGCGAATCGTATTGAGCGCCATCGGCCGGCTGGTAGCCGGTATGGGACAGTCCGGCGTGGTGCGCCCAACCTCCTGCCGGCGCGACGCCGTCGGTTTGGGTGAACTCGAAATTGAAGTCGCAGCTGGCGTACATGGGCATCAGTGCGGCAACCGACGTGACGTTGCAGACCAGCGCTTGAGCCACCAGCTCGAGCTGGGCCTGAAGCAGCAGCTGGAAGTTCGATTCTTGGTAAAAGTAATCGTTGCCGCCGCTCGGATCGACCAGATTGCCCGAGCTTGCGCTACGTACTCGATCGACGGTCGGCAGGGAGGGCGCGCCCGTGCAGCTCGTTTGCACGCCAGCAACGCTGCCATGCTGAATGCCCTGGATTGCCTCCAAATGGCGAGCAAGCTTGGTCTTTTCCGTGGTCAGATTTCCCAGGCTACTCTGCAGGGTTTGGATCTCGGTAGCGGTCAGGCTCAGGAGATCTTTGCGTAATTCGGCATCGGCGTTGGACATGGGCACGGCTGCGGCGCCACCGAACAGCGAATCGGCCGCAGCCACCGGGCTCTTCTGTGGCTCGACCGCAGTGCCGTCCCAAAACAGCTTGCCGTTGTTGTCGAAGTCGGTCGCAATGTGCGAGCACGCGCCGAGGATCAATGGCTTGACGCCCAAACCGCGCGCAATCGCATGTTCGACGCTGGTGCGAGGATTCACCGTCTCGGGCGAGCCCGGGAGCCCGGAAAGGCAGTTCACGATCCCGTCGTGTGAGTTGCCGCCCGGGTACTTGAAGCCCTGGTACACGTTCACATAGGGCTGATATTTTTGTAACGGACCCAGGATGCTGACGTTGGTCTTGTCCAACGCAAAGTTGCTGCGGTCGCTTTCTGAAACTTGAGGGTTGTAGTGTTCGACGGGCACGCCGTGCGGCATGTAGAACAAGAAGAAGCGCTTCGGCGGAGGGACAGTGCCGGCGCTCGCCGTGCGTGCGAGGCGGAGTGCGGCAGGCACCGCTAGCCCGAGTGCCAGGGCCTTCAGAAACATCCGGCGCTCCAAGCGCCGAGTCGCGCGAACCAAGCGAAGGTGCTGCGGCATCGCGGCGAAAAGTAGCACGATTTCCCTGGTTTGCCGGCGGGCCAGCCAAGCGGTGCGATTCGAACCGACAGCCAGAAGGGAGCGGCACGCGCGTGCTCGTGCTTTTGCCGCTCAAAGGCGAGAGTGTCGTCGATGTTACGAACGGCGTGTTGCTCGTCGTGCGTCGTGCCTTTGCCGCTCAGGGCTTCGGCGTGTTCGTCGCGAGCCTCGCTGACGCGGTGCGCCTTTTCGAACGATGTGGTCGTCGCTCGAGTTGCTCGTGATGGATGTCACGACGCCGCACATGAGTCGAGTTTGCTCACGAGCGATTCACCGGAATTTTTTGCTCATCTGCAAAAGCTCCACGGCGTTGCACACTCGTTGAGCGCAGTCGCTGCCGCGATCGCTTCGCGCGCGCATGTAAGTGAGCGTAGTCCGCGGACCTAGTTGATTCGTCAACCGTTGCGAAAAGGACTTCACAGCAAGCGAGAACTCCCGTTACGTGGGAGACAGTGATTCGCCCGGCTGCGCTCGTACTCCTAATTTTCTATTGGTCTCTTTCCGCGCAAGCGCAAGCCCCCGATGAGATCGCCGTGCGAACGGCGGACCAAGGCTTGGTTCAGAGCGCACTCCACGCTTTCGAGCGCCGCGACTTTCCGGTTGCGCTTTCGTTGTTCGAGCGTGCCTCGGTCAGTGCTCCAAGTTTGACCGTTCGCTTGTATCTCGCTCGTTCGCGAACCGCGATGGGGCAGCTCGTGGGCGCGGCAGCCGATTACAACAGCGTTATCGCGAGTGCTGACGCGGGTGGGGCGAGCGTCAGCCAGCGACAAGCGATCGCCGATGCGCGCGACGAGCTCGCGCAGCTCCGGCCTCGCATCCCGTCGATCGAAATTGCGTTGGGTGATGCCGAGCAACGCTCGCACAACCTTCGCTTGCTGATGGATGGTCGGTTGATTCCGTTCGGTGCACCGATTGCCGTCGATCCGGGTCGCCATGAGGTGATTGCCAACGACGCCGAGGGCGAGCAGTCGCGCCTGAGCTTCGACATCGGTGAGGGCGAAGCCAAGACGGTGGGCATGACCTGGCTCTCGGTCAGTGGACGCGCCAACCGGAAGCCCGAACAGATCACCGGCGGTTCGTCGGCGCGTCGTACTTGGGGTGTGGTCGCGCTCACAGTCGGCGCCACCGGTCTCGGTCTCGGCACCGTGACTGGCATCGCGGCAATGAGTCGTTACTCCGCCGCCGAGGCGCATTGTCCGGCCAATCGCTGCACCGAGGGCGCGCCGTACCCGGAGGACGGCTCCGCGTTTCGCACGCTGCGCACGATCTCCGCCGCGGGCTACATCGTTGGCGGCGTCGGCGTCGGCACCTGGCTCGGCCTCTTGCTAACGACACCCGCCGCCACCACCGAGCACCCCAAAGTCAGCCCCTGGACCCCAGTAGTAGGCATGGGCAGCGCCGGCGCGCGTTACGCGTTCTAAACGGCTCGAGATTGCGCCGCTTCGTCCTCCGGGGTGAGCGAGCGGGCTCGGCTCGTCCCGCTGACTCGACGCCGGCTCTGGATGCGCGAGGCGCGCTGTTTGCGGCCAGCGACGCGCGCGACCGAAGCGGGTCGCTCGTCTTCTACCAAACTCAGCTCCGCCGCCGAGAAGCGCGGTACGGCTGGTGGGCGAGGGAGGATCGGATTCTTGAGCCAGCTGCGATCGTCATCCATGGGGTACCGCCGAGCGTGCATCATCATTGAACCCAGATTGCGGCTCGGTGTCCGCTACTTTGCGCTCGAGCTTCGCAAATTTTGAGTGTCATGTTGTCGCCGTTTAGCGGCGTGCGCCCTACTTGCGCCGTCCGTCTGCGCGCTTGTCGCACCTGCGAAATCGCGCAAAATGGCCACGATTGCGACGTAGGGACCGTCAAGCCATCGCGCGCTTCAGTCGCAAGGCGTTGCTGATCACCGACACCGAGCTGAGGCTCATCGCAGCGGCGGCGAGCGTCGGACTCAAGAGCAGGCCGAAGGTCGGGTAGAGCAGGCCTGCGGCGAGCGGGATGCCGAGCGCATTGTAGCCGAATGCAAAGTACAGGTTTTGGCGAATGTTGCGCAGCGCTAGCCGGCTGATCCTCCGCGCTCGCGCGATGCACGCGAGGTCGCCTTTGATCAACGTGATGCCCGCGCTCTCGATGGCGATGTCCGTGCCGGTGCCCATGGCGATGCCGACCGTTGCGCGCGCGAGTGCAGGGGCGTCGTTGATGCCATCGCCGGCCATGGCCACGATCCGCCCTTGTCGCTCGAGCCGGCTGATTTCGATCGCCTTTTGCTCGGGCAGCACACCCGCGATCACTTCACTGATGCCGAGCTCTCGCGCGACGGCCTGCGCGCTGGCGTGCGCGTCGCCGGTGAGCATCACGATGCGCATTCCATCTTCGCGCAGCGCGCGCAGCGCCCCCGGCGTACTGGCTTTGATCGGATCGGAGATGGCTAGCATGCCGCTCGTTTTCCCGGCGCGTGTGAGGAAGACGACGGTTTGCCCCTGGGCCTCGAGCTCAGCGGCCAGTGCGGCGAGTGAGCCGAGCTCCGCCGATTGCGCCTCGAGCAATGCGCGATTGCCCAGTGCTACCGGCTCGCCCTCCACGCTTCCGCGGATCCCGCGCCCCGTCAGCGACTCGAAATCGCTGAGCGGCGCGAGCCGAATGCCGCGCTCGGCGGCCGCATCGAGTACGGCGCGGGCCAGCGGATGTTCGCTTTGGGCTTCCACGCTCGCGGCCCAACGGAGCAGTGATTCTTCCTCGACTCCGGGGCTTGCGACCAAACGAGTCAGTCGCGGCTTGCCCTCGGTCAGCGTGCCGGTTTTATCGACCACGAGCGTGTCCACCTGGCTCAAGAGCTCCAGCGCTTCAGCGTCCTTGAAGAGCACGCCCGCGCTGGCGCCTAGGCCGGTGCTGACCATGATCGACATCGGCGTGGCCAGGCCGAGCGCGCAGGGGCAGGCAACGATCAAGACGGCGACCGCGCTGACGACCGCATGGGCCAAGCGCGGCTCCGGTCCGACCAGAAGCCACACCGCGAAGGTGGCGAAAGAGATCGCGATGACGACGGGAACGAAGTAGCTCGATATTCGGTCGACCAACTTTTGAATCGGCGCGCGACTCCGCTGCGCTTCGGCGACCAAGCCCACGATGCGACTGAGCAGCGTGTCGGCCGCGACCTTTTCCGCCTGGATCAACAGCGAGCCGGTGCCGTTGAGCGTGCCGCCGATCACGCGCTCACCGGCCCTCCTGGAGACATAGCCGGGCTCACCGGTGATCATCGATTCGTCCACGTGGCTCGCTCCCTCCAGCACGAGGCCATCGATGGGCAGCTTTTCCCCTGGAAAAACCCGAAGGCGGTCGGTGACGCGCACCGCCGCGATTGGGATCTCGCTTTCGCTGCCGTCGGCCGCGACCCGTCGCGCCGTTTGCGGCGCGAGCTCGAGCAGCTGACGGATCGCGGCGCCCGTACGGCTCCGCGCGCGCAGTTCCAGCACCTGACCGACCAGCACCAGAGTCACGATCACGGCCGCGGCCTCGAAGTACAAGCCGAGCTCTCCGTGGTCCGTACGCAATGAATCCGGGAACAGACCAGGAGCGAACAGCGCGACCACGCTATATGAGTACGCGACGCTGACGCCGAGTGCGATCAAGGTGAACATGTTCAGGCTGCGGTTCTTGAGCGACCGCACGCCGCGTTGCAAAAATGGCAGTCCAGCCCACAAGCAGACCGGCGTCGCCAAGCCGAGCTCCAGCAAGCCCCGCGCACGTCCGGAAAGAATGCTCATCGCTCCGTGGAACGGCAACATCGAGCCCATCGCGATCAGAAACAGAGGTGTGCTGAGCGATGCTGCGATCCACAGCCTACGCGACATATCGGCAAGCTCTGGGTTGGCTTGGCCGACGGTGGGCTGTTCCGGCTCCAGTGCCATGCCGCACTTGGGACATGGCCCCGGGTGATCCTGGCGCACCTCCGGGTCCATCGGGCACAGCCAGATCTGGGCAGATTTGGCCGGTTTAGCCGGGATCTCCGCCACCGGTGCTGGGGCTACTGGGGCTGCTACTTCGGGGCGGCGCAAGTAGTGCGCGGGATCGGCGGCGAAGCGCTCACGGCACTTGGGGCTGCAGAAGAAATACTGCGTGCCGTCATGTTCGAACGAACCGCCGCGCGCGCGTTCGGGATCGACGTTCATGCCGCAGACCGGATCTTTGACGGTGTTCATCGGACTATCCACTCCGAACGCGTGAGTCGGTCCAGGCTTTGGCCGGCGCACCGAGGTCGATGCCATCACGCGCGAGCTCATCGCTGGGCGCTGCCTGCGCAATGCTGTTTGGGGGCGCTTCATACCAGCCCGGGTCGGCGTAGCCTTCCAGCTTGTCACGAACCTTGAGGATCGTGAACATGCCGCCCATGGTGATGGTGTCGTATTTGCCGTGGCCGCCGACCATCGGGATGCTGTTCTTGGGTACGCCCATTTGCATGTCGCCCATGTCGCCCATACCGTCTTGGCCCATGGTCATGTAGCCCGGTAGTAGGCGTTGGACTTTCGAATCCAGCTTGCCCGGCTTGACGCCGATCATGTTGGGGATACCGTGCCCCATTTGGTTCATCACGTGATGAGTCATGTGGCAATGCATGGCCCAATCCCCCGGCTCATTGGCCACGAACTCGAGCGTGCGCGTGCTACCCACCGGCACCAGCACCGTAGTCTCGGGCAATTGCGCGGAGAGCGGGATCTCGCCGCCGTCGGTCTCGGTGATCCTGAATTGATAGCCGTGGAGGTGTATCGGGTGATGATCCATCGCGCTCAGGTTGCCGATGCGGATGCGCACGCGCTGCCCTCTCTGGACCACGAGCGCGTCCGTGCCTGGAAAAACTTTGCCGTTGATGGTGAGCAGATTGAACTCCGACATTTCGTTCGGGTCGGGGCGCGAAGCACCGACGTTTACCCGCCACTCGTGGAGCATCAGCGCAAAATCGCGATCCACGCGCGGCCCGCGCGCGTGGCGCGGATGGATCACGAATAGACCCGTCATGCCGAGCCCCATCTGCGTCATCTCGTCGTGATGCGAGTGGTACATGCAGGTGCCGTGCTGGCGCAGCGTGAACTCGTATTTGTAGGTTTCCCCGGGCCGAATCGCTTTCTGGTTCAAGCCGCCCACGCCGTCCATGCCGTTTTCGAGCAGCACGCCGTGGCAGTGCAGTGTGGTCGCCGCGGTCAGACGGTTGGTGACGTAGATGCGCACGCGATCGCCTTCGACCGCCTCGATCAACGGGCCATGCACTTGCCCGTTGTAGCCCCAACAGCGGGCCTTGATGCCGGGCGCGTATTCGTGTTCGACCTCCTCAGCGACGAGGTGAAATACTTTGACGCCGCCGATCACCTTCCACGGCAGCTTGGCGCCGTTGGGCACGACCACCGGTCGGAACTCGCGAGTGGACTGCTCCGGCAGCTCCGCGCCCGCTGCTCGAGCGGACAGGGTGCCGACGAGCGCGCTCGCCGCGAGGGACACGGCGCCCGAACCGAGGACTTGACGTCGGCTGAGCGAATTGCCGGCGCCAGCCGCGGGCTCGGTTTCACGGTTGGGACGAGGGACGCTCTTGGGCTCTGTCATGGGGCACTCCCGGTTCGAGCTGAAGTCACGCGACCGCCCAACGCTCGCTCGAGCTCGGCATGGGCGATCCAGTAGTCACGAACGGTGTCGAGGTAGGCGCGGAACGTCTCTATTTCGGCCTTTTTCGTGGCGAGGAGCTCATACAGGCCGATCTGCATGGCGTTGTATTCGAGCTCCGATTGCTCCAGCGCCGCCCGCCGAAGCGGCAAGAGGGCGTTCAAATACTGCTCCGCCGCGTGGCGATTCAGATCCAACTCTGCCTTGGCGATTCGCACTTCGGAGCGCACATCGAGCCCGAGCGCATCCAGGCGGCGTTGGGCTTGGCGGCGTTGGGCCTCGAGGCGACCGATCAATGCCTGGCGTTGATCGAAGATGGGCAGCTCGATGGACAGGGTAGGGCCCATCAAGCGCGGCCCCGTCACGTCTTGATGCAAATGCGCACCGACGTTGACCACGCCCGTATAACGCGAGGTGCGCGCCATGCTGAGCGCAGATTCCATCATTTCCACCTGCTTCCGTGCCGCCTGCACGTCCAAGCGCTGCTTCAGTGCCGTGACCTCCAAGTGCTCGAGCGGTTCCTCGCTCTTCGGGATGGTCTGCAGCGACTGCGCTGATTTCCAGGAAGAATTCCGTCCCCACAGCCCGAGCAAGCGATTGAGGCGTTCACGATGTTCGAGCATGGACAGCTGATCGTGGGCGAGGTCGAGCTCCACTTGCGCCGATACGGCACGCTCGCTGGCGAGGACACGCTCGGTGACGTTGCCCGCTTCGAACTGCCTTTCGGCCAGTGAGGCGGCGGCGTCCGCGCCGAGCGAAATGCTGCGCATCAGCTCGACCGTCTGCTCACTGGCTTGAAATTCGGCAAACTCCTTACTGGTCTCGGCCGCCATCTGCAGCGCGGCGTAGGCCACCCTCAGCGTCTCAGCGTCGAACTCGGCTTCAGCCACCCGTTTTCGCAGCGGCAACATGAAAATATCCAGGAAGCTCTGCACGATGGAAACTTCGTATTCCGGTCGTCCCGAGCCGTTGCCCAGCTGAAAGCCGATGCTGCCGCTCAAAGTCGGATTCGAGAGCAACCCCGCTTGCACCAGATCAGCCTGCGAAACGTCCAGTTCGTCGTAGGTCTCCTGCAAGCGCGGGTTGTTGATCAGTGCAATCTGCACCGCGCGATCGCGATTGAGTCCGCCTTTCAGCAGTGCGTCAACGCGCTCGGCGATTTGCTGCGCCTCGGGCGAGCCCTGCTCCCAGCCCGTGCGGTGCCCCGAGCGTGCCTCGACCAACTGGCTCACCGTGTCGTGCCCGCGCCCCTTCTCCATGTGCGCACAGGCCGCCAGTAGCAGAGCGAGCCCAAACGCTAGCCCAAGCTTCATGATCGAGCCTCGCTGGTGGTAGGCCTCGCGCATCTTCATCACCCAGTGTGCTTCGACCAAACTGCGACCAACTCATCGACAGCCGCTTGCGCCTGCTCGTCCGAGCCCTTCAAAGCCTGCCGCGCACAATGCGACAAATGATTGCGCACCAACTCCCGCGACACTCCCTTCAACGCCTCTTGAACCGACGCGACCTGCATCAAAATATCCGGACAGTAGCGATCCTCCTCCACCATCTTGTGCAGCCCCCGGACCTGCCCCTCGATCCGCCGCAGCCGCTTCAAATTCGAGCTCTTGATCTCCGGCTCCACCCCGTGCGCCTTCTTTGGCGCACTCTCGAGCACCCGGCTACGAATTTGCGGCATACCGTATAGGTATACCCCCTATGGGTATAAGTCAAGCCCCGCCTTCTGCCCGTGAACGTGGACGATCTTCCTCTCCCCGTGCCCGTGCCCTCTCTCTCTCCCTCCCTCTCCGTCTCACGGATCGCCCCGACTTCTTGATGGTCACCCACCACGCCGCACCCCGTCTCAGCCTTCGGCGTCCGAGTGCGGCACCCAGCACCCCGCGAGCTGCGCTGCTGGATCGCGATCGCCCCGCAAATCAGGGAGGTGGACCGAAGATCAGTGCGGCGTTCGTGCCGCCGAAGCCGAACGAGTTCGAGAGTGCGTAGCGGATTTTCTTGGGTCGCGCCTCGAGCGGTACCAAGTCGAGGTCGCACTCGGGGTCTGGGTCGTGCAAGTTGAGGGTAGGGGGCAATACGCCGTCGCGCAGGGCGAGCAGGCTGAATATCGCTTCGACCGCGCCGGCGGCTCCGAGCAAATGCCCAGTCGCCGATTTGGTGGAGGACATCGAAAGCTCGCGTGCGTGCGCGCCAAATAGGGCTTTTACCGCGGCGATTTCCACTGGGTCGCCCACCGGGGTGGAGGTGGCGTGCGCGTTGATGTAGTCGATTTGATCGGGGTTCAGCTGCGCGCGTTTGAGCGCAGCGCTCATCGCTCGGCGTGCGCCATCGCCGCGCGGATCGGGCGCGCTCAAGTGATGCGCGTCGCCCGAGAGGCCGTACCCGACGAGCTCGGCGTAGATGCGCGCGCCGCGGCGTTTGGCGTGCTCCAGCTCCTCGAGCACCACGGCGCCCGCGCCTTCGCCGATCACGAAGCCGTCGCGGCCGCGATCCCAGGGGCGTGAGGCCTCCAACGGGCGATCGTTGAAACCCGTAGAAATTGCCCGCATGATCGCGAAACCGGCCAGCGTGAGCCGGCACGTGGCCGCCTCCGAGCCGCCCGCGAGCATCATGTCCGCGTCGCCCAGTGCGATCAGCCGACCCGCGTCGCCGAGCGCGTGCGCACCGGTGGCGCAGGCGGTGACGACCGCGTGGTTCGGGCCCTTCAAGCCGTGTCGGATCGAGACTACGCCGGAGGCTTCGTTGATCAAGCTGCCCGGAATGAAATAGGGCGAGATGCGCCGCGGTCCCTCTTTCTCGAGCTTGACCGCGTTCTCTGCGATGCTCGGCAATCCGCCGATACCCGAACCGATCAGCACCCCCGCGCGCTCGCGTGCTTCGTCCGATTCAGGCACCCAACCGGAATCGGCCATGGCTTCGTCCGCCGCAGCGAGCGCGAATAGAATGAACTCGTCGTAGCGGCGTAGCTCTTTGACGTTGGCGACGCGGAGGGCATCGTATTGCCAGGGTTCGGACCCGCGCGGGACTTGACCCGCGATCTTGGTCGGTAGATCACCGACGTCGAAGCTATCCAAGCGGCTGATGCCGGAGCGCCCGGCGAGCAGCTGGGAAAAGCTGTATTCCGCGCCCAAACCGAGCGGTGAGACGACGCCCAGGCCGGTGACCACCACGCGCCTCACAGCGTGCCTCGCTCGTTCGAGCGGGCACCGAACACCGGGCGCACGTGCTGCATCGCGCGTCTCAACGCCGGTGACGCGCCCGGGCCGGGCTGCACGCCGACCTGGCCTGGGACGAGCTCTTTGCCGGTGCGCGCGTCGACCAACGATGGGCGAATCGCGGCTCCCGTTTCTGGGTCTACGAACTCGAGCGGCGCGCCCTCGGGCGAGAGCCAGCGTCCGCCCCAGGCTGCCAAGGACAAGATCACGGGCAAGAAATCCAAGCCCTTGGCCGTCAGCTCGTACTCTTCACGGGGCGGGTGCGCCGCGTATTCACGCCGCACGAAGAAGCCGCGCGCGGTTAGCGACGAGAGCCGCCGCGCCAGCGTGGTCGGCGGCACATCGAGTTGCGCCTCGAAGTCTTGAAAGCGCTTGGCGCCCAGGAGCGCATTGCGCAAAATCATCAAGCTCCAACCGTCCCCCACTTCTTCCACCGAGCGGGCGATGTTGCACTCCATTTCCGCGAAGCTCTTCCTTTGCATGGGCGACTTACTAAGACGGTCACTATCATAATGCAAGTGGCAGCCTGAACATCGGTCAGCGGGCTCAAGTCTGGGCCCCGCGGATCTGCTCCAAAAATCCGAGCACCGCCGCGCTCTGGTACTTTCGCTCGTGCAATACCGAGTAGAACCAACGACGGAAGTCGCGCTGGGGAACGTGGCATGGGACCAAGCTGCCGTGCCGAAATGCCTCCACCAGCGCCACGCGCGACACGCAACCGACGCCTAGGCCTGCTTCGACGGCGCTCTTGATGGCCTCGGTATGCTGCAACTCGAGCACGATTTCGAGATCAGGCAGGATGCCATGCATGGCGCGCTCGAACGCCTGTCGCGTACCCGAGCCTGGCTCGCGAACGATCCACGAGGCTTGCACTAGCTCGGCATCGCTCAGCGCGCGTTGCGCCGCGAACGAGTGGTCCGGCGCGCAGAAGACCACGAGCTCGTCGGGACGCCAGCGGGTGACCTGCAATTCTGGTTCTTGAAGCTCGCCTTCGACGAGCCCAATGTCGATCTCGAAATTCAGTACCTTGCGTGCGATCTCGACCGTGTTGGCGACGTCCAAAGTCACGCGCGCGCTCGGGTGCTCGCGCATGAAACGCGCGATCTCCGGCACCATCAGGTGATTGCCGATGCTCAGGGTGGCGCCGACGCGCAACTGACCCACCGCGTCGTGACTGGAGAGCTCGTTCTCTAGCTCGAGGGCTTGCTGCTGCAGGGCCTCTGCCCGAGCTCGAACCGAACGGCCGAGTTCGCTCAGCTGCAGCCGTTTACCCAAGCGCTCGAACAGCTGGATGTCGAATTGACGTTCCAGATCCGCGAGCGCGCCACTGACCGCCGATTGAGACATCGAGAGCCCGTCGGCGGCTCGGCTCACGCTTTCGTGCTGCGCAACCGCTAGAAAAACCTCGAGCTGACGCAGGGTGTATCGCATATCGGCAGAACCGAATAGCATATCCTGAATATCCCGGTTTGCCGATTAGCCTGCCCGCGTTAAATAGGACCCATGAGTGCCGCGCCGAATAACCTGAGCCCCGAGACCGTCCTCGAAGTCCGCCATTGGAACGATAGCTTGTTTAGCTTCAAGACCACCCGCAACGGCGGTCTGCGCTTCAAAAACGGCCACTTTCTGATGATCGGGCTCGAGGTCGAAGGCAAGCCGCTGCTGCGTGCCTACAGTGTCGCCAGCCCGAACTACGAAGAGCACCTCGAATTTTACAGCATCAAGGTGCCCGATGGTCCGCTGACCTCGCGGCTGCAGCACTTGAAGCCCGGCGATCAGGTGCTCGTGGGAAAGAAGCCGACCGGCACCCTCGTTGCGAGCCACCTGCTGCCCGGCAAGCGCCTGTACATGCTCAGCACCGGGACCGGGCTCGCGCCATTCATGAGCATGATCCGCGATCCGGAAATTTACGATCAGTTCGAGCACGTGATCTTGGCGCACGGCGTACGGGTCACGAGTGAGCTCGGCTACTCCGACTACATCAAGAACGATCTGCCGCAGCACGAATACCTCGGCGAGCAGATCAAGAGCCAACTCATCTATTACCCGACCGTGACCCGCGAACCGTACGCGAACCGCGGGCGGCTCACGGATTTGCTCGAGAGCGGCAAGCTGACCGGCGATGTCGGCATGCCTCCGCTCGATCCAGAATTCGACCGGGTGATGATCTGCGGTAACCAGGGCATGCTGGACGAGCTCGTGGCGATCCTCAAAGCTCGAGGCTTTCACGAAGGTAAGAGCCACGAACAAGGGCACTACACGATCGAGCGCGCCTTCGTAGAAAAAGACTAGTTTTCGTTGGTCTCACGCGTCGCGGAGCTTCACCCAAGCTTTCACCAATCGCTCTAGGGCGCCGCGCTTCGCTTCGACGTCGGCCAAACTGTGAAACTTCGCTTCCCGCCGGTCGCGCTGCTTGCCCTCGAGTAGCGCGCTCTTGGCCGGCATGCCCACGCCGTCCGGGAAGAGCAAGATCAGGTGCGCGAACTCGCTCGTGCCGGGATTGAACGCGCCGAGATCCTGCTTGTAGTGGAAGCTCGGGGCGTTCCACTTGATGCGCTCGCCGAGCTTCGGGCTGGCGCGGAGGATGATGGCGCGCACGGCCTGCATTTCGGCTTTGAACGGGTGATCGACGTCACGCAGGTAAGCGTCGACGACGGCGCTGTCGTTCTCGACCGGGGCAATCACCTGCGCGATCACCTTCTTCATTGCAGCGGCCTGGCGCGCTTCGCGCGCTGGGCCGGCCTTGCCTGGTCTCTTCTTCGCCGCCACTTTTTTCCGCCTGGCCGGCGTTCGCTCGGCCGGCCTCGCGACTTTCGCTTTTGCCTTCGGCCCCGCGCTCGCCCTCGCCTTCGGCGCGGGCTTGGCTGTGGCTTTCTTGCCCTTGGCCTTCGATATCGTGTTGGGTGCGGACTTCTTGCGGGCCATGAGTCTAACCTCGTGAGCTGAGCGCCGGGCGGGGCGGGGCCGCACACTCTCCTGCGAACCGCGGCCGGCGTCTAGCGAACGGCCAGGCTGGCTCGTTCTCGGGGTCGTCCGTGCTACGGTCCTCGGCGGCGATGCGAGTATCCGATGGCGACACGCGCGCCTCACGCTTGGCAATGGCAGCCGCTACGTTGGCCTTGGGGCATCACGTGGCGGCCCGATCGCTTCGCGAGGGGTTATTTTTGGCCACGTTCCCCGTCACTCAGCTGCCCAAGGCGATGCTCGGCGCCGCGCTGTTTGCCATCCCCATGGCGCTCTTGGTCACGCACTGGATGGCGCGCTTTGGCCCGGGTCGCCTGACCCCGGTCCTGTTTCTGATCAGCGCCTGCGGTTCGGTCACCGAATGGTGGCTGCTGCCCAGCCTGCCGCGCGCGATCGCGATCGCCGTCTATTTGCATGTCTCGATCGGCGGCGCGCTCTTGGTCAGCGCGTTCTGGTCGATCATCAACGAGCGCTTCGATCCGCATTCACTCAAGGCCGTGGTCGGGCGAATCGGCGGATTCAGTACGCTCGGTGGCCTGGCCGGTGGTCTGATGATGGAGCGCGTGGCCCACTGGTTGTCCGCGCGCACGAGCTTACTGTTGATCGGCCTAGTCGCTTTGACAGGGGCGGTATTCATGCAGCGCCTCGGTGCGACGTTGCCCGCCGCAAAGCCCGTCCCCGAAGGCCCGAAGGCGCGCGAACGGCTGACCGGCTACCTGCGAACTTTGGCTTTGCTCGTCGCCTGCACCGCGGCCGTATCTGCGTTCGGCGATTTTGCGCTGAAACAAGCCGCAGCGGCGCGTTTCACGAATTTGGAATCGCTCGTGCGTTTTTTCGCCGTGTTCTATACCGCGGCCGCGTTGGCCAGCTTCCTGATGCAGGTCTTGGTCTCGCGTCGCCTGCTGGATGCGATCGGAGTGGGGCGCACGCTTTCGGTTCCGCCGCTGTTCAGCATCGCGCTCGGCAGCGTTTCGCTGTTCGCGCCTTCACTGGTCACGATTGGTGCGATGCGTGGCAGCGACTTGGCGCTCGGCCCGTCGCTGTATCGCACCGCATTCGAACCGCTGTTTACGCCCGTCGCCGCCGCCAGCAAACGACGCAGCAAAGCGTTGATCGATGTCGTGTTCGACAAGGGGGGCGAGACCTTGGCAAGCTTGTTGATCTTGGGGCTGCTGAGTGTCGCGCCAGCGCTGCTGGGGCGCGCGTCGATAGCACTGGTGGTCCTATCGTCGGGGCTGGCGATCCTGCTCTCTCTGCGCGCGCAGCATGGCTACGTGCACCAGCTCGAGGCGAGCTTGCGCGCGGGCACCGCCAACGACGACCTGCCCGACGTGGACGACGCGCGGCGTCTTTTGCTCTCGGGCACGACCCGGGGCGTCGATCGCGAGAAAATGATGGAGCAGATCGCGCAATTGCGCCAAGCCCAAGCCAAAGCCGAGTCCCCGGAGCCGGCGGCTACGCTGCCGGTGGTGAACGAACCAGTCGAGCAGATTGTGTCCTCGCTGCGCGTCCTGCTTGGCACTGATCTCAATGCGATTCGCAATCTGTTGACTGGAGCTGCGCTGGACCCGCGCTTGGCTGCGTTCGTGATCCCCCACCTGGGGCGGGACGCGCTGGTCAAACCCGCCGTCGAAGCCTTACGCGCGATGGGTCCCGCGGCGTATGGGGTACTGACGGAGGCCATGCACTCGACGTCCTTGCCGGCCGTGGTCAGACGGCGAATCCCGCACGTGCTGCGCAGCTCGCGCGGGGATCGCGTGGTTCGCTCGCTGTTCGGCGCGCTTTCCTGCGACTCCATCGAGGTGCGTTACCGCGCGGCGTTGGCGCTATCGGAGGTCACCCGCGACGACCGCGAGCATTTGCCCGGACGGAACGAGGTGTACGCGTTGGTCTTGAACGAAGTGGCCAAAGGGCCGCTCGATCGCGCTTCGATCGACCATGTATTCGCGCTGCTCGCGCTGGCCCTCAATCGCGGACCGCTCGAGCTGGCTCGGCAGGGTGTGCTGAGCGAAGATCGCAAGCTGCGCGGGACCGCGCTCGAGTATTTGGAGAGCCTGCTGCCCGAAGCGGTGCGCGCGCCGCTCGTAGCAGCACTCGCCGAGCATGCCGGCCCGCGTGATGCGGCGGAAAAACAGCCGGACGCCGCGCTCTTGGAAGAGTTGCGGCGCTCGTTCCGAGCGGACCTGCCCGCGCCCAGCCTGGGCGCCGAACCGGACTGAATCCTCAGCCGAACGACCCGCCAATATCGGCGCTGTTTCACTTGGCAGCGAGGCAAAGCCTTTGCCCTGCCTTTGCTCGACCCGGCCAGCGATTGAGCGGTGTGTCGCCGCCCGCGCCGTGGTAGCTCGTTTCTCGCTCCAATCATGCTTGCACAGGCTGCGTTCCACTTGCGCCGAGCGGTTTCGACTCCAAGTGTCTTCATGAGTGTCAGAGGCAGCAGACTCGCGCCGGCGTTGCACGGGCTGCTTTTGGCGCTCGCGCTCTGGACGCGGACGCCGACTGCCTCTGCCGAATCTCAACCCGAGCGATCGCTGCCCGACTACGACGGCCGCGGAGGCCGAGGACAGCCGACCACGCCGGGCGACGTGGCGCTTTGGGTGCCGCGGGTGCTCGTCTCCCCCGTGTACCTCATTACCGAATACGTCGTGCGTCGGCCTTTGGGTTACGCCATCACCGCGGCCGAGCGCGCCGGGTTACCCGCAACGTTGTACGACTTCTTTGCTTTCGGGCCCGATCACAAAGCCGGGATAGTCCCGGTCGCGTTCATCGATTTCGGCTTCTATCCCAGCGTCGGCTTGTATGCGTTCTGGGACGACGCGGGGTTCAAGGGGCACTCGCTCCGGCTGCGCGGTACGACCGGCGGATCGCGTTGGCTCGCCGCCGCCGTGGCCGAGCGCTTTCAACTCACGCCCAAGACGAACTTAGCGCTCAACGGATCACTCACCCATCGCCCCGACTACACTTACTACGGGCTAGGTCCGGATACTCGTGAAGCGAATCGCAGCCGGTACGGTGCAGACATCGCGGATTTTCACGCCACTTTGCACGCCGGGTTCTGGCGCTCGAGCTCGATCGAAACCGCCTTCGGCTATCGCGGTGAGAGCTTCTATCCCGGTCGCTTCGGCGATGATCCTTCACTCACCCAGCAGGTCGAAAAAGGCGTCTTCCCTTTGCCTGACGGCTACACCGAAGGCTACCGCGTCGGGTTCCAACGCGCCCAGCTCACCATCGACACGCGTCGTGACGAAGACGGCTCGGAAAGCGGCGGACGATTGGTGCTCCGAGGCGAGCATGGCCTCGATCCTTCGCAGACGCGCGCCGCCGGTTGGTTGCGCTACGGGGCAAGCTTGGGAGGCTTCGTCGATCTAGGTAGTCGGGGTCGGATCGTGAGCCTTTCGGTGGCGGCCGAAATGGCCGATCCGCTCGGCGGACAGCCGGTCCCGTTCACCGAGCTGGTCAGCGCCGGAGGTAACGAACGATTGCCTGGTTTTCGCGACGGCCGGTTGCGTGGGCGAAGCGGTGCGGCCGCCACCTTGCGCTATTCTTGGCCGATCTGGATGTACCTCGACGGCTCACTGCAAGCGGCCATCGGCAACGTGTACGGCGAACACCTATCGGGCATCAGTTGGGGGGAGTCCCGCTTCTCTGGCGCCATCGGTATGGAGAGCCGCGGTTCGCGCGACAGTGTGTTTCAGCTTCTGTTCGGCTTCGGAACAGAGACCTTCAACAGCGGCGCTGAGCTCAACTCGCTTCGCGTCTTGGTAGGAGCTCGCAGTGGCTTTTAGGACCGCACCCCTTGTCTGCGCGCTGCTCTTGTGCGGCTGTGCGAGCCCGGCGCGCTTCCCGCTGAGCGAACCTCTGCGCCGCGATCCGGACCAAGTACCGCTCGCGAAAGTGCCTGAGGAGTACTATTCGCCGTTCGCCTGGGACGGCATCAATCAAACCGTGTTTCGACCGATCTCGCGCTTCTTCGCGGTCGACCCCGCTGGCCGCGCGGTCAACGTGAACGCGCTGGACGAGGTGCCGGACTCGAGTTGGTTCGAGAATCGCCTGGGCACGACCACGCTCTCGCCGGCGGAAGTGGCGCGCGGCGCGTGTCCGGAAAAGCAGCTCGATCCGGGCGCTCCGGATGGTTCTTGGCTGATCGACAAGGGTAAGGACAACGGGGCCAACCCGGGTTTTCGCATCACCGTGGAGGGCATGGGTCACTTCATGCTGAAGAGCGACCCGCCCGCGGAACCAGATCGCGCGACCGGGGCTACATCGATCGCCTCGCGCGTGTACCACGCGGTCGGCTTCTATGCGACGTGTGACTCGGTCGTTTATTTCCGGCCCTCGTTGCTGAAGCTCAAGCCGGGACTGACCGTGACCAACAACGAAGGGGTCAAGAAACCCTTCGATGAAGCGCGGCTGAAGGATCTGCTGGCGCACGCTTCACACCGCGATGGCCTGGTGCGCATGGTGGCCTCCGCTTGGCTGCCCGGAAAGACGCTCGGCCCATACAGCTACAGCGGCAGGCGCGGTGACGATCCGAACGACATCATTGCGCATGAAGATCGCCGTGAGCTGCGCGGCGCTCGTTTGGTCGCCGCCTGGCTCGCTCATTTCGATACCCGCGAGCAGAACACGATGGATGTGTTCTTGCCCGTCAATCCGAAGGAGAAAAAAGGTCCCGGCTACGTGCGCCACTACATCATCGACATGGGCGATTGCTTCGGCAGCGTCTGGAGCGACGATCGGATCTCGCGCCGCCTCAATCACGCCTACGTCCTGGATGTGCCCTATTTGACGGAAGATTTCCTGACCTTGGGGACGATCGAACGGCCCTGGGATCGCGCCCAACGAGGCGGTCTTTTTGGCTACTTCAGCGCGCGTGATTTCGACCCCGAGTTGTGGCGTGGTGAATACCCGAACCCCGCCTTCATGCGCATGACCGAGGCCGATGGTGCCTGGATGGCGCGCATTTTGGCGCGCTTCGACGAGGGTTTGGTGCGCGCCGCCGTCGCGGTCGGCAAATACGACGCAGCCAACGAGCGCTTCCTCGCGGAGACGCTGATCGCCCGGCGCATGGCGATCTTGCGCCGCTATTTGTCGCGCCTATCGCCGATTGGAGAGGTCACTGCGACCACCCGAGGATTGTGCGGTATCGATCTCGCGCGGCTGTCCGGGGTCGTACCCAACGAAGGAACCTCGTTTCGCGCGCGAGCGTACCGCGGTGCCGAGCTCGAACCCGCGCGCGACTTGCGCTTGCTGAGCGACGCCGCCCCGCGCGTGTGCGTGGAGCTGCCGCACGCCGCCGTGCCGGCGGCCGTCGCTTCCGATGATGCCCGTCGCTATGTGATCGTCGACCTCGAAAACGGTTATTCGCGGGGCCCATTGCGCGTACACCTGTACGATCTCGGGCCGAGCCTCGGCTATCGCTTGGTCGGGATCGAACGCCCCGAAGACGCGACTCGTCCTTGATTCCGTCCGAGTCGCCCGGGCAGAACGGACACTTGTCCGCTCTGCGCACACTCGGATCAGACGCAATTTGGATACTCCTGTCCGCGTCTAGCCACGTCCAAGTCGTGTGCGGAGCCCAAAAAAGGCGGCACGGTTTCTGCTTAACGCTGAACCATGACTTCAGCGAACACTCCCACGTCCAACTACCTATCGACGGTCCAGGGCTACGCTGCCGTTTCCCGTGAAGACGAACTGACGCTGATCCAGCGCTGGCGCTTCGAGCAGGACGAGAGCGCGCGGGACGCGTTGGTTCGTTCCTCGCTGCGCCACGTGGTGTCGATGGCGCGACGCTACCAGCGCTACGGAGTCCCGCTCGCCGAGCTGATCTCGGAAGGAAACTTCGGCGTCGTCCGTGCCTTGAGCAAGTTCGACGGCACGCGCGGTACGCTGTTCATCACTTACGCCAGCTACTGGGTGCGCGCTTGCATCTTGCAGCACGTGCTCCGCTCTTGGAGCATCGTCGGTTCGGGACTGCCGCGCTCACGGTTGTTCTTCAAGCTGCGCCGCGAGCGCGCCAAGCTGAGCGGTCTGATCGGCGATAGCGCGGAGGCGAGCGCAATTCTGTCTGAGCGCCTCGGCATTTCCGAGCCGCGCGTGCGCGCGCTTTTGCAGCGGGTCGATCAGCGGGACTGCTCGCTCGACGCAGAGGCGTTCCAGGAGGGCTCGTCGTCGTTGCTGAGCACGCTGCCGAGTGCCGATCCGGACCAGGAAGAGCAGGTGCTCGCTGGCGAACTAGGCGACCGAACGCTGGAGGCGGTTCGTGACGCGCTGACCATCC
Source organism: Pseudomonadota bacterium (assembly GCA_037200885.1). GTDB lineage: Bacteria > Myxococcota_A > Polyangia > Polyangiales > Polyangiaceae > PMG-095. Next base: position 1,170,625 of record JBBCIN010000001.1, read on the forward strand.
TGGATGCGCGCGAACGCTATATCGTCGAGCATCGATTGCTCGCCGATCGCGAGGCCGAGCTGTCGCTGGCCGACATCGGGCGCAGCCTCGGTGTCTCGCGCGAACGGGCGCGCCAGTTGGAAGAACGCGCCAAGCGCAAACTCCGCGCTCGGATCACGTCGCGACCGGGCTGTGCGGATTGGCTCGACACGCACCGCGCAGCGTGAGGCTCAGGGATCGATTCGAGTCAGCGCCGAGATGCGCACGAGCTCCGAGACCGACCAGGCTTGGAACGGGCAGCCGCGTGGGGTGTAGGGCGCCTCGGCGTCGGCGATCTCCGAAACATGACCGATGCCCGCGCGGTTCAAATGCGCGTAGAGTGGCGCGATGAAGCGCTGGCGGGCTTCTCGCTTGGCGGTGTCCGTGTTGCCGCGGCTCTTGAGCCAGGCCTCCACGAACGGACCCATCAGCCAGGGCCAGACGGTGCCTTGGTGATAAGCGGTATCGCGCTGCCAGACGCCGCCCTGGTAATGCGGAACGTACGCCGGATCGCTCGGGCTGAGTGAGCGCAGCCCCATCGGGGTCAAGAGCTGCTGCTCGACCGTGTCGAGCACGCGCCTGGCGCGTTCCGGCGAGAGTAAGCTCAGCGGCAGGCCACCGGCGGCGAAGATCTGATTCGGACGCACCGAAGCATCCACGCGACCCGGCTGGTGATCGACGTCCACCACGTCATGCAACGACGCGCTCGCTTCATTCCAAAAGCGGACCTCGAAGGATGCCCGTGCGCTCTCGAGCCAGCCTGCAAATTCGGGCGCCAGTTCCGCGGCGGCGGCCAAGGCATTGATCCAAAGAGCCTGAATTTCCACGGGCTTTCCGCTGCGTGGGGTGACCACGTAGTCGCCGATTTTGGAGTCCATCCAAGTGAGTTGGACGCCCGCTTCGCCGCAAGCGAGTAGCCCGTCCGCATCGCGACGAATACCGAAGCGGGTGCCACGGGCGTAGCCGGAGACGATCGCCAAGATGGCGGCTCTCAACGCGTGCTGATCGGCGAGCGAAAGCACGCTCGAGCCTTGAGGGTTCTTCAGCAGGTCACTGGCGGCGATCACGTACCAAAGCGAGCCGTCGACCGAGTTGTACTTGGGCTCACCGTGTCCGTCGGGGAACAGGTTCGGCAACATGCCTTCGGACACCACCTGCGACCACTCCACCAGGATGTCGCGCGCTTCATTCAGTCGCCGCGTCGTGAGGCACAAGCCACGCAGCGCGATGAATGTATCGCGACCCCAATCGCAGAACCACGGGTAGCCGGCGATGATGGTGCGCCCTGTTCCGCGGACGACCAAATAGCTGTCTGCGGCCCTTTCCAGGGGACTCGAGAACGCGCTCCGTCGGGCACGCTCGCGATTGCTCGAACTCGAGACGAAGCTCTCTGCGCTGGCGCCTTCCGGCAGGGCTTCGCCGGGGGTGCTCGCGCTCGAAATCCAGATCGCGGGGCCGGCCGACAAATCAAAGCTCAAAATGCCGGGCGCCGCCAGATCTTCGTCGCAATCGAGCCCGCGCTGTTCTTCTTCCGCGTAGCGGAAGTTGCGGTACCACTCGGGCGCGTGCGTGTACGTGCCATTGCTCAGCAGATCGATGCGCGGCACGCCGGGGTAGGGGGAAAAGCGAAGTCGAGAACCGCGCTGCTCAGGCTCGAAGCGGAAGTCGGAATTCTCGCGCTGCAGCGCGTGGAAGCTCCGCCCCGATAGGAACGGACGCAAGCACAACTTCACGCCGCTGGCGTTGCCCTCGAGGCGAAAGGTGAGCAGCACGGTCGGGCTGCCGTGGAGCACGAACAGCTCCTGAATCACGACCAAACCGGTGTTCGTGACATAGGAAATCGTGGGCCAAGGTTCGGAGCGGAATGCTTCGATCCGTGCGTCGGCTTGCGTGAGCACGTCGGGCGCGAAGTGGTGGCGCGTAAGTTGTACTGCGCCTCGTGGGGTTTCGAGCCAGGCGCGAAAGCCGTTTAGCAAAACGAAGCGGTTGGATGGTGGATGTTGCGCCGACAGGAGCAGCGCGTGGTAGCGGCGCGTGGCAACCCCGGAGGTCGTGCCCGAGGCGAAGCCGCCTAGGCCGTCGGCTTCCAACCATTCCGAGTCCGCATCGACCGGTACGCCGGCGGCTGCGTCACGCATGGGCACGCATCGTCCCCCTCAACTGGCGGGAGCCACGAGAGCGCGTTCGATGGCGGCGCTCAAGAGCGGCTCTTCGATCCGATTCTCGTAGCGGACACCATTGATGAACAAGGTCGGGGTGCCGATGATCCCGCTGTGCAGGGCCGCGACGCTGAGCTCGCGCACGCGCTCGGCAAAGCTGCGCTCGACCAGCGCCTTGCGAAAGGCGGCCGCGTCCAAACCGACGGCCGTCGCGGCTTCCACCAGCTGCTCCAGATCGTGGTGACCGTCGAGCGCGAACAGCTGCGCATGCATGGGCCAGAACTTACCTTGGGCCGCGGCAAATTCCGATGCTTCGGCGGCTTGCTTGTCGAACGCTTTTCCCGACTTGGGTACGTGTCGGAAGACGAAGCGGAGCCGTCCGCTAAATGCCTGACGCACGCGTTCGAGTACTGGGAACGCTTTCACGCAATACGGGCACTCGTAGTCGCCGTATTCGATCAAGGTCACCGGCGCATCCGCCGGGCCATCAACGTGGTCGTGTTCGACAATGGGGCTGGGCTTCACGGGACGGAAGGTACACCGGAGAGCGCGGCTGGGGGATCAGAATTCGACTGCCGTTCGCGCTCTCAGCTGGACTTGAACCCGATCCGCGCGTGCGTGCCATCGCAAAAGGGCTTGTTCGCGCTGCCGCCACAGCGGCACAGACGCGCCTGCTGGACGCGCGCCACCACGCGCCCGGTGCCGCTGGTGATCTCCAAGTTGCCGCGTACCTGCAGCGGCCCGTCGGTTTGCGGCTCGACCGAGAGCGGCCCATTGCGCACCGCCAGCATGTCGGCGGCGCCCGTGGGCGGTTCACCCGAGGCCGAGAAATTGACCTCGTGATGCGACCCGTCACAGTAGGGCTTGTTCTTCGATGCGCCGCAACGACACAGCGTGGCTCGGAAGCTTTCGCTCTTGCCCGCGATCGATAGCTCGCCGCGCACCGCATAGGGCCCGGCCTCACGAATTGCGAGCAGGTTGACGGGCGGCGCGGTCTCGTCGGGCTTTCCATCCTTGCGCCGATAGCGAATCGCTCCCGAAGGGCAAACGTGTGCAATTTCCACGAGCGCGTCGACCGGCATCGCATCGGGGTGGATCCACGGGCCCACGACGTTGGCCAAGAAGACGTCCGGAGCGCCGGTCACGCAGAAGCGTGAATGGATGCACTTCTTACCCTCGTAGATCAGCGTCATGTCGCGGCCCTCGATGTGCTCCGCGCCGTCGATCACGGTCGGGATCGACGCTGCTGGCGGGGGCGAAACCGAGCTCGGCTTCGTGACCGGCGGTGCGGACGGCGGGATCGACGCGGCGGCAAAGCCACGTTCGGCGCGCTCGCTCAGCTCGTGAATGATGCGCGCGGCAGTGATTACGCGCTCATCGCCGTTTTCGGCCAGCGCATCCGCGGCCGCGGCCATCTCGGCCAGCCGCTCGGCGAAGAAGCGGCGTGTGCTCGCGCCGGGAGGCAGGGAGGCCGCGTCGCGCAGCGCCGTGAACGACATGCCCGCGTTACAATCGGGATTGGACGGTCCGGCGGGTAAGCGCGTCGCACGTTCGGCAAGCAAAGTCACCGCGCGCATCAGACCCATCGACAGATCCACGGCCAACGCCTTTTCGGGCATCGGTCGCGAGACCAGGTAGGAGTGGGCAAGCAGCCGCAACATCAGCGCATAGCCGGTGTTGGCTAGGTCGACCGTCTCGGCGGCTTCCTCGTGCTCGATCCAAACGCGGCCCATGCGCCCCATCGGCGGCCTTAGCACCGGGTTGTGCGCGGCGGGGAAGGCGGGCTGAAAGTCGGGATTCTCGGCCTTCAGTGCGGCGTACTCACTGCGGATGGCCAAAAACTTTTGGTAGTGTGAATTGACGGAATTTGCGGGCGCGCCTTCCCCTTGCTCGACGATCGTCGCGAACGCGCCCAGGGCCGTCTTCATGCACACGACCGGCTTGGCGCCCGCGAGCGCCAACTCCGCTGCGGAAAGCTGCAGCAGCGGGTCGCCGCTGAACGCCGCATCTTCACCCAGGTGAGTGACGAAGGCCTTCAGCTTCGCGCCCAGCGTTTCGTAGAACGCGCCCACGGTGTCGTAGTCGAGCGCCATCGGCGTGAGTCGAACGCTGTCGACGCCGCGCCGAAAATGGGCCTCGAGCGCAAAGCCCTCGCCATCGGCCTCGTGGGACGTCGCCGGCCGCTCGAGATGCACGAAGTGTTGGATCACGGCTTCGCTGAAGGGCGCCAGCTTGACCACGATGCCCGCCGGAAGATTGCCCGGATCGAGCGGAAAATTCCCACGCCCGAAGCGCGGCGCGCCGCCCAACGCGGCGGTGATGTTCCACACGGCGGCCAGATGACTCATCTCCTCGACCGCCACCTGGATGATCACGCGCCGCCAACTAGCGACGATGGCGGCTTCGTTTGCGCGGAGTCCTTCTGCCTCGCCACTGCGCAAGCTGAACGCGGCGTACAGGTACGTGCACATCAACGTGTGCTCGAGCTCGGCTGCTTCGTACAGCAAATGAACGAGCTGTTCGCGACTCGGGGGAGTAACTTCTAGGTTCGTTGCCACGGAGCGGTTCTAGCAGTCTCGTTCAGCGCGGGCGAGGCGCGCGCGCGTCGCGCGGCGAAGCGCGCTGCACTAGGCCTGAAACAGACACACTGCAGACGCCGGATTGACTCAGAGAGCGGGCAGCGGCATCAGGACCCGCGGAGGATATTGCGCGATGAGGCCCACCCCTTCCGGCTGGCCGCGCCTGAGCTCTTCGGTTTTCTACGACGATCCGACCGCGCCCGATGAAAATGGCTCGGTCAGCTGATGTTGCAACTTCGATCGAGCACCTGAGCTACTGCGTCGCGCGCGTCGCTGGTCGGGGGACCACCGCCCGAGGCGCACAACCAAAGCGAGTCGTAGGCGCGCCCGGCTTTGGTCTCGATGTGCAATTCGACTGGGACCAAGCCGAGTAGCGCCAAGCGCGTGAGCAGTGAACCGAGTAGACCGAGCGAGTCGCGAGCCTCCAGCGTGAGCATGAGCGTACCACCGTAGTCGCGCGACTCGAGCAGCCGATAGGTCTCGATCGCGAACACTGGCCTGGTGCTGATGTCGGCCTCTTCAGCGAGCGCGACGTAGTCGATGTTGAGTGGGTCTTTGGCCTGCCCCAGGCCGAGCAGGTGCAGTTCTGCAATCCAGATGTATTCGGCGTTGAGCCGCGCGTGCACGTGGTCGATCGAGATCTGCTGCTCGGCCAAGCGGCAGCTCAAATTGGCGAGCCACGCGCCGCGAAACGGGCCGCCCAGCCGCACTCGAAAGCTCGACGGTTCAAGCTCCGTCGCTTCCGACCAAGCCTCGCCCCGCCGGGTAAAAGCGCTGACGTCCGTGCGCGAGATACGGTTCATCCGTGGGATCCATAGCCGCGCTTCGGTTTCGAGAACGCAACGTCTCGCGATCCTGGCTGTGGCGAAAACCGCCAGCCGACACATCCTCCGACTGGACTAAGCTCCGGGCCGTGGAAACTGCTGCACGCGTGCGATTCCTGGACGCCACCGGCGAGGCTCTGCTCGTTCCAGCTGGACTACGGATCTAGTGCTGAGTGACCCGAAGCCGATCGGATCCGCCCGCTTTCGGCGTTCAGTCGTCCACAAGTGCTCGCGCCGCGCGTGCTCGATCTGAACAGCGTGCTGATCGACTCCGAAAACGAGAGACGATGTCTGGCGATGTCATACCTTAGGGTGAAGAATCCCAGTCCGAGTCATTGTCTCAGCTCGAAGCAGCCCGGCGTTCGCAAAATGCCTAAGGACCGCCGGGCTTGGGGTCCGTAGTATCGCGGCCATGATTGGTCCCGCAGCTCTGCTAGCAGCTTGCACGCTCAACGCCTTCGGCGCCTACGATGTGCTGTCGGCAAACATCACGCACCCACACCCTTCACTCGAACGCGTGGTGTATCAGGTCGAAGTCGATCACCAGTCGCTGAATCGCTTTGCCATCACTCATGTCAGTGAAACACACGGCGGGCACGCTGGGCCAATATTGCTCTTGAGTCCGTTCCTGCTCCCCGGTCAATTCTACGAAATCAGCGAAACGGGCGAGTACGCAAAGTCCGCCGCCGGCGAGCTGGCCAAGGCGGGTTTCGACGTCTGGCTGGTCGATCAACGTCGCACGCGCTTGCCCGTGGGCGCCTGTGAGTCGGGCGCGGATTGCAGCGCGATGGCGCACTGGGACTTCCAAGCGTACTCGCAAGATGCGCTGTTTGCATTGTCGCTCCTCGAGTCGTTCAATCCCTACCAAAAGCCGGTCCTGGGCGGCTTCTCCGCGGGGGCCAATGCTGCGCTCGCGACCGTCAACCGCGCGCCGCGCGAGTTCGCCGGCGTGTTCTTGTACGAGGGCACCTTTTTCACCGAGGACCCGGCGATCGCTTCGCACAACGACGCTATCTGTACCACGCTTGAGGCCGCGATCGCCGGCGGCGGACTGTTCGATCCGAGCTCGGCCGTGCTCGGTCAGGTGCTGCGGCTGGCTCACGCGAACCCATCAGCGCCTTCGCCGCTGCCGGTCTTTCCGCCGGGCACCACCAACGAACAAGCCATGTTCTTCGTGTTCGGCACGCCGCCACCGGTCGGTGCGCTGTCGCCGACGGCGGGCTTCATTCGCAACATGGTGGACTTTGGAGCCCAACGCTTCGTGTACACGAACGAGCAACGTTTGGAGTTGGTCGGGCCGTTGTTCGACAATTACGGCTCACTCGCCGCGCTGCGTGATTTGTCTTGCGGGTTGGCCGGGCGGGACGACACCTATTACAAAAACGTCGGCGATTTTCGGGGCGACCTGCTGGTGTATGTGGAAGGTACGGGCTTCGGTCCAGCCATGTTCGACACCGTTTCGCTGTTCGATCACGCGCGCCATATCAATATCGAGCACCACCCGGAATTTGGTGAGGCCGATCCGTATTTCGGCTTTCGTTGGAAGCAGACTTTCCTGAAACCCTTGCAGGACTGGCTCAAGCGCACCCTATAGCTTGTCGATCGGGGCTAGACGCTCGCGACTCGGGGATTACGATCTAGACGTGATCCCCAAAACCGTGCTGCTGACTCTGCTACTCGCTGCCGCCTGCCACCACGACCGCGGCGCCGCGGGCCCCATGGAGCGCGCGGGTAAGGGTGTGGACACCGCGGCAGAAAAAACCGGCACCGCGCTCGAGGGAGCAGCGGAGAAAACCGGGCATGCGCTAAACAACGCCGGTCACGCTACCGGCCACGCCTTCGAGCGGGCCGGTGACAAGCTAGAGGGCAAACCCGCCCATCCTGCCCCGCAGCAATCGAAGTAGCCCGCGCTCGTGGCGAAGCAACGCATTAGCGCAGCTGCGGTAACGCGGTCTCCACCAGCGGCGCGAGCGCAGCGGCGACCAAGCTCGAGCCTTCAGCGTTGTAGTGAATGTTGTCTTTGTAGAATCGGCGGTGTTTGCTCTCGATTCCAGGGCGGAACAGCGCCGGCACATCGAGGAACTGGACGGCAGAGCCGCTGACGCGTGTGCGCAGGTAGGCGTTCTGCGGGCGGTCGCGGCCGCCGGTGTTGGCGCGGCTGGCCCCGATCAAGATCACCGGAATCGAGCGGGCCCGCGCCAGCTCGAGCATGGTGTTCACGTTGTGCTCCAAGCCACGCAGCCAGCGCTCGTTCTTGGCGGCGGCGTCCAAGCCCGCTGCTTCATCCTCACCAACAGCGACCACCGGGCGTGGCGCGCGCACGCCCAACGCCGTAGACCACCAGCCTTTCAGCACCACGACCGAATTCGAGTACAAAAGTTTGCCAGCGACGCCCGAGTGCAACTTGCGCACGTAGGCGCGGCGTTGATCCTCGCGGACCTCGTTGGTGTCGTGGGTGTGGACGATGAATACGTCTGCGTCGTACTCGAGCGCTTCGCGAAAGCGCACCACTTGGCGCGTGGAGCCGAAGCCCGGCACTGACAAATTGATCAGCCGCAGCGGCCGACCAGGATGCGCGCGCTGCAGTAACTCGAACATGCGGCTCGGATAGTTGCCCTCGCTCTTGCTCGGCCGCGGACCCTCCCAGGAGATCGAGGCGCCGATCACGATGATGCGCAGCTCACCGGGCGGCTTTTTGCGCGGGAACTGCTGCGGGATGATGTTCATGTCCTGCGTGGCGGCGCAGCTCATCTGATCGTGCACGGGGAAGCAGGCGCGGGAGCCCTCGAAGCCGTATTGCGGGGCGAAGGGGTAGTGGGCGGTATAGGTTTCGAGCGAGACGAAGGGCGGCTTGAAGAAGGCGCGCGTGCCGAGCTCCACGCAGGCGAGTAGCGCGATGGCGAATAGCGCGCCGAACGGCAAGCGCCGCCAACTAAAATTGGAAGTAGATAAAGGTCTGTCCATCTGGGGATCCAGCGACGAAAATCGACAGTAATAGTGCCGCGTACACGAGCCCGCGCGCCCAAAACTGGCGGCGCTCCAGAAAATTCGGCCGAAGCTCCTCGGCCAGTTCGAGCAGCATCAATAGCGCCGTGCACGCGCACAGCCACTTGGCAGAGGTCAGCGCTTCGCCGACGGCTCCGCCGCGCTGAGCGATGCCGAGCAAAACTTGCTTGACCTCGAGCAAGCTGTGCGCTCGAAATGGTAGCCATCCGAGCACGACCAAGTGGAACATCAGCGCGCAACGCAGCACGCTCCAAAGCCCGCTGCCCACGGATCCGCTCGGCCGAACGTGGCTCAAGGCGGGCTTCAGCAGGCGGTGCGCGACCAAGAGCAGCCCATGGTATGCGCCCCACAGCACGAACGTCCAAGACGCTCCGTGCCATAGGCCACCGAGCAGCATGGTCAAAAAAAGATTGAGCAACGTGCGTGCCGCACCGCGCTTGTTCCCGCCCAGCGGGATGTACAGATAGTCGCGCAGCCAGCTGGACAAGCTGATGTGCCAGCGCTGCCAGAAATCGCTCGGGTTTCGCGCCAGGTACGGGCGCCGGAAGTTGAGCGCAAAGTCGAAGCCCAGTAGCTTGGCGGTGCCGCGCGCGATGTCCGTGTAGCCCGAGAAATCCCCGTAAATTTGAAACGCAAACGCGTACAACGCCAAGATCGCTTCGGCGCGCGTCAGGCTTTCGGTCCGCGAAAATGCCTGGTCGACGACCGTCGCAAGGTTATCGGCGATGAACACCTTCTTGTACAGACCGAACAAGATCAAGCTAGCGCCCGAGTAGAGCGCCTCTGGCGGCAGGCTGCGCGGGGCGTTGATCTGCGGCAAGATCCGCCGTGCACGCTCGATCGGTCCTGCCACCAATTGCGGGAACAGAGACACGAAGGTGGCAAACGAAAGCAAGTTTCGCTCGGCCGGAATCACGCGGCGGTACACGTCGATCGTGTAACTCATCGTCTGAAACGTGTAGAAAGAGATCCCGACTGGCAGCACGATGCCGAGAGCGATCGGATGGGCCGCAATTCCGAGTCGTTCGAGCAGCGCGGCGCCGCTATCGACGAAAAAGTTCAGGTACTTGAACAGACCCAAGATGGCGAGCTGCACCGAAACGCTGAGCGTGATCAGCCGCTTTCGGTGTCGCGGGTCGTCGCTGGCCGCGAGCCTTCGGGCCACGAAATAGTCGACCAACATCGAGAACCAGAGCAAGCCCAAGAAGCGGTAGTCCCAACAGGCGTAAAACCATTGGCTCGCCAGCACCAAAACCACGTTTTGCGCACGCCAGCGTTTGCCCAACAGCCAGTTGGCTAGGAACACCACCAAGAAGAACAGCGCAAAGCGCCCGGTATTGAAGAGCAAGCAGGTCTGCCGATCGCCGTTCCTTCCGCAACGGCCGGCGAACCTTACACCGGCAGCGCCGATCACCCCAGCGCCATCGCTGTCCAGCTGAGTCGCAGGGGGACGATTGTTTCGGGTGCGATTTTCGGGACGAAAGCGCTGGGCCAGGCCCACCTTCGGGGGCACCGCGTCCGAACGATCTTGCTCTCTCGCGGTGCCCGAGCAAAGACTAGCGAAAGCCTCGAACCGCATTTTTCCAAGCACTTCGACCGATCGAAAATGACAGAGTTTCTCGAAACCATGCCCTCTGCTTACGCTCGTGTCTTTACGGCCAGTGAGGTCGCCGACCACGCTCGGGTCGTGGCACGCCGCGGCGCGCACTTGGTCCACGCGGAAATCTGCGTCGGCCCTTCCGGAGAGCAAGTCTGCGTCGTGGCCGAGGACCGTCCGGGACTCCTCGCCCTGGTCACCGACGCGCTGCTCGTTCACGGCCTGAGCATTCGCAACGCCAAGGTGTATTGCCGCCAGCGCGGTGACGGCCGGTCCGAAGCCGTGGACTTCTTTCAGCTGCAACACACGAAGGGTGACGCCAGCGCCGCAGTGGACGCCGCTGAGCTCGGTGCCTTCCTGCAAACACTCTCCGAGCTCGTGGCAGAGGACGTGCTGGCCGCCTCGCGCCCGAGCGCAATCCCCAGCTCCAGTTCCAGCTCCCCGGCCACTCGCGTCTACTTCGAGCTCGAGGGGCTGCGCCGCGGCGAAGCGACCTTGCTCGTCGAAGCGCCCGACACCGAGGGCTTGCTCAACGCGATCAGCAACGCGCTGCACGCTCAAAACGTCCACATCCGCGCCTCCGAGATCCGCACCGAGGGCGGCGTCGCCCACGACCGCTTCGACCTCGTGAGCAACGACGCGCAAGTGCTCACCGCCGTCCGCCTGTGCGACATCCAGCAGGCCGTCCTTGCCGCGCTGCCCAAGTTCGGGCGCCGCTGAGCGTGAGCCATGCTCCGACTCATTCGTGGTTTCGAACGACGGGTGAGCAATGACACGCGCGATCTGATCTTTCGAGGCCTGTTTTCTTCGATCTTCCTCGGCCTCGGAAGCGAGCACCTGCTCGACGATCACCTGATTCGGCATTTCATGCCGGCTTGGGTCAACTATCCGATGCTCGCTTCGCGCGTCAGCGGGCTGGTGCTGCTGATCGGCGGCTTGTCTATCCTCACGGGCTACCGCATCCAGCTCGGGGCCCGGCTACTCGGCGCGTTCGTGTTCATCGTTACTTTGACCGTGCACCTGCCCGGCGTGTTCCAGGTCCCGGCTGACATCCCGGCCGAGTCGGCTTGGCTATGGACCGTGTTCCAACGCTCGAACCTGGTCAAAAACCTGTGTCTGTTCGGCGTCTGCGTGCACCTCACCACGCAAGCCCCGGGGCGCTTCAGCATCGACGCGTGGCGCGCGCGCCGAATGTCTAGCGAGCGCACACCTCGATAAACGGCGCTCTTCCGGAGTTCTCTTCGATCGTATTCGCCGTCAGGTGCCTCGCGATCCGAATGATTCGATATGACGAGGCTGGCATGTTGAATGGCGCGACTAAATCATCCGCGCGCTGGGCCAATCGAGGATCGGGCGTTCGAACATCACGAAACTCGAGCGCCGCGCGCGCGGCGTGCGCTAGACGCACGATTGTGACGGTCGCAGGTCGCCCAGCCGGCGGGGGGCGAGCTCGCGCATTTACGCAACTCCGTTGCGAAATTGCCGGCAACAGTAGCTGTGGCGCTTTGGAGGTTCTCATCGTTATTCAGCGTGGACTCGCTAGATCGGATTGCGCGTGCACCCTTTACCCACAGCAACACCCGCTCAGCCTTTGTTGCGTTTATTCATGTCGGAAATCGATGTAGCGTAGTTCCCCAGTGATTATCAATTATCGGTGATGTGATTTGGAGCTTGTGATTCCGAGTTTAGCTGTGACTATCGGCGGATGACATTGTGCCGCGTCCTCGCGCTGTTCGTTCTGTTCCTCATCACCGGAGCCAGCTGCAAGGACAATGACTCCGTGGTTCCGCATCCCTCGACCTCGGACTCTGGAGCCGCGGGTGAAGCCGGAGAGCCCGGGCCCGTGGCATCGCTCGAGCTCACCCCGCGCGAGCTATCGATCGCCGCTGGGACGTCATCCGACGTCCAGGCTACGCTGATTGCCAGTGATGGGACGAACACTGACGTGACGAGCGACGCGAGTTGGACCAGCAGCGACCCGGAAGTGGTTACCGTCGAAGGAGGCACGGTCGTGGGGCTCGAGGTGGGGACCGCGGAGATCACCGTGACCGCCTCCAGCCTCACGGCGACGCTGACCGTCACCGTGACCGACGCGACGCTGCTGACGTTGAGCATCACCCCCCCGACCCCGACTTTGGCAAAAGGCCTGGAAAAACAACTCAAGGCTACCGGCGTGTTCACGGACAACACGACTCAAGATTTGACCAAGCAGGTGACGTGGAGCTCTGCCACGAAGAAGTTCGCCACCGTCAGCTCCCAAGGCTTGTTGACGGCCGTAGCGGTCGGCTCGGCGAAGATCAGTGCGGTCTTGGGCGCAACGAGCGCGAACACGCTGGTCACCGTTTCGTCCGCAGTCGTGGGCTCCATCGCGCTGACGCCACCCGAGCCCTCGCTGCCCAAAGGCACGACGCGCGAGCTCGCTGCTACCGCGACGCTGACCGACAGCACGACGCAAGACGTGACCAGCCAGGCTGCATGGACCTCGAGCGACGAGAGCATCGCGACCGTCGATGCAATTTCCGGAGTGGTTACTGGCGTCGCCGTTGGCCAAGCAACGATCAGCGCGAGCGTCGATGGTGTCACCGGTTCGACGGAGGTCACTGTCGCGGCCGCCAGCCTCGTCTCGATCGACGTGACCCCCGCAACGCCGTCGATGCCCAAGGGGCTCACCAAGCAATTTACCGCAACGGGTAGCTACTCGGACGACACGGTCCTCGACCTTACGAGCCAGGTGACCTGGGCATCGAGCGACGATTCGATGGCTACGATCAGCAACGCGACCGGCTCGCAAGGGCTGGCATCGACGACGGGCGTGGGCTCCGCGTCGATCTCGGCAACACTCGACGGTGTGAGCGGTTCGACCACGATCACGGTCACTGCGGCGACGCTCGTCTCGATCGGCGTAACCCCGACAACGCCTTCGGTCGCCAAGGGGCTTACCCGGCAATTTACGGCCACGGGCACCTACACGGATGCGACCACGCAAAACCTGACCATGGTCGCCACTTGGTTGTCGAGCGATACGACGAAGTCCACGATCAGCAATGCCGCGGGCTCGCAGGGCCTCGCGTCCACCGCTGGCGTGGGCTTGACGGTGATTTCGGCGACGTTCGGCGCCGTCACCAATTCGACCACGCTGACCGTGACCGCAGCGACGCTCGTCTCGATCGGCGTGACCCCAGCGACGCCTTCGGTCGCGAAGGGGCTCACCCGGCAATTTTCGGCCACGGGTACCTACACCGATGCGACCACGCAAGACCTGACCACGACTGCCACCTGGGCTTCGAGCGATACGACGAAGGCCACGATCAGCAATGCGGTTGGCTCGCAGGGGCTCGCGTCCAGCGCCGGCGTGGGGCCGACGTCGATCTCCGCCACGCTCAGTAGCGTCACGGGCTCGACCACGCTGACGGTGAGCGCAGCAACGCTCGTCTCGATCGCCGTGACCCCCGCCACGCCGTCGATCGCCAAAGGGCTCACCCGGCAATTTACGGCCACGGGCACCTACACCGATGCGACCACGCAGAACGTGACCACGGCCGCCACTTGGGCTTCCAGCGATACGGAGACGGCCACCATCAGCAATGCCGTCGGCTCGCAGGGCCTCGCGTCGACCCCGAAAGTAGGGACGGCGTCGATCTCGGCGACGCTGAACGGCGTCAGCAACTCGACCACGTTCACGGTGACCGCGGCCACGCTCGTCTCGATCGGTGTGACCCCCGCCACCCCGTCGGTTACCCATGGGCTCACCCGGCAATTTACGGCCACTGGTGTTTACACCGACGCCAGCACGCAAAACCTGACCACGACTGCCAGTTGGGCTTCCAGTGACACGACCAAGGCCACGATCAGCAATGCCGCTGGCTCGCAAGGTGTTGCATCCGGCGCGGGCGTGGGTTCGACATCAATCTCGGCAACACTCAACGGCGTCAGTAACTCGACCACACTGACAGTCACCGCCGCCACCCTGGTCTCGATCGGCGTGACCCCGGCAACACCGTCAATCGCCAAAGGACTCACCCAGCAGTTCACCGCCGTGGGCGTCTACACGGACGCGACCACGCAAGACCTGACCGCGACCGCCACCTGGGCTTCTAGCGATACGGGGAAGGCCACGATCAGCAATGCCGTTGGCTCGCAAGGCCTCGCCTCCACCCCGGGCGTCGGGTCGACCTCGATTTCCGCAACACTCGACGGCGTGACCGGCTCGACCACGCTCACGGTCACTGCAGCGACGCTCGTCTCGATCGGCGTGACCCCCGCCACGCCGTCGATCGCCAAAGGACTCACTCAGCAGTTCACGGCCATGGGCACCTACACCGATGCCAGCACGCAGAACCTGACCACGACCGCAACTTGGTCGTCCAGCGATACGGAGAAGGCCACGATCAGCAATGCCGTTGGCTCGCAAGGTCTCGCATCCACTCCGGGCGTAGGATCGACGTCGATTTCTGCAACGCTTGCCGGCGTTACCGGCTCTACCACGCTCGCGGTCACAGCGGCGACGCTCGTCTCGATCGGCGTGACCCCCGCAACACCGTCTGTTGCCAACGGGCTCACTCTGCAATTTACGGCTACGGGTAGCTATACCGATGCGAGCACGCAAAACCTGACGGCGACTGCCACCTGGGCGTCCGGTGATCCGACGAAGGCCAGCATCAGCAATGCCGCTGGCTCGCAAGGTTTGGCATCGACAGCGGCTGTCGGGTCGACCTCGATCTCGGCGACACTGGGCAGCGTGAGCGGCTCGACCACGCTTGCGGTCACTGCGGCGACACTCGTCTCGATCGGCGTGACCCCCGCCGCGCCGTCGATCGCCAAAGGACTCACCCAGCAGTTCACGGCCATGGGCATCTATACCGACGCCACCACTCAAAACCTGACCACGACCGCAACTTGGGCGTCCAGCGATACGGCCAAGGCTACGATTAGCAATGCCGTCGGCTCACAGGGTCTCGCGTCCACCCCGGGCGTGGGCCCGACGTCCATCTCCGCTACGCTCGGCAGCGTGACCGGCTCGACCACGCTAACGGTGAGCGCAGCGACGCTCGTTTCGCTCGCCGTGAGCCCGGCGACGCCATCGGTCGCCCAGGGGCTCACTCGGCAATTTGCCGCCACCGGCACCTACACCGATGCGTCCACGCAAAACCTGACCGCGACCGCAACTTGGTTGTCCAGCGACACGACGAAGGCCACGATCAGCAATGCCGCTGGCTCGCAAGGTCTGGCATCGACGGCGGCGGTCGGCTCGACGTCGATTTCGGCAACACTCAACGGTGTCAGCGACTCGACCACGCTGACGGTGACCGTGGCCGCACTCGTCTCGATCGCCGTCACTCCCGCAACGCCGTCGGTCGCCAAGGGCCTGACCAAGCAATTTGCCGCCACGGGCACCTTCACCGACACGACTACGCAAGACCTGACCACCACTGCTACGTGGGCTTCGAGCGATACGACGAAGGCCACGATCAGCAATGCGGCTGGCTCGAAGGGTCTCGCCTCCACCCCGGGCGTGGGCCCGACGTCGATCTCCGCGACGCTCAGTGGCGTTACCGGCTCGACTACGCTGACGGTGAGCGCAGCGACGCTCGTCTCGATTGCCGTCACTCCAGTCGCGCCGCCGTTGGTCGCCAAGGGACTCACCCAGCAATTCACCGCCACGGGCAGCTACACCGACGCAAGCACGCAAAACCTGACGACGACCGCTACCTGGATCTCCAGCGATATAACGAAGGCCACCATCAGCAATGCCGCGGGCTCGCAAGGTCTCGCATCCACGACCGGCGTGGGCTCGACGTCGATTTCGGCAACACTCAACGGCGTCAGCGATTCGACCACGCTGATGGTGGGCGTCGCGACGCTCGTCTCGGTCGCCGTTACTCCGGCATCCCCCGGCCTGCCAATCAACACGACCCTGCAGTTCGCTCTCGTCGGCACGTACACCGACGCTTCGACTCAAGATCTAACGACGAGCTCGACCTGGGCATCCTCCAACACGGCGGCGGCGACGATCAGCAACGTGGCGGGGAGCATTGCCCTCGCGACGGCGGGCCCGACGGTCGGGCTCTCCACGACCATCTCTGCGACCTTCGGCGCACTGGTCGGGAGCACGACCGCGTATATCGGACGCCACGACATCGTCGCGTGGACTGGTTTCTCGACCTACACCTTTTCCTGCAACATGAATGGCTCTACCGGTATTCCGCTCGGCAACTTCGAATGGCTCACGATGCCGAACTTGACCTGGAAGGCCTGCCTGCTCCAGGCCAGTATGCGCGGCGCTCAGGTGCTGAGCCCGGCGAACGGACCGTGGCCGCTTCCAGGCTGGTTTGCTAGCCGCGCAGCGACGGGCGTTCAGGTCATGACCGGCGGCTGGACGACCTATACCTCGGACAGCCTCAGTAACACCCACAACTGCAACCTCGTCCGCGACCGACAATCGGGGGCGACGAACAACGCGCCGCTCACGGGCCTCGTCACTTACGACGGCGACGTTTGGAGGTACCAAGACTTCGGCGTCATGTACGTCGACCAATGCGAGAAGCTCGCCAGCGCCGCGGGAGCGAGCATCATCACGCCGTGGACCATCGGCTTGCTCAACGGCGACAACTACTGGCACGGCGTGCTGCATACCTGCAGTGTCTACAGTTGGTCGGCCGCGAACGGGGCCGGGTTCGCGTTCGACAACACGATAGCGAGGTTGTCGCAGAAGGGCTGCATGCTCGGCTACATTCTCTGACTCGTGCTGTGCAGGACTGCTCGCGCACGCGCGCGCGGTCCTGTGCCTAGGTCAAGCCCACGGAGGCCAACCTCCCGGCAGCGAAGTAAATCGCTGCCTTTGCCGCCCCCCGGGTCGAATGTGGCATTGCTGACGAGCGCTGATAGAGTCCAGCTCGTGTCATGCCTCGAGGTCTCCTTTCGGCCCTGTGTCTGTCGTGTCTCCTTACGCCGGTGTTTGGCTGTCGCCCCGCTCGTCAAGCCGCACCGGGCGCAGCGATGACTCGGTTGCCCGCGCCGTCTCCTCCCTCTGTATCAGTAGCAGCTGTTCCGGCAGGCCTGCGCTATCCGGACGCGCCGCGCGGCAATCAGCAAGACCAGTATCACGGCGTGGCCGTAGCCGATCCGTACCGCTGGCTAGAAGCCATGGACTCGCCGGAGACCCGGCGCTGGATCGACGCGGAAAACGCGCTCACCGCCCAGCAGTTTTCGAAGATCGATGCCCGCGCAGCGCTCGAGCGGCGTTTGCGCGAGCTATGGAACTACGAGCGCTGGGGCGCTCCCGCGATCGAGGGCTCGCGTCTGGTCGTCACTCACAACGACGGTCTGCAGAACCAAGCGGTGCTCTACACCCTGAGCGAGGGCGGCGAGCGGAAGCCGCTGCTCGATCCCAATGCCCTGTCGAAAGACGGCACGGTGGCGCTCGGCTCATTCGAGTTCAGCAACGACGGCAAGCGCATGGCCTACGGCCTGGCGGAAGCCGGCTCCGATTGGCAGGTTTGGCGCGTGCGCGACGTCGCGACCGCGACGGACACCACGGACGTGCTGCGTTGGGTCAAATTCAGTGGCGCCAGTTGGAGCCACGACGATCGCGGCTTTTACTATGCGGGCTTCGATCCACCGAAGCCGGGCGATGAGCTCACCGGGCAGAATTACGATCAGAAAGTGTACTACCATCGGCTCGGCCAGCCGCAGTCCGCCGACACCCTGATCTACGCCCGGCCGGATCACAAAGAGTGGGGCTTCAACGCGAACGTCAGTGAGGATGGGCGCTGGCTGATCCTGTGGGTCGGCATCGGCACTGATCCGAAGAACTGCGTCTTCATTCAAGATCTGCATCTGCCTGCTGCCGCACGCAAAACCATCGAGCTCCTGCCCGGTTTTACCGCAAAGTTCGAATTTCTCGGCAATGACGGCGATCAGCTCTGGTTTTTGACCGACGATTCCGCGCCGCGGCGCCGAGTCGTCGCCATCGACGTGAACCATCCGGAGCGGGCTGCGTGGCGTGAGCTGATCGCCGAAGGCCCGGACACGCTCGAGTCGGTGAGCGTGGTCGCCGATCGCCTGATCGTGACGCGGCTGGACAATGCCCACACCAAAGTCACGATCCACCGGCTCGATGGCTCGCTCGAGCGAGAACTTTCACTACCGGGGATCGGCAGCGCGGGCGGCTTCTCCGGCAAGCGCCGCGATCGCGAGACCTACTTCTGGTACAGCGGTTTTTCGGTCCCGCCCGAGATTTGGAAGTTGGAGGTTCGGTCCGGCAAGACCAGCTTGTGGCGGCGTCCGCAAGTCGCCTTCGACCCAACGAGCTACGAGACCACTCAGGTCTGGTACGCGAGCGCTGACGGCACCAAAGTCCCGATGTTCCTGTGCGCGCGCAAAGGGCTCGCGCACGACGGGCAGGCCCCGACCTACCTGTACGGCTACGGCGGCTTCGAGATCTCGCTCACACCCAGCTTCAGCGTGCCCAACTTGGTCTGGATGGAGCTCGGCGGGATCCTGGCCGTGCCCAACCTGCGCGGCGGCGGCGAGTTCGGCGCTGAGTGGCACGAAGCCGGCATCAAGTTGCACAAGCAGAACGTATTCGACGACTTCATCGCGGCCGCCGAATACCTCACCGCCAACGGCTACACCCAGCGGTCGAAGCTGGCGATCGGCGGTCGCAGCAACGGCGGCCTGTTGGTCGGCGCGGCAATCACCCAGCGCCCCGAGCTGTTCGGCGCGGCGCTGCCCGGCGTGGGCGTGCTCGACATGCTGCGCTTCAATCAATTCACCATCGGTTGGGCCTGGGAATCGGACTACGGCTCACCGAAAAACGCCGCTGAATTCGCGGCGCTTCGCGCCTATTCGCCGTACCACAACACCAAGCCGGGCACCGCTTACCCGCCCACTTTGATCTACACCGCCGATCACGATGACCGCGTGGTCCCCCTGCACAGCTACAAATTCGCCGCTGCCCTCCAGCATGCCCAAAGTGGCCCCGCACCGATCCTGATCCGCATCGACACCAAAGCCGGACACGGCGCGGGCAAGCCCACCAACAAACAGATCGAAGAATGGGCGGACCTGTGGGGCTTCCTCGTGCAAGAGCTGGCTATCGACCCCGCGCAGATCGCGCGCTAGCCATCGTCGAGCCCGGGTGAGCAGTTCGAAGATTGGGCGATCGCGGGTTTCCCAACGCACCCCGCAGCATCACTGACTGCCCCTGAGGCCGCGGCCCTAAGCGCGTATGCTACGCGAGGATCGGGATTGCGCGTGGGCGCGCTTGTCGTCGTACATTCGCGCGTCCGCGATTTCGAGCAGGCGCTCCAACTCGATCGGCGCGTTGCTGTCGTAGACCGCTGCGCCCATACTCATCGAGAGCCGGAATGGCTCCGTGGTGCTCGAGTTGAAGTCGTTCAGGATCGATTGCAGCCGCGCGTGGACGGCCTGCAGCTGTTTGGCGTCGCAGTCCAACGCCACGACGGCGAACTCATCGCCGCCGAGGCGAGCCACGACGTCGGACTTGCGAAACACCGTGCATAGGACCGCGGCCGCCGAGGCGATGGCTCGATCCCCGGCGTCGTGACCGAGTCCGTCGTTGATGCTCTTGAGCCCGTTCAGGTCGGCGAAGAACAGCGTCGCGGTCCGCTGAACGCGGGCCGAGGTGCGCAGTTGCTGCCGGGCGTGCTCCATGAAACCGCGTCGATTGTACAGGCCGGTCAGCTCGTCGCGGAGCGACAGGGTGCGCAATTGTTCGGCGTGCAGCGCCAGTTCTTGCTCGCGCTTCTTACGCTCCGTGAGGTCGCGCAGCGAGGCGATGCGCACGACCTCACCGTGCAGCTTTGCGGCGCTGGCGCGCACTTCGACCGGCAGGGTCGTGCCATCGCGGCGGAGCAGGCGCGCTTCGTAGACGAGATCCTGGTCGCTCGAGCGAGCCACGCGCTCTCGGTCCTCGGCAGCGAACAGCAACACGACATCCTTGTCGATCAATTCGGCCAAGTCGCGTCCAACCCAGTTCAAGAAGTTGGCGTTCGCGTCGATCAGGCGTCCATTCTTCGAGATCGCCAGCCCTTCGAACGTCGCCTCCGATAGGACCCGGAAGCGCTGCTCATTTTCTGCCAATTCCTTCTCGGCCCGGCGCTGTTCGGTCACGTCACGGTACACCGCGACGCAGCCCATCGAGACCTCACCATCTCGGATCGGATGAGCAGCCACGCTCAGGGAACGCGCCTGCCCATGCACATCGTGGATCAAGATCTCGACGCCTTCGCAGGCTTCGCCCCGCAGCGCGCGCGTGAGCGGACCTTTTTCCGGTGGGAATGTCGTTACTCCGTCCGGCATGAAGGTCGCGTGACGCGTCGACCAGTCCGCGGGAACCTGCTCGCCTTCCGGCTGCCGGATGTACTCGCGTGCCTTCGGATTGACCACCAGGAGTCGGCGCTCTTCGTCCATGACCACTACGCCATCGCCCATGCTCGATAAGATCGACTCGAAACGCGCGGTCTGCTTGCGGAGCGCGTCCTCCGCGAGCTTTTGCGCGTTGATGTCGCGTGAGGTCAGGTGCAAATAGCCGACCTGTCCGGGCTGCTCGATCGCCGGTTGAATGCGGGTTTCGACCCACAAATAATTGCCGTCTTTGCGCAGTAACCGATGCACGAACGGCGCGGCTGGCTTCCCCGTGCGGCGCGCCTCCAGGGTCAAGGCGCGCGCCCGCTCCACGTCGTCCGGATGCAAGATCGTGTATGGTTGCATCGCGCGGACTTCTTCCGGGGTGTGCCCAAGGAGCGCTACGCTGGAGGGGCTCACGTACACGAAATGCGCCTCAGCATCGATGATTCGTATCAAATCGACCGCATTGTCAGCCAGATTACGCAGCTGTTGTTCGCTGCTCAAGAGCTTACTGTGGGCCAAACGCACCTCGGCGACGTCCCGTCGAATCGTCCACAGTCCGGCGACCGCAATCGCAACGGCGAGCACGAGCCCTGAGCCCACGGCACTGATCGCGCGCTGCTGTTGTGACACTAGGTCGCGTTCGCGTTGCTCGAGACGCGCCGTCTCCCGCTCGAGCATTCGTCCGGTCTCGGCGCGCAATGCCACCATCAGTCGGTTACCCTTGCCCTCACGCACGCTCGCCAGCGCTTCCTCGGTGCGCCCTTGACGCCGCAGTTCGATCAGGCGCGCGAGCTCGTTGAGCTTCTGTCGCGCCAGCGCACGCACCCGCTCGGTGCTTTGTCTCTGCGCTGAGTCCTCCGCAGTCTGCGCGCCCAGGTGTTGCAGCTGCGCCTCTATTTCGCGTTCGGCCTTCTGGTGCGGAGCTAGGACTGCATCGTCGCCGGTCAATAGGTATCCGCGCTGTCCGGTCTCGGCGTCCTTTAGCAAAGACATCGTGTCCGCGATCGCTTGCCTCACGGCCAGCGTGCGGTGAAGCGCCCCCTCGGATTCGGCATAGCTCCGCGCGCTCGCATAGGTCACGAGCCCGACGCCCACGACCGCGAGCAGGGCCATCAGCCAGGCGATCCGTCGATGCTGGAGAGAAATCACGAGTAGTTTCGCGTCCTAGCGCACCGTAAGGGTGAGTTGCGATGAGGCTGGGGTAGGGGTGCTGTAGGCGGTATTACGGCCAATCGCGCCGGGACCTTAGCCGCGTCTAGGCTAACGTCTGCCCGCGAATGAATCCGGAGGATGCTCCTCGCGCGCGACCCGTTCGGTCAGCGCCGGCCGTCTCGGGGGCGACCCTGCGCGAGCTGGCAGTGCTGTTCTTACGCCTCGGGGTGACTGCCTTTGGCGGCCCAGCCGCCCACATCGCCATGATGGAGGACGAAGTCGTGCGCCGGCGACGCTGGCTGACGCACGCCGAATTCCTGGATCTGCTCGGCATGACTCATTTGATTCCGGGCCCGAACTCGACCGAGATGGCCATTCACATTGGCCAGCAACGCGCGGGCTGGCGAGGCCTGCTCGTGGCCGGAACGACCTTCATCTTGCCGGCCGCCGCGATCACCGGGACGTTGGCTTCGGCGTACGTGCGCTTCGGTACTCAACCACGAGCGCGCGCGCTGCTCTATGGGATCAAGCCCGTGATCATCGCGATCGTGGCGCAAGCGCTGCTCGCCCTGGCGCCCAAGGCGGCCAAGAGCCGGTCGCTCGTGGCAATCGGGAGCCTTTGCCTGCTCGCGGCCGCTTTCGGCGCAAACGAGCTGCTCTGCCTTGCCCTGGCTGGCCTGATCGAGCTCCTCGTCCGCAAGCGATTGGCGCCCCCGCCGCTGATGCTCGGAGGCGTCGCTTCTTCGGCGGTCTTGGGCTCGGTCGCCGGGGCCAAAGTCGTGGTCGCTCCTTTCAGTTTGAGCGCGCTTTTCCTGGTTTTCGCCAAGATTGGCTCGGTGTTGTTCGGCAGCGGCTACGTCCTTTTGGCCTTTCTGCGCAGCGACTTCGTCGAGCATCGGCATTGGCTGACCGAAGCGCAGTTGTTGGACGCCATCGCGGTCGGCCAAGTGACTCCCGGTCCCGTGTTCACCACGGCAACATTCATTGGCTATCTACTTGGGGGCGCGCCGGGGGCTCTCTGGGCGACGCTCGGCATCTTTTTACCCGCGTTCTTCTTCGTCGCCATCAGCGGCTTGCTCTTGCCAAAGATCCGGCGCTCGCCATCGCTCGGTGCGTTCTTGGATGGAGTGAACGTGGCGTCACTGGCGCTGATGGCCGTGGTCACCGCGCAGCTGACGCGGTCCGCGATCGTCGATTGGGCAACGGGATTGCTGGCTCTGGCGAGCGCCGTGCTTTTGCTTCGGTTCAGGGTGAACTCGACGTGGCTGATCGCCGCGGGCGCGCTGGTCGGCGTGGTCGGGCAGGGCTTGCGCTGAGACCGTCGCGCAGCTCACGGGAAGAACACGAAACGCGCGCCGAGCGTGAGCCACTCGTGCACGGCGGTTTCGGGGATATCGCGCGAGTCCGAGCCCGCAGTTCCGCCGCTGACCGTGCTGTACTTGCCCAGCGAAAAATCTACGAATGGGCCCACGCCAAACACGCGATTGATGCGAAAATCCGCGCCGCCCATCAAGCGCGCGAACTGAAAGCCCGAAGCGGTCGCGGTATCCCCACCGTTGTTGCCGGGGGTCAAGCCGATCGACTCCACGCCAATCCCGTAACCGAGCCAGGGGTTCACGGAACCGCCTGGCAAGAAATGATATTGCGCTTCGAGGCCGAGCAGAAATCCGAGGCTCGTACAGCCGCCACCATTCAAGTTACATGCTGCTTTCGCCGTGCCCGCTTCACCGCCGAATGCAACGCCGAGGTAGCCACCGACGAACAACTCGGGAAGCACTTTGGCTCCGATGTCCGTGATCACCGGGACTTGTCCCGTGGTCAGGTCGGCGAGCTTCAAGTCTTTCGAGAAGTTGCCCATCGGCAGCGCGAAGCCCGTGCGCACGTCAATCTGAAAGCCCTCGCGCGCAGGCGCTGCCGACTGCGCGTGCGCCATCCCCGCAAACCCGAGCACGGCGAAGCTCCCTATCGTCGATAGAGCCCATCTCATGCCCCGCATCCTCGCTGATTTGCCCGAGCGGAGCAAGTTTGGACGCCGCTGAGCCTCGAGCCGTGTCAGACGCGAAAAACAGCGATTGTTAGCGTGCGCTTCACGGCGCCCCGGCACAATTCAACATCCATTGGACGCCGAATTGGTCGGTTTGTTTGCCGTAGTAGTCGCCCCAAGGTTGCACGCCCAAGGGCGTGGTGATGCGGCCACCTGTCGCGAGCCGATTGAAGAGCCGTTCAGTCAGCGCTCAGCCGAATGGTGATGGAATCGAACTTCTCTTCGGCGTGTCCAGCACCTCTCGCACTCTGCGCAGGAGCGCATCGGGAACGAGGGGCTTCTGCAGGTACGCGATTCCCGAGTCCAAGATCCCGTGATGTACGATCGTATTTTCGGTGTAGCCCGACATGAACAGCACCTTGAGATCCGGCACGGCTTGCACGAGCCGCTCCGCCAGCTGGCGACCGCTCATGAGCGGCATGATCACGTCGGTCAGCAGCAAGTGAATGGTGCGCGGGTGCCGCTCACAGATCAGCAGCGCTTCGCCCGCGTTGCGCGCCTCGATCACGTGATAGCCATACCGACGTAGGATCTGCAGCGCGACCTGGCGGACTTCGTCTTGGTCCTCGACGAGCAGCACGGTCTCCGTGCCATGCATCGTCAGTGGCGAGGCCAGCTCGGGAATCCTCACGTCCTCCTCGTTGGAGATCGGGAAATAGACTTTGAACGTCGTCCCGCTGCCGAGCTCGCTGTACACCCAAATGTTGCCGCCGCTCTGTCGCACGATGCCGAATACGGTCGAGAGCCCGAGCCCGGTTCCTTTGCCCTGCTCCTTGGTCGTAAAGAACGGCTCGAAGATGCGCGCTTGCGTTTCTTCGTCCATCCCGACCCCCGTATCGCTGATCGCGAGCATCACGTACGGGCCCGGGGTAACGCCGAAGTGCTCCGTGGTGTACGACCCATCCAACATCACATTGGCGGTCTCGATCGTCAGCTTGCCACCGTTGGGCATCGCGTCGCGCGCATTGATCGTCAGGTTCATGATCACCTGATCGACCTGACTCGGATCCACCTTCACCCGCGCCAGCGCGCGTCCTTTGCGCGTCACCAGCTCGATGTCCGCAGCGAGTAGCCGGCGCAGCATTCGTTCGGATTCGTCCAGCACCTCGTTCAAATCCAGCACGCGTGGCAAGAGTACCTGCTGGCGGCTGAAGGCCAAGAGCTGCCGGGTCAGGTCCGCAGCTTTCTCCCCCGCCTTGCGAATCGAATCGATGTCCGCACGCAGCGGATCAATCGGCTTGAGGTCGCTCAGCAAGAGCGAGCTATAACTCAAGATCACCGAGAGCAGATTGTTGAAGTCGTGAGCCACACTGCCCGCGAGGCGACCGACGGCCTCCATCTTTTGCGCATGCCGAAATTGCGCCTCGCTCGACCGCAGCGCGTCGGCGGTCTTCTTATGCTGCTCGATCTCTCGCGCCAGCTCCTGATTGGCCAGGCGGAGCTCGGCGGTTCGCGCCTCCACCCTCGATTCCAGCTGAAATTGCAGGTCGCGAAGGCGTGTGTTGGCTCCTTGCAGCTCCTGCGCGCGTTGGAAGATCTCCGCCTCCATCGCCACCGCGCGCGTGCGAAGCTCCTCGGTCTGTCGATTCCTCTCATCTTCGTGCTCACGCAGCTGCACGAATTCCGTCACGTCCTCCACGCGATGAGTGATGTACAAAAGCTCGCCATCCGCGCGCAGTACGGGCGAGTTGACCGGACTCCAATGGCGAACCTCGAAGCCGCCGCCCTCCGACTCGGGGCGTCGAATGTCGTATTTCTGCACCGCCATCGCGTCGGGTCGGCGGTGCTCGATCACGCGCTGCAAGGACGCTCGCAGATTGGCGACCCCCGTGGCCTGCTCGTCATCCGGGTTGTCCGGGAACACGTCGAAGATCCCGCGCCCGAGCACCTGCGCTCGCTGGGTCATGGTCGCGGCGAGATAGGCGTCGCTGGCAGCGACGATCTCGAGTTTCGGCGATAGTACCAAGTAGAGTCCGGGAACCGACTCAAAGATCACTCGAAAATCAGGGTCCAAAAATCCGCTCGCGTGCTGGGAAAGACGATTCGAACGTCGTCAAGCTAGCCCAAGGATAGGGCACTGCGAAGGGCAGAGCGCGTTCAGACAATCTCGGGTCACCCGTCGGGTATATTCGACCGAGGACAGTCGTTTTTCGCACTGAAACCGACGCTGGCGGACTTCGCCGGTTCTCCGCAGCTCAGTGATTCGCCGGTAACTGGCGTCGCGGCATGCGCGACGGCTCAGCGAAAAGTCAGGGTCATCTTCTCATCCGAGAGCTGACGAACCTGCTGTTGGCCTTTTTCGAGGCCACGCACGTCGACAGAGACCGCCTCGGCATCCTGACTGAGCAATAGATAATTGAAAGGGCGCGGCCAAGCGAGCTTCGACAAGTCCGCGCCCGCCCCTGGGCGGCGCCAATGGGGACGAGGTCCTCCGCCGCCCGCCGAAACGATGAACGCCTTGGCGGGCCGCAGATCGGTTGGATCACGCCGAAATAGGTAGCGTTCGAAACCGTGTGCGTGAGCGGAGATCAACGCGAGCCCACGGCTGCTGTCGAACAACTCCTTCGCGAACTCACGTGCGTCCGCTTGATCGTCCGCGACCAACGGACTCTGCGTGTAGGGCGACTGGTGCACGAACAGCAGCGCCCCGTACTGCTCGTGCGCCGGTGCCTGGTCGACCTGGTGAAGCTCGTTCCGCAACCACGCGAGCTGCGCTTGCCACTCCGCTTCGCAAGCGCGCGCACCGACACTTGGCGAAGCGCAGAGTTTGCGGCGATTCCCGTCGAGTACGAGCATCTTCACGTGATGCCAATCGAAGGAGTAGTGCGTATGCTCGAGCAAGCCTTCGAACCGCCGACTCAACTGCCGAGTCACTTGAGCCTGGCTGCCCATGTAATCGTGATTGCCCATCACGGGGAAAAACCAGCGGTCAGGCGGCGGCGGTGCTTGCACGTCGCCGGCTCCGGCTCCGCCAATCGGCTCTCGTCGCAGCGGAGCCATCAGCTGATCGAAGTAGTTCCAGTTGTCATCGCCGGCGGAAAAAACCATGTCACCCAGCAAGATGACGGCGTGAAACTGCTGCGTCGCTAGATCTTCCAGCAAGTACTTCTGCTCGACGAGGTTGCTCTCGGCGAAGACCAACTTGCCCCAGAACGAGGTCCGCTGCACGTCTCCGATCACTGCGATCTGGTCCTCTCGGTCTAGCTTTTCAGTTCGCGGGTAAGACCGAATCACCGCGGCCGGCGGCGAGCTTGTGTCCGCGTTTTGGGCCGTGCACGGGAACGAGCCGGTCGCCACCGCGAGCCCCGTCAACACCGCTCGTTGGGCCGACATCCGCATGCGCAGGGATAGTACGGAACTGCTGCGCGCGCTGCTAGCGCTTCGAAGACGAGACCTTGACCAGCGCAGCGAGCAGCGCGCTTTCCGGCGCATGGGGCAGCTCGGGCGAGCGCCGTGCGACGACGCCGTGCGGGCGAATCAGCGAAGCGCCGCTCGTCCCGATCGCGAATGCTTGCTGGACGGCTTCTCGGTGCCTGCCCATTCGTCGGGCCGCGCGGCCCAGGGCAGCTCGTCGCCAGCGCCGAGCACTGCGGCCGAGCGATAGATCTGGCCAAACTCCATGGCGTCGTCGTCGAGGATGATCGCCACCGACCACCTTCCCGTTGATCGCGAAGGTGGTCGGCGAAGCGACCCATCCCTCGTCGGAGGTGACCTTCGAACGCGGCCTCGATTGCGTGATCGGGGGCATTGCGGTGCGCCTGGGCGGGACGTCCGGGGGCGGCCGGCGCCGGTAAATTCGAGCTCACAGGCCAAGTCCCCGCAAATAGCCAATCGAGCGCGGGGACCTTGGCAGAATACTCATTGATTGGCATGCTTCCCGCCATCAAGGTTCGAGCCGGTGGCACAGAACTCTCGCAGGCATGATCCGCTCGGGGTGCCGCCGTCATCGCGACCGGCGCGCTCACTCGATCCCCGTCTGTTGGAGTCGTTGTCGCGTGCCTTCACGGGCCATGCCGGCTCGGACCAACTGATCGACGCCGGCGATCTGCAACGCGCGCTCCGCATTCGCAGCGAATTTTTGGCTCAGCGCATGCTGTCGATTCTAGACCGCGATGGCGACGGACGAGTCAGTCGCGACGAGTTTTTGGCCGCCGTGCGTCGGCTCGTCTTTGGTAGCGCGCGCGACAAACTCCGGCTCGCGTTTCAGATTCACGATTTGGACGGCAATGGTCGGATCGAGCCCGAAGAAATTCGGCGCATGATTGCCATGAACCTCGACGAGGAAGCTGGCTCCGACGCCTCGGGCGTGCACTCGACCCGGCGGCGTGAAGTGAGGGTCCATGAGCTCACGAATTTGCTCTTGTCGACCGCCGACGACGACGGCAACCAGAGTCTCTGTTTCGAAGAGTTCGAGCGGATCACCGCTGGAGATCCACAACTGTTCGAGCTGATTTCGAAGAGCGAAGCGTGTTGGCTCATGCCCGACGCCGAGCTCTTGAGTCAGGCGAAGTCGAGCGCCAATTGGCGACTCCGGCTGCGCCGACTCGCGGAGAATCGCCTGTCTTTGGTGGTATTTTTCGCGCTGCTCGCCATCGCCAACGTGTCACTATTCGTGACCAGCGCTCTGCGCTACCGGGATCAGGGCCCGTGGTTGATGTTGGCGCACGGCGCGGGTGGCTGCCTCAATCTGGACGGCGCGCTCGTGCTCGTGCCCGTAATGCGTCGCATCTTGCACTGGGCGCGCTTGACTGCAGTCGGCAGGCTATTGCCACTCGATGATGCTTTGCTGATTCATCGCGTGTTGGGCGTGAGCCTGTTCTTTCTCGGCCTCGTGCACGCAGCCGCGCATTTCGCGAACTACTCCTTGCATGCTGGAATTTGGCTCTCGCTCACACAAACGGCTGCCGGTAAAAGCGGCCTTTTGCTCCTGCTCGTGTCGGCGGTGATGTGGGGGTTCTCGCTCTCACGGATCCGCAAGCGTGGCCGTTTCGAGCTCTTCTATTTCGCGCATTTCGCCTACGTTGCCTGGTTTGCGCTGGCGTTGCTGCATGGTCCGCGGTTCTACAAATTCGCGGTCTTGCCGCTTTTGGCCTTCGGCTTCGAGTGGCTGCTGCGCCGGCGGCGACGCGTACACGTGAGCCGGATGCTTTTTCTGTCGGGCCTGAATTCGGGTGTGACCCGGCTCGAGATCGAGTGCCCGCCGGGCTTCCGGCAGCGCCCCGGCGACTACGCATTTCTGCGAATCCCGCGCTTGGCTCGCTACGAGTGGCATCCGTTCACCATCAGCAGCGCGCCGGGCAGTGAAAGGCTGTGTTTCCACGTCCGCTCCGAGGGTGATTGGACGAAGTCACTGCGGCGGATGGCCGATGATCGCGCTGCCTTGGAGGAGGTCATCGTCAACATCGACGGACCGTTCGGCACGCCGAGTCGCAGCATATTCGGCGCGCGCTATGCCGTTTTGGTCGGCGCTGGGATCGGCGTCACGCCCTTCGCCAGCGTGCTCGAGAACATGGTCGCGCGTGCCTACGCCGGCGAAAATCAGCTGGGGAAGCTGTATTTCTTCTGGCTGAACCGCGACTCGCGCTCGTTCGAGTGGTTCGCCGAGCTCTTGTTGCGGGTCGAGCAGACGGATCATCGGCAGCTGGTGGACATCCAAATCTGCATGACCGGCGGACGCGGCAACATCGCGGCACTGGCGCTGAATCTCGCGCGCAACCTGTCGCACGAGATCGGAAAGCCCGACTGGGTAACTGGCCTTCGCACGCAAACGCGCGTCGGCGCACCCGACTTCGATTATGAGCTTTCCGCGATCGCGGCGCGTCACGCACCCGAGCCGGTGGACGTGTTCTTTTGCGGGCCTCCGGGCTTGGGTCGCAAGCTCTCCGCCAGCTGTCGGCGCCTGGCACTGCGTTTTCATCAAGAGGTGTTCTAGAACCAATGCCGTTCACTCGAGACGTCGAGTGCGGTGCGACGCGAGGTCGTTGTACGGCGCCGAGCGAGCCCGGGTTCGCCCGGTGGGTAGCTCGGCGGCGATCCTGGGTGGGTCGCCAACTATCCAACGTGGGCCGAAGTTCGAGCCGCGGTCGGTCGCCGATGCCGCGCGTTTCGTGCGCGCCGAAATCCTCGAGTGAACGGTATTGAGTTCTAGGACGCTTCCGAGCCGGCCACCGATCGCGCCAGTCGGGCAGCGCGGGGTTCCGGAACGGTGTGTGGCCCGAGCGACTGGATCCCAGCGAAAAAAGTTAGAATCGGCGTCGATCGCCGCGCTGGCGGGGGGCACGGCCCGCGATGCGGGCGTTGGTCGAGCGGGTGTGACGCTTTGCCCGTGACAGTCGGCCGCGATCGTGGCCGAGCTGCGGAAGGATGGGACCGAGGCGGTTTGCCGCGCAACCCGGCTCGGAAGCGATGGATTGATTGCGGACGCCCCGCAAACACCCAAGTTTGGAGTTCACCACTCAGTTCGAACTAGAAGGATCATCGCTCATGATTCGGCGAAGTGGGGCGCTGGTACACTAGCTGCAAGGGCTCGCCTCAATCCGCGAACTGCCTCGCGGTCCTGTCAAAATCCGAGGGAGTCTTAATCATGAGTGTACGAATCACGTCCGCCCTGTCCGCGTTTGCTTTGTTGTCGGGTGTCTTGTTGCTTCCGCATACCGCGCACGCAAAGGCGCTCGACCAATGCGGCGGCGTGTACCTGACCGCTGATTCCCAATGCGAATTCAAGCCAATTCAGGATTGCCAGACGACCTGCTCGACCACGTCCGTGGAGCAGGTTTGCGCGCAAAAGACTTACAGCATGTGCACCGACATGTGCTCGACGACCGATATCACGAGCTGTACGAAGACGCATTCTGACTCCTGCTCGAAGGAGTGCAGCACCATCACCGAAAAGAGCTCGCACGAGGTCTGTGTTAGTGAGTGCTCCGACAGCTGCACGTCGACTGCTGAGTCCGATCATCACTTCGGGGGCGACCACGGCAAATGCGAAGCGAGCTGTTCGCACGACTGCAATGCAAAGTGCGACACCTGTAGCACGACCGACCAAACTACCGACTGTGAAACTAAGTGTATGAGCGTGACCGAGAGCGAGTGCACCGAAGAAGTAAATCGAGACTGCACTCTCAACTGTCAGACGGACAATTACGAGAGCTGTCAGACCGATACCGTGAATACTTGCAATACGACTTGCAAGGACAAGGGCGGCGCGTTGTTCTGCGACGGGCAGTTCATCGGGACTAGCGATTTGCAGGCTTGTGCCAACCAGCTTGCGGATGAGTTCAATTTCGATATCGACGTGACTGTGCACGCGGCCGTGACGGCAACGGAGAACAACACGAAGAGCTCGACCAAGTGTTCGTTCAGCCCGCCCACGCGCGGCGGTAATGGTGCCATGGCCCTCGGCGCCTTGGCCGCCCTTGGAGTCGTGCTGAGCCGTCGTCGTCGCCGCGCCTGATCTGCGCTGCTTCCTAACTCGCGTGCGAATGAAACCGCCGCTTTCAGGCTGAAGGCGGCGGTTTTCGTCTGGTGCGTCGGAAATAAACCCATTGCGGCGATCCCAATTGGCGGGCAACGATCGGCTCCGAGCTACCTTCGCTCGAAGAGACCGCGTCGATGAAGCCCGCATCCCCAGGCAGCCTGCCGCTGGCACTCTTGTGCGTGAGCTGCTCGCCCA
This sequence comes from Pseudomonadota bacterium, assembly GCA_037200885.1. Lineage (GTDB taxonomy): Bacteria > Myxococcota_A > Polyangia > Polyangiales > Polyangiaceae > PMG-095. The sequence goes on from JBBCIN010000001.1 coordinate 1,202,050, forward strand.
CGATTTACTCGTTTCACACCGCACCCCATAAGATCTGCAGCGGCGATCACGTCACGCTCGATTGGAATGCGTCGAACCGCGGCACGATCACCGCGCTGCCGTCGCAGGCCACTCCGGGGGCGGTGCCGGCCAAGGGGACCGCTTCGGTCGCGCCTAACGCGAGCGCGCGCTTTCATCTCGAAGTTTCGAACCTGTGGGGTTCGGCTGGTAGTGACGCCGATGTAGAGGTGCTCGCCGGTCGTTCGCTGGCCATCGGCCAATCGGTGGCCGACCCTTCTGCGAGCTGCGTCGGCAGTGCACTCTCGGTCACAGCGCTGGCACCCGCAGACGCCTGGAGCGCCCGTGCGGTCGTGGGCGGCATCACCACGCTCGCCGAAGACAAGCATCGCTACCAGATCGAGCACGCGGGGGTGAAGATCGAGCTCGCGCCAGGGGAGGTATCCCAGGCGTTCAAGGGTACGCCGGTCGCGGGAGCGTGGGCGTTGTCTCTGACGCTTTTCGATGGCGAAAAGTGCGGCAGCCAGAGCGTGCCGCACAATCTCGGGATTCAACTGGTCGCTGCTTGCAGCACTGGAGCACCATGAACCGACAAGAATTGCACGACCGCGTCGATACCATCGTCATCGTCATGATGGAAAACCGCTCCTTCGACCACCTGCTCGGGACCATGTGCCAGTCGCAATTCGGTGGGCGCACGGACATCGATGGTGTCAAATCGCTGTTCGAACCGAGCCTCGCCAATCCGGCAAGTGACGGTACCGTGGTCTTTCCGTTCATCACGAAAGACGGCCCGCTGACGAACGACTTGCCCCACGAACGTGACTTCGTCGCGATCCAACTCGCGCCTTCCAACATCACTGGTGGCCCGACCATGACCGGCTTCGTCAAAGCATACGAGAAGGCAACCGGTACGAGCGGCGTGAACGATCCGCCACCGATGGGCCTGTTGACCCCCGCGGATTTGCCGACGACGAGCTTTTTGGCGCGGGAATACGCGGTGTGTGACCGCTGGTTCGCGCCCATCCCCGCGTCTACACAGCCGAACCGGCTGATGGCAATCAGCGGCTTCACCGAGCGGGACAACACTATCTCCGGGCTGCTCCCCAATCAGGAAACGCTTTTTCAGTGGCTGGACGCGCACCAGGTTCGCTGGCGGGTGTATTCGGCAGGCCTGTCGTTCTTTACGCTGATGCCCAGAATGTGGCCGGAATTGTTGACCGATCGCTTTCGGCGCCTGCCCGCGCTTTCCTTCGATTTCGTGCATGAGCCAGACGCCACTCGGCCGAGCGTGATCGTCATCGAGCCGGACTACGAGGACTCGCCCGTTCATCTCAGCGGTCACGCCAGCGACAACCATCCGCCCCTGCCGATGTCCTTCGGCGAAGCATTCGTTCGCCAGGTGTACGAGGCGTTGACCTCGAACCCCAGCCGCTGGCAGCGCACGGTGCTGGTGGTGACCTACGACGAGCACGGCGGCTTCCATGATCACGTGCCGCCCCTTCAGGTGCAATGCCCCCCGCCGCCCGGAGCGCACTACCCGCCTTTCGAAACAACGGGTGTGCGGGTCCCGGCCATCGTCGCATCTCCGCTGGTTCAGCGTGGCGTGGCCAAGCACGCCAACCTCGATCACACGTCGATCCTCGCGTTGCTCGCCGAGCGCTTCGGTCAACCGGGGGAAACGTACTCGCCGGCGGTCGCCGCGCGTACCAATGCCGGCATCGGCTCGGTCTCCGCCGTTCTGGACTCGGGCCCGCCGCGCAGTGATGTCCCGCACATCTCGGCCTCAGGCATCGCCGCTGCGGCATCGCTCAAGACCTGGTCCGAGCCTGTCAACGCGATGAGCAACTCGTTCGCGACCGCGATCGAGCAATTCGCGCAAGCGCACGGAAACGATGCTCTCGCCAAATATCCCGAGATCTCCCACTGGCTCTCACCTTGAAAACGCCTTGGAGCCCTGAGCGCGCGACACGCGGGGCGCGCTCGTGGCTCACCTGTGCCAGTTGCGCGCGCTCGCCATGGAAAAAATGCCTGGTGCCGCCGTTGAGACCTGTGGCATTGCTCTTGCTTTAGGCGACCTCATGGCACCGCGCGTCGAGTCCTTGAATCGGTTCTGGTGGTGCGCTCTCGCCGTGCCTCTGTTGGCGGCGTGCGGAGGAACTTTTGCAACCGGTCCCGACTCGGGCGGAAGTTCGGCGGCCGGTGCCGGCGTCGCAGGTGACGCGAGCGGCGGGGCGGGTGACGCGAGCGGCGGGGCGTCTGCCGGCGCGGCGGGCGCGTCCTGCTCGTATGAAGGACAGACCTATGCTGACGGCACACGATTCCCGGCTAGCGACGGCTGTAACAGCTGCTCCTGCCAAGCCGGACTTGTGACCTGCACGCTGCTCGGATGTCAAAACCAGTGCGCCCCTTTGCAGGACCAATACGCGGCCGCGCTCAAGCGAGCCAAGGCGTGCGACCCGACGCAAGCGGATCAGTGCACCGCATCAGCTTCAGGGACTGTCTCGTGCGGTTGCTCGACCCCCGTGAATGCGAACAATACGGCAGCGCTCAGTGAGCTGTCGGAGCTGGCAAACCAGGTCACGCCCGAATGCATTACCCCTTGTCTGCCGTGCACTGCGCCTGGCGTGGCAACGTGTACGCCGGCAGGCAGCTGTGAAAGTGGGCCGCCTAGCGACCGGGGGATCTCTTGCAAGGTGGGCGGTGTCGTGTACCCGAGCGGCGCGACCGGGATTCCGGACCCGATCAGCTGCAATAAATGCAGCTGTGACAATGGGCAGCTGGGTTGCACGGACGCAGCCTGCCCGCTCGAATGCCCGGCCGGAACCAAGTACGGCACGCAATGCGTACAATGCGGACCCACCGATGCTTGCCTGGTGATCGAACACGCGTGTCTGCCTATGTGCAGCGATACCTGCGGCAGCTGCCAGGACGGCATCTGCCGCCAATTCTGCGGCTAGCTGAGCGGCGGAAGCTGTTCCCGACTGGTACGATGGGGCCAGGGCGGAGAGGGATTGGGCAGCGTTCGCCACGCGTGTAAAGTACTCGCCCATGCAGCTCGTTCATCTCTATCTGAACTTCCCCGGCACCACCAAGCAGGCGTTCCAATTCTACGAGACGGTCTTCGGCACCAAGATCGCCATGATCCAGACGTTCGGCGAAGCGTCGTTCATGCCCAACGTGCCGGAGGCGGCCAAGGACAAGATCGTGCATGTCCAATTGCCGATCACCGAAGCGTGTCACTTGATGGGTAGTGACGTGGTCGAAGGCTTTGGCCCCCCCCGCCATCTTCGGCAACAACTTCCACGTCTCCGTGGTCGCGAACGACAAGGCCGAGGCTGATCGCGTGTTTGCTGCGCTCAGCGGCTCGGGCGCGGTCACCATGCCGCTCGCGAACGCCCCGTGGGGTCCCTACTTCGGCATGTGCGTCGATGGCTTCGGCATCCATTGGATGGTGAGCCTGCCGACGCCCGTGTAACGGACGCACCACTGAGGGTGGCGCGTGCGTGTCCGAGTCTAAGTACGCGCTTTAACCGCGCGCGCGCCGACGACGGAGGAGCAGCGCTCCAATCCCGGCGGCGAGCAGGCCCGCGAGGGGTCCGGGTGCGGAGTGTCCGGCGGCGCTGATCGAGCAGCCAGACGAGTTGCGGTTGAAATCATCGCCAGAGCTCGCGCCGCTGCTGCCGGCCACGGATCCCGGCGAGCCGCTGGTTGCGGGAGAACTCCCGCCGGATGCGGAGGCACCACCGGCGCCAGTCGTCGCGCCGGCAGTGCCGGGAGTCCCAGCCACTCCGTTGCTGCCCGCAGTGGAAGTGCCTGAGCCGCCATTCGCGGCGCCGCTGGCGCTCGGTGCGCCGGCGCTCGGTGCGCCGCCGTTGTTGGCAACGCCGCCCGCTCCGCTCGAGTTGCCCGCGCCGCCCGCGCCACCGCTGCTCGACGCACCGCCGGTGCTCGTGGTGCTGAGGCCACAAGCGCCCGTGGGTTTGTCGAGCCCCAGGAAGGTGACGACCTTGCTGTATAGGGTGGGATTGACGGTCTCCAGATCGTGCTTCTGGCTGCTGGGACCGAGGTTAGTCTCTAGTCGGATATTCCCGGCGGTGTCCTTGTACACCTTGCGAGTCCACCCGGTTGGTGCCCCGGTCCCCGCCGTGCCGGCGTCCAGGCCCGCGAGGTTTTGCCACTGCGCTGCCACCGCCGGGAGCCAGCCGTTGAAGTTGTACTCGTCGCCGCCGCCGACCCATTGCTGAGAGCACGGGTAGGTGCCGTTCCAGGTAAAGGCTTTGCGCGCGATGTCTCCCCAATATTTGCCGTCGGTGCTCGGCGGAGACGAACTGCACTTGGTACAGCTGGTGTCGCCCGAGGGCCAGCCTCCGGCGGGAAATCCGGGCATCGCCGAGCCGCCGACGAAGACGTCCGGGTAAATCGCAAGCAGCGTATTGGTCATGCAGCCGCCCGAAGACATGCCTGCCGCGAAGACTCTGGTCTTGTCCGCTTTCTTGTTCGTGACGACATAATCGACCATCTTCACGATGGCTGCTTTGTCGCCGTCGCGGCTCGCGCTCGAATCGAAGCAGTTCTTACCCGCGTCCGGGGCGATCAGGTAGAACCCGTTGGCATCAGCGGCGGAGTCGAACCAACCGTGTACGGTTGACGAGTGCCCCGAACACATGTGGATCACGACCAGGATCGCGGGCGATGCGGCCGGCGTGGTTGGCGTGTAGAGATCCCCTTGGAGGGTGGCGCCGAAAGGGGCGCTGTTCGCCCAGCTCCCTGCGTGTGCCCCCGTGGCGAGGAGCAGCCCAGCGTTCATCGTCAAGAGAGCGGCAACGTGATATCGATATCGGGTCATACTGGGGGGATCTCCGCGCTAAGGGACGCGACGCACTCTTGGGTTGACCGTTCGAACGGGGCGGCGCGCGTAGGCAATCTTTTCCGAGCCCATAAGACGTACCAGCTACTCCGTGGCTCAGCAATCTCGCGGCGCCACCTTCGACGACAAGAACGATCGTGGCGGCGCGTTCCCACCGAGCCGCACTGCAGTCGGGTGGGAAATCACGCCGCCCGCTGTAATTCGTGGCGCGGTGCGCTAGCGAGACTCTGAGAATCGCAAGTCGCGCATTGTAGGCGCGGCTCCGAGTCGGCTTCAGTGTGACGGCCCGGTGCGCAAGTCCGAGCCGTCACCAAACGGCAGTTGTCGCCGCGACCCTCTCACTCAGTGAAGGCACATGTTCATCGAGCCGCTTGCGCCGCCAGAGCCGCTCGAACCGCTTGCGCCGCCCGAGCCGCTGGCTCCGCTTGAACCGCCGGCTCCGCCTTTGCCGCCCGAGCCGCTGGCTCCGCCTTTGCCGCCCGAGCCACTGGCTCCGCCCGAGCCACTAGCTCCGCCCGAACCGCTGGCTCCGCCCGTCCCAGCGCCGCCCGGGAGCATTGCCTTGGTACACGGGAACTCCGCTGCATCGGGCGGAACGAACGTCGCGGCCCATGCCTTGGACGTGCCGCGATATTCGGCGACGGCGATGGCGTCGAGGGACTCGATGTAGTGCCCCATGTTCACCACCCAGTTGCTGCCCGCTACTGGCATGCCGGTGGTGGCGTCCAGATCCGGCGCTGGGAGATCATCCAGCTTGGCGGTTGGTAACGCGTAGAGCGTGAACGCATAGCTGTCGAGCGTCAGGGCGCACATGAACATCGGGGCGTCCCGAAACGGGTTGGGGCAGGGCGTGAAGAAGCCGTATGAGCCGAGCGTCGACCACTGATGAGCGCCAAGCACCTCCGCCGAAGCGTAGCTGCCCGTCATCTTTCCCGGCAGCCCAATGACAGTCGGCGGGATGTCCCACATCACCCAGTGGTAGCCATATTTTTCCGTGGTTTTATCGCCATCCGAGAGAATCGAAATATCCTTGAAGACAGCTGCAAAACTCAGGGTGCCTGCGGGCACGCCGGTCCATGAGAATGCGGGAGAGTCGCCCGTGCCGAAAGCCTTCCCGTCACACGTCATGCTCGCCGGAATCTCACCGCAGTAGGGGAAGTCCGGACTGGTGATCGTGAGCCCGGGGTCCCCTTTCTGCTGTGACGCGATGGTGCTGCACATGTTGTGCGGAGTGACCGGGGGAGCGACGCATGCGGCACCGGCCGAACCCGCTGCGCCAGCGGTGCCAGCCGAACCCCCGCTCGTGCTTGTGCCACTAGAGCCGGCGCTGGTGCTTGTGCCGGCCGTGCCGGAGCCGCCTGAGCCGCCGCTGGGGGTCGTGCCGGCGGGGCTGTCCGACGAACAGCCGAGCAGGGGCGTCGCTGCGACCAAGGGGATCCCCCAAGTTGCGAGGTGGAAGTAAGTTATCCTAAATGTAGTTCTCATCATTTGCAGATCCTCTCCAAGGCGGAAACGGGCAGCGCCAGATCATCCCAGTTGGCCCCCGCACGTTCCTGCAGTTCCGGTTTCGGGAAGGCTTCCTCCGACATTGTGACTACGAGACCCGCTGCGACCCATATTGCCGCTCGCTGTCACTCCGCCGATCACCTCGTATTCGAAGTTCGCTGAGATGCCCTGCGCCCGACACGCTTGTGCGTTGCGCGCCCACAAGCGACCTTGCCGCCGGGGATCGACTGTTTCAAGCCGCCCCGCGCTGCGATGAGCGCGGCGCGTAGGAGCTGCTATCAACTAGTGTACGGTGTTTCGTTCCCTCACGAAGCTCGGCGCTCACGCCTCCACCATCGCCTATCTGGCCGACGGGTTCCTCGACCCTTATCAAGTCGAGATCGTGCAGGGGCTGCTGGAAACGGCGCATTCCGGTGGGGCCAACCTGCTGTGCTTCGTCGGCGGGCCGTTGCGCCGTGACCCGCAGAGCAGTGATGGTCGGCAGGCGGTATACGACCTCGCGACCAACGCCGTGTGCGATGGCTTCGTGATTTCGGGCACGGGGTTAAACCACGAAGTGGGTACCGCGGGGCTGCTCGACTTTTGTAAGCGTCTAGGGCGCGCGCCTGCCTGCACCGTGGGAGTTCGGGCGGAGGGGGTAGTGACGGTCAATCCCGACAACGAGCGCGGCATGGAGCGGATCGTGGGTCACCTGATCGAGGGTCACGCCGCCAAGCGGATTGCGCTCGTGCGCGGTCCTCGACATAACGATGAGGCGGAAGCGCGCGAGCGGGCGTTTCGGTCCGCACACAATCGGCATCGCCTACCCGTCGACGAGAAGCTCATCGTGGAGGGAGACTTCACGTTTGAAAGCGGCGGCGCTGCCGTGGCTGAACTGATTCGAATTTTGGGGAGCTCGATCACCGACCTGGACGCCATCGTAGCCAGCAATGACCGGATGGCGATTGGCGCGCTGTTGGCGCTGCACGAGCGAGGGTTATCGGTCCCGGGCGACCTTGCCGTGACCGGATTCGATGACATTGCCGAGGCCGAACTGACCCACCCGCCGCTCACCACCGCGCGCCAGGCGATGCCACGTCTGGGGCGAGAAGCGATGCGCCTCGTGCTCGAACAAGTTCAGCACGGCACGAAGGCGGCAAGCCAGGTACTCGACGTGGAGATGGTTCTGAGGCGCTCGTGCGGCTGTAGTGGGCTTGCCGCGAGTCGCAGCTCGCTCTCGCTCGACGCGCCGGGGTTCGGTCATCTGGGAGGAGGTTTGCTGTTCCACCGGGAGCGCATCCAGCTCGAGCTCACGCGAGTTTCGCGGGGAACGTTGGGCGCGGGCGGGCGCGGATGGGAGCAGCGGCTCTTCGCGAGCATGGCCGATGCGCTGCAGCAGAGCGATGACAGCGTGTTCCTCAATACGCTTCAGGCGCTCGCCGAACGGGTTTTACGCGGCACGAATGAGCTCAACCGCTTGGATGAAGTCATCCAGGTGCTTCGGCAGCAGCTGGTCCCACTATTTGGCGAGACGAACCGGGCGGCACGTGAGCAGCTGGAGGCGTTGATTCACGTCTCGCGCACGATGCTGTTCGAGATGTCGCTTCGGGCGATGCACAACGATCGGATCGGTCTGCTCCGTTGGAATCACAACATTGCCGCGATCTGCAACGGACTTTCCTGTGTCTCCGACTACGCCGAACTGCAGGCGGCGATTCGAAGCAACCTTCCCCTGCTCGGTATCCGCGGCGCATTCGTCGCCCTCTACGATCCGAAGGATGCACAGCAGGCCCGACTCCTGTGCGCCTTCGACGGGGATACGGACCTGAGTCGCTTTCACGGCCAGGCCTTTGCTCGGCGCGCCCTGCTACCGAAAGCGCTCGCGAATGCGCCGGGGCAGCACGGTCGTTCCTATACGGTCCAAGCCCTGGTTTGGCGCGGTCAGATGCTGGGTCACTTGTTATTACAGTTAGAGCTCGACAGTTTGCCGGTAACCGGGGCACTCGCAGCGGCGATCGCCGGTGGCTTGCAACGTGCGACGCCAGCGGGCTCTCCGCCGTCGTCGGCGTGAGATAGCAACGCGCTGGGCGCCTCACCCGCGCGCGAAGCGGGATACGAGAAGCGTTCCAATGGGCACACCGAGGCCGGTGCAAGGATCAGGTCCTATTCTTGCTCGATAGAAGCCATTGTCCATCGTTGCCGTGGGTGGCCCCTCGGTGGCAACTAGGGGAGTCGTTGGACCCTCCTCACCAAAACGGTGAGTGGTCGGTCCTTCCTCGCCGAAGATAAATGTGGTCACGCCTTCCTCACCGATCGCTGCCGTGGTGTGACCGGACCGGCGGGAGAATTCTCACTCTGATTGGCCAACTTGTTCTTCACTCCTTGTTGAACGTCTCGATCGTCATTTACAGACTCTACCTCACCGTCAAAGACCAATATCCCATCTCGATGTTTGCTTCGAGGCAAAGTCCGCCCGATCGAATGGATGACTGTTCAGAGATAGCCACCTTGCCAGGGCGTCAGTGTCTTGAGGTGCGAATCGAGCAAGGCTGCAACATGCTGGCACGTTGCCTGTGTTGCTCAATTGGTGACTATTGTTCAGATATGGTGATTGGCTATGCTCCGGATTCCTGGGTGGCTCCGCAACACAACGTGACGGCGCAGACACAGTGAGCAACTTGAAAGCAGAAATACTGATCGCGGGCGGTGACACCGACCCGAACTTGAGCACGCTGACGAATCGCCTATCGGCGAGAGAGGTCCGGCAGGGGACCCTCCTCGTCAGTACCCATGCGCACCCGCGGTTATCCTGGGAGCTCAATTCGGACACTCTTCTCATCAACGGAGAGCCGCGCAGACCGCGCGATGTTCGTTCGGCACGACGTGTTTACCGCGCTGCGCGAACAGCGGCCCGAGGGCAACTTCCGCGCGCTGGCGTGGTACAGCGCGGTGACAGGATGGGCGCTGGCCCATCCTGAGGTGCGGATACTCAATCGGGGCAGCGCGCTTCACTCGACCAATAAGGTCCATGTGCTGCACGTTGCGCGCGCCGTCGGCCTACTGATCCCATCCACTCGAGTGACCAATGATTTTCGAGCTCTGAGCGCGTCACGCGACGCACGCATCGCGAAGCCAATCAACGGCGGCGACTACGCTCGTGATTTGAGTGACGCGATGGCGCCCGCCGAGCCGCGCGAGGGTGCTCTTGCCGCCCGGCCATCGTTCAAGAGCGGCTGGTCCCACCTGAAGTGCGCATCTACGCAGTCGCTGGAAAATTCCTCGCTTTCCAACTGGTCGCTGACGCGCTCGACTACCGGTCGACTCCATCCTGCCAGGTCCTCGTCTATCCACTGTCCAAGCTCGAGGCAGGGTTGCTCGAGCGGCTCGCCGCGTTGATGGCCGCCCTTCAAATGGACTTCGGAGCTGCGGACTTCAAAATGTCTCCGACGACCGGACGGCTCTGCTTCTTGGAAATCAACAGTGGTCCCATGTTCGCCGCCCTCGATGCGGTGAGCTCGAACAGCGTCAGCGACGCGATCATCGATTTCCTCGATGCAGCGTAGCCGGGCTCGAACCAAAGAGGCTTGCCGGCAAAGCCATCTTCCCGGAGGAGCGATAGCCGGCGGGGCTACCTGCGCCGCGTGCATGTAGTACACTCCCGGCAGATCGAGCCGGAGAGCCTCATGCGAGATAACTTAGTGCGTAGATTGATTCTGGGCGTTGCGTTCGGGATCGCCGGCTGCCAATCGCAAGACAACACGGCCCCTGGCGATGCGGGTTCAGGGGGCAGCAATGCAGTGGCCGGACATACGGGCGCTAGCGCTTCTGGTGCCGCCGGTGCAAGTGGCAACACCAGCGTCGCTGGGACCAGTGCCGTGGCCGGGAGCGGAGGCAGCATGGCAGGGTCGACCGCTGGGAATAGCGCAGCCGCCGGAAGCAGCTCGGGCAGTGGAGGAAGTGCTGGCGTCCCGAGCGGTGGCAGCGGTGCAGCTGCTGGCAGCGGAGGGATCAGCACATTGGGCGGAGCCGCCGGGGTCGGCGCGGCGGGTACTGCGGGAACCGCCGGCATGGCCGGCGCCTCGACTGACCCGCCATGCCCGCCCGCTACCCCGAAGTCCGGCGGCAAACAGTACTGCTCCCCGCCTGCCAATGGCAGTGCGGGCGGCAACTACAGCTACGACCTCTGGTCGGATGGCAAAGGCACCGGGTGCATGAGCGTGTATGGGGTCGATGCCGCGTTCAAAGCCAATTGGATGAACGTCGGGGACTGGATCGCCCGTGTCGGGCTGTCATTCGACAAGAGCAAGACGTACGATCAACTCGGCACGTTTTCATCGGACTTCGCCTACACGATGTCGGGCATCACGACTGGCGGCTTTGGGAACGTGGGCATCTACGGCTGGACCGTGAATCCGCTGCATGAGTTCTACATCGAAGAAAACTGGCTCGGAAAACCACCCAACTTCACCAAGGTGGCAAGCTTCACGATCGAGGGTGAGGGCACCTACGAAGTGATGACCAACACGCAAACGAATCAGCCCAACATCACGGGCACCAACGCAACCTTCGTGCAGTATTGGAGCGTGCGGTCGACGCCTCGCCAGTGCGGCCACATCTCCATATCCAAACACTTCGACGAGTGGAAGAGCCTGGGACTCGAGCTCGGCAAGATGGAAGAAGCCAGAATCAGCGTCGAGGGACAGAACAATACGGGAACCATCGATTTTACGACGGCAACGCTGGTGGTCACGAAGTAGTTTCGGCCATCGCGCCCCGATCGGGTGAAGGGCAGGGGAGGCGATGCGCCCGACATGACCTCCGAAGTAGCGTCGCATCGAAACCTTTTTTTCCGCGAACGCACAGAGCGGGCAGGTGCTCGAGCGCGTGGTCCGCGGCAACGGCTGAATTGGCGATCCTTCCTGCGTGCCATTTTTGCTTCGGGATCTCCGCCTGGTTCGTCGTAGCCTGGCCACTCAGATGGCCTCATCGATCCGCCCGGCGCGCGTCCCTCGGCTTTCTCTCGTCCTGATCGCCTGCGCGCTGCTCCTCGTCGTCGCCTGCGGCGCACCTCAGGCGGCAACTCTGTCGATGCCGCTTCGGGTCGACTACGACCTCTTGGACACCGTCCCGGCCGTGCCGATCGATTACGAGTCGCAAGTGCGGCCCATTTTGGAGAGCCGCTGTGTCGTGTGCCACGGCTGCTATGACGCGCCCTGCCAACTCAAGCTCTCGGCGTTCGAAGGCATCGCGCGCGGCGGCAGCAAGGAGGTGGTCTATGACGGCGGCCGCATCACTGCCGCTGATCCGACGCGCTTGTTCATCGACGCACTGACCACCGCGGAGTGGCGCGGCAAAGGCTTTCATCCGGTGCTCGCAGAGGGCGTGACCGGCGTGACCGACACGTACGGCCACCTGAACGGCTCCGTCCTTTATCGCATGCTGCGGCTCAAGCAACTCCACCCGCAGCCCCTCACGGGTCGGCTCCCGCCGGGTGTCGACGTTGCCCTCGATCGCAAAGCGAGCTGTCCGACCCTCGCGGAGTTCGACGACTACGCGCGCAAGCACCCTGATCAAGGCATGCCCTTCGCGCTGCCCAACCTCGACGCCCAGCAGTATCAGACGTTGGTGTACTGGCTCGCGCAGGGTGCGCCGCGGCAGGCACCTTCTGCGGTGGACCCGGCGGCGACGGAACAGATCGCGTCTTGGGAGCAGTTCCTGAACGGTCAGAGCCTGAAAGAACGCCTGGTTGCCCGCTACGTATACGAACACCTCTTTCTCGCCGATCTGCACTTCGAGGGCCAGGGACCGCGCAGTTTCTTTCAGCTCTTGCGTTCGAAAACGCCGCCGGGTCAGCCCATCGTGCCGATCGCGACGCGGCGGCCCTATGGCGATCCCGGCGGGCTCTTCTTCTATCGTCTGCGCCCGCAGCAGGGCAGCGTGGTCGCCAAGAACCACCTGCCTTACGAACTGTCGCCAGCCCGCCTGCAGTGGCTGCGCGAGCTGTTCTTCACCTCCGACTATGCCGTGAACGCGCTGCCGAGCTACGCGCCAGAGGTCGCCGCGAATCCTTTCCGGGCGTTTGCGGCGTTGCCCGTTCGCTCTCGCTACCGCTTCCTCCTGGAGGACGCGCGCTTCTACATCGAGGGCTTCATCAAGGGCCCCGTCTGCCGCGGCCAAGTGGCACTGAACGTGATCGAGGACCGTTTCTGGATCATGTTCTTCGATCCCGACTCGCCGCTCGCCTCCAATAGCGACTACATCGACCAGCTGGCCGAGTATCTGGCGCAGCCGACCGAGATGGAAGACAACTTCCGTCTCATCAGCAGCTACGGACACTATCTGAAGCTCGAAAATCGCTATCTCGAGGCTCGACGCAAGGCCGCTCGCTTGGCGTTTCCGCAGCCCCTCGATCGCGCCCTCGGCCTGATCTGGAATGGCGGCGGCACCAACCCGAACGCCGCGCTCACCGTCTATCGCCATTACGACAGCGCTTCGGTCGACTACGGCCTCGTGGGGGAGCCAAGCCAGACGGCGTGGTTTTTGGACTACCCGCTGCTCGAGCGCATTCACTACCTACTGGTGGCCGGCTTCGACGTCTACGGCAACGTCGGCCATCAGCTCAACACGCGGCGGCACATGGACGTCTTGCGGATGGAGGCCGAAGACAATTTCCTGGCGTACTTGCCGGCGAAGGTACGAAAGCCGATCCACGACAGCTGGTACAAAGGGATCCGCAGCGGAGACGGAGCCGACATCGCGCCCTGGTGGATGAATGTCGAGTTCGTGACCGGCTATCAGACGGCCACACCGCAGCAGGAGCTCTACGATCACGTGGCAGCGCGCCTGGGCCCTCTTTCGAAACCGTCCATCCCGAGGCCCTGCGCGGGGCAGGATTGTGACTCGGAGGCGCACCAGGCCGGCGTCGTCCGCGCTGACCAAGCCATCGACAAGCTGTCCCGCATGCACGGCAAGATCGTCGAATTCTTGCCGGACGTGGCCTTCGTTCGCGTCGAGTTGGGGGGCGCCCCGGAGGCGGATTTGGCCTACACGCTGCTCAGCGACAAAACCTACGACAACGTGTCCTCGATGTTCTCCGAGCAAAAGCCCGGGGATCGCCGTGACGCGAGCGGGGACCGGCAGACCGTCTTGCCCTGGCTCGAGGGCTCCTACCCGGAGTTCTTCTTCGTCGTTCCGCTTGCCGACGTCGAGAGCTTCGTCGCTCGCTACGACGGAATTCAGAATCGCAACGACTACGAGCGCTTCACCGCTCGCTTCGGCATCCGACGCACCAACCCCGCGTTCTGGAAAACCGCCGACTGGTTCAACGCACAGGCGTTGCGAGAGCAACCCGTGCGCGCCGGCATCCTGGATCTGAATCGATACCAGAACCGCTGAGGTTTGCGGGCCGGCCCGGCCGCCCCAACGAGAAAACCGACCTACATATCGTCCCAGCCCGTGCTGGTGGCGGCTCCGAGGACTGCGTGTACGGCGTACACCTTGCCGCCGTACATCTTGAACATGTGCATGTCGGCGTTGCCCATGAAGAAGTCGAACCCGACCCCGATCCCCGTCTCGACGTCGGAGAAGACGGCGTGGGACTTGATCACGTCACCCGTGGGATCTCCTGCCTGGCAGCTGGCCCCTAGAGTACAAGCTCCGGGAGAGTTGCCGTTTTCCAGGCGCTTGCAGTTCGCGTCGGGGTTGCAAACGCCCGCCGGGAAGGCCTTGAAGTACTTGGTCATCCAGGCGTTCATTTCCTTCGGCGTATTTCGCATCGCCTCGGGGACGGCCGTTTCCCACATCACGGTCGCGTCGCTCATGATGATTGCGTCGGGCTTCGACGGGTAGTTCGAGCCGGAGACCTTGTAGTCGCCGGCTCGAACCGCGATGGTCTCGATCTCGGTGATCTTCTGGCCCACGATCTTCAGACGAAGCGCCACTGGGAGATCGCTGCTGTCTTCGGGCACCACGGCTTCACTGGCGGTGTTGCACCCGTCGGTGTCGAGCGCGCTCTTGTAGTACTTGACCGTGCCGGCGGTCTTCCACAGACCATCTTGGCCCACCATGATCGCCTTGCCATTTTCGGTCGCCTTCACGCTGTCCGCGAGTGGTAACCCGGCCGAGGAATGTGCGGCCAGGGCCGTGAAATACGCCGCGAGCGTGCTCTTCAGGAAGTCGCGCGAGCAGGTGCCGTCCGATGTGCTCATGCCGCCGCTGCCTCCGCCGCCCGTCGTGGCGGGCGCGCCGCTGCCCCCGACCGCTCCGCCGTTGCTCGTTCCGCCGGGGCCGGTCGTGCTGCTCGAGCCCGCGCTGCCTGCTACGCCGCTGCCGCCGTTCGACGTGACAGTCCCGCCGGCGCCGGCGCCGGCGCCGGCACTGCCGGGCGTTCCGCCCGAGCTACTGCTCGGCGCGCCGGCACCGCTGCCCGCGGCACTGGTGCCGCCATTGTCGTTGCTCGTTTTCGGCGCGTCGCTGCTGCAACCCGCGAGCACGAGAAAGGCGGCACAGCACACCTTCACAGAGCGAGACGATAAACGCACGAACTTCATTGAGCGACCTCATGCGCCGCAGGCCTCAGATCGGCGGCCCTGGCGACGTTGCTTTGCTTCGGCTGCCGCGGCGAGTTTTCGCCGATCAGCTGGAACGAACAATACCCGAATCTGCCGCCGATGCTGCGGGGAATGCGCCGGATACAACGTGGCAGCGATGCCGATCGCAACTTCGCTTCTCATCACAGCAGGAAATTTCTCCGCTCGCTGTCGAGCGCAACTAGGCTCATCGGTTAAAGTCGAGCTCATGAGAACCGCATTGATCATCGGTGACATCCAACGCGGCATCACGGGCGCCTACCCCTTCGCGCGCCAAGTCCTTCCACCGCTGACCGAGCTGCTGCCACGCGCTCGAGCGGCCGGCGTGCTGGTCGTGTTCGTTCACATCGCGTTCCGCGCGAACCGAACGGATCTTCCGCCGGGCAACGCGCTGTTTTCCGCCTTCTTCGAAGCAGGGGACAGCTTCCACGAAGGCACGGCCGGAAGCGAGATCGACCTGCCCGTCCAGGACGAGGACGTCGTCGTACTGAAGCGCCGGGCAAGCGCGTTCGCCGGGACGGACCTGGAGCTCGTGCTGCGCGCCCACGCCATCGACACCATCGCTGTCGCCGGAGTGGCCACCAGCGCGATGGTCGCCGCAACCTGTTACGACGCAGCCGATCGCGGTTATCGGGTGACCGTGCTCCGCGATGGCTGCGCCGATAGCGACCCCACCATGCAGGACTTCTTCATGGACAAAGTGTTCCCCAGCCGCGCGCACGAAGTCGTCTCGTGTGCGGAGTGGCTCGCCGACCCGGAGCGGGGCGATCGCGATCCAGCAACGCACCTCGTAGGGCGCTGAGTTTCACCCGCGAACCCGCCTCAGAAACGAAAAACGGAGTTCGACTTCGAACTCCGTTTTTCGTTTGGAAGACCGGGCAGCGTGGCCCGAGCAAACCCCAGAATTCAGCTCATTTCGGCGGAGCGAGCTGGCGGCAGCCCGCGCACACGAGGTCGCCACCAGGGCCGGTGTCACATTGCTCGGGGTCTTGAACCACTCCGTCACCGCAGAACGGTCCGAGCTTGCACCCGGGAGCGCACTCTCCGTATCCGCCGTCGTTAACGCCGTCATCGCACTCCTCGCCAAAGCTCAGGATGCCGTCGCCGCAAACCGCGCTGCAGTCACTGGGTGTTGCTTCGAAGCCTGAGAGCGTCAGCTTGAACGAGGAGCCGAACCGCTTACGCTCGGCTTGGAAGACGACGATCTTGTACACGTTGCCCACCGTGAGCCCGAATTTAGCCGCGGACGCGGCGTTGATCGTGACCGTGCCATCCATCGGCACGTGGATGCCGCCGAGGTCCACCGCGAGGTGACCGTTGATGTACACGAAAACGTCGTCGTCGCCCGTGAAGTCGAGGCGCGCGTTGGTGTCCTGGTCATAGCGGAACCAGTACTGCACTTCGCTCGTGAACGAGAAATTGTGCTTCTTGGCGCCCGGGAAGACCGTCGACTCGGCGGGCCAGCCGTTGTAGCCGTACTGTGCGGGAAGCTGGGCAATGTCCAGGTCTGCGGTGGGCCCCGTCACACTGTCGACGGGGAAGAACAGCGGGGTGCCATCGTACGAAACCACTTTGCCGCCCGTGCAAAACTGAGTCGGACTGTAGCTGCAGGGTTTGCAATCGGCAACGCAGGTAGCGGTCTGCGCGTCGAACGTCGTCTGGCAATCGGTGTCGCACTTGGTTGCAGTGGCAGTGAGGCCGTCGATGGTCATTTGCTGGGCAGCGATCTGCGCTTCCAGCATCGCAATCGCCGCCGTGTCCGGGGTCGCCGCGGCCTGGGCCTGCGTCAGTTGGTTCTGCAGCTGCGTGAGCGGGTTGCCGGCTTGAGTCACGGCGTCGTGCTGTGGCCGGCACACGTTGTCGCATTGGAGGGTGTTGCGTCCGCGCGCGGCGCAGCCCGCCTGGCAGCCCGCTTGCGTTGTCGTGTTGGGAACTTGCTGCTCCCCGCTGGCTGGCGTTGGCGCCACGGTTACGGTTAGCTTTTCGCCATTCGCGCCGAAACGGTTCACGTAGCCGCCGCTGCCATTGTCGTAGAGCACGAGGTTGCCGACGACCTTGACCACTCCGGTGTCGTCGCGAAACCAGCGCGCAAACGATTGCGCGGACGCGATGCACGCGTTCGCGGGCGCAGTGCCGAATACCGGGCGCCCATCGGCATCGAGCTTATCTTGCGCGATGCCAGGGACGATCGGGTTGGGGGCTTTGGGCGGAATGGCCTCGGGGATGCCGCACGTCGTGTCGGGATAGACGGGCCTGTTGAAGTCGGGCTCTGTGCCCGCGAAATCGCGGAAAATAGCCGGCACCCGCAGCACACACTGGCCGTTGACCTTCTCACACTGAGCGACCTGTTTGCAGGTGAAGCCGGTCTCGACCTTGCACGTCGAAGAGCAGCCGTCGCCGTCAATCGTGTTGCCGTCGTCGCAATCTTCGTTGATCAGCAGGCCATCACCGCAGCCGGACGTGCAGGATTCCCCTGAACAGTTCGGTTCACGCAGGCAGAGCGCGGAGCAGCCGTCGAACGGGGTCGTGTTGCCGTCATCGCAACTCTCGGCGCCCTCGACGATGCCGTTGCCGCATTGGGCGTCCGTGCACACGCTCGGCGCCCCTGCACACTTCTTGCCGAGCTCCACTCGGCAGCGCTCGGAGCAGCCATCGCCGGGGACCACGTTGCCATCGTCACACTGTTCACTGGCAGCCACGACGCCGTCTCCGCAGCGCGCGATCGCCCGACACGGCTGGCCCGCATTGGGGCAGCTGAAGCCCCGCTCCACGGTCAGGCAGGCTGCGTTGCAACCATCACCGGACACGCGGTTGCCATCGTCGCACGCCTCGTCCGAGGTCAGAGTGCCATCACCGCAGCCTGGAGGCGCGACCTGCGGGGGCGGCGTGTCGTCGACGGCAAGGTCGACCTTTCCGCTCGAACCCGTGTTCGGGCCTGCTCCTCCGGTCGGATCCGAATTGCCGGTTCCTCCCCCCGCAACCGTACTCCGGGATACGGGTGCGTTCTCAGAACCGCAGGCCGCGACGAGAAACCCAAAAAGCAGCCCCGACGCGAGTCGGGTAATAAGACGGTGCGAATTGCCCATGACAGTGGCTTCTTTCTGCCACGGCCACACTCGGGGATCCATGAGCGTTTCGGAGATAAAGCGAGAAGTCTCTCTGTCCTCTTTTCAATTTTGCACACTCACGTGCATTTGCTTCCAAGAAAGGTGGGGACGCCTGAGGCTGCCCGGGCGCTTCGACGCTGCACCGGGTGGCGCCCCTAGCTTTTGGGCGATCGCGATCCAGCAGCGCACCCCGTAGGGCGCGGAGTCTCAGCCGCGGGGTCCCCTCACGAACGAAAAACGGAGTTCGAATTCGTACTCCGTTTTCCGCTTTCCGTTTCAAGGGAGGGGCGCGGCGACACTCGTTCGCTTCAGTCAGTCGCGGCGCCGATGGAGTCGCGAGCAAATGCGACGGTAACATCGGGGGACGTAGCTCAGTTACGGCGCATATCGAGTACGAAGCGGTAGCGCACGTCCGCCTTCTCCAAGCGCTCGAACGCGGTCGCGATCTGCACCGGCCTCACCAGCTCGATGTCGGCCACGATGTTGTGCTTCCCGCAGAACTCGAGCATCTCGCGCGTGACAGTGGTGCCGCCCGCGCCCGAGCTGGCCAAGCTGCGTCGTCCCATGGCCAGGGTGAAGGAAGAAAACTCGTACTTGTCGGGCAAACCGACCGAGCACAGCGTTCCGTCGAGCTTGAGCGCGGTCAACATGGGATCGAGCGGGTAGGTGACAGCGACGGTGTCCAGAATGAAGTCCATGCGATAGGCCTGAGCGGCCATCTGCTTGGCGTCCGTGGACAGGACCGACTCGTGAGCGCCGAGGGCCAGCGCCGATTCGGCCTTTTTCGGCGAGGTCGTGAACGCGACCACGTGCGCTCCCAGTGCGCGGGCGAACTTGACCCCCAAGTGCCCGAGCCCGCCGATGCCGACGATACCGACCGTCGTCCCGGGCCCCACCTTCCAATGGCGGAGCGGCGAGAACATGGTCACGCCCGCGCACAATAGCGGCGCCGTCGCCGCGAGGTCCAGATTCTCCGGCACGTGGTGCACGAAGCGCTCGTCAGCCACGTAGTCCGAAGAGTAGCCGCCGCGCGTGCGCGTGCCGTCGACGCGATCGATGCCGTCATAGGTGTTGGTCGGAAACCTGCGGCAGTAAATCTCGTCCCCGCGCAAACATGGCTCGCACTCTCGACACGAATCCACCATCACGCCGATCGCGACCCGATCACCGATCTTGAACTTCGAAACCTCCGGACCGATCGCCCGCACCATACCCACGATTTCGTGCCCGGGCACCATGGGGAACTCCTGGCCCCACTTGCCGATCATGTGGATATCCGTGTGGCAGATCCCGCAGTAAGCGATGTCTAGCGCCACGTCGTGCGCACGCAGCGCCCGGCGTTCGAAGTTGAACGGGACGATCGCCCCGTTCCGCTCGAGAGCGGCAAATCCAGCGGTGGGTGACATGGGAGCTCCTTACAGATATGGTCGATGTGTAAAGTCACTATGGCGTCCTTACAAACTTTGTAAAGTGTAAATGGAGCCCAAGGAGCAAAAAATCCTCACGGCGGCGTACCGGCTGTTCAATCAGCACGGCTTTCGCAAGGTAACGATGAGCGACATCGCCGAGGCGGCGGAAATGTCACGCCCCTCCTTGTACGCCGCATTCGACAACAAAGAAGCCGTGTTCAACGCCATCGGCATGCAGCACAACGCCAGCTGCGAGCTCGCGCTGGCCGAGCGCCTGCCCAAAGCAACCAACCTTCGCGCGCGCTTGGAGGTGTTGTTCGCGATCTGGATCATCGAGCCCTTCGCCTCGGTGATCGACTCCCCCGCCGGTCTCGATCTACTCGGCAACTCCGCCGCGTACGCTCCTGAAGCCGTCGCCCACACCTACCAACGCTTCGAGCATCACCTAGCCACGCTGCTCAAGTCGGAGCTCACCGGCAAGCGCAACGGCATGACCGCCCGCGATCTCGCCCACATCATGATGCTCGCCACCAAGGGCCTCAAGGCATCCACCTCGACGGTGACCGAGCTACGGCGGATGACGAACGGCTTGATTGCAATGGCGATCGCGACCGCACATTGAAGTGCTCAGGCGAGTGCTAACGCCGTCAAACTGACTCGCAGAGCTGGGGGAGAGAGAACAAAAACGTCGCGCCGGGTCCCTCATTCGCTTCGGCCCAGATGCGACCGTGATGCCGCTCGATGATCGATCGACAGATGGACAGTCCAATGCCCATTCCGTCGGGCTTCGTCGTGTAGAAGGCCTCGAACAGGTTGCTCTTGCTCGCCAGGTCGAAACCCGCGCCAACATCGCGCACCGTCACGCGCACACCCTCGCCGGCCTCCGCTTCGGTTCGGAGCAGCAAGTGCCGCGGGCGGCCGTGCACGCCCAGCATCGCGTCCGCGCCGTTGCGAAGCAGGTTGAGAATCACCTGTTGGAGTTGGATGCGATCGCCGGCGACTCGCGGTAGCTCGTCCGCGAGCGCAGACTGCAGGACGACTCCGTTTCTCTGCAGCTCACTCAACGACAGCGCGATGACTTCGCGCGTCGCTTCGTTGAGATCGAGTGGCTCGAGCGTGAGCTCACTTTTGCTGTACAGCGCCCGGAGTCGGTTGATCACCTCCGCGGCGCGATTGCTGTCGCGAATCGTTCGCTTCGCTGTCTGACGCGCGCCGTCCACGTTCGGAGGCTCGGCATCGAGCATCCGAAGACAGGCGCCCACGTTGGTGATGATACCCGAGAGCGGTTGACTGACCTCGTGCGCGATCGAAGCGGTCAGAATGCTGAGGGATCCAACTCGCGCGACGTGAGCGAGCTCGGTGCGAGCTCTATTCAGGGCCTCCTCCCGAACCTTGCTCTCCGTCACGTCTTGCAACGCGCCAACCATTACGGGTCGGCCTTCGATCCACTCCATGGCATGGGCGGCGCCACGCACGTGTTTCTCGACGTTTGCGTGGGTCACGATCCTAAAGGCGAAATCGACATTCACACCCGTAATTGCGCGCGAGATTGCGCTTTCGAACGAAGGCAGATCGTCCGAGTGGATCAGCTCCCGAATCGCCTGCATCGTGATCTTGGTTCCACGCTCCAGACCCAGAATGCGATGCGCCTCCTCCGACCAGGTGTGCTGTTCATGCAAGTCGGTGATGAAGCTGCCGGTCTGGCTGAGCCGCTGGGCCTGGGTGAAACTGTCGTACGCGCGCCTGAGCTCTGTCTCTGCGCGTTTGCGGGCCTCGATGTCGGTGTTGATGCCGTACCACTTGGCGATGTTTCCCGCTTCATCGCGCAGCGGCTTCGCGCGTTGGAGAAACCAGCGGTACTCACCGTCGCCCCTGCGCACTCGTGCCTCTGCCTCGCCCGGCAGCCCGGACGCGATGCTGCGCTGCCACGCGGCCACGAACTGATCGATGTCGTCGGGATGCACCGTGCCCGTCCAGCCCCAAGCGCTCACGTCCTTCGCGCTGAGACCGACGTAATCCAAATACTGCCGGTTGAAGAACTCGGGGGTTCCGTCCGCATGGGCCGACCAGGCCATCGCGGGAATGCTGTCCACGATTTCGCGCGACTCATGCTCGCGTTCCCGAAGCTCGCGATAGAGCTGCGCGTTCTCCAGCGAGATCGCTGCCTCGGAGGCAAGTAGCTCCAGCAGGGCCGTGCGTGCAGAAGTGAAGACGCCCGAGGTCAGGCTATTTTCGAGGTAAATGACTGCGACCAGCCGGGACTGCTTCAATAACGGCATGCAAAGCGCTGAACGCGTGTTGTGCCGGCGTAGATAGTCGTCATCGCGGAACAGGTCGGTCAGGGCGGAACGATCATCCAACACCACCGTCTCCGAGGTGCGCACGACGTAGTTGAAGACCGATTGCGGTAAAACCTCGGCGGTCAGCGGCGATTGCCGCAGAACGACGTCCGCCCCACTGCTGCGGACCTGGGCCTCGGCCTCGATGCGATAGCTGCCCGCTCTCGGAAATATCAGGAGCCCACGTTCTGCGCCCGCATGCTCGAGCGCCAAGCGCATCATCGTGGCGACCAGCGACTCGAGGTCGGTCTCTCGTGAAACTGCCTGCGATACTTTCAGAACGGTCGCGAGATCCCAGTGCTCCAGCGGAGACACTGAACCGTCCGTGCAGGATCGGTGCGGGGCTGACTTTCGCGGAGGTACGGATAATGCTCATCGAGCTGTCGCGCCTTCCCATCGGCGCCCCAGCGCAGATAGCACTGGCGCGCGTCTCGCATGTACGTCTTTGCGAATCTTGTCGAACCCGCGGGCTTCGTAAAAGCAGGCCGCGCGTTCGGTCGCCAGCGCCTCATTTTGCACGAAACCGCTGCTCTGCGCCGAACGAAATGGACTGCTCGAAGAGCCGCATCGCGTCGAGCTCGCGTCCTTCGAGCCGCGCGATCTCAGCGCCCAGCAAAGCTGCGCGTTCTCGAAGTTCTCGGGGCAGTGCCGCGCCAATCATCGAGCTGCCGGTGGTGTGTGATCAGCGCCTCCAGGTGCAGCCGCCGCTGAATCGGATCTGCAAAGTCCCCACAGGCGCGGCATGCGCGAGCGCGCTGTACAGCTCATACTCGGCCAACCTCACCAGCGCGGCCGATGACGCGAGGAGCGCTCGTGCACGCCGCGAAGCATCGACGGCCGCCGCGTATTCACCGGCGAAGACGCGAGCCTGCAGCACGCGAATCCAATACCAGCACTCGAACACGCGCGCGTGCGGCTGATTCTCGAAATGGCTTTGTAGTCGGCGCTCGTCGAAACGGTCGTCGTCGAGCGATCCGAATTGCCGCGTGAAGACCGCGTAAACTCCGGATGAACGCCGCTTGGGTGTCGGCCGCGTCGATGAAATCGCGGAACGCCACGCGGCGGCAATACGCCAAAGCGGCTTCGGTTTCTGCTTCCACCTCCGCCAGTGGCTCACCCGCGATGAGTAGGTCCGAGACGAGACAGCAAGAGCCCGACACTGCCGAGACGGGGTCGCCCACCTTGTCGCCCACGTCGAGAGCACGGCGGCATAGCTCGTAACACCCGCGGACCGGCGCGGCCCAGGGGGTGATGATCGCCAATGCCGAGCAGACGATCGCCTCGAAACGCCGCAATCCTTTGCTCTCGACCAAAGCGAGCCCGAGCCGTCCGAAGCGCAGGCCCGCTTCGAAGTCTCCGAATCGCGAACCGGCGATGAGCCCGAAGAAGGCATACGCGTAGCAGGAGCTGTCGCTGTGGCCGCGCTCGAGGCTCAGCTTCACCGCGGCACACAGGATGACGCACTGAAGATTCATGTCGACCTCGGTCTGCACGCACCGAGCCATCTTTGCCAGCACGTCGAGCGTTGCGCGTGACACCGGATCGGTCGACAGCGGCAGCTCTGCCAGCGCTTCGATCGGCCGTTCGCCGAGCTCGGCCCAGATGGCGTCGTACGCGGCGCGCGTCTGTGCAGCCGACGGCTGCGTCGGGATCTCCAGCCCTGCGCTCGCCAAGTACTCGAAACAAACCACGACGCAGCGGTCGATGCGCTGGAGCGCGACATAGACGTCGGCCAGTAAGCACGCCACGGCGGCGCGCTCGACCGAGCTCTCGGCCCGAGACGTCAGAGCAATGAGGCGCGCTTCTGCGGTCGCAAATGCGCCGGTCAAGAACTCACATTCCGCTCGGTCGAACGAAAGCTCGAAGAGCAAGTCACGCCGACCTCTCCACGTCTCGGTCAGGAGCGAAGCCGCAGTCGTCAAATAGCTCAACGCCGAAGCATATGCTGCAGCGGTTTTGGCGCGCTTGCCGGCGATTAGATTCAGCTCCGCCAGTTGCTCGCGTTCGTCTTCGGAGGTGATCAGCGAAGCTCCGCGGTTGAGCTGACCCGTGACCTCGAAGATGACCTCTTCGCGTTCGCCGTGCCGAAACTGGGCGGCGAGTCGCCTTCCGATCGTCAGATGCGCCTGTGCCCGGTCTGCTTCTGGGATGAGCGCGTAGGCTGCTTCGTGAACTCGATCATGCACGAAACGGTACGAGTTTTCCGCACGAACGATCAGCTCCAGAACGAGTGCTTGCCACAGCCGGGAGTGAACCTCTTCGGGTGACGTCGCGAGTATGCATGCGAGCGTGGAGATCTCAGCGCTGGTTCCGAGACAGGCAAAGTCTCGCAGCGCGTTCTGAGTCGTGAGCGAAAGCCGGCGAAGCTTCCCGACCATGAGCTCCACCACGTTCTGCGTGAACCCCATGGCCTGAATGGCGCGCAAGTCCCAGACCCACCTCGCGCGAGACGGGACGAAACTGAGCAGCCCGTCGTCGGCCAGCACGTGCATGAACTGGTTGACGAAGAATGGATTGCCCGCCGTCTTGTCCTGCACCAATCTGGCGAGCGGCATGGCATCGTGATTTTCACAATGCAGCGCGTCCACGATCAATTGCCCAATACTCTGCACCTGCAGCGGCTCGAGGGCGATCGTCCGCACGTCGACGCCTGCCGCGCGGATCGCGGAAAGCTTACGCATCAATGGGTGTGTCTGATTGACTTCGGTATCTCGGTAAGCAGCCACCAGCAGGAGGTGCTGCAGATCGGAATCGACCAGCAGATGCTCCAGTAAATCGAGGGTTGCTGCATCGAGCCATTGCAAGTCATCGAAGAACAAGGAAAGTGGGTGCTCGGCCCGCGCAAAGACTCCGATCAAGCTTCGAAGCGCCAGTTGCAGGCGCGCTCGGGCCGCAGAGGCCGGGACCTCCGGAACCGGTGGCTGTTCTCCGATGATGAACCTGAGCTCTGGGATCAGCTCCGCGAGCAGCGCGCCGTTCGGTTCCAGCGCTTGCTGCAGATCGTCCCTCCATTTGCGCAGCTCGACCTCGGGCTTGCTCAGCAAGCGGCGGATCAGGCTCTGGAACGCCTGCACCAACGTGGCGTACGGAACGTTACCTTTCAGCTCGTCGAACTTGCCCGATGCGAACAGGCCGCGCGGCAGAACCTGCGCCCGGTGCAGCTCATGCACGACGGAAGATTTGCCGATCCCAGGCGCTCCGCGCACGAGCACGAACCCGCGCCGGCCGCTGCTGACGACCTGGTCGAAAGCGCCGAGCAACTCGGCGATTTCTCGCTCACGACCGTAAAGTCGCTCCGGCATTCTGAGCCGATCTGGCTGATCATTCTGGCCGAGGGCGAAGTCCTCGATGACGCCCCGGCCTTCCCAAACAGTGAGACACCGCTCGAGGTCGTGCTGCACACCCGAGGCCGTCTGATACCGCTCCTCCGGGGTCTTCGCGAGCAGTTTCATCACGATCGCCGAAATGCTCGGCGGTATCTCCGAGAATCGCTCGCGCGGAGATGCTGGATACCGCGCGATGTGGCAGTGCACCCACTCCATCGGATCGCTCGCCGTGAACGGAAGGCTAGCGGTGAGTGCTTGATACAGCGTCACCCCGAGTGAATAAAGATCACTGCGTGCATCGATCGAGCGATTCATGCGACCGGTCTGCTCCGGTGCCATGTGGGAAAACGTTCCCGCAATGAGCTCCACCGGTTCGGGGACCTGGCGCTCACGGGGGAGGCGCGTCGCGACGCCGAAGCCCGTGAGCCAAACCCGGTCAGTCGCCAAGTCGACCAAGATGTTCGCCGGCTTGATGTCTTTGTGTACTAAACCGTGCTCGTGGAGCCGTGCGAGTGCCCCGGCCAACGCGACGGCCAGCCGCAGGAATCGGCCGCAACCCATCCGGGTTCCGATCATGCTATCGAGCGGTTCGCCCGCGCGATAGTCGAGCAATAAGCAGGTATTCCCGCCCGCCCGCACCAGCTCTCGGGGCCGCAATGCCCAGGTCCCATCGATATAGTCCTTCAGCGCGTGCTCGTGTACGAAACGACGGCTCGTGCTGGGCGCTGAGTGTTCCGCAACGGCACAGACCGCGATGAACGGTTGCCTCACTCCCTCCGCGTCATCGCGCCAGACCCTAGAAAACTTGCGTTCGCTGTCCTGCCACAACAGCTCGGGCGGGTTCTCCGCAGCGACATCGTCGAGCCACAGTGATCGATCCATCCGCTCTTCCCTCGTTTATCGCATCGAGCTGCGTTTGACCAGGGACTCCCACGCACGTACACATGGGGGGCGCGCTCAGTTGTGAATCGATACGATCGTATAATTGATTTCGCCGGGCTGATCGTCGATGGATCTGCCATTCGAGGCGGGCGGTTGGGCGATCGCGATCCAGCATCGCACCTCGTGGGGCGCTGCGTTTCAGCCGCAGGCACCTCGCGAGAGAAAAGCAGAGTTTGAATCAGAACTCCGTTTTCCGTTTCGAGGGGATTGCCGACGCCTCGCGGTCAGTCATCGACATGACGACGGAGCGAAGCGGTCACAGGTGGTCGGCGTCGATCACGGCTTGGGTGAAGGCCTGCGGGGCTTCCTGCGGCAGATTGTGACCGATGCCGCCCGTGACGAGTCGGTATTCGTACTTGCCGGTGAACCGCTTGGCATACGCCTCGGCGGGCGGATGCGGCGCGCCGTTGGCATCGCCTTCTAGGGCGATCGTCGGCACGGTGATCGCGGGGAACGTAGCCAGGCGCTTCTCCAGCGCCGCGTACTTCGCCTCACCGTTGGCGAGGTCCAGCCGCCAGCGATAGTTGTGGATCACGATGGCGACGTGGTCCGGATTGTCCAGAGCGGCTGCACTGCGCTCGAAGGTCGCCTCATCGAAGTTCCATTTCGTTGAGGCCAGCTGCCAGATCAATTTGGCGAAGTCCCGGCGATGCTTGTCATAGCCGTCACGGCCGCGTTCGATCGCGAAGTAGTACTGATACCACCACTGCAGTTCGGCCTTCGGCGGCAGTGGCGTCTTGCCGGATTCCTGGCTGCCGATCAGGTAGCCGCTGACGCAGACCAGCGCCTTGACGCGCTCGGGCCACAGCGCAGCCACGATGTCGGCCGAACGCGCGCCCCAGTCGAAACCGGCGAGCTCGGCGCGCTTGATGTTGAGCGCGTCCATGAAGTCGATGACATCGCTGGCGAGGGCCGCGGGTTCAGCGTTGCGCATGGTTTTGGCGGATAAAAACTGCGTATCGCCATAACCCCGCGCATAGGGCACGAGTACCCGATAGCCTTTCGCCGCCAGTGCCGGAGCCACGTTGTCAAAGCTGTGGATGTCGTAAGGCCAACCGTGTAGCAGGATCACCGCGGGGCCATCGCCAGGTCCGAGTTCCACGTAGGCCACGTTCAGCACGCCGGCACGGATGTACTTGATCGGACCAATCGCGACCGCGATCGCCGTCGCTGACGCCTGCGCGGGCACCGGCTTGATGGTCTGCGCGTCGGCGACGCCGAGGAGCCCGATTGTCATCACCGCAGCAACGATCAAAGCCTCCAGCTTGAACATGACGGGGATGGTCAACCACCGGCTTGGGTATGACGCGAGCGAGGCTAAAGACATGATCGTTCTCCTGGGAGTGGGGACGCCGGAGTGCGGACACCAGGCACCGCCGTAAAGATGGGAAGAGCCGGCAGCGAAACCATTGGACGATGGTATCGGTCGGTGTCGGCGTGCCCTGCCAAGCAAACGCTGCAAAATGGCGAGCTTGCGCGCGCGCGGTTTGCGATCGACGAGCGCACGTGGGCGGCTTTTATTGCTCGATTCAGGTACGCACGCAGGAGCGCGAGGCGGTATTGAACGCCGTCAAAACGCTCGTTGGTACAGACCGAGGCAGAGCAGCCTGGCTAGCGAGGGGAGGTCGTATTCGCGATGGGTCTGGACGTAACAAGGCGATCTTGGAAAGGCTCGACTGAGCCCCCGTGATGGCGCGCGATGACGCGCCTGCTCACTCGCGAAATTTAGCGCCCGGCTGCTCCGGCTTCGAGCAGGACTTGCGGCGCACGGAGAAGTATGTGCTCACTTCGAGGACGCCCTGAATTCCGGTCAACGCGCGCGCAAGCCCAGCATCCAGCTGCAATTGCCCCACTCAGCATTGTAATCCGCCTTTCCATTTGCGCCGAGCTTTTGGCGATTCACACTAACATTCGCATGAGAACACCCTTTCATTTAGCTTCAGGTTTCGTCGGCTTTGTCAGCGTTGGTGCGGTGCTCGCTGCGCTCGCAGGCTGCTCCACTTCCAACTCCGGTTCCTCGCCCCCGCCTGCGAACGGCACCGGCGGCAGCAGTGGCCAGACGGGTACGCCCACTGCAGGCAATGGATCGCAGAACACGAACACAGGCGGAGTGGGCTCCGGTTCGATGGCTGGCGGCACCAGCAGCAACGGCGGCGGCGCGGTGGTCGGCACCGGTGGTTCGGGCGCGAACACGGGCACCGCCGGCGCGGCGCCCGTGACCTGCACCAACACGGACAAGAGCATCATCCCGATCAACAGCGATGGCTGGGTCGACAAGAGCTGCAACGCCTGCGGAATTCAAGGTGGGTTCTACTGGTACGCGGATGCCAATACCGGCGCGACGCTGAAGTGCGGTGGCGTCGCCTGCACGGCGATGAAGCCTCCCTATGCCGCAACGGCTCCCGGTCCCGGGATGTGCATCTCCGGCACCAGCACGGGCAGCGCGGATGACTGGGGCGCGGGCATCGGCCTAAGCTTCAACGCCTCGGGCGGCATGAACTCGGTCAAGAGCGTGTTCGACGCCACCAAGGCCGCGTGCGGCAACATCACCGGCTTCGACATCACGCTCACCGGTAATACCAACGGCATCCCGATTCGCATCGGTTTCAAGACCGCCGAGAGCGACGCGGCGATCAGCCCGTTCATTCCGGTCGGCGATCCCGGTGGCCAGACGCTCACGCTCAGCGGCAGCACGCAGATCGTGATCAACAAAGCGGTGATTCCCGCTGATTGGATGAGCACCGATCCTTCGCCCTCTGATCCTGCGCACTTGTACGATCTTCAGATCGCGGTCGCGCCGGATTCGGTGGCCGCGGGCAAGGCCTTCGACCTGTGCGTCACCAGCGTGAAGCCGGTGATTGACGGCATGAGCAGCGGAGCTGGTGGCGGCGGCGGAAACACTAGCAGCTGCAAGACGACCAGCGCCGGCACCATCGGCACCAATCTCGATATCTCGCAGCTCGGACCAAACTACGGCTTCCAGAACAACGTGAACAACCTCGGCAGCGGCTCGGAGAGCGTCTCTGGCGCTTACGGAGCCACCTGTGCCTCGTTGAACGTGATGACGTCGGGGATTTCGAGCAGCAACAACTCTCCCGCGTCCTACCCGTCGATCGTCGATGGGTGGCACTACGGCAAGTGGACGGGTGCCTACAGCAAGGCAAACGCCAAGGCGATCTCCGCGCTCACCTCCGTCACGAGCAGCTGGGCATTCACGCCTCCGGCCGGCCAGAAGTGGGACGTCGCCTACGATATGTGGGTTTCGTCGAACACCGGCATCACCGCGCCGGACGCGAGCACGCTCGAAGTCATGGTCTGGCTCGACTACTCGACAACGGTGACGACGAACGCGATCGGGTCGATGGTCGGCACCTTCACCGCGGGTGGAACCAGCTGGGAGGTTTGGTACGGCGCGACCGGTTCTTGGCACACCGTCAGCTATCGTCGAAGCCCCGGCACGGCTCCCGTCAGCAACTTCGACTTGGCGCCGTTCCTAAAGGACGCCGTGACGCGCGGTACGGGCGCTGCGAGCTGGAGCTTGCTCGGGGTCGAGGCCGGCTTCGAGCTCTTCAACGCCACCAGCGGCGGCTCGATTGATTCGTACTCACTGACGATCAACTGAACGGCCCGGCCCAGCCCGGCCCGTGCTCGTTCCTAAAGCGTTCCCTCCTCACTCGGAGGGAACGCCGTTGCGCGAATCGTATCTCCGTACGTATCCCGACCGCTCCGGGCTACGTATTTGATTTGGCATGAAGACGGAGAACGAGCTCGACGCCAGGGTCTCTTCGACGCCCGGTACACGGCTTATTTAGAGACGGTCGTCCACCTCCGGCCACGTCTCCACCGCTATTGCGTGCGGATGACGGGCTCCGTATTGGACGGGGAGGACGTTCAAGTGTCCGTGGCTACTCCCGGCGGCGGAGGCTTTCGCCGTATCCTCGTCTGGTCGGGATACGTAATCCCATCCACGATGTTCATCGGCCAAGACATGTTCTTCGGCAACGACCGCTTCGATTTCATCGCGGACAGCCTGCGCTCCCTCGCGAGCTGAGTCGGACTTCTGACCAATCGTGACGCCGCGAGGCCCCCCGACGACCGACGGTAGCTATCAAGCGCCGTGCCCGTCGAGTAAGAAGGCGACGCGCGCTGCGCTCGCGCGAGCACGCACACCGGTGGACACAATCCCGAGCACGACGATTGCCAGGCCCAATGCCGCGCTGAGCCAGAAGAAGGCGTGCGTTGCGGCGGCGAAGTCCGGCCCGTGTGGGGATTCGAGCCCCGTGCCCGCGAGCGAACCGGCGAGCGCGACCCCGAGCGAAGCGCCGACCTGCCGGCTCGTCGACGCAACGGCCGATGCGGTGCCTGCGCGTGAAGCGGGGCATGCCCGACACGGCGGTGTTGGTGATCGGCGCATTGACCATGCCGAGTCCGACGCCGAAGATCCCGTACGCGGCGAGCAGGTGCAGAAGTGGCGTGTCCTGCGCCAGCCCGGTGAGCAGCAACGCGCCCGTCGCCATTGCAGCCCCCGCTACGACGAGCGCGAGCCTCGCGCGACCCGCGCCGACGAGACGGCCCGACAGCGGCGAACACACCATCAACGCGAGCGCGATGGGCAATGTGGCAAGCCCGGCTTGTGAAGCGGATAGCCCCCGCGCTTCCTGAAGATAGAGCGAGTTCAAGAACAGAAACCCGCTGAACGCCGCGAAGGCGAGCACGGCCACGAGCGTTGCGGCCGCGAAGGGAAGGCTGCGAAAAAATCGCGGGTCGAGCATCGGTTCGCGATGGCGCGATTCCCACGCGACCAGACCGACGGCGCTCGCGATCGCTGTCGCGAAGCCGATAGCGATGCGCCATGACATCCAGCCGGCGTGGCGGCCGTCGATCACGGCCGAGGTCAGCGCGAACAGTGTCGCGATGACCAACACTTGCGCCAGCGGATCGAAGCGCCGTGCCCTTTGGGCCCGCGACTCGCGCACGAAACGCGCCGTCAAGGCGAGCGCGATGACGCCCACCGGAATGTTCACCCAGAAGATCGAGCGCCAACCGACGCTCTGAACGAGCAGGCCACCGAGCAGCGGACCTGCCGCCATGGCTACGCCGAAGGCAGCTCCCCAAATACCGACCGCGCGGGCGCGCTCCTTCGGATCGAGGAACGTGTTGACGATGATCGACATCGCGACGGGGTTGAGCATCGCGCCACCGACCGCCTGCAACGCGCGGGCCGCCACGAGGACGCGCGCGTTCGGCGCGACGCTACAGAGCAACGAGCCAACACTGAAAATCAGAAGCCCCACCTGGAACGTCTTGCGCCGACCAAAGCGATCCGCGATCGAACCGGCGAGCAGCAGGAAACTTGCCACGATGATGGTGTAAGCGTCGATCGACCACTGCAGCTCGGCGACGCTCGCGTGCAGATCACTACGGATCGCGGGCAGGGCGATGTTGACGATCGTGGCGTCCATCGCGGTGAGGACGAGTGCCAGGCAGCAGGTGACCAAAACCATGAGCCGGCTGCGCGGAGAATCACCATCCAGGGGGGAGGGAACCGAGGTTGTTATCGCGGTTCCCGGCGAGGCTGCATCGATGCTCATGGTCCAAAGGTTTAGCGTGTCTGCGGAATGAATCGATTGAAACCTACGAACATGGTACATGCACCAAATGGAATCCGCGGATGCGAACCTTTTGCTCGCGCTCGACGCGCTTTTTCAGGCAGGCAGCGTCACCGGTGCGGCTCGCCGCATGAACCTGAGCCCGCCCGCGATGAGCCACACGCTCTCCCGGCTGCGGCTCGCGGTCGGCGATCCGCTGTTCGTACGCGCCGGGAACCGGCTCGTGCCCACGCCGCGCGCGCTTTCGATACGCGACCGCGTGTCGCGCGCCGCGACCGAGATCGGTTCGCTGCTTCGCCCCGATCAGCCGCTCGATCTCGCCACGCTCGAACGAACGTTCATCATTCGAGCGTCCGACGCCATGATCGTGACCGTGGGTCACGCGCTCGACGCGCTGGTCCGAAAGGAGGCACCCGGGGTGGCGCTTCACTTGGTCGGGGTCCTGCTCGCGGACGCGCGCGAGGTGGATCTCGATATCGGTGTGCAGTACGGCATCGCCTCCGATCTGCGCATCCAGACCCTGTTCCACGAAGAGATGGTGCCCGTGGTCCGCAAGGATCACCCGCTCGCCAACCGTCGGGTCGCTCCCGCGCGCCTCGCCGCACTGGAGCACATTGCGGTCGCCTCACAGCGGGCGAAGCTCGAAGATCTCACCAAACCAAAGCGCAGCCGTCGCTGGCGCCCACCGAGCCGCATCGTGCCTTCATTCCTCGCCGCAGCAGCCTTGGTGCGCGCCAGCGACGCGTACACCGTGATCCCGAGCCGCCTAGCCGCGACCATCCTCGATGCGTTCGCCCTCTGCCGCCTCTCTGTGACCGGACCCGCAACCAAGGTCGCCATCGCCCAAGCCTGGAGTCCACGCCTAGACAACGACGCCGGCCACGTCTGGCTTCGCGGCTGCGTCCGCCGCGCGTTCGGCGCCGCCGGGTGACGGCGAGGCGCAGTGCTTCTGGGCCCAGCGCTTCCGGGCGCAGCGCTTCTAGTTGCTGGCGTAACTGCGCCGCCCATATCGGGGGTTGGATTGGGTCACGCGTCCGCCCCAGCGCGTCGCATGGAGAAATCCGCAGTTCGCGGCTCAGATCAGCAGCGGCGTTCGCGACGCCGAAGGCTGGGACTCAACGCGACGTGATGCGTGACCATCGACAAAATAAATTCGCGCTACCTGGCGCGAGGCTCGCTCACCGAGTCAGTCAGCAACCGACTTTTGTTCATAGCTGCGCCCACTTCCCCGCGAAGCATCGGCGTGTTCGAGCTCGATGCCTTGTCAGCGTCTCCACGGGTCGTTGCTGGGCTCGAGGCATGGAGCTAGCGTCGCTCGCGAGGGATGTGGACCAGCGCGCCGTTGCCAACTACTACGTCCTCTACCGGCTGGCGCAGCTCGGGTACGCGGCTTCCGCAACCCCATCCGGCCACGCCGAGCTGATGGCGTGCACGCCCGACGGCGGCCGGGTCGCGCTTTTGCGGGTGCGCTCGTCGGGCCCGAACGGTCGTTTCGATCTCAGCGAGGCAGACCGGCGTGCCTCGGGCAGGAACGTTTCGTACGTGTTTGTGGATTTCGCGTCGGGCGTAGCCGACCCCGAAGTCTTCATTTTTCGTCCGGCACTCGTGCTCGCAATGCTGGCGATCGATGCCGATTGGCCTCGCGATGCGCGCGCGTTTCGCGGCCTGGAAGAGCATTGCGAAGCTTGGCACCTGCTCGGGCTCGGCCGGCCATCGGTCGCGCGCTCCGCCGATGGAACGTCGCCCAGCTTGAGTCCGTGAGTCGTTGCGAATTCCGGCTTACGAAAATTTCTGCGCCGCGAGGCGATCCCCGCGGACTAGAACCCGCAGTGTGTGTAAACTGCTCATGCGGTCGGCTTGACCGACCAACGATCAACTAGAGTCGAGCACGTGAGCCAGTCGCCGGTAGAGGTCTTCGAGCTGATCGTCGGCATGTTTTTGGCGGTGGTCGTGTTGCACTACTTGGCGTCGCGACTCTCCTTGCCGCCGGCGGTCGCATTGCTGGTTGGCGGCGGCGCGCTGGCCTTCACCCCGGGGCTGCCGACCATCCACCTGAACCCGGAGTTGGTGCTGTTGATCTTCCTGCCGCCGTTGTTGGCGGACGGCGCGTGGTTCACGGCCCATGCCTCTTTCCGCAAGCACTTGCGCGGTATTTTGTCGCTCGCCATCGGCGCGGTGCTGTTTACGACCGGTGTCGTCGCGGTCGTCACGAAGCTGCTCGTTCCGGCGTTGCCTTGGGCGGCTTGCGTTGCGCTGGGCGCCATCGTCTCACCGCCGGACGCCGTGTCGGCCCGCGCCGTTTTGCAGCGGGTGAAGTTGCCGCGCCGGCTGAGCACGTTCCTGGAGGGGGAGAGCTTACTGAACGACGCGACCGGACTGGTTCTGTTTCGGTTCGCCGTCGCCGCCGTGCTCACCGGCGCCTTCAGCATTCCGGCTGCCGCCGGCAGCTTCGCCGTGCTGGTCGCGGGCGGTATTGCGGTTGGCGCCGTCATTGGCGGGGCGTGGGTGCGGCTCGTGCGCCGCCTGGGCGACGAAAGCTTGGTGATCTGCGCGTCGATCTTGGTCTGCTGGGTGGCTTACATGTCGGGCGAGCTGCTGCACGTCTCTGGCGTCATCGCCACCGTGACCGCGGGCTTGATCTGCGGCTGGTACCAACACGTGGTCTTCACCGCGACCACGCGCATCCGTGGCATCGCCACCTGGCAGGTGCTGGTCTTCTTGCTGGAGGCCGCGGTGTTCATCCTGATCGGCTCCTCGCTGCGCGATGTGCTCGAGCGCGTCGGCGGTGCAGGCGTCGTGATTCAGACCATGGGCCTCACCGTGCTCACCATCGTCTTGGCCGTCACCTTGGCGCGTTTCGCCTGGATCTTTGGCTCGGATCTCGTGATGCACACGCTGAAACGCGCGGGCGTCAGCCGAGCGGAGCCGCTGGGGCCGGGGGCCGCGACTGTCATGAGCTGGGCCGGCATGCGCGGTGTGGTCACGCTCGCCGTCGCCCTGACGTTGCCGGAAGCGATGCCCGGGCGCGACCTGATGCTGGTGACTGCGTTCGCGGTGATCCTGGTCACGGTGCTCCTCCAGGGTACCACCCTCGGTGCCCTGATTCGCTGGGCGCACCTGCGGGAGGAGCCGGGCGCCCAGCCACCGCTCGAGATTTTTGCGGCCGAAGCCCGGGTATTGAAAGCCAGGTATGCGGAAGTCGAGCGCCTTGCCTACGACGCCGATGGCAAGCTCATTCACCCGCAACTGTTAGACCTCCATCGGCGCCGCGCGACCGCCGCCGCAAACTATCAAGGCACTGCCGAAAAGCGCGAGCAAGCCATCACCGCCCACTTCGACGTCATCATCGCCAGCATCGCCGCTGGCCGCGTCGAATTGGTGCGGCTTCACCGCAGGCACGAGATCGACGACGAGGTTCTGCACAACCTCGAGCACGATCTCGACCTCGAAGAGCTCGGCGCGATCGCCGCTAAAAATACCTGAGCCAACTCGCGGCCGAGCCTCCTTGCAAGTTCCCCCTTGCAAGCCGCCAACCCGCGCGCTAGACACTGAACCCAAGGGTTCAGTATTAAAAAGCCGAGCTGGCGAGGAATCAAAACGAAAGGAAAAATTCGATGGACGCAAAAAGAGAGACTGAGGGCAGCCCCTTGAAAAACCGTACGACCGTAGAACGAAAGTCCGAGCGTGAGCTAGTCGTCACGCGCACCATCAACGGCCCGCCGCGCCTCGTGTTCGAGGCGTGGACCAAGCCCGAGCTGTTCAAGCAGTGCTGGGTGCCCAAGTCGTTCCCCATGTCCCTGCTTTCCTACGAGGCGGATGTTCGCGTCGGAGGCAGGTACCGTTTGCAATTCGACGTCGGTGCCGCTGAACCGATGGAGTTCTTCGGTAAGTACCTCGAAGTCACACCGCCCTCGCGCCTCGTGTGGACCAATGATGAAGGGGGGGACAGTGGGCCCGTCACCGCCGTGACCTTCGAGGAAAAATCCGGCAAAACGCTGCTCGTGATGCACGAGCTCTATCCCTCGAAGGATGCTCTCGATGCGGCCATGACCTCCGGGGAGAAGTCCGGGATGAGCGAGACGCTGGACCAGCTCGATGAGCTTCTCGTCACGCTGGGTGCGAGCGCAAGACCGTCATGAAGTCGTGGCCAAAAATGGGACCCTAGGCGTCGTAGCAATGTCGCACTTCGTCCAATGACGACCCCTGGCGCAGGGCCGAGCATCGCGCCCGAAACTGGGCCGTGGTAAAAATGAGGCCCATGGTTCGACCGCCTCTGCCGCCGTTCAACGCCGAAACCGCCGCACAAAAAGCACGCATGGCTGAAGATGCGTGGAATAGCCGTGATCCCGCCCGCGTGGCGCTCGCGTACACCGAAAACAGTCGCTGGCGAAACCGCGCGGAGATGTTCGAGGGTCGCGCTGCGATCGAAGCGTTTCTGGTTCGCAAATGGCAGCGCGAGCTGGACTATCGCCTGATCAAGCAGGTCTGGGCCTTTCACGAAAATCGCATCGCCGTGCGCTTCGCCTACGAATGGCACGACGACAGCGGCGGCTGATTTCGCAGCTACGGCAACGAAAACTGGGAGTTCGACGCCGAGGGTCTGATGGCCGTGCGCATCGCGAGTATCAACGAC
This sequence comes from Pseudomonadota bacterium, assembly GCA_037200885.1. Classification (GTDB taxonomy): domain Bacteria; phylum Myxococcota_A; class Polyangia; order Polyangiales; family Polyangiaceae; genus PMG-095. Next base: position 1,238,355 of record JBBCIN010000001.1, read on the forward strand.
CTACCGATCGCGGCCGATGCTCGGAAGTACCATTGGCCGCTCGGTCGCCGCCCCGATGATCATCCGTCACTCAGTGAGCTCGGGCTCTAAGAGTTGCGCGGTCGTGCTGTGACACTTGGCGCTCCGGGGGGCATTTCGACACGCTGTTAGCGCGCGCCGCCCAATCAATGGCAGCGCTTGCCAAGCATCGAACTTGCTTACACAGGCTCCATGGTTCGAAACAGCGGGTCGGTCTCTAGCATTAGTGTGGCCACTCCGCCCGATGCGCTCACGCCGAACTGCCTCAGTGCTGGCTCGGAGCTGACGAGTGAACCGGGCGATCGCGGTCGCATACCGACACTGCCGTTCGGAACGAAGGATGTGGTTGGTCCTCGGTCTGCCGCTGCAGATGACCCACGGGCCGAAAAGGAATTCGGCCCGTTCCGTTTCGTGATCAAACAGGAGCAAATAGACGCAACGCTTCTGGCGCGCGGCGGAAATTCTGGTGCTGTTGTCGCGCCCGCTGACGACCTCGAGGGATCTCCCCGAGGACATTGGCGGCTCTTGCTGTGCGCGATCGGGGTGGCGACGTTCGCCTGCGCGCTTCTCTTCTGGCCGGAGACCTCACACGACTCCGAGAACGCCACACTGCAACGTGCTCCGGCACTCCGTCACCGTCGGTCGCCGCAAAGCTTGCCGGCACCGGCGGCGCCCGAGACCAATGGCAAACCCGGAACCCCCATCGACGAATCGCAGAGCGCGGTCCTCGGGCCGAACATCGCGCCTGGCCCTGCGCCGAATGCGACGATTATTCAGCCCGAATCTCCGTCCCGCACGCGACTGACGGCTGCTAAAGCCCGGGCCACTCTCAAGAGGAGCAGCGTGCTTGCGTCTGTGTTGGCACCTCCGCCTGCTGACTGACCGACTGAGCGCGATCGTCGCGACAATGACACTTGATCAAGCCATGAAGTCTCGACTCTGTTCTGTACGACTCGCGTGCGCGCTCGCGCTGTCCGCGCCGATCGTGATTGTACAAACGCGGGCGAGCGCCCAAGATTCGGCCAACGACGCCAACGCGCAATATCGGAAGGCGTTCGAAGCGCTCGACAGAAAGAACTGGCCCGAAGCGCGGCGGCTACTCCTGCCGCTTTGGAGCAAGGCGCACACTTGGGATGTCGCAGCCGGGCTCGGACAGGCGGAATTCTTGCTCGAGAACCACGCAACCGGCGCAACTTACACCGCGTTTGCGCTCGCGAACCTGCCACCAAAAGAGAAAACGAAGACGGCCGAGCGTCTGCGAGCTGCGCTCAGCGAAATGAAAGAAGCCGTAGGCACCGTTCACCTAGCCGTGAACGTAGACGGCGCCGAAATCCTGGTCGAGCAAGAGATCGTGGGCACCTCCCCGCTGGCGCGAGAAGTCTACTTGAACCCGGGAACGCGCCTGCTCCAGGCTCGACTCGCCAACGGCGCGCTGAGCAGGCAAACGCTCGAGGTCGAAGCTGGAAAGTCCTATGAAGTTGCGTTGAGCGTCGAGCCATCGCTCAACGGACAGCAGGTGGCCGTCGCTCCGCTCGAGTCTGCGGACGAGACCGCGCATGCGACCCTGCCCGTCCACGATGACCGCGCCGCCCCCAATTGGGCTCCCGTATTGGTTACCGGCGGGCTCGCGGTGGCTGCCGCCGCGATCGGGACCGGCTTTGCGATCGATGCGAGCTCCGCGAAGTCAGACGGTTCGAAAGCTCTGGCGGAGGCCGAATCCCAATTCGGCAATAATCCATGTGCACCCTCCAAGGGCGCGGGCTCGGAGATCTGCCGAAGCGTTCACGACGCGGAAGATCGACGTAAAAGGTCGAACACCGTCGCGACTGCTTCCTTCATTGCCGGCGGGATATTCGCCGTGGCGGCCGTTGGTTCGTACTTTCTTTGGGCCAAAAAAGCCTCGCCTCGCCTCGATGCCTGGCTCGGTCCGGATGGTGGCGGCCTGGGTTTGAACGGGAGTTTCTGATGCAATCTCGTATGCCGCTCGTCGTCTTCGTCAGTGCCGCTGCGCTCAGCGTCGGAAGCCTGCTGTTCCCGGCATGCGCCGGAAACCCCACCTGCCAAGACTACGGCGACTGCGCTGACCAGGGCGGAAGCAGTGGCCACGGCGGTGCAACGGCGGGCGACGTAGGCCGCCACGATAACGCCGGCGACGGGGGGCTCAGCGGTGCCGGCGGACTCAGCGGTGACGGCGATGGCCGTGGCGATGCCGCCGGAGCAAACGCCGGCACGGACGATGGCGGTGCGGGCGGTGCCGCGGGAGCTGCTGGCGCGCCGCCTTGCAACGGCGCGTGCAGCGGTGCCAAACCCGTTTGCGATCCCGAAAGCAATGCTTGTGTCGAATGCGTGGTGGCGGCGGACTGCACGCTCAGCACGAAGCCCTTTTGCGATCAGACGGCGGGAAAATGCGTGATGTGCGCGAAGCAGGCGGATTGCTCGGACCCCGGGGCGTCCACTTGCCGCGCCGGGGCGTGTACCGCGTGTACGGCCGACCAGGATTGCTCGAATATCGCCGGAAAAAACGTATGCGACGCGGGGACGTGCGTGCAGTGCACGGGCAAGAAATTCGCCGCTTGCGGGCTGGACGCGGGGACGCCACTCGTGTGCGATAGCCTGAACCGCACATGCACGACGAGCAAGCAGCAGAGCGCGGGCCTGTGCTTGGCATGCGTTGCGGACGCTCAGTGCAAACCCGGACAGATGTGCGTGTTGGACAAGTTCGGCAGTCCCTCAAACGACGTCGGGTACTTCTGCCATTGGAAGAAGGGAGATGTTGCAAGCGGAGCGCCGGCTGATTGTTTCTCTACGGGGAAGCCTTACGCCGGCACCCAAGTCAACGTGACCAGCGTCGACGGCGAGGTCAGCGACATTTGCGGCCTTCGCAACAGCACGTGCATCGCCAACAACCAGTTTAGCGCCAAGGACTGCGCCGTGGCCGGCGCAGCCAGTGACGCCGCCTGCGGCTTCGCTCCGCCCAAGGACGCCAAGTGCGCGCAGGTGCCATCGTCCAGCAGTTACCGCTGCACCATGACCTGCCTCAGCGACGAAGACTGCCCAGGCAGCACCTGCGACACGGGCGCCGCTCCGCGAGTCTGCGCCTTCAATTAGCCCCCCTTCTCGAGCTACTCCGCGTCGAAAACTGCCAACCCCGATTGGCCGATCGGGTACTGATCCGCGAGGACCATCACCCGAGTGCCGTCGGCCGTGTGAAATACGAACCGGGCCGCGACCATCATTTTTTGTCCGTGGATCGCCATACACGGAACTTCTTTGGTGCCGAGGAGCTCTTGGGAGGCGTACCCGTACCAGGCGAGCGTTCGTTCGGTGCGGTAAGCTTGCTCTGCGTCGTTGAGGATCTGGGCGCCTGGAATCGCATAAATACGGTCGTGGGCGTCGTCGACTGAAAAGTATCTGAACGGCGCGTCTGACGGCTTCGAGTTCGGAATCGGGGCGAGCGACGATAGGTACGCCATGTCGTCTTTGGCGCCCGGAGCCGCTTTGAACACCGTCCCGCAGCTGTTGAAGACTCGAGTGCCGTCGCTGTTGAACCAAAGGTCACCACACTGCGCGTGCTCCGGACCCCGTTGCTCCTCCAGGTTCTCGATTGGACCGACCGGGTCGCCCTTCGAAATGTCGAAGCGCTCGAGATGGCCAGGAGTGACGTGTTCTATCGCGTAGATCGACGCTCCCCCGGGCTGCAGCTCGATCGAGGTGTCCGCGGCAACGAAGCCGGTGCTGTCGTCTCCGTGTTCGGTGGCGTTCGCAATATCGAAGCTATGGAGTGCGTAGTCATCGCGGTCATTCAGACCCCTGTACGGGAGCACGTAGGCGTAGCCATTGCCGCCCATCACCACGTCTCCAGCGGAGTCCACCGAAGGGATCGTTGCTTTCAATGCCCCTGCCCCCAAGTCGACGATCGATACCGCGCGGTCACGTGAGACCGCGGCGGACTTACCGTCCGGAGCTAGCGCAATCGAGCCGTACAACTCACCGGTGTCGTTGGAACCGAACCCGATGTGCGTTTCGTCGAGTGTGATCGGGTCGAGCACCACGATATCGACCGGCGTCAGAAGCACGAGCCGCTCGAGCCCTGCCGAATAGGTGGCGTCCAGAATCGAGAAATCGAACACGCGCGTCGTGCACTCCGCAAGGTCGGCCACGTTGCCGCTCCCCGAGCCGCTCGCGCCGGCGCTGGCCCCTCCCGGGTCGCTCTGCGCGCCACAGGCCGATAGAAGTGTCATCATCACCGCACAAATTCCAAAAGTCCCAACACGCACGAGTAACCGCATCGTAAAACGCCTCTCTATTCAGATGCCCGCTGTCGTCAACTATTAGTCCTGGTGATCGCCGCTCGCCCGGCGCGGCGCTTGCGGATCACAGCCAGGGCGAAGGCGAGAGCGGCGAGGGGCCATTCGCGCGCGTTGCTCCTCTGTGCGAGAGTGCAGCCGCCGCGCTCGGAGCTTCCGGAGCTGGCGGCTGACCTCGCTGCTGCGCCCTCGTTCGCCGCGGCGCCCGCGCCGCCGCTCGTATCCGAATTGGAGCTGACCCCCGCTGCCGTCCCCGCCGCTGCGGCCCCCGCCCCGCCCGTGCCCTCCCCGGGCGCGCCCCCTGCGTTCGTGTTCCCGGTCGCACCGGACCCCCCAGACGCCTCCGCACCGGCGCTGCCGCTCGTAGCCCCGCCGCCACTCGGGCTCCGGTAGCCCGCTCCGCGATAAACTTGAACCGATTCGGTGCGGAGACCATTCCAAAAACCGATCGCGAACGTCCCATCCTGAAAAGTCCAACTAGTCAGTTCGTACTCGCCAAGGTTGGGGAAGCTCAGCTTTTGCGCTTCTTGCCAGCCGCCGTTCGCGCGCCTGAAGGCATAGACATCCTCGGAACGGGGATCGCCGGTGCTCGCGCCGAACCACACCGTGTCGTGGTCCATCGCGAGCCCTTCGAGAACCGACCCTTCGTTGTCCACGGTGAGCTCGCTGTCGAGCTCCCAGTGATCGTCGTGACGCTCATAGACGAGCGCCTTGCCGCCATTCGACAGCTGGTTTGCCGCTGGCGAGTTCACGATCAGCGTGTCGCCACTGACCCCGACGTCAGCCGCGAACCGGTGGACCGTGGGATCGTCCCCCGCGATCTTCCCATCCTCGACGAACGCATCTCCGACCAGCGAAAAGGTATACACTCCCCGGCGCGTCTGCCCCTGGAGGCCCCCGGGAGCCGCCACCGCCAAGCGTTGTCCATCGAACGCGATGGTGAATCCAAAGACGTCCCCGACCTGCGCGTCACTCGCGGTGAGCACCTGAACCTCACTCCACGTCCCCGCCACGCGCCGATAGACACGCACGTTTCCCGTCCCCAGGCGGGGCACGCCGATGAACGCGAAGTCCCCGCGCAGCGCCAAGTGATAGCCAAACGCCTCATCCGCTAGACCCTGCACGCGGAGCTTTTCGGTCCAAACCCCCGCGACTTTCTCGAAGAACCAAACTACGCCATCATCGAGGGCCAAGTTCGAGATCAACGCGCGCTCGCCGTCGAGCTGGACGGCGGCACCAAATTCAATGTCCGTGTCGACCGAGCTTTTGAGTTGGGCGACCTCGGACCAATCCGCGTCCGAGAAGACGTGAACGACGCCGCTATAAGCGTTCGCCGCTTGCTCGTCCCTGGCCCCCACGAAAAGTGTGCCGCCGCTGATGGCGACCCCGCTCCCGAAGCGGTCCTCGTTGTTCACTCTCAGATTCGGATGGACCAACGTGGTCACCAAACTGAAGTCCTGCGCGTCCGCGGGCGCCGCGATCGCGAAGAGCCCCATGAACGCCCCAAAAGCAACCCTCGCTCCCCGAGAAACCAACCGAATCCCACGCATGTAGAAAAGCTACCTGAATTGGGAGGACATTTCTAGGCCGCAAGGACGCAGTAAATACACCTGTCAAATCGCGCACGGTGCGCGATCGTTCGTTGATGTGCGAGAGATGCATCGTCCGCTATGAGTCGCGAAAAACCAGAGGGAAAAGATGAATCGTGGTTCAATCGCGTTGGCCGCGTGAGAGGTCGCACTAGTAGGTGTCGCGCCGCTCGATCGCAAAGTCGAAGCTCGATAGATTTTGACCGGCGCGCGCCCGCCTCTACACTTCACGGCAGCAATCTTGGTACTCACGGAGAAATTGCTACGATTCAGCACGGTCATCGCGCTTTCGAGCGCCAACCTGCAAGCGTGCGGCGGGCAAACGACGGGCTCGCCCACCGCGACGGCCGGCGCGTCAGCCCTGAACGTCGCTGGACAATCTGCCACCGCCGAAGGCGGCTCGGCTCACGTAATCGGCGGGCAATCATCCGCCGGCTCAGCCGGCATCACCGACTCGGGCGGCGCGGCGGGCGAGTTCGTTCCCGCGGGCAACGGCGGAGACGCAGGTGAAGTCGCCACCGCCGGCAGCGGCGGGCACAGCGGCGGAGCGGGTGGCCCTGGCGATCCGAGCGGCGGAGCGGGTGGCCCTGGCGATCCGAGCGGCGGAGCCGCGGGCTCCAGCGATCCGTACGGCGGGGCCGCGGGCACTGGCGCGAGCGCCGGCGCAAGCATGGGTGGGCAAAACGGAAATGCGGGCAACACCGGGGCCCCGGTATCCTGCTCGCCTGCGGGCCTTTATTGCCGCGACAACAACATCTACAGCTGCGACCCGAGCGGGACTGAGCTCTTGTATTATCCGTGCGCGCTCAGCGGAGGATATTGCATCGACGGCGATTGGGTGTGCCTGGAGCAAGTCTGTAAGCCCAATCAACCAGCTTGCAACGGCAGTATTGCTACGACCTGCAAGGCCGACGGCTCCGGTACCGTCCCGGGCGGGACGAATTGCGCGCTGAACAATCAGACTTGCGATGAGCAGGGCAGGTGCGTACCGCAGGTGTGCGAGGCCAATCACGGCTTCTGCTCAGGCGACACCGTGTACAAGTGCGACCAATGGGGCACTAGCAGCTACGAAGTGGCAGACTGCGGCTCTGGGAAATATTGCTTTACGCGCGGCAGTCGAGCCGATTGCAGCAAAAACGCCTGTGTTCCCGGCATGACCGGCTGCTCCGGAGAAAACTCTGGCCAATGCGGCGCAGACGGCAACTCCGTCACGAACGCGACGGATTGCAGCGCCTCGAGCCAGGTGTGCACGACAAACGGGTGCAGTGCCTCGTCCGTGGACACCATTGATGCCGCCGGGGACACCGGAGGTACGGATGCCAAGACAGTGATCGGCAACGCTTTCGACGTGCTCAGCGCGCGCACGCTGACTGGCATCGAGATCTATCTGAACATGTACTTCTCGCGTGACTTGAGTTGGCGGATTTACGAGCTCAATTCGCTGACCGCCGAGCCGAATCCCGCGCCGCAGTGGATCCTCAAATACCAGCGCACCAGCAGCGAACCAGCTGGTTCGGGCTTTCGCAGCTCCGGCACTCTGAACTTCGCCATCCTAGCGGGTCACACCTACGCCTTCGGCGTCCAAGTGCTTGGTGACTGGAACTACTATCAACGCGGCCAGAATCTCGTACAAACGTTGCCCTTCGCGCGCACGGTCAGCATCTTCTCCGCCAACCCGGACTCGAACATCGTCGACGCTTGGATCCGCGACACGCTGCTTTACCAACGCCTCACGACAACCGCGCCCTAGGCAAATCGGCTTGCTCGCCACACGAGCCGCTCGCTTTTGCCTGCTCGAGCGCGCCAGACGCTGCCGTTGCGTCACCGCTGACTCGCTTGAACGGTGGTGCAGAGGGCGCTGCAGAGCTAGCGCCGAAGCCGCCCGGCCAGCGCAGCTAGTGCGAGTGCACCAACGACTAGTCCGAGCTCGCGCGCGGTACCGAGCAGGTCGTGCGTCGCCACGACTCGGAAGCCAGCGACGATGGCCGGCACGCCCATGGCCAGGTACGAGATCAAGAAGATGACGGACAGCACGCCGGCGCGGGCGTGCACCGGCGCGTTCGGAATCAGGTTGCGAATGGCGCCTTGAAAGCCGGTGCCGAAGCCGACGCCCGCCATCGAGGTGCCGAGAAAGAACACCGTGGGCGATCCCAGGCGCAGGGCGAGCAGCGTCGAGGCGACGCCCGAGGCGAGCGCCACGGCACCGATCAGCGTCATTTGGCGCCCTGTCTGGTTGCGCAGCATGAGCACGCCGACGGCGCCGCTACCCGCCATCGAGAACAGCGTGAGCCCGCCGAGCAATACCGAGCCGTGACCGAAGAGACGCCCGATCAGCGCCGGGCCGAGCGAGCCGTAGAAGCCCACGAAAGCCCAAGAAGCGACCAGAAGCGGGGCCGCCACGAGCATCGGAGCATGAAGCTCCGCCGGCAAGCTGAACTGCGGCTTGAGTGACCGAAGCGCGCCTGCTTGCGTCTGTGCCGGCTCGCGCATGAGCACGACGCCGAGCGCCTGCACGACGAAGGCGATCAGCAGCACGCCGTACACGAGCTTATCCGGCAGCGGCAAATACTGCACGAACAGTCCCGAAAGCATTCCGCCCGTCGCCGTGCCGATCATCGGTGCGACCGAGTTGGCCAGCGTTCCTTTCGCGCGATCCAGATCGATCATGCCTGCGCCGATGGCTCCGAGCGCCGCGCCGGTCGACAGCCCCTGAATGACGCGGCCCGCAATCAGATCCGACGCACCGTTCGCGCTCGCAAAAATCAGCATCGTGAACGCTTGCAGCAGGGTCGCGACCACCAGCACCGGACGGCGCCCCACATGGTCCGAGAGGCGGCCGACCGTGAGCAGCGATGCCAGCACCGCGAGCGCGTAGATGCCGAACACCAGGGTCGTCATGATCGGCGAAAATCCCCAGCGCGCCTGGTAGAGCGCGTAGAGCGGCGTCGGCGCGCTCGAGCCGGCCAAGAAGGACACGGCCAGCGAAGCCAGCAAGACGAAGCCGGCGCGGTCGGACAGCCGAGCTGTACGGGCGCGGGACGTGTCGGGCGCGGGGACGACGCGGTTCGAAGCAAGGGGCGCGGAAACCATGGCATTCCTTTCGGTACAGACCGCTCTGTCTGTGTCGGCCTTGTCATAGACAGACCGGTCTGTTATGTCAAGGGCATGGCTGACCGGTCCACTCCCAAGTCCACTCCTTCGCCGCGAGCTCGACTCCTGGCAGCGGCCGACGAGCTCTTCTACGAAGAGGGCATCCACACCGTTGGAATCGATCGGGTACTCGAGCGGGCAGGTGTGGCCAAAGCATCGCTGTACAGCACCTTCGGCAGCAAGGACGCGCTGATCGCCGCCTATCTGACCACTCGACTCGAACGACGCCGGCTGCGCATCGAAGCGGCGCTCGCCCGACACGAGGCGCCGCGCGCACGGTTGCTCGCGGTGTTCGATGCCCTGCGTGAACGCGTCGCGGAAAAAGACTTCAAAGGCTGCGCCTTCGTGCGCGCCGCCGCCGAAGGTCAACCCAACGAACGAGTCGAGGCGGTGCTCGAGGAAGCCCGCCGCTGGACCAAAGCACTGTTCGTCGAGCTCGCGACCAAAGCCGGCGCACGCAAGCCCGAACGCCTCGCTCAAAAGCTCGTGATGCTCTACGACGGAGCCGTCGTCGCCGCCCAAATGGACGGCGATCTGACCGCCCCGCGCGTGGCCCGCGACGTCGCGGCCCTGCTTCTGGAGCAGGCTACGGTGGCGTGAATCTGCGAGGTTGAACTGCCGCTGCGCCGCGCATGAGCCGCCGACACGTTTACGCAGAGTCATCGGGAATCGCCGCGGAGGCTATGTACCGAAGGGCTCGCAGCGGAGTCGGCCGCTTCAAGTTGGCTTCGCTGCGCCGGCGCTCGGATGCCGTGGAGACCGCGTCCGCGCGCGCCGCGACGGTCTCATCGTGCCAGCTGCCAGGCGCGGCCGAGCGCACTCCGAGCTTCTTCATCCGATACAACAGTGTCGACCGTTTCAGCCCGAGTCGCGCGGCTGCCCCGTGGGGTCCCGCAACGACTCCTCTCGTACTGCGCAAGACCTCGACGATATGCGCGCGATTCACCTCATCGAGCGAGCGGTAGACACCGGCACGAGCAACAGGTCGCGCGAGTGCCGAAAGCGCGAGCGGTTCGAGCTTCAGCTCCGGACCGTCAGCGAGGATGACCGCTCGTTCGATCACGTTTTGAAGCTCGCGAACGTTGCCCGGCCACTCGTGATCTTGCAAGATCGACATCGTTCCGTTCGAGATGACGCGAATCCCGCGATTCATCTTCGACGCGAATTGGGCCACGAAGTGGTGCACGAGCAGTGGAATGTCGTCACGCCGTTCCCTAAGCGGCGGGAGCAAGATCGGAAATACGTTGAGTCGATAAAATAAATCCTCGCGAAACGCGCCGTCTGCGCACATGATCGCGAGATCGCGATTGGTCGCCACCACGAACCGCACGTTGGCGTGCACCGTGCGGCTGCTGCCCAGGCGTTCGAATCGTCGTTCTTGCAGCGCGCGCAGCAAGCGGGGTTGAACGGTGAGCGGCAGCTCCCCAATTTCATCGAGGAACAAGGTGCCGTCGTGGGCGAGCTCGAAGCGCCCGGCGCGGCGGGCGTGTGCGCCGGTGAAGGCGCCGCGTTCGTGGCCGAAGAGCTCGCTCTCGAGCAGCGTCGGAGGGATCGCAGCGCAGTTGACCGGGACGAATGCCTGACCACGCCGTGTGCTCTGCTGGTGAACCGCGTTGGCCACGAGTTCCTTGCCCGTACCTGTTTCACCGATGACGAGCACCGTCGAATCCATGCTCGCGACCAGTTCCAACTGACGGAGCACGTGCCTGAGCGCCGCGCTCTGACCGACTAAACCGCAGCACGGACCGCTCGCCCCAACACTCGCGGTTTGGGGAACGCTGGCATCCATCATCATTTGGGAATCTCCATTCACGAGTTTGTGAGCCCGTGCCGGAATCGACCGCGGCCAGGGTGGGGCAGGCCGGACTGCGGCGCGCAAAAGTGGTCGCTTGGGCGTCAAGCGTCCAGAAACAGGGTGGCGTGCTTCACGAACAAATCCGGATACTGATACGGCGCTCCGTGATTGGAGTCGGGGTAGAGGATCAGCTGCGCGCTCGGCAGATTTTGCTGCAGGATGAAGGAATTGATGGTGTAGATGATCAGGTCGTTGTTACCGTTCACCACGAGGGTCGGCTGCCTCATCTTCTTCAGATACTCGAAGGTTCCCTCGCGCTGGACGCCCCACCTGCCGACGGCCTCGATCTGTGCGGCTGCAGCCTGCGCGCTCACCTCCGAGTCGCGATCCCGCTGACGGATCCGCTTGCGCTTCAAGAACGCCCGCCCTGCCGCCTGGCCCGCCTCGGACGAACTGAACAGGACCGCGAGCCACAGATGCTCGGGCGGATCGTAAGTGGCTCCGAAGATCCGCTCTGCTTCTGGAGTCAACGTCGCCATTGACCGGCCGCCGCGCGGACCGGTGCCTGCCAGGATCAACTTACGTACCAGGTCGGGAGCCTGCAGCGTAATTTCCTGTGCCACGAAGCCGCCAATCGATATGCCGAGCACATCGACCTGGCGCAACCCCAAGGCCTTGATGAAGGCGATCGCGTTCCCTCCCATCTCTTCGAACGTGGCCGGAACCGCGCCGCCACTACTAGCTACGCCAGCGTTGTCGAACAAGATCACCTCGCGGTCGCGCGCAAGCCCGTCTGTGACCGCAGGATCCCAGTAATCCATGGTGCCCCGATAATGCTGGTTGAAAACGATGGGTATCCCGCCGGCCTTGCCGAAGCGACGGTAAGCGAAGCGGATACCGTTGGCTTCGACGAACTGGGTCGGTGCGGTCTGGTGTGTGTGCGTAGTCATTCGAAGTCTCCATTCGGCTGCAATTGAGAGCGCAAACGCCCGATAGCTGGGTCAGCTCGCGCTATGTCCGCCATCGACGTTGAGGACGTGACCGGTGATGAATCGAGCCTCGTCGGACGCGATGAACACGATGCCGTCGGCGACCTCCGTGGCAAGGCCGAGGCGACCTAGCGGAACCTGAGCCGCAAGTGCCGCCTTGTTCTCCGCCGTTCCGGTGAAGCGGGTCAGCATGCCCGTGTCGGTGGGACCCGGCGCGACGGCGTTCACGCGAATGCCCGACTTCGCGAGTTCGAGTGCTACGGACTTGGTGATGCCCTCGACGGCGTGCTTGGCGCCGGCGTAGATGGAGGCGAAGGCCGCGCCGTGATGCCCATAAGTGGAGGAGATATTGATGATGCAGCCGCTACCGTGGGCCTGCATCGCGCGCACTTCGTGCTTCATGCTCAGGACCACGCCAAGAACGTTGGTCTCGAACGTTGCGGCGAAGCGTTCCGCGGTCTGGTCCGTGATCGGGCCTGCCTGACCTTCGGTGCCAGCGCAGTTGACCGCCACGTCCAGCCGCCCGAACCGGGCGACGGTCGCGTCGACCATGGCGCGGACGTCTTCCTCCTTGCGGACGTCGACGCGAACGAACTCCGCCTCGGTGCCGAGGGCGCGCAATTCGCCGATCAGTGCCTTGCCAGCTTCCTCTCCGCGACCCGCGACCACGACCTTCGCGCCCTTCTTGGCGAAGGCAACGGCTGCGGCCCGTCCGATGCCAGTCAGGCCGCCAGTAATCAGTACGACATTGGTATTCATGAGTTACTCCTTGCTTCATTTGTATTGAGATTCGAGCGACACCGTTGGTGGGATGGCCCAGACTGGTGAGCTTCGATTCCCCTGTCGAACTCACGCTTCGCGCGGCTCAGGCGTTCGTGCCACCGTCCACCGTCAAACTCGAACCGGTGATGTAAGACGCTTCTGGGCTAGCGATGAAGGCTACCAGGGCGGCGACTTCGTCGACCGATCCGTAGCGCTTGAGCGCCGTATTGGCTATCTGAGGGGCGGCCCAATCACCCACTTGAGGATTCAAGTCCGTGTCAATCGGACCTGGTTGAACGTTGTTGACCGTGATGGCCCGGTCGCCCACCTCTCTAGCCAACCCCTGAACGAACATTTTGACCGCTGCCTTCGTGGCCGCGTACGGCACCAGACCCGGCGTCATGTTGCGCTCGCCGACGCATGATCCGATCGTGACGATGCGGCCGCCGTTTTTGAGATACTTGAGCGCGGCTTGCGTCACGACGAAGGTGCCCCGGACGTTGATATCGAGCACCCGGTTGAGCTCCTCCAGCGTGGTTTCCTCGAACCGCTTGGGGATGGCCGTGCCGGCGTTGTTCACCAACACGTCCAATTGGCCGAACGTTGCAACGGTCTTCTCCACCGCCGCTCGACTGGCGCCGGCATCGATGGCGTCGGCCTGAATCGCGACCGCCGTTCCGCCGTTTCTCTCGATCTCCTTGATCACTGAGGCGGCTGCGCTAGCCCCCTTCGTGTAAGTAATGGCCACCTTGGCCCCATCCGCGGCCAGACGCTTGGCGATTGCAGCACCAATGCCTCGCGATCCGCCCGTAACGAGTGCAACTTTTCCTTCGAGTTTCTTGGACATCGTTTCCTCCCATAGCCACCCAAACGTGGTGAGCTAAAGTGCTCGTATCCTGTCGCAGGAGCGCACGGATGAATTGCAGCGGACGGGCGTGTTTTGGATTTTCCGACCACCGACGCGTCTGTCCCCGCGCTCGCGGTCGTCGCGGAACGAGGTGAGCCGTGCCGCTTAGGGCAACTCGTCGAGCAGGACTTGCGCAGCCACGAGATCACGGGTCGAAAATCCCTCCGTGAACCGGTCGTAGGTCGAACCCAGCAGCGCGCGAGCATCGTCGGCGCGTCCTTGATCGCGCCACAACCTCGCGCAACTCGTCGCCGCCCGCAACTCCCAGGACAACGCGTCCTGCCGTCGCGCCCAGGAGAGCGCCTCGCGGAAGCAATTCTCGCCGGACGCAGCAGCCTCTGCTCCGCCTTGCTTCAGCAGAATCTCACCCTTGATCCGCAGCAGCTCCGCGAGGCACCAGTTCTCCTCGCAGCGCCAGGCGGCGCCGAGCGCCCGGTCGACCATCGCCAGGCCTGCCCCGACCTGACCCGCGCTAGCGAGGCCCCCCGCGAGTTCGCCGAGAAAAACGACGTAACGCATGTGGAAGGCGTTCTCGGGAAATTCAGCGAGCGCCGCGCCGAGCATCCGCGCTCCGCTCGTTGGATCTCCCTGCTTGATCAGCAGAACCCCTTTAAAACATCGGCCCCACAGATCCCACGGCTGCGCAGCGTGTCGCGACGAACCATCGAGGAGCATGGCCAAGAACCGCTCCACCGCCGCGAGATCGCCCACGTACAGGGCAATCAGACACGCGGATTGCAGCAGCGCGTAGCTCAGAGAAATCGCGTGATCAATCTCCTGGGCCTCGTCGATGTTCGTTTCGACGACAGCCATGGCTTGGTCGGGAAAACCTTGCAGCCAGAGAACGCTCGCGAGCGGGATCCGCGCCATGATTCGCTGATCGAATTGGAACCGAACGATGTGGGAGCGGTTTGCCGGCCGCACGTAGCGATTCAGCATGCGTTCGACATGGCTCCGGGCCTTCGTCGGCTCTCCGAGGATGTAAAGCGAGTAACCGATCATTCGATCCGAAACGATAGCCCCCGCGACATCGGCGCTGGCCGTTGCGACGCGCCCAAATTCTTCTGCGATCCCCAACGCTGAACGGTTTTCTCCCCGATTGATCGTGTCGGCCCACAGCCCCCATAGGGATCGCAGCTGATAGTCAGTGTTTCCCGTGCTGTTTGCGATGGCGAGGGCGCTCCGCCAGGTTCTGGTCAATTCCGCTGCGGAACCCCGGGTGTACATCAGGGCGCCGCCCAGCGCTGCAAGGAGCCGTAGCTTGTCGTGCGTCCTCTGGCCTTCGTTCGGGTAGAGGCTCGATAGCGCCGCCGCGACGCAGGCCCGACACTCCTCGTTCAACGACAGATGCGTCCAGAGAGGGACCGACGCTATCGTGAGCGCCACGCCGAGCGCGACATCACCCGCCGGTGAGAAAGCCCACCCCAGGGCGGCGCGCAGATCATCGATCCGATCACCGTAGGCGGTCAGCCACTCCGGTGCAGACCGGTACTCTCGTTCGGCTTCGGCGCGCTCAATCAAATCGCGATAGTGCTCGGCGTGCCTCCGCGAGAGCGACTCGAATTCGCCGGCCTCGCTGAGCTTCTGCAAGGCATGCGTGCGCGTGGTACTGAGCAAGCGGTAGCGCGCGTCAGTGCTGCCGATGTCCGCGACGACGAGCGACTTCGCGATCAGGTTGGCGAGGTGGTCGACCACCTCCGGCGCGGCGATTCCTGGACCCGATGCCACCGCGCTTGCTGATTCGAGCGTGAAGCTCGTGGCAAAGATAGCCAATCGCCGCAATACCAGCCTCTCGGGGTCTGTCAGCGCTCCGTAGCTCCAGTCGAGCGTCGCGCGGAGCGTCTTGTGCCTCGGCAATGCGGTACGACGGCCGTGCGTCAGCGACTGGAAGCGATCGTTGAGCAACGTGGCAAGCCCGCGGAGCCCGAAGGCGTCGATGCGGCTCGCCGCCAGCTCGATCGCCAGTGGCAACCCGTCCAGTCTGCTACAGATGTCGGCGACAATCGGTGCATCCGCGTCGCTCATCTCGAAGCCATCCAAGTTCGTCGCAGCGCGTTCGATGAAGAGCTGGACGGCGCTGAAAGTCATCGCCAAAGTGGCGGTCAGCTTTCCAGCGCGGGGCGGAATTCTGAGCGGGGCCAGGCGTTGCACGGTTTCACCTTCGGCGCCCATCGGCTCGCGACTCGTGGCCAAGATGTTCGCCTGCGGCGCGGACCCGAGGATTGACTCTGCTGCGGACGCTGCGGACTCGATGACGTGCTCGCAGTTGTCGAGAACAATCAAGATCTGCTTGTCTCGAAGGAACGCGATCAGGTTCGGAACTGGATCTTCCGACTGAACGGCGAGCCCGAGGACGGACGAAAGTGCGCTCGGAACCAACAGGGGATTGGTAAGGCGCGCCAAATCCACGAACCAAGCGCCGTCGCGGTACGATGCAGCCATCCTCTCGGCTACCGCGATCGCGACGGTCGTCTTACCGATCCCCCCGGGCCCGACGATCGTGACGAAGCGCCGCCGCGGCAATTGAGCCGAAAGCGTAGCCACGGTGTCGGCCCTGCCGATCATTCGCTCGAGTTGTTTCGGTAGACCCGGGCTTCGCCCCGTCACCGAGGGGCTCAGCGGCGTCGTCACTTCCGAGCGAGTGACGGGCGCGACAAAACAGTAGCCCCGACCGATCACGTTCACGATGTAGCGGGCGCCGGTCTGCCCGTCGCCCAGCAACTTACGTAGGCCCGCTACATGAACGCGGAGATTGGCTTCGACGACGGTCGTGTCTGGCCACGCACGGGCTAGAAGCTCTTCTTTAGGCACGACGTCGCCGGCGCGCTCCACCAACGCGGTCAGCACGGTCAGCGCACGATCGCCGATTCGAACCGTTGTTTCGCCTTGCAGCAGCAACTTCTGTGCAGGGAGGAGTCGGAATGCGCCGAACGTCAGAACTTCCGCGCGAGTCGCGCCCGGCCTTCGTGACACTTCACGGTCCTTTACGTCGATTTTCGGCCTGGTGACGAATAGGAAGCAACCTCGCTGAGCTAACGATTTGAAATAACTTAAAATACTGGACCTGTATTGAATCAGCGCTCGCGCTCCAAGTCAGCGAGAATTTTTCACCAATTAACTCATGCTCGGGGGCGACCGAGCATACGGTCGGGGGTATGGGAGCACCGAGCAGATCCTCCAACGATCCCGCTGAGATAGCGGACAGGCCGGCGATCACGCTGGAGGAGGCGGTCGCCAAGAAGTTCAGGCTGCAGCGGGCGCCGACGCTCTTCGCGCAGCGCAAGATGGCCGCTCCGATGGCCTTCAGCAGACTGCGCTGCGACGGCATTTTTCCCGGGCGCACCAGCGCCGTGCCCGCCGAGGAGGCCTTCACCTTCCAAGTGGCGCTCGCACCGATGCAAACCGGCGATATCTGGATCGCGGGGAAACACGGCAAGCTGAACGTCGCTCCGGGTGACACGTTTACCTTCGACCTGAGCGCAAACCCGATTGCTAATTTGATTCCGCCCTACGACTTCCTCCGCTTCTATCTACCCGTGCGCACGCTGGACGAGCTGGCCTACGATCGTGGCTTGCGGCGAGTCGGCGGGCTACGCACCAATGCCGTCGGCATTCAGGACCCGGTCATGCGGGGCTTGGCGATGGCGGTGCTGCCGGCGTTTCAGGACCCCGGGGCGGGGACTGCGCTGTTTCTCGATGCAATCGCGCTCGCGCTCCACGCGCACGTCATGTTCACCTATGGCGGCGTACTCGGAGAGAGAAGTTCCGTCCGTGCCGGGCTCGCGCCCTGGCAGCTTCGCCGGGCCCACGAGTTCATCGAAGCCAACTTGGCTCGCGACCCGTCGATTGCCGATCTTGCTCGCGAATGCCGCCTGTCGGCGAGCCACTTTGCTCGCGCCTTTCGGCAGGCGACCGGCATGCCGCCCCATCGATGGCTGACACAGCGGCGAGTCGAACGCGCAAAAGAACTGTTGCTCCTCGAACGCAGCCCGGATCTCACACAGATCGCCCTTGCATGCGGGTTCGTCGACCAAAGCCACCTGACTCGAGTCTTTGCGCGCTACGAAAAATATAGCCCAGGAAAGTGGCGTCGGCTCCGCAGCCTCCGCCATTCGGCCGACGCCGCGCGGAGGATTCGCAGGGTTCCCGTCGTCTAGCTGGGCGCCGCGATCGGGAAGGGCCCCGCTCCGCGCCGGTCACGGCGGCCGAGCCCTCATTGCCGTTCGAGCGGCGCCTCGACCAGGCTTTCGAGGTAGCTCGCGGCGGCAGGCGCGCCGCTCGGGGTGAGCGTCTCGGCGATGCGTTGGGCGGTGATGCGCATGGCGCTGAGGTCTGGCCAAGAGAGCGCGCACAATCGCGCGCGGAGGTGCTGCTTTTTGACGGGCGCGGGACCGATGCCCAGTTCGGCGATGCGTCGCCCGTGAAAAAACTGATCGACGATGTGCGGGACGATGAGTTGCGGGACGCCGGCTCGCAGTGCGGTCGCGGTGGTGCCCGCGCCGCCGTGGTGCACGACCAAGTCGACGCGCGGAAAGAGCCGCGCATGGTCGAGCGCGCCAACGGAAAGCACGGCTTCCGGGAGAGTGAAGCTCTGGTCTTCGTCGTGCGCGGAGAACAGCAGCGCGCGCGCGTGGTGGACCCGGCAGAGCTCACTCACGGCGTCGATCACGCGCGCGCGCTCGACCGTGGGCATGCTGCCGAAACCCACGTAAATCAACGGCTCCGGGCCGCGGCGCTGCAAAAAAGCTTCGACCACGTCAGGTAGTGGCGCCGCGCCCGACGCGCGAGCGAGGGCGGCCACGTGCGCGCCGCAACCGCGCGCGTCCGAGGGCAAGGGACCCATCACTTCATCCTGCGCCAAGATCAGGTTCGTGCCGTGGATGCTGTGCCAGGGGGACGGATCGGGCTCCAGGCCGTGGAGCTTTCGAACGGCGGCGAGCGGTTTGCCGACCGCGCGCGCAAAGGTGGACCTAGCGACGCTCCACAGCGCCCGATTGCCGAAGGCCCGTAAGCCGAAGACGGGCAAGGTCGGCGGCGGGTGTTCGACCGATTCGACCCCCGCCAAGGTGTAGCAAACGAAAGCGTACTTCGCGCGCGTTTTCTCGGCCAAGAGTCGCACTGCGAACGACAGCCCGGCGCCCACCACGAGGTCGAATGGGGGCAGCTTGGCTTCTAGCAGATCCTTGCATTGACGCGTCGTCTCGTCGCTCACGAGTTTGAGCTGGCGCGGTAGCGCCCGCAGCGGGTTCTGTTCCGCGAGCTCGCTGTTCTCGAGGATCAACTCATGCGAGTCACGGCCGATCGAGAAGCACTCGAAGCCCTCGTTTTCGACCATTTCTCGGAAATTGGGGCAGGTCGCAAAGCGGACTTCATGCCCGCGGCGCCGCAATTCGGCGGCGAGCACGAGCTGCGGTTGAATGTCGCCCCGCGAACCGACCGGTGAGAGAAGGATTTTCATCGCCCGTGGTTCAGGCTCGTGGAGTGGTTGCGCGCGGCTGGCTCGTGCTGGCCGTCAGCTCGAGCGTGTGCATCGCGTAGCGAGCGACCGCTTGCTCGTCCCAATGGATCGGGATGCCGTCGCCGCGTTGCCAAACCGGGATCAGATCCGCGTAGTGCGGCGAGAGCGGGTTGCCGGATTGGCCGCCCAGCAACGTGAAGCGTGACGCGCCAAAGTTGCCGATATCAATCACCGAGCGCAGGTGCGCAACCACGGTTGAATGCCGGAGCGGTTTCCAGAATTCGAAGCCGGCTTGATCGACGGTGGTCCCGTCGCCGTAGCCGGGGAGCGGTTCGAGATTGAAAATGGCGCCGAGCACTTTGTTCTCGCCCAGGCGATGCTTCACGGGCAGCGGGCGGACCTTGCCCCAGGCCCAAGCCTGGTCCTCCGTGCCGAAGCGCTGTTCCAGATCGCGCACGACGTGGCTCAAGATTTGGCTCATTTCGCCGGGCCAAGAGCTGAAATAACCGGGCGGCTGCTGGGCGATCAAGCGCGCCACGAAGCTCGCGCGGCGCGCATTCCAACACGTGCCGGGGATCAGCTTCATCACGCCCTGGCCCGCGGCCGTGCGCCAACTATTGGGCGCTTTGGCTTCGCAGGCGCGCTGACAGAGCTCTCCGACGAAGAGCGCGTACACGGTTGCAGCCGCGGAATCCGAGCTCATGCGACCGTCCCACGCGCGGAGCAGCTCGAGCGCGCGGCCTGCACTCTCGTCGCTCGGGACGAGCCCGAGCAGCACGCTCTGCACCTCACGAAAGGGCAACGAAACGAGGTCGGTCTGCAACTCCAACATTTGCGTGACCGTCCAAGCGCTGTGCTCGGCGAGCCGTTCCGAGATGCGCGCTTGCCGATAGCCATCGAGAAAATCGTGGCCCAGGAACGCGCCGCCGGTGCTGTCTGCGACGGGCTGGTTGTTGGCGCAAGACACGAAGCCCGCGCTTGGATTTTCGAGCCAAGGCAAAGCGTCGCTGGCGATGATCTCCGACTCCCAGCCCACTTCTTTCGACCAGCCGGGCAGCGGCACGGAGCCGAAACCCGTTTTTCGCTTCGGGACTTCGGTCGCCAGGAGCCAACCAATGCTGGCCGAATCCGCGTAAATTAAGCTATATCCACAACCGGCGGAGGCCGCGCAGGCCTGCCTGAACTCGGCAAAGCTCTTCACTTTATGGAAGCCGAGCAGAGCCCGCGTGGGCCGTTTCTGCAGCCATGTGGCGGCGAAGGAGAGGGCGTTCGCGCGTCCCGGGAGCCGCATGGGGTTGAAGATCGACGCTTCCGGATCGCTCGTTCTTGCGACGATCGGGCCGCGCGCGGTCGTGCGCACGCGCAGCTCGACGGCCGCTTGCCCTTTTACCGCGATCTGTTCGCTGTGCGCGCTGCAGGCGACGAACTGATCGCCCTCACGCACACGCTCGCCGTCTTCGCTGAGCTCTTCCAAGAAGAGATCGACGTTGTCGACTTGCGCGGCCGTCGAACCCCACGCGGCGTGCCCGTTGTGCCCGGTGATGAACGCGGGGATGCCGACGATGCTCACGCCCGCAACTGCGAACGCCGGGCAGCGCACCCGCGCCAAGTAACCGAAGTTGGGCAGGGCGGCCGGCAAATGCGGATCGTTCGCCAATAATGGGCGCCCCTCTGCCGCGCGTGCCCCGGAAACAGCCCACGCGTTCGAGCCGCCTGAATGCCCGATGAACGCGCGCAGCGCCTCGAGATCGCCGGCGACGAACTCGCGCGCGGGGCCCGCGGGCTGTCCGGGCGGCGAAGTCAGCGGTAGCTCTTGGCGAAATGTAGGGTCGAGCGCGAGCACGGCGTCCGCGCCATCTTGCTCGAGCAAAATCAATCGGGCGAGCTCGACGTCCCAGTTCGAAGGCAAGAAGCAACACGTGAGCAGCCCGAGGCCGACGATGTCCGCAGGCTCCCAGGGCGTCGGGCGAATGCGCAAGAGGGCGTGTTCGTGGCTGCGACGCGCAGAGGGGCTTTCGAGCGCGGCATTGAGGCCGGTCGCGTACTGGGCGAGTTGATCGCGAACGTCGGCGTCGAGCGTGGGCAGTTGTGCGGACGCCGCGCGGCGCATGCCGATCTGACGCACCGCTCGGTCTACGGGCAGCGTCTCTGGGCCGACGACCTCGGACAGCGTGCCCCGCACCAGGCGCAGCAAGATTTCGAGCTGCCCGGCGCGATCTTGGCCGTGACAGAAGCCGAGCCCGAACCAGGCGTCGGCTTCGTCTTTTGCGTCGATGTAGGCCACGCCGTACGCGTCGCGCTGCACGCAGATGTCGCTGCGCGAGCCGACTCGGATTTGTCCGTCGATCTTGGGCAGCCGCTTGCCGAGGACCGCCCCGAACGCCAAATGAGCCCAATTCACGCCTCGCTCGATAGTACGGGCGCCAGTCCCGAGCAAGCGCCGGGACGGCAGCTCGACCGAGCGCTCGCCGGGGCTCGAGCCGCTCGGCGCATCAGCGATGCAGGCTGCCGCGGCGCCGTTACGGTCGGGACGGCGGTGCGGCCGCGAACGCTTGACCCAGGGCGGTCATGGTGTTCGAGGTATAGACGTCGTTGTACGTGTTCCACGGGTACCAGGCATAGCGCTCGACCAGTGGGTGCTTGGCCAGCATGGGGATTGCGCTGTTGAAGAAGTCGAGCACGGTTTTTTCATCGGGGTTGCTCGAGCCCATGCAGCCAAACTCGGTAATCCAAACCGGAAGGCCCCATTTCGAGGCCCAATTGACGGCGCCTTCGAGCTGGCTAGTGACGCAGGAACCTTTGTTCCAGCCGTACCAGTGCATGGCAATGAAGTCGACGCGCAGATTCTTTTGCTTGGCTTGAGTCATGAAATCTTCGAGCCAAGCACGGCCATCGTCCGAGACGGCAGGGCTTCCAACGCGGATGTTCGGATCACTAGTCAGGTCAGGCCAGGCAGCGAGCGCGTCTGCTACCGACAGATTGGCTTGATCGGATTTGTTGGGCTCGTTGAAGCCCAACACCGTCTTGTAACCCGCCTTGCCGATGCTCTTGAGGGCGCTTGTGACGCTTCCCGAGCCCCAGATCATGGGCACGAAATACGGGTCATCACAGTCCGTGCTCTTTGGCGTCGTGCCCCAGTTGTAACACCAGGTCGCTCCGAGCGCTTTGATCTGGGCCGCCGGAGAGTTGGCGATCCCCTTGTAGGGAGCACCGGACGCGCCGCTTCCGCTCGCGCCCGTGGTACCAGCGGAGCTCGTTGTGCCACCCGCGGCGTGAGCACCACCGGAGCTAGTCACGCCACCCGCAGCGTGTGCGCCACCGGAGCTCGTCGTGCCACCCGCGGCTTGAGCGCCGCCGGAGCTAGTCACGCCACCCGCGCCGGCACTGCTATTCGCGCCGGCGATACCGCCCGCGTCGGCATTGCCCGCGCCGGCAATACCGCCGCCTTGCATCGCACCTGCTACGGCTTCCCCGGCACTGCCGGAGGGGGTCGAGGCCGGTCCATCTTGGGTCGCAGAGCAGCCTTCCGTTGCAGCGATCGGCAACGCAGTGACGCAGGCGAGAACGACGGCCGCAAAAGATCGATAGTGGGCCATGGATCATCGTCGCACGGACTCACCGCCATTGCAGCCGGCCTTTCCCCCTTCATCCTCTGTCGCCTAGCTCTGCGATCCAGTCAAACCACAAGCTCGCACCCGGGTTGCAATTCCGTTTGGCACACGCGACTCTCAGGTCATCCGAACGAATATCTGCAAATGTTCAATTCGACGGCCCAGAGCTTACTGTCGACGCAAGGCGACGGGCGTGTCCGACAAATCCTTCGCGATCTGCCGTCTCCGAGAAGGCGCGATTTCGCACTACCAGGATCGTATTCTTCACGGCGAAGTCCACACTGATCGGCGTGTCTTCAACGGCCTTGATGTCCGTCCATTGGTAGAGGTACTCGACGCCGTCTTGCCTCAGCCAAAGGCCCGATGCACGGAGTTCCACCTCGCACACACGTGCGTCTGGACCCTTGAATCGGTCAACTAGGTGCTGGCGGGTTCTCTTCTTGGCCGAGCGGTCATAGTCACGACCGCCCAAATAACCGCAGAGGGTGGCGAGTAGCAAGGAGACAGGCAGTAAGGCGATCCAATATCCGCTCCAAACGGCCCGAGCTACAACTAGCAGACCGATGCTGGCTCCTGCTCCGGCGAAGAACATCGCGCGCCGACGCGCGCGACGAACTGCGGGAGAGAGAAAGCCGACGCGAAGCGTCACTTCGACGATTTCTTCGATCGTCGCTTCAAAGGAAGCTCGGGCAAATACTTCGTCCATCTCGGGATCCCGTTCGGTCGCGTGCGAGGCACAGGCACCATCGGCCAAGCCGAGCATTGCTGCAACCGCAATCCCGTGAGGCCCGGCGCATGCCTCAGTAAAGATCCTGATCGAGTCGATCCGTTCCGTCACTGTGATGAGCTGCCGGCGTCAGGAACGTCGTCGCAAAGGTGGATAGCTGCGACGAGCTCAGCGGAGCATGGTGATGCGGGGCGCTGGGCGGCTAACCGCATCAGCCTGGCAGCCTCACAGCGGGCGCTGCGGCTGATTCGAGATCCGGGATCTCCATCCGATACAGGACCTGCATCCAACGTCTCGAAAACACCCCGAGCTGACCCCAGGAGTTGAAGTCCCCCCGTTTGGCACGCACGCAGACCATCTCAGCGTCGGACTGAACGCGCGCATCGGATCCGGGCTCCGGGTCGCGTCCCCACGCGAAGTTCGACATCATTGCCATTCGTTCTGGAGCCGACAGCGGCTGCGGCGCGGCGGCCACCGCTTGGACCTCTATCGGCGGCGCGCCGAGTACTTGCCGTGAAATGCAGTCCGAAAAGCCGCGGCAACGGCTTACATGGACGGTAGGCCCCGTTGCGCCCGGGTTCACGGAAAGCGTGAGGGGCCCCGGCCGCACGTTTGGCAACACGAACTCGAAGCGCCCCGGCACCGCGTTCAGCGCCGACCCTGAAATGAATACCCGTTGGAGATCCGATCAGGGGATGGGGCCATTCGTCGCTGCTCGGCGACCAATCGAGGGTCACGGCTTTGCCCGGCTGGACGGAGCCCGACCTGAGGATCAATGAACGCTGCGCAAGCAAACCTTCGAGCTCGACGGATCCGTTCTTCCCGAACATCTCGACGTCGACGCGGTCGGTCTGTGGTGCGGTCGGCGTGAACGGATCCGAGGTCAGATAAGCTGGGAAGCAATTGCGCACAGCGCGGAAACGGCTGCTCGCCGCGGAAGGGGAGCGTTGGGACATCGTGGCTAGGATCGCCGACGAACTCGAATCCAGGTGAGGCGAGCGACTCGCCGGTCAAAATGCTGTTAGGAGCGTGTGGCAATCGATGACCAGAGCGAGTCTATTTGGACAAAGGGCGTTCGCCCTGAGCGCCAGGAAGAACCCGCACGACCTGCCCGTTTTCGACCTGAATCAGCGCAGCGTTCGTTGCGATCGCAATCTCTTCGGCTCGTTTCCGTGCGCGCCGAAGGGCGGGTAGCGCCAAAGCCAGCTCGGGTGTCTTCGCCTGTTCGACGGGCTTCGGGTTCATCTCTCGCCCCAGCTTAGCAGAACTGGCTCGCCGTTCGAGTTGTCGTACAGCGCCCACGCGTCCACGAGCGGCTCGTACACAGCCTCGAAGTTGAGTTTTCCAGCCAAAATAGCTTCGCATTCGAAACCACGCTCGCTGGCAAGATCCCCGCGCGCCACGTGCTCATCGATCAGCTCGAGCATGAGCCGGCCCGCTCGCATTGCGACGACCTCAGGATTGAATGGAGAGAGCCCAGCGGCGATGAGGTCCGCGTTCACGAACGACGGACACTCCGCTTCGTCGGGCAGAAACTCTCGCGCGAAGGTCGTCTTACCGGCACCGTTTGGGCCCGCGAGAATGATGATTCGCTTTCGTGGGGGCGACACCGCTAGCCTTTCACGACCCGGTATCGATGCTGGCCCGGTTGAACGGGTGCACGCATCGGCAGAGCCTCCACCCAGCGGGCGGCTGATCATCGATCATGATTGTCGGCTTTGGAAGGAACGACACGAAACAGTCTTCGAGCCCGACCTCCTTTGCGGAGTCACGGGCGTACTCGGCGCCGCCGGTGCTCCACCGGTACAGCGTTGCGCCCGCTTGCTTCAGCGCGCGGACGCGGTCGACCACTGCGGAGATCGGCATGCGCTTGGGGCCAGCGGACCGCACGAGCGTATCGTCCACGTCGACGAACACGACTTCCGACGCGGGGCTCACCATGCTTGGAAGGTACACCACGCTTGCACGCCGCATGTCCTTCTGACGAATTGTCAGACGCCGGGTGCCGGTTCCAGAATCTCGGCCAAAAATGGGGACCAGGTCAGGGACCTCCACATGCACAAAAGACGAAAACCCCAACCGTCGTTGGGGTTTTCAGTGGAGGCGCCGGGAATTGAAGCCAATTCAGCGTTTTCATTGGCGAACTTGCCGCAGCATCAAGATGCCGGCCATGTTGCCGAGAGTGAACCGCTGGCCGGGGATGGTGGCGCAAATCCGAGCGTGACAGATCCGAACCCGTTCCGGGTCACGCTGGGTGGTCTAGCGGGTGAATCGGCCCTCCGCGGAGCCATGCAAGCAGCCATGGCCATCGGCGACTGGGCAACGGTCAAGGACCTCGCCGAAGCGCTGCAGAGACACTCTTGGCGCACCGCTCGAAAGCTCAGCATCGGGCACAGGTGGACCAATGAGCGCCGCAGCCAAGACACAGCCCGGTCCCATCGTTACGGAGAGCAGGGTGGAAAGCTTACGTAGTCCAGCAACTCGCTGAAATACGTGCTCAGCTGTTGGAGGAGCGGCGGCTCCTGATGGCCAGGGTGGTCGTCATCGATGAGGCGCTGGGCGAGCGGTCGGTGCATCCTCAGGCCGTCAAGTCCGCCGTGAAGTGCGGAGTCAGGGTATCGGTGACGCGATCGTGGCCTACATTGGGTCTCGCCCGTGGGTCACAATCCGAGAGGTACAGGTGGGCTTCCCGGAAGCAAGTCCTAGCTCGATAGAGGCCACAGTTCGTAATTTGTCAGCGGCCGGCAAGCTCATCAAGGACCAATGCAATCCCCGCAAGTGTGTAGGCGAAATGCTCCGGACGTCCGGCGCTGATGCCCGCCATCCGTGCCTTTCGCAGGACGGCGCTGGCCAGGGGATGCTCTGACACGGATTCAGCCGTAGCAGCGGCCTGCAGCAGATCTCCGGCGGCGACACCCGACGCCGGGTAGATCGCGACCATCTCGTGGCTGCCCAGCGTGAGGGTTCCGGTCTTGTCGAGGACGATGGTGTCTATCTGTTCGAGCGCTTCCAGTTGCAGTCCGCCTTTGATGATCGAGCCGAGCCGAGCGGCGCGAACGATCTCGGGGGTCATCGTTGCCGGCGCCTGCGGCATCGCCGCCGGGACGATCATCATCGTGGGAGCCGACCGAAGGGTGTGCTCGCTGATTCTCGATGGGGGGCGTCAAAGCCGCCGCCGCCATTTCATCGCGGGCCTCTCGAGGCTTGACGGCCTTCATTTCACGTAGGCTCGCACGACGTCAATGAGCTCCTCGGCGGCCCGCGCCTGTTTGGATGCAGGCTTGAGCTCGGGGCCCAAGACATGATGCCGAACATGGTCCCCGACGATTTCAGCGACTAGCCCGTTCATCGCGCCGCGCGCCGCCGCCATGGTCTGGAGCACTTCAAAACAGCCTTTCTCTTCGGCGATTGCATTCTCGACGGCCTCGAGCCGGCCGCGAATGCGCCGTACTCGGCTGAGCAGCTTTTTCTTTTCGCGGGTCGTATGCATGGGTTCGTGAACGCGGAGGTTAGCATACTGGGGTAGCCTATATTCGGGAGTGGTGTATTTCGCTTCTCTGGCCGTAGCGTTGGTAGGCTCTTATTTTTATTGCAATTTAGTTGCGTATTGCGTAGAGCAAAACCTCGGACGCAAAGACGAGGTCCCCATGAAGAAAATTCCAGTGACCGTTTTGACCGGCTTCCTTGGCTCGGGGAAGACCACCCTCTTGAACCGAATCCTGACGGAAAATCACGGCAAGCGCATCGCCGTCATCGAGAATGAGTTCGGTGAAATCGGGATCGACCAGGCGCTCGTGATCAACGCTGACGAGGAAGTGTTCGAGATGAGCAACGGTTGCATCTGCTGCACCGTGCGTGGTGACCTGATTCGAATCCTCGGCAATCTGATGAAGCGTCGAGACAAGTTCGACCACATTCTCGTCGAGACGACGGGCCTGGCCGATCCCGGGCCCGTTGCCCAAACCTTTTTCGTCGACGATGACCTGCGGGAGCTGTTCTCGCTCGATGCCATCGTCACACTCGTGGATGCCAAACACATCCAACTGCACCTCGAGGACTCGGCCGAGTGTAGAGAGCAGGTCGCGTTCGCGGACGTACTCGTTTTGAATAAAACTGACCTGGTCGGCGAGCAGCAACTCGAGGCCCTGGAGCGCCGCGTCAAGGGCATGAACTCCATGGCCCGGGTGCTCCGCGCGCACAACGCGGACGTCCCGATCCCGGCGGTGCTGGACGTTGGCGGATTCGATCTCGAGCGCGCCGTCGCGCTCAAGCCCACCTTCCTTGCTCCGGAGTACCCGTTCGAGTGGGCAGGGACGTTCGAGATCGAAGAAGGCGAATACGAGCTGGTGCTCGAGGAGGGGCCGGACCGGGCGATGCTCCTCGCGGCCATGTACCTGGATGAAGGCGCCATCGCCTCATCGGATGCCAGCGCGGAGCGCGCGCTGCGCCTCTGGTCCGAGAAGCCCTTGGCGGTGGCACCGTCGTCGAGTCTCGAAGTTGGCGCGCAGCAACCGAGCTCGCTTCAGCTCGATGGCCGTGGTCCGAAGCGATTTTCGTTGCGTGCGCCGAAAGCCGGCCGCATGGGCCTTTTCACTCAACATTTGCCTGTGGAATTCGCACTGCGCTTGTTGCGTGGCGTGGTGGTGAGGCAGCCGCTCGCCGAGCAGCAGTTTGCCGCAGGGCATTCACACGACGAGCAAATCACCTCCGTCGGGCTTCACTTAGACGGCGAACTCGACGGAGACCGCCTGAACCGTTGGGTTTCGCAGCTACTGCGCGAGAAGGGCTCCGATATTTTTCGGATGAAGGGCATTCTGAACATCAAGGGCAACGCCAATCGCTTCGTGTTTCAGGGCGTTCACATGCTGTTCGACGGTCGTGAGGATCGACCCTGGGGCGATTCGTCGCGCGCGAGCGATCTCGTTTTCATCGGAAAGAATCTGGATCGAACGGCGCTCACGCGAGGGCTCGAGCAATGCAGAGTGTGACGGCGAGCGCCGCGGTGAAGAAGGCCGAGCTCCGTCGAGTTTGGGAATTCCGTGCGGGCGACTATGTTGTCGCTGTCGAGATATCGAAAGATGGTCGCTTTTGCGTCATGGGTGCTGGCGACGGGAATATCGTTGGCGTCGAGCTCGAAACCGGCCGCGAGCTATTCCGTTCCGAGGCGCACGCAGGCGGTGTGCTCGGTCTCGCCATCTCGCCGGATGGCACGCAGTTTGCGACTTGTGGCCAGGATCCCAGCGCAAAGATCTGGCGCTCGACTGGCGAGCTCGTATGCGAGTTGCCTGGCGGCGGCGCGCCTTGGGTGGAGCATATCGCGTGGGCACCGTCCGGCGGTCGCGTAGCCACTGCCGCCGGCCGAAAGGTTCGGTTGTGGAATCACGATGGCGCTCCGCTCGTCGAAACAGAGCCGCTCGACAGCACGGTGAGCGGGCTGCGGTTTCGCGCGGACGGCACCGCGCTCGCCGCGATCGGCTACGGTGGGGTTCACATCTGGCCATTCGTTCCGGGCGCAAAACCCCGCCGGTTCGAATGGAAGGGTTCGCTCATCTCGTTGGCGTGGAGCCCGGATGCCAAGGTGATTGCTTGCGGCAGCCAAGACGGTTCAGTTCATTTCTGGCGCCTCGCGAACGGGCGAGATTCCGAGATGAGCGGCTATCCCGTCAAGCCAAAGGCCGTTACCTGGGACAGTGAGTCCAAGCTCCTTGCAACCGGCGGGGCGGCCGCGGTGACGGTTTGGGACTTTCGCGGCAAGGGGCCAGAGGGCACTCAACCGATCCAACTAGAGGCGCACAAGGGCGTGTGCACGCAGCTCGCCTTCAGCCCTCGGAAGAGCGTGCTCGCGAGTGGCTCGCAGGACACGTCGGTGCTGCTTTGGGAGCCGCGGCGAGGTACCCAGCCGATTCGATACGGCTTCCTCGAGGATGAGGTCACGGCTCTCGTTTGGCACCCCGAACATCGCGGACTGCTCGGCGGCGATGCCGTTGGAACGCTGAGGTTCTGGGAGACGAGCTAGACCCCGTTCGGGAAGAGCGATAGTGAGCGAACCCAAATACGTGCAGTTGAGGTAGATCAGACCGGCCGCAGTGAACGGCCCGATGGGGTATCGTGGCAGCGCTGAGGGACTTCGACGAAGCGCACGTGCTCAGGCAGGGCCGCGCAGCGAACCACGTGAAAGGGCGCGCTCCGCTCCGATACTTCGGCGCCCGTGAGCCACTCTTCGAGATAGACGTAGGCAATCTCCGGCGCGAACTCCGTTGCGGGGTAGACGATGATCGCACGGACACGTGTGGTCACCGCGTCCTTCGCTCGCCCACCCGCTACGGCGATCACTGTCTCGGTCGCAGGTATCTCGCGTGTGAATTTGAAGAGCCAGGCCGGAATGAAGCCATCGCTGACGACGAGGCGCTGACGCGACCGTGGCCCGCCGAAGTCGGACTGAACGACTGTCGCGAATGGCCGCGCTCGCGAGGCGAGAACCAGTCTGCTGCCGTTGGACGATCGTTCGGACGTCATTCTTGCTGCGAGGCCAAGCTCAAGCCCACGGAGGGACACTCGTCGGGATGCACATACGCCCCTGATCAGTATGCTGCTCCTATTGGAGATGCAACGAAGTTGCTAGTGGCTCACGAGATACTTGCAATTAAGTTGCGTGTATTGTATGTGGCACCTCATGGCAGCGGCGTCGCAGACCGAGACGGCGGTTCCAGCCCCGAGCGCTCCGAGAGATCCCCGTCGCGGCGTCATCTTGTTGCTGGCCGCGGCGGCGAGCCTTGGCACGATGGCTGGGCTCATCGCGGGTCTCGTCCTCTCGAGTCCGTTGCTCGTCGACGGGGGTTTGATACTCGGGATTTCGACGGGCGTCTTGGTCGGTGTGTCGCTTGCCCAGAAGGAGCGTGCGTTGGGAGCGGCAACTTCGAAACCCGGTGGGGCGCGCAGCTTCTGGCGTCGCAAGAAGAGGCCCAGCAAATGAGCTTGCCTCGCCCGCCCGCGAGTCTGGAGCTTGCCCGGCTGTACACTGGGTTCCTTGCTGGTGGCGCCTCGGCGTTGCTGCCGTTGCTCGACCCCGCGGACACACCAAGCAGCGGGTGGGCGGCGGCGCTCTCCGCCGGGGCGTGCGTCGTCGCCGCCGGGCTCGCTGGAACCGCGGCGCGGTATCTGGAAACGATCGAAGCGTTGCAGCTCCCCGAAGCCGTCGGGCTCTGCCGGGGCGCCCGGCTCGTGGCTTGGACGTTGCTCTTGTTGGCGCTCGGCATCGGTGCTCAGTGGGCGGGCCAGCTCACGAGCGTGAGGGTCGTCCACTACGTCGCGGTGTCGCTGTGCATCGCGCTCTGCGCCGATCTCTTTCTGGACCGCGGCCAAAAGAACGCCGGGTCCGTATTCCATCTCGAGCTGACGGTGCTCTCGATCTTTGGCAGCAAGGCCAACGTGTTCCAGAGCGTGTTCAGCGCTTTCGAGCAGCAGCTCGGGGTCGACATTCGCTCCACCTGGGCGCTCACGGTAGTCCGCCGCACCCTCGAGCCGCTGATCGCTTCCCTCGTGATCGTGGGCTGGGCCGCTACTACCCTGACCGGGGTTGCGGCAAACGAGGCCGGGCTCGTGGAGCGTTTCGGCGTTCCGACATCGAGCGCGCCTTTGCCTCCCGGACTACACGTGCACTGGCCCTGGCCGATCGATCGCGTCTTTCGTATTCCCGTCAAGCGGGTGCAGACGCTGAGCGTGGGGCATGAAGGCGAGGAAGCGAGCGGTCCAGAGAACGTGCTCTGGGCGCGCGAGCACGCTGCCAACGAATACACGCTACTGCTCGGCAATGGCAGGGATCTCATCACCATCGACGCGGCGGCGCAGTTTCGCATCAAGGACGCGAGAGCTTGGCATTATGGGTGCCAAAATCCGGCCGAGGCCCTGCGCGCATTGGCGTACCGAGCGGTGATGACCTCGACGGTGAACCGCACGCTCACCGACGCGCTTTCGGAAAATGTCGCGTTGCTGACGGAAGGAATGCGTCAGAAGGTTCAGCGCGACGCCGACGCTCTGGGGCTCGGAGTCGACGTCTTGGCGCTGACGGTCGGTGGAATGCATCCACCGGTACTCGTCGCGCCGGACTATCAGGCCGTGGTCTCTGCCGAGTTGGGAAAGGTCACGAGCGTCGTCAATGCCCAAGCCTATCGCAATCAGACGGTTCCGGCGGCGGAGGCCGCGGTGATCGCGAAGTCGAACACGGCCCGCGCCGACGGCGCACTCTCGCTCGCTCGGGCGGCCGGCGAGGCATGGAGCTTTCGCACGTTGGAGTCCGAGTATCGCGCCGCGCCGGAGGAGTATGTGTTCAGACGGCGTCTGGAGACGCTCGAGAAGAACCTCGCGGGGCGGCGATTTACCGTGGTCGATGCGCGTATTCAGCGCGATGGAGGTGCCCTGTGGGTAACGCAATGAAGACCGAGCGCTGGCTCCGGGGTCTGGTGGGGGGCGTCGCGTTGGGTGCGATCTCCTTCCACGCCAGTGCGATCGTCGTGCGAGAGGGACAGGCCGCGCTCGTCACGCGATTCGGGCGACCGCTGCGAGCAACGACGCTTCCGGGGTTGCACTGGAAGCTGCCCTGGCCGATCGACGAGACTCAGATGCTCGATCTGCGTCGGCGCGTGTACGAGACCGGGCACACCGAGATGCTCACGCGCGACAAGAAGAACATCATCGCACGCACGTTCTTGGTCTGGCGTGTCGGCGATCCCGTGGCGTTCAGCCAAGCCGTCGGGTCCGAAGGGCAGGTCGAAGCTAAGCTGGACGGGCTGCTGACGAACGCCGCGATCGGCACACTGGGCGGGCACGATCTTTCAGCGCTGGTCTCGACGAACCCGGAGGACCTACAGGTTGATCAGATCGAAAATGAGCTGTTCAACGCGACCGCCGCCGTGGCTCAGCACAGTTACGGGGTAACCATCGAACAGATCCGTCTCGAGCGCATTTCGTTGCCGCAGGAGAATGTAACGGCCGTATTCGAACAAATGCGCGCGGAGCGGCGGCAATTTGCGGCCAAGTTTCAGGCTGAGGGCGATCGCGAGGCGAGTCGCATCAGCTCCGAGGCGGAACTGATGGCAGCGCGCATTCGCGCCCAGGGAGCGGAGGAGGAAGCTCGGATCCGCGGAGAATCCGCCGCGCTCGTTGCAAAGACCTACGCGGACGCCCACCGCGTCGACCCGGAGCTCTACCGCTTCACGCGCTCGCTCAGTTCACTCGACACATTGGTGACCGAGGGCACCTCCTTGATTCTGCGGACCGACGTCGAGCCGTTTTCGCTGCTCCAGAGCAAGCCTTCGCGATGAGGACGCTGGGAAGGAGCTCCGAGATCGCTCGCCTGGCGGCTCCGCTCGCGCACATCTTGAACGCCATGTGGCAAAGGATGCATTGGTGGGTCGGAGCGATGGGACTGCTTTATGCCGGATCCGGTGTTTGTATCGTTCGGCCGGATGAAGTGGCGGTGATTTTGCGTTGGGGACAGCTGGTCGGATCGACCTCAGCGCTGCAGGAACATAGTCCAGGCCTCCTGATTGCTTTTCCCCGCCCGATCGACCAAGTGGTGCGTGTTCAGACCAAGCATATCTCGGAGCTCAAGGTGACCGCGCTTGCCGCCGGTGACGGCAAGCTTGCGCCAACCCCGAGCGGAGTAGTGGTGCCGGTGTCAAACGCTGAACAAGAGAAACGGAACACACTCGATCCGCTGACCAACGGCTACGCACTCACGGGTGATCGGAACATCGTTCACGTCGAAATGATCGCCCGCTATCGAGTGAAGGAGCCGGGCGAGTGGGCATTCTACGGCCCGGAGACGAAGCAGGTGCTGCGCGCCGAAGTAGCGGCGGCAATGATGCGATCGCTCGGCGAAATAGCCGTCGATCGCGTCTTGGCTGACGGTCGCAAGGTGCTCATCGCGACGGCCACGCGGCGCGCTCAAATGGGGCTCGACAAAGCTCATTCGGGGATCGAACTATCTTCCCTCGAGCTCACATTGCTTGCGCCGCCACGGGCATTGGCGCGCGACTTCGAGGAGGTGCAGAGCGCATTCATCGACGCAGAGACGAAGAAGAAAAACGCGCAGGCGTTCGCCCAGCGTGTCGTTCCGAAGGCTCAGGCGGAGACCGATTCCACGCTCCAAGCAGCGCGCGCTGGCGCTGCCATCGAGCTCGCGAACGCGAAAGGTGAGGCGGACGCATTTCTCGCTTTGGAGGACGAGTACGCCGCGAACAGGAGCGTGGTTGGTGAGCGACTGTATCGTGATGCGGTCGAACGAGCCCTCACTACTGCGGAAGTGCGCTGGGTCCCGCCTTCCGAGGGCGGTCGAAATTCCGGAGGCCTGCGGCTCTCTCTGGGCGCGGCGATCGCCGGGCCTCGCGCGGAAAACGCGCCTGCAGATCCGCCCGGCGCACAATCCTCCGAACGAACGCCGACGGAAGGCGACGAATGATCGCGACAGCTGAGCTTCTTCCGCCGAAGATCGGTGCCGAAGTGCCGATGGCTCTCGCTCCTGCGGAGCGCCGCCGGATCAGCGCTCGTCTCCGCGCAGGGCTCATCGGTTGTGGTCTGCTCGGTGTCGGGACGCTGCTGCTCCGAGTCGAACCAGACCAGTGGCAGATCGGTGAACTGTGTCGAGGCCTCGCGGCGCTCGTCGTAGGCGTCCCGACTCTCATTTCAGGTGTGCGCGGCGTGATGACCGGAGACACGCGCCGCGCGACCGACCAGCTCGTCGCGCTCGCGGTGCTTGCTGCTGCCGCCAGTGGTGACTTTGTCACTGCGACTCTGATTCCGCTATTGCTAGAGTTCGGTCGTCTGTTCGAGGAACGGAGCTCGCTCGGCGCGCGGGCAGCGATCGACGGAATCCGCGCGCTGGCGGCGCGCCAGGCGACGAAATGGCAAGACGGCAAGGAAGAGGCTGTCGACCCGACGGCCCTGAAACCCGGCGACGAGATCCTGGTCCGACCGGGCGAGCGGATTGCCGTGGACGGCACCGTGCTCGACGGGCGCGCAGCGGTGGATCAATCGGCGATCACCGGTGAAGCGCTGCATGAAGACGTGGGCCCAGGGAGCCCCGTGTTTGCCGGGACCATTGCGCTCGATGGCCTGCTTCGGATTCAGGTGCGCGGGGCCGGCGCTGATACGGTGCTCGGGCGCGTCGTGCAGCTCTTGGCCGAGGTCGAACGGTCGAGCGTGCCCATTCTCCGGCTCTTCGAGCGCCGCGCGGGCGTGTGGTTGCCGCTCGTCCTCACCGTCGCCGGTACGACGCTGTTTTTCACCCAAGATCTAGCCCGCGCGATCGCGGTGCTCGTGGTCGCGACACCGACCGCTCTCGTGGTCGCGGGACCGGCTGCCGCGGTGCCCGCCATGAGCGTCGCTGCTCGGTTGCGAATTTTGATCAAGAGCGCAGATTTTCTCGAGCGCGCGTCGGACGTGGACACCTTGATCTTGGACAAGACGGGGACCGTGACCGTGGGCGCTCCCACGGTCACGGAGGTCAAAACTGCTGTCGGAATTTCGGAGCAGGCGCTCCTTTCGCTCGCGGCAGCTTGCGGGTTTGGATCCCTTCATCCCGTGTCGCGCGCCGTAGTCGACGAAGCCCGAGCGCGCGGGATCACCAGCGTGCAGCCCAGTGAGCTCAGAGAAAAGCCAGGCCTCGGTGTGCTCGCCGTGGTGCGCGGCGCAGCAACCATCCTCGGTCGTCGAGCACTGATTCTCGAAGAAGGTGTAAAGGATGCCCCCGACGGCGACGAAGATGCATCCCAGGTTTGGCTCACACACGGAGGTAAGTATTGGGGGCGTATCATCCTCCGTGACAAGCCTCGCCCGGAGGCCCGTGAAGCGCTCGACGCAATGCGCGAACTCGGTATCCGTCGTATCATCCTGCTCACGGGTGACCGAGCTGCAGCGGCCCGTGAAGTGGGGGACGGGCTAGGCGTTGACGAGGTCGTCGCTGAGGTACTGCCCGCGCGGAAGCTGGAAGTCGTGCGCGCCGAGCAAGTAGCTGGGCGCGTGGTCATGATGGTGGGTGACGGTGTGAACGACGCCCCCGCGCTCGGCGGTGCGGACGTTGGCGTGGCGGTCGGCGCTGAGCTGAACGAGGTCGCGCTCGGTGGTGCGGACGTGGCACTCCTCGGAATGGACCTCGGGCGCCTGCCAAAGCTCATCCGCCTCGCGGACATCACCCGCAAAGTCATTGGCCAAAACGCCTGGCTCGCGCTGAGCTTCGCGGTCGGACTGATCGCTCTCGCCGTTGGCGGATTACTGACTCCGCTGATCGGAGCGCTGTCGCAGAGCTTCGCGGTGCTAGCGATCGTTGCAAATAGCGCTCGGGTGCTACGAATGGGCAGTGAGCTGGCCCCGCGCGGCGCGAGCTCACCGTAAGCGTTCGGGATCCATCAGCTCTCGGCGCTCGCCATCTGCTCTTCTTACGCGTATTTATATGCAACTGTGGTGCAAATATGTTGATGGTGCAGGTGGTTCAGGGTATCAAGCGAGTGTCGCTCGCTCGCTCGCTCGCTCGCTCGTTCGTGAGACCTCCTTTATTGGTGAATCTTGGCCTCGCTGCCGAGGCGAAGCGACGCCGTTGTCACCGGATGTCATGGGATACGGGCGGTTCGTCCGGATCCCCTGAACTAGGGCAAGATGGCGTTCGATGCTCCATAAGCCCCTGGGCTTGCCTATGTGCAACAGGATTGCATTAGATGCGCCGAGATTGGTCTCGCTCCCCGAGGCACAGAACGCTAATGTCGCCCGGCGCGCGGTTGCTACGCGATGACGAGCTGCGAGCCCTGCTGAGCTCACGGAATGTGCGCATCACCGATCAACGGATGCTCATTTTGCGCGAGCTCGCCCGCCTTCGTGTGCTGGTAAGTCATCCTGAGTTGACGGAGCGCCTGACAGAAAGCCCGCTCGACCGCGCAACGATTTACCGCAACCTGATCTCGATGAGCGAGGCTGGGTTACTCGTTCGCACTCAGCTTGGCGATGCAGTATGGCGGTGGGCTTCCGCACGCGCAGTCTACGGCCCACGGCGCGCATCCCCACTTCGTATGTACCGAATGCGGGGATGTCATGTGTCTTTCGGAAAGCGCTGTCTCACTTCAAGGAGACGTGATGAAAAATCAGATCGCGGAGGTACAGCTGCGCGGCTTATGTGCGGCCTGCGTGCGTAGCTAGCCCCGCGGATCCCGCCGGTGGTATCGATTGGGATCGGTGTTGCCGAATCTAATTGCAATCAGGTTGCATATATAGGATGGTGCCTTCGGTTCTTCACGGAGGTTTCATGAAGCGGTTGCCGGTGACGGTGCTGAGTGGGTTCTTGGGTTCTGGAAAGACGACGCTCCTCAACCATGTATTGGCGAACGGCGACGGCCGGCGCGTAGCGGTGATCGTCAATGACATGAGCGAGGTGAACATCGACGCGCAGCTCGTGAAGCTGGGCGCGGCGTCGCTCGGCCGAACCGAGGAAAAGCT
Organism: Pseudomonadota bacterium; assembly: GCA_037200885.1. Lineage (GTDB taxonomy): Bacteria > Myxococcota_A > Polyangia > Polyangiales > Polyangiaceae > PMG-095. The sequence goes on from JBBCIN010000001.1 coordinate 1,275,150, forward strand.
GGTCGAGATGTCGAACGGCTGCATCTGTTGCACGCTGCGCGAAGACTTGCTGAAAGAGGTTTCCCGGCTCGCAGCCGAAGGGCGATTCGACAGTCTACTCATCGAGTCGACGGGCATCGGCGAACCGATGCCCGTCGCTGCGACGTTTTCCTTTCGAGACGAGCACGGCTTCAGTTTGGACGACATATCCCGCTTGGACACGATGCTCACCGTCGTCGACGCCCTGAACTTTCTGCGCGAATACGGATCCTCGGAGGATCTTCAGGGGCGGGGGATCGCGCTCGGGCCGGAGGACGAGCGCACGCTCGCGGATCTGCTGATCGAGCAAGTCGAATTTGCGAACGTGCTCGTGGTCTCGAAGGGAGATCTAGTTGCGCCCGAGGAGCTAGCGCGCCTGAAGCGGATCCTCCACCATCTGAACCCGGGTGCGCGCATCGTCGAGGCGCTCCAAGGCAACGTCCCACTCGACGCCGTGTTGGACACGAACCTCTTCGATCAGGCAAAAGCAGCCAATGCGGCCGGTTGGGCAAAGCAGCTCGCCGGAGTGCATACCCCGGAGAGCGCGGAGTTCGGGATCTCCAGCTTCGTCTATCGAGCGCGCGCACCCTTTCATCCTGCTCGTCTGCAGTCGTTTTTCGCGAGCGAGTGGCATGGCGTGCTGCGTTCGAAAGGTTTCTTTTGGCTAGCGACGCGCATGGCGGAGGTGGGGACGTGGTCGCAGGCAGGGCCTGCTTGTCGCGTGAGTCGCGCGGGCTTTTGGTGGGCGGCGGTCCCCAAAAGCTCTTGGCCGAGCGACCTGAATCGCTGGCGGAGATCCGTGCCGGATGGCACGAGCCGTTCGGAGATCGGCGCCAGGAGATCGTCTTGATCGGGATGGGAATGGACGAACGGGCCCTGCGTTCCGCGTTCGACGGTTGTCTGTTGACGGACGCCGAACTTGCCGCGGGCCCAGAAGCGTGGCGGTACTATCCTGATCCATTGCCGAGAGAGGAGGCTGCTCCGCGTACGGAGACAGAGCCGGTGAGCGCTTCCGCATGAGGCCCGCCAGCGTGTTACCGCCACGGCCGACCGCGAACGTCGATGTCGCTGACAACGTGCGTGTCGTGCATGACGTCGCTGGCGCGGCCGCGCTCTTCGATGATTGGTGCAACGTCGTGGTGTTGAAGAGAACCCTCGGAACACGACTGGCAGTGGAGGCCCAACACGCCGCTCAACAACCGACTTTTTCGCTGATCATGGCGGTTTTGGCTGAGGGCTTTCGCGAACTCAGCGATCGATTGGTCAGGATGCCGGCGCTGGCCGAAGATATCGGTTTCTGGGCGCGAGTGATCGCTGAACTCACAGGCTGCAAACAAGTCGGCGTGCGTCTGCAACGGGTCGAGGTAGCCATGTGCCCGCGCTGGCACGTCGACAATGTGGTGGTGCGTGTGGTCAGCGCGTTCGTGGGGCAGGGGACGGAATTTACAACGAACGGCGCTCCTGGTGGTCGAAGCGTCAGCGCCCTCGAAGCGTTCAATCGAGCGCAGGGTGCCATGAACGAGCGCGCAGAAGCTGGAGATGTGCTGTTTCTGAAGGGAGAGGTATGGCCGGGTAACAGCGGTCGCGGAGCCGTGCACCGATCACCGCTAGCAACTCGCGAGCAGCCGCGCCTGCTCCTCACGCTCGATGCTCTCTGGTGACGGAAAGCTCTCGTTGGAACGAGGTCGCGACGGGCGACATCGTCATTCGGCCGTGTGCGAAGAGGTAGTAAATGCTTGATTCGAGGTTTCGGACATCCAAAGAGAAGAACAACAGCGGGACGACTGACGGCCCGAGCGAGCGAGGCGCACGTCCAGATCAGGACGATGGGCGACGTTTACGCCGCGGTCGCGCGGTCCCCGTCGACTTCGTTTTCGACTACAAGGACCCGCAGTCGCTGAAGTATTTCATCACAGAGCGCGGCAAGAGCGTGCCCGGGCGCAGCTCTGGGCTGACAGCGACGCAACAACGCGAGCTGGCCGTCGCAGTGAAGCGCGCTCGTTGCATCGCGCTGCTGCCCTACACCGATGGAGAATAGGGGCCAGTGAAATTACGCGCTCATACGATTCGCCCCGATCCGATCGTCGCCGTGGGGGAGCTGAGCGAGCCCTCGAACGCCCTCGCGCACACCGACGACGCGGTCCTAGTCGGTTTGAGACAGGTCACGCTCGGCGAACGACCGCTGTGGCTCTATGGCTGCGTCCCCAGACGGGGTGAGGCTCTGACTGCGGAGTTTTCCATCCCAGCCGCGCGCCGAGCGACCGCGCCGCTGACCAGCCACGGGCTTCGCCAGGGATTGGTATTCGTCTCCACGCTGCCCAACATCGAAAAGCATGCTTGCGCGCTGCAGATCGGGGGGTTCGAGGAGCACGCGCTCCGTCACTTCCCCAGTGCCAGAATCTGTCACGTCTCTTCAGACAGTGCCGCGCATTGGAGCGAGGTGGACGACTACCACTCGGAAACCCGTGCGGAAGGGTATTCCCTTTGCGAGGCCGATGCGCTGTCAGGTCTGGCCTTTCGCTTGGTTTTCGGCGTTGGGGTGCGTGGCTCGGCTCGCGTGGCGCACGGGCTGTTTGCGCTCCTCGATGGCCACTTCCTCACGTCGGAGATCCCGAGCGCTCAGTACCAGCCGCCAGCGGTGTCAAGATTTCTACATCGAGTCGTCCGCTTGCTCGAAGGGTCAGTCCTGCCGACAGATCGCTAAAGAATCGTCCGTGGCGATTGCACTTCGGCGTGACATATCTACGAGCATGGCGTTGTCGCGATTGACCATCTAAGCGACAACGCATGCTGCACAGCGACCGCGCAACTGCACTTCGGCAACCTCACTCTTAGCCGCTTCACCGTGGAGCTTGACTGTCCCTGCGGGCAAGCAGCGGACATTCCCGCACTCTGTGCAGACGAGATGCGGGTGATGGGCATGGTTCGAGCTCAGCGTCCTTGGTAGCTCGAAACGAAGCACGTTGTCGCCGAGTTGCGCTCGGACGAGAACCCCGGCGTCTGCCAGAGTCAGCAGATTTCGGTACACGGTCGCGCGGTCGAGGCCCGACCCGGCCATGCGTTCCGAAAGCTCCGGGTGGCTGATCGGAGATTTCACCTTGGCCATCTCTTGCAGTAACAACACGCGCTGCTCCGTCACGCGCAGCCCCCGTGACGCCAACAGCTCACGGAGGTCTTGTTCGCGGGCCGCTGACTTCATTTCCTGATGTTCCCTCGCAGGTTCGCCCGGTGCAACCCATTTGTGACGAGCCAAAGCGCGGATCGAGACACATCGCTCACCAAAATTTCACCGAACCTGCAATCCGATTGCATTTATGTTGACGTGCCGTCGGTGCTGCGTGAGAAATGGGCAATCGCCCTCGTGCAAACGTTTCGCCGTGGAGTCCGTGGCCAGCGCCGATGGCGAATTTGGCCTGCGATCATTGCCGCGCTCGCGGTGCTGACGTTCTTCGGTGATGTTTACCAGACCGCTCATCTGCTGCTGACGGTCCACGTCCGTTGTCCGTTCGATGGCGCCCTCGTTCACGAGGACGAGCTGTCCGCGAGCGAGCGAGCGCTGGACGCCGAGCCTTCCAAGCGGGTCGCGCAGCCCGTGTCTGTCGTCCCGCACCATGAGCACGGCGATTGTGCGGCTCATCATCTCCTCCATCGCTTTGCCGCAATCGTGGTGCCGGTTCGCGGCATCGTTCGTTGTGCGGAAGCGCCTCGCGTTGTCGCACTCAACGGGAGCGAAACCGCAGCGGCTCGTTCCGTCTTGAGCTACGCGCCCAAGTTATCGCCACCGACGTGAACTGAGCACGCGACAACTCACAGTCAAGAATGCCAAGCGTGCGGCGGGCGTCGCGCAGCGTCGCAATCTGACTCGGTTCAGGTGCGACGCCGTTCGGACGCGATTCCGTCAGCGCGGTGGCCACCACGCTCAAATTCCCTTTTCGAATTCCAAGGTTTCCGATCATGTTCGAATCCACCTCGCCTAGCTCTCATCCTCCGCCGCCGGTCGCGGCACGTGCCCCTGTTCACTCGAAGTTCAGTCATTCGCACTGCGACTGCGCAGCGCATCGAGCGGTTGTTGTTCAACTGCCGCGCGGCACTGGTCGCAACTCCCTGTTCGCTGCATTGCTGCCTTTGTTCGTGTGCGCCTTCTGTCCGGCTTGCATCGCACTTTGGGCGCCGCTCCTGGCCTCCATCGGCGCGGGGTTTGCGCTTCCGGAGAGCGTCCATTCGATAGGCCTTGTGCTTGCTATTGCGGTCGCCGTTGCCCCAGCGGCGCGGCATGCCGGACGCACGCGCGTCTGGCCGCCACTAGCCTTCGTGCTGGTGGGATCCAGCGTATTCGTTGCCACTCACGCGTTCGGCGGCGGGAGGATCTCCGAAGTCCTCGGCGCATTGAGCCTGGTCGGAGGCAGCTTCCTAGAACGTCGGGCGCGTCGCGGTCAGGCCGCTCGCGCGCTTTCGTGATCGGCGATTGCTCCTCGAATCCGATGGCGAGTACCCAGTGCCGGCGCGCTTGTTCGGGCTTGGACAGCTCGAGTTGGTAGTGACGCGACCGCTTTTGGCGTGTCATGCGATGGTCGTCTGCTCGCCGTGGGAACGGGCTCGGGCATGGTTTTTGTGTTCGAGGCCGAGTCGGGATCCCTGCGGTTTCAGGTTCTGGCGCACCCCGGAGGCGTGCTGTCGCTCGACTGGTCTCCAAGAGGCAAGTGCTCGCGACGCCGGACAGGATGGCTATGCGCGCCTCTTCGACATGCGTGGCAACCAGCTCGAAGCGCTGCTCGGCCTCGCTCCCTGGGTGGAGCAGGTGTCCTGGTCGCCAAACGGCGAAATGCTCGCAACCTCGTCCGAGAAGATCGTTTGCATTTGGACCGCGTCCGGAGCGCTCGCCTGGAAGACCGACGCGCACCAAGGCCCGGTAACGGGGCTGGCTTGGAACCAGCGCAGCACGGAGCTGGTTACCGCCTGCTATGGGGGCGCTCAGCTGTTCCGTGTTGCTCGTCAATCCACGACCCGTCGTTTCCCTTGGCGCGGGTCGCTGATCTCGTTGGCTTGGAGCCCAACGGGTGCGGTGATCGCTTGCGGCACGCAACAGTGCAGCGTTCGCTTTTGGCGGCTGGCTACCGGACAAGACTCCGAAATATCGGGGTTTCTCTCCAAACCAAGAGCGCTTACCTGGGATCGCGACGGAAGACTCCTTGCCACCGGCGGTGACAGCACGGTGAACGTCTGGGAGTTCGAAGGCACCGGGCCAGAAGGGACGCCACCAATTCAGCTCGTGGGTCACCATGCGCTGTGCACGGTGCTCGCCTTTCACCCAACTCGCTCAGTTCTTGCCTCGGGTGCTGATGACATGCAGCTCTTCCTTTGGGAACCAAGAAAAGAACGCACTCCCCTCGCGGCTGATTGCCTCGAAGATACAGTGACGGCAGTTGCTTGGGCACCCGATGGCAAACGCCTGCTCGCTGCCGACGCTTCGGGTACCGTGCGCTGCTGGAGACTCGGCTGAGCGCGAGGTCACATTCTGCAGGCCGCGACAGGTGGGGAGTCAGCGGCTCTGCCTTGGAGTCGCTGCGGCACGCAGTTGCGACGAGCACGACGCGCGTTGCGCCTTGACGTTCGATCGGCGGTGAGCGATGTACCGCTGCCGGCGCGGAGCCAGACCCGAAATGCACTCCCTTCAGTAAGACGACGTCGCCTGCTCGCGCTTGACGGACTTCGCTGGGGGTCTTGACGATCCGCCGGTTCGCCTCCTGCGCGAGATCCTGCGATGGTCGAAGTGCGGCCCTGTTCACCGCCTTTTCTGGCAACCACTCCGTGCCGGTCCGGCGTAGGTGGTCACCATTCGTAGCCGAAAGTTGTCGACGTGAAATTTCCGACATTGGTCGTTGGGCACGGCGCCAAAGTGAAGCCGAAACTGGGACGCCTCCGCGAACGACAGAAAATGCCCAACCAACGACGCAATGTCATCTAGCATCCAAGCTTGGAGGTCTTCGTCGACATCGCGAAGCACTCGGCTGATATCGTAGCTCGCCGAATCGAGAAGAGCGTCGAACGCAAGGCGCGCGCGCCCCCCACGACGCTAGCTTCCGCTCGACCGTCGGCGGCAACTGGCGCTCCCAAATCGCCACACTGACGGACGGTTCGCGGATGCCTTGGAGCGCTAGACTGTTCGTGCCGATGGTGAACGATTCTCGATCGGTTTGTGCCAGCTCAATCGCTCGATGGGTCAAGTTCTCTCCTTGCGTGACACACGATGAGTTAGTCGATCTGGTCCATAGATGCAACGTCATTGCGGTAGTGTGACGGGTGCTTGCGAGGCGGCGCTAAGCGCTGCTACCCGAGTTCGACGCTGAGCTCGGGCCCCGTGTTTTATAATGCAACCTAGTTGCAAGGGGGATGGCTCTGAGCTACACGGTGCATTATGCAAGATTCCATCGGATCGAGGCGCGCAGCTGGCGGCACACGATGTCGCCACGCGGTGAGCATTGGCCCATTATATGAGAATCAAAATGGCCACATCGTTCGAGCTGCCGCGCTGGTGCTGGCTTCGGGGCCAGTTGGTCCGCGTGCATTTTGGGAACTTCTACAGCGGGTCGCGCGTCGCACCGAGTGGCTACGCGCGACGTTCGCGCTGACCAGCCGTCCGCGGTACTACGGCGTCGCGCGTGCTGATGGCGCAGCTCCCGTCGTGGGTTTCTCCGGGGTCTGGCAGTCAGCGCCGAGTCTCACGTTGATCGTGGCTGGCAGAGACATCGGCGAAGGTGCGCTGGAGGCCGAAGTAAGAGACTGTCTATTTGCAGCCGACACTGCTGAAGATGACGATCCGTTCCCGCGCTGGCAGCCTGGCGACCCGACAGGACCTATTTTATGCGAGGTCGCGTGCTGACCAAGCCTGTATATCGCCAGGCGGGCCCGTGACCGGTCTGTCAGTGCTGCTCCTTGGAGTAGGGTTGGGTCTGCGACATGCCACGGACGCTGACCACGTCGTGGTTGTCTCAGCACTCGTGCAACGCGATCCATGCCTCTGGCGCGCCGCTCGCGTCGCCGCGCTCTGGGGCCTGGGACACTCTGCGACGTTCTTTGGTTTGGGACTATCGATTGTACTTGCCGGTGTTCGCATTTCGGCGACCTTCGATCGATGCGCGGACGTGCTGGTAGCGCTCATGCTTCTCGGCTTCGGGGTGTGGCACCTGATGAGGAGCCGCGGCGAGCGCGCGGAGGTTACGGCCGGAGAGGGTGCTAGCACCTACGCGCGCCCGGTCCTGATTGGAGTCGTGCACGGCCTAGCGGGCTCGGCGGCCATCGCGTTGCTCGCGGCCACGACGATTCCATCCCGCACGCTTGCGGCACTCTACCTCGCATTGTTCGCCTTCGGCACGGTGCTCGGCATGGTGGCGCTGACTGTCATCATGTCGCAGCCGATCAGCTGGACCATGCGCCGTCCGGGCCTCTTGAGGCGGGCGCTCACCGTGCTTGCCTCGCTCCTGAGCGTGGGGTTGGGCGTTGTCATCCTGGCGCGAACGATGTTCGGCGCAGGTGCGCCATGATTTCGAGCCGCGGCTCCAGCGCGATTGCGTTAGCTCGCCAACCAGAGCCAGTCGACGTCGGTCGTGCCTCGAGCGCGGCCCAGGAGCCAAAGAGAATGAGTCAGCACTCCGCGCGATTTCCTGCTTCGCGGCTATCGTTTCAATACGCCAGCTGCGGACGTCGGGTCCGGCTCAGTGGTTATCCCTGCGGGAGCTGTTGCCGAGCTGGATAGAGGAAGAAAGCGCCCTGGATTGAACAGAAGGCTTCCTGTCGAGGCGCAGCGAGCCGCCTGCTCCGGAGGGCTCGGCTTGCGATTTCATGCAATATAGTTGCGTTGTGTGAGACCACGATCGCTCTCGGGCCCGCACACGTTGACGTTGACGTTGACGTTGACGTGTTCGCACTTGCTCGATGGTTCTGTGCGGTCGACGGACTGCTCGGAACACGAACCGGAAAGCATTGCCACTGTGAAAAAATAGGTCGAATGTTTACGTGAGCGAGCTCGCTCGCCCGTAAAAATTGCGCGCGAGTTGATATACAGTTGCAAATGTATCAGACGCTCCGGGGTAGATAGGGCTGGATAACGGAATTTGTTCCGTGTTTATGCGCGATTGTTCCGTACCAAAATCTCCGATGAAATGGGCGCCGCTTTTATATGCAACCTGGTTGCACTATTGTGAGGGGCGTGATACTCGCGCTGACGCGACATGGTTCAGCGGACGGCCCCTTCTCTTCTTCGTAGGTTGCACGCGCCGCGGCAGTGGCGAAGAGTGACGAGTCGAATCGCGTGTGCACTTGCCCTCGCCGGCATGCCCGCTGTGGTGCAGGCCCAGTCCACAGAAATGCCCGTAGCGATTGAGCGCGTGGACGCGGTGACGCCTTCCGAGGCTGCCGGTCTCAGTCAACCCGTTCAGGTGATGCTGGCTATCGTGGTCAATGAAGGAGGAGGTGTCGACAGTCCAGAGGTGCTCCAGAGCGCCGGAGCTGCGTTCGATGACGCTGCCATCCATGCCATCAAGAGCTGGCGGTTTCGCCCAGCGAGCCAGGATGGAAAGCCCGTGCGAAGTCGGATTCGAGTCTCGTTTGGCTTCTCCCCACCGAGTCCGACGGATGCGAGCCCAGTGGCTGCGTCTACGACACCGGTGAGGGCTCCCGCCAAACCGGCTAGCAACACGCCCAGCGCTGCCCGTTCTGCTCCCGAACTCGCCGGAAGTCCCACCGCTGTCTCCGCCAAACCGGAGGCCGTGCCATCGCCTACGAATGACGGTCCGGACGCAGCCACGTCGCCGCCCGCCACTGAGATCACCGTTCGCGGTGCCACCGTCCAGCACGCGCACGGAGCGTCGGACTTTCAAATTACCGTCGGCGCCCTACGCCTGGTTCCGCGCAAGAGCGCGGCAGAGTATCTGAAGCTGGCTCCCGGGATCTTGCTGACGAACGAGGCCGGTGACGGTCACGCGGAGCAAGTCTTCCTACGCGGCTTTGATGCGCGCGAGGGACAGGACGTCGAGTTCAGTGTCGATGGCGTGCCGATCAACGATAGCGGCAACATTCATGGAAACGGCTACGCCGACACGCATTTCATCATCCCCGAATTGATCCAAGGTTTGCGTGTCACCGAGGGTCCGTTTTCTCCGTATCAGGGCAACTACGCAGTCGCAGGGAGTGCGGATTACCACCTCGGTCTGGAAACGCGCGGCGTGACCGCGAAGGTCACGTATGGGTCGTGGAATACTCAAAGACTGGTCCTGCTCTGGGGCCCACCGGGCGAGTCCAATCAGACGTTTGGCGCTGCCGAGGCGTATCAGACGGACGGTTTCGGAGTGAATCGTTCGTCGAGGCGGACTTCGGCAATGGGACAATACGAGCTTCCGCTTTCATCCGGTGCGACACTGCGCATCGGTGGGCAGGCCTACGCCACGCACTACCAGTCAGCCGGCGTGGTTCGGGTCGATGATTGGCAGGCCGGTCGCGTTGGCTTTTTCGGCACTGAAGATCCGCTTCAAGGTGGAGACGCTTCGCGCTTTTCGCTGTACGCGACGTACGAAAAGGCAGCTGACACTTCGGCACTTTCGCAGAGTCTGTTCCTGATCCGGCGCGATATGCGCAGTCGCGAGGATTTTACGGGATTTCTACTCGATACACAGGACGCGCTCGACACGCTCCACGACCAACGCGGTGACCTGATCGATATGAACTTCGGCGCGTGGACTCTAGGTGGCCGCGGTGTCGGGCGTTGGTCGACCAAACTCGGAGGGCTCGAACAGTCGATTGATATCGGCTACCAGGCGCGCGTCGATATCACCAATGCGCGTCAGTACCGCGATACGGTCCCCGGCAACATCCCCTACAAGTTGGAGACCGATCTAGATTCGACGCTGACGGACGTGGGGGTCTTCTTGGACGCTTCCGCGCGGCCGCTCAAAGGGCTTACGTTCCGCGGTGGTGTGCGCGTCGATACTTTTTCCTTCGATGTGCTGAATAACTGCGCGGCGCAGGGCGACTTCGACAACCCTTCGAAGTCTCGGCCGCCGATCAATGAATCCTGTCATGACCAAATGCTGAACGGTGCGCACCGGGAGCCGATTCAGCGATCGTCGACCGGCGCGATGAAGGTGATGCCGCGCGTTACCGCGACGGTTGGACCATTTCAGCATTTCAATCTTTCATTCAGCTACGGCGAGGGCGTCCGCTCGATCGACCCTGCTTACATTTCTCAAGATCTCGACACCCCCTTCGCGAGCGTACGCGCCTACGAAGGCGGGGTCGTCTATGCCCACGCGCTCGGTCCGGTCGAGCTATCCGCACGTTCGATCTTCTTCGAGACCAAAGTGGACCGCGATCTCGTGTTCAGCCAAACCGCGGGGCGCAACGTCCTGGCGAATGGCACGACTCGGCTCGGTTGGTCCGGCGCCCTTCGGCTGGCTGGATCTTTTTTCGATGAGTCGGCGAATCTGACGTTCGTAAAACCCACGTTCGACGACACGCACCTCGCGATCCCCTATGTGCCCTCGCTCGTCTTTCGTGACGACGCCGCGGTTTTTCGCGACTTGCCAATCATCATTGAAGGCAGGCCGCTGAAGGGCTCACTGGCGCTCGGATGGACCTATGTCGGAAGACGCGCGCTTCCTTACAACGAGGTGAGTGACATCATCTCCGTTGTCGACGCCAACGCGGCTATCGGATGGCGTGGCCTCGAGCTGTCGCTCGCAGTGACCAACCTGTTTGATACGCGCTATCGACTCGGCGAGTACAACTACGCGTCGGACTTCCACAGTGAGGCCGAACCGACGCTCGTGGCGGCGCGGGCGTTTACTGCCGGCGCACCGCGCGGCATTTTCTTGTCGCTCTCGGGCAACCTTGGAGGAGCGTCGTGAGAGCTTTGCTCGGCGCTCTGCTGCCTTTTGCTCTTGCGGTCGTAGGCTGCGGTCCAAGCGAAACTGGCGGGCAACTCGTGACCTTCCAGGCATTCGCCAGTGGCGTTGCGGATGCGAACGGATCGCTCGACTTCGACACGGGCGCCGGCTTTCACGTCCAACTGACGGAGGCGGCCATGCACATTGGCGCGGTGTATTTTCGGCTCGGACAAGCAAATCCCGGCGACGCCAACGCGAGCTGTGTGGGGGATACGACCTATGGCCTCCAAGTTCCGGGTGCAGTGGACGTCGACGTACTTTCGAGCGAGCGGCAAGCGTTCTTGGTAACAGGGAATGCAACTTCGGATCTCGATCAGAGTGCCGAGATCTGGCTCGTTGACGGCAATATCAACACCGTCGCCAGCAGCACGGTCATCGCCTCCGTTGCCGGGGTCGCGACGAGGCGGGCTGTGACGTTCCCCTTTCAAGGCTCGATCACTATCGGCCAGAATCGCCTGATTCCGTCGTCGAACCCAGCAGAGCCCGGTGCAAATCCAATCTGCAAGCAGCGCATCGTCTCGCCGATCCCGCTCCAGATCCGACCGACGGTTGGCGGCGCTCTCGTGCTGCAGATCGACCCGCGCCCTTGGCTCGACGACTTGGACTTCTCGGCGCTCTTACCGGGCAGTGACGGAGTGACGCTCGAGATTCGAGACGTGAGCACCGGCTTGGGAGCAGACGTGACTGAGTCACGAGACTTCTTCAACGGAGTAACGGGCGCCTCGACTGAAGTTTACGAATTTTCCTGGCTTACCAATAAGCAATAACAAGAAAAGGACTACCAAATGAAACTCGGTTTTTTCGGTTCACTCATGGCCTTGGCGGCGAGCATCCCGCTTACGCTGACGGGCTGCTCGAGCTCGAGCGACAACAATCAAGGAAGCGTTGGCGCCGCCGGTGCGGCCGGCTCGACAGGCGCAGTAACTGATCCCGGTCCGGGGGGACTTTACCTCACCGCATCTGGCGAGTCGCTTGCCGTGACCGGTTACGATTTTCCGCCCGCCACACCCGACGATACGTTCCTCGTCGACGGTTGGATCTTCCACTTGGATCACGAGATTGTGGCAATCGATCACGTGAAGCTCTGGGAAAATCCCGACAAGGTGCCGGCGGATCAGTCCCAGCATGGCGCGCAGGTTGCGCACCTGGACGGTCCTTGGGCGATTGATCTGCACAACGGTGGCCCGCTCACCGGCGAAGGTGGTGATCCCGAGAAAGCGCAGCCCTTTGCTGCCATCAAATCGAAGGACGATGGGACCACCTTCGACACCACGGCCCGCTACGCTTTCGGGTTCGAGACCATCGCAGCGACCGCCAATGCAACGAACGTGAATCTCGACGCGGACGGCCAAGCTGAGTACGACTATATGGTCGAGAATGGCTACTCCGTCCTCTACGTAGGCACCGTGAGTCGACCGGATGCTGACACCTGCGCGGACGCGGGCGGCAAGGACTATGATTTCTCCGAGCTTCCCAAGACCTTGCCGTTCAAGCTCGGCTTCAGCACGCCGACGAGTTACATCAACTGCCAGAACGGCAGCCAGTTCCCCGGAGTCTCCGGCCTCAATGGTGAAGACTACCAGCGCGGGATCCAGTTCCGCTCAGACAAATCGGTCATCGGACAGGTCACGGTGCACGCCGATCACCCCTTTTGGGAAAGCTTTGCGGAGGACTCCGCGCTGCGCTTTGACCAGATTGCTGCCCAGTACGTGGGAGTCAAGAATCCCGTCGCCACCGTCGAGGATATGATGGGCGTCGACTTTACGGCGTTCACCGACAAGGCGGGCTCGTCACTTCCGATGCGGACCTGTGTGGACGACTCGCTCTACACGCCGCCGTATCCGGCGGGTCAGCAGCTCAATTTCGATCCGCTCAAAGTACCGGTGAACAAGACTGGTACGGATCCAGCCAATGCGCTTCGCGACTACTACGACTACATTCGGTACACGCAATCGACACAGGGGCACTTGAACTCCCAAGGATTGTGCTTCGTTTCGCGCAACTTCCCCTCGCCGCCCGGAGGGTCTTGAGACGTCAGAGCACGCCCTGCTACAGTGCTCAAGGACGCACCCACGGGTGCGCGCACTTGCCAGTCGGTGCCGTTTCGTCAGTGCGAGCTGGCGAACGGCACCCGGCGCATGTCTGAAAATCCCCACGTTTTGTGGATGCCCCAAATAGGGAAGCGCTGGAAGCGGCGAGCGTTCACGCCTGAATGCCCGGCTCGCGAAGATTTGCTAGTTCGGGCGGACGCGGAAGATGTAACCGGTTTGATCGTCAGCGATAAACAAGCTTCCGAGAGCACCGACAGCAATGCCGGTCGGACGTGCAACGCGGGTCTTGTTGTCGGCCAGTTGGAAGCCACCGACGAACTGCGTCCACTGCTTAGTCGGATCCGTCCAGTCGACCGCGGTTTGCGGCGCATCGCCGTTCATCGGCACAAACACGACTTGCGGCGTGGAGACATAGGGACCGTTCGTGGTGGTGGTGTGCCAAGACCCGTGCGCGGTCAGGAATAATCCCCCCTTGTAAGTCGCTGGGAAGGCGTACGCGCCGCTTTGTGTGGTGGGATAGAACGTGGCACCGATAATCGTCGAATACGCGGGCAGTACGACGAGCGGCGCGACCGTGGCGGCGCACGACGCACCACTCGTGTAGGCGACGTGGTTTTCTTCGCACGCCGGCCAGCCGTAGTCAGCAACCCCAGCGTGCGAAGTGATCGCGTCGAAAAACTCGTAAGGATGCCCCTCCGTCAGATTGTCCTGGCCGGCGCCGCCAGCCCAGAGCGTCCCGGTGGCAGGATTGGGAGTGAGCGCGATCGCGTTGCGCAGCCGTGTAGCGCGCGTGGCAATGTTGGCCCCGCTCAGATCCAGGCGCTGGATGGAGGCTCGCGTGGCGTCCGTTTCGACGCATGCGTTACACGACGAGCCGATGCCGGCGTAGAGCACGCCTCCTGCAACGGCGACAGACGTGCTCGTGTGGTTATCCGTGTCACCCGATGGTCGGTTGGGGGCGATACTGCCCGTACGAACAGTAGCAATCGGAGTGCCGATGGTGCCGCTCTGCTGCGCGTCCTTGTACGCCAGCTTGTAAATATTGTGTTCCGAGCTCACGTAGATGGAGCAGGTAGCGGAGTCGAAAGCTACGCCTTGCGGGCTCTTCTCTCCGGCAGTCGTGAAAACGACCGGGGCGCCGGGAGCGCTGGCAGCGTCGGCGTTCGGCACGAGGTAAACCGACATTCCGCTCGTGCCAACCAGCAAGTCGCCGTTCGGGAGCGCTGCCAGCTCTCGCGCGCCAGTCACCTTCGCGATGGTCGTGAGCGTGAAGCCCGTGGGAACGGTCAGCGCGATGGTGGTTGCCGTCGGACCCGCGGCGGCGGTGGAGTGAACGCTGCCGTTGCACGCGCTCGACGTGCTTGCGCCAGCCGCCCCTGCGTTCCCGTTGCCGCCCGCGCTGGCGTTTCCGGCACTACCGCTGTCGCTTGCGCCTGCGCTGGAGCTTCCGGCATTGCCACTGCCGCCTGCGTTCGAGCTTCCAGCGCTGTCGCCTGCTCCGCTGGATCCACGCGGCGCTCCACCGGCCGGATTGCCGCCTGCGCCTACCGGGCTGCTCCCAGCGCTACCCCCTAGGCTGCCCGCCGCGCCTGCGTTCACCCCTCCGTTGGTCCCGTCGGCTGCTTTTGAGCAAGACAACGCGACAACTGCCAATACCGAAACCAAGGATGCGATGTTCTTCATTCGAGTTGTCTCCGCAGTTGGCTCATGCACCGACGAACTGCGTGAGCGTGCTATGTACTGGACGCTGCGGCGCGCGCATCGGACAACTGCCGGAGTTGAGGTGCATTTGTTGGAACTGGAAACCCAAAGGCGCCACGCGAGCCCTCAAGTTCGCGAGCCCGCGGAAACTTACGCGTGCGGTATGCAGTCCAACACATCCGGCACAGGTCGGATGATGCGCGTCGAATCTCGAACAAGACGCCGGACAACGGGATGCCCGCTGTATGAGCGCGGGGGGTGATCACTTGGACTTCGTCGGATGACCCGCCGGGACGGCGAAGCGGCGGCCGCGGCCGCTTCGCGCTTGCGCGATCAGCTCAAGGCAGAGCGCCCTGAGCCACCCAGTCGTACAAGATCGGAAACTGGGCAGGGTCGAGATCGAAGGCGGTTGGCGCGTCCTTCCAATCAGCGGGGTCTAGGCTAATCGTCGTCGATGGCATGCGGCGATCCCCATATTTCGCGTTATAACGTACTTTGGGGGTGCCACTGCCGTACCAGTCGAGGCCAACCGTCGAGGTCGCTGCGGCGTCGTCGGGGCGCGAACGTTGCAACAGATCCGAAGCTGCCGGTGCGCCAGGTTCGACCAAAAATTGCGCCTTGTTGATGGCCTGGATGCAAGCGTCGAGTACTTGGCCGCCGTCCGGAAACTTCGTCTGGCAGTCCGCGGTCTGTTCGGTCAGCGCGAAATTGTCGTTCACGAGCGCGTCGCGACTATCCATCTTGTACATCGCGGCGCCCTCGGGTCCGTTCGCGTTGTGACACATGAGTGTGCAATTGGTGTGCAAGAGCGGCGCGATGTCACGTTCATAGGAGCGCTTTACGTGCTGTTCGGGCAAGCCGACGCCGGCCGGAACGACGCCAGGTGTGCCGTCGACATTGATCACTCCCGCACCCGCGTAGCGTTGGTCTTCAACCCCGGCGACGACAAGAATCGCCTCGGTAGGAACCGCCGTTAGCGTCACGGTGACGGTGCCGTTGAACGTGGGGACGAAGGCTCCCTGGGACAAGGTTCCACGCGTCAGGTTCGTCATCAGGCCGTTGGCCGTGCCGTCACTAGCCGGACTGAGACCTGACGGCTGACCGTTGATCGTTGCTGGCAACATCAGCTGCGCGTTCTTTCGCGCTGCGGTCGAGGTAAACCCAGTCAACGGGGTCCGCTTACTGCCGTTCAATGTGTACAGCCAGAGATCGGTGATGACGGGCACGGTGCCGTCGCGCGCCGTAATCAGCAGGGTCGTACTCGCAGGTACGGAACCGGTGGCAGCGGTCGTCGTCAACGCGAGCTTGATGGTCAGGATCTGCTCTCCGATCAGAGCGCTCGCGGCCGCACCGGCTTCGCCGGCTTCGCCGGCTTCGCCGCTCGTGCCGCCTTCGCCCGCGCTGACGTTGCTGCTGTCGACGCTGCCGCCCAGGCCCCCTTGATCGGTGCTGGTGGTGCCGGCGTTCGAGGACGGGGATCCGGCGCTTGGGGTCTGACCCGCGTGGCCAGCGAGCTGACTCTCGTTGTCCGAGCCGCACCCGGAAGTGGTCGAGGCGAACCCCAGCTCCAGAGCTAGTCCCAGCGCCGCGAATAAACGCCGGTCGCGCCAAAGCCTTGCTGACGACGTGTGTAAGATCTGAGAAGTCATTGGTTTTTTGCAGATCGCGCTGAACGCGCCCGCCGCTTAATGAAAATGACAATGATATTCATTGGCAAATACGCGAATTGGATTCGGTGCGTCAATCGAGGGATCCTGCATAGATATTCTGTATCAATTGGTCGACGCGCGAACGCGCGCGCGTCATCGGGGACGGTCCCGAAATCGACTCATTTGCAGGCCCGGTCGTTCCGCTCAGCATCGACCCGAAGTCCCAACGGTCCTTCTCGAGCGCGCATTGCCACCTCGTTTCGACGGCCTCGCGTTTCCCGGATTTGGCCAGGATGGGGACCTGGGCAGCCTGGAGACCGACCAGAAGATGGCCGACAAGCTGCAGGCCGAGTGTTGTTTCTCGTGTCAATCCGTCGCCGTGGGTTCACGTTTCCTCGGCGCACTGACCAAACGCGTGCGCACCCCGCCGAAGGAGACGCACTGCCAGGCTCACCTGGTACAGGGGCCGAGAGACGGCACGGCACCGAAAATCGGCGTCGCGACGAAAGGTCGATGTGTATTTCTACGACTCGCGAAGTCCGTGGCCAGCGTGGGAAGAACGAGAACACCAATCGAGTACTTCGACAGTACTTGCCAGATGGCACAGACCTCAGTCTTCACTCAGTGGCCGACGTGGACGAAAAATCGCAAGACTGCTTTCGAGACAGTTGCCTGACCGATTTGATTGGCCTCCACTTTCATCATGAAGACCATACAAGTCACGTTCCAAGAGCGGCTGCACCGAAGGGCCGCGGCGTTCACACCCTGACTCAAACTCGGAGCGAGGCCCATCGCGCGTCATCATCGGTTCTCGGTCGGGATGTCTCATCTGACATTCACGGTGCTCCCGCGCTGAGGCCCGGAAGTAGGACGGCTTCCGTTGCCGCGAGGCGAACTTTCACCGGAACGCGCTGCACGACCTTCACGAAGTTCTCCGCGGCGTTGTCCGACGGCAATAGTGAGAAGCGTCCCTGCGTTCCGCCCGCGATCGTGTCCACCTTGCCTTCGAACAGGCGTGGCGCGAAAGCATCGACGGAAACCGTGACCGATTGCCCGGGTCGCATCGCGCCGATTTGCGTCTCCTGGAAGTTCGGACGATATACGCATCCGGAGGAACGAGGAGTGCCACGGGTGTCCCCACGGCCACGAGTACCCCCGGGTGCAGCGACAGGTTGGTGAGTAACCCGTCCACGGGAGCGACGACGCGGGTGGCATCCAGCTGCGATTGCGCGAGAACGACCGCAGCCTCGGCTCCCGTCACACGAGCGAGTTGAAGCGCGGTGTTTGCGCGCGCGGCGTTCAACTGCGTTTCGAGCGGTGCGCTCTGCGTCAGGTGTCCGCGTGCCTCGGAGACCCTGAGCGTCGGCAGCGTGTAGATCCGCCTCCGAGGCGCTGAGCGCGGCGCGCGCCTGGGCGACGGTGGCGCGGGCGCGATCGGTCGCGGCCTGGGCGTCGTCGAGTGTCGACTGCGCAAGCGCGTTGGCCTGGAGGAGCGTTTTGTGACGGACCAGGTCGCGCTCGGCGCTCCTCTGATCGCCCTCGGCTCGTTCGACCGCGGCGCGGGCGCTGGCGATGTTCGCGTGCGCGCTACGCACGGCATACGACGAACCCGCGACGATCGCCTGTCCGGCGGCGATGCCACCCCGCGCGCTCGCGGCGACCATCACCTCTTGCGCTTCGGCCTGTGCGGCCTGGGCCCGTGTCTGCGCGAGCTCTGCCTGCGCTTGTTTCAGCCGCGCCGCATACTCCGTGTCATCGACCTGGGCGATCAGATCGCCCTTCTTGATCTGGTGGTTGTCCTGCGCCGGAACCGAGATGACGAGGCCGGGCACCCGCACGGAAACCGTGACGACATCCCCTTCGACCCGTGCGTCGTCCGTCGACTCCAGACCGCGATTGCGCATCACGTAGCTCACCAGCGCGACGAGCCCGGTGAGGATCACCAGACCGACGATCAGAAAAGGACGCTTGCTCGGGCGCTTGCCCGGCGTCGCGTCCGGCCCACTCACCACGCCATCGCCGAGAGGCACGGGTTCCGAGGTTGATGAAGTCGGAACGAAGCGCAGCTCCGAATCACTCTTTGTCGATACGTTTTCCATGTCCATCATTCCGCTTCAGTCTCGACGTGTGCCATCGCACTGCGGTCTACTTTGAGAAGAAATACCAACGGCAGGAGCATAAGGATCATCACGCCGAGGAGCAGGAAGAGCTGTTCGTAAGCGCGCACGGCGGCTTCGCGAGACACGAGCGCGTTCAGGGAGCCGAGCGCTTGCGAGCGCGCGGCCGCCGGAGAGACGCCCGGCCTCAACGCCTGCAACAAGGAGATCCGCTGAGCAACGAGCGGGTTGGTCAATCGCACGTGTGCGGCCAGGCCGGCGCGGGCGACGACCTCGCGCCGGAGGAGCACCGAGGTAAACAGCGCAAGCCCGATGGCCCCCCCGGTCTCCTTGAGTACGTTGCTGAGGCCCGTGGCGTCCGCCGTGAGATGACGTGGTATCCTGGAAAACGCGGTCGTTTCCATGGGCACGAAGATCAGCGCCATCCCGGCGCCCTCCTCGATCACGAACTCCGTCGTTGCCAGGCAGGTGGAGAGGAGTGCGATTCCGGACCAATCGACGTTCGTTCGTTCAGCGGCCGCGCGTGCGCGGTTCTTGGCCAGGATCTCCGGGTCCTCGCGCACGAATTGCACTGGTCGTGGATCTTCTTCGTGTCGCTTCCGATCGGTCTGCTTGGGCTGGTGATGACGGGGACCGTCGGCTGCATCGCTCCCCCGCCGAGATCCTGGAGAACGCGGAACGCGATCAGCTGAGAAAGTGTTCGAGATAACCCGCACAGGGCGCTTCCGAGCAGGAACAGTCCGAGGCAGAGCATGTACACGCGTTTTTGCCCGAAGCGGCGACCGAGGAAGGCGACCAGAGGCATTAGCAGCACTGCCGCGATCTTGTAACCGGTCGCGACCCAGGTGATCTGTTGAAGCGTCGCGCCGACGGCCCCTTGAATCTGGGGCGGGGCGACGTTGACGATGGTGGAGTCGAGCACGCCCATCATCGATCCACAGCTGACCGAAGCAGCGACGAGCCATTTGTTGACTGGGAAGGCATGGGGCGGATGTGGGGTCGGCGGCCAGCGATGCGTCGGCTCGGGCCAAAGAATCAAGTGGCTCTAATTATATATCGGGTATAATATTTGGCAAGCCTGCTAGGATGATCTTCGATGACCACCGAGAAACCCGGCCTTCGCGAGCGCAAAAAAGCCAAGACTCGCCTGGCGATCTCCGATGTCGCCACGAAAATGTTCATCGAACGCGGCTTCGACGAGGTGACCGTGATGGAGGTGGCAGCCGCCGCGGAAGTCTCCGTCGCGACGATCTTCAACTACTTCGAGACGAAGGAAGATCTCTTCTTCGATCGCGAAGGGGCGGTCATCGAGGCCGCGCGCCGATTCATTGTCGAACGCAAGGCCGGTGAAACCATCACCTCGGTCCTCCACCGCGAATTCCTGGTCGCGATCGACGCCGGGCTGCCGCAACTCATGACGCATGGTGCCAGGTTTCTCCGGACAATCGAGGGCAGCTCTGCGTTGCGCGCACGCCTGCGTCTGGGGTTCGAGAAGACGGAAGCTGCACTCGCCGAGACGATCGCCGGGGAAACCGAAGCCGTCGCTGGCGACCCAACGCCACAGATCGCTGCGGCGTTGCTGGTGTCGATCCAGCGAACGCTGCTGGAGAGCGCGTTCGCCGCCGTACTACGCGGAGACGCCGCGGCATCGACGAAGCGGAAGCTACGACAAGCGTGCGACCGCGCGTTCGTGCTGCTTGAGGGAGGCATGCGCGGTTACGGCAAGAAGAATGCGGCGAGTCGGGGCGGCCGATGACCGTCCGCCCCGTTTGAGTTGCTGGGACCGCTTTGAGCGACTGGACCGCGGTGTGCTTTGCCCGCGCACAGACGCGCGGCTTCTCGCCCGAGCGAATTCACGAGGCGATGGGAGACAGCCGAATGAGCATGGATTGATGCCAACACGCGGACTCTTCAATGAGTATGTGGCGTAGTCGGGTTTTCATGGGCGCGCGGCCACGCCTTCTGGGTCCAAGAGGATGACGTGGGGGCCTCCGACGGGAGCGCGCACGATAGTGCCGATCGACATCTCGGCTGAGCATTTTTATTGCGCGTCCAACACGGCGCCGATTCGAAGCCCCTGCGGCGGGTTGACGCAGAGCGCAGTTGTCTTCGTCCTCTGAAGGAAGGAGAGCGCGCGCCGCGCTACTTGGGATATCCGCAGCGCAGCCAGATCAGGATTTGCTCGCGCTCGTCCGGTGTCATGTCCACCCCCGAGTCGGCTGGCGGCATCGTGCATTGTAGTAGTTCGTCGTGGATGAACGATGCCCAGTCGGCGACGTGCTCGTACTGATCGAGGGGCCACTGAGCGTTCGCAGTACCCGTGTGGCAGGATGCGCAGCGGCTGGCAAAGATCGGCGCGATGTCTGGATAGTGCGGGGCTGGATCTGGACACTCCGTGGGTGCCACAGGATTGCAGACTGCCTGCGACTTGTGCTCGTCGCTCGATTGTCCGCTGCCACATGCAGCCAATGTGGCGAATAGGATCGGACAAATGAGCGAGTCGCGGGGATTGCTCAGCACCAGCATTCGATAGACCTACCGCGACCCATCTCGAACGAAGTCGCAAAAGCGAGGGTGCGTTCATTTGCCGCACGCATCGACAACGCAGGTTGCGCTAATCAGCGCTGAGCAAAATAGAGAGGACCTCAAATATGCAACGAACCATTCTGACCCCGGTGCTCGCTGGCTTCGCCGCGCTCGTCTCTTCGACTGCGCAGGCGCACATCACGGTCGCTTCTGGGCCGGCGTTCGCCAACACCTCTCAAGAGGTGACGTTCGGCGTGGCGCACGGCTGCGAGGGAGTTGACACGGCCACGGTGCAAGTCGAGATCCCGCCCGGAGTGACGTCAGTTCGTCCCGAGACCAGTGATTTTGGCCAAACGGATGTCGAGACGGACGCGGCCGGTACGATCGTCTCGGTGACTTGGACCAAGCCCAAGGACGGCGTGCTCGACACCGACACGCAGTACTACAAGCTGGTCGTACGCCTGAAGGCGCCCGATCACGCCTTTTCTACGCTATATTTCCCCGCCCACCAAACCTGCCGCGCTCCGGACGGTACGGAAACGGTCGTCGATTGGGTGGGCATGGATGAGCCCGCGGGCAGCACGGTCGAGCCGTCTCCCGAGCTATACATTCTTCCGGCACGTTTCCCGGGCTGGAACAAGTTCACGGTTGCCAATGGCACCGATGATTTGAAGGGCTTCTTCAGTGACGCGCAAATTGTCTGGTCCGGAAACAAGGCCTTCAGCGTCAACCCCGCTACCACCGACCTGATCAGCTCAACGAACGGTGTCTCGGCGCTGACTTCGATCGTGCAGGGAGATGAGATCTGGGTGAAGTACTGATGTCCCGCGTGATGTATGCGCTGTTCGCCTTGACTGCGGTCGGTATCGTGGCTTGCTCAAGCGATAGCGGTGACTCGAACGCGCCTCCGAGCAATTCGCTGAGGGCGTGCCTGGAGCGCCCAGATGAATTGCCGCGGGCGCCGACAGGCAAGCTCCCCTGCGAGCTGCTGCCTCCAGGCTTGTCGCTCAAGTAGCCTGGTAGGCGTAGCGTCGCCGCAGGTCCGCTTGGCGGGCGCCGGCACGGGCGGCACCGGCACTGCCGGGACCGCGGCCGGACCAGCTTCGGGAAGCGGCGGCACTAACATCTAGACACAATCCCATTCCGGAGACGATTGCAGCTGCGAGATAGCCGGGCGCATGCAAGTCCATTCCTCCGCGCTCGCCGCTCTTTGCTTGCTGTTTGCGCTCGCGCGGCGCCAGCCAGCAAAGCGAAAATGAGGGCGAATACGGACGGTCCTAGCTCCTCGTCCTCCTCTTCAGGCGAGAGCCCACGGCCACCCGAGAGTGGGGGCGATCTCAGGTTCCCCAGCGCACCTCGATGATCCAACGACTGCCTCGCTGATCGCACGTTTCAAAAACGCGCGTCCGAGCAAGCCAGCAGCGCTTTCGAAGCGCGCTCGAGTCTGTCCGCCATCGGCGTTTCATTGCGCTGCAAGACAGCGACGGGCCAGCCGCGCCTATCACGCGCCGAGCCTGGGTAGCTTTTAGAAACGTGGAGCTCACTGCACCACACGTGACACGACGGGGCAGGCGACGTCATTCGAAGACGCGGTCCTGCGCTCCCCTTGCCGTTGAGCGCAGGAGTGAGAAGGACCCGATGCTGACATCGGTTGCACGCGCCCGCTCAAAGACGCCTGGCCCCGCCCGTTGAGTTTATCGGATCAAAAATCAGGACAATTGCCGGCGTTTTTGAAGCGCGTCACCATGGTCAAAGCTCGGAATTGGCAGCGGTGACAGTGTGATCAGCGAGTGAAGTATCGCCCCGTCCCGCTTGTACGAGACGAAAGGCGGGGCAATTTTCTACGCGTGTGCAGGCGCGGCGCGCGCATCCCTCGGCGTATGCGGTGTGTTACCTTGTCGCAGATCAACGCGCTCAAGAGCAATCGTCAGCAGTCCCATAGTTGGGATGTGATCAGAGGCGCGTATGAGCAAGCGAGCTCGCCGAGCGTGGCTGTAAATCTCTCTCTGTAGCTCAACCGCTTCGTGTACGTCGCCTCTCGTCAATCAGACTCTGTTCTGACGCGCTCTCTCACTGATGCACGGGACATGCGTCGCACGACGGTGTAGGATTGGTGCATGTCGTTGGCGCACCGAGTTCCATTCGGTCTTGTCGGTCTTGTCGCGCTTTGCGCTTGCTCGGGCACTCCTGACAATTCGAATGGAGGTGCGATTTCGAGTGGCGCAAGTAGTCCGAGCACTGGAGCAAGTGGGAGCGGCGGATTCTCTGGCGGTGGTTCGTCCGGCGCGCCCGCCTCCGGTGGCGCGAGCGGTGGCGGTGCGAGCAGCGGTGGCGCAGCTGGCGTTGGCAACTCACTCAGCGCCGGCGCTGGCGGGCTCGCAAATAACGCCGGCTCCGGTGGCTCCGCGGGTACCGGCGGAGCACCCGACGGGCAATACCTATTCACGCACGAGACATTCGGGGGCAACGGCAGATCGTGCGTCACTTGTCACACCGCCGAGACGGGTACGATTGGCTCCGCCCAGGTTCAGGCACTCTACGCCGCCAATCCGAACGATCCGCTATTTCGATCGATCGACAGCGACGATGGGGCAGGCAACAGTTACACGTTGCTCCAACAGCGCGCGACGATTCGAGTCACCATCCCTCTACCCGCCGGAGTGAAGCTGGTCTCCGATCCCAGCGCGACCTCGATCACGCTTCGCAGGGGCATCCCTACGACGATCAACACGCCGGCGCTGGATCCGCACCTCATGTGGGATGGCCGCGAACCTGACCTCGTGTCACAGGCCCGGGACGCGATCCTGGGACATGCCCAGGCGACCGTTACGCCGACCATGGCTCAGCTCCAGCTAATCACCCAGTACGAGCAAGGCCCAACTTTCTTTTCCAGCGACCTGTTGCGGCAGTATGCCGCGGGCGGCCCGGCGCCAACCTGGCCAGCGGGCACCACCGACTCGGAAAAGAGAGGACGCCGCTGGTTCGTCCAGGACTCAGGCGGTTCTCGATTCAACATTTGCGGCCAGTGCCACGGCGGACCGATGACGAACGAGATCCAGTCGAACGCCGGCTTGGTGACTGGCTCGCATTTTCAAACCGTCAGCGTGTCGGAGTTCAACCTCGCCAACAATCCGACCTATCAATTCAGTTTCCCGGATCCCAAGAACGCGGGCAAGACGATCACCGTGACGACGCCCGATCCCGGTCAGGCGCTGATCACCGGGGACTATAACGACCTCAACTTCTTCAAAATCCCGCCTCTTTGGGGCGTCAAGAACACGGCGCCGTACTTCCACGACAACTCGGCCGCGACGCTCGAGGATCTCATGGTTCAGTACAAGAAACACATGGCGACCTTCCTTCCCGCCACCGGCAGCTACCCGAACCCCTACGTTCCGACCGATCAGGACACCGCCGACATCATCGCGTATATGCAGCTGCTCTAGGAAAACGCTCGCCACGCAAGAGCTGCGGGAGCGCCGCAATGCTCATCCCGACGGTGTTCGTGCTGGCTGTTCGTCTTTCGACGTCGAGACCCCAGCTACCGGCCCTGTGCGCGGTGCAGTCGTGGGTCCCGTGGACGATCATTGTACTGGTCAGCCCGAAGGGAGACCGAGCAGCGATTGGCGGAGACGTCCCTCCTTGCAAACACTGGTGCACCAGCTGCGCTCGCGACCTCGAGCGCATGGGGCGGCAGGGCATCACGTTTGCGACCAACCTGCAGGCCGGCAATAGTGGCAGCCAGGTGTTCGGCGTCTACAAGCTGGGCGGTGAGTTCGGCAAGACCTGGGTTCCGCACGAAGGGCGACTCACTCCGCAGACCTACCAATTCTCCGAGCTGACCTTCAACGCCGGGCTGTCGTATTACACGACCATGTACCCGTCTTTTGGCGGACTCGTGTCTGTGGTCAAAGGCGGTCAAACCGGGACGTACGCGCTAACCCCGGCGTTCAACACGCGGAAGGCACACAGCGTTGGGTTTCTCGGCGGCCAACTGTTCGATTTGATCGCGCAAAAAACGAAAGGACTCACGTCGTCCACGTTTCCGATCGACCAGTTTGGGAACCTCAGCAATCTGTGGGTCAACCTGACCACGCTCGAAGCCGACGCCGCGACGGTCTTCGATCCAACACTCGTGCCAGCCGGCGATCGCCTCGTTGCGGCATACGTGCTTGCTGGCAACGCTTACGTGCGTGCCAGCAAGACCCCGCAAAGCGCAGCGCAAGCGTCGGACTTTCCCGTTGTCGGTCAGGTGAACGACGCGGTGCACGCGAGCATTGCTTGGGACGGAAGCAAGCTGTACCTGGCGACGATCTCGAGCACCGGCGCTTTGACCGTGCAGCGGTTGGCGTTCACGGATGGCGCCAGCTGGGAAACCGTCACCACGCATGTCACCGGTGCCGTCACGGATGCCTCGCTGGCTGGCAAATCCGATAGCGTTCTCGTCGGCGTGCGCCAAGGTGGCGCGCTGCGCGTCTACCTGACGCCGAGCGATGACTGGCCGTCGTTCGACGCGCAGGTCCCAGGAAATCTCAGCCTGATCAACAGCGCTTCCGGCGCCGTGCTGGCAGTGCTGAACCTGGACACTGCGGCGACCCACACGCCGCGCACGTTCCAGCACTGACATCGGCGCGGAGCGAGTGTCCGCAGCCTCTGTCGGCTACGGGCACTCGCTGTGGACGATCGCTACCAACTGAATCTGAGCTACCACGGAGCGTCGCTCAGCGTCGAAGCTCGCACCTCGCCTGGCCGCGTTCAAGCCGGCGATCGGGCACCAGACGCGCCGTGCGCGCTCGCGTCGGGCATGCTGACGCGGCTGTTCGAACAGTTTCGCGGCCCGCAACATGGCTCACCGACTCGAAGGAGCCTGACCCTCCACGTCGACTTCCTGGAGAGCGCGCAAGAGCTGAAGGAAATCGCTGACCTCTTCGTCTTCGAGTGCGCAGAGCAGGCTTGCCTCTTCGAGTGTAAGCGCGATGGCTGCACGGCGCGCGAGCGAACGTCCCGCGCTCGTCGGGGTGAGGCGATACGTGCGTCGGTCTCCCAGGTCGACCAGGCGACGCACGAGTCTTCGCTCTTCGAGATCATCGACCACTTCAGCCGCGGTGGGCTCGCTGACGCCGAATGTCCTTGCGACGTGAAGCTGGGAACAGCCGGGCATGTTGACGATGGCTGCGAGAGCGCCGAAGTGTCGCGGAAAAATGCCGAAGGGCGCCAGGGCAGCGATGGCTCCGTTCTGCGCCCGCTGGTGAACCTGCGGAAGCAAGTATGTGAGCCGTCGTGACAGCGCGCGTGGCAGGCGCACCGGACACGTGCTGCGCAAGAGACTGGCCAAGCGTGCGCGCTCGGCCGTGGCGAGGGACTTGGTTAAACTCATTTCACCTTCCTCGATCACTGCCTCGAACCGCTCCTGCTGGGTGTGACCTCTAGCAGTCACCTCGAGGCGATTGCGACGCCGATCCTCCGCTCCTCGCGCCCGCCGAACGAGCCCTTCTTCCTCCAGTTCATCGAGCAGGTTCACCATGATCGTGCGGTTGATGCATAGCAGCTCGGCCAGCTCTGCTTGTGAGCACCCCGGTTGCTCGCCGAGCACGGTCAGCACGGCGTACGTCCGGCGGATCTTGTCACTCGGCGTGCTGCGCGCCGTAAGCAGGACCGCTGCGCGTAGCAGGTACGTGACGCGATCCGCGAAGCCTTTGCGTTTGGTCAACGATTCGCGCCTTCGGGCTCGAAGACCACGGCGCTACCCGAGGCCTCTTTACCGCTTACCACGAGCCTGCCCCGGTGTTCGGCGTATGGAATCCTGGCCCGTTCGAGGACGTCGGCCGCGGTGTCGAGCGAGCTCGTCGCCACGGTGAAACCGACGAGGCTCGGTACAACTGAAGGGACGTAGCCGGGAACGGCCTCCGGAATGTCGTCGGGCGTTGCGACCACGATTCGTGAATGACCCATGTCGACGATGTGGAGCTTGCCCGCAATGCGGCTCGCGTGCCCCGTGTAGCGCTCGTACTTCGCCACGATCGCTACCGGGTCCGTCGCGCAAACGATCGCCTCGGTGATCGCGATGGCTCCGTTGCCGTGGTGCATGAAGCGTGGCTGCAACACGAGCTCCGGTGTCAAGTGCTGCGCAATTTGCAGCAGTCCTTCGGGATCTGCACCCGATGGAAAGTGCATCACGCGAGCCCGCATCTTGCAAAATCCGTTCGGTGTGTCGACCTCTCGTTGATACGGCTTGATTTCCGAGCACGGCGTACCCTGTCGTAGCAATCGCTCGCGGACGGCGTCGAGATCATCCGTTCCGAAGTGCATGACGTGCATTCCCTCGTAACGACTGAGCGGCTGGTCCAAGTCGTACGGTCCGCGGGATTCGAGTGGAAACGCTGCCCAACGAGCGCGATCGAAGATACCGAGAACCTCGAGATAGTGGCCCCGGAAGATCGCCGTTCGATTTCCTACACCAACGGGCTGTGGGGTCTCACCCGGGTGCATCGCAAATTCGGGCAACGAAAGCGGTGTGAATGCGAAGCCGAGACACTCATAGCGCTCAATCGTGGCGCTAAATGCCGAGCTGATCAGGCCTAAATGATGGAAGCCGTCGAGGTTGGGATGCATAGGGTTATTCCTTCCGCCCTGAGCGGACTAGTCCACGATTCGCTGCGCGGTGCCAGATATTAGAAAGGAGATAATTGATCAATGTCCTAAGTATATGAGCTGGGAGCGCAAGCGGTTGCCCCGCGATTATTTGCAGGGCACTGGCGAACTTCTGGCCCGGTTCGTCTGCAGGTGGTGCCAGAATTGTCTGGCGAAAGCAGACTTAGTCGCGCAAATAAGCCAAAACCGCACGCACCGCCTCTTCTCGCGCGGCTGCAAGTGAGAGCCTCGGCGGCCGGCGATATGCCGCCCCATGTGAGAGCGCTTCGACCATGTGCGGCAGGACGAACAAGAGCCGGTCAAGGTCTCGGGCGGGCTGTCGTTCAGGCGAACGAGCCGAAATCGCAAGTCGGAAGACGTTCCGGAGGTGTACTTCGAGTGCGCGTGCCCCATCGGCTCCGTGCGGGACTTCCCGGGTCATCAGTTGGTGCAGTTCAGGATCGACGGCGTGAGCATCCACCAACGCTTCGACGAGCGCGCGCACGAGTTCTTCCAGCGACGAGCTCGCTTGCTCCACGAGCGCCCTCTCGATGACACGCCGAATGTCTTCGACATGACGATCGTGTAGGGCGGTGAAAATCGCCCGTTTGTCGGGAAAGTATTGATAGACCGAGCCGATGCTGACGCCCGCGACCACGGCGATGCGGTTGGTCGTGACGGCGTCGATGCCGTCGCGCTTCAAGATCCGCACTACCGCGTCGAGCACGGCCTCGACGGTCGCTTGCGAGCGCCGTTGCTTCGGCTGTCGCCGACCCGTCTCGTTCTTCTCCCGGCGCTTCACCATCGCACGAATAATGTGAGCAAAATCACATGAAATGAGCCGAATAGCCCAGTTTGATCCGCAGCTAATACATCCCGAACGCGAGCTGCCCGCCATTGATCCGTCGCGCAAGCTATCCGCGTCATCTGAGCAATTCTACATATTCCAAAGGAGACGGCATGAAATATCTGATCACTGGCGCGACGGGAAACATTGGGTCTCTGGTAGTCGAACGCCTACTCGCGCGGGGCGAACGGCCACGGGTTTTCGTGCGTGACTCTGAAAAGGCGCGCTCGCTTTGGGGCGATCGAGTCGAAATTGCGGTCGGCGATCTGACGGACTCAATGACCCTTTCCACCGCGCTCATCGAGATCGACGCATTGTTTCTAGTCAACTCGGGGCCGGAGCTCGCTGCGCGCGATGAAATGGCGGCGCACACCGCCAAGGGTAGGGGGGTGAGGCATCTCGTCAAGTTGTCTTCGATCGACGCGCTGGAGCAGAATGTCGGGACGGGCGTCTGGCACGCCCGCGGCGAGGCTGCCATTCGCGCGAGCGGGATCATGCACACTTTCGTGCAGCCCTCGGGGTTCATGGCGAACGCCCTATGGTGGGCGAAGTCGATCAAGGCGGAAGGCGTCGTTCGCACCGCCACCGGCCACGGCAAGATTCCGTTCATTCATTCCGAAGATATCGCCGACGTCGCCATCAGCGCATTGACGGAACGCGAACACGGCCCAGAGTCGTTACCAATGACTGGTCCCGAGGCGCTCAGTTACGCGGATATGACACAGAAGGTTAGCGCGGTGCTAGGAAAGCCACTCGAGTGCCAAATGATCACCGAAGCGGAGGCGCGAGAGCAGCAGATCGCATGGGATGCCCCGGTGCCTCTAGTTGAGGCGCGACTATCGATCTTTCGCGCCATTCGCGAAGGTCGCCTAGCGGTTGTCACCGATACCGTTGAACGGGTCCTCGGTCGAAAACCACTCGCGTTCGATCGCTGGGTGCGGGAAAACATAGCTGCGTTTCATTGAACGTTGAAATTGGTCATCGCCCGTGCGCCGTCGCGCACGGGGCGATCACATCCTCGAGGCTGACTCCCGCGCGAAAACGCCGGGCGTTCGACCCTCGCGCAAGTGTTCAATCGCTGGCGCTGCGGTTTGACAGAGCCGCAATCTCGGACATACTCTGCTATTGATAATGGATATCTATATCAAATGAATGCCGAGCCATGCCCACCACTGATCCTGCCATCCTTGACTTTCTAGTGTCCCGTCGAAGCGCGACGTTGCTTGGATCGCCTGGTCCGACGCGCGCGGAGCTTGACCGCATACTCGCCGCCGCTGGCGCGGTGCCGGATCACGGCCTTCTTCGCCCATTTCGGTTCGTGGTCGCGGAAGGTGAGGGCCGTCTACAGTTTGGTGATGCCCTAGCGATGACTGCGGCCGAGCACCAACCCGCGATGCCTGCCTCTGCTTTGGAGAAATTCCGTGCGAAGGCGCTTCGTTCACCTACGATCGTGGTTCTCATCGCGTCTCCCAAAGCAGGCAAGATCGAAACGTGGGAGCAGAACGCAACGGCGGCCTGCGCCGGCTATGCGATCGTGCTGGCCGCCAACGCCCTCGGCATCGGGGCGGTCTGGAAGAGTGTGGCGTTCACCAAAGGTGAGGCGCTTGCAAAGACGCTCGGGCTCGGACAGAACGAGCAAATGTTGGGATGGATTCATCTCGGCACACCGAGTCGCGACGGTGCACCTCCGCCGCGCGTTGCGTTCGATCTCTCGACCACCACGGTGCTCGATGGCCAAGGAAGGAAGCCGTATCAAACCGAGTAGACCATGGTTGGGCGGCTACTGTGGCACTCACTTTTAGTCGAGGCCCACTTTTCCCGGCGCCCAGTAGGCTCGCGTTTGAATCTCTCGGCTCGAAAGACCAAGCGCTCGCAACCGTTTGTTCAGCTGCTGGATCGAAGACGCCTTGCCCGAAAGAGCCCAGTTCTCGACGGAGTGAGACTTCACTAGGTCAAGCGCGATCTTCTCGACCTCGCCCAAGTGCGAATCGTTGGGCTTTCGTTCGATCAGATCGGCGTTGGCGATCCCTAGGGTCTCCAGGATGCGCTGGGCAACGTCCTTGGAGGTGACTTCGAACACCAAGCGAATGTTTTCTGCGCCGCGCGGGGTGAAGCGTATCGCGTGCGCCAACGCGAACGACGTCTCATCCCCAAAGAGAAGCGCGGGCCGATCGAGCGCGTTGAGGTCGAGCGAATCGCGCGGGCCGAACAGCGTGCACGAATCGCCCGCCTTCAAGGCGCGGCCCCAAACCGTCCCGGGGGCTTCGCCATGCAGGAAAAGGAGCAGCTCCGTCGATCCATTGATCGCGTCCCAGGAGAGCGGCGTGTACGTTCGATAGACCCAGCCACCCAGCGCGACTTGCACCTTCTGGCCGGGCGTCCACTGCACTTGCCGAAGCGACTCACCGGTCAGCGTGACGAGACGGAATCGCTCGTCGAGGATGCGTGATTCGCGGACGATCGCGCTCTTCATGAAGAATCGTGTGAGCGCGCCCTCGATGCGTCCTGATGGTTTCACTTGTCCGGTTGTCGTCATGCCTGCCTAATCTTCACTTTCAGTCACTGTTGCTAGATGGTAGGTCTTGACCACTGAGTCGTCCAAGACATACTGAAGCTCGTATTGAGCTTCAAGGAGCATCGGTTCAGACCGCGAGAGTGATGCCATGGAGCTTCGTCACCTGCGTTACTTCGTTGCCATCGCTGAGGAGGAGAACTTTCGGCGTGCCGCGAGCAAGCTGCACGTGTCGCAGTCGCCGCTGAGTCGTCAGATGCAACAGCTCGAAGAGGAGGTAGGGGCAGAACTATTCGAAGTCTCGGGGCGCGGCGTAAAGTTGACTTCTGCGGGCCGGCTATTTCTTCAGAAAGCGACGGCGATCCTCTTGAGCGTGGACGCGGCGGCCAAAGAAGCACGGGAGACCGCCGAGGGACGAATCGGGACCATCACGATAGGCTTCGAGAGTGGCTCTTCGCTTTTCGGAACATTGTCGACGCTCATTTCCAGATTCCGGGTGCGGGCCCCTCGAGTCAACGTCGAATTCTTGGCCATGAGCAGTGCGGAGCAATGGGAAGCCCTCGGCCTGCGGCAGATCTCGCTCGGATATGGAAACCACGTTCCCGACGACTCTACGCTCCAGAGTGTGGTGCTCAACCGGCATCAAATGGGAATCATCATGCCGAAGGGCCATCACCTCGCGAAGCAGCCGAAGGTTCGGGTGAAAGATCTAGTGAATGAGCCGATCCTCATGGATCCACGAAGCGCCAACCCGCGCTTGTACGACGACATCATCATGGCCGTCCGCGCGCATGGAGTGAACCTCAACGTCGCTTCGGAAGTCCCTAACGGTGAGGTGCTTCTGATGCTCGTGGCTAGTGGCCTCGGATTGATGTTCGGTACGGAACATGTGGGGAGGATGCTCACGCTCGCCGGTTTGCAGTGGAAGCCGGTCAGCGACCTTCGCCTCGAAGTGCGCGACGTCGTGATGTGGCGACTCGATGGCGCAGAGGCCCCGCTGCTGCGACCCTTCCTTGATATCGTGCGTGAGCTTCGAGCGGAGCGCTACGCGTCGGGCGCGGGACCGGCCGACGAGCGGGGTCAGCGCCGTCGACGGTCCCGAGGACGTGCGTAGGGGCGCCGCGCTCGCCCGTTTGGCTTAACGCACCAGACGCTGGTAGTTTTTGAGGGAGATCGGTTGCACCATTTGCCCGAAGTCCGGAAGTTCGTCTGACGGGGTCCGCTCCTCCGCTTCGATCAGTTCGCCGGCCACCATTGCTTCCTGGTCAGCATTCTGCTCTAGCGCCGCGTCCTGATTGCGGAGAACATATTCGCGCAATTCGTCCTCATAAACTGCCGCGCCCGCAATCAGGTCATCTTTGCGCATGGCGAGTTCACCGGCCAGTACGTAAGCGCCGACCATCGCGACAGTCGTGCCCTGGCCCGTAGCCAGCGCGACGCTGTAGCCGGCATCACCGACCAATACGATGCGTCCGCGTGACCAGCTGTCCATGCGGACTTGGCTTATGGAATCAAAATGGAAGTCGGGTGCGCGTAGCATGTGTTCCACGATTTGCGGGAGTACCCATCCTCCGCCCGCGACTCGGTCGGCAACCAATCGCTTCTGTGCGTCGACGTCGCGATAATCGTAGCCCACCGGCTCCTCGGACATGAAGCCGACGTAGGCCCTCGCGTCGGCATCCTTTCGCAAACCCATGACCATAGCCCCGATGCCGACAGAAGCGTCGGGGTGTTGGTATAGGATTTCCCAGCGCTCGAGACCGAGGAAATTCGGCATGCCGAAGACTGCCACGTACGAGTTGCCGAGACGGCGTATGAACTGCTCTTCGGATCCGAACGTAAGCCTACGCACGCGTGAGTGCAATCCGTCGGCGCCGATAACGAGATCGAAGCGGCGAGGCGCGCTAGTCTCGAACGTGACGTCAACGCCCGACTCGTCTTGGGTGAGCGACGCGATGGAGTCATCGAAGAGATACTCCACCTCATCGCCGACGGCTTCGTACAGCACATTGCAAAGGTCATCACGCATGATCTCGATGTCGGGGCTGTCGAAACGCCCGCCCGTGAGGGTTCGTTCGGTACTCCGGAATGTCTCCTTGCCGTTAGAATCGACCTGAGAGATTCCCGTCAATCGTGTGCTTCGAGCGCGAATCGAAGCGAGGATGCCCATTCGCTCCGCGATCTCCAGGCCCGGACCGCGCACGTCGAGGGCCTGACCACCCGGACGAAGATGCGGCGCACGTTCGACCACCGTGACCTCGAAACCGTAGCGAACGAGCCAATAAGCGATGCTGAGCCCCGCGATGCTCGCACCAGATACGAGGATGCGAATGTCGTGCTTGCTCATCGTCATGAAGATGCGACGAAAATGCGACGTGTCTAAGACATTGTTAGGCAACAATTGAGGCCTAAAAAGCATCGTTGTCGGCGCCAGCGACCTCTCCGTCATGGGCTCCTGCCTTGTAAGTACTACTTGCCGATCGCGGGCCACGAGCACGGCGACGGCATCCGGCGCAGGTCTGCACTGTCGTTCAAATTTCGGCCATGAACTTGAGATAGAACCCACGCCCCGGGCGTTGTGCGCCGTACGAATCGAAGAGCTTGGCATTGCCCACGTTGTCGACCTCGAAAGTTGCGTGGATGACAGTTGGCTGAACGTGTGCGGAGTATGAGATGCCGATGTCGTGAGACAGTTGCATGGGGATGGTCTGCTTGTACTTCGCGTCCCCGACGGACTCCCAGCCACGCAGGAACGAATGTACGTAGCGACCAACGTAGAACGGTTCGAGCACGCCGCTGATGCGGCCGGGTAAGCCGTCGATTCGACCGCGCGCGCCGACCGAGGCGAACAGCCAGGGCTGATTGGGGACTCGGTCGCCCTCGAACTCGCCGAAAGGGCCTTCTGCGGAGGCGTTGCGGAGATCCTGGTAGGTGCCCGTGGTGTTCAGCGTGAGCCAGCGTTTAGGAGACGTCCAGCTGAACTCTCCCTCGACGCCTCGCGACACGGCGCGGTAGACGTTCTGATAGGTCAGGAATTGTGCGGCGCCAAAGAGCACGATTAGGTTGTCGCTGTTGCGCCAAAAGCCGTTCACGTCTGCGATGAAGTCGCCTGCGACGGTGTTGCGGACCTCGATCCGCGGACCGACATTGGCGTTGTGACTGACTTCTGGCTCGAGCTTGAGGTTTGGGCTGATCAGAACGCCGTTGCCGAATAGCTCCTCGGCGCTCGGTAGGCGCGTGGCATACTCGTACGACGCTTTGAGGTAGAGCCATGGCAGCGGCCGAATCCTCAGCGCGTCTCCCCCGCCGACGGTGTTGGAGTTGCGGGTGAGGGGGACGAACAGGTTGCCCGGTAGCACATCCTCGTACGACGCATGAAAGAGGTAGTTCTTCGCGAAGGCGATGTTCTGGATGCGATCGTTCCAGGCATTGACTTCCCACTCCATACCGGTCACGACCGTGAGGCGAAGCTGTCGCACCGAGAGTGGATCGCGCGCATTGGGCTTCTTGAATGTTCGATCCGTGCCCGTCCGGTCGGATTCATTGACCGCACTCGAAAGGCGGAGCGCGTTCTTTTGAGGCAGGGACCAGGCAACCAGCGCGCGGCCGTACACGTCGTTCTGCCAGTAGATGTTGTCGTGGGGTTGACCCGTGATTTCCCCGGGGATCAGCCGTTTCCCGAGGCGCTGCCCGTACCAATCGTAGACCCACTCGCTCAAGTCTTGGAATTCGATCGTCCGCCGGGCGTATCCCGCGACGAGCTCGAGTCGGAATTTGTCGGATAAAGGCTGCTCATAGCGGGCATTGGTGCTCGCCACGCGCTCATCGTAAGTGACCCCGCCGTAGGGGATGGTCATCACGGCGTTGCTCTGCAATTCCTTGTCGTAGCCGACGTAAGCCGCGCGGAGCTCGAGTCGCTCCGCCCAGGAGCGATCGGCTACCCCTCCTTCGGCCGTGACTCCGAACGCGCGATACGCGTCGTGGAAGCGCGGCACCGTCGCGTCATGTAAGTGACCCACGTCGTCGGTCACCTGAACGTCGACGTCGTAGTCATTTTTGGCAATGTCCAGAAAGGCGCTGGCACCGGCGTACAGGCCCGTGTGATCATCTTCGTATCTCCCCGCGGCAGTGACGCGGTTGGTCCCAAACGAGCCGACTTGATAGCTGGCGCTGGCGTGAGAGCCTCGCCCGCCCGCGGATACCAGATTGACCGCGCCGCCGAGCGCGTCGGCGCCGAAGCGAATCGGCACGACGCCCCGATAGATCTCGACGCGGTCGAGTAGGTTGACCGGCATATCCGCAATTCCGAACGGAAAGCCGGCCACGGAGAGCGGCACTCCGTCCAAGAAGAACCGAACCTGTTCGTCGTGCAAGCCGTTCAGCGAGAATTGAGAGCCGCTGCCCAAGCCTGCGTCGCGACGAATCGCCACACCTTGCGTTCGAGCAAGGACTTCCCCGAGGTCCGCGGTTTGCTCCTTGGCTTTGTGCGTGTCGACGACGGTCACGGCTTCGGCCGAGTGGCGGAGCTTGTCGGCGGGGGTGACGGAACCCCGCACGGTCACCTCGATCGGCGGTAGCGCTGGGCGGCTGGATGCAAGCGGCGGCAGCTCGAGGTCGACTGTCAGCTCTAGTCCTGCTCTGGCGTCGATGACGCGGGTTGCTTGCTGTGCTCCGCGTGTGACCTGCAGTTCGTACCGTCCCGCGGGAAGTCCAGCGAAGGATGCCCGGCCGTCAGCGTCGGTTGTGGCCCGCAATCGTGTACCGTCCGCCCCGTTCGCAGTCACCTCCAGCCCGGGCACCGCCGCGCCTCCGTCGAGCACACGTGCGGTGAACGCGGCCGGCACTGCCGAAACTGCAACGGGAAGTTTGAACAATACACGGTACAAAATGCGCGCCGAGACCGATTGCCCCCCACGGCGCGCGGGGGTAAAGCGGGAAGCCAGCGCGGCTGCTTGCGCCGCCTCATCCAGCCCGTGCCCGCAGGATTCGGCCACGTCAGCCTCGACGACGTGCCCTTCAACGTCGATCGTCAGCCGCAGCACGACCGTGCCTTCGATCCCTTGGGCTAGCGCTTCCGCTGGATAGATGGGATCGATGGATTGTTGGAGTTTCGGTGGTTCGACGCCCTCGAGTTCGGACGTTGCCGCGTCTTGAGCTGAGGCCGGCGTAGCCGGGAGAACAACGGCCATTGAAAGGGCGACCGGCAGGACCTGTCGACCGAGGATTGACGGAAAACGCATGGCGCAGAGAAAACGAGCGGTCCGGCCATTATTACTAATGAATTGCAATTGCAGTAGTGAAAAGTTGCATAAGCGGCCACAAATCCGGGAGAAGTGGTTCTTAGATGAGAATCATTGTCATTTGCTGGATCAGGTGGCATTCTCGGCGGGTGCCAGACGGAAAATTCGAGAGTCTCTGACGGGTTGTTTCGATGGAAGTGGTTGACGCAGAGAAAAATGGACGCGTGGACGGTGAGTTCTGGCGCCAAGCGCTGCTGAGGTTGGACACCAAGGGTGGGTCCCGCCTGACGCCTCAACGCTGGCTGATCATCAGCGCGCTCATCGAGTCCGGCTCGCACTTCACGGTCGAGGGGCTGTTTCATCACGTCCGACGCATCGACCCCCGCGTCGGCCACTCGACGGTGTATCGCACGCTAAAGCTTTTGAGCGAGGCTGGCCTGGTACTCAAGCATCGCTTCAGCGACGGCTTGACCCGGTACGAGCTCGCGCTCGGCGGACTCCACGACCACCTTATCTGCACGAAATGCGGAACCGTCGCCGAGTTCCGCGATCTCCTGATCGAGGAGCATCAGCAACGGGTGGCCGCTGCGCACCACTTTCAAGTCACGTCTCACGACCACAAATTGTACGGAATTTGCGCGAAATGCCGCACCGCGTAGCAGCACTGCGAGGCCGAGCCGAATGAGTGGCCGGCGGCGCGATGCTTAGTAAAGGAGTAAACGAGGAATCAAGAACATTCACCTGATTCAATCAAACCGCCGCAGACTACGAAAGGCGCGAATGATTCGCGCTTGTTTCGCATCGAATCCGACGAGTCAGCGCACGATGCTCAGGATCTGTCGAGTTGGATTTGGGCAAGAGGAGCCCTTAGACAGGCATCTGGCGGGCCCCAGGCTGCCGTGGCTTGACGCGCCGTGTCGGGCCGGGGACACTTCAGCGTGCATTTGAGCGCCAAAGATCGCCGCACCGAGAGTGAACGCGTTGACCGTGCCCTGGAGCACCTGAAGCAGGTCCTGCATGACCGCGAGCTGCGGATGACCCCGATGCGCGAAGCGATTGTTCGTGCAGTCCTCGACTACGACGGGCATTTTCACGTGCGGGAGCTCACCAAGACCCTTCAAGAACGCGGCGTTCGTGATGCCGCGCTGGCCACTGTGTACCGCACGATTCCTCTCTTGGTCGAGGCGGGCATCGCTCAACCGGCCTTGCTCACTTCCTCCGGGGACGAGCAGCGCTACGAAGTCGCTTTCGAGCGACCGCATCACGATCACCTCGTCTGCGATAGTTGCGGTGAAGTCATCGAATTTCACTACGAGGCGCTGGAAGCACTACAGCGCGACATCGCGGACCGCTACGGCTACGAGCTGAGGTCACACGTTCACGAGCTACTCGGGCGCTGCGCGAGCTGCCGCAAGAAAGCCGCCAAGGCCAACAAGTAAGGCAGCGGCGCGCGTAAGGAGGCGCGCGCCAGCGAGACCTTGGTCGTTGAGCATCGTGCTCGCTGCCTCTTCATCCTCCCTGCGCCGCCCAGACGCTCCCGCTCCGGGTGGGCTGCGCCCCTTAACAGAGCAGCGGTAGAGCTGGGGTTGAGGGATGGTACGTTCATTATTGAAAATGATAATCATTAGTGTTTAGCTAGCCATCCAGCGATGGTCCAGCTCGATTTCGGCCGTATCCGAGGCGTTGGCCGGCGCGCGGGCTGGCTTCGCCGGAGCTGGCTCGTGGCGCTGCCTGCAATGGCCTTATTGTCCGCCCTTGCTGTTGCGCTGAATCGGCACCGTTCCGCTGCGTCTTCCCCCGCCGTGGAAACGGCTCCGGTTGCTCGCGCGCATATCGAAGACACAGTGACGGCGCTGGGCAAGGTCCAACCGCGCGACTCAGTCGACGTAGGCGCTCAAGTTTCGGGGCAGCTCAAGCGCATCTTGGTTCAACCGGGAGATCGCGTGGAAACGGGCGACCTGCTCGCGGAGATCGACCCACAGCTGCAACGGGCGCGGCTCGAGGTGGATCGAGCGCGCCTGGCGCAGCTCGAGGCTGATCGCGCAGCGCAGGAGCTCGAGCTTGCGTTTGCTCGCTCACAATTGGAACGACAAACCGCATTGCGACGTGACGACGCTACCCGCGAAGACACCTTCGAAATGAGCCAGCGAGACGTCGATTTGTCGGAGGTCAAGCGCAAGGGCATCGAGGCGCAGATCCGACAGGCCAGTTCGACGCTGCACGCCGACGAAGCCGAGCTCGGCTTCACGCGCATCTATGCCCCGATGACCGGGACGGTCATTTCCGTGGAGGCACGTCGGGGCCAGACACTGATCGCCGCGCAGCAGGTGCCGATCATTCTGCGCATCGCCGATCTGTCCACGATGACGGTTTGGACGCAGGTCTCGGAGGCCGACATTTCCCGGCTAAAGCAGGGAATGCCGCTATATTTTACGACACTCGGCCAACCGGGACGCCGCTGGGATGCCAAGCTTCGTCAAGTATTGCCGGCGCCGACGAGGTCGTCGCCCGGTGCTTCCACCTCCAACAACGTTGTTTTGTATACGGCGCTCTTCGATGTCGACAACTCGAAGGGAGAGCTAAAGGCGGACATGTCAGCCCAGGTTTTCTTCGTCGTGGCGTCGGCCGACGATGCGCTGACCGTTCCAGTTGCGGCGCTGCACCAAGGGGCAGGCGTGAGTTTCGTCACCATCGCACGAACGGACGGGAAGCTCGAGCGACGTACCGTGACGACCAACGTCAAGAACCGATTTGAGGTCCAAGTCTCAGGTCGTCTAGAGCCCGGCGAGCGTGTGGTGACGGCGGAGAAGCCCGAGCAGGGAACATGGCTGACGGAACTGCTCCATTGACTCGGGCGACGGCGCGGCTCGAGCTGCGTGGCGTCGGCAAAGCGTACCCCGCTGGAGAGGGCGAGGTGCACGTCCTCGAAGGGGTATCGCTTCGGATTGAACCGGGCGAGTTCGTCGCGATCATGGGCGCTTCTGGCTCGGGGAAGTCAACCCTGCTGAATATCTTGGGTTGTCTCGACTGTCCGAGCGAGGGGCAATACTCCGTCGCTGGGGTCGAGGTTGATTTTCGAAATCCGGACGCGCTGGCGCGCATCCGGCGCGAGACCTTTGGCTTCGTATTTCAACAATATCACCTGATCCCTGGCATGACTGCTCGCCAAAACGTCGAGATGCCCGCGACCTACACTGGGACCGGACGGCTAGAGCGGCGGAGACGTGCCGAAGGACTCCTCGGTCGGCTCGGATTGAATGAGCGACTGGACTATCGCAAGGGCCAACTCTCCGGGGGCCAGCAACAGCGCGTATCGATCGCGCGCGCGCTAATGAACAGCGGTCGGATCTTGTTGGCGGACGAGCCGACGGGCGCACTCGACAGTCGCAGCGGTACCGAGGTGATGGCACTGCTCCGAGAGCTTGCGGAGCAAGGCCATACTGTGATCGTCGTTACGCACGACTCCCGCGTCGCTGCGGCAGCCAGGCGCGTGATCGAGATCCAGGACGGCAGAATCGTGTCTGACACCGGCATCGACGAAGCCGAACGCAGCGAAACCAGTCAGCTGGCGCCGTCATCATCGGGACACGCGATCTGGATGCGCCTGGTGGAGGCGCTGTCGGCCGCCAGTCTTGCGCTGCGAGTCAACCCAATCCGCACTGCGCTCACGCTCCTCGGTGTCGTCGTCGGCGTGGCCTCGGTGGTGGTGCTGATGGCTGTGGGTGAGGGCGCGAAGCAGGCCGTGCTGGCGCAGCTGGCGGTCTTCGGGACCAATCGCTTGTACGTGGCTCCCGGCTCGTCCGAGCAACGTGGTCCAGGCGGCACGCTGACTGAAGCGGACGCGGCGATCGTGCGAGAAGTGCCCGGAGTCGCGGCCGCGATGCCCTACCTCAAGGGCACCGTCACCGTTCGTTACGGCAATGTCGATCACCGAACCAATGGCGTGGCGGTTACGGAGCAGTTCAGTCGCATCCTCAACTGGAGCGTGGAGCGCGGTGCATTTTTTACTGCGGACGACGAGCGCGGACTCGCTGCTGTGGCGCTGATTGGAAGGAAACTCGAGCGCACGCTGTTTCCCGCGGGGGAGGACTCGCTGCGCAAGTTCGTGCTCGTCGACAACGTGCCCTTTCAGGTAATTGGCGTGTTGTCCGAGAAAGGTGCGCTCACCGGCGACGCCGACGACGACGATACGATCGTGTTCCCTTTTTCTACCGGCAGCCAACGTCTCTTCGGGACGCCCTATTTGTCTTGGATCTCCGTGCTCATCCAGGACATCGGGAAGTCCGAGTCGGTTGTCGAAGCGATCACGGTGGCGCTGACAGAACGGCACCGCATCAAGGACTTCGATGTCTACAACAAAGCCGCGTCGGTCGTTGCGCAGACGGAGACCGTGGAGATCATGACTTCGCTGCTCACCGTGACCGCCGCTGTGTCGCTGCTCGTCGGCGGGATCGGTGTGATGAATATCATGTTCATGACCGTAACCGAGCGTACGCGGGAGATCGGCATTCGCATGGCGAGCGGAGCGCGCCGTCGCGACATTCTGTGGCAATTCTTGGCGGAGGCAATCGTGCTCTCGGGCGTTGGCGGAACGGTTGGCTTGCTGCTCGGTATGGCCGCCGCGCTCGGCGCAGCACTCTCCGGGATGGCGGTCATTTTTAGCCTGCGGGCCGTGGTGTCGGCGTTTGGGTCTGCGGTGGCTACCGGGATCCTCTTCGGTTACCTGCCCGCAAGGCGCGCCGCGAATTTGGAACCAGTCGTGGCTTTGGCGCGCGAGTGACGCATTTCATGCGCCGGGCATTCATCCTGCTCTTTCCGCTGCTTGCAGAGCCGGCGTGCGCGTCGTACTCGTCGCGTGAGCGCGTGCCCATCGAGGCACCACGCCCATGGTCGATGCCGCGGTCGACGCCCGCCA
Organism: Pseudomonadota bacterium; assembly: GCA_037200885.1. Taxonomy (GTDB): domain Bacteria; phylum Myxococcota_A; class Polyangia; order Polyangiales; family Polyangiaceae; genus PMG-095. The sequence goes on from JBBCIN010000001.1 coordinate 1,316,293, forward strand.
AGTCGGATGGCGCGACGGCATTCTGGGGGCAATTTGGCAGTAGCGAGCTCGACGCTTTGTTGGAGTTCGCTCGCACGGACAGCCTTGATGTTGCAGAGGCTGCAGCGCGAATCGATCAGGCGGCTGCGGCGGTCCAAGCCGCTAAGGCACCCTTGCTCCCCTCCGTCGAGGCGGTGGCCGACATTTTCGTGCAGAGTACCAATAGCCGGAGCCTCGGAAGCGTAAGCGGCACGTTCGTGGACGCCGGCATCGCTGCCGCCTATGAATTGGACTTTTGGGGCAAAAATCAGGCGTATCTCGGCGCTGCACGCGCCGGCCTGCAGGCGAGCCGATACGACCGAATCGCGGCGTCCCTGACCGTGGCGGCGTCGGTTGCCGTGACTTACTTCCAGATCCTTGGCTTGCGTGAGCGGATCGCGATCACAGAATCGAGCGTGACTGCGGCGGGGCAAATGCTCGATCTGGTCGAGTCTCGCGCTCGAGCTGGCGCTGCGCTGGTCCGGGAAGCCGCTCAGCAGCGAAGCTTGCTCGCGCAGGAGCAGGCGGCGGTCGAGCGCCTGAAGCGTCAAGAGTCGGCCGCTCGAGTCGCGCTCTCGCTGATCCTTGGTCGCCCAGTGTCCTGGGAAGCATTGACGGCCGATGGACTGCAGTCGCTCCACTCGCCGCCCGTGACTCGCGGCATTCCGCCGGATCTGTTGTCTCGGCGGCCAGATCTCGCGCGGATCGAGGCTCAACTCGCGGCCTGTCGTGCGAACGTGGATGCTGCGCGCGCAGCCGTGCTGCCTCGCGTGCGGCTCACCGCGTCCGTCGGCCTGCAAACCGCGATCGTCTCAACCGAAGCGACTGATACCGGCCTCCTCTATCTGGCGACCGCTTCAGTCAGCCAGTCCATTTTCGATGGTGGTACGGCAGCCGCAATGCGACAACGAGCGGACGCCGAACGCCGCGAATGGCTCGTCAAATACAAGCGTGCCGTGCTTGCCGCGACCGCTGAGGTCCAGAAGGCCCTACAAGATTTGTCCGGGATCGACCAAGAGCTCGCAAGCTTGCAGATTGTGGCGGATCAAGCACAAATCGCCTCGCACCTCGCCGAGACCGAGTACCGCGCCGGGGCCGGCGAACTGCTCGCGGTTCTCGACACCCAACGCACGCTCGCGCAAGCGAACAATGCCCTGAGCGAGACTCGATTAGCCCGATTTTTGACGCTCGTCGGGTTGTTCAAGGCAGTGGGCGGCGGGTGGAATGAGCGCTCCGGGTCCTGAGCGGGAGCTTATTGAGAATTATTCTTAATAGCTATGAAAACGGACCGCCGCCATCCGTCGTAGAAGGGCAGCGATCAAGCTGCGGTGAAAGCGACGGCTCCAGCGAGCCAACGCTGCCATCGGAACCAGATAGGCACCTCTCGGTGGGGTCCAGCGGCTCGTCGTTCGAGTCGAGCCTGGATCGACTGCCGAGGTGAACCTATGCACACCAAACTACTGGCGGAGATCCCAATGAGCTGGGGTGATGAGAACACGACATTCGATGTCGTCGTCAACGACGAGGAACAGTACTCCATCTGGCCGACCTATCGAGAGGTTCCTGCAGGTTGGAGGAAGGTCGGCAAGCAAGGAAAGAAGGCCGAATGCCTCAGTTACGTCGACGAGGTGTGGACTGACATGCGTCCGCTCAGTTTGCGCCGTGCACTGGCCGAGGAAGAGGCGCGGACAACGGAAGTCGTGCGTCCTCTCGAGGAGCAGTGACGCAAGCGCCGAGCGCATTGGCAAGATACCCCGAGAACAAGCGGCGCCATTGAGCTGGTGATGGAACGAATCACTCTCTTTTGTGCACCCCACGCGGGTGCGGGCGCGGCGACGTTCCGTGACTGGCAGCGCCACCTCCCTGCTTGGCTCGAGCTCGTGGCGCTGCAACTACCTGGGCGCGGCGCGAAGTACGCCATTCCGCCGATCCGAGATTGGAATACGCTGCGCACGGTTCTGCTCGATCAGGTCACGCCGAAGCTCGCCGGGCCTTTTGCGATCTTTGGGCACAGCATGGGCGCGCTGATCGGCTTGGAGCTGGCGCATGCCATTCGCTCGCGATATGGCCTCGAGCCAATTTGGCTCGGTGCTTCTGCCTGCACCGCGCCCTCTCGGCGGAGCTTGGAGAGTGATTGGCTGACTCGTCCGCGCGAGACAGTCATCGAGCGCCTGCGCATGCTCGGAGGGACTTCGGAAGAAGTCCTTCGAGATTCTTCACTGTTGGACGCGCTTTTGCCCGTATTGAGGGCCGATTTTCACTTGTGCGGCACCTACGAAAGCGAGCCTCGCGCGCCGCTGTCAGCGCCTCTTTTGGTGCTCGGGGGAACCGCTGATGAGGTTTCGAGTCCTCGCGAGAACCTCAGCGCGTGGTCCCGAGAAGCGTCTGGGGACTTTCAGCTCGAGATGGTCGATGGCGGGCACTTCTTCATCGAAGCCAACCGACAAGCCGTCATTCGACGGATTGTCGAGGCGATTGCCGATGTCGTGGCTCGCGTCAACGCGGTTTCGTCAATGATTTGATGGAGACGGTATCAATGACATCTAGGTCTTTCGATTTCGAGAAATGGGCGCCTCGCACGGATGAGTTCGTGCCCCTGATCCGTCGATTTGCGGAGCATGAAGCATTGCGCAGTGCGACCGTGGACGAGCTTGTTCTGGGTGACGAATTCCACCGCAGGCCGCTACGCCCCGAAGACCTGTCGTTCATCGACTTTTCCCGCCCGGTGACGGAAGGCAACGCGCACCAACTGGGCTTTTTGGCGGCCCAACGACTCTTGCTCTCCATCCATGAGTTGGGTGTGGCCGATTTCCCTCGCGACAGCGCGCCGGAGACTTTCAGCCGCATCGCCGCCTTTTACGACGACGAACAGCGCGTTTTAGGCGCGCGAGTTTTACCGTTTCTCGAGGCATTTTCCTTCGATTTCCTGGAGCGTGCGCCGCTAGCTGTCGACATCCGTCGCGGCACGCTGGTCGACCAATTGCGGCAAGTGCTCAGCGTCGAAGCGGCCTTTTGGCGCCGCGCGCTCGAAAATTTCGGACGAGCCAGCTACCTAGAGCAAGGGCTTCGCTTCTCGCTCATTCAAACCTGGTCGCTGATCGACTCGAAGCGGGCCGCGCTCGGGCGGGCGGCGGGCGCGCGGTTCTTCGAGCCTCTGGGTGCCGAGAACCTGCCGCGAGTGATTGGAGCAATGCCCATCGACGGGCTGGTGCGTGACGTCGCGCTCCGCGCCGGAGTCGAACGGCAGGCCCATGGGTACTGGCAGTTTTATCTATCGACGAGCCTCGCTTCGTGCAATTGGCTGCACGCACTGGCGCGGCGTCCGGACCGCGCGTTGCAGTTGTACGGGGCCGCGTTTGTGGCTGAGGCTGAGTGGCTAGCGGTGGGCTGCCTGGCGGGCATGGCCGCTGCACGCTTCGGCCTCGAGGAAGCGCGAACGCCGAACTGGGGGCAGGCCGTCTTCAACGACGTGCTCGACCGTTTCGAACGCACGTTGAGCGTCGTCGAGCAAAAGTGGGGTGCTCGTGGACTCGTCGAGGTTGCCTCTGGGCTCTCGGCGGCCACGGCGCTCGGCGCTGTCTCGCGACGGAACTTGGGCGAACAGCTGGGGTGGCTGTGCTCGATGGATGCCTATCGCGACATGGCGGAACGAATCGATCAGCGCATCCGCGCCGAACGACCAGACATCGATCGCGAGACCTTCGTGGAACCGCGCGAGATGTGCTCGACGACCCACGTGCACAACGACCACCGATTGGTCTTGATCGAATCGGGGAACATGGTGTTCTGGGCGAATCTCGGAATGACATTGCGCCTGGCGCCCGGTGAGATGGTGCTGGTCCCTGAGGGACGCCTGCATGGCTCGTCGATCGAGTCTCCCGTGTGCACGTATCACCAGCCGATCATTCCAGAAGAATGGGTGCGTCCGCTGATGGATGAACTCACGCAGGGTGCTGCCCGTGAACGCGTCGCCGATCGCAGCGCACTCGACAGCGCACCGCACGTCTAGGGACGACAGCAATGACCGCGAGATCGAGAGTGGAACGGCGCGCGTCCGTGCCTGGCAATCGATGGACCGAGCGCGTGATTGTCGCCGATCGGGTTGGCGTGGAAGCCGTGCCCGAGTGGCTGGAGCGTTCGTACCAGATCTTTCGCGAACACGTGCTCAACGACCAGTATCCGTGCTTCTTTGGCACGCGAGCCGAGAGTCGAGGCGAAATGTTCTACTCGTTCGCGCGCGGCGACGATTGGAGCCACTTGGGCGCGGCCCTGGAGCAATTTTGCATTCTGTCTCGACGCCCGGAGCATGCGCGCAGCAATTTCGCAGTATTTTTCGAGCCCCGAGCGGAGCCGCTCGACCACGACCACTTCCGTTCCTTCTGCTGGGACGTCCTGCAGTACCTGCACGATGGAGACTCTTCAGTTTCGGCAGAGGCTCAGATTGATCCGTCCGATCCCGCGTGGGAATTCACCGCCTACGATACGCAGATCTTCGTGGTCGGCTGCAGTCCTTCCTACAAGCATCGGCATAGCCGCAATCTAGGCCCGGGCATCATTCTGATGTTTCAGCCGAGGAGCGTCTTCGTCGATCAGGTGACGAAGAAGGCGATTGGCCGTGAGGCGCGCGCCGAAGTGCGGCGTCGGCTAATGGCTTGGGACGATCCTCCGGCGCATCCTGACTTGGGCGTCTACGGAGATCCGGAGAACCGGGAATGGAAGCAATATTTTCTGCCCGATGACAACACGCCGGAGAGGGATCGTTGTCCATTTCTCGATCGCCGTTGCGGTGAGATTCAGGATAGGGCGACAGACATCGTCGCGATTTTGCGGCAGCGCGCCGCGCTGGATCCGGAGCGCATCGCGATGCGGTTCGTGTGCGCGCGAGAGGGGGAGGAAACGCAGCTCAGCTACGCAGAGCTCGACCGCCACGCGCGGAGGCTCGCAGTGCAGCTGCGCGCCCGGGCAGAGGCGGGTGAGCGAGCGCTCTTGTTCATGCCCACCGGCCCCGAGTACGTAGCCGCGTTTTTCGGCTGTTTATATGCCGGAATCATCGCGGTGCCGGCGTTCCCCGCGAGCGCGGGCAATGCTCAGCATCTGCAGCGGTTGCGAGGCATGCTGCAAGACGCCCAGCCGCGCCTGCTTTTGACCGACGAGGCCAACGAAACCAAGCTCGCGAACCTATCGCTCGAAGGCAACGGCGCTTCCGCGTTCGTGGTGCGCTTGGAGGAGAGTGGCGATTGCGAGTGGGAACCCGCACCGCTCGATCCCGACGCGATCGCGTTCCTGCAGTACACCTCGGGCTCGACGGCAGCGCCCAAGGGGGTGATGGTGACTCATGGCAACTTGATCGCCAACGGCGCGGTCATCTGCGCGGGCATGAAGCTCGACGAACGAGCCGTGCTGGTGAGCTGGCTGCCGCTGTACCACGACATGGGACTCATCAGCGGCGTGGTCGTGCCGGTTTATTGCGGCTTTCCCGTGACTCTGATGTCCTCGCAGCTGATCCTCGAGCGGCCCGCGACTTGGCTCAGGGCGATTGCTCGCTACCGCGCGACGATCAGCGGCGGTCCGGACTTTGCCTTTCCGCTGTGCGTCGATCGCATTAAGGACGAAGAAATCGCCGGGATCGATCTTTCCTGTTGGCGTGTCGCTTTTTGTGGCTCGGAGCCGATCAGCTCGCAGTCGATGTCGAGCTTTGCGTCGCGGTTTGCGCCGTATGGCTTCAATTCCGACTCGCTTTGCCCTTGCTATGGCCTGGCCGAAGCCACGCTCATGGTGTCGAGCGCGCGTGCGGGCGAGGGGGCGCGTGCCCGGCATTTCGATGCAGCGCGTCTCGGACAAGGACAGGTATTGGAGGCCGAGCTCGGTGCTCCGTTGGTCGATTGTGGGGTGATCCCCGCGCGCCATCGCGTGACGATCGTAGAGCCGTCGACTGGTCGCGTGTGTGAAGCCGGTGAGGTGGGCGAAATCTGGGTTTCTGGGCCGAGCATCAGCCACGGCTATTGGCAGAACGAAGCCGCTACCGAGCGCACGTTTCCGTCGCTACCAGCCGGTGACGGAACTCGAGTGCGCTACCTGAGGACGGGTGATCTCGGGTTCGTGTTGGAGGGTCGCGTATTCGTGAGCGGACGGCTGAAGGACCTGATCATCGTTCGTGGCCAGAACCTCTATCCGCAGGACATCGAGCGCGCGCTGCTGGGCGCCGTGCCCAGCCTGCGCAGGGGACGCATTGCGGCGTTTCCGGTGACCGGCCGCGGGGGTGAAGGGATCGGAATCGCGGCCGAGCTGTCTTCGGCAATGCTGAACAAAACCGGCGCCGATGCGGTCATCGCAGCGATTCGCCGTGCCCTGGCCTCCGCGCATCACGAGTCCGCTGAGCTCATCGTGCTGTTGAAGGCGGGGCAGCTTCCCAGGACGTCCAGCGGCAAGCTGCGGCGATCGGCTTGCGCCGCAGGCATACACGACGGAAGCCTGAAGCCCAGCGCGACGTATCGTCGAAGCGAAGACGCCGAACCCGCGGAGGAACGGCGTGCACTGCGGGTCGCACCTCGCACGGTGACCGAGCACGCGCTCGCGAGCATCTGGGCAGAAGTCCTGGGCAAGCGCGAGTTCGGCATCCATGACGACTTCTTCGAGGCCGGTGGTGAGTCGCTCGCGGCGGCCAATCTGCTGGCCCGCGTCGAGAAGGCTTTCGAGCTCGAGCTGCGCCTCGAATCGATCTTCGAGGCACGAACCATCGAGCACCAAGCGCAGCTATTGCAAGCGAAGTCGGAGCGGCCGGTCCGAAGTGAGCGCAGGGCGAGCTTGCCGCTGGCTCGCGTGCAGCATGACAGCGCGCCGCTCTCTCACGGCCAGAGGAGCCTCTGGTTCCTCTGGAAACTCGCGCCGGAGAGCAGCGCATACACGCTGGTTGCACGCGTGCGCTTTGCGGGCGATCTGGACGTGACCGCCCTCAGGCGAGCGATAGTTCGTCTCGTCGAACGACACGAGCCGCTGCGCACGCAGTTCGAAGAGGAGAACGGCGTGCCGCGACAGCGGATCCGTGCTGATGCCGCTTTCGACTGGCAAGAGTTCGATCTCTCGAATGAAGAGCCCGTCCGCCGAGAGGCCCGGCTTTCGGAACTGCTAGCGCAGCTCGAGCGCAAGCCGTTCGACCTCGTCGCAGGGCCGCTCTTGCGCGCACAGGTCGTGACCTTGCCCGAGCAGCGTCAGTTGCTCCTGGTGGCGCTGCACCACATCGCGGCGGATGCGGGGTCGGTCGCCGTGCTTTGGCGCGAGCTTGCGGCATTCTACGAGCAAGAGCGGACGGGAGCTCGGCGCACTCTCGATCCCCTCCCGAGCCAATATGCCGACTACGCGCTGCAGCAGAGCCAAGCCGACACCGCTCGGTTCGAGACTCAGCTCGCCTATTGGCGGGAGCGCCTCGCCGGAGAACGGCCGGTCATTGAGCTTCCAGGCCGCTTGACGTTGCCGGGCGCAGATCGGGACGAAGCCGCGCGCATCGTACGAGATGTTTCCAGCGTGCAGGCCGCAACGCTCCGGCGTTTGTCGCACAGCCACGGCGCCACGCTTTCGCAGCTTTTGCTCGCCACCTTCGACATCCTCTTGCATCGCTACTCGAACGAGCAGGACATTTGGATCGGCGTGCCCGTGACGGTCCGCGGGCAAGCCGAGCTAGAGGGGCTGATCGGTTACTTCGTCAACTTAGTGGTTCAGCGTGTGAGCGTGCACGGCGCGCTCGAATTTGCTGAGCTGCTCTCCGAGGTTCGCGCGCGAATGCTCGAAGCGCAGCAGCAGCGAGAGGTTCCGTTCGAGCGCGTGGTCGCCGCGCTCGATCCCGAGCGCAGTGCCGCCCACAACCCGCTCTTCTCGGTCACCTTCAATCATCGCCGGAGCGACGAGCAAGCCATTCGCTTGCCCGGCGTTGCGACCGAGAGCGCGGAAATCTACACCGCTGGGGCCCCTTTCGATTGGACGCTCGACGTGGCTGAATCCGACGCCGGGCTACGCTTGTCGCTCGAGTTTCGCCGCCAGCGTTTCGATCCCAGTGTCGTCGATCGGGTGCTCGATGATTACCTGTCGTTGTTGACCCAGGTCAGCGAAGACGCGAATGTGCGCGTCGGCGCGCTTCGCCTATCCGGACAGCCGGAGGTCGCGGTCGAGCGGGTTTATCGCGGGTTTATCGCGCGCTTCCAGGCGCAGGCTGCCGCAACGCCCAGCGCCATCGCGCTCGTGTGTGAAGGTCAAGAGCTGCGCTATGCGGAGCTTCACTCATGGGCACGCCGCGTTGGACGCAGGCTCGAACGCGATGGCATACTCCGTGGCGAGCGAATCGGCCTTGCAGTCGAACGCTCCCCAGCGCTGGTTGCGGGCTTGACGGGGATCCTGTCGACGGGCGCGGCCTTCGTGCCGCTGGATCCAGCGTACCCCAAAGCCCGACTCGAACGCATGATGGCGGACGCCGGCGTGCAACGGATTGTTACCGACGAACGGAGTGCCGAGCGGTTGCGAGAGCTGTTCGCCGATCGAACGCTGATCGTCGTCTCCGAGCTCGACGCTGACGAAGCGTATGACGCGCCTCGCTCGGACCATCCTGAAGAACTCGCCTACGTGATGTTCACCTCGGGCTCGAGTGGCCGCCCGAAAGGCGTGGAAGTCAGCCAGCGCGCCCTCAGCCTGCACATCGACGACTACCTGACCGCATTCGAGGTCACGGACAAAGACACGGTGCTGCAGTTCTCGACCGTGAACTTCGACGCGGCGCTCGAGCAGATGCTGCCGATCCTGACGATCGGTGGCCGCCTCGTGATGCGCGGTTCTGAGCTTTGGACGTGGGAAGCCCTGAACCGCTGCCTTCAGAGTGAACGCGTGAGCCTCGCCTATCTCCCCACCGGCTACTTTCGCCAGTGGTTGGCCGAGTTGCCCGCGCAGGCGCCGCCGAGCCTCCGGCTGCTGACCGTGGGCGGCGAAGCGCTCGCGGGCGCAGCGCTGGCGGTTTGGCGGGCGAGCGCGCTGGGCGGAATTCGGCTCGAAAATACCTACGGACCGACCGAAGCGACGATCACGACCTCGGCCCACATTACGTGCGCTGCGGATGTCGCGAGCAGCATCGTTCCGATCGGCAAGAGTTTGCTCGGGCGGCGAGCTGCGCTGCTCAGTGAAGACGGCGACGACGTCCCTATCGGCGGGATCGGGGAATTGTGCATTGGCGGTGCGAGTTTGGCGCGTGGCTATTTGGGCGCGCCCGCGCTGACCGCCGAGCGTTTCGTACCTGACCCAAGGGGTTCGGCGGGTGAGCGGCTGTATCGAACGGGCGATCGCTGCCGACGACGCTTGGATGGCACGTTCGAATTTCTCGGCCGCCGAGACACCCAGGTCAAGCTCCGTGGCTATCGCATCGAACTCGGAGAAGTCGAGACTGCGCTGCGCCTTTGTGCCGGGGTGACGGACGCGGTCGTCTCGCTCTCGGGCGAGGGCGAGCGAGCGAGGCTCGTTGGCTATATGGTCGGGCGAGCTTCGGTCGACGCGGTTCGGGTGCAGCTCGAACAAACACTGCCCGCATATATGGTACCCGTGGCGTTCGTTCCACTCGAACGCATCCCGCTGCTGCCGAACGGCAAGGTGGCGCGCAAGTCCTTGCCGGACGCGCCTTCCGCGCCCCTCGTCGATACGGCCGGAGCGCCGCGGACCGCACCAGAAGAGACGTTGCTCTCGATCTGGAAGCAGGTGCTGCGTCGCGAAGATCTGGGCATTCGCGACGACTTCTTTGCCTTGGGTGGCGACTCAATCCTGAGCTTGCAAGTGATCGCTCGGGCCGTTCAGGCGGGGTTGCGGCTCACTCCCAAGCAACTTTTCGACCATCCGACGGTGGAGGGTGCGGCGCAGGTCGCTCGATTTCAGTCTGCCGAGCACGAAGTTCGCAGCCAGCGTGCACCGTTCACGACCGAGAGCGATCTTCTCGACGCTACCGGACTCAGCGCGAGAGATATCGAGGACGCCTACCCCGCCACACCGGCCCAGCAGGGGCTCTTGTTTCACGAGGCGTTCGAGCAAACACGGGGCGTGTACGTGTACCAAGTGCGGCTCGCGCTTCAAGGCTCGCTCGACCACGCTGCATTTCGGCAAGCGTGGGAGGCGGCCATCCAGCGACACGAGGTACTGAGGTCCTCGATTGTCTGGCGGAAGCGCGGTGGCGCTGTACAAGTGGTCTGCCGCTCGGTGCGGCTGCCATACTTCGAACACGACGGCAGCGCGCTCGCGGATGACTACGAAGCGTGGCTCGCGAAGCTACGCGCGGACGACGTGGCCCGTGGCTTCGATCTCGAGCAGGCGCCACTGATGCGCGTGCACGTCGTCAGCAGGTCGGAGCAGTCCCATGATCTCGTGTGGACCAATCACCACGCGATTCTCGATGGCTGGAGCGCCGCGCAGCTTCTCGCAGAAGTCCTCGAAGATCATGAGGTGTTTGCGGCTGGAGGAACGAGCGCGTTCAGAACCAGTTTGAGTTACGGCGACTACGTCCGCTGGCTCGCTGCCTCCGGGGATCACGAAGCGTGGTGGCGCGGCGAGCTCGGGCGTTGGAATTCGCCCGCGATTTTGGAGGACGGGATCGGGCGATCGCGACAGGCCGAGCCGGGCACACATCATCTTCGCTCGGTCTTCAGCGCTCAATCGGCTGAGGCGTTGCGGCAGGCTGCAGCCCGCGCGCGCGTGACTTTGCACACGATGTTCCAAGCGGCCTGGGCGGCGGTGCTCGCGCGCTACGCCGGACGTGCGCAGGCGCTATTCGGCTCGGTCCTTTCCGGGCGCCCCGCCGAGCTTGCTGGGAGCGACCGCAGCGTCGGGCTCTTCATTCACACGCTCCCAATGCGCGTGGATCTCGGTGCTGAAAAGAAAGTCGACGAGTGGCTGCGCGAGGTGCAGCGCCACGCCTCCGAGCTCATCGAACACCAGAGCACGCCTCTCGGATCGATCCAGAAGTGGGCTGGAGCTTCCGGGCATTCGTTGTTCGATACCGTGCTCGTGTTCGAAAATTATCCGATCGCCGAGATTCTGGGTGCGCGCTCGGGCAGGCTGGTAATTGGAGGAATTGAGACGGCGGATCGGACCCATTACCCCCTGACTCTGACCGTCTTTCCGCAGCGCGGACGCGATCGTGGCATGGAACTGGAATGGGAATGGGACGGCAGCCGGGTGGACCGGAGCGCGCTGGAGCGGCTGACCAACCACTACCTGGAAGTGCTCGAACAGATCGGTCGCGATGGAGAGCAGCGATTAGCGGCACTCGAGCTGAGTCGCACTGCTTGCGAATTGCAAGCAGTGACGCCTGTGTATCGCTGCGTGCTCGATCGCATCGACGAACAGACACTGGCAAGGAGTGCTCAGACAGCGATCTGGTGTGAGCACGAAGCGCTCAGCTACGGCGAGCTCGGATCATGGTCGCGCGCGTTGGCACGCAAGCTTCGCGAAAGCGGTGTGCAGCACGAAACGCTGGTTGGCTTGTGCGTCCAGCGAAAGCCGGGGTTGGTCGCAGCCGTCCTTGGGATCTGGAAGGCGGGCGGAGCCATGGTTCCGCTCGATCCGTCGTATCCTGAAGAGCAACTCGAGCGGATCTTGCGCGGGATCGCGGTGGTCGTCGTGGACGCAGCCACGCGTCAGCAGCTGCAAAGCTTGCTCGCTGGACGAACCGTGGTCGAGTTGGGCGAGTTACCCAACCACGCAGCTGACGTCGAAGAGCCGGCGGAACCTTCGGCCGCGCCGCTGGCGGAACGGCTCGCTTATGTGATCTACACGTCCGGGTCGACCGGGGCGCCCAAGGGCGTTGCGGTCAGTCAGCGCGCCTTGAGCGCGCACGTAGACGACTTTTTGGCGCGCTACGCGCTGACAGAAAACGATTGTCAGCTCTTCAGCTCGACCATCAATTTCGACGTGTGGTTGCATGAATTGTTGCCGGCGTTGACTCAAGGCGGCCGGGTGCTGATGCGCGGAGAAGGCCAGTGGGAGCTGGCCACGTTGACCGAGCGCCTCTACGAGCAGGGTGTCACGTTCGCGCGCGTGAGCACGGCCTACTGGTCACTGTGGGCGAAATGGCTTCGCCACGATGGTCGTGGGATCGCGCTTCCGATGCAGCTGCGCCAAGTCACGGTGGGCGGCGAGGGGCTGTCTGGTGAAGCGCTCAAGGATTGGTTTTCGGGCCCGCTGTCGACGGTGAAGCTCGACAACCTGTATGGTCCGACCGAGACAACGGTGGCGGCGCTGGTTCGCCGTACGAGCCAAGCTGACGCGTCTGAAGCGGTGGTGCCCATTGGACGGCCGTTCCCGAGCCGTAGCGCATTCGTGATCGATGCCTCGGGCGATCCGGTTCCCGTTGGGGGCGTCGGAGAGCTTTGCTTGGGCGGCCCAACCGTGGCGCGTGGGTACCTCGGACGCGCCGCCGAGACTGCGCAGCGATTCGTGCCGGATCCGCATGTCGTGGGTGGTCGCCTGTACCGCAGCGGCGATCTGAGCCGGATGCGGGACGACGGAACGATCGAGTTTTTGGGCCGGAGCGATGAACAGATCAAACTGCGCGGCTATCGCATCGAGCTAGGTGAGGTCGAGAGCGGACTTCGCTCTTGCGCTGGCGTAGCCGCAGCGGCGGCCGCGGTGCGTGGTGAAGGCGAGCACCGTCGGCTGGTCGGCTACGTGACCGGCAGTGTGGACCTGGACGACTTGAAGCTCGAACTTACCCGGCGACTGCCGATGCATATGCTGCCCACTGCCTTCGTTGCGCTGGAGGCATTGCCGCTTCTGGCGAACGGTAAGGTGGATCGGCGGCGGCTCCCCGAGCCGAGCGTGCCCACGGCGAATCCAGAGCACTCGCTCGCGCGCACCGCGAACGAGGCCACGCTCCAGTTCATCTGGCAAGAGGTACTCGGCCGCGCACCGATCGGCGTGATGGACGACTACTTTTCGCTCGGTGGGGACTCGATCTTGAGTCTGCAGATCGTCGCCTTGGCTCGCCAACGGGGGCTGAAGGTGACACCAAGGCAGCTCTTCGAGCATCCAACGATCGAGTCGCTCGCGCGCGTAGCGACCGATGCTTCGCCGCCCTCGCACAAGTCACGAATCGCGTGCGCAGAGATTCCGCTGACGCCGATTCAGAAGCGCTTCTTCGACCGATACCCAGACGGGCCTAGCCATTGGAATCAGTCCGTGCTGCTGAGCGTGGTCGGTGAGCTTTCAATCGCTGCCTTGCAGCGGGCACTCGATGCCGTGCTCAGTCGGCACGACGCGTTCGGTTTGCGATTCGAACGGCGCGCGGAAGGCTGGCGTCAGCACGCCGCGCAGACAGTCGAATCCGTGCGGATCGAAGTGCTGGATCTGCAAGGCGATCACGACTGGCTGCAAAGGTTAGCGGCTGAGGGTGAGCGCGTGCAGCGCCGCTTCGATCTCGCTAGGGGTCCACTCTTCGGCGCTTGTTGCTTCCTCCTCCCGAACGCCGAGGTTCGACTGCTGTTGGCTTGCCATCATCTGGCCATCGATGGCGTGTCTTGGCGGGTGCTGCTCGACGAGCTAGAGCAAGGGTATCGGCTTGCCGTGCAAGGACGGGCGCTCGAGCTCGCGCCGAACTCGTCGACATTTGAGCACTGGGCGCTCGAACTCGCCGCGTACGCCGCGCGTCCCGAACTGCAAGCGGAAGTCGCGTGGTGGAGGGACGCGACTGCTCAGGCAACGGCTGAGCTGCCGGCGCTGGGCGAAGGGGATGGCAGCTACGGCGCCAGCCAAGAGCGGCTCGTGCGCCTGAATGTTGCCGATACACGGCGGCTGATCGAGTCGGCGCCGCGCGCGTACCGCATGCGTATCGACGAGGTGCTCCTGACGGCCCTCACGCAGACGCTCTCCGAGTGGAGCGGTCAGCCGGGCGTACTCGTCGACCTCGAGGGGCACGGCCGCGAAGACATCCTGGGGGACGTCGATGTGAGTCGAACCGTCGGTTGGTTCACGACCCGCTTCCCGGTCTGGCTCGAGGCCGCTCCGGACGCGCGTGAGGCGCTGCAAAGGGTCAAGGAACGACTCCGTTCGGTCCCTCACAAGGGCATTCATTGGGATCTGCTCGATCGTGACTCACGACCGGTGCTCGAGCCCAGAGTGAGCTTCAACTACTTGGGGCGTTTCGACGCGGGTTTGGACGGAAATACTCGCTTCCAATTTGCTGACGAGGTTCCCGGTAGCCCGGTCGATCGGGGAACGTCGATGGCTTACGTCCTCGATCTCAATGCTCTGGTACGCGACGGAGTGCTGAGCGTCAGCTGGCGTTTCAGCCCTGCCGTGCTCGACGAGAAGATCGTCGAAAGTTTGGTGGCATCCTTCGAATCGAGGCTGCGCGGGTTGATCGAGCACGCGGCTTCGGTCGAGCCGATGTGGACGCCGTCGGACTTTCCGCTGCTGCGTTCAATGCTCGGCGATCATGAGCTAGAGGCGCGTGGGCTCGCATCCTCTGACATTGCCGATCTGTATCCTGCCACGCCGATGCAGGCGGGCCTGCTTTTCCACAGTGTGCTCGAAGCGAATCGCGGCCTGTACATTTATCAGCTGCGGCTGACGCTGGCAGGGCCGTTCGAGATCGAAGACTGGCGTAGCACCTGGCAAGCCGCGATTGATCGCCATGATCTGCTTCGAACGGGCTTTATTTGGTCCGATCGCGGCGACGCGCTGCAAGTGGTCCGCCGCACGGTCGGCGTTCCGCTCGAAGTAGATGACTGGTCGACGACCGACGCCAGCGGCTTCGAAGCTCGCCTTTCCAGCTGGCTCGCCGAAGATCGCGCACGGGGCTTCGATCTCGACGGCCCGACCCTGATGCGCCTACACGTCTTTCGCCGTCCGGATGGGCATGTCGACGTCGTTTGGACCATGCATCACGCGGTCTCCGATGGCTGGAGCAGCGCTCGCCTGTTGGACGAGGTATTTCGCGATTTCTTGGCTCGCAGAACGGGCAATCGCGCAGCTCTTCGTTCGGCCCCCCGCTACCGCGACTACGTCGCTTGGCTGCGCAACCAGCCCAGCAGCGAGAGTTTCTGGCGCGCTCGCCTCGCGAGTGTGGACGATCCGGCCACGCTCGGTACGTTCCTGAGTCGGAGTACTGCCACCGAAGCACACTGGCGAGAGCTTTCGATCCGCCGCGATCACACTTGGCTCGAGCGTCTCAATGTCGCGGCACGGCGTCAGCGCGTGACGCCCGCGACGCTGGTCCAGAGCGCCTGGGCCTTGCTTTTGGCGCGCTACGCCGATCGCCGACAGGTCGTGTTCGGCGTCACGGTCGCGGGGCGACCAGCAGAGCTACCCGATGCGGACCGCATGACGGGTCTATTCATCAACAGCCTACCCCTGTGGTTGGACGTTCCCGACGCGGAGCGGACAGGGGAGTGGCTGCGCACCGTGCAACATCAGAGCAGTGATCTCCAGCAGCACGGGCACGTGCCCCTGTCGTCCATTCAAAAATGGGCGGGGCGGCCAGGGGAGGCGCTCTTCGATAGCTTGGTCGTGATCGAGAACTACCCGGTCGACGCGAAGACGCTGCAGGATGCAGAAATCAAGCTGCTCGACGTCCAAGTCAGCAGCCGAACGCACTATCCGCTGTCGCTGACGGTTACCCTACGGGAAGAGCTCGAACTGCTCTGGGAGTGGGATCTTACGCGCGTCGACGCTACTGCGGTGGGGCGGATCACCGAGCACTACTGCGAGATCCTCCACGCGCTCACCGCCGACGGTGTCGATGAGGTTCGGCTGGAAGAGATCCGCCCGCGCCCGGCCACACCGGCCTTGCGCGCCCCTGTCGCCGGGGCAGCATTTCGAAGCGTCTCTCAACGGATCTCGGACAATGCTTGGCTCTATCCCGACGCGGAAGCGGTTCGCTGCGACGGCGCGAGCGTCAGCTACGGCGAACTCGAGACTTGGTCTCGTGCCGTGGCTAGCCACTTGCGAGCCAGGGGTGTTCAGCGCGACGAACGCATTGGTCTTTGCGTCGAGCGCTCGCCGGCGCTGGTCGCCGCTCTGCTCGGGGCTTGGCGCGCGGGTGCGGCTTATGTGCCGCTCGACCCGACTTACCCGGCGCTTCGGCTTCGGGCGATGATCGACGATGCCGAGATCGATACGGTGCTGGCCGACGACTCGAGCATCGAGCGGCTTAGCGACGTGCTCGGTGGCCAGAACATCCTGCGCATCGCTGACCTGCGGCGCGAGGTCAACGGCCAACCCATCGCTGAAGCGCTTCCCGAGCAGCTCGCGTATGTCATCTTCACCTCTGGCTCGACAGGGGAGCCGAAAGGCGTCTCGCTGAGCCAGCGCGCCCTCGCCGTCCACGTCGACGACTACGTATCGAGCTACGGGCTTAGTGCGTCGGATCGCGTCTATCAGTTCTCGACAATCAACTTCGATGCCTCTGCGGAACAGCTGTTTCCTGCGCTTTCCGTCGGCGCTTGCGTCGTGATGCGAGGCGTCGAGGTTCCGGAGTGGACCGCGTTCAACGCCGCGCTCCGAGACGAGCGAGTCAGCGTCCTCGATCTGCCCACGAGCTACTGGCAACAGTGGCTCAGCGAGCTGCCTTTGGGGCTGCCGTCGCTGCGACTCGTGACGGTGGGTGGCGAAGCGTTGCCAGCGCCGGCACTAGCCCGTTGGAAAAGCAGTCCGCTCGCTTCGGTGCGCCTGGACAACTCCTACGGTCCGACCGAGGCGGCCATCGCAGCGCTCTTTCACGCAACCGCGGACGAGGACTCGCGGCACGCGACAGTGCCGATTGGACGACCCTACCCCGGCCGAACTGCTCGTTTACTCGATTCATCCGGTCGCGACGTCGTGACAGGAGCGTTGGGGGAGCTTTGCATCGGCGGAGACAGCCTGGCGCGCGGCTATGAGCATCGGCCAGCCCTCACTGCGGATCGCTTCGTACCAGACTCGAATCGCGCAGGAGCCAGGTTATATCGTACGGGTGACATTTGTCGTCGCCGTGACGATGGCACATTGGAGTTCCTCGGCCGTCGCGACGCTCAAATCAAATTGCGTGGGCTTCGCATCGAGCTCAGCGAGATCGAACGCATGCTCGCGCTCGTTCCTGGCGTAAAGGCGACGGCGGCCGTCGTTGGGGGAGCCCCAGGGCGCGAGCGGCTCGTCGCGTACGTCGTGGGCGACGTCGATAAACAGGCGGTGCTGCGCGCGGTCCGAGAACGGCTGCCTTCATACATGGTGCCCTCGTCGCTGCAGCTGCTCGACGCTTTGCCGCTGCGAGCGAACGGCAAAGTCGATCTGAACGCGCTGGCCGATCCCGCGCTCTCCAGCGACGGCGAGCACCTCGAGCCGCGAACCCAGCTCGAGCGAGCTTTGCTCGAAGTCTGGGCCAGCGTACTCGGCGTCGCCAAACTCGGTGTCACGGACAACTTTTTCGCGCTCGGAGGTGACTCGATCTCGAGTCTACTCGTCGTTTCGCGCGCTCGCGCGCTGGGTTTTCAGATCACACCGAAGCAGCTCTTCGAGCGGCCGACGATCGCCGAGCTCGCGCTCGTGGTCGGGCATACGACGGCTGAGCGCGTGCAAGAGACGTACGAAAGCTTGGCGCTCGGCCCCATCCAAGCATGGTTCTTCGAGCAGCATCCGCAAGGTGAAGCCCACTACAATCAATCCGTTCTACTCCGCGTCGAAGGCCCGTTTTCGGCTCGAGCGCTCGGTGAGGCGATGCGCGCGTTGCTGCACGGACACGACTCTCTTCGGCTGCGATTTAGCCGCGAAGGAGGCACGTGGCGGCAACGCGTGGTGCGGCCGGAGGAAGCGGACGTCGTCCCTAGCATTGTCGAGCTGGATCTGCGCGCGGAAGCCGATTGGCCGGCGCGATTGCGAGTCGAGGGCGAGCTCATCCACCGCAGTCTGAGCTTGGAGTCCGGTCCGCTGTTTCGCGCCGCCTACTTCCAAGTACCAGGGGAGGTGGGACGCCTGCTCTTGGTCGCTCATCACCTGATCATCGACGGTGTTTCCTGGCGCATTCTTCTGGATCGCCTCGGGGACGCCTACCAGCAGGCCGTCCGTGGCGCGCCGGTTTCACTCCCTCCGGCAAGCACGCCATGGAGCCTCTGGGCCCAAAAGCTCGTGGGCCACGGGGCGCACTCGGACGTGAAGGAAGAGGTCGCTTGGTGGCAGCAGGCCCTGCGTAGCGCGCCTCGTGAGACCTTCGAGTCAAAGGCCCTGGTCGGCTCGAGCGAGGAACGGGTCGTTCGATTCAGCAGCGACTGGACCCGGCGCTTGATCCAGCTGACCCAGCGCTGGGGGGTCGAAGAGGTGCTGCTGACCGCGCTCGTTCAGAGTATCGACAACGGAACTCACGGCGTCTTGGTCGACGTCGAGGGACACGGGCGCGAATCGCTCGGAAACGACGAGCTCGACCTGAGTCGCACGCTCGGTTGGTTCACGACTCAATTCCCAGTCTGGCTCGAATCCGAGCAGAACGCCGAGCGCGCGCTGAATGCGACACGGGCCAGGCTTCGCTCCGTGCCTGCGAAAGGGCTGCACTTTGGCCTGCTGCGTTTCGGCGCTGACGCCTCGGTGCGCGCGGCCATGAACGCGCTACCTCGCTCGCAAATCAGCTTCAACTACTTGGGGCGCTTCGATGGATCGCTGGCGAGAAACGGTGCTTTCTCGTTTGCACGAGAGGACTCCGGCGCGCCTGTCGCCGCGACCAGTCCGATCAGCCACGCCCTAGACGTGAACGCGCTGATCATCGCGGACGAGCTCTCGCTGCGCCTTCGCGTCGACCCCGCGCTGATGTCGAGTTCGGCGCTTTCCGAGTTGATCGATCGATTCGAGGTTTGTCTCCGAGCGCTGGTCGAACAAGGCTTCGAGCATGCGCCCCAACGAGGGGTCGAAGCTTTCCCGCTCGCGTTGCTGGCTGACGCCGAAGCTGACGCGCTCGACTTTGGACCGGATGTCGAAGATGTGTACCCTGCGACTCCATTGCAGCAGGGCTTGCTGTTCCACACGCTGCTCGGTCGAAGTGAGGGCGCTTATCTCAACCAGCTCGCCGTGACCATCCGTGGCCCGCTGAAGACCGAGGCGTTTTTCGCTGCCTGGCGCCAGGTGCTGGAGCGTCACCCGATCCTGCGCACCAGCTTCGAGTGGAAGCACGGCGGCGCGGCCTTGCAGGTCGTTCATCGCGCCATCGAGCTGCCTGGCGCGCTGATCGACGCTTCGGATGAAGCTAATTACCCGGAGAAATGGGCGGCTCTGCGCGCCGAGGATCGAGATCGCGGCGTCGAGTTGCAGCGCGCGCCTTTGATGCGCATCACGCTCGTGCGTCGCCCGGACGGCGCGCATGATCTGCTGTGGACGACGCATCACGCTTTGCTCGACGGCTGGAGCACCTCGCGGGTAC
Organism: Pseudomonadota bacterium; assembly: GCA_037200885.1. Classification (GTDB taxonomy): domain Bacteria; phylum Myxococcota_A; class Polyangia; order Polyangiales; family Polyangiaceae; genus PMG-095. The sequence goes on from JBBCIN010000001.1 coordinate 1,335,704, forward strand.
TGGGTGAGGTGCTGGAGGCTTATCGTTTTGGCCGCGTCCGGACCGTCGTTCCACCTCCCTACAGGGATTACGTCGCTTGGCTTCAGCGTTGCCCCAGCTCGGAAGCGTGGTGGCGGGCGAAGCTTGCGAGCGTCGGCGAAGCCGCTGGTTTTTGCGACGGAGTGGGTGCGGCGGACACGGGTACGGATGCCGACGGAGGTAGCTTCGAACAACGGCTTTCCGCCACGCTCAGTGAGGAGTTGCGCAAGCGCGCGCAGCGTTGGCAAGTGACACTGCCGGCGCTCGTTCAAGCGGCGTGGGCCATCTTGCTCAGTCGCTACGCGAACCGGTCGCACGTCGTCTTCGGGACGACGGTTTCGGGCCGTAACCTCGATCTGCCCGGCGCGGAGCAGATGCTGGGCCTGTTCATCAACAGTTTGCCGGTCTGGGTCGAGGTACGAAACCACGTTTCGCTCGCCGATTTCGCGCGCTCGATCTTGCGCTACATGAGCGAGCTCGGACCGCACGAACAGACCCCGCTCCACGAATTGCAAAGCTGGGCGGGACGTTCGGGCACGGCGTTGTTCGATTCGCTGCTGGTGTTCGAGAACTACCCCGTGCACGAGGCACTCAGCGATCATCCGCTTGAGCTCCGCTTCGAAGCCGCGGAGATGCTAGACAAGACTCACTACCCGCTCACGCTGACGATCAAGCCGGGCGCGTCCCTGGAACTCGACTGGGCATGGCGCGGACCCTTGCTTGATGCCTCAGCCATCGAGCGCGTTGCCCAGAATTTCAGCGCGGTGCTCGAACAGCTCGCTCATGGCGACGACCGGTGCGTCGGTGACGTCCGCCTGGCCGTCGCTTTACCCCAGGTCCCAAGCCTAGAGTCGTATCGCTTCGCGCCAATCGTCGAGCGAGTCGCCGCGCAAGTCGCGCGCGCCGCTGACGCCTGCGCAGTCCAATGCGGCGAAGCACGGCTGAGCTACGCCCAGCTGGACCGCTGGTCCGCCGCCATCGCGCGCCGCCTCCGCCGTGCCGGGGTGACGAGCGAGCAACGAGTCGCTGTCTGCGTCGAACGTTCGCTCGCGCTCCCTGCCGCGCTGCTCGGGGTATTGAGGGCAGGCGGCGCGTATCTGCCGCTCGACCCTTCGTACCCGGCGTCACGGCTCGCCTACATGCTGGATGACGCCGCCGTGCGCTGTGTAATCGCAGACCCCGAGAGCGCGGTCCTACTCGCGGAATGCGCTGAAGGTCGCCAGATAATGGTGCTCGACAGCTCGCCGGACGACGACGACCAGCCGGACGAAGGCTCGTCCTTTCGAGCGCAACCCGCAGGTCTCGCATATGTTCTCTACACTTCGGGGTCGACAGGGCGACCCAAAGGCGTGGCCGTCAGCCACGAGGCGCTCGATCGTTTTCTGCTCAGTGCCGGAGCGAGGCTCTCCTTTCGGACCGCCGACGTGTGGCTCAGCGTCACTTCTCCGTCGTTCGACATTTTCGCGCTTGAGCTGTATCTGCCGCTTTTGACCGGCGCGCGCGTCGAAATTGCGCCGAGAGATCACGTGACAGATGGCGGCGCGCTCGCGCGGCTGATCACGGCGAGCGGAGCCACCTTCCTGCAAGCTACGCCAGTGACCTGGCGAGCGCTGGTCGATAGTGGCTGGCGGAGCAACGCGAGGTTGACCGCGCTTTCTGGCGGTGAGGCGCTCGCTCCCGATCTCGCGGCTGCCTTGATCGAACGCGGGGTCACGCTCTGGAACATGTACGGACCGACCGAGACGACCATCTGGTCGAGCGCGGGCCGGATCGAGGCTGGCAATGCGATCACGCTCGGCGACCCGTTCCCCGATTGCCCGATCCGCGTCGTTGAGACCGGCGGCGAGCTGTCGCCGATCGATGGATTGGGAGAGATTTGCATCGGAGGCACCAACCTGGCACGCGGTTATCTGGGGCGCCCGGCCCTCACCGCCGAGCGATTCGTGCCCGATCCCGGCGGATTGCCCGGCGCTCGGCTGTATCGCACCGGCGACGCGGGTCGTTACCGGGCAGACGGCAGCCTGGAATTCTGGGGACGCATCGATCAGCAGGTGAAGCTGCGCGGTCACCGCATCGAGCTCGGTGAGATCGAATTGGCGTTGCGCGAATGTCAGGGAGTGCTGGACGCAGCCGTGGTCCTCCAAGAACGCGGGGAGCGTCGGCTCGTCGGCTATGTGACGGGCGCAGGCGAGCCGACGAGCATTCGGCGCGAGCTCAACGCGCGGCTTCCCTCGATCATGGTCCCGTCGGCCATCGTCGTGCTCAGCGCGCTGCCGCGGACGCTCAACAACAAGCTGGATCGTCGGGCCCTGCTGGAGCTCGACCAGGCGGCGCCACACGAACCCCCGCGCACGCCGACGGAAATCGCGCTGGCGGAGCTTTGGGGCCAGGTGCTCGGCCGCGAGCGCGTCGGTGCCCAGGACGATTTCTTTGCGCTCGGAGGTCACTCGCTAGCTGCTGTGCGCCTGGTGGCCCGAATTCGGCGCTCGTTCGGACGAGAGCTGCCGCTCCACGTGGTCCTTTCGCAATCGGTGCTCGCCGACCAAGCCAAAGAGCTCGCCGCCGTCACTGCGGCGGCCGACCCCATCGTGCCGCGTCGAGCTGACGACGTGCACGACATTCCGCTCTCGCTCGAGCAAGAGCGGCTGTGGTTTCTGTGGAAGTTGGAGCCGGAGAGCGTGGCGTACACGGTGTCGGGCGCTCTTCGTCTGGAAGGCGAGCTCGACGAAGCCGCGCTTCAGTCCGCGCTGGGCGCGATTGTCGGCCGACACGAGATTTTGCGCACCCGATTCCTCGACAGAGCGGGAGTCCCTCGGCAGGTCGTCGTGCCGACTCCAGCGTTTGCATTTACTCGTCATAATTTGCTCGAAAGTGGCGCGGGTGAACTCGAACGACGCTTGAATCTCGCCAACACGGAACCCTTCGATCTCGAAGGAGGACCGCTGCTGCGCGCCAGATTGCTGCGCTGCGCCGCGCGTGAGCACGTGCTGTTTCTATCAGTCCACCACATCGTTGCGGACGGCGCGTCGATCGATCTCTTGCTTCGGGAACTCGATCTCGAATACCGCGCCGTACGCGGAGACGCTCGCCTGCGGCCACCGGCGCTCCCGATTCAATACGCGGACTATGCGCTTTGGGAGCGGAACCTCGGTAGCGATGCCAAAACAGACGCTCGCCTAGGGTTTTGGCGGGAGCTGCTCGGGACCGAACACCCGAGCTTGGAACTCCCCGTTGACCGCGCGCGCCGCGGCGCTCGCGACGGACGCGGTGGACGCGTCCTGCGGACGTTGGCGGGCCCGCATATCGTGGCGCTCGATCGATTGTCGAAACGATCCGGCGTGACGCGCTTCGCGATCCTGCTGGCCGTCTTCGACGTGCTCCTCTATCGCTACAGCGGGCAGCGCGATCTGCGCGTCGGAGTTCCGGTGTCCGGCCGGCGTCACGTCGAAACCGAGACACTGATCGGTCTATTCGTAAATACCTGGGTGCTTCGGCTCGACGTTTCGGCAAGCGACCCGTTCGAACAGCTCATGCGTCGCGCGTGGGGGGCGCTCGCCTCGGCAGAGGCGAACCAAGTTCCGTTTGCCCGACTCGTCGAAGCGCTCAGGCCACCGAGAAACACCGCCGAATCACCACTCTTTCGCGTCACCTTCAACTTCGAGGAGGCGATCGGATCGGGACAAACGCTCGGTGACTTGCGCGTGTCATCCGTCGCGATTCGCGAAGGGGGCGTGCCTTTCGATCTCATGCTCGACGTCGTTTCGGGGCAAGACGCGCTCGAGCTCTCGTTCGGCTATGCGCGCGACCTTTTTGATGCTTCGACGGTCGAACGACTGGTCGACGACTTCGTGACCATCCTGGAGACGGTCACGAACGACTCGAAAACTCTGGTTGGAGCGGTGCCGCTTTCCGTGCCCGCCCAGCTCTCGCCCTCGCGGAGCTACTCATTCCGCTCGTTGCTCGATCGCTTTTCCGAGCAAGTAGCGCTCCGCCCCGAGGCAGTGGCGTTGACCTTCCAGGGGCAATCTCACACGTATCGGGAGCTCGATTCGTGGTCGAACCGCATCGCACGTCGACTGAGAGACTGCGGAGCATTGCCTGAAGAGCGGGTCGCGATCTGCGTCGACCGCTCGCCTGCGGTCGTGGCGGCCATCATCGGTACCCTCAAGGCGCGCGCCGCGTACGTTCCACTCGACCCGCTGCACCCGGCGTTGAGGCTACGTGAGACCCTGGAAGACGCGGGGATCGCGCGCGTCCTGGTCGATCAGCGGACGAGCAGCGAGCTGCGCAAAGCGTGGTCCGGTTGCGAAGTCATCGTCGTCTCGGACGTCGACGACGCGAGCGACGAAGACTGGAACGAGACGGTATTGCCCGAACAACTCGCGTACGTCATCTACACTTCCGGCTCTACCGGCAAGCCAAAGGGGGTGGGGGTATCCCACGCGAACGTCGCACGCCTGTTCGATACGACGAACGCTTCTTTTGGATTTGGAGCCACGGATACCTGGACGCTGTTCCATTCACCCGCATTCGATTTTTCGGTTTGGGAGATCTTCGGTGCCCTCGTGCACGGTGGCAGACTGGTGATCGTTCCCTATCCGACGACGCGCGATCCCGCGGCGTTCCGGCGCTTGCTCGCGGCCGAACGGGTGACGGTCTTGAATCAAACGCCTTCCGCGTTCGTACCGTTGCTGCACGCAGAGCTGCGTCAGGAACAGCCGTTGACCGAGCTTCGTGCCGTCATATTCGGCGGTGAGAAACTCGATCCGGCGATCCTTGCCCCTTGGATCGCGCGTTACGGCAGCGATCGCCCGATGCTCATCAATATGTACGGCATCACCGAGACGACCGTGCACGTCAGCTTTCGCCAGCTAGTGCCCTGGGACGTCGATGCGCGCAGCGCACGCAGCGTGATCGGCGGTCCGCTCGATGACCTCGCGATTCATGTGCTCGACGAGTCCTTGAATGCGGTGCCGATCGGAGCCGTCGGAGAGATTTACGTGGGGGGCGCAGGTGTGGCGCGCGGCTATCTCGGCAGATCCGCGCTCACTGCCGAACGCTTTATCCCCGATCCCACCCTCGTGGGAGGGCGTCTCTATGCTTCGGGCGATCGCGCCAGGCGTCTCTCGGCAGGGGATCTCGAATACCTAGGTCGCGCCGATTCGCAACTCAAGATCCGAGGGCACCGTGTCGAGATCGGAGAAATCGAGGCGGCATTGCGCGAACACCCCAGCGTGGGCGAAGTGGTCGTAATAGTGCGCGAGGACGCTTCCGGCTCGGCGCAGTTGCTAGCGTACTTCGTTGCTCGGGACATCGCGCCGGAAGCCAGCGAGCTCCGCATCCACCTCGCTGAGCGGATCCCGACACACATGATCCCTTTCGCGTTCGTCGCGCTCACCGCGTTGCCGCTCACGCACAACGGCAAGCTCGATCGCTCGGCACTGCCCGACCCGCCGACTGACGATGGCTCCGAGCTCACGCCTCCGCGCACGAAGATGGAAGAGCTGATTGCTCGCCTCTACGGCGATGTCCTCGGAAAGGTGAGCATTGGCGTGGAAGCGAACTTCTTCTCGCTTGGCGGTCACTCGTTGCTGGCGGTGCGCCTGGCCGCGTTGCTCTCGGAGGAACTGGGTCGGGTCGTCGAGACTGCAGCGGTGTTTCACTATCCGTCGGTCGGCGCGCTGGCTCGACATCTCGAGGCCGATTCGCCGCAGAACGACGACCTCTCGCTCATGGCTGGCTGGCTCGATTCGCTCGACTGAGCGCCCTCAAAGAAATGAATTTCGTGCACAACGTTAGCGACGAGCTCCATCGTCTTTCGCTGAAATATGCGGCTCTGACGCCGGAAAAACGCGTTTCCTTTCGTGCGCTGGTCAGCGCTAACGCGATCGACGGTGAGCGGCTGCCGATCGTGCCGATTGCGGACCGCGGCGCGCCCTTGCCACTCTCTTTCGGGCAAGAGCGGCTGTGGTTCCTGTGGCAGCTGGATCCGCAGCGGACGGACTACAACGTTTCGGGTGCGGTCCGCTTGGTCGGCGAGCTGGATGCGATGGATGTGCGGGCTGCGTTGAGCTCGCTCGTGGTTCGTCACGAGGCGCTCAGGACGCGATTCAGCGAGGTCGCAGGTATCGCCCAGCAAGCCGTCGTTCCCACGCCGAGCTTTGGCTGGAGCATCGATGATTTGCGCATCGAAGTGGACGCCGAAACCCGGCTGGCCGAGCGCCTACGGCGGGGGTCGCTGGAGCCCTTCGACCTCGTGCAGGGCCCGCTGTTTCGCGCCGCACTCATCCGGGTCGCCGAACGCGAGCACGTGCTCTTGCTGGCGGCTCACCACATTGTTTGCGATGGCTGGTCGGTTGGCGTTCTGTTGAAGGATTTCGTTTCGCTCTACCGCAGTGTGCGCGCGGGAAATGTGGCGGCGCTCGCGGAACTGCCCATCAGCTACGCCGACTTCAGCGTCTGGCAGCGGGAGTGGCTGGACGAGCAAGCTTACGCGGAAAAACTGGCGCAACTGCGCGCGCGGCTGGGCACCGAGCACCCAGCGCTGAACCTGGCTACGGCTCGCACACGCAACGGCGTTGGCGGAGGTGCAGTCGTGACGATCATGCTCGGCGGGGTGCTGAGCGAACGGGTGCAATCCTTCGCGCGTTCACGCCGGACAACGCGCTTCAACACGCTGCTCGCCCTTTGGACGGCGCTTCTGTCGCGCCTTACGGCTCAGCGCGACGTCCGCGTCGGCATCCCGGTCGCCGGCCGAAGACGGCTCGAGACGCATGAGTTGGTCGGCTTCTTCGTCAACACGCTGGTGATCCGCAGTGAGCTGGGCGCCGAAGCCTCGTTCAGCCAGTGGCTGGAGCACGTGCAAGCGCGCGTGCTCGAAGCGGAGAGTCACCAAGACGTGCCCTTTGCTCGCCTGGTCGATGAGCTTGCTCCGGATCGCAGCGCGCAGGCAAAGCTCTTCGACGTCACCTTCGACTTGGAACAGGACGACGCGCAGCTGCTCGGCGACCTGCCGGGGCTCTCGGTTTCAGCGGTCGAACTCGAGTCGGCCCCGTCGAAGTTCGACCTGTCGTTGCATGTGACCGAGCTGGCAGCGGATTTTCGTTTGGTCTTCGAGTACGTGCCCGATCGATTCGATGGCGACTTCGTGAGCGCTCTCGCTCAGCACTACCGCGAGCTGCTCTCGTTTTGTCTAGCGGAGCCCGAGAGTCCGACCCTTGCCGCGCCGCTCGACTGTGCGAGCGAGGCCTGGGGCGCAGGAAACGAGTCCGACGGCGAACTGTTGACGCGGATCGCTGAGTGGGCGCGTGTCCGTCCGCAAGCGATCGCGCTGGTCCACGAGGGCGGCGAACTCTCATGGGCGGGCCTGTGGTCTTGGTCAGGCCGGCTTGCGCGCGAGCTGACCAAGCTCGGGGTTGGACGCGAACGAGTGGTCGCGCTTTGCCTGCCTCGCTCGGCGGCCTTGGTTGCCAGCATCCTCGCGGTCTGGCGCGCTGGGGGTGCCTATCTGCCGCTCGACCCGGACCTGCCTGCCGAACGGCTGGCATTTCAAATCACGGACGCCGCGGCTCCCGTCGTGATCGCGACGGAAGTTGGGGATTGGGTTCCCGCTGCCGTTGCGATTGTGCACCCAGGCACCTTCGAGCGCGCGGAGGAGACTTCGACCGCGAACGAGCCGGTCAATGTGCCCTTCGCGGGCCAAGCCGCGTATCTGATTTACACCTCTGGTAGCACGGGGCGTCCCAAAGGAGTCGCGGTGCAGCACGCGGCGCTTGCGGCTTACGTGCAAGCGCTCGTGGAGCGCCTACCAACGCACATCGAAAGCGCCGCCTATGTCTCCACGCCGGCGGCAGATCTGGGTCACACCGCCTTGTTCGGAGCGCTCTATTCGGGTTGGACCTTGCACGTGGTGAGCGACGCGGTTAGCTCCGATCCCGACCAATTCGCTGCATACATGCGAGCCCGGCGCGTAGATGCGCTCAAGATTGTCCCGAGTCATCTGGCGGCTCTGCTCGTGGCACGGGACGCCGCGCACGTGCTGCCGCTCAAGTGCTTGATCCTCGGTGGCGACACGGCCGAAGCGGGCCTCGTGGCGCAAGTATCCGAGCTCAATCCTAGCTGCTGTATCATCAATCACTACGGTCCGACCGAGACGACCGTCGGTGTGCTCACGCACCGGAACGAAGCGCCTGCGCGACAGCTGCCACTCGGATCGCCGCTGTCGCATTGCCGAGTCTATGTCTTGGATGCCGACGGCAAGCCAACTCCGCGCGGAGGCATCGGCGAGATCGCGGTCGGCGGAGCGGGAGTCGCTCGCGGCTACCTTGGTCGCGCCGGTTTGAGCGCGGATCGATTCGTCCCTGATCCGCTCGGGCGCGCGGGAGGCCGTCTGTATCGGACCGGAGACCGAGGTCGGCATTTGGCGAACGGCGAGATCGAGTTCCTCGGGCGGATGGACGATCAGGTGAAGATCCGCGGCTACCGGGTCGAGCCGCTTGAAGTGACCGCGCGCATCAGGGAACTGCCGGGCGTGCGGGACGCCTTCGTGATTGCGCGACCTGACGCACGCGGGCAATCGCGACTGATCGGGTATTGTGTCGGGGATGGTCTGACCGAGTCAGGGGTTCGCGCCTCACTCGATGCGACGCTGCCTTCGTACATGGTTCCCGCCGTCATTCAGATCTTGGATGCGCTGCCGCTGACCACCAACGGCAAAGTGGACCGGGCTGCGCTCCCGGCCTCGAGCGAGCCGAGCCCGACTGAGTGGATGGTGCCGCGCACCGCACGGGAAAGCGCCCTCCTCGCGGTGTTCCAGCGCGTCCTCGGACGAGAGGATGTCGGGATCAGCGATGACTTCTTCGCGCTCGGCGGCGAATCACTGCTCAGCTTGCAAGTCGTCGCCCGCGCGCGCCAGGCGGGCCTGGTCTTCACGGTCAAGGATCTCTTCGCTCACCCGCGCGTGGATCGCCTCGCCGCGCTGGCCGAAGCGGTGGTGGCGGAGCCGGAACCGCGCGCGGAGCACGACGGTCTGATCCCGTTGACCCCGATCCAAGCTCGATTCTTTGCGCGGAACCCGTCCGGTCCGTCGCATTGGAATCAGTCGCTGCTGCTGAGCGTGGGGAAGCTCGACCCAGTTGCGCTCGAAGTGGCGCTCACGTCGCTCGTGCGACGGCATGACGCCCTCCGTTTGCGCTTCGAGCGTTCAGAACACGGCTTTGCTCAGCGTGTCACGCGCGAGTCGAGCGAAGGCGTGCTCGAGACAATCGATCTCCGTGGCCAGCTCGACGTGAAAGCCCGGCTGGAGAGCGAGGGAAGCCGGTTGCAGCGTAGTCTGCGACTGGATCGAGGCCCACTCTTCAGGGCCGGCTATTTCCGTATCGCAGAGGGGGAGGGCCGCTTACTGCTCGTCATCCATCATCTGGCGGTCGATGGGGTCTCGTTTGGCATTCTTCTCGAAGAGCTCGAGGAAGCTTACGAACGGCAACAAAAAGGCCAGCCCCTCGTTGTCACTCCGGTAGCTTTGCCGTGGAGCGCATGGGCATTGGAGCTCAATCGCCATCGGCGCAATGTCGAGGCTGCTGAGCAAGACTACTGGCGGACGGCGCTCGACGGAGCGGAGGGCAGCCTACCGGTGTCTGCAGGTGGCGACCGTTCCATCCGCGCCAGTCGAGAATTCGTGCAGCGCTGGGACGCGAGCATCACGCGGCGCATCCTCGAGACGGCTCCGCGCGCCTACCGCCTGCGCATCGATGAAGTGTTGATCGCCGCGCTGGCCCAAACCATCGCCGAATGGACTGGCCGCCAGGGCGCGTTGCTCGAACTCGAGGGACACGGCCGCGAGCACGTGTTGGAGAGGTTCGATCCGAGTCGGACCGTCGGTTGGTTTACGACCCGGTACCCTGTCTGGCTTCGAGTCGCCGACTCGGTGGGTAGTGCGCTCGAGAGCGTCAAGGAGACACTGCGCTCGGTGCCGAACCGCGGGTTCGGTTGGGGCCTGCTTGCTTACTCTGCGGACGAGGAGACAAGAGCGCAGAGTGAGCTCCGACCGAGACCGGACGTGAGTTTCAACTACCTCGGCCGGCTCGATGCCACGCTGCGAGACGGCGGGCGCTTCGCGCTCGCTAGTGAGTCCGCCGGAGACTCGCTCTCCCCCGAAAGCGAGTGGGGGCACTCACTCGACCTGCTGGCACTGGTATCGGGCGGGGAGCTCTCGCTTCGTTGGCGTTTCAGTCCTGAGGTCATCGAACCGGCTCGGGTCGCCTGGTTGGCCGCAGCGTTCGAGCAAAAGCTCGACGCTTTGGTCGCGTTTCTCGCAACGGCCGAGACCACGCCGACGGCGTCCGATTTTCCGCTCGCCTCGATTACGCAGCGAGAGTTTTTGCGGCTGAAGCTCGGGAACCGCGAGCTACAGGATATCTATCCTGCGTCGGCGTTGCAGCAAGGCTTGCTCTTTCACGGCTCACTCGCGACCGGGGCGGGGTTTTACGTCAATCAGCGGCGGCTCACCCTGGATCCGGGCGTGAATCGCGCTGCGCTGCGCGCGGCGTGGGAGGCGGCCGTTGCGCGCCACGACGTGCTGCGGACCCACTTCGAGACCCTCGAAGACGGGCGAATGCTGCAATGCGTGCGGCGCGCCGTTGCGCTGCCGTACGCCGAGCACGACTGGAGCGCAGAGCCCGACTACGTGGCCCGGCTCGCGCAGTTTCGGCGAGAGGACCTCGAACTCGGCTTCGATCCGGCCCACGCGCCCTTGTTGCGAGTGAACGTCTTCACGCGGCCCGAGGGAATGGTCGATCTGGTCTGGACGTACCATCACGCGCTCCTCGATGGCTGGAGTTCCGGCATTTTGCTGGCCGAACTCGTGCGCGACTATCGCTCGCGCTGCGCAGGCGAAACGGCGCAGCTTCTCGAGCCCATCCCATACCGCCGCTTCGTCGAATGGGCTCAGCGGCAACCGAGCGCAGAGCTTTGGTGGCGCAAAGAGCTGACCACGCTGAGCGATCCGGGTGGCGTGCTCGACGCCATTGGAGCTCCGGATCACGCCGAGCCAGGAACCCACAGCGAACGCGTTGGCATTGGACTGTCCCTCAGCGAGCAGCTGCGCGCGGCCGCGCGACGGCATCGCGTGACCTTAGGCACGGTCACGCAGGCGGCGTGGGCTCTGCTCCTGGCTCGTTATGCGAGCCGTCGCCAGGTGATCTTCGGCGTCACCGTTGCCGGGCGGCCCGCAGAGCTCAGCGGCAGCGAGCGAATACTGGGCCCCTTCATCAACAGCCTCCCGGTTTGGATCGACATTCCCCGGCATGCTCGGTTGTCCGAGTGGCTGGGCGAGCTGCAGCGCCGGAGCAGCGAACTGCGCGGCTACGAACACACGCCGCTACAACGGATTCAACAGTGGGCCGGCCGCGCCGGCCGCTCGCTCTTCGATAGTCTGATCGTGTTCGAGAGCTATCCCTTGGACGACGCCCTGAAGGACGGGACCTTCGCGACGGCGGAGTTCGACTCGTTCGACCGCACCCATTATCCGCTGGTGCTGACGGTGATTCCGGACCAGCCGGAGCTCGTCGTCGAATGGGAGTGGGATGGCGACAAACTCGGGCGGACGGCGGTCGAGCAACTCTCCAAACACTTCAGCGAGCTGCTCGAACAGTTCGCGGCCGACGGTGATCCGCAGCTGGGCGCGATTCGTCCGGGTGCCAAGCCCGCCGTGGTCGAGCGGAACTCGCCGCCCGTGGGAGCGCAGGCGCCTCTGCTGGCGCTCGAGCGAATCGAGCTGCAGATGCTCGAACGACCCGACGCAGAAGCGATCGTGTGCGGCACGCAACGGCTAACCTACGGCGAGCTGCGGGCAAGTGCCGAGCGCGTCAAGCTGCAGCTGATTGACGCTGGCGTGCGACCCGACGAACGGGTCGCGCTTTGCGCCGAACGTACGCCGGCTCTCTTGGCGGCTTGCTTGGGGATCTGGCTGGCGGGTTGTGCTTACGTCCCGCTCGAACCTGAAAGCCCCGCCGCGCGCTTGCAGGCGATCCTTTCGAGCGCGGAGATTCGGTTCGTGGTTGCCGATGCAGTGAGCTTGGAACAAGCCGGCGCGGCATTCGAGGCCTGCGCGGTCGTGCGCTTGGATGGCACGTCGAACACGCCGTCGAAGTCGCGCCGAACACGCGTTCATCCCGACCAGCTGGCATACGTGCTTTACACGTCGGGCTCCACAGGCGAGGCCAAGGGCGTAGCGGTGAGCCACCGCGCTCTCGGGTCGCACGTCGAGGACTGCCTGCGAGTCTACGAGCTCAGCGCGCGCGATCGCGTGTACCAGTTTTCGACCATTCACTTCGATGCTTCCGCCGAGCAAATTTTCCCTGCTTTGGCAGTGGGCGCTTGCGTGGTAATGCGAGGAAACGACGTTCCCGAGTGGTCCGAGCTCGAGCGCGCACTTCGGGCTCAAGCGGTCACCGTCATCGATCTGCCGACCTCCTACTGGCAGCAAGGAGTGGACCAAGTACGGGGAAGCCTACCTCGGCTACGGCTAATGACACTCGGAGGCGAGGTCGTTTCGCCGAGCGCGCTCGGCCGCTGGAAGGCCGGCGCGCTCGGCTCGCTTCGTCTGTTCAACACCTATGGTCCGACCGAAGCGGCCATTGCCTGCATCGTTCACGAAACGACGCTCGAAGACGCGAAGCGCCCCAGCGTGCCCATCGGACAGCCGCTGCCGAGCCGCGCGCTGTACCTGCTCGACGACGAGGGCGAGGAAGTCCCGAGCTTCGGCGTGGGCGAGATTTGCATCGGGGGGAACGGTATCGCGCGCGGCTACTTGGCGCGCGCGAGTGCGACCGCTGCGAGCTTCGTGCCCGATCCGAACGGCTCCGGTGGACGCCTGTATCGAACCGGTGATCGAGCACGCCGCGATCAACGAGGGGTGGTAAGCTTTCTCGGCCGGACCGACAATCAGGTCAAGATCCGGGGCTATCGCGTGGAGCTGGGTGAGGTCGAGCGCGCGCTCGCGAGCTGCCCCGGTGTTCGACACGCAGCCGCCACGGTCCATCACACGGGCGGAGCGAGTTGGCTGGCCGCGTACGTTGCCGGCTCGGTCGACTCGGCGGAGGTGCGGCAGCATTTGGAGCGCTCACTGCCGGCGTACGCGCTGCCCGCCTCGATTGACGTTCTCGAGGCGCTTCCGCTCTCGGTGAACGGAAAGGTCGATCGGCGAGCGTTGCCGGAGCCGAGCCTGCCGGCCAACCGTGTCCAAGTCGAGCCTGAAACCGCGATCGAGCGCCGACTGCTGGCGATCTGGCGCGTCGTGCTGGGTCGATCGGAGCTTGCGACGACGGACCATTTCTTCGAGGTCGGCGGCGATTCGATCTCGACCCTGCAAATCGTTGCACGCGCCCGCGCGCACGGGATCCAGATCACTCCGAAGCAAGTCTTCGAGCACCCGACGGTCACTCGGCTGGCTCGTGTCGCGGTCGTCGATGCACCGACGCAGGCCGAAAGCGAGCTCTACCATGAGCTGCCGCTGACCCCGATCCAGAGCTGGTTCTTCGCTCGGAATCCGGCAGGTGAAGCGCACTACAATCAATCGGTATTGCTGCGTGTGAACGGCGAACTCGACCAGGCAGCGCTCGGCCGCGCCGTCGTTGCGCTCGTGGCGCGTCACGACGCATTGCGCTTGCGCTTCGTTCGCGGGCAGAATGGCTGGGCGCAGCGGCTGGATAGAGGCGGGGTCAACCTAGGGCTGCAATCGCCGGTCGATCTCCGCGCTCAAAGCGATTGGGCCGTTCGTCTCGAGGTCGAAGCACATCGCCTCCAGCGCAGTCTCGATCTCGTTCAAGGCCCGCTGTTTCGAGTGGCGTACTTTCGCATCGGCGAGGACGACGGCCGTCTGCTTCTGCTAGCTCATCACCTCGTGGTCGATGCCGTGTCTTGGCGCATCGTGCTACACGATCTCGCGGCAGCGTATCAACAGGCGGCGCGCGGGGAGCCTGTGACCTTTGCTCCGAGTGTCACGCCTTGGACGGCGTGGGTGGCAGCGGCGCACGCGCACGCAGATAGCAGCGCGGTACGGGAGGAATTGAAGTTCTGGCAGGGGGCGCTCGCCTCTGCTCACGACAGCCTGCCCGAAGCGGTAACCGAGCGCTCTGTCGCGACGAAGGAAACGAGCGACGAGATCTCGCTGCGCCTCGACGCGACCACGACCAAGCGGCTCGCGACTGCGGCTCTGCGCGCCTATCGCATGGACATCGGGGAAGTGCTGCTCACGGCGCTCGCGCGTACGCTCAGCGCGTCGGGCGGGGGCGTGCTGGTCGACGTGGAGGGGCACGGTCGCGAGGACTTCGGCGCCGGACGCGATGTCAGCGAGACCGTGGGCTGGTTCACGATCGAATTTCCGATCTGGCTCTCGGTTGCTGCCGCCGACGGCGAAGCCCTTCGTTCCGTCAAGGAGCAACTGCGCTCCGTGCCACGGAAGGGGGCGCACGCGGGCTGGCTGCGGTACGGGCGCGATGAGTCGATCCGTGCGCAGATGCGGGCACTTCCCGAAGCGCGCGTCGGCTTCAACTATTTGGGCCGATTCGACGGGACGCTGCCGGTCGGCGGACTATTTTCCTTCGCACGCGAGTCCGTGGGAGAGCAAGCGGCGCCCTCGGTTCGAGCGGCGCACGCTCTGGAGGTGAGCGCGCTCGTCGAGAGCGGCGAGCTGTCCGTTCGATTCCAAATCCTACCCGATGTCGTTGCGAGCGAGATCGCATGGGGTTGGCTGAGGCGGTTCGAGCTCGAGCTGCACGCACTGATCGAGCATTGCGACGCTGCTGCGCCGAGAGCGACCGCCTCTGATTTTGTGCTCGCAGCGCTCTCCCCGCGCCAACTCGAAGCGATCGATACGACGAACGTCGTCGACATCTACCCGGCGACCCCTGCTCAGCAAGGCCTGCTCTTTCACACGCTGCACGACGGCACGCGCGGGCTTTACGTCGATCAGATTCGGTTCACGATCACGGCGCCCGTCGACTTCGCAAGACTGCGCGCCGCCTGGAATGCGGCGATCGCGCGGCACGACATTCTCCGGACGCGCTTCGAGTGGCGCCACGGCGGAGAGCCCCTGCAAGTCGTGCAGCGCGACGCAATCCTGCCATTCATCGAGGAAGACGCGACGTCGGTCGCCGACTACGAGTCACACCTGAGCGCTCGTCTGGCGGACGACCTGGCGCAGGGAGTCGCGCTCGACCAGGCTCCATTGATGCGGGTGCGGGTCGTGCAACGCCCCGACGGCGCGCAGGATCTCGTGTGGACGAGCCATCACGTGCTGCTGGATGGCTGGAGCACGTCGCGCTTGCTGGGAGAGATCCTGGAATCGTATCGGTTGCCGGGCGGGGCAAACGCGCGCGCGCAGATCCCATTCCGTCACTACGTCGCTTGGCTGCGCGAACAGCCCAGCGCCGAAGCCTGGTGGCGCGTCAAACTGGCGGCGACGCGCGATCCAGCGCGTTTGCTCTCGAGCCTGCGCGCCGCGCCGGTCAGTTCGGCCGCCAACGGCAAGCTAGTCCAAGACCTCACGCCCGAGCTCGACGCGCAACTTCGGCGGTGCGCGCGAAGCTTTCGGGTCACGCTGAGTACGGTCGTGCAAGCGGCGTGGGCGCTCGTGCTCGGCTGCTATGGGAACCGGGACCAAGCCGTCTTTGGCGTTACGGTCGCGGGTCGACCGCCCGAGTTGTCCGGGATCGAAGAGATGCTTGGGCTTTTCATGCACAGTCTGCCGCTGTGGGTCGACCTGCCGGCTGAAGCGCGCGTGGGTGCTTGGCTCGACAGCTTGCAACGAGCAAATCTGGAGTTGCGACAGCGAGAGCATACGCCGCTCGCCGACATCCAGCGCTGGTCCGGGCTTACTGGTGACGCACTGTTCGACACGCTGCTCGTGTTCGAAAACTACCCGGTTCACGCGGCGCTGAATAACGGCGCCAACCTGCTCGGCGTCGCGAATGTCGAGAAGATCGATCGCACGCACTTCCCCCTCACCTTGACAGTTCGCCCTGATCCGAGCGTGCAATTCGAATGGGAGTGGGACGAGGCGCGCGTTGAGCCGACCACGGCGCGCGCCCTGGCGGATCAATTCATCGGTGCTCTCGAGCAGCTGACGGCGACCAGCGACGAGACGCGGCTTGGCGAGCTCTCGCTGCGAGGTTCCGCACGCTACTCGACGTCCGCGCGCTACCGATATCGTTCACTGCTATCGCAGATCGAAGCTCAGTGCATTGAGCGAGCTGAGCAGCCGGCGGTTTGGTGCGAGGGCGAGGTGCTGAGCTACGGCGATTTGGGGGCGTGGTCGAGTGTTGTGAGTTTGGAGCTGGAGCGTGCCGGGGTTCGTCGGGAGCAACTGGTGGGACTATGCGTGAGCCGCGGCCTGAGCCTGGTCGCGAGTGTGCTGGGGACCTGGAAGTCTGGCGGAGCGTTGGTGCCGCTGGATCCGACGTATCCGGAGGCGCGCCTCCGGCAGATGCTGCGCGGGGTGGCTGTCGTCTTGGCGGACTCGGAGACGGCGATGAAGCTGCGCGAGGTGCTGTCGGGTGTGCGGGTAGTGGAAGTTGGCGCGCAGCCTGCCAGGTCGCCCGAGCATCCGCTTTTCGCTTCGCGAATCGAGTCGCATGCGGAGCAGTTGGCCTACGTGATCTACACCTCGGGCTCGACGGGCGAGCCGAAAGGGGTGGGTGTAAGCCAGGGTTCATTGAGCGCGCACGTGGACGACTTTTTGGCGCGCTACGGGATCGGAGCGAGCGATTGTCAGCTGTTCAGCTCGACGATCAACTTCGATGTGTGGTTGCACGAGCTGTTGCCCGCGTTGACGCAAGGCGGGCGCGTGTTGATGCGCGGACAAGGAGCTTGGGAGTTTTCGACGCTGACGGAGCGTTTGCGCGAGCAGCGGGTGACGTTCGCGCGGGTGAGCACGGCGTATTGGACGCAGTGGGCGAAATGGCTTCGCCACGAGGGGCGTGGTGCCGCGCTACCAACCGAGCTACGGCAAGTGACGGTGGGCGGCGAGGGGCTTTCAGGGGAAGCGCTGAAGGATTGGTTCTCTGGGCCGCTGTCGTCGGTGAGCCTGGACAATCTCTACGGCCCCACCGAAACGACCGTGGCCGCGCTGTATCACCGGACGAGCGAGGCGGACGTTCACGAGGCGGTGGTGCCGATCGGAGCTCCGTTCGCTGGTCGCACTGTATTCGTGATCGATAGCTGGGGTCGTGAAGTGCCCGTGGGCGGGATTGGCGAGCTGTGCATCGGTGGCGTGACGGTCGCGCGCGGTTACTTGGGGCGTCCATCCGCAACCGCGGAGCGATTCGTGCCTGATCCGCACACGGTGGGCGGCCGTCTGTATCGTAGCGGAGATCTGAGTCGCCTGCGCGCCGACGGAACAGTGGAGTTTTTGGGTCGGAGCGACGAGCAGATCAAGCTTCGGGGCTATCGGATCGAGCTGGGCGAGGTGGAGAGCGCACTTCTTGCGTGCGGCGGCGTGAGTGCGGCGGTGGCCGCGGTGCGAGGAGACGGGGAGCACCGACGGCTCGTGGGCTACGTCACGGGGGCCGTGGACTTGGAGGCGTTGAAGATCGAGGCAGCGAGCAAGCTGCCGGGCTACATGATCCCGACGGCCTACGTGTTGCTGGAAGCCTTGCCGCTCCTGGCGAACGGCAAAGTGGATCGGCGCAGCCTGCCCGAGCCCGTGTCGTCGGCGCGCGAGCAGCGGCTTGCACCGCGCACGCCCGCTGAGACGACGTTGTACGAAGTCTGGTGTCACGTGCTGAAACGCGCGGAGATCGGCGTCCGTGACAACTATTTCGAGTTGGGCGGGGACTCGATCTTGAGCCTACAAATCATCGCGCTCGCCCGTCAGCGGGGCTTGAAGTTGACGCCGAAGCAATTGTTCGAGCAGCCGACGATCGAGGCGCTGGCGCGAGTGGCGACGGCGATTGTGGTCGAGCGCGTGACGCAAGAGTCAGTGCTTGGCGACCTGCCGTTGACTCCGATCCAAGCGCGCTTCTTCGAGCTTCACCCGGATGCGCCCGCGCATTGGAATCAGTCGGTGCTCTTGGCGGTGCGCGGAGAGCTCTCGCAAGAGGCTCTGAAGCGGACGCTCGAGGTCTTGGTAAGTCGCCACGATGCGCTGCGCTTGCGCTTCTCGCAACGGGACGGTCTCTGGACGCAGCGCGTGGCGTCCGATGTCGAGCGACAGGAAGTCGAGCTGGTTGATCTGTCTCGGACGCAAGTTTGGGAGGAGGCACTCGAGATCGAGGGCGAGCGCGTGCAGCGCAGTCTAGATCTCGCGCGTGGCCCGTTGCTTCGCGCCTGCTACTTCCGCCTGCCGGGGGGCGAGAGCCGGCTATTGCTTGTCGTGCATCATTTGGCCGTCGATGGCGTGTCGTGGCGAGTGCTGCTCGACGAGATCTCGCAAGCTTACCAACAGGCAGAACGCGCGCTGCCCATCGAGCTGCCGCCCAGCTCTTCTCCTTTCAGTCTCTGGGCCGCCCGGCTCAGCAGCTATGCCACCCGTTCGGACGTGCGTTCCGAGATCGCCTGGTGGAGGGGCGCCCTTTCTTCCCCGAGCGAACTCCTCACGCCTTTCGTCCAGCAGGGTGGCTTGCTGCGGGCGAGTCAGCAGCTTAGCTGGGAGCTCGACCCGATCGAGACCCGGCAATTGCTCGAGGCAGCGCCACGCAGCTACCGCATGCGGATCGACGAAGTCCTACTCACCGCACTGGTGCAAACTTGGGCTGAATGGACTGGACGTTCGCGTGTACTCGTTGACCTCGAAGGGCACGGTCGCGAAGAGATCCTCGATGAGCTGGACGTCAGCCGTACCGTCGGCTGGTTTACGTCGCGTTTTCCCGTCTGGCTTGCGGCCCACGGGGACGCCGAGCACGCTCTCATCGACATCAAAGAGCGGCTGCGCGCAGTCCCGAACAAGGGCGTGCATTGGGGCCTCTTCCGCCACTCGACGGATCGGTCACTCCGTTCGGAGATGAGCGAATTCGCTCGGCCGGAAGTGAGCTTCAACTATCTCGGTCAATTCGATCAGGCGATGGCGACCGAAGGGCGCTTTGGTTTTGCGCGCGAGGCGGCAGGAAGCGAGGTCGACCCCGATGGCACGATGGCTCACGCACTCGCGGTGAACGGGCTGATCGCCGAGGGGGCCTTGTCTGTTAGCTTTCGGTTCAATGCTGCGCTCGCTGCCAGGCTGGACCCGCAGCGCGTCGTCGAAGCTTTTGGTCGCAAGCTGAGAACGCTGCTCGCTCATTCTCTGACGGCTCCCCGTGGAGCCACCGCTTCGGATTTCCCGCTCGCCCGTCTGACACAGAGCACGCTGAGCAGCCTTGGCCTCCGGCTTGGACAAGTTCAGGACATTTATCCAGCCACGCCGATCCAACAGGGGTTGGTGTTTCATAGTTTGGAGCGGAGTGGGGAGGGGCTGTACGTCTACCAACTCCGGCTCGTACTATCGGGAAAGCTCGACCCGGTGGCGCTCCGTGAGGCCTGGCAAGAGATAGTCGCTCGTTACGACGTCTTGCGCACCCACTTCGCCTGGCAACACGGCGGCGAAGTCCTGCAAATCGTTCGCCGCCAAGTCGTGCTTCCGTTCGTCTTCCGCGATTGGCATGGATTAGTCGACTACGACCAGCGATTCGAGGCCTTTCGCCGCGAGGACATCGCGATCGGCTTCGACCTCGCTGATCCGCCGCTCTTGCGCGTCCACGTCATTGCGCGGCCCGATGGCGCGCACGACCTGGTGTGGACGATGCACCACGCCATCTCAGATGGCTGGAGCAGCGCTCGTATCGTCGATGAGGTCATTGCTAGCTATCGAGCCCGGATTGCGGGTGAACAGGCAGAATCCCGTCCAGTCGTCCCTTATCGGAACTACATCGAATGGCTGGTCTCGAGACCCAGCGTCGAGCAGTGGTGGAAGGCTGCGCTGGCCTCACTCGTCGACCCCGCGCGCTTGCTCAGCTCGCTCGGCCGTCCTTGCGCGCCAGAGCCGGGGACTCATCACCGCCACGATCAGCTAGCGCCGGAGCTCGGGCAGCGCGTGCAAGAGTTGGCAAAGCGGTGCGAGGTGACCATCAGCACGGTGATGCAGGCGGCTTGGGGTGTGGTCCTCGGCCGGTATGGAAACCGGCAGCAAGCGATGTTTGGCGCCACTGTCTCGGGGCGGCCCGCCGAGGTCCCTGGCGCGCTGGAGATGATCGGGCTGTTCATCAACGCAGTGCCCATTCCGGTGGACCTGCCGCTCGACGAGCCCGTCAGCCGGTGGCTGCGTAAGCTTCAACACTTTGCCAACGAGCTGCGGCTCCGTGAGCAAACGCCGCTGTCCGACCTTCAGCGGTGGTCCGGGCTACAGGGGGACGCATTCTTCGATACGTTGCTGGTGTTCGAGAATTTCCCAGTCGACCTTCAAGCGCGCTCCGTCGACGTCGGTTTGCGTATCGAACGTTCGGAGCGAGCCGACAGAACCCACTATCCGCTCACGTTGACGATCGAAGTCAGCTCCCGGATCGAACTAGAATGGGAGTGGGACGGGCAGCGGGTCGATCGCGAAAGAGTGGCTTGGCTTTCGCAGCACTACCTGGAAGTGCTGGAGCAATTCGTCGCTCGCCCCGACGCTCCCCTGGGTGCTGTGAAGCTGACGGCGCCCGAGCTTTGGAGCCGGAGTAAGACGCACCCGTATCGTTCTGTGTTTTCGCGCATCGAAGCGCAGTGCTTGGCGCGTAGATTGGCGCCCGCGGTTTGGTGCGAGGGAGAAGTGCTGAGCTATGGCGAGTTGGGGGCGTGGTCGAGTGTTGTGGGTTTGGAGCTGGAGCGTGCCGGGGTGGGTCGAGAGCAGTTGGTGGGACTGTGCGTGAACCGTGGCCTGAGCCTGGTCGCGAGTGTGCTGGGGATCTGGAAGTCTGGCGGAGCGTTGGTGCCGCTCGATCCGACGTATCCCGAGGCGCGCCTCCGGCAGATGCTGTGCGGAGTGGCGGTCGTCTTGGCAGACGCGGAGACGGCGACGAAGCTGCGCGAGGTGCTGTCAGGTGTGCGGGTGGTGGTCGTCGCGCAGCCTGCCAGGTCGCCCGAGGTTCCGCTTTGCGCTTCGCGCTTCGAGCCGCATGCGGAGCAGCTGGCGTACGTGATCTACACCTCGGGCTCGACGGGTGAGCCGAAAGGGGTGGGGGTAAGCCAGGGATCTTTGAGCGCGCACGTGGACGATTTTCTGGCGCGCTATGGGGTGGGACCGAGCGATTGTCAGCTGTTCAGCTCGACGATCAACTTCGATGTGTGGTTGCACGAGCTGTTGCCCGCGCTGACGCAAGGCGGGCGCGTGTTGATGCGCGGACAAGGAGCTTGGGAGTTTTCGACGCTGACGGAGCGTTTGCGCGAGCAGCGGGTGACGTTCGCGCGGGTGAGCACGGCGTATTGGACGCAGTGGGCGAAATGGCTTCGCCACGAGGGGCGTGGTGCCGCGCTACCAACCGAGCTACGGCAAGTGACGGTGGGCGGCGAGGGGCTTTCAGGCGAAGCGCTGAAGGATTGGTTCTCGGGTCCGCTGTCGTCGGTGAAGCTGGACAATCTCTACGGCCCCACCGAAACGACCGTGGCCGCGCTGTATCACCGGACGAGCGAGGCGGACGTCCACGAAGCGGTGGTGCCGATCGGAGCCCCGTTTGCTGGGCGCACTGCGTTCGTGATCGATAGCTGGGGTCGTGAAGTGCCCGTGGGCGGGATTGGCGAGCTGTGCATCGGTGGCGTGACGGTCGCGCGCGGTTACTTGGGGCGTCCATCCGCAACCGCGGAGCGATTCGTGCCTGATCCGCACACGGTGGGCGGCCGTCTGTATCGCAGCGGAGATCTGAGTCGCCTGCGCGCCGCCGGAACAGTGGAGTTTTTGGGTCGGAGCGACGAGCAGATCAAGCTTCGGGGCTATCGGATCGAGCTGGGCGAGGTGGAGAGCGCACTTCTTGCGTGCGGCGGCGTGAGTGCGGCGGTGGCCGCGGTGCGAGGAGACGGGGAGCACCGACGGCTCGTGGGCTACGTCACCGGCGCGGTGGACTTGGAGGCGTTGAAGGTCGAGGCGGCGAGCAAACTGCCGGGCTACATGGTGCCAACGGCCTACGTGTTGCTGGAAGCCTTGCCGCTCCTGGCGAACGGCAAAGTGGATCGCCGTAGTCTGCCCGAGCCCCCGTCGTCCCCGCGCGAGCAGCGGCTCGCACCGCGCACGGCCGTTGAGACGACGTTGTACGAAGTCTGGTGTCAGGTCCTGAAACGCGCGGAGATCGGCGTCCGTGACAACTATTTCGAGTTGGGTGGGGACTCGATCTTGAGCCTACAAATCCTCGCGCTCGCCCGTCAGCGGGGGTTGAGGCTCACGCCGAAGCAATTGTTCGAGCAGCCGACGATCGAGGCGTTGGCGCGAGTGGCGACGGCGATGGTGGTCGAGCGCGTGACGCAAGAATCGGTGCTTGGCGATTTGCCGTTGACTCCGATCCAAGCACGCTTCTTCGATCTTCACCCGGACGCGCCCGCCCACTGGAATCAATCGGTGTTGCTCGCGGCACGTGACGAATTGTCGCTGGATGCAGTGGAGCGCACGCTCGATGTTCTGGTGGCGCGCCACGACGCGCTGCGCTTGCGCTTCTCGCAACGGGATGGTCTCTGGACGCAGCGCGTAGCGCACGAGGTCGAGCGACAGCAGGTCGAGTTGGTGGAGCTGTCTCAGATTCAAGCTTGGGAAGAGGCGCTGGCGGTCGAAGGCGAACGCGTGCAGCGCAGTCTCGATCTGGCGCGCGGCCCACTGCTTCGCGCTTGCTACTTCCGGCTGCCTGATGGCGAAGGACGACTGCTGCTCGTCGTGCATCATTTGGCCGTCGATGGCGTGTCGTGGCGAGTGCTGCTCGACGAACTCTCGCTTGTGTATCAGCAGGCGGAACGCGCGCTGCCCATTGAGCTTCCGCCCGGCTCTTCTCCCTTCAGTCTCTGGGCCGCTCAGCTCAGTCGCTATGCGGCACGCGATCAACTGGACGAGCGACTTCGATGGTGGGAGCGCACAATGAGCGGGATAGACGCCGCTTGGCCGTCGTTCACCGAGGGCAATCGACGAGCGGATGCCAGCCGCGCTGCGCGCTGGACGCTCGATCGGGCTTCGACTGAGCTGCTGCTTCAGCATGCGGCGCGCGTCTATCGCATGCGGATCGATGAGGTCCTGCTCACGGCCTTGGCACAAGTCCTCTCGGAATGGACGGGGCGCCCGGGTGTTCTCGTCGATCTCGAAGGCCATGGTCGCGAAGACGTTCTCGAAGACATGGACCTGAGCCGCACCGTCGGTTGGTTCACGTCCCGCTTTCCGGTTTGGCTCGCGCCGGCTGTCGGCATCCAGCCTGCGCTCATCGACGTGAAAGAGCGCTTGCGCTCGGTCCCGAACAAGGGGCTCGATTGGGGGCTCGCTTCCTATCTCGCTGCTCCGGAAGTTCGCGCCTGCGCACGAGCGCTGCCGCGGGCTTGGGTCAGCTTCAACTACCTCGGGCGCTTCGACGAAGTGTTGGCGAGCGGCGGACGCTTCGGCTTTGCCGGCGAGGCTGCCGGCGAGTCGGTCGATCCCAAGCTCGACCTCGGTTATCCGCTCGAACTCAACGGGATGATCGCCGATGGCGTCCTCTCGATGAGCTTTCGGTACAGCCCGGACTTGATTGCGCCCGAAGTCGTCGACGCACTGGTCGCAAACTTCGATGCCCAGGTTCGAGCTCAGCTCGAACACTGCATGGCGAGCGATGTGGTCCCGACGGCTTCGGATTTCGGGCTGGCCGATCTGAGCCAGCCAGAACTGGCGGCGCTGAATCTGCCCCTTGCCGAGGTGCAGGACATCTATCCCGCGACACCGATCCAACAAGGGCTCATCTTTCAGGGACTTCTCGAACCCGAGCGCGGCGCGTACGTCAATCAGTTGCGACTCACGCTGCGAGGCACGCTCGACCGCGCGGCCTTGCGCGGTGCTTGGGAGACGATCGTGGCGCGTCACGACATCCTTCGCACTCACTTCGAGTGGCGGCACGGTGGGCAAGCTCTGCAAGTCGTGCACCGAAGCGTGGTCCTGCCGTATGCGGAATACGATTGGTCGGAGGAAGGGGACTACGAAACGCGCCTTGCCGCTTGGCAAAGGGCCGATATTCGTCGCGGCTTCGAGTTGGACCGCGCGCCGCTCCTGCGGGTGGCACTGTTTGCACGCCCCGACGGCGGTCACGACCTCTTACGCAGCAACCACCACGCACTGACGGATGGCTGGAGCAGTGAGCAACTCTTCGCCGAGCTGCTCGAAGAATACGACGCGCAACGGCAAGGCCTGAAGCGTGACCTCCCTCCTGCCTTGCCCTATCGCGACTACATCGCCTGGCTGCGTGCTCGCCCCAGCGCGCGGCCGTTCTGGCAGGCACGGCTCCGAGGAATGGACGAGCCCGCGACGGCTCTCGCTTCGTTGGTGCGGCCGAAGCCTTCGCTCGAAGCTGCTGTGCCGCTCGAGCAACACCTAGGCCCCGATCTAAGCCAAAAATTGCGAGAAACTGCGCGCGCGCACCAGATCACCCTCAGTACGCTGACGCAGGCTGCGTGGTCGATCGTGCTGGGCCGCCTGTGCAATCGCCAGCAAGCGATCTTCGGCGTGACCCTGTCCGGACGACCCTCGGATTTACCCGGAGTCGATCGCATGGTCGGTCCATTCATCAACAGCCTGCCGGTGCTGACCGATCTTCCGCCCCAGATCTCGCTCAGGGCTTGGCTCACCGAGCTTCAGCGTGCGGCTTCCGAACTCGGCCAATACGAATACACGCCCCTCAATCAGCTGCAGCAATGGGTCGGCCGTCCTTCCGTCGCGCTTTTCGACAGCTTGATCGTATTCGAGAACTACCCGACAGACGACGAGCTACTGAGTCGCGATATCGGCCTCACCATGGAGCATTCCGAGCTGGTCGATCGGACGCACTACCCGTTGGTGTTGATCATCGTTCCTGAAGACGAACAGATCAGAGTCGAATGGGAGTGGGATCCCGGCCAATTCGAGCACTCCGACATCGAACGGTTCGCGCGCAGTTACCTGGGCGTGCTCGAACAGCTGTGCACGGAGGAAGATCGGTTGCTGGGCAGCGTACGACTCCCTCCGTCGCCTCCGTCGCCCCCCGCCTTGGTTCGACCGTATCGCTCGCTCCATCAGCGTCTCGCTGAACAGGCCGCGGCGTGTCCCGATGCAGTGGCCGTTCTGTGCGAGGGCGAACGTCTCACTCGCCGCGAGCTGGTCACTTGGGCGAACCGACTGAGTGCTCACCTAGTGCGAAAGGGAGTCGCCCCGGACGAACGGGTGGGGATCTCGGTCGAGCGCAGCACCGCTCTGGTGTCCGCTGTGCTGGGAGTGCTCGGGGCTGGCGCCGCGTACGTCCCGCTCGATCCGGCTTATCCAGAACAGCGGCTGCGCGCCATCATCAGCGATGCGAGGATTGGCCGAGTCGTCGCCGATCGTGCGAGCTTCGCGCGTCTCAGCGCAATCTTCGAAGGCTGCGAGGTAACTTTCGTCGACTCATTGCCGGAGCTTACCTCCGCTGCATGCGTCGAACCTCACCCTGAGCAAACGGCGTACGTGATCTACACCTCGGGATCGACTGGAGAGCCGAAGGGGGTCTCCCTGAGTCGAGGCGCGCTGTCGGTACACATCGACGACTATGTATCGACATACGGCCTGGACGCGTCGGACCGGGTTTATCAGTTCTCGACGATCAACTTCGACGCTTCAGCCGAGCAACTCTTTCCGGCTCTCTCGGTAGGAGCGTGTGTGGTCATGCGTGGGCCGGCGCTCCCCGATCTCGCGTCTTTCAATGCCACGCTTCGCGAGCAATCGATCTCGGTGGTGGATCTGCCCACGGGCTACTGGTTGCGATGGGTCGACGAACTGCCGCGGCCCGGCTTACCGTCGCTTCGTCTCGTGACCGTCGGTGGGGAGGCGCTCCCTACGGCGTCATTGCTCCGCTGGAAGGCGAGCCCGGTCGGTCACGTTCGCCTGGACAATTCATACGGGCCCACAGAGGCGGCGATTGCGGCTTGCTTCCGTGAGACCACCGCTGGCGATGCCGGCAGCGCGACTGTCCCGATTGGCCAGCCTTATCCGGGGAGGGAAGCGCACGTGCTCGATCTGGGGGGCGAGCAGGTGGCACCGTTCGCGCTCGGCGAGCTTTGCATCGGAGGGCCGAGCCTGGCTCGAGGCTACGAACGGCGGCCATCGCTCACCGCGGAGCGGTTCGTACCCGATCCCTATGGCAGTCCAGGAACACGTCTATACCGAACGGGAGATCTGGTGCGACGACGTGCCGATGGTGTGCTCGAGTTCTGGGGCCGTCGTGATGGTCAAATCAAGCTGCGCGGCCATCGCATCGAGTTGCAGGAAGTCGAGGACGCGCTGCGTCGGGCATCAGGACGCTCCGATGTGGCGGCAACCGTGCAAGGAACCTCGGAGAACCGGCGCATCGTCGGTTACGTGGTGGGCGAGATCGACGTAGACGCCCTGCACGCCGAGCTTGCACGGCGCCTCCCCGGTTACATGATGCCGTCGGTCATCGTTGGCATCGCGGCACTGCCGCTGTCGGCGAACGGAAAGGTCGACCGCGGCGCGCTGCCCGAACCCAAGAATGGGCAGCGCACAGCAGTCCTGCCGCAGACCGAGCTCGAGCAGCGCTTGTTCGAGATCTGGAGTCTAGTGCTAGATCGCCGTGATTTCGGTGTTACCGACGACTTCTTCGCACTCGGCGGGGACTCACTCTCCGCTTTGCGGGTCGCCGCAGCGGCTCAAAGAGCCGGGGTCAACGGCCTGTCCTTGGAGGCGCTGTTCGCGGCGCGCACGGTGAGCGCGCTCGCGGAGCTCGTCGCACAAGGCCAAGGGCGGCCGGCAGGCGTGGTTCGGCTTGGACCACCGAGCAGCGGCCGCAATCTCTTTTGCGTCCACCCGCTCTATGGGACGGTCGGAGCGTATGCGCCACTCGCTGCCGCGCTTGCCGACGTGGCTACGGTGTACGGCTTGCAATCACCCATTTATTCCGAGCGAGCCTGGCGCGCGGATACGCTCGACGCGCTGGCGCGCGACTATCTGGCTCGGATGCGGCGCGTTCAAACGCAGGGACCGTATTACATTCTCGGTTGGTCTCTCGGCGGCTGGATCGCAGCTGCGATCGCGCGGCAACTAGAGCTGCTCGGCGAACGGGTCGCCTTCGTTGGCATCGTCGATACCAGCGCTGAAATTCCACGGGCGCGCGTCGATCGCACTGAAATTGCCAACGACTTGGCTGGTGCTGCAGCCGAAGCTCGCCGCACCAGCCGCGAGGAACTCGAGCTCGAGGTCCGCCAGGCTCATGCCACTCGCAACAAGGCGCCTTCGGGGGCCGCCGACGCGCTTTCAGGCGATGAAGGCGAGCTCCTCGAAACGGTGCTCGACGTGATCGTGCACCATGAAGAGCTGCTTGCGAGCCACCGGATCACGCGGGTTGAAAGTGAGCTGCACGTTTGGCGGGCGATCGACGCGAGAACTCGACCCGAAGGCGAGTCTGGTTGGGCAAACTGGTGCGAGCGAGCACACGTCGTCGATATCGATGCCAGCCACGAACAGATCATCGGTGATCCGCGCCTCGCCGCTGATCTTCGCAGGTTACTGTCGGAACTTGATTGGAGCAATTCGTGACGTCCTCTTCGTCCTCGACCCCGAACACCTTCGAGCCGCCGTTGTTTGTCGAAATGACGCGACTCATTCGGCCATTCTGGCCGGTCGCGGCGTTCGCTACTGCGATGGGCATCGTGAGCGGTCTGTCGACGGCGTGTCTCCTCGCCACCGTCAACGCGGCGCTCCACGTCGAGGCGCAACGGCTGCCGAGCGTACTGATTCGTTTTGGGGGCCTTTGCCTATTGGTTTTGGCGAGCGAATCGATCGCGGCGGTCGGCAATAGCATCGTCGGCCAACGGGTGATTGCCGCGCTGCGCTTGCAGATCGCGGCGAAAGTCGTGTGCGCGCCGATCGCTGCGATTCAGCACTACCGCGCGCACCGCCTGCTCGCGACGCTTCACCACGACGTGGATACTGTCAGCGCATTCACGTTCAACATCTCTGGTTTTGCCGTCGCCTTCGCGGTCACGATCGGATGTCTCGCGTACCTGACCATCCTATCGCCAAGTCTCTTCGCCCTCGTCGCGCTCGCGATCGCAATCGGCGTCGTACTCAACTACGCCGCTGGACGCATCTGGTCGAAGAACTACGACGGCGTTCGCGACGCAGAAGACACGCTACAAAAGAGCTACTCGGCGATCACCGAAGGAGCCAAGGAGCTGAGGATGAACCGCGGGCGCCGGCTGCGGGTGTATAGGAACGAGCTCGGCGGCGCGGTTGATCGGATCCGTGACTTGAAGATCGGCGCGATGCGCGTCTTTTGGGCGGCCCAAGCGGCGGGGGGCGTCCTGTTTTTCGTCGCCATCGGCGCGATCGTCGCCCTGGGCCAGTGGCTCGGCGTGAGCGCCAGCGTGGTCTCGGCATTTGCGCTGGTGCTGCTGTTCGTCAAAGGCCCGCTCGAGCAGGTCGTGGGCGCGTTGCCCGGCCTGGTTCAGGCGCAGATCGCGTTTCGCCGAATCGCAGCCCTATCAGCGAGCTTTGCGACCCCCGAGCCGTGCCTCGTGATCGGTGAAGGGAAGGAGCCTCTGCTCACTCGCCTCCGCAGCCTCGAATTGCGCGGGGTGCGCTATGAATTCCCAGCCACCGCGAGCGCGCCTGCTTTCGTCCTCGGCCCGCTGGATCTGAAGGTCGGTGAGGGGGAGCTGCTATTCATCACTGGCGAGAACGGGGGCGGTAAGACGACGTTGCTGATGCTGCTCCTCGGGCTGTACGAGCCGAGCAGCGGTGTCCTGCTCTTGGACGGAACACCGGTCGAGGCGTCTGGGCGGGATGACTATCGCCAGCTTTTCTCCACGGTGTTCTTCGATTACGCGCTGTTCGAAGATCACGTCGCGTCGGGGGTGAGCGAGGACGCAGCGCGGGCCTACCTCGAACGACTCGAGATCGCACACAAGGTTCGATTCGAGAACGGCATCCTGTCGACCACCGATCTCTCGGCTGGTCAACGCAAACGGCTCGCCCTCGTTCAAGCCTACCTAGAAAACCGACCAGTGCTCGTTTTCGATGAATGGGCGGCAGAGCAAGACCCGACCTTCCGGCGCATCTTCTATACGGAGATTTTGCCGGACCTGAAGCGGCAGGGGAAGACCCTGATCGTCATCTCGCACGACGACCGATATTTCCAGCTCGCCGATAGACGGATCACGCTGCGTGACGGTCGAATCGTCAGCGAGGAAGAACCAGCCAGATTTCGCTCGACCGGCGCCGCCTGAACGCCGATGGCGCGCAACGCCGGCGCTTGACAAGCTCGATGCTAAATGAGAATGATTCTTAGTATCAATCGGCGTGCCCCGTTTCGCCGCGAGAAATTAGGAAAACAAAGGGACGAGTGATGAAGAGATTGGCCCAGCTTGGTTTAGTCGGCGCGATGGTGTGGTTTGCCGGTTGTTCGTCGGACGGGGCCTCTTCGACAGAGGGCGAGCAGGCGGGCACGGGTGGCGCTCCGCATGCGGGTTCGAGTTCGGCGGGGCGTGCGGGTGCTGGCGGCCGTGGCGGCGGAACCTCGGACAGCGCGGGCGAAGCCGGCATCGCGGAGGATAGCGGCCCGGCCGGTGCAGCCGGTGCAGCCGGAGAACCGAACGGCGGGCAACCCCTCTATGCGGTCTCGGTGCTCGTCTTCAACCCCGACAACAGCTCCACGACTTATGTCGACTTAATGCCGTCGCTCGACGTGCCGACCGTGAGCAACGGTTCCGGTCGCGAATTTGCCAATCAGGCGGACATCGCCGCTTATGGAGGATACCTCTTCGTCTCGGATGGCGAGGCCCCAACCATCACTCGATATAGCGTGGACGATGCCGGCTCTTGGCAAGAAGAGGGTTCGATCAGCTTTGCAAACTATGGCCTGATCTCGGCTCCAGTGCGCGATTCCGTGAACACGTTCATCAGCCCAACCAAGGCATACCTAGCAGATCCACTCGGGGGCCAATTCATCTGGAATCCGACGAGCATGGAGATCCTCGGCCACATCGAGGTGCCCGATATGGTGCGCGATGACATGACCCTGGACGGCTCCTCGGGCATCGTCCGAGGTAACCGGCTATACCGGACGTTTTTTTGGGAAGACTGGAGCACGTACACATTTTCGGATGAGCAGTATCTGGTGACTTTCGACTTGGATGCGGACGAAGTACTCTCGGTCACGCCGCTGAACGATTGTCCGAATTTGGGCGCGACCGCGTTCTTGGACGATGATGGGGTAGTCTATTTTAGCAACTGGTTTTACAACGTTCCAGGCACCCTGATCCATGGCAAGCCCAAGAGCTGCGCGGTCCGGCTGTTGCCGGGCCAAGACACCGTCGATCCGGATTGGAAGCTGAGCTTCGCGGATGTAACGGGTGGGCATGAAGGCGCACAGCTTAGCTATATCGGCCATGGCAAAGCCGTCTTCGCGGCGTATCACGAGGAGGCCATCACTATCTCTCCCACCACGGATCCGTCCAGTATTCCCAACGATCCCAACTGGGAGGTTTGGAACGTCGACCTGAATTCGCTAGAAGCGTCACCGGTCACGGGCATCGACCGGATCATCGCCAGTCAGAGCGTTTTCAAGATCGATGATCAGGTTCTACTCTTCGCGCCCGCCGAGTCTTACGAGAGCTCGCAGGTTTACTCTCTCGAAAATGGGCACGCGACTGCATCCTTCTCGATCGAAGGGTATAGCCGCGGTTTCGTGAAGATCCGATAACAGCGCTCAGTCGGTGGGCTGTTTTCGATGCCCGCGCCGTCACGCGCGGCGCGGGCATCGAAGATTGGCTGTGGTTGTGCTCCTATCGCGTTCTTGAGTTGTGACCGTGTGCTCAGGGCTCGCGGTCGTCGTCTGTGGCGATATCGAGCGCTGATTTGGGCGCCACCCGACTGGCACAATGCAGCTGCGCTCGCTTCACCAGTTGGTGGGCGAGCGTGACCGAAATCCCTAGCTCTTGAGTGATCTCGAGCAGAGTTTGGCCTTTCAAGCGGTTCATCTCGAACGCCCTCCGGGTTCGCTCGGGCAGCTCAGCCAACGCCGCCGCGATCAGTCGGAGTTCGTTGCGATATTCTGCCGCCTGTTCGGGGGTCAGGGCGGACGTGGCAATCGATTCGAGCTTTGCATCGTCGAGTTCCCTTTGGCCGCCATGAAATGAGTGCCGAGCCCAGTCGGTGGCTAAGTTTCGCACTATTCGAGCTAGGTAGGCGTTTGGCTTCAGAACGCTTTCGGCGATGCCGTCGGCTGACACGAAGCGTAGGTAGGCCTCCTGAACCACGTCTTCAGCCCAAGTTCGACTTCCGAGGATGCGACTCGCTTGCGAAACCAAATCTGAGCGCTGAGCGAGATACAAAGCGAGCCGGTGATTGGGGATCTTGGGTGCCACGGTTACTAAATGAGAATGATTCCCATTTTCATTAAATCGGGGCGCTTGTCAATCACGGAGACCGTGCCCCGGAAATCCCCGACTTTCCGGGCAGTTTTGGTGTCGAATCGCGACCGAGGATGACACGCACCCGACCATCGCGACGCAAGACTGACGTCACTATTCTCGAGGACCGGCTGAAAATTGCTCCGCCTCAACCGTCGTATGTACAGCGACGTTCGGCTCCTTACTGCGACTCAAGAACGCCACGAGAAGCGCCGGCGAATCAGTTCTGCGGAACCGAGCGCCAGCCCTGATCGAGGTAGTTGCTCGCGGTCGGCATCCGACGGCGAACGCGTGGGCCTGCGACGCGCGTCGATGGCGACGCTTGCGGAGAACATCCGTACGCGACTCAACGTTCACCAGAGATCTCGGAAAAGGGATAGTTCGACATGTTGAAAAAAATCACGAATGGCCGGGCTGCGTTGTGCAGGGCGGTGTTTCTCTCGGCGGTTGGGCTGCTGCCCGCTGTCGTCATCACCGGCTGCGGTGCCGGCAACGATAGCTCCGTCGAACAAGACGGGGAGACTGGATCGATCGGCCTAGCCATTACTTCCCCGGACGGCGAGGTCATCAATTCCGTTCGCTACACGATTACCAACGCAGCAGGCGTAGTCGTCAAAAATGACGTGGTAAACGTCGCCGATGCACGCTCCACGATCTCGCTCGGGATCACGCTTCCCGTGGCGACGGGTTACACGATTAGCATGACAGCGGACACCGTTCAGAAGGGTCGCTGCACTGGCTCGGCAAAATTCGACGTGGTTAAGGGCTCGACCACCCGTGTCGATCTCTCGCTCGCTTGTGCGACCGGTGCCGGAAATGGGAACGGGGATGTCGTGGTCAACGGCACGCTCGGCCCGGCTTGTCCGCGCGTCGCGTCCGAAGTGGCCGCGCCGCTGGCGACGAGTGTCGGAGGCACGATCGCGCTGAGCGGTGCCGCGACACGCAGCGACGGCGTCCTGAAGTGGTCGGCGAGCTCCGGCACGATCAAGGCGGCGAGCGCCGCGGATACGACCTTCACTTGTACCGAAGCGGGCACCGCAACGGTGACATTGACGGTCTCACGCGGAGAGAGCTGCGTGGACTCGAAGAGCATCGACGTGGCCTGCGTCACGACCTTGCCGAAGAGTTTGGTGCTGACCGACTGCCAGGCGACACGCGTGTGTCAACTCGAACAGCACGGCTCGGATTGGAAGGCCGTATGTAACGGGGGCGCCACGGTGCTTACCGGCACCGTTCAAGGTCAAACCGCCACGTGGACCGCAACGGACGGCTCGCCCTGCACGGCGACGCTCCAAGACGGGCAGCTCAGCGGTACCTGCCAACCTGCGGCCGGCGCTTGCCCGGTCTCGTCGAAGGAGGCAATTCCTAGCCCCACCTGCCTGACCGTCCCCTCGCAGCTTTTGGTCGACGGTTGCGGCTCTGCAAACACCCTTTGCGACGTGGTGCAGAACGCGTGCACCTGGCAAGCGACTTGCCAGGGCGGCAAGGTGTTTGGCGGGACCAGCACCGCCACTCGTTTGCAATGGACCGCAGCTGACGGCTCGTCGTGTCGAACGGCGACGGCCGACGGAACGTTGCCGGCTGGCGCCCTCTCCGGAACGTGCACGCCGCCACGCACCAACCCCGCGGGCGTCGTGGCTTGCAACTTCACCACCCAGACCCCGCAGGGTCTGCCTCCCGATCCGGTGTGCCAAGCGCTGCCGAGCTCGTTCGTGTTCGACGGCTGCGGGCTAGACGAGCAATACGGTGAAGCGAAGGGCCCCGCTATTTGCCGCACCGTTCAGAAGGGCTGCCTCTGGCAAACGAATTGCTATGATTGGTCGCTGAGCGGTCGCGCTACCGATTCCACCTATAGTTGGACGACAGACGACGGGAAGAAATGCACGGGCACGCTGGTCAACGGCAAGCTCAGCGGATCTTGTACCAGCACTGCGGGCACCTGCCAATTCCAGCAGCGCGATCCGCTGCCGCCACCGGCAGAGTGCCAAACGATCCCCCCGTCGATTTCGATCGATGGCTGCCAACTGCAGGGGACGTGCAAGACCACTCAGGACGGTTGCGACTGGCAAGCCGTGTGCAACGATTCCGTGGTCTACAGCGGCATCGCGACCTCCACGGGGTTTGCACTCCTGAGTCACATCAACGATGCACCGTTTTGGTGCAGCTTGGACGTCGCCGGCTCGGCGATCTCCGGGTCGTGCACGCCGTACCCGGTGGTTGATGGCGCGGAACCTCTGTGCAGCATTACCGGCACAGTGGCGAACTGATCGGCAGAGATTAACCCTTCGCCTGATTGAAAGCCGATGGACGCGCACCTCGCGCGTTCATCGGCTGTCTTGTGTTTTGTGTTTCTGATCTCGGGACACCTGGGCACGCTGATCGCGACGTTCGAACGCGCGTCAAAGTCGCCAACCCGGTGTACCGCCGCCCCACGCAAAGCACGTGAAGATGCCCGCGGATTGTCCCCAGCCGTTGTTGCAAATGCTTTGCAAGTTCAGTCAAGAGTCGCAATATTGTCGAAGCTTTCGGGTTTCGGTGAAGGCTTTCTCCATCGCGACCCAAACAGAGATCCATAGCGTGCGGATGTTTGAAAGAATGCTTCCCGAGGGCTTCATCGTCGAGTGTGGCGATCCGCGATGCGCTCAGGTCACTCTGCTCGATGCGGAACGCTCGCTGATCGAGTGTTCGATCGAAAAGCGACGGCGTGAGTTCAGCATGGGACGACACTGCGCACGCCTCGCGCTCGCCCGCCTGGGCGTCGCTGAAATTGCGATACTCGCGGGAACGAAACGGGAGCCCGTCTGGCCTTCGGGCATCGTGGGCAGCATCACGCACACGGACGGATTCTGCGCGGCCGCCGTCGGCCCAGCGAGCCGTTTTCTCGGAGTCGGCATCGACGTCGAACTGGCCGAGCCACTCGATCGCCAAACAGCAATCGCCGTCGCCACCGATTCCGAAGCGAATCGCCTCAGTGGTCTCGATCCAGGTCTCGCGGCACGGCTCGTGTTCTCTGCGAAGGAGTCGTTCTACAAGTGTCAATTTTATCACACCCGTCATTGGCTGGACTTCTTCGACGTTGTGATCGAACTCGAGGAGCAAGGGGAATTCTCCGCGTCCCTCTTGGTCGACGCTCTTCCGCTCTGCCGGGGGCTATCGATTCGCGGTCGTTGGGCCGTCGGAGAAGGGCTTCTTTTCACCGCGATTTGGCTGCCCTGGGCGGCCTGACGACGGGCTCGAGCGCAGGCGCAGGTCTCCGGCAATGAAAATTTGGTTGAGGGTTCACAAGTGGAGCAGTTTACTCTCGACGCTGTTCCTACTGTTACTCTGTCTCACAGGCTTGCCACTAATCTTCAGTGATGAGCTCTCTAGTCGGCCAACACCCGCGCGGACCAAATACTCCCAAACTGCTGCGCCAGACTATGCGCTCGACCAAGCCGTGCGAGCGCAGAGCGCTGCCAGCGAGCGAAAGTTCGTTCAATTCGTATTTTGGCAAGAGGACGATCCCACGGTGATCGGACTCGGCGTGGCCAATGTCCCGGACGCGCCGCTCGAGGACGTCAAACGCCTGCTGGTCGATGCCAACACCGGTCAGCCCCGCGGGGAGATCCCGCCGGAGTCGCGTGTCCTGACTACGATCCTGGATTTGCACCGAAACCTGTGCGTCGGCTCCGTGGGCGACGTGCTGCTCGCGCTCGTGGCACTATTGTTCGTGGCCTCGACCGTGTCCGGAGCAGTCATCTACGGGCCGTTCACGCAAAATCTGCCCTTTGGAGCGGTGCGCGCCCGCCCGGCTCGACTCAAATGGCTCGACTTGCATAACCTCGTTGGCATCGCGACCGGACTGTGGGCTCTCGTCGTTGGGGCAACGGGGCTGATGAACACCTTGGAAGGAACGCTATTCGGCATTTGGCAGAACCAGGAGCTGCCAGCGCTGCTTGCGTCCGGGACCGCGGACAAGCCCGCAGGCTCACCGGCCTCGATTGATGCCGCGGTGGCTACGGCGCGGGCTGCACTGCCGGAAATGCGACCCGCTAGCATTGGCCTATCGGGCACGCGCTACGCGACGCCGCGTCATCACCTAGTCTGGATGCACGGCAACAACAGGCTGACCAAACGCTTGTTTACTCCGGTGCTGGTGGATGCCACGAGCGGAGCACTGAGGCTCGCCAAGCCACTCCCTTGGTACTTGCGCGCCCTCGAGCTCTCGCGTCCCCTGCATTTCGGTGACTACGGAGGCATGCCGCTCAAGGTAGTGTGGGCCGTCTTCGACTTGTCGTTGATCTTCCTACTGAGTTCGGGGGTGTATCTTTGGGCCGCTAAATGGCGGGCGTTTTCGCGAACCGCTCCGCGAATGCCTGAGCGCGCGATGCATTCGTAGCTGCGCACGCTCGGTCGATCATCGCGCGCACTTTCGTTTATAGAATAGTTCACCCTCCGATGCCGCTAGAGTCGCGGGCAGCAATGACTTAGGAACTCAAAGCTCGCTTTGGGCGACGTGACCATGCTCACGACTACTCTCCAAGTGCTGGCAGGCATCGCGCATCCAAATCAGCCCGAGCGATGGTCTGGATCCCACGCGCGAAGGAAGACAGTCCCGAGCTGCGAAGCACGACGAGCTGCTTCGCGAACTGCTTGCACGCGCGCTTCACTTTGATCCAGGCGGCGTGACTGACACAATCCACGGGGAGCACCACGGCATCCACCGTGGCCATGGATCGCGTTACCGCGGCGAGCGACTCTTCTATGCCGCCGTCATGGTGGAGAAATTCACCGCCGCGTCGCTCGACGAGCGCACGGTAGTGCTGGACGAGGTTGCCGCGGCCACCGACGTAGAGAACTTTTTTCCCGCACAATCCAAGCTCTTCCTGACGCTCACCCGAGGGGCAGACTACGAGGCACTGGAGCTCCAGCTCCAGTGCTTCGTTTTCAGCGGTCAGTTCCTGCACTTGTTCGGCAGCCAGCGTCCTGGAAGACTCGGCGTCTGCGAGTCGACTGCGTATCTCCGTGACAGAGGCCTCGGCGGTCGAAGCTCGCGTCCGAGCGCCCAGGAGCTCCGTTTCGAGGACCGCGACTCGCTCTGCGAGCACAATCGTCAGTGGTTCGGATTTCAGCGTCGCGAGCTCGGTCTTGGCGGAGGTCAAACATCGCTGCGCGTGCTCGACTTCCCTGCGCTGCAGGACCGATTCGTCTTCGAGTTTCTTCCGCTCCTTGAGTAGGGCGCGATGGTCGTGTTTAAGCTCTGCGAGTTCACTCTCGAGCGTCGTGTGGCTCATCTCCAGCCTCTCGAGCCGGCATAGATCGGCTGTCCGGGATGAGCCAACCAGGTGAGAAAGCATGTGGATGTCTCCGAACATCTTCCACTGAAGGTCGGTCGAGCAGAGCGGATGGCTCATCGCTCCCCAATAAGCGGCCGCGATCTGGCCGCGGTCCGCGTGCTCCTTCCAGCGCGCCTCGAGCTCCTCGGCAGTGCGCGCGCGCCGTACGGCTTGAGCAATTCTTCCGTGACGCTTCTCAAGCGTCTTGTCAGTGAGCTTCGAGAGGTCGTTCTGCGACGCCATGTAGTCGACGAACCACGAGTGAACTTGATACGGTGACGCCTTCGAATCGATGTGGCAGCGCGCACGTCGCGCGATGGTGTAAAGATCGCTCAGCGACAAGCACGTGCCCAGGACCGAGCAGTGCATGCCGGTTTGGATCTGCCAGATATGGCGACGTTGGAGCGCGGTTCGCGCGTGCCCGCCAGGCACGTCGATGATGCGATTCATCCCCGGGCTCCTTCGTGTGTAAGCCGCCGGCCCTTGGCAGACACTTGTCGCTGCCACGTCATGAGGGCCTCACCGAACACGGTTTTCGCGGCTTGTGTCCCTGCGTGCTCAGCGGCGCCGACCGACGCTACTGCCGCCATGTCAGATCTCCTTCGACTCCTGTGCACAG
The DNA here is from genome assembly GCA_037200885.1 of Pseudomonadota bacterium. Taxonomy (GTDB): domain Bacteria; phylum Myxococcota_A; class Polyangia; order Polyangiales; family Polyangiaceae; genus PMG-095. The sequence goes on from JBBCIN010000001.1 coordinate 1,373,246, forward strand.
GTTCGAACTCATCAGCCAGCTTCTGGATCGCCTACCGCATTTTATAGGTCGTCGAGGGCTGAGGAGAGCCCGCGCTGCGGCCAGCAGTGCAGTCATGTTGACTAACCCACACGAGACGGCGGCAAGTGACGCGACGCTGAAGTACAAATACTCTCGCTCGTCGATGCGACGAGCTGAACACAGAATTGAAGTTACGAAAAAAACCAACATTCCGGGCAGCGCGACAGCTCGCGCTAGTCGCGAGCCCCGCTCAAACTTCTCCGTATCGTCAGTCCACGAGGGCACGCGTCTTTGCGACGCTGCATTGCGAGTGCACTTGTCGGCGACGTGCAACACGCTCGTGCAATTAGCCGCTCGCGCCACGCTGGATGCCCGCATCAGGGTATCATCCGCAGTTACAGCTGCCCGCAAGCAGAATGGCTTCGACCTCCTACTGCAGCGCGCGCCGAGGCGCAACGGAAGGGCGACACTGCGAGCATCTTCAGTCCCAGGGGCAGACGCCACTATGTGCGAGATACGAGCGCTGTTGTATTTAGGAATCATGAGTCGCCTCGGCCCGTCGTGCTCTCTTTTGCGCCACAACCAAGAAACGGCCGACTCCGGTATATGCCTCGACAAGATCGAGCTCATGGCGCGCGAGCTCTCGACAAAGCGCGAGGGAGCCCGAAGTCTTTCGCAGTCCCCAAGCACGCGGCGCAATTCGCGAGTGTAGCGGTGTGCTGGCGACTAGTGTTCCGCCGCCGGCTAGCACGCGGCTGCGTCCTTGAGCAAATGCGAATCCTGAGTGATGCACTCGGGCAAGAGTCCGAACAAGAATGCGGCGTCGAATATCGATGGTGGCTCGGGGACTACGATTCGCGAGTGCGCGGCGGCGTCCACATCGACGTTTACCAGCCGCGCCGGCCGGAACATCTCGAGCAAAACGTCGAAGGCGCTCGAGGCCCCCCGTGATATATTAAGCAGACGGCGTCCACGGAGCTTTGCTCCAAGGGCGCGTGCTGTGGCTTCGGGCAAAAGCGGAGTGTCGCGTGGGCGGTAGCGGCGGGAATCATCTCTGTACTCCCGAAGGCATCGCCAAAAACCGCTGATCATCCAAATACGAGGACGCCTTCCCCTCATCGCGAGGCGAAAGAAAGGTTCTGCGACAAGCTCCTGAGTGATCCAAAAGTGCTCCACTCGCCATCCGGATTCGTCCTCTCTCGTCGCTGGCGGCAGTGATACTTGGTACAACAGCCGTTCCGTTTAGAATCCAACCTGAGCCAACCAGAAGCGGTCCTTTATTGCTAATGATTCTCATTATCAATAAATTTGGCTTCTGTCAAAAAATATTGGCGCGAGCGGGTTACGTGGGCGACGTCACGCTTCGCTGATGGCACGGCGTGCTGCGCTGACTCCCGCCCCGGTCTGTCGGGGGCGTTTCGGCGTAGACCATTGAGACCGGGCGTTCCTGACTTAGCTGGCCGTTTTGTGTCGGAACTTCAGGGATTCGGACGGTGAATACCCGGGCGGCGCCTTGGCCGCGCGTGCTCGGTTTACACCCACTGACGCTTTAGCAGCGTGGTGAGGTCCTCCACGAGGCTCTGCCGGTCGAACGCTAACGCTCCGCGAGCGCGATCCGGTGGTTGTAAATGGACGGCGGCGCGTTCCTCGTTGCCGAATCCACGGCCCATGCTGACGGCGTTGGGACTCGCATCGTGTTCCGCACGTGTTCGCCAGGCTCCCGCGCGTACATTTCTCAATGCCGCGGCGATGACGACACGCGAAAGGCGCTGCGTGCCGTCGATCTGTTCCAACGTTTCTGATGCGTAGCCGAGCGCGGAGTCGAGCGCCGCCGACACGTCCTCGCCGATGATGACGGGCAAATTGCCGCCGGCGCTCTTCACCAATGCGCCGATTCGCACCGCGCCCTCTTCGTCGAGCCTGATGTGCGCGCCACTGTCTTGACTCACGGTGAGGACGCCCTGACTCAGAGCTGGGTTAGTCCCCCGGCTATGCTCGAAGATACGGTGATCGCCAAATAGCGCCCGCTTCAGCAGTGATTCTCGCTAGTCGGCGCGCTCAATCTCCACGGGACGAAGGATCGATTGTTTTGGCCCACCGACAACGACTACGTGTAGAAGGGGGCCCTCGCTTCGCACGGAGTGACGCTCTTCCCGAGGCAGCAAGGAAAGTGCGCGATTCAGCAACTCAGCTGAATCTACCGGTGCAACGGCGGTCGAGATCTGAAATTCGTGGATGCTTCGAGTTACGGCATCCCTTAGCTGTTCCGGAGACGAGAATCCCGCCCGGAAATGGCCCCGATCCCAATCCTGCACTTCTTGCACGAATGCTTCCTGCTGCGGCTCTCGTGCAACGCCGCTTTGAACGAAGACATGAACGGGGCGCTGTCCCTTTGCCTCGCGATACTCCTCGTGGGTTGGCGAGAGGCCAGAGATGGGCTGCACACTCCCGTAGCGCGCGCCCATGATCAAGACGACCATCGCCGATTCTCGAACCCCACTCAGGCACGCAACCCGCGGCGATGCCGCGCCTGCTACAAACTGCTCGGCCGTAACTGGCTCGTGGCCGAGCGAGGAGATGGCTTTGGCTGCCGCCTCCCGGTACTCCTCCATGCCTGAGATGAGCGAGCTGATGAATACCTTCATTTAAGATAGACTAGCGCATCTCGGGCGATCCCTCACGCGCAACCCCAGGTTGACTGCAATAAGCAAGCGACTGTGGCCCGTTGAGCTAGAACACTTGAGCTAACGCCGAATCCAACGGAGTGCGCCCCGCTGTCGCGCTCGGGGTCTGATCGCCGGTCCCTCCGGACACGCTCTATTCGGAGGCACTCGCCTCGCCTCGTACCGGGTCTCGCCTGCTTACAACTATCCATCCGCTGTTGGAACGCGTAAAGGTAAGCAGGCGTCGCTCGAGTGTTTCGCCCGGTCGCAGCAGTCGGAGACGCCAAGCAGGACGCATGAGATCGGCGCACCCTCTACGGCCGCAGTTATCGCCGAGCTCTCGATCAGTGAAGACTACTCGCTTTAAGCCGTCAGGCATGCTGAGGAGCGTCACCGAAACCACAGCGTCCTTCGCCGTTGTTCTTGCGGCGCGGATCTTTTCGCGTACCCATTTCTCATCGTAGATATCGTCGAGCCGCTTTCGCGCGCGGCAGCGTTCTCGGCGCGCTGTTACCGTCCAGGAACCGTCCGCCGATAGTGAAGCATCAACACACTCTAGCGAGATGCCCTCGTTGGCTTGGAGATTGGGCTCAGCGCGAGCAACGAGATGCGACACGGGGGCGGCACCTTCCCCATCGCCCGCGTCGTCGCTCGCGTCAGCCACGCGATGCACACCACTCGCAGTTCGAAGGACCGCGGCGGCAATCATCACTTTGGCGCGGCCGCACCTCGCTTCGTTGATTAGTTCGTCTTCGAGGCCTCCGGAGATCCCGTCCCATGCGCGTGCAAACTCGAGTTCGTCCATTTCCACGAGCGCCTTGTCATTCCGAGTTTTAGGCATGCGATCAAGTACCGTTCAGTGGAGCACTCGGGATATTAGCGCAAGCGCCCCGAGCCCCTATAGCGGTGGCGTTTGAGGTCCTCTGCGTGCGACCGAACCCTCGGTCTAGGTTAGCTTTTGTGCATTCCACGCGCACCATCAAGAAATTGCGGGAGCACAGCAGATGGCTCTTATCCCTCCGACGAGGGGAGGATACATGCGTCGCGGACTGCCCACGACATCCATGCCGCCCCGATTTACACTCAAGATGGCGTAGGTGACACGCTGGATAGAGGGCCACGGGGCCACCCGAAAATGCAGCGTGACTTCAGTGTCCGGCGCTGGACGTCGCAGTCGAACCCATGACCGTCACCCGCTGAGGTTCGACAAGATCCTCGCAAGCGGTTGCGGCAGCAGAACGCTGCGCAACCGAAGCAAAAATCGTGTTCACTTGCTGAGCGCACGACTACTTGGCGCCGAACGAGTACCCCAACGCGGAAACTATTCGCGACCTTGCCGTTGGTACGTTCGGGCAATCGATGGGGCGCGCGCATTCCAGTGCTTCGACTTTACATGACAGCGTCAGCCTCCCGCGCCCGGCGCCAACGACATGCCGACGCGCTGAGGAGCGCATCTTGCGACGGTGAACCACGAAGATTTTGCTGCGAACGTGCGTGGCACTGGCTTCATAGCTGGCCGATGGACACCGTTCAGGTTCGGGATGTCACAACAAATGCACTTGCAAGCCTGGCCATTAGGAGCTATGCATTGGCGGCTTCCGTCGAACAACCGAACGTCTAACTAGTAGGCCAGTCATCGTAAAGAAGCGTTTTACACCGGCATCACTTTGTCCGGAAGGAGCGCTGCACGTGTCTGATGACCTACTCGACGATCTGTTGGAAAAATTAGCGGAAAGAATCGCCAGTAGGTTGGTCGACTTCCGCCCACTCGCCAAGGCTTCCGCCGAGAGCCGACTACTCACGAGCCAAGAGCTCGCAGCCAGGCTCTCCGTACATGAGCACACGGTCCGCCGCTGGGTAAAATTAGGATGTCCACATGAGGCTCTGCCGGGCCGAGGCACCCGGTTTAGGTTCGACCTCGCAGCAGTAACGGCGTGGCTCAGGGCTCGGAGATCTGCCTGATCGCCAAGGAATTCTTACCCCTCTAAGAGCCTAAGACATTTAACGGATTACCCCCATGTCCCGACCCCTAACTGGTACTCTCGTAAAGCGTGCTGGCACTTATCACGTGCTCCTCAGGATAAAGGGTAAGCCAAACCTTCTAAATCTTGAGACGGCCGAATTAGACGTGGCCCGTCAGCGTCAGCCCCGAGCCGTGAAGAAATTCCTGGCAGGTCTCACAGCTCCGGCGAAAGTGGGTAAGGCACTCGTGGTGCCTTCCGTCACGATGGGCGAAGTCGCGGACGCATACTACGCAACGCGCCGCGAGATGGGCGTCAAGCACTGGGATGACGAGGCTCGTTGGTTCAATAAACATGCCGCCTCGCTTCGAGATCTTCAGCCGAAGAACGTGACCGCGGGTCTCATCGAGACCGCGCTACTCGAAGCCAAGAAGAGCGGCTTGAGTGAGAAGAGCTTCGCCATGATCAAGGGGGAGGTCAGCAAGGTCCTCCACGCCGCTCGCAAGCAACGCTTGGTCACGGAGAACGTCGCCGAGCTAGTGGACGTCCCTCGGGGCAACGGTACGAAGAAGAAGCGAGTCCAGCTCACGGACGCTGAGTTCTTCCAGTACATCAACCACCCCGATACGTTGGACTTTTCCGTCCGGGAAAACGAGCGACGCGCAATCCGCGGCGAGGTTCAGCTCATCAGCCGCGAGGTCAAAACGTTGAGCATCGTGGCTCGTTGCATTGGTGGCGCGCGTGCTTCGGATTGCCACGCGCTGACGTGGGACCGCGTTGACCTCGAAGGCTTCAAGGTGATCGAAGTCTTTCGCCCGAAGGTCAGCCACCGGGGCACGGAACGATTGGATCGCTACGTGGTTCCGGAGGCCGTCCGACCCTTCTTGATCCAATGGTGGGCTGACCACGGTAAGCCGGACAGCGGCCCCATGTTCCCTTGCACGTTGGCTGGCCATTGGAAGAACGGCATCCGGCGCTATGGCGGCCACAAGAAGAAGGTCGCCTACGCTGACGTTTTACGCCGGGACCTGCTGACCGCTGGCGTTGCCCGTCACGAGCTTCACTACGAGACCGCTCGGACCCTTCCCACCGGCTTCCATGACCATCGTAGGGCTCTCGTGAGCGCGATGCGAAGGGCCAACGTAGAGGCTCGTGAAGCGATGGCAATCACGAGCCACACGAGCTGGGCGGTTCATCAGCGTTACGACGTTGAGGACCGTCCGCCGATGGTGATGCCAGCGAACGCGCTTCCGTCATTCGCTCGCCCTAAATTGTCGAACACCGGTTCGGTTCCGACTTCACAGCCGGTTGCCGTACAAAACTCAGACGAAACGAAATCAAGCCAAGTTGATGCTAGTTCAGGAGAGTTGAGACAAATGAATCAGTACAAATCGATTCGTACAAAACGCCCGGAGCCGCCAGAAACTCTAGCGGCAACCGGGACTTACGGGGCTTCAGAATTTCCTGAAGCAGTGGAGGCGCCGGGAATTGAAGCCGCTGGAAACCTCACTTTTGCCGAACGAAACGCAATGTCCCTGAACGTCGCGGGCCACGATCTTCGGGAATCAGGGAGCCTAAGTGCTGGACCTTCGGTAGCGCGATCTGAAAAGGCGGACGGTGATCGCAACGTTGAACAGGCACTCGCGGATGCGATCACGAAGGCGGCAACGGCTGGCGCGTTCGACGTACTGCCCGCGCTTGTCGCCGAGCTTGCAGCGCGCCGCACACGTCGCGGCGAGCCCGAGAACTAGATGTCGCGCGGCGCCGTTACGCGGCTTGCGCATCGATCGCGTAGTGGCCGCCCGCTTGCACGTGCGTGTGCAATGATGTACCTTCTCAGTAACGGGTAGCTGCACCCGGCGCGGAACTCGAACACGCACACGAACACGCCCTCCAGGTTAGAGCAGCCTGGGCCCAAGGGATCACGACCACGCCGCACGGATTTCAACCCCCTCCCTGAGGTGGCCCGTGGCTGTTCGTTCCCCCCAAAACAAGAAGAAAGTCGACCGATTCACCGCCGTTCGGATCGGTGGCCTAGTGCCGTGCGACTACCGTACGGTCGAAAGCTATTTTGCCGGCCGTAGGACCCCGTTCGCCATAGCAGCGGCCGTTCGCCAGGCTTTGGCGACCCTCGGCATTCCGGATCCGCGCGCGGAAGCCAGTGCGCCGACTCCCGAGGCGCGGTGACCCGTGCCGGCGCAAAACCCGGCACAGGCGCTCGCCGCGCTACGTGCCCAAGCCGAGGCGCTCACACTCGCGATCGACACGCTTGCAGCCAGCCTCGCGGCACCCGGCGACGAACTGCTCGGCGTGCGTGAGTGTCGAGCGCTCAGGGTCGGTCGCGATGCACTTTTGGCCGCCGCCAAGCGCGGCGAAGTCCAGCTGAGTCGCGGCCCGCGGCAACGGTTGCAGGTGCGTCGATCGGAACTCGAAAAGTGGCTTCAGTCGCGGCCGTACGTGGCACCGGCGGCGAGTGAGCCGGTCCAGTCGCTCGAAGATTGGCAGCGCAGCGTGTTGCGAAAGGTGGGCAAGTGAACGCGCCGACCGAGCACACGTGCGCAGTGTGCGGCTGGCACGCCAAGCCGTCTCGGGGAACGCCCCGCGGATGGTTAGTGCTGCGCACCGGCAAGCTCGTGTGCGCGCGCTGTGCCGGGAGGCCCGCCTCGTCTGCTCGCCCTCGACCGTCTGCTAGCCGGCCACGGGTGGCAGCGTGAAGCTAGAACCCGATCTCGCCCTGCTCGTGTCGGAGGCTGCGTGGAATCTATGCCTCGGCCCTGCTGAGGTGACCGAAGTGCTCGGGAACCCACAGGCGCGCGCCGCGCTCGTGGCTGAGATTGTGCGCTTGCTAATCGACGACGATCGCCCCGAACTCTCCGACGCTGCACGCGAGCAATTGGGGGAACTCGAGTTCGACGATCGCGAGCCCGCGCCGTGTTTCTCGAACGGTAAGCCCAAGCGCGTTTGATACCGCCCCGGGCAATGGTGCTCGGCGCTTCCCAACCCGTACCCAGAAACGCGAAAACCCGCTGACCGGCGGGCTTCGCAGAAACGTAACTGCTGTGACGAATAATGTCCTATCTCCCCACCCCGTGCAAGAGCAATTTTCGCCCCCGGCTCGCCCCACGGAGGCGGTAAGTCCCCCTTCGGTCGCCATCCCTGTCTCGTTCGGCTACTTCGGCCACATCCAAGACAAGACGGGCACGCGCAACACGTGCACTTTTGACGAGTTCGAGCAGTGGATCGCGCACCAGATCAACGAATCCACGTGCCCCAATTTCTGGCCCGACAAGGACAAGCACAAGGACGCGAAAGGGAAGCTGCCCTACTTCACTGTGTGCACATTCCGCGGGACACGGCTGCAAGTTACGGCCGAGGACGCGACCTGCCTCGTGTTTGATTTGGACAGCATCGGCGAAACCGAGCTGGAAGCACTGCTCGGCAACCTGCAGTGCTTCCGCGGCTTCGCTTACGCGAGCGCGAGCGACCGTCTCAAGCCCGGGCGGTGCGTGCGGATCGTGCTCGCCCTCGCCGGCGAGTCGTTGCCGGAGACGGCGTTTGACCTCGCACTAAAGGCAATCCGTCACCAGTTCCAAATTCCGAACGATCCTCAGACAGAGCAGATTGAACGCGCTTTCTTCCTCGGACGGCTCGAAGGCACCGCGCCTCGGGAGTTCTGGCACTTGGGGGGCAAGCCTGTGCCGGCGATGCTTGCGGCCGAGCGAGGTCGGCAGCTTGCCGAACAAGGACTGATCGAGATTCGAGAAGCCCCGAAACATAAGGTGCCCGACGAAGTGATCGAGGACGTGCCCGACGCCCCGGCCGAGTCCGTCACACGGTTCGCGGAGTACTTGCTCGCTCAGTCTGGCAAGTCGCGTCACGAGGATCCGACGCAGCCCAAGAACGCGCGCTTCACACACTGCCTCGCCGGCGCGCGCTACGGACTGAACGTCCCGCAGATCGAGGCCGCGATGCGTGAACACTACTTGCCTCGGCACCACTGCGAGACCTCGGATCACGTGCTTCGCAAGGACGCTAACAATGCGGTCGGCCGCGTAATCGAGGAGAAGGAGGCCAAGGACGAGATCGAGCGAGCCCGCGCCGAGGAATTCGCTGGGAGGCTTGCACGCGGGGAGCTGGTCGGTGCACCAGCGTCGGGGGGCACGAGTGCGACTGTCCCAGCGTGGACCGAGTTGGGTATCTCCGAGATCTGCGCGCCACTGCCTCCCGTGCCGTGGCTTGTTCAAGATCTCGAAATAGCCCCCGGGGCGCCCGCAATCATTGGTGGGTACGGGTTCTCGGGAAAGACGGTTGCCGCACAGGCGCTAGCCCTGAGCGTGGCGACGGGAAAGCCGGTGTGGGGCGCGTTCGCCGCGCGCACGGGGCGCGTGCTGCACATCGACTACGAGCAAGGTTCGCGGCTCACCAGGGACCGCTATCAGCGCCTTATGGTCGGCATCGGTGCCACAGCCGAGCAAGTGGGCGAGCGTCTTGTCGTGGTTCCGATGCCTGGCGTGTACATGAGCAGCCACAGCACCGAAGAATTCCTCTCGCGCCGGTGCGAGGGGCTCGACCTCACGATCATCGATTCCCTGCACGCAAGCTGCCCGGGCATCGAAGAAAACGAGGCTGGCGCGCGAGCACCGCTGGACATGCTCACTCGCGTTTCTGAACGTACCGGATGCGCGTTCGTCGTGATTCACCACGCGCGCAAGCCGAGCAAAGACGGCGCGGGGGGTGCGAAGGTCGGGCTTCGTGGATCGGGCGCGCTCTTTGATGCGTGCGCCTCTGTGCTCATGTTCGCCGCGGACAAGGACGAGCCGCCGACGGTCAAGCACGAGAAGGCTCGAATTACTGGGAAGACCGCGGGGGACTTCGCGCTAAAGATCGAGGACACGAACGGGAACGCCGGACTCGTCGTGCGACGGGCCGACTCCGAGATCGAAACCTCGGCCCAGATCGATCGAACGCTGGCCGAGAACTGCGAGAAGATTCGTATCGCTTTCGCCGCTCTCGCCCCAGGCGAGCATTTCCAAAGCAAAGAAGCGATTCGAGCGCGGACGCGCATGGGCAAAGAGCCGTTTCTCGTCGCATTCTCGACCCTGCTTGGGCGCAACGAGCTGTTTCCCGAGGGCCGGGGGGCGAACACGCGATTCATCATGCCCCCGCTCGCGAGTCGGACAGTGGAGCAGTTACAGCGTCAACCGTAACAGGCCGGGCCAGGTCATTGTAGGCTGGGCCATGATGGCTGCACTCGAAGTGTGGGACCAGCAGACCTGGCCCAGCGAATTGCGCGCGCTGTTCGACGACAATTTTCCTTCCCTGGAGGGGTTCGTTACGGAGGAGCGGAGAATCGAGGATACCAGGTACGGGCCTACGGGCTGGTGCCGAGGCGCACGCGCACGCCCACTAAATCCGTTTCAGCGGGTGCACGACGAAGTGCTCAGGAGGGCCCAAGAACTAGCCTCGGAGCTATCCGTCGTCGGCTACCACTGCACTCGGCTGCACTCTGACGAGATCGACCACATCCTTAGCCACGGGTTGGAACCACTCAGCAAGGATCTGTTCGAACGTCGCGTGCGCGCGAGAGTCCTCGCCGGGGACATTTCAACCGACGTGGGCGCGGGACTGCTCGCTGACAACTTCGTCCACGACGAAGAGGGAACGCGGCTTGGAAGGCTCTTTTTTCTATTCACCGCGGACCTGACCCGAATGGATGATTTTTTCTCGTTTTGGGGCGGCGAGTCCCTTTACACAACCCACCACGGAAAACAGGAAATGCTCCTGCCCTTACGAACCATCGGGGTGCCGTGCATCGTCGAAGCTGTACTCCCCACGGACGCGCTCTGCCTCTGGTCCGACAGCATGGGTGAACGCCTGTACGAAGCGGTTTTGGCGCACTGGGGCCTGCGCGAAGGAGCTCCCGGCTGGGAGGACTCCGTCGCGGACCCGGTGCCCGCCGATCGAATCCGACGGATCATCCGGCTCGGCGATCCCGTGTTCGCGCGACTGACTGACTGCGCGGCGTGGTCGGAGTCAGAGCTGTTGTCACGCTGGGCTATTTGATTCTTTTCTCACCCGTTGGTCTCGGCGGACTCGGACCCGGACTCCCCCTTAAGGGGGGGAGATCCAGTCCGCGGGACGACTGACGGACTGTCCGTGAGAGTCCGTGAGAGTCCACGAGAGTCCGCGTGGCCCAACCGATTGAAATTGCTTCACTTCCGGCGGACTCTTGATTTCGGTGTTTTGAGTCCGCCGCACAATGACGCGGACTGCCGATCAAAAAAGCCCGGGAGTCCGCGAGTCCGCGAGTCCGCGAGCCCGCAGAAAACTCAATGACATTCCTTACATGGTTCAGCTTTTGGGCCATCTTTGAGCTGATCGGTCCCCGGCCGCGAACATGTCCTAAATTCATACGCGCCGACCGGACGCGGCCGGACCCGGAACCCCGCGCCCGCCTGACCTGCCCACGCCTGGCCCGTCCAAGGCCCACGCCCCGGGAGCCCTCGGGGCCGTTGCCACGCCCCTTTCCGATCGCGCATCGGGCTAGGGACCCGCGGCCATTGCCCGCGATCGAGCCTGATTCGGCTGCGACGTGCGCGCCGGGCAGAGAGGTGATCGGAAAAGCCCCGGCAGGGCGCGGGGCGATTGCCATGATTACGCGGGGTTAGGTCCGAGCGCGAGCACAGTGCGCATCTTATCCCACCTATTTGCTGTTCAGTATCATTTTCAGTATTGATACGTCGCTGGACAAAGGATCGCGACTCTGTCATCTTGACCGAATGCTGGTCAATTCTGGTTTTGCTCCCCGCCGCAAGGTGGCGCCGTGACTGTCCGTGCTGGTCACGGCGCGGGCGCCGGACGCCCCCACGTCGAAGTGCTCCCCGCGGACGAGCTCCCTGACGGACTCCCCGCCTGGCGCCCGCGCGAGGCAGCACAAGAGCGCACGGCCAAGGGTACGTTCGCCGCGGGCTCGGCCACTGCACAGGCCGCGGGTGGCAAGGCTAAGGCAGGGAGCACCCGCCTAGCGCGTCGCCTCGGCTTGGCCGTCGACCTGCCCGAGACCCAGTTCAGCCCGTACCGTCGCGCGGCCGCGGACTTCCGCCGCGCACATGTCGCACACCTGGCCAAGACGGTCGGGGGCGGGCACGTCGGACCCGGCCCCGCTTCGATCGTGGCAACGGCTGCACTGCAGCTCGCCGTGTCCCGTTACATCTTCGATCGCGCCGAGCACGTGAGCTCTCAGGAGCTGCAGCTTGCCAGCCGGCTCGGGAACGAGTCGCGACAGGGGCTGCTTGCTGCTCACGAATTAGTAGCGCGTGAGGCCAAGGCTAGGGCAAGCGCGCCCGGCTACACCGATCCGGACGTTGCTGAGTTCATGGGGAGGGCTGCCCCGTGAAGCTCGCCGAGTGGCAAAAGCTCACGGCCGCGACCATGAGCGGCCACGAGTGGCAGGCGTGGGTTACAGGCTTCCTGGCCCGGTACGACGCTATGGATCGGGCCCTCGTGGCCAAGGGGTTCCCGCCCACGTCCCCCCTCTGGCGTGCTGAGATCGAGCGGTTCCTTCGCGCCCGCCGGCGCCGTTGGGTCGTCCGCGCAGGGCGCCGCGCTGGCAAGTCCTCGACCATGTGCCGGCTTGCCGTTGCTTGGGCGGTCGCCGGCCTCTGGTACGTACCCCCGGGCGACGTGGGCGTCGTGTCGTTCGTGTCGATCGACCGCACTGAGGCGACCGCACGCATTCGAACGATCGCGTCAATCCTCACGTCGATCTCGGTCCCGTTCGAGCAACGCGCCGAGGAGGTCGAGCTCAAGAACAGCCCCGTCGTGTTCCGCGTCTCGACGTGCTCGGTCAACTCGGTCGGTTACACGTCGATCCTGATTTTCGCAGACGAGTGCGCGCGCTGGGAATCTCGGGACTCGATGGCCAATCCGGCGCGCGAAGTGATCGCGTCGCAAATGCCGACGCTCGCCACACAGCCGTTCGGCTTTCTGGTTGCGAGCTCTAGCCCTTGGAGCGTCGACGACTTTCACGCGGAAATGTTCGCGCTCGGGGACACTGATTTCCAGCTCGTAAGCGCGGGCGCAACGTGGCTTTTCAACCCGACCCTGACCGAGGCCGGCACCCGCCTCGATCAGCCTGACGAGCGAATTTGGCTCCGAGAGTACGCGGCGATCCCGTCCAGCTCGGTCGCGGCCGCGTTCGACGCCGATCTCGTCCTACACGCAATGACCCCCCGCATGCCGCTCGGGAAGCACGTGGCGTCGTGGATTGCGATCGACCCCTCGAGTCCGTCCGCGGGCGGGAAACACGACGGCTTCGGCGTCGTCGCCGGCTACGTAACCGATCAGGATGAGGTCGCGATGTGCGCCGGGGGCGAGCTATCGGGCGAGCTAGGTATCCGCAAGATCGTCGATTCGATCGTCGCACTTTCGAGCGCAATGGGCGTGCGCACGATCTTCAGCGATCAACGCGAGTCGTCGACGCTTGGCGAGATCCTAAGCCAACACGGCTTGACCCTGATCCCCTACAACTGGACCGAGGGGTCCAAGCAAGAGGCGGTTGCGATCGTCAATCGGTGGATCGAGGAGCGTCGACTCATCGTTGTGCCGCCCGTTGCTGGTACCGTGCAGTCGACTGCGCAAGAGGGCGGCTTCGATCGCTTGCGCCGAGAGCTACTGCAAATCAAGGCCCGCATGATGCCCTCGGGCCGCATCCAATATAACACCTCGGGGTTAGACGTTGCCTCGTGCATCGTGACTCTCGCGCACGCTGCAATCAAGGGCGATTTCAAAGTGGGCGCACCCGTGAACGCCCTCTATGCCCAACTCGGCGCAATGGCTGAACGCGGCGAATTCGGCGGTTCGTACGCGGCGCACGCGAGCGCGCGCTTGTCGGGCACCGGCTACGACGTGCTCGAACAACACCCCCTCTCACACCTTTTTGACCGGTGACCCGCATGACTGACCAAGAACTCGACCAAGCTTTCGCGCGCGTGCGCGAGCTCGCCCCCAGCGTGTTCGAAATCGCCCGACGTGAGAAGTGCACGCCGAAGCCACGCGCCCCGCGCAAACCGCGCAAGAAGCCCGTGCGCACCGGACCGCTCACACAGGCCGAGCGTGACGCGCGCGAAGCCGCTGCACAGGCCAAGCGCGAGAGTAAAGCCCTAGTGCGGCAGATGTTCCGGCAATGGGAAATTGCCCGGCTCAGCATGGCTCGGATCAACGATCCCAAGCAGTACCGCAAGCTCACGCCTGCGCAGCACGACAAGATCCTTTTCAATCTGCGCGAAGCCAGAGACACCACGAACCGCCTACTTGCACTCTCACGCGGCGAGCAACCGCCCGCCGCCCCGACCCCCTGACCCTGACCCCTGACAGAAAGCACCCCATGCACTTCACGAACAAGCTCAAGAACTACAATCTCCCCGAGCACTCGGGCGAATCCGATATCGCCCGGCGTGCTCGCGACCTCGTCGACGGCATGGGTCGCCCTGGTCAATTCACCGGCGACGCACTCGATCGCGAAATGCAAAGGCGCCGGCAGTCTGGGCACTACGCCCATTCAAACCATGGCGCACTTCCAACGCGCGAGGACGAGCTTCCTTTCGGGGGGCAAGGCAGCTCTGTCGGAGCACCCAAGGCCGAGCCCGAAAAGCCGCGACCGCTCGACTTTGACGATCACCGGGAAGCCCTGATCGCGAAGCTGAAAAAGGAAATGCGCAGCTCAGATTATATCGAGGCCGCCCTCGAGGTGCACGATCAGACGTGGAAAAACAACGAGAAAATGGCAGCTGAGAAGGCCGGCCGTGCTGCAGCTCAAGAGCACCATGAGGCGACGCAAAGCTGGCACGAAGAGAATCGTCACGATCACTCGAACGAGTACCCGGTCGATCGCCTGATCCGCGAAGATCGAGAACGCGCGGCCGATGCGTGGCGTACGCCTGCAAGTGCGGACGACACGCGCGAGGACTCCGACGGCGAACCGGGCGAATCGCCGGTCGACCGCGCACGTCGCGAAAATGAAGAGCGCGGGCGCAACGCATGGCGGACCCCCCGCTGAATGAACCCCGCGCCGGCCTCGCCGGCGCACGACACACAACCCCACAATGAAAAATGATGATCCGACCATGACCAAAGCAAATCAAGAACCCTCGACGCGGCTTTCAGTTGCGCGCGCCGCGCTGCAAGCCGCGACCGCTGCCCACGCCGCGGCGCAAACCAGCCTCAGCAATGCGCGAGCCGCGGCAGAGATTGCCGTTTCGAACCTGCGCGACAACCCAACCGCAGAACACCGGACGGCAATGACGGCCGCCGAAAGTACACTCGCGCAAGAGATCGTGATCGCATCCGGTTGCGATAGCCGCCTGGCCCGTGCCCAGGCCGAAGCTGCAGCGACTGAGCAAGCCGATCGCGAGCAAGCCCTTTCTGCACGCCGCGAGCAGGTAAGCCCCGCGGTGTATTGCGCGGCCGTCGCTGCCCTTGCAACCAAGCTTGCGAAAGCCCGGGCCGCCGTGGCCGAGCACGAGGCAGAGGCCCGTAAGCTGGCGCTTGGCTTCACTGCTGAGGCGACCTCGATCGGCGCGTCTAAGGTGGACTACGCGCGCTTGCTCGAATCCCAAGTTGGAAGGGCCGCCGGCCTCAGCGCTTCGATCATCTTGCGCACCGTTTGGCAGGCCGCGCCCGTCCCCGGCTTGTCGGACACCGACGCACTGGCCGCCCATGAACGCGGGGTGACCGACCTGGCTCGCCGATTGAATTCACTTCGCGCCGCGGAAGCCTCGGCCGGCGCGTGTGCGAAGGCTCTGGTAGACCGCTGCCATCTGCCGACGTCACGAAGTGCTGCGCGCGA
The DNA here is from genome assembly GCA_037200885.1 of Pseudomonadota bacterium. Classification (GTDB taxonomy): domain Bacteria; phylum Myxococcota_A; class Polyangia; order Polyangiales; family Polyangiaceae; genus PMG-095. The sequence goes on from JBBCIN010000001.1 coordinate 1,388,716, forward strand.
TACGACCGTACTTGGCCAGTGCGAGAGCACGCTCGCCGAAGCTCGTGCGATCCGCGCGTCGCTGAATGACCTCGGGTTCAAGGGCGCAGCGGACTCGATCAAGGTCGACCCCTTGGCTGCAGCCCTGGACACAGCCGGCCCGGCCGCCGTAGCACAAGCGATCACGGCACTTCGCACGGCTCCCTTCCTCCCGTTCTCGGCCGCCATCGATCAGCCCACGGGGCGAGAGAATGCGATCGCAAATCACGAAGCGCGCAAGCAAGTTCAGGTCTCGGTCGCTTGGGCCAAGATCGAGGCGTGGCCCGAGATCGCCAAGCACGTGGAACGGGCCGTGAGCAAGCCCGCGGCCGCGAAGCCCGTCCGCATCGAGTTCGCCGGGCATGAGCTGGACGTGCGCGCCTAAGACTTCGATCGCCCGCTGGTTACGGGCAGCGCGCACGTCCCGCGCGCTCGGCCGTTCTGTTTCCTGTCCAGAGCGGCCGCGATCGAGGGCGCCCGCAGAGTCACGCTAGCCGGCATGTTTCGAATCCGTGCTCATTGCCGTGACAGAGATCGCCCTGGTCAGGCTAGGTCGGGGTGATTGGGTTTGAAGAGCACGCGCGTGTCAACAGCTAAGCGACGACGAGTCGGGCGATGTCGCGTAAGCGTTTCGCCTTTTTGGACGTGCTCACGCAGGCCAGAGCGTGGTCCGGCGGTGGCGGGTCAGGCTTGAGTGTAACGCCGGCGTCGCGCGCTTCCCGGGCTGTGAATTCGAACACGGCGAAGTCAGGATATTCATCGCGCACCGCGTCGAGAGTTGTTAGGTGCTTTCGATGCACAGACAGCTCGGCGCTGCGAAACGCTACGCTGTCCGGGGTCCCGTCCGGCTTGATATTCAGCCGCCCCACCCGACGCCACAAAGTCTCGTCGTCGCTGACTTCGTCCCCCACCGTTTTTTAACCTAGAAGCCAGTCGAGATCGCTCGCCACCTGGTCCAAAACAGTGAGGCCCTTCGATTCGTCCGTATCACCCGCACATCGAGTAACCGAGGCTTCGCCCGTAGGTTCGATCTCGACTTCGAGCGTACGACTGCCGACGTCCCATTCAATGTGAACCCCGCCCGACGACGGCCCGATGTGAAGGCCAGCGAGCGCTGCGGAATCACCGGCGCGCTCGAGAAAAATCGGTGCGATTTTGCCCAGCGTCTTCAACGAGCTCAGGGTCGGAGGCTTCGCCCCGTACGAGTCCCAATTTTCAGCGAGCTCGTGCAGCGCGCGGATGCGCGTCTGCAGAGCAAGAATGTGCTTGGCGCGTGCTCCAGTGATCTGCTGAACACCCGACGACGGCGTCACTTTCCGCAACGACCATGCGACTTCGCCCTGGGGCTTCACGTCCACGACGTAGTAGGATGAGGGTAGGTAGGCGACGATCATGCGTCAGGCTCCGGCGTCACCATCACTACGGGCGCCGCTGCAAGATTGAAAAGGGGAATTCCGTTCGCGTCTGATGCGCCTGTGGCTGTGATGTCAAACACGTGAACAGCGAGACGCACGAGATACTTCCGCCCCTCGTGCTCCACGTGCACAAGGGTCGGCGGCGCATACTCAATTTCGAATGTCGGCTTAGCCATGCTTTTGGCGTTCCCCGGCCCCAGCGTGAGCGGTGCCGCGGTACTCACTTACAATGGATCCTATTGCGGAACGGCGCATCGTCCGCAATGGGTATCGCGTCGATTCTTTAGCGACCGTCTCAAGCAGAGCCTTGTACTGAACACTTCTCCACTGTCAATCATTCCACAATTTTGCAGGTTTTCAAGCCGAATCTCAGCAAATGGTTCGAACCGCTGAAGTGCGGCGAATTAGTTTCGATTTCTTCACTGCGGGCACGGGAACACCTAGAACCGGTTCCAGAAACGAAGGCGGTTGCCCAGAATTTTGGTAAGCCGGTCAGCGACGCCGGGATGGGGTTAGCAGCATGCCGCGTCTGCCAGGCCTACAGCTGCGCCGAAGGTCGGGCGCGAGCGGCTCAATCAAGCGCATCGAAGGCCCGGAGCTCAGCCGGGCCGTTTCTCAGCTACAACGAGCCAGTATGTGTACGTGCCGCTCGCGCTCGGATTGCCGGGGTGCACGCTCTTGACGAACCAACCCGCGCCCAGCAGTTCATTCAACTGGCCCGTTAGCGCGTTAGTGTCGCCCTGCGTTATCACGAACACTCGTTGATCCATTTGAACAAGTGTCGCGGGGGCGAGGAGCGCTTGTCAACCGACGAAAATATTTCGTCCGCTTTCCCTAGTCGACGCGTGGACTTACGCGTGACGTGCAAGCGCACCCGAAAATATTCCTTTGCCGCCTGGGTCTAAGCGACGTACAACCGTCACAGATGGCACCGGCACCCAAGGACGAACGGTTTTTGATTCGCATGAGCGCGGACGAACGCGAAATGTTGCGCACGTTGGCCGACAAGGCTGGCGAAAGCGAAGCTGCGATCGTTCGTCGGCTCGTGCGAGCCGCGTTCGAAGCGCAGGCGCCAAAGAAGAAACGCTAGGCCAGACAGAAACGGACCTTCGACCGGATTCCAGCCGATCGAAGGCCCTAACACCACAGTGAGGTAGCACCATGGCATCTAAGGGGCACAATACAGCTGCGCGCGCGGCTCGCAAAGTCGCGCTGATGATCGAGGCGAAACGCGACCTCGACGTAGCGGCAGAGCTACTCGGGGAAGCAAAACGGGCGATCGAAATCTGGGCTTCTGAGCTCACGACCGACGCCGAGAACTTGCGCCAGACGGCGATCGGCACACAGGCCGAGGCAGTGCGCTTGTGCATGTCGGCGCTAACGGTGCGCGGCGCAAGCGAGCGCCTGAACGTTGTCGCTCAACTGGTCGCGGACGAAGGCGGTGCACAATGATCCCGCTCGTCGTCGTCGTGACGGCCGAGCAACTGGGCCGGCTAAACCAGTTGTGCGAGTCGTCGGGCTTCACCCAAGACGAGCAAGTCGGGGCGCTCATTGACCTCGATTGGGAGGAGTGGCAGGACGCGATCGGGCAATCGCGTAGCTCACGCTTTGCCAAGTTCGCGCGGCTGGAAGCGGCGCAAGCCAAGGACGGGGGGGTGTCGTGAGCGCGTGCGACTCCGGCCACGTACTCGCGTCGGGGCAGCGCTGCCCCGGCGAAGCAGCGGTAATGATCGAGGTGATGCCTCGACACTTGCGCGAGAGCCACACCGAGGCCGGCAACAGTGGCCGCTACCCGCACAATGGCGCGCTGCGTTTGCTCGTGTGCGAGGCATGCGCCGAAATCCTCGAAGAGTCCGAGGGTGATTGGTTCGAGAGAGTGGGTGCGTCGTGAGCGCCACTTACATTTGCCGCGAGTGCGGCGAGGACGTGCCGCTTGGCATGGGGTGCTGCGGTTTCCGGGAGCGAGTCGGATTCGAGGACAGCAACCCGCGCCACATGAGCTTTACACCGCTCGACGTGGGTTTCGATCCGCGTGTTCACGACATGGCAGTCGCGCTGCCCGAGGACGTGGAAGCTGTGCGTTTCGTCGACGACGAGGGCGAGGTGCGTTTCAGGCGGGGCAAGGCCGCGGACTTAGCGGAAGTGCTTCGCGCCGCTGGCTATCGGGTCGAGGTGACGTCGTGACCGTCAAGCAAATCGAGGCCAAGCAAATGCAAACCAACATTGTGTTCGACACGGCGAAGGCGATCCGAAAGCTACTCGACGAGGCGCGCACAGCGTACGGCGCCGAGGCGTGGGACGACGACGCCAAGCAAGACGAAGTGATCGAGCTTGTGACTGAAGAGGTCGACCAATGAGCGCCCGTCTTCGTGTCGTGTCCAAGTTCCCCCGCGCCGACGCTGTTCTCGAGTCGACTCGGATCGCCGAGGCGTTGCGGGCAGGGGCGGACGAACTCGACGCCTTGGCGGGCGCGGCCCATGCGTACGAGATCGGCACGCTGAGGCGGAAGGTTCGAGGCATCGTCCTCGCCACGGTTGCAGCCGCGGTCGACGCCGAGGATGCACCATGACGGGACCTATCAAGCCCGACACCGTGAGCGCCTTGCTTGCCGCGGCCGAGGCGTTGCGTGCTGCAGTGCGTCCGCTCGAAACGGTCGACCTTGCCGACCCCGGCGGGCGCCAAGACTTGCGCGACCTGATCGCCGGCGCTCGGCGCCTCGCGTTCGTGGCGATCAGCTTGGGCGCGATCGAGGTCCGAGCGGAGGGAACGGGCGCGGCCTCGGGCCCTCGGCGAGCTGTGATGTAGGTGCGAAGTCCGGGCTGGTCGCGTGGCTGGCCCGGGCGTACATTCAAACAAGATGCGCGAAGCATCGCAAGGACTGTAGCGCAATGGCGGGATCGCGACTGTATCTCTTTCCTGACACGAACATCTTCCTTCACTTTCGATGCTTCGTCGAAATCGATTGGCGGGGATTGGCCGGCTGCGATGCGGGACTTGTTGTTCCAATACGACCCACGATCAACGAACTCGACCGAATCAAGAATGAAAGTCGCAAGGGGAAACTCCGTGAGCGTGCATGGCTCGCCGTGCGCAAGATCGATGCTTTGGTCGATGGCTTGGAAAGACTTCGTGACGGTACCCGCTTCGAAGCGTGGGCTGTGAACCCGGCGATTGTAACTGGCATTGACCCCAATTACCCCGACGATCTATTGCTCGCGTCGGCTCTACATTTCGCAGCGGAGCAAGGGGTCGACGTGGCGATCGTCACGGACGACACCGGCTTGCGGCTGAAAGCGCCGAACTTCGGTCTTCGAGTGCTCAGGATGACCGAGGAACGGCTTCCACCTGAACCAGACGAAAAGGACATCGAGATTCGACGGCTGCAAGCGCAAGTTGCAGCGCGCCCCAGTGCGAAGCCTAAGTTGACTTTCAAGGACGGCAGCACCGAACACGATGTTCGGGTGTTGCGAGGGCCAAGCGAAAGCGACGCTGCGATCAACGAGGCGGTCGAGGAGGAGTACTACGAAAAGCTCGAGGACGGCGAGGTTCCTGGGGATGACGAGACATGGCGCAGGAAAGAAAAGGCGCGCCGTCGTCGAGTGCGTGACTACGAGGCGCGCCAGCGTGTCACTTTTCCCGTCGAACTCCTGCTTAGCAATTACGATGGCTCAACGCCGGCCGACGATATTGACATCACCGTGGACCCCCCCGAGGTTTTTAGCCTGACTCTTACGAAGGAAAAGGCGCCTGAGAAACCTGACCCGTTCCGCTCGCCTCTAGCTGGCCTGAACGTCTCTCGAATCGCGCCGATCATCGCGGACGGCTGGGAACTTGATGGGGAAAATCGTGCGGTCCGTGTGCTTAGTCGCGTGAAGCATGCTCAATCTCAGCCCTTAGAGCCTTTTTATCTACGCCTGATTGATCCAGAGTTCCGCGGACCAGTAGAGCTCTCGTGCACGATCAATGTCGGCGAACCTGCGAGCAACGAACGCTCGACGCTTTTGATCCGAGTGACCGGACCCTGAGCAGCCATGAAGAAAGTACCTAAGCCCGAAGGGCGTCCGAAAGGGACCGTCGTCCTGACCAAGACCGGCCTGAGGCAGGGCCTAATCACGCTTGCAGACGGTCGCCGGCATCGCGTGAAACCTCCCTACCCGAAAGAGTGGAGCGATGCGAAATGCAAAGAGGCCGCGGCGTGGGCGCAAGAGAACCGCGACACGATCGAGGCCCGGATCGCCAAGCCGAAGCCGCCCAAGGCGCTCAAGCCCGAGGACTCGCACGAGCCATGGTTCAAGAAGTGGTGCGCCGATCGCGAGGCCCGCGGCTACACAACGATCGCGGACAGCAAGGGCCACTACACCAAGCACATTGCCCCGAGCATCGGGGACAAGTCGATTAAGGACTGGACGCCGTCCGACATGCGCAAGCTGTGCGCCGATCTCGACGCCAAGGTCGCAGCGGGCGGGATATCGTGGAAAACCGCGTTCAACATTTGGGGCACTGCGACGCGCATGTGCGACGACGCTTGCGGCTCCAAAGTCGAAGAATTGCGCGTGCGCGACGACAACCCGGCCGCGGGCGTGCGCGGCCCCGATCGGGGGGCGCACAAGGCTAAGCAGTTCCTTTACCCGTCCGAGGTTTCGGCATTCGTGGCGCACCTGGACGTGCCGTTACTCTGGCGCCGCTTGGTCGCGGTCGCGGTCTATGCCTACATGCGCGACGGAGAGATCCGGGCGTTGACCTGGGAGGACATAGATCTAGAGCACGGCTCGATCCATGTGCACCAAGCGCTCGAACGGGAGTCGGGCGAGCTCGTGCCCACGAAGGGCATGCAAAACCGGCGCGTGCCGATCGAACTCGAGTTGCGGCCATTGCTCCAAGCCATGCACAAGGAGGCCGCGGTGGAAGCCAAGCACGCCACGGGTCTCGTGTTCCCGGTCTACCCCGTGGCCGAGCACACGGCGCGCAGCCTGCGAGACTGGCTACGCCGGGCCGAGGTCAAACGGGCGGAGCTGCACCGTGCTTCCGACACCCACAAGAACATCACGTTCCACGATCTGCGCGCGTCGGGGCTCACGTGGATGGCTATCCGTGGCGACGACCCGCTCAAGATCCAGCAACGCGCGGGACACATCGATTTCAACACGACCCAGGGCTACATCCGCACGGCTGAGGCGGTTCGCGAGGGCTTCGGGCTCCCGTTCCCAAGGCTCCCGGAGACGCTTTTGAGGGGCGTTCCGGGGCCTGGTTCCGATCGCTCTAGCGATCACCCTGAGCTAACTATGCGTAACTATGTGGAGGCGCCGGGAATTGAACCCGGGTCCGCAAGGCATCGAGATAATCTTCGTTCACGTGTGTAGTCGGTGGTTGCCCCCGCCGACAGGAGTTCGTGGATTCGGCCACGACCTAGCCCCGGTGTTTCTCGGCGACCGAACCCGAGACGCGCTCGGTCACCCAGCTTTAGTGATGACGCCCTTCCGTTACCAAAACTATCTTACGGTTGGACGGCTATCGACCGTTTTTCAGGCGGCGAGAGCGATTGCGTTGTCGTTCGCAATTATACGGCCCGTTTGATGAAGCGGGACGGGAGCCGCTTACACGCAGACTATCCTTCAGTCCCCACGTCGAAACCGATCGCCCCCCGAGAAAACGTTGGGGAGTTGTGGGTCCCGGGAAGATAGGCATTTTTTGCGGGCGGTCAAGGTGAACCCGCGATCGGGGGCGGCGCGAGCTGTGGAACCTCGAGGCGCGCGGTGCCGGCGCGCCCACGTTAGCGAAATCATAAGCTTCGCTTAGCTAGGATTTAGCAACGCGTAGTGCTGAATTGCCGCAGATTCCGCGCATGATGAAGACACACCACGCAGGATTCTTGTTCGCGGTTCTGGCTCAACTCAGCTTGGCTTGCAGCGATGGCGGCGAGGGCTCGAACGCCCCCAGCGCGGGCGCGGCCGGCAATCACTCGGGATCGGCGGGCGCCGCCGGCTCCGGCGCGTCCCAGCACGGAGCCGGTGAGGCCGGCCAAGGCGATGGGGCCGGCTCGGCCGGTCGATCGAGCTCCGACGGCGACGCAGTCGAGGCAAGCGCGGGCGAGGCGAACGCGGGCGAGGCGAACGCGGGCGACTCGGCTGGCAGCGCGGGGACGCCCAATGGCGGCGTTCCTGCCGCGCGCTTCTTTTTGCCGACGGGCGAGCCGGACAACACCGCGGCACCCAGCATCGAAGTGGACGCTCAGGGTGGCACGCACGCGGTCTATCCCGCCTATGCCGGAGGGAACGCTTACTACGCCTACTGTGCCGCGGACTGTCGCGGCCAGTCGGACGTGAAGGTGGTGATGCTGCCGACGGATGGCACGGTCGCGAACGCCATGCTCGCGCTCGATTCGAGCGGACACCCGCGCGTGCTGCTCTCGTCGTTTCAGAAGGCCTACTACGCGAGCTGCGATAGCGCTTGCGCGACCGTGAGCGGTTGGAAGGTGAACGAGATCCTCGACCACGGAGGCGACCGCGAGATCTCTGGTGAAGCGTTGGCTCTCGATCCCAACGGGCACCCGCGCTTCTTGATGCACACCTATCGCGCCTACCTCGGCATTGGCCAAAAACCGCCCAGGACTTGGTACGCCACCTGCGACTCGGCGTGCGACGACGCAGCGAGCTGGAGCTACTCGGAAATTGCGCAGGAAATCTGGGAAGGCACCACGCTCCGCTTCGATCGCTCTGGCGGCGCGCACATCGCGACCGTGATCGACTTCAACGATGGCGACCAAGCGGGCCAAAAACTCGCGGCTTACCTGGAATGCGTGGCCACCAGCGCGGGCGCGTGCACCGGCAAGGACGATTGGAACGGCATCGGTTTCCTCAAACCCTACGAAAGCGACGCCGAAGCCGTCAGCATGAAGCCCACCGTTTCGCTCGCGCTCACGCACGCGGGCGCGCCGCGTGTGGTAGCGCTCGGTGCGAACGGCGACAACCCGAAGAACATCATCTACTATCAGTGCGATCAGGATTGCACGCACGACCACTGGCAAGGCGCGGTGGTGAGCAATCACGATCAAATCGATGCGGGGCTCGACCTCGCGCTCGACGCCAACGATCATCCACGCCTGGTCTACACGCTCGACTACAACATCGGCCTCGCCTACTGCGACAGCGAACCGTGCGGCGGCCCGAGCGCCAACTGGGACTTGACCAAAGTCGAGCTCAGCGGCGACATCCCGCCCGATGAAATCTTTCTCTGGCAAAACTGCACCGTCGCCGCATGGTTCTTGCACAGCCCGTCGATCGCCCTCACCAAAGATGGTAAGCCGCGCGTCGGCTATCAAGCGCGCGACGTCAGCGGCGGTACCAGCTTGCCCGATCCGACCAAACCCGCGTGCCGCGCCGGCACGGACATGACCTGGAGTCGGCTCTCGCTGATGACGTCTTACAAGTAAGCCAACGAAAGCGCGCGGGCTGGGGCAGCGGCAGATCGATTTTTGATGGTCACTCGTGCCGGAACATCCCGGCCCAGCCTTCGGCGGCGAGTTGCGTCAACCGAGACCGAACGCGGAACGGCAAGCTCGAAGCGGAGCACCGTCTCTTCACTCCGATCAATGGCAGGTGCCGGACTGGTGCCGGACTGGTGCCGGACATTGATCGACGAGCGAGCTCGTCATGGCACGACGTGCAGAGTCATGGCCTGAGGAGTCACGGCACGTAGGGATGAAAATCCAGCCCGAAGGTGCGAGCCACCGCTTGGTCGGTCACCGTGCGTTGGTGGATGTTGACCGCGCTGGGGAGGCACGGATCTTCGTGTGCGGCGCCGGCGAGGCCGAGGTTCGCGATGCGGACGGCGTAGGGGCCGGTCACGTTGCACAGGGCATAGGTGCTGGTGCGCCCGACCGCGCCGGGCATGTTTGCCACGCAGTAGTGCACGACTTCATCCACGATGAAGGTCGGGTCTTCGTGCGTGGTCGGGTGAGTGGTCTCGACGCAGCCGCCTTGGTCGACCGCGACATCGACGATCACCGCGCCGGATTTCATGGTTTTGAGATCCGCGCGGTCGACCAAGCGGGGAGCGCGGGCGCCGCGGATCAGCACCGCACCGATCACTAGGTCGGCGAGCACGAGTTGATCGCGGATGGTGTGGCGATCGCTGAACAGGGTCGTGACATTGGGCATGATGTCATCGAGGTACCGCAGCCGGTCCACGTTGTTATCCAGGATCGTCACATTGGCGCCGAAGCCCGCGGCCACTTTGGCGGCGTTCGTGCCCACGATGCCGCCGCCCAGGATGACCACGTGCGCAGGTTCCACGCCGGGCACGCCGCCGAGCAGGATGCCGCGGCCTTCTTCCGGGCGTTCTAGATACTTCGCGCCCTCTTGAATGCTCATACGCCCCGCAACTTCACTCATCGGGGTGAGCAGCGGCAGCCGGCCCTGGCGATCTTGCAGCGTTTCGTAGGCAACCGCGCTGGCGCCCGAGGCCAGGATGCGGCGGGTGAGCTCTTCGTCGGCGGCGAAGTGAAAGTACGTGAACAGGATTTGATTCTCGCGGATCAGCGGAAACTCTTCCGGTTGCGGTTCCTTCACCTTGATGATCATATCCGCCCGCGCCCAAATCTCCGCCCGGTCGGCAATGATGGTAGCGCCCGCCTTCTCGTAGTCTTCATCCCGGATGCCGCTACCGAGGCCCGCGCCGCGCTCGACCAGCACCTTGTTGCCCGTCCGCCTCAACTCATCCGCACCCACCGGCAGCAGCGCGACCCGATACTCGTGCGATTTGATCTCTTTCGGTACGCCAACGATCATCATCAAAGCCTAGCGCCCCCCGCCTAAAACCGCGAGGTTACTAACAAATCGCCGGCAAATGCGTGCGCCTGCGCGTGCGCCCTACATCAGCGCTCGCGCTCGTATCAGCGCTCGTACTCGTAGTAGTCCGCCATTCGGCGATCCAACTGCGCGCGCGCGATCCAATCTTTGACGAAGGGTTGAGCGCGCACGGCTTCTGCGTAGGCCGAAAGGGGAGGCGCGAGATGCGCGTCGTAAGTGGTGAAGCGCATCACCACGGGCGCAAAGAAGGCGTCGGCGAGGCTGAACGATCCGAATAGGAACGGCCCATCGCCGCCGAAGCGATCCAAGCAGGTGCGCCACATCTCGCTGATGCGCGCGATCTCGCGGCGCACGGCCAACGTCTTGGGGAAGCCCGGATAGTGCTTGCGAATGTTCATCGGCATCGCGCTGCGCACGGTTTCGAACCCCGAGTGCATCTCAGCGACCATCGAACGAGCGTGAGCGCGCGCGTTGCCTGCGCTGGGCCAGAGGCCAGCCTGTGGAAACTGCTCATGCAAATATTCGCCAATCGCGAGCGAGTCCCAAATCCATTCCGTGCCGTGCTTGAGCAGCGGGAAGCGGCGAGAGGGCTTTGAGCGCTGCGACGTCGCTGCCCTCGCCGTGCACGCTCACTTCCCGAAAGGGCGCGCCCGTCTGGCGCAGCGCGAGCCCCGCGCGCATAGACCAAGACGAATAATTGTAGTCCCAGACATAGAGCAACAATTCTGACGACATAAAAAAACTGCTACTCCAGCAAAACGAGGCCCGCAAGGCCGCCCCCCTGCTCGAACTTCGATCCATGCGGAAGCCAGCTCGGGGTTGGTCAGCCTTGCCCGGACCCTGAGCCGCCGCGCGCCGCCGCCGAGAGTGTTGCACTGCGGCGTCCACACGGGATTTGCCAAAGTACCGCCGCGCGTACCGCTGATTGTGAGCACGGCAACGCAGCCGAAGATTCTCGATCGTGCCCTCGCCACCCACCGCCCAAGGCTCCACGTGGTCGAGCTCCAGACACCGCCGCGCGCTACACCGCCGCCCATCCGGCGAGACATAGCTACACTGCTTGCCGTCTCGCAGGAACACCGCACGCGCAACCGCCGCTGCGAACTGCCGCTTTCGCTTGGGGAGATCGGATTCGGAGGGCGCGGGCGCGGAGGGCGCGGGTGCCATGCCTCGGCTGCGGCGCGGCTTCCTGCCCAGCGCGAAGCGCTCCTTCGAAGGTTCGCGCTCGTAAGCTTCGAGACCGCGCTTGAGCAAGGTCATTAGGTCGCCGCTCGGCAGGCGATCCCCAGCGAGTCCCCGTACCCGCTCGAGCAGCTCGCGAAACTCACCATCTGCCGTGAAATGCACGCCATAGCGATCCGCGGAGAGCGGTTCGAGCCGCCGTGGTTTCGGCGTTTCCGCCGCGCCGCCGCTCTCGGCGGCGCTCGCTCCCGCGACGGAGGCTCAAGGAATGCCTTCGGCCGCTCGATCGACGGCTCGCGCGACGTCTGCCGCGATGGCTCCTCCGTTGGCACCTTCTCCGAGGCACACCCAGCGTCGAGAGTCAGGCCCGTCTGCGCGGGCAAGCGACGCACCAGGTCGCGTATGTCGGGCCTCGGGAAGCGCGCGGCGAGCAGTTCCTCCACCTTCCGTGCACTCCTCCGCTTGCACAGCTCGAACAGCTCCCCCGCGTTCTCCGGGGTCAGATGCTTCCTCAGCAAACTCAGCGCCGAAGCGTGCAATGCGCCGCTCGCCACCATGCCGAACACCTCGGGCTGATTGCGACCCACGCGCGCCGCCGCGATGTGGCGCCCCGCCGTCGACTCACACAACCCGAGAGCCTCCACGCAATACTCGAACAGCGACGCAAACCCGAGATCGAGAAACAGCTGCCGCTCGTCGAGCTCGGCCAAGTACGCGAGAAATTCAGCCGTGATCTGATTGCGCCGCCCAACGATGTTCGAAAGCCCCGCCAAGAGTTCATCGTCCGCCAACGACTTCAAACGATAATCTTGCTCTCCCATCCCTCTCGTGTATCACGCACTTTTTAGAGCTCGTAAAACGCGGATTACGGTGCTCTCAGGCTGAAAATCAATTCTGAATCGGCCCCACTAACGATCGTTCGACCCAGCCTAAACCGAGCCTCCCCGTGCGCAAATCTTCAAGCGACGCTCGATCACCGACAGCCGACCTCCAAAATCTCGGTCAAGAAAATTCGGCGGCAAATTCGGCGGCCGCAGGCTCGCCAGCACCAAATATCGCGGACGATTTCGTGGAGTTCGCAGCGAGTTACTCCGCGGTAGCCCCCGCATGCACGAATGCGGACTCGATGAAATCGTACGCACACGGAGCCGCCTGCCACCCTCCCAGTCAGCTAAACACTCCTCGGCGACGGCCCCAGAACCACCTGCCGCGCCACGCTTCACGTCAGCGTTCCCGCCTCGTACTGCGCACCCGATGTCCTCTCTTTGCAGCTCTCTCGAAGCCGCCACTCCCAACGTCGAGAGTGCTTACGCACTCGACCTGTGGCCCTCACGGCCGTTGGCGCACCGCGCTGGCCGCAGGCCAGCGCTTGGGAAGCCGGGCGCCCGCAGCGCGAAAGCGCGAGGACGCCCGTCGCGCCTCGACGTCACATGGGCGGGGCACCCGATCCCACTCCTCGAAATCCTTAGGCGCGTGCAAATGCTGCGGGGCGCAGGGCGCAGGCAGGGTTCAGCGTTTCCCGGGTTTGCCTAGGGCCATCAAACACCACAGCTGCATCTGGTGCATGGCGATGAACGCTTTTTGTAGGCGCACCATGAGGGCCGCGGCGGGGGCGGCGGCGTACGCTTGATAGGCGCTGACGATTCGGCTGCTGTGTTGCGTGACGCCGGTCGAGACGCATTGGTCCGCCGCGCCCGGATCCGCCGTAGCGCGGATTTGTTGCTGCTGGGCGAGGAGAGTCAGGTTTTGTTTGAGCAGCTTGTCGGCTTCGGGGCTGGCGCCGGATTGCGCGATTTGGTCGAGGAGGCAGTTCAGTTCGGGGGTGGAGCACCCGGCTTCGGCGCGCGGGATGGCGGCGTAGAGGATGAGGGCGCGCTTGGGATCGTAGGAGGCGGGAGCGTGGGCGAGCTCGGCTTCGAACTCGGCGCTCGGGGCAGCGAGGGTTTTCGTGCACTCGGCGGAGGTGCTGGGCGGGCTAGCTGGGCACTCCGCTTGGGCTTTGGGGGGCAAGATCGAGCGCACGAAGTCGAGCTTTTCTTTGGCGAATTCGGGAGCGCGTTCCGCGGCGATCGATTCGGGGGCGGCTTCGATTTCCGTGCGGCGCTCCTGGGTGCGCTCGCGAATGGCCATTTGTTCGGCGCTGTTCGTGAAGGCGGTCATGCATTCGAGCAGCTTGTGCGAGCACCAGTTCTCGGTTTCGTAGTACGAGGCGAGGTCGCTGCGTTCGCCGCGTTGCTCGAGTTCGTGCACGATGCACGGGCTCTGTTTGTCGGGATCCGGATCGCGGCACGCGTTCAGGTAGTATTTGCCCACCAGCGCTTCGCGTCGTTCTGCGACCGAGATCAGGCAATCGCCCGCGGTGGTCTGGCAATGCACGAGGATGTCGTGCGGGGCTTGCGCGAGTTGTGCGTTCAGAGCGCTGTTCGCTTGCGTGGCGAGCTTGAGCTTCGCGTCTGCGTCGACAGCGGGGGCTTGCGGCTCGGGTGCGGGCGCCGCCCCGCACGCCTGTAAGAGCGCGAGGAGCAGGGCGGGCGCTCCGAGAAGCGATCTGATGCGCAGCGATTCGATCACGAGAACCGCTTACTTTACATGATCTTCGACAGGAGCGGACGCAGGCGCGGGCTAGGGAGCGGCAGTGGGCGCAGGAACGGGCGCGGGCAGAGCTGGAGGTCGCACCTTTACCTCTACTTGTTCGTACCCGAGTCCGCGCACTAGGCCTTCGACGGCACGGCGTGCGTTGTCGCTGGCGCGGCTGAGGAGGCCGGCCTGCAGTGCAGCTTCAATCAGGGAGTGTTCGGCTTCTTGGCGTGCGCGCGTTTCTAGATTTTCTTTGCGGCTGGCAAGCGCGCCCGTGTGGCGTGTGTGCACATATGTTTTCGAGTTGTCGAGTTCGGCGTGGAACACTTCGGGGGCGGGAAGCGTGATCGTCACGCGCTTTTCGGGCGCGTCCGCGACGATGTCGTCCGACTTCAACTGTTGCAGATCGACGCCCGCGCTCACGTCCGCGACGGCCACGAGCAGAATGGCGTCTTCGCTTTGGAGCAGGCCGAACAGCAGCGATTGCTTGTCGGTCAGGTCGATCACGCGCTCCATGTGGAACGAGGCGCTCTCGAGCCGCGCGAGGTCTTTGACCGCCACCAGCACGTTGGGCGTGGGGTGCACGATGGTGATGCTCGAGCTGAGCGGCGGAATCAGCGGCAGTGACGGTGGAGCACAACTCTTGGTCGCGAGCACCCCCACGAGCAGGCCTGCGCCGAGCATGCCCACGAGGGCAAGCAACGGCGCAGGAGAAACACGCGCTGTCACGTGCCTTGCGGAAAGATTTTCTTCACGATGTCCGACAGCTTCTCCACCGTGTCGGTCTTCATGCCGGTCGCCGGGTGCGGCCAGGCAAAGCTGCGCGACACGACCTGGTTACAGGAGAACGAAACCAACAGATCGTTCGGCACGCCGCCGGTGCTGGAGGTGAAGCTCAGGCCCATCTCCGCGTAAAATACGTTGGGCGCGCAGCGCGCTTGCGTGTTGTCGAAGCTGTCTTTGTCGCCGAGCAATTTGCCCAGGCTCTCTTTGAGATCCGGATCGAGCACCTGCGTCTGGCTCAGGATGCGGAAATCGTGGAAGCGCGGAGTCGTGTCCGCAGCGGGCAGCACGGAGGCAGCTCCGCCCGGGAGCAGTCCCGGCGGGATCAACTGCGAGAGCCCGGCGGCGCCTTGTTGAATCCAAGTCTGCACCTCGGCGGGCAAGCCGGGGATGGTGAGGCCGGGAGCACCCGGGGTGGCAGCGACGCCCGGAACAGCCGCTGGTGGCTCGAAATTCTGAAGGCGGTACGCGGTCAGGTTGGCGGTCTTGAGCTGGTCGAAGGGAGCGGCGGGAGTGCTGGCGCAACCGGAAACGGTGGCAACGGTCAGCGCGGCAGCGAGGGCGAACGTCGAAGTTTTCAGCATGAATCGCTCGTAGATCCGATCAGAGCCGGCGCCAAGTCGCTTGCCACCGGCGCTGGCCGCAAATTCGGAGTAAATACGAGGATATGGCTCGCGTTCTCGTAGCTGGCGGCAGTGGCTTCATTGGCCGGGCACTGGTAGCCGCCCTGATTGCGCGAGGGGATCGGGTGACCGTGCTCACGCGCGGCGAAGCGCGAATCCAGGAGGACGGCGTGCCCCGTCAGCATTGGGATCCGAGCCCCACCGCCGGCGCCGTCTTCACCGAAGTGTACGACGCGGTGCTGAACCTGTCCGGCGAGCCAGCCGTGGGTGTGCGTTACACGGACAACGTCAAGGCGGGGATCTTGAACAGCCGGGTTGACACGACTCGTTGGTTGGTCCGCGCGATCGCGCACGCCGAGGAGAAGCCGAAGGTGTTCGTGTGCGCGTCGGGAACCGGCTTCTATGGCTCGACTCTATCGAGCGCGCGGCTCGATGAGAGCGCCCCGGCTGGGAATGATTTTTTGGCTCAGGTGTGCGTGGCCTGGGAGGCAGCGGCGCAGAGCGCCGAGGAATTCGGAGTCCGCGTGGTGCGCGCGCGCATCTCTCCCGTGCTCAGTGAGAAGGGCGGCGCGCTCGGGGCGCTGCTCCGGCCTTTCAAGCTGTTTGTCGGTGGCCCGATCGGGAGCGGCAAACAGGGCTTCCCGTGGATTCACCTGGATGATCAAATCGCCGCGCTTTTGCGCGCGTGCGATGACAGCGCGCTCAGTGGCCCGGTGAACTTTTGCGCGCCCGAGCCGGTCTCCAACAGCGAACTGAGTCGCATCATCGGTGAGCTCTTGGGCCGCCCCGCGTTCTTCAAAGCGCCCGCTTTTGCCGTGAAGACGCTGTTCGGCGAAGGCGCTGAGCCGCTGCTCGGTGGGCAGTTTGCCGTCCCGCGCGCACTCGAACGCGTGGGCTTCGAGTTCCGGTATGCCGATGTGCGCTCCGCGCTGACGGCGATTTTGCGCGCTCGAAGCTGAGCGAGCAGCGCGCTCAGCTAGGTCCGAATTCGTCGTCAGTGCCTTCCGGCCGCTCGCCGGTCGGAATGCGATACGACTCATTCAGCCAATTGCCCAAGTCGACGAGCTTGCAACGCGCCGAGCAAAACGGACGCGGTTCGTGGTCGTCTGGTGCGTTTTCCAGCACGGTTTTGCAGATTGGACAGGTGATGCGCACGGCGCTGAGCATAGCGCAAAAGCGCGCTTTTTCGAGCCCACGATCTAGGGTAAGTTCCGCCCCCGCTCATGTCAGAGGATCTGTTACTAGAGATTGGCGTCGAAGAACTCCCAGCTACTTTCGTGGCTCAAGCCGTGGAGGCGCTGCCCGGTTTGCTGGAGTCGCGCTTGCGTGAGCTACGCCTCAGTCACGGCGCGGTGCGCGCGCTCGGCACGCCCCGGCGCTTGGCCCTGATCGCCGAAGGCGTCGCTTCGTCACAGCCGGATTTGGACGAAGAGGCGCTCGGTCCGCCTGCGCGCGTGGCCTTCGACGCCGACGGCAAGCCGACCAAGGCCGCCCAAAGCTTCGCCACGAAGATCGGCGTCCCGCTCGAAGCGCTATTCAAAAAAGCGACCGACAAGGGTGAGTACGTCGCGGGTCGTCGCGTCGAAAAGGGCGCGCCCGCGGCCAGCTTGCTGCCCGCGGTGCTGGCCGAGGTGTGCGCCAAGATCCCGTTTCGCAAATCGATGCGCTGGTCGGATGGGGATACCCCCTTCGGGCGCCCGGTGCGTTGGCTGATCGCACTCTGGGGCAACACCGAGCTAAAGTTCGAGTTCACGGGCGTGCGCTCCGGTCGTGTGTCGTATGGCCATCGCTTCTTGGCCCCGGCGGCGATCGAGATCGCGAATGCCGGTAGTTACGTGGCCGCGTTGCGCGCCGCGCACGTGCTGGTCGATCCGGCCGAGCGCAAGCAAGTGATGATCGAGCTCTTGGCGGCCGCCGCCAAGAGCATCGACGGCACGTTGATCGAAGATGCCTTCTTGGTCGAAGAGAACGCCTCGCTGGTGGAAGAGCCGCAGGTCGTGGTCGGCAATTTCGAAGCCAAATTCCTGGCGTTGCCGGAGCGCGTAATTCTAGATGTCGCCAAAGGCCACCAACGCTACTTCGGCGTGCGCGACAAAAAGGGCGGCCTCTTGCCCAAGTACCTCGCGGTCGTGGGCACCGCGCTCAAGCCGGAGAACATCCGGCTCGGCAATGATCGCGTGATGCGCGCGCGCATGGCGGACGCCAAGTTCTTCTACGACGAAGATCTGAAGCTGCCGCTCGCCAAGCGTGGCGTCGAGCTCGACGGCATCATGTTCCACAAGCGCCTGGGCAGCGTGGGCGATAAGGTGCGCCGCCTGGTTGCGCTGGTGCCGATCCTCGGCGACAAGCTCGGCCTCAGCCCCGCCGTGATCGAGACCGCGCGTGAAGGCGCAGCCCTGGCCAAGTGCGATTTGGTTTCGCTGATGGTGCGTGAATTGCCCGAGTTGCAGGGCGAAATGGGTGCCGCCTACGGCTTGGCCCAAGGCCTCAGGCCGGAGGTCGCCGCGGTCATCGCCGAACACTACCTGCCGCGCGGCGCCGACGACCCCACTGCTCCCGATGACGCGGGCGCGCTCGTCGCGCTCGTCGATCGCCTCGACACGCTGGTCGGCTGCTTCGCGATTGGCCTCTTGCCCACGGGCGCCGCCGATCCACTTGCGCTGCGCCGCGCCGCGATCGGCCTCTTGCGTACGCTGTTGGCCAAGCAATGGCGCCTGGGTCTGGCGGAAGCAATCCACGACTCTTACGCCACCTTCCTCGGGGTCAAGCTAGACCTCGGCGCGCAAGCCACGAGTGACAAGCTGGGCGGCTTTCTGCGCCAACGCCTGCGCGGCGTGCTGGCCGAACCGGGTGATGTCATCGACGCCTGCGTCGCTGCCTCTGCCGACGATCCGTATGACGTGCAACTGCGCGCCGCGGCTCTGGGCAAGATCGAAGAGAGCGTGCGCACCTCCGCCGGCGAGGTCTTCAAACGCGCCGCCAACATCGCCAAAGACGCGCCGCCCGGTGAGCTGGTCCCGCCGGGGGCCGTGCAAGCCGAAGTGCACCCGAGCGAACAGCGCGTCTTCGACGCTTATCAAACCCTCAAACAAACCCTCGGCGGCGGCACCACCGCGGCCGATTACGAGCGCGCCCTGACTGCCATCGCCGCCTTCGCGCCGGTGCTCGCCCAGTTCTTCGAAGACATCTTCGTCATGGTCGAAGACCTGCCGCTGCGGAACAACCGCTTGCGCTTGATGCGCGAGACGCGTGTGGCCTGTTCGCGGTTCGCGAATTTCAATCTGCTCGTGAAGGCGTAACTACACGCGTTTGCCGCGCGGCGGCCCGTGTCACGGCCGAGTCCCCGGCGCGCGGTTTCCGGCTGTGCTTGGATTTTCTAGCCTGGTCGCGTGCCGCGTGCTCTGGCGAAGTGCTGGAAAGCGAAGCGCTCTTTCCAAACTTCAACGCGCTGGAAACGGTTCCCGAATGTTCGTGAATTGGGAATCGGGCATGCTAAAACCGCGGCATGTTGTCGAGTGCTCGCCGGTACGCGGGTTGGTTGGGTATGTGTATGTGCGCCGCCAGCTTGGCGTTCGCCAGTCCGGCAGCCGCGCAGGTGACGCAGACTGACACGGCGAAGACACCGCTCCCTCAGCCGGTGCCCGCCAATGAGTTATCCCTGGTGGATGATTCCTGGGGTTGGAACTCGACGTCGATTTCGAATCGCGACACCACGGGCGCGAACATCAATCCCGGCATCGTCTACGGCCAGTTCTATTCGCCGCCCACCTATCCGCAGTTCGTCACGGGCGACGCGATCAACATCAACGGTCTGTTCAAGTGGCGTAAGGAAACCCTCGACTCCACGAAGGACGCCAAGACCGGGCCGGGTTATTTCTCCGCCAAGTGTGGCTTCAGCGGGCAGCTGCTGCTCATGGGTGGCAACTGCCAGGTGAAGTTCGGCTGGTACAACGTCACCGATCCCACGAGCAAGACTCCGCCTACCGCAGCCGAGATCTACCCGTTCATCGACACGCCCGCGACCTCGCTCAAGTGCGTCGAGGAAAACGGCATGACACCGAAGACGGACGGCTTCTGCCCGCTCGCTTGGGACAACTTGAACCCGCGTGATCTGTCGATCAAGCGCTGGATCCCGAGGGCCTTCGACTCCGGCGATATCAGCAAGGATGCTCGTTACAAGGGCGGCTACGTCGCCTTTGCCGTGATCGGCGATCCGCAGAAGTGTCCGCAGAACAAGTTCTCGATGTACGAGCACAATCAGCGGAACGCCAGCAACGTCCCCTGGGTCACGACCTTGATCTACCAATCGACGGTCGACCCGGGCGGCTTTTACATGGCCTTCGAAGATCTGCCGATGCCGGCGGACGATTGGAAAGGCAAGGGCGCTGACGGCGACTTCAACGACTTCGTGTTCTACGTTTCGGGTCTGACCTGCGCCGGCGGCAATATGCCCTGCGACACCGGGCTACTCGGCGCGTGCTCGGTGGGCCACACGGATTGCGCGGCCGAAGGGGAACCCGCGGTTTGCCGCCCCGTGATCCAATCGGGTCCGGAAGTCTGCGACAACGTCGACAACGACTGTGACGGCGTGATCGACAACGGCAGCAACCTGTGCCCGGACCCTGACAAGCCGGTCTGCTTCCAAGGCATGTGCGTCGGTCCCTGCGGTCACGGTGAGTTCCAGTGTCCAAGCAACTTGACCTGTGATGACTCGGGGCACTGCACGGATCCCGTTTGCGCCTCGATCACCTGCGCCGCAGGCACCGCTTGCCGGAACGGCACGTGCGTCGACCCCTGCTCGGGCGTGGTTTGCCCCTACGGCCAGACGTGCCAGCTCGGTCAGTGCGTTGACCCGTGCGCGAGCGTGACCTGCCCCGCGGACCGCGTTTGCGAAAATGGTCTCTGTCTCTCCAAGTGCGATTGTCGCGGTTGTGGCGATGGGCTTACCTGCGCGTCGGACGGTCGCTGCACCGACACGGCCTGCGCTACCAAGATGTGCGCGGCCGGAACGATTTGTAAGGCGGGTGATTGCATCGACCCGTGCGCGGGCGTGCTTTGCCCGAACGGGGGCAAGTGCAGCCAGGGCACGTGTTCCGTGGGCATGGGCGATCCGGGCAACGGTGCCGGCGGCGGCCTCGGAACGATCGACTTCACGAGCGGCAGCCCCGGAACCAGCCCCGGCGCGGGCGGTCCGAACGGCAGCGCAAATGCATCGAACAACCCGGGCGGGCGTGATGCGCCGAACGTCACGGCCAAAGGCTGCGGTTGTCGCGTCGGCGGCGATACGGACGCCACCTCGACCAAGCTCGCGTGGCTGGGCGTCCTTCTCGGTCTAGGCCTCGTGCTGCAGCGTCGTCGCGCCGCCCGCACTTGAGACTGCGGAGCTCGTCTCTCGACGAGCTCCTGAGCTCCCGCTCGTGGTCCGCGCACCGCGTGCCCGACTTGCCGTTGTACGCAAGCGGCTCGGTCGAGAACGAAGCGCGCAGCGAGGTG
Organism: Pseudomonadota bacterium; assembly: GCA_037200885.1. Lineage (GTDB taxonomy): Bacteria > Myxococcota_A > Polyangia > Polyangiales > Polyangiaceae > PMG-095. The sequence goes on from JBBCIN010000001.1 coordinate 1,409,614, forward strand.
CGCTGCGGGATCGCGATCGCTCCTCTCGCAAACGGAACGCGGAGGAGCAGCTTACGCGGCGCGTCGTGCGCCATTTGGGGCGAAAGGCTGATTTCTGTTTGCGTTTCGCGCGGGATCTCGTAGCTGTCCGCCGGTACATCTCGAGGAGTCCCCACTTTGAGCCAGAAGAAACAAAAAGTCGCAATCCTGACTGCTGGTGGCCTTGCGCCGTGTCTCTCGTCTGCCGTGGGCAGCTTGATCCAGCGCTATTCGGAGCTCGCTCCCGAGCTCGAGATCATTGGTTACTTGGGGGGCTACAAGGGCTTGCTGCTCGGCTCGAGCGTGCCGGTCACGCCCGAGGTGCGCGCGGGTGCAAACGTGCTCCACAAACATGGGGGTAGCCCCATCGGCAACAGCCGCGTGAAGCTCACCAACCGCAAGGATTGCCTGAAGCGCGGCCTGGTCAAAGAGGGAGAGGATCCGCTGGAAGTGGCGGCCAAGCAGCTGACCAAGGATGGCATCACCATCTTGCACACCGTCGGCGGCGACGACACCAACACCACCGCTGCGGATTTGGCCGCGTTTTTGAAGAAGCACGACTACGACCTGACGGTGGTCGGCTTGCCCAAAACGATCGACAACGACGTATTCCCGATCCGGCAATCGCTCGGCGCGTGGACGGCGGCCGAACAGGGCGCGATCTACTTCGAGAACATCGTCAATGAGCACTCCGCCAACCCGCGCATGCTGATCGTGCACGAAGTGATGGGGCGGAACTGCGGTTGGCTGACGGCCTACACGGCCAAAGTCTATCGCCAGCGCTTGAATCACCCGGACTTTTTGCCGAGCTTCAACTTGGCGCGCGCGCACAAAGACATCGATGCCGTGTACATCCCGGAGCTCGACTTCGACCTCGAAGGCGAGGCCAAGCGCCTGAGCCAGGTGATGGATGAGCAAGATTGCGTGAACTTGTTCGTCTCCGAGGGCGCTTGTGTGAACGAGATCGTCAAAGAGATGGCCGCCAAGGGCGAAGAAGTCCCGAGGGATGCCTTCGGCCACTACAAGCTCGACGCGGTGAACGTTGGGCAATGGTTCAGTAAGCAGTTCGGCAAGCTGCTCGGCGCCGAGAAAACTCTGGTGCAAAAATCCGGCTACTTCGCGCGCGCAGCGGCCGCGAACGTAGATGACATCCGCTTGATTCAAAGCATGGTCGACCACGCCGTGGAGTGCGCCCTGCGCGGTGAATCCGGCGTGATCGGCCATGACGAAGATCAGGGCGGCCGCCTGCGCGCGATCGAGTTCCCGCGCATCGCCGGCGGCAAGGTGTTCAACGTGAACGAGCCCTGGTTCGACGAAATGCTGAACGACATCCATCAGCCCAAGGGGCGCCGGCTCGCCGTCGACGCGCACCACGGCGAAGAAGCCCCGTCGATCCCACCAGCCGCGCACTGAAATCCCGGCCCTCAACCCCCGAGAGCGCGCTCGACCCCCGAGCGCGCGCTCAACGCTTTCCCTGAGGCCGGTAAGTGCGTTGCGGGCGAGTGCCGGACATTGATCGCGGCGCGCAAAGGGGCTCGCGCGGGATGAGCGCGCGGCACACGTGAAGCGGTACGGGCTACTCGGCCAGCGCGCCGAGTGCGGCTTCGACGGTTTGGTCGATGTCTTGCTCGGTGTGGGCCAGCGAGATGAACGCGGCTTCGAACTGGGACGGAGGCCAGTACACCCCGCGGGTGATGAGGCCGCGGTGCCACGTGCCGAAGCGCTTGGTGTCCGAACTGGCCGCATCGAGCCAGGAGCGCACCGGGCCGCGATGGAAGAACAGCGTGAGCATGGATCCGACGCGCTGGACCACGCCGGCCGTGTTGGTGTCGCGCAGCGCGCGCTCGAGGCCCGTTTGCAAACGCGAGCCGAGCTCTTCCAGCCGCTGGTAAGAGTTTTTGTCGAGCTCGGCGAGCGTGGCGAGTCCCGCGTTCACCGCGATGGGGTTGCCGCTCAGCGTGCCCGCTTGGTACACGGGGCCGAGCGGCGCGATGCGTTGCATGACGTCCGCGCGGCCACCATAAACCGCCAGGGGCAAACCACCGCCCACGATTTTGCCGAGGCAGGTGAGGTCCGGTGTCATTCCGAACAGGCCTTGTGCGCCGCCACGAGCGACGCGACACCCGGTCATCACCTCATCGAAAATGGACAGGGCGCCGTGCCGCGCGCAGAGCTCCAAAATCGTCTCCAGGAATTGGGGTTGGGGGGGCACGAGGCCCATGTTGCCCGCTACGGGTTCGACGATCACCGCCGCAATTCGGCTGCCCTCCCGCGCGAACAAGTCGCTGAGCGCGGCGTTGTCGTTGTAGGCGAGGGTCGCGGTGTTCTCGACGATGGACGCGGGAACGCCGGCAGAATCCGGATTGCCGAAGGTCGCCGCGCCGCTGCCCGCTTTCACGAGCAGGGAATCCGAGTGACCGTGATAAGCGCCGTCGAATTTGACGATCACGTCCCGACCCGTGAACCCGCGCGCAACGCGCAAGGCGCTCATCGTGGCTTCGGTCCCGCTCGACACGCAGCGTAGCATCTGAATGCTCGGATAACGCTCCATCACGACTTCCGCAAAGCGCACCTCGCCCTCCGTCGGCGCGCCGAAAGAAAGCCCTTTCGCAGCCGTCTCGACCACGCTCTGCACGACCTTGGGGTGCGCATGACCGAGGATCGCCGGACCCCACGACCCAATGTAATCGAGATAAGAATTGTCATCGGCATCGAACACGCGTGAGCCGAACGCGCGCGCGATGAACAACGGATGCCCGCCAACCGCGCGGAACGCGCGCACCGGGCTATTCACTCCGCCCGGCATCAAGCGCTCGGCGCGCTCCATCAGCTTGTCCGACGCACTGTGCCTATTGGTTCCGCTGGGCGACATGCCCCGGTTCTAACACTCCTCCGCAAAATGCACTCCCGGATGATGAACTTGTGACCAATCGGACGGACCCGGGCGCGCCCGGCCACGCACTGCGGGGTGCGTTGCTGGATCGCGATCGCCCCAATTCGGGGCGCCGTCGCCGCGTGTCCGAGGGTCAGTTTTTTCTGCGCAAGCGGTCGTTTAGCACGGTGCGCCAGGCGTCGATGCGGTTGAGGGCGTCCGCGGACCAGGGGAAGCGGCCGAGGCGGCTGAGCAGGTGCGGGGTGTGGTCGCCGGCGCGGGTGCGTTGGCCGAAGACGTCGGCGGCGGCTTCGATCGATTCCAGAGCGGCTTCGGGGTCGCCTTCCACGACTTCGAGCCAGGCGCGGGTGAGCAGGAAGTGCTGACGCGCTTCGGCTTCTTCGACCACCATGCGGCTCGATTCTTCGAGCAGCGTGCGGGCTTTGCCGCCTTGCTGGCGGACGAGCGCGATTTGCGCGAGCAGGAGCTTGGTTTCGATCACGCCCCAGGGGTCACTCATGCGCGCGAAGAGTTGTGAGGCGCGGTTGGTATGCAGCTCGGCCATGTCGAGATCGTCAGTGTCGAGGCCGATCATCGCGAGCAGACGATCGCAGGCGGCTTGGCCGCGCGGCGTGCGCAAGGTTTCGAAGGTGGAGAGCGCGTCGAGCGCGCCGATTTCGGCGCTGTGAAAGTTCATCAGCCGGTGTTCGACGTGGGCGATCGAGACGTCGGCCTGCGCGGTACCGAGGCGATAGCCGGCGCGTTCGAACTCGGAGCGGGCTTCTTGGGCCAAGCGCCGCGAGCGCTCGGTCGCGCCCTCGGAGTGCTCGACCCAGGAGAGCAAGAGCAGGCATTGGCCGCGGCCCAGGGCCTGGCCGAGGGTCGCGAAGTTGCGTTCGCCGCGTTGGATGGTGCTGCGCGCGTCTTCGTAGCTGCCGAGCAGGTACTGAATTTCGCCCGCGACGGCCTCGCATTGGGCTTGGCCGAGCGCATTGTTTTGCTCGACGAACATCTGGTGCGCGCGCTGGGTGAGCTCGAGCCCTTCGGCGGAGCTGCCCTGATCGCTCGCGAGGTGGCCTTGCAGACGCAAGCTGTGCGCGATGTTCTCCGGGTCACCGAGCTCTTCGAAGCGCGTGCGCGCGAGCTCGGCAAAGGTCATGGCTTCGGCGATGCGCCCGGCGTGCCGCAGGGCTTCCGCCTGCCAACGGTTCTTCAGGGCGAGGGTGCGCCCCGTCAGCTTGCCTTTGAGTAGCTCGAGGTCGGCGAGGGTCGCGACTGGCTCGCGCGCGCCGTTCCAGCTTTGTTGCAAGAAGTCGAACAAGAGCAGCGCTGCAGTGTCGGCGTCATCCGCTTGCAGCAGATTGACGACGCGCTGCCGAATCACGCGCCGGCTATTGGCGAGCGGATGCTGCGTGAGGGCGGTCGCTGACGCGCGATAGAAGCGCTCTTTGTCGCTGCGCTCGTTCAGGGTCAGGAGCAGGTGCTCCTGCAGGAGCTCGTGCGGCCAGGCGTAGCGACCGGGGCCGCGCGGGACCAGAATTTCAGCCGTTTGCAGGCTCAAAATGGCGGCTTCGGAGGGGAGGGCCAAGGCGTTGAGCAGGGCCGAAAGCACGTTCTTGCGGATATCACCCCCGAGGGTGGCGGCCGCATACGACGCTACGCGATGCGACTCGGGCATGGCCGCGACGCGGCTGTCCCAGAGCTCGGCCGTGGTCTGCGGCCGCATCGCAAGCACTTCCGGCGGGACGCGATACACGCCGTTCTGAAATTCCATGTTGCCGGCCAGGGCCCAGGCATGGAGCTGCTGCAAGGCGAACAGCGGATTGCCACGGCTGCGGCGCGCGGCTTCTTTCACGGCCGCGTCATCGAGTGGCAAGGACTCGCGCAGCAGCGTCGCGGTCGTGTCGGCCGGGAGCGGCTCGATGTCGATCAGCTTGCCGTTCATGATGTCGCGCAGCTCGCGGAGCCGCGTGGCCGTCGCGGTGCCCATCACTACGTCTTCCAGTCGCACCGTAGCCACCATCACGATCCGCTGATCGGGTTCGTCGGTGTGGATCTTGAGCAGACCTTCGATGGTCGCGGGGCTGGCGTTGTGAATGTCGTCCAGCCAAAACAAGAGCGGCCGGCCGTTGGCAATTTTGCGCAGCGTGTAGCGCGTGACCATGCGCCGGGTTTCCAGCGTATCGAGCGTAAAACGCACGCCGCTGGGCCCGACCGGCGCTTCCGCGCCCATGGGCCTGAGCCATTCGCCGGCGCCGGCCACCCAAGCGCGGCCGTTTTTGTCGTCGCGCCGCACTTTCCAGCGCTCGAGCAGTGAGCGCTCAATCAAGTCGCGCTCGACGCGCTCGAAGTTGTAATGGTGCAGGGCCGCGCCCAGCATGCCGTCGAGCGAGCCGCGGATCTTTCGGTAACGCGCGCGCAGCGGCACCATCGTACCCTCTTCGTGCACGACCTCGCTCAGCCACTCGGCGATGCGGCTCTTGCCGCAACCGGCGGGGCCGACGAGCATCACCAAGCGGTGCGGCGCGCCCACGCCGTCGATCACGTCGTCGCACACTTCACGCAGGGTGTTGCGCACGTCCTCGCGACCGACCAAGGGGCTCGGGCGAATGCTGAGTAAGCCCGGCGCGCGTTCCGGCGCGGGCGAAAGATCGGGATTTGGCCCGCGTGCGCCGGTGCGGCGGGTGGGGGCGGCGGTCTTGGCGGTGGAGGACCGCAGATCCACTGGCAGGCGATATTCCGACGGCTCCGCCTTTGGCCGCCACTTGCCCCATTCACTGCGGGCCTCTGCCGCGAACTCCCAGCGATCCCAGGGTCGCTTGGCCAAGAGCCGGGTGATGAATGCGATCGTGCCCTCGGGCGCATCGATCACCGGCTTGAGCGCGGGCGGTTGCTCGAACGCGTGCACGCGCAAGAGCTCCTTCGACTCGCCCGAGAACGGCGCGCGGCCCGCGAACAGCCGATACAATATGCAACCAAGCGAATACAAATCGGTTGCACCGCACACATGGTGCATCTCGTGCTGGATCTGCTCGGGGGCCATGTAACCCGGGGTGCCCGCGCCGGCGTGGGGCGCGAATTCCATCGGTTTATTGCCGTCGAGGCGCTGGTCGAGGGCGTCTTGGCGCAGCCAGGCCAAGCCGAAATCCAACACGTGAATTTGCGGCGCTTGGTCGTCGATGGCCTCCACCAGCACGTTGGACGGCTTGAGATCGCCGTGGATGATGCCGCGCGCATGGGCGTGCGCCAAAGCCGACAAGATCTGATCGACGATCGTCCAGATCAGCGGAAAAGTGAGGCGCGTGTGAACCAGCTCATGCAGCGAAACGCCGGACACGAGCTCCATCGCCAGGAACGGCGAGCCATCTCGCAACTGGCCGAAGTCGCGCGCTTGCACGATGTTCGGATGGGCCAAGGCGGCGAGCGCACGCGCCTCCTTGTAGAACCACATCACGTACTCGCCCTGCAGGTTGCCGGAGGGCGGGATCACGCGCTTGATGGCGACGAATTGGCCGTTGGATTGGTCGCGGCAGCGGTACACGATGCCCATGCCGCCCTCGCCCAAGATGCCGAGCACCTCGTAGCGGTTGGCGATCACATGGCCCGGTAGTACGGGGATCGAGCCCTGTGGTTTGGGCGCCTCCTCCGCCGTAACGCCGGCAGCGGATGGAATGCTGGGCGGCGCGCTATCCAGCTCGACCGGCGCGGCAGGGATGATCTCGTGATCGCGCACGAGATCAGGATCGGTTTTGGGCGCGGCTGGTGGCACGGGGTCGGCGGGAGGGTCGGAGCTCAGCTCGCTGAAGACATCAGCGGCAGATACCGGATCGAATTCCGGGCGAGCTGCTCCGGGCATACTCGCGCTACGGCGCTCCGAGCCTTCCGAGCCTTCGGGATCGGTCGGGGTTTTCGCTTGGCTCGGCTTTGCCATCGCACGGCGCGCAGTTTATCCAGTCGTACGTGAGCGTCGAGTGATTGCGGTGTGACTTCTTGCAGTCTATGTGGAAACTAGTAAATGCCAGCAATTGCGCTGGCTTGCAAGGCTGTGGCGCGGGCCGAAACGTGGCGGTAGGCTGCGCCGCATGCCGAACCCCGTAGCGCCCCGTGATCCTTCTTTAGCTGAACGTGACCCAGAGATCGCTCGACTGATTCGTGAAGAAGAGGTTCGGGAAACGGTCAAGCTGCGGCTGATCCCCAGTGAGAACTATGTCTCACGCGCCGTGCTCGAAGCCACGGGCTCGATTCTGACCAACAAGTACAGTGAAGGCTACGCGGGCAAGCGCTACTACGAAGGTCAGCAGATCATCGATCAGGTCGAAAACCTCGCCGTGTCGCGCTTGAAGGCACTCTTCGGCGTCGACCACGTGAACGTCCAGCCGTACAGCGGTAGCCCGGCAAATCTGGCCGTGTATCTCGCGTTTTGCCAGCCCCACGACACGATCATGGGTCTCGGTCTGCCCTCGGGCGGTCACCTCACGCACGGCTCTGCCGTGAGCATCACGGGCAAGTACTTCAAGAGCGTTGGCTACAATGTGAGCGAGAGCGATCAGCGCATCGACTTTGCCGAAGTGCGTAGGCTCGCGCTCGAACACAAGCCGAAGATCCTCTGGTGTGGGACGACCGCTTACCCGCGCACGCTCGACTTCGCGAAATTTCGCGAAATTGCCGACGAAGTCGGGGCGAAATTGTGCGCCGACATCGCCCACATCGCGGGCTTGGTGGTGGGCGGGGCACATCCGTCGCCGGTTGGTCTCGCAGACGTCATCACCAGCACCACGCACAAGACGCTCCGCGGTCCGCGCGGCGGCATCGTGATGTGCAAGCAAGAGTTCGCGAAGGACATCGACCGCGCCGTGTTCCCAGGCCTACAGGGTGGCCCGCACAATCACACCACCGCCGGCATCGCCGTCGCTGCGAAGGAAGCCGCCACGCCCGAGTTCAAAACCTACGCACACGCCGTCGTCGCTAACGCGAAGGTGCTGGCTGAAGGTTTGCTCAGCAAGGGCTTCTCGCTCGTCACGGGCGGCACCGACAACCACCTGATCTTGATCGATCTCCGCAGCAAGAACGTGACCGGCAAGGTCGCCGCGCAGGCGCTCGACCGCGCGGGCATCGTCGGCAACTACAACTCGATCCCGTTCGATCCGCGCAAACCCTTCGATCCCTCCGGCTTCCGTATCGGCACCCCGAGCATCACCTCGCGCGGCATGGGCAAGGACGAGATGCTCAAGTTGGCCGACTTCATGGGCCAAGTGGTGAGCGCCCCCGACGACGCCAAGCTGATCGAAAGCGTCGCCGCTCAAGTCAAAGAGCTCTGCCTCGGCTTCCCCCCACCCGGCATCGCCGTCTGATTTCGGGTCAGCTCTGACGTCGATGCTTGGGCTGCGGTCAATGTCGGTGCCTGACATTGATCGCCGCGGCGTCGCTCGAAACGCCGCGGTCGATGTCCGGGTGCCCGCCGCGGCATTGCTCGAAACGCCGCGGCCGATCTCGGGTGCCAGACTTTGATCAGCGCGGTGGTGGGCTCGCGTGAGCACGCGCCACTATCCGTTGAACAAGTCGGAGACGTTTGCTGAAGGGGGGCGATCGCGATCCGGCAACGCACCTCGGAGCGCACTGTGTTTTCGACCGTCGGCGCGATATTCGGGACTCGCAACCTGGGACCGCGCGACGAGATGCACTGGTGCACGCGAGCTGCTACGAGGCAGCCCAGAAGGATTCAAAGAGAGGGAGGCTCGCTGCGTTCGAAGCCGGCACATGCGCGCACGGGCAGCGCGGGGTATTTGGGGAAGCGCGCGTCGGTTTTGCTGCGTTCGCACAGCCAGAATTCGCTGTTTTTCGAGGAGCGAATCGTGCGCGCGTGGCGGCACACGAAACACAGTCCGATTCGCGCGAGGCGCTCGCGTTCCGAATCCGTCACGTGTGTGGTTCAGCTCGGAGTGTCGGACGGGTTGGGGAGCGGCCAGATGCGGCGGAAGCCGACGCCCATGACGGTTTCGTCGTCGCGGCGAACGACTGCGCCATAGCGGCACTTTTCGATCAGCGTGCCTTGGGCGACGCCGGATAGATCTTGGAAGCGCACGCGGTGACCTTCTTCGAGGGCGGCGAACACGCGCACGTCGTTGGCGACGGTGCGGAGATCGGCGGCGGGTTCATCCACCTGGGTGAGAGCGTCCGTCGTGGTACGGCGAACCCAACCGGCGTTGGAGAACACGTGCACTTCATCGCCCTGGCCGTAGAGCACCACGCCGGTTGCGCCCGTGTCCAAGAAGCAGACCACGCGGCCCGCCTGCAGATCGGTCCGCGCGCGACCGCCCAACCGCGCCCGCACGGCTTCGATCGTTGACCTCGGGCGCTTGGCGGAGGGATCGTTCACTGGTAGCCAGACGCGACGCGACACGCGGCTAAGCTAGCACCGGTGTGGCAGATGAAAGCGAACCGCGAGCTTGAAGCTCGCGGTAACACGTGGGAGGGATCGATCTCGACGCGGCGAACGCGGAAGTCTCGATCCCCTGATTTTGAGTCCCGCAACAGGGCGGGACGCGACCATCAGCCGAAGCTGGCAGTGGGCATCGGGAAACGGAGGCGGTTCAACATTTTTCGGAACCAGCGCATGGGGTCCTCTTTCTGGGCTGCAAGAGCCCGTGTGAGGCGACTCCCTACACCCGTTTGGGTTTCCTGTGCAAGCTTCCCGGGTCTGCTCCCGCTGCCGTCGGTGGGGGGTAAACGACTAGAATGACAGCCGAAAGGGGCAAAATTCAGAAAGATCGGTCGAGCGCTCGATTGTGGCCCGGCACAGTTATAGAAGCGGCCATGGTTTTTGGAGCAGTGACCTCACGCGGCCCACGTTCGGGTGTGCTCGTCGGCCTGGGGCTGCTGATGCTCGCGCTGTGCGCGACCTCCATGGGCTGTAAAAAGCCGGCCGAACCTTTGCCGGCTCTCGGCCAAGTCGGCGCATTCTCGCTCGTCGATCAGAACGCGCGTGCGCTGAGTGGCGAGACGCTGCGCGGAAAAGTCTGGGTTGCGGCCTTCTTCTTCACGCGCTGCCCGACGATCTGCCCGCGCATCACGCGCCGTATGCGCGCGCTGCAAGTCGCAGCCGCACGGAAGGCGCCCGCGCTGACGCTGATCAGCTTCAGTGTCGACCCGGAGAACGACACACCGCCCGTTCTCCTCGCGTACGCCCAACGCTTCGACGCCGATTTGAAGACATGGTCATTTTTGACCGGCGATTTGGACGTGATGAAGCGCACCGTGGTGGACGGCTTCAAGCTCGCGCTCGACGGCAAAGCCGATTCGGCAGCGGAAAACGGCGGCATCATTCACGGCTCGCACCTCGTGCTCGTCGACCGCACCCTGACGATTCGTGGCTACTACCGCACCGACGACGAAGACGACATGACGCGGATCTTGGAAGACGCAGCGCGACTCTGACGTCACTCCGCGTCGCACACACCGGGGATGGCCTGTAGCGCTGTGACGCGTGCGGCGAGCTCGGCCGGGTCTTTGGCGCGGACGGTGATGTGGCCGACTTTGCGGCCTGGGCGCGGCGATTTGCCGTACAAGTGCAGGTGGGCGTCGGGGACGGCGAGCACGGCGGTGCTGTTCGGCAAGGTGCCGACGAGGTTCAACATGCAGCTCGGAGACAGCGCCGAGGTATCGCCGAGCGGCAGGCCCAGGATCGCGCGCAGGTGGTTTTCGAACTGGCTCGTGCGCGAGCCTTCGATCGAATAGTGGCCGGAGTTGTGCACCCGCGGCGCGATTTCGTTGACCAAGAGCTCGCTGCCAGTTTGGAACAATTCGAGCGCGAGGACGCCCACGTAGCTCAAGTGTTCGAGGATGCGGGTGGCGTAGGCTTCGGCGGCCGATTGCAGCTCGGCGGTGAGCGCCGGGGCGGGGGCGATGGTCTTCCTGAGGATGCCTTGCTGGTGATGATTTTCGACCAGCGGGTAGAACGCGGTTTGCCCGTCCTTGCCGCGCACCGCGATCAGGCTCAGCTCGCGCTCGAAGCGCACGAAGCCCTCCAAGATCGATGGCGCCTGGCCGACTGCGGCCCAAGCGGCCGCGACGTCTTCGGCGTCGCGGAGCAAGAACTGCCCTTTGCCGTCGTAGCCGAAGCGGCGCGTCTTCAATACGGCGGGTAGGCCGAGCTTCGCGACCGCGCGCGTCAGATCTGCCAATTGGTCGATGGCTTCGAACGGCGCGGTGCCGATGCCGAGCGAGCGAAAGCAGCTCTTTTCGAGGAACCGATCCTGCGCCACGCGCAGCGCGAAGGGCGGCGGAAAAACCGGCACGCGCGCCGCGAGGGCGTCCGCGGCCTCGACCGGGACACTCTCGAATTCGTAGGTGACCACTTGGCACTCCGCCAGCGCGGATTGCCCGAGCGGATCACTGTATTCGCACGCAATTTGCTCGCCCGTGACAGCGGCGGGCGCGTTGGGGCTCGGATCGACGAAGACGAAGCGGTAGCCGAGCGGGATGCCGGCGAGCGCAAGCATTCGGCCGAGTTGCCCGGCGCCCAGCACGCCGACGCGCAGGCTCGCGTCTGCGTCAGCGTCGGGGATCGGGGTTGTCGAGGACACTTTGCGTGTGGCCGGCGCGGTAGCGCTTCACGGCGTCGCGAATCGCCGGGTGATGGGCGCCCAGGATCGACGCTGCCAAGATCGCGGCGTTGATCGCGCCGGCTTTGCCGATGGCGAGCGTGGCGACCGGGATGCCCGCCGGCATCTGCACGATCGAGAGCAACGAGTCCAAGCCGTTCAGCGCCTTGCTTTGCACCGGCACGCCGAGGACCGGTAGCACGGTCTTTGCGGCGACCATCCCCGGCAAGTGCGCGGCTCCGCCAGCGCCGGCGATGATCACCTGCAGACCGCGGCTCTCCGCGCTGCTCGCGTACTCGAACATCAAGTCCGGGGTGCGGTGCGCCGAAACGACGCGCGCTTCGAACGGGACTCCCAACTCCGTCAGGGTCTCGGCGGCATGCGACAGGGTTTCCCAATCGCTTTGCGAGCCCATGATCAGCCCGACCAGGGGGGCGCGATCGAGGGCGTGATCGAGGGCGCGATCGAGATTTTGCTTTGAATCTGCCAAAAGGAGGGCGGAACCCTAGTCATTTCGCCGCGGATGGGCAAGGGCCGCAGCCCGCTGCCGCGCCGCGTTGGCTGAAAATCCTGCAAATGACCGAAAATTCTGGCAAATCATAGGCTCAAATGACGGAAGCGTGACTCCAGAAGCAGGCTTCTCGAGCTAGCTTGCCGATACTCGCCCATGTACATCCTGATCGCCTTCTTCGTCCTGCATTGGCAGTTGTCGGTCTTTTGCCAGACGTTTTTTCTGCATCGTTTCGGCGCGCACCGGCAATTTACCATGTCCAAGGGCTGGGAGCGCTTCTTCCACCTGCTCACGTACCTGACGCAGGGGTCGAGCTTCCTGTCCCCGCGCGGCTACGGGATTTTGCATCGCATGCACCATGCGTACAGCGATACGGAGAAGGATCCGCATTCGCCGCTGTTCTACAGCAACGTCTTCACGATGATGCTGGCGACCAAGCATCGCTACGATGCCTTCGCCTACCGCCGGGAAGATCCGGAGCCGCGCTTCGACGGAGGCCTACCGGATTGGCCCGCGCTCGATCGCCTGGGGCAATCTTGGATCATGCGCGTGCTGTGGGGCGCCGCTTACACTTCGGTCTACATCGCGTTCGCGCCGTCGCTCTGGTGGTATTTGCTCTTGCCGGCGCATTTCATCATGGGTCCGATCCACGGTGCGATCGTCAACTGGGCCGGGCACAAGTACGGCTATCGCAACTTCAAGAGCGCGGACGTCTCGCGCAATACGCTGCCGTGGGATTTCGTGACGTTGGGTGAGCTGTTCCAGAACAACCACCACGAGTTCTCGATGAGCCCGCGCTTCGCGGCGCGTTGGTTCGAGATCGATCCGACCTACTACGTGATCGTAGTGCTCGACGCGTTGGGCGTGATCGAGATCGCGACCGATCAGCTGGCGCGCTACCCGCGTGAACGCAAAGCGCCTTCGCTGGCCGCTTCCGACGCGGAGTAAAGCCGCGCTGCTACGCCGAGTAGCGCCTGGCGCGTTACTCGGAGAGCGATTGCACGGGCCGTGACCCGCGCTCGAACGACCAGCACTCGGCGACCGTGACGTCGTTCCCGCGTAGATCGTAGACTTGCACTTCCCCCTTTTCGAAGTCGGCAATCGAGCACACTGGGCGGTGCTTGGGGTGCAAGGTGCCGGCGTTCAAGATCGTAAGCCCATCGATCGTGCGTAGCATCGGACGGTGCGAGTGACCGTTGACCACGAAGCGGGCCGGGCGCAACGTGTGGAGCTTGACGAAGGCGGCGTTGGCACGAAGGGCATCACAATCATCGTCCGGGCGAACGCTGGCCATGTCGTCCTCGCCCAGGCCGTGACAAAGCAAGACGCTGCCGCGCGCGCTCTCGAGCAGACGCGTTTTGGGAAGCGCGGATAGGTATTGACGCACTTCGGGCGTTACCGAGTCGAGTCGAGTCGCGTCCGGCAAATCACGCATTTCACCGGCGAGCAGCCAACGGTCGTGATTGCCTGCGACGACCAACGCGGCTTCAGCCTGCAGGATCGAACACGCTTCCGTCAGATCACCCGGGCCGTCAGCGATGTCGCCAACTGCGAGCACCGCATCGACCCCCACGCTGCGAAAGTGCTCGATCACTCGTTTCAGGCGTACGACCTCGCAATGGATGTCACCAATGAGTCCCGCGCGCCTGAGCATCGACCAAAAGTGTAGCCGAAGGTTGCCTTCGAGTCTTGCACGCTGACCACGCGATCGGCATCCGCTCGGCTGAGCGTTGCGAGCGAGCGCATAGTCAGTAATCGCAAAAGGGTCTCACTGACTGTGATTGCGCTACGACGCCTCGCGCATTACCTTCCCGCCGATGCGATTGTCCGCGGTTTTAGTAGTTTTGCTAGTTGGTTGCGCGGGCTCGAGGTCCGCCCCGCCGATCGATCGCGAGCCAACGGTGCGAGCGACCGAAGCATTGCCGGCTGATGCGACACACAAGGCGGAAACCGCACCGAAGCGCGAAACCGCGCCGACATCCGATGCTCACGCCGACAAGGGCGCATCGAAGGATGCCGCGAAGGATTCGACCACCGACGCGAGCAAGGAGCCGGTGAAAGACTCGGGCGAGGCCGCGTGCCCGGTGGGCATGAAGCTCGTCGACGGTGACTACTGCACTGACGTGGACTACGAGTGCAAAAAGAGCTGGTACGACAAATCCAACAAGAAGACCGTGTGCGAAGAGTTCGAGCCCAAGTCGACGTGTAAGGGCGAGAAGGTGCACAAGCGCTACTGCATGGATACTTACACTTGGCCCAACGAAAAGGGCGCGCGCCCTGAGGTGATGAATCGCTTTCATCAGGCCGAGGTCAAGTGTGCGGCGGTCGGCAAGCGCATGTGCACCGAGACTGAATGGACGCTCGCTTGTGAAGGGCCGAAGATGCTGCCCTTCCCGTATGGCTACGTGCGGGACACGAACAAATGCTTGGGGGATGTGGAGTGGGACGGCCCCAACATGAAGAAGGTCGCGCAGCGCGATCCCGAGGAGCTTGCACGCTTGTGGAAGGGCGTGCGCAACGGTAGCCAGCCCGAGTGCATCAGCGCTTACGGCGTCGCGGACTTACCCGGTAACACCGACGAGGTCGTCTCCAGCGAGACGTACTCCAGTGATTTCCGCGGTAAATTCGATAGCGTGCACTCCGGCGGCCCTTGGTACAAAGGCGTGCGCAACCAGTGCCGCCCCAAGATCTATACCCACGACGAAGGCTTTTATTACTACTTTCTCGGCTTCCGCTGCTGCGCCGAGCCCGACCGCCAGCCAACCGATCCGCGCACTCCCAAACAAATCAAAGGCAACTGGGGCTTCGAGCGCGTCGAACGCATCGCGGGCTTCACGAAAGCGCAGATGATCGAAAAGCTGACGCTCAAGGAACAAGGCAAGTGCACCTGCAGCGCGAAAGACGTCCGCTGCAAAACCATGTGCGGCACGTTGCTTGGGCCCGAAGCCAAGGACTACCGATAGGCCATGCCCGGCATTTTTCGGAGCATCGCCGCGCTCGCGCTGATCGCCGTTGCGTGGCCATGTGTCGGCTGTTCCAGCCTGAGCAGCTGCAATCGAGCTGAGGACCAGATCGATGTCTACGGCTACGTCAATGCGGATCAGACCGTATTCAGTTCGGTCGACCCAGCCGGAACGGCTGCGGATGGCGGTCCGCTATCGGGCCCCGAGCTACAGGTGCTGCCGCCATACACTTACTTCCCCGCCAACCGCACGGTCGTGTTCCACGTTGGCCTGATCGATATCCCAACGGACATCAATATCTATCTGTCGTTCTCGCCGGAGCGCGACGCCACGGTCGCTCCTTCTGCCGGCAACCAGAGCCTGATCCGCAGGTTCAACAAGGAAGAGATTGTGCTCCGGAACGACACCTGCAGCGAGTTCTGGGTGTATCTCACCGCGTCCGCCTCGAGCTCGCCCTTCCATCAGGTGACCGACCCCAGCGCGGAAGGGGGCGCCTCAGGCGCCGATCCGGAAGACACAGCCGGCGCCTCGGGCGCACCGTAGATCTCTGGGGTGCCCACGCGCTGAGTGGGCGCGGACGGGTCCGCGTCCTGGCGCTGTGGGCGGGTAGCGAGGACGAGAGGATCAGAGCCGTGCGACCACGAAGCTGATTGCGCCGGCGAGGAGGCCGGCGAGGACGTCGTCGGCCATGATGCCGACGCCTTCGGGCTTGGCATTTTGGACGGTGTCGATCACGCCGGGCTTCCAGATGTCGAACAGGCGGAACAGGCCGAGGGCGAGGACTTGGACGCCGACGGAGCTGTTTCGGACCATGCCCATTGCGAGCAGCGTACCGGCGACCTCGTCGATCACGACGCACTGCGGGTCCTCGACGCCCATGGCTTTGGACATTTCGTTCGAGGACCAAACGCCCACTGCGGTGATGCCGACGACGGCGGCCAAGTGCACGGGCAGGGGCAGCAGGCGCAGACCGAGGTGAACTGGGATCGCGCCGAACGAGCCCATGGTTCCGGGTGCCAGCTTAGACGCGCCGCAGCCGAACCAGGTGGCAAGCGCGCGCACCGCGAGGGATGCTTGGGCTCGCGGCGGAGCTCCGGGTGGTTCGCTCATCGGGGTGTATGAAAGGCGTTCATCAATGCGCAAACGGGGCCCGAGGGGCAATCGGCCGAGGGCTCTTCGATCACTTTGCAGCTGTCCGTGATGGCGACCATGGTCGCCGCTTCGGTGCCCCAGGATTGACCCGGTTGCCAGCGCAGCACCGGCTTTTCCATCTGGCCGGCGAAGTGGGCCTGGCACTCGACGACGAAGCGCGCAAGCTTATCGCTTGGCAAATTGCCGGGCGGTTCCTGATGCAGGCGGTACGCCACCGACGGGTGCGACCAGACCCCGGACACCATGATCAATTTGTTGTCGAGCCAGGTGCGGTACGGCTGAATCGTGTTGGCCTTGTTGTCGTCCAAGGGCGCGCCAGGATCGCGCGGCCAGGCCTCGGTCTCGCTTTTCATGGCGCAATGCCTGCCTTCGAAGACTTGCGTGGACGCGCAGGTCAGCGAGGCGGCGTCGGCGGTGACCACGGTCAAGCGGATGGTTTGCTTGGCGCCGGTTTGCCAGGAAGCGGTGTCCGTGGGCGGCGGCTCAGCGGGCTCGAACAAGTTGCCGAGCGCGGACATCGGGATCACGGTCAGCGCGCCGATGATCAACGCGGCGACCAGGAAGCGACCGCCGATCACTGGCGTGGGCTCCTCTTCTGCCACCACCCGGCGCGTTGCGGGCTTCTTGGCGGGGGCGGGCTCACTTGCCGCGCGCTTGACTTCAGGTTTGTTCGAATCGCTCGTCGCCATCGCGCGGTTCAATAGCGCAAATCGGTGACGCTCCCAAGTGTTGCCGCCGGGTTCGGCAAAGCGCTGGGAAAAACCGGGCAAAGGCCTCATTCACAGTCGGAAAAAGCCTCCCGATACAGCGCCTGGCCAAGCAGCTGTTGACCCTCTGGGCCGAAATGGATGCCGTCCTTGAACGGCGTGAAAAAGCGGTCGCACAGACTTTCGGGGTCGCCGCAGGACAACAGGGCGTAGGCATCGACGACGTGGTCGACGTGGCCAAGCTTCGGTTGCTCGCGGATCCAGGCATTCACCGTGCGCGTGGCCTCCGCGCGCGACGGATTGAAATAGCGCTTGAAGCCGCCCCACGGCGCGACGGTCAGCGCCACGACTTTCACGTCGTGCGCCTTGCCCCAGGCGTACATGTAGCCGAGGTCCGCTTCGATCTTGGCGGGCGTGCGAAAGGCGGTCAGATCGCTGTACAGATCGTTCACTCCGCCGAAGATGACGAGGTGCGTGTAATGTTTGGGGGATGCAGCGACTTGGTCGTCGAAGCTATGCCGCATCTGGTTGACCATCGTGGCGCCCTTGCCGAAATTGTCGATCTCGAGCGTGGGGCAGCGGGTCTTCAGGTACTCGAGGTAGCCGCCGCCGTGGGAGTGGGGATCGGTGAGGGAGTCGCCGATGGCGGCGATGAGGTAGTGGTGGGGGGAGGGAGCGAGAGCGGGCACGGGAGCTGACGCGGGAGGGAGAGCGGGCACGGGCGCTGACGCGGGAGGGAGAGCGGGCACGGACGCTGACGCGGGAGGAGGGGACGCTGACGCGGCATCGTTCACGTTTACGTTTACGGGCGCTGGCGCGGGAGTTGGGACTGAGGCGTGCTCGGGGGCGTTGCAGGCGGATAGGGCAGATAGGACGGAGAGCAGAGGGGCGATTCGAGTTTTTTGGGGGGGCACGGTAGCCTGCGGGGATAGTTTTATGAGTGCGAGTGAAGTTTACCGAAAGACGCGCAAAGTTCCGGATTTGTTTTGGAACACTTACGTTTGTCGTCCGATTGCGGCGGTCCTGGTGAGTGCGATTGAGAGCACTCGGATCACGCCCAATCAGATCACGTTGTCGGCGGTGTTCGTCGCGTTGGCTTCAGTCGGCTTGCTCCTGGTTTGGCCGGGACACCTCGGGTTGATCGCCGCTGCGGTGGTGTTCGAACTGTCCTACGTGCTCGATTGCGCAGACGGCATGTTGGCACGCTGGCGCGGGACTGCTTCGCCCGTTGGGCACCTGCTCGATTTCTTGATGGATGAGCTGAAGGCGTTCTGCCTGCTCGCGGCCGTCGCGGTGCGACTGTTCCTCGAGCACGGAGATGTTCGCTTCCTGCTGCTGGGGTTGTTTGGGCTGGTGGTGCTTGCGTCGGGCATTGCCCTGACCACGTTCGTGCGTCGACCGGAAGTGGCGGGTCCCGGGACGCCTGCCGGGCTTCCCGCCGCGCCGTCACGCTCGCTGCTGCGGACAATCGTGGGCCTGGTCGAGAGCGGCGCGAAATTTCTGATCCACTATCCGTCGTACCTGCTGTACGTGGCCCTGATCGGCCGCATCGAGCTCTATTTTTTGCCCTACGTCGCGGCCAACGCATTGTACGCCGCGCGCGCGTTCGCGGGTGTGGCCTGGCGCTTTGGCCGGAGTTAGGGCGTTCGTCGGGCGCGTTCCAGCTCGGCAAGGCGCGTGACCACGCCACGCGCCACGATATCCAGCACGTGCTGGACGACCTTCGTACGATCGCGCGGGTCCCCACCGAAAACGATGTGGCTCTTGGCTGATTTGCCTTTGGGCAGCCGGCCGCGCGCCGTGCAGGTGACGTGCAGCACGCCGTTCTCCTCTCGCAAATCGAGTTGCTCGACGGCGAACCGGTAGCTGATCTTGCTCGCGGCCCCGGCGCCCCAATCGGCATGCCGAACTTCACGGCGCAGCGTGCTGCGCAAATGCGTCTCGAACCCCTTGGCCCCGATCAGATCGGCCGGTAAACTGAGTTGGTCGAGCTTGACACGCGGTCCGCTCCGCGCCGAAAGCCCACTTTCCTCGGCTTCGGCGCGCGCGATCCGCGGGCCGACCGGAGCGAGTGCGCCCACGGTGAGCAGGCAGAGCAAGAGGGCAGGGGTGCGCGGCACGCGATCGGGTTAGCCCCGAACTGAGCCCTGGGCCAAGTTTTCCGGAAGCTGGCTTTACCTGACGCGTTCCGAGCGCTATCGATGAGGGCATGGCGCGCGACCTCGACATCGATCCGAGCGGCCGCGCACTCGATTGCGATGTGATCGTGATCGGTGGCGGAGTCAACGGCGTGGGCGTGGCCCGTGACGCCTCACTGCGCGGGCTGAAGGTCGCGCTGTTCGAACGCAACGACATCGCCTTCGGTGCCAGCGGCAATTCCAGCGGCATGATCCACGGCGGCCCGCGCTACCTGTCTTACGATCCCGCCGTCACCCAGAGCTCGTGCTTGGATTCGGGGCACATCCAGCGCATCGCGCCGCACCTATTGTTCCGCATCCCGTTCTTGATGCCGATCTTCGGCAGTGCCCTGAAGTCGAAGGTGACGCTCACGGCCATCGACGCGTTCTTCGACTTGTACGACGCGTATCAGCCGCTCAAGGCCGGTAAAGATCACGTGCGCCTGAGCGGCGACGAGATCAGTCAGCTCGAGCCGGGGCTCGTGGGCGGCGCAGCGGGCGGCATCACCTTCGATGAATGGGGCATCGATGGCGCGCGCCTGTGCATCGGCAACGCGGTGGACGCCCGCGAGCGCGGCGCGGAAATTCGCGTGCACTGTACCGTTACCGAGATTTTGCGCCGCGAAGACGGCCGCGTGTACGGCGTGCGCTTTCGCGACCGCCTGTCGGGTGAGACCAGCCAGCGCACGGCGCGGGTCGTAGTCAACGCCACCGGCGCCTGGGCGCCGATCACCACCTCACTCGGAGGCCTCGCGCCGAACGCGGCACGCATTCGCCCGGGCAAGGGCATTCATGTCTTTCTCGATCGTCGCCTGACCAACTACGCGATCATCGCGCACGCCATCGACGGCAGGCAGGTCTTCCTGCTGCCTTGGCAAAACATGAGCGTGCTCGGCACGACCGACGACGATTACTACGGCGATCTGGATCACGTCGTGGCCACCAGCGACGAAGTGAACTACCTGTTCCAGGCGGTCGAGCACGTCTTTCCTGCCGTACGCACTGCCCGCGCAATCGGCACCTGGGGCGGCGTGCGGCCCACACTGTATGAATGGGGCCCGAACGAGGATCAGTTGTCGCGCGAGCACCAAGTCGTCGATCACGGGCGGCACGGCGCGGATGGCCTGTACTCGATGATCGGCGGAAAGCTCGCGAGCTATCGGTTGTTCGCCGAGGAAATGACGGACGTGATTGCGAAGCGCCTGGGTAACAGTGAAGCTCGGCGTTCGCACATCGCGCCGCTGCCGGGTGGCGACGAGCAGGTCGATCCGATGCTACTCGTGGTCCAAGGGGGCATGGAGGCGGTCACCGCGACTCGTCTCGAGTATCGCCATGGCAGCCGCAGCTTGCGCGTGCTCGAGCGCATGCGGCAAAAGCCCCGTGAGGCTGCGGTCGTCTGTAGCTGCGAACCGGTGACGGAAGCCGAGATCCGCTACGTGGTCGAGCAAGAGTTCGCGCAGGACGTGGCTGACGTGGCGCGCCGCACGCGGCTCGGTTTGGGCGCCTGTGGCGGCATGCGCTGCGCGCTTCGCTGCGGCCGAATCGTCGCGGACGCCACTGGCCGTTCGCCCGAAGCGGGGCAGCACATGGCGCTCGAATTCCTGACTCAGGGCGCGCGGCGGCGGAGCGCGGCGGTGGGGCCTGCCCAAGCCCGCCAAGAGGCACTTTCATTGAGCGCGTTACAAGCGGAAATCGGCTCTGGGAGCCGTGATCCGTGAAGGTAGCGATCATCGGCGCGGGCATCGCGGGCGCCGCCGCCGCGTTCGAAGTCTTTCGCCAGGGCGGCCGCGCGACGGTCTTTCACGATCTCACCGGCTCGAGCGGCTTGTATTCGGGCGCGCTCGACTACGAGCCTTGGGACCAGCCGGCTGAGGCCAGCGCTCTGGCAGGCGAGCTAACGGAGTTTTCGCAGCAGCTCGGTGCTTGGGAGCTCGGCGCGTCCGCGCGACGCGTCGCGACGCTCGAGGGCAATGTGCGTCCTGCGCGCGGCAGTGCCTCCGCGCTCTTGGATCTGGAGCGCTGCGCCGGTAAGCGTGTGGCAGTCGTCGATTTGGAGCGGGACGATTGGGACGCGCCCCTCTTGGCCAAGAGCTTTGCCAGCAGCGCGTGGGCCATCCAAACCCACACTCAGTTTTTTGCCGCCCCGGCGCGGGTCCTGCAAAAGGGCTTCGAACGCCGCATTTCTGGCTACGATTTCGCTGCGCTGCACGATCCGAGCGAGCGCGCCCAAGCGTTGCAAATGGCGCTGCGCGAGAGTGGCGTCAACGCGGACGCCTGGCTGTTCGGGCCATGGCTCGGCATCGAGCGCCCGCTCGCTCAAGAGCTGAGCGCGGCGCTCGCGGTCCCCGTGGGCGAAACCACTTCGGCGCCTGGTGGCGCGGCTGGGGCGCGCTTCGAGCAAGCGCGCGATCGCCTGCTGGCGCGGATCGCCGACGTCGAGCGCGCGCGTCTGACCAGTATCGAGCGCGCCGGGAACGGTTACCGTTTGCGGTTGCACGAGCGGGCGCCCGCGGAATTCCCCATCGTGGTGCTGGCGACGGGCGGCGTCGCCGCGGGTGGCGTCGCGCTCGAGCGCTCGTTCGAACGACGCGGCGGCACCGGCTTTCGCTTGTCCTTTGCGGGGCCGGTCCCGCTGGAGCTCGACGCGGAAGTGGTCGAAGGCGTGTCGTCCTTGTCCAGCGTCGACTTTGCCGAGCGCGGGCTCGGCGCTCTGCTCAAAGTCGGCATCGCCACTCAGCTGGATGGTTCGGTGCGCAACAATCCTGGCATTTTCGCGGCCGGAGACGCCATCGCGGGGCGGCCTCGCACGGCCTTGATTGCGGCTCACTCGGGTCTCGAGGCAGCCCGCGCCGCGCTCGACTATGGACGGAGAGCCAGCTGATGCGCGTTACTTTCGGGGTGCTCAATGCCCTTTCGGCATTGGTCTTGTTGGTCGGGGTGTTCGGAGTGGTGCAGCCCCGTTTCTGGGCGTTGGACGTGCCGGCCGCGATCATTGCGCTGGTCGAGCTAGTCAGTGCGGTTGGCTTGCTCGCGCGCTTGCCTTGGGCGTTGCGCGCGCTCACGGTCGCGGCCTGGGTGACGTTCGGGCTGGGACTCACGATCGTGTCGCTGATCGTGATCACGATCGTGTTCCTGCGCGGCATCCATGGCGATTACGGACTCGCTGCGCTGGCCGTCTCGGGGCTCATCGTCGCACTGCTCGTGCCCTACACGGTAGTGCTGCCGGCGCTGGAGCTGCTCTGGCTGAAGCGGCAACGCTCCGAGTCGCATCCGTGACCCCGCACGCTTTGCTGCGGCTGCTCGCGATCTGGCTAGCCGTCCTGAGCGCGTGCTCGCTGTTGATTTTTTGCATCGTGCGGCTCGATCGCGCGCGCCCAGCGACTGGTCCGTATCTGGTCAGCGTGTGGGAAGGGGGTGTGCGCAGCGCGCGCGAAGTCGTGAGCAATGAGCAGGAGCTCGCGCACGCGTTGGAAGGGGAGGCCGCGCGCCGCGGCGCGCAGCGCATCGTCGAGCAAATTGTCGATTCTGCGCCCATTTTTTGGCATAGCTGGCTCTTGTTGGGCATGTCCGTGGTCCCCGCACGAGATGGCCTGAGCGCGAGCTACCAAGGGCGCACCGCGTATGCGAGCCCCGATGATCTGCGCAAGCTCGAGGCCTATGAGTTCACCGCAGCGCTGGGACCGGTGAGTCTGGTCCTGGGCGTCGATGTGAACAAGGCGCTCGGCGCTCTCGCGCACGAGCTCGGAACCGAGCCCGCCGAGCTCTTGCGTCACGGCAGCTTTCGACGCTTCGCCGTGGTCAGCGACGCCGCTTACCCGCGAAATTTCAGTGAAGCGGATGTGACCGTGACCGCGGTGAGGAACTCGGTGCAGAGCGCGGCGCGCTACTTGCTGCGTAACCAGCGCAAGGACGGCTCATTCCGTTACGAGCTCAACGCGGTGACCGGCGGCGAATCGGAAGAATACAACTATCCCCGTCACGCCGGCGCCGCGTACTTCCTGGCGCGCGCCGGCAATCAATTCCACGACCCGCAACTGCTCCGCGCCGGACAGCGCGCGGGCGCCTTCATGAAAGATCGTGCCACGCTGCATTGCGGCGCGCATGCTTGCGTCGGTGAGGGCGGCCAAGTCGATATCGGATCCTCGGCGCTGGCGCTGCTCGCGTACGTGGAGCTGCTCGGCGGCGGAATCGAAGAGTTTCGCGCTCCGGCCCTGGAATTGGCCGGGTTTCTCCGTTCGCAACAACGCGCGGACGGCGAGTTTCAGCACTTTTATTCGGTTGCCGAGCAGCACTCGATCGACGCCCAAACCGAGTATTACACCGGCGAAGCCGCGTTCGCTTTGGCCCGCGTGCACCGCGTGAGCGGCGATCCGAAGGACCTCGAAGCGGCACGCCATGCGCTTTCTTTCCTGGTGAAGCGCTCCGCCTGGTTCCTCGGTTCACACTACTTTTGGGCTGCCGAACACTGGACCTGCCAAGCCCTCGCCGATCTCTGGCAGCGCGCTCCTGACCCAGTTGCGCTCAAGTTTTGCCTCGACTGGCAGGCCGTCAATCGCAACCTTCAATTCGATTCACCGCCAGCCCCCAGCAACTACGACGGCGGCATCAGCCGCGGCCCGTTCATGGCCCCGCGCCTGACGCCCACCGCCAGCCGCCTCGAAGCCGCGGTTGCAACGCTCGAGGTCGCGCGCGCGGCAGGCGTTCCCACGGCGCAGCTCGAGCTAATCGAACACCAGATCAAGCGTTCCTTCGCCTTCCTCCTCCGCTACCAATTCAGCCCGGGTCCGACGCACCTGATGCCCAACGCGCGTCCATTGAACGGCGGATTTCCCGGTAGTCCCATCGATTTGCACGTGCGTATCGATTACCCGCAACACGCGGGTGGGGCGTTGCTCAGGTATTGGGAGCTCGAGCACTAACGCACGGACTCACTGGCAAAGCCCTGTCGGGTAACAGGTCTTGGTGCAGGTCGCATTGCCAGCCTGCGTATACGCTTTGCTCCACATTGGCGTCTGCGCGACCAAGACAGCCTTGAGCGCATCCGGCTGGCAAGTGTAGAGCGATGCGTTGCTCTGCACGGTTAGGTAGTTGCCCAGAGTGATGAGCTTGCCGGCCGGCTTGATCAGGTTGAGCATCGAGGTGAGGTTTGGGTTGGCGTAGATGTATAGGTAGTCGCCGATGGACGTCAGGTTCAACAGGCCGTCCAAGTTGGCAAGCTGCCCGTTGCTGTAGATGTTCAAGTAGCCGCCAATGGTCCCGAGGTTGGTGAGCCCACTGAGATTGGCGAGGGCAGCGTTGTTGTAAATGTATAGGTAGCCCGTGATGCCCGATAGGGCGGAGAACCCGCTGATGTTCGCGAGCGCTGGGTTGCTTTGGATGCTGACGTTGCCGGTCACGTTTTGTAATCCGGACAAGCCGCCCACGTTCGAGAGCGTGCTGTTGTTGGTGATGGTTAGATCACCACCAATGGTCGTCAGGTTGCCGAGTCCGCTGATGGCCGGCAAGCTGCTCGAGTCGATGTGAAGCGCGCCGTTGAGGTTCACCACGTTCTTCATCCACGCCAAATCGGCGGCATTTTTCAGGTCGGCCACGCCATCGAAGGTACCGCTCTGAAGCGCGGTACCTCCGACCGTACCGCTGCAGACGGCCCCTTGGCACGCCGTGCAACCCAGATTGGCCCCGCTGCGATCGTTGTAGCTGGCGACGCCCAGGGTGTTCTTGAGCGCGAGCACCTCGCAATAAAGCAGATTCGGGTTACCCGAGATATCGTAGGTGCTCCCGAGGCCATTCAGCTTCAGCGTGCCGGAGCGCAGCCCCGCGATGTCCGCGAGCACGGGCTTGGATTTGACGAGTAGGTTCCCGCCGATGTTGACCAAGCTCTTCAGACCGTCGAACTGCGTCAGCACGTCGCTGTCTCGGATCGTGAGCGTGCCGCCGATTTGACTGAGCTTGGGGAAGCCAGTGACCGTCTGCAGCGCGGCGTTGTTGGTCAGGTTCAGCTCACCTACGATGTCGGTCAGGTTCGGGAAGCCGGAGATGGTCTGCAGGGCCATTGTCGTGGATGAAGACGCTGGCGTTGGCCGTGGTCAGAGCCGTGAACCCGCCCATGCTGCTGAGCGAAGGATTGCTGTAGATCTGAATATGGCTCCCAAGGCCAGTGAGCGCTTCGAAACCGTTCGAAGCGTCGAGCGAGCTGAGCAGGGGATTATCATGAATCTCGAGCGTCGAGCCGATGGTCGCCAGCTTGGAGAAGCCGGCAATCGTGCCCACGGCGTTGTTGCCGAAGATCTTGACCCCGCCGTTGCCACTCACCGTGGTCATGGTGTCGAAACCGCTGATCGTCGCGAGCGCCGCGTTGTTGTCGATTTTCAAGTCGCCATTGACCGATTTGAGCAGCCCAAAGCCATTGATCGCGCTGCCGTGGCAGGCGGCGGGGTGGCTTGGCTCGCCGTGAACAGCTCCAAGAAGAGCGACGCGCTCAGCACCTACAATCAAAAGGTCGACCAGGTCTCGAGCCCGACCAAGGGCTCCGTGTGTGACTCGGCCTCGCAGAACGGCGACGCCGCTCAGTGCAACGCCGAAGTCGCGGACGCCAAAGACAGCTACGACAGCGCCAAAGCCCACGACATCCCCGGCTACATCGGCGTGGCGGTGGGCGGCGTCGCCCTCGTTACCGGCGTCGTGCTGTTGCTCACCGGTGAAAGCGTGAACCGCTACGATCCGCCCGCGAAGGAAGCCAAGTCCAAAGCTCCCGGTTGGTCCTTCGCTGCTGGCCCGGGCCAGTTCGGCTTGGCGTTGCGCAGCGCCTTCTAACGATTGCCAGCGAATCAGCCGAAAAACGACGGATTTTGCAGGGCCAATGCGAACATGGCCAAGGTCGCGTTGGTCGTCGCGTGGGCGAGTACTGCGTCTCGCAAGCGACCGCCCCGGATCTGGATCAGCGCGTAGACCAGCCCGGCGAGCGTGCCGGCCAGCCAGCGCTCGTGCAGCGCGCCGAACACCAGTGAAGAAACGGCGACTGCCCACCACGGCCCCGAACGATAGGAGACCTGCTCGAAGTGGCGATTCTGCAAGACGCGCAGCAGGTAGCCGCGGAAGGCGAGCTCTTCGGCCAAGGGCACCACGGTCGAGAAGCCGAGCGCGCGCACGACCAACCACACCCCGGTCGAGTCGGTCGAGCCCGCGGGCGGAAACGGCCAACCTGAACCGAGCCAGACGAGCCCAAGCGCGAGGCCGAGCAAGCACGCCGCGAGCGCGCCCGGTTCGCGCCAGCGCAGATCGCCGTACTTGGTCCAGAGCACGGCTAGCGTCAGTACACCGAATGCCATGCGCAGCGCATAGCCACCGCCGTCACTGTGTCCCACCATGCCGCTGACCAGCGCAATCGCGAGCAGCACGGTGAGCGGCATCAAAAAAGCGGTCGTGAGCTGGCGGTCGAGCTCGACGCTCTCGATCACCTTTGCCTTTGCCAACCAAGGTGAGTGGTGGCCGATGAAAGCGATGCCTAGGCTGATGCTCGAGAAGAGCACCCAACCGGCTTTGGAATGAAAGCCGCCCAGCGCGAGCTCCGGATCGATTCGCGCGCCGATCCAGATCATGAGCGCGAGTCGCAGACCGTTGCCCAGCCAAGTGAGCGTCAGCCCCAATGGCAAGAGCAAGAGCGCGCGCGGGAAGCGCAGCTCACGCCGAAAAATTGCCAGATAGATGAGCGTGAGTAGCAACACCATGCCCATGCTCTCGAGGCCGCTGCAGCCCGCCTCCACGTGCACGGCAAAGTCGTCCATCGTGAGCACGTAGTGCGTCGCATCGACCTGGACGTTTGCGGAGCCCAACCCGAGTAGAAACGCGGCCATCGCCAGCGCTGCGGCGGAGAACGGCCGCCACAGGTTTTGCGTCCACCAGCCGAACTCGTTCATCAGCCAGGCCAGGGAGAGGCCCACGCCGAGTGCGCCGATCAACGCCACGGGGCGTGTGCGCGGCACGCCGATCGCTCCGAGGCAGAGGGTGACCGCGCTTGCCACGCCGACCAATCCCCAGCCAGCGAGCCAAAGCAGTGCCGGACCGCGCGGCGGCGCATCGCTCTGAAACATGAAGCGGGTCATCGACCAGAACAGCCCGAAAATCAGCGCGTGCGCGAACCAGAGCGTTCCTTCCGTCCGCGCCTCGAGCCGGCGCACCTGGGCGCGGCTCGGGCGCATCAGAACGAGCGCGCAGGTCGCGCACAGAAACGCGGCGCGCGCGATCAGCTCGAAGTTGACGAGCGCGGACCAAAAGCCGCCACGCGCCTGAGCCACGAGCTGTGCGTCGACGCTGCCGCTGATCGCATAATATTCGAACGTAAAGCCGAAGAAGAGAGCCGCCCAGCGACCCCAACGCATTCTTCCCCCACTTCCATCAACGGTCGTGGGGCGTTCGGTGTGCAAGGGGACTCGTCCGGAGAAGGTTCAGAATCAGCTTTGGCGACGACGGCGCGAAATCACGATCGCAGCTCCGCCGGCGATCAGCGCGAGGGCGGCTGGAGCGCCTTTTCCGGCCAGCTCCGGGGCAGCCGCAGGCTTCGGGCTCGGGGTGGGGGCGGGGCCGTGCGGGCCGTGACTGAAGGGGCCCGCGAAGGCAGCAGTCGTGGTTGCGAGGACACCAGCAGCAAGCGTTAATCCGAGGACGTTCTTGAGTGCGGTCATCTCAATCTCCTAAAAACGGCAAATTGGCCGATCCTTTGAACGTACCCCAGGAAGCGCCCCGATTTCAAGCCCCATCCCACGAACACCCGGGGAAACGCCGCCTTTTCCTGTAGTCTTCCAGCAGGGCTTTCGCGTTCTCGCTCTCGCTTGGCGCTCGCGAGCGAGCTCCGGCGTGGCTAGGAGTGAGCGCGCATTAAGCGAGGGCGTTCGGGTCCGGCAACATGCCGGAAAAATTGCTCGCGGATTCAGCTAGTTGTCGGGTCTACCGTGGTGGCAAAAGGCCACAACCAGTGATTGCGTGCCTCGGGCCATTGGAGTACGCCCGAGGGCGAGGAATGCATATGACCGACCGCTCCCTTGATTCTTTTGGCACGCGCTCCGAGCTGGACGTAAACGGCAAGAAATTCACGTATTTCAGCCTCCCGAAGTTTTCCGCGGCGAGTGGCAAGGACGCCGCCCGGCTGCCCTTCTCGCTGCGCATCTTGCTGGAGAATCTGCTTCGCTGCGAAGACGGTAAGGCCGTCGTCAAAAAGGATATCGAGGCGCTCGCCAGCTGGGACCCCAAAGCCGTCCCCGATACCGAGATCGCGTTCCATCCCGCGCGCGTCGTCTTACAGGACTTCACGGGCGTGCCGGCCGTGGTCGATTTGGCCGCCATGCGCGACGCAATGGCGAAGATGGGAGGCGACCCATCCAAGATCAATCCGCTGTTCCCCTCCGAGCTAGTGATTGATCACTCGGTGCAAGTGGACTTCTACGGCGCTGCCGACTCGCTGCTCAAAAATACGAAGCGCGAATACGAGCGCAACGAAGAGCGCTACGTGCTGCTCCGTTGGGCGCAAACGGCATTCAACAACTTCCAGGTAGTGCCGCCGTCGACCGGCATCGTGCACCAAGTGAACTTGGAGTACTTGGCGCGGGTCATCTTCGACAAAGACGGCCTCGCCTACCCCGACACCATCGTCGGCACCGACAGCCACACCACGATGATCAACGGCATTGGCGTGCTCGGTTGGGGCGTGGGCGGCATCGAGGCCGAGGCGGCCATGCTCGGCCAACCCATCAATCTGCTGATCCCGCAGGTGATCGGCTTTCGCTTGTTCGGCGCCATGCCGGAAGGCGCCACCGCGACCGACTTGGTGCTGACCATCACCAGGAAGCTGCGTGACAAAGGCGTAGTCGGTAAATTCGTGGAGTTCTTCGGCGATGGCTTGGACCATCTGCCGCTCGCGGATCGCGCGACCATCGGCAACATGGCGCCGGAGTTCGGCTCTACCTGCGGCATCTTCCCGATCGACGCGGAGACCATCAACTACGTGCGCTTGTCGGGCCGCAGTGAAGAGCGCGCCGCGTTGATCGAAGCGTATGCCAAGGCTCAGGGCTTGTTCCGCGAGAAGGGCACGCCCGACCCAGTGTTCACCGACACGCTCGAGCTCGACCTATCCACGATCGTGCCGACCATGGCCGGGCCGCGTCGCCCGCACGACAAGGTCGCGCTCAAGGACGTCGGCGCCGGCTTCGCCAAGAACTTGGGCGAAATGGTCGCGCTTGCCAAAAACAAGGGCAAAGGCGCCCCCGCGCCGGCCAAGCCGGAGGATCTGACCACGCGCGTGAAGGCCTCGCTCGATGGCGCAAACTTCGAGGTCGGTCACGGCTCGGTCGTGATCGCGGCGATCACCTCTTGCACCAACACTTCGAACCCGTACGTGATGCTCGGCGCCGGCCTCTTGGCGAAGAACGCAGTGGCCAAGGGTTTGACGGTCAAGCCGTGGGTCAAGACCAGCCTCGCTCCGGGTTCCAAGGTGGTCACGCAGTACTTGAAGGCGGCGGGCGTGCTGCCCAGCCTCGAGAGCTTGCACTTCAACGTGGTCGGCTACGGTTGCACGACCTGCATCGGCAACAGCGGCCCGCTGCCGGAGACCATCAGCTCGGCGATTCACGAGGGCGACTTGGTGGCGGTGAGCGTGCTCAGCGGCAACCGCAACTTCGAGGGTCGCGTCAGCCCCGACGTGCGCGCGAACTACCTCGCCAGCCCGCCGTTGGTGGTCGCCTACGCCCTCGCCGGTCGCATCGACATCGACTTCGCCACCGAGCCGCTCGGTCAATCACCGGACGGCGCGAACGTGTTCTTGAAGGACATTTGGCCGTCCACCAAGGACATTTCCGAGACCGTGCAAGCGCACGTGACCTCGAAAATGTACCGTGAAGAGTACGCGAACGTGTTCACCGGCGATGACGCTTGGCGCGCGTTGGCGGTCCCGGAGGGCAGCCGCTTCGCCTGGTCGGAAGACAGCACTTACGTGCGTAAGCCCACGTTCTTCGAGGACATGAGCATCGAGCCGGCACCGGTGAAAGATATTTCGGGCGCGCGCGTGCTGGCAGTGCTCGGTGACTCGGTGACGACCGATCACATCTCGCCCGCGGGTAACATCGCCAAGAACTCGGCGGCCGCGCAGTACTTGGTCGAGCACGGCGTGAAGCCCGCGGACTTCAATCAATACGGCGCGCGCCGCGGCAATCACGAAGTGATGATGCGCGGTACGTTCGCCAACGTGCGCCTGCGCAATCAACTCGTGCCCGGGGTCGAAGGCAGCGTAACGCGCTACCTACCGACCAACGAGCAGACGTCGATTTACGAGGCTTCGGTCAAGTACAAGGCGGACAACACGCCGCTCGTGATCTTGGCCGGCAAAGAGTACGGCTCCGGCTCCTCGCGTGACTGGGCCGCCAAGGGCACCTTCATGCTCGGCATTCGAGCAGTCATTGCCGAGTCCTATGAGCGCATCCATCGCAGTAACCTGATCGGCATGGGCGTGCTGCCGCTGCAGTACCTGGATGGCCAGAACCGCGAGAGCCTGGGGCTGACGGGCGAAGAAACCTACGCCATCGCGGGCGTGGCCTCCGGGCTGGCGCCCGGGGTCAAGCTCACCGTGACGGCCACCGACCCCGACGGCACGTCGAAAAAAATCGAGGTTTTGGCCCGAATCGACACCTTGGTCGAGCTCGACTACTACAAGCACGGTGGCATCCTTCAGTTCGTGCTGCGGCAGCTGCTAAAAGGTGCCGCCTAGGCTCTAAAGGTAGAGCCCCAGAAACCGCTCGCTCCAGCAATGCAGAATCAAAAAGCCCTCACGCTGTTCGACACCACCGTTGGCAAGAAAGCCGCGTTGGCCGTCAGCGGCGTGATTCTGTTCGGGTTCGTGATTGGCCACATGCTCGGCAACCTGCAGGTCCTTTTGGGCCCGGAGGTTTTCAACGGCTACGCAGCAGGCATCAAGCACAACGTCGTCCTGCTCTGGGGCGTGCGCGCGCTACTGCTCATCGCCCTAATCGTGCACACCGTGATCGTGCTCGAGCTGTACGGCAAGAGCATCGCCGCCCGCCCCGTGGCGTACAAGGTCAAGAAGAACATCAGCGCGACCTACGCGGGGCTGATGATGAAGTACACCGGGCCGATCCTGCTCGCGTACATCGTCTTTCACCTCGCGCACTTCACCTTCCCGGGCACCGCGCTCGGTGACTACGAGCACGTCCCCGACGACGTGTACTCGAACTTCGTGCACGCGTTCTCGATCCCATGGGTCGTCGCGCTGTACGTGTTCGCCAACCTGATGCTCAGCATGCACCTCTATCACGGGGCTTTCAGCATGCTGCAGTCGGTCGGCTTCAACCACCCGCGTTACAATCAGCGCCTCAAGCTCGTCGCGCGCGGCCTGGCTTTCCTGGTGACGGCGGGCAACGTGTTCTTGCCGCTCACGGTGCTGCTGGGCCTCGTGAAGTGAGCCGAACGTCAGTCTCGTTTTGCTCGTTCGCGCCTTCGAAATCGAAAGAGACCCACTGATGGAACTAGACGCTCGTGCACCCACAGGTCCGATTGAAGCGCGCTGGAACGAGGCGCGCTTCAAGGCCAAGCTGGTCAACCCGGCCAACCGTCGCAAGTACAAGGTGATCGTGGTCGGCTCGGGGTTGGCGGGCGGCGCCGCCGCAGCCACGCTGGGCGAGCTCGGCTACAACGTGTCTTGCTTCTGTTACCAGGATAGCCCGCGGCGCGCGCACAGCATCGCCGCTCAGGGCGGCATCAACGCCGCCAAGAACTATCAGAACGACGGCGATAGCGTGTACCGCCTGTTCTACGACACCGTGAAGGGTGGGGACTTTCGCGCGCGCGAGTCGAACGTGTATCGCTTGGCCGAGCTGAGCGTGAACATCATCGATCAATGCGTGGCCCAGGGCGTGCCGTTCGCTCGCGAATACAGCGGTTTGCTCGGCAACCGCAGCTTCGGTGGCGCCCAGGTGGCGCGCACGTTCTACGCGCGCGGTCAGACCGGGCAGCAGCTGCTCTTGGGCGCGTATCAATCCTTGGCCAAGCAGATCGAAGCCAAGACCGTGAAGATGTATCCGCGCACCGAGATGCTGGATCTGATCACGGTCGATGGCGTCGCCCGCGGCATCGTCACGCGCAACTTGGTCAGCGGGAAGATCGAGGCGCACACCGCGGACGTGGTGGTCCTGTGCAGCGGTGGCTACGGCAACGTGTTCTATCTGTCGACCAACGCCAAGGGCTGCAACACTACGGCGACCTGGCGCTCGCATCGGCGCGGCGCGTATTTCGCGAACCCGTGCTTCACTCAGATCCACCCGACTTGCATCCCACAAAGCGGGGATTATCAGTCCAAGCTCACCTTGATGAGCGAGTCCCTGCGCAACGACGGTCGCGTTTGGGTACCGAAGAACGCCGCTGATTGTACCAAGGATCCAAAGACGATCCCCGAAGCCGATCGCGACTACTACCTCGAACGCTTGTACCCGAGCTTCGGCAACTTGGTGCCTCGTGACATCGCGTCGCGCCGTGCCAAGGACATGTGCGATCAGGGCAAGGGCGTGGGCCCTGAAGTCGGCGGCGTGCGCCGCGGCGTGTACTTGGACTTCGGTGAAGCCGTGAAGCGCCTCGGGCGCGATGCCGTGGCCGAGCGCTATGACAACTTGTTCCAGATGTACGAGCGCATCACCGGTGAAAACCCGTATGAAGTGCCGATGCGTATGTACCCCGCCATCCACTACACGATGGGCGGCCTATGGGTGGATTATAACCTGCAGAGCACGATCACGGGGCTGTTCGTGGGCGGCGAGGCGAACTTCTCCGACCACGGCGCCAATCGCTTGGGCGCCAGCGCGCTGATGCAGGGTCTCGCGGACGGTTACTTCGTGCTGCCGGTCACCGTGCCCAACTACCTCGCGGGCGTGCAGCCGGGCAGCATCGACGATACGCATCCGGACGTGCGCCGCACGGTCTCGGAGGTCGAAGCGCGCATCAAGCAGCTCCTGACCATCGGCGGCAAGCGTACGCCGGAATCGTACCATCGCGAGCTCGGCACCTTGATGTGGGATCACTGCGGCATGGGCCGAACCGCGGACGGTCTGAAGTTCGCACTGGGCAAAATCCCCGAGCTGCGCGAGCAATTTTACAGCGATCTGAGCATTGTCGGCAGCGGTGAGGAGCTAAACGGCATGCTCGAGAAAGCCGGCCGCGTCGCGGATTTCTTCGAGCTCGCCGAGCTCACCTGTATCGATGCCCTAAAGCGTGAAGAGTCGGCAGGCGGGCACTTCCGTGAAGAGTATCAAACCGAAGAAGGCGAAGCGAAACGTAACGACGAATTGTTCTCGTACGTTGCAGCCTGGGAATTCAGTGGCGCGACCAACGCACCCAAGCTGAACAAAGAGCCGCTGACCTTCGAATACGTGCATCCCAGCCAGAGGAGCTACAAGTAATGGCGCGCTTGATGAACTTGGTGCTCAACGTCTGGCGCCAAAAGGGTCCGAAAGAGCCGGGAGGCTTCGTGCGTTACGAAGCCAAAGCCATCAACGACCACATGTCCTTCTTGGAGATGCTCGACGTGGTGAACGAAGGCCTGGCGCAAAAGGGCGAAGCGCCGATCGCGTTCGACCACGATTGCCGCGAAGGGATCTGCGGCGCGTGCGGCATGGTGATCAACGGCGTGCCGCACGGCCCGGCCAAGAGCACTACCACTTGCCAGCTGCACATGCGCTCGTTCAATGACGGCGACGAAATCACGATCGAACCCTGGCGCGCGGCCGCCTTTCCGGTCGTACGTGATCTGGTCGTCGATCGCAGCGCGTTCGATCGCGTGATCCAAGCCGGCGGCTACATCTCCGTCCGCGTGGGCGCGGCCCCCGAAGCCAACTCGGTGCCCGTGCCGAAGCTCAACTCGGACGAGGCCTTCGAGGCCGCGGCCTGCATCGGTTGCGGCGCCTGCGTCGCGGCCTGCCCCAATGCCTCCGCCGCGCTGTTCACGGCCGCCAAGATCTCGCACTTGGCGCTGCTCCCCCAAGGCGCCCCCGAGCGCGCCGACCGCGTGCGCAAAATGGTCGCTCAAATGGACGCGGAAGGCTTCGGTCACTGCTCCAGCCACAAAGAGTGCGAAGCCGCCTGCCCCAAGGACATCAGCATCAGCTTCATCGCCAAGATGAACCGCGAGCTCTTGACCGCCATGGCCGCCGCTCCCAACCAGGTCAAAGGTCGAGACAAGGGTTGATGGTCACGGAACACGACGAAAGGCGTCCCAGCCTTCGGCGTCGTGTCTCGACCCAGAGAGAAGAATCGCCTTCCACGTCCATTGAGCGCGTGGAACGATTTCGAGGAAGCGCTGACTGAGCTACGCGACGGGGAGCGTGTGCCGCGCCCGCTAACCCAAAAACGGATGGGCGCTCGCGGGTTGGTTACAGCGTTGCGGGTAGCGTGGGAGGGCGTTTGTACGAGCCGGTGACGATTTGATAGGCGACGCTGAGCGCGGCGTCGGGGCCGGTGCGAGGGTCGACGGGGACGGTGCGGGCGACCCCGAGATCGACTTCGAGGCCGGGGGCGGGGGCGTCTTTCGAGGGCGGTGCGTCGAGCGGGACCTTGAGGGAGGGAGCGACCACTTTCGGCGCCGCGCCTTCGACGGGGGGTAGGTGGTTGTCGAGGTTTTCTTCGCGCACGACGCCGAAGGTTTCGGCGGGCGTGGCGCCAGGGATGAGTACGTCCGGAGTGACGCCTTGCTCTTGGATCGCGCGACCACTCGGCGTGTAATACCTGAGGGTGGTCAAGCGCAGACCGGCGCCGTCGGGCAGATCGATGATGGTTTGAACCGAGCCCTTGCCGAAGGTCTTGGCGCCGACCAGCGTTGCGCGATGATTGTCTTGGATGCAGCCGGCGACGAGCTCGGCGGCACTGGCGCTGAACTCGTTGACCAAGACAGCGAGCGGTCCGCGTCGCGCCGCGCCGCCGCCGTCCGCCCGCACCTCATCGACGATCTTGCCGCGTCGACGCGTGGTGTAGATGACGCCGCTGCTCAAGAAATCGTCGGCAATCGCGCTGGCCTCGTTGACCAAGCCGCCCGGATTGTTGCGCATGTCGAGCACGATGCCGGCCAAATCACCGCCGTTTTCGCGGCGCAGTTTGGCGTAGTGATCGAGAAACTCGGCGTGCGTGCCAGTCTGAAAGGTCTTGATGCGCAGATAGCCGACGCCGCCCTTGAGCAATTTGCTCGACAGGCTCGCGACCGTGATCACCTGGCGAGTGAGCGTCAGGTAGAGGAGCTTTTCCGAGCCCGCGCGACGAATCGTGAGCAGCACGTGGCTACCGGGCTCGCCGCGCATTTGGCGAACGAGCTCGATCGACGGTCGCGCGCGCACGCTCGTGTTGTCGATCGCCAAGATGCGATCGCCCGAGCGCACGCCCGCGCGTTCGGCGGGTGAACCTTCGATCGGCGCGATCACGGTCACGTACTCGTCGCCGAAATCCACCTCGACCCCGACGCCGCCGAAGTGCCCTTCGGTGTCGCCCTGAAAAATCGCGTAGTCCTCGGCGGGCATGTACGAGGAGTGCGGGTCGAGCTCGGCCACCATGCCTTTGATCGAGCCCTCGAGCAGACGCTTGCGATCGACTGGGTCGACGTACTCGTTCTCGATCCAGACGAGGACACGCCCTAACTGCTCGACGACCCGGTAAGGGCTCTCGCGCTCACTGCCGGCATGCGCGAAGTGGCTGATCAACACCCCGAAAATGACGGCAAAAACCAGCGGCCCGATCCGCGAAACACTAAAAAACGCACGCGATTTTGCAGACATGCCCCGTCACGATACACGCCGCGGCCCTGCCTTGTCCGCGTTCCTCTGGTTTCACCCATCGACTCTGCGAATTCGAGCGGTTTTGAGCGGTTTGAAGCAAAGTTCTGGGGCCGACGCATTTCGTGATTGATTTCGCGACCCTGTGGGTGATACTAGCTTTTTTCCTGGTGTCGGGTGACACCCCCCCACACAGAGGTACACGCTTGGCCGACCACGACTCAACCAAAACTGCCGGCAGCGATAAGCGCAAACAGAGCCTGTATTTCCCGGAAGCCATGCTTCAGGAAATCAAAGATGAGGCTGCGCGTCTCGATCGCTCTCTCTCTTGGGTTGTACAGCGAGCCTGGAAGATGGCTCGGCTCGAGATCAAAAAGATCCCGAGTGTGAACGACATCAGTGACGACGAGGAAGAAGTCGCTACCTGATTCCTCGGTAACCTCGCTCTCGTCTGTCTCGTCCATCTCGACAGAGTCATTCGCTCGAGGCGCCGACGGAACCCGGCTGTACTTCCATCGCCAGCTCAGGCGCACTGAATCGTTCGGCGCGTCTGGTGGTGCCGATTCATCGGGCCCTCGCGGGCTCACGGCGCTGCTGTGCGATGGGCTCGCCTGCGATGGCTTCATCTGGAAGTACCTGTGGGACGAGCTCGCCGAGTCGCTGAACGTCGCTCATTCGCATTACCGCGGGCACGGCCGAAGTGGTCTGCCCGTGGATACCGAGCAAATCGGCGTCCATGCTCTGGCCGACGACGTGGACGCAGTCCGTCGTGAGCTCGGTGATCCGCCCGTTGTTCTGATCGGCCATTCGCTCGGCACGCAAGTCGCGCTGGAGGCCTATCGCCGAAGGCCCGAGGGCATTGCGGGGCTCGTCCTGCTGTGCGGCAGCTTTGGCCGAGTGACCTACACCTTCAAGGGCAGCGAGATGCTGGCCTCGGTGCTGCCGAACCTGATCGAGTTTGCGACTACGCATCCGATCGTGGCGCGCGCGATCTGGTCGAGCGTCCCGCCCAAGGTGGCGATCGCCGTCGCCCGACTCACCGGCGACATCAACCTCGCGCAGGTCCGCTTCGAAGACGTCGAGCCGTACTTTCAACACGTGTCGATCGTGGACTTCGAATTGTTTCTGCGCATGCTGCGCGCGGCCGGGGAGCACTCCGCGGAGGACATGTTGGGCCTGGTGCGCGTGCCCGCGCTGGTGATCGCGGGCGCCAAAGACTCCTTCACCCCAGCGGCGGTTTCCGAAGCCATGGCCCAAGCGATCCCAGGCGCCGAGCTGGAGGTGATAGCGAGCGGGACACACCTTGCCCCACTCGAACACCATCGCGAAATTTCCGCGCGGATAGCGGCATTTCTGACTCGAAATGGTTTGCTGCGGCGCTGACTCGAGCGCCTATCGAAGAGCTCTCGGTGGGCCTCCCGCGACGCGGGACTTACGTCGCCCGGCACAAGTCAGTACGCTAGCGGTCTCATGGCGACAGATCGCTTGGAGTCGGATTTGGTTGGCGGCCTACTGGGGCTGATCGTGCACGATCTGCGGAACCCGCTGTCGGCGCTGCACAGTAACGCGAGCTTCTTGCAGACCGCTCGCGACACCACTAGCGAAGACGCCAAAGAGGCGCTGGAAGACGTATCAGCGTCGTGCGAGGCGCTCGGCCATATCATCGACAATGTAGAGTTGCTGTCGCTCGCGCTGCGTGGTGAGCGGCGTTTCGAACAGAACTCGTTCACCGTGCGAGACTTGATCAGCGATTCGCTGTCGCGCTCGCGCTCACTCGCCGTAAGCTACGGCGTGCGCGTCGAGTTCACGCCCACGGCCGATGCGGACGTCAAGCTCGCAACGAGCCGCGAGATGCTCGGTCGGGCCCTCGGCAACCTGATCAAGAACGGGATCCAACACGCGCAAGACGGCCTGCCGGTGCGAGTCTCCGTGCGCGCCGAAGGCTCGCGCGTGGTGCTGCTGGTGGAAGACGGCGGCGCCCGAGTCGTGGGTGAGTTTCAGGACAAGGCCTTTACTGCCGAGGGGCAAGTCTCGGCCAAAGGTCAGGTCGGTGCGCGCTATAGCCGTGGGATAGGCCTGTATGCGGCTCGCTTGGCGGCGCAAGCCTCCGGGGCCGAAGTGCGCGCCGTGGCCCCACCCAGCGGCAGCGGCAACGCGTTCGAGTTGAGCATTGCCCTTTGAACTGTTAAACGCCGCGCATGGGTGCGCAATGGAAGCAAAAAGGCCGCGAGCAAGGCGCTGACGCCAAGGGTCGGCTCTTTACCAAGCTGGCCAAGGAAATCATGGTCGCCGCTCGCAGCGGCGGCCCGGATCCGAACAGCAACTCGCGCCTGCGCCTCGCCATCGAGCAAGCCAAGCGCGCTTCGATGACCCGCGAGACCTTGGAGCGCGCGATCAAGAAGGGCGCTGGGCTGATCGAAGGCCAAGCCCAACACGAGACCGTATTTTACGAAGGCTTCGCCCCGCACCAGGTGCCGGTGATCGTCGAGTGCTTGACCGACAACAAGAATCGCACCGCGCCCAACATGCGCCTCTTGTTCAAAAAGGGGCAGCTAGGTGCGAGCGGTTCGGTCAGCTGGGACTTCAACCGCTGCGGCGCGGTGGAAGCCACTCCGCCTGCCGCTGGCGAGGATGCCGAAGAAGCAGCCATCGAAGCCGGCGCGCAAGAAGTCGAGGCGGCGGAAGACGGCCTGTACCGCTTCATCACCGAAGCGACTGACTTGGACGTGGTCGTCAAGGCGCTGGGCGCGCGTGGCTGGGGCGTCACGGCCGCCAGTCAAATCTGGGTCGCCAAAAACCCCGTGCAGCTCGCGGGCGAGGCGCGCACCGAGGTCGAAGCCTTCTTGGCCGCGCTCGACGAAGACGACGACGTTCAGCACTTGTACGTCGGATTGGCCTGAGCGTGCCGGTTCACGGCTGAAAAATCACCACGCTCTCGGGTGGTCGAAACAGGATCTTACCCGTCTCACCGGGGCAGCCCCAGCACGTGCTCCAGTGTAAGCGCGGCCGAATCGAATCACTGTAAGCGAAGGCAACCGGTCCGGGTTCGTTCTTCATGAAGAAGCTGGCGGCCAGCGAATATTCGTCGTCGCCCAGGACGTGCAGCACGGCCACGAACGCGTCCGCATCGCCGGACTTGCCGGAGACGAGCAGAAACTCCGCGCCGGCCGTGGGTCGCCAAATCAAGGGCGCGACGGTGAACAAGAAGCCCTTCTTGTCGCCGGGACCGCGCGCCACGACGGTGTTGGCTGCGTCCGGTTCGCGGTAGAATTTCACGCCCGTGATGTTCGCCGTGTGCGGGCTCTGTTTGAACACCTTCTCGAGGGCCTCGCTGCTGATCTTACCCCGTGAGAAGGTATCGCCCAGCTTGGGCTCGGGCACGATCGCGGCGTTGGGCGCGCCCTTGCAGCAACGAAAGCCCAGGTCCTCGGCCTTGCTCTCGCTCGGAAGTGCGCGGCGTGCGGCGCAGCGATGTTCGGGGCCGGCCGCGCCAGCGGCAGCGCCGCGCACCAAGGCCCGCGCGTTGATGCCTTCTTTGCTCGGGATTTCGCTGGCCACCCATTCACGCAGGTTGCCGCCCATGCCGAGCACGTCGAAGCCCGAGGCGCAGCTGAGCGGTTCGCTGGCGCAGCGCGCTTCCCAGCTCTTGCCCGTCGCGTAGTCGCTGCTGGTTGGCCCTTTGCACGCGCGCTCCCACTCCAGCTCCGTGCACAAACGCTCGCCGCGCTCGGCGCAGTTGCGCTTGGCTTCGTCACGGCTCAGGCCGGTCAAGGGTGGGCTCTTGCCGTCGTTCGGATAGGGCAGCCGATCGATCTGAAATGGGCCGAGCTCGATCGACGTCTGGCGTGGTTCGAGCTCCGGGTTACGACCCGGATCCCCAGGGCGGCTGCCGACCATGAAGACGCCGCCCGGGATCTCGACCCGCTCGTTGGGCAATGGCTCGGGTACTTGATGCACGGCCGGGGCTGCGCTCGCCGCGCTCTTGGCGCTCGGCTCTCCTGCCTGGAGCGGGGCCTTTCGAGCCGGATCTGTCTGTGGCTGTGGGCAACCGATGAGCGCCCCGAACGCAGGGAGCAGGGCGACGAATGAGCGGCGGACCCGAAGCACGGGCGCGAGCTTGACCCGGAGTTCCCCAGCCAGGCAAGGTCCTTGGCAGGGTTTTTTGGCTGATTCGAGGAGGCCCTCGCAAAATTTGTTAGACTCGGCGCGTGTCGATTGAAGAAGCTTCGCTAGCTGTGCCCGCCGAACGTCGAGCGCGCTTCCTCGAGCGCGCAACGCTCGTTGCCGAACGGGCGCGCGCCTGCCAATCGTCGGAAGTCGAGCTCGAACTGACGCTGCGAGTTCTGTCGGTGCTGTGCGGCGCGGGGGCATCCGACGCGCGCGGCGGCAAATCATGAGCGCGATCCGCCTGTCTGGTCGCGTTCTGTACCTGACGGAGGATCCGCAACTCCTCCGCGCCCAGCTCGCGGGCGAAACGCTGACGTTCGATGCCGCGCGGCCGCTTTTGGCGAGCATCTCTACCGATGAACTGACGCCGGCCTGGGCCTGCTACTACTACGACCGAACGCTGGCTCGCTATTGCCTGGTCGGCCTGCGCGGCGACACCGTCCCGCGCGATGCCGTGCGCGACGGCGGCTTCCAGGTGATTGTGAGCGGACCGAGCAAGGGCTGCGGCAGCTCACGCGAGACCGCGCCGTACGCCGAGCTCGCGTGCGGGGTCGAAGTCGTGTTCGCGCCCAGCTTCGAGAAAATTTACCTGCAGAATTGTCAGAACATCGGACTCTTGACCAGTACGGACTTTTCGCTACTGGAGCGCTTGGAACGGGGCGACGAGATCGAGCGCAGTGCATTCTCTCGAGAGCTCTCGCCGATCTCGCGCGCGATCGTCGAGGCGGGCGGGCTGTTTGCGTACAACCGCGCGCGCCTGAGTGGCGCACTCGGTCCCGAGCTGCCGCGCCACGCGCCCCGGCCGATGACGCTCGCCGAAAAAATCTTGGCGGCGCACGCCGTGCGCGATGCCAAGCGTGGCGCACTGGGGCTGCCCGCGGTGGCGCCCGGCGATGCGCTCTTTGCCCGCGCCGACCTGCGCTTCAGTCACGAATACGTGACGCCCATGGCCGACGCGCTGTTTCGCGCCGGCTTTGGTGAACAAGCGCGCGTCGCCGAGCCCGACTCACTGGTGTTGTTTCGAGACCATTTGACGTTCCTCGAGAGCGTGATGCCCGAAAAGCACCGCGCCCTCGGCCTCGTCGAGCAGTCACGCGAGCTCGTCACCGTGCAGCGAGCGTTCGCGCTTCGCCACGGCGTTCGCCTGTTCGGTGAAGTCGAACGCGACGGCCAGGCCGCCGGCAGTGAAGCCATCTGCCACAACAAGGTGATCGAAGATCTGGCGTTGCCCGGCGAGCTGGTGATCGGCACCGATTCGCACACGTGCATGGCAGGCGTACTCGGCTGCCTGGCCTTCGGCGTCGGTAGCACCGATATGGCCAACGCTTGGCTCACGCGCGACGTGCGCGTGGATGTTCCGCAAAGTGTGCGCGTGTGGCTCAGCGGCACGCTGGGTCAGGGCGTGTGCGCCAAAGACGTGATGCTGCTGTTGCTCGCGCGGCCGGAAATCAAGGGCGGTGGCGCGGTCGGCAAGGTCTTGGAATTCTCCGGCCCCGGCCTTTTGGGACTGCCCCTCGGCGAGCGCGCGACGCTGACCAACATGGCCGTCGAGGCTGGTGCCTTCACCGGCATCATCGCGGCCGACCAGGTCGTCATCGAGTACTTGATGAGCGCGCGCGGTTTATCGCGCGAGGCGCTCGCTGCGCGTGTCGTGCTTCCGGACGAAGGCGCACAGTACGCGGTCAGCATCGAGCTGGATTTGTCCGAAGTGCCGATCATGGTGGCGCTGCCCAGCGATCCGCGCAGCGGCATTCCGCTCTCGCGGCTCGAACAGCAGCTGGGCTCGGAGGTGCGCATCGACATCGCCTACGGTGGTTCGTGCACGGGCGGCAAGGCCAGCGACATGGATCTGTACGCTTCCGTGATTCGAGAAGCGCTCGAGCGCGGGCTCCGAGTGGCGCCCGGAGTGTTGTTCTATTTACAATTCGGCTCGCAGAGCGTGCGCCGTTATGCAAAAGAGCGCGGCTACATCGAACTGTTCGAACGCGTGGGCGCAAGTTTGCTGGACCCGTCTTGCGGCGCCTGCATTCGCGCCGGGCCCGGCACCTCTAGCTCGGCCGAGCAAATCACGGTCAGCGCGGTGAACCGCAATTTTCCCGGGCGCAGCGGCCCGGGTCGCGTTTACCTGGCAAGCCCACTGGTCGTCGCCGCCAGCGCCATTGCGGGCAAGATTGTCAGCGGACTCGGACCGTGACTCGTGCTAATCCGGCGGCAGATGCCAGAGAGCAGCGACTACCAACTCAGTCCCGGCATGTGGGCTCGCCTCGGCTACCAAGTCTTCGACGCCGAGGACGCCGTGGTAGAAACGGG
This sequence comes from Pseudomonadota bacterium, assembly GCA_037200885.1. Lineage (GTDB taxonomy): Bacteria > Myxococcota_A > Polyangia > Polyangiales > Polyangiaceae > PMG-095. The sequence goes on from JBBCIN010000001.1 coordinate 1,451,896, forward strand.
TGAGAGCGAGCTGTGCTGCCTGATCGGTTACGGCGTGCTCTTTCCGGCGCTCGAGGAAAAGCTGGAGGGCTTGGCGCAGGGCTCCCAGCGCACCGTGCTGCTCCGTCCCGAGCAAGCCTTCGGTCTGCGCAATCCAGACGCCCAGGTCGAAGTGGACCGCGGCGATTTTCCTGAAGATGTCGCCGCCGGGGACTGCTACGAGGCAGAGGACGAAGACGGCCGCCCAGTACTGCTCCAGGTCTTGGACGTGAGCGAGGAAGGGGTGCTGGTCGACAGCAACCACCCGCTCGCCGGGCAAACCCTGCGTTTCGAGGTCGAGGCCCGGGAGGTTCGACCGGCGACGGAAGAGGAGCTAGAACAGGCCGAGGCGCGCCTTCTGTCCCAAGAAGAGGACCCAGAACCGCTGATTACGCCTGAGAGCTTGCTTCGGGGGCCATCCCGGCGCTAGGAAAGGCCCCCGAGGGTCGTGGCCGACGGGCCGACGACCCGCACTACTTTTTCGGATCCGACTGGGATCCGAGCAGACCGACACGGAGAGCTCATGCCGATTCCCGAGAATTTCAAGTACGACGTACGCGTGCGCGAGCGCATGCTCAAGCGCGGTATGCTCACCGAGAGTGAACTAACCAAGCACGTGGACGCGTTGGCTGACGTGGCCGATCAAGTGGTCGAGGTCGAGCTCAAGCAGCCCGCGCTGGTCAAAGAGTCCGAGCGCGTCGAGCGCGTGGTGTCTCGCTCCGCACCGCGCCCGGTCGTCGCGCACGTACCGTCCGTGCGTTCACTCGAAAATGAATTGAACGACATCGACGACGATGAAGACGACGATCTCGACGACGATGAAGATGACGAAGACGAGATCAAGGTGAAGGCTGCCGCCAAGGTCGCCGCTGCCGAGAAGGCGGCTGCTGCCGCTCCTGCGGTCGTCGCGCCGGTGGCGGCAGAGGTTGCGCCGGACGCCAGCCCCGAGCCCAGCGATGAGGACGTGGAGAGCGACACGTGAGCCAAGGCCACGGCGAACCCGACTCGAGTTCGGCGTTACAGCCGGACGATTTACCCGCGGTGGACTTCACGACGTTCGTGCTGTCCTTGAGCCACTCGGCTCTGCTGCATCTGGGTGACGCTCCGCATCCGACGAGCGACGGAATGAGTGAAGTCGATTTGCCGATGGCCCGCCAAACGATCGATCTTTTGGCGTTGATTCAAGAGAAGACCCACGGGAATCTGACGGGGGCCGAAGAGCAAATGCTGACGCAGGCGCTCTACGACCTCCGGCTCCGCTTCGTGGAAGTCTCGCAAAAGCACAAGTGACACGCGGCCGCATCCTTCTCGCGGCCGTGCTCGCGAGCATCGTTTTGGCGCTTGCCGCGCTCGCCGGCTGCAAGCGCTTGCCTGCGGGGACGGGTGCGGGGCTTGCTCCGTTACCCTCGGGCGCGTTGCCGGTGGCCCCCACGGCGCTGGCCACCGCGTCACCGTTGCCCGCGCCGCTGCCCGGCGCGCGCGCACCGCAGAGCTTCGCCGACCTCGCCGCCAAGGCAGATCCCGCGGTCGTATTCGTGAAAACGCTGCAAGAGCGCCGCGGCGTGTCGGGCCGTCGGCGCGTGGTCGGGGAGGGCGTTGGTACCGCGTTCGTCTACGATCCCAACGGCTTGATCATTACCAACAACCACGTGATCGACGAGGCCAGCGAGATTCACGTGATCTTCGGCCGGAAGCGCGAGGTCAAAGCCACCGTCGTCGGACGCGATCCGCGGACGGATATCGCGGTGCTTCGCGTCGAGGAAAAGAATCTGCCGTACCTGCCCCTGGGCGATTCGGACGCGGTCCGCGTCGGCGACTGGGTAGTGGCGATCGGCAACCCATTCGCGCTGGCGCACACCGTCTCAGCCGGCATTTTGTCCGCCAAGGGTCGTACGCTCGCAGACGTGAAGGGCCTCGACGAATCGGGCTATTACGATTTTCTGCAGACCGATGCCAGCATCAACCCGGGCAACTCCGGCGGACCGCTGCTCGACATGGCCGGCAATGTGGTCGGCATCAACACGGCGATCCGCGCGCAAGCGAACAGCATCGGCTTTGCGATTCCGATCAACATGGTCAAGGAGCTGTTGCCGCGTGTGCTGAAAGATGGGCACATCAAGCGGAGCGCGATCGGCGTCCACGTATCGTCCGTGCTGCCGGACGACATGGAGCGCCTGAAGCTCAGCGACGAGAACGGCGCCTTGGTGCGGGTGATCGTCCCGGGCGGTCCGGCGGATCGCGCCGGCTTGCAGGTCGACGACGTGATCGCGGCGTTCGAGGGCGAGGCGCTCACCGGGCCCGAGCGGCTGCGCTGGGTCGCGAGCTTGGCCGGTGTAGGTAAGCCGGTGACGTTGCGCGTCGTCCGCGGCGGGCGGACTTTCGATTTGAAGGTCACGCTGGTGGAGTTGCCGGACGAACCGGCGGCGCCCCCGGAAGAAGACTCGCCGTAGACCCATCCTCGGACGGCATTTTACCTCTTCCCTGGAAACACACGTCATGTGCACCCGGTTCTTGTTGCTTCGAGGCGCTCCGCGGGGGAGCCGACGCGAAGCCCGGGCGTACACTGGAGCGTGATGGCGTCCCAGGCTCGCGATACCCTGCCCTCGCTCGCCTCCCTGGTGGATGCGGGCGCGTTGCCATCGCAGCCGGAAATCGCGCCGCGTGAGCCGAGCACTGATCGAAATGTCACGGGGGTGAATACTCCTGCCGCTCTGGCGTCAAACCGAACGAGCCGAGAGCTCGAAGCGGAGCAGGATCGTGTCCTCATCGAAAGCGCCCAAAGAGGCGATAAACTCGCCTTCAAGCAGCTGGTGCAACGCCATCAGCGGCGCGCGTTCGCGATCGCCCTCGGGCTGCTCCGGGATGAGCAAGACGCCCGTGAGGTCGTCCAAGAGGCATTTTTGCGCGTCCACCGCGGGCTTGATTCCTTCCACGGTGGATCGACCTTCTTTACCTGGCTGTACCGGATCGTCACCAATCTCTCGATCGACCTCATGCGCAAGCCCGCGCGGCGCGACGCTGAGCTGGATGAGGGCCGGGAGTTCGATGAGGCGGATATCCCACTCCTCAGCCGGATCGACGGCGCGGACCCGCTGGATGTCCTGCGCCGTGCCGAGATTCGAAACAAGCTCGAAGCCGCGCTTGCCGCACTTCCGGTCTACCATCGTGGTGTCATCGTGATGCGAGAAGTCGAAGGCCTGAGCTACGAAGAGATGGCGGAGGCCATGGGCGTGTCCAAGGGCACGATCATGAGTCGCCTGTTCCATGCTCGTCAGAAGCTGCAGCGCGCCTTGGCTGATTGCTACGCGGAAGAAGTCGCTCCCTCGATCCGGAGGCAGACCCCGTGAGCATCTCGCGCGAGCAGCTGATGCGCTACCACGACGGCGAGCTGTCGGAGACAGAAGCGCTCGTCGTGGAAGCGGCGCTCGAGCAGGAACCGGCCTTGCTGGAAGAGCTCGAGGCCTACAGCGAGCTCGGGAGCTTCGTCAGGGCGTGGGATCAGGCGAACGCGAGCAAGCTCGCGTCGTTCGATGTCGCTGACAGCGTGATGGCCGCCCTCGAGCCGCCGCGCGCACGCGTTCATTCGCTGCTGCCGCGCATCGCTACCTGGGTCTCGCTGAGCGCCGCGATCGCGGCGGGCTCGGTGCTGGTGGTCCGCTCTTGGTCGGCAGCGCCAATCGCGCCGGCGGGCGCGCCGTCTGGCGAGAGCGCAGAACACCCCGCGCCAAGCGCCTCCGCCTCCGACCTTTCGACCGTGCTCGGAGCTGCGGGTGAGGAGCAGCCGAAGCCTCCGCCGGCCACGATCGAGTCGGTCGATTTCGGTTCGAACACCGGTGAGGTCTTCGTCGTATCCACGGATTCATCGGAAACCCCCGTGGTCTGGATGCCCGACGATGCGGACACCGATGAGGACGATGAGGACAGGTCCGAGTCGTTATGAAGCGTGTCTGGCCTGCGCTCTGTTCGTTGGTCGCCGCACTGACGCTGCCAGCCTACGCCGGTAGCGATCAAGCGGTGGCGGGCGCGGCCAATGCCCCTAGCCCGAGCGGGACTGCGCCAGCGCCATCTGCGCGCCCGGGAGCCGAGCAGCCGCTCGTTGCCGAGGTGCTGATCCTGCACGCCACCAAGGAGCACAAGGGCATCGATCCGCGCATCGGCAAGCTGCCCGAGCTCGATAAGCCTCCCTTCTCCAACTACGACAGTTACCAGGTACTCGATCGCGCGCGCCTACCGCTCAGAAAGGACGCGCCGCAGAACCTGAAGCTGCCCAATGGCAGCACGCTGCAAGTGCGCCTGCTCGATGAGCTGGGACCCGATTCCGTGCGTCTCTCCGCCAGCATCACCCGACCGAGTGGTAAGGAATTCTTGCCGCTGTTGGAAGTGAAGGCGCACGCCGGCCAAGCGTTCATCGTCGCCGGTCAGAGCCACAAAAAGGGCATTTTAGTGCTCGTGATTCGCGTCGTGAAGTGAGCGGCGAGCGCTAAGCGCGCGGCACTAAGCTCGGCACGAGCACAGCCAACGGCAACGTTAGACTGAACAACGTGCCCTCACCCAGGGTGCTGCTGGCGTGAATCGTTCCACCGTGTGCATCCAAGATACCGCGTACGATCGACAGGCCGAGGCCGGTCCCGCGGCCATCGGTTTTGGTCGTGAAGAATGGTTCGAAAATCTGTGGCATGTCGTCTTCGCGGATGCCGGTGCCGGTATCCGAAACTTCGACCGTCAGCGTGTGCTGGGCGGTGTCCGCGTGCATCACGATTCGCAGTTCGCCGCCGTCTGCCGCCATGGCGTGCGCCGCGTTGGTGAACAGGTTGACGAATACTTGGGTGAGTTGTCCGGCCATGCCCCGCACCGGCGGCAGACGCCCGTCGAACTCACGCAGGATTTGGATATTGGCGCCTTGAAACTCGTGCTCGCAGAAAATAAGTGCTTTTTCCACGATCGCTTGCACTTGCACGGTGCCCGGCACATCGGCTGCCGGGCGCGCGTAGGCCACCAGGTCACGCGAGAAGTTGAGGATGCGCGCTGCGGCTTCGCCGATGCGGCGTAGCCGTTCCAGCTCGTCTTCCTGCTCATCGTACTTGGGGCGCGCCCGGGCCATACGCTTCAGGTAGTCCGAGTAGGCGATGATCGAGGTCAACGGATTGTTCAATTCATGCACGACCCCGGCCACGATCTGCCCGAGTGACGCGAGCTTCTCGTTTTGGATCACCTGCGCCTGAAGTTTTCGGATCGAACGCGCCGATTCCTCGGCGCGGATGTACAGGCGCGCGCGACGCACGGCTGCGGCGAGCACAAGTGCAGCCTGCGTGCCGATTTGGGTTTGCAGCGGGCTGAGCGCTTGCAGGGGGCTGGCCAAGTGCAGCGTGGAACCGACGGCACCATCCTCCAGCTCGAAGATACGTTCGTCGTGAAAACCCGGGAAAATCCGGGTCGGATCGCGCTCGATGTTGAGCGCCACTCCGACCGGCAGGCGCGAAACCACGACCGGCGCAGCCCCGTTCGAACTCACCACGCAGGCGCCGAAGGCCGCGGTAGGCAAAAGCGTGGACAGGCCGTCCATGAACTCACGTATGAGTTGATCGAGCTCGACGTCGATTGGAAGGCTCAGTGAAAGCCGAAGCAGCACGTCGCGCCAAGACTGCGCGAGGGGTGACTCCGAACTGCGGCGACGGCCGGCCTGGGTCGAATCCGAGGTGCGGACGCCAGACGGATCTGACGGGCTGCTCGCTGCGTTCGTGAGCTCGTCCGGATCGCTGCTCATTGCGGCAAATCCTCACCTTCGTTCTCGCTCGCCTTCTCGAGGTCCAAGATCTTGGCGGCGCCCACGTAGCTCTTGGTTTCATACTTGGTAATCTTGCCGACTTTGCGCACGATCTCGGCCATGCGCTCGGATTCACCGACGATCACGCTAGCGGCGTGGGAAAGTTGCGGATTGTTTTCGAGCTTTCGTCGCAAGAGCTCGGCATAACCAATCACCGAGGTCAGCGGTTGGTTGAGCTCGTGCGCGGCCGCGCCCGCCAACTCCGCTACAATCGCCTGCTTTTCGCGGGAGCGCAGCTCCTCTTGGGCCATCGACAAACGCGCTTCCATCCGCAATTTTTCGCGGATATCGGTGAAGATGCCGACCGAGCCGATCGGGCGACCGTTATCGATCACGAGTGACGCAGAGAGCTGAACCTGCATCGGTTCACCGTTCGAATTGAGCATGTCGACCCGGTGATCTTCCAATCTGCCGTAGCCGGACACGTTTGGATCGCGGATCTTGCGCATGATCTCGTGCGCGCCTCCGGGGGGGTACAATCTCCCCACGTGCATCTTGCCAACCACGTCACTCGGTGAGTAGCCGAAGATGCGCGCCGCCGCGCGATTGAACAGCAGCACGGTCCCGCGCAAATTGGCCGAGACGATGCCGTCCACCGAGCTGTCGATCACGCTCTCCAAGAATTCCTTGGTTTGCTTGAGCTCGACGGCGGTCGCCCGCTCTTTGGTGACGTCGCGGAAGCTGAACACGACCGCGTTGTCTTCGTGCAAAACCGAGCTGAAGCTGACGCTGATCGTGCGTCCTTCGCCGGATTTATCGGTGATCGCGATGTCGACGCCGCGCGGATAAATGCCGTCCAGAAAACCGCGCAACAGGCGCGCCGCGCGGTCGCGCTCGAGTGGCGCCAGGAAATCTTCGAAGCACAAGGCCATCAGCTCGGTTTCGCTGAAGCCGGTGATCTCTCTCGCGCGCGGGTTCGCAAACAGCACTTTGCCTTCGCGGTCGATGACCACCATGCCGTCGGCGGCGCTCTCGAAGAAATCCGCGTAGCGTTGGAACAGCTGCACGCGTCGCTCGGCTTCCGCGCGCAGGGATCGGCTTTTTTCGGTCGCGTCGCGCAAGGATTGCAAGATGCGCGCGTTGCGCAGCGCGATCGCCATGGCGTTGGTCAGGGTGGTGACGAGCGACAGCTCGTAGTCGTCGAAGGCGGATTTCCCCTTCGAGCGAAGAAAGAGCACGCCCATGGCGCCGTGCTCGTGCAAAATGGGGAGCAGCGCGAAGGAGTTGAAGCCGATGTTCGGCCCGTCTTGGCGCACGACTTGGAGCAGGGGATGCTCGGTGCCATCGCGGATGACGAGCGCCCGCCCGGTCGTCAATACTTCGCGAATTTCAGGGTATTTTGCCAGATCAATCGGCAGATCACGGAGCATTGCGTCGTCCGACGTGGCCAGCACGTAGCCAACGTTGCCCGACTCGCCGAAGAGCACGATGCTGCAGCGATCCACCTTGGCAAAAGCGGCCACGCGCTGCACGACGGTGAACAAGATGTCTCGGATGTCGAGCGTGGAAGCCAGCGTCTGGGTGAGCTCGAGCACCGTTTCTTGATCGCGTTCGCGCTGGTTCAAGCGATCGAGGTATTCCCTCACTCGCATTTGACCGCGAATGCGCGCCACGAGCTCGGCGGGACGAAACGGCTTGTGCACGTAGTCGTCCGCGCCGGAGGCAAAAACGCGCGAAATCTCGAGCTCTGCGTCGAGGGCGGTGAGCACCACGACCGGCGTGTCGGCGAGGCGAGGAGTTTGCCGCATGCGCTCGAGCACGGTGAAACCGTCGGGCGCGGGCATCACCAGGTCCAAGAGCACCACGGTGGGCGTGTGGCTTTCGAGCCACTCGAGTGCTTGCTCGCCGCTCGAGGTCATGATCGGGTTCAGCCCGGCTTCATGCAACGCCTGTTCGAGGACGTGCCGACTGACGGCATCGTCGTCCACGACTAGGATCGAAATCTCGCCGGACACAAGCGTTGCAACTTAGCACGAAGCGCCCAGGCGCCGCCGGACGAGTTTCTGCTTTCCGTCTCGTCGGTCTCGTCTGGCTGACCCGTCCAGCTCGGCTCGGCTCGTTTCGTTCCCGCTACTCACTTTGCCGGCGGCGCGCAACGCTGCGGTTTGTAAGGGAATGTGGGGCCTTCTGCCCCGCGCTCTCCGTCTCTGGCGCGTGTTCCGCGTTCTCGCTATAAGTTCGCCGGTGTCTGCGAGGCCTCCAGCGCGTTCCCCAGAGCCCGAGCATTTGTCCGGCGAGCCCGAAGAGCTCGACGATCTGGAAGAGCTCGGCGATGAAGCGATCATCGCGCAGCAGACGGCCGCTCACGCTCCCCAGCCGCGCGCGAACGTGTCCGAAGAATCGCGCAGCGTAGTCATTACCGAGCACCCGCGGCGGAGTGACACGGAACCTCCGCGCAATCCGCCGCCCAGATCCAGCGCCGAGGCCACGCTGGTGATTCGCGATCGTCGGGCCTTGGATGAGATGCGACAGAAGATCGTGCGCCGGCAACAGCGGCAAAAAGCGCAAGGGCATCAGGCCCTTTACCTGTGGGGCGCGCTCGGCTTGGCTGCATTCGTGCTCGGCGGCATCGTGGCCCTGTTGGCGACGGACACGCGCCCCGCCTCACAAACCGCCGAAAATCAGCCGCCCGCAGCGCGCGGCGAGGCACAAGTGCCCCTTCCCTCGACACCAGTCGTCAAACCGGCAGCCACTGGCTCGACCGCGAGCCCGCCCCGCGCCGTCCGCCTCGACGACCTCCCCGTCGAACACAAGCACTAAGCGTCTCTCTCCACGTGAACGTGAACGTTCTCCCTCCCCTCAAGTTGGAGCGAGATCTTACTTAATGGTCAAGATCTCCGTCAAAACCGGCCCAGCCTTCGGCGTCTAAGCCCGGAACCCAGCGCGCTGCGAGGTGCGATGCGGGATCGCGATCGCCCGATCTCGGGAACGTGAACGATCTGGAACGTCGCGAGGCGTCGTTTCACGACTTTTCGTTCACGTTCACGTTCACGTATGGGAGAGCGAGAGTTTACTCGAGCAATTTGGGATCTGCGGTTTCGAGCTCGAAGCCGTGCTGCTTCATGCTGGGTTCCATTTGCGCGCGATCGCCGACGATCACGACGAGTAGGCGTTTCGGAGTCAGGCGCGCGGTTTGGGCGGCGACTTCGCTGGTTGGGATGGTGCTGACGATTGCGGGGTATTTCGTGTAGTAATCGCTCGCGAGCTGCTGAGCGAAGAGCGTGGCCATCGAGTCCGCGAGCGAGCTCGTGTGCTCCAGGCGCGCGCCGAGTGAATGCATCAAGTCAGTGCGCGCGCGGGCTGCTTCTTGTTCGTTGATCGGCGCGCCGAGCTTGGGATCTCGCGCGCGGTCGAGCTCCGAGAGCAGCTCGACCAGCGCGTCGGCCGTGGTCTCCGACTTCACTTCCGTGGCCACGTAGAAGGCGCCCCATTGGCGTGTCGCGAGGGCTTGGCCGTGGACCCCGTAAGTGTAGGCGTGCTGCTCGCGCAGGTTGGTGTTTAGACGCGAGGTGAACAGGCCGCCCAGCAAGCTGCTCATGATCTCGCGCGCTTCGAAGCCCGGCTCGGCGCGCTTCGGAAAGGGCTGAACGGCGAAGATCGATGATTGCACCGAGTCTTTGCGATCCACGACTAGGATCTCGAGCTTGCCGGGCGGTTCGGGGCTCACGATGGCTGCCTGCGGCGGACTCACCGCGTTTGGCTGGTGGCCGAAGAGCCGTTCCACGTCTGGTTCGAGGTCGGCGAGCGTCACGTCGCCGACCGCGATTACGGCCAGGTTCGCTGGCACGTAGCTGCGGCCGTGAAACGTTCGGAGATCGGCCGCGGTCAGCTTTTCCACGTCGGGGATGCTGCCCGAGACCGGCGCGCCCGCGCTGGGGCCGAGCAGGCTGCGCAAGGCGACGAGCGAGGCGAGCCGACTCGGCTCTTGGCGTTCGGCGCGCAAACCGTCGAGCCATTCGCCTTTGACACGCGCGAAGTCGGCCTCGCGAAATGCCGGCTTGAACACCACCTCGGCTAGGAGCTCGAGGCCGCGCGGCACGTCCGCGGTCAAAGTCGCGAGTTCGACATGAGACTCATCGCGTCCCGCGTCGGCTTCCAAGGTCGAGCCGAGTGATTCGCTTGCCTCGGCCAGAGCTAGACTCGAATGGAGCTGCGTGCCCTCGGTGAGCATGCGCGCGGTGAGCGCGGCGAGTCCGCTCTTGCCGGACGGAAGCGAGCCCGCTCCCTCCCGCATGACGACGCTCAGCGTGGTCACTGCCGAGTGCTTGGGTAGGACCATCAGCGTGACGCCGTTCTTGAGCGTCTTGATTCCGGGGGTCGGAAATTGCACGGCCGGGTGAGCTCCCGGCTTGGGCTGACTGTTGCGAAACGATTCCGGATCCGGCACTTGGGTCGGGACCGGGGGCTTCGGCAACGGGTGCGGATATTCGGGCGGTGAAGCGCAGCCCGCAGCGAGCAACGCGGCGAACGCCAATCGGTGAAGCGAGCGGATCACGGCGCCTCCTGAGCTGCGGCGGGCGCGGCTTCGGTGACCACCACGACGCGCGCATCCGGCCGCAATGATTGCTTGATCACGCGCTGCACGTCCTTGGCTTGGACTTGCTCGATCTGTGACAGCCACTTCGGTAAATGGCCGGGATCTCCGGTGTACTGATCGAAGCGTTGCAGCAGCCCCGCTCGACCCGATTCGCCCCCCGGGCCGTTCAAGAGCTCCAAGCTGGAGAGCGCGCCCAGCAAAATGCGGCGTTTGGCACGTGCGAGCTCGGCCGCGCTGGGCCCGTTCTTTTCTAGCTCCAGAAGCACGGCGTCGAGCTCGCGTTCCACCGCCGCGCTCGATTTTCCGGTCGCCACCATCGCGCTCAGGGACGCGATGCTGGCCAGCTGATTGGACTCCAAGCTCGCGCTGACGTCCGCTGCCAATTTGGTTTGCACCACCAGCCGTTGATACAGCCGCGTCGCCTTGCCACCGCCGAGGATCGCCATCGCGACATCCAGCGCGGGATCGTCGGGCGTGTACGCTGGCGGGCTGCGATAACCGAACGACACCTGCGCGAGAGTGACGGGCTCTTTGACCACGAGGCGCTCGGCTCTGGGCAGCGCCGCGTACGGAACTACCTTGGCTGCCGGACGCTGACGGTCGGGCAGCGTGCCGAAGTAGCGCTCGATCAAGGCTTTGGCTTGCGCGAGATCCAGATCGCCCGCAAGGCACAGAGTTGCGTTGCTGGGCGCATAATATTGCCGGAAAAATTCGGTCACGTCGGCGAGCGTTGCCGCGCTCAGGTCCTGCATCGAGCCAATCACGGCGCCGTTGTAGGGATGACCCTCGGGAAATAGCGCATCGAGCATCGCCAGAGAGCTCGGCCCGTACGGTGCGTTCTCGTAGCTCTGGCGGCGTTCGTTCTTCACGACGTCTCGCTGCACGTCGAGTCGCTCCTGCGTCAGGGTGTCGATCATGAAGCCCATGCGGTCGCTCTCGAGCCAGAGCAAGGTTTCCAGGTTTTCGCTGGGCGCGGTCTCGAAGTAGTTGGTGCGATCCCAGCTGGTCGTCCCGTTGCTATTCGTGGCGCCGATCGACTCCAAGATACGATCGAACTCGTGGCCCACGTGCTTGCTCCCTTCGAACATCAAGTGCTCGAACAAGTGTGCGAAGCCCGAACGATGCACGGGTTCATTGGCGGGGCCGACGTGGTACCAAACGTTCACGGCGACGAGGGGAAGACTGCGATCGCTGTGCAGGATCACCGTCAGTCCGTTCGCGAGCTTGAACTTCTCGAAAGAGATCGTCGCGGCTGGCGCTGCTACGGCAGGAGCGTCGGCGATTGTATTCGCGTTCGCGGCGGGTTTGGCCTGTGCGGGGGGGCATGGCACTGTCAGCGCGGACAGACCGAGCGTGACGGCCAGAGCGGCTCGAGCGTTCCTCATGGCTGAAACCTAAAACATCTTCGCCGTGACCGGGCGGCCGTGTGGCCGCACTTGCTGGTCGCGCGCGGCGCGTGATAGCGGAATCGATCAGGACCCAATGTCGCAACAAGGACCTGGCGGATATGGTGGCGGCGGACCCTACGGTCCGCCCGGTGGCTACGGGGGCCAGCCGCCCGGTGGCGGTTATCCACCCGGTGGTGGCGCGCCGCCCGGTGGTGGCGCGCCGCCCGGTGGCTATGGGCCGCCGGGTTATCCACCAGCAGGCGGGGCCCCGCCGGGTTACGGTCCACCGCAGCCCGGCTACGGGGGCTATCCGGGCGCGCCGCCAGGCGGTCCCGGAGGACCGCCGCCGAAGAAGAGCAAGGCATTGCTCTGGGTCGGCCTCGGTTGCGGCGGCCTGCTCCTGCTCGGCCTCGGTGGCGGCATCGCAGCCTACTTCTACATGCAGAGCCGGGTGAGCGACGCAGAGTCTGCGATCGCGGCGGCAGCCAGCGCCGCCGCCGCCGGCGACTCACCCGGAGCGACCCCAACGACGCTCACCCCGACCTGCGCCAAAGCCGTCGCTTGCTGCAAAGCCACGATGGCCAAGACCGCGGGCGCGAACGCCGCTGCGGCCGAACAGGCCTGCAACGGCATTGGGCTCTTGTCCGAAGATGTCTGCGTCAAGCAGTACGAAGGACAAAAGCGAGCGGCGACCGTGGTCGGGGCGATCTGCCCGTAATGACCGCGCCTCGCACTGGCTCGGTGGAGAGCACGCGCCTCGCCGAAAACTCCGCCTTCAACTCGGTTTGGCGGCGCTTCGGACCGTATTTGAGCGAGCGCCAATGGGGCACCGTTCGCGAGGACTACAGCGAGTTTGGCACGGCTTGGGACTATTTCCCGCACGACCACGCGCGCAGTCGCGCCTACCGCTGGGGTGAGGACGGAATTGCCGGCTATTCCGATCACAAGCAGCGCATCTGTTTTTCACTCGCGATGTGGAACGAGCGTGATCCGATCCTCAAGGAGCGCCTGTTTGGGCTCACCAACGAAGAGGGCAATCACGGCGAAGACGTAAAGGAGCAGTACTACTACCTCGACGCGACGCCCACGCACTCGTACCTGAAGATGCTGTACAAGTATCCACAGGCCGAGTTCCCCTATTCCTGGCTGCTCGAGGAGAACCGCCGTCGTGGTCGTGAGCGTTCCGAGTTCGAGCTGGTCGACACTGGCGTGTTCGACGAAGGTCGCTACTTCGACGTCTTCGTCGAGTACGCCAAAGCGGGCCCGAACGATACGCTGATCCGGATCCGCGCCGTCAATCGTGGCCCCGAGACCAAGACGCTGCACCTCTTGCCGCAGATCTGCTTTCGCAATACCTGGACCTGGTACAAGGACGCTGCGCGGCCGATCCTGACCGCGGAAGGCGAGCGCACGGTGCGCCTCGAGCACCCAGAATTAGGCGAATTTCGCCTGTATTGTCAGGGCGATCCGGCGCTCTTGTTTTGCCAGAACGAGACCAATTTCGAGCGCATCTTCGGCGTTCCGGGCCCGGCGCACCCGAAGGATGCGTTTCACGATTACATCGTGCACGGGCGGAAGGCCGCCGTCGCAACCGACCGCGCGGGCACCAAAGCTGCGGCGTACTACGTGCACTCCATCGCGCCGGGCGAGACCGTGGAACTTCACTTACGGCTCTCGCTCGATGCGCACGCCGAGCCCTTCGCCGACTACGACTCGGTGTTCGGAGCGCGCGAGCGCGACACCGATGAATTCTACGCCGAGCTGCAAGCCGAGATCGACGACGAAGACGCGCGGCGCATCCAACGCCAAGCCTTCGCCGGCATGATCTGGTCGAAGCAGACCTTTCACTACGACGTGCGCGCTTGGCTTGCGGGCGACGAGACGCAGCCAAAACCGCCCGAGCGGCGCAAGTACAGCCGCAACGCGGAGTGGGATCACTTGACCAACGAGGACGTGATCTCGATGCCGGACAAGTGGGAGTACCCTTGGTACGCCTCTTGGGACTTGGCCTTCCACTGCATCCCATTTTCGGTGATCGATGCAGAATTCGCCAAATCTCAGCTGGTTTTGCTGACTCGCGAGTGGTTCATGCACCCCAACGGGCAATTGCCGGCCTATGAGTGGGCGTTCAGCGACGTGAATCCGCCGGTTCATGCCTGGTCAGCCTGGCGCGTGTTTCAGATCGACCGAAAGCAGCGCGGCGACGAGGGAGACCATCGGTTTCTGGAGCGCATCTTCCACAAGTTGATGATCAACTTCACCTGGTGGGTGAATCGCAAAGATGCCGATGGGCGCAACATCTTCCAGGGCGGGTTCCTCGGCCTCGACAACGTAGGCGTCTTCGATCGCAGTAAACCGCTGCCGACCGGCGGCCACATCGATCAATCGGACGGTACCGCCTGGATGGCGATGTACTGCTTGAACCTGATGCGCATTGCGCTGGAGTTGGCGACGGCCAATTCAGTGTACGAGGACATCGCCAGTAAATTTTTCGAGCACTTCTTGCACATCGCGGAGGCGATGACCGCGATCGGCACCGAGGTGGGCCTTTGGGACGAGCAGGACGAGTTTTACTACGATGTACTGCACGTTCCGAACGAGCGTCCGCTGCCGATGCGCATTCGATCCATGGTCGGCCTGATGCCGCTTTTTGCGGTGGAAGTGCTGCAGGAAGAGGTGATGGTCGCGCTCAAGGGTTTCAACGCGCGGTTGAAGTGGTTTTTGGAATATCGTCCCGACCTGGCCGCCTTGGTGTCGCGTTGGACCGAGACGGGCATCGGCGAGCGCCACCTTTTGTCGCTGCTACGCGGCCACCGCATGAAGCGCCTGCTCTTCCGCATGCTGGACGAGCAAGAGTTTTTGTCAGACCACGGCGTGCGTAGTCTTTCCCGCTACCACCGCGAGCACCCGTTCGTGCTCCAAGCAAATGGCGAAACCTTTCGCGTTGCGTATTCACCGTGTGAGTCGGAGTCCGGCATCTTCGGCGGGAACTCCAACTGGCGCGGGCCGATTTGGTTCCCCACCAATTTCCTGATCATCGAGTCCTTGCAGCGCTTCCACTATTATTACGGCGATGACTTCAAGGTGGAATGCCCCACCCACTCAGGCCAATACTTGACTCTCCAGCAGGTCGCCGATCACCTCACCGAGCGGTTGACACGGCTGTTTCATCGAGACGAACACGGCCGCCGCCCGATCTACGGCGATAGCGCGCTCTTCCAGACGGACCCGCATTTTCGCGACTATCTGCTGTTTTACGAGTACTTCCACGGCGATGACGGCCGTGGCTTGGGCGCTCCGCACCAAACGGGCTGGACGGGTTTGATCGCCAAACTGCTCATGCCGCGTCAAAAGGAAGGCTGAGCCATCTGCTCGGCGAGCGAGTAGGCTTTCCGACGTGACACGCTTCGGCCGCCGCCCGCTCGTGATCGCCGTGGCGCTGCTCGTGTGCGCGACCGTCGGCTACGAGCTTTTGCCGCGCGATGAGAGCCGCATCAGCGCGCTCTTGGACGAATTGTGCGCGCGGCTCAATCAAACCAAGGACGAAAAATCGCTCGCGGCGTTGCGGCAATTTCTAGCGCTCGCGCTGCTGCCGCAGATCAGCGTGCATGCCCCGGAACTCGCGCAAGACCTGCAGGGCAGCGATGAAGTGTCGGCTCGCGCTCAGGATTTGCTCGAGGGCCCACCGCTGTCGTTCGCGCTGAGTAGCGTCGTGATACGTGTCAGCGGTCGGCTGGCGCGCGTCGAAGCGGAGTTGCAGCTGAGCGTGCGCGGCGGGGGTGAGCAGCGTCGTGAGGTACGCCGCACCCGGGTGCGCTTGGCAAAGCACGAAGACGACTGGCAGATCGAAGCCGTCGAGGTCGATCCCGTGGCGCCCTCCGAGCCTGAAGCACGGCCCTAGCAGCTGCACGGACCGGACGGGTCCGAAGATGCGCGAAAAAAAGCATGTCACGCGGCGGCGGGCTGTTCGCTCTCCTTGGGATGAAGCTCCTGATATTGGGCGCGACCGGTCGGATCGGTCGCGAGCTCCTCGACCTCGCGCTCGCCCGGGGTCACTTGGTCACGGCATATGTCCGTACACCGGCAAAAATCGAGCGACGCGACCGCGGGCTGATCATCGAACGAGGCGACGCTCTGGAGGTCGATCGCCTGACCGAGGCACTGATCGGACAGGACGCGGTGGTGTCGGCGCTGGGCCTTCCGGCGAGACAGGCGCTGCGTCCGAGCTCGTTCATGGCTGAATCGATGGCCAGTACCGTCGCGGCGATGAAGCGCGCAAAAGTCCAGCGTCTCGCGGTCGTGTCTGCCGCAGTCTTGTTTCCGATGCGCGGGCAGTTCTACGGTTTTTTTCGCTGGCTACTCAAACACCACGCTCGCGATCTCAGCGCGATGGAGCACTTGATCCAGGCTACAGAGCTCGATTGGACGATCGCGCGACCGCCGCGTTTGGTGAGCGGCCCAGAGGTAGCGCCGCGCATCGTCGTGGGCGGTCTTCCAGCACGGGCCCGCGCGATCTCGTTCCGCTCGCTCGCGGCGTTCCTCCTCGATTGCCTGGAACAGGATCATCATGCGCGCGAAATCGTTGGCCTGGCAGAATGAAATGGGGGATGGAGTAGAAGCCATCTTGAAGATTTCAGAGGGCTCGGAGCACCAGCTACAGGCCTTTGCGAACCAACGCGCTTACTTGGTTCTGCTCGCGTATCGCATGTTGGGCGACATCGGTCGCGCCGAAGACATGGTTCAAGAAGCGTGGCTTCGCTGGCAAGCGGTAGCGGCGGAGGTGGACTCGCCCCGAGCGTACTTGGTGACCGTCGTCACGCGCTTGTGCCTGCAGGAGCTGGGCAGCGCGCGCGCACGGAAGGAAGAGAGTCGCAGCGATCGTCTGCCGGAGCCCGTGGATCTGGAGGCGGGCGGTCTGCCTACGGTGGAACGGATCGAACAGATTTCGATGGCGGTCGGCGTGGTGCTGCAGCGGCTCACGCCTGCGGAACGCGCGGTGCTCTTGCTTCACGACGTGTTCGACGTCGAGCACGAGGAAATTGCTCGGCTACTCGAAAGGAGCGTGCCGGCTTGTCGCAAACTCCTAGAACGCGCGCGCCACGACGTGCGCGACGGACGCCGCATGCTCGAGGCTTCCCCAGCCGAGCATCGACGTTTACTCCAAGCTTTCGTCGGCGCGGCCACGGCCGGAGACATGGCAAAGCTGATGGACCTACTTGCCGACGACGCGGTCATCATCAGCGACGGTGGTGAGGCCGGGCGCGGCGTCGGCGGGCTCAGGAATTTGAACAGGCCGCTGGCTGGGGCGCCCCATGTCGCTGCCTTCGTGGTCGCCGCAACCCAGCGCGGCTCAGCGCTGTTCCAGTGGGAGGAGCACGATCTCAATGGCCAGCCCGCCATCGTCTTCTACGATGCCGATCGACCTTCCGCGGCGCTTTTACTCGGCGTCGCGGACGGCAAGATCCTGCGCGTGTTCTTTCACGCCGACCTGCACCGCCTCGGCCACGTCGGCGCGCGCCGACGGGCGAATGCCTGATCGGACTCGGCGCGCTCAGAGCCGTTATTTGATGTGATGGCAGATCGGTACGGGGTCGCCGCTGCGATTCACTGTCGCGTCGCCGCTATCGCAAGCGGCGTGGAGACGCGCGTAGGGCTCGAGGTTGCTGCCGCCCGCGCAAGGCGGCAACGGTTTGCAATCGTCGCCGGCCGCGCCGCCGTGATCAGATGCAGAAGCACCCGCGCCGCCGCCGGCCGCCGAAGTGTCGAGGTCACCATCTGGACTCGTGCGGGCTCCGCAGTTTACGAGTGCTAGGCCGCACAGGAGCAGCACCGGTGTCGATGCCCACACCCAACCGTTCGACTTTTGCATGTGCTGCCGCCCTCTCAGGCCCGAGCCTAGCACGCCGATCCGGGAACGATTTCGGGGCTCGGAGGCTCCGCCTGGCGCATCGTCGCGGCCAGCAGAACCAGCGAAATCCAAACGACGTTGGCGAGCAGCAGGTGCACGACTTGAAGCGGACCCGGAGCGGACAGCCAGATATTCAAAACGCCCGCGCAGACTTGCAAGGCGATCGTGCCCAGCAAGGCAAGGCTCGCACGCCGCACGCCGGAGCTCGAGCGGTAGCCCGGCAAGAGCGCCGCCACGTAGGCGACGAAGGCAGCGATCCCGACCGCCAGGAACGGATGGATGCCGCGCATGCGTTGCAGCAGGTGCGCGTTCAAGCCGTGGTCTTCTCGTAAGCGCGCGGCAAAGCCGCTCGCCTGCACCGGGTACACCGTATCGCCGAGCGCCGTCACCGCGCCGGAGGCAGAAACGAGCAGGATGCCGAGGCCAGCCAGCACGAGCAAGCTGCGAGCGACGCGGGGCAACGGACTCGGCTTCGCATCGGGGACGCTCGCGAAGTACGCACACCAAGTGAGCGCTCCGGTGAGCAAGGCGGTGCTCACCAGGTGCAAGGGCAACGCCAGAATGCGCCCGAAGGATGCGTCATGGACCACCCAGCGCATGAGCACGATCAGCATGCCAATCAGCGCTTCGATCAGGATCATCACGAAGCTGAACACGGCCGATGCGCGCACCACGTGGCCACGTGGGTAGAGCCGGAATGCGCCGATCAACAGGCCGAGGATCGCGAGCATGCTGAGACCCGAGGTCAGCCGGTGCGTGAGCTCGATCAGCGTGGCCAGCGATTTCGGCAGGTGCAAAACCTCGCCATTGCAGGTGGGCCAATGCTGGCCGCAACCTGCGCCCGAGTCAGTGATGCGCACGCCCGCCCCAAACAAAATCACGCCCAACGTGTAACCGATCAGCACGCGGGCGAAACCGGCGAAGCGCCCGCGCAAATTGCGCGCGCTGTCCGCCGCGGCGCCCGCGGGCACGGCTTCCGGCGCCACAACGGGGCTTATATGGCTTTCCATCGGCGCCCGGATTTGCCACGGGTGCTCGCGACCGTCGAGCGCGCCGGGCAAAATGCCGGGGAATCGCCCGCCTGTCGGCGTTTTCCGCGCTCTCCCACTCGCTCTCTCGCCTCGACTCGCCGGCGGGATCGAGGTAGGTGCCGGGCGTGGATCAATACGACATCATCGCGGTCATCGTGGGCGTGATGTTCACGCTGCGAAAGCTGGACACCCAGAGCCGCAACGCGACGCAGTACCCGCAGGTCGACCCCGAAGATTTTCTGCGTTGGCAGCGCCGCTCTGCCGCGGCCTATGCGCCGGGCGCGTACGCCAGCTTCTTCCGCGTGATCTTCCATTTCGGCTTCATCCGCTATACTGCGCACCACCAGTTGCCCCCATTGACCTTCGCGCGCGTGGCCCTGCTGGTGGACGCCCTCTGGCTTGCGTCGACGGTTTACACCTTGATCAACGCCCACCTCGCCCGCGAAATGCGCAAAAAGCTCGGGATCTCGCTGGACAAGCCGCAGCCCACGCGCTGACCACCACCCCGGAAGCGGCTGGACGCGGTCGCGAAACGTGACGGGGAGGGAAGTTTCGCTCTGGGCGTAAGACGGGGCACATGAGAGAGCGTTGCTTGCAGTCCCTGGCCATCCTGTTGGCTGGGCTCTTTTCCGCCGAGCGATTTCGCCCAAAGGGGCTGTTGGCGCCAGCCGCAGAGCAAGAGCCGACCAACGCCGCCGCCGTGCACGCCAAGTTGGTCGACAACTGAGGGCGCGCCCTCGCCCATGCGGCCAAGACGCCGCGGCAAGAAACGCGATAGGGTTTAGATCCGTGACGATCGAACACCAGAACGCGACGGCGCGCGTACCACGCAGCTCGGACGCTGCCATCCACGGACGCAGTGTTCGCGCGTCAATGACTGTGAGCGCCGCGCAGCCGACGTACTTTCCGACTCTCGACGGGTGGCGCGCGATTGCGATCGTGGCGGTGATGGCAAGCCACAGCCTTCAGCTGTTCGATACTCGCGGCGTTTTCCCGTCGCAGACCATGCAAGGCTTCTTGCGCAACCTGCGGATCGGCGTGGATTTGTTTTTCGCGATCAGCGGCTTTCTGATTACTTCGCTGCTCGTGCGGGAGAGTGCCCAGACGGGCACCGTCTCACTCAGAGGCTTCTACATCCGGCGAGCATTTCGAATCCTGCCGGTGATCATTGCTTACCTGCTGGTGTTGGCGCTGATGTCGTCGTGGCTGCCAGGGCTCGTCGCGCCGTGGGAGTTTCCCGTCACGATCTTGTTCGCGCGCAACTACTTGATGCACTGGGTGGGGGGCGCGACGCAACAATTCTGGTCGCTCTCCGTGGAAGAACATTTCTACCTGTTGTGGCCGCCGATACTGGTGCTGGTCGGCACGAAGAGGGCGCTGCGCTTGGCGATCTTCGGAGTATTCGCGATCGCCGTGTGGCGCGCCGCCGACAGCCGCTATCATTTCTTCAGCCGTGTCTTTAGCGAAGACGCTGGCGTGCTCTATCGGAGCGACACGCGCTTCGACGCTTTGCTGGCTGGTGGCATCGCTGCCCTGACGTTGGATCGCGCGCAAGGGTCGTTCGATCGCGTTCGGTCGTGGCCCGTGACCGGCTGTATTTTCGTCGTCCTGGCGCTGGCCGTGGCTGAGCATGTTCGCGCGGCGCCCAGCGTGCTGGTGGTTCTGTTTCCGCTGCTCATTCTGTCGACCATCTGCCGCCCGTCGTCCTTCGTGAGCCGTGCGCTGGAAGCAAGACCATTGCGATGGCTCGGGCAGCTCTCCTACAGCGTGTACGTTTGGCAGACCTTGTTTCTACAAGTACCGCAAACCTCGTTCAGTCAGCGCGCATTGGGATCTTCGCCGACACTTCAAGTCGGCGCGTATCTCCTCGACCTCGGTTTGGTCTTCGGGTGCGCTCTCGTGAGCAACAAAGTCGTCGAAGGGCCGTTGCGTCGAAAGGGTCGCGAGCTCGCGCAAGCAAGCGATGCCTCTCGCGTACGCACCACCTGAACGCGCCGCCCCTCGCAAATGGCTACGATGCAACTAGCGGTCGGCTGGGGCTGAAAAAGCGGCTTCGTCCGCAGCGCTTCGCCTAGGGCGCAGGCGCCGTGGCGGGTGGCGGCGGCAGCGTTTGGTTCGCGGGCGGTCGCTCTCGCAGGCACTTTTCGATGCCTTCCAGGAGCTCGGGCGAGGCGCCTTTCGGTAGGCGCGGCTTGCCCAGTACATTGGTGGCCAGGCGATCCCAAGTCACGCCGCCGTCGGAACCGAAGCTGAGCCAGACGAACATCGCGCGGCCCTTGATGTTTGCGTCCGGGACACCGCCACCTCGGCCGCCGTTCCAGGCGCGCGAGTCACTGCTGTTGTTGCGATTGTCACCCATCACCCAGGTCTCGCCGGGCTTGACCAGGTACGGGCCCTGGTGCGCCTCGCTGCCGCGGTCCTCTTCGAACTGGGTGATGTAGGCGAAGCTGCCCAGAAACTCCATGTACAGCTCGCTGCGCTTGGTCGAGGAGTCCGTGCCCTCGTGGTACTCGTACCAACCGATGCGGCAATTCGGGATGCGCCAACCGTTGATCGACGGGTGACCATTCTCGACGGTCAAGGTGTCGCCCTCGAGCGCGATCACGCGTTTGATGAAATCCTGGCGTTCGTTGTTGGGATTCGGATCGGGATACTCGAACACCATCACATCGCCGCGTGCAGGCGGTAAGCTGTTGAACACCCGTAAATTCGTGTACGGAATCGCCGGGCCGTAAGCCAGCTTGTTGACGAAGATGTGGTCCTGGATCTGCAGCGTCGGCAGCATCGAGCCGCTCGGGATCTTGAAAGCCTCGACCACGAAGGTGCGCAGCAGCAAGGCAACGCCGACCGCCACGGCGATCGATTCGACGTACTCGCGAAATTCTCCCTTTTGCCAGGGGTTGAGCCGCCGTCCGACCAAGCGGCTCGCGCGTTCGTAAGCGGCGCTGAACGGTCCGGGTTCGAACGGCTTCGCGTTCATTGCCTCGCGCAGTTGGTCGAGGCCTTCGCGCAGCTCTTCGCGGGCCGCGGCGGGCAACTCGCGTTCGACCCGCGCGCGGTTCTTGCTCAAGATACGCTCGGACTCTTCCAGCAGCTGGCCGGCATGCTCGAAGTCTTCGCGCATGGTTTTCGGCACGTCACTGCGATCGACGCCTCCGGGGCCGCCGACGAAGGGCAACGAGTGTCGATAGCTGTACAGCACCATCTCGAAGATGGTGAAAAACAGAATGTAGGCGGGGACCTGTTGGTCGCGAACTTCCCATTGGAAACGCTCGAAGAGCGTGACGGGGGTGAAATCCTGAGCAGGTTTGACCAACCAGACGACGAGCATGCACAGGGCGAGCGGCACGACGACGAACCACAGCGGCCAGAACACGTATCGAGAAATTTTTGCGTTCACAGAAGAGGTGCGCCGTTTCTAGCCGGGGGCTCGGACCAGGGCAACCCAGGGGATCCCTGGGTTATTCCGACACCGGGCCGGAAGTGGGGCATTTAGGGGCGTTTGTCGGAGCGCACACCGCCGAGCGGCCAACGCCCGCTAGTCAAGGACGATCCCCGACCAAAACCAAGTAGTCGACTTTCGCTGCCGCGTCGTCCTTCGCGCTCGTGTCCGGCGCACTTTTGCCGAGCTTCGCGCTGTTGTCGATGATGAGGTAGTAGCGGCCCGGGTCGACGTTTACGTAGCGCTGCCAAAGGCCACCGGTTTGGCTGCCCGTATCGTCGAGCAAGGCGGGGCCAGGCAGCGATGCGCCGCCCGCGTTGTGCAAATAGCCATCCAGCAACGTGTCACCGACCGGTTTGGCTACGACCAAGATGTCCGCGTTGGGCGCGCCGTCGACCGCGACGGTGAGGTATAGGGCCTGATTCGAATCAGTGACCTCGAAAGCGCCTACGTAGTCTTGTTGGCCGATGTGCACCTCGGTCCGCTCGTTGGCCAAGATCTGCTTTTCCGTGCGCTTGACCTCGAACGGCTTGAACGGCATTTCGCCGGGCGGCACGATGCCCAGCGCAAAGTCGGTGCTGCCGGAAGAATCCTTGCGGATCACGGTGAAGCCGCGGCGCAGTTGGCTGAGCACGATGTGCTTGCCCAGCTCGTTGGTGTTCACCCCCGCGATGGCCAGCCCGCCCTGCGCCAGTGCAGATTCCACGAGCGTGGTTTGAAACGCTGCGTCGTCGATCAGGCGCGGCCGGAAGTAGACGTACATGGCGCCGTCGTTGAGTTGGAAATCGGTCGCGTACTCCACGACGCCACGTGAGCTGAAACCGAGCCGCTGGGTGAGGTTGGTCCAGGCGTAGCCCTTGCCCGTGTACTGCACCACGAACGACTTGTGACTATCGTCGTCTAGCACCTGTGAGTCACACGATTCGGCGAAAAAACGACCCACGACTGGTTCGTCGTCCCCGAACTTCAACGGCGCCCCGCCCTTGAGCATTTCAGTGCAGAAGGTATCGAGGCCGAATTTCAGGATATCGAAACGCAGTGATTTGTTGCTCGGGTCGTTCATCACGCCTGCGCCGAGCACGCTCACGGTGCGTGAGCCGACGCTCGACGCGCAGCCAGTGAGCGTGGCGAGTGCGAGCAGCGGGGCGAGCCTTGCTGCGAAAAAGATCCAGGAGCGGGCGGGGGCGGGCATACGGGGCGGAGCATATCCCTCGGGTTTTCGCGGCCCAACCCAAAAACGTCGCTATGAGTTGACAGGGCCTCGGGTTAACACGAAAAGTTGGGGCCGAAATATGGGTCATCTTGCGATTCTCGGTGCAGGCGCTTGGGGCACGGCCCTGGCTCGCGCGCAGAGCGAGCGCGGCGAGCGGACGCGCTTGTGGACATGGCAAGCCGAGCATGCGGCGCAGATGCAAGAGGAGCGGATGAATCGCGCTTTTTTGCCAGGTTTTTCGCTGCCCGAGGGCGTCGATCCCAACGCCGATCTGGAGCACACGCTGGAGGGCGCGAACGCCGTCATCTTGGTCGTGCCCACCGCCGGGTTCCGCAGCACGCTCGAGCGCGCGCGACCTTACATCGACCCCACCGCGACATTGATCATCGCTACCAAGGGCATCGAGCCCGGCTCGTTGATGCTACTCACCGAAGTCGTCGGATCGGTGCTCGGCCCAACGTCACAGAACCGCTGCGTCGTGCTGTCGGGGCCCAGCTTCGCCAAGGAGGTGGCGCTCGGCTTGCCGACGAGCCTCGTGGCCGCGTCCCACTCCGCGGAACTTGCCACGGTCGTGCAACAGCGGCTGTCGAGCGATCATTTTCGCGTCTACGCCGGTGACGATCCAATCGGAGTGCAGGTCGGTGGCGCGTTGAAAAACGTGATCGCCGTGGCGGCGGGCGCGTGCGACGGCTTGGGCTTTGGCTACAACACGCGTGCCGCGCTGATCACCCGCGGACTCGCCGAGATAGCGCGGCTGGCGCTGGCGAAGGGCGGTCAAGCGTTGACGCTCGCGGGCTTGGCTGGCCTCGGCGATTTGGTGCTGACCTGCACTGGAGAGCTCAGCCGTAACCGCACGCTCGGCTACGAGCTCGGACGCGGTAAGAGTTTGGCTGACGCGCTGTCCGGTCTCGGTCATGTGGCGGAAGGCGTCGTTACGGCGGATAGCGCATATCACCTCGCGCAGAGTTTGGGCGTGGAGCTACCGATCTCGGGTGAGGTGTATCGCGTGCTGTTCGAGCACAAGCCAGTCTCGGAAGCCGTACGAGCCGTACTCTCCCGGCCGCTGACCAGGGAATGATCCCGAGACCAGACGCTCTACGGTGTTCGACCGACTCGTAGCGCGCTGCGCGCCACACTAAAGCGGCACAATCGCCGGCATTCACCTACGGCCGTTGCCCTACAAACCCCGACAAGCATTGTCATTTGTGGGGTAGGGCACTAGCCTTGCACGAGGCATGGCCACGATTCGTTTCTTTCCGTCGGAAGGGGCTCCGGTGCTCCTGACGTTGCACAAGCCGCTCTCGACCATCGGGCGCGCGCTCGGCAACGATATCCATCTGCCGGACGCGAGCGTCGCCAGCCACCACGCGCAAATCGTGTTCAATGGTCGTGATTTTCAGCTCGAAGAGGTCGACCGCGAAGCCGAGATCTTGATCAACGGCAAGAAGAAGCGGCGCGCTCGCTTGGCCAATGGTGATCGCATCACCTTGGGCCGGGCGTTGCTCGGCTTCAGCATGTTCACCGAGCTGCCTCCCGCGCCCGAGACGGAGGAACGCGAAGCTGGCGTCGAGGCTGGGGACATCGAGCGTTTGCGGCGCCTGCACTCCTTCAGTGAGCGGCTGATGATGAGCCGCTCGGTCGATGAGCTACTCGAGACGCTGCTCGACGACATCATCGAGCTCACCGGCGCCGCGCGCGGCGTGGTGCTGTTGGTCGATCCGTCCGAGGGCAAGGACAGCACGCCGAGCGTGCGCGTTTCACGGAACGTTCAGCGTGAAGCGATCCAAGACGCCTCCGGCGTGATCTCGGACAGCATCGTGCGCCAAGTGATCGAGACCAAGCGTCCGGTGATCGTCTCGGACGCATTGACCGACACCACCTTTGGCAAGAGTGAGAGCGTGATTTCGCTCAAGCTATCGAGCGTGATGTGCGCGCCCCTGGTCAGCCAGGGTGACGTGATCGGCGCCCTGTACGTGGCAAACGACGAGGTAAAGCACCTGTTCGATCGCCGACAGCTCGATCTGCTCACGATCTTCGCCGCGCAATCTTCGTTGATTTTGCAGAATGCGATGCTGCTCAGCGCGCTGCGTGCGGACAAGGAAAAATTGAGCGCCGATCTGCTGGACAAGCGTTTCGGAGAAATCATCGGCGCCTGCGCTTCGATGATGGAGGTGTTCCGAAAGCTGCAGAAGGTGGCTGCCACCGACATCAGCGTGCTGATCACGGGCGAGACCGGTACCGGCAAGGAGCTGATCGCGCGCGAGCTTCATCGCCGGAGCAATCGCGTCAACGGTCCGTTCGTGACCGTCAACTGCGGTGCGATCCCGGAGAATTTGATCGAGAGCGAGATGTTCGGGCACGTCAAGGGCGCTTTCACCGGAGCCATCGCGAGCCGCGCCGGCAAATTCCAACAAGCCGATGGCGGCTCGCTGTTTCTCGATGAGGTCGGCGAACTGCCTCTCGGCATGCAAGTGAAGCTCTTGCGAGCGCTGCAGGAGCGCGTGGTCTTCCGCGTGGGCGATAATCGCCCGGAAAAGTGCGACATCCGCATCATCGCGGCCACCAATCGAAACCTGGACGAGATGATCAAATCCGGCGAGTTCCGCGAGGATTTGTACTACCGCCTGAACGTCGTGAACCTGTGGCTACCGCCGCTGCGCGAGCGCGGCGATGACGTGTTCATCATCGCCAAGGCCCTGCTCAGCAAGTTCGCAGACGAACTGAAGAGCGCCGTGCGCGGCTTTTCACCGCAAGCCTTGGCGGCGATCAAGAAGTACCCCTGGCCGGGCAACATTCGGCAGCTCGAGAACCGAATCAAAAAGGCCCTCGTGCTCTGTGACCAAACGCTGCTCGGTCCGGAAGATTTGGACTTGGGCGTCGAGGCACAAATGGTGATCGTGCCGCTCGAGAAAGCCAAGGAGGACTTCCAGCGCCAGTACGTGCTCGAGGTGCTCGAACGCAACAACGGCAATCGCACTCAAACTGCGCGCGATCTGGGCGTCGACCCGCGGACCATCTTTCGCTACCTC
This sequence comes from Pseudomonadota bacterium, assembly GCA_037200885.1. Taxonomy (GTDB): domain Bacteria; phylum Myxococcota_A; class Polyangia; order Polyangiales; family Polyangiaceae; genus PMG-095. The sequence continues at coordinate 1,478,286 of JBBCIN010000001.1, forward strand.
GAAAAAGAGCAGAACCCGATGCCGAGCGGCGCGAGCGGCGGCTCGCCGGGTTCGGTCGTGCCGCCCGGTCCGGCCCCCGATACGGAGTAGCAGACTCGGTAGCTGTCGGGGCGCGACCACGTCACGATTCGGGCAGCTCTCGGATCTCGACTTCGTTCACCTTCACGACGTCACCGAAGCGCTTGGCCCACTCGATTGCCTGCGCTTTGGAGGGCAGATTGAGTATCGCGTAGCCCGCGACCAGCTCTTTCGATTCGGTGAACGGCCCGTCGATCACCGTGTGCTTGCCGCCTTTGAAGCGGACGCGCGCGCCCTGTTTCGTGCCTGCGAGGGCGCCAGCAGCTTGCAGCACGCCTGCGTTCGTCATCTCCTCGATTAGCGCGGCCATCAGCGCCGTCTTCTTCGCATCCAGCGGATTGTGCGCTGAACTCTCATCCAGCTGCTGCATCGCCAAGAAGCGCAGCGGAGCGTCGTTCGGCTTCGGCATCATGCCCAGATCCCAGGGCTCGACGACCGGGCCCAGGAACAGCTCGTGGTCCCCAATCATGGCCGCGAACTTGTCACACCACGCAATCGCTTCTTCTTTCGAACGTACGCGCATCAATCCAAAACCGGCGATGAGCTCCTTGGCTTCGGCGAAGGGACCGTCCGTGATCGTGCGCTTGCCGTTCTTGTAAGCGATGTGCACCCGCTCGGACGATGGCTTGAGCCCTTCACCGGACACGAACACGTTCTCCTTCAGGCCTACTTGGATCAGCTTGCCGACGCCCTCCATCACCGCAGGCTCCGGCGGCAATCCTCGTTCCATCTGTTCCGTCATCTTGTGCATGACCATGAATCGCATCGCGTTACTCTCCTTGGTTCGCGCGGCGTTGCGCCTCGCTCGTGCAAGGGCGACGAACGGGCAGGCGGCAGATCGACAATGGATTCGAATTTCGTCGAGTGACGGGCCCTTCCCCGGAAGTCCGCGTAGTTACCAGAGAATCGTGCGCGCGCGGACGCGCCGACGCCTAATGTACGCCGCCGACGAGCCAAGCGTACGCCGGCACCAGCACCTCTTCCGGCGAGGCCCCGCCGTGGCGCGCGCGCGTCGTCCCGCCACCGAGCGGGTCGAGCACGAAGCCGTGATCCCCGAAGATCATCACTAGCGTGCGCGAGGGCAGGCGCTTCATGTACGAACCGAGCGCGCGCGCGGTCTCGTCGGCCAGGTCGTCGAGGCGATCGGTTTCGCTGCCATCGGCGGGCTCGGATACGCGTGACTCCACGACGTCGAGCTTGAGCAGTTCGCGGTGACCGGCCTTGATCCGGCGGAGCGTGGTGGCCATGCGGCCGCGCGCCACGGGGACCTCGGATTCGACGTGGCCCGTGAACTCGCGCAGGGGCTTCCGCGCCCCGGCCGATCAATTCGAGCTGCACGGCGGTGGTAGCGGGCAGCGCGGACCAGAGCAATAGCCGCTCGGTGAGCGCCGCGCTCTGGCCGAGCAAGGTCCTGAGCCGTTGCTCGACGCGCAGGCCGAGATCGAAACGCAAACCGTCGACCAGCACGAGCTGCACCGAGCGTGCGCCGTGCAAGCCGCCCCATGCGAAGCGCGAGCTCCGCACGTCGAGGACCCATCGTCGGGCGCTTGCCGCGCACGCGCAGGGCGTCGAACGCTTCCTTGTAGCTTTGCTCGAAGCTTGCGGACCAGGTATCGATCGTCTTCTTGGCTTCGGGGGCGGCGATGCCGCGCGCGAGCGCGTCGCACAGGGGAACGTAGCTGGTGACGAACATGCGTTCGACGACGGCCAGCGGCTTCGGGCCGCGGGCGGCCTCCAGATCGTGCATCCAGGTGCGCCAGTCGCTGTCGGCATTCGGGAACAGCGGTCCGCGCGCGAACTCGATCTCCTCGAGCAACCGCTTCCGGGGCCACGGCCGCCGCGATTTCAGGCGTTTTGTTCGGCGGGAGGCCGAACCACGACGGGTTCGGGCCGCGCCAGCTCCAACTCGAGCTCGAGCTCGACCACCGCTGGCCCGGCTTCGACCGGCGGCGCCTCTTGGCTCGCGTCCGCGAGCGCGGCCACGAATTCGACGCCCAGATCGGCCGCCACGCTTTCGCCCGCTTCTTCCGGGGTCGATTCGGACTCGGTCGGCTGCTCGAGTTGCTCGTGCAGCGAAACCATCGGTGGTGGCGAAGAGAGCTCCATGGCGTCCGAGCTCGCGCTCACTTCGGGCGCCAAGGCCGGCGCAGGAGGCTGCGTGCGACGCGGGCGTTGCTCGAGCAAGTCCTGCAGCGGCGTGGGGCCGATCGTAAAATGCCGGCGTAGCGGTTCTTGGCGTCGATGTAGACGCGTACCGGGCGCTCGCGTGTGGCGGCCATCCACCAGCGCAAGACCGCGCTGTCTTCGGCGTCGAGCGCGCCCCGCCAAGTTGGCGATCCCCTCGAGCGTCGGCAATTGCCAGCGCGAGGCCCGCGCAATTCCACCAAGCGCGCGCGGTACAGCTGATCGCTGAGCGAGGCGCCGAGGTCGGTCGCAGCGCCGATACCGGGCGGGCAGGCCCCGCGCTGTTCGAGCGCGCCGTCGATCGCTTCGGAAATCACCAGGGCGAGCTCACCGCGCTGCCCTGGTCCCGGTGGGCTCAGCACGACGGACAAGTAGCCGTCGTCGTCGGCGGCGCGCAGCAACTCGCGCAGTACCTCGGGACCTACGAGGCCAACTCGCCAGTACCAAAGCCGTCAACTTCCGCCGGGATCTCTGCAAAAGCTCATGGGCGGAAGCTGCAGGATCTGGAGGCCGCGGGCCCAGTTTTCGGTAACTCCTCGCGCGCCCCGTTTCGTGCCCGCCTGTCAAGCGTCGGCCGGTGCGCCGATTGACCCCGGATTCAGCCGTCGGCGAGGCCCGAGTCAAGCACCATAAACGATTCGCAACATGTGAAAAATAATGAAGGAATCGCTCAGATCTGCGGCCCCGGAAGATTGACAAAGATGGCGCCGTCCATAAGGTGAAAGTCGGTTCCTCTGCAGAGCCCGGGAGGCAGTACTAACGAATCCTTACAAGCATTCTGAATCGGGAGACGAGTTCGGTGGGGAGAGCTAGGCCGGAAAACCTCACCGGGAAGCCGGAAGCCGCGAAATAAGAGTTTCCCACCTAGCTAAGCTAGGGGTTCGGAGTACTCATCACGCCTCGCGACTCACGTGGTCAGGAACCTATGAATGGGCCGGTCTAAACGCCGGCCCATTCGCCTTTTGTGGGTCGAAATCCGAGCTTCCGTTGTCCCTCGCCCTGGATTACCGTGACGCGGCAATGAACGCCCGCCACAATCCCGCTGGGTCCTCACGCATCGTCGCTCTGCGCCGTCGCAGCTGGCCGCTGTTACTCGCCGCGGGCCTCGCCCTTTTACCCAGCAGCGCCGACGCCGCTCGCATCAAAGGACGCTTCGAGGGCTTTCGCGCCCTTTCGAACCCAGTCTGGGCGGAAGCCAAGGACCCGAAGAATCACGGCTATTCCTTTCGGGAGCCCGTGCCGACCGTGCGCGCCGAGTTCCGGCGGCCGTTCCCGTACATCCCCAAGGAGTTGTGCATGGCGGCGATCGCAACCAGTCCGCAGAAGGCACAGCCGCCGGTGCTCATCCGCGTGGGCGGCGGGCGCACCACGCCGGTGACGATCGTGGTCACGCCTGGCACGCGCCTCACCTTTCAGAATACGGACCCGTTCAAGCACAAGCTGTTCGGCGTCGGCATCAAGACGTTCGCGCCGGGCGACACGGGGCCGGGCGCCACGCGCGATTGGTCGGTGCCAGCGGCGGGGGTGTTCGAGATCCGGGACGAGGCCGCGCCCAGCCTGCGCATGTGGATCGTGTCCGAGCCCAACGTCGCGCAGGCCGCGTATCCATCGATGAAGGGTGAGTTCTCGCTCAACATCTCCGAGCCGGGTGACTACGTGCTGCAAGCGTACTTTGCGGGCAAGAAGGTGGGGTCAGCGACGCCGGTGACGGTGGCTGCGGCCGACATCGAGCTCAAGGTTCCGGTCAAAGTAGACGACAACAGCCAAGCTGCGGATGACAAGACCAAGGCGAGCGATCCGGCAACCGAGCCCAAAGAAGGCGCTAAATAGCGATGGTACTTTCACGATTTTGGTACGTCCTGCTCGGCCTGTTCTTGGGGCTCTCCGTCTTTCTGCTCTCGATTGCGACCAGCATGTACAATCGGGCCGGCGCGCGGGCGATGGGCGAAGCGCTGTCATCGGACTCGCAGGTCGTCGCCTGGTACCTGCGCGATGACGCACGCCAACGTTCGGGCCGGCTGATTCAATTCGGCGTCGACCCGGACATCGCCAAGTACCTGCAGAAGTCGACCGATTCGGAGAGCAAGGTGCCCGAAGACGCGCGCGACAAACTGCTCGCCGCGCTGAAGAAGGTGAACGCGTCGATCCCGAAGGACGAGCAGTTCGACGCGGTATTCGCCGTGGACCAAGCGGGTCGCGTCGTGGCGCACTTGGGTTACGAGCAGGCCAGTGGGCTCAGTGATTTCGAGCTGGGCGGCTACCCCGTCGTGGCGGACGCGCTGCGCGGCTACGTCCGTGACGACACGCTGATCCTGGATCGCATCTATCGCGTCGTGGCGCGCCCCGTCGAGTACGACATGGGTTCACTGCCGGCCGGCGCGATCATCGGCGCACGCATCGTCGACGATGCCTTCGCGCGCGAGTTGTCCTCGCGCACGGGCGCGGCGATCGCCTTCTATGCGAACGGCGAACGCGCCTCCTCGGGAGCGCCCGAGGGCTTTGCGGTGGGCAACCTCGATCAAATCGTGGGGGACATGTCGTCGCTCGACCAGGACCCCGAGTACAAAGACAAAGGGCGCAGCAAGGTGCGCACGATCGGCGGCATGCTGGGCGTGCAGTACTCGCGGCTGCCGGGTGAGGCCTGGCAGCTCGGCGGCGGCTTCGCGGTTGCGCGCATGCCAGTCGCAGTCGATGGGCTGTTCGGCTTTTTCAAGACGGCCGACGACAAAGACAAGCAACAGGCCAAGCTCCCGATCGCGATTGCGGTCGCGATCGCGGCGGCCGCGATCGGCATTCTGTTTTCCGTGTTCGAGCACACGCGGCCGATCGCCATCTTCAAGAACGAGGCGGAGCGCCTGGCCAAGGGTCAAACCGATCAGCTCCAGCCCAGCCGTTTCCGCGGTGTGTTCCGCAAGATCGCCTCCGATCTGAATGACGGGATGGATCAAGTGATGGCCAAGGGCGGCGGCCCGCGGCGCGGTCCCGCCGACATGAAGCAGGTGCTGGGCGACATCCCCGATCAGCCTCAGATGAGCGCCTTCAGCTTCCCCGGAGATCCGTCGAGCATGGCGTCGCCGCCCTCTGGGCAAATGCCGCGCTCGGTGCCCAACGTCCCCCACGAACCCAAAGTTGCCCCGCCCGCCGGGCCGTCCCGGTGGTTCACCAGCCGCCCTGCTCGACTCCACCTTGTCGAGTGAAGACTCATCAGTCGCGCGCCGCTTGCCGTCTCCGCCCATGCGCGACGGCGCCGCCGCCGAGCTTGCCGAGTGGCACGCGGTGTTTCAGGACTTCGTGAGCCTGAAGCAACAGTGCGGCGAGAGCACCGAAGGCTTCAGCTACGAAAAGTTCGAGCAGACGCTCAAGAAAAAGAACGAAGAACTGCTCACTCGCCACGGCGCCAAGCGCGTCAAATTCAGCGTCTACGTCAAGGAGGGCAAAGCCGCCCTCAAAGCCTCACCGATCATGGAGTAACGCTCTCTCCCCGTGCCCGTGCCCGCTCCCTTCTTGTCGTTCAGCGGAGATGAAGAGTGGGCGATCGCGATCCGGCAACGCACCTCGCGTTCGTGCTGGGTTCCGCTCCTAGCCGCCGAAGGCTGCGCCGGGGCGCGACGGGATCGGTGACCATCACAACCAAATCCCGATCCGAGATGGAAGAGGTCGGGCACGGGCAGGGGTCGACGGGAGAACGAGAGGAGATCGTTCACCTCCACGTTCACGTTCACGTTCACGTTTACGGGAGGAGTGCACGCCCCCGCCTGACAAATGCTAGACCGCGTGACATGCCTGAACCTCGGCTGCACAAAGTTCTCATCATCGGCTCCGGCCCGGCGGGATTGACCGCGGCGATCTACGCGGCGCGCGCGAACTTGAAGCCGTTGTGCGTCGAGGGTTTCAATGCGGGCGGCCTGATCCCGGGTGGGCAGCTGATGTTCACGACCGAGGTCGAGAACTATCCGGGCTTCCCCAAGGGCGTATCCGGGCAGGACTTGATGGCGAATTTTCGCGCTCAAGCCGAGCATCAGGGCGTCGAGCTGATCACGGCGGACGTGCAGAAGGTGGATCTCTCGTCGCGCCCGTTCAAAGTCTGGGTGGGTGAAGACGAAAACATTTTGCATCTCGCGCAGACGCTGATCATCTCCACTGGCGCGCGCGCCAACTACATTGGTCTCGACACGGAAGAGAAGCTCAAGAACAAAGGCGTGAGCGCCTGCGCGGTGTGCGACGGCGCGCTCTTCCGCGGGCAAGACGTGGTCGTCGTCGGGGGCGGTGATACGGCGATGGAAGAGGCGAGTTACCTCGCCGGGTTGTGTGGCAACGTCACCTTGATCCATCGCCGAGATGATTTTCGCGCGTCGATGGCCATGCAAGAGCGCGTGTTCGCCAACCCGAAGATCCGCGTCCTCCGCAGTCATGTGGTGACGGAAGTGCTGGACGTCACGCAAGACAAGGTGACGGCCGTGCGCGGTCAGGGATCTGAAATCGGGGGACACCCGGACGATCGACGTGGGCGCCTTGTTCGTCGCCATCGGCCACACGCCGCTGACCGACCTGTTCAAGGGCCAGCTCGAAGTGCATGACAACGGCTATCTGAAGGTCGAGCCCGGTACCACGCGCACCAGCGTGGCCGGCGTGTTCGCCGCCGGCGATGTCGCTGATTGGGTCTATCGCCAGGCCGTCACCGCGGCCGGCACCGGTTGTATGGCCGCGCTCGATGCCGAACGCTTTCTGGCTGCTCATGATCACTGAGTCCGAGTAACGAAAGGCAACATGGTCGGCCAACCGAGCTCGGCAAAATGACGGACGACGCGGCGCTCGATGAGCTCCGCTTTTTGACGCGTGCCCTACGTGCGCACCTCGAGTGGCAAGTAGACACGGGCGCCACCGGCTTGGAGCGTGCGCCTCGCGAGGCCGCTCTGGCATTGCCGACCGCGCCGACCGCGCCGATCGCGGCGCCACCGCGAGCTGCTCCGGCAGCGATGGCGCAAGCCCCGGTCGTGTCCGATGTCCCTGGCCAATCGCGCGGCACGGCGGATGCCTCGCTGCGCCGCCTCGAGGTCCTGGCAGAGGTTGCGCGCGCGTGCACTCGCTGCGGGCTCTCCAAGCATCGCAAGCAAGCGGTGTTCGCCCGCGGAACGGGCAGCTCGGGCGTGTGCTTCGTCGGTGAGGGACCGGGCGCGGATGAAGACGCGCAGGGCCTGCCCTTCGTGGGCAAGGCGGGCCAGCTCCTCGATCGAATGATCGAGGCGATGGGCTTTCAGCGCGACGAGGTCTATGTGTGCAACGTCGTCAAATGCCGCCGCCGGACAATCGCAAGCCGGAGCCCGACGAAATGGCGGCGTGCATGCCCTACCTGAGCGAGCAGCTGGAGCTGATCGCCCCGCGTGTGATCGTCGCGCTCGGCGCCACTGCGGTGCAGGGCTTGCTCGGTACGAGCGAGGGCATCACACGTATGCGCGGCAACTGGAAATCGTACCGCGGGCAAATCGACGTCATGCCCACGTTTCACCCGGCGTATCTGCTCAGGAACCCCGCCGCCAAGCGCGAGGTTTGGGAGGATTTGCAAGAGGTGTTGCGGCGCATCGGCCGCAGCGTTCCAACGCGCCGCTGAATTCAGCGGCGCAGCCGGGCTCAGAGCCCGTATACGACGCCGAGCGACGGCTGAATCACGAACCCGGAGGTGGGCAGCATGACCATCAGGTTCAAGTTCAGCTGCGCGCCGAGGTTCTCCGTGAATGCGTACACCACGCCGCCACCGCCGGTGATGAAGCCCTGGCCCATTTTTTTCCAAACATCCATCGTGATGGGTTTGCGTCAAATCGTGCACGGGCTTGCCGCCCTCGCCCTTGATGCATGCGTTGTAGTTCGCGGTGTTGGTGTCGGAGCCGTCGTTGGGGATGGCTTCGCAATCGGCCACCTTCACTTTGACCTTGCCGTCGACCTGGGCGATGCCGCCGCCGAGGTGCACGTAGGGACGTAGGCCCTTCTTGCCGAGTGGGTTCTTGCCGAACCAATAGGCTGCGCGGAGCTCACCGTGGAAAGGGAGGAACGACTTGCCGTTCAGCGCCGGCCCTCCGCCGAACGCGAAACCGACGCGAGCGCCTAGGGTGATGTTGGGGGTGAAAGCGCGGTCGAAGCTGACCAATAAGCGGTGCGTCGCGAACACCGTGCCGGTCGAGATCCCCGCGCCGGGATACGGCTGACCCGTGTAAGGTTGGTCGCTGCCCTCGGGGAAACAAGAGTAGCCGTTGTTGACGCGTGATTCAGGGGAGCACACGTCCGAACCGCCGATGATCGCGATGTCCTGCGCGAAGTGGAGCCCGAACCAGTTTTTCTTGTAATTGCCGGCAGGGGCGCCGCCGCCTTCGCCCACGCTGCACTTGTTGTCGTTGCAGACTCCGGAGTCGCAATCGGCGTTGGTCTCGCAGCTCGGGGGCGCCTCACAGGTGCCGTCGCACTGCAAGCCTTGCTTGCACTCGCTCGTGCTCTCACACGATTCGCCCGCGGCCTTGTGACCGTGCTTGCCTGCCGAGCAGCCCGGGAAATCCGGCGGGCACTCCTCTTTCGCCATGCAACGCGCGGGCGCAGGCTCACCCGGGTAGCTCGGGGGCGTGGCGGTCGTATTTTCGCTGGACATGAACTCGACCGGCTTGGCCTTGGAGCCGAAGGAATCCACGCTCTCGCCAGCGGCGTCTTTGGCGCGTACGTAAAGCTTCAGTGTACCGGCCGAACCGGTGGCATCGCACGGCACCTCGCCGCGGAAGGCGTCGCCGACCTTCTTCATCTTGACCGTCTTCCACTCGTCCGATCCAAAGGATTTGTAACGGATCTCCATGCTCGCGACTTCTTCGTCGCTGCTGCATTCGAGCGGGATGGGGCGCAGAGTCTGAAGCTCGCGCACGTCTGGGGTGCACTTCAAGCCACCCTTGTCGCCCGCGTCCTCATTGGCCGCCGCAGCCGGCGTGGCAGCTGCCGCCGACGCGGCCCCGGATCCGCTCAGATCGTTGAAGGTCTTTTGGGTCTCGGGGGTTGCGAGCTGCACGTCCAGTTTGGTCGCGGGGTCCGCGGCGAGCGCCTTTTGAAACGCCTCCTTGGCGCCCGCTTGGTCGTTCTTACCGCTGCCGCGCACGATCCCGACGTACATCCAGGCTTTGGCGAGCACCGGAGGACTGCACTTGTCAGCGCAAGCGTTGACGGTGCCCGTGAGAACTTGCTCGGCCTTGTCGAAGTCCGTCGCCAGATAGTGCTCGTTGATGGCCTCGTCGATCTTCTTCGAGGCGGCGTTGTCGCGCGTGTATTGCGCGAACGCCGGGAGCGTGAAGAAAGTAAATAGGGCCAAGCAAAGCAGTCGGATCGACAATCGGCGATACACGTAGTCCTCCAAACGGGGGGGCCCTCAGAGGAGAGCCGGAGTTGCGGGCAGCATCATGGCCGGTCGCTCGGGCGCCGGCAAAAACTAATGTCTAATGACCCTTCGTAGATCAGTTGGGTCCGGGATTCGTCGCTATTCTTCTGTCTCGGGGCTTCGGGGCCTTCGATGGCCGTCTACCGAGCGCGGACTTTTCTTCGGGAGTGCGCTCGCCGGCAAATCGTCACTGACTTCCGGTCTTGGGGCAGCCCTCTTTACTGCTCTCTGAACGGACGAACTGGACTCGACGATTGAGCGCGCGGTTCGAGGCGCTGGCGTTGTCCACGAGCGGGCGCTCCATGCCGTATCCCGAAGCAGTCAGGCGGGCGTTGGTGACGCCGTGCGCAATCAGGTACTTCATGACCGATTGGGCGCGGCGGTTCGATAGGTCCTTATTGTACGCGGCCGCGCCCGTGTTGTCGTGTGGCCTTGGACCTCGAGCGTGATCTTGGGGTTTTTGCTCAGGACGTCCGCCACCGCGTCGAGCACGGGGTAGCTTTCGGGGCGAATTTTGTCCTTGTTGGTCTCGAAGTGGATTTGCTGCGTGATCTTCACTTCGCAGTCAGTGACGACCGCCAGGCGATTGCCCGGACAGCCGAGCGGCTCCTGGGTCGTCGAGCCGATTTCGTTCGGGCACTGATCCTTCACGTCCGGGACGGTATCCTTGTCGTTGTCCGGGTCGGGGCAACCGTCGTCGTCTTCGTAGCCGTCCAGGTCTTCCGGCTCGTTCGGGCACTTGTCTACGGCGTCCAGCAGACCGTCCAAGTCGTTGTCGGGCTCCGGACAGCCATCCGCGTCCAGATAGCCGTCTCTGTCCTCGGGGGTCAGCTCGCACTGATCCAAGGAATCGGCGATGCCGTCTGCGTCGCTGTCCGGATCGTCGGGGCAGCCGTCTTCGTCTTGGTAGCCGTTGTAATTTTCGGGCTTGGTCGGGCACTGGTCCAGCAGATCGCCGTAGCCGTCCCCGTCGCTATCGCCCTGCGTCGCGCAATGCTCGGGGGGGGGACAACAGCTCGGCGGCGCGCGCGTTCGGCTCGGCCTGGGCTAGGTGCGCTTGGGCTTTCGAGGCAAAGCCCTGATCGAGCTCGATGGCCGCGAACTTCAGCTGGCTCCGCGCGATCGCGAGCTCACGCGGCGCGCATTGCATCGCGCCGTTGCGCTCGGCTTGCTCGACGATCTTTTCGAGCCCCGCGATTTGCCCGCGCAATTCAGCAGACCGCGCGCAATTGGCCAGCGCGAGCGGAGCCGCGATCAGCAATACGAGCGCGTGCCTCTGCTTCATTGACCCGCCCCGCGGCGCGCTTCACGCGCTCGGCGGATTGCCTTGTCGGCGTACTCTTCACACGCCTCAGCCAGGTCTACAGCGTCGCTATAATCAGCCTCCGCTGCCTCGCTCTGCGCTTGCCGCAGATGCTCTTTGGCGTAGAAATATTCGTACGGCGCGGACTGCTCGGCGCCAAGTTCGCGCGCTTCTTCCAGCTTGCCGGAGGCGGAATTCGCTTGGATGGCGTAGAGCGTGTTTCCACAGCCAACGATCGCCGACACGCTCATCACGAGTGCGAAGGTCACGGCGCCACGCGGCGTTGGCCTGTGACTGTGGTTGAAGCTTCGCACCGGGTCCGTTCCTCGAGAACTGAGACCTGCCGTCGCTAGGTCTATTTCCGCGGGAACGCTAGCAATCCGGCTCGTCCGGCGTCAACCGAGCCGTACCGGCACCAGGCGAGCAGGCGCTTTTCCGAGCACTCGCCCGCACCGCAATCCGACCCGCCCCGCTGCCGGGTGGGCGCTTCGCTCACTTTGGCCGACAGCGCGGCCTCAGTCCAACTGAGGTGAGCTCAGACGAACCTCAGCGCAACAGACGGAAACCTCAGACGAACTCAGACGAGCTCGGACAAAATCAGAGACGTCGGTAGACGCCGACGACCTTGCCGAGGAGCATCGTCGACTTGAAGTCCGACGCGCGCACCAAAATAGGCGCCATCTGCGAATTGGCCGGCTGAAAGCGAACGTAGTCACGCTCGGGGAAGAAGTACTTCACGGTGGCCTCGTCCCCGATCAGGGCGACCACGATCTCCCGCGCTCGGCGGTCGATTGCTTCTTCACGAAGATGTAGTCCCCGCTCATGATGCCGGCTTCGATCATTGAATCACCGGTGACGCGCAGGCCGAACACTTCACGACCGCCGCGGACCAACATGCGGTCGACGCGCACGGTATCGATCACGTTCTCTTCCGCGAGCAGTGGCAGGCCGGCGGCGACGCGCCCGAGCACGCGAACCTCCACCATGTCGTCGTCCGGCACCTTGACCGGATTCGAGCTCTCCATCCCGCTGACGAGCTTGAGCGCGCGGCTCTTCATGTCTTCGCGGCGCAGGTAGCCCTTGCGTTCCAAAGCACGAAGATGATCGTTGACCCCGTTGGTCGAACGAATCCCCATTGTACTCGCCGATCTCCCGGAGAGTCGGCGGGTAGCCGCGCTCCTCGATCGACTTGCGGATGAAGTCCAACGTTTGTTCTTGGCGAGCGGTCAAGCCTTGCATAGCCGGCGTAGGATACTGAACAGGTGTAAAGACGTCAAATTCTGTGCGGCATGCACAGAAGATTAGTTGAAATCCGCTAGTGTTCCGCCAACTTAGAAATTGCTCCGGAGACTGTGCGGAGGATCTCCACAGGCTGTGGATGGCCACAGAGCGGGCTTTTATCTTAATCCGAGACGCCTTTGACGCTCGGCTGGAAGCCGTGCGGGCCGCAAACGTTCCGGGCTAGAGTCCAGCCGCAACCGGCCACGGCTCTGGCCACGCCAAACCCATGAACGATCGCATCGAGCAGCTCGCCAAAATTGACCTCTTTGCCGGGCTCAAGCCGCAGGCGATCGAGCTGATTGCCAAAGTGTCGACCGAAGAGAGCCACGCGCTCGGCACGAAAATCTTTCAGCACGGGGACGCGGGCGACAAGCTCTACCTGATCCTGGAAGGCAAGGTCCGGATCAGTCGCGACGTCCCCGGCATGGGTGAAGAAGCGCTGGCCGTGCTCGGCCCGGGCCAGATCTTCGGTGAGATGGCCCTGCTCGACGAGGCCCCGCGCTCGGCCGACGCGCGCGTGCACGAGCGCTGTCAGCTCCTGGCGATCCCCAAAGACGGCTTCGACGACCTGCTCTTCCTGCACAAGGACCTGGCCTACGAGGTCCTCTGGAGCATCGTCCGAATGCTGCTCGGCCGCCTCCGCGAAACGAACAACAAACTCACGTTCCTATCCATCAGCGGCAAATTTTAGCTCTCGCCTGCCGAACGTGAACCTCGAACATGCCCGTGCACGTGCCCGCTCTCCTGTCCTGGAGATCGGGATTTGGGTCTGATGGTCACGCGCCACGCTGCGACCGTCGAAGCCTTCGGCGTCAGATCGCGGCCCCCAGCAGCGCGCAGGTCGGGGCATCGCCGTGTCGGACGCGGCTCAACACCGCGGTTTGCGGCTCCCGGAGGATTCGCCAAGGGAGCGCATTGAACTCGCGCGGATCCCGCTTCGCCCTTGGCGAGGTGAGTAAAAATACCGCGACGCATTGCGCCGCTCGTCTCCAACGAACTTCGGCGTCATTGCGCGCGCTCGTGAGGTGCGCGGCTGGATTGTGAGCGCCCAACTCTCCCCGGCGGTTAGCGCGTGTCTCGCCAGCGGTCAGCGGGTGAAGCGGACGGTGAAGGGGGCGGTGGACATGGTGATCGCGGCGCCGGCGCGATCGAGGGCGGCGTTGAATGGTTTGCGGAAGGCGCAGGTGCGGGCGGATTGTCCGAAGCCGAAGCCGGGATCTTTCAAGACCGTGACCGATTTGGCGCGACCGTTGGGGCCGACCGTGACGGTCAGTTGCACGACCGCGCTGTCGATGCCTTCGACGTCGGCTTCGGCCGGGAATTCGCAGTCGTTCCAGCTGCCGGCCATCGGCGCCGCGGCGCGCGACAGGTCCGGGCCCGAAGGCGGAGCCACGGGGCCGGGGGGCGGGGCTTTGCCCACGCCATCGGGTTGCGCGCGCAGATCGTGGACCGCTTTGTTGGCGGTACCGTCGGCGGCCGTGACGCCGCCAGCATAGCGATCGGCGGTGCCGTTCACGAAGCCGTTGGTCAGATCGACCGTTCATTCGGATCCGGATCTTGGGTCAGCACCTTGCCGGCTTCGGCAGCGGCGGGCGCGGCAGGTGCGGTCGGCGGTGCGCGCGGCAGCGGCGCGCGGAGGCGGCGGGGCTGGCGGTTCCGCTTCGGGTTCCGGAGGAGCCTCCGGCGGAGGCGGAGGCGGCTCGCTCAGATCGACATCGACTTGGGCCAGGCTGAGCTCGCGCACTTGCGCTTGTACGAGGACCGCGAACGCGTGGATGTCGCCCAGAGTGGCGGCGGCTTGCACGCCCACCGCCGTATGCAAGAAGAGCGCGCCGAGGATGCCCACGATCAGTCCGACGCGCACCTCACGATCGCCCAGCGAGAAGATCGGCGCCAGCGGATCTGCGCCGAGTTGCTGAGCTGCGGCGTGAGCTTGGCTTTGGGCGATGGAGTCGGCGGTGCTCGTCATCTCAGTGGGCGTCGGTCGCTTACTTGCCTGGCGCAGCCTCGACGGGGGTGCCGCTCTTGTCCGAGGGCGACACCGCAAATGCAATCTTGGCCACGCCCGCGCGCTTGAGCAAATCGAGCACGTGAATCACCCGCCCGTGCTCGACCTTGCGATCGGCGCGGATCACGGCGCGGAGATCGGCGGTCTTCGCCTTGGCGGCTTTGGCTAGCGCCGTGATGCCCTCGTCGCTCGAGAGGTTCTCCGAATCGACTCGGGTCTTTCCGTCCGCGGAGAGCTCGACGGAGAAGACTTGCTGCATGGCCTCACCGCTGGCGGCCTTGGGCAAATCCATGGGCATGCCCTGCGAGACGATGATGCGCGCGGGTGACCATGAAGATGATCAGTAGCACCAGCGTCACGTCGACGAGCGGCGTGACGTTGATGCCGGAAACCATGCCGTCATCGTCGTTCCTGCTGCCGCCAGCCATGGCTCAGTCTTCCTCGGGCGGAACGGAAGTACGCGCCGAGGGCTTGGCTTTGCCCTTGTCGGCCTTGCCGAGCGCGGCCACCGAGGCGGGCGGCGGCGCGGCATGCCCGGCTTCGACCCCAGCCAGGTAGGACAAGAGCACGTGGCTCAGCGCGTCCGTGTTGGCCAATATCGAACGCGAGATGCGCTGGTAGAAATTGTTCATGGCGACCGCGGGGATGGCGACCACGAGACCCACGGCCGTGGCGACGAGCGCTTCGGCGATCGCGCTCATCACCGCCGTTGGCGCGGCCGAGGACGCGCTTTGCGCAGTGGTCATGCCCTGCTTGCCGAGCTGCTCGAAGGCCTGCACGACGCCGATCACGGTGCCGAACAGACCGATGAACGGAGCGTTGTTGCCGAGCGTGCCGAGGTAGGCGAGCCGACGCTCGAGCTTCATGCGCTGGAGCGCGGCCGCGCCTTGCATGGCTTCGTCGGCGGCCTTCATGCCACGGTCGGATTCGCGCAGGCCGGCGACGACCACTGCGGCTTCGGCGCTCGGAGACGCTTCCAGCTGGCGGAGGCGCGGCCTCGGCGTCGCCCTCGCGCAGCAAGCGGCGCAAATCACTCGCCAGCTTCGGAATGTCGTCACGCAGCGAGAAATAGAACCAACCGCGCTCCAGCATGATGGCCACCGAGATTACGCTCAGGAAGATCATCAGCCACATGACCCACGATGCCCCGAAGCTCGTCATCAAGCCTTGAAGCCACTCAACCAGATTCATCCGACAAGTCCTTTGGTCAGTTCAGCTCGAACGTAGCGGCGCTTCCCGTAGCACAGTTCGGCCGGCGAGGCCTTTTTCCGTTGCCCATTCACATTCGCTAACTTGGTCGCTGGCGCCAGCAACGGGCGATGCTCCCGCCGGTCATTGACCGGCTCATTGGCCAGCGAGCGGGCTCAGAGCTCGTGCGGCATCAAATCATACGGCGAATGGAAGTACTGCTGCGGCGAATACGCGCGCAGGCACGACACCCTGCGCGTGTAGATGTCCGCGTACAGATCCACCTGCAGGCCGAAGCAACTCATCTCGTTTTGTTCCTTCAGCAGCGGCCCCCAATAGGGATGGAAAGCGCTGAGAGATACGCTCGGCGAGCATATCGTATTCCGTCGTGAGGCTGCGCAGCTCGGCGCGCACGCGCTCGAGCGCGCGCTTGGTGCGGGTGCGATCGCTCTCCTCGTCGCCAAGCGGGCCAGCACTGGCGCTTCCGCGGGTCAATTCCTTGATCCGGCTCTGGTGGAAGCGCAGCTCGTCTTCCAACTTGTTGCGCGCTTCATCCAAGGCGCGCTGACGGCCGAGATCGTCCGAGCAGGCCTCGTAGGCGGCGATCTCCTCATCCATCTCTTGGATCACCATCAAGGTGTGCCAAGACGATTCCTTCTTGGAGCGCAGGATGTCGCCGTAAATGTGATCGCCCACGTACAGCACGCTGGAGCTGCGCATGCCGACTAGGCGCTCGAACTCTTCCAGATTGCCGCCCTCGTAGACTTTGCCGCGCTCCAGCTTTTCACGCACGGGGCGCAGCACCTCTCCATCGCGCTCCATCAGCGGCCGCCCGTCTTGGAAGAAGCGCGGCTTGCCTGCGGAACAGATCACGAACTCGAAGTAGTGCCGCCAGGAGGGATACTCCGGCATGACGTCCGCGAGCAGGTGGGTCATCACCTGGTCGGTGTAGCCGAACGGGGAATTCGTCAGCAAAAAATAGGCGTTTTCCCCCCGGAACGCAGCTTGTGCAGCGTGCGTGCGAGCTCGAGCTCACGCTCGATGTACACGCCGATCTCGCTCGTGACCGTGGCGTATACCGCGCCCTCGGCGTGCGCTTCGTCGATCGAGGCGCGCACGTCGGCGAACAGCTTGTCGTAGTCGAGCTTCTCGCCCTTCTTCTCCATGGCCTCGACGATCGCGGAGTAGCTGGTGACTTCACTCAGCGCAAATAGCGTGTCGATCCAATGGTAGCGCGGCGTGTGCGGCCGGATGCGCTTGTCGTGATAGAGCGCGGTGATCTCTTCTTGGGGCAGACGACGCATGCCGTGGGTAGCCGCGCTGGGACGACCTTGTAGCGGTCCATCTTCAGCACGTGCCCGTAGCGCTTGTCGACGAGCAGGCCGCGGATCGGAAAGCGGATGTCGTACGCGAGGTTCTTCAGGTACGCGGGATAGCCGCGACGGATCATGCGCTCGATCGTGAGCTCCACGCTGAGCGTGTCCATCCGCTCTTGGCGATAGATCGCCAAGGTGTAGTCCATGTCGAAGCCGATCCAGTCGATGTTCGAGAAGCGCAGATCGCGGTTCACGAACACGCGGTCGGAGCGCGCGATGGAACGGGGGCTCGCAATGCCAGAGCCCGCTGCCACGAGTGGCAGCGTGAGCTGCCGAGGATCGGAGGGCACCGTCGGCGGAAGAGCGGGCGCGGAAGGCTTGGTGGCGGGAGGCACAGGAAGAACGATGAGCCTCCTGGCTCACCGCGGGATTTCCAAATTGTGCTGTCCCAGGGCCGCCATGTCAACTTCGCCCGAGTTGACCGAAAGGCGCGACTAGGGAACGTTTACCAGGATGAGACGAGCAATTTTGGGGCGGGGGACAGGTCCGCGGGCGGTGGTTTTATCGAGCGGGTTCGCCGCGCTCCTGACGGTCAGCGCTCGCGCCAGCGCGGTGAATTGTAGCGATTTACCGAATCGCGTGTACCTGGGCGCGCCCGACACCCAGGGAAAAGACGATCAAAACCCTGGCGCGCCAGCTTCGCAATTCCTCGAGCAAGCCCGTCACGCTGGTCTATCAAACCAGCAGTACCTCCTGCTCGAACGTGGCCCTGATCGCGGATGGCACGCCCGTGACGACTTCCTTCGGTTTCGTGCCGTCGACGGCTGAGAACCCGAGCTGGACCACGGAGCAGCCAGCGATCGCGTGCACACCCGACGCCGGTGGTAACAAATACGATTTGGTCGCGACCGACCTATTCCTCGATACTTGTCGGTCGAGCGCCTTACCGGCGACGCTCACGGTGACGAAAGGGCCGGTCCGCACGTTGGTGTTCGCCACGCCGTTCGCCAGCGAGCAGCGCGCCATCACCGCCGAGCAGGCGTACTTCGTCTTCGGCTTCCCCAACGGCGGCCGAGCCAGCCCCTGGGTCGACGAGGGCAGCTTGTTCATTCGCTCGCCCACGAACAGCATTTTGCGCGCTTTGGCGGCGAACATTCGCGTGCCCGAGAACCAGTGGCACGGCACCTCCCTCGGCTCGAGCAGCTCGGTCGTCAGTGCCGTGAGCGGCGCGAGCAACACCGAGTCGACGCTGGGGGTGCTCGACAGCGTGGCCTACGATGCCAACCGCAATACGTTGCGCGCGCTCGCGTTCCGCGCCCCGCAACAAAGCCACGCTTACTACCCTGACTCGACGTTCGAGAAAAACGATCGCCAAAACGTGCGTGACGGGCACTACCTGTTGTGGTCGCAAGGCTCGTACATCAGCGTGACCGCGCAGAGCGACGCCGGCTACGTTGCCAGCCTGCTGGCGGGGTTGTCGGTCAGTCCGGCGCCCGGCTTCGAAGCGTTGGACGCGGTCATTGCGGGCGGTTCGATCCCCGACTGCGCCATGACGGTCTCGCGCTCCGTCGATGGCGGCAATCTGTCGACCTACACGCCCGCCGACGCCTGCGCTTGCTACTACGAGAACTTAGTCAGCGGCACGTCGAGCTGTAACGCCTGTAGTGCGTCGAGCCCGTGCGCTTCCGGCACTTGCCGTCGCGGCTCGTGCGAGGTGAAATAAGATGAGCGCTCTCGAACCGATGCGTTCCCTACGCATCCTCGTGCTCGGCTGCGCGCTGACCGCCGCGCTGTGCGCCACTTCGTGCTCATCCGATGAACGCGAATTTGCCGAGGCCGCGGGCACGGCGGGTACGGGCGCGAGCGGGGCGAGCCCAGCCGGCGGCGGCAAATCGGTAGGCGGCTCGAGTGGCAGCAGTGGCTCGCTCGGTGTCGCGGGTCAGGCGGATGCCGGATCGAGCGGCGCGGGTGAAGCGGGGTCCGGCGGCGAGGCCGGCTCGGCTGGATCGGCTGGCTCAGCGGGCGCGGGCAATACCCCGGAGTGCTACTCCAAGCCGACGACTCACTTCGAAATCATCAACGCCTGCACCGACGCTGAAGCGGTCGACGTCAACCCCAGGCTGCCTTTGCTGGAGGCTGACGGCAGCTTGCCGCCGTTGCCATGAGCTAGCGAGTGCCGTGCTGGCGAGTTTTTGGCGGACTCGCTAGCCGCGCGGCAAGCGACAGCTGACGCCGTGGCCGCTCGCGATCTGGTCCACGCGGAGTGTTGCGCCTTGCTCCAACCAGCCGCCTTCGAGTGGAGCATTCTTCATGAACCAAGGCGTGTCGAGATCGACATGCGCGAAGCCTCCGATGCCGGCGGCCAGGCAAGCCGAGACGGTCATCGACAGCTTCGACTCGACCATGCCGCCGATCATCAAACCGAGTCCTGCGCTGCGAGCGACGGCGATCATGTCCATGGCTTCGACGATCCCGCACTTCATGGTCTTGATGTTGATGGCGTCCACCGCGCGGGCCGCGATCAGGGCCAATACGTCTGCGGCTGAACCGGCGCTTTCGTCCGCAGCGATGGGTACCCCGCCGTGCTCACGCACTCGGCGCAGTCCGTCGAGGTCGAGCTTGCCGGTCGGTTGTTCGAACAGCGCGACTTGCCCCTTGTCGTGGCCCAGGGCATCGAGCAAAGCGAGCGCTTCGTCCGCGCTCAAGCTCGCGTTTGCGTCGAGCACGAGTCTGGCCGTGGGGGCGGCGGCCACGATCGCAGCGAGCCGCATGCGGTCGTGATCGAAGGCGGCGCCTCCGACTTTGACCTTGAGCGTGGTGAAGCCGGCGGCGAGGGCGCGCGTGGCCGCCGCGCGCGCGCGCTCGGCCGAGCCGGTCGGGATGGTAATGTCGCTTACCAGGTCCGCTTCCGCCCCGCCGAAGAAGGCCCACAGCGACATGCCTGCACGACGGCAAAGCGCGTCGAGCAGCGCGCTCTCGAAGGCCGCGAGCGCGGTCGGCGTGCCGCGCAGGGCGTGCTCAGCGACGCTTACCGCAGGCCGCCAACGCAACGCATCGAGGCCCGATAGTGACGAACTCGCGGCGGCGAGCGCGCTGAGTACGGCGCTCTGCGTCTCACCGTTCACGGCGGGGAACGGCGCGGCTTCCCCGGTCCCCGTCGTGCCGTCCGATAGCGTCAGCGTCACGAGCACATTTTTGGCGCTGACTTGCGCGCCCGTGGCGATGCCGAAGGGCTCGTTCAATTCGATGTCGAGCGGCTCCGCGCTTACGTCGGCGATGGAAATCACGCTCCCACGGTAGTCTGATTTCGGGAGATTGCCGAGCGATCTCGGGCTTCTGGCGGGCTCGGGTTTGCAACTTGCGAGGCGCGACATTAAGGAGAGCGCGCGATGGGTTTTTCCTGTGGAATCGTTGGTCTGCCGAACGTCGGCAAAAGCACTTTGTTCAACTCGCTGTCGAACGCCAAGGCGGAGGCCGCGAATTTCCCGTTCTGCACGATCGAGCCGAACGTCGGCATCGTGGCGGTGCCCGACCCGCGCATCGGCGCGCTGGCCAAGGTCTTCAACTCGGAACGTGAGGTGCCGACCAGCATTCGCTTCGTGGACATCGCGGGCTTGGTGCGCGGCGCTTCCAAGGGTGAGGGGCTCGGCAATCAGTTCTTGTCGCACATTCGCGAAGTCGACGCCGTGGCGCACGTGGTCCGTTGCTTCGAGGACGAGAACGTCGTGCACGTCGAGAACAAGGGATCCGGTTGCCGACATCGGTACGATCCAAACCGAGCTGTGCCTGAAAGATCTCGACACACCGCGAGCAAGCGACTCGACCGCGCGCGCAAGCAGAGCAAGGGCGGGGACGCGACCGAGAAGCTTGCGCTGGCCTTATGCGAGCGCCTCGTGCCGCATTTGGATCAGGGCAAGCCCGCGCGCACCCTGGTGGTCGACGAGAAAGAGAAAGACATTTTGCGTGACATGCAGCTGCTCACCAGCAAGCGCATGTTCTACGTGGGCAACGTCGACGAAAATTCACTGGGTAAGCTGGACGCGAACCCGCACTATCAAGCGCTGCTCAAGTTCGCCAAGGACGAGGGCGCGCTGGTGGTGCCGATTTGCGCGCAGCTGGAAGCGCAAATTTCCGAGCTTGAACCGGCGGATCGCCCGGAATTTCTGGAGAGCGTGGGCCTGAGCGAACCGGGCTTGAACTCCGTGATTCGCACCGGCTACCAGCTGCTCGATCTGATCACGTACTTGACCGCAGGCAAGCAAGAGAGCCGGGCCTGGACGGTGCTCAAGGGCTCGACCGCGCCGCAGGCCGCGGGCGCCATTCACACCGACTTCGAGCGCGGCTTCATCAAGGCCGAAGTGATCTGGTGGGAGGATCTGGTCGCGCTCGGCAGCGAGGCCAAATGCCGCGAAGCCGGCAAGCTTGCCATCGAAGGTCGCGATTACATCGTGCGCGATGGCGACGTGATTCACTTTCGCTTCAACGTGTGAGCGATTTGCTCTGAGCCGCAATGCGCGCGCGGCTCCACTCAGCGATCGTTTCGACGGGCACCGGGCCGCCGAAGTAGCCGAGGAAAACGCGCGCCCCACACGCCCAGCGTGGCGAGCATCAGCGCGGAGGCCAGCGCGGTCACGGTGCGTGACGCGAGCCAGGGCCGCGTCGGTCGCGCGCGGCGCGGGCCGCGCACGTAGCCGAGCGCGGCATTGCTTACGGCCCAGATGAACAGCGGCGCGAGTACGAGCACGAGCGGGTGTAGCTCGAGCGCGTGCTTCAGATCGCCGTGCGCCAAGGCGAGCGTGGCGCGCGTCAGGCCGCAGCCGGGGCAGGGCACGCCGAGCACACTAGCCAGTGGACAAAACGGCACCCGAAAATGGACGATTGCGGCGAAGACGCCCGCAATCGTGGCCACGAGCAGGCTGCGCTGAATGAAGGCACGGTCCACGGCCCAGCGAGCTTAGCCGCACTTCGAAAGTGAGCCCGTGTTCATCTGCCGCAATGGAGCACCACCCACGAAAGAAAGCGAGGCGCGTGCTCCGAAGAGCCGCACCTCGTTTTCGTTCGGCAGCGCGGATCAGCTCTTGGGCGGGAGTTGCCCGCCGCTCGCGGCAAGCCAAATCTCGTTCAAGTCGCTGGGCAAAAAGAACACGGGAAACAGCGCCAGCAAGACGTTGTTCGCCACTTGCGGGTTGGGCACACCGACCATCTGCTTGGTCTCGAGCACGAGTCCGGCCAGCTTCAGCCCCTCGATGATGTTCATGATGGGGATGAAGAACATGATCGGAGCCAGGTCCTGCCTACCCCTGAACGTGTTGAGCTCGTTCGCCATCAAGAACGACGCGACCATCGGGTAGATGCCGCAGGTGACGAGTGCGAGGACGATCGAAACGACCGGATTGCGGATCTTGCCGATGGGGCCGCGCTGACCGCTGCCCATGGCAACGATCGGGGCGCCGCCGGACACGCCGTACGCTTGA
Source organism: Pseudomonadota bacterium (assembly GCA_037200885.1). GTDB lineage: Bacteria > Myxococcota_A > Polyangia > Polyangiales > Polyangiaceae > PMG-095. Next base: position 1,500,520 of record JBBCIN010000001.1, read on the forward strand.
TCTTGTGTAGGATTGAAGCCGCCTTGCGGTTGGCCGTAGCCCGCTTGCGGTTGGCCGTAGCCGCCTTGCGGTTGGCCGTAGCCGCCTTGCGGTTGGCCGTAGCCGCCTTGCGGTTGGCCGTAGCCGCCTTGCGGTTGGCCGTAGCCGCCTTGCGGTTGGCCGTAACCGCCCGCGGGCGATGCGCCGAACCCGGGCTGGGCGGGCGGCGGGCCGTAACCCCCGGCCGGTGGTGGACCGCCATATTGCTGCGGCGGCTGAGCGGGCGCGGGGTAGCCAGCGGGCGCTTGGCCGTAGCCGGCGGGCGCGGGACCCGGAGTGCCGTAGCCGCCGGGCGGCGGACCGTACGGATCAGCAGCGGGGGGAGCGGCAGGCGGCGGCCCGTACGGATTGGGTTGTCCGTAAGGATTGAAGCCGCCCGAGCTGGCGTCGGCGACCATGGTGCCACCGAGCGGATTGACGCCGGCGGGAGGCGCGGCGGCGGGCGGCGGCGCATAAGCGGGCGGCGCGGCGGGAGCACCATGAGGTTGGCCCGGTGGGGGACCAAAACCCTGCGCTGCTGGCGCAGGTGGGGGACCGAAGTTGGGCGCAACCACCCCGGGCGGTGGACCAAACCCTTGCGGCGCGGGCGGCGCCGCCCCGGGCGGCGGACCAAAACCCTGCGGCTGGGCTGGTGGCACTGGTGCGCCCATTGCCGGAGGAGCGACGCCGAGCATCGTTCCTTTGAGTTGGGGACGAGGGGCCATGGCCGGCGCGGCGGCCGGAGGTGCGGCAGGGGGCGGAGCAGCTGCGGGACCAGGAGCGCCAGGCGCGGCGGCCGGTTTCGCCACCGGCGCGTTCATCATGAGCATCGTGCCCTTGAACTTAGGGGCTGCCGCACCCTTTAGGTTAAACCCGCATTTCTTGCAGGTCGTCGCCGCCTCCTCATTCTCAGTCCCACAATTCGGGCAAAACACTCAGCACCTCTTGGATGACGCAGGGGAAGGCGCAGCCTACACGTCCTCTCGTCCAATTCTCAAGGGAGTCGGCGCAGTCTCCCCGTGTTCGCGTTGCTTTTGCTCCGCTCTTGACACCCCGCTTTCGGGGTCACTACGGTTCGCCTCGCCCGGGGGTACCCCGGGTAAAACCAGCACTTCGACGACGCCGTTCGCGCTCTACGCGACGGACGATCGCGGCCCCGCCCCCCTCGGAAATTCATGGCATTCGCCCTCAGCGCGGAAGCAGAGCAGAAGCTCAACGATATCTTGTCGCGCTACCCCAATAAAATGGCGGCGTGCATCCCGGTTTTGCACCTTTGCCAAGAGGCGAACGACAACTGGGTGTCAGACGACGTCATCGAATTCGTGGCGCAGCGCCTCGAGCTCGGCTCGGCGCACGTCAAAGGCGTCGTTACCTTCTACACGCTGTTCAATCAGAAACGCCCCGGCAAGCATCAACTCTGGGTGTGCCACACGCTGTCCTGCGCCCTGCGCGGCGGTGAGGACATCCTTCACCACTGCGAGAAGCGGCTCGGTGTTCACGCTGGCGGCACCAGCAAGGACGGCAAGATCACGCTGCGCACCGCCGAATGCCTCGCAGCTTGCGGCACCGCTCCGGTCATTCAAGTCGACAAAAAATACTACGAGAACCTCTCGATCGCAGAAGTCGACCGCATCATCGACACGCTCGTGAAAGACGGTTGAGGCCCGAAGCCCTCTCCCGTAGCCCCCAGATGATCAAGCAGACCACTTACCTCAGTCACTCCTACGGAAAGCCCAATAGTTGGACGCTTTCCGCCTACGAATCCGCCGGCGGCTACCGCGGCGTACGCAAGGCCTTGTCGATGACCCGCGAAGCGGTCATCGAAGAAGCCAAGAAGGCTCACGTTCGCGGGCGCGGCGGCGCAGGCTTCGATTGCGGCACGAAGTGGAGCTTCATGCCCAAGGAGTCCAAGAAGCCGCACTACCTCGTGATCAACGCCGACGAGGGCGAGCCCGGGACCTTCAAGGATCGCTCCATCATGGAGATGAATCCGCATGCGCTGATCGAGGGCTGCATCATCGGTAGCTACGCCATCGGTGCGCACGCCTGTTACATCTACGTCCGCGACGAGCTGCACCTGAGCAAGGAGCGGTTGTGGGGTGCGATCAAAGAAGCGAAGGCCAAGGGCTACCTCGGCAAAAACCCCTTCGGCAAGGAGTACGAGGTCGAAGTCTACGTGCACACGGGCGCAGGCGCCTACATTTGCGGCGAGGAGACGGCGCTGCTCAACTCGCTCGAAGGGCGCCGCGGCGAGCCCCGCTTGAAACCGCCATTTCCTGCGCAATATGGCGCTTTCGGCTGTCCGAGCACGGTCAACAACGTCGAGACGATGGCAATCATGCCGACCGCGTTCGAGATGGGTTGCGACGAGTTCAGCAAGCTGAGCGAGCTGCACTCGTTCAACGACGGCGGCGCGCGGCTGTTCGGCGTCAGCGGTCACGTGAAAAAGCCGGGCATCTACGAAGCCTGCGTCGGCCTCACGCTGCGCGAGCTGATTTACGACCTCGGTGGCGGCGTGCTCGAAGGCCGCGCGATTCTGGGCGTGGTGCCCGGTGGCTCTTCCTGCCCAGTGCATCTACCGGATGAAGTGCCGACGCTCCCCGCCGATCCGAAGTGGGACCCCTACCGCGGGAAATCGATCTTGGACATCCCGCTCGGCGTCGATACTTTCAGGAACGCGGGCAGTATGCTCGGCACCTGTTGCGCGATGGTGATGAGCGACGCGGTCGATCCGGTGCTCGCGCTGCACAACGTGATGCGCTTCTACCGCCACGAGTCGTGCGGGCAATGCACGCCCTGTCGCGAAGGCTGCGGCTGGATCGAGCGCATCTTGAACAAGATCGTGGCCGGCAAGGGTTCGATCGCCGAGCTGGACGAGATCCACGAGATCGCCAACAACATCACCGGCAACACGATCTGCGCCTTCGGTGATGGCGCGGCCATGCCGGCGCTCGCCTTCGTTCGCCGCTATCGCAAGCATTTCGAGGATTACATCGTGAGCGGCGGCAAGTCGCAGACGCGAAGGTTGACGCTATGACCGTCGGTAACGTTTTCTTCGTCATCGCAAGCTGCGTGGCGCTGCTCGGCGCGTTGATGACCATCGTCTCCCGCAGCCCGATCCGCAGCGCGGTCGGCCTGCTCATCACCATCGTCGGCATCGCCGCGTTGTTCTTGATGCTGAACGCGCAGTTTCTCGCCGCGATTCAGCTGATCGTATACGCGGGCGCGGTGGTCGTCCTGTTCGTGTTCGTGATCATGTTGCTCGGCCCGGATGCGGGTGACGGCGAGGGCACGATCGCTCGAGCGCGCCTGGCTCGCTATGGGGCAGGCGCTTTCTTCCTCCTGCTCTCGGCGGCCGCAGCGCACCTCGTGTCGAGCTCGGGTCTCACGCCCAACCGCTTCAAGATCGCGCCGGTCGGTCATGGCTCGGTCGAAGCCATCGGCACGCTGCTCTACGGCAGCATGGTGATTCCGTTCGAGCTGGCCACGGCGCTCCTGATCGTGGCCGTGGTCGGCGCGATCGCGGTCGCGCGCGGTAAACCGCACGTGCATCGCGAATCCAAGAGTGCGAGCCCCACGGCGCGCATGTTCCACGGTCCGCTCATGGCGAGGGACGCGCAGCGTCCGCTGCCGACCAAGGCCGAGCGGGCTGCCAAAGCCGCGGGAGGCATGTGATGAGCTCGCTCGGATATTTCGTGGAGCAGTACGTGGTGCTGGCGGGTGCTCTGTTCACCCTCGGCTGCGTTGGCTTTTTGGTGCGGCGCAACGTGCTGGTTCAGCTGATGAGCATCGAGCTGATGCTGAACGCCGTGAACCTGATGCTGGTCGCCTTCAACCGTCAACACACGGCCGATTTGAACGGTCAGGTGTTCGCCTTTTTCATCATCGCGGTCGCCGCGGCCGAAGTCGCCGTGGGCCTTGCCATCGTGCTCGCCTTTTACCGGCTGAAGTCCAGCGTCCAGAGTGACGAAGCGGACCAGCTCCGTCACTGAACCTTTAGGGCTTATCACTCATGCAAGCGATCGAGGCTCTGTTCCCCGCGAACAACTACACGCTGCTGGCGTTCATCGTGCTGTTGCCGCTGCTAGGCGCCGCCGTGAACGGCATCTTCGGCAAGCGGCTCGGCAAAGAAGCCGTCACTCTCTTGGCGCTGAGCGCCATGTTCATCGCCTTTTCGCTGGCGGTCGTCACCTTCTTCGCCTTGGGTCACGCCCAAGAAGGTGAAGAGGCCGCGCGTTTCACCTGGAAGGGTTGGGAGTGGTTTCGCCTCACCCGAGCAGACGGCAGCAGCATGATGCTGGACGTCGGCTTCTCGGTGGATGCGTTGAACGGCACGATGGCGCTGATCGTCACCGGCGTCGGCTTTCTGATCCACCTCTACTCCGTCAGCTACATGGCGGACGACCCCGGTTTTCACCGCTTTCTCGCCTACCTGAACCTGTTCATCTTCTCGATGCTGGTGCTGATCCTGGGCGACAGCTTGCCGGTCTTGTTCGTGGGTTGGGAAGGCGTCGGTCTGTGCAGCTACCTCTTGATCGGCTTCTGGTTCGAAGACGACAAGAACGCGGCTGCCGGCAAGAAAGCATTCGTCACCAACCGCATCGGTGACTTCGGCTTGCTCGTCGCGATGGGCCTTCTGCTCTATTACACGGGCGGTTTGGACTGGTCGAGCATCGACAACGGCGCCAAGAACCTGCTCCAGCCGGTTCAAGTCTGGCCGCTCGGTACCCACGTGCCCGCCGCCAGCTTGATCGGCGGTAGCTTCGAGCACTGGATCAATCTGCCGCGCTCGGTCAGCGCGGCCACCTTGGTTGGCCTGGCGTTGTTTCTCGGCTGCGCCGGTAAGAGCGCGCAGTTCCCGCTCTATGTCTGGTTGCCGGACGCGATGGCCGGCCCAACGCCGGTCAGCGCGCTGATTCACGCGGCGACGATGGTGACCGCGGGCGTGTACTTGCTGTGCCGCCTGTCCTTCGTGATGGTGCTCAGCCCCGCGGCGATGGCCGTGGTCGCGTTCACCGGCGCGTTCACCGCGCTATTTGCGGCCAGCATCGCGTTTGCGCAGCACGACATCAAAAAGGTGCTCGCCTATTCGACCGTGAGCCAGCTCGGCTACATGTTCCTGGGTGTCGGCGTGGGCGCGTTCAGCGCGGGCTTCTTCCACGTCATCACCCACGCCTTCTTCAAGGCCTGCATGTTCCTCGGCGCGGGCTCGGTGATCCACGCCATGCACGCGCGCATCCACGACACGGATGCCTCGCAGGACATGCGCAACATGGGCGGCCTGCGCAAATACATGCCGTACACGTTCTGGACGTTCACCGCGGCGTGGGCGGCGATCGTCGGGCTGCCGGGCACGAGCGGCTTCTTCTCCAAGGACGAGATCCTGCTCCGCGCCTACACCTCGTTCATCAAATCGCCGATGGCGACGATGCCCGATGGCGGCGGCGGCAGCATCGAGCTGTTCAGCTGGCCGAGCTGGCTGGGCACGGCGCTCTACGCAATGGGCTTGATCACCGCGCTGATGACGGCCTTCTACATGACGCGCCTGTACATCGGCACCTTCTTCGGTGAGTTCAAGGGCTGGAAGATCGTCAAGAACTGGAAAGAGCCGGAGCACGCTCACGGCCACGACGACCATGGGCACGGCCACGCTCATCATCAGCCGGGAGTTCAACTCGAAGGCCCGACCCCGCACGAGTCGCCCTGGCAGATGTGGCTGCCGCTGGCCATCCTCGGCTTCCTGGCGGCGTTTGCGGGCTTCTTGAATGCAGCTCCGTTGCACATCACGCCCTTCGATAGCTGGCTCGAGCCGGTATTCGAAAAGGCGAACCAGAGCGTTCAGCTGATCGAGGGTGCGGAGCACTTCGAATTTCCGTTCCTCGGGCTAGCGTTCCTCTCCTTCGCTGGTGGCACGGGTGCGGCCTACTTCATCTACGTGCTGCACCAGGGCAAGCCCGCGCAGACCTTCGTGGAAGCCATGCCCAGGTTCCACGCGCTGGTATTCGACAAGTGGCGCGTGGACGAATTCTACGAAGAATACGTGATCGGCGCGGTGGATTCGCTGGCCGAGTTCTTCGCTTGGGCCGACAAGTGGATCGTGGATTTCCTGCTCGCGCGGGTCACCACGTTCTTGGTTTCGACCACCGGTTCGGCTCTCCGCTTCATCCAAACTGGCCGCGTGCAAACGTATGCCGCCGTCATGGTGCTCGGGCTGGGCGGAGTGGGTTGGTTCTTCGTCACGCCCCGAGCCGAAGCCCAGCTGGATTCGAACGACGAATCCGGCGTGTACAGCCTGACCGCGGCACAGGGCCTTGGTTACAGCTACCGCTGGGATCTGAACAACGACGGCAAATGGGACGGCGACAAGGAGAGGTTCGGTAACCGGACGCAGCAGTCGCTCAACTTGGCAGTGAAAGAGAACCGAACCGTTCGGCTCGAAGTGAAAAATGCGTTCGGACGAACCGCCGTTCGCTCGTTCAACGTTGCGCGTCCCGCGCCCGACCGCTCGGGTGCAACGTCGCGGCTCGATGGAGACGCAGCCACGGTGCGCCGAGCACTCGATCTGCGTCAGCTCCCGAAGCCCCAGGAAATGAAATGAATCCGCTGGCGTTAGCTCTGTTTCAAATTGCGCCGTATCTCCTGGCGTTCACCGTCGGCGTGCTGGTTCCACGTCGCCAAGGCACGCCCGAGCGCGTTGCGATCGGCATCGTTGCCGCGCTGGCCTTACTGCTGGTGCGCGGTCTCTGGCCTTCGGCCGCGGCGCCCGCGTTCGACGAGCATCCGAAAGAGTGGCCCTACCTGCTCAGCGTGATCGTGTTCTTGCCCATCCTGGGCGCGATCTTCGTGCTGTTCTTGCCGCGCCAGTCGCCCGTGATTCTGAAGCGCGTGACGTTCTTGATCTTGGGCTTGGACGGCTTGGTCTCGCTCGGCCTGTTGTCCTCGCCGATGACTCGGGGCTGGCACTTCCAGCACATCGTGGAGTGGGTGCCCGCTTTCGGCATTCGCTACCACGTGGCGATCGATGGCGTCAGCATGTGGCTGATTCTGCTGTCCACCCTGACCACGCCGATCGCCGCCTACGTGTCGTTCGGTTCGCTCAAGACGCGGATCAAGGATCTGTGCTTCGCGTTCCTGCTGCTTCACGGCGCGATGATGGGCGTGTTCGTCTCGCTGGATCTGTTCCTGTTCTTCGTGTTTTGGGAGCTGATGGTGATCCCGATGGTGATCATGATCGGCGTCTGGGGCGGTGCCGAGAAGATCAAGGCGTCGTACAAGTTCTTTCTGTACACGATGGTGGGCAGCATGCTGATGCTGGCCGCGATCCTGTTTCTGGTCTGGAATTACACCAAGCTCGCGGGTTACCCGAGCTTCGATTACCTGGCCCTCGAGCGCGTGGCCTTGCCGCACACCGCGGCGTGGCTGTGTTTTTTCGGCTTCTTTTTGGCCTTCGCCATCAAGGTGCCGATGTTTCCGTTTCATACCTGGTTGCCGGACGCGCACGTGCAAGCGCCGACCGGTGGCTCGATCATCCTGGCCGCAGTGCTGCTGAAGCTCGGAGCTTATGGCTACCTTCGCTTCTGCATGGGCCTTTTGGGTGGCGTCGCCTGGATGTCGTCGGCGACGTTGGCCGGCTTCGCCATCGGCGGAGGAATCGTGTATGGGGCGCTCGTGGCGTGGAAGCAAGACGACGTGAAGCGCTTGGTCGCCTACTCGTCCGTCGCGCACATGGGTTTCGTGATGCTGGGCTTGTTCGCCGGCACTCAGGCCGGCATGGAGGGCGCAGTGCTGCAGATGCTGAATCACGGCGTCTCCACCGGCGCACTGTTCCTCTTGGTCGGCGTGATCTACGACCGCCGGCATACCCGCTTGATCCGAGAGTTTGGCGGCATCGCCAAGGTGATGCCGATCTACGCCGCGGTGTTCGTGATCGTCACCATGTCGAGCATCGGCGTGCCGGGCACCAACGGCTTCGTGGGTGAGTTCATGGTCATCATGGGCACCTTCGTTTCGCAGACCCTGGGCGGGCAAGCGAAGCTTCAAGCCGGCCTCGCCTCAGCGGGCGTCATTTTGGCCGCGGTGTACATGCTCTCGGTGGTGCAGCGGGTGTTTTTCGGTCCGCTCACCAATCCCAAGAACAAGCGCCTGACCGACCTGAACGTGCGCGAAACAGTGGCCGTTGCGCCGCTGATTGCGCTGATCTTCATCCTCGGCCTGTTCCCGAACTTGTTTTTGAGCCGCATGGGCGACGGCGTGAGCGCCGTGCTCGAGCGTTACAAGGAATCCCGTGAGGCGTACCTGGAGCTCGGATCTTCGGATACGGCCAAGCTGACCGACCGTCATGGCGGTTTGCTCGAGCAGGGCTACCCGGAGGCCCCGAGCAAAAAGGCTGACGCGCCAGCTCCTGTCCAAGCCCAAGCGCTGAATGCGGAGGCGCCGTGAACTTCAACTTATTGCTCGCTGTTTCTCCAATCCTGGCCGTCGCCATTGGCGGTCTGCTGCTCATGCTCGCCGAGGCCTTCGGCAAGCCGATCGCCCTGACGGGTGCTCAGGCTGGCTTGGTGTCGACGGACGCCGGCGCAGGTCGCGCCGATGAGCTCGCGCTCGGCAGCGCGGTCGTGCTGTTTGCGGGCGCGCTGATCAGCGTTGCCTTGTGGAAGGTAGGGCCGGAGTCGATCCCCGGCGTGGGCACGCTCGCGCCGTACCTGATCATCGACCGCTTTTCGCTCTTTTTCTGCTTCGTGTTGTGTCTCGGTGGCGGTTTGGCCTCGCTCTTGGCAGGCGGCTATTTGCCGGAGCACAACCTCGACCGCGGTGAGTTCTTCCCGCTCTTGGTGTTCAGCACCGTAGGCGCGATGGCACTCGCTGCGTCCGGCGATTTCCTTAGCTTTTTCGTGGCATTGGAGACGATGTCGCTGGGCGTGTACTGCATGATCGGGCTGCGCCGCGGTAACCTGCGCGCGAGCGAAGCCTCGCTCAAGTACTTCTTGCTTGGGAGCTTCGCGGCAGCGCTCACCTTGATGGGCGGCGCGCTCCTGTACGGCGCGACCGGACACACCGACTTCGTGGGCATCGGCCAGAGCATTGCGTCGATTGGCAAGGCGCACAGCGCGGTCAACGCGCCGATCGTGCTGGTGGCGCTCGCGCTGGTGGTCGCGGGTTTGGCCTTCAAGATCAGCGCAGTGCCGTTCCACATGTGGACGCCCGACGCGTACGAGGGCGCGCCCACCCCGACCACGACGTACATGGCAGTCGCGGTGAAGAGCGCCGCCTTCGCCGTGCTCTTGCGCATCCTAGTGGTTGGCTTTGGCGATCCGCGCTTGATGGCCTGGGGCACGGGTTGGCCGCAGGTCGTGGCCTGGCTGGCCGTGCTGAGCATGGTCGTCGCGAACGTGATCGCCGGTCGTCAAGAGTCGGTGAAGCGCATGCTCGCCTACTCCTCGATCGCGCACGCCGGTTACGCGCTCGTGGGCGTGGTCGCCATCATGGGCTCGGATCAGGGGACCTCGAGTGTGCTCTTCTACATGCTCACGTACACGGTCTCGACCGTGGGCGCATTCGGGGCCTTGATCCTCTGCGGTCGGCGCGGCGCCGAAGCCGTGAGCTACGAAGATCTTGCCGGCCTGGGCAAGCGCCACCCGGCAGTTGCGCTGGCTTTCTCGTTCTTCTTGCTCTCGCTGGCGGGTGTGCCGCCGACTGCGGGCTTCTTCGGCAAGCTCTACGTGTTCAGCGCGGCGGTCGATTCGCAGCTCAATGTGCTGGCGGTGATCGGCCTTTTGAACAGCGTGATCGGCGCATATTACTATTTGCGTGTGATCGTCTACATGTACATGCGCGAACCTGAACCGGGCGCACCGATCGCCACTCCGATGCGCTCGGGCTTCGTGGTCGTGGCCCTGATCGTCGCGGCCGTGTTCGTGCTGCTGTTCGGCATCCTGCCGAGCTCGTCGCTGGACATTGCGGCGGCAGCGGGTCTGACGCACAGCTAATGGCACGTCGAGCTTTCCTCGATGGCCTCGGCCTGCTCGGTGTGCTCGCGTTCGGCGCGTGCAAAGGCAAGCCCAGCCCCGATCCGGTGGCGGTCGGGAGCGTCAGCTTGCCTGCGCCGATCGCGTCGTCCTTGCCGATCGATCCCAAAATCGTCAGCGCGGCCGTCAACGCCAAGGGCGAGGCGCCCTACGCCGGCGCGACCGGCACGATCAGCGGAATCATCACGGTCACCGGCGATCCTGCCCCGGACATGCCCGAGGCGCTCGCGCGCATTACGACCGACTGCGCGTCCGCCAAAGACACTTACGGCAAGCTCTTTCGCGAGGGCCCGGGCCGCGGCCTCGCGGACGTCGTCGTGGGCGTTACTGGCTACTCCGGCTACGTGCCGGAAGAGAGCCCCGGGCAGTTCGCAGACGCGAACGGTTGCGCCTGGAATGCCCGAACCTACGTGCTCACCTTCGGTCAGAGCTTGGATGTGCGCAGCCGCGACTCGCGGCCGTACGTGCCCGACTTGATGGGCGCCCGCCTCAAGGCCCAGCTCGTTGCTTTGCCGCGCGGAGAAGCGATTCACCTCTACCCGGAGCAACCCGGACGCTATCAGCTGACCGATAGCATGCGGCTCTTCATGCTCGCGGAGGTGCTCGTGGTGAAGTTCCCGACCCACGCGGTCACCGGTCTCGATGGACGCTACGTCGTGCCGCGCGTGCCCGTGGGCAAGGTCAAGGTTTCGGCGTTATTGCCCGCGACCATGGTGCAAAGCGAAAAAGAGGTCGAGGTTCACGCGGGCGAGCTGGTCGACGTGCCGCTCACCCTGACCTTCGATCGCAAAGCGTGGGACGCCCAGCGCGGCGCTTCCGCGGCGCCCGCGGCATCCAAGTAACTCGGCTCAAAAGCTCAACGGAACCCCGGCGCGGCGTGCCAAGAGCTCGCGCAGGTAGCCGAGCGCGGTGCTGCTCGGTGAAAGGCTCGGCGTTTGCAGGCGACTCATGGTCGCCTCGAAGCATTGATCGTCATGTAGCTCATCGCAGGCAACGAGCGTGGCGATCCAAGCGTCGGAGTTACTGGGGTCCGCCTCGAGCTCGGTCTGAGCTTGCTGACGCGCGCGCTCGGTCCGACCCGAACGCAGCTCGGCGAACGCGCCGGAGCGTGCAGCCGATGGGGCCGCGCCGCTGCTCGGCGCTTCAGCTCGTGCGCCCATCGCGGGACGGCGCGCGCTTTCGAGAGCGCGATCGGTGGCGACCGTTGCTGCGTGGTAGCTCCGGTACGCTTCGAGCCAAGCGCGCGCTTGCGCGCTCTGCCCCAAGGCTTGCAGCAAGCGGGCGACCAGCAAATTCGTCGGTTCGTCATCGGGGCAGCGCGCCACGGCCGCGGTGGCATCGTTGAGTGCGCTTCGATAGTCGTGGGCGCGCTCGGCGCAGCGTGCGCGCTCCAAGTAGTTCCCATAGTAAGTGGGATCGGTCTTCAGACCGCGCTCGAGAGCGGCACGGGCGGCGGCGGGCCCGTCTTTGGGCTCACTCGAAAAGCAACGAACCGCGCCGATCCGTGCCCAAATTTCCGGGCTATCCGGATCTTCGGCGTGTGCTTCTAGATAGGCCGAAAGGGCCTCACCGAACTGGCCGCGCGCTTCGCGTACGACGCCCAGCAAATAGGCCGCATACGCCTCGGGATTGACGAAGCGCCCCTCGTAACGGACGCCGCTCGCCATGCGCGTCACGCCGCTCGAACCCTCGGCGCAGCTCACACACAGCGCGAGCGCGAGCGCGAGCGCGAGCGCCTTCGATGCCGGGCCGAGCCGTTGGCGCATCACGTGAGCTCGCGCAGGCAGCTGAGGAAGCGGTCGTTCTCTTGACTCGTGCCGATCGTGACCCGGAGTTGATTGGTGAGGCGCCCACCGCGTTGATGGAAGCTGCGCACGAGCACGCCGCGCGCTTTCAACCCCTCGAATAGCTCCACCGCCGGCTGCTCGCTGCGGAACCACAGGAAATTGGCTTGGCTGGGCGTCACGCTGACACCCGGCAGCGTGCCGAGCGCGGCGCCCACGCGCTCGCGCTCGGCGACCACGTACGACACGATGCGACGAATTTCGGGCGCCAATTCCGTGACGGCCAACGCGCCCAACAGCTGGGCTGGCGCGTTCATGTTGTACGGCAAACGCACTTTGTCGATCTCGGCGAGCAGGGAGGGGCGCGCGATCAGCCAACCGACGCGCAGGGCCGCAAAGCCGACTTTGGACAACGTGCGCATCACGGCCACGTTTTCGTAGCGCCGGTACAAATCCAGTTGGTCGCGATCGGAATATGGAATGTACGCCTCGTCGATCACGACCAAGCTGCCGGGTGCCGCTTGAATCAAGCGCTCGAGCCGCTCGCGATCGACTAGATTGCCGGTCGGATTATTGGGCGTGGCGATGAAGATCAGATTCGGCGGCGCGTGCTCGAGGCCGCGCAGCATCGACTCGAGCGCCAAATCCCAGCCGGCGTCGAGCGGTACCTCCAGCACGCGCTGGCCGCGCACACGCGCGCTCATCCGATACATGACGAAGCTCGGCGTGGTGGTCATGATCACCGCGCTGCCCGAGCGATCGCGCGCCTGGGAGAAGGCCGAGAGCAGCATGGTGATGATCTCGTCGCTGCCGTCGCCGACCAGCACTTCCTCCATGCTGACGCCAGAGTAGCCGGCCAACGCTTGACGCAAGTGGCTCGAGGTCGCGTCCGGATAGCGCTCCCAGGTGAGCGTGGCTGCGGCTTCGGCGAGGCGCTGCTTGGCGGCGTCGGAGAGCAGCACGGGCGCTTCATTGGCGTCGAGCCGCACGGCGTAGTCGCCGGCGGCGGGAGTGTACGAGCTGAGCTCGGCCAAGGCCGGACAAAGAATGTCTGAAAAGGGTTCCGCCATCGGGGCGCTCGGAGCATAGTCCATCACAGCGGAATGTTCTCGCACATCCTTGGCCAAGAACCCGCGCTGCAAACGCTCACGCGCGCGCTCGACAGCGGACACGTGCACCACGCCTATCGTTTCGAGGGCCCTGCTGGCGTGGGTAAGGAGCTGGCCGCGTTTGCCTTGGCCCAGGCTCTGGTCTGCGAGCTGGGCGGCCCACGCGCTTGTGAGAAGTGCAGCGCTTGCCTGCGCGCCCTGCGTATCTCCGAAGAAGACCCGCACGTACCCACGCATCCGGACGTGATCTTGCTGCAGCGTGGCTTGTATCGCGGGCTGATCAGCGCCAACGAGGCGACTGGCATCAGCATCGAGCAAGTGCGGCGGATGGTGCTTTCGCGCATCGGCTATGGGCCGCATGAGGGCCGCGCGCGCGTGTTCATCGTCCGTGACGCGGACGAGCTCACCGTGTCCGCCGCCAATGCGCTCTTGAAGACGCTCGAAGAACCCGGGCCGGGCACGTACTTCGTGCTGCTCACCAGCCGCCCCAATCGGCTCTTGGACACGATCCGGTCGCGCACTCTGCCAGTGCGCTTCTCGCCCTTGCCCGATGCCGTGGTCGCGCAGATCTTAGAAGCCAAAGGGCTCGACCCCAAGGTTTCCGCGGTGGCTCAAGGCAGCGTTGCGCTGGCTCTCGATCTGGCGTCGGAAGATGCCATCAAGGAGCGCGAGGAGTTCGTCGCCGCGGCCCACGCCGCGCTCGCCGCGCGCGACTTAGCGCCGGCCATCAAGTTTGCCGAGGTGCGGCGGGAGCGCGATAGCACGCGCTCCCTGCTCGCTTATTTCGCGCAATCTTTGGCCTTCGCCGGTCGCGCGCAAGCGAGCGAGCGGATCGAGCTCGCCGAGCGCTCGGCCGAGCAGCATCGCGTCGTGCTGGCGGCTATGCAAGACGTCGATCGCAACGTATCGCCCGCGCTGGCGCTCGAGTCGATGATCTACCGGTTACGGCAAATCTAGGCAGGTTGCAGGGGAGGGGGCGATCGCGATCCAGCAGCGCAGCTCGCTGCCGCGCTCTGTTTCAGCGCGCCGCGAGCAGCGCTGCGTGCAGCGCTCGTGCCGCCTCGGTGACGCCGTCGAGCGAGCCGCGATTGGGCTGCAGCGCGGCGATCACTGCGGCCAGCTCACAGTGCTCGGCGACTCGAGGCGCGCGCTCGAGATTGATGCCACCGATCGCGACCAGGGGGATGCCCGCGCTATGCGCAGCTGCGTGCGCTTGGGCGAGCAGTGCTAGGCCCACCGACGGGTCTGCACGCTCTTTGGACGCGGTGCTGAACACGGGCCCGAACGCCACGTAGTCGGGCTTTTCCGCGAGCGCTGCGGAAAGCTGCTCGAGCGTGTGCGTCGAGACCCCCAGCAAAAGACCCGGCGCGAGCAGCCGCACCAACGGCAGCGGAAGATCCTCCTGACCGATGTGCACGCCGTCGCATTGACCCAAGACGGCCAGATCGGGTCGGTCGTTGGCGATCAGTCGCGCACCGAACTTGGTGCACAACGGCCGGAGGGCGCGCAACAACTCGAGCGTGTCGCGCGTGCCCTGGTGCTTGGCTCGCAGCTGCAGCAAGGGCGGCCGCGCGAGAAGAACGCGCTCCGCAAATGCGACGACCGCGTTCGGCCAAGGGCCGTGGGACTCGGCGCCGAGCTCGCGCAGGCTATCGACGTCAACGATCGGGTATAGGCCGCGCACGGGGGATATGTTACGCCGCCCGCATGCGAGCCGCGAGCTTCACGCTCGGTTTGGGAATGAGCTTTGCCGCACTCGGTTGCGCCGGCAACAAGCCGGTCCTCGAGCCCGGTTCGCTGACGGGCGACCCAGCTGCGGAGGCTGCGCGCGGCGAGTCGGACCCGGGTCCGGGTGATGCGGGCGTCGCCGACGCCGCGCCCGAGCAGGACGGCGCAGCGCAAACCGAGGAGAGCGCGCCGCCGGTCGTCGATCCAGCAGTAGCCCACGCGCTCCTCGCAAAGAGCGGCGAGGGGGCAGGCACCCCGCGACTCGGCCTGCGCTTCGAAATCGTCGAGCTTGGATCGGAGTTGCCCTGGGCGTTCGCAGTGGTGAATCGCGGCACTGAGGCCGCGGTGGTCGACTTCGACGCGCGCCTGCTCACGCTCGAGATTCTGCCGCCCGTCACCGAGCCGGAATCAGCAAGCTACAAGGGCAAAGCCGCCAAGCCCGCGAAAGCCAAGAAGCCGCCGAAGCCGGTGCTGTGCCGGCTGCCCGCAGACGTCGTACCCAGCTCGGTCGACCCAGCGCTCGCGATCAAGCTCGAACCGGGCGAGGGGCTGGTGCAGAACTTCGACCCGCGCCTGTATTGCTTGGGCAAAACGCCCTGGCCACTGGTCGAAGAAGCGCAGGTGAGCGCGCGCTTCGGCTGGCCTTTGAAGATGAAAGTGAGCTGGAAAGCCGGCAAGCGCGAAGAACAGCCGGGCGTGCAAAAAGAGCCGTTCGTGGCCGAGCCGGGTGAAGCGGAAGGCTCGTTGCCCCGCGCAGACGGGTTTCACACCACCCGAAGTGGCGAGAGTGAGGCTACAGGCGAGCGGCGAATCAAGGAACTGAACGGTACCCCGTTCACGCTCGGGTCCAATTTCGCGAACGATGCCAAGCCCCCTGTGGGCGCCGCGGCTCTGCCACCCGGGCTCGAACTGAGCATCTCGGGCAGTGACGCAGCGGACGAGGGCGTGGTCACGGCCACCACCACGTTCACCAATCGCGGCCGTCGCAAGGTAGAACTGTACTTCCGGCGTGAGCTGATCACCTACGAGGTGAGCGGCCCGGACGGTGTGTTTCATTGCGACCCCGAACCCGACAAGCGTTCGCCTGCGGATCGCTCTGCGGTGCAGACGCTGCGCCCGGGCGGAAAGTTCTCGGCCGTGAGTCGTCTGATCGAGATGTGCCCCGCGCACGCGTTTGCGCGTCCGGGACTGTATTTGGTCCACGCGCGCTTCGACGCGGCCGACCCGGGTACCGATCTCGGATTCAACGCCTTCATGGGGCGCTTGGTTTCGGCCAAGCCCGCGCTAGTGCGCGTGCGGCGTGGCGAGCTGCCGTTCACGCCGTCGAGCGGCGCGATGCGGGTCCGGGTCGGCGAATAGCCGTGTAGGTGCACCTGCGCGAGCAGCGAACCCAGCGGCACTTCGGGCTCTGGTCGCAAATGTCGCAGCCCCCCTCAAGGCCGCCAAATCCCGACCGTATCGAACAGAGAATGGCTTGGGTTCAGGCGGCAAAAACCAGCTCGTGGAGCAGGCCGCAGCTCGACGTGGGCTCGGTGGTCGACCGCCGTTATCGCTTGAAGCGAGAGATCGCGCGCGGCGGCGCGGGCGCCGTGTTCGAAGCGGAGCACCTGTATACGAGTCGACCCGTAGCGATCAAGTTGCTCCTCGCCGAGCAGGCGGAGACGTCCGAATCGCGTCAGCGGCTGCTCCTCGAGGCGCGGGCGCTCAGCGTGGCGCGTCACCCGGGCATCGTGCTCGGTCTGGATGCGGGCGAGACGGAGGACGGCACGCCCTACTTGGTGATGGAGCTGCTCGAGGGCCGCACGCTGGAAGGGATCTTGGCGGTGCGACGTCGCATCGGGGTGGCCGATGCGGTGTACATCGGCATGCAGCTGTGCGACGCGCTTGCCGCCGCCCACGAACGCGGAATTTTACATCGCGACATCAAGCCCAGTAACGTTTTCATTTCGCGCAGTGAATCCGGACGCGAGGTGACCAAGATTTTCGACTTTGGCATCGCGCGGATGCCCCAGCAAAGTCAGAAGATCACGCAACAAGGAGCCGTGCTGGGCACGCCCGAATACATGGCGCCCGAGCAACTCTTGGCGCAGGACGACATCGACGCGGCGCTGCGACATCTACGCTCTCGGCATCAGTTTGTACGAATGCTTGGCGGGAACGGTGCCATTCGAAGGGCAATTTCGGGGAGGGTGCTGCTCAAAAGTATCGACGCAGCCCGTGCCTTCGCTGAGTGCGCGCAGCCCGCAGGTCCCGGCTCAGCTGGAAGCCGCGATCGAGCGAGCGTTGGCCCGTGATCCGGCCGAGTCGCTACGCGACGGTGCGGGGAGTTCGCCGAGGCCTTGAGTCGAGTACCCACGGCTGATGAATTGCCGACGTCGCTGCTCTCGGCTTGCGCGCGACGGCCGCGGTGTCGGTCGGAGCCGGCCGAGTCCCGCCTCCGCTGCCCGAGCAGCCGTCCACGCGTCGGCGCTTCGCCCGCGCGCCGTACGTCACTCCGAATCCGCATCCTGTGCGCGAACGGCACGTCGCTCGAAGGTCGCAGCGAAGACATCTCGGTCGGCGGTTTGCTCGTGCTGGCGCCTCAAGCATTCGGCCAAGAAGAAAGCGTCAGCGTGCGCTTCGCCTTGCCCATCACCGGAAAGCTGCTCGAAGTTCCGGCGACCGCGCGGTGGGTGAAAAAGGCCCGCGGCACGGGCGCGATCGGGCCTTGAATTTGCGGCCTTGGCGCCGGATCAGCTGGCCGTGATCGAGAACTACGTGACGGCCATGGGCGGCGAATAACAGCGGCTAATCACGCGGAGCTTTGTACAAATCGAAATCGCCCGTGCCGCTGTCGGAAGCAAAGTAGATGGTGCACGAGTCGGGGGAGAGGCTGGGGTCCGTTTCCCACGACATGCCGCCGGTGGCGTCGAGCGAGGCGAGCGACGGTGGCGGCGGCCAGCGGGGTGCCGTCCTTGTTCAACGGCGCAGCAAACAGATCGGTGGCGCCCGAGTCGTTCGGCTCGCAGCTGTCGTTGACGGACGGTTACGGAACAAGAGTAACGACCCCATGACGTTGACCCATGGGGTTGCGTCATCACCCGCGCGCGGGCATTCGGTCGTGCCTGCCTTGACCTTCAGATCCAGCACGGGCGGGTGGAGGCGGAGCGCTCGTGCTCGTCGGTTGCCACAGGAGCTCGGCGTCGCCGTTGCGCGTGCTCATCCAATAGACGTGCCCCGTGTTGGGCGAGATCGCGATGCTGTAGTCTTCCGAGTCAGCTACGTTGATGGCCCCCGGGACGAGCGCTTCTTTCGTCACCAGCGCGGGGCTGGTCCACAGCGCCATCATCAGCTTGCGTCCGCTCGATTGCTGGCGATATCGAAGAACAGGTTTTGCTCTTGGAAGCCCTCCACGTAGAGCGGACCGCTCTCCACATTTCCCGAGCCCGACACCTGAGTGCCGACGCCGCTGACCGGCGCCGCGGTAAACCAGATCTTTGCCTTGTCGGCCGCGCCCGAGAGGTAAAATAGCGCCGAGCCCGTCCCGCCCGAGCGCGCAAAACGCACGCTGCTTTGCGCGCCAAGCGTCGTCAGCTTTCTGGCGCATCTCCGAACTCCAGTCGCGAAAAGTCCGCACACTTTCGGCACTTGTTCGTGGCATCCCTGGCAATACTCGCCGGGAATGCAATCGCAGCCGACAGCTGGTTTTCCCCGCGCTGCCCGCGCTCGTCGTCTCGCCGCCGCTGCCGCCACTCGGCGCCCCGCTGGTTCCGCCTTCGGCGCTGCCGCTCTCGCCGGCTTCACCGCCTGCTCTCGCTACCAGCAGCGCCGGCCCCGCCACTTCCGCCACCGCTCGCGCCTGGACTAGCGTGGGAGATGAACTCCTTGCCGCCACAGGCTGGGCTGAGGACGAGCAAACTGAGCGCTCCGAAGCCCAATGCTAGAAGCTGGGCTCGCTGATCCAGCTTAAATAAACGAACAAGCATTGCCCGAAATCATGCGCTAGCGACGAGCGCTGGCAAACTTCACTTCTTGTTTGGCGCGTCTGGCGCGGCTCCGGCGCGGGCTCGCTTCATCTCGGCGAGCTCGGCGAGGTTGGCCTTTGCGCGAGGATCACTCGGGTCGAGCGTCAGCGCGCGTTGGTAGGCGCGTTCCGCAGCGGGCAGATCGCCCTTTATTCGGCCAGGGGCGTGTGCCGAGTGGTTGATCCATGCCGACCCGAGCTTTGGGTCGAGCACGCTGGCTTTGGTCGCGTGCTGATCGCTAGCTCTAGCTGGCCTGCCAAAAAGTACGCGTACGACAGGTTGGATAACGTAAGTTGCGCGATATCGGGCGCGAGCGCCACTGCGCGGTCGAGCTCCGGCAGCGCCTTGGCGGTCTGATTCAACGCCAAATAGGCGTGTGCCCAAATCACCGTGTACTTTGGCGTCGTTCGGCGCGAGCGTCGCTGCGCGCGAGAAAGCCCGCACCGCTTCGGCGACTTCACCCTGAATCAGCTGCGCGCGGGTACCGAGATTGGTCAGGCGCTCGGCGTTGTCGGGATCGAGCTCTGCCGCTCGAGGCGCAGGGCGCGTCAACGCTTCGGCGGGCTTACCCGTGGCGAGCAGCGCGACACCCAGCGCGGATTGGGTTTCGGCATCTTCAGGCGCCAAGCGTTGCGCGCTGGGTCGAGCGCGCTCAGCGCCTCCGGCGCGTTCCCCAAGATCAAGAGCAAGCGACCGCGCTCGACATAGGCGGGCGCGTACGAGTCATCGAGCTTCAGGGCACGCGTCGACCTTGCGCAGGAGACGCGAGCATGCCCGCATTCTTCGGTTGCCGCTGCGAAGTCGGTAGCGACGTCACTTTCGGCCAAAGCGACGCGCACCAAGCCAATTTGCGCCGCGGGATCTTTCGGTGCGAGCTTTCGCGCTTTCTCGTAGTGAGCTTTGGCAAGGACGAGATCGTCCGTTTGGTAAGCTTGGTCGCCGGCCGCGAGCTCGACGTCGACCGGCTCGGCGGAGACGCGAGCGAGACCCGCCCTTGAGTGGGCTTGGCCGTCGCTGCTGGCGCGGCCGGCGCGGTTTCGGGCTGCGCCCCTGGCGCCGTGGCCAGCGGTGTCGGGGGCTGTGCTCGACGCGCGGGCCCGCGCTGGGCGCCGGGGGGCGTTACGGCCGCTGCGGACGCCGGGCGCTGGCGCGCTCGGCGTTGGCGCGCTCGGCGTTGGCGCGCTCGCGCCCTGCGCACGCGCTGAGCCCACTTGCCGAGCCGAGGGCGAGCCATGCCAAAAGGCCAAGCTTGGCTGAGATCGGCATGCGGAGTCAGGGCGCGTCGTGTCGCACGCCGTGCTCTTTGCCGTCGTAGCGAAGCAAGGCGCGCTTGCCGTCGACAAGCGTCGCGAGCGACACCGGTCGCTTCCAAATCCGCACCAGCGCTGGCCATCGTTTCGCGCGCGTAGTCATTGCGCAGATCGACACCGCGGTGCTCGTGCATCAAGAGCAGCTCGCCGCGGTTTTTCGTAGTTCGCATCTTCGACGAAGATGGAGGATTCCCGAAGTTGGTCAGCTGCGCGAGCAGCTTCTCTTTGACGGCTTGGAACTCGCGCGTGTCGATCTCGTAGCGCTCATTTCGGTTCGACCAATTGAAGGTGAACATCTTGTTTTCCATCGCAAATTCCGGGGTCAAGAACTCATCGATGAAGGTTACGTCGTTGTACAGCGCGCGCACCTCGAACACCTTTTGCTTGCCCAGGCCGAGCCGCAGATCCCAGTTCTTTTTGACGTCCAAGTCGTCGCAATCCTCCCACTCTTGACCGAACTGGCCCTTGTCCCAACGCTCTTCGATGTTGCGGTAGAGCTCGACGCCCAGCTTGTACGGGTTCAAGCGCCCCACCGCTCGTGGCCATCACGCCCGCGTTGTTTTTCCGCGTAGTCGACGATCTCACTCCAGTCGCAGACGTCTCCCGTCATCATCTTGGAGTGCAGTAAGAAGCCCAGCCTTCGTTCATGATTTTGGTCTGCATCTGCGGCACGAAGTAGTAGCCCTCGTCGCGGATGATGCTCAGGATCGCGCGCTCCCAGCGTTCGAGCGGCGCGTTCTCGAGCAAGAACAGGAGCACGTCTTGCTCACGCTGGGCGGGGAATTTACCCTTCTCGAGCTCGCGCTCGGCTTCCATCTTCTTCTTTTGTTCTTCGATGTACTCGCTCGGATTGATGAATTCCTCCATGTAATCCTTGGAGCGGAGGCTGCGGCACTTGCACTTGCTCCGGCTCCTCGTCGGGACGTGAATCACGACGGCGAACGACGAAGCGAGACCAGGGACTCGAATCAAGTTCTCGAGCGACAGACAAACGTCGACGAAACTCCTCCACCTTGTGGATGCCGTAGCGATCGACGATGCGGCGTACGGCCGAGCCGTGGTTGGCCATCTTGTCGACCCAGCGCCGATTGGGTGTCGTAGCCCTCTTTTCGGCGACCGATCGGATCGGCAATGTGGTCCACCCGCATCCAAGTCGGTGGTGGCGAAAGGGTGATAAGTTGTTCTTGAAGAAGTCGACGTGGCCGAACACGTGGCACATCACGAGCTTCTGGTCGGTCAGGCTGTTGCCCTCCAGCAAGTAGGCGTACGAGGGATTGTTGTTGATCACCATCTCGTAGATCTTCGACAAGCCGTACTCGTAGCTCTTGCTGAGCCGTTCGTACTCCATGCCGAAGCGCCAATGCGGGTAACGATTGGGAAAGTCCACCGTAGGCGGCAATCTCGTTCATATGGTCGTAGCTGAGAGCATTTTCGAACACGACCGGGGAAGAAGTCGAGACCGTGCCCCACGCGGCGAGATATCTTTTCGATTTCTTGTCTTGCTCGTCCCTCAGGTAGCGCGGCAGCGTGGTGTTGGTGGCAAATTGCGACATGCCTATTTCCCTTTGCCCAAGAACTCTTTGATGCTGCCCACGACCGCGTCTCGATCACGGATCTCGCTGGTGATCACGCGCTCATCGCTGGAGAAGTGTTCGCGTAAAATCCTTGACGAACTGACCGGAACCGTACGGGCTTCTCGACTTGGCCGTAGGCGAACATGTTCACCTTGGGTAGGATTTCCTTCTTCATCAGCTCGATGCAAGTGAGCGTGTCGTCCATCGACCAGTTGTCGCCGTCGGAGAAATGAAACGGGTAGATGTTCCATTCGGCGGAGGGGTTAGGTGCTCATCGATGATCTGCGCGCACAGCCGGTACGCGCTCGAAATCATCGTGCCGCCGGACTCACGCGTGCGGAAGAACGTTTTCCCGATCCACTTCACGGGCTACCGCGTCGTGGATGATGTAGCGGGACTCGAGGCCCTGATATGTGCGGGCGTAGCCAGGTATCGATCCAGAAGCTCTCGATCCGGACGATCTCTTTTTGCTCGTCGCCCATCGAGCCGGAGACGTCCATCATGTACAAGATGACCGCATTGGCGACGGGCTCGTGGTCCTCTTTCCAAGAACGAAAGCGCTTGTCTTCCTTCTGCGGAACGATCACCGGGTTGTTCGGATCGTAGGAGCCTGCGGCGATCGAGCGGCGCAGCGCCTCTTTGTACGTGCGCTTGAAGTGGCGCAGGGACTCGGGGGCCGACACGGCGGATGCCGGTATAGCGATCCTTGGGCGGCGATGACGCGGCTCTTGCCCTTGTTCTCGATTGCCGGAAGCTCCAGCTCTTCACCCAGAATGTCGGCCAGCTCATCCAGCGTGATGTCTACTTCGAGGACGTGATCACCTGCGTCCTTACCGGCCTGGCCGGCGCCGTCTTCACCCCTCGGCTTGCTCGCCGCCGACTGGGTCGCCGGAATCTCCCTTGCCTTGACCGACACCACCCTTTTGCTTGTCACCGAAGGTGAAGCGCGGGATGTCGATCTGCGGGATCGGAATCGAGACGAGATCCTTTGCCCTTGCGCACCGAGCATCTCGCCTTGCGAAATGTAGCGTCTGAGGTTTTGGCGAATCTTGCCGCGAACGATGTTGCGGAACCGTGAATGGTCCTGATCGATCTTGAGCGACATTCAGCTGCCATTCTGGCACGTTTCAACGGCTCCGGGGTCCTGCTAACGTAGGACTCGTGAGGTTCGCCCTTCCGTCCCGGCTCGGGTGTTTTTTCGCCTTTCTTGCGCTGCCTTTCGACTTCGACGCTGGCCCTGAGCGCGCTCTTGGGCGCGTGCGGCTCGGGCAAGGAGGAAGCGGCAGCGGAATTTGTAAAGTAATGCCCGAGACCGACGCGGCCGCCGACACGTGCAGCATCGTGCCCAAGACCGTGACCGACCTTGCCCGGACGCACGTCGCCGTCTGTTCGCAGGTCAGCTATCCGGATAACCCACCGGCGGGCGGCTCGCACTATCCGGTTTGGGCGGCGTTTCAGAGCTATTCGTTTCCCGTGCCGCGCGGGTTTTGGGTGCATGACTTGGAGCACGGCGCGATCGTCTTCAGTTACAACTGTTTGCGCGTCATCGGCGGGCTGCGCAGACGAAGTTGCCCAAGTGCAGTCGTTGATCGACGGGCTCCCAGTAGACCCCGAGTGTTCCTCGGCAACGCCGCGCGCGTGGTGCTCACGCCAGACCCGCTGCTGGATGTACGTTGGGGTGTGAGCGCCTGGGGTTCCACGCTGCGCGCGGACTGCGTCGACGAGCAGCTCTTCGGGCAATTTTATCTGGACCATTTCGGGAAGGGGCCCGAGGATTTTTGCGATTTCCGGGGTCAGGACTTCGGGGGGACACCGCCCTGTCAGTGACGCTCTCGACCCGCGTCCCAGTCTTTGATAGAGAGCAAGAGAAGTGGCAACGGGCGAGAAGTACCTGAAGTTTCGTTGTACCGGCTGCGGCAACTGCTGCAAAGAGCCGCTTTTGCCGCTGACCGACTCGGACATCAAGCGCATCGTGCGCCACACCGGTGAAAGCAGCCATGAGTTGGTGCGCTGGGTCGATCGCAACGGCATCGACATGGACGACGAGCCCGAGGCGTTCGTCATGCTGCGCCAGGGCAAACGGGTAATGGTGCTGCGCCACGAGGGCGGAGGTTGCCGCTACCTCGGTTCCGACGACCGCTGCACGATCTACAACCATCGACCGCTCGGCTGCCGCATCTTCCCGTTCGACCCCACCTTCAAAGAGGACGGCAAGCTGCATCGCCTGAAGCTGATTCAAGCCACTGATTGCTTGTACGAGCTCGACGGCGAAAACGATCTCGGCAAAGTTCAGGCGTTGCACGGCAAGCACCTGGCGGCGACCAGCGCCTACCAAGCGAAGGTGGCCCGCTGGAACGATCGCCAGAGCGACCGCAAAAGCCTCGGCAAAAAAGTGCAGACCGCGGCCGATTTTTTTCGCTTTCCTCGGCGTTTAATCGGTTCGGAGCACGCCGCGCGCCGCCGCCGCTTATCTCCGCGCTCCGAGCGGCCGTCTTCACTCGGAACACGAGATTGGCTCCCACTGCCACCCGAAAATCCCAGCCGCCCGCTCTCGCTCCGGACAGCGTCCGGCGCCGCGACACCCCCGCGATGAGCCGCCGCACCGTGCTCGTCGTCGACGATGACCCAATCGTGCTCGAGGTGACCCGCGAACGGCTGGAGAGCGCAGGGTACATCGTCCACGTTTCGCGAAGAGGCGCTCGGCACCTCGCAATGGAGCGCCGAGTTTCAGCCAGACATCGTGCTGCTCGACGTCAACATGCCCCGCGCTGACCGGCCCGGACCTCGCGCAGCTCCTGAAAAAGCGCCGCGCCACCAAAGACATCGCGGTCATCCTGTACTCGTCACTGGAGCCGACCCGAACTGCAAACCAAGCTGCTTGCTACGGGCGCCGTCGGCGCGATTCGGAAGAGTGGGGGACGCGCGCAGATTCTTGGAAGAGTTCGAGAGACTCGCGGCGCGGTGTGAGCACGCGGGGGTGAGCACGCGGGGGTGAGCACGCGGGGGTGAGCACGCGGGGGTGAGCACGCGGGGGTGAGCACGCGGGGGGTGAGCACGCGGGTGAGCACGCGGGGGTGGAGCACGCGGGATCGGCGGTTTGAGATTTTTGGCCTAGCGGCTTCCTGTGGCGCTGGGCCGCCCGCGCTTCGTTGAAAGATCGCACGCGCCTGTGCGGTCAGTTCTCGTAGGTCTGCGCACTTATTGGTCGCACGCGCCTGTGCGGTCAGTTCTCGTAGGTCTGCGCCTTATTGGCGGATCGTGATCTTATCCTGCCAAAGTCGGCTGAGCTCGACGTATTTCCGGGCACGCGGCTGAACTGCTTGGCGCGCGCTCCGGCGCGAGGGAGAACGCGGCGCTTCGCGCGCGGGAGGGGGGACGCGGCGGTTCGCGCGCGGGAGGGGGGGACGCGGCGCTTTGCGCGCGGGGAGGGGAGGGCGGGTGGATGGGGAAGTGGCGATCTCGATCCGGCGTCGCAACCCGTGTGACGATGGTGTTCAGGTTCTGGCGCGGCTTGCTCGGGGCGGCTTGTTTGGCTAACTAGGGGGCATGAGCAACAAGAGTTATCTCGTTTTGACGGCGGTGGGGCCGGATCGGCCGGGGTTGGTGAGCGAGATTTCTTCGATGGTGCTCTCCGCGGGGGCGAACCTCGAGGACAGTCGGATGGCGATCTTGGGCGGGGAGTTCGCGTTGCTCGTGCTGGTCTCCGGTGACGAGAAAGCGACGGGAGAAGTGGCAGCGCGCGGCGGTGACCTCGGCGCGCGCTTGGGGCTTGCGCTCCTGACCAAGGCGACCACTCCGCGCCAGGAGGCGGCTGATTTTTTGCCCTTTCAGATCCGGGTGACGGGCGTGGACCGGCCGGGCATCGTGCAGCGCGTGGCGGGGGTGTTGGCTGGTCGCGGGGTAAATGTGGCTTCGCTCGAATCGCGGCTGGAGTTTGCGCCCGAGAGTGGCACGCCGATGTTCATTTTAGAGGCCCATCTGCAGATCCCCTCCGCCTTGGCGCTGGCGGATCTGCGGCGTGAGCTCGACAGCGCGTGCGAAGAGGAGAGCTGGGACTACACGTTGGAAGGCGGCTGAGGCTGCTGATAGGCTAGGGACGCCATGCTCGTTCGCCCTCGTCGCAATCGACTCACTCCCCAAATGCGCGGCCTCGTCCGCGAGACCACGCTCAGCCCCGAACAGCTGATCTACCCGATGTTCGTGCAGGAGGGGGAGGGGCAGCGAACGGCCATCTCTTCCATGCCCGGGCAAGCGCGCCTATCGGTCGATTTGCTGGTCGAAACGGCAGCGCAGGCCTTCGCGCTCGGAGTCCCCGGTGTGGCGCTCTTTCCCGCCTTGAGTGACGAACTGAAGGATCCACGCGGCGCAGAGAGCGCGAACAGCGCCGGACTCTTGCAGCGCGCGGTGCGCGCGCTCAAATCCTCTCTGCCTGGCTTACTCGTGATCACGGACGTGGCGCTCGATCCGTACTCTTCGGACGGTCACGACGGCGTATTGATCGACGGTCGCATCGACAATGACGTCACTGTGCCGATCTTGGCGCAGATGGCGGTGACCCAGGCCCGCGCCGGCGCCGACATCGTGGCTCCAAGCGATATGATGGACGGCCGCGTCGGCGCGATCCGCAGCGCGCTCGATGCCGCTGGCTTCAATCAAGTCGGCATCTGCGCCTACTGCGTGAAATACGCGTCCGCGTTCTACGGTCCGTTCCGCGAGGCGCTGGATTCCGCGCCGCGCGGCGGCGACAAAAAGACCTACCAGATGGATCCCGCCAATGTTCGTGAAGCGCTCCGTGAAGTGCGCCTCGACGAAGCCGAGGGCGCCGACTGGCTCATGGTCAAGCCTGGCTTGCCCTACGCGGACGTGATTCGCCACGTGCGCGGCCTGACCGCGCTGCCCGTCGCCACCTACCAAGTCAGCGGCGAGTACGCCATGCTCAAAGCTGCGGGGCAAAACGGCTGGCTCGACTACGACCGAGCGATCCTAGAAACCCTGCTCTGCCTCCGCCGCGCCGGCGCCGACATCATCTTCACGTACGCCGCCATCGAAGCCGCAAAACTGCTGGCCTGACATGTCGCCCGCAAGGTGAACGCTTCGCGCCACTGCTTCAGCAGTTGCTCGGTGAGGCCCGTCCAGTTTCGAAAATCGAGTTTGAATTTCAACTCTAGTTTGCCGTCATCGAACCCTTTCTTCTTTCTCGAATGGAGTTTGAATGCGGTGCGGGATAGCGATCGCCCCCCTCCTCGCTGACCCGCTAGCCGAGATTGAGCACCTTCTCGTAGCTTGCGCGCACGCTATCGGTGACGTCCTTGTAGCGGGCGATCAGGTGTTCGCTGGCGCGTTGTCCTTGGCCGTCTTGAAAGCCATGCGGCGGGCAAGCTGCGCGAGGCCGGCGCTGCGGGTGTCGACCACCGCGCTGCTTACACCGCTTTTGACGACGATGCGCTGTTCGAGCTGACGGAGAAAGCGGTAGCCGTCGTTGAAGATTTCGAAGTGGGTGGTGCTGAGATAGCCCGAGCTGTGCAATGCGCCGAGCGCCCCGCCCAAATCGGGGGTGCGCACTCGAGGATCGGCGCCATTTTTCATTTGTAGCCATTGCACGGCAAATTCGATGTCGAGCAGCCCGCCGTGGCCAGTCTTCAGATTGTAACGGCCTTCGCGTTCGCGACCCTGTTCCTTTTCCAGACGCGTGCGCAAATGGTGCATCTCGCTCGCGGGTGGCGCGCCGCCTTCGTACGCCGCGCGCCAAGCAATGCCGAGCGCGCGGCGCAAGAGCTCGGGATCGCCGACCACGCCACGCGCGCGCAACAGCGTTTGCCTTTCCCAGGGCGCGCCCGAAGACAACACCGCGGGGCCAGGTTCGAGCTCACTGCCGTCGAGCGGTTGACCGTGATAGCGCGCGAAGGACGAAAGCGAGGTGACCAAGAGCCCGTGCGAGCCCGAGGGGCGCAAGCGCGCGTCGAGCTCGTAGCCCGGGCCGGCCGCGTGGGGCTCGGTGAGCAATCGGATCACGCGCTGCGCGCCGCGCACGAAGTAAGTCGTCGCTTCTTGAGGTTCGGGGGCAGCGCTGGGCAAAAAGCTGAAAATGACGTCCAAATCCGAGCCGTAGCCCAAATCACGACCGCCTAGCTTGCCCAAGCCGAGCACCGCGAAGCCGGGCACGTCCCCCGAACACGTGCCTGACCACGCAGGCCAAGATCTCTTCGGCGAGATCCGACAAGATGCGCGTGGCGTCGCGCATGCCGATCGTACCCGCCAGATCCGCGACCGCCACTTCTACGGTGATGCGCCGCTTGGCGGCGCGCAACGCACCGATGAAGGACTCTTCGCGTTCATCGGGATCGGAATCCGGCGAGAGCGACTGGGCGGCGTTCCAAATCTCGGCGCGAACGGCGGCCTGTGGGTCACTCACCGCGCCGCCACCGAACAAGATCACGTCCGCCAACTCTGGACGGCTGGAGACGGCATCCCCGACGAACGCGCTGGCGCCGAAAGCGGTGATCAAGCGCTGCAGGGCGCGCCGATCATCGCCGAGCGCATTGACGTAGGCCGCGGGAGCCAAAAATTTGCCGAAAAACGAGCGCAAATAGCGCGCGGCCTGCTCTGGATCTGCGGAGCTCGCCAGGGCATCCAGCACGCTGTCGGTCAAGTCCGGGTGGCGGTCGCGAGTGAGCGCTCCGAGTAAGCCGTCCGGTCGTCGCGCCAGGGCCGCGACGTGCTCGCCCATGTCAGCGCTTTTGAATTGCTCCTCGGCGACGCGACCGAGCTCTGGATCGTCGCCTTCGAGCTCGCTGATCAAATGCGCACGCGGCACGCTCGGCTGCGCCGGGCCGTGGTGCGTCAACGACTGGAACGTGCTGCTCACGCGCTCGCGCGCAAGCTCGAGCTCGCGTTGTAAGCCCGACCCGTCGGAAAAGCCCATGCTGCGCGCCAAGCGCGCATACTCTTCGCTGTCGCTCGGGAGCAAGTGAGTCTGCACGCCGCTCGCCCACTGCACCCGGTGCTCGACGGTTCGTAAAAGTACGTACGACTCGGCGATACCCCGCGCTTCGCGATCGCTCACCAAGCCCTGGCTTCTGAGCCGCGCCAGCGCGGGCAACGTGCCCTGCACGCGCAGGGCTTGTTCACGGCCGCCCCAGACCAATTGCAGCGATTGCACGAAGAATTCGGCCTCGCGAATGCCACCCGGGCCGAGCTTGAGATCGCGCTCGGGATCGGGGCTGAGCTCGTTGCGTGAGCGCACGACGAGCTCGCTCAGGGCCTCGGCGATGGTCGGGTCGACCCGGTTCCGATACACGAAGGGCGTGATCAGTTCGCGGCTCAACAAACGACCGAGCTCCAGATCGCCTGCGCAAGGCCGCGCGCGCAAGAGGGCCGCGCGTTCCCACAGCCTGCCCCAGGTCTCGTAGTAACGTTCGGCCGCGGCGACCGAATTGACGATGGCGCCCGCCGCCCCTTCCGGTCGGAGACGCAGATCGACGCGCCAGATCAAGCCATCCTTACTGGGCGTGCCCATCGTGGCCACGGCGCGACGCACGACTCGACTGAAGTGCTCGTGAAGTGAGAGCTGGCTCTCGCCCTCGTCCGTGTCGTAGATGAAAATCACGTCCACGTCCGAGCCCGCATTCAGCTCATTTCCGCCCAATTTTCCCAGTCCCAGCATGACCAGTGTCGAGGGCAACCCGTCCGCGCGCAGCGGGGCGCCGAAGCGTTCCGCGATCGCGGCTTCTGCTTCCGCGAGCGAGGCGTCGAACGCGGCGGCCGCCAGATCGCTGATTTCACTGGCGGTGACTTCGATGCTCGCGCCGCCCAAGCGCACCGGCAGGAGCTCGCGCAGTGCGATGCGCGCTTTCTCCGCCCAAACGCGACGGCGGAGCATCGCGATGCCCCGCTCTGGATCGCCTTCTATCTTGAGCATGCCCCGCAGGGCAGAGAACAATTCACGCTGTCGACGTCGCGCGCGAAACCCTTCACGGGCGATCAGGTCGAGCGCGTCGTGTTGAAAGCCAGCGCTCGGCGTCAGCGCGGGAAAGGCAGACCCGAGCAGCACGCCCAGCGCGCCGCCTTCGCGCCCGCTCTGCTCGGCGAGCAGCATGTGGGCCCGCTCGGGGGCGATGGCAAAGGCCAAATTTTGGAGTTCTTGGGCGAGTGTCACGCTGGTTTTCACGCGCAATTTCGGCGTTGGGTGCCGAGCCCCAGCATAGCCTCTTGTCCCCGAGCCCGCCTGACCGTACGAACCGTGGGGCATGCGGTTTTTGTGCATCTCGGACATTCACGGCCACGCGGCTGCCTTGGACGCGGTGATCAAGGAGGCCGACAGCCTCGGTTGGGATCAGCTCGTGGCCTGCGGCGACCTCTGCTTTCCGGGGCCCGGACCGCTCGCCGTATGGAAGACCCTGCTCCATCATCGCGCGCTGTGCGTGCAGGGCGTGGGCGATCGCGCCCTCGCGCAGATCGACCCGAACAAGCTGAGTGCGACCAGTGAAGTCGAGCGCAATCGCATCGAGCGTTTGCGTCAGGTACAGCACGAGCTCGGCGAGATCATCGTGACGCGCATCGGTCAGCTACCCACGGTTGCAACCCTGCCCATCGAATCTGGCCACACACTCTTGGCCGTGCACGGCTCACCGCTCGATCCCAGCGAACCGTTCAGCGTCGAGATGAGCGATGACGAACTGATCGCGCTGCTGGGGGACGAACCCGGTGACATCATCGTTTGCGGCGGTAGCCACGTACCCTTCGACCGCTCGGTCGCCGACGTGCGCATCGTCAACGTCGGCTCCGTGGGCGAAGCCCCCGGCGGCGGCTACGCCAACTTCACCATCGTCACCACCTCCGCCCTCGGCATCAACGTCGCGCAACACGTAGTCCCGCTCGAATAGCCTGCAGCAAGGGGGCGCTCGCGCTCCAGCAATCCTGGGCGGGTCGCGGACTAGTGCTCGCTTGCTCTCTCGTTCCGCCGGGCGACCAGCGTGCAGGTCAAATGGCTCGAGGCCAAGCCCACCTGGAAGCGTTCGCCATGGCTGACCTCGGTCAACTCGCGCCCCACCTCCAGCGTGCCCGTGGCGAGCGAGGATCGCGGAATGCGCCAGCGGCGCACGCGCTGGCCTGGGACCACGACCTCGAACACCCAAAACGAGCCGTCGTCGTGGAAATTCTCGGCCACCAAGAGCTCGTGACCCTGGCGGTGCTCGAGCAAGAGCGTACGCCCGGTCGAAGTCTCGATCAGGTCGATCGAGCTGAAGCGCGGCGCGTGCTCGGCATGCGTCGCATCCTCACAGTGGCCGGGGATGAAGCGCGCAAGCGTCTTGGTGTCGGGCAGCGGCGCTTCGGGCACGGCGTAGCCGCCGCGGAACGGTGACCCGCACGCGATGAACGCGAGCGAGCAGGCGAGACACGCGAGGCTCGCGCCGGCCGCGCGCCGCGCGGTCATGGGGCCTGGTCGGCGGCTCGCACGGCATAGACGAAGGCGCGCAGCAAGCCCTCGTGCTTCTTGCGCGGATTTTGCGCGAGCTCCACGCCGCTGGCGACGTCTACACCGAAGGGCTTCAGCGTGCGCACGGCTTCACCCACGTTGTCCGGAAACAGCCCGCCCGCGAGGATCACTTGGCGGCTCTGCACGAGCGGCTGCGCCAACGACCAATCGAAACGCGTGCCGGTACCGCCGAGCTCGCCGGTTGGACTCTTCGCGTCCAGCAGCAGGCGTTCGCCGCCGTACGACGCGGCGCGGGCGATGTCCTCACTGCCGCCGATGGCGACTGCTTTGAACGCTTCCGGCTGGGCCGCCTCGAGATCGGCGGGCGCCTCGGCACCGTGCAATTGCAGCCAGCGAATGCCGGTCGCTCGGCGCAAGCCGACCAGCTCATCGACGCTCCGATCGGCGACCACCGCGACCAGCTCCACCAGATCTCCAACCGACTCCGCGATGTGTGCGGCGGTCGCGAGGTCGACGACGCGCTTGGACGAAGGGACGAAGTTCAGCCCCAAGGCGTCGGCCCC
The DNA here is from genome assembly GCA_037200885.1 of Pseudomonadota bacterium. Taxonomy (GTDB): domain Bacteria; phylum Myxococcota_A; class Polyangia; order Polyangiales; family Polyangiaceae; genus PMG-095. The sequence goes on from JBBCIN010000001.1 coordinate 1,532,071, forward strand.
AGCCGCGATGGCGATCAACGCGTCCTCGACGCTGGTAATGCCGCAGATCTTGACGAAGGTCATCTTGGCGTCGCTTCGTGTGAGGGGAGCCGCTCGAGTCGAGAGCGACTCGAGCGCAGGGCTACTCGATTTTGAGCAGCTCTTTGACAGTGGCGATCACCTGCGGAGCCTGGATTGGCTTGGTGATGTAAGCGTTCGCCCCGAGCTGCAGGGCTCGCTGCCGGTCCTCTTGAGAGCCTTCCGTGGTGATGATCACGATCGGCGTGTCCTTGTGCACCGGATCCGTGCGCACGCGTTTCACGAGCTTGAGGCCATCCATGATCGGCATGTTGATGTCGGTCACGATGATGTCGTAGCGGGCCGAGGCGAGCTTACGCAGACCGTCGACGCCGTCATCTGCTTCGGTGACGCGCAGGTTCTTGACGCGCGCCAACGCGAACACCAAGAGCTGCCGCATCATCGGCGAGTCTTCAACGATTAAGCAGGAGTATTCCGCCATGAATCACACGCTCAGGTCCAAAAACGCTTCCAATCCCGGGAGCTTTTGCTCCGCTTGCGCAAACAGGCTAGCCGCGACGAGGGCTTGCGCCGCGTGCTGGCCCAATAACTTGAATAGCTCGAAGTCTACCTGGTCGAACTTGTTTTTTTGCGAGAGTGTCGAAAAGATAGCAATTGTTCCGACTACTCGGTCATCGACCGAGAGCGGGATCACGGCCGGCGGATCCTGAAACGTGCCCTGGCTAGGGTCGGAATCCGCCACGCTCGCCGAGCCTTTTCGGAGCACGTCACCGATGCGAGTCCCGGCGATCCGCACGGGTACGAGCTGGTGGCCCGGGACCCCCTCGGAGGCGATCGGGATCAGCTGCTCGCCTTCCGGATTGACCAGGTACATCGCGTAGCGCTCCGCGCCGACGAGCTGGGCCAAGACTTCCTTGATGCGGCGCGTGACGCCCCGCGGGGACAGGCTCGAGTGCAGCTGGTTGCTCGCCACGAAGAGGTTGGCCAGATTCGCGAACTCCGACTCCACCTCCTGCACGCGCGCGGTGAATTCCGTCGTCGCCGCCTCTGCCTGCCGGTACTGCGAGACGAGCTCGCTCTTCTCGCTCTCGAGCCGTTCGATCTTTTTTAACAGCTCTCGAACGGCTTGGTCAGCTTCCACTTTGGCGCGTAGCCCGGCGTTCTCGCTCTCGAGATCCTGCAGCCGGCTCTGCATGCGCTCGTGTTCTTTGACGAAGTCTTCCGTGAGCTGCGTGCCTCGAGAAAATTTCCTCAGGAACTCATCACGCTCGGTCTTGAGATCGGTGCCGGGCGTATCGCTGTCCTGGCCTCGGCTACGACTGTCCTTCGTCATCGAATCTCACCAGTATAGACGGACGACGGGGGCGCGTGGAACTTGTGCACCAAAAGCGCATGGTTTGCGCGGTTTCGTAAGATAATGTAAGCATTTCAGGAGCTTGTGCGTTCAGCGCAGTTGCCGTGAGCGCGTTCGATGGTGCCTGCTGTCTTCGCGCTCGGGGTGCGCCCTGATATGCTTCGAAGTCATGGCGGATGATTCTGAGCTCGAGCCCGACGTGTTGGACGCGATGCTCGAAGCCGACGACTTGAGTGGCGTACGCGCAAGCTTGCAGAGCATCGCGGCGAGCGATGAACGCTACGCGGTGGTGCGCATCAAGCTGGGCTTGTACGACGGCTCGATGCCGTCTGGGATGGCGATGCAGCAGTTGATTCAACTGATGCGTAAGAACCCAGAATGGCCCGGCGCCAAGGCGTTGTACCAGAGCGCGTCGTCGGAGGCGTTCGAGACCCGGCAGTCCTCGGTCTCGCATTCGCACCCGCCGCCGCCGGTCGAACGCAAGTAGCCGCTCAACCGCTGGGCTGGTTGAGCCAGTCTTTCAGCTCGCCCACGAGCACGCGCGGCGCCTGGCGTAACGCCGCGAGATCGGCCGAGCCGGTGAGCAGCAGCGCGGCGCGCAGCTCCGCCTCCACGCCGTCGAACAAGCGGCGGGCGCCGCTCGGGCCGTCCGTTTCGAGCGCCTGCAGCGCGGGCTCGCGCGATACCGCCCGCGCTGGCGCCGAGCGCGATCGCGCGGGCGATATCCAGGCCGGTTCGCATGCCACCGGTCGCGAATATGGTGTCGAAGCCGTGGCGATGAACCCAGGCGACGCTGACCGCGGTCGGGATGCCCCACTCCCAGAAGGCTTCCCCCAGGGCTTTTTTCTCAGCCTGTGCGCGCAGCGTTTCGACCGCGACCCAGGAGGTGCCGCCCGCGCCCGACACGTCCACGTGGGCGATGCCGATACGGCGCAGCTTGGCCGCCACGCGCTGGGAAAGGCCGCAGCCGGTCTCTTTGGCGATCACGGGCACGGGCAGCTCGGCCTGCAGCCGCTCCAAAGTGGCGAGCCCTCCGCGAAAATCGCGATCGCCTTCTTCTTGCACGATTTCCATGGCTGGGTTCAGGTGCACGCACAGCGCGTCCGCGCCCACTTCGGAGACCAGATCGGAGACTTCGGCGCTGCTCATCTTGGTCGCTTGCACGATGCCGAGGTTGCCCAGCAAAAGGGCGTTGGGTGCCGCCTTTCGCACCGCGTAGCTCGACTTGGCTTCCGGTCGCTTGAGCATGGCGCGCTGGCTGCCGAGGCCGAAAGCGTAGCCGCGTTCTTCGGCGATCGCGGCGAGCTCCAAATTGATGCGTTCGGCTCGCGCCGCGCCACCGGTCATGGCGGCGATCAAGATCGGCGCTCGCAGTGACTTGCCGAGTACCGACGAGCTGAGATCGATCGCGTCCAGATCCAGGTCGGGTAAGGCGTCGTGCACCAGCTTTACGCATTCGAGCAAAGTGCTCGTGCGTTTGAAGCCAACGTCCCCGGAGGTCGCGAGATCGAGGTGGTCGGTTTTTCGCTCGGCGATGTCAGCCATGGCTGCTGTCTCTTACCCGGCCTTGGCGTTCGGGGCCATTGTCCTGGGCTGAAGTTGCGCGCGCCGAACGAAAAATTGACGATCCAGAGCTCGTGGAGGCGGTGTAGGCTGCGCCCCCCGCAGAACCCGATGGCATCGCGTAAACAGCTCCCTCGCGCCCCGCGCAGCAAACCGCGCCCTGCCGGCAAGTCCGGCGCGGCGCCGCGCGCTCCGCGCGTTGCGCCGAAGGCACTTCCCCAGAACCCGTTTTTCGCGCTGCTCGGCGCGGTCAAGACCGAGGTCGACCAGCGTCTGCGCGGCTTCCTCGAAACGCGCTTGGACGTCGCGCGCCGGCATGGCCCCGAGGTGGTGGAGATGGTCTCGGCCGTTCGGGACTTGTGTTTGCGCGGCGGCAAGCGGCTGCGGCCCGCGTTGCTAGTGGCGGGCTACCGCGCGGCCAGTGAGCGCGCCGAGCTCGAGCCGGCGCTCGATGCCGGCGTCGCCCTCGAGCTGCTGCAAGCCTACCTGCTGATCCACGATGACTGGATGGACGGCGATTTGGTGCGGCGGGGCGGCCCCGCCGTTCACGCGCAGCTGGCCAAGCGCTTTCGTTCCGAGCACAAGGGGCACGCCTCGGGCATCCTCGCCGGTGACTACGCCGCGGCAGTAGCGCTCGAGGCGCTCAGCCAAGTGGAAATGAAGGCGTCCGCCGCGTTGCCCGCGTTCGCCTGCTTCGCCGAAATGCAGCTCGATGCGATCGCGGGCCAGCAGCTCGATCTGATCGGCGGCGATTATGATGTGGAGCTCGCCTATCAGTTGAAAACCGGCAGTTACACCGTGCGCGGGCCCTTGCGCCTGGGCGCAATTTTAGCGTCCGCGGGAGCGAAGACGCTCCTCGCGCTGGATCGCTTCGCGCTACCGATCGGCGTCGCATTTCAGCTGCGCGACGACCTGCTCAGTGCTTTCGGCGAGCCGAAGCAGACCGGCAAACCACTCGGCAACGATTTACGCGCGGGCAAGCGCACGGCGCTGCTCGCGGCCGGGTTGAAGCTCGCCCGCGGCAAGGATCTACGCGCGCTGAAGCTGTGCGTGGGTAACGCGGACGCGAGCGACGCCGAGCTGCGCGCCGCACTCTCCGTGCTCGAGACATCGGGCGCGCGCGCGACCATCGAGGCCCGCGTGACTGAGCTCTCCCAGGCAGGCCTGGCCGAACTCGGGCGCGGTGTCAGCCGGCAAGGCGTCCAGCTTTTGACCGGCGCGACCGAAGCGCTCACCGCTCGGCGCAGCTGAGCCTGGCGAATGGCGCGCGCCAACGGCAAAGTGATCCTGCTGGGTGAGCACGCCGTCGTGTACGGCGTGCCTGCGATCGCGGCCGGGATCGAACGCGGTGTCCAGGCCAGCGCGCGACCCGCACCGAGCTCGAGCTTGGTGATCGCCGAGCGTCGCTGCACCGCAGGTGATGACAGCGAGCTCGGTCGCGCTTTCGGCGCGTTGCTCGATTCGCTCGGGGCGTCGCAGTTGGCGGTCGAGGCCAGCCTGGAATTGCCGCCCGGGTCGGGTTTGGGAGCGTCCGCGGCCCTGGGCGTAGCGATCGCCCGCGCCGTGCTCGCGACCACCGGTTCCGAGCTGGATTCGGCGCGCGTGCTGACCGCCGCCGCGGCCTGGGAGGGCGTCTATCATGGCAACCCTTCGGGCGTAGACGCCGCTGCCGCCGCGCACGACGGCTGTCTTTGGTTCGACAAGGTGAACGGGCTCGAGCCCATCGCACTGGGTCGCGATCTGGTCTTGGCGATCGGCTTGGCCGGTCCCCCGGCGAGCACCAAGCTGATGGTCGAGAGCGTTGCTCGGCTCCGCGAGCGTCGCCCCACCGTCGTCGATAAAGCGCTCGAGGGGATCCACGCGCTCGTTCGCAACGCCAAGCTTTGTCTCGAAGCCGGCGATCTTCCCGGTCTCGGCTCACTGATGAACTACAATCAAATGCTGCTCTCGGGGCTGTTCGTATCCACGGAAGGCATCGAGCGCTGCTGCGGCTTGGCGCGTGACGCCGGCGCGCTCGGTGCCAAGCTCACCGGCGCCGGCGGCGGCGGCGCGGTGGTTGCGCTGTGTGATGGCAATTCGGAGCCGATTTTGGCGGCTTGGCGCGCCCAAGGCATCGAGTGCTTCGGCAGCTACGTGCGCGCCGCCCGCGTCGGAGTCAGCCCGTGATGGGCGTAGGCAAAGCGGTCGCGCATTCCAACATCGCGCTCGCCAAATATTGGGGCAAGACGGACGCGGTGCGCAATTTGACCGCGGTTCCGAGCCTTTCCTTGACGCTTTCGGCCCTCTGCACCGTGACCACGGTTCGCTTCGATGAGGCGCTCGGCGCCGACGAGCTGCACCTGGGCGGTCTGCAGGTGAGTGGGCGCCCGCTGCTACGGGTCAGCAAGTTGCTGGACAACGTCCGCGCGCAAGTCGGAGTCACGACCCACGCGCGCGTCGAGTCGAGCAATGATTTTCCGACCGCTGCCGGGCTCGCCTCCAGCGCGTCGGGCTTCGCCGCCCTGGCCATGGCTGCCACGCGCGCTGCCGGCCTCGAGCTGACACTCGAGGAAGTGAGCGCGCTCGCGCGGGCCGCGTCCGCGTCCGCCGCGCGCTCGGTGTTCGGCGGCTATGTGTCGCTCGGCGCGCGCGCCGAGTCCGCCACGCGCGTCGCTCCTGGCGCGGCTTTCCCCTTGGAAATGCTGGTCGCGGTGACCGTTTCGGGCGAAAAAGAAACGGGCTCCACCGACGGCATGGGCCACACCCAAGACACGAGCCCCTATTACGCCGCCTGGGTGGAAACCGCGCCGGCCGTATACGAAGAAGTGCGCGCCGCAGTGCTGGCGCGGGACTTCGACGCACTCGGGCCCGCCGTCGAGCATAGCGCGCTCGCCATGCACGCTTCGATGCTGGCCGCACGACCCGCCTTGATCTACTTCGCGCCCGCCACGTTGCGCGTGATGGAGCGCGTGCGCGCGTTTCGTAAGAGCGGCGGTCGCGCTTACTTCACGATGGACGCCGGCCCGCATGTCAAAGTGCTGGTCGAACCGAGCGCCGCCGCCGAGCTCGAGCGCGAGCTCGGCAAGCTCGAAGGCGTGAGCCAAGTTCTGCGCTCGGGGCCCGGCCCGGACGCGTATTGGGTCGATCCGTGAGCTTGGCCCGCGCTCCGGGAAAATTGGTGCTTTCCGGCGCTTATGCGGTGCTCACCGGCGCGCCCGCGCTGGTCGTGGCCGTCGATCGCTACGTGCTCGCCGATAGCGCGCGCGCAGCGACGTTCCGGACGCCCGAGGTGCTCGCGGCGCTGGGCGAACGCGCCGCTCCCTGGTTCGACGCGAGCGCGCTGCGCGAAGGCGAGCAGAAGCTCGGCCTGGGCTCGAGCGCGGCCATCCTGGTCGCCTCGTTGGCCGCGCTCGAGCTCGCCGTCGAACCCGCGCTCACGGACGACGCCCTGTGCGCGCGCGTCTACGATCGAGCTTTCCAAGCTCACCGCGCGGCGCAGGGCGGCGGCAGCGGCGTGGACGTCGCGGCCAGCGCTCACGGCGGCGTGCTCTCGGCGCGCCGCCATGCCGGCGCGCTCGAGCTGTCGCGGCTCGAACTGCCGAAGGCACTTTGCTTCGAGGTCTGGGCCTGCTCGGGGGCGGCCTCCACCGCGGCATTCTTGGCCCGCATCGCCGAATTTGCCGCGCGCGATCCGGTCCTGCACGCAGCGCGCATCGGCGCCCAAGCCGATGCCGCCGAGTCCGCGCTGAGTGCGGCCGAACGCGGGCATGCGGCGGATTTCGTGGCTGCAATCGCCCGCCAAGTCACGGCCCTGACTGCCCTCGGCCAATCCGCCGGCGTGAGCATCGTGACGCCGGAACTGGCGGAGCTCGCCAGGCTTGCGGATGCGCACCGCGCGGCGTTCTTGCCCGCCGGCGCAGGCGGCGGAGACGTGGCCTATTGGGTGGGCGCGAGCCCGCCGACGGCTGAATTCGCGGCTCGCGCGCGGGAGCTCGGGCTGTCGCGGCTGCAGCTCTCGCTCGGCGCGCGCGGTGTGCACGCCGCCGATTGAGCGATCGCGCAGTCAAACGGCGGCCCGCCGCCGGAGCTGTGATAAAGCCAGGCCGGTCATGTCCGAAGGCTCGCGTATCCCTGGGTTTTACAAGCTCGGCCTAGCCGAGCGACGAGCGGTCGTTTCGCGCCGCGCCCACATCGACTTGGCCGAGCTCGAGCACGCGCTCGAGGCCGGCGGGCTCGACACCGCCACCGCGGACAAAGTGGTGGAAAATGTGCTCGGGATCTACGGCTTGCCCTTCGGCGTCGCGCTCAACGTGCGCATCAACGGCGTCGATCGCCTGGTGCCGATGGTGGTCGAGGAACCGAGCGTGATCGCCGCAGCCTCCAACGCCGCGCGCATGATCCGCCAAAGCGGCGGCTTCCGCGCGGAAGTGGTGGAATCCTTGATGATCGGCCAAGTGCAGATCACGGACGTGGAGCACCCGTCCGAAGCGGTGGCGCGCCTCGAAGCCGCCGCGTCGCGCCTGCTCGCGCTCGCGACCAAAGCCGTCCCAAACCTGATCGCGCGCGGAGGGGGCCCGCGCGCCATCGACGTGCGCGATTTGGGCCAGCGCTGCATCGTGCTGCACGTGCTCGTCGATTGCCGCGACGCCATGGGCGCCAACTTGGTCAACACCATCGCCGAAGCGCTCGGCCCGATCACTGCTGAAATTGCCGGTGGCAAGCTCGGCCTCCGCATCCTGTCCAACTTGTGCGATCGCCGCCGCGTGCACGCCACCTGTCGCGTGCACGCACGCGAGCTCGTCAGCTCGCCGCGCTCGAGCAAAACCGGCGAGCTCGGCTCGGTCTCGGAGAGCCCCGCTGAGCTCGATGGCCTCGAGGTCGTGGACGCAATCGTCTCCGCCTCTCGCTTCGCGGAGCTCGATCCATACCGCGCGGCCACGCACAACAAAGGCATCATGAACGGCATCGACGCGGTGGTGCTCGCGACCGGCAACGACTTTCGGGCCGTCGAAGCCGGCGCGCACGCCTATGCCGCCCGCTCGGGCCGCTACGCGCCGCTCGCAGTCTGGCGCCGCGATGGCGAAGATCTGGTCGGTGAGCTCGAACTACCGCTGTCACTCGGCATCGTCGGCGGCACCCTGCGCGTGCACCCCACCGCGCGGCTCGCCCTCAAAATCTTGAACGTCGCTTCAGCCGACGAGCTAGCGATGACCGCCGCCAGCGTCGGCCTAGCCTCGAACCTCTCCGCCCTCCGCGCCCTCGCCACCGAAGGCATCCAACGCGGCCACATGTCGCTTCACGCCCGCTCGGTCGCCAGCGCGGCCGGCGCCCTAGGCGACGAAGTCGAACTGATCGCCGCCCGCATCGCCGGCGAAGGCCTAATCACCGTCGAAGCCGCCCAACGCGCCCTCTCCGAAATTCGCCAAGCCCCTCGCTGAACCCTCCCGGTTCATTCGCAGGAGCTAGCGCGACGTGCCGCGTGGGTGGGGCTACTCAGCCGCGCCGACGGCGCTGAGTTCTTCGGGGCCGGCGAGGATTCCGGGCCAGCTCGTGACGTACTCTGCAGGGGCGCCGGGCTCGGAGATGTCGACCCAGGCGACGCGGTGGGTGCCGTAGGGCCGCACATCGACGTGGACGAATTTGCTGTTGGGGTAGAAGCCGCAGCCGACGTCGTTCAGCGTGTGGCAAAAGCGGAATAGGTCGGCGTTGTCGACGCCGGTGACGTACAGGTCGAGGGCGCGACCCTTTTGGTGGTTGCTGCCGTGGGCGTCGCGACGGTAGCCGCTCATGATGAAGATGGAACGGTTGGGGAACGCTTGCGCGATCTGCTGCACGGCCCAGATCAGCCGAGGGTTGAGCAATTTGACGCGCGGCAGCCACTCACCCGCCGGGGCGCCTTCATCAGGCTCGAGCGGCAGAGGGAACTCGGGCTTCGGGGTCGCGGGGGGGCGCGCCAACACGCTCAGGCGGTCGAGCGCGTCCGGCGCGATCGCGCCTTGGCAATCGACGAGCGCCATGCGCGTCCATTCAGCGCCATCGTAGCGCACGACCGACACCGGACGCGGCACTTGCCAACGCGGGCACAACATCTGCTGGCGAATGCCGAGGAACTCGGGCTCGGGGGGCTCGACGCCCAGCGACCAGTCGGGGAGCACGTCGGCGCGTGAAAAGTCGAAGGGCGCAATTAGCTCTGGCCCACGCAGCTCGAAGCGCCACGAGCTTTCGGTGGCGTAGGTCAGCTCGGTCACGAGCTGACCTGCGCTTGCGCTTGCCTCGTCCGCTAACCCAGAAAACCAAACCAGCTTGGGATGCAGTTGGAAATTGTTGCGACCATAGCGGCCATGCCAAAAGCTCTGCCACTCGGGCGTGCGGTTGCGCTCGGGCTCGAGATAGCGCTCGAGCAAGCTGAGCGAGCCATCACCGCGCAGCTCGAAGCGTCGGTTCTGTCCCACGCGCAGGGCCATCCAGGCGGTGTCGGTGAGCGGCCGCGTGGGACCGAATGCATTCAGCTCGAGTGGTGCGCGCTGCAGCTTGCGTGTGCCCGCCTGAGCGAGCGCCGGACTGAAAATGCTCGCCAGTGATACGGCAGCCGCAAAACGGGCGACACGGGCCAGATGAGCCGGACGCGCAACGTCAGGAAAAGCACGGACCGGCGTGACGGAGAGAAGGCGCAACGTGCGGGAAGGATGCCCCGACAGCAGGCGCGCGGCCAGCATGAAAAAGGCTGGCGTCGGAAGATGCACAGTTGTGCCGGAGGTGACCCGTGTGTTGTCTTTGGAAGACATGCTCAAATTCAAATTATCTTTTGCCGCGCCCGTCATTCTTTCGCTCGCGTCGACCCTTGCTGGTTGCGGCTCCGACGCCTCACCGAAGCCTGCGAGCTCCGACGCAGGCTTCAACTCGGGCGGATCGCCCGGCGATCTGGCCGGTTCGGGCGGATCACCCGGCGACGCGGGCGCCGACTCGCGCGGCTCAGCCGGCGACGCAGGCGCCGATTCGGGAGGCTCGCCGGCCGATGCGGGCGCCGATTCCGGAGGTGCCTCTTCGAGCGGCGGAGCGCACGCCGGGTCAGCGGGAGCGAACGCCGCGGGTGGGGCGCCCGCGACCAGCCCGATGGGTCCGTGCCACTATTCCATCAGCGGCGAGCAGAGCCTGCCCGACGGCGACGCCAAGTACCTGTGCACCGCGATTTCTCGCCTGTGGCAGCAGAAAGGCAAGGGAGACTTCGACCTGCTGTTCGGCGGTGGCTTCTACACGGACGACACGCACGTCTCCACGTTGGCGTGCTCGCTGACCTCGAAAGTGGCGCCCGCGGCCGGCGATGTCTGGGTGCTGGGCGAAGCTCACCCAGGCAACTGCGAGGTCGACTACTCCGTGGGCTCGACGACGAGCGCGTGGAAGAGCACGACCGGCCCAGCCGTCGCCGGCAGCGCCAGCATCAAGTTCTTGAGCGCCACGCTCACGCACGGCACGAACAAGCCGGAGGACGTGTACTACACGTTCGAGATCGAGCTCACGGCGACGATGCCCGGCGTGCCTGGCGTAACACCGGACACGTCGGAAGTGACGATCAACGGCACGTTCAGTTTCCCGTCGCTGCCGCTCGGCAGTTGAGCTCGCAGCGATCGAGCGCCGCCGAATCCCGCTGGACATGCTCCAGCGGGACTCGCGTCAGCGATTCAGGACGTCGCGGACGACGACTCGAGGCCGAGCCGGAGGAGCTGCAGGAACGTCTCGTACGCCTCGCGAGCGCGGGTCTCGTCGCCCTCGAGGTATTCCGTCACGCTCAGGCCGTTGAGCACGGCGAGCGATAGGGTGGCCAGCGCTTCGGAGCGGTTGACGCCGCCCTTGGCCGCCGCGGGGCCCATGGCCTCGCGAATGACCTGACGCGCGTCACGCTGGAGACCCGCGGCGCGGCGCTTCAGCTCCGGATCACGCCGGGCTGCGCTCCACACCTCGATGTTCAGACCGGTGCCGGTCTTGTTGTTTTGAATCGCCTCCCAGAGCGCCTTCAGCGCTTCCATCGCTTGCGAGGTGGAGCCATCGCCATTCTGCGTGGCCTCCTTCAGGCGATCCAAGTAGCGGTGGTAGGTGAAGCTCTGAACCTCGTGGATCAGCGCTGCTTTGCTGGCGAAGTAATAGTGGACGATGCTCTTCCTGAGGCCGAGCTCTTTGCCGATTTCGGCGAGAGTCGTGGCCGTGAAGCCTTTGCGCGCGAAGCACTTGGCGGCTGCGGAGAGAATCGAGGCAACGCGGGGGTTCTCCCAATCAGCCGCACGTTGCTGCGACGCGCCGTTCTCTTCAGGGGGTTTGCGGGGACTGCTAACGACAGGTTCTGTGGTGTTCATGTTTTTCCAATGCACCGGCCAGCCGGTATCGCTCGGGCAGGACGTGAGCAAAGCCGCCTACCGCCCTCGGAGTCGGGGGTCTTCGCGCAGGTCTCGGTTTGAGTCAAGCCCGCGCTCCGGATCTTCATCCTTTGGCCTTTTTCCCTTTTCGCTTCGACGGCTTGGACTCCCGGCTCGGGCCGGTTTCCGGTTCAACGGGCTTGCTCTGCCCAGAACGCCAATAGGGCATTCCGGCCTCCTCCGTCCAGCCCGCCGTTCCATATTTTCCCGGTTCGCGTGATTCCCGCATCACGCCGCCGCGGTCGGAGGTGTCGTCGTCCTTCTTTCCGTCTTCGTCTGCGTCCGCGGCGTCGAGCTTCGGCCCCTGAGTCGCGACGAGCAGCTCGTCGGCCACGTATTCTGGGTGCTGGTCGTCTTGAGCTGCCTTGGCGCGCTCCGCCGAGATCTCCCCCGCGCCGACGCGGACGATCTGCGACGTGGGTGGATAAGTGTCGTCCCAGCGCTCGCGCACCGCGTTCTCACCCTCACGGATGATGCGGTAGCGGCGCAACTTGAAGCCGGGCACGCCGCGTTGCCCGAGCACGCGCAGGCCGCTCGGCAGGTCCTTGTCCGGGCGTTCGACTTCTTCGAACGGCAGCGCGGCGTCGATGCGACGGATCAACGTGACCGTACGCGTGCGCTTCTGTCCTAGGATCTCGGCACGTACGATGCCGTTCTTCACTGTCTCGTGCAGCACGATTGGAAAGGGAAATGAGTTCCGGATCCGGAAGTTGATCGTCGGGTACACGACCGTCGCGTCCATGCCCATTTTGATGTAGCCGCTCGGCCGCGTGTGCGGGTAGCGCTCGACGATGTCGAGCCCGGCGAAGAAGGCTGCGCCGTGCAGCGTGCCGGAGATTTGGCAGGTTCCACCGCCGATACCGTCAACCAACTCGCCCTCGGCGATCACCTTGGCCACCTTGTAACCGTTGGTCTCATCCCTCGGGCCGACGGTTTCGTTGAAGTCGAACACTTCACCGGGCAGGAGTACTTGCCCGTCCAGCTTGGAGGCGGCCAAGCGCAAATTGTAGCTCCGCGCCTGAAAGCGCGCGGAGCGATCGTAGTGCGTTTCGAAGTAACCGAGGATGTCGTCGAAGGCGACCGCGCCGAGCTGCGCGGCCACGCGCTTGGGCCGGCGCTCCTCGAACACGACTTTGACGTTGGCGTCGCCGCGCGCGAGCGCCTCTTCGATCGCCCCGAGCGTCGCGTCGATGTCGAGCAGGCGCCCGTTCTGCTCGGGCACGAGCTTGCGCGCTTCCAGATCCAAGCGCGCATCGACGGGCAGGCGATCGAGCTCGTCCTTCAAGACGCGAAGCGCGGTCTGCGCTCGCTCGCGATCCAAGGTCACGGGGACGGGCAAGGTGATCGGGCCCTGACGTTGGTGCGCGTGGTAACCGCGGAGCAGCACACTGGTGCGATCCTGCGCGTCGTGGACCAGCGCGCTCAGCCGGACTTTGTCGATTTCGCCGCCTAGCTCTGCCACGAAGATTTCGCGCTTTTTGCCGTCCGGGAGCTCGAGCAGCACCTTGCTTCCGGCATAGCGTCGGACGCGCTCGAGTGCCATCTTCTGAGCGCTGTCGGTCTGCGGCAGCTGCTGCCGGAGAAGCGTGAGCGGAGGCAGCGGCTCTTTCGGATCATCCGGGCTTTTGCCGAGCGGCACGAGCAATAGGCCCGTGGCGAGGCCGGCGGCGACCGCAATCGCGATCACGCGCCCGCTCTTACCGCCGGGGATCCAGGCAAACATCCCGGGGCTATAGCATTGCCTGGCCGGCGCGCTAAAAAGCCTCGTTCGTCCATGACCGCCGAGCTGCTGCTGCAAAAATTGGAAAGCCTGCCCGCGAGCCCGGGCTGCTACATCTTCAAGGACAAGCTCGGGGCGGTCTTGTACGTGGGCAAGGCCAAGAGCCTGCGCTCGCGCGTGCGCAGCTACTTTCAGGATTCGAGCTCGGACGTTCGCGCCTTCATTCCGTTCTTGCGCAAGCTCGCGGCCGATCTCGACACGATCGTCACTCAAAGCGAAAAAGAAGCGGCCATCCTCGAGAACAACCTGATCAAGGAGGCGAAGCCGCGCTTCAACGTCAAGCTGCGCGACGACAAGGAGTACTTGAGCCTGCGCCTATCGACCGAGCACGCCTGGCCCAGGCTCGAGCTCGTGCGCAAACCCAAGCCCGACAACGCGCGCTACTTCGGCCCCTATCATTCGGCCACCGCCGCGCGCCGCACGCTGCACATGGTGGAGAAGCATTTTCAGCTGCGCACTTGCTCGGATCGCGAAATCGAGAGCCGCAAGCGCCCGTGCCTCAAATATCAGATCAAGCGTTGCCCCGCGCCGTGCGTGTACGACGTCGATCCAGCCGAGTATGCGGGTCAAGTCCACGCCGTGTCGCTATTCATGGACGGTCGGCACGACGAGCTCACCCGCGAGCTCAAGGCGCGCATGCGCGCGGCCAGCGAAAATCTGGAGTTCGAAGTGGCCGCGGTTTGCCGCGACCAATTGGCCGCGGTGGAATCGATCCGCGAAGGCCAGCGCGTGGTCTCGGTGACCGACAGCGACCAGGACGTGCTCGGCCTCTACCGCGAGGGTGATCTGGTCGAGCTGAGCGTGATGCTCGTGCGTTCGGGCCGCGTGATCGACGTGGCCAGCTTCTCGAACCGCCGAGTCGAGGTGCCCGACGACGAAGTGGTGGCCGCGTTCTTGCGCGATCACTACGGCGATGGCGGTTCGGGGGAAGCCCTGATCCCCGAAGAAATCATCGTGCCCGTGCTGCCCGATGGCGCGGATGGCGTGGCCGAGTGGCTCGCGGAGCGCCGCGCCGTGCTCGTCCAAGGCCGACACAAGAAGTGCGAGCTGCTCGCGCCCGCACGCGGCCCGCGCAAAGCCTTGCTCGACATGGCGCTCGACAACGCGCGCCACGCCTTCGAGGAAAAACGGCGCGCCGCGACCGACATCGATGAGCGCCTGCTCAAAGTGCAGGAGCGCCTGCGCTTGCCCACCTTGCCGCGCCGCGTAGAGTGCTGCGACATCTCGCACTTGGGCGGGCAAGACACGGTGGGAGCCGTGGTGCACCTGTTCAACGGCCTGCCCGACAAAAAGCGTTACCGCACTTACCGCGTGCGCAGCGTGGCCGAGGGCGACGACTACGGAGCGATGTTCGAGGTTCTCGGACGACGCTTTCGACGCGGCAGAGACGCGGCGCAACGCGATGCCGCCGAGGCCGCGGCCACGCCCGCGAGCGAAGGCGGAGAGTCGAGCGAGACGTCAGAGCCGAGCGAGACGTCCATGACACTCGAGGAACACGACTCTGCCGAGTGGCAGCTGCCCGATCTGTTCGTGGTCGACGGTGGCCGCGGGCAGCTCGGCGTGGCGCTCGCAGCCGCGCATGACCTCGGCCTCCACGATTTGCCGATCTGCGGTCTGGCCAAAGAAAAAGAGAACGTGCTCGGCGACAAGCTAGTCGACCGCGTGTACTTGCCCGGTCAAAAAAATCCGATCCCGCTTCGTCCAAACAGCCCCGAGTTGTTCTTGCTCGCGCGCGCCCGCGATGAGGCACATCGCTTCTCCAACCGCGGGCGAAAGAAGGTCGGCAAAAAGCGCCGCTTGGGTTCGGAGCTGGATCAAGTGCCCGGGATCGGACCCAAAACGCGCGTGGCGCTGCTCAAGACACTCGGCTCGCTGTCCGCGGTGCGCAGCGCGAGTGATGAAGCAATTCTAGCCGTGCCAGGCGTGACCAAGAAGCACTTGAGCGCGCTTCGACAGTGGTTTGCGCGCGACCCGAGCGCGGAGCCCAGCTAGCAAATCCTCTGTTTTACCCCCACTATGTTCAACAACTCGCGATTCGATCACTCGCGAGAGAGGTGGGCGATCGCGATCCAGCAACGCACCTCGGGGCCTGCAGAATTCCCGAACCTCGACGCCGAAGGCTTTGCCGGCCAGCGGCGAGATCGGTGACCATCAACCCAAGTCGCGCATCCGAGCGGCGCCGTTCGCCGATGAAAGATACTGCGGTCGCAACGGTCGCACAGTATGTTTTTCGCCGGCAGAGGGGCGTGGGCATGCGCCACTTCGCAACCATCGCCGCGTGGGTTCGCTCAGGTTCACGTTGCAAACTTCACCGATCAAGGCGGCCGCGCGTCGGTCACGAGCGCGCTTTGAAAAGCCGACCGCGGGTAGTCGTTTGTAGGTGTTGCTCCGCGCGCGTCGCCCACTGCATTGGCCGTGCGTCCTGCGCTGCCAACCTAGTTGACGGACGCGCGAGTCGATTTGCGGGAATAAGGCCCACTGGGCGGCGGCACAGCACGTGCTTTGATCGCGGTCGTGCGGAAGCAGTTGGAAGAGTCAGACCGAGCCGATGGCCGAGAAAGATCCGTTGCTACGGGTGTTTTCTCGCCCTCGTCGCAAGGATTGACAACTTACTGTGTGAAAACCTACCCTTCGGCCGCCGCGCGCGAGGGGTCCGTGCGGGCCGAGTTTCCGTTAGCCCCGCTAACCTCAATGCACCCCTCACGTTCCCAGGCCAAGCAGTGCCAGGGGCGGCGCCCATTCAAGGAGTTTTTTCAATGATGTTGAAGCGTTCGACCACCGAGTCCAAGCCGAGTGCCGCGGCACGGCTCGTCCGAGCAGGCCTAGTGAGTCTGGCAGCCGTAGGTACGGTTGCTGCGCTCGCCACCGGCTGTCTCGATCGCCCGGTGGTCCCGGCCAAGCCCACGACGAGCAACGTGTTCGTCGATCAGATCATCCAGACCTCCGTCGATAAGATCGACCTCTTGTTCATGGTCGACGGCTCGGTGTCGATGTCCGACAAGCAGGAAATCCTGAAGGCGGCCGTGCCCGTGCTCGTGAACCGCCTGGTCAGCCCGATCTGCGTCAACGCCGATGGCACGCCGGCCGGCGGTTCCTCGATGAATGGCGTTTGTGCCAAGGGCACTGCTGAGTTCAGCGCGATCGGCGACATTCACATCGGCATCGTCAGCTCCAACTTGGGTTCGCATGGCTCCACCATCTGCGACAACCAGATGTACCCGGATGATAAGGCGCACCTGATCGGCAGCGTCCGCACGGGAGTCACCACCTGGAACAACAGCGGCTTTTTGGCCTGGGATGCGACGGGCATGGACTTGCCGGTGCCCGGCGAGAGCAACGCCAAGAACCTGAACACGGCGTTTCAAAACATGATCGGCTCGGTGGACCAACATGGTTGCGGTTTCGAGGCCTCGCTGGAGTCCTGGTACCGCTTCCTGATCGATCCCGAGCCGCCGGTGAGCGTGGTGCAGTTCAACCTGGAAACCGTGCGTGGCGTGATCGACACGACCGCGATGCCGCCCAAGGTGGTCCGCACCGGGCTGGTCTTGGATGCGGATAAACATCCGATTATCGACGCGGCGACGGGCCTCCCGCAATGCGTCAACTGCGACGAGACCTTGCGCGCTCAGCGCAAAGCCTTCCTGCGTCCGGACTCGCTGGTCGCCATCGTCATGCTCTCGGATGAGAACGACTGCTCGATTGTCGATAGCTCGGTCGGCTGGTTCGTGGGCTCTTCGGCTCGCATGCCGCTCGCCACGGATGCCTGCACCACCAACCCCAATAACCTGTGCTGCCGTTCCTGTGCGCAACGCGAGGACGCGCCGCCCACCGGTTGTCCGGCGCTCAAGGACGACCCGGTCTGCAAGAACGTTCCCGCCGGGCAGATGTACGCGACGTACACCAAAGCGGAGGACGATTCGATCAATCTGCGCTGCTACAACCAGCACCAGCGCTTTGGTTTCAATCTGCTTTACGACACCAACCGCTACGTGAACGGGCTGAAGAACCCGACCGTGGCCCTGGACTCATCCGGCGTGCTCGTGCCGAACCCACTCTATGACTCGGGTGCCTTGGGCAAAGCCCCGCGCGATCCCTCGCTGGTGTTCTTGGCCGGCATCGTCGGTGTGCCGTGGCAGGACATCGCCGATGACGCCTCGCTCACCGGCCCTGGCCTCAATTACTTGACCGCCAAGCAGCTCGTAGACATGGGTCGTTGGACAACGCTGCTGGGTGATCCCCACCCGCCGAACAACGCGGCGCCAGTGCCGCCGACTGACCCCTTCATGCAGGAGAGCGTGAAGCCGCGTTCTGGGGTCAACCCGATTTGTGCAGGAAACAAGTGCGGAGTCCCTGACGCCAAAGTCTCAATTGCGCCTTTCGCGTCCACGGACCCCAAGGCCAACGTGATCAACGGTCACGAGCAGAACATCCCCGCGGGGGACGACTTGCAATACGCTTGCACGTTCCCGTTGTTGGCGGCGAAGACCTGCACGGTAGGTGATTCCGCGTGTGACTGCTCGGCAGACAAGTCGACAGCGATGCCCGTCGACCCGGCCGGGGACTTGACCAAGGTGAAGACGGCCAATAGTCCGCTGTGTCAGGCCGCGAATGGCACGATCAGCAACGTGCAAACGTCCGCCAAAGCCTACCCGGGCGCTCGCGAGCTGCAGGTGTTGAAGGATCTGGGTGACAACGCCATCGTCGCCTCGATTTGCCCAAAGGTCACCGTGCCCAACGGCGATCCGGATTCGGATCCGAACTACGGCTACAACCCGGCCGTCGGCGCGATCATCGAGCGCTTGAAGGATGCCTTGAAGGGCAAGTGCTTGCCGCGTCCGATCGAGACCGTCGCTGTCGACCCCAACGATCCCAGCAAGGGTACTCAAGTTGCGTGCAAGGTGATTGAAGCCCAAAGGAGCGGCTGCAATTGCGCCCTCCCCGGTCGCGCTGAAGCCGACCCCAAGATCCGCGAAGCGGTGCTGGGGCAGCTCAAGTCGACGGGCCAGTGCGGCAATCCTGGGCAGGATCCGTGCGACCCGTGGTGCCAATGCGAAATCTTGCAAGAGCAAGGTGACAATTTGGCCGCCTGCCAAGCGGGGCAGGTGCCTCCGACCCCCGGCTACTGCTACGTCGACAAGAATCCCACCTTGCTCAAAGGCTGCCCCGAGAACCAGCAACAGCTGCTGAAGTTCGTCGATGATGCCGCAAGCGGGACCAAGACGCCGGTTCAGGGCGCGGTGGCCTTCATCGCGTGCCTCGGCGCACCGGTGGGTGCGGCGGCTGCGGACGCGGGTATGTAAACCCAGCGTGCCAAAGTGAGGTACGGCGGCGGCTAGGCTCTAGCTCGCCGCCGTTTCCTTTTTGTGTACACTCGGCCGCACGGATGGAAGCGAAGAAGACCATCCTCGTCATCGACGACGAGCCGCACATCACGCTTGGCCTGAAGGATGCGCTCGAGTTCGAGGGCTTTCGCGTAGTCACCGCCAGCAATGGCAAAGACGGCGCGCAGCTCGCTCGCCAAGAGCACCCGCACGCGATCTTGCTCGACCTGATGCTGCCGGACGTGAATGGCTACCAGGTGTGCGAAGACGTGCGCCGCTTCGATGCCTTCGTGCCGATCATCATGCTCACGGCCAAGAGCCAAGAGGCAGACAAGATCCGCGGGCTGGATGCCGGGGCGGATGATTACGTGACCAAACCGTTCAGCGTCGGCGAGCTGGTGGCGCGCATCCGCGCGATCTTTCGTCGCGCCAACCGACCGAGTGAAAGCGCGACCTTCAATCTGGGCAAGCTGACCGTGAACGTGGCCGCGCACACGCTCGAGCGCGCGGGCAAAGCCTCGGAGAGCCTCTCGTTCTACGAGGTCGAGCTGCTCCGCATGTTGTTCGAGCGCGCCGGCCAACCCGTGAGCCGAGAAGAAATCTTGAACAAGATTTGGGGCGTGGACGCCAACCCCACGAACCGCACGATCGACAATTTCATCGTCAAACTCCGGCGCAAGATCGAGAGGCACCCAGACAAGCCGGAACACATCCTGACGGTGTACGGCTTCGGCTACAAACTGGTCGTGTAGCGTGACGCGCGGACGCGATCTGCGCGGGTCAGGGCAGTAGTTCGAGGACGTTGCGTGGGTCGCAGGCGACGGTCTTGGCGTTTTGAGTGACTTGACCGAGCGGCAGTTGGCCCGCGTCCACGCCTTCACGGGCGCGGCGTACCTCGAGGTGCAGGTGCACGATGCCGGGACTGTCCGAGTCACCCACGTAGCCGAGCAGGGAATCCGCCTTTAGCGCTCGTCCGTGGCTGATGCCGGGCGCAATGCTGTCGAGGTGGCCGTAAATGACTAGGTACTCGCGAAGCGCGCCGGCTTCGCGCAGGGTGTGTAGGGTGACCACCGAGTTGCCGAACAAGTGACCGGCCGCGAGCACGACCGCGTCGCCGACTTGATTCTCGAGGTTCACTAGCCGCACCGGCGTGCCGCGGGCTTGCGCCAAGTCGACCCCGCCGTGACCCACCGCGGAGAGCTCGGCGCCGCGTCGTTGCTCGCTATCGGGGCGATCGAGATCGTAGCCGCTTCCGACGAAGCCCTGCTTGCCCGGCGCGGGAATGGGCAGACGATACTGACGAAAATCCTTGGGGCGCTCAGGGCTGCGCGGGATCTGGTCGTAGACGCGTAGCCGGCCACTGCGATCGTGGTGCTCGTTCTGTGCTTCGGAGAGCGCTTGCCGGCCTGCCTCGGGGTCGGGCACCGGGATGCACACGTTGCCGTCGGGCAGCGTTCCGGGCGGGCAGGGGGCTTCGGGCTCCGGCAGGTCCGGAGTGCTCGCCGCGCTCGGCCCGCTGCGGTTGACCGATGCCGAGTGCGCGTGCGCGCTCGGGGGAAGCGCGGAGCCTGCCGCCGGACGCGCGCGCAGGTCCGCAGCTCGAGTCAGCAAGCCGAGCAGGGTCACCGCCAAAGCACCGCGGAGAAGCGGATCCATACCAGAGCGCACGCTACACTAGGAGAACGCTAGAGGCCGAGCTCTGCTTCCCCTAAACGGCCCGATGGGCGGTTTGGATTGCGTCCGTGCCCCTAGATTGATAGCCATGACGCCTTGGTTTTCTCAGAAAAGCTGACTCCCGCTGACGCCGCGATCCTCGAGACCTTCGTGGTTCCGCGCTACCTGTCCTTGTTCGGCGATTTGATGCTGGAGATGATCTTGGTCGGGGAATCGGCGCGCATCGCCCACCTCGGTTGTCGCACGGGCTACCCTGATTTGAAGCTTTACGAGCGGATGGACGGCGTCAACATCGTCGGCATCGATTCCTCACTGCCTGCCCTGGAGCTGGCCCGCAACAAGGCGGCGGTCCTAGGCGACGTCGCGGTCGAGTATCGCTTTGCCGAGGAGCTACCGCTCGAGCTCGAGGGCGGCCATTTCACGCACGCTTACTCGCTCCATCCCGTCTCGGGCCCACAAGATCGCTCTCTGCTCTTCGGCGAGATCAGCCGTTTGCTGTGTCCAGGCGGTCAAGCCCTAGTAGCCCTGCCCCTACGTGGCTCTTTCCAAGAGATCGCCGATCTATTCCGCGAGTACGGCCTGAAGCACGACGACAGCGACTTCTCGAAAGCGATCGAAGCCGCCCTGGTCGGTCGCCCGAGCATCGAAATGCTCTCTGAAGAACTCGAAGAAGCCGGCCTAGACGACATCGACGTCGAGATCCGCCAAACCAGCCTCTCCTTCGACAGCGGCCGCGCGTTCATGGAAGACCCCGTGAGCCGCCTCATGATCATCCCCGAAGTCCGCACCTGGCTCGAGATCAACGACCTCAAGAAACCACTCGAGTACGTGCGAGACGCGATCGACAAGTACTGGTCCGAAGGAATACTCGAGCTGACACTAAATGTCGGCTGCGCGAGCGCAAGGAAGCCGTAAGGCAATTTCTCCCTAACGGCTAATACCGGTACAGCCACAACAAATCCGTTCCCGCGCCGATCGTTCCGGCTTCGACCGTGAGTGACCAGTTCTTTTTGAATCGCCAATCGAAGGTGCCGCTGAATGCGTTGCGGCTGGCGCCGGTCAAGTCTTGGGTTTGGAGCGTCTTGTAGCTGCCCTCGAACCAGATCTCGTCGGTGATTGGGTAGGCGGCGGAGTAAGTGGCGTAGGAGTGTTGGTCGGCGGTGGTTTCGTTGCCGGCTTTGAGCTCTAGGTGGGACAGCGCAGTGTTGGCGAGCAATTGTTGGCTGAGGTAGCCGGCACCGGCGCGAAGTTGATCCGTGCTCTGATTGGCACCCGCGCTGGCGCTGCTCGCGCTGTCGGTGGGGGAGATCAGCGCGGCCAAGATTTGCGCTTGATTGGTCAGGTTGGGGTTGTCGCTCTCGAACGCGAACTTGGCGTCTTGAAAGCTACCGTTGACGGTGGCCCACACGGTCAGTTGCGGAAGCTTGCAGACCGCGCGCACCTTGAGCCGGGGATTTTTGGGGTCGCCGTCGGCGTCGAACGAGACCGTGCCGCTCTCGATCGTGAACGGACGCGGGACGCCCGGCAAGCTGAGCCGCCCGCCTTGGCGCAAGTCGACGTTGCCTGCGATTTGCAGCGACTCGCCCAGGACGATTTCGGGCGAGCCCGAGATGGGCAAGGACAGATCGGCACGCGTGATCTTGACGTCGTTGCCGAGCTCGAAATGGACGCGCCAAGGTAGGGCGTCGCCGTCCGTGGCCGACGACGGTTTGGCGATCGGTTGGGCGATCAGGATGTCTTTGCTATCGGCGAGATCGATCAGGCTGCGGGTGGCCGCTTGCGGCAGCTTGGCCTCGAGCTTTGGAATGGTCAGGCCGACGAACATCTCGCGCGGTCGTCGCTCCAGACTGATGACGATGTCTTTGGAGGTGGGGACGCTGGTGAGAGTGGCCAGCGGCACTCCCTCTACCAAAAACGGCACGCTCTGGAGTCGGGCGTTGGCTTCGCCGCTGACGATCCGGTGACCCGCAAACCACAGGTAGCCGGCCGCCGAGACATTGGGTTTGTCGCCCTCTGCGGCGGCGGATAGGGATTTGATCGTGAGCAGCGTGCGGTTCGAGTGAGCCTCCGCCATTGCGCTGATCTGCACCTTGCGCATGCGCAGACCGAGCTGCGAAAGCTGAAGGTTACCGTCGCGTACTGCCAATGTGCCTTTGACGTTGCCGGCCCAATGCTCGTCGGCCTTCGCCTCGAGATTGGGGGTCATGTTGAGCTCGAGGGCGGCGTCGAGCTTGCCGCCGATCTCGGACAATACGTCCTGCACGAACGGCGTCAGCAGCACCGCGTCGAGGTTGGTCGCGCTCAAGCTCGCCGAAATGGGTCTCGTGTCGTCGATGCTCGGCACCACCCCTTGCCAATTGACCGCGGTCAAGAGCTGCGCGTTCAATTTGCCGCCGATTTGGCTGCCACCGAGCGGGCCGGAGTTGGGCTGCTCGATGTCGAGCGCGGCCGACAGCGCCCGGCCGTCGGTGTGCGCTTGCACGACGGCGGTTCCGAGCCGGGTGCGACCGAGCACGGCATCGCGCACCTCCAGCTGCGAACGCACTTGCGGCAGCGCATCCCGGCGATCGAACATGACCACTCCGAGCACGCTGCCGCCGAAGCCGGCATCGGCGAACGCTGGCACGATATCGACCGGCATGCCCTCGAGCGACAAACCGGCGGTGCCCGTCCACGCGGGGTCGGCGCTGAGCGTGGAGCTGAGCAATTTATCCCACTCGGCGCGGCCGCCCGCGCTGAACTGCGCGATGCGTCCTCCCTGACAGGCGCGCGTGTCGCTCGTGCCCTTGGGCAGGAAGACTTCGCCGCGGGCGCCATACTGGCCGGTGCTCTTGTCGTAGTCGAGCTGGGCGCAGACATCGACCGCCTTGTCGCGCTCACTCACGCCCAGTCGAAGTCGATAAAGCTCGGTTTTATCGCTAAATATCGGGTGATCGATGCTGCCCCGGAGCGAAAGCTCGGTGCGCAGTCTGCCCTCGATCCCTTGCGGCGCGATTGCCGCGGGTAAGTCTTCCAGCGCGCGATCGTCGACCAGCGCTTTGGCCACCAAGGGTGTCGATCGCAACTGCGACCAAAGCCGTTCGGGATGCTTCAGCGCTGCGGCCAGGTCGACGCGGAGCTGAGCCGTGACGGAGGCCAGCGGTCCGTGTTGGTCGTCGAGCTTAAAAACGAGGTCGGTGTCACCGCTGGCCCCGTTGTGGTTCAGCCCCGCGTGCGCTTCGACGCCGTCGACCGCGAGCGGCTTTCCGTGCTCATCGTTCGCGTCGAGCCCGACGTATAAGCCCGTGGTGTTGGCCACGAGCGAGACATTGGGGACGGTATCGGGTGCGGCGCGATCCAGCACTAGAGTGGCGCCAGCTTCACCGCGCACGTCGTTCACGTGCGCGCTCTTGGGCAAGACGTAACTCAAGAGCGAGAAGGGCACGTGCTCGGCCTTGACGGTGAGAACGCCGGTGGCGCCCTCGAAGCTACGGGCCTCGGCCAGATTGCCGGCCAGGGTTGCCTTCGCCTCGCCGGAAAACGAGCCGAAATCCCGCAATTTGGCGGCGCTGAGCAAGTGCAGCTCGGAGCCACTCAGCTCTCCCGTCAATGACAGCGTATCAATCGCGACGCCGTCGCTTTCGGCATTTTCGAGCTGGACGGCGAAGCTGCCGCGTTGCGTCTTTTTGCCAGACTCGAGATCGGCATCGAGCGACGCCTTGCCGCCGAGGACGCCGCGCGGCAGGCCGAGTGCATGCGCGATCACGCCCAAGTCGAGCCGCGCGCCGTGGGCGACCAGGGCCAGGCCGTTGGGACCCAATTGACCCGAGCCGTCGAGTTTGCCGCCTGCGCCTTCCATGCGCAGGCCGTTCACGCGTAGCTCTTCGCCCGCAATGTCGACCTCGGCGATGGTGGCGACCAGCGCTGCTTGATCGCGCCGCACCTCGACGCTGAGATCATCGATGCGAGTGGCGTGGCGCGGTGTGATCGTGGCCTTGGCGGTGATCTGCGGGCCGTGTTGGTTGCTGATCGTGGTCGAGACCACGGGGCGGGTGACTGGGCCGTGCAGCTCGGTCTTTAGGTCGTCGAAGCCGAACGCTCCCGCGCGCAGGCGCCGCGAAGTGACCGAAAGATCGACCGAAAGTTTCTCGGGATCGGCCACCGGCCCCGCCACGCGGCCCGAGAATTTGTTGCTATCGATCGACACCTGCCCATACTGAAAGCCGCTCAGATCGCCGCTCACTTGGGTCACGAGACGGCCCTTGTCGATGCGACCCTTCAGCTGCACATCCAACCGGCCTCGGCCATCGAAGTACGGCTGCAAGCGCGGCGCCCGGCTCAGATCCACGCCCTTCGCTTCGGCGCTACCGTCGATCGAGCCATCCGGATGCACGTCGAACGTCAGTTTCAGTGGCACACCGGGTTCGTGGGCGGTGGCGTGCCCGCTAAAGCCCTTCGCGTCGTAACTGCCAGTGACGTCGATCGGCGGCAGCGGCGTGCCGAGGATTTGCGTCGCTCGCGTCGTGCCATTCACGTTCGCGATCCACTGATCGCCCGACTGGTACACGGCCAGACTACTATCTGCGTCGAGATCGGTGCTCGGTGCGGTGGGCCAGATGGCGCGCAGGTCCACGCTGCGGGCGGACAGTTCGAGATCGGCGCCCGGATGACCACTGAGCCGAAGTTCGCCGCTGCTCGTGATCGAGCCTTGCCCGACCAAGAGCTTGGCTTGCGTGTGCATCGTCTGCAGCGTGCCCACCGCTTCGACGTGCGCGCCCAAGTCTTCCAGCAGCGGATAGCTCGCCCACAGCGCGCGGACGGTTTTCGGTTCCGCGCGTGGCACGTCGAGCGTGACGTCGAGCTTGGGGCTGTCGACGCGCACCACCGTGCCGAATTGCAGCTCCCCGAAATAGCCGTCGAAAGAGGTCCAAACCGCGCCCGGGGCGCGCACGTGCACGCTGCCGACGCCTGTCGCATCTGCGCCGCCCAGTCCACGCACGGTCGCGGAAAAGCGCTCGACGTCCACGCTGGTGAGAGCGGCACTGCCGACCACCGCGCCGCGCACGGTCGAAAGCTCGGCCTCGAGCGTCGGCACACCCTCGAGCGCCATGCGACCGTAGATGTGCCCGACCTCGATTTCCGGAAACCAAATCTTGAGCGTTTGTGGGGAGGCTTGTGCGACGCTGCTGGGTACGCGCGCGGGCGTCGGCGTGAACGCATCGACGATCGTCGGCACGTTGTTCGAGCCGGGCAGTAGGTAGACCTCAGCGCGTTCGACGCGCGCGTGATCGAAGCGCAAGGTCACGACACCCGTGCCGAGCAGCGCCTTTCGCAGCAAATCCGCGAGATCCATCTGCACGCTGAGTGCGTTCACCGTGAGCACCACGTGCCCATCCGGATCGCGTACCGTGATGCCGCGCGCGCGCAGCTCTCTCAGGGACACCCGTTCGATCGCGTCGATGCTGAAGCGGCCTTCGAACGTGCTGGCCAACACACGCGTCAGGGCCAGCGCCACCCCGCGTCGACCGGCAGGCAGATTCGCGTAAAGCACGAAGGAGAGCAGCGAACCGCCGACGAACACCAGCATCAGTCCAGCGCCCATGCCCACGCGCGCGAGGGTGGCAAGCACGCGTCGCGCGCCTTTTGCCCGCCGCTTCTGGCCGCGTTCGAGGCTCAAAACGCCTCTCCCAGGGCAATGTTCACGGCCATCGGTAGCCAGGAGATGCCGAACAAGTTGCTCACGTCCCCGCCGCCTTCCGCGACCGACAACTCCTTTTCGCCGATGGCTTGCATGCCCGGGACTCGATAACCAATATCGAGCCGAAACGGCCCGACCGGCGTCAAGTAGCGAAGCCCCGGGCCGATTGAAAGGTGGGGCACGCTGAAGCGAACGTGTCCGACGTCGCGCGAGACGTCACTGGCATCCGCGAAGGCGACCGCGCCCAGCGCGCCGGATAGCGGAAAACGCACTTCGAGCGAGGCCTCCCACAGCGTGAAGCCACCGAGCGGACGAATGCACGCCGGCGGCAGAGACTCGATGGGCGCGTTGCCGCAGTCCACACCGGTGGGCACCAAGAAGCCGACCGGGCCGTGCGGACCCACGCCGCGAAGCGGGTAGCCGCGGTTGGAGTTGGCGCCGCCCGAGTAAAAGGCGCGCAAGAGCAGCTTTTGTTGGTCGGAAATCACCGCCGGATCTTCCGGATTGATGGTCGATTCCTCACCCTCCGCGGTACCCGTCTTCAGCGTATTGCCGTAGTCCCGGGGGATCAGAAAGCCCATCGTCAGGCGCGTCGCGAGCGTGACCGACTTCTTCGTGATCGGGAAGTATCCGCGCAATTCCGGCTGAATTTTCGTATCCGAGACGCTGCCGCCGAACACCTTGTCGGCAATTTGCAGCGAGTTCGTCAGATACAGTCCCTTGTGCGGTTGAACCGGATCGTCGCGCAGATCGAGCGTGGTCACGAGGGCCGGGAAGGCGACGCGCACGAGTGACAAGCCCGCGGGTACGTCCAATTGGTAAGTGAATGGGAAGTTGGCCTGCCAGTTGTACGACGCCGCGATCGTCAACGCGGCGGGCCAAGTCTTCGATGAGGACAAGAAGAACTGGCGCTCGAGACCGAGAGCGGTAGCGATGGTTTGGTAACCGAGGATGCGCTCCGTTTTCGGGTCCGTGTCCTCGGGCAACGGATAGAGCACCGGCATGATGGTATAGCTCGCGTCGATCGTGCCGGCGGTGCGACTCTCGATGAACGAGGGCTGCTTGAACTTGATCTGAAGCGAATTCTCCAAGAGGAGGCGCGTCGGTTTCAGCGACGTCGAACCATCGAAATCGAATCGGGTCGGGTACAAGTCGACGCCGGGCGTGAGGTTGATCGCCAAGTGCCGTGTCCCGCCCAGGAAATTGCGGTGCTCCCAGCCCATGCCCAAGTGCAAATTCAGGCGTAGAACGTTGAAATCCGCGCCGCCGCTGAGCCGCACCGTGCGCAGTTCGGTCTCACGCACCACGACTGCGATCGGCACGCGTTTGGTCTCGGGGTGCGTCAGATCCTCATGGATCTCGACGGTGCCGAACACCCCCAGATTGAGCAGTGCCCGCTGCGCCGACGAGAGATCGCTGCGCGAATAGGCCCCGCCTTCGCGGAGCTTCAACGTGTCGCGCACCGGGCCTTCGGGGATCGATTTGAGGCCCTCGATGGTGATCGCGCCGTAGCTCGCTTGCGGCCCAGGGTCCAAGCTCACGGTCAGATCGGCGTGATGCTCGATCAAATCGATGTGCGCTTTGGCATCCACCTTGGCGAACGGAAAGCCGCGATCTTGTTGGGCCTCCAAGATCGTCGACTTCATCTCGTCGAAGCTGGCTTCGTCGAAGACATCGCCGATTTTGAGCGAGCGCGCTCGGAGTACCTCCTTGGTCACCAAGGGGGGCAGGTTCACGAGGCCGGGGATTTCGATGCGGCGCACCGTCACGGGCACGCCGGGCGCGACGCGGATCTCGAGCTTCACGTGCTTGCCGTCGAGCTCGAGCACGCGCGCTGCGCTGACCTTGGCTTCGTAGTAGCCGCGCGCGCGGTAGTAGCGCTCGATGCGCTCGAGATCTCGCGCGAGCAGCGTCGGGTCGTATTCGTCTACGGTCGCCAGTCCGTCCAGCACCGCCTCGTCGTCGACCACGCGCGAGTCATCGGTCTCACGCAGATCGATGGCCGAGACGATCGGCCGAGTCGACTCATGCCCGCAGGCGGCGCAGAGCAACAGCCCGAGCGCCACGAGTAAGTGGCTTATCGAGCGCCGCAGCGCGCCTGGCAAGTATCGCCTCCTCGGCCAAGCATAGAGAGTCGCGAGATCTTGCGCGATCTCGTCGACCGGGCGTTACCTATTTTTGCGGTTTGCGCTTCACACCGGGGAGCGTAGAGAGCTCTGCGCCCGGTTCCAACACGGTCATCTCGTCGTAGCTGAGCATACCCATGAAAGGGTCGGCTTCTGCGCCGGTCGAGGACTTGCTGAACGTGGTGCCGTAGTCACCCTTGACGGTGACCTTTGCGCCCTTGGCCGGCAGGGGATTCGGGATCTTGACCTGCCAGAACGTGTCCAAGTGCTCGGCGTCCTTCTTCGTGCCCTTGTCGAAGCCGGCGATCGCGTCGTAAATCTGCGCGAAGTTAGAGGCCCAGCCCATCACCTTGATGGTCTCCGCTTCGGGAGCATCCTTGCTATCGCCGAGCCAGAACGCCGGGATGGGCGGCTTGCAATTCTCGGGATCGGCTTTGCCGCCCTTGTGGACCGCGCACGCCGGCGCTTCCCCTAGGTTGGTTTTGACGATGTAACCGGTGATGGACAGCTTCTTGCGCGACACCTCTTTGGTGTGCACCGGGCTCCGCAAGTAGTAGCTCGCGCCCCAAACCGTGTACGCCTCGCCGTTCTTGATCGGCTTCTTCGGCACGTTCGCAACGGGCGGCAGATTCGCCTTTGCACCGCTATTTGCGGGATGCGGCACGTACTTGACCTCGTCCGACCCGCAGCCGATAGCGGCCAAACTCGCGGCGAACAGGAAAGCCAATCCACAGGAACGCGGGGACATCAGTGACATTCTTCGGGCCTCCTCGAAACTCCCGGGGACAGTAGTCTGCGTTCTGCCCATACTGCAAGGGCGTGATGCCGGGCGCGCACGGTAATTTTTATGGCCCCGCCGACCGAGGGATTGGACGCGGTCCGTGCGGCCCAACAGCCGGTCGGTCTCAGGACCGTCCGGGGACGGGTCAACATTGGAAACAGAGAGGGGAACGGCTGTGGAGCGTGATTCTGCGCAAAGCGCGCTACGCTGCGGCCCATGGCGCGCAGCATCTTCATCGGGGATGTCCATAGCTGCGCTGCGGAGCTTGCCGAGTTGCTGTCTGCGGTCGCCCTGGCCGCCGATGACCGAGTGTTCTTCGTCGGCGATCTGCTGAGCCGCGGTCCCGATCCGCTGGGCGTGCTTCGGCTTTTTCGCACGCTGCGGGCTCGCTCGGCGATCGGCAACCACGAGCAGCGTTTGCTCGCGGGGCGCCACGCGCGGCTGCGCGGTGAGCCGGGACCCAAGCTCGGTTCTTCGCACGCCGAAGTGGCGGCGCTCTTGGATGATGCCGATTGGGCGATCTTGGAGAGCATGCCGCTCTGGGTCGACGTGCCCGAGCACGACGTGCGCGTGGTGCACGCGGGGATCGTGCCCGGCGTGCCCTTCGAACAGCAAGACCCGTGGATGCTGACGCACATCCGCTCGATCGATGAGCGCGGTAAGCCGAGTGAGAAGTGGGGCGCGCTCTGGGGCAGCTTGTATCAAGACGAGCCGCACATCGTGTTTGGACACAACGCGCGGCAGCTGCCGCAGCTGCACCCGCACGCGACGGGGCTAGACACGGGCTGCGTGTACGGCGGAGCGCTGACCGCGTTGGTGTTACCGGAAGGCGCGGCTCCGCCGCCCGTCTCGACGCGTCTCGACGCGATGGTGTCGGTGCGCGCGCGCCGCGCGTATTCCGATTACGGCCGCGTGCTGCCCGGAGCCTGAGCGACCGCGTGGCAAAGCTGACGCGCGTGCCGCTCTCCGGGCTAGAACCAGGCGAGCGCAAACTCGACGCCAAAACCGCCCACTACTTGTGCGACGTGCTGCGCCTGCGCGCGGGCGAGAAATTCATCGCCTTCGATCCCGAGACGAGGCTCGAGGCCGACGCGCGCCTCGCGGAGAGCGAAGAGGGAGCCTATTGCGGAATCGGCGTGCTGCGCGCATCGGCGCGCGGCGCCGACACCGGCATCGTGCTCGTGCAAGCGCTGGGCAAGGGCGACAAGACCGAACAAGTGGTGCGCTCGGCGACCGCACTCGGCGTGGCCGAGCTGCACCTCGTTGAGAGCGCGCGCAGTGTGGCGCGCGTCAACGAACGCAGCGACGCCAAGCGCGCGCGTTGGGACGCAATCGCGCTCGACGCGGCCCGCCAGTGCGGTCGCGCAGACGTGCCGAAGATCGTCGGACCGCACGCGCTCGAGCATGAGCTCGACGCGTGGCGCGAACAGAACGCGATCAAATTGTGCTTGGTGCCGGGCGCCACGCAGAGCTTGCGCTCACTCACCGCCGCGTGGACGGTCGGCTCACCGATCGCGATCCTGATCGGACCCGAAGGCGGCCTCACGCCGGAAGAGGTGAGCGACGCCGAGCGCGCAGGCTTCGCCGCGGCAAGCTTTGGCGAGCTCGTGCTGCGCACCGAGATCGCGGGCACCGCAGTACTGGGCGCGCTGCTCCTCGTCGCTCAGAGCTAGCGCCTCGAGCGTGTCTGGACAGACACAGCTGCGGCCCGAAGAACACGCGCGCCACGAAGAAAACTGAGCAATTCTCCCAGTTAAGGCGCGGTACGCGGCTTGCGTTCGAGCTCCGCATGATGCTTCTGATCGCTTTGCTGCCGAGCCTGATCGCGGGCTGGTTGTTCGTTGGGACTTTGAACCTTCGCGGCGCAAAGGCTGGCTGACATTCGGCGCGCCGGCGTCAGCAGGCCCCTCTCGCCGCCAAAAATCGAGTTCGAATTCCGACTCTATTCTCGCCCCCGCGACGCACCCAGGCTCGAGCGCCCCAACCCGGTTTGCGCCAAAATCGGTTCGAATTCCAACTCTCTTTTTCGTCCAGCGCGCCGCGATTGCAGGCAGGCCGTGCTCGTCGTTTCGCGCGTCGGGCGGGAGAGGGGCGATCGCGATCCAGCTACGCACCTCGCGGCGCACTCGGTTCCCGGCGCATCCAGCCGCCACTGAGGTTGCGCGTGACGAGGCCGCGACGCGCCCGGAAAATCCGCCGTGGTCGCGGGGTGCGATGCAGGGTCGCGATCGCCCCTTCTGGCAATCC
This sequence comes from Pseudomonadota bacterium, assembly GCA_037200885.1. Taxonomy (GTDB): domain Bacteria; phylum Myxococcota_A; class Polyangia; order Polyangiales; family Polyangiaceae; genus PMG-095. Next base: position 1,562,999 of record JBBCIN010000001.1, read on the forward strand.
AACGCGCTAACGTGGGTAGGCGGAGAGCGTACCTGAATGGTTGAGCAGGTATGCGTGATACCCCATACAAAACCTCAAGGATTTTCTCAAGGTTTTGGTAGTCGCGATTGTTGACATGGGCCGGCCGGCCCCGTAGTTTCGCGGGCGTCAGTGGGAAATAGTGGGAACAAGTGTTTCGCTAGCCCATGAAGTGTTGAGAAGAGATGTTCCGCGGCCAGTTCCTTCACTCAGTCGACGCGAAAGGGCGCATTAGCTTGCCGGCCCGATTTCGCGACGTATTGGTGGGCGACAACAATGCCGGGTTCGTCATCACTCCGGCGCTGTTCGACCCCTGCCTGCACGTCTTCCCGATGAACACTTGGGAAGAGTTCGAGCGGGAGGTGTCGAAGCTGCCGAGCCTCGATCCGAATGCAGTGCGTTTTCGACGCATGTACGTGTCGGCGGCGGTCGAGTGTGAGCTCGACAAGGCGGGGCGCGTGCTGGTGCCTCCGCATTTGCGTGAGCGCGCTCAGCTCGACAAGAGCGAAGCGCTCTGGGCGGGCATGGGTAAGAACTTGGAGCTCTGGTCGCGCGCTCGTTGGGAAGCCGCGCTCGATATGTCCGAGATGGCGCCGAGCGATATGGACAGCTTCAGGCTGGCCGTGGAGCAGTTCAAAGTATGACCATGGCCGCAATCGAATTCGAAGCAGAGCCAGTCTTTACTCACGTCTCGGTGATGCCGGGCGAGGTGGTGGAGGCGTTGGATCCGGCGCGCGGCGGCGTGTTCGTGGACGCCACGGCGGGCGGCGCGGGGCATTCGGCTGCGCTACTCGCGGCTTCGCCCGAGCTGCGGCTGATCGCTTGCGATCGCGACCCGCTCGCGGTGCGCACAGCGCAGGCGCGGCTCGCGCAATTCGGTGAACGCGCGCTGTGCGTGCACGCCTCGTTCGACCAGATCCCCGAGCGCTTGGCCGCCCTCGGCATCAGGCAGATCGACGGAATTTTGGCGGATCTGGGGCTGAGCTCGCAGCAGCTTGCGGACGCGGAGCGGGGCATGAGCTTTCGTTCGAGCGGTCCGCTCGACATGCGCATGGATCCCACGCGCGGCGAGACCGCGCTCGAGCTGATCGAGCGGCTGAGTCAGGATGAGCTTGCCAACGTGATCTACGAGCTCGGGGAAGAGCGTCGTTCGCGGCGTGTGGCTCGCTGTATCAAGCAGGCGTTCGAAGCGGGTGAACTGAAAGATACGTTGGAGCTGCGGCGTGCAGTGGTGCGTGCGGTCGGCCCGCGTCGTCTGGGCGGAGTCGATCCGGCGACGCGTACGTTCCAAGCGCTGCGCATCGCCGTCAACGGGGAGCTCGATCAGCTGGTGAGCTTGCTCGGCGTGGCCAAGGATTTGCTCGCCCCCGGTGGCATTGCCGCCATCATCAGCTTTCATTCGCTGGAAGATCGCTTGGTCAAGCGCGCGTTCTTGGATCGCTCTTCGTGGCATCGCTTGAACAAGAAGCCGGTCTTGGCGGGTGAAACCGAGCTGGCCGAAAATCCCCGCGCGCGGAGCGCGAAGTTGCGCGCTGCGATGCGCGTCGAAGCCGAAGCCCCGAGCGATCCGAGCTGGGGAGAGGAGGCCTGATGCGCAGCGAACGCGTGTTTTTGATCCTGTGGACCTTGGCGGTTTTGGCCGCCACTTCCGCCTTCATTTTGCACCTCGGGCTGCGCGTGAAGTCGGTCGAGCTGGGCTATGAGCTGGGCCGCGCGCACGCCCGGGTGGAGCGCTTGCGCGAAGTGAAGCACGTGCTCGAGCTGGAGCTCGCCAGCCACAAGACGCCCGAGCGCGTCGACTTCGTGGCCCGCACTTTGCTCGGCATGAGTGAACCCACGCCGGATCGCATCTTGTCCGCCGGTCGCAAGCCCGAGGATGAACCGGGCAAGCTGCAGATCCAGGAGGATCCGTGAACGCGAACGCACGCACCACGAAGACGCCCGCGCCTTTGGCCGCGCCGCCGAGCGACGAGAAACGCCGGCGCTGGGTGCGTCTGCGCATGGGCATGCTGTGTGGGCTCTTGGCGCTCGGCTTGGGCTTGGTGGTCTCGTCCGGCTACGACTTGATGATCGGCGACGGCGCGGCTTGGCGCGAGCTGGCCGAAGGCCAACGCCAGCGTCGCTTGCACGTCGCGCCCAAACGCGGCGGCGTGTACGACCGCAACGGCAGCGCCCTCGCCGTCAGCGTGGAGGTGCCCAGCGTGAGCATGGATTCGGTCGAGCTCTTGCGCGGCGTGCCCTCGCAGCAAGTGCCGGTCGTCGCGCGCGACGCGGCCAATCGCATCGCCGCGGTGCTCGGCATCGACGCCGCCCAAGTCGAGCGTCGGATTTTGGCCAAGCGCCGCTTCGCCTGGCTGAAACGCCAAATTTCGGCGGAAGAAGCCGACAAAATCCGGGCTTTGTCCGAAGACGCGGCGGACGAAAAGCGCATCCGCGGTCTGGTCGTCGAAGGTGAGGGACGGCGCTACTACCCGCGCCGCGAGCTTGCGGGACCGTTGCTCGGCTTCGTCGCTCCCGACGGTGAAGGCAAAGACGGCCTCGAGTACGCGCTGAACGACGATCTGAAGGGCAGCGCCGAGCAGCTCAAGGGCCTCCGCGATCGCTCCGGTCGGCTTTTGTTCTCGGACGGAATCGAAGATGACCGTGCCTTTGCGGGTCACAATATTTATCTGACGATCGACCAGGGCATTCAGTACGTCGCCGAGCACGAGCTGCAAGCCGCAGCGCGGACGTTCGAAGCCGTGGGCGGCTCGGTGGTGGTGGTGAACCCGTACACGGGCGAGATCTTGGCGCTCGCCAGCTGGCCGTTCTTCAATCCCAACGATTACACCTCGAGCCAGCCCGATCAACGCCGGGACCGCGCGATGAGCGACGTGTTCGAGCCGGGCTCGAGCATGAAGATGTTCACGGTGGCGGCGGGCTTGGCCGACGGCGTGATCACCCCGACGCAGAAGATGTACTGCGAGAAGGGCGTGATGCAGATCGACAACGTGACGATCCGCGACACGCATCCTTCCGAGTGGCTCACGATTTCGCAAATTTTGGCGATTTCTTCCAATATTTGCGCGGCCAAGATCGGCCTCGGCATGGGTGAAGCCAAGCTCTACGACGCGCTCCGTCGCTTCGGCTTCGGTCAAGAATCGGGCTTGCCATTTCCGGGTGAAGCGCCGGGCACGCTCCGTCCGCGCTCGCGTCCCTGGGTGCAGGTCGAGACGGCGTCGGCTGCGTTCGGTCAGGGCATCGGCGTGACCAACATGCAGATGGCGATGGCCGCCGCGGCGCTCGCCAACGGCGGCGAGCTGATGGAGCCGCTCTTGGTGCGCAAGGTCACGACCTCCACCGGTGAAGTCGTGCGCGAGGTCGCGCCGCACGTGCGCCGCCGCGTGGTCTCGAAAGACGTCGCGCGCGCCGTGGCCGAGATGCTCGTCGCGGTCACCGAAGGCGAAGGCACGGGCACTGAAGCCGCGATCGACGGCTACCGCGTCGCGGGCAAGACGGCCACGGCGCAGAAGAGCGATCCCAAGACCGGGCGTTACTCGATCGATAAATACATCGGCTCGTTCGTGGGCTTCGTGCCCGCCGAGCATCCCGTGGTCGCGATCGCGGTCACGCTCGATGAACCGATGCTGGAGCACGCAGGCGGCGTGGTGGCCGCGCCGATTTTCCGGCGCGTCGCGCAAATGAGCTTGAAATTGGCCGGTTTGACTCCGCGCACCACGGACAAGACGGACGTCGCGGTGCTCGCGCGCACGCCTGATCCGGCCAACATCGCTTACGAAGCCCTGCGCGAAGCGCAAGGCAAGAAGCCCGCCGTGCAAGAAGTGCTGCCCTCGGGTGTGGTGCCGGCCGGCAAAGTGCGCATTCCGAATCTGACCGGTGTGCCCGCTCGCCAAGCCTTCAAGCAAATGATTTTGCTCGGCCTCACCCCGCGGCTCAAGGGCAGCGGCTTGATCGTCAACCAGCAGCCACCGCCCGGCAGCGTGGTCGACAACGCGTCTGAAGTGTTGCTCGTGCTCGAGCCCGCGTCATGATGGCCCCGCACACGCCCGTCCCCGCCGCGCGCGCCGCCACCGGTTTTCCGGTGTCCGGCCTGCTCGGCGTGTTGGCCGCGGAGACACCGCGCCTGATCGGCGACGGCAATGTGCGACTGACTGGCGTGCGCCAAGATTCGCGTCGCGTCGAAGCCGGGGATCTGTTCGTCGCCCGCAGCGGCGGCAAAGTGAGCGGCGCAGAATTCGCCGAGGGCGCGGTGCAGCGCGGTGCAGCGGCGCTGATCGTCGAACGCGGCGCGTCTTTGCCCACTGTGGCCGTGCCGATGATCGAGGTCGGCGATGCGCGGCGTAGCTTGGCGCTCGCGGCCGAAGCCGTGTATGGCAATCCGAGCCGTCAGTTGGCGCTGATCGGCATCACCGGAACCAACGGCAAAACCACCACTTCTTGGCTGGTCGAGCGCGCGCTGACCGGGGCCGGCAAGAAGCCCGCCCGACTCGGCACGGTGGGCTTCGCCTTCGACGGACAGAGCGTGGACTCCGCGTTGACCACGCCCGAAGCGGACGATATTTCGCGCTACGCAGCCCGCGTGCTCGACGCGGGCGGCACGCACTTCGTGATGGAGGTGTCGAGCATTGCGCTGTCGCTCGAGCGCGTGCGCGGCCTGCACTTCAAAGTCGCCGCGTTCAGCAACCTGACCCAAGATCACTTGGACTTTCACGGTTCGCTCGCTGAGTACGGCGAGACGAAAGCGCGACTGTTCACGGAGCTTGCGCCGGAAGCTTCGGTGCTCAACGTGGACGATCCGTTCGGCGAAAAGCTCGCCGCGCGCGCGTCCGGCCGGGTCACGCGCGTCAGCAAGCGCACGGGTGCCGATCTGTTCCCCAAGCAGGTCACGGTCGATGCGCGCGGGATCCGCGGCGTGTTTCACACTCCGGCGGGTGACGTCGAGCTCGAGTCGCGCTTGGTCGGCGAGCACAATCTGGAGAATTTGCTGCTCGCGCTCGGTATTTTGCACGCTTCTGGGGTGGATCTGCCGAGCGCGGTGCGGGCTTTGGCCGAAGCTCCACAGGTCCCGGGCCGACTCGAGCGCTGCGATGAAGCGGGCGACGATCTGCTGGTCCTGGTCGACTATGCGCACACGCCGGACGCGCTCGAGCGCGTGTTGATCGCCACGCGCTCGCTGACCGAGGGCCGCGTGCTGTGCGTGTTCGGCTGCGGCGGCGATCGCGACCCCCAAAAGCGTCCGCGCATGGGCGCCGCGGTGGGGCGCTTGGCCGACTACGCCTACCTCACGAACGACAACCCGCGCTCCGAAGAGCCGGCCGCGATCGCCCGCGCGGTCGAAGTGGGCCTGCGCGAGATGGACGCCAAGTACGAAGTCGAGCTCGACCGCGCTCGCGCGATCGAACGCGCCATTGCCCGAGCCGAGGCAGGGGACGTGGTGCTGATCGCGGGCAAGGGTCACGAGCCGTATCAACTGATCGGCGATCAGACGCTGCCCTTCGACGACCGCATCGAGGCGCGCCGCGCGCTCGCCGTGCGGCGTCAACGCGGGGGCCCATGGCAAGCCTGATTCCGCAGAATCACGCCGCTTTCTCGCTAGCCCAGGTGGCGACGCTGTGCGCCGGCACGCGGCTCGGCGCGGACGCTGAATGCGTCGGCGTGACCACGGACACGCGCGTGGATCTGCGCGGACAGCTGTTCGTCGCGCTGCGTGGTGAGCGTTTCGACGGTCACGACTTCGCGCTGCAGGCGCTCGAGCAGGGCGCTGCGGGCGTGGTCGTCGAGCGCGAGCGGCCCGGACTTCGTGCCGCGGTGACCGTGACGTCCACTTTGAACGCGCTCGGGAATTTGGCCGTTGCTCATCGTCAGCGCTGGGCCAAGCGCATCGTCGGCATCGCGGGGTCGGCGGGCAAGACCACGACGCGCAGCGCGATCACCGCGCTGCTCAGCGCGCTCCATCCCGGCGCGGTGCACTTCGCGGCGGGCAACCTGAACAATCTGATCGGCGTGCCGATGGTGCTGCTGGGCTTGGAGCCAGAGCACACCCTCGGCGTGGTCGAAATCGGCACCAACGCGCCCGGTGAAGTGCGCGCGCTCTCCGCAATGGCGGCGCCGGATCTGGCTGTTTTGACGCTGATCGGCATCGAGCACAGCGAGGGCTTGGGCGATCTCGATGGCATCGAGCGCGAAGAGGGCGAAATCTGGAGCGGCCTCGGTCCCGAGGGCTTGGCCATCGCCAATGCGGACGACGAGCGCGTGCAACGCACGCTGCAGAGCGTCGGTCACACGCGCACGATGAGCTACGGCTACGCAGAAGGCGCCAACTATTGCCTGCGTTCGCGCGCCCCGAACGCGCTCGGGGGCTCCCTGCTCGAGATCGAGCGCCGCACCTCGTTTGCCCAAGACTCAATCAAACTCGAAACGTCGCTGCTCGGTGAGGCGGGTGCGTACGCGACGCTCGCCGCCCTCGCGGTCGGCGAATGGCTGAGCCAAGCCGCACTGGAACCGGAGCTCGTCTCGGCCGCCCTCGCTCGCGCAGGCGAACCCGGCCGCTTGACCCCGGTCGAGCTGGGCGACGGTACGGTCGTGCTCGACGATAGCTACAACTCGAACCCAGCGAGCGTGAAGAGCTCGCTCGCCACCGCGCGCGAAATCGCTCGCGCTCGCTCGGCGCGGTTGGTGCTGGTCATCGGCGAGATGCGAGAGCTCGGCGCGCTCGCCGCCGAACAACACGCCGAGGTCGGCGGCTGGCTCGCCGAGAGCGGCGGGGCGGTGCTGGTCGCGGTGATGGGCGACGCGCAGCGCTTCGTCGAACCCGCGCGCAAAGCCGGAATTGACGCGCACTTCGCGGACACTTCGGAGCAAGCCCTGGAGCTTCTGCTCTCACGCCTACAGCCGAAAGATGTCGTGCTGGTCAAAGCCTCGCGCGGCGTGCGCGCCGAACGCTTGGTGCGCGGCCTGTGCGATGCCAAAGGGCGAGCGGCATGATCTACGAGTTCTTCTACCCCTGGAGTCACAAGTACGCTTGGGCCGGCGCGCTCAACGTGCTGCGCTACACGCCCTTCCGCGCCATCATGGCCACGATCACGGCGATGATGATGTCGTTCTTCGTGGCGCCCTGGTTCATCCAGAAGCTGCGCGGTAAACAGATCAGCCAAATCATCCGCGAAGAGGGGCCGGCCTCGCACTACGCGAAGCGCGGCACGCCTACCATGGGCGGCGCGCTGATCTTGCTCTCGGTGCTGGTACCGACCGTGCTTTGGGCGGACGTGCGCAACATCTTCGTGGTGGCGACGACCGCGGTCACCGCCGGTTACGGCGCGGTCGGCTTCCTCGATGATCGCTTGAAGATCGAGGGCAGCAATACCCGCGGCTTGCCTGGGCGCTACAAGCTCTTGGCGCAGGTCGTGATCGGCGGCTTCGCCATCGCGTACGTGTTTCTGAACACGCCCGAGATGCCCGCGGGTTGGCTGGCCATCCGCACGCGCCTGGCGATTCCGTTCCTCGCGTTTCACAAGTACCCGATCTCGCTGCCGCTGCCGCTTTACCTGTTTTTTGCCTTGTTCGTCGTGGTCGCCATGAGCAACGCGGTCAACTTGACCGATGGTCTCGACGGCCTCGCGATCGGCCCGGTGATGATCAACGCCGGCGCGTACATGGTCTGGGCGTACGTCGCTGGCGCGATCCTGTTCGGTCGCCCGATCGCTCAGTACTTGGACATCGCGGGCATCCCCGAGATGTCGGAATTGGCGGTGTACGCCGCCGCCATGATCGGGGCGGGTATCGGCTTTCTTTGGTACAACACGTACCCCGCGCAAGTGTTCATGGGCGACGTGGGCTCGCTCGCGCTCGGTGGCGGCTTGGGCATGCTCGCGGTCTTGACCAAGACCGAGCTCTTGAGCTTGGTGCTGGGCGGCGTGTTCGTGGTCGAGGCGGCCAGCGTCGTCACGCAGGTCACCTCTTATAAGCTCTTCGGTAAGCGCGTGTTTTTGATGGCGCCGATCCACCACCACTTCGAAAAGAAGGGCTGGCCGGAGCCGCGCATCATCGTCCGCTTTTGGATCATCTCGGTCCTCCTGGCACTGGTTGCGCTCTCCTCACTGAAGCTACGCTGATGGAATTAGCCGGAAAACGTGTGGTCGTGGTCGGCCTGGGCAAGAGCGGCGTCGCGGCGGCGAAGCTGTGCCTGGCGCGCGGCGCGCACGTGGTCGGCACCGACAGCGCACCCGCGGAGAAAATCTCGGACGAGGCCCGCGCGCTCGGCATCGAGCTCGTGCTGGGCGGGCACGCAGGCGCCAAGCTCGAAACCGCGCAGCTGATTGTCGTCTCGCCCGGTGTGCCGCAACTCCCGGAGCTGACCCGCGCTGAGCTCGCGGGCGCGGAAGTGATCGGCGAGCTCGAGCTCGCTTCGCGCTTCATCGACGCCCCCATCGTCGCCATCGGTGGCACCAACGGCAAGAGCACGACCACGACCTTGGTCGGTGACATGTTCGCCGCGGGTGGACTCCAGGCGTTCGTCGGCGGCAACCTGGGGATCCCGAGCTCGGAGGCCGTGAACGGCAACTACGACGTGGTGGTGCTCGAAGTCTCCAGCTTTCAGCTCGAGCGCGTACCGAGCTTTCAGCCGCGCGTCAGCGTGCTGCTCAACATCACCGAAGATCACCTCGATCGTTACCCCAGCTTTTTGGCGTACGCGGAGGCCAAGGGCAACGCATTCGTGCAGCAAAGCCCGGATGATTTCGCGATCGTGCCCGAAGGGGATGCGGATTGTCGGCAGCAAGCCAAGCGCGGCCGAGGCCAGGTGCTCAGTTTCGGCAGCTACGGGGACTACGTCGTGTCCGGCCGTAGCGTGACCGAAACCCGCTCCGGTGAAGTGTTCGACTTGGACGAGAGTGCGCTTCACGGCCGGCACAATTTGGAGAATGCCGCGGCCGCGATCGCCGCAGTGCGCGCGCTCGACTTGAAGCCGAGCGCGATTCGCCGAGCGCTGGCCGCGTTTCGCCCCTTGCCGCACCGCATGGCACGCGTCGCGAGCTTCGGCGGCGTGAACTTCTATGACGATTCGAAGGGCACCAACGTCGGCGCGTCGGTCACCGCGCTCCGCGGTTTGTCCGAAACGCGCGGCGTGCTCATCGCCGGTGGTCGCGATAAGCAAGGCGCGTACGAGCCGCTGGTCAGCGCGCTCGAAGCCAAGGGTCGCGCGCTGGTCGTGATCGGTGAGGCGGCGGATCGCATCGCGGCGGCCGTCGGCACGCGGGTTCCGGTACTGCGCGCGGAATCGATGGATGACGCCGTCAATCAGGCGTTTTCTGCGGCTCAGCCGGGCGACGCGGTGTTGCTCAGCCCCGCCTGCTCGAGCTTCGACATGTTCAAGAGCTACGCCGATCGCGGCGATCGCTTCGTGTCTGCGGTGCAGCGCCTAGCCCAGAGCCAGGCGCCGGGGGAAGCCAGCCCATGAATACGCTCAAGAATTTGCTCTCGCGCAGTCCCGATCGCGGTCCGGTCGATGTCGTGCTCGCCGCCCTGGCCGTAGCGCTGCTCGGGTTCGGCGTGGTCATGGTCTACAGCGCCAGCGTGATCGAGGCCACGGTCGTCTTCCGTGATTCGCAGTACTTCTTGAAGCGCCAAGGCTTCTACGCGATCGGCGCGCTGATCCTGATCTTCGGCATCTCGCGCATCGATTATCGCAAGCTCCGCCCGCTCACTTATCCGATCATCGGCGTGGTCACGGTGATGATGATCTTGAGCGTGATCGGCTTCGGGCACAGCGGTGGTGGTGCCGCGCGTTGGCTCTCGGTCGGCCCGGTGCACATTCAGCCTTCCGAAACCGCCAAGCTCGGCCTGGTGCTGTGGCTCGCGTATTCGCTGGAAAAGAAGCGCGAACGCGTCAAATCATTCTCCATCGGCATGCTGCCACATTTGCTGATGTCGGGCTTTCTGATGGTGCTGTGCCTGAAGCAGCCGGACTTCGGCGGTGCTTCGGTGCTCCTGCTCCTGACCTTCACGCTCTTGTTCGTGGCTGGCGCGCGGCTCGGTTACTTACTCGGACTGGCCATGGTTGGCTCGGTCTTCGCGGTTTGGGCGGTGCGCTTCACGTCCTACCGTTGGGAGCGCATGGTGGCCTGGTTCAACATGAGCGAGCATCGCCAAGATCTCGCCTACCAGCCCTTTCAATCCGTGATGAGCTTCGGCTCCGGGAAATTCTGGGGCATGGGCCTGGGCAAAGGCCTTCAAGTTTTGTACCTGCCGGAGGCGCACACCGACTTCATCTCGGCCATCATCGGCGAAGAGCTCGGCTTCGTCGGAATCCTGGCGTTGTGCACGGTCTATCTCGTGATCGTGGCGCGCGGGGTGCGCACCGCCCTCGCTGCCGAGGACGAATACGGCGCGTACATCGCGTTCGGCATTTCCGTGCTGTTCGGGGTGCAAGCGCTGATCAATCTGGCCGTCGCCATGTCCGTGCTGCCGACCAAGGGCCTGACCTTGCCGTTCGTCAGCTTCGGCGGTTCGTCGCTCCTGGTGTGCGCCGCCGCGATGGGCATTTTGCTCAGTATTTCCCGCAAATCAGGCTCCGGAAACGCGCGCGTGGCGTTCATCGGCGGCGATTCGGGCCCGAGCCCCGAAGCCAGCGCCATGCTCGTCACCGAAGCGAACTTTGCGCCCGACGCGCCCCCGCGTCCGCGCACGACCGAGAAGCGCAAGCCGCGCCTACCGGTCGTGCCGAAGGAGGCCCTGTGACGGTCGCGCGCATGGCGTCCTTGTCATCAGCGGGCGGCGTCCCTCGCGGCATGGAAACAATACTGTGTGCACACAGTATGATTTCATCGCCGAGCGGTGCTTCCTGATGGCCACGTTGCTCTTCGCCGGCGGCGGTACGGGCGGCCACGTCTACCCGATGATCGCGGTGGCGGACGCGGTGCGCGAAATTGCACCCGAGCTGCGGCTGGTCTTCGTGGGCACCGAGCGCGGCATGGAAACGCGCATCGTTCCCGAGCAAGGCTATGAGCTCGAGTTGCTCGAGGTGCTGCCCATTCGCGGCGGGGGCGTGAGCGGCGCGCTGCGCGGCATTGCGCGGGCCGCCAGCTCGGTGCCCCAAGCGCGCGCGCTGATCAAACGACTCGCGCCGAGCGCGGTGTTCTCCATCGGCGGTTACGCGGCGGGCCCGGTCTCGCTCGCGGCGCGCTCGCTCGGGGTGCCCGTGGCATTGATGGAGCCAAATAGCGTGATCGGCTTGGCCAATCGGCTGATCGCGCCACTCGTGCAACGCGCGTACACCGCCTTTCCGGAGAGTGAAAAGCACTTCAAACGCGCGGTCGTGTTGCGCTCGGGCGTGCCGATCCGCGCCGGTTTTGCGCCAGTTCCGTACGAGCCTCGGCTCAGCGCGCTGCGCATCTTGGTCCTAGGTGGCAGCCAAGGTGCCAAATCTTTGAATGAATCGGTGCCGCACGCGCTCGCGCAAGCCGCGCCGAACGTGGTCGTGACCCATCAATGCGGCGCCGCGCATGAAGCCGCCGCGCGCGCCTTGTACGCCGAGCTCGGCTTGGCGGAACGCGTCGAGGTCGTGCCGTTCATCGCCGACATGCCGGCCGCGCTGGCTGCGGCGGATCTGGTGATCGGCCGTTCGGGCGCAGGCGCGGTGAGCGAGATCTGTGCCGTCGGTCGGCCGAGCGTGCTCATTCCGTATCCGTTCGCGTCGGGCGACCATCAACGAATCAACGCTGAATCTCTCGTGCGCGCCGAAGCCGCGCTTTGCCTGCCGATCGCCAAAGCGTCGCCCGCGCGAATTGCCGCTGAAATTAGCGCACTTTTGAACGATCCCTCGCGCTTGATCCAGATGGCCGCTGCTGCCGCCGCGCTCGGTCGCCCGGAGGCCGCTCACGCCATCGCTGTGGATCTTTTGGGGTTAGCGGGCGTGGCGAGCCATGAGCGTCGCGTAGCTCCGAGCCCTGCTCGCGCCGGGTCCTTCGAGCCCCCCCTCTCTTTTCAGGAGGCCGTCTGATGTTCCGCGGTCGCGTGCGCCACGTGCACTTCATCGGGGTTGGCGGCATTGGCATGAGTGGCCTCGCCGAAATCCTGCGCACACTCGAGTTCGACGTGTCCGGCTCCGATTTGCGCGCGGGCGAGAACACTAAAAACCTCGAACGGCTGGGCGTGCGGGTGGACATCGGCCACCGCGCGGACAACGTCCATGGCGCAGACGTGGTCGTGTACTCGAGCGCGATCGACTACGAAAACCCGGAGGTTCGCGAGGCGCGCCTGCACGGGATCCCGGTGATTCCTCGGGCAGAAATGCTGGCCGAGCTGATGCGCGTGAAGTACGGCATCGCCATTGCCGGTTCGCACGGCAAGACCACCACCACCTCGCTCGTCGCCACGGTGCTGCGCGCGGCCGGCTTCGACCCGACGGTGGTGGTCGGCGGACGCATGGCCGCGCTCGGCAGCAACGCTCGCCTGGGCGAAGGCAACATGCTGGTCGCCGAAGCCGACGAAAGCGACGGCTCGTTCCTGCGCCTGACGCCCACGATCGCGGTCGTGACGAACATCGACCCCGAGCACCTCGATTTCTACAAGACGCACGAGCTGCTCAAGGACGCCTTCGTGCAGTTCATCGAGAAAGTGCCGTTCTACGGCCTGGCGGTGCTGTGCTTGGACCATCCGCACGTGCAGGATCTGCTGCCGCGCATTCAACGCCGGCACGTCACCTATGGGCTCAGCCCGCAGGCCACCTATCACGCGCGATCCCTGAGTTTTCGCGGCCTTTCTACCAGTTTCGTGGCCTTCAACCGGGACAAGCCACTCGGTGAATTCACGGTCCGCATGCCCGGCCAGCACAACGTGCTGAACACCCTGGCCGTGATCGCCGTGGCCGATGAGCTCGAAGTCCCACTCGACGTAGTGAAAGACGCGCTCAGCACCTTCCACGGCGTGGCCCGTCGCTTCACGGTCGTCGATGAAATCGATGGCGTGGCGCTGGTCGATGACTATGGCCATCACCCCGCGGAGGTAGAAGCGACGCTGAACGCCGCCCGCCGCGCCTACGACGGCCGCATCCTGGTCGCATTTCAGCCTCACCGCTACTCGCGCACCGAGAACCTGTTCGACGAGTTCACGCGCGCGTTCAACAACGCCGATCAGCTGTTTTTGACCGACATTTACGCTGCCGGCGAGAAACCGATCCCGGGCATCACTTCCCAGCACCTGGCCGATGCGATCGCCCAGCACGGCCACCACAGCGTGAAATACGCGCCCGATCGCGCCGCGATGTCCGCTGAGTTGGCCCGTTCGGCCAAGCCGGGCGATGTGGTGATCGCGCTCGGCGCGGGCGACATCAACAAGATCCTGAGCGTCGTGGGCAGCGGGCTTCGGGCTCGCCTGGCAGACGCGGGGACCGGCGGGAAAGAACCATGAGTCGGCAGCAACATCGGATCCACGGCGGCGGCGTGGTCGCGCCCGACGAAGGCTTTGCCGTCGGCGAGAGCCCCGCGCCCGGCGCGGTGCAGGCCAAGGCGCCCCATGGCCGCGGTTCCGAGCCCGAAATGACGGCTGCGCGCTCGGCAATGGCCCTGCTTTGGTCCGCGCTCAAGCTCGCATCGGGCTTGGCCGTCGTTGTCGGCGCGTCACTGGCCGTGGCCTGGAGCGCGCATCACTACGCCCTCACCAGCCCCCGCTTTGCGATCCACACGGTCGACCTGGTCGGCGCCAAGCGCCTCACGCTCGAGCAGATCAAAACCGATTCCGGGGTCGCGGTCGGGCTCAACATCTTTGCCCTCGACACCGACTCGGCCGAACGAAAATTACTGGAAAATCCCTGGATTTCCGACGTCAAAATCACCCGCCGGTTGCCCAGCACCCTGCGCGTCGAACTGACCGAGCGCGAAGCCAGCGCGGTCGTCTCTCTGGGCGAGCACCTGTACCTGGTGACCCACGAAGGCGTGCCCTTCAAAGAAATCCAGGCCGGGGATCCGTACGACATGCCGCTGATCACCGGCGCCTCACCCGAGAACCTGCAGCGCGACCGCAAGCGCGAGATCGAACGTATTCAGACCGGCCTGGAGGTCCTGCACCAATTCGAACGCACCCCCTTGAGCCGCGTTTATCCGGCAGAAGAGGTGCATTTGGCCGACGCCGGCGACGTCACGCTGACCTGCGGCAAAGACGGCGTGACGCTCGAGCTCGGCACCGGCCCCTGGCGCAAGAAGCTCTTGATGGCCGAAGAAGTGGTCGGCGAACTGCGCAAAAAAGGCCGAACCCCCGGCATTGTCTTCCTCGACAACCAAGCGCATCCCGAGCGGGTCGTGGTGAGGATGCGATGAGCGCGGTCCCGTCCGTCGGCCGAGAAAAGGGCGCGCTCCGAGGGGCCCCGCTCGCCGCTCAATATACTGTGTACGCACGGTATATTTGGCTGGCGCGAGGGCTGCCGTCGTCGGCGACGCTCGGAGTCCTGATCGCCGACCCCTCCGTTGCCCGCGGTCCTTGGTGCACGAAGCACGCACAAAAGAGCGGAAACCACCCGCCAAAATTTGGCCCCATGGAAGCCCGCATGGCAGCGTCGGCCGAGTCTCGAACTGCTTGCCGAACTGCAAACGGAGCCGCTGAACGATCATGAAATCTACCCTCACTTCCAGCGAGATCGTCGTCGGACTCGATCTTGGCACCACGAAGGTTACGGCCGTGGTGGGCGAAGTCGATGCCGATGGCATCACCATCCTGGGCGTTGGCAATGTGCCCTGCCGTGGGCTGCGCAAGGGCGTCGTCAGCAACATCGAATGGACCGTTCGCTCGATCCGCGAAGCCGTCGAAGCCGCCCAAACCATGGCCGGCGTCGAGATCAAGACGGTGTACGCGGGCGTCGCGGGCAGCCACATCAAGAGCCACGTCTCTGATGGCGTCTGCGCGATCAGCGGACGCGAGGTCACGCGCCAGGATCTGGATAGGGTTCTCGAAGGCGCGCGCGCCATCCCGGTCGACGCGGACCGCATGATCTTGCACGCGTTGCCGCGCGAATACGCGGTCGACAACCAAGACGGCATCCGCGATCCGATCGGCATGAGCGGCGTGCGCCTCCAGGTCCGGGTCAATCTGGTCACCGCGGCGACGTCCTGCGTGCAGAACGTGATCCGCTGCGTGGAGCGCTGCAATCTCAACGTCGCTGACGTGGTCTTGGAGCCCCTGGCGAGCTCGGACGCGGTGCTCTCCGAAGACGAGAAGGAGATCGGCGTCGCGGTCATCGACATTGGTGGCGGCACGACGGATCTGTTGCTGTACGTCGACGGCGGCATCGCTCACACCAGCGTTTTGCCCGCGGGCGGCAACAACATCACCAGCGACGTCGCCGCCGGGTTGCGCACGCCGATGGCCGAGGCCGAGCGTTTGAAGCGCAATTATGGCTGCGCCCTGGGTCGCATGATCTCGGACGACGAGGAAATCGAAGTCCCCGGCGTCGGCGGCCATGCCCCACGCCGCGTCGCGCGCCGCTTGCTCAGCGACATCATCGAGCCGCGCGTCGAGGAGATTTTCAGCGAAGCGCGCCGTCGCATCGAAGAGACCGGCCTGCTCGAGCAACTCTGCTCCGGTTGCGTACTCACGGGCGGCGCCGCCTTGATGGAAGGCATGGTCGAGTGCGCCGAAGAGATCCTCGGAATGCCGGTGCGCCTCGGGTTTCCGGTCGGTGTCAAAGGCATCGTGCAACTCGTACAAGGCCCGCAATACGCGACCGGCGTGGGCCTCGTGCGTTACGGCGCCTCACAACTCGCCGATGCGCAACCGCGCGGCCTGCGCGCCAGCGACGAAGATCGACGCGTCGAAGCGGCCGCCGCCGCCGACCCGACCGGCCAGAAAAATGGATTTTGGAATTGGTTTCGCGCCGCTTTCTGAGCACGCGACACCAACTTCAGTTACTTAGCTTCAGTCACGAATACCCAGCAGCGACGACACGACACACTTTCTAGAGCGACGACACGAGTCCAGCCTCTCTCTCCCGTTTACGGAAAGAAGAGGCAAGGGAAGGCAGACCCGGATTCATGACGACGCGCCACAGCTACCAATCCGGGAGATGGGACGATGAGTTTTTCCATTGAGTTCGCCGACGAAACGCGTACTTACAACGCGCGCATCAAAGTCATCGGTGTCGGCGGTTCCGGCGGCAACGCCATCAACACGATGATCCACTTCGGCCTCGAAGGCGTCGAGTTCATCACGGTGAACACGGACGCGCAGGCCCTCAATTCCAATTCAGCCGCCGAAAAGATCGCGATCGGTCAAAACGTGACCCGCGGCCTCGGCGCAGGCGCAGATCCAGAGCGCGGTCGCAAGGCTGCTCTGGAAGACGTGCAACGCCTAAAAGACATGGTTCAGGGCGCCGACATGGTGTTCGTCACGGCCGGCATGGGCGGCGGTACCGGCACTGGCGCAGCTCCAGTCATCGCGCAGCTCGCGCGCGAAGCCGGCGCGCTCACGGTCGGCGTCGTGACCAAGCCCTTCGTCTTCGAAGGTCGTCAGCGCTCGCGTCGCGCGGAGGCCGGTTTGGCGGCTCTGAGCGAGCACGTCGATACGCTGATCACGATCCCGAACGAGAAGCTGATGATGCTCGCGGACGACGATTTGACCTTCGTCGAAGCCTTCCGCAAAGCCGACGAAGTCTTGTTCCAGGCCGTGCGCGGCATCAGCGATCTGATCACGCTCGACGGCATCGTGAACGTCGACTTCGCCGACGTGCGCACCGTCATGGCCGGCATGGGCCGCGCTTTGATGGGCACGGGCTGCGCCAAGGGCGAGGGGCGCGCGCGTCTCGCGGCCGAGCAGGCCGTGCAATCGCCGCTCCTCGACAACATCTCGGTGCATGGCGCGACCGGCGTTTTGATCAACGTCGTCGGCGGGCCGGACATGAAGATGAAAGAGATCCAAGAGGCGGCTTCGCTCATTCAAGAGCAAGCGCACGAGGATGCGAACATCATCTTTGGCGCAAGCATCGACGAGAACATGGCCGATACGCTCAAAGTCACCGTCATTGCGACGGGCTTTCAGCACGCGAACGAGGAGATGCCCGTCGAAGTGTCGCGTCGCGCCACCGTGGTTCGTCCGGACGCGCGTGAGAGCGCCGCTCCTTCCGTCGCGCGTTCGCAAGTTCCCGCGCGCCTCGAATCGCCAGTGCCCGCGTACTCGACGCGCCGTCCGCAAGCGCCGTCGATCGCGACGACCGCAGGCGGTTCGCGTGAACGTGAGCAGATGTCTTTGCCGGTGCGCGAGCGCATCACTTTCCCGTCCAATATGGACACGGATTGGGACGTTCCGGCGTTTCAGCGTCGCGCTGGCGGCTGAGCTCGCGCTGCGTTTCGATTCGTAAGATCTTGGTGTCGCTGCGCGTTCCTCCCACGCGCGGCTGCGCTTCTGCCGGGTATGTTGAAGACCCTGGGTTCCACGCTGTGGGGCCTGGGGTTTTCTTTGTTTGGAACGTGGGGGCGAGTGGCAGCGGTCGCTTGGGGCTCATCGTTGGACTCGGCTCGATCCGCCAAAGCGCCCGCGTGTGACGAGGAAATCGAGTTTGAATCCAACTCGATTTTCGTCATCGAGAGGGAGCGCTTTTTGATGGCACACCGCGCGATGAGTCCAATGCGGTGGGTTTCGTCACTGGTCGCCGCAAGAACCGGCGTTGGACGGCATCGCGCGAGAGCAGCACCGGGAACAACAAGACGTAGGGTAGAATCAACAGCCAGTCTTTGGTCGTGAGCGGCACGGGCAGGTCGCGCATCGAGCCGTAGCGCACGCCGCTCCAAATCCAGGCGACGTAGCCGGTGAGACCGAGGATGGGTGCGGCGAGTTGAATCCAGCGCGCACGCCACGATGCTTGCTCGAGCTCGACCAGGTTCGCGTGTCGCTGAGCCTCGCGCGCCTGGCGAACGCGGAGCAGGACCATGCGTTCGAGCGCGGGCTCTTGCGCCAGGTAACGCTGCGTGCGGCGCCGCAACATCGAATAGCCGATGAAGCCGAGCAGCGACGGTCCCAGGATGTACAAGATCCTCACCAGCAGCGGGTGCTCCCTCGACTCGGAGAGCATGCGAATCGCGGTCAGACTGCCGATCATCGCTCCGCCGTAGAGCCAGATCGCGCGCGCCGCGCGGAAGGTCGCGATCGAGCGCAGAAAGTACTGCCCGCGGCTGGCGACCGACGCTTCGTCCGCGGGCTGGTTCGGCGCGCGCAGGGCCGCCAAGATCTCCGGAAACGAGAACGCGGCCAGCATCGTTGCGACCGAGAGCGCGAGCAAGAATGTTCCCTGAAATACCAGGGTCTTGGCGATCTCGACCAAATCGAGCGAAGGGGGCGCAAGCTCCCTCCGCAACCACGTCGCAAGCTCCACGTTCGATCTGCCCAGCGCCCAGTCGAGCACCTCCGTCGTAATCACGGTGGCGAGCAGCACGACCACGAGAAAAACCGGCCACACCGACTCCCAGCGCGGCCGCGCCACGAGCAGATCGTAGCGGTCGATGCGACGCGCGAAGCGGACCTCGGTCGTCAATAGGAACAGATACGCGAATTGAAAGACCAGAATCACGATCAGCGCTTCGGACCATTCAGCGCGCATCTGGCTCGACACCTGGCGCACGAGCTCGGCTGAGCCGAGCGCGCCGCGGCTCGCCTGCAGGCTCGCGAGCACGACCAGCTCGACGATGAAAACGAGCTGAAAGAGCGGAGCGAGCGCTGCGGAAAAAGTGCGATGCGCGAGAAAGCCGGACACGAACAGCTCCTGCGTCGAAGGCGGACGAAACGGATCGGAAGGCCGCCGCCCCAAGCGCACCAGGGTCGATGTGGCCCAGAGCGGATAGCCCACCGCCAGCACGAGCAAGAACCAGCCGACGGCGTTCACGACTGCGGGCGGGCCCAGCGTCAGCACCTTCGCGATCGATTGGCCCGTGAGATACCAGACCAAAAACGCGAACAGCACCAGCGCCCCGCCGCTCGAGGCGATGCTGCCGAACAGCGAATCGCGCTCGTATTGGCGCGCGATGCCCTCGATATAGTTCTGAACATACACGCGGATTTGCGGAATCGTCAGCGTTCGCTCGGCAGGATCTTTGACCAAGATCCGCAGCGTGAGCGCTTCGAGCGCGGCCGGCGTCGACGGTTGAATCCAGCTCGGTGGGGTGGGCGTCTCGGAGATCACACACTTCACCGTCTCGTGCGGATCCTCGTGCTCGAACGGGACCTGACCGCACAGGATTTCGTACAGAATCACGCCGAGTGCGTAGATGTCGGCTCGCCCGTCGACGGGCAGGCCCTGGGCCTGCTCGGGCGACATGTACTCGGGCGTGCCGATCACCGCACCGTACTGCGTTTGCCAAGCCTTGGAGGTCGTGCGCACGGAGGTGACTCCAGGCCGAACCGAGGCTCCCGAGACCTTGCCGCTCTCGACATCCGAGATGCCGGTTTCTTCGTTGCTCGTGGTGACCGTCGCCGGCTGAGCGGCGGTCGGTTCCAGCAGCTTCGCGATGCCCCAATCCATCACCTGCACTTCGCCGAAATCGCCGACCATGATGTTGGCGGGCTTGAGATCGCGATGGACCACACCGCGCGCGTGGGCATAGTCGATGGCCTGACAGACCTGCAGGAATACATCGAGCAGGCGGCGCAACCCGAATTGACCGAGCGTCGCCGGGTCGTTCTTGCGGCGCTGCTCGAGGATGGTCTCGAGCGAACGCCCCGGGATGAGCTTCATCGAAAAGTAGGCGTGTCCGTCCGGCGCGGTGCCCAGGTCGTGCACTGGAACCACGTTCGGGTGCTCGAGCTGAGCCGTGATCTGCGCTTCCTCGGCGAAGCGAGCCAGCTCATCGCGTGGCAACTCGCCACGCGGAAGCCGCGTGACCTTGAGCGCGACCTCACGGCGCAGCTTGACGTCATAGCCGCGCAGGACCTTGGCCATGGCACCGCTGCCGAGCTCACCGAGCACCCGGAACTTCCCCGCCCAGAGCTGTTCGCTCGCACCGGGCGCGGGGATCGACCTGCGCTCCTCCGAGTTCGACGGCAGGGTTGACGTCCGACGACCCGACGAGGCCGCGGGCTGCGAGGCGTCGTCGGGAAGTGACGAAAAACGGTCGCGCAAGTTCGTCATGAAATCAGCACGTGTGCCCCCGCAAGCTAGCAGCCCTGCAGCGCCGCCAGTAGCCGGAGCCGATTTTCAGCCATTCTGGCTGAGGATCGCGCAAAGCCCGCTTCGGTCGATGCGTCCGCGCAACACTCCCTCACGGTCAGGAGGCTTACGAGCGCGCCGCGCTCCGAAGGCACCGCTCGCTGCAGAAGGCGATTCTCGTCGAGCAAGCGTCGAGCGAGCCAAACTCCAGCGAGCGCCGCCCGCACGATCGAGCGCCGCCCGCACGATCGAGCGCCGCCCGCACGACGAGCGCGCTTACTCCAATAACCCACGCGGATGAGAGCGAATTCGCCGAGGGAGGCCGCGCCTCGACATGTACGACGGACAATTCCAATGTAGGCGGGGGGACAAACTTGGTCGCTCCACTTTTAATGATTGCGATGGTAAAAAGTGAGCTGTTACCGGCTGTCGTTTACTCAGCATTCGATGCAAGCTAGCGCTCCCCTGATGCTTCCCACACCAATGCAATCTTTCGCTGTAGCTACTGCGTTCGCCATCCTCGCGTGTTCTGCCCAGGGCACGCCGGACTCGTCATCAGACCAGGGCACGCCGGGTGCGGGTGGGATGATCAGTGCGGGCGGCTCGCTAGCCAGCAACGGTGGACGGAGCACGAACGTGGGAGCAGGCGGAAGTGGCGCTGGCGGTAGCGGTGGCCATTCGGCGATGGGCGGCGCCTTCAGCGGAGCTGGGGCCGGAGGTAGCGGCGCCGGTGGCCGAGCAAATGGTGGGGCTGGAGGCAAAGCCTCCGGAGGTGCCCCGGGGATGGCCGGCGCGAGCTCGAGCACTGGCGGCGCAGCGCCGCTCGACTGCAACGCGGCAATGCCGACTGAAGGCGGCACGAAGCACACGGGGCTCGGTCAGGGCGGCAAGGACAACCTTGCCTGGCAACTTTGGGCGAACACCGCAAGCAACGGTAGCATTACCACTTTCAGCACTCCCGCGTTCAGTGCGGATTGGAACAATGCAGGAGACTACCTCGCCCGCATCGGCTTCGAGTGGGGGAACGCCGGCAAGGCCTACGACACGTACG
Source organism: Pseudomonadota bacterium (assembly GCA_037200885.1). GTDB lineage: Bacteria > Myxococcota_A > Polyangia > Polyangiales > Polyangiaceae > PMG-095. The sequence continues at coordinate 1,584,184 of JBBCIN010000001.1, forward strand.
GAACGATCACGGCACAATACGCGTACAAGAAGACGGGCACGGGCGGCGGCTACTCCTATATCGGGATCTATGGCTGGTCGACCAATCCCTGTGTCGAGTGGTACATCGTTGATGACTCGTTCAACAAGATGCCGGTCAATCCGGGCAATACCACCAACAAGGGGACGGTAACCATCGACGACGGTGACTACATCCTCTACACGCGCCAAACGACCGGCACGGGTGGCTCTCGCTGCAACGCCTCGAGCTGGGCGCAGTATTACAGCGTTCGGAAGACCGCTCGGCAGTGCGGCACGATATCCATCACCCAACACTTCGACGCGTGGAAGGCCGCAAGCATGCCGCTTGGCAACCTGCTCGAGGCCAAGATTCTCGTAGAAGTCGGTGGCGGCAACGGAAGCGTCGATTTCCCCGTTGCGAACGTAGCGCTGGCCAAGTGAGCTGACGCTGGCCAAGTGAGCTGACGGGCCTGTGCGCGCCCTGTGATCGCCCCCCATTCTCGCTGGCGCTGTCACCGACGACTCCGCCGGTGGAGTCGTCGGGCCGTCAGCTCGCATCGAACCGCCCGGTCCGCAAGGTGTACGCGCAGGTCTACGCGCAGGGTTTACCCTTGGGATTTACGCGCAAGGTTTACGAGATTGGGCGCGCGTTTGGAGCCGGTCCGGTGTTGTGCTGAAATGGATTGGAGCATGAAGATGTCGAAGTCGAATCGCAGTCAGGTATGGTGGACGTCCACCGCGCTGCTTGCTCTCCTCAGCGGGCTCGACGGGTGCGTGCTTCAGGGCGGCTCGGTGCCGCTCAGCACGGCGGACGATGAAGCGGTCGCCGCGGACACCAGTCAGGGCCTCAGCTCCTACACGCACGAATACGCCTGGGAGCTCAACCGACCCTCGAGGCGGATGTTGCGGTCCAGGGACAGCGTCTGCTTCTTGACCGGCATCCACGGTACATTTAGGGGCAAGGCCGACCTGGCGAAGATCTCGAACGTCCGTGGCTATTGGTACGTGACCGGCGTCTCGAGTCAGCCCGACTTCGGCGCGACGGCGCGTTGCTTCAAGTACGACTTGGCGAAGGTGATCCCGACGCAATTCAACGAGTCCTCTGCCGGGGGCGAAGACTTGGACTTGGGCGCGCATCGGCTGTGCGCGCTCAGCCGCGTTTCGGGCGATTTCGAGAGCGAGGCCGATGTGGTCAAGGTCTACCTCGCAAGCGACGGCCATTGGTTCCTGCAAACCACTGCCACGTCGAGCGGAGTCAACGGTGGCGCTATCTGTTTGGATGACGATCCGGCGACCCCCTTCCGCACGAGTCGGATCGCCGACGTAGCCGCCGGGGATACGCAGGTCATCGCCTTCAACCTCGTCCCCAACGAAATCAAGAAGACCGAACCGCTCAAGGGCCCGGCTTGTTTCTTGACCCGAATGACGGGCAAGTTTTCCGGCAAGGGCGGCGCCAGCGTTCAAACCTTCGTCGCCCCGACGGCCAACGGAACTTGGAACTATTACCTGCGCGCAGCGGGCTCCGAGCCCGGCGTCGCTTCGTCGGGCGTGTGCGCGCAGTAGCGGTCGACGAGTTCGGACGAAATCGGCAAAGGCGTACCGGGAAAATTGGCCGGCTCCCCCGGTGCGCCCTGCCGTCTTCAGCCGCCGAATCGGCAGTCAGTTCAGCCTGAAATTACACCAGATGCAGGCCCCCGTGCACTTCCTGCAGTTTAGCGAATCCCAGCCCTGATTCTCGCAAACCGATTCGCAGGCCTCGCAGCACTGTCGGGCCAGTTGCACACCAGGGGCAGTCTCTCGGGTCATGTGGTTGAGCCCCGTTCGAACGCCATTGGGCTCGAGCGCGGCCTCTGCTGAAAATCCAGGCATGTTCATGTTGTCCTCCATTCAGGTTTCGATAAACGGCATTAATTTACTTGCAAGAAAGGGAAACTCGTTCGTGACATCAACGCGGACCAAGAAGCGGTTGTCGATGCCGGTAACGCGGCTCGTATAGGTAAGGATCACATCGACAATCCTTCGTCGTTCCGAAACTGTCGATGATCTCCGCGAGATCGACGCTAAGGAGAACTGTTCGCGACTCAACGCGACGGTATGGTCGTAGAGCGGAGCAAATCGAACAGACAGATAGTTGAGCGCGCGGTCTTCATCGGTTCCTCCGATGTTGTCGCTCAACGACGCCACTTGTTCGAACACGCCGCGCGCAACGTTGTCATATTGAACCCGCGCGTGGTCGTCCAGTCGTGCGCTCAATGACTTGATCAGAGCCTCTTGCGCAAACGAATATACCTGGGTGAGGAGCAAGGTCGGCAACTCGAACCCCCGCGACGTTTCTGGTGCCGACAGGGCGCCGCGGCGCCCGATGGCGACGTCGAAGTCTGCGCGCGCCGGATTGGGCCGCGTTGCTTCGACGAGCAAATCGAAGTCGGCCGCGTCGCGTGGCAAGAGCACGTATGCTGGCATTCCTTCGACCGAAAGGATCCAACAGAGCTCGCGCACCAGGTAGCGGTATTGACGATCGCTGAAGATGGCGTGCGCGACCTCGGAATCCGCCTTGCCATTCGTGTCCACGCGGCTCCGTATTTGTACGAACTCGCGTTCCACGCCGTCATTGGGGAATCGCCACGAGATCTTGCCAATCGCATACACATACTGTGGCGCCACTGCCGTGCTCTGCTTGTGCGTGTTGCAGGAGCAGTTATCCGTCGCATTGCAGTCGCAATTCAGCGGAGACTGTAGCCTCACGACAGGTGGGTTTCGCGTCGTAATCTCGTCGTCCATTGGCTGGTTCCTTTTCGGTATGCTGATCACAGAGCGAGTCGTCAGCGCGCAAAGTGCACGCCGAACATCGAGCAATGGCGGCGCCAGCCCCACCGACCGGAGCCGCGCCGGAGACAGCGCCCCACGAAGGGCGTGAGGCGCAATCCCTGGAAACATGGCTAGCAACAAGGCCGCGGCCCCGGTGACGAACGGTGCAGCGACGCTCGTCCCGCGCGCGCTCGAGAATCGATCCGGTAGCGCGAGGCCCCAGACGTCTTCGCCTGGCGCTCGCACTCCTCGGGCGCCCACGACGGCGCTCAGCGACGATTCCGGCGCTATCTTGCCGTGCCTGTCACAGCTGACGACGGGAATTACGCAGGGGTGACGCGTGAGTTGCGAGGCTCCGAGCTCCGCGGAATTGCCTGCGGCAACCACGAGCGTCACCCCCGCTGCCTGCGCACGGTCAAGCGCTGCCTCGAGGGCGCGGTTAGGGCTCGCAGCGTGACGAATACTCAGGCTGAGGTTGATGAGTTGCGCTTTGGAACGTAGGCATTCCAAGATGGCGTTCGCCAGATCTGCTTCCGCTGGGACGCCTTGAGCGTCTTGGAACAGCGCATAGGAAAGCAGGGTGACTCCAGGGCATATTCCGGGCGTAAGGCAGTCATCGGCTGCTACCAGCATCCCTGCCGTAAATGTGCCGTGGTCGCAGACCCGGCTCGCAGAGCTCGTGCAGCTCGCGGGCGGCCCGATCCGCTCGATGGTCGCCTTCGCCAGCGCTGGATGAGTCGCCACTCCGCCATCGATGATGGCCACGCGGGTCTCCGGCCGACCCCTCGTCGCCGCCCGCAGCGCGTCCAATCCTACTTGCCGGAAGTGTCTAGCTCCTCCAGTAGTCAAACTGGCCTCGGGACCCCGGAAACCGCAAAGGCACGTCATGATCGCCGGCCAAGTTCGCTCTTCGACGGGTACGCTCAGGGCACCAGGGCGATGACCTGTACGAGAAACGCGACCGCTTGTGCTGCTACGGAGATGACCGTCTCCGCGCTTTCGATGCCGTCCGTCACTTTTTCGATCTGGGTCTTCAGCTCTGCGACTTGAGCCCCTTGCTTCTTTAGGATCGAAAGGAGAGCAGTGTTCGCTTGCTGAAGGTCGATGAGTTGTGCCTTGGCAAGCTGCTGGTCGAGTTGGTTGTGCAGCGTAACCACCTGCTTCATCTTGGCCATGGCCATGCTGTCGCCAGCAGGTGGGGAGGTCGTGATGATCCACTCGCGGAGTTTGTCGTTGATCGCGTCGACATCATCGATTGCGGACATAGCTCTCTACTCTCTTTCAGCCGGCGGGTTTCGCCTGTGCTCGAACACTGTTCAGAGCGACCAAGATGTTGGTAGCGGCGGTCAAAATGGCCTTCACGCTCTCCTTTTTCGGAGGCACGGTTGCCAGCACGGTCTGACCGGCCTTCAGCTTGATGATGAGTGTGTCGTAGTCGGCAAACTTGACCTTGATGGTCGAGATGTCGTCGTCCGTTGCCTGCGCATAGCTAGTGAAAGAGATCACCCGAGAGGCATCGCCTGGAGTGGTCCACACGCTCGACTTTTCGATCATGTCGATGGCCTCCGCGCGCTCCTTCGCCGCTGGCGTGACGACATCCTTGATCGTCGCCGTCAGATATGCGCTCATCCCCGTCAGAATCACTTGAATTGGCGGATCGGCACTCTTCGCGAGCTCCTGCGCTTCGCTCTCCGCGTATTTGGCGACGAGGAAACTCACGAGCTGCTTGGCCGAAGGCGCGAGAGCCGCTAGGTCTTTGCCTAGTTGCGTGCTGGACCCCGACAGCTCGGAGAGGTTGCTGAGCAAGTCGTTGAGGTCCGAGCCGTCCCACGATTCCTGATCGGCGAGCACCTTCATTGCTTTGACGTACGCGCTCAGCAACGCGACGAGCTTTTCGTAGTTCTCGCCGGTCTGCCCAACGCTCGCACAGTAGTCTTGCCACGAGAGCACACCGTCTGCCTCTTTTGGTAAGGTGTAATAGGTCTCCCACCTGCTCTTGGTCATGGCTTCGGGATCTTCGAGCCGACGATTGATGTAGTGCGCCGTCGCGCGCTGGCGGCAAATCGACACGAGGCTATCGGATAGCTCCCCAAGCGATGAAGTGCCGTTTCCAGCGGTTTCGGCATAGGCCGTCACCGCTTTGAGGTATTCGCTCTTTCCACAGCCAAGAGTCGCAACCGTGGTCACGAACGCCGCAAATAAATTCCTGGTGATGTTCATGGTAAAAGGTCGAGCCTCCGTTGCAACATGTCCTCGATGGTCGAGTAGAGATTGCGCGTTCGCCAGCTGAGCGCGCTCGCTGCGTATCGGTGGAGCATCCTGGCCAATGCGCTGGCATCGGGCCGACACGACAGGACATTGCGCGTATGGTTCCGAGGAAACCATTACACTCCATAACAAATCCGAGTTCGCGTCTGAAACGTCGGCTAACGTGAAAATGGCTGGGCGGCGTGAAATCCTCTCGAGTAGCGATTCACTCGAATCCAAGCCGCAGCAGCCTTTGAGCACCTACCCCGATGCGAGCGAAGTGGAATCCACCTCCGCGCCCGAGCGACGCAGTAGGTAGCAAATGAGCTCGAATCGGCACGAGACCCCCAGCTTACGGAACGCGCTCGCTAGCTGGTTGGCGACCGTCCGACGCGAGACACAGCGCATCACCGCGATCTCTGCATGGGTATTGCCGTCAACCAAAAGGCGGGCAACCGCGCTCTCGGCAGGGCTCAGTAGTCCTGCCAGCATCCGATCAGGCCTAGCAATGCTCAACACGGAATACCGTTGGAATCGGCTCATGCGACCAACGGCGATGGCTGACTGAGCCTGGCTCGCCTGGGCCAGCAGCGCCAAAAACAACGGAACGTGTGATGTCCGTCGATCTACTCCCAGCCACTTCAAGCAATGGCCCAAGCGGGTCGAGAGCGCGGGCAGCGCCAGATGTTGGTCGAAGGCCATTACTTTCTGCCGGTCGCCAAGCAGGACACGTTCCAGAAACGTAGCGGCGGGCGGACGCCGTATGTTGGAGTCAGACGGCGCAAAGACAGCGTAGTGGCGTTCGTCGTTCGAGAAGGTCGCTGCAACGCGCAGCGCACCGGACAATAGTTCGTTCCAAATCGGGGCGAGCGGAGCGTCTGTCAGCGACAACCCATCGGCATGAATCGCGCCCTGCCTGAGATCGAGGTCGAGCGCCGGACGCGGCGCTTCGCGCGCGCGCGGTATTGCGACGTAGCCTGTGATCGGCGTGAGGATTGCTTGGGTCTGTTCCAGTTGGCCCTCCGTACGACACCCGTAGGAAAATCCAGCGGAGTCATTGGGGTCTCGAGCTGATCCCTCACTACCCGCGAGCCGATACGTTTTCCATTGCAGCACATAACATCGCCTCACGGCGAGCCTGGCACCTTGCACTACCGCGAAGTCGACGACGAGCGAGCGCTACGTCGATTTCACTCTCAACCGCTCCGGCGTAACCCCGATCCGCAGTAGCCCCCTCCGAGCTCGGTCGACGATCCGAGTGGCCTCTACGAAGGCTAGGTGCTCGAACTCTTTGCGGCAGCGAAACACCGTGACGGCCAGCAACTCTGGCGACAGGTCCAATTGACGGCACGCCTCCTCCACCGCGACCCAGCCTCCGTCGGCTATGGTGGGGGCTCTCAGCCGTTGCCGCGCGAGGTATGCCAACAAGTACAAATGTGTTCGCGCCTGAAGGTCGAAACGCTCACCGGCAACGATCGCGGTGATTGCCGCCGACTCCTCGTCGGCAGACACCGAGATCTCCAGCTCGGCGCTACTGAGCAGGCGTTCGAGGATGGGATTCGCGGCAGCGGGCGTTTCCGAGGCCACGCCGGGCAGGTGTAAGCGGTATCTACTGTTTCCGATGAGTATCGTCTGCCCGTCGGCGAGGTCGTGCATCCCGCCGCTGCCATCCTCGAATCGCCAAGAACCACGCTCGAAGTAGACGTAGCCGAGCGCCGCCTCTTCACTAGGCAAGACGCTGAGGACGCCCTCGTTCAGTGGGAAGGGTGCCGTGCCATCTTCGGGCGCCAACAAGGGCTGCGGAGCGGCGTCGTCGATCAGAGTCCAGATCTCATCTCGCTCGGCGAACGCCAACTCGTCTCCGCGCTCGAGCAATTGCGAGTTCACCGTACCTGGTGCGAGTCGCCTGCCATTGACGTAGGTCCCGTTCCGGCTACTCAGATCGGAAACAACCCAGCCTGCGTTGTCCCACCGAATGACTGCTTGCTGCGTGGACACACTGGAGACCGGTAACGCGAGGTCGCTCGATGACGATCTGCCGATGACCAGCTGGTAACGAAGGTAGAATATCTGCCCATCGCGGCGTCGTTGGAGTGCGCCCATGAGATTTTGATTCGCCTAGAAGGCCGGAGCATAGCAGCCTCGTCATAGACCTGACAGGCAGCTTTGGCCCGGCGTGTCGGCCATTCGCCGCGCCGGTGTCGGTATTATGTCGGATTGACGTCGCATCGGGACGGCAAATATCGGCACGGCTTTTAGAGACTGGGCTGCCCTTGAGGACGCCATCGGATTCCTTTAGGGTACCCGCGTGATCGGGAATGAGCTCGACCGCGCCAGCGCGGAGATCCCGAGCGAGATTGGGCCTTTCCGAATTTCGGGCGTGTTGGGCCGGGGTGGTATGGGCGTGGTGTATCGCGGCGAACACTGCGAGACCGGCGCGTTGGCCGCGGTAAAGACAATCACGGCAACGACGCCATCGGTCGTGTCAGCGATCCGGCGCGAGATTCGTTCCTTGGGACGTCTACGCCACCCCGGGATCGCGCGCATCATCGATAGCGGTATCAGCCGCGGCCTGCCCTGGTACGCGATGAACCTCCTCGTCGGCGGCACACTGCGAGACCATCTGGTGTCGATTCGGCCGGAGGCCTCGGGCATCGGTGGGCTGCGGAGCGTGACGGTCGGCCTGCATACGCAAGTGATCGAAACCCAGCTCCGCCAAGCGGAGCCCAAGCCTCATTCAAGCAGCCGGCGCAGCCTCGGCCGTGAATCGCTTCTCGCCATCATTGCCTCCGTGTGCGACGCGCTGGCGTATCTGCATGAGAGCGGAATCGTTCATCGCGACCTCAAGCCGGAGAACATCTTCATCCAGGCGGATGGCGCTCCGGTGTTGGTGGATTTGGGCATCTCCGCAGAGTTCGCCGGCGCGCGAGGTCGCGAGGAGCTCGACGGTGCGCGATTCTCGCGCATGGGCACAATCGCTTATATGTCTCCCGAGCAGATCCGAGGTGAACTCGTCGACGCGCGCGCGGACCTGTACGCTGTAGGCTGCGTGCTCTACGAATGCGTTACTGGGCGCAGAGTCTTCGAGGGCGCAGACGCCTTCAGTTTGAAGACCGCCCACCTCTCGGAGGTTCCCGTAGCTCCTTCTCAGCTCGCGCCGGACGTCTCGAAGGAACTCGACGAGCTCATTCTGCAACTTCTCGAAAAGGACCCAGCGGCGCGGCGCGGTTACGCCGATGACGTTGCTCGAACTCTGGCGACATTGTCGGTGGCCCCGCGCGCAGCGGCGCAGGCGAGGCCGCCAACCTACCTGTACCGCCCGCCGTTCGTCGGGCGCGAGCAGGTCCTCCACCGATTCAAGACGGCGATTGTTGCGCTGAACCGAGACGGAGTGGGCGAAGCGTTATTTCTCGGAGGCGAAAGCGGTGTCGGAAAGACACGCCTGGCCACTGAAGCCGTCCTGGAAGCGGAGCGGGTTGGTGTGAACGTCGTCGTCGGCCACTGCCTGTCCTTCGCAGTCGGACCCGACGCGCGCAGTAATGAAACTCCCTTGCACGCGTTTGCCCCTCTCTTTCTGGCTATCGCCGACCGTTGCCAACAGCATATCTCGTGGAATGCCGAGCAGCTGCTGGGCGCCCATGGGCGACTCCTCGCGCCCTATCAACCCGCGTTGGCTCACGTGCCAGGTTTCGCGGAGCTACCGGAACCGGAACCAGGGGAGGGGCAAGAGGCTCGGGCGCGTGTGTTGTCGGCGGCCGTGCGCGCAATCCTCAACTTCACCGAGATGGAACCATTGTTGTTGGTCATCGACGACCTGCAATGGGCCGATGAGCTCTCGCTGGCGCTCGTGGACCTTCTGGCGAAACAGGAGCTGGCGACAACGGGCTTGCTCTTGATCGCCACCTATCGCTCCGATGAGGGAAGCCCGGTGCTGCGCCGCCTGGTGACCGGACCTGGCGGTTCGCTGATCGAAGTCAAGCGCTTCAACACGTTCGAGGTACGCGCCATGGTCCAGGGCATGCTGGCCTTGAGGCATGCCGAAGCCTCGCTGGTCGACTACTTGGTCTCGCAATCGAACGGAAATCCGTTCTTCCTGGTAGAGCACCTGCGCACGGCGATCGCCGCTGAGCTTCTGACCCGAGACGGGCGCGGGCGCTGGCAGTTGACGAGCGGCGGCAGCTTCGAGGAGGCGATGACCTTGCCTACGACACTGGCCGAGCTGATTCGACGCCGACTGCACCGCCTGCAGCCCGAGGCGCTACGACTCGTCAAGACAGCGGCTATCCTCGGTCGGCAGTTCGACGTAGAGCTATTGCAAACTTGCGCCGACCTCGACGCAGTGATCTTGAGTCAAGCCTGCGCGCTGCTGTGCGAGCACCAGATTCTGGAAGGTGAGGAGAATGGGCGGCTCAGGTTCGTCCACGACGGCTTGCGCCAGGCGGCATACTTGCAAATTGACGCCGCGGAGCTCGAGCCCATGCACGGCCGAGCTGCCGTTGCCATCGAGCAGAACTACTCAGACCAAGCGCGCGAGCCCTACTACGCGGAGCTCGGCCATCACTTCTCCCAATCGCGCGCCAGAGCGCGAGCAGCTTACTACTTCGAGCTCGCCGGTGAGCTTGCTCGGGGTACGTTCGCCAACGCCGCCGCCATTCGGCACTTCAAACAGGCTCTACTCGAATCAACCGATCTCCACACCGCGGAAATCGCTCGAGCTCGAGCCCACATGCAAGAACGCCTAGGCGAGCTCCTGCTGATCGAAGGCGACGCGGCGGAGGCGTGCGCCAGCATGGAGGCCGCCATCGAGGCCACCGCGTCGACCGACGTGATGCTCTTGGCTCGCCGTCGGCGCAAGCTGGGGCGTGTACTAGAACGGCAACATCGACACTCTGACGCTATCGAGCTCTACGGGCGGGCAGAGCAGGCGCTCGGAGCATCACCCGCCGCCGACTCAGAAGCGTATTGGCATGAGCTGGTTCAGATCCAAGTCGACGCGGCTCCGGCCTTGTATTTCATGCACAAGGTGGACGACCTCGATGCGCTCGTCGCAAGAGCTCAACCGATCGTGGAGCGTCACGGTGACGCCGCACAGCGATCGCGGTTCTTCACGTCGATGGCACAGAGTATGGTTCGGCGGGAGCGATTCAAGGTCGATGAACGTGCGCTGAGCTTCACCGATCGCGCGCTCTGCATCGGCCAGCAGTCGACTGATCCACGTGAACGCGCAGCGGCCGAGTTCGCGCACGCTTTCCCATTGACGCTCTACGGCGACTACGCTGCCGCCGAGCCCTTATTTGTGCGCGCGGTCGACGGAGCCGAGCGCGTCGGCGATACCGCACTCTTGACACGCGTGCTGGCGTACTTCGGGGTGTTGATGCGTCGAACCGAGCGAGTGTCGGAAACGCGAGCGCTCGCCGAGCGAACCCTCGAGTTGGCGCAAAAGATGCAGATGTACGACTACATCGGCGTTGCGTGCTCGGGTCTAGCATGGGCCTCCACGCGCACCGACGATTTCGGCGGCGCCGCAGACCACGCTTCGAAAGCGTTGGAAGCGTGGTCGAAGCTGCCTGCGGCTTACGTTTTCCCTTTGCAATGGCTCGCACGTATTCCATACGCCGCCTGCTTGAGCCGCAAAGGCAAGGACGACCGCGCGCTCGACGAGCTCGCCTTCATCTCGAGGACGGATCAGATGGCTCTGCCCGATGAGCTCGCGACGCTCATCGCTCGCGCTCAGTCCTCATTTCGCGAGCACGCAAGCGTCGGCCTCGACGACGTGTGGGCGACTTGTCGGAGTAACAAATACCTATGAGCTTAGTTCGACGGCGCAGCGTAAGTTGCGTCAGGAGCAACCAACACCATGCCTATCCCTCCTCCACCACCGACGCGCATTTTCCTTCGTGACAAATTCGATTTGAAGCGCAATTGCGGCCCTGACTTCCTGGACGCTAGCCGCAAGCAACTCGAATTTGCCGCTGACGGAGGCATCTACTTGCTCGCGTCATGCAGTGAACAACCCTTCGACCTCTCGGCGATCACCGATGAGCCACCTCCGGCGATGATGAACATCTGGCGAATGCCTGAGTGGGATAGCCTGTATGGGGCCATCTGCGCGTCATCCGAGACCGACTGGATGAAAAAACACCAAAAATCGGTCACTGGAGAGCAGCAGGATCTGCTGATCAACTTTCGGCTAGCGCTCGGGACGAGCCCGCCGGTTCTATCCACCGAGACCGTCTACTTGTACGAAGAGATTCGGATGACGGGTCCCCGAATTCCGCTCGAGTACCAGCTGGCCCTACTCGGGTTCTCGCGCAAAGCCAAAATACTCGCCCAGCCGTGGACCTGGGTTTGGTCCGCGACCCAGGTAACGTCGCAACCGAACCTCATCTGTTTGCTTTGGAGCGCGGAAAACGTCAACGCCTTCGAACAAGGACTCCAGACGCTCCGCGCCGAGCCCTTCTACGAAACGATGATGTCGTTCGTGGCGAATTTCACGCGACGCTACATGTACCCAACCGAGATCGAGGCGTTGGCCCGCGATCACCAGCCGGCGTGAGGAACGACCGCGCAGCCGCCCCCTGAGAAGTAAGAAAATAGCATGGTAAAACGAGCAAATGATACACCATTTAGCCCCGATGTCCTCTCCCTCGCTCTGTATTTCTCCGACGACGACGGAGGACTGAGTCGTCACTGGTTGCCTAGTGAAGTCTATCAGCGCGAGACGATTGCGCTCAATCCGACTTGGAACAATGCTGACTTGTACGAGGAACCTATAAACGGCAGCGTGGCGTACGTCGCCAATCTTTCGCGACTGATTGGTCCGGGCGAAGATCTACTGCCACCAGGCCCCCCGCCTCATCCTTCAATCAAAGGCCTGGGCGCCAAGGACCTGGTCATCATTCCCTTTGCGAAGCCGGACACCGCTTACCTCGTCCAGCGCAACGTCTACTCCGATCCGAACCTCTGCCCTCCGATCGTGGAAGACGAGGATACCGGCGCAATCGACATGATGGCGCTCAACCAAGGCGTCATCTTGGCGAACTTGCCGACCGCACAGGGTACGGGTGCGGGCTGGACTTGCTACCTTCTCAGTCTGATCAGCCTAAGGTCTGGCGCGCTATCGGGCCTCGACGTGAAGGACAAGGCAAAGTATTTCCAGGCGCTAGAGCCGCGGAACAAACGCTAGTCACGCCCGAGCTGCTTAGAGGATCGCTTGTCATCGAGCCCGACATCCGCGCCGAAACAGCACCGCTTCGGCACCCACCGTGTCTCGTCACCGAGCGTCACGCTCGACCGAGTCTCGGCGATCGCGCGATCATTCGGCATCACCCGGGTGGCGAACATTACGGGCCTCGACGTGATCGGCATCCCGGTCGTCTCGGTGGTGCGACCGAATTCCCGCTCACTCGCGGTCGCACAAGGCAAAGGCGTCGACCTGATCGCGGCCAAGGTGTCCGGCTTGATGGAATCCATCGAGAACTATCACGCCGAGAATATTCGCAAGCCGCTGCGGCTCGAGAGTGAACGGCAGATCCGGGCACAGGGCGGCCGGGTCATCGACGTCGACGGGCTGCCCCGCGTGGCTGGCGGTATCTATGATTCGGACGCGCGCTTTCTATGGGTCGAGGGCCACGAAATTCTCGGGCGCGAGCGGGCTTGGTTGCCATTCGAAGTCGTGCACGCCGACTATGTCGTACCCCTCGCGAGCAATAGCGGCGCCTTCTTGCTTTCCGACAGCGGCGTGGCTTCTGGCAATCACGTTCTCGAGGCGACCAGTCACGCCATTTGTGAGCTGGTGGAGCGCGATGCCAACACTCTCTGGCACTACCGCACGAGTGCAGAGAAGGCCTCGTCCCGTATTGATCTGGACGGGGTCGACGATGCCGCGTGTCGCTGGGCGCTCACGCGATTTGCCGCGGCAGGCGTGGCCGTCGGAGTTTGGGAGGTGACGAGCGACGTCGGCATTCCGAGCTTTCTGTGCCTAATTGCCGATCATTCACCCGATTTATTTCGACCGCTCGGGGCAATGTTCGGGTCGGGGTGTCACCCCTGTCGGGAGGTGGCGCTCTTCCGCGCGCTCAGCGAAGCCGCGCAGTCGCGGCTTACCGTAATCTCCGGGAGTCGCGATGATCTCGGGCTTGCTGTCTACCGTCGAGGGTTGGATTTGGACGAGGTCGCGAAGGCCTTGGCCACGACCACGACGTCAGGCGCGCGCCCATTCTCCAGCGTTCCTACGTTCGATGGCGATTCAATCGAGGAGGATGTTGCCTGGGAGCTCGAGCAACTGAAGTCGGCGGGAATTGCCGAAGTGGTCGCGGTCGATTTGACGCTGAAGGAATTCGGAATCCCAGTCGTACGGGTCGTTATTCCGGGGCTCGAAAGCATGTGCGACGCGCCTGGCTTCGTGCCAGGTCGGCGCTTGCGGACACGACTAACATGAAGGTCACGGTATTTGCAGGGCCAACAATCGACGCTGCGACAATCGGCTCATACATCGATGCCGAGGTGCTGGGGCCCGCCTCGTTCGGTGACGTGTATCGCGTAGCAAGGCGACGTGTCGATGCCATCGCCATCATCGACGGCTACTTCGACAGAGTCGCGGCGGTTTGGCACAAGGAAGTGCTGTGGGCCATGTCAGAAGGTGTCCACGTCTTTGGCGCGGCGAGCATGGGAGCGCTCCGGGCCGCGGAGTTGGCCGACTTTGGCATGGTCGGGATCGGTGAAGTGTTCCGTGCCTATCAGTCAGGCGAGCTCGAAGACGATGACGAGGTTGCCGTCGTCCACGGTAGCGCCGATGCCGGATATTCGGGCGGTTCCGAAGCGATGGTCAACATCCGTGCTTCAATGCGCCGCGCTGTCGTCGACGGGGTGTGCTCGAAGGAGCACGGTGAGGCTCTGCAGCAACTCGCGAAGAAGCGGTTCTACGCAGAGCGAACCTTTCCCGGGTTGCTCGAGGACGCCCACGCGGCAGGAATCGAACCTCATGTCGTCGCACGTCTGAGAGACTGGTTGCCCGAAGGGCGCGTCGACCTGAAGCGTCTGGACTCAGTGAGGTTGCTCGAGCACCTGCAAGAATGGGGCTGCCAAAGCGTCGAGCCGAAGCGGGTAAGTTACCGGTTCAGCGCGACGGATGCATGGCACCAGGCGGTTCGGCTCGCGAAACCTGACGAGAGCAGGGGCAGCGATGAGGCGGCCGCAAACTTCGAACCAACGGAAGCATTGAAAGTCTCCGAGATCCACGAGGCGACGTGGGATGCAGCCATTGTACGAGCGATTGCACTCCAAACAGCGTCTGAAGCTGGCATTCGTCCAGATCTCGCCACCACGCGAGGTGCGGTCGAGCAACTGCGTCGCGCGCTCGGGTTGCTCGATGAGAACAGCTTGAGTCGCTGGTGCGCCGAACAACACCTCGGCGAAAAGCAGGCCGTGCGATTCTTCGAGGACCAAGCACGCCTAACGTGGGCGCTTCCTTTGCTCAGGGAACAGGCGAAGCCCTACCTCGTCGATCACCTTCGATCGACCGGTCAGTACGGGCCGATGGTCGCAAGAGTTGCGGCCAAGAATGCGCAACAGCACGGTGCCTACTCCCCTGAGGCTGAACTCGAGCGTCTGGGCGTCAGCGAACGCGAGCTATGGCAATGGTATTTTCTGAAGAGACTGGGGCGAGTTATCCCCGTCGATCTCCACGCTTACGCGCAAAAGTCAGAGTTTTGCGACCTCAGCGCGCTGCGCTCAGCCGTGATCCGCGAGTTTGTCCATGAACGCAGCGGCGCGATCGAGACGGCCGGACCTCGCTGAGGTAGTCCCGCCTGCGCCAGTCGAAATCAAACTGACCTCGGCGTCGTAGGCCTCGCGAATTCGACTTTGCCGCCCACTGTCACCCACAGCGCCATGGTCAGGATAATCGGGTACAACTGAAGGATGCAGCAAACCCCCCGCGGGCAACAACGGTTCACGCCGGTATTAGAGGGCGCGTCGGGGGTGGGATCGCTCGGCGAGTGCCAAGGCGCTGCTGGACCGCAACTAGGGTACCGGGGGGATGTTTTGTGCAGGGAGCGCGGTCGTGCCCCAGACCGGTGTCAGACTCGCGAACGTGGCAACGCCGCCGGAGGCGGCAATACGATTCTGATTCCAAACATAGATCGCCGGATAGCTGGTGACGCTGCCGGTCGTGTCGTCGACTACCATCGTGGTCAAGTACAGCTGAGTCGAGGCGCGCAGGGTATGGGCCTCATCAGTGCCTGGAAACGTGCTGTCGAACTGAAACTGCATCGCGAATTCGTCGCCGTATCTGCGCGCAGAAGTGAAGAGCATAAAGTAATAAGTGCGCCCGTCGTGGTGGACCGGATTCGGGCCCCAAGCGGGTGAACCGTTGAGCAAGGCGAGTGGCGTCGGATCGCCCGCGCAAGCGTTCGGATCATTGGCAAGGAGCCGGGCGCGGTCGCCGCCGCTGGCCGGGACCACGCTCACTTCAGCGAAGCGATTGCCGTCCGGGCCGTCCGGGCCGTCCGTTGCGGCGCGGCTGAAGGCGACGAGTTTTCCGTCCGGCGAGAAGGTCGGTTCGTATTCGAGCGCGTTCGGATCCGAGGCGCCGGCAAGGGGCTGCGAAACACCACCCGCGCGGGCATTGTAGGGCACGAGCCGAATGTCTGCCTGGGTCGCGAGCGGGTCGGGGTAGCCGTTCCGCGAGTAGTCGGTGGCAACGTAGGCGAGCATGTCGCCCGCGGGGTTGAAGCTGGGCGACACGTGACTCGTGTTCGTGTCGCCAGTCGCAATGATGCCCCAAGAGGACCCCTTTGCGGCGGTGACTGCGGCGTTGCGCGCTTCCAGGGGCGGTCCGTAGTCGTCGAGTGAGACGAGATCGACGGTAAAGCTGGCCTCGAGATCGAACCAAACGAGCTGATGCCACTTGACCCAGTCGTCGGTCCCGCCCGCGCTGGCATACGACGGTAACCCCTGCCAAGGCCTCGTTCGCGCGGTACCTGATTTGAAGGTGCTGCCGTAGCTCGAGACCAGCACGCGATCGTTCTGAGCCCAATGCGCGAGGGAGAGCGCGGTGCTGCCGAGCCACGGCATCCGAAGCATGCCGAGCGCGCCTTTGCCCACGTACGAGGGGATCGAGCCGACGGGACCCGCCGTCAGTCGCGACATTCCGAGGGCATACGGATACTCGTCGCTGAATGCGAGCGCTTGGCCATCGGGTGTCAAGGCGGGTCGTTTGATGCGGCGCACCTCGCCGTCGACGAAGCCGACGAGCTTTTGAGTGTCGTAGTAGCCGTTGAGCTCGGCGCCATCTTCAGTGAGTTGCCCGGCCCAAGAGACTTGCGGTAGCGTCAACGCTGCCTCTACTCCTTCGTCGCCGACCGAAAAGCCGAGCACCTGGTTCGCGTTGGCCGTAGCTGACCAGGTCGTCGCGGTAGCAAAGAGAACGCTGCCCGAGGCGACCGCCGGTGCGACGCTGAAGGTCCCGCTCACGCGCGCGGCGGTGAGCGGTGCGTTGGTGTCGAGCGCGCGGATGGTCACGTTGATCTCGCTACCTGCCGCTGCGGCGCCGAGCCCCGCGTTCGAGCCTTGGCCGCGCCAGATGTCTTTCGGCAAATACCAGGTCTTTTTCGTGGTGTAGACCACGAGGTCGTCGCGCTCGGCGGCTGAATGCAGGCGTATTTGGTACAGATCGAAGTCCGCGGCGGCGACGCGAAAACGTGGTCGTAGCCAATTGCTCGGGAACATCGCGCCCGGCACGCTGCCGGATGAAAGCTGAGGCTCGAGCACGCACAAGGGGCTCGTCAGGTCGTCGGTAGCCGTGGCGAACAACTCGGGCGCGTCGGCAGGCACGCCGTCCTCGAGGATGGGCGGCTCGGGAAAGTCGCTGGCCTTGCCGGGGCGCCGCGCCCGCATCGCCGCCCGCGCCGGCCTCACTGTCGCCGCCTTCTCCAGCGGCGCCCGCGGCCGCGCTACCCGCGGTCGGTGGCGCATCACCGCTGCTCTCGCCTGACGTTCCTCCACCCGACGTTCCTCCGCCTGCTTGAGTGCTGCACTCGCACGCGCCGTAGCCGGTGGCGTCCGCTTTGCACGCTTGCGCACCGACAGCGCCGTTGCTGCAAGCACAGGCGATCTGTATCCCCGGCACGCACAGCGCCGCGCCGCCGCCCGCGCCGCCGTTCGAGTTCGCTGAGTCACTGCCATGACCGCAACCAAAGGCGAAGACGAGCAGCGATGCGACGACCCAGGACCACGTTGTCGACCCTCGAAGCTTCTTCCAGACGCGCGTGCTAGGCATCATTAATGAGGGAGAGTACGCGATTTTCTCTGCGCGCGACTGGGAACAGACGCAGCCGAGGGCGTCGCTGGTCGTCGAGGTTGGCTTCGGAAAGCGGGCCGAGTATTCTCGGCGCATGCGGGGTGTAATCCTGGGTTTGGTGTGCGTCGTCGGGGCGGCTTTTCCAGCTTCGGCGCGGGCGCAGCAACTGTCGCCTGCGGCGTGTGGTTCGCTCCTTCTTTCGGTGGAGCCCCAGGTGCTCGCGGATAATAGTCAGCTGATCTTCTCCGTCCCGGCCGACATGGACGGCGATGGCATCATCGATGAAGTATCGAGCGATGGCATCAGCGTCACCGTGACGTACCGCGGAACAGCGGCAAAGCCGCAGCAGGTCTTCACCGTCACCAGTGGCACGCGACGAGCGTTGGCGGTCGGAGACTTGGACGGCGCACCGGGGGCAGAGCTGCTCGTCATGGGGCCGGCCAAGACCGACGTGCTGGCAGCGGACGTCACGGGTGCCCTGCACTCGATTGCGAGCGTGACGCTCGAAAGTACGGGGAGCTCACCGTTCGTCGCTTCGGTCGGGCACTTTCGAAGTCAGACGACGGCGGACCTGCTGCTCGGCAACACATCCACCAAGTTACTCTCACTCTACAGCTTGAGTGGGATCACTCTGGCTGCGGTGCCGGGGGTCGAGCTGCTTTCGGCGGGGGCGACGACGCTCGACAACGCGATCGCGATCGCGGATATGGACGGCGATGGGCTCGACGATCTGGTCTTCGGCGTTAACGGCGGAGTGAGTATGGCGCGGCTTGGGTCGCGTTCCACTTGGGAGCTGTTTCAGAACCTCGAGCTCCCCGGACAACGCCTGAATTGCTCCGCAATCGCGGTGGGTGACTTCAACGGTGATGGGCGGCGAGATCTCGCGGTCGAGGCCGAAGTGAATGACGGCGGATTGCCGGTGAACACTTGGCTTCAAACCGCGACGGGCGATTTTTCGCTGCTGCCCGAGGGCCCGCCTCCCTTTTGGGGCTCGCCCGGCCGTTTGCTCGTCGGCGACTTGAACAAGGATGGCAAAGACGACCTGGTCAACAGTCGCGCCGTCGCTCAACTCATGGGCGACACTTGGGCGCCTTCGCCGCCGCTACCCTACGAGCGGGCACTGAATCTGTTCGACTGGGATGGCGATGGCTCGCTGGAGCTCACCGCGCTCGACCAGATGTCTCACCTGGTGCGCGCGGGGTTGGCTCATGCCGACTTGGAGCTGACGCTCGGCTCGGACAGTCAACTCGACGTCTCGGCGCAACTCCGGGGTTCCCTCGTGATCAAGAATCTCGGGCCGACCGCCACCGAGGGCATTGCGCTGACCTCGAATCTGCCCGGTGGGCACTTTCCTTTCTGCACTGATTCGTCCGGCAACGGTACGGACAAGTGTCCGCTGCTCGTGCTCTCTCCGCAGGAATCGTTCACCATCGGGTTTAGCCAAGACGCCACCGCCAACCGAGATCTCGACGGCTTCGACGTGTCGGTGTGTAGCGGCGCGCCCGATCCCGATCCAGCGAATAACACCCTCCACGTCCCGATCACGCACAGCAAATTTTCCGACCTCGGCATCGGCATGTCGTCCTTTTTCCTAACCACGGGAGAGTTCGGCGTGAGCACGTTCGTGGTGAATGACGGCCCCGCCACGGCCTACGACCTCCACCTCACCATCCAAATCGAGCCGGGAGGTATCATCCCGGAAGTGGCGTCCGACCCGCCCAGTGCTCGTTGCACGTCCGACGCACACGGCGCTACTTGCGATTTGGACAGCCTGGCTTGGGGCGAGACGTGGCAGGTGTCCTCGGGCGGTCTCCAATATTCCGGCAGCGAGATCACGATCACCAGCACGGTGACCGCCAGTAGCCCGGACCCGGACCTGAGTCGCAATACCTACGTGATGCGGATCCCCGCCGGACTCAAACCGGTGGGGGCCCCATCAGGGTGGCCCGGAACCAGCTCATCCGCTGACTCCGGTTGCTCGTGCTCCTTGCGGGGTAGGGCGGCGCAAGGTGCGCCATGGTCCTTGGTACTGATTGCGGCGTGGTTGCTACGCCGGGCGCGCTCTCGTCGGGCCGCGCGCGTTCATTCGAGCGCTACTTCCCGCAGCAGCGTCGAATCGCAGCGATAACCCTTGAGTGTTACTTTCGAGTCGATCACTCCGGCAACCAACAAGGTCTGCCCCGTCCACACCGCGCGCGCCCGAGGCAAGCTGAATCGCGCGGGAAGGAACGCCTCCAGCCGGTCTTGCCGGCCATTCAGCGGCAGCTCGAGACCGGACAAGCCGCGCTGCACAATCAAAGGTTTGCCCGATTCACACACGGCTTCCGAGCGATCCATGCGCACCTCTTCCGGCGCTCGGTCGCCGCCGCGCACGCGCACGGCGCGCCGAGTTCCCGCGCAGTCACCCGCGACGATCAGATCATCTTTGACGACGACCGCGCCGGTCGGCGCGCAGCCCTCGAGCACGCGATCGGCACGTGCGTAATAGGATGGCTCGTTCTGGATGGTAAACACCGTCGTCACGGGGCTGCCGCTGCCGCGCGAACACACCCCGTAGTACCAGCGAGCCCCGGACACCGCAAAATTCAGGGCGTTCTCTGCGCAAGGCTCAGGCACGGCGAGCGGTGGTCCGGAACGGTGCGGCTCGCCAGAGTCGAAGCGAAAGAAAGAATAGCCAACGCAGTCCCGCTGGGCTTGCTCGGCGCACGGAGTCGATTCACCGCGTGTCAATGCGACGAAGTGCCCATCGGTGCTGCCGAGCGCGAGGTTCCCGCGCGGCAGCGCAATGGGCTGCTGAACATCGGGCATCGAGATGATCCGCGTATCGCTTCGGTTCGAGAGAGAGCCAGACAGCCCAAGCGCCCGAGTCGAAAGGCGATCTCGTTCGATCCATGCGACCGCGAGTCGCGTGTCGAGCGTGGCAGCGACCACTTCCTCGATCTCGAATGACTCCTGCCCAGGAGAAGCCCCGGGTGCGCGCGTGGCCTCCGCCGTGTAGAGCGTTTCGGTCTTTTGCACTCGGCCTGCCAGGTCCAGCAAAGTCATCTGAAGCTGAGCTTGCTCGGCGATGATCAGTACGGCTCCGGCGTCGCTGCTGGCCAGATCGAAGGCGCCTACACGCTGAAGCGAAGGATGGCTCGTCATTGCCTTGGGCACCACCTTCGACTCGTGGGGCCTAGCCCGGTCCTGACAGGCCTGACAGACCAGCAAAATCGCAAGCCAAGTTCCGAGCCGCGCTGACATCGCCCGAGCGCAACCCGGATTCACGGTGACGGCAATGTGGCCGTCCCCCCGGCGTTCGTCACTTGCTCCGCCAACCGCCGTCATTCAATTCGAGGATGTAGCGGCCCCCGGCGCCGAGACGAAGGCCGGTGATGTGCTGGTAACGCCTCCCGCGATCGAGCGCGCGAACGTCCCAAGTGCCCGGCGGAACGTCGAGCTCGATGCGTTGTCCCACGCCGATGCCCGAGTGCGTGAGCAGATCGGGTCCCCACAGGGCCGCGCCTTCGGGAGAGTCATCATCCAGGTTCTGGCCGGCCGCGTTGACCCGTTCGGTCTTGGCGATGTAGAGGGCGTTGATGGGTGCATCGCTGGCGTTCTTCACGCTGAAGTCCACCGCCCCCGAGCCGCTGCTGGTGCGCACCGTGAGCAGGCGCGAATTGGGGCCACCGCAGGCAGGGAGCAGGGCGAAGAGCAGCGAAAGCAGCGCGCAACGTCTTCCGAACATGGCATCGATGCTACTTGCGTCAGGTTCAGAGTACAACTCGGGGCCAAATGGCTGAGATGCTTCCCGGCTTGCTGATCTGGTACCTCGTGTTTCTCTTCAGCACGACCTTTCACGAATTTTCGCACGCGTTTTTGGCCTACAAGGGCGGTGACCAGACCGCGTACGAGACCGGACACGTCACGCTCGATCCGTTGCCGCATATCCGTCGTTCGCCGATCGGGATGGTGCTGGTCCCGCTCATTTCGTACGTGCAGCTCGGTTGGATGGTCGGCTTCGCGTCGGTGCCCTTCAACGCCGAGTGGGGAAGATTGAACCCGCGGCGCCAAGCGTTGATGTCGCTGGCTGGCCCCTCGGCCAATTTGCTTCTGGCACTGATCGCGCTCGGCGCGATGCGCGTGCTCCTCGCCACGCACGTCTTTCAGTACGCCGCCGCCGGGTCGAGCACGCAATACGTCGAGGCGCTCAGCGGGGGCCCGCACTCGCCGCTCAATGCGCTGGCGATGGCACTCGGCGTGATGCTCAAGCTCAACGTGGTGCTGTTTCTGTTCAACTTGATCCCGGTGCCACCGCTCGACGGAGCCGGTGTATTGTCTGGCTTCTTTCCCGAGTCGTTAGGCTCGCTGTACGCGCGCATGAAGCGAATGCCCGCGTTCGAGTTTCTCGGGCTGCTTTTGGCCTGGCAAGTATTCCCGTACCTGGCTCGTCCCGCCTTCCGAGTGGTCCTCGGTCTGCTCTATCGCTGAACCTGCCCAGGCAAGGTTCGGCCACGCTGGTCGGCAGAATGGGCTCAATCAGGCACATGGACGTGACCAATCACGGTCCAGCGTGGGAGGGCTTTGGCGAACACGGGCGGGGCGCGATAGACGACGATGTCCAGATCGGCCCCCTTGGGCAGATGCGCGCTGGCGGCGAGATCGGCGGACGCCTCGCCATTGGCGGCGACCGTGACGTGCACGAAGCGGTTCTTGCCCAGCTTCAGGAGCAAGCTCATGACCGCTAGGTCTTCCGGCGCGATGCAAGGCGAGACCGACCTCTCGGCGTGTGGCTCGTGCTTGAGCACCGTGACCTTGTCGCTCGGCCTGATCGCGATCAGCACGGCTCCGGTCACCAGAGCGAGCGTACCCACGACGATCGCGGCGTTCGATGCGCCGTTTTCCGGCTCTTGGCCTTGGCAAACGGGGAAGGACGGCTCTTCACCGCTTTGCGGAACATCCGTGCACTTAACGGTCAGTTGAGTGTTGCGTATCGCGAGCCCCGTAATGATCGCAGCCGAACCGGCCCCCGCCGTGAGCCAGCCCGCTGCCGGGAGCGGTCGCACGTGCTCGATTTTTTGCTCTTCGACCGACCACGCTCGTTCACTGACACACGAGCCCCACACTACGTGGCCCACGATGCGACCGTCCTCGACCTGCCATTCGCTGCGCAGTAGCGGCTCACTCGCATCCGCCTGAGTTCGTCGCTCCAGCACCGGACTCTTCACGGTTTGCGTGGTCTCGCGCTGCATGCAACCGCCAAGGACGAACTGCATCGTCAGGAGCAGCCCGAGCGCTCCAACCCCATTTGCGGCTTTATCTCGCGCCAAAGTCATCGGCCAGTGCGCCCAGAGTGGCATACAAAGTGTGCCTCGCCGGCGTGAATCGGCGCCCACGCGTTTTCGGCCAGGTGGGGCGGGGGATGCTATGCTTCGGCTCATGGACGAGCAGCTTGGCGATCGCACGGTGGAGCATCGAGTCGGCGACTGCTTGCCGATTCGGGAGATGCTCGCGCGCGTCGGTGACAAGTGGTCGATTTTGATCCTGGGCGTGCTCGGCGATCAGCGGCTGCGCTTCGGGGCGCTCAATCGCGCGGTGCCGGGGATCTCGCCGCGCGTATTGGTCGTAACCTTGCGGGCGCTGATGCGCGACGGGCTCGTCGTCCGCACCGCCTATGCGACCGTGCCGCCGCGAGTGGAGTACGAGGTGACGCCGCGCGGAAAGTCACTGCGCGCGGCGCTGAACCCGCTCGCGGCTTGGGTGGTCGCGAACCGCCAAGGGCTGGAGGAATCGCGGCGGCTGTACGATCAGCAAGCCGAGAGCGACGCGGAAATGCCGCTCGAGTCCATGCTTACCAAATCGTAAGCAATTGCTGAAAAGGTGCCCTCTTGCGGCGCTTGCTCCGAGCACGATAGTGACGCTCCCACGTTACACGGGAGTGAATATGACCTCGAAGCTCAAGATTGGCATCCTCATCACCACGACTCGCCCAGGCCGCCTGGGCGATGCGATCAGCAAATGGACCGCGGGGCTCGCGGCCAAGCGCGCCGACGCCGCGTTCGAGCTGGTCGATCTGCGGGAATACCCGCTGCCATTCTTCGAAGAAAAGCTACCGCCGCTGTACGCGCCCTCGCAGCACCCGGTCGCGCAGCGTTGGGCGGCGAAGATGGCCGAGCTCGATGGCTACGTGTTCGTGACCGCCGAGTACAATCACAGCCTGAGCGGCGTGCTCAAGAACGCGCTCGACTACTTGGGTCCAGAGACGCACCGTAAGCCCGCAACCTTCGTCGGCTATGGCGGCGCGGGTGGCGCGCGCGCAGTGGAGCATTTGCGCGGCATTCTCGCCGAGATGCAGGTCGCGACGCTGAAGCACGCGGTGCACATCGGCCGTACCGAGATGCTCGGCCTGCTGCGCGAAGGCAAAACGATGGCCGATTTCCCGCACCTCGACGAGCTCGCGACGCCCATGTTCGATGAGCTCGCGTGGTGGGCTACGACGCTCGCTGCGGGGCGCGAGCGGAGCCGCGCGGGCTCCGCAGCCTGAGCCACGAAACGCAAGGCAGTGAAGTCGCCAGTTAGAGCGACTCCGCGAGCCACCAGCGCGGTTTCGCGCGCGGCCCATAGCTGAGCCCGAATTGTCGCATCGCGTGCTCCCGAATGTACTCCACGGCTTCCGCCGGGGAATCGGTGATGAGCCAGCGATCGATGTCGGTGGCGTCGATGGTGCCGGCGGCGAGCATGGTATCGCGTAGGTAGTCGAGGAGGGGAGTCCAGAAGCTCTTGCCCATGAGCACGAACGGGAACTCTTTGAGCTTTCCGGTTTGGATCAGCACCGCGGTCTCGAAGATCTCGTCGAGTGTTCCGATGCCGCCGGGCATGGCCACGAAGGCGTAGGAGTATTTCTCGAGCAGCATCTTACGGACGAAGAAATAGCGAAATTCGACGAAGCGATCGAGGTATGAGTTCGGCTTCTGCTCGACCGGGAGCGTGATATTGCTGCCGACCGAATAGCCGCCGGCTTCTTTGGCGCCGCGGTTCGCAGCCTCCATGATCCCGGGGCCGCCCCCGGTCATCACCGTGAAGCCTGCCTCCGCGAGCTTGCCGCCGAGCTCCCGCGCCAAGGCGTAGTAGACGTGATCGGCTTTGAAGCGTGCGGAGCCGAACACGGTGACGCACGGACCGACGAAGTGAAGACGACGAAACCCCTTCACACATTCGCGGAAGATGCGCACCGCTTCGGCAAGCTCCAGTCCGCGCGGGCGCGGGCCGCGCAAGAATTGGCGCTCGCTCGGGTCGCGCGTGCCTTTCCCCCATTGATCGTGGGACGTGGTGCCCGCGGGCGGGGGCCCGAGCTCGACGCGGGGGGAGTTATCGTTGTTCGGGGATTTCGGGGAGCTCATTCAGACTCGGCCGAAATCCACGAAACCGCGTTCGAAGTCCACGTCCAAGAGCTCCACCCGGATGTGATCGCCCACCTCGAGCCCGTGAAACCCGCGCACGACTTTGCCCTCGGCAGCGGGCCGCGTGATGCGCACCCATGTGC
Organism: Pseudomonadota bacterium; assembly: GCA_037200885.1. Taxonomy (GTDB): domain Bacteria; phylum Myxococcota_A; class Polyangia; order Polyangiales; family Polyangiaceae; genus PMG-095. The sequence continues at coordinate 1,609,061 of JBBCIN010000001.1, forward strand.
CTTTCACAGAGGCTCCCGTGACGAAGGCGTCGAACGTTTGCCCGATTTGCCGGGACAGCAGCAACGCCGCCGCAGACTTGCGCACGCGGCGCTCGACCTTCGCCGCGTTGTCTTCTTGCAGCGTGCAGTGGCGCGCAAGCTCACTCAAGCGCGCGTTCGAGTAGGGCGCAGGCTGCGCCGCGAGCGCTGCCTTCAATAGCCGCTGGGTGATCAGATCTGGGAAACGGCGGTTCGGCGCGGTGGAATGCGTGTAGTCGCGGAGTGCCAGTCCGAAATGCCCTGGCGCGGTCTGGCCCGGCAGATCGAGCGCATACTCGCCGCGCCCGAGCAACTTCACGATCGACACCGAGAGATCCGCGAAGCGCTCCGGATCGGCGGCGCGGCGTCGCTGCAGAAAAGCTTCGAGCGCGAGGTTCGATGGCAGCTCAGGCAGGGCATCGCCGAGCGCCTCGGCGATGGCCACGATCTTGAGCCAGCGCTCCGGCTCACGCAGGACCCGGCGCAGCGTCGCGAAGCCTTTCTGCTCGAGGAAGCGGGCGCTCACGCCGTTGGCCGCGATCATCAGATCCTCGATCAGTTGTTTGGCGCGATTGGAGCCCTCAGGGACGAGATCCGCCAGGGTGTCGCCGTCGAACACTGGGCGCGCTTCGAGCGTCTCCAGCGTGAGCGCGCCGTGCTCCAAGCGCCGCTTGCGCAGCTGTTGCGCGACTCGATCCTGAAGCCGCAGCTGCTCGTCTGCGCCCGGGACGGCGAGCACGCGCGCGGGCGGGGGAGCGCGGCCCTCGAGCCATGCAGCGACGCTATTGTAGGCGAGCTTCGCGTGGTTATGCACCTGCGCGCGATACACATCCGAGCTCTCGAGCGCGCCGTCCGGTCCGGCTACGAGCTCGATCACGAGCGCCAGCCGATCCTCGCCCTCGTTCAATGACGTGAGGTCGGTCGATAGTCGCTCTGGGAGCATCGGGAAGATCTGCGCGGCGGTGTACACCGAGGTGGTGTTCGTCTGCGCGTGATCGTCGATCGCCGTGCCTTGGGCGACCAAGCTGTCCACGTCCGCGATGGCGACGGAGATCTTCGTCCGGTCTCCCGAGAGCTGCTCGGCGACCGAGAGTTGGTCGAGATCGCGCGAGTCGTCGTTGTCGATGGACACCCACAGGAGATCACGCAGCTCGCGAACCGGCTCGTCTGCGTCGGGCTGCGCAGGACCGTGAAGCGCCGCCATCTCGGCCAACACCGCGTGGGAGAAGTCCGGCTCGAGCGAGCGCTCGAGCATGGCACTGCGAGCGATATCGTGCAGATCGACTGGGCCAGTGTCGTGGTGGGGCGGGCGCGGTGCGGTCATGCTGGTGCACTACACCGAACGGCGCGGAGGAGCACCGTGCCCGGCCAACGCTCGGCTCCGACTCGCTGAATAGCGCGATGGCGAGCCTGTGGGACCCGGTCGAGTCCCGAAGGTAGAATCGCGTTGACCGGCAATGAATTTTCTGGTGCCCGGCAATGTAACGGAGCGAGCGTCAGCGCGGGTCGAGTGTCCCGTTCTACTGGAGACGACCCAAATAGCTGAGATTGAGTCCGATCGAATTTGCGTTCGCGCTCACGTCCGCGTCTTTGGGGTGCAGTCGGAGCAACGTGTAGCGAAGGCCCACGCGGCGCGAGCTCGGTTGCTCAGCCCGAGCCGGTGCCAGTCGCCGCCATTCCTGTAAGCAGCTGCGCGTGCTGCGAGGTGCTGCGCGCGCCCCTGTGATCGCCCCTCAATGCCCGAGGTCGCGCATCGCTTTCGACCGGGGCCAAGCTCTCTCGCTGGAAGCGCAAAAACGCGATTGAGTGTCGCCTTAGCGATTCGCGGAGCGATGATTATTTCTTCTGTTCGATACCGCGCGGAAACGGGCACTCTAAAATACTACCTACCTTGGCCTATTCACTGCCGCGGCAGCATGGTAATGATTTTGCTTACTCGGTTGGGGTGTTTCAATGATGCTTTCGGAGCCGCAAGACCTAGTAGGAAGTTTCGCCGAGATGATCATGGAGGTCCGCGATCCGTCGGTCGCCTGGCCCTTGATGTTGGAGCGGCTGCAACAAACCGTCGGGTTCGACGCAGGCTATATCGCTGCCAGTTGGGGAAACGCGACTGAGGGGCGGGGTGCCATCGCAGACCATGATGAGCAGTTTCTCAAGCGGAATCTGGGCCGCTTCCTAGCCGAGATCCTGCCGGAGGAGGTCGCCCTGTACACGGACCGCGCACGTATCCACCATGACGTCTGGCCCCGTGCGCGCCAGTTGCAGATGGCCGTGTTTCGGGAGGTATTGGACCCCACCGGGATGAAGCACATGATTGTGCGGGTGAGCGTCCGTCACGGCAACATCGCCGGCTTCAACTTGGAGCGGCGCAACGCGGCGCATCCATTCACGCAGCGTGAGTTGGATCTGGTCGACATCGTGGCTCCTTTCCTGCACATCGTGGAGGTGCTCACTCTCCAAGCACAAGACGACGTAATTGCCTCGGAATTTGCGACACAATACGGCCTGACCCAGCGCGAGGCAGAGTTCGTCGGCTTGACCGCACGAGGCCTTCAAAACTCTGAAATCGGCATCCTGATGGGGGTGTCGGTCAACACGGTCCGAAACACGCTCGCTCGCGTTTTCGAGAAGGTCGGTGTTGGCAGCCGAGCGGAGCTCGCTTACTTCGCATCGCGCGCGAACGGCAAGGCAATCATCTCACCGCCAGCAGGCCGGCTGCCGGATGACGGAACGCAGACGTTTACCGCACGCGTCGAAGAAGCCGCGCACGCCAGAAGCGGTGCACCACCGTCTGCGGATCGCATCGTCTTCAACCCCGGCCGCATCGTCTACACGCCCCCACTGAAGAGTGCCGTCGGCTAGGGGTTGGTGCTCACGCCTTTGCGGCGTGCGTTCTCGGCAGCAGGTACGTTCGTACTATTGGGCGGTTTCGAGACGCAGAATAGGGTGCCGTGTGCACCCATCCCCCTGCGTGACCCGTGCGATGCCGCCGATAGCCGAGTTTTTCGGGAGCCGACAATGAGTCTTGACGGCAAGCCCTCCTCAGCCGAGGCCGCCGCGGCGCAATACTGCCCGGGGAAGGACCTCGATCTGCTGCTCGCGGACGAAGCCGCACATGTTCGTTCACGCTCCGGCTTGAGTCCCGAAGCCCCGCTCATCGCCCTCGCACTTTCGGGCGGGGGAGTTCGCTCGGCGACGGTCAGCTTAGGGTTCTTGGAGGAGCTCGCTAAGGCGGGCCTGCTCAGCTGTTTCGACTACCTCTCCTCCGTTTCGGGCGGTAGCTACGCGAGCGGCTACCTCTTTTCGGCGACGACGGCATTTGGGGCCGCGCGCCATGCTGATCTGTTCGGTGCGGAGGCCAAACGAGAGCTGCTCGCTACCGGCAAGTACCTGGCTTTCGGTTCGGGTCTGCAGAGCGTCTTTCGACTCATCCGACTGGTCGCTGTGTTCCTCAGCACCTCGCTGCTGAATCTGTTCTGGATGATCTCGTTGGCGGTTGCCAGTAGCGGGCTCTTCACGGCAGCCGGAAGGAGGCTCTTCGATGACTTCGAAGCGTTCGCAACGACAGCGACGTGCCTGGCGCTGGGTTTCGCAATGGGCGTGCCATTTCTGCGCCTGACCGTGCTGTCGCTGGCGATTCGAGTCGGAGGCAGCACCCAGATCGTCGTGGGCAAAGCGTTGAACGTGATCGAGGGCTGGAACCTGATCCTCTGTAGCGTTGCCTTTGTGCTTTTCGGGTTCGCTCCGTGGCTGAGCCGGCACACGAACGACGCGGTGGCTTGTAACCTCGCGTCCAAGGCGCCGATCGTCTCGCTTGGACCCTGGCTGACCAACCATACAACGGTCGAGCTGAGCTACTCGATTCCTGGGCACGACCTTCGCGGTGCTTCGGGTTGGTTCGCGCTGGTAGGGGCGCTGATCGCGCTGTTGGTTGGCTTCTTCGTGTCATCGGATGCGATTGGCTTGTATTCCGTGTTCAAGAACCTGATCGACTCGGGCTATCTGAACGCGGGCTTTCGCGCAAAGGCCAACCGACCCAAGCTCACGCCGAAAGACGTGCTGGCGCGCGCGAAAATCCAGGTGCGTAAGCGCCTCTCGCTCCACGAGCTGCGAAGCCATGGTGCGCTGGCCGGCCTTCCGTACCCGCTCTACAACGCCGTCACTTACTTGCAGCGAAAAATCGCGCGGGCTGACGAGCCGCGCAAGCCCGATGAGCCGCCCGCGCGAGGGCGGCACTCCCCCGACTATTTCCTGTTCTCGCCCTTGTATTGCGGAGCTTTCACCACCGGCTACGTCAGACTCGGTCGCGGCGACAAGGTTTACGATCGGGTCACTCTGGCAGATGCCGTCACGTGCTCGGCCGCCTCGCTCTCTCCGCTCATGCACGGCGATACGAACCGCCTCGTGGCGCTCGGCATGCTGATCGCCAACTTGAATCTGTCTTCGTGGTTCGCCAACCCCAACCGCAAGTTCCGCAGGCCCCGCATCGCATTCTGGCCCCTGCGTTACCTCAAAATGCTGTTCGGTAAACTGCATGAGGATTCGCCCTTCATTCCCGTCGCGGATGGCGCTTTCACCGACAATTTGGGCGTCATCGAGCTGCTCCGACGCCGTTGTCGGTTGATTGTCTGCATCGATAGCACCTTCGACCCGGGCTATAGCTTTGGCGAGCTTCGCAATCTGATCGTGCGTGCACGCAACGAAGAGAGAGTGGTAATCCAATTTCCGGATGGAGCGCTGGCGCGCATCAAACCGTCTCCGCTGACCGGTTTTGCCGAGACTCAATTCTTGATTGGCGATCTGATCGGTGAAGGTTGGTCCGGTCGCTTCGTCTACGTGAAGGCGTGCTTGACGCAGCCACTTCAGGACAGCGCGCCCGATGTGGAGCGCGATGCGGCCGATTATCAGACGTATCACGCCACTTTTCCCCAGGAAACCACGGCAGATCAGTTCTTCGATCCTCCCCAATGGCACGCCTACAACGCACTTGGCCGCGAGCTCGGTCGGGCCGCGCTCGAGGCGTACTCGAAGAGTGCGCCCGCGCTCGACGTCGAGGAAGAATTGCTGAGCAGCGCCGAGCGGCGTCGCGCGTTGTTGCGCTCTTTCGATCTGGAGAAGGTACCAACGGAGTAGCGCTCGCGCCGGGCGATGGGTACGTCCGTACCATTGTAGCCGTTCTGCACGCTCTGTATGCAACATCGGCGGCGCTCATGCAGAGCGTCTTCGACGGGGAATCCAGAAGCGAAAAGGACGACGAACATGAATCATGTCTCTGACGCATGGGAAATCTGGCCAGAGCTCTCGCGACCGCTCGATTCTGCGCGACGTGATGCCACTCGCGCGGACTGCTTGCAAATCTGGGCGGGCTTGCTGGCCCGGGAATACGTGCTGGTGGATCACACCACCACGCTCGACAGCACGTACGTGGCCATTGCCCGAAGCAGCTCGAAAAGTCGCGCGATTAGTCCAAGAAATCAGCTGATTTTGGAGCAGCTTTGCCTGGGTGATAGTGCAAAAGTGGTCGCCATCGACGCCGGGGTGTCCAATTCGACCGTGGCGAGCGTCCTGAAACGGTCGCTCGAGACGTTCGGCTTGAAGGACACATCGCGCGTGCCATTGGCATTGGCCATGCTGGTCCACTCGGCCCGAGGCAACGCTCGTGTCACCATGGGGCGGGTTTCCGGTTGGATACGCCGTGGTGTGCCGTGCGAGATTCTCGGAGCCACTCTGCCGAGCCTGGCGCCGATGCTGCCGCCCGCGGTGCGGGACGTGGTTTGCATGCATGCGCAGGGGGACTCGCATGCGCGCATCGCCGTTCGCCGCCGAACTTCGCAGCGCACCGTGGCCAATCAACTCGCAACGGCGTTCTCCAGGTTGGGCGTGTCGGGGCGTTCCGGTTTGCTCGTTTACTTGTCGCTGGCCTCCGCACGCGACAACGCGCCCGCACTGAACCTCAATGGAGGACTCTGAATCTCGAACGGGTTGTGATAGCGTCCAAAGCCGTGATGCGGTAAGCACGCGTATCGCCGCGGCTGCGGGGGACAGGACCTGATGAATCGCTTTCCGAGTATTTCACTCGATGATCACGGAGCAAACTCGTGGATCCTGTGACGTACGCAGTGGCCGGGATCGCACTCGCCGTTACTCTCGAAGTGCGCGGGGGCGGCCCCCTGCCGGCACATCTGGACCGCACGCTCGTGGTCGCCGCGCTCGCCGGCATGAGCCCAGACATCGATTCCTTCGACAAGCCATTTGGTCGGGGGAATGAGGGCCTTTCCTACATGCTTTACCACCGCGGGGTGGTCCATTCGTTCGTTGGCTGTCTCGCGCTCTCCGCAGTGATTGTCGCAGTCGTCTGGCTGTTTTCGCGAAAAGGCGCGTCGCTGGGGCGCCTGCTTCTGATCGGTTTTCTGTGCGCCTCGCTACACCTGGTGATGGACGCCACGAATGACTACGGCGTGCACCCCTTCTGGCCATTCTGGAATGGCTGGCTGTATGGTGACTTCATCTTCCTGTTGGAGCCGCTGGTGATCATGTCGCTGCTCCCGCTCGCGCTCCGAGGCATCATGCGCGATCGCGGATCGCGGCGCGCGAATCTCCGGCAGCTCGGCTTGGTCGTGCTCGCGTTGCTCGCTATCTTGCTCTTGATCTGGTACCGCGTTGCCACTGGCGTATACATTGGCTGGATATCTGCCACGTTTGCGACCTGCTATTTGCTGACGCAGCTGGTCTTGGCTTGCTGGCGTCGTAACTACGCGCCCATCGCGTGGGCCTCACTGCTGGCGGTCTGGGGCGTCTTTTTCGTGAGCTCTCGCTGCGCGAAGGCCGTGACGGTCAGCGCGCTCGAGGCCAGCACGTGGGGCGAGCGCCTAGTGCAGGTCGACACGACCCCCGCCGCTACTACCCCCTTGTGTTGGAACGTCACGACCGCCGGCCTCGATTCTAGCAGTGGTCAGATAATCACGCGGATGGGCACGCTCAGTTTGGTGCCCTCGCTCATGCCGCCTTGCGAATGCCGTACCGCGACGCCGCATGGTCCGCCGACCTTCGAGCCGAACGGGGACCAAACTCCCTGCAAGACGCCGCCCGGCGCTGCCTGGTACTGGACCGCCCACGAAGAAGCGAGCGTAGAGGAATTGCGCAAGCTTGCACGTCGCAACTGCCGAGTCGAAGCCGCGCTGCACTTCTTGCGTACACCCGCGCTGAAAGTGGAAGCGAAAGGCGGACAGGTGTTGATCGGTGATCTACGGCTGGATTACTCCCGTGATCTTGCCAAATATTGCAAGTATCGCTTCGACGAATTGGAGATCCCCAGTTGCCGATCGCCGTCACCGTGGATCCCGCCTTTCTTCGACCCAGGATCAGGTGGCCCTGCCATGGAGCTCCACTAACGCATGTCACGCACGAACTGGGCCTGGAAAATTGCGAAGCTGTTCTTCCCCGCACTCAAGCTGCCTGCCGTTCGTCGCTTCGTGAGTCGTGAGTACACGGACTACCTGGCCACGCGCACGCCGCCGCGCCCGACCGGTTATAGCCTCGTCTCCGACTTGCCCAAGCCGGCGGTCGGGGAAGGGCCGATTACCGACTACGTGAGTTGGCGCTCACTCACCGACCACAAATTTTCGGCTCGACACTTGCCGCCCATAGCCGCCGCGGACACTCGCGCCGTCGAACCGCCGGCCTCGTCCGATGGCCAATGGGACGCCACCACCGAACTTTGGCGACGCCGAGGAAGGATGGACCCGTGCTCGCGCTCGAGCGTGCTGTTCGCTTTCTTCGCGCAGTGGTTCACCGACAGCATCCTGCAAGTCGACGCCAGCGATCGTCGAAAGAACACATCGACACACGACATCGACCTCTGTCAAATCTACGGGCAAACAGAGGCCACGACCTCGCTCTTGCGCTCCCGAGATCCCGCACAACCGGGCCAGCTCGCCCACCGCCTGATCAACGGCGAGGAATACCTCGATTTACTGTTCGAAGAAAACGATGGTGAGCTCGAGCCGAAGTCTAGCTACGCAGAGCTCCCTTATGTGGTGAGGGCGAACGGTGAGCCCAGCGTGTTGGACACCGTTCTGGGGGAGGCCTTTCGTGATCGCAAAGCATCGCTCTATGCGACCGGTCTGGATCGCGGGAATTCATCGGTCGGCTACGTCGCGGTCAGCACGCTCTTCATGCGGGAACATAACCGCTTGTGCCGAGAGCTGAGTCGTGAGTACCCGGGTTGGGACAGCGACCGCGTGTTTCAGACGGCTCGCAACATCAACATCGTGATTCTGCTCAAGTTGCTGTTGTCGGATTACATCAATCACATCCTGGGCGAGCAGTTGTTTCAGCTCGAGCCGGCGTTCGCGGACAGGCGCGCCTGGTACCGCCCGAACTGGATCGCCGTCGAATTCGATTTGCTCTATCGTTGGCACGGTTTGGTTCCGGATGAGCTGACCCTGGGCGGCGTTGCCTACGAGCCGAACCAGTTCCGATACAATAACCCTCTCCTAGAGGAGCTGGGCCTCGGGCAGTCACTGAGCGGGGTGTCTGCGCTGCCCGCCGGGCGCATCGGTTTGGGCAATACTCCGGAGTTCTTGCTCGGCGCTGAGTACGAAAGCGTACGCATGTCGAGGCTCTTCAGACTTGCCAGCTACAATGACTACTGCGAGCGGTTCTCGCTGCCGCGAGTGACTCGCTTCGACGACCTGAGCAAGAACCCCGACCTGGTGCGGCGCTTGCAGGAAATGTACGGAAGCGTCGACAAGCTCGAGTACCTAGTCGGCATCTACGCCGAGGACGGTGAGGATGGCGTGATCTTGGGACGGCTGATGGCACGCATGGTTGCCTATGATGCGATCACGCAAATCTATAGCAACCCGCTCATCTGTAGCGACATGTATCACGAAGGCACCTTCACGAAGCTCGGGCTTCAGGCCATCGAGGATGCCACGTCGCTGCAAGCGCTGGTCAACCGCAACGTGAAGGGCGGCTCCTCCTTCAGGGTCTCACTCAACACGAATTCGAAGGCGTGAGGCTTTTTGCGGTCGCGGCCGGCGTGGCCGCGTGCGCCAACGAAAGCTTGAACAATCTTGCTCAGAACGTTCGCGCGCGTGCCGGCGAATCCACGAAGATTCTGGAAGAATCGTTGGCTCCAATCGTATGCTGTTCGCAGCAGAACAGGGATGCCAGCGAGCAATGACCAAGGGATCCGCACTCCGACTCTCCGTTTCCGCGCTGGCCATGGCCGTGACCACGGAGGTGCTTGCCGGCAGTGGAGCCGCAAAGCACGCTCAGGATCCGAGCCTGAACGGCGTCACCATGCTACCCGAAGCAGCGGTCAGCCAGCGCTATCCGATCGGTGACACGCTCGATCCGACGGTCGATGCTGCCGTGCGCGCCCTTCATCGGGTTTGGTTGAGCCCCAACGCGGTGTGCGGGGTGCGGATTAAAGACGGTCGCCAATTCATTCTGATTCAGGCGGAGACGAGCCACGCTGACGGCTCGATCCCATACGTCTTCGCGTTCGATCCGGGCTGGACCACCAAGTATCTCGCACAAGGAGACAATGCTCAGGCGGGCGCTAAGGCATTTTACGGGAACCCCGATGGCGTCATGCGCAGCGTCATGGCTTCCGCCGTGCAGGGTTGCGTCAACCTGCGCGCCGACCTTGGGCTGGATCCAAACGGCACCGATACCGGAGTCGCGCCGATGGAGGCGCCGAGCACGCCGGACGTGCCCGGAGCTCCGAGCGGGGCCCAGTGCGCGCAGCTGCCGGGCCCCGCTGGCAAGACCCCGCAGACGCAACAGGCGCTGACTGAAGAGGCGGGCAATCGGGCGCTCCGCGACGGCTGCCAGCTGCGAGCCGCATATCTTGGGTTGCAAAAGCGTCTGACCAAAGATCCCGGGGCTTCGGTTCGTCTCCGAGAGACACAGCAGACGTGGGCCGCGTACGCCGACGCCCACGAAAGAGAATTCTATTCCCATGCAGACGAACCGTCTTATTACGGCAGCATGTTCTCGATGTGTCTGATCGGTGTCCAAGACAGCGCGATCCTCGAACGCGGCAAGCAGCTCAAAACCGAAAAGGCATGCGCCTCGCTCGATGTGCGCGCATCGGCGGCGGACGAGAACGCACTCAAGGCCGCGGCAGTCGCGCTCAACACGGCGTTGGCGAACGTGAAAACCGTCCGCGCGAAGGAGCCTCTCTTTTTGACGGCACTCGCGCGCGGCGAAGCGACCTGGGGGAAATACGCAAACGCGCAAGTCGCGTTTGCGAGCGGCCGCGACAGCGGCGGGATTCAGTACTCATGCGGCGCGCGCGAGCGCACGCGGATCAGCTCGGCACGCGCGAAAGCTCTCGCTGAGCTCGCAAGACCAAAGCAAGACACCTGTGACCCAGACTGAACTGAAGGAGCTGGACTCGTCCGCGGGTCCGGGTCCGGGCCCGGTCATGTCGGCGAGCTGACTTCCGCACCGTGGACGCTGCGACGACCGCGGCCCAAAAGGCTTTGCAGTGCCGCGAAGTCCACGGGCTTCACTAGGTGCTCGTCGAAACCTGCTTCCAGCGCGGTCTGCCGGTCACCTCGCTGCCCGTACCCGGTCAGAGCGATCAGGTAGATGTCTGGATGCTTTGGATTCCGACGGATGCGCCGTGCGAGCTCCAGCCCGTCGATCTCTGGCAGCCCGATGTCGACGATGGCTGCGACGGGCACGAAGTCGTCGATCAGCGCTAGCCCCGCCGACCCAGTGTCGGAGGATTTGCAGTCGAACCCCGCGCGCGTCAAAAGCGCACACAATACTTCCCGACTATCGGCGTTGTCCTCGACAACGACGATTCTCGCTCCTCGCGGAAACTCGACGCCGGCGCTACGTTGCGCATGCGCCTTGTCGGGAGGGGGCGCCGCGAGCGGCAGCTGGACGGTGAACTCGCTTCCTCTGCCCTCTCCCGCGCTCCGAGCGTGCACGCTTCCGCCGTGTTTGGCTACCAGGCCTCGAACCAGGGTGAGCCCGAGCCCGAGCCCGCCTTCCGCGCGGTCGAGCGTGCGGCGCGACTGCACGAAGAGATCGAACGCGCTCTCCAGCATTTCTTTCGGGATCCCAAGCCCGTCGTCAGTAACACTGATGATTGCTTGGTCGTCTTGGCGCTCGGCTCGCAGAACGACATGCCCGGCGCGCGGAGTGTACTTTGCCGCATTGCTCAGTAGATTCACGTTGATCTGCTGAAGCCGCGCCGCATCGCCGTCGACGTAAAGTGGATTTGGGTCGATCTCGACCTTGAAATCCAGACCGCGCGATTCCATCAGGCTGCGCACGGCGTCGGCCGCGTCTTTCACTACCGTTCGCAGGTCCAGTACGCTCCGGCGCAGCTCGATCTTGTCTTGCGTAATGCGGCTCGCTTCGAGCAAGTCATCGAGCAGCCGCGCCATCTGTTGCGCTTGACGTTCCACGATCTGCAGCACCTTGGTCTGCTGCTGCGGTTCCACGGTCGGCTCTTTGAGCAATGTCGTCGCCGACACGATGGCGCCGAGCGGATTTCGGAGCTCGTGCGAAAGCATCGCCAGGAATTCGTCGCGGCGCCGAACCGCGTCCTTGGTTTTTTCTTCCGCTCTTTTCTGCTCGGTCACGCTGCGAAAAATACCGATCACGCCGACGATGTGCGACGAGCTGTCGCTGAGTGGAAGGCGAGAGACGAGGTCCCATTCCACCGCGCCGTCGTCGAGCTCGCGTTTCTCGAGCTCGTAGTGCTGGGCAACTCCCGTGCGTAACACCTCTTCGTCCTGACGATGCACGGCCAGCGCAGCCTCGTGCCGCGGCAGTTCGAAGCCGGTTTTTCCCACTGCCTCCCGTGGATCGGCGAGCCCCAAGCGCTCCGCCATCGGCTGATTGGCGCGGATGAAGCGGCCCCTGGCATCTTTGAAGTAGATCGCATCCGGTACACTGAATAAAAGGCTATTGAGCAAGTATCGCTCATGAAAGAGCGCATCCTCGGCTGCCTTCAAACCACTCACGTCAATCAAGGTAATGACGACTCCGTCGACCGAGCCTTTCGCGCGATAAGGCAGAATTCGAAGGAAGAACGAACGATTGTGCCGATCGCGAAGCTCCCGCTCGACGCGCTCGCCGGTCGCCAGCACCCGCTTCAGATCCTCGTTCAGCTCGGGGTGGTCCACCGCGTACGTAAACGTCTCGATCGGTCGGCCCACGTCGCCCGGGAGCAGGTTGAACGTCTCCGCGATTTGAGGCGTAAATTTTCTGATTTTGAGCTCGCGATCCAGAAAGATCGTCCCGATATCGGTGCTCGACAGTAAATTGTCCATGTCGTTCGCGAGCTCGGTCAGGTCCGCGATTTTTCGTTGGTACTCGGCGTTGACGGAATAAAGCTCTTCGTTGACGCTTTGGAGTTCCTCGTTGGTGCTCTGTAGCTCCTCGTTCGAGGCGAGCAGCTCCTCGTTCGCGGCTTGGAGCTCTTCGTTGCTGGTCTCGAGCTCCTCGGTTGCAGCTTGAAGGTTTTCCTTCGTACGACTGAGCTCGGCCTCGAGCGCCCCGAGTTGCTCACGTGGCACCTGACGCAGATCAATCTCTGTTTCGGCCTGTGCCGGCGGGGGACTCGCATCGAGCGTCTCGAACGAAATCAGTACGTGCGAACCGTGGCTCTTCTTGCTCTGTACCCGTCGAACCGTGACCTTGTACGGCTCATCGTCGATGTGCACCCCGCGAAAGACGATCGCAGTGTCGGTCTTCAGCGCACGCTGCAGGCCACCGAGCAGCACCATGCGGAGTTCGGTGTCGACCATCTCGAACGCGTCGAGCCCCTGCCTGCCATCGCGCAACTTCAAGAAGCGCGTCGCCCCGCCGAAAGAGTGCACGAGCTCGCCGCGCTCATCGACGAGCAGGCTCGGCGGCATGAGCTCGTCCAAGAGCGCGTCGTAGGTTCCGAGCAGCTGAGTTACCGAATAGCGTGCGGGTCCGCGCTGACCGAGCGCCTCCGAAGCGGCCGAGCTGAGCCGCGCCGCGCTTTGCTTGTGCACGTGCGGCGCTTTGCGGTCGAACGGAACGCGTGAGTCCGTATACTTCTTGTAGATCCGCCACTGCTTGTGAATGGTCTCGAAGTCGTGGTCGAGGTGCCCCAGGCTCTCGCTCGGGCCGAGAAACATCATGCCGCCGCGGTTCAGCGCGAAGTGAAAGCGGCTCAGGACTTTTTCTTGAGCCGGCTGCTGAAGATAGATCAACATGTTCCGGCAGCTCACCAGATCGACGCGCGTGAAGGGAGCGTCCTTGATCACGTTGTGGTGCGCGAAGACCACCGATTGGCGGATCTCCGGCACCACCTGATAACTCCGGCCCCGGGGCAGAAAGTAGCGCTTCAGGCGTTCCGGCGACACGTTGACGATCGCTTCTTCGTCGTACAACGCGCGCGTTGCCTGCTCGAGAGAGCCCTGGTGGACATCGGTCGCGAAAATCTTGAACGGGCGTCCCGTCTCGGCAGTCAGCTCGTTGAGAATGATCGCAAGTGAATAGACCTCTTCACCCGTCGCGCAGCCGGCAACCCAGACGCGGAACGGAGTCTCGTTCGAGCCTGCCTTGAGCAGCTCGGGCAGCACCTCTTTTTCGAGCACCTCGAACGCTTCTTCGTTTCTGAAAAAGCGCGTGACTCCGATCAGCAGGTCTCGGTAAAGGACATCGAGCTCCTTGTGTTCTCCACTGAGTTTTTCGATATATTGTTCGATGTCGTCGATGCGCGCGAGCTGCAGCCGCCGCTCGATCCGGCGGGTGATCGTGCTCGGCTTGTAGTGGGTGAAATCGATGCCAAACTCTTGCTCGAGCATGCGGTAGACCGCGCTCATGCCGTGCTCGGCTTCGCTCGCTTTTATCGGCCGTGCGCCGGCCCGGCCGGCGTGCTCGATCAGCACGCCAGGCATGTCTTGTGGTGGCAGCACATAGTCGGCAACACCGGCTTCGCGGGCCGTCTTCGGCATACCATCGAACTGCGCGCTCTCGACGTCCTGAATCACGACCAAGCCGCCCGCCTCGTGCACCGCGCGAATGCCGCGCGAGCCGTCGCTGCCGCCGCCCGAGAGGACGACGGCGATGGCACGGCCCCCACAGTCCTGGGCGAGCGAACGAAAGAACACGTCGATCGGTAGAGTGAGCTCCTGGTCGCGATCCCTTTCGCTCAGCAAGAGCCGCCCGCCAGAGATGATCATCTCTTTCTTCGGTGGGATTAAGTAAATGTGGTCCCCCTCCACGACCATGGCGTCCTCGACGAGGCTGATCGGCAACGGCGTGCGCCGCGCCAAAATCTCATCCATCAAGCTTTTGAAATCCGGCGACAGGTGCTGAACGACCACGAAGGCCATGCCCGTCTTCCTCGGGACGTTGTCGAAGAAGTGCTCGAGTGCCTCGAGCCCACCGGCAGACGCTCCGATACCGACGACATAGCTCGGAGTCGTTGCGCGCGTGGAGTCGAGACTAGCGTCGGGGTTTTCACCTGCGGCTAGTGCAACGGGGAGCGGCATGGTGCGCCAGTAGCAGCAAGCGTGCCACGACGGTTGTCCGCCAAATCCCGATTCGAGCGGGAGCGAGGACCCGTATCGACGATTGGCCCCGCGGTAAAGTGCCTCAGTGATTCGCGCGCGAGACAGAAATCCACAGGCGACCGACTCGAGTCAGGGCCTGTAGCGATAAGCGTCGTTGAGCCGGTCCTTCGGGTCGCGCTTCGTTGCGAGCCTAGCTGGGCGCCGGTGTGTCCGTCCGTGGAGTCCAGGTGAACTCTTGGGGGGCGATCGCGTGCCAGCAGCGCAACTCGTGCCTCGCAAAATGCCCGTCTCGGCTCGACCGCGCTGGGGCGACCGCGCGGGCTCCCGCCTGATGCACGTAGCGCGCTTAGCTCACGGCGCTGGCGGCAGCGCAAGCTCTTGAGCGACGAGCAGAAGTGCCTTGGCTCGTGCTGGATAGTAGAGTGTGCCGAGATAGGCGGTCCAAATGAAGCCGGTCGCCAGCAGGGCCAGGCTCGTCCGTCGGAAAAACCGGAAGCGAAATGAACGACTCTGGAGCGCGCGTGTGCGTCGAAAAAACGACACGGCCAGGGCGAGTAGACTTGCCGCGGCGCCGAGCGCCCACGTCATCCGTCCGGGCGTAATGGCGGCGGCGGTGACCAGCGCTGAACGGGTTGTCTCGCGCATGCCGTCGTTGCCGACCGCGGCGCGAGCGCAATCGTTGCACGCGGAAAGCTCGAGATCGACGACCACCGCGGGGTGGTCGGAGAGCACCGTGGTCACGCCGTTCTCGAGCCGTACTGGCTCGGTCAAGGCTTGGCGCGTCTCGACGACGCGAATCCTCATGCGCCTGCCGCTTCGCACGTAAATCGTATCCGGGCGCGGAGACGGAGTCGTGTCCCGCAGCTCATCGAGATCCAGCAGCGCCTGCCGCGGTAGCTCTTCCGCGCCGCTGTTGAAATCCCCACCGAGCACGAGCGGAAGCGACCAATCCTGATGCATCAAGAAGATTTCGCTGACTTGAGAGAGCCGTTCGGCAGCGTAGGTGTCGGTGTCGTATTGGGCTTGAAGGTGAGTGTTTTGAACCTCGACGTCGCCGAGCGGGGTTTGCACCAGGAACGTCCCGATGCCCTTGGAGGCAATCCATTCGAGGTGCCAAAATGAATGTCCGATTCGTCCGCTCGCGAAAGGTAAAAAGCCAACACTTTTGAGCGGGAGCTTCGACGCGGTGAGCAGGCCAGTCATGCCGTACTTGGTGTGCGCCAGGTGACTCGCGTAGTGGTAGCCGTGCCGCTCGAGCCCGCGCTTGATATTGAGCCCGTCGCTCTCGGCCCAAATTTCCTGTAGCAGGACGACGTCGGGGTCGAGCTTCGCGATCGCATCGGGCAGTGCCGCCATCCGCGCTCGTAGATTCGTCGAGACCGCGGGCAAGCCCCAAGCATTCCAGGTGAGCACCCTGAGCCGCTCCGGCGCGTCGGCGCGCGCGCCGGGCGCCGCGCTGCAGGCCGCCGCGAACGCGAGGCCTGCGGCAAATCGTTGGACGTGTAGTGCGGACATTCGCGTCGGTCGTTTCGCGCCCTAGGTTCGAACTCGGAAAAGAACCCTACGGCAGACCGCGCAGTATACTCCATCCGACGGAGGGATGGCGCTCGGGCGGAACGCGTTCTGGAGGAAGCGCCGCGCGTTTTTGCAACAGTCACGTGCTAGACGACGGTCTCTGGGTTGAGTTAAACTCCGGCGCATGCGGTTTTTCTGGTGGGTGGCGGTGCTCAGCTCGGTGTGTGCATGCGGTGGGGGCACGGCGCAGGTTGACCCGTCGCGTTGCGTTCCGGGCCAACAGATCGCGTGCGCCTGTGCCAATAGCCCGGCTTCGGTTCAGGTGTGCCAAGAGGACGGAACCTATGCGGCCTGTCAGTGTTCGTCGGCGATCGGCACGGGCGGCAGCGGGCCCACAATCATCGGCAGCGGTCGCGCTGGCAGTCCGAGCGCGGGCGGCGCAAGCCAGATGATGCCGGACCCCGGAGGCTTCGGCGCGGCGAGTAGCTCTGGCGGCTCGGCGACTGGCCTCATCGACTACCGCTATGGCGACACCTCACCCTGTGACGCTCACGACAACAGCATCTTCTTCGACGGCGAAGGGGGCGACTACATCCACCCGGGGCAAGACTTCTTGACCATCGCACGCTTTACCGACCAATCGAGCTCATCGCACATCAGCTTCGACATCGAGCCGAGTGGCGCCGAGCACGGCCTCTGGTGGTGGGTCGATTTCTCGTCCGAGAAGCTCGGCGAGCCGTTGAACCTCGGCGAATACCTGAATGCAGAGCGTTATCCGTTCGAGACCTACCTCAAGCCTGGCATGGACGTAAGCGGAGACGGCCGAGGCTGCAACACGCTGACCGGCAAATTCCTGGTTACTGACCTGCGCTGGGTCGGAGGCACGTTGGTTCGTTTCAGTGCCTCCTTCGAGCAGCACTGCGAAGGTGGTAGCGCTGCCTTGCGAGGTTGCATCCACTACGACAGCGGGCTGCTTCCCGAGAGCGGTACCGGTGGAGCTGCCGGTGCTGCCGGTGCTGCCAGCGCGGGGGATGACGACAGCGGCGCTGCTGGGCAAGGCGGGTTTGCCGAAGCCGGATCCCCGAGCAACTGATCCGGCCCCGCGCAGCGGGGCGGCTGTGCTGGCGATCTCGGGCAAATTTCCGAGCGCGGGCTCGACTTGGCACCTGGGCATGACTGAGCACCGCGATCCGATCAGCAGTCTGGGCCGAACTTGGTACGTTTCCGCGCCCGTGGTCTCCCAATTGCCGCGCTCGAATCGAGCACTTTACGCACTTTGCGCGCTAGCGCGTCGGACACGAACGGCTTTCGAATCACGTGCAGCGCGGGCTCGTTCGGGGCGCCCCGCTCCGCGGTGTCGTCGGCGTAGCCAGACATGAAGAGGACCGCGGCTCCGGCGCAGCGAGTCTCGAGCTCGGAGGGCGGCAGGGCCGCGTCCGAGCTCATCGGGAGCACATCGCATAGAAGCAGATGGATTGGCCCTTCATGGTGGTGGGCAGCTGCGCTCGCTTCCTCCTGATCGGCTGCCCGAAGCACTCGATATCCGCAGAATTCAAGTGTTCGCGCGACGCTTTCCCGGACCGAGGGCTCTTTCTCGATCAGCAAGATGGTTTCCTCCTCCGCGCTGCCCGCGCGCGCCGAAAGCTCACGGGTGTAGGAACTCGACCTGCCTTCGCTGCGTGGCAGATAAATGGTGAATGTCGTCCCGCGGCCCGGCTCGCTAGACAGCCCAATATCGCCGCCGCTTTGCTTGACGATTTCGTAGCTGGCTGAAAGGCCAAGCCCGGACCCCTTGGTTTGGACTTTTGTGCTGAAAAATGGCTCGAATGCGCGACTCTGGGTCTCCGAGTCCATCCCGCAGCCGCTATCTGCCACCGCGAGCATCACGTAGCGACCGAGCCGCAAGCTGGGCAAACCGATCACGTCCGCTGGCTCGAGCAGGACGTTCCTGGTCGTGATGCGCAGAACCCCACCTGTGGGCATGGCGTCGCGCGCGTTGACCACCAGGTTGACCAACACCCGCTCGATTTGCCCACGGTCGACGGTGACCAAGCCCAAGTCCGCAGCCCCGTCGAAATTGAGCTCGACGCGCTCCGAAAGTAGACGCAGCATTTGCTCGAGATCAGTGACGACTTCGTTCAAGTTCAGCGGCGCGAGATCCAGCGCTTGGCGTCTGCCAAAGGTGAGCAACTGACGCGTGAGGGCTACTCCTCTGTTGCCCGACTTTTCGATCTCCTCGATGTCTTGTCGTCGAGGATCATCCTTGTCGAAAGAGCCGGCCAAAAACCGACTGCACATCAGGATCGCCGACAGGACATTGTTGAAATCGTGGGCGATCGCACTGGTCAATTGACCCACGACCTCCATTTGGCGAGAGCCGCGGAGTTGCCCTTCGAGCTGTTGCTGCTCGGAGGCATCGCGAAAAACGACGACGCTGCCGAGCAGCTTGGCCTCGGCGTCAAAAACTGGCGCTGAAGAGGCATCGACCGCGATTGTGAGAGTTCGTCCGACCAGCAACGTGCCCTTCGGGGAGCGGGTCACGCGACGCTGGGCGAGCGCCTCGAGCGGGGATGCGACCGGTTCACCGCTACTTTCGTCTCGTAACTGCAGCACCTCGTCCAGAGGACGCCCCAAGACGCTGGCCAGGCACCAGCCGGTCAAGCGCTCGGCGACGGGGTTGACGAACGAGATTTTTCCCCGCTCGTCGGTCGTAATCAGGCCGTCGCCGATGGCGTGTAGCGTCGTGAGCAATAGACTCTCTCTGGCACGCGCAGTCGTTTCCGTGCGGCAACGCCGAAGTGCGATCTCGATCGCTCCGCGCAGTTCGGCGGGTTTGACGGGTTTGACCAGGTAACCGAACGGGTCGCTTCCGCCGGCGCGGTCGAGCGTCTCCAGATCGAACAAGCCGGACAGGAAGACCACTGGAATCGAAGTTTTGTCGCGAATGGCAGCGGCGGCCGCTACACCATCGACACCACCGGGCAAGCCGATGTCCATCAAGATCAGGTCGGGTTTGAGCCGCGTGGCTTGGAGCAGCGCGGCGGTACCATTGCCCGCGCGGCCTACCACTCGATAGCCCAGCTCGACTAGCGTCTTCTCGATATCCTTGGCAACGACGACCTCGTCCTCGACGATAAAGATGCTCGGCGCCCGGTCGCCGACCTGTGAAGTCTGGACTTGTGCTTGGGTCATGCTGAAAGCTCCGGTCGTTCGATGATGCCCAAGTCGTTCACGAGCGAGCGCACCACTTCGCACAACTGCACTGGATCAAATGGCTTTTGTAGACAGGGATTCTGACTGGTATGTAGAAACTCGAGGATTTCGGGGCTGACGGCCCCGCCGGTCAGGAACGCCGTACGGCGTGCCTGGTCAGGATGGCGTCGCACGAGTTCGGCGTGAAATGCCGGCCCCGACAAAAGCGGCATCATCAAGTCGCACAGAATCAAGTCGAAGCGCAGGCCTCCATCGATCAGCGCCAAAGCCTCGGGCGACGTCCTGGGACACGTGAGTAGGTGGTGTTTGCCCAAAACTCGCTGCAACACCGAACGTATCATCGCTTCATCGTCGACAATCAAGACATAGGCAGGCGCGGACTGATTGACGACTTGCCGTGCCAACTTCGGTGCTGCGTCGACGCACGCTGGCAATCGCACGCGAACGACCGTGCCCTGACCGACTTCGCTTTCCAGCTCGATCGCCCCGGCCATCGATGTGACGATGCCGTGGCAGATGGAAAGTCCGAGTCCTCTGCCCCGCCCCGCCCCTTTGGTCGTAAAGAACGGCTCGAGTGCGCGCATCCAAACGGCCCTCGGCATTCCCACACCCGTGTCGCGAATTTCAATCACCGCATCACCCTCCTCGTTGGTTCGTGCAGTCAAAGTGATTCGCCGTAGTCCGTGCCCTGCCACCGACATCGACTCGGCTGCATTGACCAGAATGTTCACCAAAGCCAAGCCCAAGCGCGTTGCCTCGCCAGTCACCCCTGGGACGGTTTCGAACCTTCGCACCACGTCGATGGCCCGAAGTGCGCTCGCAGACATATCGAGCGCCCAGTCGAGAGTCTCTCGAATGTCTACGCGCTCGCACACTCCGAGAGTCCCAGTCAGAGCTTGGGCCGACTCCGTCGCGGTAAATGCCCGCAGATCAGCGACGATTTGGCAGACGCGCGCCGCACCCTGTTGAGCCTCCAACAGCGCGGTCTCGAGTTCCTTGCACCAATCCTCGTCGGGCACGGGCACGGGCGTCGACTTGCCGGCCTTGAATTGTCGAATTTCGTCCAGCACGAACGCGAGGTTCGCAACCACGAAAGCCAGCGGGTTGTTCACTTCGTGCGCAATGCCACTAGCGATGGTCGCCGTGGATGCCAGGCGGTCAGCACGATCCGATCGCCGCTGTAACCGCCTCTGCTCGGTCACGTCTTGCAGCACCATGACAGTGCCCAACACGCGACCGCGCTCGTCCACGACGGGCGAGGTGCTGTTGGCCAAGAGGTGTTCGCGCCCGCCTCCACCCAGCAGGGTGCCCTCGACCTGAGCCGGTTTGAGGTCGCGTAGCGCCGTGGTCACCGGGTTTTCGAGCGGCAAGCGCGAATGCTCGTTGACGAGCTGCACCAGCTCCTGACAGCGCTGCCCGAGCGCGCTTGTTCGGGTCACGCCGAGCAGCGCTTCCGCCATCGGATTCAGATAGTTCACCAAACCCTTGTCGTCGGTGGAAATGACGGCGTCGCCGATGGAGCTCAACGTAGTCGTCAACCAATGCTCGCGCTCCCGGAGCCGTTTCTCCATTTCGTGCCGATACAGCGCGAGCTCCACCGTACTCCGTAGCTCGTTGGGTCGGAGGGGCTTGAGCACATAACCCAGGGGTTCGGTCGCTTTTGCGCGCTCGACCGTCAGTGCGTCGGCGTAAGCGGTGAGGTAGACGACGGGAACCTCGAATCTTGCTTTGAGCAAGGCGGCGGTCTCGATGCCATCGACCTCGCCCCTCAACCGAATGTCCATGAGCACGAGATCTGGACAATGTTCGCTGACCAACTGCAGCGCTTGCTCGGACGTTGCGGCGGTCGTTGGTACCTGGTACCCGAGGTCGGTGAGCGAGCGTTGGATGTCACGGGCCACGATGCGCTCGTCTTCGACGACCAGGATGCGCTTGTTGGCGTTCATTCGTTGGCTCCGCCCTCTGGGAAGCTGAGGCGAAACGTCGTGCCATTCAGGCGTTCGACCGCTACATCCGCGGCTATCTGCTCCGCGAACGTAAACACCAAATCGAGCCCGAGCGTCTCGGTGGAACGTGGCTCGATGTCCCGCGGCAGTCCAATCCCATCGTCGGCGATGGTCAGCTCGACTCGCAATGCCGCTCGCCGGCGGAAGCAAATTCGGATCGCGCCCGACACCCGATCGCGAAATGCGTGTTTCAAGCAATTCGAGACGAGCTCGTTGACGATCAGCCCGCAGGGGATGGCTAAATCGATCGCCAGCGGCGGACCTGTCAGGTCGTACTCGCGGGTGATGCCACGCTCGCTCGCATCATAAGCGCTGAACAAGCTGTCCACCACGGAGACGATGTGCTCGGCGAAGTCGATGTGCGAGAGGGTTGCCGATTGGTAAAGCTTTTCGTGCACGAGTGCGATCGCTTGCACGCGATTCTGACTGGCGTTGAAGGCGGCCCGCATCGTCGGGTCGCTGAACGTGCGCGCTTGCAGGTTGAGCAGGCTACTGATCACCTGAAGATTGTTTTTGACTCGATGATGGATCTCTTTGACGAGCGTGTCCTTTTCACGCAGCAGCGCGCGAGCGGCCAACTCGGAGCGAACGACGTATCGTTGGGTTTGCTCCAAACACCGCTTCTCTGCGGCCAAGTCGTCCAAAATGTTGAGCATCGCCTTCTGTGTGGCTTCCTGCTGCGATTTTTCGGCGCCGAAGTCTTCCAGGATATTGAGCAGTGCGCGCTCCGTCGCGCCGAGGCGAAGTCGGTCCGTCTCTGTTGCTTCGAGCACGTCCAACGCAGATCTGTGTTCGGGCTTGGGTGGATCGATCCATGAGGTGCGGCTTGGCGGAACCCCGGGCGTCGAGCCTGGAGTCGCGACGAACCAAGGCTCGAAGCTGGCCGTCATTGGTCCACCAATCTCGGGCCGGCCGACAGCGCTCTCAAACCTTCGAGCTCCTGCGTGAGTTCGCTGATCTCCCGCTTCAAGTCGATCATCTTGAGCTCGCGCCCGACCGTGAGCTTCTTGAAGCGCTCGAGTTCCACGAGCCGTTCGAGCTCCTTGGCTAGCTGCGCCTCGGCGCCTCTTTTTGCCGTCACGTCGCGCGCCGCCGCGAAGACACCAAGCACGTCGCCGCGCGAGTCTTTGTATACCGAAGCGTTGAACAGAAGGTCGGTGAGCTGTCCGCCCAAATGGCGGACCGTTAGCGAATAGTCCGTGACGAACCCCGACGAGAATGCTTCCGCATAGCCCGCGCGTGCCCGCCGAGGCTCGGTGAAGTAATCGGAGAAGTCCGTGCCGATGAGTTGTTCGCGCAAAACGCCGGTAACCTTGAGCGTCGCTTCGTTGGCGTCGGTGATCTTGCCGTCCACGCTGATCGTGAGCAACGGATCCAAGCTCGCCTCCAGCAGATTACGAGCGTATGTGGATGCCTCGTGCTCCAGCTCTTCGATGCGCTTGCGCTCCGTGATGTCTCGCGCAATCGACGAAACACCGATCAGCACGCCTGTAGCGTCGAGAATCGGCGAGACCGTGAGTGAAACGGAGATCGCCTTGCCGTCCTTGCGCACCCGCACCGTCTCGTAATGTTCGACCCGTTCCCCGTTGCGAATGCGGGCGATGATCGCGTCCATCTCGTCGCGACGATCCTTGTGAATCAGCAGCTGCACGGGCTTACCGACGATCTCTTCTGCGCTGTAGCCGAAGATGGTCTCGGCCCCGCGATTCCAAATCGTGATCGTGCCATCGGGCGACTTGGCGAGGATTGCATCGTCGGACGAGTCGACGATCGACGCCAAAAGCGCGTTCTGCGTGTGGGTGCCTACTGCAATAGGGGATCTTCGTTCCTTCGACTGAGGTGAATGCGGTGACATTTATGCCTCACCATGTGCTCTCGCCTTGCCCGAAGGAAGCCGAGGTGTGGCTGATCTTTGTGTAGGTGGGCCCGCCGAACCTTGTCAGGCTGGCTCCTACAAACTCCGCCACCTCAGCTCAAGAACCGCACGGGACGGAACGACGAGCGATCTTCGCCGCATACATCTTCGCGTCTGCGTCAGCGAGCAGCTGGTCCAAGCACTGTTGCAGCGCCGGATTCCACTCGCACACGCCGGAGCTGATGGACAGAAGGGGGAGCCGATCAGAGCGGGCATTCATCTGCCGCACCGAGGCATCGATCCTCTGCTCGACGAAGTGATGCGTAGATGATTCTGGATCGACCAGCAAGACGGCAAATTCATCACCCCCAAGTCGCGCGATGATGTCCGAGTCTCGAAAGGAGCGTCGCAATGCCGTCGCGGCATCGACGAGCAACCGGTCGCCCGCCTCGTGGCCCAGTGCATCGTTCGCGGCTTTCATGCCGTTGATATCAGCGAATACCAACAGCACTCGCCGCGCGGAGCGGCTCGCGACCTTGAGTTGCTGCTGGGCGAGTGCGAAAAATCCCCTTCGGTTGTAAAGGCCGGTCAGCTCGTCCGTCAGCGCTTGCTGTTGCAGGTGCGCATCGGAGGCCTGCTTGCGCAACGCCAGTTCGAGCGAAGCCTGCAACTCCGGGGTTCGAAATGGCTTCATCAAGTAGCCAGAAGAGCCGCTGTCTGCAACTCGCTCCAGCGTCGAGTCGTCGCTGCGCGCACTGAGAAAGACAACCGGCGTGCCAAACCGATCTCGGATGGCAGACGCGAGTTCGATGCCGTCGAGACCGCCCGAAAGACCAATGTCACACAGCACCAGATCGGGGCGCCTTGCGCCGATTGACTGCAGGGCGGCGCGCCCGGAGCGAACCATCGCTATCACCTGATAGCCAAGCCGCTCGAGCGTGCGCTCGATGTCTTTGGCCACCAAGACATCGTCCTCGACCACGAGGACAGTGGCTTCGTTCGACCGAACGTGCGCTCCCTTGCGCACGCTCGCGCGGCTCGCCGATAACGCGTCCCATGCGCGCTGACCTTTGGCAACTGGAAGCACTGTACGCCTTAGACGGCCGCTTCGATGACAACTTTAATGGATAGAGACTGTTGCAAGCTTGCTTTGCTACGCGAGTCTACTCGACTAGTCCGTTGAGAACGGCGTGACGCACCAGTTCAGCGTTGGTCTTCATGCTCATCTTTTCCAGAATTCGAGTGCGGTAAGTGCTAATCGTCTTTTCGCTCAGCGCGAGCTCGACGCCGATTTCTTTGACGGACTTGCCCGCGCCGAGTCGGCAGAGCACTTGCAATTCGCGGTCAGAAAGCAGCTCGTGCGGTGCGCCGGCTGGCCGCGCCAGAATCGTTGCGAGCCGCTCGGCAAGGCGGGCACTGACGTATTTGCCGCCAGCGAGGACTTTGAGCACGGCCTTGCTCAGCTCTTCCGGGGCCGTTTCCTTCGTGACATAGCCCATCGCGCCAGCCCTCAAGGCCCGAACGGCATACTGTTCTTCGGCTTGCACGCTGAGCACGAGCACCAGCTGTTGCGGAATCGAGAGCAACAGTTCCTTGAGTACCTCCAGGCCGTCGCGTCCAGGTAACGATAGGTCGAGAATCACCAAGTCGTAGCGCGACTTGCCGGCTTGCTCGAGGGCCTCGGGACCAGTGGCCGCCTCATCGAACGCAGCATTGGGCAGCTCATCGCCGAGCAACTCCCGCAGGCCGCGCCTCAACAGAGCGTGATCGTCCACCAGCAGAAAACGTGGGGCGAGCGCCTGGGTCATGGTGAAACTGGCAATCGCACCGTGACGCGAGTGCCAACGCTCGGTTCGCCGTGAATAGCCAAGAAGCCGCCGAACGGCGACACTCGCTCGCGAATTCCCAAAATACCCAACGATCGGGAGCTCGTGGCCTCTTGGTCCGTGATCCCGCGTCCGTCATCGCGCACGTTCAAGGTGAGCAGACCGAGCTCCTCGGTTACGACCACGCTAACCGTGCGTGCGCCGGCATGACGCGCAACGTTCGTCAGTACTTCTTGCAGGATTCGAAACAGGGCTGTCGCTCGCTCGCGGTCGACGTCGAGATCCTCTTCCGGCGCAGTCAGGAGCACCGAAATGCCAGAGCGCCTTTCGAACTCGTGCACCTGCCAGTCGATCGCGGCCGATAGTCCCAGGTCATCGAGCACGCCGGGTCGCAAGCCGGTCGCAATGCGGCGCACGGTTTGCACGCAGCCCTCGATTTGCTGAGTCATTTCGCGCAGCCGCTGAAGGACGGCGGCAACCGCGAGCGGTTCGGGGCGACCCAATCGGCGCGTGATCCACGCGGTGTCCATCTTGAGCCCGGTCAGCTCTTGACCCAAAACATCGTGGATTTCTCGAGCCAACCGGCCTTTCTCCCGCTCGGTCGCAGAGTTCACATGCGAGGCGAGCGCACGCAGTCGCTCGTTGGCCTGGGCAAAGTCGTCTTCCAGTTTGCGCCGTTCGGTCAGGTCACTAGTGACCATCGCAAAGCCGACGGGCCGTGGTGAAGAATCCGAGAACGGCGTGATCACCACGTGCGCCCAAAATGCGGCGCCACCTTTTCGGACTCGCCAGCCCTCGTCTTCGAGCCGTCCATGGCTGAGGCTGACGCGTAGTTCGGCCTCCGGTTTGCCCGCCGCAACGTCCTCACCCGTGCACAGCCTCAAGAAGTGGACGCCAATCATTTCACTCGATGCGTACCCGTAGACCAGCTCCGCGCCTGAATTCCAAGTTCTTACCCTTCCGTCGATCTCCAGCATGACGATTGCGTAGTCGAGTACCCCGTCGACCAGGAAGCGATAGAGCTCGGCATCGGTCTCCATTGACGCCTTTCTCTTGAAAGCCCCGTGAGACGTAGGTACTCCTTTCCCAGCAGATATCAACTCGCTCCCGCGTGCTGAGCTTAAGGCCACGCCTTGTCGGGTTTATCGAACTCGGGGTGGCACTCCACCCACGCGTTCGCGCGCAGGCTTCGGAAAGCTGCCCGGGCGATCGCGCGCGCCGCGCCTTTCTGCGACGATCACAGCCCGAAGAGGGCGAGGAGCGCTGCGGTTCGTGCTCCTCGCCCTCACTACGGGCGTGCCGCGGGCCCGAAGCAGTTCAGCCTTTGATGAACGCGAGCAGGTCGGCGTTGATCACGTCGGGATTCGTCGTGGCCATGCCGTGGGGGAAGCCCGGGTACACCTTTAGCGTGCCCTGCTTCAGTAACTTGACGGACAGTGGCGCCGAGTCCGCGAAGGGTACGATTTGATCGTCGTCCCCATGGGCGACCAGCACGGGCACTTCGATCTTCTTTAGGTCCTCGCTGAAGTCGGTCTCGGAGAAGGCCTTGATGCAGTCGTATTGCGCCTTGGCGCCGCCTATCATGCCTTGTCGCCACCAATTGCCAATCACGCCTTCGGAGACCTTTGCGTCCGGGCGATTGAATCCGTAGAACGGACCCGACGCGATGTCTCGGTACAATTGTGCGCGATTGGCGGCGAGTCCCGCACGAAAGCCGTCGAATACTTCGATCGGGAGGCCGCCCGGGTTCTTTTCGGATTTGACCATGATCGGCGGCACCGCGCTCATCAGCACCGCTTTGGCGACCCGCCCCTTCTTGGCGCGCGCGACGTAACGCGCCACTTCACCGCCACCGGTGGAGTGACCGATGTGAATGGCGCCTTTCAGTTCGAGCGCCGCCACGAGCTCGCTCACGTCGGCAGCGTAAGTGTCCATCTCGTTGCCCGTGTCCGTCTGACTGGAACGACCGTGGCCGCGCCGATCGTGCGCGATCACTCGATAGCCGTGCTCGAGAAAGAACAGCATCTGATTGTCCCAATCGTCCGCGCTCAGCGGCCACCCGTGGTGGAAGACGATCGCTTGGGCGCTGCGCGCTCCCCAATCCTTGTAGAAAATCTCGGTGCCGTCCTTGGTTTTGATCCGGCTCATGGGTAGGACCTCCTGACTCGTGTTGCGGTGATTCGTACTGGAGCACCCCGGTACTTGGCGACAACAAACGAAACCGCAATGGGTATCAAGAGCGAAATTGCTCTAGCGGTGTAACGCCGCCGTTACGCGGTCGACAAAGCTTTGCCTTTTGCGGGCGGCCGCGCATCCAACCGGCTTGGTCAGCTCCCGATCGGCAAAGTCTGCACCTGATATCGCCCGCTGATTTTGACCTCTGCAGCGCCCTCCGATTGCCCGGGAATCGTCGCTTCGATCGTCGCGTCGAAGAAGTAGTAAACGTCCGCCGGCTTGTACACACCGTGGGTCAAGGTCACGCTCTTGAACTTCACGGTGGCCGCGCCGATCACTTTGGCGTCGTCGGCGGTGGCGGACCAGATCGTCGCCACTTGGGCATTGCTCACGATATTGAAACTGCAGTTGCCCTGGGATTGGGTGGCGGTGCCGAGCGACCAAGAGGCGCCGGCCACGGGCGCCGTTGGGGAGTCGATCAGGCACGCGAGCGTGACCGTGTTCCCGGCCGCGTCTTGGAACCCCCCGGCGATCGTGGCACTGAAACCGCCGCCGTAGGCCGTCGTCACCTTGCTCTGCCCGCACACGCTGGGGCTATCGGTGCTGGTCTCAGTGGCGCCGCCCGTGACCGAATACTGGCACGACGACGTGCCGACAGGGAGCGACCCGCTGCCGCCCGCGCTGGTGCTCCCCGCGTTCGCGCCGCTGCCGCTCGAGCCGCCGCTCTCGTCGCCCGCACTGTCAGATCCCCCCATGTCTGATCCGCCCATGTCCGAGCCACCGCTATCGGCACCTGCCGCATCCGCGCCCGCTTCGGACGCGCCAGCCTCGCTGCTCGCGCCCGCGGCAGGCGCGCCGCCCTGTCCCGCACTGCCGCCGGAAGGACTGTCGGAGCTCGAGCATGCTGCGATGGAAACGCTCAGCGCAGCGACGGTCACGGGAAATAAGAATGAAGATTTGATCATCCCTTTACAGAACCACGAAGGCGAACGCGTATGCAACCGCGCCCAGCTGCGACGTGCGCCGGCCATTTCGCCCCACGCTCTGCCCGACCCCGCCTGCGTGTTCCAGCTCGCCGCGCTGCCGTCGCATGCGGCCAAAATTCAAAGCTCAAGCCCGCGGCAGAGTCCGCCGTTGGTGCCCCTCGAGAAACCCGCAAGAGCGCGAGGCGATCGCCGCGCCGAGGGCGGAGCGGGGGTCGACGCTGAGGTCGGCGATTGAGACTTTCTCGAGCTCGGCGCGGTAGGCTTTTTCGGCGCGCAGCATGGCCATGTTTACGCCGCAGGGGGCTTTGTGAAAGCGTTCGGCGATCGGGGAGGGGCCGCGCTTGCGGATTTCGGTGCAGCGAAATGCGGGCTCTGGACCTTCGACCGCGAGCACGATGTCGAGCAGCGAGATTTGCGTCGTTTCGCGTGCGAGGCGATAGCCGCCTTTCGGGCCGGGGACCGAGAGCAAGAGGCCGGCGCCGACCAGTGCTTGCAAGTGTTTGAGTAAGTAGCTGCTCGACACGCCGTGATACTCCGCGAGGGCCGACGCGGGCAGCACGCCATCCACCGGTAGGCCGGCCAAGAGCAGGACACTGTGGATCGCTTGTTCGACGCCATCACTGAGTTTCACCGTGAGCCATCATGGATGCGGGTTGTCGATGATTCCAGGAAGGCGCGCGTGTGAGTCGTCATGTAGTCGATGAACACGCGTACGCGCGCGGGCAAATGCCGACGACTCTGATAGCACAGGTAGTGGCCGCGGTCATCGGGCGCATATTGCGAAAGGCAGGTCACCAGTCGGCGCTCGCCGATCGGATCGCAAATTTGATAGCCGGCCAGTTGCGCGATGCCTTGCCCTTCGAGCACCGCACCCAAAACGAGCTCGGCGTCGTTGAAGCTGCTCCTGCCGCTCGGCGTATATTTCTTGGGCTGGCCGTCGACTTTGAACTCCCAGTCGCGAATCCGTCCCGAGGCAAGTCGATAGTTGATGCAGCGATGTTCGCTGAGCTGTTCCACGCTCCGCGGCAGGCCGTGCTTGGCCGCGTACTCGGGCGAGGCGCAGAGCAACAGCTGCATCGGGAACAGTTGCCTGGCGATGACGCCTTGTTCCAGCCGGCCCTCGCGGAATGCGATGTCGAGGTGCTCTGAGCTGAAATCCGCCGCGCTTTCGCCGATCAGCAAATCGACCGCGATGTCTGGGTAGTTCTCTTGGAAACCGGTCAGGAGTGGGGCAACCACTTTTCGTCCGAAGCTGACCGTGGAGCTGACGCGCAGGCGACCCCGCGGGGGCCCTTCGCGCAGCTCACGCATGCCGTCGACGGCTTGGACGATGCGCTCGACGCCCGGGCGGCAATTCTCGTAGAACAATTCTCCCTCGCGCGTCAGGGAGGTGCTGCGCGTGGTTCGAAAGAACAAGCGGGCGCCGAGCTGCTCTTCCAACTTTTGCACACTGCGGCTGATCGCCGAGCGACCAACGCCCAGGCGGTCGCCCGCCTTGGCGAAGCTGCCCTCTTTCACCACGGCGATGAACGCCACGACGCCGGAATAGCTGGCCGCGAAGCTCGCGGCCAGAACGTCTGCGCGTTCTGTGAGCGGCGCGCTTTGGAAGTGGGCGGCGGGGGGCAAAAGCTCGATGCTTTCCGGATTCCCCCTGACTATATCGTGGATAAAATATATCCGCAATAGGCTTCGCGCCGCCAGTTTCTGTTTTTTCTGGCGCGGCCAAGGGCCGCGTGCGCCTACGTGCGGCTAGGTGAGGTTTGCCTGATCCAGGCCGAACGCCTTGTCGGCGGAGCCGGGCAGCGTTTGAAAAGCAACATTGACGCGATTCCAGGCGTTGATGCCCATCACCAGGTAGGTCAGGTCGGTCAGTTCCTTTTCCGAGAACTGCGCGCGCACTCGAGCGTAAATCTCGTCTGATACGCCGTGCTCGGGCAGTCGGGTCAAGACTTCGGTCCAAACCAGAGCGGCGCGCTCGCGCGCTGAAAACAACGGAGATTCACGCCAGATCGACAAGTGGTGCAAGCGCAGCTCGCGCTCACCGTGGATCTTGGCTTCCTTCACGTGCATATCCAGGCAGAACGCGCAGCCGTTGAGCTGTGAGGCGCGGATATTGACCAAGTCATGAATTTGCCTTTCGATAGCGCTTTCCTTGATTGCGCCGCTGAACTCGAGAAATTTCTTGAACAGGTCGGGAGACTGTTGGGCATAGACGATGCGTTGGGTCATGGCGCGTGCATGGGCGAAGATCTTGCGGCCCGGTAGGCCCTCGTCAGGGCTCAGCGTGTTGCCCTTTCGGCAACAACCGGTGCGGCACGAGCAGCTGAAGACCGGTGTTTGCGGCCGGATTTGCGTCGAGCGGGTCGCGCTGGGATAGTTCTCGCGCGTTGACCAATTCTGGAAGGTAGCTCCAATGAATCCATACAATCCGTACGCTCAACCGATGGCTGGCGCACAGGTTCGTGCTGATAGCAGCGCGTTCTTGCGCAAGGTGTATGCCTATATGGCAGGAGGTTTATTCGCCACCGGCGTGACCGCCACTGCCGTCGCCTCGAGCGAGGTGCTCGTCAACATGATCTTGCAGAACCGGATCGTATTCTACGGTCTGCTGATCGCCGAGTTCGTCATGGTGCTGGCCTTCTCGAAGGTGATTGGTCGGATCAGCACGGCAGCCGCCGCCGCGTTCTTCTTTGCCTATGCGGTTCTCAATGGGCTCACGCTGTCGGTGATCTTCTTGGTCTACACCGCGTCGTCGATCGGCAGCACGTTCTTCGTCACCGCGGGCACGTTCGCCGCGCTCAGCGCGTACGGTTATGCGACCAAGCGCGATCTCACGGGCGTCGGCAACTTCGCGATGATGGGTCTGATCGGACTCATCATCGCCTCGATCGTGAACATCTTCTTGAACAGCCCGATGATGTACTGGCTGACGACCTTCGTCGGCGTGATCGTTTTCACCGCGCTCACCGCCTACGACACGCAGAAGCTAAAGCAATTTGCGGCTTCGACCAGCCCGGATCAACAGAGCAAGGTCGCGCTCCAGGGCGCCTTGATGCTGTACCTCGACTTCATCAACCTGTTCTTGTACCTGCTCCGCCTGCTCGGCCGTCGCCGCTGAAAAGCGCCAGCCGAGCTCCTTCCTAGAACCAGCTTCAGACGGTAGCGCGGCGGCGACGACGGATGACTCCCGCAAGGCCGGCCACGAACAAGCCGACGAATGCACCGCGCGGCCGCTGACCCTCGTGGGCCGCGTTCACGCTGCAACCTCCGTCATCGGACGCTACGCCGCCGCTGCTCGTGGCGCCGGAGCCGCCTGATCCCGCGGGGGTGCTGCCGGCAGTGCCCGAACCGGCGCTCGACGGTGCACCCGCCGAAGACGGAGTAGAGGGACTTCCCGCCGCGTTGTTCGGCGCGCCCGCGCTGATCGTCATCCCACCGGCGCTGTTCGTCGAGCCGCCAGTGCCGCTGCCGGCCGCGGCGCCGCCGCTCGCGGTAACTCCGCCGCTCGCGGTAACTCCGCCCGCACCTGACGCGCTTGCCGCACCACCACTGCCGCCCGCGCCGCCGCTGCCACCAGCGCCCGACGGAGTGTCCATGTCGAGTCCGAAGAAGCGGACGACGTCGGGCCACAATCCGCGGCCTGAAAGATCGTGCGGTACGCCCTGGGCGACGTCAGTCTCCATAACCACTGTTCCCGCGGGGTCCTTGTATGAGATGCGAGCCCAGGTATCCTGGGCCTTGAAGCTGCTCATCGTGGAGCTCGCGTCGCTCACCCCGAGGACGTTGGTCCACTGCAGAACCTCTGCCGGAAAGTTCTGAGAGTAGGTGAGGGTGGTGTCGCCCGTCCCGTGCCAGAGCTGAATCCGGGGCCGGGTGCCGGTAAAGTCCTTATCCGCGTTGCGCACGATGTCGCCCCACTGGGCCGCAGTCTTGGACGGGTGCTCCAGCCGTAGGCGTTGCCTCCCGTCCACGCGCCCGCCGGAACACCGGCCAACACCGAGCCGCCCGCAAACACATCCGGGTATGCGGCGAGCAGCGCTTGGGTCATGCAAGCGCCGGACGATGCGCCCGCAGCGAAGACTTTGGTCGCATCGGCGTGGTTCTGCATGACCACGTACGCGACGATCTTCGTGATGGCCTCTCGCTCGCCACTGCGAGCCGGAGTTGCGTCGAAGCAATTACCGCCGGCGCCCGGAGCGATGATGATGAAGCCGTATTTGTCGGCTTGATCTTGGAGCCAAGAGTGGGCATTCGAAGAATTGCCACCGCAGTAGTGCAGAGCGACCACGATCCCGGGCGAGGCATCGACGGTGGGAACCGAGGCTTATTGAGCATTTGACGTCTATTCCCGCGCTGTGGGTCGGCGATCGAAAGTAGCCCAATAATCGTAAACAGTCTTTCTAAACCGCCAACGATCAACGCAAAGAGACGCGAAACCCGGGTGAGTGGCGCTTCCGAATGGAATCTTCGCACCAGCTACGATTTGCGAAGCCCCGCGCGCGCAGTGGCGATCTCGATCAGCACGCCGCGGAGTCGACGCAACTCTCCGGCGGCAGCGACACGCGGCTGACGACTCTGACGACTCTGACGAGATAACGAGATACGACTACAGGCCGAGTCGGAGCTGCTCGGGAACGCCTGTCGCGACTGCCGTGCTGGGGCTCGGATTGGTCGGGCCGTTGCGGTTTGCGTCGTTGCTCGGCGTGGCTATCGCGGGCACGGTCGCTTCTTCGTCGCCCCGCTTGAGCTGCTGGATCTCGCCATCGCGCCGACGCTTGTGGACGAACAGCGGCGGAGGCGTGGGCTCCTTCTTCGCTGCGCTTTCGCCGAGTAAGCCTCCGCTCTTGCGACCGCGTCCGGGCTTCTTTTCCGGCTTCTCGCTGCTGCCTGCGATCATCCGTTGTTCGAGCCGGAGGGCGCGTTCAGCGGCCTTCTGCTCCTCACGGGCGCGGCGCTTTTCGGCGACGCGTTCGATGCGCTCGAGAGCCTTTTGGTTCTTGCGCGCCCTTTCCTCGAGACGCTGCGCCTTTTCGTCTTGAATCGACTTTTTGGCCAAGAGCTTTTCGTTCTTGGCTTGCCACTCTAAGACGGCGCGTTCGACTCGCTCGCGAGCAATGTCTTGCGCAATCAGAATGAGGTCGTCGGAAAACGAATCGATGATTTGTCGGATATCACGCTTGGCCGAGGCCATGCTTGCCCTCTCTCACGAGAATGCGAAACTCGTCAAGCCGAGTTGCGCCGCGCACTGCGATGGGTGAGGCCGACACCGCCAACGAAAACCCCAGAAAACCCGGGGTAACGCTTTCGGCTCGGACGCTCTCGTTTGGGTCGTGCTAAGTTAGCACACTCTCTACGATGCCGGTTCAACTCGAGGCAGTGACCGAGCGAGTCCGAAGCGCCAGAGCGCGCATCGGCACAGTCCTCAAGAAAAAGTGGCATCTCGATCAACTCTTGGGTGTAGGGGGGATGGCGGCGGTGTACGCCGCAACACATCGCAACAAGAAGCGTGTTGCGATCAAAATGCTGCACGCGGAATTGTCGCAAGACGAAGCGATTCGGAAGCGCTTCCTCCGAGAGGGGTACATAGCGAATTCCGTAGCGCAGCGTGGCGCGGTCGCCGTCGACTACGACGACGTTACAGAAGAGGGCCTCGCATTCCTAGTCATGGAATTGCTGGATGGCGAGACCATTGAGCATCGCTGGAGGAGAAAAGATCGATCCTTGTCGCCGCACGAGGCGCTCTCGCTGGTCGATCAGCTGCTCGATACGCTCACGGCGGCGCACAGCCGAGGCATCGTTCACCGCGATCTCAAGCCCGAGAACATGTTTTTGACCCGAGATGGGACGGTCAAAGTGCTCGACTTTGGTATTGCCCGCGTACGCGAGCTGAGCACGCCCCAGACGACCCTTGCGGGTAGCGCCATCGGAACCCCGGCTTTCATGGCTCCGGAGCAAGCGCGCGGCCGCTGGCAGGATGTCGATGGTCGCACGGATTTATGGGCCGTCGGTGCCACGCTGTATACTTTGATCACCGGAAAATTCGTGCATGCCGGTGAGAATGCGCAAGAAACGCTGGCTTTGGCCGCGACGCGCCCGGCTCGCTCGATTGCGGAGCGGCGACCCGATCTGCACCCGAGCTTGATTGCCTTCGTCGACCAAGCCCTGTCCTACGACATGGCAGCGCGCTTTCCGGACGCGGCGACCATGCAACAGGTGTTGCGACTCACCTATGCCCAGATGGAAGGAGGCGAAACAAACCAACCCGTCGCGCTCGCCATTCCAGATCTGCAATCCATGCGCAGCGCGCGCAGCATAACCGTGCGGAATTTGAAACCTCCGGGCAGGCTCACGATGTCCGGGCAGCCGACCGTGGCGCGGCGCTCGGCGCCGAGCATGAACGGAGCGCTGCAGACCAAGTTGAGGGCCGAGCTCGGGTTTGCGCTCGCGGCCATTTCGCGCGATCGGCGACGGATCTGGTTGCTCGCCACCGCTGTTGCGGCGTTTATGCTGGTCGCGTTCGCTTGGCTGCACTCCCGGGCCGAGGACACGCTGCCCGCGATTCCAACCGCTGGCTCGACCGCGCTGCCGGCTCAGACAGCGTCCGCGGCCGTAGTTAGCCCAACGCCACCCGCGGCGAAGCCGGCCGCCGCACGCGACCCTTTCGAGCCGAAGGCCATCCGCGTGGATGATTTGCCGCGTGAGCCAACCCGGGGCGTCCGTCGGCACTGAGCGGCAGCGGCCAACAACGAGCCGCTACCCGGGTCGAAGGTTACTTCCCCATGATGCCGGACGCAGCGCGCTTGTCGATTTCGCCGAAGGCCTCGATCACTTTGCTGATCATCTCGAAGTTGCGCGAGGTGTTCACGAGCGTGGTCATCCCCGTCACCGCGTTGGCATTGGATTGTTCTAGGGACGCAGTCTCGAGCAGCGCATCGGATACCAGGGGAGGGCCGGCTGCGGGCTGGGCACGGAACAGGACCTGCCCGTCGCGCTCGAGTGCACCCAAGTTCTTGAAGGTGACGAGCGCCAGCTTGGGGCCGGTGCCGCTTCTGAGCGTACCGTCGGTGTCGACGCTGACGTTGGTGAGCCTGCCTTCGCGGTCGAGGCTGACGTTGGGCGTGTTGGGGTCGATCTTGATCGGGCGACGGTTGACGCCGAGGACTGGGTTGCCATCCGGCGTGGTCAGCGTGCCATTCACGGCCATCCGAAAGCTGCCGGCGCGCGTGTAGCGCTCGCCCTGCGGCGTCGAGACCACGAAGAAGCTCTTGTCGTCCCCGATGGCGACGTCCAACGGGCGACCCGTCTGCACCATCTGCCCAGCGCGAAAGTCCGGCACCGTCGTGCGAGAGACGGCGTAGCGCAGCGAGCTGGTGCCAGTGTTGCGGTTGATCGACTTGACCAATGTCTGCCGGAACACCGCTTCCTCGGCCTTGAACCCCGGGGTAGTCGCATTCGCGATATTCTGCGCAGCACTATCCAGCGCCGCGATCTGCCCGACCGCGCCGGAAGCCGCTGACCAAATACCCGTACTCATTCCGAACCGTAGAAGAGCAAGCACCGCGCCACTCTCTCTCCCGCGGTGAACGTGAACGTGAACGTGAACGATCTTCGTCTCGGACCAGGTGGGCGATCGCGACCCCGCATCGCACCTCTTTTTAATGCTGGGTTCCGAGCTCTGACGCCGAAGGCTAGGACGGACGCGGGGGGAACGGTGACCATCAATCCAATCGGGGAAGAACGAAGAGATGGGAGAGAGCCGATCGGGCACGTTCACGTTCACGTTCACGTTGGGGAGAAACGCCGATAGCGCTTTGACTCGGCTCGTGTCGGGCTTTTGACGGTTTGTTTAACGATGCGCGCCTTTCCCGCAAAAGGACGGGCTTGCGGGCGGCCCCGCTTTCGCAAACACTAGTGAACATGCGCGCTCCGGCTCCAGGACCCCTGACGGTGAATCCCGCCGACATCAAGGTTCAGGCCAAGCACCTGGGGGAGCTGGAGAAGATTCACGAGCTCTTGCGCGCGTTGAACGACCCGTACGCGTCGAAGAACATCGGCAATCTAGTGGGCAAGATCCAAATTCTTGCTGCGCGTTGCATCCACCGTGCGGCTTCGCGCACGAGCAAGATCGAGATCAATTCACTCGATCACGCGATCAACCTGATCGGCAACCGCGGGCTCGAGTCAGAATTGTTCGATTTGCTCGAAGATTTGACGATGTTGAAGTCCAAGTTGGACAACGCATGAAGCCCGCGCGGGCCTAAGCGCGGAGCTTGGCCCGAAACTTGCGGTGAGCAGGCCCTAGGTGGCCTCCGCGATTTCCAACATCAGCCTTGGCTTGCAGCAGCTGCAGGACCATGCCGAGCCGCGCGCGCAAGCGGCGCCGGCATTCGACGCATTGCTGAACTCACGCACGAAGGCGGCCGCCCCATCGCCCGCCATCGTGCCGCCGGTGCGCACCCGCCTGGATGGCACTCAAGCGGCCGACGCTCTGCGCAGCGCTTGGACGCGCGTCACCGGCCAGCCGCCGAGCGAGCACACCGTTGCGATTTTGACGGCTCAATGGGCGCACGAAACCGGCAACGGTGCGTCGATGTACAACTACAATTTCGGCGGCATCAAGGGCATGGGACCGAGCGGCTTGTCCGTCTCGCAACGCACGAAAGAGGGCTTCGGCGCGAGCGAGCACAGCATCACCGATCGCTTTCGCGCCTATCGAACGGCCGAAGAGGGGGCGACGGATTACGTGAAGCTGCTCACTCAGCGCTTCCCGGAAGCGGTGCAAGCGGCGCAAAGTGGGGATCCAGCGGGCTTCGTCAGCGGCCTCAAACAGCGCGGCTACTTTACCGGTGATGCCGGCGCTTACACCCGGTCAGTGACGTCGATCAGCGCGCAAGCCATGAGCAATGGCTACGGCGCGGTGGGCTCTCACCTGGGTGAGCTGGGGGCCCCGGCAGAGCTGAATTTGCACGCGACACCGCTCGCGACGCAGCGCTACGAAGACTACGTTGCCGGCCCGCAGCTGAGCACCCCGCTGATCGATGCCCTGCGCATTGGCGACGAAATCAGTCGCGCCGCCTTGCGCATCGTCGGCAGTACGGAGCGCAAAGATTCATGACGCCCAAGGCGAGCAACGCGGCTCACGCGGCGGGGACAGCCGGCGAGACCGACGGCAACTACAACTACTTGGACGTTCGCTACAGCGAGCGCGCGCGCCCGTTCACCGGGTACCCGGGGCAGCTCACGGAATACCTGACGAAGCAGTACCTGGCCGGCCATGCTGGCTCGAGGCTGCTCGATTTGGGCTCCGGGCGCGGTGAGTTTTTGCATGGCTTTGCGCGTCAAGGCTTTGACGCCATCGGCATCGATCGCTCGCGGCCGAGCGCGCCCAGGTTCAGCGAGCCGGTGATCGAAGCCGACTACGAACGCTCGGGGCTACCCTTTGCGGACGGCGAATTCTCGGTGTTGTTCTCGAAGTCGGTGTTCGAGCACATTGGCGACATCAGCTCGCTGTTGCGAGAGTGCCATCGAGTCCTGTCGCCGTCGGGTCGCATGATCGCGCTAGTGCCAGATTGGACGGCGCAGTGGCGTCACTTTTATGACGATTGGACGCACGTGCGGCCGTTCACGCTCAATGGTTTGCGCGAATGCGTGGCGTGCCACGGCTTCGAGGTCAAAGAGGCGTTGCGTTTTCGTCAGCTGCCCCTGCTCTGGGAGCACCCGTACCTAAAACCGCTCGCGGATGTCGCCGCGCTCTTGCCGACGCCCTTCAAAAAATCGAAATTCGTCCGTTTTTCCAAGGAGTGGATGTTGCTCGTGGTCGCCGACAAGGCGGCTTAGAGCGAGACCAACTGGAACGGCCCTTGCAGTAGCTCGTCTCAAGTGGAGAAGAAGATGGTCCAAGTCAAAATCGGCGACGCTTTCGTGGGTGACGGTTGCCCCAGCTACATCGTGGGGGAGATCGGCATCAACCACAACGGCGACCTCGGGATTGCGCGTCGTTTGATCGACGTAGCGAGCGTGGCCGGAGTCGACGCGGTGAAGTTCCAGAAGCGCACCGTCGACGTGGTGTACACCGCCGAAGAGTTGGCCAAGCCGCGAGAGAATCCCTTCGGCGCGACCAATGGCGATCTGAAACGCGGCCTCGAGTTCGGCCAGGACGCTTATCGCCACATCGACCGCTACTGCCAAGAGAAGAAGGTGGCCTGGTTCGCATCCTGTTGGGACGAAGCCTCGGTCGACTTCATGGAGCAGTTCAACCCGCCCGCGTACAAGATCGCTTCGGCCAGCTTGACCGACGACAACCTGCTCCGTCACCACCGCGCTACCAAGCGCCCCATGATCGTGTCGGTGGGCATGAGTACGATGGCGCAGGTCGATCATGCGGTCGAGGTGCTCGGCACGCAGGATTTGATCATCTTGCACACCACCAGCGCGTACCCCGCAAAAATCGCGGATCTGAATTTGCGAATGATCCCCGTGCTGCGCGAGCGCTATGGCGTGCCAGTCGGTTACTCGGGACACGAAGTCGGGCTCGCGACCAGCTACGCCGCGGTGGCCTTGGGCGCCGCGATGATCGAGCGGCACATCACGCTCGATCGCGCCATGTGGGGTTCGGATCAAGCCGCCAGTGTCGAGCCGCAAGGCTTGATGAAGCTGGTGCGCGACACGCGGACGATCGAATCGGGCCTCGGCGACGGTGTGAAGAAGGTCACCGACGACGAGATCCCGATCATGAAGAAGCTTCGCCGCGTCGGCTGAGCGCAAACACCCGGGAGGATGACTCGCATGGCTGATCAGCGCATCGGCGTGATGCAAGGACGCCTCTCGCCGCGTCCCGAAAACCGGCTTCAGGCTTTCCCACACCAGACCTGGCCGGAGGAGTTTGCGCAGGCCAAGCGCCTGGGCTTTTCGTATCTCGAGTGGATCTACGAGGCCGAACGCGCGCACGAAAATCCGATCGCGAGCCGAGCGGGACGCGCGGCCATTCGGGCGTGCGCGGCGGCGAGCGGGCTCCCTGTCGGCAGCGTATGCGCCGATTACTTCATGATTCATCGCTTGGCCGGTGGCAGCCCCCGAGAGCGAAGGGAGCATGCCGCGGCGTTGTCCGAGCTGGTGCGCTGGACGCGTGAGCTCGGCGCGACTCGCATTCTGCTGCCGCTCTTGGAAACCTCGGCGCTCGGCACGCCCGAGCAAGTGCGCGAAGCGACCGAGAGCATTCGCAGTGTGTGTCCAGCGCTCGAAGCCTATGACGTGACGCTCGGCTTGGAGATGGAGATCCCGGGTGCGGACTATGCGGCCGTGATTCGCGGCATCGGGCATTCGCGCGTGCGCGCGTACTACGATACAGGCAACTCGACCGCGCAGGGCTTGGATATCGCGACCGACATTTTGCCGCTCTTGCCGCTGCTCGAGGCCGTGCACTTGAAAGATCGCGTCGTGGCCGGCACGAGCCAACCGTTTGGACGGGGCGCAGCGAACTTCAAACGCTTCTTTGGCGTACTGGCAAGCGCGGGCTATGCCGGCGATTTTCTGACGCAGCACTACTTCGACGCCGAGCCCGAGGCTTCGGCCGTCCACTCGCTCGGCTTCGTGCTGGAGCTGCTGCGCGCGCGAAGGGCGGCGTAGTGCAACCATCGCAACCGCCCTCGAGTCACGCCACGCAAGGCAGTCCAGGGGAGATGCGCCAAGCCATTCGGCGTTGCCTGTTCGTGGGTTTGGGCGGCATCGGTCAACGCCATTTACGCAACCTGCGAGCGCTCTTGGGCGACTCCGTCGAGGTTGCGGCGTACCGCGTGCGTCGTGAGCGCCGAACGCTGGACGACAATTTGGAAGTCGTGCCGGGCGTCGATCTGGAGCAGAAATACGGGGTTTCCGTGTGCTCGGATTTGACGCAAGCGCTCGCAAGTCGTCCGGACGTGGTGTTCATCACCAACCCGAGCAGCTTGCACGTCCCGGTCGCACTCGAGGCTGCGCGGCAAGGCTGTCACTTGTTCATCGAGAAGCCGCTGTCGCATTCACTCGCTCAAGTGGCCGAGCTCACGGCGCTCTGCGAAGCGCAGAAGCTCGTGACCTGCGTGGCTTATCAGCTCCGCTACCATCCAGGGTTCGTGCGCCTGCGCGAGCTCTTGGACGCCGAGGCGGTGGGCAAGCTGCTGTCGGCGCGGGCCGAGGTTGGCGAATACCTGCCGGGCTTTCACCCGTACGAAGACTATCGCCGAATGTACGCCTCGAAGGCCGCGCTCGGCGGCGGAGTCACGCTGTCTCAGATCCACGAGATCGACTACTTGTGCGCGCTGTTCGGCGCCCCGCGCCGCGTGTTCTCGATGGGCGGGCACGTGTCGTCACTCGAGATCGACGTCGATGACGTCGCGGTCTCGCTGCTCGAGTTCGCTCGCGCTGACGGCAGCCCGCTGTTCGTGGAGCTGCACCAAGATTTCGTGCAGCGCCCCGCGCAACGCAGCGTCACGGTGCTCGGTGAACGCGGCAAGCTGACGTGGAGCTTGAGCGGACGCTATTTCGAGCACTGTGACGAGTCCGGCAAATCGCTCGAGCGTCACAGCTACGCGGAGTTTTCGCGCAATCAAGCGTTCCTGGACGAGCTGGCGAACTTCTTCGGTTGTGTGATTCGCGGGGAGCCCTGCCGCCCCTCGCTGCGCGACGGCGCGCTCTCTTTGGAAGTTGCAGTGGCCCTACTCGCTTCGCAGCACGAGGGTGTTCAAAAGAAGATCGAGGCTCGCTAAAGACCATGAAGAAAGCGGAAGTGCTCGCGCTGATTCCAGCGCGTGGCGGTTCGAAATCGGTGCCACGCAAGAACCTGCTCGAAGTCGCGGGCAAGCCCTTGATCGCCTACTCGATTGGGCACGCCCGGGATTGCGCGCTGG
Source organism: Pseudomonadota bacterium (assembly GCA_037200885.1). Classification (GTDB taxonomy): domain Bacteria; phylum Myxococcota_A; class Polyangia; order Polyangiales; family Polyangiaceae; genus PMG-095. The sequence goes on from JBBCIN010000001.1 coordinate 1,650,061, forward strand.
TGACCCGCACCATCGTCTCGACGGACGACGACGAGATCGCCGAGGTTTCCCGGCACTTCGGCGCCGAAGTGCCGTTTCGTCGCCCGGCGGAGGCAGCGACGGACACCGCCACCGATCTACAGGTGTTTCGCCACGCGCTGCTGTTCCTTCAGGATCGCGGCTACACGCCCGACTTGGTCGTGCATCTACGGCCGACCGGTCCGGTGCGGCACGTGCACTTGATCGAACGTGCGATAAGCTTGATGCTGCGGCACCCTGAAGCCGATAGCCTGCGTGCGATCGGCCTCGCCGAACAGACGCCGTACAAGATGTGGCGCATCGAAGGTTCGTACCTGCAGCAGGCCCTGCCGCTCGAGGGTTACCCCGAGTCGCACTCGATGCCGCGCCAGAAATTGCCGGCGATTTACCATCAGAACGGCTACATCGACATCGTGCGGCCGCGCACCATCATCGAGCTGGACTCAATGGTCGGGCACACCGTTTTGCCGTTCGTGGTCGAGGGCAAGATCCACGAGCTCGACTACCCCGAACAGATCCCGGCCCTCGCCGCAGCGGTCGAACGTTGGCAGCGCGGTGAACCAGACCCAGAGCCGGAAAAGCATCGGCATTCGGCATGAGCGCGCCCGAGAGGACCAAGCTCGCTGCGTTCGATTTGTCCGGGCGCGTGTTCCTGATCACGGGCGGCTCCGGCCTGCTCGGCGTGGAGCACGCCAAGGCCATCGCTGATGCCGGCGGCACGCCCGTAATCGCCGATCTACGGGTCGAGGCGGCCAAGGATTGCGCCGCCAGCATCGCGCGCGAATACGGCGTGCCGGCAAGCGCGGTCGAGCTCGACGTCACCTCGAGCCTCTCGTCCCAGAGCGCGCTAGGCGTCGTGCTCGAGCAGCACGGGCGACTCGACGGCCTGATCAATAACGCAGCGCACAACCCGAAGGTCGAGGGCAAGGGTCTGGCGAGCTCGCGCTTCGAGAACTTTGCGCTCGAAGACTGGTCGCGTGATCTGGCGGTCGGCTTGACGGGCGCCTTCTTGGTCAGTCAGGTGTTCGGCGCCCACATGGCCGCACATGGCGGCGGCGTGATCGTGAATATTGCTTCGGATTTGGGGATCATTGCGCCAGATCAACGGATCTATCGCCGGCCAGGCCTGGCTGAATCGGAACAACCGGTTAAACCCGTTACGTATTCGGTCGTTAAAGGAGGATTGGTGATGTTTACCAAGTACCTCGCAACCTATTGGGCGGAGCAGCGCGTGCGCGTGAACGCGCTCGTCCCAGGCGGCGTGTACGCGGGCCAACCCGATGACTTCGTCGAGCGGCTCACCAATCTGATCCCGATGGGTCGCATGGCGAATAGAGACGAGTATCGCGCGGCCCTGGTTTTCCTGTGTTCGGACGCGTCCTCGTACATGACGGGTTCGAATCTGATCGTGGATGGAGGCCGAACATGCTGGTAAATCCGATCGAACTTTTGGCGCTCGATATCGACGGCGTAGTCACCGACGGCAAGGTCAGCGTGGGCGCGCACGGCGAGGAGACCAAGGGCATCGCCTTCCGTGATCTGGACGCCCTGGCCAAAGCGCGCCGCGAGGGCCTCAAGCTCGCGCTCGTGACCGGCGAAACCGGCGCACTGCAAGCCGCCATCGCCGAGCGTCTCAATGCCGATTTGGTGCTCTCTGGGGCCAAGGACAAAGTCGTCGCCTTGCGCACGCTCTCGCAGGAAATGGGCGTGCCGTTGTCATCGATCTGCTTCGTGGGCGACGCCGATCGCGACGCGCTCGCGTTCGCCCTGGTGGGGCTCGCGCTGTGTCCAGCAGACGCTTCGCTGGCCGCGCGCTCCAAAGCGCACCGCGTGCTCGAATCACGCGGCGGTGAAGGGGCGGTGGCCGAAGCCGTCGAGCTCGTGCTGTGCACCCGCGCCGCCCAACGCCGCATGCCGGAACACGAACGCGCTCTCAAGCGCATCGTCGAAGACAGCATTCGCGCCCACGAGAAGCTGCTTGCGGAATCCCTCACCGGCCTCGCCGAAATCGCCGAGGTCCTCGCCAACGCGCTCCGCACCGGTCACAAGATTTTGTTCTGCGGCAACGGCGGCAGCGCCGCCGACGCGCAACACGTCGCGGCCGAGCTCGTTGGTCGTTTCGCGATCGAGCGCGAGCCGTACCCGGCGCTCGCCCTCACCACCGACACCTCGATCCTCACCGCCGTCGGCAACGATTGGGACTTCAAAGACGTATTCGCGCGCCAAGTCCGTGCCCACGCCCGCGCCGGCGACATCGTGGTCGGCATCAGCACCAGCGGTCGCTCCCCCAACGTGGTCCGCGCGCTGGAAGCTGCCCGGGAAAAAGGCGCCATCGGTATCGCGTTCACCGGTAGGAACGGCGGCCCGATCGCCAAAGCCGCCAAGATCGCCTTCAAAGCCCCCGAAGCCGCAACGCCCCGCGTGCAAGAGCTACACATCCTCGCCTGGCACGGCATCTGCGAAATCGTAGAAGCCGCCCTAGTCGCGGAGCGCGCGCCGGGATTTGCCGAAACGGGCAGCTGAGTTTCTCACCGCCCGTCGACCTGGTCGTGGATCGAGGGCTTTCCAGGGCTCACCGCTGAGGGAATGTCTGGTCGGCTGATGCGCCTCGGCAGCTTGCGCGCGCGCTCGCAAGTGATGCACGCTTTTCCGCGCTCATCGTCCACGCACCGCACCACGCTTGCGCGAAGCACTTGCACCCCTTCGGGTGTCACGAAGCGTGTTGAGCACGCACGGAAGCCGCCGAATCACTGGTCGACTAGTGCCGCAATGAGCGCACGAACGCTACTTTGCTCCTCATCAGCCAAGCAAAGGCAGCGCCCGAGACGAGGAACGCGAGGCCCGCGACAAGCCAACTGCCTGAACCGCGGCCGAGAACGTAGGCGATCGCCAACACGGGTACGATCACCCAGCCTGGTGCGCCGTATTTGATCTCAGCGCCGCAGCCGCGGCAAACCAACGCGCCACGAGGCACGTCATCGTAATAGCAGTATGGGCAACGCATTGGCCTCAGTTCTGTTGACGCTCGCAGGAATTAGGGGTTCGTAGCTGCAAGCTCGAGCTTGCCTATTTACAACCACAGCCCTTACACGCGAGCAATGACCGAAGTTCTCCAGGCTTGAATGAACTTGCGCAAAAGCGTCGTCATCGACGCGACTGAGTGGTTGACCCGGGCATTGTTTCGCACGATGCAATCGAACTCCACTTGGCGGAGTCGCTCGTTCGCTCGTGTTTAACGCCGCACCCCGACGCCGAAGGCTGCGCCGACCCTCGAGGGCCGCGTGACCATCAACCCACAGGAGCTTTAGGCGGCGGCGATTGCGGCGACCAGTTCGGTCACCGCAGCGTCGTCGGGGCTGATCGCGGCGGCGTAGCGGGCTTCTACGGCGGCGTCGTTTTTGCGGCCGTCGGCAAGCAGCAGCCAGGCGAGGGTGATGTGGAATTGCAGGCCGAGGGCCGTGTCGTAGCCGCGTAGGCGCTCGAAGACGTGGATGGCGAAGGCGAAGTTCTGGCGGGCGGCGGAGGCGCGCGCGAGGCCGGTCGCGACTTCGAGATCGTCGGGCGCTAGGTTGACCGCGATGCGCCACGAGTTCCAGGCGTCGGGCAGGGAGAGTTGTTCGGCGGCGACGGCCATCGCGGTGTGGGCCGAGGCGTCCGTGGGATCGCGCTTGAGGGCGTCGAGGGCGAGGCGAAGCGCGTCGTCGACTCCGCCCGTGGCGAGCGCGACGCGGGCCAGACCGGACAGAGCGCGGCCGTCGCTGGCGCTCAGCTCGTTGGCCTCGAAGTAGCAGCGGACTGCGCTGTCGCCGTCGTTGGCGGCGAATGCGGCTTCGGCTTCGCCGAGCGTGGCTTCGAGTTTGATCTCGATGCGCTCGCATTGGCGCGCGCGGGCGAACTCGGTACGCGCCGCGCGAAACTGATTGCGCCCCGATTGATGGAAGCCTTCGACCAGGGCGTCGATGGCGGGATCTGCGGAGCGCAGCGCGACGAGCGCGACGAAGTTGGCGCCCGGCTCGGTGCTCTCTTCGAGTTCGAAGCCCGAGCGCAGCAGCAGGCGGATGAGGGAGGCGTGCGAGAAGGCGCAGCGGGCCGAGGGCAGCAAGCGTTGCGAAGCGTAAGCCTTCGGCTCCGCGACGAACAGTTGCGAGCCGACGGGCAGACACGCGCGGAGGCCGCGCAGTGCGGCCTCCGGTCGCGCGAGGTGGCCGAGGACATCGACCAGGAACGCTGCGTCCGCGCGGTCGACGGGCGAGCCGTGGCACAGGTCGGCTTGTAAAAATTCGGCGCTGGCGGCGTATTCGCGGCCGAATTCCAGTGCTCGCACGTCACTGTCGAGGGCGCTGACGTGCGGCGCGTAGTCGCACAAAATGCGGGTGCCGAGGCCAGAACCACAGCCGGCGTCGAGCACGTGCTTGCCGCGGATCAGCGGCGCGAATGCCTCGTAGAAGGCCACGGTGCTGGGCGCGACGCTGCGTAGACCGGGATAGGCGCGCTCACGGCCGCGCACGACGGCAATGCGCTTGCCGGACGGAAAGCGGGCCACCACCTCAGCCTCGCGCCGACCGAACTCGTAGCTCGGATCGCGCGTGTTTTTGGCTTGCGCGGGCTGACGGGGGCTGCTCTCGGTGGTCATCGCGCGCCTTGTGCGGCGTGGGCTTCTTGGATGGCTTTGGGCACGGCGAGTTTCCAGGCTTCACGCAAGGGCGTGAGCACGCGAGTCACTTCGTCGATGGCGACGGTATCGGCTTTCCGGCTGGCCACTTGGATTCGGTCGATGCAAAAACCGTACAGCCCTTCGAGCTGACCACACAACTCGGGGGCCACGTTGTGGTCGAGGGCGATCGTGAGCTCGGACAGGATGGCGTGCGACTTGGAGAGCAACTCACGGGCGCGCGGCAGCTGCTTGTTCTCGATGCAGACTTTGGCGCCGTTCAAAAAGCGGAACAGGCCATCGTAGAGGGCGAGCAGCAACTCACCCGGCGTGGAGGTGGCGTTGCGAACTTGGGTATAGCGGGCGGCTGCGGCGGACTCGATCATCGATGTGGACCTTTGCGTCAGCCGTTGGAGCTCGAGTTACTGTAGAGCTTGGTGAGGTAGCTCATGTCGTTGTTGTTCGACGTGACCGTCGTGTCCATTTGCGAGAATTGCTTCTGCAGTAGGGTCTGATAGCGATCGAGGCGGTCTTGCTCACGGGTAATGCTGTCATTCATGTCCGTCACTCGACTCTGCATGTCCGTTTGGTGCTGTGTGAGCAGACCCGTACCGGTCTCGTTGTAGGTCTTGATGGCGCTGCTCAACGAGCCCATCACACCCGTGTCGGTGCTGCTGGTACCGGCAAAGAGTGCGGACACCGCGCTGGGGTCGGCGCTCACGGCCGCGTCGAGCTTACTCGTATCGAGCGCCAGCGTGCCGTCGCGTTGCAAGCTGAGACCGACCGACCCGAGCGTATTGTACTTGCCCGTGCCGCTCACCGTTTGCAGCACGGTGCTCAGGCGATTGGTGATGCTACGTAACGTGGAGTCACTGGCGAGCGTGGAGTTGGCGGCCGGAGTCGAGCCCTTGCCGGCGGCGGTATTGATTTTCGACAGTACGGAGTTGTACGCCGTCACCATCGCCTGGATTTTTCCGGCCAAGCCCTTCGAATCGGCGGCAACCGACACGTCGACCGGCGCCGTGGTCGTGGCGGTGAGCGCCAAAGTGACGCCTTGAATCGCGCCGACGACTTGGTTCGTCGAGCGTTGCACGTCGAAGCCGTCGATGTTTACGATCGAATTTTGCGCTTTTTGGACGGTGTTTGCCGCCACATTCAGGCCCAAATCCAGACCCGTCTGTGAAAAGGTGATGGCGTTGTCTTTGCCGGTGTCCAGGCCGCTGACCTGTAGGCGATAGTTCGAACCGTCGTAGAACACCGAGGCGCTGACGCGTGCGCCGGAACTGTTGATCTTGGCAGCAATTTGGTCGAGCGTGTCCGTACCCGCGACGTTGATTGAAGCGGCCGTGCCAGAGCCGACCTGAATGGCGAGCGTGCCGCTCTGGCCGACGGCGGTGCTCGCCGAAGAGTACGTGTTCGAGTAAGTGCGTTGCGCGCGAGCGAGCTGCGTCACGTTCATGGTGTAATTGCCGGGCAGCGCGTTGCCCGTGGTGCTGATTGCAATCGCGGACGAGCTCGAGGTCCCGGCGTAGCTGCCGACGCCGTTGGCCGTACTCAAGGCGTCGACGGCGTTCTGCAGCGTACCGAGCGCCGAACTGATGTCCGAGAGGGTGGAGATCGCCGAGCTGGTCGACGTCTGTTTGGTCTTGAGCGCGTTCAGACGCCCCGAGTCGGCACTCACCAATCCGGAAATGAGGCTCGTGGTATCAATCCCCGATCCGACTCCGCTGAGGCTGCTCGTGTCTGCCATGGTTCCTACTAGTATTGAACGGCCGAATTTGCTGGTTCTACAGGGATTTTTGGGCTTTTTTTTACAGCCCCACAAAGCAGGACAGGCCGCCGACCCAAAGGGTCAGCGGCCCGAACCTACCTCTCAACCGGACTAGTCCTCAGTGACCAATCAAGCTCAGGGCCAACTGCGGAATCTGGTTGGCTTGGGCGAGAACCGCCGTGCCAGCCTGAGTCAGCACCTGGTTGCGCGACAAGTTCGCGGTCTCGGACGCCACGTCGACGTCACGGATGCGCGAATTCGCAGCCGTGATGTTGAGTTGCATCGTTTGGATGTTGCTGGTGGCAAAGTCCATTCGATTCATGGCAGTACCGAAGTTCGAGCGGGCGGTCGAGACAGTCTGGATCGCCGTGTCGATGGTACCCAGGGCGGTGAGCGCGCCAGCGGCGGTGCTCAGGTCCGTGGTGTTCGCGGTGATGGCGCTCAGATCGACGCCACCGAAGGTCACCGCGATCTGGTCGGTCGTGGTGTTGTTCAGGCCGACCTGGAACGTGGTGGTCGCCGCGACGGCATTGATCAACTGCTTGCCGTTGAATTTGGCCGACCCCTGGATACGAGTCACTTCGTTCTGAAGCGACTTGAATTCAGTTGCGATGTACCCGCGGTCCGTGGTGCCCAAGTCACCGTTGGAGGACTGCATGGCCAGCTCGCGCATACGACCCATGATGTCATGGACGTCGCTGAGCGCGCCTTCCGCCGTTTGCGCCATCGATTGAGCATCCCCCGCATTCCGTTGAGCAACGGTGTACGAACGGATCTGAGATTTCATGCTCTCGCTGATGGCGAGACCGGCTGCGTCGTCTGCCGCGCTGTTGACGCGGTAGCCGCTGGACAACCGTTGGAAGCTGCCGGCGAGGAGCTTCTGATTGGCGCTGAGGTTCTTCTGGGCCGAGAGTGCTGCGTAGTTCGTTTGAATATTGATAGCCATGGGAATACTCCTTCTTGGAGGTCACGAGGCCAGGGTTACTGGCTCGTCGGGGCGTCATTGCCCGTCACCCACAAGGAACGGAGTGCTGTCCCTAGGCTTGAGCGAAAAAGCGCGCGAAACCTCTGGCGCAAAGGCGCGGAGTCTAGGCGCTTTTTGCCTACATCAGCCTTGCAATAGCTTGAGCGCGAGCTGCGGCAACTGATTGGCCTGCGCCAAGACGGCCACGCCTGCTTGAGCCAGCACCTGGTTCTTGCTCAAGTTCGCCGTTTCGGTGGCCACATCGACGTCGCGGATGCGCGAGTTGGCCGAGGTGATGTTCAAGCGCATGGTCTGAATCGACGAGATGGTGACGTCCAACCGATTCAGGGTCGCGCCGTACTTGGCGCGGCTGGTGGAGACGTTCTGGATCGCGTCATCGATGCGAGACAGCGATGCCAAGGCATTGCCGGCCGTCGCGCCGGCGAGGCTGGTCGAGGCCGAGAGAATGCTGCTGACGTTCAGACCGCCGAAGGTCAGCGTGATCTGATCGGACGCGGTGTTGTCGAGACCGATTTGGAAAGTGACGTTGTCAGGCGTGGCGGCGACGAGCTGTCGCCCGTTGAAGCGCGCGGCGCCCTCGATGCGTCCCATTTCCGACTGCAAGGACTTGAACTCAGTGTCGATATAACCGCGATCGACCTGGGTCATGTCGCCGTTGGAGGCTTGCATGGCCAGCTCGCGCATGCGCCCCAGGATATCGTGCATGTCGCCGAGCGAGGCTTCCGCCGTTTGCGTCATCGAGATCGCGTCGTTCGCGTTGCGTTCGGCTACCGTATAAGAGCGGATTTGAGATTTCATGCTTTCGCTGATGGCGAGCCCGGCCGCGTCGTCGGCCGCCGTATTGATGCGAAATCCGCTCGAGAGACGCTGGAAGCTCTTGTTCACCGCTATCTGGGTGCTGTTCAGCTTCTGCTGAGCGTCGAGCGCCTGGATATTGGACTTCATATTGATCATGACGGGTTCCTTCTTCGGTTGCCTGTGGTTTTGCGATCACGACACGGTCGTGTCCTAGCTCTTGTCGGTTGCGTGGGGCGGCGTAGGGCGGAAGCCCGCGCCTAGCTTCATCAGTTGGCGCTCGAGCTCAGCCGCGCCCTGCTCGATCACCGCGCCCAGCGAGAGCTCGAGCGACACGGAGCGCTCGGCACTGTCCTGGTCGTCCTTCACGCTCTCGAGCGAGCCGCTGGCTTCGACCACGCGGTCGATCTCCGCGTGCGTCCAAGCGTCCACGAAGGGCATGCGCCGAATGGCTTGCTTCAGCGCGAGCTCGGCGATCTCGAGCTTCTGAAAGCCCTTGCCGATCTGACTCAGCTGGTGCTGATCGAGGGCTGCGAGGTTGACTTCAGCGAGTCGCCGCAGGCGGCGAGCGGCGTGGCGAACCGCGCGCGCGAGCGCGGCCTGCTCGTCGCACCAGCGCGCGAGGCGCTCGCTGCCGAGCGGCGCTTGCATTCGCTCGGCATGCTGCCCCAGTGAAGCCCCGGTAATGTGCTGCTCTGGGAGCGTGGTCAGCAACTCCGAGAGCGTGCATTCCTCGAAGCCCGCGATGCGTGCGCCGCCTTCGGTCGCGTTGACCAGCCGCGTTTCGGGGTTCGATCGGGCAAGCACGAGGCTCGCCGCCTCGAGCCAGGAACGGACCGCCGAAAACGCGATCGTGCTGCTGACTTTGCCTGCGCCGCCCCAAGCGACGACCTCGAGTAGTGGCTCGCGGTCGTTCATCTTGTTTGCGCCCTGGTTGTGGGTCGCCTTCAAGGTTTCGCACCAGTCATGCTCGAGGCTCTGCCCGTCCGCGCTCGGGCGAACGCGCGAGTCCTCGTAAGCGGTGCCCACCGCGTAGGCCCTGCCGTCCGTATAGGCAAGATCCTGGCCGACGAACACGATCGGTGAGCAGCCCAGTCGTAGCGCGAGTGAAAATGCCACCGTGGAGACGCTGCCGGACACTGCGAGGCCCGGGAAGCCGAGCAGCGCGGTGAGCGGTAGATCCTGCTGCTGGATGCCCTCGAAGACGGGCAAGAGCGGGCCGCCTCCCTTGCGCAGGTTCTGCGGATGCGCGGTCAGGCTGATCGCCCGCGCCACTCGATCGATGTAGGATACGCCCTCGAACAGGTGCGATACATCGATCGACTCCATGCAGGCTAGGACTTGCGGTTCGACCCCGTAGCTATCGAGGGCTCGGGCGCTGGAGTTGAGGGCGAAGACGATGCCCTTCTTCGCGGCGTCGGCGAGCAGTCGACCGTTCTTGCCGAGTGACGGGCCGGCACCGACGATAAACGCCGGTACACCTTGATACTGCCCAGCGAGTGCCAGGAACGTCGGGTGGTCACGAAGGAGCTCGAGGTTCGCGAACACGTCCTGAATCCAGATTCGGGCCCGTAGTCGGTGTGTCGCGTCGTTGACTCCGCTGCGCTGAACCAACTCGCCCACCGCCTGGCGGAGGCTTTGCGCCTGCTCGGGAAAGAGCTCGCTGTATCCGGGGGTATTGACGATAGTGACGCTTTGTTTGCCATTGGAGAGCCTCGGCCAAAGTTGAGTGAGCTCGTGGAGCGAGCAGACGATCGGAACGTCGCCGAGATCGCTCGGTCCGCTTTCGAAGAATTGACGCAAGAGTCCTGGATCGGGCTCGAAGACGACCAGCGCCGCCGAGCTGAATGCTCGCAAGCCGCGCACGGTGTGCCCCATGCCGATGCCGAAGACGACGAACGTGACGGGGCTGCCCGCGCGCTCGGTCACGTTCAAGAGCGATTCAGGGTCGAAATCCGAGCCGAGCAGCTCCGCGCCCAACGCCAACACCGGAGTGCCATCGTCGAGCTCGACGACGCGCGCCGAGCTCGTCGCCTCCCTGACTAGGCCTCGCGCGTCCGCGGTGATTCGCGCGCGCGCCAAGTTGTCGTCCAAGAAGCTGGCTTTGAGCTGTGCGGAGTCGAAGGACATCGGAGGTCAACGCGGGTTACGCGCGAGGACCTGCAATCCATGATTCGTGCCAAGCAATTTCGTGACGAATTTGCCGGTAAATCCCCGATAATCGGCGTTCGATTCACGATCAGCCGCGCTAGCTGCCGGCGCCCTTGCGATTCACGACTCGGAGCGTCGAGCCTTTGACGACTCGCGCTGCCACTTCGTTGACGAACGCTTCAGCGTTCGGACAACGCGGGCTGCGCAGCAGGTGCCACGGTCGCGGAAGTCGAAACCGCGACGACGGACGGATCGCTCGGTGACGCTGTCGGAGCGTCATCACCCGGGGGGCTGATTGGCGGCGCGGGCACGGAGAAGCTGCTCTCGAGCGACTCGCGATTCGCCTGCTCGACGGCATCCTTCACCTCGCCGCGGAAGATGCTGAGCGAGCTCGGCGCGACGATGCCTATCTTTACGCCGCTCCGCGAGATGTCGGTGATCACGATCTCGATGTCATTGCCGAGAACTATGCGCTGACCCTTGCGGCGACTGACGATGAGCATGGCTACTTGATCGTCTGCATGTCGCGTGCCAGGGCGCGGGAGGTACGCGCGGCCCGGTTCAGAACTGCTTGAACGCAGCTAGGTCGAGGATGCTTTTCGAGACCGAGACCGACTGCTGCAGCGCATTGTTCAGCTGCATCAACGTGGAATAGGCCTTGGCGGGATCGGCTGAGCCGAGGTCCCCCATGCTCTTTTGGTTCTGCAGGTCGAGCGCGCTCTGCACGGAATCACTCGCATCGAGCTTGTTGAGGGTGATGCCGACCGACGCCTGGGCGTTCGTGATCTGACTGCGCGAGCTGTCGAGGCCGTCGAGCGAGGTCGTAATGCCTGCAACGTCGTTCGTGTTCAAGGCGCTGTACAGCGCATCGAGATCGCCGAACACGTCGCGGCCACCGGCCACGGTGAAGGCCTTTGCGCCGCTCGCGTTGACCGCGCTCGGGGTCGAGTTGCCGATATCGACGACGTGCGCGTCATCGTTGCCGCTGAAGGCGCCGGTCGTGGAAAATGGCCTGCTCTCTGTGGCGCTGCCGGCAAACAAGTAGCCTGATGTGCCCTTGGTATTGGCGATGCCGATCAGCTGGTCTTTGATGTCCTTGACCTGTAGCGCAAGGCTTGCACGTTCGCTGGCACCCAAGCTTCCGTTCCCGCCCTGCATGGCGAGATCTTTGGCGGAGGCCATCAGATCGGAGGCTTGCTGCAGCGAGGACTCGGCGAGCTCGGCGTCACCACGCACGGAGGTGATGGTGCTACGGCGGGCAGTGACCTGGCTCTGCGAAGCGCTCAAGCGCGCGAGCTGCGCAGCCGCGATCGGGTCATCCGAGGGCAGGTTCACGCGCTGGCCCGTCTGGGCCTCTTGTGCGGCTTTGGCTTGGCGAGAGCTGAGCTGCGAGAGGTTGTTCGATACGCTGTCATAGCGCATCTGCTCGGTGACTCTCATCGACCGACCGTGCTGAGTAGGGTTTGCATCAGCTGGTCGGCCACGCCAATCATCTTGCTCGCGGCCTGATAGGCGTTCTGGAACTTGGTGAGGTTCACCATTTCTTCGTCCAGGGAGACGCCGCTTTCCGATTGATGCATGCTTTGAATCTGGGTCAAAATCGCGCCTTGGGTGTCGACATCGCGCTGGCTGTTGGCGCGCGCGCTGCCGATACTACCGACAAGATCGCCATAGGCTTGCGCGGCCGTCTTGCTGTTGCCGTCCGCAATCTGAGTGTCGAAAAGTTTGCTCAGCGCGGTCGCGTTGTCCGAGCCGCCGGGCGTGGAGAACAGGTTGCTCGCCGCAGCAATGCGGTCCGGATGGTCGAACACATCCACCGACACGCGCAGGTCACGGGCGGCGTTGTCCGCGGTGGCGCCGACGTCGAACAGGTTGCGACCGGTGCCACCGTCGGCCCCGACGCCGAGCGCGTGCTGTGTGTTGACCGCGGTGGCCACGTCGAACACCAGCGCGTTGAGCTTCTGCGACACGTCGAAGAGGTCCTTGTCGCGGGCCTCTTTGATGCCTCCGAGCGCGCCGCCCGTCAAAAATTGGGTGATTTCACTGCCGCCGCCGCCGGACTGATTGGCGAGCAGCTTCAGTGAACCGTCCGCGTTCAGGTCGAGCGAGAGCGAGCCCGCGTGCTGACCGTCGACGATCGTCGTGCCTGCCACCTGGACGACCACGTTGCCGGATCCGTCCGTGAAGGTGTGGGTATTGATCAGCCCGGACATGTTCAGGATCTTCTGCGTGCGCTGATCCTTCAGGTCGGAGGCATCATCACCTTGCAGGGTCGCTTGCGCGATTTGCGTGTCCAGCTTGGCGATCTCTTGGGCGCGCTGATTGACCTGGTCGACGGTGTCTTGCGCTTGCTGCCGCAAGTCCATCTGCGTCTGGGCCAGCGTGTTGCCCGTGGCGTTCGCACGGTCGGCGAACGCGCCCGCCGCGGCCAGCACGTTGGCGCGCGTGGTGGTGTCGTTCGGGTTGGCGGCCAACGCCGAAAACGAGGCAAAAACGTCGTTCAGCGCCGACCCCAGGCCCGTGCCGCCGCCGTCGTTGAAGAGCGCTTCGATCGAAGCCAGCGTTTGATCGCGCGTGGTCGCAGCCGAAGAGGTGCCCGTCGCCTGATTCTCGCGACGCTCGATGAAATCATTCGTGACGCGGTCGAGGCCGACTGCGCGTACGCCGCCGCCGTTCTGACTGCCGAGGTTCTGGGTTTCCAGGAGCGGCACCCGGCGCACGTAGCCTGGCGTGCTGGCGTTGGCGATGTTCTGACCGGTGACGTTGAGCCCGTAGCTCTGCGCGGTCAGCGCATCGCGCGCCACGTTCAGGAGTTGCGTGAGCCCGGCCATCGTCTTAGCCCTTCCAATTGACGCGCACGCCGTCTTGGATGGTGCTGGGCTTTTGGGATCCGAACGGTTGCAACGGCGGAGTGAAGCCGGCCTCCGTCAACACGGTGCGAACTGCGTCGCGGGCGTGCATCGCCAGCACGCGATTCTTGAACGCCATGCGCCGAATGCGCTCCAGACTGCCCCGATGTTCAGCGCGCGGCGGCTGCTCGGTAGCAAGCGCTTGGAGGCGTTCGCACAAGGCAAGCTTCTGCTCCGTGATGTTGTCGAGGGCGGCCCGATCGAGCTTGGTCAACACCAAGCACTCCGCCTCGTGCAGCGCTTCTAGCGCTGACAACGTTTCGGTTAGCTCTTGATGTATAACTGCCTTCACCGCGAAATCTCCAAACTCAGAGAGCGGCTCGGGCTGTCATTCGCCGATCGCATCGTGCGTCGGCGGACGACTTACCCGAGCGCGTTCAACAGCCGCTGTGCAACTACCTTCGAATCGATGTGGAGCGTGCCCTGGCTGATCTTGTTCTTCACGTCTTCCACTTTGGCGTGATCGATGGGCTGGCTAGTGTTCGCCGCCAGGTCTCTGGCTGCAGGCGAGATCGAGACCTCGACGGCGGCGCTGCTCGGGCCGCCACCGGCGCTCGGCGCGGCCGGACCCGCTTGCTCGGCCGGCTTGGCTGCGCCGACTTTAGAAACTCCGCCTCGTTGGTACGCATCGAGAACGGGGTTGCCAGTGATACCTTTCATGAACTCCTCCGGACCGAACCGCCGCTGGAGGGGAACTCCAACAAACAATTCTTGAAAAGAGGAACGGTACTCATTGCAAAGGCTTTAGAGAAATTTTCGGGGGCTGGGGGCCGCACGGAAAGGTTAGTTATTTCAGCGGCTTGAGGGTGGGGATCAAGCTGGGCGCAGAGGTCGAGTTGGCGCCGGCTGCGCCAGGGGTGCCCAAGGCGGGCTTCGAAGCCGGGTGCGCGGCCATCATGCTGCGGGCCACCACGTCGGCGAGGCCAAGCCCGCCAGCCTTGGAAATGGACTCGGACAGCGAGTCGACGATCATCGAGCCGTACGTGCTCTGCCCGGCGGTGGGCTTGGCGTTGCCGCCGGCTGCCGTCGTCTTTTCCAGCGACTTGAGCATCTGGCGCACGAAGATTGACTCGAATTCCTTGGCCGCCTTGAGCAAACTGGGGTCCGGCGCCTCGGCCTTGACGGGCCCGCCCGCCGCTTGCGTTGCAGAAGCAGTGGTTGAACCGATGGCACCGACGGGGATCATTGGATCACGATCTCTGCACGAAGTGCGCCAGCGCCCTTCAACGCTTGCAGAATGCTCGCGAGTTCACGCGGCGTGACGCCTAGCGTGGACAGCGACTGCGCGACGTCGGCCAGCGTGGCGGCGCCTTTCACGTAGGTCAGGGCGGGGCCCTTCTCGCTCGCTTCCACGTTGCTGTTCTGCGTGGTCGCGGTTTGCCCAGTCCCGAATGCGTTGGGCTGCACGACCTGCTGATTCTCTTGAATCGAGATGGTGATGCCGCCCTGCGCGATCGCGACGGGCGACAGGTGCACGTCACCGCCCGCCACGATGGTGCCCGTGCGTTCGTTGATCACGACGCGCGCTGAAGTCACCGGGTCGACGTCGATATCGCCCAGCTTGGACAGAAGCTCGACCGGCTTGCCCTTCAGCTCGCCCTGGGCTGTGACCTCCACCGAGCCGGCGTCCAAGGCCTTGGCGCTGTCCTTCCCGAGGCTTTTTTCCAGGGCTTCGACCACGCGCTGCGCGGTGCCGAAGTCCGGGTTGCGCAGGGCCAGCGTGAGCGTCTCTTTGGCCCAGTAGTTCATCTTGATTTCACGCTCCACCAGGGCGCCGGTAGGCACTCGACCGGTCGTGGTCACGTTCTCCTGCAATTGGCTGCCGGATAGGCCGCTGGCATTGAAGCCACCGACCACGAGCGCACCCTGACCGACCGCGTACGTCTTGCGATCGGCGCCGCGCAGCGGCGTTTGCACCAGTACGCCGCCTCGCAGCGACCGGGCGTTGCCCATGGACGAGACAGTGATGTCGAGCCGCGAGCCCTCGCGCACGAACGGGGGAATGGTGGCGGTGACAATCACCGCGGCCACGTTCCGCAGACGCGCCTGCTTCGCATCGACTTGAATACCGAGCCGGCGCATCAGCGCACGCAGGGACTGCTGTGCGTAAGGCACGGTGATGTCGTCGCCGGTGCCGTTGAGACCGGTGACCACCCCGTAGCCGACCAGCTGATTGTCACGGGCCCCGACCACGTCGGTCAGATCGCGTAGCTTGTCCGCGCGTGCAAGTCGGCCCGAAGCCAGGAGCGCGAGCCCGAGCGCACAGGCGCACAGCCAGCGGATGGCCGAGCTTCGTCGAGAAATACTGGGAAAGATGTGGGTGAGCATCAGAACGGGTTCACGAAATCGAGGATCTTGGTGAGCCAACCGCGCTCGACCTGGTCGTTGATGTCGCCGCGGCCCGTGAACTCGACGCGCGCATCGGCGATCAAGGACGAGTCGACGGAGTTGTCGGGCGCGATGTCGGAGGTGCGGATCACGCCGGATACGTACAAGTGTTGTTCCTCGTGATTGATCATCACGACCTTGGTGCCCTCCACGAACAGGTCGCCGTTCGGCAGCTCTTGCTTCACGCGCACGCCGATCAGACCGGTCAGTTTGCCGGCGCGTTCGGTCTTGCCCGAGCCTTCGAAATCGGAACTAGAGGCCATCTTGATCAGCTCGGAGGGATCGATGTTCGGATACGCCTTCTTGAGCGCAGGCATCAGCCCGAGTAGGGAATCGATACTCGCGGTACGCGAGGTGTCCTTCTTGAGGTTCGTGGTCGCGCCGCCTTGGGCCTGCGCGTTCTCGTTGATGCGAACCATCACCACGTCGCCGACGCGTAGCGCGCGGGTGTCTTCCAGGTAGCCGGGCTGCGCCTCGCTGTAGATCGAGCCTTTGGATGGGCGGGCATCGGCGCGCAACGCGGCATATTCGCCCGGCGCGTACTTGCGATCACGCGCAGTGAAGGGCTGAATATGATTGGGGCCGCAGGCGGGCGCCAAGCTCAGCAGGCCGAGAAATGCAAAGGCGTAGCAGGCTGCGCGAATCATTCGACCACCTGCGCGGAGTCAGCACTCAAGAGCCGGGCGCGCAGTACACGCTGCGTGCTGGCCACGCGGAACAGGCCGAGCGCGCCGAGTTCGGTATCTGACAGTGCGGTCGCCAAGGCGGTGACACGCGCGGCGCCGTGTTCGATCACCAAGTTGATGCGCGCGCCCTTGCTGGCCAAGGCATGCGTGGCGGCCTCGGTGACGACGACGACGACCGTGACCGGCACGCGCAGGATCGTGATGCCATCCTGTTGGAAATCCACGGACGCGGTCAGGGTGAGCTCACCCTCGCGCTTGGGAAATTTCGGGAAGTGCGCTTCGCCGACGACCACACTGGGTGAGGTGACCAGCGAGCGGTTCAGCTTGGCCGTCTTGAACGTGAGCCCGAGCGGCAACGCCGCCATGAGTCGCGGCGTGACGGCTTCGCGCAGCTGTTCGGGTGACCAGCGCTTGGAGGCGCTTTTCACGCGCAATGCGCTGGGCATGCGTAAGCTCTTGGCATCGTCGCCCGCGGCGCGCAGTTGGTCTTCGACTTCCGCGCGCGAGAGCAAACGCGAGTTGCCGGGGGGCGGCGCCGGGCCCAAATCGAGGCTGGCGAGGTCGCCTTCGTCGTAGCCATCGCTCACGTCTTTGAGGTGAATACGGGTCCCGTCGATGGTTCGCTCGACCTCGGCGTTCGCCGACAGACAGAACGAGCTGGCCAAGAGGAAGCCGATCACCGAACTTTTCGTCATGGCCCGCATCATCCGCGCATCTGCGTTGCCGCTCGCAGCATGTCGTCGGCCGTAGAGATGACTTTGGAGTTGATCTCGTACGAGCGCTGGGCGCTGATCATGCCCACCATTTCCTCGACGATATCCACGTTGGATGCCTCGAGGGAGCCTTGCATCAGCGTGCCGCGACCGTCCGTGCCCGGCTCGCCAGTCTGGGCTTCGCCGCTAGCCAAGGTCGGCATGAACAAGTTGTGCCCAATGGCGCGCAGCCCATTGTCGTTGATGAAGCTGCTCACGGTAAGCTGGCCGATTTCGGTCGGGTTGGTCTCACCCGGCATTTGCACGGTGACCTGACCGTTCGAGCCGATGCTGATCTGCGTGGCGCCCTGGGGGATGGTGATCGCCGGATCGAGCGGCAGGCCGTCGTGATTGACGATGCGACCGGTGCCGTCGGCCTTGAGCTCGCCGTTCCGGGTGTAGGCCAGCGTGCCGTCGTTCTGCGTCACGGCCAAAAAGCCGTTGCCCTCGATGGCGACGTCCAGCTGATTGTTGGTTTGAGTGAGCGTGCCCTCGCCGAAACTGCGCGAAGTGCCGACGACCCTCACGCCCGTGCCGAGCTGCAGCCCGGTTGGATTCATCGTGGTTTGGCCGGTGGGGGCTCCCGCCGCGCGCACCGTTTGGTAGAGCAGGTCTTCGAAGTCGACGCGCTGCTTCTTGTAGCCAACGGTGTTGCTGTTCGCCATGTTGTTGGAAATCGCTTCGAGATGCGTTTCCTGGGCAGCCATACCAGTGGCGGCGATATTGAGCGATCGGAACATGGGAACCTCCGATCCCTTGCAAAGCAACTCGGATGCCAAGCCGGACCGATCGGCGATTGCCCGTCAATCATGCCGGATCCGTGGACATGGCACGGCCGTGGGCCGGCCGCGCGGCAAACGTCTGTCAGTTAGCGTCAGGCGTTTGGCTGTCGTCGCTCGCGCCAGCTGCGCTGGTATCGATGGAGCCCGCGCCCGCAGTGCCCGCTTCACTGGCGACGCGACGAACGCACTGTCCCTGTTTGCAATCGGACCCACTCGGGCAATCCGTGTTGCGGTAGCAAACGGCGCCGCTCGAGCAACCCGCGTTGCCGAGCAGATGCGCGAAGCCGAGGACGCACAACGCAAGCAGAGTACGCACGGCCGTGAGCGAACCAAAGGAAGCTGCGCGAGACTTCATGATTTCATAGCCCCAGCCTGAGCCCGGCCGAAAATAGCAGCCAAATTAGCGGTCCCGAGCTCGGTAGATCGCTGCCTACTGGCAGCACGCTGAACGATGGTTCGAGAAACAGCCCTGCCCGCTTGCCGAACGGGACTACGATGTCCATGCCCACGCTGCCGCCGAACAGGGTTTCCGGTGTGACCACGCCAATCAGACCGCCGTAGGTGCCAACATTGTGTGATAGCCAAAACTCGTAGCGGGCCTCGCCGCCCAGCGTGGCGCGTTTTTCGATCTCGGCGAACACGCGAAAGCCGTAGGCGGTCGACTCCGACTCGTCATCGCGCAGGTCGAGTCCGGTGGTGATGCGTAGTCTTGCCCGCCGCCAACCGAACTGGCCCATGCCAGTATCCCCGCCCTCGAGCCCAGTCCCGATCCCGAAGTTCCCGTCAACCAACAGGCCCTCAGCGCGCGCTGGCGTTGCCAGAAACATGGCACCCAGCAGCGCCGAGATACTGACGCTGCCACGCAATAGCGCTGTTTTTAGCCAAGTTCGCACGCTGCTGAGCCCGACATGGCAACTATCAGGCCAGGCTCTCTCTCCAACGTGAACGTAGACGTGCCCGTGCCCGATCTCCGTCTCTTCCGAGCCCGAGAGAGGACTTTTTTGATGGTCACGAACCACGTCGCGTCGCACTTAGCCTTCGGCGTCAAAGTGCGGGAGCTCGGCGCGGGCGCCGCGAACGCCCATCTCGGGTCGCGGAACTAGGGCTCGCTTGCTCTCTCGTCCCGCAGCGATGAATGTCAGGTGCTAGTCACTCGTCGCGAGCGGGAGTGGTTGCCCGCTGGAACAGCGGCTCGCTGTAGTTCACTGATTCGGTCGACGCGAGTGAGTTACCTAGCAGCCGCAGAGATCGCAGAGAGGGAAGGGAGGGGGACCATTGCCGCGGTACACAATCACGCGGCGCGCGGGGCGATGCGTTTGCGTTTCAGCATCTCGACCAGGGTCGTGCGATTCAGACCGAGAAGGGTCGCGGCTTGTTTCTTGTTCCACTTGGTGCGTTCGAGCGCTTGGCGGATGAGTTGGTTCTCGAAGGACTCGACCGCGTTGCGGAGATCGATGCCCGTGTCGGGCAAACGCGGGGTGATGCGCTTTTCGGTGCCGAGGCCGCACACGCGCTGCGGAAGATCCTTCGGCTCGATGCTGGTGCCGGCGCAGAGCAGCACGGCCCGCTCGATCGTGTTCTCGAGCTCGCGCACGTTGCCGGGCCATTGGTACTCGGACAAGAGCTGCGCAGCGGCGCGGGAGATTTCCATCTCGCCGCCCTTGGCCATCTTCTCTTTGGCCTTGCTCAAGAAGTGCTGCGCCAGGAGCGGCACGTCTTCGCTGCGCTCGCGCAGCGCGGGCACTGCCAGGTGAATCACGTTCAGCCGGTAGTACAAATCTTCGCGGAACGTGCCGGCCAAAACCGCTGCTTCGAGATTCACGTTGGTGGCGGCTACGATCCGCACATCGGCTTTGAGGATGCGGTTGTCGCCGACGGGTGAATACTCGCGGGCTTGCAGAACGCGCAACAGCTTGACCTGCAAGCTCAGCGGCATCTCGCCGATTTCGTCCAGGAAGAGCGTGCCGCCCTCGGCCAGCGAGATGCGCCCGACTTTGTTGGCGTGGGCGCCCGTGAAGGCGCCGCGTGCGTGACCGAACAGTTCGCTTTCGAGCAGAGCTTCCGGAATCGCGCCGCAGTTGATGGCGACGAAGGCTTTGCCCGAGCGCTGACTCTGCTTGTGCACGGCTTTGGCGACGAGCTCCTTGCCGGTGCCGCTCTCGCCCGTGATGAGGATCGTGCAAAGGGTGTCGGCAACGCGGTCGATCACTCGGTAAACATCGACCAGTGAATCGGACAGACCGACTACGCCTTGCATGCTGCTCGGCAATGAACGCGGCTCCGCGGGCACCAGCACGGTCGCTTCACTGTCGACGCCATCGAGCGCGTCCGCTGCGTCGTCGCTGTCATCGCCGATCATTGGAGCCGCGACTGACGCTTGGTCGTGAACGATACGAGGGACCTCGACCGCATCCGAGTCCTTCGACTGATACACGCCCGAGGTGTACTCGTCTTCCGCGTACTCACCGAAACCTGCCGTGCTGCTATTGAGTGTGGAGTTGAGTGTCGAGTGATCCATTTGGTGCTTCCCTTTGCCGAGCTCTCGGTGCGTGCGGGTCCGGCTAAAGCAACCAACGGGCCAACTGTCGGTGCGCTGGCGATCAAGCGTTGATCCCTTGGCGCTTCTGAATTCTGCCCCAGGTGGCCTACACCCGGCCCCTCTAGGGGGTACGGGTCGGATGTGACCTGCCCCGTTTGCGGCATGTTTCCCGAATCGCCGTAATTCTGGGGCAACTCTGCCTGGGTGTCTGCGCACCCGTGGGGGGTCAAATGGACCCCAGGGGCGGTTCGCCGGGTTCGGAGGCCATGAACGGAGGCCAAAAACAAAGCTTGAGCAAATAAATTTCAGGTTCGGCCCGGTGGCACGGCACGTGCTGAGGGGAGCGTCATGGCGGATCTCTTCGCCTCTATCCAACCCCTACACAGTGCGCTCGACTACCACCTCGAGCGGCATTCAGTCTTAGCGTCGAACGTCGCGCATGTCGACACGCCCGGCTTCAGGCCGAACGACCTGGCGCGCGTCGAAAGCGCTGACGGCGCGAGCTTCGACGGCGCGCTGAATGTGGCCATGCGGCGCACGAACGAGGCTCACCTGAGCACTGGCAGCGAGGGCACCGCGGAGTTGGAAGGCCGCACTTTTCAGGATCTTTCGGCAGGCGTCGGCAACGACGGGAACTACGTTTCGCTCGATCGGGAAGCGGCCAAGGTCGCGGCCAATCAGCTTCGTTACGATGTGGTGTCGGCCATCGTCTCGGCCGAATTGCGCGGGATGCATTTCGCTGCCACCGACGCGAAAGGCTAGGCATCCATGAGTACTTACTATCCTACCTGCAGAGAAGGAACTTGAGCCATGCTCGGCGTTTTTAGTGCGATGGAAGTGGCGGCCTCGGGGCTCTCGGCCGAGCGGACGCGCATGAATACGGTGGCCTCCAACTTGGCCAACGCGCGGACCACCCGCACCGACGCCGGTGGCCCGTACAAGCGCTTGGATCCGGTGTTCGAGGCGGTCGGGCTCGACAACGAGCGCGGCGTGATGGCCACCCAGGGCGGCGTTTCGCTGGTAAAAGTTGCGCGAATTCAACGGGATACGCGCCCAGGGATGATGGTGTACGAGCCGGGGCATCCGGACGCGAACGGTGCCGGCTACGTCGAGTATCCAAACGTCAACGCGGTCGAGGAGATGGTCAACATGATCACCGCCTCGCGGGCGTACGAAGCGGGCGTGACGAGCATCGACTCGGTGAAGCAAATGGGCCGTTCAGCGCTGGATATCGGTCGGTAAATGTCATGATTCCGATTGATGGGCCCGGGATTTCGCTGATCGCCCCGCACCAGCCGGTGCAGGTCGACCCCGCGCCCATTTCGAAAGATACCGCCGTCGACCCTTCGGGCGGTGCGATCTTCGAGGACTTACTGAAGAACGTCGTTGGCGGGGCCAACGACAGCATCAACAAGGCGGAAGCGGTCGGCAAGGAATTCGCCGCCGGAACTCGCGACGATATTCACGGCACGATGCTTGCGCTTAGCAAGGCAGATATCGAACTGCGGCTCGTCGGCAATATCCGCAACAAGGTCGTGGATGCCTTCTATGAGCTGTGGCGGATGCAGATTTAAAGCAGTTTGTTGGAGCGATAACGAAGCCTCATGCCTGAAAAAGCCCGCGCGTTCTTGAAGCAGCTGACTGACTTCTGGGCCTCTTTACCCACGCCCAAGCGCATCGCACTGGTCTTTTTCACGACCGCGGTCTTGATCGGGGTGAGCCTGTTGTCGGTGGTCGGCTCGCGGGACCACTTTGCTACCCTGTACAGCGAATTGAGCAGCGAAGACGCGGGGCAAATCGTCGAGAAGCTGAAGACGCAGCAAGTGCCTTATCAGCTCTCCGCGAACGGCACGCAGATCCTGGTTCCGGAGGAAAAAGTCGCGGGCTTGCGGCTGGAATTGGCGGCTGGCGGCCTCCCGCGGGGCGGCAGCGTCGGCTTCGAGATTTTCGACCGTTCGCGCATCGGAGCCACCGAATTCGAGCAGAATATCAATCTGAGACGCGCTCTCGAGGGCGAGCTCGCCCGCTCCGTGATGAGCGTCGACGGCGTCAAGAACGCGCGCGTGCACTTGGTGCTGCCAGAGCACCGTCTGTTCGCCTCGCGCGAAGAGAGCGCGTCCGCGTCGGTCGTGGTGAAACTCACGAATTCGGCCAATTTTGGCCGCCGTGAAGTGGCTGCGGTGGTCTACCTGGTGTCGATGGCCGTGCCCGGCTTGAGCAAGGACCGCGTGTCGGTGGTCAGCACCGAAGGCCTGACGCTGCACCGTCCGAACTCTGACGCTTCGGGCGGCGGAGATCTGGCGGGGGAGGGTGCCGAGCAGTCTCGGGTGATCGCTTCTCAGCTGGAAGGCGACGCGCAGGCGCAGCTCGAGCGCGTGGTGGGCCCCGGCAACGCCGATGTGCGCGTGAACGTCGAGCTCAATCCGGCCGCCAAAGAGCGCACCGAGGAGCTGTACGAGCCCAGTAAGACCGCTCTCCGCAGCGAACACGTGGTTCAGGAATCGAATGGCACCAGCGAAGCCGGCGTGGCCGGCGTCCCGGGTGCGAAAGCGAACCTGCCCGACGCCAAAGAGGGCGAGAACGCCGAAGTTGCGCCGCCCACCGGCGGCGGCGGGGTGCGTCGGAGTCAGACCCGCAATTGGGAGGTGCAGCGCATCACCCAAAAGACCACTACCCCGCCCGGCGAAATCCGCCGCTTGAGCGTCGCGGTCGTACTCAACGGCCGCTACGAAAAGCACGGCGAAAAGTCGGTGTTCGTTCCACGCTCGCCGGACGAAGTGCTGGCCCTGTCGTCGATCGTCAAGCACGCCGTCGGCTTCAGTGCCGAACGCGGCGACGAAGTGGAGCTGCGCGCAGTGCAATTCGCGCGGCTGGACGCGGGGGAGGACGCGACCGTGCTCGATCCGTTGGCCAAGTACCGTCGCTACCTGCCGTTCGCGCTGGGCGGCTTGGTTGCCGTGGTCTTGTTGGCTTCGATCATCATGGCTTGGCGTCGAGGCAAGGCGAAGAAGGCCGCTGCGGCGTTGGCCTTGGCGGCCCCGGTCATCACCGAGGGACAGCTCGGCGGCTTGATTACCGGCACCAAGGATAACACGATTCAGCTCGGCACCGACCGTGCGCGCACTCTGCTGCTCGAGGACGCACCGCCTGCTTCTGACGAGATCCGCGCGCGCGCGCTCGAGCTAGCCGCGAAGGACCCGGCCACGGCGGCGGTGGTCCTACGTCGTTGGCTGAGTGTAGGTGCACCGGCCGCACTCCCGGCTGAGTGACCGCCGATCCACCCGGTACAGTGCTCGGCCCGGCACAGCTCTCGCATGAGGGTTGACCGAAGTGATGGAGTTGAGTGGTCCAGAGAAGGCGGTGTTGATGCTCTTGTCCCTGGACGAGGCCACCGCGACTCCCATCTTGAGTGAGATGGACGCGGGGGATGTGCGCAAGCTTCGCGAGGCCGCTTCCAACATGCGGGCGGTTCCCGCCACCGCGCTCGAGCACGTCTATGCCGAGTTCATTCAGCAGACCAAAGAGGCCGTCGCGGTGCCGCGCGGAGGCGTTCGCTACTTACGCAAGTTGACGGGACGCGCCATGGGCGAAGTTCGGGCCGCCGAGATCTTCGTCGATCAGCAGGAGAGCGCGCTCGATCGCCTGGCCGCGGCAGATCCCTCGGCCATCGCCTCGGTGATGGAGAACGAACACCCGCAGTTGGTGGCCGCGATCCTGTCGCAGCTCGACAATGAAAAGGCGGCGCGTGTGCTCGAGCAGTTACCGGAAGCAAGTCGCTCGCAAGTGCTGGAACGGCTCGGCACGATGACCGAGATCCCCTCGGCTTTGCTGGAAGAAGTGGCGACCGCGTTGTCGGCGGAGCTGCCGACTTCGCAAAAAGACACCGTGCGCACGGTGGACGGCATCGCGCGTTCCGCCGCGCTGGTTCGTCGCATGGGTCGCGAAACCGGCGAGGCTTTGCTCGGCACGCTCGAAGAAGGCAATCAGGAGCTCGCCACCGAGATCCGCCGCGCCATGTACACCTTCGAGGATCTATCGGTGCTGGACGCGCGCGCACTGCGTTCGCTGCTCGAGGCGGTGCCCGTCGAAAAGCTGACGATGGCGATGAAGACGGCTTCCGAGTCCCTCCGAAATCACATCTTTACCAGCATGAGCAAGCGCGCCGCCGAGCGCATCAAGGAAGACATGGAAGTGATGGGTGGAGTTCGCTTGGCCGATGTCGAAGCAGCCCAGCGCGAAATCGTCGAGGTCGCGCTGCGCCTCGACGCAGAAGGCACTATCTCGCTCGAGGCCAAGAGTGCGGTGGTTTGAAACCCCGCGTGGCCCGAGCAGCGAAGCCGAGCAAATGGCCGACGCTCCGCGCAAAGTAAACTTCGCGCGCGTGACGAACCCGCGGGTCCGCGCGCCGTCGTGGCTGCCGTCTGCCCGCGGGCGGGCCGGGGTCAAAAGGGAAGAGCCGCTGCCTTCGCTCAGGCCGCCGCCGTTGCCGAGCGAGTTCGTGGACGCGATTCGCCAAGAGCTCGAGCCCGAACGCACATCGCGCCCGCCGCGCGCTTCGGAGCTGCCGCCGCGCATGCCGTCGATACCGGCCCCCGCCGCAGTCCCCGATATCGCGGCCGAACCCGGCCCGGTGCAACTGGTCGTGGATCCGGAGGCGACGCACGCCTTCGAACAGGCGGTCGAGCTGCTCGTGGCCGAGCGTTCGCGAGTGTTGGAGCAGACCGCGAGCCAGCTCGGCGAGCTCGCGACGATCATCGCTCGCCGAGTGATCGCTCACGAAATATCGCTCAATCCGCACATCGTTGCAGGCCTGGTGAGCGAGGGCCTGGCTGCTCTCGGCGCTCACGATCGCGTGCTCGTGCGGATCGGCAGCGCGTTCCGTGAGGCACGCTCGAACCTAGAGAAGCGGTTGGCCGATCGCGGCGCGCACGCCGAGGTGCGCTTGGACGAGTCGCTATCGGAATACGGCTGCGTGGTAGAGACCGAGCTCGGTCGCGTCGACGAGTCGATCGAGGCGCGCATTTCGACGCTACTGCAGGCTTTGCGGCCAGAGTCGGACACACCATCGGGTGAGTCGCGCTGATGCTCGAGCGCTTGCTCGAACGCTGCCGCACGGCACCCGTTCACGCGCCCGAAGGCGTCGTGCTCGACGTGGTGGGTCTGATCGTCGAAGTGGGCGGCTTGCGCGCGGCGGTCGGTGATGCGCTGGCGGTCGAAGATGCCAACGGCTCGGTGCTCGAGATCGAGGTCGTGGGCTTCCGTGCCGGACGGCTTCTGACCACGCCACTCGGTGTTTTGTCGGGAATAAGGCCCGGCGCGCGGGTCGTGCGGCTGGAACGAGGCGCGACGGTGCCGGGCACCCTCGCGCTCTTGGGCCGGGTGGTGGATTCCTTCGGACGCCCGCTCGATGGCGGCCTGCCGATCGTCGCCGAGCATTCTTGCCCGGTGAATGCCGCTCCCCCGCCTGCCTTCGCGCGGCGTCCGATCGACAAGCCGTTTCGCACTGGCGTGCGGGCATTCGATGCGCTGTTGCCGCTCGGAGTTGGGCAGCGCATGGGCATCTTCGCCGGCGCCGGCGTCGGTAAGAGCACGCTGCTCGGTATGATTTGCCGCTCGTCGCAGGCGGACGTGAACGTGGTCGGCCTGGTCGGCGAGCGCGGTCGTGAGCTGAACGATTTCATCAGGAACTCCCTGGGCGCGGACGGTCTGGCCAAGTCCGTGGTGGTTGCGGCCACCAGTGACATGCCGCCTCTGGTTCGCGCGCGCGGCGCAGAATCGGCCACCGCGATCGCGGAATACTTCAGAAATCAGGGAAAAAGCGTACTGCTAGTGATGGATTCAGTGACGCGCTACGCGATGGCGCTGCGCGAAGCCGCGCTCGCGGCGGGTGAGCCGCCCGCCACCAAGGGCTACCCGCCGTCGGTGTTCGCGGCGTTGCCACGGCTACTCGAGCGGGCAGGGACGTGCAGCGGCGCCGGCGTGATCACCGCGCTCTACACCGTGCTGGTCGAGGGCGATGATCTGAGCGACCCGATCGCCGACACGGTGCGCAGCATCTTGGACGGCCACGTCGTTTTGTCGCGCTCGATGGCCGAGCGCAATCACTTCCCGGCGATCGACGTGCTGCAGAGCATTTCGCGCCTCGCGCCCGAGATCTCCAGCGAGGCCAACATGCGGGCCGCCGGCGCGGTGCGCGACATGATGTCCGCCTATCGCGAGGCACAAGATTTGATACAGGTCGGTGCCTACGCGTCGGGGAGCGATCCTCGCGTCGACACCGCCGTCGCCGCCAACCCGCACATCGAAGCATTTCTCAAGCAGCGCGTGAACGAGAGCTCGAGCTTCGAAGAAGCTCATCGCAAGCTCGCAATGCTCGCCCAGATGCGTGAACGAGGTCTTCGCTCATGAGTCCCCGACGTCAACGAATCGACAAGGTCGTAGAGCACCGCAATAAGGAGCTCGATAAGCGGATCGGGGAACTGAACGAGCACAAAAGCCGCGAAGAAGCCGCGCTACAAGCCGCCATTCGCGAACGCGAAGAAGCGCGTCTCGCCTCTGAAAAGCGACTCAAGCTGGCTGAAGCGCCGCTCAGCGCGACCGATTGGATCGCCGCCAACGAGTGGCTGAAGAGCCGCGCCGCGGTTGCCGAACAGGCCGCGCTGCAAGCCGTCGCGGCGCACCAAGGCACGCAGGCCGCTCGGGCGCATGTACTCTACGCGCGCACCGATCTGAAGAAGGTCGAAGTCCTCTCGGCTCGCATCGGTGCCGAGGAACGCGTTCAGCAGGAACGCGCCGAGCGACGCTTGGAAGACGAGCTTGCCGCACAACGTTTTCTCGCGGATCGACGCGGAGACAAATAAAATGAGCGATGGTTTTGCCACCGGGCTCGGGACGGGCGCCGCGCCCTTTGCGCACGAACGCGCGGACGACGAGAAGACGACGCTGGAACAGGCGGAACGCTGGGCGACGCTCGTCGGTGCACAGCTATCGACGCTTGCGCCCAAGGTGCGCGCCCCAGAAGAGGCGGGCGCTTGGCACCCGGGTGCCGGGGATCTGACACCCGCCACTGGCAACCGCTTGACCGAGTCCGGTGCGACAAACGGCCCCGCAGCAGCTGGCGAAGAAGCCAGTGACACCAACGAAAATCGCATGATTGTTCGGGTAGATGGCGGTGATTTGGGGGAGGTGGCTCTGCTGGTCGACCGCAAAGCGGGCGCCATCCGCGTGACGATCAGTGCGGCTGACGCCGGTGCAGAGGCCGCGCTCGGTTTGGAGCGAGCCTCATTGATGCGCGCGCTGCAGAGCCATGGAATTACCGTCGATTCCGTCAATGTGGTGCGGTCCAATAACTTCGGCACCGTTCTTGCTCCAATACGCTCGAGTGCAACGCAGCGCACTCCTGAGGCCAACGAGGCCGAAGCGAAGGACGACGAGCAAACGCGACGTCGCCTAGCACGCAAACTCAACCTCATCGGTTAAATAAATGGTCGCTCCAGTCAACGGCACAAGCAGCACTCCAGACTCATCGGCGTTGAGCTCCGCGCTCGGCACGAGCCAGACGATGGGCAAGGATGATTTCCTGAAGCTGCTCGTCGCTCAGCTGAAGAACCAGGACCCACTCGCACCGCAAGACAACACGCAGTTCGTCTCGCAGCTGGCCCAATTCTCCTCGCTGGAAGCGGCCATGGGCACCAACACTCGGCTCGACTCGATTACCTCGCAGAACCAGGGATTGGCCAACACCGAGGTGGTCTCGCTGGTCGGTAAGACTGCCACCGTCAAAGGCAGCTTGATCACGGCATCCGGCTCGGGCGCCGCAGTTCCGGTGAGCTTCTCGCTCGGTTCGGATACGGACTCGACCAATGTTTCGATTCAGGACGCTTCAGGCAAGGTGGTTCGCACCATTCCGATTGGCGCGCACAGCGCCGGCCTAGTCAAGGTCAGTTGGGATGGTCGTGATGATCATGGCGTCGTGATGCCCGCCGGCACTTACGCCGTCAGCGTGCAAGCAAAGACCAAAGACGGCAGCGCCGTTACGGTCGCGCAAGAGACGACTGGGCTCGTGAAGTCCGTCGCCTTCGACAAAGGTTATCCAGTCTTGACGCTGGCTAATGGAATGCAAGTTCCAGTTTCTGACCTTCTCCAGGTCACGTCTTCTCCATAAATCCACACCTCACTAATATCAACCGTACTCAGCTCTCCAGGAGGGCTCAAATGACTGTTCTGTCGTCGATGAATTCGGGCGTCTCAGGCCTAAAAGCAGAAAGCGACGCCCTCGGCGTCGTGGGCGATAACATCGCCAACGTCAACACTTCGGGCTTCAAGGCGCAACGCGCCGTGTTCGAAGATGTTCTCGGTCACAGTATCCTCGCTGGCACTTCTTCCGGTCTGCCCGGTTCGGGCGTGAAGATCGGGGACGTCCAGCAGATGTTCACCCAAGGTACGTTGTCCAACACCGGCGTTTCGACCGATGTCGCGCTGAATGGCGACGGCTTCTTCGTCGTCAAAGGCACGGTCGACGGCGTAAGCTCGGACTTCTATACCCGCGCGGGTGAGTTCGCCATCGACAAGGATGGCAAGCTGACCAACACCTCGGGTCTGAAGGTCCAGGGTTACCAGGCGAACGGCGATGGCACCTTCGCGGCATCGCTGTCCGATGTCACGGCCCCCACCGCGGCGTTGCCGGCTCGCGCGACGACTGCGCTCAACGTCACTGCCAATCTCGACTCATCGGCGCCGGTCATCACCGCGGCGTGGGATGCTCAAGATCCGGCAAACACCTCGAATTTTTCGACCACCATGTCGGTCTACGATTCGCTCGGCAACGCCCACACGGCCGACGTCTACATGCGCAAGACGGCCGACAACGCATGGGATTACCACGTGGTCGTTCCGGGCGCGGACATGAATCCGCCGGTCACCGGCAACGCCGAAATTGGTAGCGGATCGCTCGCCTTTACCGACAGCGGCGCGCTCCAAAGCGAGACCGTCACCACGGCCGTCACGGCCACGTTCGGCGGCGGTGCTGCTGCTGGCCAGGCCATGACCGTCGACTTCGGCACCTCGATTGCCGACGGCGGGACCGGTCTCGATGGCACGACGCAGTTCGCGGGTCCCTCGAACGTGTCTTCGCAGAAACAAGACGGCTATGCGTCGGGCGACTTCTCCGGCGTGTCCGTCGATGGCCAAGGCGTCGTTACTGGCCTCTACACGAACGGCGAAAAGATCGCCATGTCGCAACTCGCGGTCGCTAAGTTCCGCTCCAACGATGGCCTCGGCCGTGCTGGGCAGAACCTGTGGATCTCGACGCGCGAGAGCGGTACCGCAGCGATGGGTACGGCCGGTAGCGGTGGCCGTGGTGCAACCACGGGCGGCGCGCTGGAAGGCTCGAACGTGGACTTGGCCTCTGAATTCGTCAGCATGATTCAACATCAGCGTTCGTTCTCTGCAAACTCCAAGACGATCACGACCGCCGACGAAATGCTTCAAGAGCTGATCAGCATCAAGCGCTGATAGTTCGGCGCTCGAGCTTTCGGCCTCAGCTCCAGAATAGGTGCGGGTCATGGACGAACAGGGAACTGATCACGGTCAGGCCCCGGTGGAGAAGAAGAAGGGTAAGGGTCCCCTCATTGGTATCATCATCGCTGCTGTACTCGTCGTGGGTGCAGGCGCTGCTGGTGCCGTGATGGGGCCCAAATTCTTCGGCAAACCGGTCCCCACGAAAACTGCCGATGGGGAGGCAGATTCCGAAGACGACAAATCTTCGGGCGAAGACAAGGCCGCCGACGAAAAAGCGGACGAGCCTGCGGACGAAGAGCACGTCGAGAAGAAATCCTCGGCTGGTGAGGTGAAAGAGATCACCAACCTGGCCGCGATTGTCGTCGACACGCGCTCTGCGGACGGCCAGGTGCGTCACCTCAAGATCGCGCTGTCGATCGAGCACCCGGACACGATGAAAGAGGCCGAATTCAAGGCCTACGTGCCGAGGGCTCGAGAAGCCGCGATTTGGTATCTCCGAACGCATGATTTCGAGGAACTGTCGTCACCCAAGAACTTCGACAAGCTCCGAAAAGATCTCAATGACAACATCATCAACGCGGTCGGCAAGAAACGCGCTCGTCGCGTTTTGATCACAGACTTCGTGGCGCAATGAATGCCGAGCGCGAAAGCTTTCCGACTGGCCCCAAGTCACTGCGCGCTGGCGCTCCTCGCCTGGGCGAGGTTGGCCCACAAGGCAAGCTGAAGCGCGTCGATCTCACGGGACGCGAGCGGCACCTGCGAGGTGCCATGCAGGCGATGGCGCACGTGGCGCAGCGCTTTGCTCGTTCCGCGCGGCGAACGCTCCCTTTCTTGGTCAAGCGTAAGGCGCGAATCGTCCCTGAAGCGGTCGCGATCGTGGATCTGGGCGCAGACCGCATCGTCGAACAGGGACCGATTTACGAAATCATTTTGGGCGCCCCGGGCGGGCCCGCCTGGGGGCTGATGACCCTCAACACCGACGCAATCGGCGTGGTGCTCGAAGGTGTGCTCGGCGGCGGCGACAGCGGCGGTGCCAGCGGTCTGGGCGCTGATCTGACGTTGGCGCAAGCGGCGCTCGTCGGTCGCGTCACGCGCGCGCTGGCGGAGGACTTCGCAGAGGCGGTGCGCGCGGAGGTCGGGATTGCGCTGGGCATCGAACTACAGCACAGCATCGCGCGTGGCGATGAACGCGAGGCCAACTTTTCCGACGGACTGAGCGTTGACTGCTCGTTCGACGGCATCGCGGGCGGTGCGCGGATCGCGATTGCAATCGGTGCCGAGGCGCTCGAATCAGCGGCTCGTGAAAACGAACCGGCGGCCGCCCAGTCCGGTGACCCGCGCATGGCGGAGGCCCTGAGCGAAGTGCCGGTCGAGGTCATTTGCGAGCTGGGCAGTGTCCGGCTCGGCCTGCGGCGCGTGCTCTCGTTGCAACCGGGTCAGGTGTTGCGTTTGGACACCGCCGTCGACGACCCGGTGTGTGTGCGTGTGGCCGGAGTAAAGAAGTTCGTCGGTGCGCCGGTGATCTCGCGCGGTCAGCTGGCCGTCGAGGTTCGAGGTCGGCACGAAGATTGAAGAGAGCGGGGGTATGAGTGACGCTAGTGTTCGACCCCCAGCTCCCAATGCCTTCGAAAATGCTTCCTCGCCGCCCTTGAAGGGGGGCGATGGCCCGCTCGCAGCGGGGGCGCGAGGCGGCGACGGGCTCAGCTTCGTGATGGACGTGCCGGTCGAGCTGACCATCGAGCTTGGCCGCAAAACTACGCGAATCGGCGAGGTTTTGCGGCTCGGTCCGGGTTCTATCCTGGAGCTCAACAAGGCCAACGGCGAGCCGCTGGACGTGTACGTGAACAACCGCCTGATCGCCCGCGGTGAAGCGGTCGTCGTCGGCGAGCGTTACGGCATCCGGCTCACCGAGGTGGTCGTCAACGATGACGGTCGCGGCCGAGGTTCAAAAGAATGACACCCCTGCGTCAGCGAACTAGCGGAGTGCTTTTCGCCGCCTGTTTGGCCATGTGTGCAGCGGGCGCACAGGCAGAGGAGGCGCCCGATGCCTCGCTCAAGTCGCCGGCCTGGCTTGCCCCGAGGAACGCTGCGAAACCGATCAAGGCGGTCGCCGCGGGACCGACGGTGGGTCTGGGTCGCAGCCTGGGCGTCTTGCTGCTGGTCTCGGTCTTGGGCGGTACGGCCCTCTACCTGCGGAGCAAGAAGAACCACGCGCCCAAGGCGCGGCTCGCACAACTCCGGGTGGTCGGTTCGACCAAGCTCGGCGGACGCGCGCAATTGGTGCTGGCTGAAGTCAACGGTCGTCAGATCTTGCTCGGCGTGACCGATGGCTCGGTGCGCAAGCTCGGCTGGCTGGAGGCAGAACAAGCCGAGGAGGACGAGCTCGTGCCCTCCGCGCGTCCGCGTTTGGTTGCGGCGGGTGTCGACTTGGGCGCTCGCTTGCCGCGCGTGGCCGCCGAGCCCGCGCCCGCCAAGCGCTCCTTCCGTGATTTGCTGGCTTCTGCCGTGGGCAACATCGGCCACCGCCCGAATGAAGACTCCGCCGCGCTGACCTTGGCCGCCGAAACCCAGGACACGTTCACGCGCTCGACCCCGCGCGCCTCCGAGCCACGCCGCGCAGAGGCGCCGCGCAAGAACGGCAACCCGCAGATGATCGATCTGGAAGGCCAAGCCAAGGGCCTACTCGCACGCCTCGGGGAACCCCGCGCATGAATGCCCCCGCGGAGCTCTTGAAAGCGACGGAGCTCGCTCCGTCACTGAAGATTCTCCTCGTTCTCACGATTCTGGGGCTCTTGCCCGCGATTCTTTTGACCACGACGTCGTTCGTGCGGACGGTCGTGGTGCTCTCGTTCGTGCGTCAGGGCGTCGGCGCCGGCCAGAGCCCGCCCACGCAGGTGATCATGGGACTCGCGATGTTTTTGACCATGTTCACGATGTCGCCCGTGGTCGAACAGATCAAGACCACGGCGGTCGACCCGTATCAGGCTGGCAAGATCAGCGACGTGCAAGCGTTGGAAGTGGGCTCGCTACCGCTCAAGCGCTTCATGCTGCGGCAAACGCGCGAAGCGGATTTGAAGCTATTTTACGATGCGACCAACGCGCCTCTACCCCAAACGCCGGATGATGTGCCGATGCGTTTGGCCATGCCAGCGTTCGTGATCTCGGAATTGACCACCGCGTTCCAAATGGGCGTGGTGATTCTGCTGCCCTTCCTGGTCGTCGACCTGGCCGTCGCCTCGCTCTTGATGAGCATGGGTATGATGATGGTGCCGCCTTCCACGATCGCGCTGCCGATCAAGCTGCTCTTGTTCGTGTTGGTCGACGGCTGGAATCTCGTCGCGGGCTCTCTGCTCAGGAGCTACACATGACGACCGACGGCGCGGTCGAGCTATTTCGCAACGCGATCATGATCACCGCGCTGATCGCCGGGCCGCCGCTGCTCGCCGCGCTGCTCGTGGGGGTGATCGTCGGCGTGCTGCAGGCAGCCACGCAAGTGAATGAGGCGAGTATCAGTTTCGTCAGCAAGCTGATCGCGGTCGGCCTGACCTTCGCCATGCTCGGCTCGTGGACGGTCCGCCAGTTGGTCGACTACACGGGGCGCACGATTGCGAGCATCTCGGACGTGACGCGGTGATCGATCTCGACTCCTTGCTGCGCGCGCAGGCAGGGACCTTTGCGCTGGAAACGGTGCGTATTGCCGGCGTGGTGATCGCCGCACCGCTGGCTTGGCAGTCGGCGCCGCTGCGCGTCCGTGGCGCGCTCGTGTTGCTCTTGGCCTTCGCCGCGCACGCCGAAGGCGCGGGTGGGCTCGGCGAGCACTCGATCGAGCAAATGGCGTTCAGTGTCGGCGCTGAGTTCATGCTCGGGCTCGGTATCGGCTTCGTGGTGCGCCTGTTCGTGGCGGTGGCGGAGATGGCCGCCGACCAGATTGCACCGATGATGGGCATCGGTGCCGCGCAATTGTTCGATCCGCAGACCAAGTCGATGCAGAACGTGTTGTCCACGCTGCTGCGGAACTTTGCGGTCTTGCTCGGCTTGGTCGCGGGCATTCACCGAGTGGTATTGGGCGGAGTTTTGGCCAGTTTTCGCGCGATCCCGGTGGGTACGCTGACCAACCCCGCCTTGGAGACGCCGGTCGTTTTGGCGATGACGAGCGAGGCGCTTGCAACCGGGGTGCGGATTGCAATTCCGTTCATCGCGATCCTGTTCATGACCCAGGTCGCTCTGGCGTTCATCTCGCGCGCGGCGCCCGCGATGCAGATTTTCTCGATCGGCTTCGCCGTGACGATGGCGACCGGTGCCCTGGTGATGGTGCTGGTCTTGCCCGATATGGGTTACGAGCTGCTCGGTGAAGTGTCGCGCACCGGCGGCAAAATCGAAACATTGCTGACGGCCGTACGAGCGCGCTGACCGGATCGTGAGTCATGGCGGACGACGATACGGAGAGAACGGAAGACGCCAGCCCAGAAAGACGTAAGCGCGCGCGCGACGACGGTCAGTTCCCGCGCTCGAAGGACAGCGGACCCGTCGCGGGTACGATTGCGGCCCTGGGCATCATCGGCGCTACCGCGGGTGACTTCGTGGGCACGATTCGCGCCTTTTGTTTGCGCTGCTTCGACGATCCGCTGTCGCTCGTCCGCGGCGATATCAGTCTTCTCGCCGAGCAGGCGGGGATGGTGCTGGTGACCTCGTGCGTGCCAGTCGCGGTAGCGGCTGCCATCGCCGGCACCGCGGTCGGCTTTCTGGAAGCGGGGTTTCATCCCAACTTCGATCTGCTGGAAGTGAAGCTCGAGCGGCTCGATCCGATCGCCAAGCTCGGCCAGATGTTCTCGCTGAAGTCGGGGCTGATGAGCATCGTGATGTCGCTCCTGCGCCTCGTCGTCGTGGGCGTCGTCGCCGAGTCGGTGATGGAAAAGGAATTCCCGAAGTTGGCGCGCCTGTCGCGCGCGCCGCTGGGGGCCGCGGTCTGGGAGATGGCAGAAGTCGTAATGAGCGTCGCGATTTGGTCCACGCTCGCGCTCGGGCTGATTGCAGTGGTCGACTACGGATGGTCGTGGTGGCAGCACGAACAATCGATCAAAATGTCTCGCCAGGAGCTGAAGGACGAACATCACCAGCAAGAGGGCAGCCCGCAGATCCGCGCTCGGCAGCGGATGCGCGCTCGCGAGATGATGAAGCGAGGGCTGCGCAAAGGCGTGAAGGAAGCCACCGTGATCGTGGCGAACCCGACGCACGTAGCGGTCGCGCTGCGCTACAAGCAACACGAGGGCGCCCCGATCGTGACGACCAAGGGCTACGACGAGATTGCGCTGCAGATCAAAAAGCTGGCCAAGGAAGAGGGGATCCCGATCATCGAAAATCGTGTTTTGGCGCGCGCCCTCGCCGAGCGTGTGCGGGTCGGGCGCGTGATTCCGGCCGACCTGTACGTGGCAGTCGCCGAGCTACTCGCCATGGTCTATCGCCTGAAGAATCGCGGCATCCGCGCCTAATTTCGGTTTCGCCCGCGCCTGCCGTCAGCCCACGAGATCGCGCGCCTTGGCCCGGAAAATGAGCGGGTTCCCACGGCCTTGCGTTGACGCACGAGATCGGAGATAAACCCGCCGTGCTGAAAATCGACCTGGCTGGACGCCGCGCGTTCGTCGTCGGAATCGCGGATGATGGCGGCTTCGGCTTTGCAATCGCCAAAGCGCTCGCGGAAGCGGGCGCGAGCGTCGTCGCCGGAACCTGGCCGCCGGCGATGGGCATCTTCGAGAAGCTCCTGGAACGCGGCAAGCTCGACGCATCGCGTCACATGTCCGACGGTTCGTTGCTGCAGTTCGAGCGCGTTTACCCGGTCGACGCCGCGTACGACTCGCTCGAGGACGCGCCTCAGAGCGTGCGCGAGAGCAAGCGCTACGCGAACCGCGGGGACTTCAGTATTTCGGGCGCCGCCGCGCGCCTGATCAATGATTTCGGCGACAAGCCGCTCGACATCGTGATCCATTGTCTGGCCAACGGTCCTGAGGTGCACCTGCCGCTGCTGAAGACCAGCCGCGCGGGTTACCTGTCCGCGGTTGGGGTCAGCGCTTACTCCTTGGTCTCGATGGTGCAACGCTGGGCACCGCTGATGCGTCCGGGCGCGTCGTTCCTGTCGCTGACGTACTTGGCGAGTGAGCGAGTCATCCCGGGTTACGGCGGCGGCATGCATGCCGCCAAGGCCGCGCTCGAGAGCGACACTCGCGTGCTCGCGTACGAGGCCGGTCGCAACTACGGCATCCGCGTGAACACGATCTCGGCCGGGCCGTACGCCTCGCGCGCCGCGAGCGTGACCGGAATCATCGACGACGTGGTCGCGTACTACGAGGTCAATGCCCCGATTCAGCAAAAGCTGACCACCGTCGAAGTGGCCAACGTGGCCGCATTCTTGTCTAGCGAGCTCGCCACTGGCATCACTGGCGCCACCGTCTACGTGGACAAAGGATATCATGCGATGGGCAAAGGCGCGGATCCGGAAAAGAGCGCCTATCCGCCGGAAAAGAGCAGCGACCCGCATAAGTGAGCCAACCCGGTGGCGCTCTTTACACTCCCGACGCGCGCTTACTCGGCCTTCATTTTCGACTGTGACGGCACACTCGCCGATTCCATGCCGCTCCACCAAAAGGCGTGGATCTCCGCGCTACGCAAGTACGGCGCGACGATCGACTTCAGCTGGGAGCTGTTCATGAGTCGAGCGGGCAAGACGATCGAGCTGACCGTGGCCGAGCTCAACGCCGAGTTCGGCCTCGCGCTCGACTCCACGCTAGTCTCTGCCGCGCAACGCGCGGAATACGACGCACTCGCCGTGGGCGTGAAACCACTCGACGAAGTCGTGACCTTCGCTCGCGAGCGCGCAAAAGCCGGCTGCCCCATCAGCGTCGCTTCCGGGGGCGACGCCGTCACCGTCCGCCGTACCCTGCACACCATCGGCGTCGCGGATCTGTTCCCAATCATCGTCACCGCCGAAGAAGTCGCCCACGGCAAACCCGCGCCCGACCTATTCCTCCTCGCCGCCGAACGCATGGGCGTCGCGCCCGCCGATTGCCTCGTCTTCGAAGACAGCCTGCTCGGCATCACCGCCGCCGAACGCGCCGGCATGGGCTCCGTCCTCGTTTCCCGCTCGCTCTAGTTGCTCACCGCTCACCCCCCGCCGCCAGGTCGCCCAAGCGGGTGGCGCCGTTTCTGGGAGTGGGCGATCGCGATCCAGCAGCGCACCTCGTTTCGCGCCATGTTCTCGACTCGCGTCGACCGAATCAGGGAACTACAGCGACCCGCTGTCCAGCGGGCAACCAGTCCCGCTCGCGATGAATGTCTGGCACCTTGGCACCTGACATTCATCGCTGCGGGACGAGAGAGCAAGCGAGCTCTAGTTCCGCGACCCCCCCAAGGATTGCCTACGAGTTACCCGCCGGACGAACCCGGGATCGACCGGCGCCCCACTCGGCGGCTAAAATCTGGAGACGAACTGTGCGTTTTGAGGCACCCAAGGAGCATCGCCACGAGTTGTTCTCGCACTAGGACGCCGAAGGCTGTGACGGGGTGCGACGCGGCTCGTGACCATCAAAAAAATCTCTGTTGGGAACGAGCGGCGTCAATCGGTTGGCGCGTCAGGGCGCTGACTGGACGCGGGTGTTCAGGTGTCAATGCGTTAGCGCAGGCGTGGGGCAGGACTGACTGTCGCCATAAAATCGCCGGTTTTTGTGGGAGAAAGAAGGGGTTTTTGCTGGCATGTTTCTCGCAAACCTCGGGCCGTGGCGTCAGCACCGACATCCAATACGGCAAACGGTCCGCAGCAGAGCTTCCTAGCCGAGCTGGCGATTCCGACGGCCATCATCGGCATCGTGCTGATGATGGTGTTGCCCCTGCCGGGCTTCCTGATCGACGTGCTTCTGGCCGTCAGCTTGGCGATTTCGATCGGCGTGTTCTTGATCGGGCTGTTCATGGAGAGCCCGCTGCAGTTCAGCGCGTTTCCGGCCGTGATCTTGGTCGCGACCCTGCTGCGTTTGAGCTTGAACGTGGCCACCACGCGTTTGATTTTGTTGAAGGGCGCGGAGGGCGGCGGCGCGGCGGGGCGCGTGGTCGAGACGTTCGGTAAATTCGTGGTCGGCGGCAACGTGGTCGTCGGCTTGGTGGTGTTTCTGATCTTGGTCGTGATCAACTTCACCGTGATCACCAAGGGCGCTGGACGCGTGGCGGAAGTTGCCGCGCGTTTCGCCTTGGACGGCATGCCCGGCAAGCAGATGGCGATCGACGCCGATCTGAATGCGGGCGTCATCACGTCGGATGTGGCCCGCGGCCGCAGAAAAGACCTCGAGCGCGAGGCGGACTTCTTCGGCGCGATGGACGGCGCGAGCAAGTTCGTCAAAGGCGATGCCATCGCCGGCCTGTTGATTACGGCCATTAATTTGATTGGCGGCCTGATGATCGGCCTGTCCAAGGGCATGACGCTGGCGGCGGCGGGCGAGACCTTCTCGATCCTTTCCGTCGGTGATGCGCTGGTTTCTCAGATGCCGTCGCTGATGATTTCGACCGCCGCTGGTGTGGTCGTGACGCGCTCGGCCACCGGTGACCAACTCGGTCGCGCCCTGAAGAGCCAGCTGCTCGGCAGTCGGCGAGCTGTCGCAGCGACTGCCGGCGTGTTGACGCTGTTCGCGTTGATTCCGGGCATGCCGGCCTTCCCGTTCTTGGCGCTGGCGGGCCTCTTGGCGCTCAGCGCGCAGGCCGGCTTGAAGCGGGACGCTTCGGCGCGCGCGGTCGAAGCGATGGTCCCTGCCGAGCCAGTCGTGAAGGCGGGCTCGAGCGAGGAAATCGACGCTGCCTTGCCCGTCGACATCTTGGCCCTGGAAGTCGGCTACGAGCTCGTGCACGCGGTGGATCCGCAGATGGGCGGCAGCTTGGTCGACCGCATCGCCGCGCTGCGCAAGCAGATGGCGCTCGACCTCGGCATCGTGATCCCTCCAGTGCATGTGCGCGATAACCTTCAGCTTCCCGCCGGCGCCTATCGCTTGCTGTTGCTCGGCACGGAGATCGTGCGCGGTACGACGCGCGCCGGCCGCCTGCTGGCGATGGATGCTGCTGGCAATGCGCCGAGCATCGACGGCGAGGCCACCAAAGACCCGGCATTCGGCACGCCTGCGCGCTGGATCGCGGCGCGCGACCGCGAATACGCCGAGGCCCTGGGCTACACGGTGGTCGACCACACCACCATCATCGCCACGCATTTGTCGGAAACCGTGCGCGCCAACGCGCACAACATTCTGGGTCGCGGCGAGCTGCAACACCTGTTCGAAGTGTTCTCGCGCACCACGCCGAAACTGGTCGAAGATCTGGTCCCGAACTTGCTCTCCTTCGGGGAGGTGCTGCGCGTGCTTCGCAATCTGCTCCGTGAAAGTGTGTCTGTTCGCGATTTGCGCTCGATTCTCGAGGCATTGACCGAGCTTGCGCCACAGACGCGCGATCCGGAGCAGCTCACGGAGTTGAGCCGCCAACGCTTGTCGCGTCAGATTACCGCCTCCTTCATGGGGACGGATGGCACCTTATCGGCGCTGGTGTTGGACGCTCCGGTGGAAGACATGTTCCGCCGCTCGCTGCGCGAAATTGCGCAGGGCACCGGCGGCGCG
Source organism: Pseudomonadota bacterium (assembly GCA_037200885.1). Lineage (GTDB taxonomy): Bacteria > Myxococcota_A > Polyangia > Polyangiales > Polyangiaceae > PMG-095. Next base: position 1,689,642 of record JBBCIN010000001.1, read on the forward strand.
CTGGACCCCGAGCAGGCGCGCCTGCTGGGCGTGTCCCTAGAAGCTTCAGTGAAACGAATGACTTTGGCGGGCCGTCCACCCTGTGTGGTGACGAGCCCCGACGTGCGGCGCTATCTCCGGGCTTTCGCCGAACGTCGTTGCCCCGCGCTCGCGGTGCTTTCTTTCCGCGAGCTCGAGCCCGACGTGAGTATTCGACCGTTCGAAACAATCACGCTGAACAAGGCAGCGGCGTGATTTTCTCTGGAAAGTAGGCACTGGTGCAGTATCAGAATTTTCGTGGCGCAGACCTGAAAGAAGCTCTCTCGGCCGTCAAGGCCACGCTCGGACCGAACGCGCTGATCGAAGGCACGCGTCAGATCAGCAATGGTCGCGGTGGTGGGCTCGGCCATTCCTATGTGGAGGTCACTGCGGCGGCGCCGGTCGGTCTCAAGTGGCCCTATGCGAACCAGGAAGCCGCAGCTGCCGAGGCTCCGATGCGGCGCCGCGAGCCGCGCCCGACGGCCTTCGGTCGCAAAGCGCAAAAGGGCTCACCGAGCCTGGCCCGCGACCCGAGCGAGATTGAGCGCGAGCTGGGCATGCTGCGCCAAATGCTCAATGAACTGAACGAGAGTCGTCCGCCGAAAGAGCGCGCGCTGACCGAGCTGCACGCGGCGGGCATCGAAGGACCCTTGGCGCGCGAGCTCGCCACCGGCGCGACCAAGGTCGCGCGGCGCGGACGCGAAGCGTTGCGCGCTTGGCTGAGCGGCCGCATCAAAGAGCGTCTGACCGTCACGCCTTCCTTGCTCAACGATCCTGCGCCGCGCGTGATCGCGTGCGTGGGTCCGACGGGCGTCGGTAAGACCACGACCTTGGCCAAGCTTGCGGCCCGCGCCCGCCTCGATCATGGCCGCAGCGTCGGCGTGATCAGCCTCGATACCTTCCGCGTTGGCGCGGTCGAGCAATGGCAGCGCTACGCCAATCTGATGGGCATTCCTTTTCAGGTCGCCAGCGATCGCACCACCTTCCTGCGCGCGATGGCCGACATGCCGACGGATCTGGTGTTGGTCGACACGGCGGGCCGCTCGGTGCACGGCACGGCATGGCCGCTCGCGGGCTGCCTGCGCGAAATCAACGATCGCAAGCTGAACGTGATGCTCGTCCTGCCGGCGTGGCTCCGCGCCAACGACGTGTGTCGAGTTTTGGAGATGTACGACGATCCGTTGCCGACGGAAATCGTCGTCACCAAGCTCGATGAAACCTACCAAGTAGGAGGAATCCTACATGCTGCGTTACCTAACCAGCTTCCGTTCGCTTATCTGTGCAACGGACCGCGCGTACCAGAGGACATCTTGGACGCCTCCGTCGACGGTGTGCTCGACGCTGTGTTTCCGAGTGAGGCGTGAACTCTTCGTATGAGGCGGTGGTGTCCCAAGCTCCGGTAGGCAGAAGTCCCACGCGCGGGCGGGAGGACGACAATGCGGTGTACGAGCGCTTCATGCCGCTCGTGCGTCGGATTGCGATGCGTACGATTCGTACGCTGCCATCCTCGCTGACGTTCGACGACATTCTGTCCGCGGGTTGGGTCGGTATGTCCGAGGCCCTACAGCGCCGCACCGAGGAAATGCAAGACGAGCATTTCGAGGCCTACGCGTCGTACCGCGTGCGCGGCGCAATCCTCGATTATTTGCGGGTTTTAGACCCGCTTTCGCGAAAACTGCGGGGCGCCTCGCGGCGCATCACCGACGCTGCCTCGGAGCTCACCAATCGACTCGGCCGGGTGCCGAACGAAGACGAGCTCGCCAGCGAGCTCGGGCTCTCACTGCCCGCGTATCAGAGCCTGCTGATGGAGATTTCGGAAGCTGGCTTTGCGCGGCTCGAGATCTCGGCCATCGCCGAGCCTGCGTCGTTCGATCCTTCGCCCGAGGCGATCACTTCGCAGGCCGAGATCGTGGATGGCATCGCCACCGCCATCGATACCTTGCCCGAGCGTCTGCGCTTGGTGCTCGCGCTGCATTACCAAGAGGAATGCAGCTTGCGTGAAATCGGGGAAGTGCTGGGCGTGACTGAATCTCGCGTTTGCCAGCTGCACGCCGAAGCCGTGCACTTGATTCGCGCGAAGCTCGAGAGTCGCCCGCGCCGAATCCCCGCTCCGGACGCGAACGCCCGGCGCTGAAGCGTTCTGCATCGAAGTTCCCGCGTTCTCCCGTGACGGCGAAGCTAAAGGAGGGCTCGGAGCGGCCGTTCGTTCCATGCGGAGCGCCGTCTCGCGCGAGAGGCTTTGAGCGCATTCAGCGGCTCGAGCGCTGGCATCCGACTTGCAGTGTTTAGTTCACGAAAGAGTCATGAAGACTCGTAGACGCCAGTTTCGGCGGCTTCAGCCCGGAGTTTCGTTCCCATGCAGATCAATAGTCAACGCTTCGGCGTCGTAGAGCTCGAGGACGACGCCGTACTGAACTTCCCCGAAGGGATCATCGGCTTTCCGCGGGAGCAAAGCTTTGCACTGATTCCGCATCACGGGTCGACGTACTTGGCCTGGCTGCAATCGGTGACCAAGCCCGAGCTGGCGTTTCCAGTGGTTTCGGCTCACTACTTCATCGACCGCTATCCAGATATCCCGGTCAGCCCCGCAGCTCACGCTGCCGGCGTGCAAGGGAACGAGGACGACTTCGCGGTGCTCGTGGTGCTGTGCGCGCCAATCGGCCAACCCGCAACCGTCAATCTTCTGGCCCCGATCGTCGTCAACTCGGAGACTCGCACCGGTGCGCAAGTGATTCTCGACGGGTCGCGCTTCTCCACCCGCGAAATTTTCGTGGCGCCGCCGGCTGCGCGCGCCGCAGAACAATCCTCAGAACCCACGCCCGCCCTCACGGCCGGCTGAGGCCAGCAGAGGAAAGCGTGGTCGCGTCACCCTCACACGGTTCGATCGGTAACGAAGCGGACGTTTGGTTCGACGGCGGTGATGACCGCGACGCCGAGGCACGCGCTGAACAGAGCGTAGCCGCAGTCGGAGCGCGGATCGTCGGTGCCAAGCCGTTTCCGATCGCCGCCCGCCGGCTCGAGGAATTGACGCGCAACCCCAAGGCCCGCCTGGAACAAGTCGTGTCCGTGCTGGAAACGGACCCCGGCCTATCCGTACGCCTACTGCGGCTGGTGAACTCGGCCGGTTACGGTTTGAAGGTGCGAGTCACCTCCGTGCGTCATGCCGCCGTTTTGGTCGGCACACGCCGCCTGCATCAGGTAGCGACCACCGCTGCCATTTTGGATTTGTTCGAGACGAACAACGAGACCGCCGTGGAGCTCTTGGAGCACGCCACGGTCGTCGGCTCGTTGTGCCGCTATTTGGCGGTGCACCTCGGGCTACCCCACGACGAGCTCTTTACCTGCGGCTTCCTCCACGACATCGGCAAGCTGATGCTGCTCGACACCGAGGGGGAGAAGTACGCCGAACTCGTTCGCACCTACGGCGGCGCGCCGGATCAGCTCCACTTGCACGAACGGCGGGTGTTCGGCTTCGACCACGCCTTGCTTGGCGCTCACGTGCTCAAGGCCTGGAACATCCCCGATCCGGTGCCAAAGGTCGTGCTCTACCACCACGCGCCTGCCCGCGCGATGCAGGACACCTTGCTCTCCTCCATGGTGCACACGTTGCGCTTGGCGGACATGATGTCGTACGCGCTGGTCCTCGAGAACGACCAGGAGGGCATTGCCATCGTTACGGAGAGCGAGGCGGCGCAGTATCTCGAGATCTCCGAGCCGCAAGTCGCGGCCATGTGGACTGATTTGCGTGCGCTGGCAGATCGCAGCCGCGCGCGCTCGCACGGCCAACCGGACATGGAGGTGGTTGCGCCGCGTCGGCTGGAAGTGCCGCGCTCGCTTCGTCCTCGCCGGTCGGGCGCGCCGCGCTCGATGCCACCGGCGACTTCGGTGCCAGCCGCCAACGCGTCGGACGCCGCACCGAACTCATCGCGCAGCCCCGCTTCGTCGCGCTCGAATAGCGATGTCAACGAAGTCCCGGCGCACTTTCCCTGCGTCGCCTGCAGCAAGCCGAGTTTCGGCAACATCTGCCCGGCTTGCGAGGGTCAGGTTTGCCCCGAGCACCAGCTCGGCCCAGACCACTGGTGCGTGCTGTGCATGGGCGAACACGCCAAGTTTCGCAGCAAAAACGCGCTCCCAGCCTACCTCAAAGTGACTGGTTTGGCGCTGGCGGGCTTCTCGGTCGGCGCATCGGTCACGGGCGTGATGGTCTCGCAGACGTTTGCAATCTGGAAGCTGATCGTCGCGCCGCTAACGATGGTGCTGCTTTGGGGTGTGCTCTTGCCGGTCGCACATCGCTTGTGGATGCGTAAACGCTTCTTGAACACGCGGCCCAAGGGGCGGATGCCTCTGCCGATCAAGTTGCCGCGCCCGAATCCGGTATTCATCTCCTCGCTCGACGCGAATTTGAAGAGTGACGGGATGATGGGGCCGAGCATTTTGCCTCCCAGCCAGAGCGGGATCGCGATCATTGGTTCAATTGCCCCAGCGACGTCCGGGCTGGTTCCTTCGGGCGATGCGATCGCCGCCGAAGCCAAGGCGTCTGCCGCGTTGCTTCAGCAAGTGCACACGCCGACCGAGAGCAGCATGGTCGCGGCGGCCGTCGTGGAACCGGCGTCATCAGCGGCGATTGGCGACGCGCAGGCGGCCCATGCCACCGTCAGCGGCGAAGAAGAAGCGACTCCGCCGAGCGAGAAAGAGCTCGATGCGGCCGCGCGTGCCCTCGAACGCTCGAGCGAAGTGATGCCCAGGGCGCCCAGCGTGGCCCCTGAAGCGATCGCTCCTTTGCTCGGTGCTGCGGCCAGTCTCAATCCGCCCGGCGCTTCCCCGCAAGCCGCGCCAGCGGTGTCGCTTCCGCCACAGGCAGCCAAAGCCAAAGACTCGGTCGCCGCGCACATTGCATCGCTACTCGGTGAAACGAGTGAGGGCTTGTCGGAGTTCCCGAGCATGGGTAGCGAGAGCGAGCTCGAGAACGTCGTGGCCTCGGTGTCGGCCCGCTTGGCTTGTGAGTTCCCACAGAACGACTACATGGGACCGAGCGCCGAGCTACGCGCAGCCACCATCGCGCCGATCCCGGACGAGCCGGAACCAGTCGTCGAGGCAAAGCCGGAAGCGATCGTCGAAGCAAAGCCGGAAGCGATCGTCGAGGCGAAGCCGGAGCCGGAGCCCGTCGTCGAGGCGAAGCCGGAGCCGGTCGTCGAAGCGAAGCCGGAAGCGATCGTCGAAGCGAAGCCGGAAGCGAAGCCGGAAGCGATCGTCGAAGCGAAGTCGGAAGCGATCGTCGAAGCGAAGCCGGAAGCGATCGTCGAAGCGAAGCCGGAGCCGGTCGCTGAGCGCCGCTCCGACGCAGCTCCGATCTCTTCAGTCCCGCCCGCGTCGATCAGGCTGGTATTTCCACGAAAGAATTGGGAGCAAGGGTGCGCGCCGCGCCGCGTCTTCCGTTGTGCCATCCCGATCGCCGAGAGTTGCTCCCCGGCTCCGCGCCGTGTGAGCGTGCGTCCAGTTCCGCAAGAGTACGCAGTCGGCGACAGCGTCCCGCCGGGCACCCTGCGCGGCTTGGGCTGAAAACTTGCGTGAGGTCAGCGTGGTCGTGATCTGAGCTATGGGGCTCGCTCCATGCCACGTGCCCGCTTGCCCAAATGAGCCTGGCCCCACTGAGCGAGCAGCAAATCACCGACCTGCCCTATTTCCCACAAACGCTCACCGAGTCCGACCCCGGCGCTTTCGAAGCAAATCGGCTACATTCGCGGGCTAGAGCCGCCCAATTCCAGTCGACAATCCGCCACTACGGAACCGGTTCCAGCGGACGAAATGCGTGCTAGCTTTATCCCGCATGCGACATCCCTTAGCTCCTGTGTTGTTGATCGCGGTGCTGGCTCTGCCGCTCGCTTGTGCGTCCTCTACCGGCGAAACTGATCCGTCGGGCGCTGGTGGCGCTTCTGCGGGCGCGCATGCGTCCGGCGGTTCGAGCGGCAGCGCGGGCGCGATCGGCAATGGCGGCAGCAATGTCGCGGGTTCGAGTGGGAGCTCTGGGATGGGTGGCAGCGTCGGCATCAGCGGCAGTGCCGGCGTGAGCGGTGCTGGCATGAGTGGCGGTGCCGGCATGAGCGGCAGCACTGGCGTGAGCGGCAGCACTGGCGTGAGCGGCAGCACTGGCGTGAGCGGCGGCGCCGGTATGAGTGGCAATGCCGGTGCCCAAAGTGGTGCCGGCGAAGCGGGCGCGGGCGGCGCTAGTGCGGGTTCCGGCGGAAACGGCCCCGGTACCGGCGGAGCGAGCGCAGGCGCAGCTGGCAGTTCTGCCGGCACGGGCGGCTCCAGCGCTGGAGCCGGTGGCAACATCGGTGGTACGGGCGGAGCGAGCGCGGGTGCTGGTGGGAGCACTGCGGGCGCGGGCGGTTCGAGCGCGGGTGCCGGGGGCAGCACCGCGGGCGCGGGCGGTTCGAGTGCGGGTGCCGGCGGCAGTATGGCGGGCACTGGCGGTTCGAGTGCCGGCGCTGGTGGTAGCGGCGGTAGCTGCGCCGGACCGAGCGGTACGACCTGTACCACCGCATCTGAGTACTGCTCGACGTACACGTACGTCGTCACCGACAAGGTGAAGGCCCTGTGTACGGTGAGCACGGCGGGCTGCCTGCCCAACAAGACTTTGCTCTTTACCTGCACGCAGGCAGGCTGCGGCACTCACGCCCCCGGCACGACCGCTGGCGAAAACTATTGGTCCGTCTCCCAGACTGGCTGTCCCCTTTAAGCAAGCTCCCGGCTGAGGTCATCGGCCACCCGCCCTATTTGGCGCACACGCGTTCGCGCATGCAGACGTTGTTGTCGCAGGCGGTTCGCCGGGCAACGCGCTGCAACCTGCGGTCAGCGTCCGACGGCGACGTCCGTGCGGTGGAGCGGAAAATACCGGCCGCGCTGACATTTATCGCGGTTTTTGTCTTCGTTTGCCCGATTGCGGGCAAGCAATTTGACCGCTTGGTCCAAGCCATGACACAGTCCTCGGGTGAGCATCGGGATCGATGACGCTGAACGCCGCCTGCGCGCACTCCTCGGGCTTTCCGAGCAGCAAGCGTCACGCGCGGTGGATGAGGTGTTCGACGTGCTGCGGTTAGACGTCGATGAGTTCATCAGCGCCCGCCACGCAGAGCTGCAGGCGCAAGGCGAACAGAACCCGGCCATCTTCGAGCGCATTGCCCACGAGCTCGGCGTGCTTCGCTTCAGGGCCCCCGTGCTCAGCACGCGTCAAATCCGGCGTCGCATCTATGGTTGAGCGTTGAGCGTTGAGCGTTGAGCGCTGAGCGCTGAGCGCTGAGGAAGAAATAAAAATGTGCGGAATCATGGGTTACATCGGTCGCGATCCAGCGTGGGAAATCGTGATGGGCGGTCTGCGCCGCTTGGAGTATCGCGGTTACGACTCGACCGGCATCGCGACGGTTTCGGACAAACGCTTGCGCATCGCGCGTCGAGTCGGCCACCTGAGTGCCCTCGCTGAAGCTCACCCACAAGGGTTACCAGGAAGTGTCGGCATCGGTCACACCCGTTGGGCGACGCATGGCGGGGTGACCGAAGCCAATTGCCATCCGCATGCGGATTCGAAAGCGCGCATCGCGGTCGTGCACAACGGCATCATCGACAACGTCGAGGCTTTGCGTGCCGAGCTCGTGGCCAAGGGAGTGACTTTTCAATCGGAGACGGATACCGAGGTGCTGGCGGAGTTGATCGGGGAGGGCGTAGCCGCGGGAGCCAGCCTACGCGATGCGGTGGTCGCCGCCATGAAGCGGGTGGAGGGGACCGCAGGCCTGGTTGCGCTCGATCAGCAGGATCCAGAGCGTCTGGTGGCGGCCCGCATGGGTAGCCCGGTGGTGGTCGGGTTGGGTGACGGAGCGACTTGGGTTGCGTCCGACGCGATCGCGCTGGTGCCTTACACCGAGCGCATGATCGTGCTCGACGAGGGTGAGGTGGCGGAGCTTACCGCGACCTCGATCAAGACGGTGGATCTCGAGCAACGCGACCGCGAAAAGCGCGTCGAAAAAATCTTGCACCGCGCCGCTGATGCCGACATCGGTAAATACGATCACTTCATGATGAAGGAGATCTGCGAGCAACCCGCCGCGCTCGATCGCTCGATGCGCGGGCGCTTGGACGCGGTACTCGGCTCGTCGCGACTCGGCGGCTTGCAGACGCATGAATCGCGCTTGTTCGAGATTCGCCAGGTCGTGTTTTTGGCCTGCGGCACCAGCCTGTACAGCGCGCAGGTGGGCGCGTATCTGTTGAACCGCTACGCGCGCATGCCGGCCGTAGCCGAAGATGCCGCCGAGCTGTCGGTCAAGAACCCAATCGTCGACCGCCACACGTTGTACGTGGCCATCTCGCAGAGCGGCGAGACTGCCGACACGCTTTCGGCTTTGCGCGAGATCCGCATGCGCGGTGGCCTCTGCGCAGGCATCACCAATGTGGTCGGCAGCTCGCTCTCACGTGAGACTGATTTTGGCATTTACGTGCATGCCGGGCCGGAAATCAGCGTCTGTTCGACCAAAGCGTTTACGGCTCAGGTGCTCGCGACCGAGCTCTTGGCGCTGCGCTTCGCCCGCATGCGTGACCTTTCCGCAACGGATGGGCGCCTGTGGGTGAACGCGCTCGAGTCGATCTCCGCACAGGTCGGCTTGATGCTGGAGCAGGCCGAGAGTTGCAAAGTGCTGGCGCAGCGCTTCTATCAATCCCGCTTCACCATGTTCGTGGGGCGCGGCGTGAACGTGGCCGTCGCCTCGGAAGGCGCGCTCAAGCTGAAGGAAATTGCCTACCTGCCCGCGGAAGGCCTTTCGGGAGCCGCCATGAAGCACGGCCCGCTGGCGTTGATCGAGCCCGGCAGCCCGGTTTGGGCCCTGGTGCCACCGGATGAAACGCGCGATCGCATGCTCGGCAACGTGCGTGAGCTCAAAGCGCGTGGCGCCTTCGTGATGGCCATCGCGGCAGCCAACGACGACGAAACGCGCGCTCTCGTCGATCACGTGATCCCCATGCCGCCGCATCACCCCGCGGTGTCCCCGATGCTGAACGCCATCCCCCTCCAGCTGTACGCGTACTACGTCGCACTCGCGAACGGCTTCAATATCGACAAACCGAGAAATCTCGCAAAATCACTAACCGTGATGTGATCGCCACCGCAGCCTCGCTGATGCCGGTATTGCCTCGCGTGTCGCTAGCTTCCGGGTCAGGGCAGGCGAGTTGGCGCTGGCTTGGCGGCGAGGGCTAGGCCGAATTCGCGTGGGTCGGCGTAGGCCCAGGCGAGGTTGCCTTGGATCAAGAGCTCGTTGGCATCGCCGATTGCAGCGCCCGCGGGCTTGAGCTTGTGACCGCGTCGCGTGAGCTCGCGCAGGGTGGCGGCGGGCGGCGCGTTGTGCGGCTCGTAGCGTACGAGGTCGGGCAAGAATCCGTGGTGAATGCGCGGCGCGTCGACGGCCGCGCTGAGGGATTCACCGTGGTCGACGATGTGCCGCAGCACTTGCACGATGGTGCTCGGGATGGTGTCCCCCCCGGGGCTACCGAGTGCGAGTACCGGGCTGTCACCGTCGAGGACCAGGGTGGGCGCCATCGAGCTCACGGTGCGTCGGCCAGCGACGGGTTGATTGTCGCCGCTATCAGCGAACGAAGCCACGGAGTTGTTCAGCACCACGCCCGTGCCGGGCAAGACCAGCTTTGCCCCGTACGACGCCGACAGCGTGGTGGTGCAGGAAACGACCATGCCTTCCGAGTCGACGACCGAGAAGTGGGTGGTGTGCTCGGATTCTGGCGCGGGGTCGCCCGGCGCTGGCCGCAAGCTGGCTGAGGGCGTGGCGTGCTCCGGATCGATCGCTGAGGGGCCAAGCCAGGCATTTGGGTCTAGCCAGCGAGCGCGCTTTTGCGCCGCCATTGCTGGGCTGAGCGCGTCGGGGTCGATCACGCCGAAGCGGCGTTCGGCTTGGGCTCGGCGCGCGGCTTCGATGAACAGGTGCAGTTCGGCCGCGGAGTCATGGGCCAGCGCGTCCGCGTGTAAGGCTTGCAGCATGAGCAACATCTGCGTGACTGCGACCCCACCCGCAGACGGGGGCGGCATCACCTCCACCGTGAGCCCGTGATACGGCAAGCGCAACGGGTCACGCCACTTGGCTTGGTAGGCGCTCAGATCTGCGCTCGTGATCAAACCTCGAGCGAGGCCAATCAGAGCGCTGGCGGTGGGTCCGCTGTAGAAGCCATCGCGGCCTTGGTCGGAGATGCGCTTCAGCGTGGCAGCCAGATCGCGTTGCACGAGGCGTTGGCCGGCCACGAGCGGTTTCTTGTCCTTGCCGAAGATGGTGCGGGCCGCCGCGTCCAGTGAAAGGGCGCTGAAACTGCCGGCGAGCAACGCGGCTTGATGGGCGCCGAGCGCGTGACCGCGAGCGAGCTCGATTGCTGGCGCGAGCACTGCCGCCCGCGGCAAGCGCCCGAAGCGATCGTGCGCGAGCTCGAGGCCCGCGACGCTGCCCGGAACTCCTACGGAGGCCGGGCCCATGCCGCCAGCGCGTTGCATCGCGTCGAAGCGCGTGCGCGTCAGCTTGAACGGCGCACTCTCTCGAAAATCCAAGGCCAAGGTCGGCCCGCCTTTGGGGCGCACGAGCATGAAGCCACCGCCGCCTAGGTTGCCCGCGCTCGGGTGGGTGACAGCGAGCGCATAGGCCACGGCGACGGCCGCGTCGACCGCGTTGCCCCCTTGCTCGAGCATGGCAATGCCTGCACGCGTGGCGTGCGGCTCGACGCTGGTTACCGCGCCGAATTCAGCGCGCACGGCGCGCGGGCCGCCCTGCGCAGTGAACGGCGCGTGCGGCACGGGCACGGGCACGGGCACAGGTGCGGGCACGGAGGCTTGGGCGGGCCGCGGCTCGGCTTCGTTGCTCGGAGCTCGCGTGCAGGCGAGCAGAGACAAGGCCAGGAGAGTTGCAAGGCGCCGCACTCACGGAGCATACACGCCGGGCGAAAAAACGCGCTACTCTCGGCGAACCATGGATCCGGTGCCGACCCCGCTTTCGATTGCCATCATCACCGTCAGCGACACTCGCACGCTCGAGACCGACAAGAGCGGCGGCTTACTCATGGAGCAGCTCTTGGCGGCGGGGCACACGATTGCTCTCCGTAAGATCGTCAAAGACGATTTGGACCTGATCCGCAGCGCGATTTCGTTCGGCATCGATTCGCCGGAAATCGACGTGGTGATCACGACTGGCGGCACGGGGATCACGCAGCGTGACGTGACGCCAGAGGCATTGGCGCCGCTCGTGACCAAGGCCATTCCGGGCTTCGGCGAGTTGTTTCGCTGGCTCAGTTACGCGGACATCGGCGCGTCCACGATCCAATCGCGAGCGGAAGCGGGGCTGTGCGGCACCACCTTGGTGTTCATGTTGCCGGGCTCGACGGGAGCAGTGCGGCTGGCATTGGACCGGATTTTGCTCCCCCAGCTGGACTCACGCACCAAGCCTTGCAACTTCGTGGAGCTGCTCCCCCGCGTGCATGCGGAGGGTTGAAGTCCGCGACTCGCGCGCAAGGGCCGCAACGGGCCCAACGGGTCCGCGGCTCTACTAGGCCGGACAACGCGCGTTCGAGACGCGCTGGTTGCCGACGAAAATATACTGTGTTTGCACTCATGGTTGATCACTGCGGAGCTGTAATTTCGCCGCTCTCCATCCTTCGGTGAGCGTTATGAGTTTTTCGTAGCCGCTGGCGAGAGTCTTCCATCCCGGGTCCGGCGCGTACTTGATGTGTCCTCCGAGCGCAGCGATGGCTAGGTAGACGTCGCGAGTCGTGGGCGCATCCGGGAGTGGACGACGGCCAAGCGCACGCAGGACTTCGAGCTGGTCTTCGGAGATTACAGAAAGCGCAGGTCGATCAGGATCGCGTCTGGCTTCGGATCGGATCAGCAGCAAGTGGTAAGCACTGGGAGCAAACGTGGCGAGCAGATTGACCAAGCCTTCGTAGTCCTGAAGCTGCCTGCTTTCGAAGTCACATCCGGTCTTGGGTGCGAGCCGAATTGTCTTTGGTAGCTCGAGCGCAACGGTTGTCGCTGCGACGCGCAGCTTCGCCATCCTCGCACCACGAGTTGGGTGTCTTTTGCGGAGAATGTCGGTCTTTCTCTCCGTGCGCCGAGTCAGTCGAGCCGCCAGAGAAACGTGCGCAAAAAATGTCTGTTCGATCGAGCACTCGAGCGTTGAATTCGCCCAAGTCCTTCGCGATCGCCATCATAGCGATACGAAAACGACGTCGAATCATGAGCGATCAAAAAGTCGCCTTGGGCTTGTCCCCGAACGTGGGTGGCCTCGTAGTGCTTCGACAGAATCTCCGGCGGCGTTACCCGATGATTCCCACAAAATCGGTACACCGCCTCGAGTCCCGCACTGTCGAACGCCTTGGGAAGACTCAGGCTCGGATTCTTCGCAAGAGTGCTGACGATCACACCCAGCCTGCGGTTCAACCGCTCGTCGCTGAAATTCGACCCCGCAACCTCTGCGGCCAGCTTCTCGCTCTCGCTCGGATCAGTCATCCCATCGTTTGATCACGCGTACGATCGCGTTGAAAGTCTCAATTTCAACAGTCGACTGCATTATTTTCACGCTGTAATCCACTGCGACTGCGTTGAACCATGAGTGTTTGCACAGTATGTTTTGGCGTCGCGAGGGCTTCGTACGTCGAAGGAGCGCTGTTTTTCTGGCACAACGGAGCGCGCCGCCGAAGGCAAAGACGGGCCCGACGTGGCGCGTGACCATCAACAAGAATTCTTCACCAAGAGCAGTCCCGGGTCGTGCTTGGCCCAGTCTGCGAGGTCGCCGGCTGCCACGGCGACCACGGGTACACCGAGGGCGCGCGCCTCACGCACCACGCTAGGCGCGCCTTCGTGGGCCGAAGCACTGACCAAGACGTCGGCTGCGGCGATCCAACGCAGGGCCTCGGAGCGCGGCAGATAGCCGGTAAAGCGCGCGTTCGGAAAGCGCGCCCGTAGGGCCGCGAGCTCGGGGCCGTCGCCGACGACGACTGCGCTGAGTTCGTCGAGCGACGCGAGCGCTTGCAGCGCGAGCGCGACGCGCTTTTCGGGGATCAGCCGGGCCACGATCAACGCCACGGGTTGCGACTTCGGGATGCCTAGGATTTGCCGAGCGACATGGCGCGCGGGTACGTCTTCGACGTCGAGCGGACTCGCGGCTATGCGCAATGCGGGCGATAACTCGGGATTTGCCGCGCGCAGCGCACGCGCGAGCTCCTCGCTCGTGACTCGCACGCGGGCGCGCCGCGCCAACCACGCCTGCGCGATCAGCCGGCGTAGCGCGCTCGGCAAGCGACAGAACGCGCGCACGTCCGAGCCATGTCCGATCAGCTCGAGCTGCGACGAGCGCTGCGCAGAGAGCGCGATGGGCCACGCACAGGGCACGAGAAAGTGCGCCTCCACGCGCGTAAATGGCGCATGGCGACGCAGGGCAGAGCTTGCGCGAAGACAAAACTCGGCAGCACCGAGCCAGCGAGTGGGTCGCTCTCTCAGCCGCGCGACTGCGCCAGGCCAACCAAACGCGCCCTGGTCGCCGAGCCAATGCAGCGTGGCGTCGTCGCTCGACGCGGCGGCTACGCCGGGCGCGAACACGTGCACCTCGTATCCCGCGCCCAGCAAGCGCTTCACTTCGCTGTGCACGAAGTGACCCGCAGCGTCCCCGGGTTGCCTCGGATACGAAGTGGTGATGACGGCGATGCGTTCGCTCAAGAGCGAGGCAGTTCGCCCAAGGCCTTCACGGCCTCGGCGCCCTGAGCGGTCAGCATTTCGCCGAGCGTGCGCAGGTAGCGGAAGCTGTAGATCCCCGAGCTGTGGCTATCGCCCCAGGTGAAGGAGAGCGCATAGTTGCCCACCCGTTCGATTTCGCGCAGCTCCTCATTGCCCCCGGTCTGGAAGCGAATCGCGCCGGAGTGCCCTTGGCAGCCCGCGCATGGGCAATAACCCCTCAAGATTTCATGGGGATAGGTCATCGTTTGCCCATCCGCCCAGGTCACTTCGAAGGTTCGGGCGCCGTGCGGCGCCTTGATTGCGGTGGGTTTAAATTGTGGTTCCATGCAAAAAAACGGGTTCTGCGGGGTGGATCGGGGCTTGCCAAGGCCTCCGTGCTCTGTCATACCCACGGCCCCTTGGCGAATACCAGCGAATCGGTTCAGTGCAGGCCTCTCGAGGTCCAAGTCGGCGACAAAGGCATTGAGCGTGCGATCAAGCACCTCAAGCGCAAGATGGCTGCGGAGGGCATTCTGCGCGAGCTGAAGCGCCGTCGCCACTACATGAAGCCGTCGATCAAGAAGCGTAAGAAGATGAGCGAAGCCGCTCGTCGTCGCCGCAAGCGCCTGAAGACGGACGAGATTCCGCGCACGATGGGTTGAGCTGGGGCGGTCTTGCTGGGCCGAGTGCGCGCTGTAAAGCAGCGGCAAAACTTGGCCCAAGTCGCCGAAATTGCTGAGTCTAGCCAGCATGGCTCTCGCGCCGGCTGCATCGACGGTAGCCTTTCCCCGACCCCCCATCCGTATCCGTAGTGTCTTGGCACTTGGCCTCGTTGCCTGGTGCCTTTTCTCGCTCGTGCCGCGGGCACTCGCGGGCTACCGAGTGCACACGTTGGCGACCAGCGTGGCCGACTATGCCGTGTGCATGGCGGGGCCAACCGGGCCCGCGTTGTTCCGCGACAACCCGAGCGAGTTTGCGCGCCTGGTCCATCGTCGCATCGTCGCGGCTGGTTCGAGCGAGCGCCCGTTCGAAAAGTGCGCCAAGCACGCCTTGGCCATCACCGGTTCGGCCGAGGTCGCGCACAAGCACGAGCTCAGCGCGGCAAGCTTCAGCGATTTCGGGCTGAACGGCATCGAGAGCACGTTCGGGCAGTCGGTCACGAGCGAGCCCTTGGTCTCCGCGGCGCACGCAGCCTGGCCGTTCGTGCGCGGTTACACCGCACTGGTGAAACCGTCGCTCGGTGCGTTCGAAGCCATCCATCCGGTGGGCTTGCCTCGCCCCGGTGTCGGGCGCGGGATCCCGGCCTGGCGCGGGGTGTATCGCTCGGTCAAGCGCACGCCGGACGCGCTCTGGCTCGCGTTCGGCAAAGGCGCGCATCTCTCGTTGCTGAAGAGCACGGACAACGGGCTCACTTGGCGTCCGGGCACGCTCGCCGCGACGAACGACTTCGCGGAGCGCTGCATGACCGGCGATGGTCGCGCGTACGACGTGGCGACGAGCGCCGACCACGACGTGCTCGAGGTCAATTCGATCGAGCAAGATGGCACCGCGCACGCCATGCAGCTCGCGCCCGAGAGCAGCACGGTCTACGCGCTCGCATGCGACGAACGCGCGCTGGTACTGCTGGTCCGCGCGCAAGGCAGCAAACTGAGCGAGCTCTATACCTGTCCCTTCGCGGGGCGCTGCTCGGTGATGCCCGGACCACGTCCAGAGGCTTCCCCCGGCTTGTACGAGCAGACCTTGGACGTTGCGCGGGTGCACGGCACGACCGTGCTCTCGGTGACCAATCGCGACATCGTGCGGGTCACTTCGAGCCGCGACGAAGGCCGCACTTGGACGCCGTTTTACGTCGCCTTCGACGCCTCCGAGCACCCCGAAGTACGCGCCGACGTGCGCACTCCATCCCGCTTGCTCACCGTCGACAACCGCGTCTTCCTATATGGCGGCGCCAATCGGTCTACGCAGTCGTACAGCGTGCTCGTCTCGGATGATCACGGCGCCAGCTTCCGCACGCCCTGAGACGGGCCTTGGCGGCCTCTCGAAGCCGCGCTAGCGCCGTGCGATGTGAGCCAAAGAGCGGCCGACCCAGTCGTGCTTATAGACGATGGCGGTCGTCGGGTCGGTTTCGGCGGCTAGTACGCGTAGGGCGCGGACTTCGAGGCGCGCGCTGTCGGCCGCTGCCGAGTCGCCGCTGGCTTGTGCGCTGCTGGCGATGCGACGGAAGGTGGCCAGGGCGGCGGCCCAGGCGTGCGCTTCGACATAGTGCTGCGCGAGCTCTCGTAGCGCTTCGCGGTTGGGCTCGAGCTCGACTGCGGCTTCCAGATCGCTGATGGCTTGCTCGCTGCGACCAGCCGCGCGATGCAAATGCGAGCGCTGAACCAGGGCCTGCGCGCGTGAGTCGCCCAAGCGGATGGCTTCCGAGTAGATCAGTTCGGCTTCGCGTGAGTCGCCCATGCGCTCGCGCAGGGCGCCCAAACGCAGGTATGCGTCGCCCAGAGTGCCGTCGATGGCGATGGTTTCGCTGTACTCGCGCAACGCTTGCGCGATGTCGCCGCGCCGCTCGAGCTCGGTCGCGCGTTCGTAGTGACTGTTCGCCAATCGACGCGACCAGCTCTCGCCGCTGACGGCCGGAACCTGCGCGCGGGCCGGCCGCGCGAAGCCCCCGATGAACACGAGCAACGCCAGAAACTGCGCCGCCCGCGCGAGTCGGGATGTGTGCCGATTGCCGCGAAGCGTGCGTCCGGGTGGCCACATCCGCCGCTGAATTCCCGGCCAAATCTGCGATTGCGGCCGCGGCACGCCTGTTGCTGACTGAGGCGCAAATCCCATGAATCTCCCAGTGAAACTCGCGAGCACTCGGTTCTCGCGTTGGTCCCTGCTGCTCGCTTGCCTGATGATCGTCGCTGCCGCCTGCGTGCAGGGCGCAAAGAGCCCGGCGAAATCCGCGAACGGAGCGCTCGCGCCCGGGGCGGCCGCGCGCGGCGGGAAGAACAAGGACGGCGCATTCCGCGTTGTATTCGCGGGCCCGCAGGGTGAGGCGAACGAGGTCAGCGAGCTCAGTTTGGTGTTCAGCCGTCCGCTCCGCAAGCTCGAGCTGGCGGGCGCTCCGCCGCCTGCGATCGCGATCTCGCCGCCGATTGCCGGTCGTTGGCTGTGGGTGGGCACGCACGCCCTGCACTTCGTGCCCGAAACGCCGCATTTGCCTGGCTCCACCCGATACACGGTCACGGTGCCTGCGGAGCTGCGCGCGCTCGACGGTTCGACCTTGGGCAGCCCCTATCAGCTCGAGTTCAGCACGCCGCGCTTGAAGCTGGTCGACTCGGAACCCGGAGCGGGTAGCCGGGGTCTGGAGCCTGCCGCGAAATTCACGCTCCATTTCAATCAAGCGGTGGACCCGGAGCAGCTCCGCGCGCTCACCAAACTGAGCGCGACTCACGCCGGCAAGACCGAGGCACTGGCCTTCTCGGTGCTGCGGCCGGACCCGAACCAACCCAAGCGGTTGGAGCTGAAGCCGACGCGCCCGCTGCCGATTCATTCTGCGATCAAGCTGGCGGTTGCCGAGTCGTTGACGGGCCTCGAAGGTCCCTTGCCGCTCGCGGCCGCCTTCGAGATCCCGGTCGAAACGTACGGGCCGCTGACAGTCGACAGCGTCAATTGCGACCGGGAAACGCCGCATGGGCAATGTGCGCCTGGTGGCTCCTGGTCGCTCGAGCTGAGCAACGCCGTCCCGTTGAAGGATCTGAAACGCTCGCTGTCGATCACCCCTGCCGTGCCGCTGCGTTTCGAGAACTGGACCGACGAATCGACGCCCGTGTCCTACCTGAGTATTGCGGCGCCGTTTCAGGCCGGCGCAAAGTACGCGCTGCACGTCGCGGCTGGCTTACGCGATGTCCATGGCCAAAGCCTGGGCCGAACCTTCGACACCGAGCTGGCCATCGACGACTATTTTCCCGCCGTGGAAATCGGTGTGCAAGGCCACCTGATCGATCCGCAAACCGCGACTCGGGTGCCCGTCGGCTCACTCAACGTGAAGAGCTATCGCTTGAGCACCGCGCCGCTCACGGCTGAAGACGCGCTGCTCTTGTCGAACGAAGACGAGCCGGACAAGCGTTGGCAATTGTTTGGCGGCTTGCGGCAGACAAGCGTGCGTTCGATCAGCCCGAACGCGGGCCGGAATCGAGTCAGCAAGGAGAATTTGGCTCTCTCGACGCTGCTCGGACCGAGCGCGCATGGTCCCCTTGCGATCGGCGTCGAATACGAACGAAACCCGAAGGACTACCGCTCACTCGAGACCTTCAAGATCGTGCAGCTGACCGACTTGGCGATCACCGGCAAGCTGTCACCCGACGGATCGCTGGTTTGGGTGACCCGAGTCTCATCTGGCGAACCGGTGGCCAAGGCGACCGTGCGAATTTTGGGGGGCGTCTCTGGTGAGCACCGCTACGAGACCGATGCCCAAGGCATTGCCAAGATCGGTCCTCAGGATTTTGCGCCGAGGCTCGACGAGTCGAGCGGCGACGCCTCTGCGATTTTGGTCGTGCAGAGCGGCGACGATTGGGCGTTCGAGCGAGCACGGGATTTCCTGTCGCCTTGGCGATTCTCGGTGCCCTTCGATTGGTCGGGTAGGAAGCGGAACTACGGCATGATTTTCACCGAGCGCGGCATCTACCGCCCGGGGGATGAGGTGCAAGTGAAGGGCATCGTGCGCCGCGAACAAACCAGCGGCAACGCCACGCCCGCGGGCGAAGAGCTGACGCTAGGGCTGTATTCGCCCGATTCTGAACGATCCCACTCGCAGACGATCAAGCTGAATCGCTTCGGCACGTTTGCGGCGCAGCTCAAAGTTCCGGAAACCGGACACTTGGGCGCTTGGCAGATCAAGGCCGAGCTCGGACAAGACGTGATCTACGAGTCGTTCGATGTGTCGGAGTATCGCCCGGCGGAGTTCAAGGTGGATGTCGAGAGCGAACGTCCGAGCTACATCCGCGGTGATACCGCGCGCTGGACGGGCCACGGGGATTACCTGTTCGGTGCGCCGATGGCCAAAGCGAGCGCTCGCTATACGGTTTCACGTGCGCCCAGCTACTTCGAAGTGCCAAACTCTGCGGGGTTTTCCACGAGCGCCGCGGCGTATCACGCAGATCTGGAAGATCAGGGGCTAAATACCAGTCAACTGCTCTCGCAGGACGGCAAGCTGGATGAACACGGGGCCGTGTCCTTCTCGCAGAAACTCGACTTGCCTGCGCAGCGCGGCCCGGAGCTGCTCAGCGCTGAAGTCGAAGTGAGCGACGTGTCGCGCCAAAGCATTGCCGGCAGTACGTCCGCGATCGTCCATCCCGCCGAGTTTTACCTCGGGCTGAAGGAGCCCGAGGACTACTTTGCGTCCGCGCCAGGAAAGTTTGCTACGACCGTCTTGGCGTTGTCGCCCAAAGGCGAGCGGCTCGCCGGAAGGTCGGTCAAGGTCGAGCTGATCTCGCGTCGCTGGACGTATGCTCGGCAAAAGCAGGGCGACAATGACTCGCAGCTCGTGAGCAAGGTGATCGACCGCGTGGTCGGCTCGTGCTCGGTGACGACTGCGCAGACGCCCGTACCCTGCTCGGTCGAGCTCAAGGAAGCGGGCTACCACGTGCTCCACGCGACCGCCAAAGACGCCCGCGGCAACAGCACCGAATCGGCGCTCAGCGTCTACGGCATCGGTGACCAAGGCACCGGCTTCGGCGACAGCGATCGCTCGAGTGTGGAGCTCAAGAGCAACAAGCTGACTTATCAGATCGGCGAGACCGCGCGCGTGCTGATCAAATCGCCGTTTCCCGAGGCCGATGCGCTGGTCACGATCGAGCGGGCAGGGGTGTATCGTTCCGAGCGCCTGCACTTGCACGGCCCGACGCCCACGATTGACGTGCCGATTAGCGAGGACTTGCGGCCCAACGCCTTCGTGGCCGTGCACTTGGTGCGGGCCCGCAAAGTGAATGACAAGACCGCGCTCGGCGCGCCGTTTCGCGTGGGCTACACCGAGCTGCGCATCGACCCCGAGGCGCGACGACTGGCCGTGAGTGTGCGTCCGGACAAATCCGACTTTGCACCCGGCAGCGAGGTCAGCGTCGACGTCGAGCTCGAGGATCGCGCGGGCAAGCCGCACGAAGGCGAAGTAACGCTGTACGCAGTGGACGAGGGCGTATTGTCTCTGATCGGTTACAAGGTGCCCGACCCGATCCCGGTGTTCACCGCGCCGCGTCGGCTCAGCGTCGCCACGCTGGAAGCCCGTGACGGGCTGGCTCGGATCGGCCTCGAGGCGCTCGATGGCGCGATGGGCGCGGACAAAGGGCGCGACGGCGGCGGTGGTGGGCTGAGCCCCGCGCGTCGGGATTTTCGCCAAACTGCTTACTTCAATCCGAGTGTACTGACGGACGCTATGGGCAAAGCCCGCGTTCGCTTCAAGTTGCCCGAGAGCCTGACCACGTATCGCATCATGGCGGTTGCGGTCAGCGACGGGGATCATTACGGCTTTGGCGCCACGTCGGTCACCACCAGCAAGCGATTGATGGCGCGTCCCGCATTGCCGCGCTTCCTGCGTGCCGGCGATAAGCTCGAAGCTGGCGTCGTGATTTCAGCCAAGAATTTCGAGCCTGGACAGGTCACGGTGCGCGCCAGCGCGACGGGAATCAGCCTGCTGGGCGACGCCTCGCGCAGCGTTAGCCTGAGCCGTGATCAATCGCTCGAGGTGCGCTTCCCGTTCCGCGCCGAGGCCGCCGGCAAAGCAAGCTTCCACTTCGACGTCAGCGCGGGCGCAGAGAAGGATGGCGTGATCGTCGAGCGGCGCATCGATTCGCCCGCGACGCTCGAGGCGGTCGCATTGTACGGAAAATCCCAAGATTCAGTGGCAGAAGCGCTGGGCGATCTAAGCACGATTCGTCCGGACGTGGGAGGCCTCGACATCAGCGTCGCATCCACCGCGCTGGTCGGGCTCGGCGCGGGCGTCGATCAGCTGGTTCAGTACCCGTACGGCTGCACCGAGCAGCTCTCGAGCATGCTGATCCCGCTCGTGCCGCTGCGTGACTTGGCGAAGGATTTCAAGATCCCGTTGCCGCTCGACCTGAACAAAGTCGTCCCCCGCACGGTGGCGGAGATTGTCTCGCGACAACGCGGCGATGGCGGCTTCGGCTTGTGGCCGAGCTCGACGCAAAGTTATCCCTGGGTCGGTGCCTATGCGTTGTTCGTGTTGAGCCAGGCCAAGTCGCACGGCATCGCCGTACCAGAAGGCGTGTTCGAGCGAGGCAAAGACTACCTGCGTCGCTACCTGGCCGAGACTGCCGAGGACGAATACCGCTTACCCACTCTCGCGTTCGTACTGGACGTACTTTCGGACATGGGTTCGCCCGACGCCGGCTATCAACAGAAGCTGTTCGAGCGCAGAAAGGAGTTGCCGCTCTTTGCCAAGGCACTGTTGCTCCACGCCATCGCCGTCGGCAAAGGCCAGAGGAAGCTCTCGGATGTGCTCTTGCCGGAGCTCGAGAACGCACTCCGCATCGAAAATGATGCGGCCTTCGTCGGTGAGAATACGGGCGATGAGTATGCGGTGCTGATGGACTCGCAGGCGCGCACCTCCGCGCTCGTGCTGCGCGCCTTGCTCAGCGTCAAGCCGGATCACCCTCTGGCCGCGGAGCTCGCGCGGGGGCTCTTGATTCAACGCATCGACGGCACTTGGCGCAGCACTCAAGAGACGGCTTATGCCCTGCTCGCTCTCGACGCCTACCGCAAGGCACAAGAGAAAGCCGTGCCCGACTTCCAAGTGAAGGCGTTGCTCGGGCAGCAATCGGTGCTGGATGCGGAATTTCGCGAGCGTAGCCTGAGCGCGCAGCAGACCCAGATCGCGATCGGCAAAGTTGCCGGATCGAAGAGCGCGTCCCTGGTCTTCGAGAAGCGCGGCGCGGGCACCCTGTTTTACCAAGCGCGGCTACGCTACGCGCGCCGCACTCTGCCCACGGACACGCTCGACCAAGGCTTCTTCGTGCAGAAGGGTTGGCGTTCCGTGACGCCCGAAGGGCTGCCCCAGGCGTTAGGCAGCATCGCCGACACGATCACGCCGCGCTTTCGAGGTGGTGACTTGGCGATCGCCGATCTGGTGATCGTGACCCCCAGCCCGCGCGACTTCGTGGTCATCGACGACCCGCTGCCCGCCGGTTTCGAGGCGGTCGACAGCCACTTGTCCACGACCTCGAGCGCTCTCGATGTGGGCGAGTCCAATGACTATACCTCCTGCGCCGATTGCGACCCGGAAGAAGCACGCGATGACTCGGCCGCGGGTCACACTTTCTTCGAGGGATACTCGCAACGGGAACTGCGCGACGACCGCGTATTGTTCTTCGTCGATCACATGGCGGCGGGCATGTATCACTATCGGTATCTCGCGCGAGCAACCACGCTCGGAAAGTTCGTGCTGCCCTCCACGCGCGTGGAGGAGATGTACGCGCCAGAGACCTTCGGTCGCAACGGCGCCAGCCTAGTGAGCATCGAATGAGCCGCAAGAAGCGATGGTCGTTGGCACTCGCGCTGCTCGGCCTGCTGCCGCCACTGGCGCTCGCGTTGTGCGCCGCCTGCGAAAAGTTGCCCAGCGCGCTCACTGATTCGCGAGCGGGGGTCAGCACGCAAGTCGTGGATCGCGCTGGACAAACAATCCGGGAGCTGCGATCCAAGGACGGCAAGCTGTCGTCGCGGGTCACGCTCGCCGAGCTTTCGCCCGCGGTCGTCCCGGCGCTATTGGCCGCGGAAGATGCGCGCTTTTATCGTCACCCCGGGGTCGATCCGCTGGCCATGGCGCGCGCGTTCGGCCAGGCGTTGCTCGCGCGCAAGCTGGTCTCCGGCGCGAGCACGCTGACGCAGCAGTTGGCCCGCGCGGTCGTGCCGCGCCCACGGACAGTCTGGGGCAAGTGGCGCGAGCTCGCGATCGCGCTCCGCATCGAGCGGACGCTGAGCAAGCCGCAGATCTTGGAGGAGTACCTGAACCTCGTCGAATTCGGGCCGAATCTGCGCGGGATCGACGCGGCCAGTC
The DNA here is from genome assembly GCA_037200885.1 of Pseudomonadota bacterium. Taxonomy (GTDB): domain Bacteria; phylum Myxococcota_A; class Polyangia; order Polyangiales; family Polyangiaceae; genus PMG-095. Next base: position 1,712,447 of record JBBCIN010000001.1, read on the forward strand.
GGCGCTACTTCGACAAACCTGCCGCGCAGCTCGACTTGGCGGAGGCCGCGGCCCTGGTGTCCATTCCGCGTGGCCCCACGTTGTATGACCCAGCCCGAGGCACGCGTGCGCTGCTCTTGCGGCGCGATCGCGTGCTCGAACGGATGGCCCTGCAAGGTTTGGCAAGCCCAGAGGCGGTGCGCACGGCTCAGTCGGAGCCGTTGCGTTTGACGCGCGGTTTTGCCCAAGGTGGCGGCGAGCACTTGATGCAAGGCTTGCTCTCGGGTGCCCTGGCTCCGGAGTTGCGCGGTGAGCGCGTCCAACGTCTGGAAAGCAGCATCGATTCGGGCTTGCAACGCGAGGTCGCCGAACTGTCTCGACGCGCTGCACGCTACGGCGTCGAAGTGGGCGCGAGCTCGGTCTCGGTCGTCGTCCTGGAGAATGCCACCGCCGAGGTCCTCGCCTACGTCGGTTCGCCCGACTTTTACGCGGAAAAGGCCCTGGGCCAGAACGACGGCGCTCGTGCGCTGCGCCAACCCGGCTCGGCGCTCAAACCCTTCGTGTACGCCGCGGCGATGACTCGCTTGGGCATGACCGCAGCGACTCGCTTGCCAGATCTCGAGCTGCGTCTGCCTACCTCGGAGGGGGAGTACTCACCTCGCAACTACGATGGGCGCTTTCACGGCCCCGTGCTCGTGCGCGACGCGCTGGCCAACTCCTTGAACGTACCGGCGGTGTATACCGCCTCGCGCGTGGGCCCCGCGCAGGTATTGGACTTACTGCACCAATCCGGTTTCAGCTCGCTGTCCGAAAGTGCAGACCACTACGGCGCGGCGTTGGCGCTCGGTGACGGGGAAGTGAAACTGACCGAGCTGGCGCAGGCGTACTCCATGCTGGCGCGCGATGGCGCGTTCTTACCGCTCCGCTTCTATCGCCGCGCGCTCCTTGCCAGCGGGGCTGAACTGACTCGCACATCGCCGCGCCCGAGCCAGGTGATCGAACCGCGCATTGCTCGGGTTTTAATCGATATCTTGGCCGATGATTTGGCGCGTGCGCCGGAGTTTGGCCGAAGCGGGCCGCTGGCGTTTCCGTTTCCGGTGGCTGCAAAGACGGGCACGTCCAAGGGCTTTCGCGACAACTGGACGGTGGGATTCACACGCGAGGTGACGGTCGCGGTATGGGCCGGCAATTTCGACGGCACGCCCATGACCGGCTCGACGGGCATCAGCGGGGCCGGCCCCCTGTTTCACGAGGTGATGCTAGCGGCGATGCGCGGCCGCACCCCGGCGCCGCTGCTCGACCACACCGGGCTGACGAACGTCACGGTGTGTGAGCTGAGCGGAGAGCGCGCGGGTGACTCGTGTCCGCATCGGCGGCGCGAGTGGTTCTTGCCCGGCAATGAGCCGAGAGTCAGCTGCGAAATGCACGAGGTCGTGGCCATCGATGCCGAGACTTCACTGCGCGCAGGGTCGGCCTGTCGCGATCGAGTCGAGCGAGTGTTCGAACGCTATCCGCTCGAGTACGAGAACTTCGCGCGCCAGGCTGGTCGCCCGCTTGCGCCGCGGGCGTTCGCCGCGCGCTGCCCGGGCCCGGCTACCGGTGCAGCCTCGAGCGGCGCGCCGCAGCTGGTATTCCCAAGCCCGGAAGCGGAGTTTCTGATCGATCCCGGTCTGCGCGGCGAGCAGGAAATCGTGCTCGAAGCGCGCAGTCCGAGCCAACGGCTCACGTTCTTCGTCGACGATCGGCAATTGGGCACGCTGCGCGCGCCCTTTCGTCTGCCCTGGCGCCTGCAAGCGGGCGCTCACCGCCTGCGCGTCTCGACGCCCGAGGGGCAGCAGAGCGAACTGATTGCGTTCCGAGTCAGGTAGCGAGGTCGCTCACTTCGAGTGCAGTGCCGCGCCCGGCTTGCTGCGCATGCTGCCTTGGACCAGCCAAGCCCCCCCCAGCAGCGCACCCACGGCGAGCACGATCAGCGCCGCGAAGACCATGCGCTTCGCCGCCGTCGGCACGCGGACCGGTTGCGGGGCCGCTGGGGCGAGCACCGGCGCTGGCGCGGGCGCCCGCATCGGCCCAGGGGTCATGGCTTCGTGTTCGCCGGTGGTCGACCGCCGGCGCCTCCGTCCAGGTACGCCCATGCGCGCGTGTGCCTCTCGCCAGACGCCGCTGATGGGCGAGTCGGCGGCGTCGACTGACGGTGCTGGCGTCAGCGGCGACGCGGGAATCGTGGGGGTAGGGCTGGCAGCCTGGATGGGAGCTGCTTGGGGCTTGGAGGGAGGCGCCGTGCTCCGTCGCGCGCGAGCGGCGCTCAGATCGGGCGGGCGTACCGTCGTTGGCGCGTTTGCGAAGTCCGGGAGCGCCGCCGCGGGCGCCGCGCGAAAGACGCGCGTGGTGTCCGAGTCCGCGGTTTGTTCCGGCAGCGCTTCGAGTTGCTCGCGGCGACGTAACCGCTCGGGGCCCATGACTCGTTCTAGTTCTGCTTGGACTGCCTCGCGGCTGGCGATCAGCTGCGGAGCCAGCGCCGACAGCGCGCTGGCGAAGGCGGCAGGTGTTTCAGTGCCACTCCCTCCGACGATGGCCCGCGCTAGAAGCTCGCTCAGCTCACTCGGCAGCTCGCGCGTTTGCCACGAAGCCGGATTGCCATTCATCAGCCGAGCGCACGCCAAGCGTGCAAGCTCGACTGCAGCGGCGCGCACGTCGGACGCCGGCGCGCTCATGCCGGCCGTGACTGCGACGTAAGACGCTCCGGTCGTGGTGCGCGCGAGCACGGGCGCAACCAAAAGCTCGGACAAGAAGAGCTTGCCCGAGTCCGAGATCCAGATGCTCTCTGGGTAGACGCAGCGCACGGCGCCCAAGCGGTCACCGAGCAACTGCTCGGCTTCCGCGGTCACGGTCAGTGCGTCGAGCACGATCCGCACCGCGACCGGCGCTGCGAGGGGCATGCGCTGACGCACGGCGGCTTGCCCGAGCTCGAACAGGGTCACACCCGAGGCGTACTCGCTCGCGACGTACCAAGCGTCTTCGTGCTGGTAAGTCCCGAGGATTTTGGTCAATCGTGGGTGCGCGATGCCCTGCGCCAGGGTCATCGCGGACTCGAGCTCGCGCGTCGGCAGGTTTGCGAGCCGACGCATCGCGACGAGCTGGGTCGCCTGCTTACCGCTGTGCAAGCGACCGAGATGTACTGAGCCTGCTCCGCCCCGAAAGAGCTCGAACAGCGCTTCACACTTCGCGGGCGGTGGCGCGGGCAGCGTGGCGAACGGGCGCGGAGGCGCGGTAGGCGGAGCTGACGGCACGACCGACGGCGCGCCGGGCGGCACGACAGAAACGGGAGACGGACGTCCGCCTACATCGTCTTCTGGCATGCCCCGGCTCCGGACCATTTCATTCTTCACTCGCGCTACGCATGCTGAACGACCGCGAGTGCGCGTTACTAAAGTGCCAGATGAGCACTTGATCGGGCGGGGGCAAACAGGCAAACTAGGCAATTAATCATGGTCGTGAATTTCGCTCGTCTCACTGGCTTGGGTGTCGGCTTGTGCCTCGCATTGGTTGGCGGAGAAAGCGCTTGGGCTCAGGCTCAGGCTGGAGCGCCTGCGCCTGCGGCTGCTCCAACCGCTCCAATTTCAGCCGAGGTCTTGAAAGAAGCGGGCGAACGCTACGCACGCGGCCTTTCGCTGTACGGGGATGGGGAGTTTCTGCTGGCGCTGGTGGAGTTCGAGCGCGCCTATCAACTCTCGAATAACTACAAGGTTCTGTACAATATCGGCCAGGTTCGCATGCAGCTTGGTCGTTACGCCAAAGCCAAAGAGGCGCTCGAAGATTATCTGAAGGCGGGCGGCACGAACCTCAGCCCCGAACGCAGCCAGGCCGTGAACAAAGACTTGGCGACGTTGGCTGAACGCACTGCGAGCCTGAATGTCGTCACTCACGAAGTCGGCGCGGACATCTCGCTCGACGGCAAGGTGATCGGCACTTCGCCACTGAGCTCCCCCGTGATCGTCGATGCCGGCGAACACAATTTGGTGCTGCACAAGTCCGGCTTCTACGACTCTGCGCAGTCGGTCACCTTGGCGGGGCACGATCAAGTCGAGCTCACGGTCGAGTTGAAGCCGATCCCACTGGCGGTACAGGCCAAGACCACCGAAGTGCGGGACAATCCGATTACTCCCAGCAAGCCATCACGCACCGCCATGTGGGCGACTTGGGCGGCCACGGGTACGCTCGCTGCCACCGCGGGCGTGGTGGGCTATTTCGGGATTTCGAAGGCCAATGACCTCGAATCGATGCGCACGCAGTACGGTGTCACGAAGAGCGAGCTCGACAAGGCTCAGAGCCAAGCGCGCACGTTGCTCGCGATCTCGGACGTCACTGCGGGTCTCGCGATCGTCGCTGGCGGCGCAGCGCTGTATTTGACCCTGACTCACCCGGGTGAAAAGGCCGCTCCGTCAAGCGTTGCGTTGGGCATCGCGCCTGACGGAGTGCGGCTACGCGGCTCGTTCTAACTCAGCAACCGCAGCGGGTGTAGACGTTCACGTCGGCGCCGGCGGTTCCGAAATTCCCGTCGTCGCAGGTCCACTTGCAAAGCAAGGTTTCACAGACCGTGGACTCAACGGGTGACGTGGCACTGACCATCGTACCGTCGGCAGCGCACATGTATTGGTCGGTGCTGGTGAGGTGAGTCGCCTGGCATTGGATCGTCGCCAGATATTCCTGGTTCAGGGTGGCTGCGTCCGCATCACTGAGGAACCCATCGGTGACACTCTGCTGTAGCTGCACGGGATAAACCGTGCATTGCGCGATACAGGCAGCCAAAGTCGTCGAACAGGTGGCTACCGTGTGCGCGGGGTCGCACTGAGTGGTGCAAGCTTCAGTGAGGGTTTGCGCGGGTGGCGCGCCACCTTCTCCGCCCGAGCCGGCAGCGAGGTCGGGCTCGCCGCCGGTCGCGCCCATACCGCCAGCGCCGCTGTCGCCGGTCGCGCCAGTCGCGCCCGTGCCGCCAGCACCGCTATCGCCGACGTCGGATCCACCGGCGCTTGGCGTGCCGCCTTTGCCCGCCGTGCCACCGCCGGTTCCCGCTCCGGCTTTTCCGCCGCTGCCCCCTTTTCCGGCGTTGCCGGCCGCGCCAGCTTCACCGCCGGGATTGGTGTCGTCGTCGCTTCCACATGCGTAGAGAGACGCGGAAAGACCCAAAGCCATCATGATCGCTAGTACTTTATTTCTGCTCATTTAAATTTTCCCTCAGTCTGCCCGAGAGGGTACGCGAGGCTCGTTGCTGCTTCAAGACGTCTCCAAGACATTCGATGCGAAGATGTATGTGTGAGTAGGTCAGCGTCCCCCACACCATCACATCACGACATCGCGACATGCCGACCGTGCGGCGTCCGGAACGGGCTGGCGATCTACGCCACTGCCGAGTGACACCCGTCGCTCGAGCACGGGCTCGAGCGCAGTGTACGAATGCAGAATGCTTCCGGGCGAACGACCACGGTGATCGCGTTGTGCAAGTTGCACGAGTCGTATGCACGCGTCGTGCAGCGCACGTTCGCGTCGCGCGACGCGACACCGAATCTTCCATTCAAAAGCGCACAGCAGCGCCCCCCGGCGCCAAATGACATGTTCCTGCAGAAAACAAGGGGCTCTGTGCAGATCAGGGGCAGGTGATGTTGTTCGGCACGCTCAGTGCATTAGTCGGTACTCGAAGGTCACCAAAGGAGCCGACAGATGATGAAGAAGATGATTGCGATGGGTTTGATGGGGTTGGGATTCGTTGCGGCACAGGGCTGCGCGGTCGAGCAAGGTGCGGAAGAGCAAACTGGCAGCGTGACCGGTGAGCTGAGCTCGCAATGCAATTCGATGCAGGGCGTGCAAACCACCAAGGCGTCGCTGGCCGTTGCCATGGGCATCGAGCTGGGTCGCTGGGATACGGCCAACGATCTCGTGGTCTCCGGCAACAAGGTGATTCTGAAGCCAGGCATCACCTGCCTCAAGAACAACTGCGCCAACACCAAAGCCATCCTCGGTCAGCAGGACTTCACCGCCGATCAAAACGTCTTTCAGAACAGCTCGTACGCCGGCGATCTGGTGGCGTCTTTTGGTCGCCAGAAGAACCTGATCACCAACTACACGCAAAACACCCCGTACTACCTGCCGCCCGCTCACAAGCTGACGCTCGTCGGTGGCCCGAAGAGTCTCGGCACCGGCGCCTGTGGTGCCCACTACATCTTCCAGGTTGATCACACCGACGGGACGCCGCTCAACACCTGGGAGGCGATGACCATCGCCAACACCTTGTGCTACTTCGGCTTCAATGCGCTCGGCCAAGGCTGTGGCTCGAACCCCTTCATTGCGCCGACGATCACGACCAACAGCTGCCCGGCGGGCCGCACGTGCCTCGCGATCGACCCGGCCGACGGCGACAACGCGTCCACCACGACGACGACCGCTGGCAGCGCTCCGGTGTATTCGATGAACCGCGTCTACAACCCGGACAACTCGCTGCTCAACAGCGCGTGCACGACCTCGCAGGGCAAGGTGACCAAGTTGGTCTCCAAGTGCACGACCACGGCGTCGACCTGCGGTTATCTCTACTGCATGTGAAGCAATCCCGAGGGGGGATTCGACTCCCAATGACGTGACCTTCAACGAGGTCGGCACCCGCTGCCGGCCTCGTTGCTCATTTGCAGAGCGCGAATGACGGCTCGTAGTTTCTTCCGCCCTGCGGCATCCGGACGTGTGTGCAGTCGCCGACCCAGACCTGCTTCGGTGCCGCCTCGCATGCGAGGGTTGCCGTACCGAGCTCTGTGCTCGATGGATAGTGGGAATCTCGACGGGCAGTCGCTGCGTTGCGCCGCGACGGCGTATCGAGTCTCCATCGCGTTGCCAGGTGTCTCGGAAATCTGGATCATTCGGTCCCGCGCGATCGAGTTGTGCAAGTTGCACAACTCGTCTGCACGAGTTGTGCAACTCACGCTCACGCCACACGGCACAGCATCGTAGTTTTCCCCTCAAATACGCACAACGGCCCTGTCTGGCGCCATTGGCATGTTTCCGCAGAAAACAAGCAGCTCCGCGCACTGTGCCATGCATCGTCGGTACGTATCGTAGTTCGGCACGCTCAGTGCATTAGTCGGTACTCGAAGGTCACCAAAGGAGCCGACAGATGATGAAGAAGATGATTGCGATGGGTTTGATGGGGTTGGGATTCGTTGCGGCACAGGGCTGCGCGGTCGAGCAAGGTGCGGAAGAGCAAACTGGCAGCGTGACCGGTGAGCTGAGCTCGCAATGCAATTCGATGCAGGGCGTGCAAACCACCAAGGCGTCGCTGGCCGTTGCCATGGGCATCGAGCTGGGTCGCTGGGATACGGCCAACGATCTCGTGGTCTCCGGCAACAAGGTGATTCTGAAGCCAGGCATCACCTGCCTCAAGAACAACTGCGCCAACACCAAAGCCATCCTCGGTCAGCAGGACTTCACCGCCGATCAAAACGTCTTTCAGAACAGCTCGTACGCCGGCGATCTGGTGGCGTCTTTTGGTCGCCAGAAGAACCTGATCACCAACTACACGCAAAACACCCCGTACTACCTGCCGCCCGCTCACAAGCTGACGCTCGTCGGTGGCCCGAAGAGTCTCGGCACCGGCGCCTGTGGTGCCCACTACATCTTCCAGGTTGATCACACCGACGGGACGCCGCTCAACACCTGGGAGGCGATGACCATCGCCAACACCTTGTGCTACTTCGGCTTCAATGCGCTCGGCCAAGGCTGTGGCTCGAACCCCTTCATTGCGCCGACGATCACGACCAACAGCTGCCCGGCGGGCCGCACGTGCCTCGCGATCGACCCGGCCGACGGCGACAACGCGTCCACCACGACGACGACCGCTGGCAGCGCTCCGGTGTATTCGATGAACCGCGTCTACAACCCGGACAACTCGCTGCTCAACAGCGCGTGCACGACCTCGCAGGGCAAGGTGACCAAGTTGGTCTCCAAGTGCACGACCACGGCGTCGACCTGCGGTTATCTCTACTGCATGTGAAGCAATCCCGAGGGGGGATTCGGCTCCCAATGACGTGACCTTCAAACGAGGTCGGCACCATCTCGATGCCGGCCTCGTTCCTCGTTTGTAGAGTGGATGCGACCGAGGGCTCGAAAGGCGAGAACGGATCGACGAGCGAGGCCAGCCTGCACGCTGCGCTCGCATACAAGGTGGCTAAGTGTGGTCGCAAGGACCGAAAGACCGCACCGAACTCGCGAGCATTAAAATCAGTGTGACGCATGCCGTACGAGAAGCGATGCCTGTTCAGTTTGCGAGCGCCGATGCGCGGTCGGCCCGGAGATCGTTCTGGCAGGCTCCATCAGCTGCGGTCGGACGGCTGACGGAACGGAGTGCTCGCGTGCACTCTGCGCGTCCTTGGCGCGCGGCGCGGTGTCGAACCAAAAAGCCGCCGGGCTCTTCTGAGTGAGAAGCCGAGCATGCTAGGCTTGAAGCTTTAACAGCAGAGTATCTCATGAATTCGCACTTTACTTGGTTACGGGGTCCAGCCTGGCTCACCGCAGCAGGCCTGCTGTTGGCGAGCAACGGCTGCTCGTTTTTGTACAATCTCGAGACGAGCCAATGCAACACCACGGCTGATTGCCACGCGCTCGGCGCGCAATTTGCCGACACCATGTGCTCGACCGAACACGTCTGCGTGGCGAGCTCCGACAGCAATGGCGGCGCCTCTGGCAATGACAATTCGAGCGGCGGCACGAGCGCCAACGGCGGGACCGGCGCCCACGGCGGCAAAGGCCCCAGTGGAGGCAGCCCGGCGGACGGCGGTGAAGCGGGTAGCGCCGCCTGCGAGACCAACGCGGATTGCATTGCGCTCAAGCTCGATGCGCCGGCGATCTGCGTGCAAAAGAAGACCGGCAATGAATGCGTCGTGCTGACTACCGATCAGTGCCCGGTGCTGCTACCAACCACGGTCGCTGGCTCGAGCACCTTGGAGTTGCTCAAGACGAACTCGCCCGTCATTCTGGGCGGCTTCTCCACGATGAACCCGAGCGATCCACACGATTCGCTGGCTATCATCAACTGGGACCTGGCGTTCGAAGAGTTCAACGAGGCCGCAGCCAAGAATTCCAACAAGTCGGCATTCCAGCCGATTCTCGGCGTGATCTGCAATGCCGCCTTTCCGGAGGATGGGGACTTCGAAGCGTCGATGTCCCATCTCACCGAAGAGATTGCTACCCCCGGGATCCTCACGACGCTTTCCTCGACCAATCTCCTCGCGGCTTGGAACTACACTAAATCGGAATCGTACAGCGGGGGCGACGTGATGTTCCTCAGTACGAGCAGCGCCACGCTACAGCTCGCGAACCTGGATGATGATGGCTACGTTTGGCATCTGCTGGGCGACCCTCGGTTGCTTGCCGCCACCGTCGCCGGCTTGGTTCGCGAGATTGAACCGTACGTGGTCGCCCAACAACCCGACACTTCGGCCCCGCTCAAGGTTGCGCTCATCTCGAACGACAATCAAACGTTGAACGACATAGCGACGGTGCTCACCAACGCGCCGCCCGCGAACCAAGCCAGCAACGACCCGCATCGCTTCGATTATCTAACCTTCAACGGCGATCTGGCGATCCATCAGGACACTGATTTCTATCAACTCCAGATCAAGGCCAACGACGTGCCTTCTGCGCAAACGGCCGGTGAGGAGATCCTGCAGAATCCTCCGCAAATCATCATCGGCCTCGCTACCAACGAGTTTGCAGAATTGATCAAGGAGGTCGAGGCGAACTGGGGCAAAGACGGCGCTTCGGTCGGCATGCCTCGGCCGTACTACGTGCTCTCGCACTATTTGGCGACCTCGAACGACGTGCTCCAGCCTCCGCTCGCAACTTTCGGCACGTCGATGTACACGCCGTCGCTCGACAAGCGCATCGTCGGTGTCAACTACGCGCTCGCACAGGACAGCCACTCGAAGGATCTCTACGATTCTTATCTCAAGCGTATCAAGCGCTTTTACGGAAGCGGCGCCCTGACGCTCGACGGCACCGAGAACTACTACGATGGTGCGTATTCGATGTTGTACGCGAGCAGCGTGACCAATCGCACCCCTCCTGGCGGCATCGACGTGCGCAATGCGCTGCAAAATCGTGTGCTCAATCCCGATGGCGACGACATCGACATCGGGCCTTCACCCGTGGAGACCGAGCTTCCTCATCTGATCCAGACGCTGCAAGCGAAGATGGCGCTTTGGGGCACGGACGGGCCGCCGAATTTCGATCGCGTGAGTGGCACGCGGCTCAGCCCAACTTCGGCCTGGTGCATGAACGACGCCGGAAACTTCGTTTACAATTACTCGCCGGACGGGCTGCTCTACAACGCCGACACGGGCGCGTTTTACGCGCCGGATGCGGGCGCACCGGCTTGTCTCTCGAAGTACCAACCATGAAGCTCGGGCGCGTGCTGGGATGCGCCCTGCTCCTCGGAGTCGCGGTCGGCTGCGGGCAAGCGGGCCCGGAATCGCTAGGCCGGGAGTCGCAGGGCATTTACGACGGCTCCCCGTCGGGAGTCGCAGACGACGGCGTAGTAAAGGTAGAGAACGTCGACGCCAATGGCGTCATGAACTTTTGTACCGGCTCGTTGGTCGCGCCGAACGTCGTCTTGACCGCGCGCCACTGCGTCTCGAACCTGATTTCAGGTGCGTTCAACTGTACCGATGACGGCGAGCTCACGACAGACAGCAAGGGCGGTCGTTTCGGTCCGTTGATCGACCCAGCCGACCTCAAGGTCTACGTGGGCGCTGCTTTCAAAGAGCCGCTTGCCGCGCTCGGCGCGAAAGTGTTCGCGACGCAGACACCATCCATCTGTCGGAACGACATCGCCGCCATCGTGCTCGATCGGGAGATCACCGGAGCGCCGCTGATGCCAATTCGAATCGACCGTGGCAACGAGCGCGGCGAGGTCCTGCGTGCGGTCGGTTTCGGTGAAACCGAAGAAGCGACCAGGGGCGTTCGTTTCGCGAAGGATGGGCTGAGCATCAGCTTGGTCGGAGCCAGCCAATTTCGCACGGACGGCGATCGGGTGCCGCCTCGCACCTTTCTGACCTTGGGGCCGGCGCTGTGCATCGGCGACAGCGGCGGTCCGGCGCTGACCACAGACGGCGCCGTGACCGGCGTTTACTCACAGCTGGTCGAAGCCTGTGACTCGCCGAATGCGCGCCAATTCTTCACGCAAGTCGCGCCTTTTAGAGACGAGATCATCACGCCGGCGTTCGAACTCGCTGGCTACGAGCCAATCAGTGAAGGCGCGACGACGAGCGAAGGCGGAGCGGGCGGAGACGGCAGCACCGGAAGCGGCGCTGAGAACGCGGGCGAGCCCTCGACCTCGGCAGCAGGTGGCGAGAACGGAAAAGCCGGCTCGGGCGATGGCGCGAACGATTCCCACGAGCCGCCTGGCAAGGGCGGTTGCGCTTGCTCGACCACCGCGACACCCAGAGCTGGCTGGCTCGCTCGGTTCGCGATGGCCCTCCTACTCGGCGCGGCCGGCTGCGCCGTATCGAGGCGACGAGGACGAGGCAGCGAGCGCGCGCCGTGAAGACCCTCGTGTCGGTGTTCGCTTTCGCCTCACTGCTGTGGAGCTGCGGCCAAGCCGATCCGGAAGCGCTCGGCCAGCAAAGTGACACGCTGTATTACGCGACGCCCTCCGGTCCCGAAGACGATGCCGTGCTGAAGCTCCGCGCGGTGAAGAATGACGGCTCCACGCTGTGGTGCACGGCAAGCTTGATCGCGCCGAACCTCGTGCTCACGGCGATGCACTGCGTGGCGACCGTCACCGATAGCGCCAATTGCACGGCCGAAGGCGAGCTCGCTGCGGGGAGCATCGATGGCATTTTCGGCGAGCCGTTCGTGCCGTCGAATATCACCTTTCACATCGGTGCCGGCGAAGACGAGCCGGTGGCGGCGATCGGCGAGAAGATTTTCACGACTGGCGCGATCACGCTTTGCAAGGACGACGCCGCGGTCGTCGCGCTGGATCGTGAGCTCACGAACGTTCCCGTCGCGGCGCTGCGGCTCGGCGTCGGCAATCAGCGCGGTCAGGCGATCCGCCTGGTCGGGTTCGGCCGCACTGAAGACGGCTCAACGGGCGTCCGCAAGACTCGTGACGACTTGAAGATCCAGCTGCTCGGAGCAAGCGTCTACTCTGACTCGAGTGATCCGATCCCGCCCAATACGTTCGGGACGACCGGCGTTTCGGTGTGCAACGGCGACAGTGGCGGACCGGCATTCACGACGAAGAACGCCGTGACAGGCGTGGTGTCGCACGGTGCCAGTTGCGATTCGACGACCGCACGCCGCATCTTCACCGAGCTCGCGCCGTACGAAGACATGCTCTTGAAGCCGGCCTTCGCTTACGCCGGTCACGAGCCAATCCTGGAGGCGAGCGACGCGAATGGCTCAGCCGGCGCGGGCGGAGAGAGCGGTGAAAGCGGCGCTATTGGTGAGGCCGGGGCGGCCACGGGCGCCGCTACGAACGGCGCGGCCGGCCACGGAGCGAGTGACGGCGCGGACGACTATCACGAGCCGCCAGCAAAAGGCGGCTGCGCTTGCAGTTCGACGGCTAGCGCGCGCTCCGGTTCGTCCGACCCGAAAGCGTTGCTCGCGCTGATGTTGTTCGGCGTCGCGTGCGTCCGCAGGCGACGAGCTCGAGCGACTTAAGGTCGTCGGCTGAGTAAGAACAACGAGAGCAGCGCGATGGCGATCGCAGCCACCGCCACTAGCCAAGGCAAGTGGTTCTTCAGCTGTTGCGCGAGTGTCGGGGGAACTTCGGCTGCTTTGGCGGGGGTCAGGGCTGCGCGCACGGCGTCCGCGAGCAGTGTGGGTTCGTCTTCCGGAGGGCGCTTCGGGGGCGTAGGCGTCGGGGCGGATGCCTTGCGCTGGAGACGCGCCAACGCAGCCGGTTGCACGACGATGCCGCTCGTCGCGGTCGGAGTCGCAGTTTTCTCGGCCGACGAAATGAAGCGATTGGCCAAAGCGTCCGGAATGGCGCGGCTCACGTTCGTTAGCGCGTCGATCATTCTGCGGCGGTCGTCGCTGATGCGTTCACGGACTAGACGCGCGACGTCCGCGTGCTGCGTAGGACGCGGCCGCGTGAGCAGCCACTGCTCGAGCTCGAAGCGCATCTCCTCGGCGGTCTGATAGCGCTGGTCGCGATCGCTCGCCAAGGCGCGCATCACGATTCGCTCGAGCTCTTCGGGATAGTCGGGTTCGACCTCGCGCGGCTTTCGGTATAGGCCGCGTACGATCTTGCCGAGCGCTTCCCCACCGCTACCGAATGGGCGCCGGCCAAGCGTGCAGACGTACAGCACGCAGCCCATGGCGTATACGTCGACTCGGCGATCGATCCCGTGCCCCAGCACCTGCTCCGGTGGAATGTAGGCTAGTTTGCCTTTGATCTCGCCGGTGCGCGTGCGAGCGTGCAGCTGATTTTTGGCCTTGGCGATGCCGAAGTCACTGACTTTTACGTGGCCGTTCACCGACACGAGGATGTTCGGTGGCGAGACGTCACGGTGCACGATGCCGAGGTTGTTGCCGTCGCCGTCGTTGGCCTCGTGGGCGGCATGTAACCCTGCACATGCTTCCGAGCAGATGCGCGCTGCGACTTCGAGAGGCAACGCGGTCAGTGCACTGCCGCGCATCAAGCCGCTCAGCGTGTCGCCCGCCACCCACTCCATCACCATGAACAAGAGATTTTCGTCGCGGCCGAGCTCGTAGGTCTCACAGATGTTCGGGTGACGGATGGCCGAGGCGACGACGGCCTCGTCGATGAACATACGCGCGTACTCGGCTTCGACCGCGAACTCGGGGCGAACGAGCTTGAGTGCGACGGCGCGAGAGATGCCGGCACCTTCCGGCTTCGCCGCCCAGACTTCGGCCATGCCGCCGGCGGCGATTGGAAACAGCAAGCGGTAGCGGCCAATCAGCTGTCCCGCTTGAACGCGTGCGGATTCCTCGCTGCTCGCAGCTTCTCCGGGGCTTCCCGCCGGAGGCGCATTGACTGCGTGATCGGTTCTGACGCCCCTGCGATCCATATAAACCACTACATTAACCGCAATTTCATCCGTTCGCCACGGATTCCTTCGCGGAGCGAATGTAGGTCCGGTAGTTTTTTCCGATCAAGGCGCTTCGAACGGATTGTCGGGGTCGAGCACTCGCGGACGCTTCGTGATCACCTTTGGCATATCGCCTGGCCCAGGCGGCGGTAGGGCAGTGTGGGTCGGGGGCTGCGCGCTCGCTCTGGGTTTTACGTTCGACAGATGTGTGGCCGTCCCGGGCACGAGCGTGGAGAGCGTGAGCTGAACTTCTTTGCTGCTGTCGAGGCGCAGCTCTTCCACTCGATCACCGAACCCAGGCGCCGAAGCGCGCACCTGGTGCGCGTTCGAATCGGGGGGTACCGTCAACCGGTACGGGTTCGGGAGCGGGGGACCGTCGTCGAAATACAGCACGGCACGTGGCGGGTACGCGCGCAAAGTCACGGTGATCGAATTGTTGGGCGCGGCAGCGCTTGCTGATTCTCGCGGCGCTACGCTCGGCTTCACGGGCGCGCTCGCGACGACCGGCGGGGCATTGCCGTGGGCGCCGCCGATCGCGAGCCAACCGAGCAATAGCAACGTCCCACCGGCGACCGCTGCCCCCCACCAGATTCGTTTGGACTTGCGCGCTCGTTCCCCCGCAGTAGTCGCGCTCGAACCGCCCAGCGTTTGCTCCGTTGGGGGCGGGGCGGGGGGCAGGTCTGAAGCGTCCAGTTCAGTTTCGGCCAACGCGATCCGTTGAGCGCGCTCCGCGATCGATCGACCCAAACATTCCGTGACTACTGCGGCGATGTCGCGCTCGGTGACCAGCCGACCTTGGTTGGCCATCCACAGCGAGAGCGCGCTGCCGAGCTCCTCCGCGCTTTGGTAGCGCAGCGCGGGATCACGCTCCAAGGCCCTGCGGACGATGTCTTCCAAATCAGTCGGGTAACCTGGCGAGCGTGCGCTCGGCAGGACCAACGGTTGCTCGAGCAATTGATAGAGCGTGGCCACCGCGTCGTTGCCGTGAAAAGGACGCTCACCGACCGTGGCTTCATACAGCACGCAACCGAGCGCGAAAACGTCGGCTCGTCGGTCCACGTCCTTTTGCGTGACCTGCTCAGGAGCCATGTACGAGAGCTTGCCTTTGATCTCGCCGGTCGCGGTCGGTGCATGCAACCTGCCACGCGCCTTGGCCACGCCGAAGTCGGTCAGCTGCACGTGTCCGCTGGCGGAAATGAGAATGTTCTGCGGCGAGACGTCGCGATGAACCACGCCCAGCAGCGCGCCGTGCTCATCGCACAAATCATGAGCGACCTGCAGCGCGTCGCACAATTGCGCGACGATGCTCACCGCCAAGAGCGGCTCGAGACGGTGCCCCACACACGCATCGAGCAGCTCGTACAACGAGCCACCGTCGGAAAAATCCATCACCAGGTACGGGATACCGAGCTGCTCGTCGATCTCGAAGGCGTGAATGGTGCACACGCCCCGGTGTTGCACTTGTGCGGCGAGCCGCGCCTCGTCGAGCAGGACGTTCCAATATTCGCCCGCCGCCTTCTCGTTACCGAGGGTGGTCTTGAGCGCGAACAGTCGTCCGGTGTTTTCTTCGCGCGCAACCCAGACGCGTCCCATGCCACCCGATCCGATCGGGACGAGCAGCTGGAAGCGTCCCAGCTTGTTGCCGGGTCTCAACGAAGTTTCAGTCACTGTGAACTCTGACGGTTGAGTATAGCCGAAGCCTATCGCGGACTCTCGCCTCTTCCGCGAACCAGAATAAGTCGCAAGCAATGGCCGAGGCTACGTGTGTGAAGGTGGGCGATCGTGCGATTGTCCGCGGTCTTCAGCAGGCATGCCAGCAACTTTCGCTGTTCATGTGCCGTTTCACACGCAGAAATGCAGCGGTCGGGTAGTCTCAGAGCAAGCGCATGAATGACGCGAGTTTCACGCATCGGCCAGGCCCGTCGCCCCACCAGGGGGCGCTCGAGGCGCTCGTTTATGTCCGGCAAACGTGCACGATTCATCCGCTACCCGCGCATGGAAAACTGCGCTTGGGGCGCGGAGCGGACAACGACATTCGGATCGACGATCAATCGGTCTCCCGTTACCACTTATTGATCCACGTCGGGGACGGCATCGAGGTGGAGGATTTGGGCAGCGCCAACGGCACGTTGCTCTTCCGAGTCGACCCGGAAGATACGCTGGAAGCGCCTACGCGACGCAACGAGGCAGAGGCGCGCTTGCGAGGGGGCGAGCGGCGCCTGCTCGAACCGGGTGACTTCGTGCGCGCCGGTTCGGCGCTGATCATGGTGCAGTCGCGTCGGCCGGCGAGCACGCGCAACACCCGCTCGCTCTCGAACGCGCCGGCTGGTGAGGGCCCCGCGGTGCTACTCGATCCCGAGATGAAACGCGCCTACGAGATCGCACTGCGCGCCGCACAGAGCGGGATTTCGGTGCTCATCACTGGCGAGACCGGCTCGGGTAAGGAGGTCTTCGCCGAGACCATTCATCAACGTTCGACTCGTCGTGGGCGCCCGTTTCTACGCTTGAACTGTGCGGCGCTGTCCGAATCCTTGCTCGAGTCGCAACTCTTCGGGCACGAGCGCGGCGCCTTTACCGGTGCCAACCAAACCAAACCCGGACTGCTCGAGTCGACCGACCAGGGTACGGTATTTTTGGACGAGATCGGCGAGATGCCGCTGTCCATTCAAGCCAAGCTGCTGCGCGTGCTCGAGGAGCGTTCCGTCCTCCGCGTCGGTGCAACCAAGCCTCGGCCGATCGACGTGCGCTTTGTCTGGGCGACCAATCGCGATCTGCGCGTCGAGGTGCAGGCGGGGCGTTTTCGTAACGATTTGTACTACCGCATCGCGGGTGTCGAGTTCAGCATTCCGCCGCTCAGGCGTCGACCGCTCGAGATTGAACCGTTGGCGCGACTGTTTCTACGCCGCTTCTGTGAGCGTTCCGGGCTGCCCATGCCCGAACTGACGCCCGGCGCGCTGCAAGCGCTGAAGGCTTACTCATGGCCGGGCAACGTGCGCGAACTCAAAAACATCATGGAGCGCGCTCCTTTCTTGTGCGAAAACGGCGTTATCACCGCCGCCCAGATCCCGCAGAAACCGCTCAATGAGCTGGACGCGGACGAGTTTCCGGCGGAAGAGCAAGACCGAACGCAGGTATTTGCCCCGCTGCGTACACCCAGGTTCCATGACGAGCGCGCGCTGGCCGAACCGCCCAGCAGCGCTCCGCCGTACAGCGAGCCGAGCCTGCCCCCGATCGATTCGGAAGAAGAACGCCAGCGCGTGCTGCGGGCGCTCGAGCAATGCGGTGGAAATCAGACCCGCGCGGCCAAGGTCCTGGGCGTTTCGCGCCGCACTCTGATCAATCGCGTCGAACGATTGAACTTACCGCGACCGAAGAAGACCTGAGAGTCGCGTCAGCGGTCGAGGCCGAGCCGCACGCGCGCCTCGGCGTAATGTTCGCCGACGCAGAACGTTGCCAGATCGCGGGCTTCCGGATTGCGCACGATCCACTTGACTCGCTCGGGGCCTTCCTTCGGCGGGCCGCCGGGTTGCCCAACGGCGAAGGACACGCCGCGCAGCGAGGCCACGAGCGAGCCCGCAGAGAGGAGAGCGGTGCGATTGCCCCACTGATGGAGCGCGGTACCCAACAGGCTCGCGCGGTTGCCGATCGCGCCAATCACTTCCAGCGCTAGCACCGGCACGTCGTCATCTAGCTTGGGCGGCATCACGCTTTGGATGCGCCGTTGCGCTTCGGCGAGCTTTTTGGCTTCCACGCCTTGCGGGATCCAATTGGGCGCAAAAAGGCTGAGGTACGCCGCGAGCACCGGCCAAAGATCGATTGGCGCGGTGCGCGACAACGCAGCCGCTTTGCCTTGCAGGATCTTGAGGCAGCGAATCATCAAGAAGTAACGTGCGGCGTCGTCGTCGCTGTCCAGCAAGGCCTGCCCAAACACGAGTTGCGGCCCGCCAGAGCTCACCGGAATGCACACCGCGCCGAGCGTGGGCGATGCAAATAGCTCCAGCCCACGGACGCCGAACGAGGTCGCTACTTGTTGCACATAGCTCGTGAAGGCCGCCGACGTGGCCGGCAGCGGCTGCGCGCGCATCGTGCGCAGGTCGACTGGATAGGCCGCGTCCAGGACGTCTCCGCTCTTCTGCAGCAGCGCACGCAGCGGGGGACTGACCAGCTCGGGCGCGAGCAGCTCATCTAGCCGAGGATCACCGGCGATTGGACCTGCGGCTGGCACGGGCACTTCTTCGCCGTGCAGCGCGGCCAAAGTGGCGCGGGCCACGAGCGCCGAATCCCCCGCGGATTTGAGCTCGGCGACGGTCGCGAGGATCTCGAAGAAGCCCGGTTCGAAGCGTCCGGTGGCGAGCGCGCGTCGCGCGTCGGTTGCCGCGCGATCGAGCAGCACTTGTGTCGTGCGGGTCTCACCGTGGCGTTGTTGAAACTCGGCCACGGCGCGGAGCACCACGCTATCGTGTGGCCATTCTTTGCGGGCCCGGTCGAGGCTGGCCTCGGCGCGCTTGCGATCTTCACCGATTTGTTCTTCGACCAGAGCGAGAGCAAGCGTGCGATCGCGTTTCTCGTCGGGCGTTTTCGCGTGCGAAAGCAGCTCGGATTGCAGGGAGAGCGCGGTCGCTTTGTCGCCCAGCCGGCCATGGACCTGGACCAATCGCGCAACGGTCTCGGCGTCGTCGGGATCGCGCTTGAGTACTTCCCTGTACGCCAGCTCGGCGCGCTCGGGGTTCGGCAGGGTCGTGTCGTACAGTTCACCGAGGCGGCGATAGATTTGCGCCTGGCGCGGTAGCTCGATGGTGTGCCGGGCCAGCCGGATCAGTGCTTGCTCCCCCGCCGCCCAATCGCCCTCGCCCAAGCACAGCTCGGCGAACGCTTCGAGCGCTTCGGCGTGGTCGGGGTTGGCGTCGAGGGCGGCGGCCAAGGCGGCCTTGGCGGCGTCTTTCTCGCCGACCTCTGCTAGTGCTCGGCCGCGCGTGACCTCGATTGCAATGCGCTCCTCGGGATCGGTCGTGCGCTGCAAGCGACGCTCGAGCAACTCGGCCAGATTTTGACGCTCGTTGGCGGCCACGTACAGCGACTGCAGGCGCACGACTGCGTCCTCGTGGCCGACGTCCAGCGCCACCGCGCGCTCGAGCGCTGCGCGGCCGCGCGTGGCGTTTCCGGCTTTGTCCAACCACAGCACGGCGGCTTGATGCCAAGCGCTCACTTGATGCGCTTCGACGTGGCTGGCCTGTGCCATGGTCTCTTGAGCCTCTGCCGCTGCAGCATACTCAGCCATGCCCTCGAGCACTTCCGAGAGCGTGGTGAGCGCGAGCAGGTGATCCGGCATCTGCTCGAGTGACGCCAAGAGCAGGCGCCTGGTCTCGAGCGGGCGCTCCAAGCGCGCGGCGGCCTCGGCCGCGCGCAGCGCCAGCGTGGCCTTGTCGAGCGGACGCTCAGCCAGCGAAAACAGCCGCTCATCGACGGTCAGGCCGAGCTGGTTGTCTTCCGCGGCGCGTGCCTGCGCGCTCAAGGTGCGCAGGGCCCAAAGCTCGTCGGGTGCGCGCGAGACGGAGATCTCCGCCATTTCGCGTGCCTCGCCCCAGGCGCCGCGCAGAACGCGCAAGCGCGCTGCTAGCCGCGCGTGAGCGTTGGACTCGCGCACGTCCAATGTCCGCGCCAAGCTGGCCGCGATCGGCTCCAAATCTTCCAGTCGATCGCCGCTGATATAAGCGTGCTCCAAGCGACGTAGGGCAGGGAGGTGCTCGGGCGATTGCTCCAGGATGGCGCTTTGCCAGAGCAGGGCGCTCGAGCTGTCACCGCGCGTCCGGTCGATCTGGCTCAGACGCTCGTAGAGCTGGCGCTGTTCGTGGGGATCGCTCGTGGCACGAGCGCGTTGCAGGAGCGCGTCCGAGATGCGCGCAGAGGTTGGACCCGACGCAGCGTAGCGTTCGGCCGTCACTCGCCAGAGATCGCTGCCCTCACTTTCGAACGAAAGGAAAGCGTTGCGCGCGGCGGCTTCGAGATCGCCGGCGCGTCCGCGCTCGAGCGCGGCCTCCGCCAACAAGCGACCGCGGCTTCTGCCGTCGCTGGTCGCGGCCAGGGCTTCGCGCCAGGCAGCGCGTTCTTGCTCGTCGCTCGGCACCATGCGCTCGGACAGTTCACGAAGCGCGAGATCGGTCGGGCGGGCGCGCAGGGCTTCTTCCAGTAGTTGCTGAGCGAGCGGCAGATCGCTCTCGGCGACGAGCAAAGCTTCACGCACCAAATCCAGGGCACCTTCGATCGCGTCGTCAGAGGCTTCGCGTCGTGCGCGGAGTGCGCTCAGCAGCAGCGCGCTGTCGCCAGTGCGGCGCGCAGCGACTTCGGCCAATCGGTGTGTGAGCGAGATTTCCGGGGCGGCGATCTTCGCCCGCTCGAGCAACGCATGATAGCGCTCTCCGTCGTCATCGCCTTGGCGCAAAGCCGCCTCGAGCAGCGCCAGAGCCGCGCGCGGCGAAGGCGCGAGCTCGCTTGCGAGCGCGACCAAGAGATCGCTGGCTTCACCGGGCGCCGCGTTGCTGAGCGCCCGCAACGCGGCTTCGTTGGTTGCGTCGAGCGCAAGCACGCGTCGGTACATCACGGTCGCCGAACTGTGCTCGCCCGCCAATTCATGGACGAAGGCTGCGGCCATGCGGTGGTCGCGTTCTGCCTCGGCATCGTCCGTCGCGTACGGCCAGTCACCGAGTCCGATCGCGACTAGCCCCTTGGCGCGAGCGACCTTGGCGAACTCCAGCGTCAGCAGGCGCGAAAGCGGGCTCGTCGGGTGCGTGCTCTCGAAGGCGTCCGCGTGGGCGCGCAGGTAGGCCAGACCCGTCGGATCGGTCGGCGGTGTGCCCAGGGTCTGACCCAAGCGCTGTTCGGCGCGCGCGGCTTCGCTGCCGCTGTGTACGTCGAGCGCCGAGTTCGACGTCGCGGCAACGAAGGCGGCCGCCAACGGTCGCAGCTCCGGGTCGTGCGCCACCTCCCGAACGGTCGCCTCGAGGGTCGAAGGCGAGAGCCCATTGAGCGCGGCAAGCGCCAAGCGGTCCGGCGCGCTGAACGTCTCCTCGCCTTGAGCGCCGAGCACGGCTTGACGTACGCCTTCGCTGTCGCCGTGTTCCAGGGAACGCGTGACCAAGGTACGTCGCGCGAGGCGGCTTCCTTGTTGTGCCGCTAGCTCGCGCAGGCCTGCGATAGCGCGGGTGCGCGTCTTCGGATCCGCTCCGAGCAGGCTCGCCGAGAGCCAGGCACAGGCTTGCCCGAGCCCGTCGACTTGAGCCAAACGCTCGAGTGCGTCTGCGGCCTTTTCGCGCTCGCCCGCGGATAGCGCGCGGCGCGCTTCGTCGAACGCACTGCGGGGTCCACTCGGCGGAGTGGAGTTGCCCGCGGGAGCGGGCGCGCCGCGCAAGCGCAAGAGCTCGTCGCTGGCGCGCGAGAGCTCGCTCAGCGCCTCGGTCTCGGGCCAGCGCACGCGCGCCGGGGCGTTGCTTTTGCCGAGTAGGTCCGAAAGCTTGGCGATGTGAGCGCGCGGATCGTCTTGATGCGCGCGCACCGCCAAATCGAGCTTTTTCTTGGCCGAGACGTCGTCTTGGAGGGCGAGCCGATGCACTTCTGCGCTCAGATAGGCGGCGTGCACTCGGGCCTCGACGGTGGCCGCGCTGCGGATTTCCATCTCCAGCGCCGGGGCGACCGCCTTGAAGTCGCCGTCGGCGGCTGCGAGCGCGCGCAGTTGGCGGGCAGCCATGGCCTGCGCGCGGGGAACTGCGCTGGCCTCGGCGGCCACTTCTCGTGCGCGCGGCAGCTCCCCGACCAGCGCCCAAATCTCACTGGCCACGATCAGTGTGCGAGCTTTCGCTTGCGCATCACTGGTGGCGCGCGCTTCGTTCTCGAGCCACTCAGCGCGCGTGATCCAGGCCTCGCGTTGGCCGTCCAAATGATCCTGCGCGGGGCGCTCGTCGGGCCAGATCGAAGGCGTGAGCGAGGGCTCTAGCGGAATCGAGCTCGGGCGAACCGACGTGAACGGCGGCTCGCTGGCGGGTTCGAGCTCATCGAAGTCGCTCAGTTGGCGAAGTTCGCTGGCATCGCTGAGCTTGACTTCTTCGAGCTGCTCGATGGCTTCGGCGCTGAGCGGCTCCGGGGACTCGGCGAACAGCTCGAAGTCTGATTCGCGCCCCAGGGTCGTCGTCGGCAGATTTTGTGGACCTGGGATCGACGGCATGGAAAGCGGAGCCGATGGCTGCGGCGCCGAGACCGTGGGCATGCTGTTCTGGTCGTCGACCTGATGCAGCGTCGGCATGCTGTCGCGCGGATGGGAGGAAGGGGACCGCGGATCTGCGAACGGATCGGGCAGCAGCTGCCCGTCCGAAGATTCGAACTCGTTCAGGGCGTCCTGATTCGTGAATATCCGCGTCCGCTCCTCTTCATCCTCGGCTGGGGCGCCCAGCTGCGGCACGAATCGGTTCAGCGACTGACGCGCGGCCGGTGTGGCTTGCGGGGCGCGCGGACTCATTGCCGGTGGGAATGGCTGACGCGCGGGCAGGCCGGCTGGATTGACGGCAGGCGGCTTGGCCGTCGCATCTAGCCCGGGTCGCGGAACGACGGACGCGGGCAAGCGCGAGGCGGGCCGGGGCACGGCGGGCACCCGTGGCGCGGGCGGCACGTCCGGCAGACGCGGAACGGAAGGCGCCGGCGGCGGATTGGTCTCGGCCTCGGGGGCGCCGGCGGGCATGCTCGACAGCAACTGGTCGACATCGGAGCTTGCCAGATCTTCGAGGCCGCTCGTGCCGTCGTCGTCTTCGCGTGCCAGCCTGGCGAATAGATCTTCGCTCGGCCCGACGACGGTCACGTCGTCCTCCGAGTATTCGCGGTTCTGTGGTTGGTGCAACCGGATCGGGGTCGGCTCTGGCCGCGGCGCGGGCGGCGCGATCTCTTCGAACAGCAGTGAGTCCAAGAGCGCGTCGGATTCGAAGTCGAGCTCGCTGTCTTTGCCCGCGCCATCTGCGAGGCGCGGTTGTTTCGGTTCGTTCGGGCCGCTCATTTTACGCCCATCCCGAGTTTTTCCCTGAGCTCGAGATAGCCCGGCGAGAGCACGAAGGCGAGCAAGCGCCGAGCGCGCGCGGCGGCTTCGTCGGAAAGACCGAGGGCGCCACGCTCGCGTCCGCCCGCGGCCAGAACCCAAGACACGTCACCCGCAGCGATCGTCGCCATGCGATCGAGACTCGAGAGCCCCGCTCGCGCCCAAGCGATCGGGTCTTGCCCGGTGCGCTCGATGGCGCGTGCCAGATCGGGCAAAAGCTTTTTTACGCGCCGCGGCGCCTTGGCGAGTGAACGCTGAAATTCTGGCAACATGGCGTATGCCGGCGCCGCCAAGTTGACCTCGCCGACGCGACACGCGGCCACCACCAAGGCGCCGATTTCGGCCGACTCACGGTGCCTGAGCACGGTGGTTCCCCGTCGCAACGCGAACAACTCACGAGCCACCGCTTGCCGGTGACGCGGGGAGAGCGGCGCGGTCACCGCCGACCCGAGCACGATCGCTGGCATCTCGGAGGCGATCGCGACCACTGCGTCGGCGTCGCGCCCGCCCACGTACAGTTCGAATTCACCGACGCCGAGCGCGCCCGCCCAGGCGGCAATCTCGTTCCGCACGGGCAAGCCCAGCCGGGCATCGACGCGTTCCTTCTTGGTGACGCCATACGCGGCCAAGCTCGGCCCGAGCTCTTCGCAAATCGTAGTCGCCAGCACCTTCATCAGCTCGGCAATGGGCCCCTTGTCTTCGGGATCGGCCAGATTGGGCAGCGCGCTGTCGTCGATCGCGATGCGCGGCACGTTGGCCACGCGTTGGTCGATGCGCGCGAGCTCTTGCTCCACTGCGTCGGAGGTCACGCCCAGTGCGATCAACGCGCCGAGCGCTGCTTGGCGCAGCGGCGCCTTACCCAGGTACGCGGCGATGCGCGCCGCGCGCTCGACGCGAGCGGTGTCGAGCGGCGCCTGCGCCAGCACTTCGGTCAAACGGGTCAGCCCTTGCTCGAGCAGCGGGATCGAGGCTTGGCGCGAAAAGGCATCGCCAAGCACGAGATCGAGCGCCTCGCCGTCGTCGGGTTCTTCGCGCAGGAGTTGCGCGGTGGCGACGTATCAGGCCCTGTCCGATACGGAAAAGCGCAAGCTTTACGACGAATTCGGCGAAGAGGGTCTGCGCGAAGGCTTCAACTCCGCGGCCGCGCGATCCTATCGCGGCGGCGGCCCCACGGCAGGCTATCGCAGCCGCCGTGGCAGCAGCAGCGGCCCGATGAACGTCGAGGACTTGTTCAGCACTCCCGGCGGTGAACCGCCCTCCTCCGGCCCCGGCGGCATTGGCGATCTGTTCGGGGATTTGTTCAGCCGCGCTGGTCGGCGCGGGTCCAGCCCGGGCATGAAGGGTTCCGACATCGCCAGTGAGGTGAGCGTGGACTTCATCTCCGCCTTGCGCGGCGCCGAGCTGAAGCTCCGCTTACAGGATGGCGGGGACGAGATCACCGTGCGCGTCCCGCCGGGCGCGGGTGACGGGGACAAAGTGCGCATCGCTGGTCAGGGGGCGCCCGGCGCCTATGGCGGGCCGCCCGGGGACTTGATCCTCAACATTCGCGTCAGCAAGCACCCGCACTTCGAACGCTCGGGCTTGGACCTGTATCTGGATTTGCCGATCACCATCGGCGAGGCCTATCGCGGGGCAAAGGTGCGGGTCCCTACGCCCGACGGCGCGATCACCCTCACCGTGCCCAAGCACGCCCAAAGCGGCCAGATTGCCCGCCTCAAGGGTCGAGGTGTGAAGCGCAAAGCCGAGCAAGGCGATCTGTACATTCGCTTCCAGATCAAACTTCCGGTCAGCGAGTCCCAAGAGATCGAAGCCGCCGTCACCGCGCTCGAAACCGCGATGACGGGCGACGTGCGCGCCGACGTGCACTTCTGAGTCGTCACTCGGCGTCAGCAACGACTGCCGCGACGATGGCGTTCACTGCTGGCGTCGTTCTTCGGGTTCGAGATCTCCCCGCTCGTGACCGATGTGTCAGCGAAGAAAATATACTGCGCGTGCACGCGCGTGCACAGTATATTTTCCGTTTGCAACACCTCGCTCCGGGGCGGAAGCGCAGATGCGACCGCCGAACGCCGCGCTCGCGTCATTACTCGGCGTCCGCGACAATGTCGGCGCTGCCGCGTGGACGACGCGAGCTGCGTTCGGTGCTGGCGCCGTTTTGCGACGCAATCAACACGCCGTAGTCGTCGTACTTGTCGAGCTCCACGCCCACCCGGCGCAGGGCAGCCTGCTTCTCGTGGAACGGTTGGAAGCTCGATTTGAAGCCCGCCAAGATGATGCTCTTGATGTCGGTGAACGGGACGCCCATCTGCGTGTGCACCAGATACAGCTCCTTCGAGACGCTAGTGTCCGTGATCAAACGATTGTCGGTGTTGACCGTGACGCGCAAGCCGAGGTCGAAATAAAGCTTGAGCGGGTGCGAAGCGAGGTCCTTGACCGCGCCGGTTTGCACGTTGCTGGAAGGGCAGCACTCGAGCGGCACGCGGTGATCGTTCAGGTACTGCATCAAATCGCCGTCTTCACGCAGGCGGCAGCCGTGACCGATGCGGTGTGCGCCGCAGACGTGAATTGCCTGCGCGATCGACTCGGGCCCGTACGCCTCGCCCGCGTGAATGGTGCAATTGATGTTGTTGTCGCGCACCAGCTGAAATGCGGCGCGATGATGCTTGGCCGGAAAATCCGCCTCGGCACCTGCCAGATCGAAGCCGACCACGCCGCGGCCCTTGTACGCCACGGCTAGCTCGGCCATCTGATACGACGACTCCGCGGAGATGTTGCGGATGCCGCAAATGATCACGGTCGCCTTGATGCCGTACGTTTCGCGCGCGCGGCGTAGGCCATCGAGCACGGCTTCGACCACCTTGGTCAGCTTCAAACCGCGCTGGGTGTGCAGCATCGGCGCGTAGCGGACCTCCATGTAGCGCACGTTTTCGCGGTGCGCGTCTTCCGCGAGCTCGAAGGCGATGCGCTCGAGGGCGGCTTCGGTTTGCATCACGCGCAGCGTGATTTCGAAGCCTCGCAGGTACTCGACGAGTGAGCCGAAGTTGTTGCCCGAGCCGATTGCGGCGCGTAGCCCTGCGACGTCGTTCGCCGGGAGCTCGACCTTTTCGGCCTTGGCGAGCTCGAGGATGGTTTCCAGGCGGAGCGAACCATCCAGATGGACGTGTAAGTCCGTCTTGGGCAGCGCCTTGAAAACCTCGAACGGGACGTGTGCTGGAGCGGTGCGGGATGCGACCGAGACCGCGCTGTCGTTCGTGTGTTCCATGTCAGAGCGTAGCACGTCGAACGCGACCTACCCAGCTGATGCCGCCCGCCAACACGAGACAGAGCGGCCAATAAATCGACGCCGGAATTCCGCGCTCACCCTCGCCGCGTTCGGCGCGATCGAACGCATCGCGGAATACTTCTTCCGGTTGCGCACCGAGAATGGTTTTGGCTCCGACGTAGGTGGTGGGCAGGCCCTGTAAGCCATCGTCGAGCAGGATTTTCGATTCGGCCTCGATGATCTTGTCGGCCGCGCCGGAGCTGATGCATTTGTCGTAAGCGCCGAGTTCGACGCCCAGCTCCTTGGCCAGATCGCGATTGCTCGATGGGTGCAGATCTTCGGCCAAAAATAGCCGATCCGCCATGGTATCGCCCTTGCCCTGCTCGCGCGCGCAGACCTGGGCTTGGGCCGCTCCGTGCGCGAACTCGTGACTTTGCAGCGGCAAATTCAAGCGTGTGAAGTTGACCTTGCCCGGGTAGCTCTCGATCACCGCCTTCAACTCCGGGTGGAGCCGACGGCAATACGGGCACTCGTAGTCGGCGAACTCGACCACGTTGATCTTGCCCGGGAGATACAGCTTCTGCACGCCCGCTGGAACCGGCGCTGCAGGGCGCACTTGCGGCCAGGCTAGCGGCGCGAGCAAGGCCAAGCACGCGAGCAGCGGCCAGGCACCCCAGCGCAGCCCGCACTCTTCGTGTGGGTCGCCCGTGCCGCGCCACTGGACGATGCCGCAGATTGCGGCCAAGACGCCCAGTGCATCGACGGTCACGCAGAGCGAACACAGATGGCCGATCTTGAGCCATTGCAGGCCGAATAGGCCGAGGCCGATCACGCCGCCGATGCCCGCCACCAGGGGCACGAAGCGCACGAGCCCCCGTGTCAACGCCACGCCCAAGAGCAGCGCGAACCCGATCAGCCCAAACACCGGCATGGGCACGGGCAGGTCGAACAGGGTGAGGTAGCCGTAGCCACTGCCCCGAACCGCCGCGCAGCCCGAGCCGACCCCGCAGAAGGTCGGTGTACGCCCGATGTAGTCGACCAATAGCGCCGCCGAGACCGCCAAAGCCAAGACTGCGGCGACCCGCACACCAAACAGACCAAGCGCGCTTCGCACGCTGCGTTCTTAGCCCGAACCGGGCAAAAAGCCCAACGATCCGCGGTTGCCCCGGACGTCGGCCGAGAAGCTTTCGCTCGCCAGAAGGTGGTAGAAGGCCGCCATGGCTAGTCGAATCCCAGCGAAGGGCGAAGTGATTCGCATGGTCGTTGAAGCAAAGAAACCGATCCACGCACGCGAGCTCGCGGCCAAGCTCGGCGTGAGCCCCGCCAACGTGCCGAAGCTCGTGGCCGCCCTCGACGAGCTCGCCGAGCAGAAACGGATCAAGCGCTTGAACGGCGGTCGTTACACTGCCGAGCTGCGTGAAGTGACCGAAACCGAGGGCTGGGAGGGCGTGCTCTCGCTGAACCCGCGCGGCTTCGGCTTCGTCAATTCGGTGGGCCACGACGACCTATACATTGCGCCCGAAGCGATCGGCCCGGCGCTTCACGGTGACCGCGTGAAGGTGACCGTGGTCAATCGCTCGTCGCGCGGCGCCGAGGGGCGCGTCGATCGCATCGTGGCGCGTCGCAACCCGCGCGTGGCCGGCGTGCTGCGCCGTCGCGGCAAGAGCGTGTGGCTCGAGCCGGATGACTCGCGCTTGCGCGGTCCGATCGTGCTCGGCAATAGCAACAAGCAGGGCGAAGACGGCGACGCGGCGGTCGCAGAGATCACGAAATTCCCGGAATTTCCCGACGAAAATCCGGAAGGTGAGCTGATCACGGTGCTCGGTTCGCCGGGCGACCCCAACGTGGAAGTGGCCAAGATCCTGATTCGCGAACAGGTCACCGAGCAGCATCCCGAAGGCGCAATTCGCGAAGCCGAAGCCATGGCCGTGCGGCTCTTGCCGCTGAGCCTGGAGGGCCGCGTCGATCTGCGCTCGATCCCCTTGCCGACGATCGATCCCGAAGACGCGCGCGACCACGACGACGCGGTGTGGGTCGAAAAGCAGGGTGACGGCTTCCGCGCCTGGATCGCCATCGCCGATGTCAGTGAGTACGTGCAACCGGGCAGCGAGCTCGACAAGGAGGCGCTCCGCCGCGGCTGCACCATCTACTTGCCCGATCGCGCGATCCCGATGTTGCCCGCCGCGCTGGCCGCAGATCTGTGCTCGCTGTTGGCCGAGAAAGAGCGTCTGTGTCTGTGCGTGATCGCGGATCTCGATCGCGACGGCAAAGTGAAAACATTCGAAATCGTCGAGGGTGTGATGCGCTCGGCGGCCATGCTCACCTACGGCGGAGTAGCGCGAACCCTGGGTTTTACCGAGCTCCCGCCCAAGAGCGCCCCCGCCGAGGCGTTCAAGAAGGAGCTGCGCGTGATGGAGGAGCTGACCAAGAAGCTGCGCAAAGCGCGCATGAGCCGCGGCTCGCTCGATCTGGATTTGCCCGAGGCGAAGCTCACCCTCGACCCGACCACCAAGGCCCCGATCGACGTCACGCGCCGCACCTCCGATCCGGGCATCAAGCGCGCGTACAACATGATCGAGGAGCTGATGCTGCTGGCCAACGAATTGGTCGCGACTTGGCTCGGTAACAAGAAATCTCCGGCGATTTACCGCGTGCACGGCAAGCCCGACCCAGTCAAGCTCGCGCGCCTCGGAATGGTCGCCGAGAAGCTCGGCGTGGAGTTCGACGCGGACGAAATGGGCGAGCCGCTCGGCGTGTCCAAATTCCTACAGCGCATCTCGACTCACGCGCGCAAGCAAGTCTTGGAAATGCTCTTGCTCCGTTCGCTCAAGCAAGCCGCTTACGACGTGAAGAACGTCGGGCACTTCGGCTTGGCGTCCACGAATTACCTGCATTTTACCTCGCCAATTCGCCGTTATCCGGACGTGCAGGTGCATCGCGCGGTCAAGCACTTGCTGCGCGGCGAAAAACCGATCAGCGGCGAGCCCGCCTTGGAGGCGCTGGCACAGAGCGCGACTTCGGCCAGCGTGCGCGAACGCGCGGCGATGGACGTGGAGCGCGAGGTCGTCGATCTCTATCGCTGCTTGCTGATGCGCGACCACATCGGTGAAACGTGTGAAGGCGTGGTCACCGCGCTGGTCGGCAGCGGCGCGTACGTGACCCTCGACGCGCCCTTCGTCGACGTACTCGTCAAGCACGAGAGCATGGGCCCAGATCACTACGAGATGTCCGAGGACGAGCTCAGCGTCGTCGGCCAGCGCTCGGGCGACACCATCTCACTCGGCGATCGCCTGGCCGTCGTGATCGAAGACGTAGCGATCCTGCGCCGCCAAGTCCTGGCGCGCCGCGTGGTTCCGGACGCAGTGCTCAAAGCGCTGGAAGACGGCGAGGGCGAAGGCTTCGACCCCGCGGAATCTACCGGAAAACCGGGGGTGCGCGCCCCGGCTCGGCGCGGCGCTGGTCCACGCGTGGCCTCCCGCGGTCGCGGCGCGCCGCTACTCAAAGTCGGCCATCGCCCGGTGCCCACGCGCAAAGGTGCCGCCAAGCCAACCACCGGTGGCGGCAAGAGCTACAAGCCTAGCCGCGGCGGCCGAGTCGGCCCGAGCGCAATCAGTGGGGGCAAGAGCACGAGCGGCGGCAAAAGCGCAAGCGGCGGCAAGAGCGGGGCCGGAGCCAAGAGCACGAGCGGCGGCAAGAGCGGCGCTCGCTCCAAGAAGCGCCGCTGAGGCGAGCGGCAGCGCTACCAAGAGGGGGCGCTCGCGATCCAGCATCGCACCGCGCCGCACGTCCGCGTTCCCGGCCTGCTCGTCCCCGAACGTGCATGCGGAGGGGCAATGCTGCGAACAGAACCAGCAAGTACGCTCTGAGCGACTCCCAGATTTGGTCCCCTCTTCTCGGGGACCCTCCGCGCCGCCGAAGGCTGGGTGCTGATTGGCTGTGACGAGTGACCATCAACAACATCAGCCTGCGGCGCGCGTTGAATCAGGTTTTGGGTAGGCTCAAGCGATCCGTGCCCATGAAGGCGTGCAGTGCTTGGGGCAAGAGCACGCTGCCGTCGGCTTGTTGGAACTGTTCGAGGATCGCGACCCAGGTGCGGCCGATGGCGAGGCCGGAGCCGTTCAACGTGTGCAGCAGCCGGGGCTTGCCCTTGGCTTCTGGGCGGTAGCGGATTTTGGCGCGGCGGGCTTGGAAATCGCCGAATACCGAGCAGCTCGAGATTTCGCGATAAGTGTTCTGCGAGGGCAGCCAGACTTCGAGATCGTAGCCCTTGGTGGCGGCAAATCCGAGATCGCCTGCGCAATGCTCGACCACGCGGTAGTGCAAATTCAGGCGTTTGAGCACTTCTTCGGCGTGTAGCGTGAGCTTCTCGAGCTCTGCCAGGGACTGCTCGGGAGTCGAGAAGCGCACGATCTCGACCTTGTCGAATTGGTGTTGGCGGATTAGCCCGCGCACGTCGCGTCCGTACGAGCCGGCTTCGCTGCGGAAGCAGGGCGTATACGCGGTGTAGCCGAGCGGCAACTGCGACGCTTCCAAGATCTCGTCCGCGTGCAGGTTGGTCACCGGCACCTCTGCGGTGGGGATCAGGTAGAGCGCGCTCGGATCGTTCGGATCGCTGCGCTTCGTCTTGAACAAGTCCTCTTCGAACTTGGGCAATTGACTGGTGCCGCGGAGGGCTTCGGCCTTGACCAAATAGGGGGGGTAGATTTCGGTGTAGCCGTGCTCGCCGGTGTGCAGGTCGAGCATGAAGGTGGCCAATGCTCGCTCCAGACGCGCGCCCAAACCCCACAGCACGGAGAAGCGCGCGCCCGATAGCTTGGCCGCGCGCTCGAAGTCCAAAATGCCGAGTTTTTCCCCCAATTCCCAGTGCGGCTTGGGCTCGAAGCCAAAGCTCGGCCGCTCACCCCAAGTGCGCACGACCACGTTCTTGTCTTCGGTTTGGCCTTCCGGCACGGACTCGTGAGGCACGTTCGGAATACCGAGCAGGATCTCTTCGATCTGCGCTTCGGCGGCGGCGAGCTCGAGCTCCAGCGCCTTGACGGTTTCGGAGAGCGTCTTCAGCTCATCGCGGCGTGCAGCCATGCCCTGCTTGTCACCGCTCTTGGCGAGCTTCGCCATCGCATCGCTGGCGGTATTGCGTTCGGCTTGCAAGAGCTCGGTCTTGCGCGTGAGCTCGCGGCGCGAGGTGACCAAACTCACTACGCCATCGATGGCCTCGGCGAACTCCGCGCCGCGGCGGGCGAGCTGAGCGCGAACCTCATCGAAATGATCAGCGACGTAGCGTGCATCCAACATGTGACGATCCTCGGGCTCCCAAAAAAGGTCGGGGCTGGTTAATAGCCTAAATTGCCGCAGAACGCACAAGGCGAGCGCCGGTCGAGCCGTCGAGTAGGGTCAGTATCCGACGCCGACGCCGATACCTACGCCGAAGCGCGGGCCGTAGGGACCATAAGGACCGTAGTTCGGTTCTACGCGCAGATTCCGCTCCGTGAAGATCTGAGTGACGAGTGTGCAGGTGCGGCGATTCGGACCGTCGCAGCCGGTCCACTTGCCGAGTGGAATGCGATCGCCACTCGATTGGTAGAACACCACCGTGCCGTCCGGCTGCAAGCTCAACCAAGCCTGCTTGGCCGCGGGGGGCGTCGCATTGTTCAAACCGACGAAGCCGAGCGCGCGATCGTCGGTGCCCACCAGCTGTCCGTCCGGCAAAAGTACGGCATAAGCGTCGTAATCCTCGTCCGTCACCCGACCTACGCGGTCGACCACGATGCGCAAGTCGCCTCCTTCCAGCACACGGCCATCGGCTTGGATTTCGACGGGGTCAGCACCGTTCCGCTCCCAACGCGCCGGCGCGATCAGCAAACGCGCCCCGCCCTCCGCCCAACGCGGCGGCATCGCAGGTGCGCAGCCAGCGAGGGCCAAAGGCAGCAACAACGCGGACCAGAGAGTGGAGTCGCTCACGAGCGCTAGGATAGCGTGCTCCGAAACGCGAGGCGACTGTCTCGACCTTCGGCGCTTAGTTAGGCTCGGTCAGCGCTTGGTCGCGCTGACCAAGTACTCGTAGAGCTCGGGCTTGCTGGTGCGCTTGCGCAAGGTCGTGACCGTCGTTCCGCGAAAGCCACAGCGCTCGAAGATTTCCGCGAAAATATGCTCGACCGGCACGACGACATCGAAGAACTTCGAGTTCCCGACCACGTAGTGCACCTGGCCGCCGCGCGCCACTACGCCGGACAGGCTCTTCACGTGTTCCAACATGTCGACGAAGTATTTGGCGACGTAGCGCGCCAGCACGTCACTGTGCTGGGCGATCTTGCGCGTGATCACGTCGAGGTCGTCGAGCGTGCTCTTCTGCTTACTCTGCCAGGCCGCCACGCGGCTCGTGGCCGAGCCCCAGGTACCGCCGATGGCTTGCCAATCGAGCTCGCCCGCATCGCTCGGTTGTTCCAGGTAGCCGAGCCAATACATGTATGGCCTGAGCTCGCGCACGTAGCTCATGCGATTGGCGTACGGTGGCGAAGTGAGGACGGTGCCAAATGGCGCCGTTCCCACGTGTTTTGCCACCGTCCGCGCGTCACCCAAGTGCACTCGGCGCGGGCTCCTCGGCAACGCGATTGCGGCGGCCTTGGCGATCGGTGTGAATGCTTCACGCAGCGCGAGGGACACGTGTCGCGCACTGGGGGTCTTGGACTCGTCCTGCGCGAATGACATCGATTGGTGCCCGAAGCTCACGTTCGCGCTGGTGATCAAGCTGCGACAAAAGGCGAGCTTGCCCAGGTCCCGCGCTGGCGTATCCGCGTCGGAGTGCTGCAGCACCGTGAACGCGCGACCAAGCGCGTGGAGCGCTCGGCGACCCCACCACTTTTCGATTCGAAACAGCGCCGGCAGCCAGGGCGCATTGCCAGGGCCGAGTGCGGCGCGGCTCATCTCGGTGACCAATGCTTCGGCGCGAATTAGAGATTTTGCGCTATATTGGGCTGTTTTTGCCTTCGCCAACCAAACCAGAAATGGATTCACGTCCAGCGTGGCGCAGGCAATGCCGAGCTCTGCGCAGGCGAGCAGGGTCGTGCCGGTGCCACAAAATGGGTCGAGCACCGGTAGCTCCGGCAACGCACGCGACTCGAGCAGCTCGCGCACTAGATGCACGGAATAGGCGGGCGTGAGCCGTAGCCATCCGTAGCGTGTCTCGCGCACGTTGCCATGGAAGGTGAAGCGCGCGCGCGGGGTGCGCGTTCGTCCGCCGGACGCGGATCCATCGCCTCGGGAATCAGGCTTGGATATTTTCGCCGAGGTATGCTTCACGTATCCGAGGATCCGTTCGAAGGTCGGCGCACGCGCCGGACAGCGCGACCTCGCCCGTGACGAGCACATAGGCGCGTTGTGCGACTTGCAGGGCCAAGCGTGTATTCTGCTCCACGAGCAGGATCGTGATCCCGGACTTGGCAATTTCTATAATAGATTCGAATATCTGCGTGACTAGCTTGGGCGCCAATCCCAGGCTCGGTTCGTCCAGTAAGATCAACTGCGGGTCGGCCATCAGCGCGCGCGCAATGGCCAGCATTTGTTGCTCACCGCCCGACAGCGTGCCGGCATTCTGTTCGATGCGCTCGCCGAGGCGCGGGAACAATTGAATGCTGCGCGCCAGGTTCCTTTCGATTGCGGCCGCGCTGCGGTTCAAAAAAGCTCCCAAGAGCAGGTTCTCGCGCACGCTCAGATTACCGAAGATAGCGCGCCCCTCCGGCACCAGAGCGGCGCCGAGCTCGACCACGCGGTGGCTGGCCAAGCCTTTCACGTCTTGCCCGAGGACGCGCACCGTCCCGCCCGCATGGGGCACGAGCTGCATGATCGACTTTAGCACGCTGCTCTTGCCGGCCCCGTTGGCGCCGATCAAAGTCACGATCTCGCCGCGTTCGACGGTCAGAGAAACGTCCTTGCAGGCCGAGATGCCACCGTATTTGACGCTCACCGAAGCGAGCTCGAGCGCGACCAACGCGCTCACGCCGATGCCTCATTTGCCGGCTCTTCTTCGCCCAAATACGCGGCTAGCACCTTCGGGTGGAGCTTGATCTCGGCCGGCGTGCCCTCTGCGATCGTCTCCCCGTGGTCGACGACGTGGATCGTTTCACACACGTTCATCACCACGGCCATGTTGTGCTCGACCAAAATCACGGTCAGCCCGAGCTGGTCGCGCAAGAAACGGATCTGCTCGTTCAAGGTGCGCGCTTCCTGGCTGTTCATGCCGGCCGCGGGCTCGTCCAGCAAGAGCAGCTGTGGCGAGAGCATCAAGCCGCGCGCAATCTCCAGCCGGCGCTGTGAGCCGTAGGGCAGGCTGCCGGCGATTTCTCCCGCGAGCTCTGCCAAGCCCAGGACTTCGAGCAGCTCGTGGGCGCGCTCGACCAGCGCTTTCTCGTCGCGATCGTAGCTACGCGTACGCAACATGGCGTCGACGAGGCTGGCCTTGTGCAAGTGATGGCCGGCCACCATCACGTTCTCGGCCACGGTCATCGTGCGGAAAATGCGGATATTTTGGAACGTACGCGCCACTCCGCGTTCGGCAATCAGCGCGGGCTTGAGGCCGGCGATGTTTCTTCCTTCGAACAAGATCTGGCCGTGCTCAGGGGTATACACGCCCGTGATCACGTTGAAGAGTGTGGTCTTGCCCGCGCCGTTCGGGCCAATCAAACCGAAGATCGCGCCCTTCTCCACCTGAAACGAGACGCTGCGCACGGCGTGCAAGCCGCCGAAGATCTTATCGACCGCACGGAGCTCGAGCAAGCTCACGCGCTCTCCGATGGCGCGGCGGGATTTTGCGGCTTTTTGCGACGCAGCAGATGATGCAGTTCGCGCGTGCCGAGCAGCCCCTCGGGCCGCACGATCATGATCACGATCAGCAGTAGCGCGTACAGCACGAGTCGGTATTGCTGCAGGTCGCGCATCAGCTCGAGCGAGACCGCCACGAAAATTCCTCCCAAAATTGCCCCGGAAATCGAGCCCAAACCGCCCACGATGATCATCACGACCATGTCGATCGATTTCTCGAAGCGAAAATCTTCCGGCCGCACTCCCGATTGCATGTGGGCGAACAAGCCGCCGGCGATCCCGGCGGTGGCAGCGCTGATGGCAAACGCAGTCACCTTCAGTCGCGTGGTCGGCGTGGCCATCGCCTCGGCCGCGATTTCGTCCTCACGAATCGCGGTCAGGGAACGCCCCGTCTGCGAGAACGTGAGGTTGTGGATCAAAACGACGATGGCGGTGACCCACGCGAACACCCAAAAAAAATTCGTGTACTCGGGTAACCCCGAGGGATTGTCACCGAAGTAGCCGGTGGCCGAGCCCAGAAAGGCCGCGTTGTTGAACAGAATGCGGATGATTTCACCGAAGCCGAGCGTGACCACGGCCAGATAGTCGCCCCGGAGGCGCAGGCTGGGCATCCCCACGATCAGCCCAGAAATCCCGGCAAATAGCGCGCCGGCGAGCAGCGCCGAGTTGAAGATGACGGCGTCCGCGAAAGCGCCCGCGCCGAGGGCGCCATGCACGGGTCCCGCGAGCTTCACGCCCACGAATGCCGCGCCGTAGGCGCCGACGGCCATGAACCCCGCATGCCCGATCGAGAATTGTCCGGTCGTTCCGTTGATCAGGTTCAGCCCGACCGCGAGGATTACATTGATGCCCGCGAGCAAGATGATGCGCTGCACGTACTCGGTGAAGCCCGCCTGGACCCCGAACTGGAGCCCATAGATCACGAGCAGCACGGCCGCGCCGATGGCGATGCGGATCACGGCTCGCATCACACCTTCTCCACGCGCACGATGCCCAGCAGGCCCTCGGGCTTGAGCAGCAAGATCAGGATCAAGATCACGAACGTGATCGCGTCGCGGTACTCGGGCGACACGTAGCCGGCGGTCAGCTGCTCGGCCAAGCCGATCAAGAGCCCACCGAGCACCGCACCTGGAATGCTGCCAATCCCGCCCAAAACAGCCGCGACGAAGGCCTTGAGGCCGGTGAGCACGCCCATCAGCGGATTGATCGTGATTTGATCGAGCCCAAACAGGATGCCGCCCGCGGCGGCCAAGCCCGAGCCAATGGCGAACGTTGCACGAATCACGCGGTTCGTATCGATGCCCATCAGCTTGGCCGCGTCGATGTTGAACGACAGCGCGCGCATCGCTCGGCCGGTCCAGGTCTTTTGCACGAACAAGTGCAAGCCGAGCATCAAGCACAGCGCGACGGCGAAGATCGTCAGCTTGATGTTGGTCACGATCACGCCGAACACCTCGAAGCGCACCTCGCTCAGGATGGCCGGGTAGCGCTGAGGGTTGGGCGAAAACAGCAGCATGCCCGCGTTCTGCAGAAACAGGCTGACCCCGATGGCGGTGATCAAGGGCGTGAGCCGGGGTGCGCTGCGCACCGGGCGATACGCCAAAAATTCGATGGTCATGCCCAGGAGAGCGGCGGCGGCCATGGCGATGATCAAGACGAGCAGCGCCAGATACAGCGGAAATCCCTGGTTTCTCGCCTCGAAGCCGGCCGCGCCCAAGGCGCCCGCAGCGTAAAAGCCGGTGTAGGCGCCGACCATGAACACCTCGCCGTGCGCGAAGTTGATCAGCTTCAAGATGCCGTAGACCATGGTGTAGCCCAGAGCGATCAGGGCGTAGATCGACCCGAGCGATAGGCCGTTGATGATCTGCTGAAGGAACTGAGTCACGCGGGTGCTGCGCTACGGCGCGATCGACGTTTCGAATGTCGCCTTGCCGCCTTCGACCTTGAGCACCACGGCGCTCTTCTGCGGATTGCGCTGCGCGTCGATCGTTATCTTCCCGGTCACTCCTTCGAAGTCTTTGGTGGCCGCGATGGCGTCGCGTATCGCCGTTGGGTCGACTTTGCCGGCGCGCTTGATCGAATCGATCAAGACCAGCGCGGCTTCGTAGCCGAGGGCGCCCAAACCGGTCGGTGCTTGCCCGTATTTCTTGGTGAAATCGGCCACGAAGGCTTTGGACTTTTCGGTCGCGACGTCGGGCGCGAAGTGGTCCGAGAAGTACGAGCCGTTGATGGCGTCACCGCCGATCTTGAACAGATCCGGCGAATCCCAGCCGTCTCCGCCCAGGAGCGGCACTTTGAGGCCTAGGCGGTCGGCGGTACGGGCGATCGTCCCCACCTCCGAGTAATAACCAGGAACGAACACCGCTTGCGCCTGGGTGCCGCGAATTGCAGTGACTTGCGCGCTGAAGTCCGTATCGCCCTGCGAGTAGGACTGCTCGACCACAATCGTACCCCCGAGCGCAGTGAAGGACTTTTGGAACGCGTCGGCCAAGCCAATCGAGTAGTCGTTCTTCACGTCCTTCAAGATCGCGACCTTGTCGAATTTGAGGTTATTTCGCGCGAAGGTGGCCATCACCTTGCCCTGGAAGGGATCGATGAAGCACACGCGGAAAATGTAGTCGCCCACCTCGGTCACCTTGGGGTTAGTGGAGGTTGGTGAAATCATGGGGATTTTGCGGCGCTGCGCGACGCGCCCACCGGCGAGTGAGAGGCTCGAGGCGACCTCGCCGAGCACGGCAGTCACCTTCTCCACGTCGATCAAGCGGTTCACGGCGTTGGCTGCTTCCGCGGAATCCCCACGGTCGTCGAGCGTGACGAGCTTCAGCTTCTTGCCCAGCACGCCGCCTTGAGCGTTCGCGTCTTCGATCGCCATGCGTATGCCGCGATCGGTGTCTTGGCCGAAGTGCGCGGTGCTGCCGGTCATCGAGGCGTAGTGACCGATCACGATTTCGGTCGCTTCCGCCGCGCTGCCCGTGCTGCTGTCCGTCGCGCTCTTTTTGCAGCTGATGGCCGTGGCCAGCGCTGCCGCACACAATCCGGAAATCAGGGTTCGCCGCAGGATCCGCATCGCCGGGGAAGCTAACACAGGGCTGGTTTCCGGGGATAACCCGGCGGCGCCGACTACTTGCAGGCGCGCAAAATCTTTAGCCCGTCGACCTCGACCTCACACAGGCGCTGTGCTGCAGGCTTGGGGGGCGCCGAAACCGCCGCCGCCAGCAGCTTGATGGTCACCTTTTGGTCGCGCTGCGCGAGGACCTTGGCGGTCCCCTTGAGGGCGCCTTTGACGGCTTGAAACTCGAGCGTCTCGGCGGGCGTGGCGAGCACCTCACAGGGGGTCGCGTCGCACACTTGAAAGCCATTTTTCAGTAAAATCGCGCCGCTCGGCTCGCTCGAGACGTTCAGCCGAATGCCGATCGTGGGCGTCACCGTCGCCTCACCCGTTGATCCAGCGCTCACGGCCGGCGCAACGGACATTGACGGCGGCGCGAGCGGGATAGCAGCCAACGCCGAGCTGGTTTCCGGAGTGGGGCTGGTGCTGGCACCGCGGTGGGTCATGAACCAGGCGCCGCCGCCGCCCAGTGAGACGACCGCGACCAGCGCCGCGACCAGCGCGCCCTTGCTGCGGGGCGCCTGCGGTCGAGTGTTCGCCTCGGCGCCGATCAGGGTCTCAGCGCGCGCTGCGTCCGGGTCCTTGGCCTGTCCGGGGCCATGGACTCGCGCCGCAGTTGGCAGCGGGGTCGCAGAGGGCGCGAACTGTTGGTGGGTTGGGGTGCCAGCCGCGTGTGGCGTGAACGAGATCGGATGCTCGCTCGCCGTATTCAAGGTGGGCCGGTAGCCGAGCGCCGTTGCGTCCGTACTGGCGCTGATCGCCTGCGCGAGCTCGAGCATGGTCTGGTAGCGGACGGTCGGATCCTTCTCCAGCGCACGCATGATCACGCCCTGGAGCGAAGCCGAGATACCGATCTCCGGGTTGATAGTGTTCATCAACGGAGTCGGCTCGCTCAGGTGCTTGGCCAGGACCCCCAGGAAGGTCTCGCCGGTGAACGGGACCCCGCCGGTGAACATCTCGTACATGATGATGCCGACCGAGTAGATGTCGGAGCGCAGATCCGCGTGTTTGCCACTCGCTTGCTCGGGCGCCATGTACTCCGGCGTACCGAAAATCATGCCGGTGCGCGTCAGTCGACGCTTGGTTTCGACCACCGCGGCATCCTTGGCGCGCAGCTGCGCAATGCCGAAATCCACGATTTTGACGATTTCTTCGCCGTCAGCGGTGCGCTGCAAGAATACGTTTTCCGGCTTCATGTCGCGGTGCACGACGCCGTTGGCGTGGGCGGCCGCGAGCGCCCGGCAGATTTGCATCGAGATGCGAATCCCACTGGCCGCGCCCAGCACTCGTCGCCGTGCGAGCTCATCGGCGAGGTCGTTGCCCTCCAAAAACTCCATCGCCAAAAAAAAGCAGCCGTTTTCCAGCTGGCCGAAGTCGAACACGTCCAGCACATTGGGGTGCTTGATGCGCGAGGCGCTGATCGCTTCCTGCTGAAAGCGAGTGACGATCTCGCCCTTGGTTGCGTATTCCGCGCGCAATACTTTGAGCGCGACTCGCTTCTCGATCGCGACGTGTTCGGCCAGGTACACCTGACCCATTCCGCCCTCACCCAGCAGTTTCAGCACGCGGTAGCGCCCCGCAGCCAAGGTTCCAATCATTGTGTCGTCGGGGGTGGTCATTGGCGGCACGCGCGGCCCCGCCCGAAAGCCCAGGGCGAGGCAGCCTGAAACGATAGCGTTCCTCGTCCAAACTGGCCACTGTGCTCTGCCCGGGGTGGAAAGAAATCGCGGCTTTTGATACGGTCCTCAGCACATATGATCGTGGTGATGGAGCCCGATGCGTCGGACGCGGCGATCGAGAGCGTGATTTCTTTCTTGGTTGCGGCCGGCTTCGATGTCCACCGATCGAGCGGTCAGCAGCGCTCCATCCTCGGTGTGGTCGGAGATGTCAGCGCGAATGACGTTTCAGTCGTGAGCGAATTCGAGGGTGTTGCCCAGGTAACGCGCGTGAGCGAACCCTTTCGGCTGGCGTCGCGCCGTTTCAAACAGCGCTCCAGCGTCGTCGAGGGCGCTTGGGGCAGCATCGGCGGCGAACGCCCGTGGATTGCCATCGAGCCAGTCGGTCCACTTGGCTCTGCACGCAAGCGAGCGCTCGGGGACGACGACGCGCCAGCGTCCGCGGATCTACCATATGCCGTTGCCGCGGGTCGTCCCTTCGATGCCGCGGTCACGCGCTCGCATTTGGCTTTCGAAAACGTCGGTTCGCTGGTTTGCCTGTCGATGCACCCGCAGCCATTGCAGCAGACTTTTCCCGTGCGTTTCGTCGAGCGTCAGCCGAGCTGGGGCGCCAACGCTTGGATCGGGGCTGCCGAGCGCGAGCTCGAGCGCGGCTCGGAGAAGGTCGTGCTGCTGGAAGCCGGGGGTGAGTATCCGAACGGTGCACGCACTTTGGAAATCGCCGCCATCGCACGCGCGAAGATCCGCACGCACTTGCCGCTCGTGGTCGATGTGGCCAGCATCGCGCAGCGCGCCAAGTATTCGCAAGCCGTTGCCTGCGCGGCGATCGCCGGCGGTGCCGACGGTGTGATCCTGCGTACCTGGGTCGGTCGCGCGGGCGACGTGCCACGAGTGCCTGCGACGCTCCGCTGGAGCGAAGCCGTGGAGCTTGCCGAGCGCCTGCGTGAGATCGCCGCCGTCGTGCGCAAATGAAGCGGCTCGCGATCTTCGGCTTCGGACTGATCGGGGCGTCGATCGCCGCTGCAGTGCGCAAGGCCGCACCTGCGATCGAGCTGATCGGCATCGATTTGCCGGGTGTGATCGCCGCCCCGGAAGCGCGTGCATTGACTGACGAACAGATCGACAGCACGGACAGCGCGCAGGTGCGCAGCGCGGCTGGAGTGGCTGACCTGTGCGTGCTGGCCGCGCCAGTGAGTGTTATTCGCGCCCAGCTGCCCGGATTGCTCGAGTCGGCACAGGTCATCACCGATTGCGGTTCGACCAAGCGCTCGATTTGCGCGGCCGTGTCTGGTCTGCCTCGCGCCGGTCGCTTCGTCCCCGGGCACCCCATGGCGGGCGGCCCCGAGGGCGGCGCGGCGCTCGCCCGCGCGGACCTATTTCAGCAGCAAACATGGCTACTGTGTCCTGAAAACAGCGACCGGGACGCGCTCGCGCGGGTCGAACGACTACTCGAGTTGGTGGGGGCCAAGAGCGTGCATTTGAGTCCGGACGCGCATGATCGCGCCGTCGCCTACACTAGCCACGCGCCGCAGCTCATGGCCAGTGCGCTGAGCGTGCTGGCTAGCGGCGCGGGTGCGCTGCCTGCAGCCGGACCCGCGTATCGCGCGACCACGCGGAGCGCCGGCGGCGCAGAGTCCATGTGGGGCGACGTCTTCGCGGCCAATGCGGACCAGATCAGCGTCGTGCTCAGGCAGCTTGCAACCGAGCTCGTGAGCGTCGCCCACGGCCTCGAAGCATCGCCTCCGGATTTGACGGCTGCGCTGTTGCTGCTAGCCCGTGCTCGCAGCGCGCGCGAGAAGTGAGCGGTTCGAGCGGGCGCGTATTGGCGGGAATATTGCTAAGGGTGGGGGCATGAGCCGGCCAGGGATCCGTATGCGTTGGTTGATGGGGGCGGTTTTTGCCGTTGGTTGCGCCCTCAATCCGA
Organism: Pseudomonadota bacterium; assembly: GCA_037200885.1. GTDB lineage: Bacteria > Myxococcota_A > Polyangia > Polyangiales > Polyangiaceae > PMG-095. The sequence goes on from JBBCIN010000001.1 coordinate 1,754,380, forward strand.
TCCCGGAGCCACCCGGGGAGAGCGATTCCAACAACGGTCCCGGGTTTGGTGGAGCGGTGGGCAGCAGAGGCGGCGCGTCGAGCGCTGGTGGTGCGCCGGGCGCGGCGGCTGGTGCCCTGAACGTCGGCACCGCGGGTTCGGCGAGTGGCGGCGCGCCGGGTGTCGGAGGCGCCTCAGTTAGCGGCGGCTCGGCTGGTTCGTCACCCAGTGCCGGTTTCGCCGGCATTTCGGCGGCGAACGGTGGTTCTGGCGCCGGCGGCGCAGCAGCGAGCGCTGGCGCCGCGGGCTCGCCGGCAGGCGCTGGTTCTGCTGGGTCAAGTGGCACCGGGGGTGGGTCAAGCGGTGGCTTTGCAGGGTCAAACGGTGGCTCTGCGGGTTGGCCGGCAAACGGCGGCGCGGGCGGGTTCGCGGCAGGCGCGGGCGGCTTCGGCGGGCTTGGTGGCCATGCTGGGGTTGCCGGCCAAGCCGGCGGGGGCGGCTCCGCCGGTCACTGAGCGAACAACGCCCGACCTGACGGTCGAGTCGCGAGTTGTGCCAAAACGTGCCAGGTGCGCGAGCGCGATTCCTCGCGCGTTAGCGCAATCTGACCTGGCGTAGCGCGTGCTAGTACGGGGTCACGCGATGCGAGCTAGTTGGCACAAGTGGTGGCTGTTGGGGCTGGTGGCCTCGGCCTGTGTGCTGAATCCTCAACCGGATATCCCCTCCGGTACCTCAGATTCGAGTGCCGGTGCGGGCCCCGTCGCTGGAGGCAGTACCAGCCACGGCAGCAGCGGCAGTGGCGCCATCGGTTCTCCGTCGCCCGGCAGCGGCGCCGGCAGTCCCGAGATCATCGTGGGCGACGGCGGTGATCGCGGCGCCGGCGCCGCCGGAAGCGATCAGGGCGAGGGCGCGGCTGGCGCTGCCGGTGCAAGCGAAGAAGCCGGTGCCGCAGGCACCGATCAGCTAGCGCCGGGGCCGACCAAGTAGTGATCCAGCACGTTCGAGATCAGATCCGCGAGAATGCCGTCCGCTACGCGCAGGCGCCGGCTCAACTCGCGCGCCAAGTTCAGCACGATCAGCGAATAAGAACGTAAATCGTAGCGATACAGAGCGTCGAGATCCGCCGCGGTGATACGCAGCAGCCGTGACGGCGCGAGCGCGCGCACGGTCGCCGAGCGGGGCTGTATATCGACGATGCTCATCTCGCCGAACCAATCGCTCGGGCCGAGCAAGGCAACCCGCGCTTCCGTTGCACGTTTGCTCTTCTTCAACACTTCCATCTCGCCGCGTAGGACGACGTACATCGCGCTGGCGTCGTCGCCCTCACGAAACACGACCTCACCGGACTCCGGCGTTTGAACGGTGAGGGTCGCCGCCAGGTGTGTGAGCACTTCGTCACTCAGCGCGCCGAACAAACCGATCGCGCGGAGCTCACTCGGGCTGACACTGCCTTCAGGGGAATTGCTCATGACCGCTCGGCCAGCTTCTATCGCTGATAGGCGGCGCGTCAAACCGGGGCGCCGATAGTACTGCTGGGTCAGATCTTTCCGGATTCGACCCGCAGCTCTTTGTCGGGAGATTTGCCGGATTGTGCCAAGAGTGATCGCGTCGTGCCAGGCCGGGAAACTCACAGGGTTTTCTTGAACACGACGCGCGGCCGCGCGGGGCCCGCATAGTCTTCGACGCTGGTCACGCTCCAGCCGGTGGCGCGATGAAAAGCGATCGAGCCCTCGTTGCCGCTGGTGGTCACGGCCTTGAGTCGCGTGCAGCCTGCCGCGCGCGCGTCTTCCTCGAAGGTTTGGTAGAGCACTTTGCCCACGCCGCGCCGGCGGTAGTCCGGGTGAATGCCGACCAAGTGCACATAGCCTGTCTTGGGTGGGCCAGGGGCCACGAAGCCGAGTAGGAACCCGACCAAGATGCCGTCGTCTTCCACCACGCGTGCCATGGCGCCGAGCTCATGGAAGAAAATCGGGTGCGCCAGCGCAGTCGTCGGACCGCCCCACCAGCGATCGATGATTTGCACGATATGATCGTAGTCTTGCTTACCGAGTGGCCGAGTAATCATGGGCTCAGTCTGCGCTGCGACGAGAACTTGAGGGCGGGACGCTCCTTCGAGATTAACACGCACGCCCCCGCGATTCTTCCTGGAAACACGAGTTCTTCTGGCCGAGCCAGTGGGGCTCGGGTAACACTTCCGCCCATGCGCACGCGTGAGTTCCGTATCGCCCCGTCGATCTTGAGCGCGGACCTCGGACGGCTGGCCGAAGAGGTGAAAGAAGCCGAACTCGCGGGAGCGGACTGGATCCACGTGGACGTGATGGACGGTCGCTTCGTTCCCAACATCACCCTCGGTCCGCTGATCGTCAATGCCGTGCGCCGCGCCACCAAAGTGCACGTCGACGTGCATCTGATGATCGTCGAACCAGAACGCTACATCGAAGCTTTCGCCGGCGCCGGTGCCGATTCGATCAGCATCCACGTCGAGGCCTGCATCCACCTACAGCGCGCACTGCATCACTTGCGCGAATTGAAGGTGCTCGCGGGCGTGGTTTTGAACCCGCACACCACTGAGGACTGCCTGCGCTATATCCTGAGCGATCTGGATTTGGTGTTGCTCATGTCGGTAAATCCCGGCTTTGGCGCGCAAAAATTCCTGCCTGAGGTGGTGCAGAAAATTGCCGCCGTGCGCCGAATGATCGATGATGCAGGCGTCCAGATCGAGCTGGAGGTCGATGGCGGCGTAGCTCCAGACACCGCGGCGCGCGTGGTTTCAGCCGGCGCCACGATGCTGGTTGCGGGCAACGCGATCTTCGGTCAACCCGATCGCCGAGCCGCTCTGGCCGCGTTGCGCGCGGCTGCCGCACAATCATGAGCTGGCAGCAACGCGGCGCGGCGCTGGCGATTTGCAGCGTTGCGCTCGGCTGTGCGAGCTCGCGCGGAACGACCGCGCACGAAGCAACGAGTACTGGGCCCGCACCCTCGGCCAGCGCTGGCTCCACAGCTGCGCCCTCGGGCGCGAATCACGACGCGGACGCGGCCGCCGAGCGCACGGTGGCGCGCGCGCTGAAGTACGTCTCTGGGCTGCGCGAGCTCGACCCACTCGGCCCGGTGAAGGCCCGCACTATTTCGCGCGACGAGATGATCGCGCGCGTCGAGCACAGCGTCGATACCGAGACCCCGGCGGCGGTGCTGAGCGCTTCGGGTGAGATCCTGTTCGCGCTCGGCACCGTGCCTGCCTCCTATGATCTCCGTCGCGGGATCCTGGACGTGATGCGATCCGAACTGCTCGGCTTCTACGAGCCGCGCGAAAAGACCATGTTTCTGGGCGCGGATCTGCATGGTCAAGAGCTCGACGCCACGCTCTGGCATGAGCTCGTGCACGCCTTGCAAGATCAACACTACGGCTTGGAGAAGCTACTCGCCTGGAGCGACGACGCGACCGATTGGCAGGGCGCAGTGCATGCTCTGGCCGAGGGCGACGCGACCAGCGCGATGATCGACGCGCTGTTCGCCGAAAAAGGCATGCACGCGCCCGACCTTCCCGATTCGGTGATGGACATTCAGGGTGCCCTGTCCGCGGGCGATACGCTCAAGGTCCCGCCGATCGTGAAGCGCTCGGTGGTTGCCCCCTACATTGACGGCTTGGCATTCGTCAACGCGTTGCGACGGCGCGGGGGCTGGGCCGCGGTGGCGGAGGCATGGCAACACCTGCCCGCGAGCACCGAGCAAATCCTGCACCTCGACAAGTACGACGCCAAGGAGGCGCCCGAACCGCTAGGCGCGTTGCCACCCGGGACGCTCGGCCCGACTCGAATTACCTACAGCGATATCTACGGCGAGGAAAACTTGCGCATCGTGTTCGAAGAGTGGATGCCGGCCCGCGCGGCGCGCGAAGCTGCCAGCGGTTGGGCCGGTGATCGCGTGACCAGCTTCTCGGAGGGGCCAGTGACGAGCGTCGCGTGGCACATCCGCTATGACAACGAAGCCGCGGCCCTGATTGCCCTACATGCCTTTGCGCGGGGCGCGTTGGCCGTGGAGGATCAGCCAGTGGACGCGCGCGGACGCTTGTCCGAGTTCGTGTCCGCCGGGGACGCTGAACGAGCTACGCGTACCGGACAGGTGTGTCGAGAGCGGCACACTCGGGGCCCTTTTGCGGTGTTACGGCACGGTCGAGATCTGGCGGTGACGCTTGGTCCGTTCCGACGCAACTCGGACGGAGCCGTGTCCGACGGTCCGTGCAAGGCGGCATTAAGCTGGGCGGCCGCCCTAATGACCCAGCCAAAATCGACGTTTTTGCGGTGATTTCGCGCGGGTTTGGACCGGTAGGTCGCGAAAGACCCCCGCCAGGGTGCATGTTGACCTGGGCCGCGCGTCAAAAGCGCGACTAAGTGCTCATTCTGAGATGGGGGATCTCTACCTGATCGTTGGCACAAAATCTGCTTAAGCAAATCAACAGAAACGAACTTCCTCGTTCAAGCGTTGATCAAGAAGGCAGAGGCGAAATTGGCAAACCCAAGCAACACCGGAACGCGAATCCGCAAGACGCGCTCACCGGTCGTGAGTTCTGCGGCTGCTGGCGCCTCGTGGATGGCCCTGCTCGCTGTCACCAGCCTAGGCGCGGTCTCGGTCGAGCGCATGCGCGCTGAGGTGTCCGCGCAGGATTTGGCTGCGGCAACCAGCGCCGGCTACCGCTTGATCGTGCAGTCATATGCTTCCGAGAGCGTTGCCGCCAATCAGCTACCAGGCGCCAACCATCGCCCGCTCGCGTCCATGCAACGCGCGGTAACGGCTGAGGAACTTGCCCATGGCATCGCGGTGGATGTGCTGCAAATCGATGAAACCAGTGGCGACCACGCCCCTGTGATCGTTGCCTGGCTGGAGCACGGCGCGCCAGATCTCGAGCTGGATGCCTTGCGTGCCCGCCCGACCCGCGGCGCGGTGTACGGCGTCGGTCAAAGCTCTGCAGGCTCCGCGCAAATCGTACTGCGTCGCCTCGCTGCCTGAAGTGATCCGGCCAATTTGGCCTGACAGCTCGGATTCTTGCCAGCCTGCCTAGGCCGCTGCGCGTTCCGCGACCACGCGCTGCACCCGTAGCGCGCGCACCCGCCGTGAAAAATCCCTGCGTTCCTCAGCGCTGAGCGTGACGCCCCCAAAGCGGCCTGCCAGATAAAGCTCGGTCAGTGCGAGCGCTTCGTCCCCGACGGGGTGACCGAGCGCCTTCAGGCCCAAGGCATGAGCGCGGGGCGGGGTGCCAGTCGGTCGCGCCACGCCGCGCATGGCGAGCGCCGCTTCCAGTTGCCGGTACAGCTCGACGATTTCGCGGGCTGCGGTTTCACGCTCGGTGGCGGCGCGCGCCGCGGGCGACAGGGCCTTCCGCCGCCGGCTGAACCAAACCGCGCCGTACGCGGCCAGGATCAGGCCCCCAAAGGCCAACATCGTAGAGCGCGGCGAAGAAAGCAGCTTACCGATGGTGCCGGGCCGATCGCGCAGCGCGCTGTAGCTGCGATGAACGGAGCTGAGTAGCCCCATCTGCTGCTTCAAATCATAGCCGATCACGTGCCGATTCCAGCGCTGGGTCGTGGCCTCGACGAAATCGCGCACGAACGCCAAAAGACCGGTGATGTCGCTTTGCGGAGCAGCGTTTGCCGGCGGCGTCGGGTCGAACCGGGTCCAACCCGTGTCGTCCAGGTAGACCTCCACCCAGGAGTGCGCGTCGCCCTGCCGAACCGCGTAGGAACGCGCGAAGCGATTGTAAGTGCCGCCGATGAAACCGGTCACGTTGCGCGTCGGTACGCCGAGCGTGCGCAGCATGATGGCCATGGCTGTCGAATAGAACTCACAGTGTCCACGCTTGGACACGAACAGAAAATCGTACAGCGGGTTTTTGGCGGAGCCCGAGCTCGAGTCGACGTCGTAGCGATAGTCCTTGCGCAGGCGGGCCTCGATCAAGCGCGCCTCCAGCCGCGGATCGCTGGTGCTACCGACCCAGCTGCGCGCCAGTTCGGCGACACGGGGCGGCAAATCCCCCGGCAAAGTCAGGTAGCGGGGGCGCTCAGTCGCGGCCAAGGAGACCGAAGTTGGCTCATCTGCGGCCGCTAGCGAGACATCGTAGCGCAGCCCGCGTTCGTCTTGTGTCTTGTACACGAGCGAACCTTCCGGTCCGCCGGTGATCTGCGGCACGTTGTTGAGCAGCGAGGCGCCCTGCGTCGAAACGGTCAGCGCTACCGCCTCCGGAGGCAGGAACACCACAGCCGGCTCGATCGGTTCCAAGTCGATGTGCATCAGCCGGTCGTGCAGTAGATCGGGAAAGCGCAGCACCTGCACTTGTCGGCCGTGCTGCTCGGCGCGCAAGGTCCCTCCCGAGCTGCGTGACCAGCTCTTGCCGCGGTAGCTATCGAACGCCGCGCCCCGCAGATACAGCGCCACGCGGGGTGGTGCATCCTTCGGTAGATTGGGCACTTCTACCCGCATGACGATGGTCGGATCGCTGCGCAAGCGGCCCACACCGCCCAAATCGACGTGCTCAGTGAAGCCGACCATACGCTCGGCCTTGGGGTGACTGAGCAGCAGCAGCGAGAGGCCGACGCGTGGAAACGCGACGAACAGAGCGAGCGTAAAGAGGAAGATCGGCACCGAGAGCAGGCAGGTGAAGATCAGAAACGAGCGACCGATCACGCGTCGGCTGCGCAAGATGCGCGGGACGTCCACGGGCAGCCCCGTGCGGTCACGCGCGCCTTGCCGGTAGTTGCCCTCCACCTCGCGACGCAGGTGGCTGAGCACCAGCGCGCCCGGAGCAATCACCAAAAAGCCCAGAAAACACAGCCCATAGGCCAATCCGCTGCCGAGTACGGTGGCGGCAATCAGGTGCAGCAAAGCAAGTACGATGACCTGCTGGTCGTGCGCCGCGCCGCGGCGTGTGCCCAAGCGGATGACTTGCAGCCCGGCCGCGAATTCGACCGCGGTCTCGAGTAAGCTCGCGCCGGTGAACAGGCGCACGGCTTGGGCACCGAGCAGTACGAGCGGAAGCGCGACACCGATGCGGCGCACCAATGGTCGATCCTGAAAGCTCTCCGGGATGATCACCGCGATCGCCAGGCCGACCAAGATCGCGATCGCCAGCCAGTGGTTCAGCTCACCGCTCGTGATCAGCGCCAGCAGGCCAAGGGCGGCCAAGCTGTCGGTCATGATTCGGTGAATCAGCCCGAATCTCACGCACTTTCCCTGGTCAGGTCGCTGTGTGCCGTGCTGGCCGGCGCTTCCGGCGGTGCTTCGGCCGGTTTGGCCTCCAAGAGCGCCAAAAAGCGCAGCACCGGGTCTGCACCGACTGCGCTCGTGGCGCGGACTCGTTCGCCGCTTCGGGCGCGCACCGTGACGCCGTCCCCGCGCTTGATGTGCGCGACGGCGCGTGACGCCACGTCGCGAATGCGCCGCTCGAACCGCGCGCTCCAATCGTCATCGGGCGTGCGTCCCGGGTGAATCGAGTCGATCACGTACGAGACATCTCGGCGGACCTCACGCGCTCGCTCGCGCACGATCAATTGCTCGACGCTCTTTCGCCAGTAGATGTCGCGCGGATCATCGCCCTCGCGCAGCGCGCGCAGCGACAAGATCTCGTCGCCCGCGCCGCGCCCGAGCGCGGAACTGCCACCCATGCGGTCGCCCGGCAAGTTGCTGGGCAGTTGCACGGGATCCACTGCGGGATAAATAATCAGATCCCCGTCGGCGGTCAGCTCACGTGATTTTTCGAACAAGCCAAATGGGAAGCGCGTGGCCACGCGAAAGCCGACGTGGCGATCGCGACCGCGGCGTGCGGGCGTGCGACGGTAAGCGGCGACCTGGGCAGAACGCGGGCTTATTTTCAGGAAAAAGCAGCGCTTGTCTGCAGGTTGGCCCGCGCGCAAGTCCTCGACCTCGATGGCGTAGGAGGGGATCCGCCGCTTGTGATTGAAGACCTCGATTTCAACCAGATGTGGCCGGGCTACTTGAGCTCGCGGTGGCAAGCGACGCACTACGGTGAGCTCGCGCAAGCTGAGCTCACTGAGCACACCCGAGACGACGATCATCGACAGCAACATGCCGAGCAACAAATAGAGCAGATTGTTGCCGGTGTTGATGGCAGCGAAGCCCACGCCAAAGGTAATGCCGATGAAGTATTTGCCCTCGCGCGTGAGCTTCAGACGGCGCGGTGGGCGAAACCAACGTCTGAGCCGGGCGAAAAATAGCGTTGAACGTTCGCGCGCTGTCGACGACGGTAGATTGGCGCCGGAGCCCGAGCGTCCCGATGCGGGCGGTTCTGCTGCGGGCGAGGTCGGTTCGAGCGTCCGAGGAGGGTCTGCCACCGCTCATCTCCTAGGCTAAAGGGGCACGGGGACGCGCGCGATGACCTCGCGAATGGCAGCTTCGGTCTCTTCGCGCGTGGGGGCGTAGCCCTCGGCGTGGGCCGCGAGCCGCACGCGGTGCGCGAATACCGGAACCGCCAAGCTGTGAATGTCGTCAGCGATGCAGTAATCGCGACCGTTCAACAACGCGCGGGCGCGGGCCGCGCGCGACAAATTCATACCTGCGCGGGTGCTCGCGCCGAGCGAGAGCGCGGGGCTGCCGCGGGTGGCGGTGACGAGCGCTTGCAGGTAGGTCCCAAGCGAACCGTCCATCGTCACGCGTTCGACTTCACGCTGTAAGCTGACCAGGGTCTTCGGGTCCAGTACCACCGGCACGCTCTGGATGCGGTCGTGATCGGGCTCCATCATCAGCCGCATCTCGACCTGCGGCGGCGGATAGCCGATGCGAATGCGCATCATGAAACGATCGAGCTGCGATTCGGGTAGCGGGAAAGTGCCGGCGAAATCCTGCGGATTCTGTGTTGCCACGACCAGGAAGGGTTCGGGCAGCGGGTGGGTTTTCCCGTCTAGAGAAACCTGTTCGTCGCTCATCGCCTCGAGCAGCGCGGATTGCGTACGCGGGCTCGCGCGGTTGATCTCGTCCGCCAGGAGCACGTTCGAGAACACCGGACCGTGGCGCAGCACGAACTCCGAGGTGCGTTGATCGAAGATCGAGACGCCGAGCACGTCGCTCGGCAGTAGATCGCTCGTGAACTGCACGCGGCGCATCACCCCGCCGACGGCGCGAGCGAGCGCGCGGGCGAGCGTGGTCTTACCGACCCCCGGCACATCCTCGATCAGGATGTGGCCGCGGGCGAGCAGGGCGGTCAGCGCCAGCTCGACGACCTCGGCTTTTCCCTCGAGCGCGCCTTCTACGGCACGGCGTAATTCGAGCAGGTGCTCGAGACGCTGGGCTGGCATCGCAAGAGCGGAAGAACTCATTCTCGAGCCATGTTAGCATGTGCGGGGCGCAAACTGCGTCAAGCCGAAATGGCCGTACTTTCGCCGGGTTTATCGAGACAGGTCGCGGGCTTCGCTGCGCGGGCCGAGGCCGAGGTTCGGTGTAAGCAACTTGCGTCTTGCTTGGGGTGGCGGAAATCGACATGGCCAGCGGCTGCAATGGAGCCGAGCAAGTGATCGAACAGATCGAGGTCCGCGGCGTCACTCGCCTGTTCGGCGCGACGCCTGCGCTGCGCGCGGTGAGCACGCGTTTCGATGCGGGCAGCATCACATTTTTGGAAGGGCCGAACGGCGCGGGCAAGAGCACTCTGCTGGCCGTGATCGGCACCGTGCTCGCGCCGACCAGCGGTCAGGTCGTCTATCATCCGCTCGGCTCCGATCTGGACCTGGTGCGTCCACACATCGGTTGGGTGGCGCATGATTCGCTTTGCTATCGCGAGCTCAGTGCGCGCCAGAACGTGGAGCTGGCTGCGCGCATCTACGGTGTGGAGGTCGAAGGCGCGTGGCAGCGAGTCGCTAAGCGCGTCGGGGCCGAAGCGCTCGCCGATCGCCGGGTCGGCACGCTCTCGCGCGGGCAACGCCAGCGCGTGGCTCTGGCGCGCGCTCTAGTGCATGATCCCGCGCTTTTATTGCTGGATGAGCCTTGGTCGGGGCTCGATCGGGCCAGCGCATCGCATCTCCAAAATGCTCTCCTCGAGGAGCGCGCGCGCGGGGCCTTGGTGATCGTGGTCAACCATACGGACGGCTTGGCCGAGCAACTCGGTGCGCGCTGCGTGCGGCTCGAAAACGGTCGCGTCGTTTAGCGCAGCCCACGCCGGGCCGCGTCCTCCAGCAAGCGATCGAGCAGCGCGTTCACGCCACGGTCGTCGTCGCGGGCCAGTACCGCGCTTGGCGCGGCAATGCCGAGTGTCGCGAGCTCTGCAGCGTTGCTGCCGGTGCTAGCGTCGGGCTCACGGGCCACGGACAGCACCACGTGCTCGGGTTCGCGCCCGCACGCGCGCATGGCCTTCAGGGTCGAGCTCACATCGTGGAGTACGCCCAGCGCATCGGCCGCGACGAGGACCCAGATGGACGGCTCGAGCGCGAGCGCGAGCTCGAAATTGGCGACGCCAGGCGCCAGCGGAGAGAACGCCCCGCCCGCCGTTTCGACGACGCTCCAGAGTGCCCTATCTGACGCTACAAGTGGTGTCACTGATGCCTCGGCTTGGACGACCCAGTGGGCCACACGTTTCACGTCGATTTGAATCGCCGCCGCGCGAGCCGCGAGATGCGGCGAGACCGCTTCCCGCAGCGCATAGAGCGGATGGAGCATTTGGGTTTGAACGGAGCCCGCGCGGGAGAGAGCGGCAGCGTCTGATCCCGTCGGCGCTGCATCGTCGGAGTCTCGTTCGACCCCGCTCTCGATCGGTTTGAGGCCGAGCGCGGGCAGGCCGCGCGCTGCGAAGGCGCGGAGCAACGCGGCGCTGAGCCGAGTCTTACCCACGGCCGTCCCGCAACCGAGGACTACGACGCGCATGCTTCGGTCACCGCTTGCGCGAGGCGCGCGATCTCCGCCGGAGTGAAGGTTGCCTTTACGGTTAGGCGCAAGCGTGCTGCGCCGACTGGCACGGTTGGCGGGCGGATCGCTTGAGCGAGAATGCCAACGGCCCGCAAGCGCGCCGCGGCGGACAACGCGAGCTCGTTCCGCCCGAGGATCACCGAGACGATCGGCCCGAACGAACTAGGCGCGAGCGGCAAGCGCGCCGCTGCCAATTCGGTTCGTAGCTGGGCGGCATTGCGTGCGAGCGCCGCGCGCAGAGGTTCCGCTTCACGGGTGAGTTGCACGTGAACACTGCTCAGGTCCGTCAACCGAGGCGAAGGCGCGGTGGAAAACACAAAGCTGCGCGCCTTGTTCCACAGGAAATTGCGCAGCTGCTGCGGGCCGGCAACGAAGCCACCGTGGGTCCCGACCGCCTTGCCGAGGGCGCCGACCAGGATGTCAGGCTTCACGTTCGCCTCTGCGCAACGGCCGCTGCCGGCTGGCCCGAATACGCCGAGCGCGTGGGCTTCATCCACGATCAGGCACGCGTCGTATTGATCGCAGAGAGCCCGCAGCGCGGGGAGATCGGGGCCGTCCCCATCCATGCTGAAATAGGATTCTGTGACCACCCAGCAGGCGCGGGATCCGCGCTGCTCGTTCAACGTCGCGCTTAGCGCGTTCAGATCCAGGTGCGGGACGATTTTCACCTCTGCCTTCGACAGCCGCGCACCATCGATGAGAGAGGCATGGTTTGCGGAGTCCGACAGAATGACGGAGCCGGAGACGCCAAGCGCCGAAATCAATCCCAGGTTCGCCGCGTACGCGGACGAGAACAGCAACGCGCTTTCGGCGCCAACCCAAGAGGCCAAGTCGGATTCGAGGTTGAGGTGTTCGGCAGTGGACCCGTGGACCAGGCGGGAGGCAGCCGCTCCCGGGTTACCGACTGTTTCACGTGAAACGGAGCGCGACGCGAAGCCCAGGTAATCATTCGACGAAGCATCCAAAGGGGGCAGGCGGAGTCGCCCCGCGGCCGTCGCCACGGCGCGTCGGGCAGAGCCATCGTCTGGCTCGCGCAACGAACTGCTCGCTCGCAGCTCGCCCAACGTCTGGTCGAGCAAGGATTCAAATCGCATCGCGCCGTCTTAGCACTGCCCGATGCCAGTGTCCGAGGCTCCCGAACTACCCGTCCAGGCGGGAAACCGAACCTCGGATCAGTGGTCACGCGCGCCCCGGGCTCGATGGACTCGCGAAACTGCCGGAGCAGCTCTCGTTTCACGTGAAACTGATAAATACGTCGTGTCACTATTATAATACTTAATTATAACAATACCTTAAGCGGCGCGCGCACGCCTAAACGGCTGCTAAATTCTTATTGCTCTCCTCGAAGCGCAGGAGGCGCGGCAAACCCATCCCTGTGGGGGGCCGCATTGAGATATATTCCTCTCAATGAAACCGTCGGAGCTCGAGCTCGTTCCCGCGCCGAAGCGGGGTCGGTACGACCGAGCTCTGAGTCGACGCGAGCGTCAGGCCGCGCAACGGGAACGGGTCATTGCGGCAATTGCCTCGATCAGTGCGACGGATCGCGAGCTCAGCATTGCGAACGTGGTCGAGCTTGCGGGCATTGGGCGCAACACGTTCTACGAGTACTTCGACGATCTCGAGCACGCGTTGATTGCGATCAAGACCCGCGCGTTGAGTGATTTCACGCCGCGGGTCGCAGCGGCGATGCAGGCGGCGCGCACGCCGCTCGAGCGCATCCGCGCGCTCGCTCGTGTTTGGGCGGAGAATCTGCTCGAAAACCCGGCCCAAGTGAAGCTCGCGTTGCGCCCGCAAGCGGAGCGAATCGAAGCCACGCAATTATCGGTGCTGGGCCAGCACATTGCGCAGGTGCTGAGTGCGGAGCTCGATGCGCGCAGCGCGTTGCCCGGACTCACCGAGCCACTGCGCGTCGCGGTGGTCGCTGCGCTGTTCGACGCCGTGAGCAGAGCACACCTGAACGTGCGGGCCATGACCAGCGAAGAGTTGCAGCGCGTGCTCGCGGATTGGTCGCTACGTCTGCTGCGCTGAGCAGCGAGCTCTCGTTCGAGGTCGGCCCATCGGTCCCGATCGCTCCGGAGCGAGACGCGCCGCCTGGCCCGCTGAGCTCAGGTGAGTGTGCAGCCTTCCCGTCGGTTTCGGGGCTGCATCCAGCTGCTTTCCAAACGCGTAGTCGAGACCGTTCAAGGCTGCAGGCTGTGGAAAACCTGCGAGCTTATTGGGCTCAATCTGCGCGCTTCAACGGGAGCCAAAAACACAGAAGCGGCATTTCCATCGCGAGCTCAGGGTGCTAGCTTCGCTCGCGCATGCCCAAAGGTCCGGTCGAGCTCCGTGTTGGCGGGCAGACCTACCGCGTCGTTGCGACAGCGGATGAAGCGGACCTGCATCGTTTGGCCGATGTGGTCGATACGCGTTTGCGCCAGCTCACCGCGCCGGGTCGCCAGGTGTCCCCACAGTCGCTCTTGCTCGCGGCGCTGTCACTCGCGCACGATCTGGAGGACGAGCGGAATCGGCGGCTGCGCTCCGAACAACGCGCGCGCGAAATGTTGAGCAGCTTGGTTTCCCGTATCGATGCGGCGCTCGAGGCCGACTCTGCTGAGCTCGCGGCCTCGCCGCCAGCGGGCGATCCGAGCTCCGACGAAGCCGAAGTCGAGTTCGACTTCGGTCCGGGCCTCGACCCGTAGAATCCTCGACGGGGGCAACCTGGACGCGGCGCGGGCTGCGATGCTGGGTCGCGATCGCCCCCTCAGGAGAAGAGGAGATCATTCACGTTCATGGGGTTAGTCACCGGGGTCCGGCGCTTTGCGGAGCCACTCGTAGCCGAGGATGAAGGGTAGGGCGAGCCATAGGCCGTCGATCTGCAGCCCGACGTAGAGCGTGTTGTGGGGGCCGCCGGATAGGGTCGAATCGCCGCCAATTACGATGCCGCTGGCCATGGCGTAGCTGCCGTGAAAATTGTGGCTGCGTAGGCCGAAGAAGGCCTCGCCAGCGAGGCGAAGATCGCTTGCGTTGCGGCTGAGCGCGCCCGCCGACAACACGACCGGGAAATCACCCCCCAGGGTCGGCAAGAGCAAGCTCAAGCCGCCGCCAAAGCGCACGTCCGAGAATTTCGCCGTGCCGAACGTCGCGTACGGCCCCAGCGCGAAGTCGGCGTTGCGCTCGCGACCGAACAGCAGATCTCCGCGAATACTGCCGCAAAACCCGGTTTTTTGCCAGACCCGATCCGCGCCCAGACCGCACAGCGAGGTCTGCGCGGCCACGTTCCACTCCGGCTCGGCGTGGGCTCGCGGCGCCCCGCCCAAGACAGCCAGCAGTGTGGCGACGAGTGGGACTCTGCGCATGGCTCGCTCGAAGACTCAACGAGTTACGCTGCCGAAGCCAGAGCTCAGGGTGTCGGCGAGTACGAAGGATTGAGATTCGGATCGCGGCACAACGTGATCGAGGCGGAGCAAGCCGTGCACGGGAAGCTCTTGTCCTGCCCAACGATGCACGGTGCGGCCTCAGTGGTGTCGGTCGCGCTGGCCGCAGTCGTGCATAGATACATGCCAGGCGGCTGAGTCATGTCCGCCGCTGACGCGGGATAGGTGACCAAGCAGCCCTCACAAATTCTGATCGGGAAATCGAGCTCGCTCGAGGTCACTGCGGTGTTGCCCAGTGTGTCACCAAAAACGCGAATTTTGGCCAAAACAGTGCCCGCATTGAGCACCGCGGCGTTCGAGCCCAGAGCGGACGGAATGACGTTGATGGACACTGCGGCATACGCGGGGACGTCGCTGGCCGAGGCATCGACGAAACCGGTGCCGACGGTCGAATAGTCGCCGAGGGTTTTGCCGTCGAGCGTCGTCAGCGTCACTTCCGCGCCGCGCAGCACGACGCGCGAGGTCTCGGTGCGCAGCTGTTCGCGCGAGCCGCGGTTGGTGAGCTGATTGCCGACCAGCAGAAAAGCCGTGTAACTCGAGGTGAAAGCCGTGTCCATGATGCCTTCGGCCAACATCACCGCGGTGTTGTCCGGCTTGGCCACACAAGTGGAGGCGTCGATCGAGATCACTCCGACGATGAACATCGAGCTGTTGTTGTCGGCGCAGCTCGGGATCAGAGCGAGCGAGCCCAGCGTGAGCAGGAAAGCGGGAAGCAGGGACTTAGTAATCGAGCGGCGCATAGGGACCTCGAATGGGCTGCGACGCGTCGGGCGCGCACCGATCAGAAGTGTACCGAGCGCGCTCAAAGGACGCCAAGATTGTGCAGAACATCCCTTAATGAAGTGCGAGATCTGCCCGGGATTTCGCTCAATCTGCGAGCTCGAGGACGCGTGTGCGCAATTCGGTCAAGGCGATGCTCCGGGTCTCGACCTGGCCCAGGCCGCGAGCAAAAACGAACTTCACGTCCGAGCCCGCGCGCTTCTTGTCATGGCCGAGCAAGGCGGCAGCCTCGGCCAAGGGTTGTCCCGCGAGGGTTGCGGGCAAACCCAGCCTTCGCAAGAGCGCAAGCGTGCGCTCGCTCAACTCACGCGGAGTGTGGCCGAGCGCTTCACCGAGCCGCAAAGCCGCGACCAGGCCGAGACTCACGGCCTCACCATGGCTGAGCGCGCTGTAGCCGGACTGGGCCTCCAAAGCGTGGCCCACGGTGTGGCCAAGGTTGAGCACGGCGCGGAGCCCACTCTCGCGTTGGTCGAAGCTGACGATGCGGGCCTTGACCCGCACCGAGCGTCGTACGAGCTCCGCAGTCAAATCGCCGTCGAGCGACGCGACGCACTCAGCGGTGTCCTCCAGCAGCGTGAACAGCTCCGGATCGCCGATCAGGGCCGTCTTCACCACTTCGGCGAGGCCGCTGATGAAACCGCGGGGGGGCTCCGTACGCAAGTACTGCACGTCGCACAGCACCCCGCTCGGCTGCCAAAACGCGCCCACGGCATTTTTTGCGGCCGCCAAATCGACGCCGGTTTTGCCGCCGACCGAGGCGTCGACCATGGCCAAGAGGGTGGTTGGAATGCCGATCCAGCGCACGCCACGCATCCAGGTCGACGCGGCAAAGCCAGCCATGTCGCTGACGACGCCGCCGCCCAAGGCGACGAAGGTGGCCTTGCGATCGGCGCCGCCCTCGAGCGCAGCGCGCCAAATCCCCTCGACGGAAGCGATGTTTTTGTGCGCCTCGCCGGGTTCGAGATCGACGCGGATCAGGCGCGTACCGGCCGCACGCAGCGCCTCTTCGATCGAGGAGGCGTGCAGCGCGGATACGGTTTTATCCGAGACCAGCACGCACACTGGGCTTTGCGCGACCAGTGCGCCGATGCGCCCGCTCGCAAACCCCAAACCGATCTGCACGCCGTAGGACGCTTCACCGGCGGCGACGGCCAGCTCGTCGCGCATCCAGGCCTCTCGCACCTCCCGCGCCACCGTCTCGAGCGGGGCTTCGCAGGAAATGCGCGCGTGAGCCTCGGCGTAGCTCGGGCCGCGTAAGCCCAGCAGTTCGCTCACGCGTTGCTCCGGATTGGGGCCGGAAAGCAGCGGCCGCGGGCCTTGCTGGAGCGCGCGACGGGTCAGCTCGGCAGGCGATCCCTCGAGCGCGATGACAACGCACTCGTCGAGCGCCCGAAGCCGCACGTCGCGCGAGAGCAGCGCGCCGCCGCCGACCGCAATTACCGGTGCTTGGGGCGCGCGCGTGGCCTCGCTCAGCACTCGCTCGAGACACGCGCGTTCGAGCGCGCGGAACGCCGCTTCGCCGCGAGTCGCAAATAGGTTCTCGATGCTGGCGCCCGCTTCGCTCTCGATCGTGCGATCCAGATCGATGAATGGCCGGCCCGTAGTTTGAGCGACCAGCGCCCCCACGGTGGACTTTCCGGTGGCCATGAAACCGTTGAGTATGAGTGGGCGTCGCATGGGTGATCGGGGGCACAGAGCTTGCCGGAGCTCAGCCGTCCGCGCCAGCTAGAGCCAACTCGGCTAAACTGCCAGACGAATGTCACTTCTTGAGGTCGAACAACAGGGGAGCTCACTTCGAATTCGCGTACGAGTGAAGCCCA
This sequence comes from Pseudomonadota bacterium, assembly GCA_037200885.1. Classification (GTDB taxonomy): domain Bacteria; phylum Myxococcota_A; class Polyangia; order Polyangiales; family Polyangiaceae; genus PMG-095. Next base: position 1,771,271 of record JBBCIN010000001.1, read on the forward strand.
GGGCGGCTAGGAGCCGAATTCTCCAGGTTCGAGACGGGATCTTGGAGGTAGCCGTGGCGGCCCTACCCGTCGACGGGGAGGCCAATTCCGAGCTGATTCGCACCCTGGCTGACGCGCTCGGGTGCGGAAAAAGCGCGCTCGAAATTGTTTCAGGCCCCGGGTCTCGCAGTAAACTGATACGGATTGCGGGGCTCACCCGGGCGGAGCTGCTCGCCAAATTGAGTCAGACCGAGACGTAGCCGCTGGGCCGCGCTTCGTGGCTCGGACGCACCCGAGGGAGCTGGTCAGGCGGGTCAGCAGGCCTCAGATTCAGGAGCACCGGAACTCCCAAGATGACTGAACCGACGAATCTCCGCTTCGCCAAGTACGAGGGCCTGGGCAACGATTTTTTGATCGTCGATGCCACGGACGAAGGGTTGCTCGACGCGGGGCAGGTCGCCAAAGTGTGCGATCGCCACTTCGGCGTCGGTGGCGACGGCGTGCTGCTCGTGCTTCCGCCGACGTCGCTCGGCGCGCGAGCGACGATGGTCGTGCTCAACGCCGACGGAAGTCGACCCGAAATGTGCGGCAATGGCCTGCGCTGCGTCGCCTTGCACCTCGCGTTACAAGACCGCGCGCAAGGGGTGAGCTTCATCGTCGACACGGACGCGGGGCCGCGCTTGGTCGCTGTCGAACGCAGTGACAAGACCGGCTCGGTCTCGGTAGGCATGGGCCGTGGCCTGCCGGAGGGCGAGATTTCGCATGCCTTCGGCCCAAAACGCTTGGATTTTTCCCGAGTTTCCATGGGCAATCCGCACGCCATCAACTTCGATGCGGGCCTCGACGAACGCGCGCTCGACGAGCTCGGTCCCGCGCTCTCGGCGCTGTTTCCTGCGGGCAGCAACGTGGAGCTGGTGACGACGCGAAGTGAGCGCGTGCTGGATTTATTGGTTTGGGAGCGCGGCGTGGGTCGAACATTAGCCTGCGGCACGGGCGCCTGCGCGGTGGTGGTCGCGGCGGCACGCCAAGGACGCGTGCCTTTCGACACCGAGATTGAAGTGCGTTTGCCGGGTGGGCCACTGCACATCACCGTCACTCGGGAAACCTTGGATGTGACCATGCGCGGTCCGGCTCGGCGAGTATTCTCGGGCGAGGTCTCGCTCACTTGAATGTCGAGCTCGACGGGCCACGCCACGACTTGAACGTGGTGGCGATCGTGTCCAGCGCGGACGCGATCGAGGTGATGGGTCGAACCTTGGGGCAATCCGGGGACCGGCTCAGCGTAGCCACCGATTTGGCCGAGGGGCTGGTGCGAATTTCCTCGCAAGTTCCGGATGTTGCGTTCGTGGATGTCACGATGGGGGACGGCGCGGGACTAGCTGTCTTGCATCACGTTCGCGCGCTCGCGCCGCATGTGACCGTGTTCGCTCTGACCGGCGCCGAGAGCTTGGCTCTGGGCGTGCAAGCCACCGCGCTCGGCAGTGCGGGCACGCTGGTTCTGCCGCTCTCCGGCGACGAGTTGATGAACGCGCTCGCGGACGTGCGCACCCGTCTCGCCGAGCGCGACGAGCGCTTGCGCCTGGAGCGCGCGGCAGCCGCTTCGAGCCGCCACGTCTCGCTCGTCGAGCAAGTGGCGGAGCTGGCCGAAGCGCCCACACGCCGCGACGCCGCGGAGCGTCTGAGCGAGCTTTTAGTCAACGGCGTGGGCGTGCTACTGGCAGCGGTGTACGTGCCTGCGGCCGAGGGGTCGCGCCAGTTGATGCGCGTCGCCGCGCGCGGCAGGTTGGGGGATGCGCCCAGTTTTTGCGACGAAATGGAGCTTTTGAACCACGCGCGCGAACACCAGCTAGATACGCTGCGTTTGGCGCTGCGCCGCGAACAGAGTGGCTTGGTGTTACTCGGTAAGACCTCGGAGGGCCGGAGTGCGAGCCAGGTGTTCCCACTGCTGCCGCTGCTCAGCGCCCAGGCCACCACCGCGCTGGCCTTGATCGGCGCGCGTGAGCAGTCCCATCGCGGGGCGATGAAGGACCCGAGCTCGAGCGCCTACACCTTCGCCTATTTCGTCGATGTCGCGGGGCGCGAGATCGACATGGCGCGCCGTCACGGTCGGCGCTTCGCGCTGGCGACGATCGGGGTGCAGTTCGATCGGCCGAGTCAAGGCGAGGGCGAGCCCACGGTGTTGGTCGCCGAGCACGTGCTCGCGGCGGTGCGCGACACGGACGTACTCGCCCGGGTGGACGCGAACGAGTTTTACCTGTTGTTGCCGGAGACTGGCGGTCTCGGCGCGCACGCGTGTCGCCGCAGAATCCTCGCGGAATTGGCGACCCGCGAGCCGGGCTGGTCGCCGGGCGGCTTGGGGGTGACGGTGGGCGTTGCCACCTTCCCTCACGACGGCGGCGACCTGTCGCGGTTGCTCCGGGTGGCCAAGCAGCGCGCTGAAGCTTCGCAGAACAGCGTGGTCCATCGCCTCAAGTTGCGCGAGCACTCGTTGCCGGATTTGGCCGACGCACTGCTTGCGCAGCCCGCCGCCGACCCGTTGCCGAACGCACGTGGCCTCGAGAGCCCGCACTACATCGAGCTACCGGCGATGGATTTGGTGGGTCTCGCGCTGAGCACGGTGTCCGAGGCTTGGCGCGCGGGGCAATCACGCGTGGTCGCTTCGGTGCACGCTGGCATCAGCGTAGGCGGCGCGGTGCGCGCCGAGCACGGACGGGATGGTGACGGCCTGCGCTTCGACGCGGTAGACGTTTCGGGCCTCGAAGGCTGCGCCAATCTCGATATTTTGTGCGTGGTCGCCGAGCACTCGGCGTATGTTTTGCTCGGCCGGACTGAGGGCAACGTGGTGCGCGCGGTGCACGCCGCCGACCCGCTCCTGGTCGATCTGATCTTGCGCAAGTTGTCCGAAGCGACCGACCTGAGGCTCGCGGATTGATGGCGCGCTCGATCTTGGTCGTAGAATCGGACTTCGATGCGCTGGGCGCGCTGGCCTCCAAGCTGCGCGCGCGCGGCCTCGAGGTGGCCATCGCCGACAGCGTGGCAAGCGCCGTCGATCGTGCACGTGGCGCGCCGCCCGAAGCGGTGATCGTGGCCGCCGAGATTTTGGCAGGTGGCGGCTTCAGGGCCAAATTCGCGGCGGATCCCGCGCTTTCGCGCGTGATGATCTTTACCCTGTACAACACGCTGCCGGAGCGCCAACTGCATGCGGACGAGCTCGATGCGAGTGAGTTCGAGGACATCGTCCGGCGCATGCACGCACTCCCATTGCGCGCCAACGCGGCGGTAGCCGAGAGCGGAGACGTGCGCGGCAACCTGCAACAGATCGGCATTTTGGATCTACTGCAACTGCTCAGTATGAATCGGCGCAGCGGGTCTTTGTCGATCACGACGCAAGCTGGCGCGGGCGAGGTTCGGCTCTCCGACGGCGAGATTGTGGACGCCGTGTACCGGCGTTTAGAGGGCGAAAAGGCGCTCTATCGCCTACTGGGGGAATCCGAGGGCGTGTTTTCGTTCGCCAGTGGCGCGGGCCACTCGCTGCGCCGCATCGTGCTTCCGACACGTTCGCTCCTGCTCGAGGGCATGCGCCACATCGACGAGACCAAGCGCCGGCGCGAGCTCTTGGACTCGGAGTCGGATGCGTTCCTGGCCATCGTTCCCCCCGAGACGAGTCCGCGTGAAGCGGGTCAACGCGTGCTCGAAGTGCTGCTCGCGCCGCGCACGCTGTCGGAGCTCTTGGACGAGGTTCCGATCGCCGATCTGGACGTGCTCGAGGCTTTGTCCGAGCTGCTGGATTTGGGGCAGATCCGCCGGATCCCGGCGGGAGCGGCGCGCGTCGAGCTGGCCGATGCAGAGCGCCTGACCGTGCTGGCCGCGCTGGCCAAACGCGCGGCTCGCGCTGGCTTCCGTCCGCCGGTGCGAGTGGCGATTGCGGCCTCCCAACAGCGGCTGGCCACGCTCACGCACGCGGTCAGCCGAATCGCCGATGCCGTCGCGCCGACCGAGATGGTGCCGAGCGCGCCGATTCCGCACGCGCTTGCGACGCTGCGCTTGGCCGATGGTGGGGAACTGGGCGTGGTTGGCCTGCCCTTGGTGGAGGCGTACTCGCCGCTGTGGGCCTTGGTGCTGCCCAGCTGCGCAGCGGTGGCGCGCTTGGATGCGGGCGTCCCAGACGTGCTGGAATCCGCCTGCAGCAATGCGGGCGTGGTGGTGATCGATGCCTCGGAGCTCCTGCCCGAGGGGCAGGAGGGCGATCCCGAGCAGGTCGCATCGCTCTTGAGGGCGCTCCTCGAGCGCGCTGCAGGTAACTGAATTCAATGAGAAAATTGGCGGTTATCCCGGGAGACGGCATCGGTCCCGAAGTGATCGCGGAGGGCCTGCGTGTGCTGGATTGGTTCCGCCAGCGACGCGGAATCGAGTTCGAACTTTGGCAGCTCGATCTGGGTGCCGAGCGCTACTTGCGCGATGGCACGACCTTCCCCGCGGACGTGCGCGACGAGATCTCGTCGAGCTGCGCGGCGGTGTTGCTGGGCGCGCTGGGCGATGCGCGCGTTCCGGGCTTCGAGCACGCGCGCGATATCTTGTTCGGCATGCGCATGGGCTTCGATCTGTACGCCAACGTGCGACCGGTGCGCGCGCTCTCCGATGGCTTGGTGCCGCTCCGCGGCCGCTCGGCCCGGGACGTCGATTTCGTGGTCTTCCGCGAGAATACCGAGGGTATTTACGCGGGCATCGGGGGCCAATTGCGGCGCGGCAGCCCGGACGAGATCGCGATCAACGAGGATATCAACACGAGGAAAGGCGTGGAGCGCATCATTCGCGCAGCCTTCGCCTACGCCAGGCGCACCGGCAAGCGACGCGTGCTGATGTCGGACAAGTCGAACGCGATGCGCCACGCGCATGAGCTCTGGCAGCGCGTGTTTCAACTGGTGCGCTTGGATTACCCCGAGATCGAGGCCAGCCACTTGTACATCGATGCCTTATGCTTGGAGTTGGTGCGCGATCCGGGCCAGTTCCAAGTGATCGTCACCAACAACCTGTTCGGTGACATCGTGACCGACCTGGGCGCGGCGCTGCAGGGCGGCCTGGGCGTTGCCGCGAGCGTCAGCTCGAACCCCGATCATCCGGAGCGCGTGAAGCTGTTCGAGCCCGTGCATGGCTCGGCGCCGAAGCTAGTCGGGCTCCGCAAGGCCAACCCCGTGGCCACACTTCTTTGTCTGTGCCTGCTATTCGAGGAGTTCGGCTTTGCAGAGGCCGCTCGGGAGCTCGAAGCCGCGCTTCAGGGCAGCCTCGAAGCGCGGGAAACCACTCCCGATTTGGGCGGCACCCTGAGCACCCAGGCGGTCACCGACGCGGTGCTGGCTCGACTCGACGAGCGCGCCCCGGCCTAACGGCCAGCTACCGGCAAAAACTCGGCTCAGGCTGGCGAGTGTGGTACGGCCGAGGGATGGTCGGGCCAGTTCCTGCCCGCGAGGACGAGGCCGCTCGTCTCACGGGCGCGCGCGGCGATTTCGTAGCCAACTTAGGCAGGCGCCTCGAGGCGTTGCGCGTCTCGCTGCGTGCAGTAGAGCAAAGCTCGAGTGATGGTGCATTGCGCAACGGTCTGCTCCGGCGCATTCACGCGCTCAGCGCGGGCGCGCGCGTGCTGGGCTTCGCCAGCGTCGCCGAGGCGCTGACCGAGGCCGAGAAGCGCTTGCGCAAGAGCGAGTTCAGCGACGTGGCTCGCTCGCTCGATCTGCTGCCCTCGCTGCTGCTCGGCATGCCGGTGTCCTTGCGGCCGGCCCCGACCGCGAGCGCCGACCGTGCCCCCACGACCTGGCCGCTGAGCGTGCTGATCTTCGGCGAGCAGGCGTTGGCGGACGCGATTCAGGCCATCCCGGGCACGCACGTGGAGTGCGAACGCACCGAAAATCTGACGCGGGCCCGTGAGCAAGCGCGGATTTTTGGGCCGGATTTGGCGATCATCGACGCCGATCGCAGTGGCGCCCGCGAACTCGTCGAGGCCCTCGTCAAAGATCTGCAGGTCGAACCAGTCCCGCTGGTCGTGCTCGGCAGCTTTACCAGCCCCGAGGCCGCCTCCGCATACATCGCTTTGGGCGCCGCGCGCGTTTTGGCCAAGCCGGTCAGTGCCGAAACGCTTCAGCGGACAGTGGTCGAGCTGCGGGCGCTGGCCGCTGAACCGCGAGCGGGTCGCGACCCGCTGGGCGAATTATCGGTGGCAGCCCTCGCCGATCGCATCTCCCTCGAAGTCCGCCGCGGCTTGCTGGATGCGGTACAGCCCAGCGCGCGCGGCACGAGCGTTGCGTTGGGCGACGGCGCGGACATAATGGCCGCCGTTTGGGGGGCCGTGGCGCGCGTACGCGAACTGGTCACGTTGCGCTCGAGCGGCGCCGTGCGCTTCGACTCCAGCGGGCCAGAAGGCGCGGTGCCAATGGCGACCTGGAGCACGGAAGAACGCCGCGCCGGTGAGCGGAGCGCCGGCGATACTGAAGCGCGCTCGGGCGACCAAGTTTCGCTCCAAGGCCGTCGAATCGTGATCGCGGACGATGACCCCGCGGTCGTTTGGTTCATGGGCGGGCTGCTCAAGGGGCTCGGCGTCGAAGTGCTGGAGGCACACGATGGCGCTCGCGCGCTCGCGCTCACCTACGATGCGTGGCCCGATCTGGTGGTGAGCGATGTGCTCATGCCCAAGTTGGACGGGTTTTCCCTGTGCCACGAGATCAAGCGCGACGTCGCCGTGCGCGACGTCCCGGTGATCCTGCTGTCTTGGAAGGAAGATCTGCTGCAGCGCGTGCGTGAGCTCGGTGCCGGCGCGGACGGTTATTTGCGCAAGGAGGCGGCCGCTGCGACCGTCGCCGAGCGCCTGCGCGAAGTACTCCGGCCGCGCGCGCGGGTGGAGCAGCGCCTGGCCGCAGGTGGAGAAGCGCGTGGCCGTCTGGACGGGCTGACCCCGCGGCTGATCCTGGAATTGGCTAGTAAAGGTGAGCGCGACGTCCGCGTCGGCATCCGCGATGCCGTGTATTTGTACGAGGTGCAAGTCCGCCGCGGTCGGCTTTGCTCGGCCACGCGCAGTTCTGCCGACGGCAGCTTCGAGCGCGGCGAATTCGTGCTCGCCGCGCTGCTCGGAGTCAGCGCGGGGCGCTTCCTGGTGGAACCGGACGCGACGCCCTGTCGCGCGGATTTCGAGGGCACCGCGGCCGAAATTTTGAAAGCGCCCATCGAGCGAGCGCGCGCGGCCCTGAGCTCGATTTCGGCCGGCGCGCTGGTCTCCGTGACACGCGTACAAATCGCGACGAAAATCATCGATGGCTACCTGGACTGCACGCCCGAGCCCGCGCGCAGCCTGCTCGAGAAGATCATCGGCGGCGCGTCGCCGCGCGAGCTCATCACCAGCGGCTCGGTCGCGCCGCGCTTGCTCGAGGCAGTGCTGTCGGACATCGCCCGCCGCGGCGCGATCACCAGCATCGATCGCATCGGCAACGAGCCCGCGCCAATGCGCGGTTCCGCGCCGCCAACATCGTCGGAGGCGCCGGCTCTGCCGACCCTGCCACCGCCTTCGCTGCCGGAGCCTCCGGCGCTGTCGCCCTCACTAGCCGCCGCCTCTAAGTTCGCGGCCACGCCCTCCCTGGCCCCCAAAGCGGACGACGTCACCGCCGAGGACGCGGGCTGGTTCTCGCTCCAACTCGACTCCTCGCGCCCCCCTCCCGCTCTGACCGTGCCCGTGCCCGAATCTCCCCCCGCTCTCGCTCCTGCTTCCATTCCCCCGGTCTCCCAAAAACCCAAAGGCCTCCCATTCAGCAGCGAGGTGACCCCCGCTGCCGATCGACGTTGGGAAAAAATCACCGAGGGCGTGTTCGGCAATGCCGGCACCCTCGAAGGCGTTGGGGTGCCCGAAGTCGCGCGCCCCGCCTCCCTGGTGCCGGCGCCGATCGTCGTCGCGCCGCCGGCCGCGCCGGCGGAGCCGCTCAAGCCGCCGCGGCCGGCCGCAGGCTCCTCGCCCCTGTTGCACCCCGCGCGTGCGGAGGAACTGGACGCGCTCGCGAGCGCGTTGACGGAGGCCTCGCCGATCCCGGCTGTCGTGGATGAACCGGCGCCAATCGAGGCTGCGGTTGCGCCTCAGCCGCCCGCAAGCGTGCCAGAAGACGCTCCCGCCCCGCCCCCTTCGGTGCCACCCGCCCCGGCCGCCATGCAGTCCACCCTCGTTTCGCAAGCGGACTCCCGCGCGCCGAGTGGTTCTTCGCGCGTCAGCGCGCTGAAGACGCCGACTCCGTCGGCGCGCGTACCCGCGACGCCCAACGCCAGTGCCGGCTCCGTGGTCCGGTTCGTTTTTATTGGGGCCACAGCGTTTGCCGTCGCCTATTTCTTGATGAGCTACTACCGCATGCAGAGTGCGCCCGACGTAGGCGCGCCGCCGAGCGTCCGCGCGCCGCTCCCTGCGACATCGTGATGGATCGAGAACGCGCGGCGCGAAGTCGACGAAATCGTCGCCTTTTGCGGACCTCCCTGGCGGCGCTGGCGCTCCCTGTGCTGGCCTGTTCGAACCAGCAATCGAGCCCAAAGCCCGGCCCATCAGCGGTCACGAGCGCGTTGGCGGCCCTGCCCGCGCCGGGCGCGAGTGACGTACCCCAAGTCGTGGTCGACGGTCGCGATCGCTTCGAGATCATCCCGAATTTGTCGTGGTGCGAGGTCGACCACCAGGGCTTGCTGATCGATCTCGGCAGCCCTGCGGCCGCAGCCTATAGCGGCTTTGGCTCCGAGCGCTCGGACGACTACCCGGACATCGAACGAGATGGACAGTCGTTCGTGCGCGCGTTTGGCCGAAATTTGAAATATGACTTCTGGCTCGACGAGCCGCGCGCGGGTACCAGCGTCAGCGTGCGCGTGCACGGCGGTGAAGCCAAGTGGCTCGGGCTCACGATCGACGACAAGCGCGTGGGTTCGATTCGGCCGAACCCCGACGAGACCAAGGTGTATCCCTTGCCGCCGCTCGCGGCCGAGCTGGCACGGGGACATCACCAGCTAAAAATGAGCTTTTCGGGTGCCCCACGCGGCGCTCGAGCGATGCAGGGTGAGATCGACTGGGTGCGCGTTGGCGAGCGCGGTGACGATACGACGGGCTACGCCGCGCCGACTCTGAGCAACATCGTGGGCGACGTGGTGCTCAATGGCGCGCCCAAGCGCGCGTTGGTGCTGAACCCGCCGAGCACGTTGCGCTGTTGGTTGCGACCGGCCGCCGACGCGCGCCTGAAGGTGGCACTGGGCTTTTGGGGAGTCGGCAAGGGCACCGCCGAGGTGCGGGTCGTTGCGGACGGGGAGGAACCCGTGGTCTTGCAAACGCGACGAGTCGCTGGCGGCGACAGCGCGTCGTGGACGCCGCTGGCCGTGGACTTAGCGCCCTTTGCGGGCAAAGTGATTGGCGTCGAATTTCGCGCACTCGACGGTTCGCGCGGCGGACGCGTCGCCTTTGGCGATCCGAGCATCGCTCGACGGTCGGCCCCGCAGATCGACATTCCCAAGGCGAAAGTAGCCATTCTGTTGCTCGAGGCGGGCATCGACCGGCGGCGGGTCCCGCCCTTCGGTCCGACGGGCAAGCTGGCTTCGTTGGGTGAGCTCGGTCGCGCGGCGACGGCCTTCAGCGGCTATCGCGCGCCGAGCGTGGTCGTGCAATCGGTGGCTGCGTCACTGCTCACCGGGCTCTCCCCACGCACGCATCGCGTCGAAGATGGCAATTCGCGTATCGCTGATTCGGTGCGGCTTTTGAGCGAGATGGTCAAAGAGGCCAGCGGGCGCACGGCGTTCTTCACTGGCGTGCCCAATACGTTCGCGCCCTTTGGCTTCGGTTCTGGTTGGGACACCTTCGACACGCTGTCACCCGTGCTCGATGTGCCCGCCACCGAACCCCTATCGCGCGCGCTCAAGTGGCTCGAAAGCGAGCTCGATGACGGACATCCGGGGCCACGCTTATTGGTCGTACACGCGCGCGGATCACATCCGCCCTGGGACTTGACGCGCGAAGAGACGCAGGCGCTCAAGCCGGACGAATATGCCGGCATCCTCGACCCACGCCGGGGCGGCATCATGCTCGCGGCCTTGCGCGCCAGAAGGACGCGAGCGGCTCACCACCTGCTGGAGGAGGACTGGGTTCGCCTGCACGCACTGCAAGATGCAGCGCTTTCCAAACAAGACTTGGTCATCGGTCAACTCGTGGCACTGCTCAAGAAGAAGGGCGCCTGGGACCGCAGCCTGATCGTCTTCGCTGGCGACGTCTCGGCGGGTGAGCCGCCGGATTCACCGTTCGATCCACAAGGGACGCTCGCCGAAGATCGCCTGGCCGTGCCGTTGGTCGTGAAATTTCCGGGCGGCGATCTCGATGGTCGAGACGAACCGCTGCCCGCGGGCGCCGCCGACGTGAGCGCGACTATTTTGACGGCCCTCGGCATCCCAGTGCCCGAGTCGGTCGAGGGCGTCGACTTGTATGCGGCAGCGCACGGCCTGGTGCCAGTGGTCGCCAAGGCGCTCGTAGCGAGCGCGCCAGGGCGTTACTCGACCCGACTTGGATCCTGGCTTTTGCGCGGTCAATTGGGCAAAAAACCAACGCTGTGCGCGATCGATCTGGATCCTGCCTGCGTCAACGACGTGTTCGATGAAAAACCCTACGCGGCGCGCGCGCTGTGGCTTTCGACCTTTCGCGCCGAGAATGCGGCGCTCCACGCGAACGGGCGCCCCAAGGAAAAGCAAGCTGCGGTGCTCGACCCCGAAACCGTCGCGGCTTTGACCGTCTGGGGCGACGTGCGCTGATCATCGCGTGCCCGTACTCGAGTTCGCGGCTGCTGGGAGGGGGGCGATCGCGATCCCGCATCGCAGCTCGCTGCGCGCGCTGTTCCGGCCTTAGCCGCCCCTCGCTAATTCATGTTCCGCGGCGTCCGCCCCAGAGCTCGAGGTGGAGCCGAGACGAAAAGCGATAGGAACGCGTGCGCGCCGCTTCTGCCACCGCAAAGGAACGAGCTCGCAGTTGCTCGCGGTCTGTCGCTTCTGGCATCAACATCACGCGCTCGCTCGGCCACGCCAGGCGCGCCACGAGTGCATCTGCTTCGGCGAAGTCCGCATCGCCGGCCACGACCAGCTTCAGATAGGCCTGACCTGAATCGCGCAGCGCCGTGAGCGCCTCGGGACGGATGCGAAATTGCTCTGGATCGCCGGCATTAGCCAGCTTCGGCGAGACGTTCCACTGGTTGACACGCGAGAGTGCGGCGGCCTCGGGCACGATCGTGCCGTTGGTCTCGACCTCGACGGCGATGTCCGGCGCGAGCTCGGCGAAGAACTCTTTCAGCGCGCGTTGCTGAAGCAGCGGCTCGCCGCCCGTGAGCACCAAGCGACGGCTCGCTACGCCGTTCACGATTTGCGCTACCTCCGCGGCGGACTGCTCGCGCACTTCGTCTTCGTAGCGGTAACGCTCGAAGTCCCAGGTATATTTGGTGTCGCACCAGCTGCAGTGCAAATTGCATTGCGCCAAACGGACGAAGACGCAGGGCGCGCCCGTGCTGATGCCTTCACCTTGCAAGCTCTCGAAGATCTCCGAGACCTTCAGTGTCAGACCAGTAGAAGCCATAGCGGCTGGGGTTTAGCTCACAAAGAGGTGCGGATCTTGCGCCCCGTCGAGGCGGGGGCTGGCGCAGCCGCGGGGGCAGCCGTAGGAGCGGTTTTTTGGCGCTTCTTTTGCGGCTACGGCGGCTGGGTGCGCCGGGGCGTGAAAAGCGGCTGCCTTCGGCTTGGTCGCCGCGAGCGTGGCCCGCGACTAGCGCGGAGCTTGGCGCTGCGGCGACGTTGGCTGCCGTTTGCGCTGCTGCTCGCTTGGCGGCCTCGGCGTTGCGTTCGGCTTCGGCCTTGGCATCGGCTTCTTGTTGCTGCGCTTTGGCAGCTGCCATCAGCGTCTCGGTCTTGGCCTTCTCTTCTGCCGCATTGGGCCCGGAGCCTGCAGCAATGGGCGCGGCCGCGGGCGCCTTGCTCAGCACGCGCATGCCAACCACGCCTCCGCCGATGAGCAACAAACCCACCAGACCGAGCACCGCGAACAGGCCGGCGTTGCTCTGCTTCGTGGGCGCTGGCAACTGCGCGGTGACGCCGCCGGTATTGGCCCACGTGCCCGGGGTACCCGTATCGAGCAGCGGACCCACCGCCGCGGGTTGACGGGCAAACTGCCCGGTTCCATCGGCAATGCTGCCCCTGCCAGCGGCGGGCGCACGAAGCGCTTGGGCGAGCTCGGGGCCCGCGTTGGTCGCCCAATGCTCGAGCGCGAGTTGGAACGCCTTGGCCGTTTGGAAGCGCGCGCTGGGATCACGCGTCATCGCCTTGTTGATGATCGCGGCGAACCCGAGATCGATCCCCGGCACCAGCTGCTGCACGGGGCGCGGCTCTTCGAGCACGATCTTGAACAATAGTTCGTTGAAGGTGTCGGCGTTGAACGGCACTTCGCCGGTCACTGATTCGTACAGAATCACGCCCGCGGCATACAGGTCGACGCGATGATCGGCGTCTTTGGCGCCTTTGGCCTGCTCGGGAGCCATGTAATACGGCGTGCCCATCACCGCGCCCGTACGGGTCATGCTGAAGCCGCTGTCGCCGCTGAGCTGATTGAATTTGGAGATGCCGAAATCCAGCAATTTAACGAAGTCGGTCACGCCGCTGCGCGAACGCAGCAGGTACACGTTGTCCGGCTTCAGATCGCGGTGAATGATGCCGGCTCCGTGCGCCGCGTCGAGCGCGGCCAAGAGCTGGTGAGCAATCGGGTAGAGCTCGGCTGGCGACAGGCGGCCTTTGGCCTTGATGCGACCACCGAGGCTGTCGCCATCCATGAACTCCATGACCATGTAGCGATCACCGGAGGCTAGGTTTCCGAGGTCGAGCACCTCCACGATGTGCTCGGAGCCGATGCGGCCAGCGGCCTGCGCTTCGCGTTCGAAGCGCTGCACGGCTTCGGCCGTTTCGGCCACGCCGGCATGGAGCACCTTGATCGCCACTTTGCGGTGGATGCGGATGTTTTCGGCCTCGTATACCGCGCCCATCCCGCCTTCGCCGATCAGGCGAATCGTTCTGTACTTGCCGTCGATGATCTCCCCCGTGCTGAGCATGTAGGACCCGCTTTTGAATTCAGAAAAAACGACTCGAAGTTATCATGGACGACGTCCCGCCGGTGATGGGCCGCGAGAGCGACGGCCGCTTACATGAACCGCAAGTTCGCTCGCTTCGCCCTTACCGAGCTCACGTCTCTGTGCTCGAACCTCCATACGGTGCTAAAGGGCGCGAGATGAGCCCTGCGTCCAAAGCCAAGCGTACTTCTATTCTTGCCGCCCGCGCGGGCCGCGATTTGCGAACGATTCGCCCCGTCGAGGCCACCCCGGGTTTTCACCGGCTCGCCGAGGGCTCATTGCTTTACCGTGCCGGTGGAACCGTGGTTCTGGCCACTGCGTCGATTGAAGAATCCGTTCCGGATTTCTTGGTCGGTAAGGGCAAGGGCTGGATCACCGCGGACTATCAGATGCATCCCCGCGCCAACCCGAAGCGCCGCGAAAATCGCGACGGTCGCGACCGTCCGCTCGGCGGCAGGGCGCGCGAAATTCAACGGCTGATCGGCCGCTCGCTGCGCGCAGCCGTCGATTTGGATCGGCTGGGCGAGAAGAGCATTCACATCGATTGCGACATCTTGGAAGCGGACGGCGGTACTCGCACTGCCTCGGTCACGGGCGGCTTTATCGCCTTGGCCCTGGCCTGCGACAAGCTGACCAAGAACGGTAAGCTCAACAAGCCCGTGCTCCGCGACCAAGTGGCGGCCGTCAGCGCTGGGCACGTCGCAGGTGAGTACGTACTCGACCTCTGCTACCTCGAGGACAGCTCGGCGCGCGTGGACCTGAATGTCGTCGCCACCGCGAACGGCGCGATCGTCGAGGTGCAGGGGACGGCCGAGGGCGAGGCCGTACCGCGCAGCGATATCGACGCCATGATCGATCTCGCGCTCGAAGGCATCCGCGAGCTGTGCGCGATTCAGCGCCGCACATTGGAGGGCGTCGGCGTGAACCTAGACGCGCTGCTGATCCCGCGCTCGGCGTAACGAATTAGCGCGCTTTCAGCAGCTTTTCGACGCGCTCCATTGCCCCGCGCACGCCGTAAAGGGTCGAGCCATCGTCGGGCAAGACCGGGCCGAGCGCGACTGCCGCCAAGATCCCACACAGATTGAGCCGCGCGAGCTCCGAATCGTCGTCGATCGGCTCGACGTCCCAAATCGTCCGGCAGCGCGCGGCCAGTGTGGCCATACCAGCGGCCTGACCGCGCTGCTCGGCGTCGCGAGCGTCCGCGCGGTCGTGCTCGCTTGCCCAGCGCGTGTGAATCGAAAATCGTCCTTCGTAGTCGTGCCTCTCCGAGCGCAGCAGGACCTCCACGTAGTCTCGGCCGTCGGGCGCGAGATCCCTTCGCGACTGGACGTCCAGCGTGGCGTCGAAGTAGCTCCGGGTAGCGCGCAGCAGCTCGGGCAAATCGAGGCTCAGCTCGTCTCGCTGCGCAAAGATCCGCACGCGCTCGAGCGCAACACGGCCTGCCTGGCATTTCAATCGAGTGTTGCTCCCGGTTGCTTTCGCCCGAGAAAACGCGCAGCTTCCCCCGCGTGCGACCGGATCACGGCGGCCGTGTGGAACTAAAGCTCGCAGAAGCGAGCGAGACGTTCGCCCGCTTCGTGCTGACGTTGCTGACGCCCGATGCAGAGCTCAGCGCGCGGGTCACGATCGACGCGCCGCAGGCGAGCCTCGAGCTGTCTGAGTGGGAGGGTGGTGTCCCGCCGGATTGGCTATTGGCCTACGCCCGCGCCCTACTTCGCAGCGTGCTGCGCACGAAGAGCAGCGATGGCGAGTGGCCCAGGCGTTTGACACGCTGGCGCCCCGCGCCAAAAGCCTGAGCACCGTACTGGCCTGGGCCGCGGGTCTCAGCCATGATGATCGTAGATGCGAGCGCAGGTTTGGACTTCGATCGTAGCTTTGGCAGCGGTGCTGGCGAGCTGTCATCGGGGGCCGGTGGCGCCGAACGCGAGCGGCGGGATCGCCGCCGCTCCCCCGCATGAGCTGCCACCGGCCGCACGCTTGGCGCGTGCCAACCAGCGCTTGGAGCTCAGCGCCTACCGGGAGGCGGAGGCAGAGTTTCGAGCGCTCGTCAGCAGCGCCGAGGCCGCGCCAGCCCGGCTCGGGCTGGGTCAGATCCTGCTCAAGACGGGCCGCGCTCCGGAGGCCATTGCAATGCTGGCACCGCTACTCGGCGACGCAAATACGGGGACTCTTGCCGCGCTGTATACGGCCCGCGCACAGCTGAGCCTGGGCCGCGTGCGCGAAGCCGAGGCCACGTTGCGCGCCGTGCCTGCGGAGCACGGGTCCTTCGCGTTGCAGCTCGAGCTCGGCAGCGTGCTGCTGCGCGAAGGGCGCCGCGCCGACGCCGAGCCCGTGCTGATGACGATCGTGAGCGCCTACAACGACGATCGCATCAAAGAGACGGATGGTGCAGGTATGGCGCTGGTCGGGCGCGCAGCGCAGCTCCTGCGCAGCCCGAAAGACGCCAATGACGCCTATGATGCGGCTGAGCGCGCACTGCCGGGTGACACGCAGACCCTGCTCTTTCGCGCCGATTTATTCCTCGAAAAGTACGATCCTGGCCACGCCGAAGAAGTCCTGAACGAGATCCTGACCAAGGCGCCGGCCGAGCCCGAAGCGTTGCTGCTGTTGGCACGCGTCAAGCTGGCGCAGGCTCTGGACTTCGACGAAGCCGAGCGCTTGGCGCGGTTGGCTCTGAGCGTGAATCCGAAGGCCGGCGCTGCGTACGCGATCTTGGTCGGCATCAGCCTGCGGGACAACGACCTGGAGCGCGCGGCAGAGCAGCTGAGTGAGGGCTCGAACGCGGACCCTGGCAACTTGGAGCTATTGAGCCTGCGCGTTGCCGAGCGCTTCTTGGCGGACGACCAAGCCGGCATCGAGGCCGCAAAGAAGGCTGTTTTCGCGGAGAATCCGCAATACTCTCAGCTTTACTCGATCGTGGCCGAGTTCGCGGACTGGGAGCACCGCTACGATGAGATCGTGCGCATGATGCGCGAGGCGGTGGCGATCGACAATGAGGACGGGGTTGCCTACGCCGAGCTCGGCTTGAATCTGATTCGCGCCGGCGACGATGCCGGCGGTGTTGCCGCGCTGCGACGCGCCTTCGCCATCGATCCGTACAACGTGCGCGTGTTCAACACCTTGAACCTGTACGAAAAGACGATCGCCAAGGACTACGTCACTGTCTCTCATCCGCCTTTTCGGATCCGCTACCGCAAGGACGAGCGCGCGATCCTCGAACGCTACGTGCCTGCACTGTTGGACGAAGCTTGGGCCAAGATGATCAAGGCGTACGGCTTCACGCCCGAGACCCCGATCGGCGTCGAGCTCTACGCGGAACGCCAGAATTTCGGCATCCGAACCGGGGGGCTGCCCGAGACCGCGATTCAAGGCGTCTGCTTTGGCCGCACGCTCGCCGCGATGAGCCCGAAGTACGAGTCATTCAATTTGGGCATGACGCTTTGGCACGAGCTGTCGCACGTGTTCCACATTCAATTGTCCAAGAGCCACGTGCCGCGCTGGTTCACCGAGGGGCTGGCCGAATACGAAACCATCATTCGTCGACCGGAGTGGGCGCGCGAACAAGATCCGGATCTATACCAGGCGCTGCGCGCCGGGCGTTTGCCCGCGGTGGCGAACATGACGCGCGCCTTCACGCGCGCCGAAGAGCTGAACGATGTAGCGACCGCGTACTACGCTTCGAGTCAGATCATGAGTCTGTGGGCGACCGAGTATGGCATGCCCAAGTTGAGCGAGATGTTACGTCAATGGGGCGCGGGGCGACGCACGCCCGAGGTTCTGCGTGATGTCCTCGGCAAGGCTCCGGAAGAGCTCGATAGTGAGTTTCGGACTTTCGCCGAGCGGCGCCTGAGCCGTTACGCGAAGCAATTCGTGCCCATTAGCCGTGGCGGCTCGATCGCGCAGGCACAGGCTGCGGTGGAACGGAGCCCGGACAGCGCGAGCGCCCACACGACGCTCGCGCTGGCGCTGCTGCGTCGCGGTCGTGGCGATCGCGCAAAGACCGAACTGACGCGCGCGCTGACCTTGGACCCG
This sequence comes from Pseudomonadota bacterium, assembly GCA_037200885.1. GTDB lineage: Bacteria > Myxococcota_A > Polyangia > Polyangiales > Polyangiaceae > PMG-095. The sequence continues at coordinate 1,788,421 of JBBCIN010000001.1, forward strand.
AAGTTCGCGGACGCACGCTTCCTCGATGCGCAGCTTGGCGCGCACGAGGAGCCCGCCCGCGTCGTCGGCTCTTTGCAGAAGTTGATCGCCGACGGCAAGGACGGCTATGCGGTCGAAATGCTGCTCGCGCAAACCCTCGGCTCGAACGACGAAGCCGGCGCAAAACACGCGCTAGAAGCCGCCACCCGGCTCGATCCGACGCAAGCCTCGCCCTACTACGCGTTGGCGGATTTAGCGGAGAAGTCCGCGGATTCCGCGGGTGAATTGCAGGCGCTGCGGGCGCTCGGCGCGCTCGAACAGCACGAGCCCAAGGTCTACCAGCGCTTACTCCGCAAGCTCGACGAGAGCGCGGCCTATGAGGAGGCGGCTCGAGTCGGTGAGGCTGCGGTGTACGCCGACGTCTCGGGCCTGACGACGCATCTATTGTTCGCCGAGGCGTTGGCTCACACCGGCAAACGCGAGCGCGCAGAATTCGAGCTCGAGAGCGCCACGCTCTGCGAAGGGACCGCGGAGGACGTTGCAGAGGCGCACGCTCGACTCGCCGAGCTGTACCTGGCGAACGGCAAGCGCGGGTTGGCGAAAAAAGAAGCGGACGCGGCGCGCAAACTCGACCCAAAGAACGCGCGGCTGGCGAAGCTCCCGCGTTGAGACTCAGGCTTCGCCTTCGTCGTCCTTGTCGCCACGTAGCCCCAGCGCTCGGGCTTTTTTGTACAAATGGCTGCGCTCCAGCCCCAACGCTCGCGCGGTCGCCGCCATCTGTCCTCCGTGGTGCGCCAATGCCTCTTCCACGATCGCGCGTTCGGCCTGCTCCGACAAGACGCGAAACGGGACGCCGGGCTGATACAAGCCAGCGCTTTGCTGCGCGCCGCCCATGCCCACGGAACGCTCGATGTCCTCGCCCGTCACCGCGTCGTCGGGATTCAAGATCACGAGCCGCTCCATCAGATTGCGCAGCTCGCGCACGTTGCCCGGAAAGGCATGCCGAGTCAGGGCCGCGATCGCCGAAGGGGTGAGCGTCATGCCCGGGCGCGCGTTGGCTTTGCGCGCGGTCAGCAAGAAGTGCTCGGCGAGGCGCGGGATGTCTTCTCGCCGCGCCCGCAGCGGGGGCAATTCGAGCGGCACGACATTGAGGCGATCGTACAAATCAGGCCGAAATGCACCTTTGGCGCAGGCCTCCGCCAGATCCTTGTTGCTGGCGGCGACGACCCGGACATCGATCTTGAACGTGCTGCTGCCACCGACCCGTTCAATCTCTTGCTCCTGCAGCACCCGCAGCAACTTGGCCTGCATCGCAAGCGGCATGTCGCCGACTTCGTCCAGAAATAGCGTGCCGCCACTGGCACGCTCGAACTTGCCGCGACGCTGCTTGGTCGCCCCGGTGAAGGCACCCGCCTCGTGGCCGAACAACTCGCTTTCGATCAGTTCGGCCGGCACGGCAGCGCAATTCAGCCGTTCCAGCACCGCCTGGGCGCGTGGTGACGCGCGGTGAATGGCCCGCGCGACGAGCTCCTTACCCGTACCGCGTTCGCCGTGGACGAGCACGCTGGCGTTGGAGCGCGCGGCGCGCAGCACGCGTTCGCGCAAATCGCGCATGACCCGGCTATCGCCGACGAGATCGTCGAAGTGGCCGGCCTCGGCGTGCAGCTCGCGCGCTTCGGCTTCGGCATGAAGCAGGCGCAATGCGTTCTCGAGCATGACCAGGAGCCGATCGGTCGAGAGTGGCTTCTCCAGAAAATCGAGCGCGCCGAGCTTGGTCGCACGAACCGCCGCATCAATCGTCGCGTGTCCACTCATCATCAGCACCGCTGTTTCGTTGCCGGCGCCGCGCAAACGACCCAGTAAATCCAAGCCATCGCCATCGGGCAGGGCGACGTCCAAGAGCACCACATCGTAGGATTGCTTGGCGAGTCGCTCTTCTGCGATGCGGATGCCGCCTGCCAAATCCACCTGATAACCCTCCAGAGATAGCGCCTTCTTCAGCGTGTTCAGAATGGAGGTTTCGTCGTCGACGACTAGGACGTGGCCACGGAGCATGCGAAAACGCTAGCGAAACTGCCAGCGGAGCGCCACGAGGCCGGTGCCGAGCCGGCGCGTACGACTCCGTACGAGGCATTTCTTAGAAAAATACCTACAACATGAGATCTCATGACTCACGCGAACAGCGGAAACCCGAGCCTTGACCAGAGCGGGACTCACGGGGCGGAAGTTCTGCCGAAACCAATCGAGCAGTGCTAGACTGTCGACGCTTCGGTCATGACAGAGGCTGCACCCACTGCTCAGGGCTCGCTGGAGGCAACTCCACTCGGGCACCTGTTGGTTTACGGCCTGGATCGGCTGCTCACCGGGACGCTCGTGCTCGAAGAGTCGAATGGTAAACGCCATGCCATTTACTTCGAGGGTGGCGGGCCGTCGAAAGCCAAGATCTTCGACCCAGTTTTGTTTCTGGGGCGGGTTTTGGTCGAGCAAAAAGCGATCACGGACGAGGTGTACGATCGCACTCTGGTGCAGGCGACGGAGCGCGGGCAGCTGCACGGCCAAGTGCTGCTCGAGGAGGGTCACATCGACGAGCATGCGCTGCGGGAGGGGCTGCGCGAGCAACTCTCGCGGCAGGTGTTGTGGATGTTCAGCCTGCCGCCAGATACTCTGTTTGGATATTATGATCGCCTGAACTTTCTCGAGCATTGGGGCGGCGAGGGCGTGCGCGCTAAGCCGCTGGCGCTGATCTGGAGAGGAGTGCGTCAATACGCTCACGCCGGGCACATGGCTGAGGTGCTCGAGCGCTTCGGGGACCAGCTGATCTTGCTCCATGTGGACGCGCCGATTCGGCGCTTCCGGTTCGATCATCGCGAGCAATCGATTATCGACGTCCTGCGCGCCAAGCCGCAGCCGCTGACTGAACTGCTCGCACGCGGCCTGGCAGACCCTGCGTACGTGCGCCGCTTGGTCTACGCGATGCTCATCACTCGCCAACTCGAATCCGGGATCCCCGGGGTCGAGCCAATCGGGGTGGACGAAGCGCCCTCGTCGTCGCGCCTGCCGGTCGCGCCCGTGTTTGCGGCTCCGGCGCGAACCACACGCCATCCCTTGGCCAGTATCAGCTCCCAGCCGCCCGCGCAGTCGGTCTTGCCCAAGGCCGTCGAGAGCCCCGAGTTTGCCGCGTTCAAAGCAGAGATCCGCGAGCGCGCCGCCAACGGCAGCGCGGATTACTACGAGCTCCTGGGCGTCGCGCCGGACGCGATTCCGTCCGTGATTCAAGCCGCATTTTTTCAGCTCGCCAAAAAGTGGCACCCGGATCGCCTCGGACCGGATCTAGCGGAGGTGCGTGAGCTGGCGACCAAAGTCTTTGCCCGAATGAGTGAGGCGCACCAGATTTTGTCGGACGCTTCGCGGCGCAAGGAATATGACGAGCTGCGCAAAGACGGCGCTGGCGGCGCCGAGGAGCAAGAGCAGGTTCAGCGGGTGCTGCGCGCAGCAACGGCCTTTCAAAAGGCCGAGGTGCTGATGAAGCGAAACAACCACGCCGCAGCTCTGGAAGAAGCGCGCAAGGCCGTCGAGCTCGATCCGAGCCAGGCCGATTACATCGCGCTATTGGCCTGGGTGGAATCCACGCAGCTCAATGCGAACATGGACGAGATTTTGGCGCGGATCGAAAAGGCCCAGCGCCTCGAGCCGAACAACACGCGCATTCGCTGGTACCGCGGCTCGATCCTCAAGCGGATGGGCAAGAACGGGAAGGCCGTGGGAGATTTTCGCTTCATCGTCGAAAATGAGCCACGTCACCTGGAGGCTCAGCGCGAGATCCGACTGTACGAAATGCGCAAGGCCGAGCAGCGCCGTACCGGTCAGAAGTCACCGAGCGATCGCCCCAGCGCGCAGCCGGGACGCTCCAGCGGGGCGCCCACGAGCGTCAAGCCTGGAGATAGCGGTAGCAGCCGCTTCGGCAAGTGGTTCAAGCGTTGATGCGTCGCTTCACGGGCTGCGGGTGACGCTCAGGCGTGTCACCCGCACGGGGCCGAGCTCGCTCGCGCACACGCCAATGGCAAAACGCTGGGCGCTGACCAAGCACTCGCTGTGCGCGTTCCCGATCGTCAGTGAGGCACGATTTCCGGCGCGCTCGAGCAAGATGCGGCCGCCCTCGCTGCCGCCGGAGAGCAGCGGGAGCGGGCACGAGCTGCTCGCGTCGTCAGCCGCCGGGTCGACGAATTCGGTCGTGCCCAAGCGCAAGCTCGGGCTCTGACTGGATGAGAAGTCGAACTCCGCGGAAAAGTCCGCGAACAGCGCGTCGCTGATCCAGACACAGGTCTTGGCTGTATCGCTCGCGCTGGCGGCGAATGCGAGTGCCCCAGCGCCCCCCTCGTAGGTCAGCTCCGCGCTCGGCGCATGATCGGGGACGAGGTGCGCGGGGCGAACAGGGTCATTGGGATCACGCAGGCCGACCAGCGGCACATCGGTGCTGAACGCGGAGCGGGTGCCCAAGCGAATGCCGTCGAGCACGATCCCTCGGGCGTCCTGCGTGAGCCAGGCGAATGAATCCGAGCCCATCGTCACGAAGCGTGGGGGAACGAGTGCCGCGTCCAGGCCGAGCTCGCCGACCAGCCCGAAATCCGCCTGCCAAGGGTTGAACCGATAGAGCGCAGGCGGGCTCATGGAGCCGGCAGAGTTGTCACTGTCGGCGATCAACCAGGGGCCTCCGTCACTGCCGGCGAGCAAGTGAGGACGCCCCGCCCCGATCGAGAGGTCCAGGGTGGTTACGGTTCCGTCAGCGGAAATCCAGAAGGCCTCGTAGCCAGGTCGCGGTGGGCAACCGCGTTGGCACTTGCTGGCGCAGTCCTCGCCGGCTTCGGCGGCGCGGTCTTCGCAGCCACCCACGGCCAGGACCGCGCCGCCCGGCAACGTCGCGTACCCGCGGTCGAAGCGTGGGGGCAGCGAGATCGTCCCGTCGAATGGGGCGGGCAGCGGGCTCGCGTCGGCGGCCCGCCATTCGAGAGCGCCCACGGGGCTGCCGGCCGCGTCTTCGCCGCCCGCGACGAATAGTCGGCCATCGTCCAGGCGGAGTACCGTTGGCGCGCTGCGGCCCACGCTGAGCGTGCCGAGCAGCTTGGCCGAACGGCTCAGCGGCGACACCACTTGAATGAAGTTCGATGCGGGCGAGGCCTCGGTGCTGCCGCCAACGAGCACCGTTTCTCCGCTCTCCAGCACCGTTGCGGCGTGGCGAGCGACGCCGAGGGCGAGCGTTACGAAATCGGCCTCGAAGCCGCCCGTGCTGGGGTCGTAGACCTCGCCCGTATCGTTCCACACGTTCGCAGGGCTCCCGCTCTCGTGAATCGGAGACTCACCGCCGGCCACCAGCAGCTTCTCACCGAACCCAGTGACGCTGGCGAACGAGCGAGGTTTCCGCATCGCAGCCCGCGGGTCGACCATCGCGCCTTCGCCCCTTCGCGCATCGAAGGTCAGCGCGCCGACCACCGCCGAGCTCGAAAAGCCCTCGCTGCCGGCGATCATCAACAGACCGCTCGCGTCGGCAAAGCCGAGCGCTTCTCCGCCGAGGCCGGCGGGATAGCTGCCCGCGCGGGCCAACTCGCACACGCTGCCCTGCGGCCAAAGCAGGAAGTCGAGCCCGACGCTGCCGCGCTCGCTGAAGCCGATGAACGCTTGGTCCGATGAGTCCGGCCGCGCCATCGCTTGCAACGCCAGCGTGTCGCTCGGAAACTCGAGTCTGACGTTCTGCGCGGTGAGCGGCAGCGACGACGTCGTGCCGTTGCTGGTCGGAAAGTCGCCGAGCGCCCCCAATTGGAGTTCCGCGGGTGTCGGAACCGGACAGCTCGCGAGTGAGTGCACCGTCAAAGGCAGCACGATTTCCTGGGTCTCGGGCGCCGAGCAGCCAGAAAGCAGCGAAAAGACCGCACTGGCGCTAACATGAAGCATAGCGATGTTTCCGCAGATCTTCGGCAAATACGTGCTCGAGCGCGAGATCGCTGCGGGAGGCATGGCGCGTGTTTACCTCGCTACCCTACGCGGCGCGGTCGGCTTCGAGAAGCGCTTGGTGGTCAAGCAGATCCGAACCGAGCTCGCTTCGGACGAAGCGTTCGTGACCCGCTTCGTGGAGGAAGCCAAGACTGCGGTCGAACTCAGCCACCCCAACATCGTGCCGGTTTACGAGCTCGGAGTCGAGCAAGGTGTGTATTACATCGCGATGGAGCTGTGTGAGGGGCTCACCCTATCCGAGGTCTTGGCCGAGACTGGACCACTCGGTCCATTGGAGGGAGCCTATGTCGGTGCGGAGATCTGTCGCGCGCTCGACTACGCGCATCGCCGCGCGCGCATCGTGCATCGCGATGTCACCCCGAGAAACGTGCTGATCGACGACGAAGGCGCGGTGCGACTGATCGACTTCGGCATTGCGGCGCCGGTGACGCGTGCCACGGACACGGCACGCACCGAGGTGTTCGGGTCGCCAGGGCACATGCCGCCCGAGCAGCTGCATGGGGCTGAGCTCACGCCCGCCACTGACGTCTTCGCGGTGGGTGTGTTGTTGATCGAGGCTTGGACCGGGTATCCGCCATTTCGCCGCGCCACCACGCAAGAAAGCGAGCAAGCGCTCTTCACCGTGCCTGCGCCGATTGATCGCCAGCAGCCCTTGCTCGGCCCTTTGAGCGCATTGATCGCCAGCAGCGTCGCGCTGGACGCGCGCGAAAGGCCGGTCGCGGCCGAGCACTTAGCGCGGCCGCTGCGCGAATTTCTGAAGAGCGAGGACAGCGGCGACATCGCGCGCCGGCTCGGCGAACGCGTGCGGCGCGCGCGGCGCCGCTCGCGTTCCTCGAGCCCGTGGCTACCCGGCGAGGGCGGAACGGGCGAAACTAGCGCCAGCACGCGGCCGGTGAGCTCGGAGCCGCCGGCCCCGCGTGAGTCGGCGGTGGGCAGTGCACCCGTCACTCGCACCTTCGCCGCGCGCGACGAAGTGGAAATTTGGACGCGTAAGCTGTCGAGTGCGCCGACGGGGGCGGCCGATCTGCCAGCGACTCCCGTGCTGGCGAGCGCGGGCCCGCTGACCGCACAGGCGGCGCCCGCCCTGCCGATCGTCGACGACAGCGTGCGCGACCCGTCCGGGATTTCCTCGAGCAAAGTCAGCCGCGCGCCGAAACGCAGCGTCGGCTGGCTGCTTGCTGCGGCGTCGCTGACGATTGCGGCGGTAGCGCTTGCATTCGTACCGCGCAGGAGCGCATCTCACGTCAACGCGGTTCAAGTGACCGCTACGGTGCCCGTAACCCCGTCCGCGTCGCCAGTCCCACCTGCCTTGCCCGAGCAGGCGAAGGCGTCGCCGCCCGCTTCCGGCGTGTCGCCGCTTTCGGCGGTCTTAGCCCAAAAAACCGAGGAAATCGCGCGCGTGCGTGTTCCGCCCAGCAGCGCTGCGCCGAGCGCTGAACCAGAGCAATTCGGCGTGCTCAAGATCACCGCGGATCCACGCGCTTCGGTCGAAGTCAGCGGCCCGCACTTCCATCAGCTCGGTCAGTCGCCGATTTTCGGGCTGAAGGTGCCGGTCGGCAGATACCAAGTCGTGTTCAGGAATGACACCTTTGGCGCGCCGCTGAACGCGCAGGTGCTGATCCTGAGCGGCGTCAGTCGCAGTGTTCATGCGGACTTCCGCCAAGCCGAGCCAGCCGTCAGCGTTCGCTGAGCGAGCTCAGACCAATGCGAGCGCTTGGTTCTGGCGCAACGCCTCGTACACCGCGATCGAGACCGAGTTTGCCAAGTTGTGCGAGCGCACGTGGCCGGGCATGGGAATGCCGATCACCTGCGCGCCGCGCTGCTCGAGCAAATCGGGGGGTAGACCCACGCTCTCCTTGCCGAAGACCAGCGCGTCGCCCAGTGCAAAGTCCGCATCCAAGTAGCTGCGCCGCGCGTGACCGCTGAAAAACCAAGACCTGGGCACTCGCTCGGGACTAAAGGAAGCCACGCTTTGTTCGGCCTCGCGCAGCGTTTCGTGTTGAGTGACCTCGACCAAATGCCAATAGTCGAGACCGGCGCGCCGAACTGCGTGCTCATCGATCCGGAAGCCGAGCTTGCCGACCAGATGCAGTGGGCACAGCGTGGCCGCGCAAAGCCGCGCGACATTGCCGGTATTTGGCGGAATTTCCGGCTCCACCAGGATGATGTGGAACGGACGCGGCACGGCCCGCGTGCGTAGGTAAAAGTCGGATTGCGTCGGCACGTCGGACACGCCGCGGAGTGTAACGGCCCAGGGCCCGGCCGGCGAGACTCTCTCGGACCCTCTCATCCCGGGGGCGCAGCTTGACGCAATTCCCGCGCGGCAAGTAGCCTCGCCCGAACGGCCATCGGTCCGTTCATGATGAGCGCTCGCTTCGCAGGCCTTGCAGTCGGTTCACTGCTGCTCTCCGCGTCCCTGGCGGCGCAAGCCGATCCCATGGATTTGGCGATCGAGCGCTTGGTCTCGAATGCCGCGAGCTGCCTCAGCGCTGACGGCACCGGTCGCTTCGAGCCGACGAGCGCCCAGAACTGCCACCCGGACAATGTCGCCTTCAAGCGCTTGGTGAATCAGCTCGGCTTCGCGCTTGCGCCGAGCGCGATGCACTCCGCTCGCAGCACCGGATTCGGTGGCTTCAATCTGGCGTTCGAGGCAAGCTACACCACGATTTCGAGCGACGCTGACTATTGGAAGCGCGGGACGCAAGGCACGCCCGACCCGTCGACGAATCAGGCGCAGACGAGTAATCAAAGCCCGGCTTCACTCCTGCAGCAATACTCGCTCAAGCTGCGCAAAGGCTTCGGCTACGGACTCGAGATCACGGGCGTGGTCGGATTTTTGCCGCAAACCAGTTTGATCAACGGTGGTGCCGACGTGCGCTTGGCCGTGCTCGAGGGCTTTCGCACCGGCGTGCTCGGCATCCTGCCGGACGTCGCCGTCGGCGGCGGAGTGCGCACCATCACTGGCACTCCGGAGCTGCAGCTCACGACCGTCGCTATCGACGTGCAGATCTCCAAGCCGCTGGTGATCGCGGATAGCTCGGTGCTGACGCCCTGGTTCGGCTACCAATACCTATGGATTTTCGGTGATTCAGGGCTAGTCGACTTGACCCCGGGTACGAGCGCACAAGGCGCATGTAACTACGCGGGACAAAACGTGCCCGGCAATCCGGACCCGAGCAAGACATACACCGACCCGAACGGCACGGTGCACAACGTCTACGACGGACAACAGGTCTGCGGCGCGGGTGGCAGCACGCGCGACTTCAACAACAACACCATCTTCGATCCCGTTCGGGTCCACCGCCAACGACTGCTCTTCGGGCTGAACTATCGCTATGAAATGCTGCTCGCCGGCGCTCAAGTGATCACCGACTTACTGAGCCCCTCCGACACGAATTCCGGCCAAAATAAAGCCGATCTAAAAGACGAAAAGCGCCAATCGACGGTCGTTCTCGAACTCGGCGCAATGTTCTGAGGCTCTCCCCCGTGCCCGTGCCCGTGCCCGATCTCCTCTCGTCTGCTCTCTTCCCGATCCGGATTGTTTGATGGTCACCCACCATCCCGCGCCCGTCTCAGCCTTCGGCGTCCAACCTCGACGCGCTTCGCGCTCCCCGACGGGGGGAACCCAGCGCAGACCGAGCTGCGATGCTGGATCGCGATCGCCCCCTCTTACCGGCTCCCTGCGGGCACGGGCACGAGGAGAGAAATCGCGTCAGCGCAGTGCGATGGCGACGGCGAGCGCGCCGATGGCCAGCGTCAGCAATACCGGAATGATGGTGAAGTAGGCGGCGCGGCGCCGGGCCAGGCGCGCGGCTTCGGGGCTCAGGCCGTGCATGCCGATCAGGAAGGCCTCCGACGCGTGTGCGGGCGCGGTCAAGCCGAGTGGCGCCGCGCGGCGCGCGGCCGCAAAACCGCTGGTGAGCGCGGTGATGAGCAGCCCGAGGGGCAACGTGATCAAATCCCAGCCGCACGCGTACAAGCCGAAGCGCAGCCCGCGCCCGAACCGGCGACCACCGTAGTGGCGCGCGGCCGCATCGAGCGCCACGCCGTGAATCGCGTGGAGGCCGACCATGGCCAGGACGAGCAGGAACACACCGGCGGCTACGCCCCGCACGATGGTTTTGCGCAGCGTGGGATCGTCCAAGAGCAGCCGGGGCAGAGCCGGTAGCAAGAGCGGCGCGAGCAGCCCCACGCCGAGCGCCAAGCCGCTTACCGCGATCGTCTCGCAGACCAGCGCGAACGACAGCGCGGTCGAAACGTCCCCGTCGGGGAGCGCACCGAAGAAGGTGCGTGCATGCACGGTAGCCAAGGTCGAGGTCTGCCAAAGCCGGCGCCAAAAGCCTACGCCGGGCCGTTCCCAGGGGATGATCGCCACCACGCCCGATTGGTTCGTGGGCTCCTCGACGACGCAGCCGATGCAGGCCGGATCGCCGCAACCCGCGCATACGACCGTCGCCGGCACGTCGATCAGATCGAAAGCCGAGTCGTCGCGTGGCGCGCGGTCAGAGGACCGCGCATCGGCGCTGGCGCGGGTACCCATCCTTACCGGGGTAGCACGCGAGGCGGAGCTCGGCGAAGATTTGCGAGACAAAGCCCAAACCGTGCGCTGTCCGCTCAGTGCAGGGTTTCGCCGCTGCTCGTCTGTGCGGGGTCCGCACTGGCGATGTCTGTGACGATTCGCGGTAGATCTTGCAAGGTTCCACCCAGCCGAAGCGCCGCGGCGACGCCCGCGACGCTCGTCAGCAGGCTCGCATAAATCCCCCAACGCCAAACGATTTCCAGCGGCACGCCATGACTCGAGTGGGGCGGGGTCGAGAGCAACATGCCCGCTTCGATCAAGGTCATGGCGGCAAACAGGGCCGTCACGAGGCGCACCCCGCGCAGCCGCTGGATGGTGCGCCGAGTCCAGATCAGGGGCAGCATGACCAGCCAGCCCGCCGCTCCGCCCCACAGCCAGCCCGCCCTGCCACGCGCGAGATCATAGCCGCTCCGCACCGAGAACTCCGGCATGCGCAGCTCCACCCAAGGTGCGAAGAACAGCCCCAGACCGAGCAGCGCGATCAGCAGTAACGCCCCGCGGCTCCGGCCGAAATAGTTCCAAGGCAAGCGCCGCTGCTCGGGCAGCACGATTTCACCCGCTTCGAGCTCGTCAGCCGCGACGTCCAGCGACTCCGGCAGGTTCTCCATCGGGACCAGCTTCACCCCGCACTCTGGGCACTGGCGGGCCTCCGCGCTCGCGAACAGCGACCTGCAGAAGGGACAAGCGAGGAGCCGCGCCACTAGCAAAGCATAGCTCAAGCGGCCCGATTCCGAATTTCTGCGCGGGCCCCGTGCAGAACCTGACGCGATGTGTCAAATGGCGCCCGTGTTGCCCGTTGCCGCATCCGCTAGCCTAAGCTTCTGACCGGTTGCTCGCCTCCTCTCGAGCGCACGAATTGTGATGATCGAACGCCTTGCCGAGCTCTTGGGGCTGCCCCTGGATGCGCCTCACCTAGAAGAAGCGCTGACTCACCCGAGCTTTGCCAACGAGCAGCGCACTTCTCGGCACAATCAGCGGCTCGAATTCTTGGGCGACTCGGTGCTGGGCTTTTGCGTGAGTGAGTTGCTGTGCGCGCGCTTCGCAAACGCCGATGAAGGCGCGCTCACGCGCATGCGCTCACAGTTGGTCAACGCCGAGGCCCTCGCGGCTTGGGCGCGCAAGGAGGATCTGGCAGAGGTGCTGCACCTGGGCCGCGGCGCCAGCGCAGCGGGTTTGCGGGACAGCACCAATGTCTTGGCCGACGCCGTTGAAGCGTTGATTGCCGCGGTTTATCTGGACGTCGACCTGCAGGCGGCTCGGGTGGCTTGCGAGCGCATCGTGGCCGATGAGCTGCAAGCGTTGGAGAGCGACGGCACGCGCGACCCGAAGAGTGAGCTGCAGGAGCGTCTGCAAGCCATCGGCGGTGAGGCGCCGACCTACGAGCTGATCGAGACGGGTGGCCCCGCGCACAAGCGCTGGTTCAAAGTCGGTGTGCGCCAGGGCGAACGGCGTCTAGCCGAGGGCTCGGGTCGCTCGAAGCGCGCGGCCGAGCGCGCGGCGGCCACCGTCGCGTTGCAATTGCCTGATTTAACGACCGAAATCGTGGAGCCGCCATGAGGCGACGGCGGTTGCTCGGGCTGCTCGGCGCGCTGCTGATCACGGGCTCGGCCTGGGCCGGCACGTACCTCAACAGCGCGGCCTTGCTCTTGGTCCAGAGCAGCAAAGAGGGCGACTACTTGCGCGCTCACATCGGCGACAAGGAGCTGGCCGATCTGATCCACAAGCTGGCGAGCGGTCGGCTCGACGCGGCCAAGGGCATGCTGGTGCCGAAAGAGGTCGTGCAAGCGCACCCGCACTTGCTCTTGGTGCTGGAGAACTACGAACGCGCGGCCGATGCCGCAACGCGTGGCGAGGCCGAAAAGTTCCTGGTTTACCAGCAGCGCGCGCGCGACGAAGATCGCACATTTCGCGGCGTGTTGAAGCAGTTCGGTTACGCGTTGCCCGAGACCAAACCGTAGTCGGTCAACGTTCGTTGCGGGCGCTCGGGTTGGTGACGGGCACGCTCGAGCCCGCTATCGCTGCATGCGCTTCGCGCGCGGACGCCACGGGACGCGCAGGCAGGCCCTCGGGGGTGAAGGCGAACGTCTCCAACAGGGCCTCGTTGCTGGCGGTCAGGTACTTGCTGCGCAAGCTGCCGAGCAGCTCGGCGCGCGCGCTCTCCAAGCGCTGACGCTCCAGCACCTGACGGATCGAGCCTGTCTCTTGGGCGAGCGTGCGACTCGTGGCTTTCATGCTCCCGCGCCGCCAAATCACCGCGAAATGCCCGCCCTCCTTGATCGGCTCGGCCGCGAGCTCACCGTCGCTCAGCTTGTCCGCGGCAGCGAACAGCGCGGGATCGACACGCAAGGTCGGGGTGTCCGTGTTGCCATCGGGATGGATGAAGCCGAGATCGCCGTTGCGCAGGTGCGTGGCCTTATCGAGCGAGCCGTCGCGCGCGAATTGGCTCCAGCGTTGAATGCCGTCGACGCCCTTGGACTCGGCCAGGATCTTCTTGGCGAGCGCCTCGTCGTCGACCAGGATGCGCCACACATGCACCCGCCGAGGTGTCTCGAAGCGACTGCGGTTCGCCTCGAAATAGGCCTGAACATCGCTCGCGGTGACTGGGCTGTGCGCGGCAGTTTCAGCGCGTAACACGCCGTCCATGGCTTGGCGTAGGAGCTCGCGTTCCCGCGTTTGCACGCCTGGGCGCTGCTCGAGCTTCAGGCGCTCCGCTTCCTGAGCGTACAATAGCTCGGGCACGAGCCACATCTCGAGCACTTGGCGCTTGAGCTTGTCCGGCGTATCGCCCAGAGCCGCACGCTGAAAGTCTGGGATTTTCGCTAGCCGTCGCGTCAGCGCGGCACCGCTGATCGACGCCGCGCCCACCTGGGCCACGGGCTTCGCGTCCGCGCCGGATACGGCGGAAGCGCTCAGCAGCAGCAAAAGCGCGGGCAACCGCGCCGTCGAATCGCGCCAGAACATCGCTCCAAGCCTAGTCGCATTTCGCGCCGCGCCCGCGGCCAAACTCAGGCGACGCGCAGCTTTCGGCTGGGGCGCGCCCTCGCCGGCGCCGGGCGCGTCACGCGCGGGCGACTCACGTTCGCTTCGCCCGCCGTGATACCCATGGTCTCCAAGCGTTGTCGCGCGATGTGCAGGGCGCGCGGATTGGCATCGATGCCCGTGCCGACTCGGCCCAAGCGCGCCGCCACTGACAGCGTAGTGCCGCTGCCCAGGTAGGGGTCCAAAATGGCGTCACCCGGCTCACTGCATGCCTCGATCAGGCGTTGCAGCAGCGCTTCTGGCTTTTGCGTCGGGTAGCCCGTCCGTTCCTTGGCGACCGGCGCAACGATGCTGATTTCCCAGACGTCCCCCAGGGGCGCGCCCGCGGTCTTCTCTGGTGTGCTGCTCGAACAGCGGCGCCGACCCGCGGCGTCGACCACCGCGCGCTGTTTCTTGTCGCCCCAAGTGGCCAGTGTGGAGGCCGCCAGCGGCTCGTACAACTGCCGAAAACGCGGCTGAACGTCGGGGTTTTTGACATAGCGCAGCAGCACGTCATGCACCCGCTGAAAATTCTTGGTCTTCGCCGGCCAGCGCCGATAGCGCCAGACGATCTCGCTCGCGAATGCGCGCGGCCCGAAGATTTCGTCGCACAGCACCTTGGCGTAGTGGCTGGTCTTGGGATCGACGTGCAACACCAGGCAGCCGTCCTCCCGCAGGAGCTCGCGAGCCGCGACCAGTCGGTCAGCCAGCGCAGTGAGGTATGCCTCCAAGCTATCCCAACGGTCGTCGAAGGCCGGCGTGAGCGTGCGCACGATCTCGCCCTCGGCGTTGCGCTGCCGTCCGACTTCCGCGTGTTCGCGTCCGGTTAGAAACGGCGGGTCCAGGTAGGCCAGCGCAAAGCGCTGCGGCCGCTGAGCGAGCGCATGCAGCGCCCGCAGATTGTCGCCAGAAACCAGCTCGAAGCCCTGCTGGGTCGGCTTTTCGACGCACAGTTCCGGTCCCTCCGCGGCAGCTGGTTCACGTTTGCCGGCCCACGAAAGTCGCACTGTGCAGGAATCACCTCGCATCGTTTTGAAATCGTAACTGGGGCAAGCGTCACTGGGCCAAACTTCACGCAGACTTGCTCTCCCGCAGCGCGCCGGGTACGTGAAGCCTGGCTATGAGCGAGCGCGCGCGAAGCAAACCCGGACACTGGCTGCCGCTCGCGCCGCTCGCGTGCGCCGCACTGGTCGCACTTGGCTTGGCGCAGACGGGCTGCGAGGCCGAAGCCAAAGACTCGACGCCCGAGCGCGTGGTTCAGGAATTCATGGACCGCATGCAACGCGTGCACGGCGACCCGCGCGCGGCGCGCCTGGCCTACGAGTTGCTTTGGGTGGATGCGCGGCGGAACTTAGCGGAACGCGCGAAACGCGCGAGCGCGGTTGCGGGTCGCGAAATCGCGCCCGAAGAAATGATCGCGCCCTCTCACTTTTCGCTCGCCTACCGGCCGAAAAAGCTGACCGCGCGCACGGACGGCGATTGGTCCGAGGTCACTGTCAGCGGCGAAGCGAGCTCGACCCAGCCTCACGTCGTGAAATGCGTCCGCGAAGACGGCCATTGGCGCGTCGTCCTCGAGCTCCCCCTCCTCCCGCCGATTCAACGCCGCCCCGAAGGCACCTAACCGTGCCCGTCCCGCAGCTGAGTCACTTTGGACTCACGTCGATGATTTTGCGGGCGATCGCGGTCCCGCCACGCACCCCACAGTAATAACGACTTGCGCTGTCGTTGCAGTGATCGCCCAAATAAAAAAAGCGCGACACACGTGAACAAAACGCAAAACGCGCGCCCCTTTCGAGGACGCGCGTTCTGCTGCAGCTACAACGGGACCGCGAATCAGTTCGCGAAGAAGATCGATTCGATCTCGTTGCGGACGTTCTCTTCGGTCTGCGCGCGGGCGATCGCGATTTCTTTCACGATCAACGTGCGGGCGGTATCGAGCATGCGGCGCTCACCGAACGAGAGTTGCTTGTTCGCCTTCAGGCGGTACAAGTCGCGCAAAACCTCGGCCACGTCGTAGATCGAGCCGGTCTTGATCTTGTCCATGAAGCCGCGGTAGCGACGATTCCACGTCTGGGTGTCGAAGCCGATCGTGCGCTCCTTCAAGATGTCGAAGATTTCGCGAATTTCTTGCTCGCTGATGACCTGACGCAGGCCAACGGCATTCGCGTTCGACACAGGAACCATGATCTTGCGATCGGTGTCCAAGATACGAAGGACATAGAAGCGTTGCCGCGTGCCAGCGATGTCTTTCTCATCGATGCTGATCACCTCTGCGACACCCTGGGCGGGGTACACTGCTTTGTCGCCGACCTTGAACTCAACTTCCGGGCTGGACTGCATGAACGTCTCCTTTGACGCTAAACTACCGGGTGGCGCGCTCGCATTTGGACTCGCCATCCCGCAACCGAATGATCAGAAAGCTCGTGTATTAAGCAGCTACGCACCGCTCCGTGTCGCGCGGGATTGGTTTGGACGCGGACTGAACGGGTTGGGCATAAACTTCATTCCAGCGAGGTATACGCGGGGCTCGGTAACGCGAGGGTTTCCGGCACCGGACTACCATAATTCCCAACCAAGAGTTAGGAATCGCCAGGCGCGGCACTCTAGTTTGCAGAACCCGATCTGTCAAGAAATCGTGTACGAAAACTTGAAGTCGCGCGCGACTCGGGTCGCAACTAGCGAATTGGCCGCGATTCAACAGGTGACGCTCGTGCCTGTTGCGCAATTGGTTACGTTCGTCAGGATTCTAGTGACAGCGGGAGAATCAGCTGTCGCGGCCTCTAAGCGGGCCGTCCGTGGAGACGAGCTCCTCAGCAAGACCCCAGCGCACACCGCGATCCGAGACGACGAGTTCCATTGCACCCGACCACTCTAGCACCGCGCGAGCGATTGCGCTTCCCACGACCAGCACATCGGCGCGGGCGGGCTCCATACCGGGCAACGCGCGGCGCTGAGCGAGGTCGAGCGACGCCAGGCGTGCTGCGATTCGATTGACCGCCTCATGCGTCAACGTGTGCCCGTGCACGCGCGCCGAATCGTACCGCACCAACTCGAGCTCGAGCGCCGCAAGTTGCGTCACGGTGCCCGCAACGCCAACCAACGTGGCGTGGGCTTCGGGCTTCGGCGCCAGCGCCAGCGCCAGCGCGATGTCCCGTTCGACGCTCCGCATTTCTTCCGCCGTCGGCGGATCACTCCGCACGTGGCGCTCGAACAAGCGCACGCTGCCGATATTCAGACTCACTGCAGCCGCAATCTCGCGGATGCCCGCGTGCAAACCGCCTACGACGATTTCGGTGCTGCCCCCGCCAATGTCGAAAACCGTCACTTTGCCGGTCTCTGGCGGGATGGGTAAGCCGGAGAGCGCCCCCGCGAAGGTCAAGCGCGCTTCTTCGTTGCCGTCGATCACGCGCGGCGCGACGCCTAAGATTTTCGTCGCCCGCGCCACGAACTCTTCGCCGCCCGCGGCGTCGCGCATGGCGCTGGTGCCCACGGCGCTCAAGCGGCTAATGCCCAGCTCATGTAGCCGGGCAGCGTAGTCGGACAAGCAGGCCAGCGTTCGTTCACACGCGGCGTCTAGCAGACGCCGATTGCGGTCGACACCCTCGCCTAGGCGCGTCACCGTGGCGCGCTCGAGAACTGCGCGCAGCGCGCCGCCACCGGACTCGGCGACGAGCAGCAGAACCGAGTTGGTTCCGATGTCGATCGTGGCGACGCGCATGCTCTCTCTCGGAAATGAGCCGAAGATCGGCCCAAATCTTCTACTTGCTGGTGGCGAGGCTCTTGAGGTTGAGCATCTCTTCCACGTCGGGTTGAACGACTAGTTCGACGCGGCGATTTTTCTTACGCCCCTCCTCCGTGTCGTTGGGTGCGACGGGGGCGGTGTCGGCGTAGCCGGCCGCGCTCCAGTTGGCTGGGTTCAAACCGCCGCCCATGCCGGTCTTGTCCGGAGGAGACGTCAACAGCACGAGCACGCTGCGTGCGCGCATCGTCGACAGACCCCAGTTGTCCTTGAACACACCGCCCGCCAATGGCTTCGAGTCGGTATGCCCGGCAACCTGGAAGTGACGCTTGGACAAGTCCGCGTCCTTTCCGATCACATCCGCGACCTGCATCAGGATCTTGCTGCCGTCGGTCTTCAGCTTGTCCTGCCCAGAGTCGAACAAAACGTCGCCAGGAAGCTGGATCAACATGCGATTGTCGCGCACCTCCACCTTCAGCCCGAGCTGCGTCAGCTTCTGCAATTTGGTTTGTAGAAGCTCGAAACGCTTTCGGATTTGGTCGAGCTGTTCGGTACGGCGCGCGTACTCTTCGAGTGCCTTCTGCTTTTCCGCCACGCTCTGCGTCAGGCTGTTCACGTTCACGCCGGTGTCGGCGAGCTGCTTCTTCAAGCTGTCGATCTCTTGAACGGCTTCTTGGTAGTCCGACTGACTTTTCTTGTGGGCGTCGGTCTGCGCCTTGAGCTGTTGGGTGAGGCTCTCGTTCTCGCGGAGCTTCTGGTCCCATTCCTCCTGCGAGTAGCCGCATGCGGTCAGGCCGAGTGAGAAAAATAAAAACAAACTGGTGGATCGTTGGAGGGCTGAAAACTTCATGGGATCTCCGTTGGCTGCGGAGCGATTGGCGCGGCCGCGACCTGGCTCCTAAGCGCCTCGCCGGAGCGCGTCAAGTCCTTGTGTTCACACAGGTTTTTGCAGGCCAGCCGACCGACACATGGCGCTTTTTCGGGTTCTTGAAAAGCACTAAACAAGTGCGCTGTCTGCAACGCATGCGACCCTCTAACGCCGTGTTCTTTGGGGCCGTACGGATCGCAAGTGAATTTTTTTCGTTGACACATCACAATAGGTGGCAATATACGTCTTGCAACATACCCTCGAAGTGGGGGCCAATTCCGGCTCTTGCTCCGAACTGCTGGGAGGCAATCGAAAATGGCTGCAAAGAAGACCCGTACCAAGTCCGCTAAGAAACCCGCTGCCAAGAAGGCGCCGAAAGTCGCGAAGAAGCGCGTCGCCAAGCGCAAAGTCGCTAAGAAGGGCGCTGCCAAGAAGAAGAAGAAGGCCGCCAAGAAGGCGTGAGCCTTCGCCGGGCTGCCCCGGCCTAATTCCTGAACGCTTCTTTCGTGGGCGCTCGGAATTTGGCTGGAACGGCCCAGCGGGTACTCGAGCGCGCTCAGAGATGAGCGCGCTCGAGCCAAAAAAGCTTGGCGTCGTTCGGCTTGGGCTGAACAGCTGAGCCAACCCGGGTTTCTCGAAGGCCTGGGTCGAGCACGCAGATGGGCATCAAACCCCGTCTCGTGCTCGTGTAGTTTTGTAGCTTGGAATCGCCCCGCCGTGCCCGCGTGAGGCCCGTGCTTTACTCGCCCAAGTAAAGACGCAGCGCCGCCGCTGCTGCGCGGCGATCGAAGACGATGCCGGCGAGCTCATCGCGCTTCGAGATGTCCTCGAAGAGGTGCAAGAGGAAGCCGTGAAAAGCGACGCATTCGTCGATCGCAGCTTCGAGACGCGCGGGGTCGACCAGGTCCGTATCTTCCAAGCCGGACATCGCGGCCATGAACGCGTCGAAGCGCGGGTAGTCCGTGGAGCGCAAGAGCGGGTAACCCATCGCCCTGAAGTAAGCCAGGAACTCGCGCACGTACTGGAAGTTGTGCACCGCCGCCCAGCGATCCTCGTTCGGTGAGTGTTGCGCCTTGCTCGAGAACGCGCGCACGATTTGCGCGAACATCCACACGTCGCGACGCAGCCGCTCGCTGGTTTCGCGGCGCGCGGCTTGGTCGTCGAATACGCTGCCGTCCTCGAAGCTCGCGCCCAGCGCCTTGCCCAAAAACAGTACGGCGTTCTGCAAGGCGGGCCGCAAATTCTCGACGCAGACGTCGATGCGCGTGCGCAAATCACTGGCTCGCGTTGCCGGGTCCATTGCCGGCAAATCGTGCTGGAACGCGCGCCGCATTTCCAAGCGCAAGCTACCGGCAATGCCTTGCAGCGCGCTGCGGATGCCGATCAAGCGGTGCCCGCCCGCGCGTAGCGTTGCGGAACGCTCGCGAATGTCCCAGGCGCTCTGGCTCATCACGTCGCGCTCGAAGCCCTCCGCCAGCAGTATCCCGGAATTTTGCCGCAGGTAGTCGCCGAGCGCGCGAGCGTCGGAACGCAGCACGCTGAGCACGAGGTAGGTACTGCCGACTTGCTGCCGCCGCCGCTCCACGTCGCCGCCAATGCGAACCAAAAGCGTCAAGTAGCGCAGCATGCGAAACAGCGAGAGGAACGTGAGCGCGACCAGTCGATGTGCCTCGGCACCGGGGACGCTGCGAATGAGCTCCAGCACTTGCGCGGATTTGATGCGATCGAACTCGGGGCGAAACTCGAGCGCGTTCAGCGGATTGAAGAACGCACTGCGGTCGATCTCGCGGTACACGCTGGCTAAAAGCGCATGGAACAGCCGGAACGAGACGCGCGGCGTGCGCAGCATGCCTTCCAGCACCTCGTTCGCGGACGTCAGGCCGTGACGTAGAGTAATCAAGCTCTCTTGCGGGGTATTTTGCTGGGCACCTTGGGTGAGCAGCCGATAGCGCGCGTTGTCCTCGGGCAGCATCGTCTCGAGGTAACGGTGGAAGACGAACGCGCGGTCGAGGGAGCCCAACAGTTGCCGGGCGAGCTGAACCGCGCGCTCCAAACCGTCGTGGTAGGTCTGCAGGGCGAAGCGAAAATCCTGCGTCACCACCAGCGCGCGACGCGGCGGACCGGGATGATTGCGTGGATTGGAGAAGCAGGCGGTGGCTTTGAGCAGCACCTCGAATTCGAACAAGACATCGTCCTTGTTCTCGAGCGAGAGCTCCTCCAGCCAACTTTCGCGCAGCACACGGTGCTCGCGATGGATCGCGCGTGTCCCGCTGAGTAGCGCGCTGTAGGGGTCTTCCCCCGGGCCGACCGGAAACAGGCTTCGCCTGGGGAATGCGGTTACCAAATGGCCTCGTCGAATCAGGGCGTGAAGTTGAACGGATAGTTCGTGCTGGTTTCCATGGCCCGAGACGACTTCGGGAAATGAATGGCTCGGATCACGCCAAGTACGCAGTCGACGACGGCCGGCGCCTTCAAGGTGGAGCGCTCTTGGTTCAGCTCCGCTAGTTTCACCTTGCCCTCGGGGTCGAGCACGAAATGAATCACGACGTCGCCTTGCAGATCTTTCTGATCTTTGCGCGCGTCGTCGTAACACTTGCGAGCCGCTTTCCGGTTATCCATCACCAACTTGCGGATCACGTCCATCGTCCGCGTTTCGGCAACGGCCTTGCCGTTGGCGGGCGACGGTTCGGCGGCCGCCGCGGCTTCCTTCGCGCCGCCGTCGTCGCTCTTGGCGGTCTTCTCACCCACCCAGCCCTCGTCCTCGCCAGCGGCCGCTTTGCTCGGCTCCGTCGATTCGGGCGCTGAGGTATCGGGCGTGGCGGGGTTCGAGTTCGAAGCCGCAACCGGGGCCGGCGTGCCGCCACCACAAGCCGGGGCAAGTGCAGCCAGCAACATCAACAGGGAGAAGGGGTGTGAGACGCGCATGGCGCCCGATACTAACCGCTCACGCGGGTGACTGCGCGCGTTTCGCCGTGGCGCGAAAAATGCGCTCTTTGGTGCGATTTTCGCGACTTAGCCCGCTTTCAGGAAGGGCTGCCACTCCTCGAACGGCTCGCGCATCACCATCGAGATTTGTTTTGCGGTCGACCAGCGCGGGCGCTTGGGCTCCTTCAATAGCTTCATCCCCGCTTCGACCGGCGTGCGGCGCCCCTTCTTGAGATTGCAGGAGCGGCAGGAGATCACCAGATTGGTCCAGGAGTCTTCGCCGCCGCGCGAGCGGGGCTGCACGTGATCGACGTTGAGCTCGCGATGGCCGGGGCGCCGCGAGCAGTACTGGCACTGAAAGTCGTCCCGCAGCAGCAAGTTCTCGCGCGTTAGGCGGACCGAGGCTCGCGGCGTCCGTTCATAGCGCAGCAGGTGCAGAACGCGCGGGATGCGCAGTGCGCCGCCCACGATCGGCAACGAGTCATCCGCGTGGCGCACGGGGAGGCTACGCCAGAGCGAGAAGTCATAGGTGTCCCCAGCGGTATCTACCGCGTGGCCCACCCCGCCGTAGAGCAACACCATCGCGCGTCGCGCAGTGGTGACGCTCACCGGTGCGAAGAAGCGATTGAGCAGGAGAACCGGCAAGTTCAGCACATCGCGCCGGCCATCCGCATTTCCAGTGACTGCTCGTTCCAAAGCGTCCACTCACCGTGCAGGCTAGCACAAAAAGCCACGGATTCTCGCGTCTCACGCTCGACCGCGCCTCGATAGTGGGCTATCTCCCGCTGGCCCTCGACTTGGCCCCCGCGTTTTGCCGCAGCGGGCACAGGTTTGGCTCCCAGGTATCGATGTTCAGATCTGCTTTAGCTTCGCTGTTGGCGTCCCGCCTCGTGGTCGTCATGGGCTCGTCGGTCATCATTTGGGGCTGCGCTGCGGGCGGCCCCTCGGAGGCCGAATGGCCGCCGGTCTCCAAGCGCTGGTTCGATCGCGGGGACGCCAGCTTTCGCCAGGGCGATCTCGAGGACGCCGAGAGCGCCTCCGAGAACGCCTTGCGTGTGACGCCAGATCGCGAGGAAGTGCGGCTACTTGCCGGACGGATCGCGCTCGCGAAGCTGGAGTACGCGCGCACTTTGCAGGTGCTGAAAGGGCTCGAATCCAACGAGGCGCGCTCGCTCCGCGGCCGAGCCTATTGGTACTCCGGGGACATCGACCACGCGGCGGATGAGCTCGAGAAGCTCGTTGCGGACCCGGAGGTTCGCGACGCCTGGGCCGTGGAAATCGCCAAGCTTGCCCGGCGTGGCGTTGGCCGGAAACCGTTCGAGATGAGCGGCGGACAGGTCGGCGTTACCGATATGCCGCGGACAGCCTCCACCGCGATGATTGTACCGCTGGAAATCAACGGCGAGCCCGGGCTCGGCTTGATCGCAACGGGCACGGCCGAGGCGGTAGTCGATTCGAGTGCCGGTGCACAACCGAGCTGGGTGTCGCTGCGCTTCGGCGAGAACGTGGAGGTGCGAGACGTCCCCGCGCTGGCGAAGGATTTGTCGGGCATATCCCGACAAGTGAACGCGCCCATCAAGATCTTGCTGGGGGTGAATCTGCTCCGCCATATTCACCCGACTTTCGATTTGATCGGAGGCCAGTTCGTGGTCCGCCGATACGAGCCGCCGCCGCCGCCAGTCGCAACCACGCTGAAGATCAGCTACGTGCGCGGGGGAGGGATGCTGCTGCGCGGCGCCTTTGGTTCCGAAGCGACCTCCGCGCAAGCGTCGCTTTTGGTGGACACGTCGATCGTGTATCCGGTCGCGCTGGACAGTGGCGGCTGGAAGAAAGCGGGCGTCGCCCAGTCGAGCCTGCGCGCGGTGCCGAACGGAGGCGCGATGAGGTCGGGCACGGTCCCGCTGCTCAAGCTGGGTGCCTTCGAGTTGCCGAGCGTGCCCGCACTTTCGGGCGACGAACCGGTGAAGGAGCGCGAAGAAGGCTTGGGCGTCGAGCTGGACGGCTTGGTCGGCTCCGGCTTACTGGCGAATTTCCGCGTCACCCTAGCCGACGGCGGGCGCACGATGTGGCTGGAAGACATGCCGCGTGAAGCCTTCGCGCCCAATCCAGCGCTCACGATCCCGGAGACCCCGGACGAGGCGCCGGAGGACGTGCCGGAGGAGGAAGAGCCGCCGACCGGCAAGTCGAGCAAGCCCGGCGCCGCCAAGCCTGCCGCCGCCAAGCCCCCTGCATCAGGAGTCGCGACCAAGCCGCCCGCCGCCGCGACCCCCGCCGCAGTGCTGCCCGTGAAACCCGCGCCGACTTCGGCAGCTGCAAAGGGCGCAACCAAGCCGTGAGCGCCAGCACGCAGGTCGCGCTCTACGCGGGTAGCTTCGATCCGCCGACCTTTGGTCATCTCGACCTCGTCGAGCGCGCCTCGAAGCTCTTCCCTCGCGTCGTCGTGGCGATCGGCGTGAACCAGGCGCGCGTGCCGCTGTTCTCGCTGGATGAGCGGCTGGCCCTGATGCAGTCCATCTGCGCGCCGTACGCAAACGTCGAAGTGGCCTCATTTCGCGGTCTTTTGGTGGACTACGGTAAGAGCATCGGCGCCCGCGTGATCGTGCGCGGGCTGCGGGCGGGTACTGATTTCGAGTACGAGCTGCAGATCGCCCACGCCAACGCCGACCTCAAGCCCGAGATCGATACGGTGTTTCTACCCACCCGCACCAATTACGGCTTCATCTCGGCCACGCTCGTGCGCGAAATCGCCAGCTACGGCGGTGACGTCGGTCGCTACGCGCCGCCCGTGGTGTGCGCCGCCCTGCAGCGCAAGTTCGGCGCAGCTAGCTGACCCTGAGCTTCAGTACGCCGCATAGGGCGTGGGCATGAACAGCAGCGCGAACATGATCAGGCATAGCCAAGCCACGGCGCGGCGCCCTCGCCCGAGCTCGCCGGGCTCGAACGGCGGGTGATCGGCGCCGCCGGAGATTCGGCCGATGAGGCCGGTGAAACCATACCAAACCAGCCAAAAAAGCGAGTTCGAACAGGCAATGACGTAGCCCAGTGAGCTCTTGTGGAGGACCACGGGGCCGACGAACCGGACTAGGTTGAAGGCGAACAAGACGAGCAGCCCGCGACGGACCCAGCGCGCCAGCGCGTGCTGTCGCTCGCCGAACAACGCGAATGCGATGTGCCCGCCATCGAGCTGACCCCAGGGCAGCATGTTGATCATGGTGACCAAGATGCCGACCCAGCCGGCCATCGCGGTCGGGTGGAGCTGGACGTCCGAGCCGTCCGGGATCGGGCCGGCGAAGACCCGCTTCATGAGCATGTAGAAGAGGCTCTGCCCCTCTTGCCAGTAATGCTCGGAGTTCGGCAGGATGGGCGACTTCGATAGGCCGATTGCCAGCACAGGCAGCGCGACCAACATCCCGGCGAGGGGTCCCGCGGCGCCGATGTCCAAGAGCGCCCGGCGCGAGCGGATCCGTCCGCTCATCCCGATGATCGCGCCCATCGTACCAAAGGGGCTCAATTTGGGCAGCGGAATGAAGAACGGCAGGGACGCCGGCACGCGGTGCAGGCGCGCGGCGACGTAGTGTCCCGACTCGTGTGCGATCAGGATCGCCATCAACGGAACCGCAAAGGGCCAACCGCGCCAGATCTCGAGCCAACGACGCGGGTCGACGGATTCGGCCAAAGTCGGATCCAGCTCCGCCGCGCCGGTCCAGAACACGCTGATCAACGTGAGCACGAACAAGATCAGCGGCAGCCCGTACTTGATGGGCTCCCGCTGGGCGTCGTAGGCGCCACTGTCGTGGTGCGCGGGGAAGCCGGGACTATCGCTCATGACTCAGCGATTCACGGAGCTTGAGCGATAGCCGCTCGAGCTGCGGAGCGAGCTCCGCGTCGAGGACGCCGATCTCGGTTTCGATGCGCAGGTTGCCGCGGCTGCGAGCCGGATCTGGACGGACCTGCACGACGGCGGCGTCGAGGCCTAGTGTTGGCAGCGAAAATTCGAGCCGTTTCGCGTCCTCCGGATGAGCGACCAGAGTGATCCGGCGGGCACCCCGCGCTTCACTCAGGGCTTGGCGGGCAAGAGCAATCACTTGTTCGGGCGCAACGCGTAGGCTTTCGCCGAGCAAGCGCTCGGCGAGCAGGCGGGCAAGCTCCACGCTGCGATCGAGCGCGCGTTCATCGGCGCGGGCTTCGTGGTAGCGAAGGGCCAGCGCGCGCACGGCGATTTTGGCGGCCGCATCGGCGCGCGCTTCGGTTTCGGCTCGCAGGTGAAGTTCGGCGGCAGCGCGCTCGGCTTCGCTGGTCAGCTTTGCCGCTTGCGCTTCGGCCGCCGCGATCAACGATCGAGCGCGTTCGGCGGCTTCCAGCACTTCACGGCGCACGACTTGGCCGCGCGGAAGCGTCTTTTCGTCGACCTCGAGCGATACCGACGTCGCCGCCGCCAGGCCGTCGGCCTTGATCACCCGGCCCAGGCCGAGCTTCATTTGATCGACCGCGCGTCGAGAGCGCCGGCTAAGCGTGCAAGTTCTCGCGCCAACGCTTCGGCGCGCCGTTCGCGCTCCGGATGCGCGAGCCGACCGTGCAGCTCTCGTGCGTCCTTGTGGGGCGCGCTAAATGGCTCGAGCAGCTCGACCCCACGGCGGCCGGCGAGGTAGCTCACGGCCGCGAACGCACACTGAAAATCCCGGCTCTCGAACTGGGCCATCGGATCAGACCGCTTCGATCACGACCGCTACGGCCTCACCGCCACCGATGCAGAGCGTGGCCAGACCGCGCCGCGCGCTCCGGGCGCGGAGGGCGTACACCAGCGTGGTCAAGATACGGGCGCCAGATGCGCCGATGGGGTGGCCAAGGGCGACCGCGCCGCCGTTGACGTTGACGCGCTCTGGATCCAAGCCTGCCAGCTTGCCGCAGGCCATCGGCACGCATGAAAATGCTTCGTTGATCTCCCACAGATCGATCTCGCCCGCGCGCAAACCGAGCTTGTTCAGCGTGACGGCGATGGCCGCCGCGGGCGCGGTGGTGAACCACTCCGGCGCCTGAGCCGCGCTGCCGTAACCGACGATGCGCGCGAGCGGAGTGAGCTTTTTCTCGCGCACGATCTGCTCGCTGGCGAGCACCAGTGCGGCGGCGCCATCGTTGATGCTGGAGGCATTGGCGGCCGTGATGGTGCCGTCTTTGGTGAATGCGGGCTTGAGCTTGGCGAATTTGCTCGGATCGCCGCGACCCGGCTCTTCGTCTTCGCTAATCGAGAGTGCGTCGCCTTTGCGCTGCGACACGAGAACGGCCGCGATTTCTGCGGAAAATGCCCCGCTTTGTTGGGCGGCGTGGGCGCGGCGATAGCTCTCGGTGGCGAATGCATCTTGGGCTTCGCGCGTGAGGTCGTATTCCTTCGCGCACAGTTCTCCGGCATTGCCCATGTGGAAGTCGTTGTACGGATCCCACAGACCGTCGAAGATCATGCCATCGATCAGCTTGCCGTCGCCCATGCGATAGCCGGTGCGCGCCTCACGCAAGTAGTACGGCACGTTGGACATCGACTCCATGCCGCCCGCGACGACCACCTGGGCGTCCCCGAGCATCACGGTCTTCGCGCCGAAGACGACCGCTTGCAGGCCCGAGCCGCACACCTTGCTCACGGTCGTGGTTGGCACGGTGTTCGGAATTCCGCCAAAAATAGCGGCCTGCCGCGCGGGCGCTTGGCCGATGCCCGCGGAGAGCACGTTGCCCATGAAGACTTCGCCGATGTCTTCGGCTGCGAGCCCGGCGCGCTCGACCGCGGCGCGAATGGCGACGGCGCCGAGGCGTGGCGCGGGCAAACTGGCGAAGGCGCCCAAGTATGAGCCAATGGGAGTGCGGGCGGCAGCGACGATGTAAACAGCGGGAAGCGTCGTCATTGAATCCTCAGGCGACCAAGCCGGCTTGGGCCAGATTCTTGCGCATACGCGCGTCCGGCTCTTCCAAATTCGGGATGAACGGCGTGCCGGTGATTTGGTCGACGGCCTCGATATAGCGGCGCGTCGCCTCGACGCGCACGCCGTCGGGGATCAGCGGAATCGGCCCTTCGCCGCGATAATTTTGGTCGACCAAGTAACGGCGCACGTATTCCTTGTCGAAGCTCTCCGGATCTTGGCCGGCTTCGAAGCGCTGCTCGTAGCTGGCCGAGTACCAAAAGCGAGAGGAGTCCGGCGTGTGGATTTCGTCGATCACGACAATCTCGCCGGCAGAGGTCTTGCCGAACTCGTACTTGGTGTCGACCAAGATCAAGCCGCGCGCCGCGCACAGCCGCTGGCCCTCGCGAAACAAGGCCATCGCCATCTCGGCCGCGGCGTCGAAGTCCGCGGCGGGCATCCCGGAGATCTGCAAAATCTCCGCACGCGAGGCAGACACGTCGTGATCGCCGTGGGGCGCCTTGGTGCTTGGCGTCAGGATCGGCTCTGGCAATTTGGCGTGCCTTTTCAAGCCTTCAGGCAGGGTGTGACCGCAGAACTCACGCGCGCCCTGCTCATAGTGAACCCAGATGCTGGTCGAAGTGGTGCCCGTCAAGTACGCACGCACCACCATTTCGACCGGGAGCGGCGTGCACTCCTTGGCGATCAGCACGTTCGGGTCAGGTACCGCCAGCACGTGGTTCGGGGCGATGTGGGCCGTGTTCGCGAACCAAAACGCGGCCGCGTGGTTCAGCACTTGCCCCTTCAGAGGCAGCGTACCGAGCACGCGATCGAATGCGCTGATGCGATCGGTGACCACGATCACACGCCTGCCATCAGCGGTGCTGTAGTTGTCTCGTACCTTGCCCTCGTACTTCTTTCCCAAGCGCGGAAAGTCGCTGCGATCGAGGGGATGCGCGAGTGCCTTTTGAATCAGGGAAACGTCCACCAAAGTGGGCAAAAGCTAACACCATCCAGCGATCTTGGTAGCCGCTGTGGCGAGCTTCCAATGTGCCGTTGTGAAGAATTGATGATAGTAGCCGGAATCGTACCGCTTTCTGAGCGCAAAGCCCCCCCGCATGCAGACCCTAGCCTTCGGAACGCCACGTAAATTGCCGAGACCGAGCCAGGTGCTCGGACGAGTGGCCGTGCTGGACATTGCTTTTGCGGGTGCGGGCAGCGGCGGGGGCTTTCCAAAGATCACTCTGCCCTTCATCGAGGGGCTCGGCGATCGCCTACGCGCCTGGGTCGATCATCACGATCACGAGCTGCACGCGAGCTACTCGTCCGATCCGCGTTTCGTGCTTTCCACCAAAGCCGAACACGGTGCCTGTCCGGAGATGATCACCGAGGAGTTGGTGGCCCGCGTGGGGGTGATCGACACCATCGTCTGCCACACCGATTTCGACGGCTTGGCCAGCGCGGCCAAGTGGGTACGCAACGGCGTCGAGTCCTATCCCGGCTGCGATGATGACGCGCGCGCCATCGATACGCGCATGGGCACGCCCAGTGCCGTCGCCAATCGCTTCGACCGCGCGCTCCGCGCGCGGCCGCGGGACGAAGGCCTTTTTGGGTTAATCGTTCGGCATTTGGCGACCGGTCTGAAGGACGAGTCGCTCTGGCAACCGATCGATCGCGCGGCTGAAGATCTGATCCCGATCGAGCGCGAGACGCGCCGCGCCGCGGAGCGCTACCAGCGGCTGAGCCCGGGCGTGGCCTTCCTCGAGCTCGGCCCCGAGTTCACCCGCGTCGACAAGACACTGCTCCTCCTGCTCGGCCAAGAGCGTGAGCCGGTTAGCGTGGTCGTGGATCGGGATAACGTGAGCGTGGCCGCGCGCTTCGATAGTGGACTCAATTTCGTGACGCTGTTGAACTTGGGGGGAGGTATGCCGACGCGCGTATCGGTGCCGCGCCCGCGTTTGAATGAAGTATTGCGCGCCTTGGGTGTGGATCCGAGCCAAGCGGGAGTCGAAGTTTGAGGCTGAGAGCGCGATTTGAGGCTGGTTTTCTGGGTCTGTTCAGCGGCGCGCTGCTCACGCTGCCCGCGCGTGCGGCGACCTCCGTGGTGGCCTTTGCTCCTCCGGGTCAGGGCCAAGGCGGCTTGGCCGTTGGCTTCGATGCCGCGGGCGCCCTACGCATGGTGCCCTGCGCGGCGAAGGGTTGCAGCATCGATCGCGGCAACGAAATCGCATTTCCGGCAGAGCTGCGGCCGGCGATCCCGAACGCGCAGTTCTCGGTCGTCGGCATCGGCGATGACCGGCGCGCGATCGTCGTCTCCGTGAGCGACGCGCATGCCGCGAGGTCGTGGTCGGCGGTCGTCACCGGGGGTTTGGGTGGCGGCGCGCCGAACCTCGTTTTTGCTGGATTTACGGGGTTTACCGCGGGTGAAGACGGCATGCGGCGGGGTCAACGCGTCGAGATCTCGCCGCCGGACGAGAACGGCGCGCGACGGATCGTGATCGGCGACGTAGAGGAGGATCTGTCGCTTTGCGGTCGGCCGGCGTTGCTCGCGCCGCAGCTCTTGCTGAGCGCTGACTTGAAGCTGCACGCGGCCAAGGTGCAGCGGCTGAGCGTGGAGGAGCGTGAAGGCGCGCGGCAAGTCACGGCCGTGCGCGTGGCGCCGAGCGACGCCGCGGCCCCCGCCTTCGGAGTGCTCCGCGCGGTGGCGGCCACGAGCGCCGTCGGCAGCCCGGGTGCACTGACTGACGGCAACCCCGAAACGACTTGGGCCGAGAATCGCGGCGGCGCCGGACGCGGTGAGTTCGTGCTCTTGAACGCGCCCCCCCAATTGCCCATTTCTGGCCTGGATTTGCTGATTCGGCCGGCCAAGGCGAAGCCCGAGCGCGGAGTTGCGCCGCGCGTCTTCTGGCTGGCTTCGAATCGCGGCTTGGTCGAAGTGACGATGCCGGAGGACGCCTGGAAATTCCCCGGCGCGCACTACAGCGTGAAGCTCGATCCGCCGCTGCAAGGCGATTGCCTCGCACTCGTGACCGAGAGCGCGTTCGACGAAAGTCCGAGCGCGCGCGTAACCTTCGCCGAGCTCAGCGCGCGCACCGAGTTCGATGCCGCGTCCGTGTCGGCGCTGGTTGCGGCGCTGGCGGGCGGCGGTGAACGTGCGGAGGCGTCTGCGGCCGTGCTGCGCGCGGTGGGGCAGCCCGGCTATGAAGCGGTCGCGCAGGCCTTCGACGGCTTGGACGAGGGCGGTCGCCGGGTGGCGCTCGATCTGCTCGATCAGGCGCCCTGTGAGACCAGCTTACCCGTGTTTTTGAAGGCGTTTTCTGGGCTCTCGCCCGCGCACGCGATCCACGGCCGAGATCATATTCGGCGTTGTGGCAAGGCGGCGGCGCCGTTCCTGGTGGCCGCGGCCAAGACGGCCAAGGGCGCTCAGCAGGTCAATCTGCTGAGCGAGTTGCTGCTCGCGGACGCGGCGCAATGTGTGGACCTGATCGTGAGCTTGCTCGATGTCGATTCGCGCGCGCGGCGTGCTTCCCTGCGCATCGCGCTGGCGCGCGCCAGCATCGTCAGTGAAGCCAAGCCGCGTGTGCTCGCGGTTCTCGCCGACCCAGAGGCCAACGAGCGCGTCACGGTCGAAGTGCTGCGTGCGTTGGGCTCGCGCATCGGCGAGTTCCAGCCCGCCGCAGGCGCGGCGATCGCGCGCGTTTCGAGCCCGAACGCCAGCTTTCGCACGCGCTTCTTGCTGCTCTCCCCGAGCGCCGAACTCGCGGCTCAGGACCCCGCGGTTCGCGCCGTATTTGCCCAAGATTTGGCGTCCGATCCAGATCCGCGCTTCCGCGCGCAAGCGCTCTCCGTGCTGAAAGATCCAGCTCGGTTTTCGACTCAGATCGAGAACGCCTTGAGTGACTCCGACGTCCGCGTGCGCGAGGCTGCCATCCGCGCGAGCGCCGGCCTGCCGAGCACGGTCCCCGTGTTGAGCCAGCGCTTGGCCAAGGATCCCTGGCCGCTCGTGCGGATGGCCGCCGCGGACGCGTTGGCCGAGGCCAAGGGCTCGCCCAACGCGGCAACGGCCCTGTCGCGCGCGATCGACGACGAATCGCCGCACGTGCGCGCACACGTGATCGTCGCGCTCGGGGAGCACCACGCGAGCTCCGAGGTCGTCAAGATTCGCGCACGTTTGCGCGACGAAGACGAATACCCGATGGTGCGCGCGGCCGCGGCGCAAGCGCTGGCCGCGCTGTGCGACACGAGCTCGCTCGATAGCCTGACGGGCTACGCTCGAAAGCTGCTCGATCCGATGGCGACGACCCAGGATCACATGATCGGCTCGGCCGCTCTACTCGCACTCGGTGAAATGCACCCCGCAGATCTAGAGACGCGCCTCAAGCCGCTGCGAGCCAAGGGATCGCCCCCCCAAGCCCACCAAGCCGCCGACGCGGTGATGCAACGCCGCAGCACCTCCTGCGGAGCCCCCGCCCCCGCGAAGCCCGGCCCGCCGAAGTCGTAGGCGCGACCGGTCGACTCTCGGAGCCGTTCAACGCGCGGCGATGACGTGGTACGAGGGCGCATGTCCTTTGTGTTGGTGACCGGTGCGACTGGATTTTTGGGGTCGCAGCTCGTGCGCACCCTGATGGAGCGCGGCGAGAGCGTGAAGGCCTTCGTGCGGCCGGGCGCGAATCTGGCTGCTTTGCAGGGTTATCCGCAGGATCGGTTCAAGATTGCGGTGGGCGATATTCGCATCGAGCACAGCGTGTTTGCGGCGCTCGCGAACTGCACGCGCATGTATCACGTCGCGGCCAATTTCAAGATGTGGGACCCCAAGCCCTCGCGCATCATTTTGCCGGCGATCGAGGGCATGCGTGCGACGCTGCGCGCGGCTCGCTCACGCAAGCTCGAGAAGATCGTGGTTACCAGCAGCGCCGGTGTGCTCGGCACCACGACCAGCGAAGAGCCGATGGACGAGACGCACGAGTTCAATCTCGAGAATCCGGAAGCTTATTTTGCGGCCAAGGTGGCGGCCGATCGGGTCGCGGCCGAGTTCATCGCGGAGGGCTTGCCAATCGTCATGGCGCTGCCGGCGACGATCGCGGGTCCCGGTGATTGGAAGCCGACCCCCAACGGCCAGCTGCTGCTCGAATACCTGAAGACGCCGTCGACCAGCCATTTCCCTGTGACTGCGGGCGGTATCAACGTGGTCGACGTCGAAGACGTGGCCATGGGTCATGTGCAGGCCATGGATCACGGCGTCATCGCCGAACGCTACCTCTTGGGCGGCGAGAATCTCAGCTTCAGCCAATTGTTCGAGACCTTGTGCGATCTGACTGGCCTGGCCGAGCCGAGCGCGCCGAAGAGCAAGGGCCTGATGAAATTCGCGGGCAAGCTATTCGAATTGAACGCGCGCCTGCGCGGCGGCGCACCGCGCATCACCTCGCGCATGGCCAATGACTACGTGGACACTTTCTCGTACATCACGAGTCAGAAGGCCGAGCTCGCATTGGGCTATCGTCATCGCCCCGCGCGTGAAGCGCTCGGCCGCTCGGTGCGCTGGTTCCTGGCCCACGGCTATGTGCCGAAGAATGCGGCGTCTCGCGTGCGCTTGGAGCTGCGCCCGGTGTGACGCGTCGGGCCGGCTTCCTCTCCGGGCTGCTCGCGGCTGCGTTGGCCGCGATCCCCGCGGCGCTCCGCTTCGAGTCGGGCTTGGCCTGGCAAGCGTTCGCTGTATGTATGGGCGGGTGTGCGCTGGTGATGGCGCCGCTCTCGGCCGCGCTGGCCGGTGCGGCGAGCACGAGCAAATTCAGAACCGCGCTCACGGTCGGTGTCCTGCTGGCCGCGCTACCACTCGTGCCGTTCGCGACCCTGCTCAAAACGACCACCCATCATCGGCCTCTGGGGGGGGTGACCTTTGCGGTGATCGCTGGCTTGTTGATCATCGGCTTGTCGTTGATTTGTGCGCGACTCGTCACCTGGGCGGGTGTCCAGCGCACGCGGCTCGGAGTGGTCGCTCGCGTGCTGCTCGTGGCATTGGCGGCGCTGGGAACAGCGGCACTACTGCTCGGTTTGGTGCAAGGGCTGAAGGGCGGTAGCGCCTATCAAACAGGCTTTTATGACGCGCTGCGCGTACTCGGGCTGGCGACGCTTGCGGCTCGTGTCCGACTTCCTCAGACCGTGCTCCGTCGTGCTCGTGGTCTCGGGCTTGCGACCTGGGTGGCGGTGGTTACGGTCGGGGTGTGTCTTGGTCGCGCCCCAGCGATGCAGGCCGAGCTGGCCTCGCGTTGCCCCGTTTTACATTGGCCGCTGGTCTGGCTTGGCGGCTGACCATTGCCGCGCCATATTTCGGAACGTGATGGGGCGCGCCGCCGCTCGGCTAATCATCTGGTGCTTGTTGCCCCTGCTGCTGTTGCTGGCAGGCTCGGCATTTGCGGCGCCTAGTGATCTGGTCGCGCCGCCCCCGCCTCCAAGTGAGATCCGTGAGGGCCGTACCGAGCTTGCGCCGCCTCGCGCCGGCTCGAGCGCGCCGGATGATTCCGCGGATGCTGCGCCCTCGGTGAGTGCACTGCCCTCCTCGGTCGCAGACGCCCCGCGCGTCGGCCGCGGCGTGCTGCACCTGCCGCCCATCCCCGCCGGCTTCAACAGTTACGACGCCGGCTGGGTTCGCTTCATCTATCATCCGTCGAGTCGCGAGCGCGTACAGCCGCTGATCGCGCAGGCGGAAGCCGTGCGCCATGATCTGACCGAGCGCCTCGGCTTCCCCGTGCTCACGGAAGTGCGCGTCGAGATTGCGCGTACACCCGGGGAAATGGCGACATTTGCACCCTCCGGCGCGCCGTACCCGGAGTACGCCGCGGGCGTCGCTTACTCGGAGCTCGGCTTGGTGCTGCTTTCGCTCACGCCGGTCCACGCCGGCCAAGAGCAGGATTTGGGCGAGGTGTTTCGGCATGAGCTGGCTCACGTGGCGTTGCACGATGCGCTCAACGGCCAAGAGGTCCCGCGCTGGTTCAACGAGGGCTTCGCAGTGTTCGCTTCCGGGGAATCGTCCTTCGCGCGGATGAGGACTCTGTCGATGTCGACCGTCGGCGGTTCGTTGATCCCGCTGCATGAGCTCGAGCGATCGTTCCCAAACGATGAGACGAAAGCGCAGATCGCTTACGCGGAGGCCGTCGATGTCGTGCGCTTTTTGGTGCGGCGCGAGGACATCCATCGCTTCCGCACGCTGGTCAGTGAGCTGCGCGAGGGCAAAGCCTTCGATCAAGCCGTGCTCGATGCCTACGCGGTGGACTTGGCCACGCTCGAGCTCGAGTGGCGCGACGACGCTTCGCGCCGCTATACGTTCCTACCCATCTTACTGAGTGGCACTTTTTTCTGGGTGATCGCGCTCGGGATCGCGGTCTGGGCTTGGCGTCGACGCAAGCGCAGAGACAAGCTGACGCTGCAACGCTGGGCGCGGGAAGAAACCGTAGAAGACTTGCAGCGCGCCCGCTTGGCCCTGCGCAACGAAGCGGCACGCGTGCACATCGTGCTGGCCAAAGGCGCCGAGATCCCGGTGGCGCAACTCGCGGCTTCGAGCACGGAAAAAGAAGTCCCCGTGGTCGAGCACGACGGCTCTTGGCATACGCTTCATTGATTCGCGAGGGGGCGATCGCGCTCCCGCACCGCACCTCGCAGACCGGGCCAATTTCTCACCAAACCGGCCTGCTGCCGGGTTTCGCAGCTCGACGCCGAAGGCTGTGCCGAGCTGCGACGTGGTCGGTGACCATCAACAAAAATTAGGCGTGCTTGCTCATGCTGTGTTGTTCGATGCGCCGTGATTCGTCGATCAGGCGTTCGAAGATGCGGCGCACGGTGTCGGCGTCTAGGGGTTCGGGAGCCTGACTGCAAAGGCGTTCGAGCATCTTGCGCTCGCGCTCTGGGTCGTAGGCCGCGATGTTGTTTTCACGCTTGAATTGACCGACGGCGAGCACGACCTTCACGCGGTCAGCGACGAGCTGCAGGATGCGGCCATCCAAGTCGTCGATGCTTCGCCGTAGCGCTTCGAGCTCCGGAGCAGGCTTCACACTACGGACCGTAACATCAGAAGCGGCCTTCGTCAGCGAAGTACCGTGGGGCAGCCGGACACGACCTGAACGTTCAGCACATCCCCGGAGCTCAGCCTGTCGCAGGTCGGTCCCACGAACTCTATGCTGTTTTCTTCACTATATCGCCAGCCATCGTCGTCGCTCTTGGGGACCACTTGGTCGTCGAAATACACATTGACCAGATCCGGGTTTTCGGGAGTTTCGCTCAGCGGCAGATCGCAACTGATGGCCACCTGTGCCCCGATGCTGCGCAGGGCCAGGCTCAGCGCGCTCGTGTCGGAAACGGCATAATACGCCGTATTTCCCGGCCTTGCGGTGTTGCCGGCGATTGCCAGCCGGTTGAGCATCGATTCGTAGGCCTCGCTGCCGGGCATGCCCACCACGAAGGTATCGACCCCTGCTTTTTCATAGTCGAGGACGGCGGCTTCGGTGGCATCCGCGTCGACGCAATCGCCGCCGACCTGCGGTGAACAACAATTGAAGCTATCATCACAGAGGATATCCCCCGCCGATTGATGCTCGATATTGGGGATACAAGCGTCGACGCCGCAACGAAGCCCCGAGTTGCAATTGGGCGCGCCGTCGGTCATCAGCACGACGTAGGTCTTCTTGCCGGTGAACCCGACGATGCTCGGTTCGAACTCGCGCAAGGTGGCGGCGGTGGGCGTGCCCGCCCCTATGGAGGGTGGGGTGTTGCCGAGCACCATCAACAGGCCGCTGAGGACCGGCCCATTTTCACCCATGGCAGCATATTTCGGTGAGTCTCCCGCGACGACTGCAGGCAATTTCGGCGATTTTGGCGGATAGAGCCCGCTGCCGGGCGCGCAGCCGTCCTGGTTGAGGAGCGCTGGATAGATGCCCGCGCCGTAGCGCACGCGGTGGCCAACCGCGCGCAGCATCACGCTGATGGCGATGCGCGCGTTTTCGTACTTGCTTTTAGGGCTGCCTGGCAGCGTGTCCAGCATGCTGCCCGAGCGATCGACGATGAAGTACAGATTCGGAGGGTCGCTGACGGCCGGAATTTGCTGGTCGCCGCAGATGGCGGCTACGGGGCTGGCGTCACCGAGATCCAAACCGCCCGTGCCGTCGCCACCGCCACCGCCGCCACCGCTACCGCTACCTGCTGCGGTTTGAGCGGGCGCGACGAAGGACGGCGGGTGCTCGCGCGAGCTGCACGAGAGGGCGACGCCCGCACTCAGCGCGATCCCAAGCACGGCCCAACGTCGACGAAACACTGACTCAAAGCATAGCATCCGAGCGGAAGCCTGGGCCGCCGGTCCGCGTTATGGTGCTCGCGTGACGCGCCCGAGGCACCCGACCGAGCTCCTGACCCTGCTTCTCTCGGTGGTTGCTTGCTTGAGCTTCGTGCTCGGTCTTTCGGACCTGCCTTTGCGCCCAGCGCCCGAGCGCAAGGCCTCGGAACCGATTCGCATTTCGGAACAGCAGCGCACGGGAACGGTACGCGTCACGGTGCTCCGTGATGGCGGTATCGCACTTTCGGTTGCAACTGTGCAGGTGTTCTGGGAACGCGCGGGCCGCTTTCATTGGGTCGCAGCAGCGGCGACCGACGGCACCGGGTTGGCGCTGCTCGCGCGGTTACCCCTCGGGCGGCTGTGGTTGCTGGCCGACGCGCCTGGTTTTGCGCGCGCTTCGAGCACCCTGGTGCTGAGCGCCGAGCCACGCGTGCTCTCGTTCAGCCTACATCCAGCACAAGCGCTGGCGGTCACGGTCAACGACGAGAACGCTGCGCCGATCGCCAAGGCGACCGTACTCGTGGACACTTCGGATCCTCTGCCGTTCGGCGCGCTCACTGACGAGCAGGGTGTCGCGCGCTTCGCTCGTTTGGGTCCGCCGCCCTGGTCGGTCAAAGCTTCCGCACCGGGCTACGAGTCGGTGTCGCGCGCAGGCGTGCGCGGTCCGCTTTCGCTCACGCTGCGCCGCCTGGCGTCGCTCGAAGTGACGGTGCTCGGCGTCGACGGCAAGCCCGCGCCGGACGCCACGGTGATGATTGCGGGGGCGACGCTGTGGCCAGCGCGCAGTGCGCTGACCAACTCTGCCGGCAGCGCGCGAATCACCGGGTTGCTGGCGGGGAGCTACGACTTACGGGCCAGCGCGGGCGCACAGGTGGCACCGACTTTGCTCGGATTTCCGCTTGCCCGCGGCCAGAACGAAAAGCTCACGCTCCGGCTCGAGGCTGGGCGAACGGTGATCGCCGTAGTGACCGACGGCGATGGCGCGAACCCGGTTGCGGTGGCCAACGCGGACGTGGTGCTGGCGGAGGCCGGGCTGAGCTCGTTTCCGATCCGCGGCCGCACCGGCAGTGACGGCAAGGTCTCGCTCGGCCCGATCGCGGGGGGACCTGCGACCTTGGGTGCTCGTGCGGTGGACTTCGTGGGCAGCGCGTTGGTAGCGGTGCCAGAGATCTTGACCGGCCCAGTGCGGGTGCCACTCACGCGCGGCGGGGCCATCGTGGGTGAAGTCGCAGACGCGCGTGGTTTCCCGGTCGACGGCGCGAGCATCGAGGTCGTCGGCAGCGATGCTAGCGGGTTGCCGATCGCGGAGACGCCCGCGCTGGTCGGCTTCCGGCAGAATCACTTTGCATGGTCGTTGCCGGGGCCGGTGCCGCTGATCCCCGCGGGCGAGCTGGGCGTGATGCCCGGCCCGGTGCCGCCCATCCCCAAGCCCGGCGCCGAAGCGGCATTGGCCACGAATTCGGCGGATTTCGCGGCACCGCTGAGCGATCTTGCGCCTTGGGTCTCGAATCGTGGCGGCCAATTCAGCGCGCGCCCGGTCACGCCTGGACGCGTGCGGGTGATCGTTCGTCACCCGGACTACGTCGAGGGCACGAGCGAGCTGGTCACCGTCGCGCCGGGAGGGGAGGCTCGCGTCAAGATCGTGCTCTTGCGCGGGGCTTCGCTCGAGGGTCGCGTGCTCGACGACCGCGGCCAGCCGCTCAGTGGGGTCGAGGTCGAGCTGAGCTCCGCGCGTGCGACGCGCACCGAGATGGCGACGACCGCGAGTGACGGCACGTTTGCCTTCGCGGCGGTGCCCGCCGATCTCACTCTCTCGCTTTCGCGCCCGGAAGATCCATCGCGGGTCGTGCTGCGTAAATCGCTGCACTTGGCCGAGGGCGCGCACGACAAACTCGAATTGACGTTACCCGCATTGCGTGACCCCGTGCGCGTACTGGTTGTCGACGAGGACGCGCGCCCGATCGAGCTGGTCGAGATCGCCGCCACATCGCTCGAACCCACGCGCCCGCTGCGGCTGACCCGCTTCACGGATGCCGAGGGCGCGGTCAGCTTTCCGGACGCATTGGGCGAAAATCTGCGCATCGTCGCGGAGGCGCCGGGCTACGCGCGGATGGCTCAAAGCGTGGCCGCGGCGCCGAAAGAGCTCAAGCTCACGCTGCGCCGTGGCGTGATCGTGGAGGGACGCGTGACGGCGGTGCGCGGCCGTCGTGTGGTCGCCGGCGCGATCGTCAGCGTGTCGCAAAATGGCGTGCGCAAAGTAGCGACCAGCGATGGTGATGGCGTGTTTCGGCTGCGCGACATCGCACCCGGGGAGCTCCACGTGCGCGTCGAGCACCCCGATTTTGCGGATGAGGAAGCGTCGCTGCGCGTCGACTCCACCGGGCGCGCCGACCGCCCGTTCAGTTTGCCGGACATCGATCTGTTCGAAGCCGGCGAGGTCGAGGGTGAGGTCGTGGATGAGCGGGGGGACCGCATCGCGGGAGCGCGGGTCATGGTCGGCAACGGGCCGGGATACTTGCCGGCGGGCAAGACCGCGCGCGGTGTGGTCTCGAGCGATCTGGAGGGTCACTTCGTGTTGCCCGGGGTGCATCCGGGTACGGCGACGATCACGGCCGTTTCCAGCGTAGCCGGACGCGGTAGCGCACGCGCGGTCGAGGTGAGCTCGGGACGCACTTCGCGCGGCCTGCGCATTCAGCTCGCTCCACAAGGCGGCGAGCCGGAAGCATCGCTCGCGCCGGGGAGCGTGGCGATCGGCTTGGGTGAGCGTGGCAACGCGCCGAACATCGAGGTGGTCGTGGTCAGCGTAGCCGAGTCGAGCGAAGCCGAGCGCGCGGGCGTCGAACCGGGTGACGTGATCAGTGCGCTCGATGGCGTACGCCCGACGTCGATGGCCGACGCGCGCGCGCGGCTGAGCGGTCAGCCGGGGAGCGACGTCGTGCTCGAGCTCTCGCGCGCTTCCGCCGCGTTGCGTTTGCGCGTGCTGCGCGAGGCGATTCGGCGCTAGCTCGGCGCTACTTGGCGTTGGCCGTGAAATCCAGCATGAGCGGCGCTTGTTGGGCCACTTTGCCCTTCAAATTGCTGCTCAATGCCTCGGTCAACGATTTCACGAATTTGCCGGCACCGTCGCGCGGATTCACTTCGAACTCTTCCAGTCCGATGTTGAGCGGCTCGGTCGTCCTCACGTGTATCGACTGCGCATTGTCGCCCTGATAGTTGACGACGAGCTCCAGCTTGGCGCTCTTGGCTTGCT
This sequence comes from Pseudomonadota bacterium, assembly GCA_037200885.1. Classification (GTDB taxonomy): domain Bacteria; phylum Myxococcota_A; class Polyangia; order Polyangiales; family Polyangiaceae; genus PMG-095. The sequence continues at coordinate 1,827,989 of JBBCIN010000001.1, forward strand.
TGCGCCCGTGGAGCCGAAAGTCGCCCGTGGCCGTTGCCGTGAGTTTGCGCTCCGCGCCGCTGGCGGCTGCGATGTTGGTCAGAGTCGCGCCCTCGAGTTTGTCGACCTTGAACTCGACCCAGCGGTTGGCCTCGGCCTGTTCCGCCGTGACGTCGCCTTCGCGAGCGACGATCTGAAGCCAATTGCGCGCGTGCTCGTTTTGCAGATCGCTCTTCTGGCGCTCGCTGTAGCCCGCCTTCTCGTCGCCGCGCTTTTGCTGATAAAGGACCAGCTTCTGCAGGTCCAACTTCACCAACGCCGTCGATTTGCCCAGGTCGGACAAATCGACGAACAGATCCCCCGAAAGGCCACCCGAGGCATCGCCGTCGATCTTCTCGAGCGGAGAGTCCATCAAGAACGTAACCTTGCTCGAGGCCGAATCGACGCTGAAGTGCGTCGCGCTGGCAGCGGACGGAGCGGCCACGAGCGCCGACGCGGTAGGCGCGAGACTCGCCGAAGGCTTGTCCTTACACCCGCTCAGCGTGCCGTATAGGCACAGCGCTGCGACCAGAAACCGATATTTGACGTCGCTCATTCCGCGGCTCTCCCTCATCTGCCCTTGTTGGATCCCCGCGTAGTATGCGGATCTCCGCGGACGGTTTCCGGTCGAGTGCGTTTGGCTAACGCCTACTGAACATCGCCGTCGAACGTATCTTTGACTTCCGGCTCTTTGCGGTCGCCAGGAGCTAGCAAGAACAGGAAAGGAACGACGCCCATCGCGAAGAGCAACGTTCCGACGATTTTAGCCAGCGTGACGAGACCGGGTTCGACCATGGCAGCGCGACCATACCCAAGGCGGCCTGCAGCGCAAGAGTCCAACCGCCGCACTTTAGAAATCGCGGAAAAACCCCGATCATGTGGGTGGCCCGCCTCTTGCACTATCCCAGACCATGCTGCCAAGTGAACCGCCCGTCTCGCGCGTAAGCCTGCGCCGGCCCAGGATCTTGCTGGTGGATGATGACCCGTCAGTGATTCGAGGGCTTTGGCGGGTGCTTCGTCAACACCGCCCCGAATTTCAAATAAACACCGCTTCCGGCGCGGCTCAAGCGATCGAAGCCCTGAGTGAGCTCGGCTACGATCTGGTGCTGACCGACTGGCGAATGCCAGGGGGAGGCGGCCGCGCCGTGCTCGAAGCGCTCGTCGCGCTCTACCCTGAGACAGCGCGGGTCGTGCACACGTCTCATCTTGATTCAGACGAAACCTTTCAGTGCTGCCCGGCACACGTCGTTATTGCAAAGCCTGCCACCGAATCTGAAATCCTGACCGCGATCGATTACGCACTGCGCCGCGTCGCGTCAGAGCCCGTCCGCGCCGCCAGCTGAGCTCGAGAGCCTCTCAGCCAAGCAGTTTGGCGATCGTCGACAGCTGCATGTTGCTCGTGCCTTCGTAGATTTTGCCGATTTTGGCGTCGCGATAGAACTTCTCCGCCGGGCACTCGCGGGTAAAGCCAATCCCGCCGTAAAACTCCACGCACAGCGACGCCGTGCGCTCGGCGACTTCGGAGGCGAACAGCTTGGCCATGGCCGCTTCCTTCACGAATGGCTGGCGTGCGTCTTTGAGCCGCGCGGCGTTGTACACGAGCAAACGCGCAGCTTCGATTTCCATGGCGACCCGCGCGTATTGAAACTGCATGCCCTGGAACTCGGCGATCGCTTTGCCGAACTGCACGCGTTCACGCATGTAGGCCATGGCTTGCGCGAACGCACCCTCGGCCAAGCCCAGCATCTGGGCGCCGATGCCGATGCGCCCCTCGTTGAGCGCCTCGATCGCGATTTTGTAGCCCTTGCCCACTTCACCGAGCACGTTCTCCTCGGGCACTTCGCAATCGTCGAGCAAGAGCTCGCACGTGCTGGACGCGCGGATGCCCAGCTTGTCTTCCTTCTTGCCCACGGAAAAGCCAGGAAAGCCCCGCTCGATCAGGAACGCGGTGATGCCCTTGTAGCCTTTTTCCGGATCGACATTGGCGAACACGATGAACAGCGAGCTCTCGGCTGCGTTGGTGATCCAGAGCTTTCGGCCATTGAGCACGAAGCGATCGCCGCGGCGCTCGGCGCGCGCCTTCAAAGCGAAGGCGTCCGAGCCCGAACTCGCCTCGCTGAGCGCGTACGAGCCGACCCATTCACTCGCGAGCTTGGGACAATAGCGAGCCTTCTGCTCCTCGCTTCCCCAACGTAAGAGCGCGTTTTCGACCAACGTGTTTTGCACGTCGACCAACACCGCCACGCTGGGATCGACGCGCGCCAAGGCCTGGACCGCGAGCACGGCATTGAAGAAGCTGCTGCCCGCGCCACCGTGCTCGGTCGGGATCTCCACGCCCATCACGCCGAGCTCGAACAGCTCCGGTAGTAAGGTCGGGGCGAAGTGCCCAGTTTCGTCCATTTCGCGCACCTTGGGCGCGATGCGGTCCCGCGCGAACGCGACGACCGTATCGAAGAAGAGTCGCTCCTCGTCCCGCAGATCCGTGAGTGCCGTCATGGACTCGCTAAAATGCCCGGTCGCCGACGGCGGCGCAACTGATACACTCCCGCCCGGCATGGCAGGTAACAGCTTCGGTCAGGCATTCCGGATCACGACCGCGGGTGAATCACACGGGCCTGGCAACGTCGTGATCATCGATGGTTGCCCCGCGGGGCTTGCGCTTTCGGTCGAGGATTTGCTGGTCGACCTGGACCGTCGCAAACCCGGCCAGAGCCGCCTGGTCACGCAGCGGCAGGAATCCGACACTCCCGAGATCTTGAGCGGCGTGTTCGAGGGCCGCACCACCGGTACGAGCCTCGCGATCTTGATTCGCAACGAGGATCAGCGAAGCCGGGACTACTCCGCAATCAAGGACAAGTACCGACCCGGACACGCGGACTTCACCTACGACGCGAAGTACGGTTTCCGTGACTACCGCGGCGGCGGTCGCTCGAGCGCGCGTGAAACGGTAGCCCGAGTCGCCGCCGGCGTCGTCGCCAAGAAGGTCATCGCGGAAGCCTTTGGCGGTAGGGTCGTGGGTTACGTCAAACAAGTCGGCCCGATCGTGGCGCGCGTGGACGAACCGGAAGCGGTCACGCTAACGCAGGTGGAGACGTTCCCGGACGGCTCCCCCAATATCGTGCGCTGCCCCGATGTCGAGCGCGCGCACCAGATGATCGAGTTGATCGACCGCGTGCGCAAGGATCAGGACTCGATCGGCGGCGTGAGCGAAATCGTCGCGAGCAACATCCCCGCGGGCCTGGGCGAACCTGTTTTCGACAAGCTCAAGGCCGATCTGGCCAAGGCGTTGTTCAGCCTGCCTGCGGTCGTCGGTGTAGAATACGGCAGCGGCTTTGCCAGTGCGGTGCAGCGCGGGAGCGAGCACAACGACGAATTTTTCGCGGCCGAGAGCCCGACCGGGATCCGCAGCATTCGCACGCGCAGCAACCGCCATGGTGGCATGCTCGGCGGCATTTCTTCGGGCATGCCGATCGTGGTGCGCGCGGCAATCAAGCCGACGAGCAGCCTCTCGCGTGAACAGCGCACGGTCACCGAAGACGGTGACGAGACCACGATCGTGACCAAGGGTCGCCATGATCCGTGTCTCTTGCCGCGCTTCGTGCCCATTGGAGAGGCGATGATGGCGATCGTCCTGGCCGACCACTATCTGCGCCTGCGTGGGCAACGTCCCGCCTGAAAGAAGACATGGAGAGCGACGTATTTTCGGGCACTTTTGCGCTAGTCACCGGCGCTTCTTCTGGTTTGGGTGAAGAGTTTGCACGACAGCTCGCGCACCGCGGTTGCAACCTCGTTTTGAGCGGCCGCTCGCGCGACAAGCTGGAGACGTTGGCCTCCGATCTGTCGCGCATCAACGGGGTGGCGACCCGCGTGGTGACGGCGGACTTGGCGCAGCCGGGCGGCGCGGAGCAGCTCGCACTGATCGTCGATGATCTCGGCACCACAATCGATCACTTGATCAACAATGCCGGCTTTGGTTCCGCCGGTAACTTCGCTGACGCCGAACCGCTGCGTCAAACCACGATGGTGCGCGTGAACTGTGAATCGCTGGTCTGTCTCTCGGGGCACTTCCTGCCGGGCATGGTGCAGCGCAACCGCGGGGGCATCATCAACATCGGCTCCACCGCCGCGTATCAACCGACGCCGTACATGGCAACCTACGGCGCGAGCAAAGCGTTCGTGGTCAGCTTTTCGGCCGCCCTCGCCTCCGAGCTGGAAAAGACCGACGTTCGCGTGCTCGCTTGCTGCCCTGGCCCGGTCCCTACCGGCTTCCAAGCTGCCGCCGGTATGCCCGAAGGCAGCGTGCTCAAGTTCGCCAAGCTCGAACCAAGCGCGGTCGTGCAGAGCACGCTCGAAGCGTACACCGCGGGTCGCGTCGTGTACGTCCCTGGCAAGGTGAACTCAGTGCAGACTACGCTGTCGAAGATGTTGCCGCGTGCGGTGGTGGTGCGGGCTGCGAGGTATACAATGCGGAAGTTGGGGCGCGCGTGACGCGTCTGGGCGCCGCGGCGCAGCGCGCGCGGGATTGGCGACGGGAGAGATTTTTTGGCCTAGCGGCGTCTGGAGGCGCTGGGCCGCTCGCGCTGCGCTGAGAGATCGCACGCGCCTGTGCGGTCCGTTCTCGTAGGTCTGCGCCTTATTGGCTGATCGTGAGGGCGCGGCGCTTCGCGCGCGGGAGGTGGATCAGTCCAAGTCTGACTCCGAGGCGTGATGACTAGTTCGTGTGGGTCGAGAACGCATAGCGGACGCTCAGTTGCGCGCGATTGTCGGTGCCTGTCGCGCCGCCGGAGTCGCAGCGGCGACCCCACAGGTAGCTGGCGCCCAGGGTCAAACCCGTGGCCGGCGAAACGAGCACGGTGATGGCTGCGTAGTCTCCGCGCTGGAACGCGTTGCTCGTTTGATACGCCGTGTTGGACGCGATCGTCGCGCTGTAGCCGACCGAGGTGCTCACTCGATCGGTCCACGCTTGATCGTAGAAAGCGACGACCGCGAGCAGCGGCTGGGCGCTGAGTGCGCTCGGCGAGCTGGCCGCGAGATCGACGCCGCCGTCGTTGATGTAGCTGGCGATGCCCTTGCCGTACGCGGTGCTCAGCCGCAATTTCGCGCCACCTTTCACGAGCAGTGACGATAAGTGAAAGCCGGTTCCGAGGGCGCTGCCGTGCGGCGAGGCTTGCGGACTGTCGAGCGGTTCGTAGCCGAGCTTTCGTGCGATGCCCGCCAACTGCAGATGTCCCCAGGCGCCTGTCCAGCGGTAGTGCGCAGCGAGGTCAGGAAGAGGCTGCAGACCTCGCAGATCGTTCGTCAAGTTGCCGTCGAGCAAGGTGCTTGGTCGCTCGATCGCGACGGCCAGCTCGTGTGTTCCGCGCAGCGGACTCAAGCGCAGTTGTGGAGTGCGACGCGAGACCCAGCCGGCCGGGCCCCAATAGTCGATGTAGGCCGGGTACATGTCCGAGTCCATGAAGGTCGACCAGGTTTGGCCCGCGAGCAGCCATCGCCATTGCCCGTATGCGTGACGCAGGCGAGGCGTCGTTTTGCCGGCGTCGGCACCGACGCCGAAGAAATCGAATTCGATCACGCCGCGGGCATCCTGGTCCGCGGGCAGCGCGGCGATCAGGCCAAAGCGCGTTTGTCGCACGCTGAGCACGGTCTGACCGTTGCTGCCAAATTGGCCCGGAGTCGTGGGGATGCGCGAAGGCACGAGCGTCGCGTCCCAGGCCGGATCGACCCTTTGAAAGTCCTGGATGTAGTCGAGCTGGGTGAAGCCGTAGAGCTCGAGCCGTGGGCGCTCTCGCTCCGCAGTGTCCGCGTAAGCGCTTGGGCTAAATAGGGTGAGCGCTGCTGCCAGGGACATGACCCAGTTGAAGCAACCCACTCCTACTCATGTCTCCCAAGGTCGCAATCGGATCGCGCCCTCGTTGCTCAAGACCGTTTGCATCGTTCCGAGGGGGGGCTCTTTCACGACCACGACGCGCTCGCGCCACCAAATCTGACCTTGATCGGCGGTCCAGTCCTCACTGGAATCGAAACGGATGCGCCGCAGCAGCTGACCGAGCTCGCGAGCGCTGGCGGGTCTTTGCGCTGGCTGTTTCAACAGGCAACGGCCAATCAATTGCTCGAGCTCCTCCGGTAATGGGCCCGGCACCAACGGGCGAAGCGCCGGGGGATCCTGAGTCATGTGCGCGGTCAGCGCGGCGAGCGGTTCATCGTTCTCGAACACCAAGCGCCCCGTGAGCAGCCACCAGGCGACGCAACCGAGCGCGTAGAGATCCGCGCGGTGGTCGATCTCCTCACCCAGCGCTTGTTCGGGCGCGATGAACGTCGGCGTGCCGAGGTAGCTGCCCTGGCTGGTCAGGCGCGCCGATCCGCTGCCACTCTGCTCGGGCACGATCGTGGCGGCGTGACCAAGCTCGGCTGCAGTTAGAGCTGCCGACTCGAGATTGTCGTTCTTGGTGAGCACGAGACCAAAATCGAGAATCTTGACCACGTCCACCTCTTCCGCCGCGCGGCAAACGAAGATGTTGGCAGGCTTGATGTCTCGATGGACCAACCCGGCGTCGTGCGCCTCAGCCAGTGAGTTGCAGGCCTGGACCAGCAGCTGCACCACGCGCGCTGCGGGTTGCGGGCCGTACTTGTCGGCCATCGTCTCTAGATCGATGCCGTCGAGCAGCTCCATGACGTAGAAGAAGGTGCCTTCACTGGTCACGCCGTAGTCGAAGATTTCGACCGTGTTGCGCGAGCGAAGGCTGGCGATGGTCTGAGCTTCTCGTTTGAACCGCTCGTTCACTTCGATTCTGGTTGCTCCGTCGAGCAAGTCTGCGCCGATCAGCTTGATCGCCGCCTCGCGCGCCAGCAGGCGGTGTCTCGCGCGCCAGACCTCACCCATGCCGCCTTTGCCCAGGCATTCGACCAGCTCGTAGCTGCCGAGCTCGGTGACTTTGCGTGAGGCTTCGTCCGCCTTGGCTCGTGCTACGGCAACCGCCCGGCGAGCGCGCACGATGTGACGCGCGAAGAACCAGGCCGCGACCATTGCGGCGAGCAACGCTCCCGCTGCGATCAACAGGCTCTGAAGGCGATGCTTCTTCAGCACCTGCAGAGTCGAGCGCTCCGAGGCCAGCACGGCCACGCTCCAGCCGGGTCCCGTCGCGCCCCCAATCGGCGCGACCGTCGCCAGCATGCGCTCGTCCCCTACTTCGAATCGAGCGAAGCCTTCGCTGAGCTCCGCGCCGGCGGTTGGCAAATGCGTGAAGAATGCTTCTAATAGTGGGTCGCCGACGTCTCGATAGTTGAGGGCGTGGCCCGTTCGTTTGAGGGTTCGGATCCGTTCCTTGGCGTCCGGATACGCGAGGATCACGCCATCATCGGCGAAGACAAGCTCGTGCACGTCGGCGTGCTCGGCTCGAGCCATGAACGACGACAGTTCGCTCGCGTCGAAGTCGACGGCGACGACCGCGTGCAGCTCGCCTCCCGGGGCAAACAGCGGCTCCACGCGAGTGACTCCCGTGTGCTGCGTGGTGAAGAACGGATACGGCGCCGTCCACGTGCGCTGACGCCGCTCGAGCGCGGCCGCGTAGTAGGCACGCTTACGCGGATCGTACTCGGTCTTCTCGTCGCTCTCCAATGCGAGGCCCGTAGCCCCGTAGCGGTAGTGACGAGATCTTCCGCCGTCGGGACCGATGCGACTCTCTTGAAAGTGCACCACTCCGTCAGGTGCCAAGTAGACGCCTTGGAAGGTGCCGTCTGGATAGGCAATATACGACTGGGCCATCCCCGGCCGGCCCGTGATCAGGTCACGCAAGGCGTTGGCGAGGTCAGCCCCCCCATCGCTGGAGGCACGGTTCCTGGCTAACTCCCGCAGGCGATCCAGCACCGGTTCGGCTTCCCCGAGCGCTTCAGCGATGCGGTGGCCGGTGGATGAAGTTTGCTCGGCGAAGCGATCGCGCGCCATCGACAAGCTGGTCTGTTCGAGCGCGTGCTGCCCGACCAGCGTGAGTGTAATGCCGACGACCGCAACCAGCAGTGGAACGGTGAGCAGCACGCCCCGCGGTGACGCGAGCGCGGCACCGAAGCGCGAACCCTCGCGCTCGACCGACTCACTCGCACTCTTGGCCGGGCTGGCCACCTTGTTGTCTGCGATCAACCGCCCCTGCATACGGCGAGGTTACTCCGGTCGGTATCCGGCTCGCAAATGCCGGGATCGCTGAGGTCAGCCCTAGCCGTCCTTCAGGCATTTGACGAGTTCGCTCAGCATGCGGTCGGCGAGCACCAAGCCGTCGCTGATGGCTTCTGAGTCGCCGGCGCGACGCGTGAGGCGGCCGTCGGGGCTGAGACGATAGAGTGACTTTTTGCCGGCCACGAGCGCGCTGATCTTCGAGGGATCGAGCGGCGTATCCTGTAGCAAGTGCAAAGTGGCGGATTTTGCACTCGCCTCGCAGCCCGCGGCGCGCAGCCGCCTGAGCTCGGTCTTCAGCCGCATCAGCTCGACCAGCCGACGCGCGGCGAGCGGGGGTGGCCCGAAGCGATCTTCCATTTCGCGCGCGAGCTCGTTCACCTCGGCTTCGTCGGCGGCGCTGGAGAGGCGCTTGTAAAGCGACAGACGCACGCCGACTTCGCCGATGTAGTCCTCCGGCAGCAGCGCTTCGACGTCGAAGTTGAGATCGGGATCGACTTCGTGCACCACGGTTTCGCCGCGAAGCTCGTGCGTCGCGTCCTCGAGCATCTTGCAGAACAAGTCGAAGCCGACGCTTTCCACGAAGCCGCTCTGATCGGCGCCGAGTAAATCACCACCGCCGCGCAGCTCCATGTCGAGCGTCGCGATGTGGAAGCCGGAGCCGAGCTCGGTATAACGCTCCAGCGCCTCGATGCGCGAGCGAGCTTCGTCGCTCAATTGACTGGCGGGCGGAACGAGCAGGTAGGCATACGCTCGCTCGTTGGCTCGGCCGACGCGCCCGCGCAGCTGATAAAGCTGGGATAACCCGAATAGATCCGCGCGATCGACGATGATCGTGTTGGCGCGTGGAATGTCCAGGCCACTCTCGATGATTGCGGTCGCTACCAGCACATCGTACTCCCCTCGTACGAAGTCGAGCATGGTTTGTTCGAGTGCACTCTCGCTCATCTGGCCATGCCCAACCGCGACGCGCGCGGTCGGCAGCAGCTCTTTGATGCGCTGCGCGCGTTCGTAGATGCCGTCGACTCGGTTGTACACGTAAAAGACTTGTCCGCCGCGATCGAGCTCGCGGCTGATCGCCTCTTTGACCATACCTGGGTCGAACTGCGACACGACCGTGCGAATTGCTCGGCGATCCACCGGTGGCGTGGTGATGATCGACATGTCGCGCATGCCGCCGATCGCGAGTTGCAGCGTGCGCGGGATGGGCGTGGCGCTCAGCGTCAGCACGTCCACCGACATGCGCATCTGTTTGATGCGCTCCTTGTGAGTGACGCCGAAGCGCTGCTCTTCGTCGACCACGAGCAAGCCCAAACGTTTGAAGTGCACGTCTTTCGAGAGCAAGCGGTGCGTGCCGATCACGACGTCGACCGAGCCCTCTTTCAGGCCTCTGAGCGTGTTTTGGTGCTCGGTCTTGGATTCGAAGCGACTCATCGCCCGCACCGTCAACGGGTAGCCCGCAAAGCGCGCGGCGAAGGTGTTGAAGTGTTGCTGCGCAAGCACCGTCGTTGGGCAGAGCAACGCCACTTGCCGGCCGCCCATGGCGTTGAAGAACGCGGCGCGCAGCGCGACTTCGGTCTTGCCGAAGCCGACATCACCGCAAACTAGGCGATCCATCACGCGGTCGCTTTGGATGTCCTTCAGGACGTCGGCGATTGCCGTCGCTTGGTCGCGCGTCTCCTCGAACGGGAAGCTGGCTTCGAAGGCGCGGTACTCGTCGTCGGGCGCGGTGAGTGGATCCTTTTTCAACGCCGCGCGTTCGGCGTACAGCTTGAGCAGCTCGTCGGCCATCTGGCGCACGCGGCGCTCGACGCGCGCCTTGGTCTTGCCGAAGGTCTGTCCGCCCAGGCGATCGACCTTGGGCGTGGTCCCTTCGCCGGCGTACTTTTCGATCTGATTTAGGCGATAAACCGGCAGAAATAGCTTGTCGCCACCGGCGTATTCCACGACCAAGAGATCGACGTGGACGCCGCCGATCGCGCGCCGTTCGAGCCCCAGGTAGCGACCGACGCCGTGGTCGACGTGGACCACGAAATCACCCACGCCCAGCGCGCGAAGATCTTGCAGCAGGGCGCGCGCCGAGCGCTTTTTCTCGGCGGGCCGATGCGCACGTGAGCCGAAGATCTCTTCTTCGGTGATCAGCACGAAGCCGGCCGCGGGCGCCAGCACCCCGCGCGTGAGCGGCGCGGTCACGAGCCGAACCTGAGCGCCGCGTGTGAGCTCTCCGTCTGCGCGCCACACGCTGACCTGGGCGCCGCGATGCGAGAGCAACGCGGACAAGCGTTCTGCCTGCGTCTCGGTGCGCGCGCAGATCGCGACCTCTAGCCCCGCGTCCAGGTAGGCGCGCACGCGCTCCAAGAGTGGCTCGAGCGCGCCTTGCTTGCCGTGCTCGGTGCGCGCGCTCTTGACGGCGCGCGCGAGATCCGAAAGATCCGAATACGCCAGAGTTTGTGCCTCTGGCGGCGCGCTTTCCAGATTTTCGAGCACACTTTCACTGACCGGCGCGGCGATTGCCGTGCGATGCAGGGCGAGCAGTGAGCGCGCGCCGAGACGCTCTTCGAGCTCGTCTTGGCTCAGGTACAACGCGCGCGCGGGGAAATGCGGGGTGCCACGTCGTGCGGCTTCGCCAGCCAAGCCGCGCTCGAGCTCCTCGTGAATGGCGCGGACGACCGCGCTCGGGTCGTCGATCACGAAGAGAGCGTCGGGCGCCAGGTAGTCGAACAGGGTCTCGAGCTCGAAGAATGCGGGCAGGTAACCGTCGCTGCCGAAGAACGCCCGACCGGTCGCCAAATCGTCGATCAGTGAGCGCGTCTTGGTGGACGGAAAATTGACGGTATCGCACAAGTGGCGCAGCACCTCGCGAGCCCGCGCTTCGGTCGCGGCCGTGACGATTGCATCGCGCGCGGGCGGCGCGACCACCCGTGCGACCGCGTTTTGCGTACGCTGATCTTCGGGGTCGAAAACCTTGAGCGAAGCGACTAAATCCCCAAACATTTCGATGCGGATCGGCGCCGGCAAGTGACCCGGCCAAAGATCGATGATGCCGCCGCGGAGCGCGTAGCTCCCAGGATCTTCGACCACCGGTGCGCGCAGGTAGCCGGACGCGGTGAGCTGTTGCGAGAGCGCCACGACGTCCAACTCTTGGTCGACCGCGAGCACCAGCGTCGCGTCGCGCAGGGCTTGGCGGGGTGGTACGCGACGCACCAAGGCGCTGGCCGTGAGTACGAGCGGTGAGCGCGCGGGATTGGCCAATAGCTCACACAGGGCGGCAGTGCGCAGCATCGTTGCGCGCCGATCGGTGTGCACTTCGGCGTACGGCGTCGATTCAGCTGGAACGAGCACGAGCGGCGCAGCCATGGGCTGCCTGGGCAGGTGCGTCAGCGGCAGGCCCTTGCCCAACGCGGCCAAGTCCCCGGCCGCTTGCTGCGCGACTTCGCTATTTGCCGCAAGGTACACGATTTGCCGCGCGCTTTGCGCGGCCAGGGCTTGGGTCACCAGCGCGGGCCCCGAGCCCTCCGCGCCGACCAGCGGTGTGAGCCCGCGCTGCGAGAGGCCGAGTCGGGCCGCATCACCCGCCGTGATGATCGTTCGATCCTCGGGCAAGCGAGGCAAGAAGGCATTGCCTTCGAGATCAGGATCCAAAGCCGACATTGAGCGCGGGCAGTCTTACTCGAAGCTTGTGCCTTGCAACGTGTGGATCAGATAATTTCGCGCCAGGAGGGCGTACGGGCCGGACTCGTGTTGCCCGAGGTACGTGCGGTAAGCCGTCGCCGCCGCCGCCGGATCGCCCAGGCGATCGAACAGGTAACCCTTGGCGAAGAACACCGGATAATCGGGGTCTTTGCGCGACAGCGCGTTGACCACCCGCACCCGCGCCGTGCTCTCGGCTCCCTCGGTGTCCGAAAAGAGCGTGGCTTCCGGCTCGGGGTGTTGCAACAAAAAGCGGTAGTACAGGCGCCAATCGTTGAGCGTGGGCGCAAACGGAAAAGCGCCACGCTTTCCCGTCAGATCCGCCCAGTGGAGTTGAAACAACACGCGCCGCGTCGGCTCATCCGCCAAAAAGTGACCGCGCCGATCGAACCAACCATTGTGCTGCGCGTGTCGCAAAAAATCTCCGCCCAGCTCTTCGAGCTCGGTGTTTGGCTTCCCATCGCGTTCGAACTGGGCCAAGGCCCGCAGGAAGTATTGCGTTTGCACGGCGCGCAAGCTGGGCAAGAGCGAGCTTTGCCCCTTGGCCGCGACCGCAGTCATGCGCTCGCGCAAGTCGTCCAGGTCGTGTCCGGTATCGATGCCGCGGTTCACCGAATGTCCGAAATGGCGGATCGCCTCGCCTACCGCGCGCAGCTCGAACGGCAAGCCCGTCGCTTCCGCTCGGCTCGATAGTTCGAGCTCGCTCGCGGCCCGTCGCTCTGCCTCCGCTCGATCAATGCGCGGTAGCGGTAGGGTCATCGGACGGCTCGCACGAGGCAGGGCCAAAAGCGAAAAGGTGACGACCATGCCGACCGTCAACAAGCCCAGCTCATAGCCTTGCAAATGCCGGCGGAGACCGCCGCGAAGGGCATGCTTCTCGGCCGCCGCGGGCGACTTCTTGACAAGCTCTGGGTCTCGTCTCAAGGGTGTGCTTCGGGCATCAGTATCCCGCCCGCGGAGTCAGTCGTGGAAGACAAGCGAGTACACCCCCGAGTGATCGTCGACACGCCGGTGTCGTGTGAGGTGCGCGCGGGCGCCGCGTTCACGGGGTTGGCCAAAGACATCAGCATTGGCGGCATGTTCGTCGAGTCGACCGAAGTCGTACCTTTCGGAACGGAGGTTACCATCGTGGGCCGCTTCGCCGGAACCAAAGCCGATCTACGGCTGCCCGCCATCGTGCGCTGGGCCAAGCCCGACGGTTTCGGCGTCCAGTTCGGAGCGCTCGGCGCACGCGAAACCCACGCGATCAGCCAGCTGCTCAAGCGCGAGCCCAGCCCACGATGAGCATTCCGTCCTCGCCAGAGCCCTTCTTTACCCAATACATCCCCGAACGGTTTTCCGGCCTGCCCGGCTTCGAGCAGGTGTCGTCGCTCGGTAGCGTGGTGTTCGCCGTGCCGGAGGTCGGCAGCTGGTCCTTCCGACTGCGTGCCGGACAGCTTTTGTGCGAGCTCGGGCTGCCGAGCGACGCGGTGGTGCGTATCACCATCCCTCAGTCGAGCTTCGAGCCGATCGTCGTCCGCGGTACCGAACGCATGGCGGGCCTCGCGCTGTCACCGGAAAAGCAGATGCTCGCCTTCCGCGCGCTCACCTTGGATGCCGCCCAAGTGGCCCAGATCAAGAGCGTGGTCGGCTCGGTATCCTTCACCGTGTTGGACGGCAAAAGCAGCCACCGCGTATACGTCACGCCGGGCGTCGCCGAGCCCAATCTCGCCAAGCCGGAATGCGAGATCAGCTGCGAATCAGAGGCGTTCTGGGGTCTGCAAACCGGCACTCAAAATCCGATCGAGCTGCTCATGAGCGGCAAAATCAAAATCTCCGGTGAAGCGCAGATCCCGATGGCCCTCAGCAGCCTGTTCATCTGATTCCCCCGTGCCCGTGCCCGTGCGCGATTCGCCCGTGCACGATCTCTCATCTCTCAGGCGTCGGCATCCTTGTTTTGATGGTCACGCGCCACCGCGCAGCCGTCCCAGCCTTCGGCGTCCCAGTCAGGAACCCGGCCGGAGATGCGAGGTGCGCTGCGGGATCGCGATCGCCCCTCTCGAAGCGTGGCTGTGAGCGGCTCCCAGATTTTAACCGCCGAGCCACGGAGGTCGCAGAGAGGGACGCTGGCTCGGCAGTCTCTGCCGATCGGCGTAAAAAACAGGCAGCGCTCTGAGCCGGCATCGCGTGTCGTTGTGAGCTGCGCGGCTGGCCCGCGAGCGCCCATCTCACTCATTGGTGGACCAACGATGCGCGTTGCGGCATCGCATTTTCAACGACGTGGACTGCGGAAGGTTACGGCGCGGCCGGGACGGCGGGCAGCAGGCTCCAGTTGAGGCTCTCACCCTCTTGGGTAGAGATCTGCTGTGCCTTCCAGCTCTTGAGCGACATCAGCCAGATGCCGGGGCTCTTGTTGCGGTTCGAGAAGAAAGCCACGAGCCGGCCGTCGGGGCTGCACGAGGGGTAGCTGTTGGAGCCCTGATTTTGGGTTAAGCGCGCCATGTTTTGGCCCTTTTCGCCGGCGATCACCAAGTCTTGGCGGTTGCCGCCGACAGCCACCGAATAGATCAGCTTCACGCCGTCTTCGGTATCGCAAAAGGTGGGTGAAGCGGCGGTGAAGCCGGGGGGCGAGACGGGCTTGCCGTCGACCCAAACGCGTTGGGAACCCTGAGCGGGTTCGCCGCCGACCCAAGCCAGCTTACCGGACGGGCTCCAGGCCGGGCGCGTCGCAAGCTCGCTCGTCGACACGCGGTTCATGCCGCTGCCATCGGGGTTGCCGACGTAGATCGCGCTCTTGCCTTCGCCGCTGACCGCGACCGCGAGCTTCGAGCGGTCCTTGTTGAACGCCAGGCTGTACACGGAGGTGTTGAACGGCAAGTTGAGCGGCTTGCTGGTGCCCGCGAAGTACTCCATCACGCTGAAGGGCGAGTAGTTGTGGCTCACCGAGTAGAAGATGTGCCCGGGCGTACCGAAGTTCGGGGCAATCGCGGTGTCACTCGGGTCGGTGAAGGCGAGCAACGAATTGCCGTCGGCATCCATGCGGAAAATCCGCCGATTTTGCGCCCATTTGCCAGAAAAGGTGAGCTCGCTGGCAAAGCTACCGTTGCGGCCGGTGAGCGCACCCAAGAGCGCGTCGGTGATGCGGTGACCGGTGATGCGCGCGTCGCCCTTGTTGACCACGATCGTCTTTTGATAAACCGGCTCTTTGCCGACGTTCAAAAAGTACGCGATGCCCAGTACCTGAATCTGCGTGTCGCTCTTCTTCTGCGCGGCAACCTTGACGATCGCTTCCGCGCCGAGCTTCTGCCACGCCTCCACATCTATCGCGTCATCGAAGCCGTACAGCCCTTGGGGGGCCTTGCTATCCGGGATCAAGTCGTACATCCCGGTCAGCTCGAAGTCGCGACGCACCACGCCGCGCACGATCACGTCTTCGAGATCCGGCGAGAGCGACGGCAAGACGGCGATCTTGGGCAGCGGTACTTGGCCCGCGTTCGAGCCGGTGATGACGAATTCGCCGAGCACGCCTTCGTCCGGCGTCGGCGTGCCGGCGGTAGCGGCGCCCTGCGCGTGCGCCGGCGCGGGCAACGCCAGTGAGAGCAGCGCTACTACGGCGAGGGTTCCGGCGAGGGTGCAGGCGCGGGCGCAGGTTCCGGCGCGGGCGCGGGCGCGGGCGTGGGTGAAGGCGATGAGTCGGCGCATTTGGCGGTCTTTCCGGAAAAGCTAGGGGTCAGCAAGGAGCCGGGGCTGAGGTCGGGGTAGAGCGGCGGCGGTGGCGGCAATTGTTGCCCTACGAAGTTATCGAGCGCGGTTTTGACGCGCGCGTCGAAGTCGGAGTTGTTGCTGGCACGGCCCAGCGTGGCCGCGGTAACCGTGCGGTCGGGCCCCACCGATATGGAAGCGGAGGCGCTCAGCCCATGCACGACGTCGCATGGCAAATTGCTCGGTGCCTGGAAGCGGGCTTGGAACCAGGCGATCAGCTTGGCGCGATACAGGTTCGCCGCGCGCGCTTTGAGTGGGTCGGTCTCGGTGCCCTCTTTCACGCCGTCGGCCGCGCCTTCGGTGGGCAGGTTCGCTTCGGCTTTCGGTGCGGCGTCGGCCAGCGGTTGATCGACCTCCTTGGCGATCGCGGCGTCCGGCGGCGGCGCTTGTGCGTCGGCTTTGGCCAACGGCGAGGTGGGGATCGCTTCCGGAGTCTTGGCCGCCCTGGGCGAGGGCGCGCTGGTCTCTTCGAAGCGCTGCACCGGCGCTTGCTTGGTCCACATGTCCGGCAGCTTGGCCTTGACCTTCTTACTGCCGAGTTTGAGCAGCGGAAGATCGTCCATCACCGGTTTGACGGCGATCGGGATCTCTTCCTTCACTTCGGCCTCGTGCGCGACCACCTCGGCTCGGTTCTGGCCGGCGACGATGATCAAACCCACTAAGCCGCCTTCGACCAGAGCGGCGAGGAACGCCGCCAATGCGAGCTCCTGCGGCAAGAAGGCGCGCACGGCCATCGTTCAGGGCGCCTTTTTGCTGCCCGGCTTTTTCTTGTCGTCGGGCGTATCGCTCTCGGGCTCGATTTCCGGCTGAACGAGCAGGTTGAGCGACTCCACACCGCTATTTCGTGCGGCGGCGACCACCGTTGCGACGATGCCGTAACGCGCGTCTTTGTCGGCGCGGATGTACAGCTCGCGCTCCTTTTGCACGCGCGGGTTGTCCTTCAGCGCCTGGTCGATGTGCGAGGTCACGTCCTCTTCGCCGAACAGCACTTTTTCGTCTTTGGTCACGGTGACCAGCAGCCGCGCGTCCTTGACTGGCGTCTGCGCGGCGTGCACCTCGGGCAAATTGATGCGCAGGCCCGTGGTGAGCAACGGCGCGGTGACCATGAACACGATCACCAATACCAGCATGACGTCGACGAGCGGCGTGATGTTGATGTCACGGAACCCGCCGCCGCGACGACCCTTGCGAGCGGGACCCATCGACATGGTTAACCTCGGCCGCGCGCGTCGCTCGGATCGGCGATCAGCGTTTCTACCCAGACCTCGGCGGAAGCGGTCAGCTCATCCAGCAAGTCACCGATCTTCTTGTCGACGAAGTTGAAGCCGATGGTGGCTGGAATGGCGGCAACCAAGCCGAAAGCCGTCGCGATCAGCGCTTCACCGATGGCTGGCGCGACCACCGGCAGAGACGCGCTCTTCTCCACGCCGATGCGCAAGAAGGCGTCCATGATCCCCCAGACCGTACCGAACAAGCCGATGAAGGGCGCCGCCGAGGCGATGCTCGACAACGTGGGCATCAGCGCCATCGTGCGCTGCTGCTCGGTGGCGATTGCGCGCTTGGCGACTGCCATCAAGAGCTCGGACGTCAGGTGCCGCTGATGGTGGCGCTTGGCCAACTCCAGGACCACCCGCGCGCCGGGCGACGACTTGTGTTGAATAGCCAACGCGATCAGATCCGAGGCGCGCTCGACCGAGGCGGACGCCTTTTCGAACGCGCGGTGCGTGCTCTGCAGGCGGCCGATCTGCGCCGACTTCAAGAACCAGATCAGCCAGACCAAGCAGGATGCGACGACCAGGATCGACAGCACGACCAAGACCACGCCCGAGGCACCCAGCATCAAACCGATCGGGTCGAGGCCTTTGGGATCGGCTGAAAGGGCGGCAAAGGCGTGGATCATGGCTTCCTATTTGCCCAACACCACGTCGACGCGACGATCCTTGGCCCAGGACGACTCGTCGGTGCCGGTCGCGTCGAGCTTGCCGCGACTGGTAGTGGCGATCTTCGCCGCCGATAGGCCTTGCGAGGCAATCGCGCTCTTCACGTTGTCGGCGCGGCGGCCGCCGAGCACCATGTTGTATTCCTCTTCACCGCGCGGATCGGCGTGACCGACCAGTCGCAGCTCGCGACCTTTGAGTGGGCCGGTGCTGAAGCAATCGGCAAGCTTCTTCAAGATCGAGCGGTCTTGCGGGCGCACGTTGGCGGAATCGTAAGCGAAGAAGGCCTCGGTGTCGGTGATGCCGCAGGCTTTGCGGATCTCGTCCGAGATGTTGATGTTCGATTTGCTCGGATCGTCACCCGGTTTTTCCAACGCCTTGGGCGGCGGAGGCGGCGGCGGCGTCGGAGCAGCACTGGCTGTGGGGACGGCGGCGGCCGGCGGCGGATCGGAGGCGCAGCCTGCGGCGATTGCGGTGGAGAAGAGAACGATTGCTGCGGCGTACTTCATGACTACAAGCTCCTTAACGCACACCCCTTCTTGGGGCGGCGCCTGGTATACCTCGATTGCTCTAACTGCCGTGCAGAAGAGCGCCTCACCGCACGTGCGTCCGCAACGTTGCAAACGCAACGGGTATTCCAATGTAGGCGAGAGTCGCGGCTTCACGTTAAATATTGCTTTAAATACAGATATTTACGTCGCGTTATCGCGTCGATATCAAGTAGGCCAGCAGACCGATTGCGGCCAGGCCGAAGCATCCGGCGAGGATTAGACTGCCGATGCGACGGCCCGGAGGAGCCAACGGGCTGCGGGTGGCGTGCAACTTGGCCAGCGCGACGATCGCAATCCCGGCCAAGCGCTTCTCGGCCACTGCCGAGCGAGCGCGGTCGCCCTTCATGCCGCGGTAGCGCGCGGCCGCTTCCGCCAGTTGATCGGTGGTCTGACAATATTCGAGGAATTTGCCGTGCGCGCGCTCATCCTCCCAGCGATCGAGAACGCTCTTCCAGAGTGCTTCGAACGCGGCGTCGACCATGGCTCAGAGCTTGAGCTCGCGGGTCAAGTGCTCGGTCAGCGCGAAGTAGTCTCGCCGCTCGTAGCGCTCGTTCAAAATGTGAAAGTCGCGCCCGCTGAGCCCGACACAACCAAAGCAGTACGAGCAGTTGCTGAGTGCGATCGAGCGCACCAAGTACGAGCTAGTCGAGCAATTCTCGGAATCGATACAATGCTGGCAGTTGTGCAGGCCGCGCGAGCCGCGACAATGCAAGCTGTCGGTGCATTGCACGCAGCGGACGCAGAAGTTGCAACGGATCAACCGCTCGGAGTCAGTGCAGAAAGTGCAAGAATCGCAGGCGACGCAGCGCTCGCAAGCCACGCAAGATTCATTTTCTCGGTCGCGACCGATGCCCGCTACGAGCTTGCGGAAACGGCTTTCGAAGGAGCGCGCGCTGAGCTTCGTCTCTTTGGCCATGGGCAGTTGCGGCGCTTCAGGTCCGAAGCACGCGGCGTAGCTCTGCCGCACGGTTGCGGGTTTCGGCTTCCTCGGCGCCGTCTTCCAGCCGCTTCAAGCGTTGTTCGAACACGGGCAATTTGATCGGGGCTTGCTGGTCGAGCAACGCCGTCAGCACTTCGAGGGCCGTGCACACCTCGGCTTCGTCGCTGTGTTCGAGTAGCTTCAACTGGACCTGTTGCTCTTCGGGAAACTGAAAGCCACCTTTGCGATAAGCCTTCGCGGCGCGGGTCACCTGAGCGGGGCCTTCGCTGTCGAGCAGCCGCGCGAGCAAGTGGCGGCGTTCGAGCTCGGTGTCGTCTACGGCTAGGGGAGCCCCCACGATGCGCGCGGCGCGCTTACTCGCGACCGGTGCCGCCTCGGCTTCTGGC
The DNA here is from genome assembly GCA_037200885.1 of Pseudomonadota bacterium. Lineage (GTDB taxonomy): Bacteria > Myxococcota_A > Polyangia > Polyangiales > Polyangiaceae > PMG-095. Next base: position 1,847,416 of record JBBCIN010000001.1, read on the forward strand.
GCGGGAGCGGCCGGCGGCGGAGCTGGGTCGCTGCGGAGCGGCGGTGGGTTCACGCTCGCTGGACGGCGAGCCAGCACGACCTCCGGCAAAGGCGCGGTCGCGCGGCGGGCCGCACGGGGACGCTCGGCCTGGTCGGACTTAGGGTCCGGTCGCTTGCTTCGTCGGGACATGTTGGAGTCGCGGACGTTCGTGCAACTAGCACGCCCGGCCGGCGGCCGGCTCTCAGAAATCGCCGATTTTTCGGGGTGGGGATGAGCCGCTGGCGAGCGCGCGGCCTCGCGCTTCGCCGTCCGGCAAGGGCGCAGAAATCACCGAGGAGTGCCGCGTTTGAGCGGCAACCGGGGTATCGTGGTCCGGTTTTGGCTCAGCATTTTCGGTGGCTTTTGGCTATTTTCTCCGCACCCTTGGCGATCGCCGCCTGCGCTCCCGCCGCGCGCCGTCCTGCGCCGGCGGCTCCGGTCGGCGCGACGTCGCCGAGCGGCTTTCTCGACGGCACGGCCGGCCGCGTGCGTTCGCACGTGCTCGACTTTCCGATCGAACTCATGCTGCCAAATAAGCAAGACTGGCGGATCGCCGAAGGCCCGACCTGGCTCGTGGCCGAGCACCAGTCGAGCTCGTCGCAACTCGCGGTCCGCACGTGGCGCGCGGATCGCGTCGTTCGACGTGCCGAATGTGAGGCGCAAGCGCGGCTCGGACGGCCCACGATCCCGATCGTGCACGACGAAGCCGTCGTCGACCGACATGCGCTTTCGGCGCCCTCGGACTTCGACAACGAGCTGGTGGTGGGGGTCGAGCCGAGCGCGCTTGGGATCTCGGGCTACGCGCTGGTGTTTGGCGCAAGCGTCGGGCGTTGCTACGCAGCCGTCTTCACCACCCGTGTGAGTGGCAAGAATGCAGAGCTCGAAGTTGCGGCGCGTCTGGGGCTGGTCGTGGACCGCGTTTTGAACGACGTTCGCCTGCGCAGCGTGGATGAACGCGCGCCGCGTAGACACCTCGTCGTGACCCCGAAACCATCGCCCGAGTGACCACTCCGAAACCTGGCAGTCTTCCCCACGCCATCATCGCGGCACGCAACTTGGAGACGATGAATCCGAGGTTCGATGTCCTTGAAGTCAGAAGCTGCCCGTTCCGTTCGAACGCGCGTCGTGGATGAAATCCCGAGACCGCGGGCGACGGATTTGGCGGTGCGTCTCGCCGAACAAGTGCGTCGTTTGCGCATCCAAGCCGGGCTCACCCAGGCGGAGCTCGCGGCTCGGGCCGGTGTCACGGTCGAGACGATCGCGCGACTGGAGCGCGTCTTGCGCGGTCGGCTTTCGGCGAACGCCAATCCGTCACTCGAGACCATGGAGCGCATCGGCACCGCGCTGGGGGTCGAGGTTTCCGAGTTGCTCTCCGCGCCGGGCAAACAAAAACCGAAAGATGACCGCCTCGCATCCGTGCTCCGCGGCGTGAGCGCCGCTACCAAGCGCCGGGTGATTCGCGTGGCTGAAGCGCTCGTGCGCGATGACCGCGCGGACACCAAGCCGGTTCCGCGCAAACGTTAGAATGCGCGCGCGGCCCGTTCGAGTCGGTCCCGCACCTTGGCGCTGAGCGGACCCACGATCAAAAGGTTCAATGAGTCGCGGCTGAAGAGCCGAGCTGCCGCGCGTTTCACGTCGCTCAAGCTGGTGGCTTCGAGCAATGCTTGGCGCTCGCGTGGGGTGCGCGCCACGCCGGTCAATTCGCCCAGACCATAAAAGCTGCTCAGTGCGGCGGGATCGTCATCCTGCTCGGCGAGCTGCCAGGCAAAGCGGCGCTTGGCTTTTTCGAGCTCCGCAAGGCTAGGCCCCACGTCGCGCAGCGCGCGCAAAACGCCGAAGATTTCCTGCATGACGTCCTCGGCGCGTTCCGGCGCGGCGTCGGCCGCGACATCGAACAGGCCGGCGTCCACGTACGCCTCGTAGCTGGCGGACACGTCGTAACAAAGGCCGCGCTCGTCGCACAATCGCTCGTACAAACGCGTGGCCATGCCGTCGTCGAGTACGCGCAGCAAAAGCTCCGTCGCGGGCTCGTCCGGATCGAGCTCACCAGGCGCGCGAAAGCCCACCCGCACCGAGGCTTGGCTGCCCGTGTATTTCACGTGCGAAAAGCGCGGGCCGGTTTGTGGTTCGGGCGCCGCGGCCAGCGGTTCGGTGCCGTTCGGCAGCGCCTTGAACACGCCTTCGACCAGCGCGAGCATCGCTTCGGGATCGATTGGGCCGGCGACCGTTACCACGCAACCCTCCGCCACGTAGCGAGCCGCGTGGTGTCGATGCAGGAGCGGGATGTCGAAGCTATCGAGGGTGCTGAGCGAGCCCGTGATCGGAAACCCCAGCGGGTGATTGGGAAAAGCCAGTGCGCGCAGCAGGTGGTCGGCATCCACCGAGCGCCCGTCTTCATCGAGGCTTTCCAAAATCTCCTCGCGGACGATGCCCTTTTCCACCGAAAGACCGCTGAAAATGGGCTCCAATAGCACTTCCGCCAAGACTCGCACGAGCTCGCTCAGGTTCTCGGGCGGTGCGGCTAGGCTGAGTGCGCCGTGATCGACGTAGGTCATCGCCGAGAGCGCGCCCCCGAGCGTCTCGAACGCCAGCGCTTGGGCGTGAGCCGAAGGGTAACGCGCGGTTCCGCGGTGCAACATGTGCTCGAGGAAATGACTGATGCCATTGTCGGCCGCGCTCTCGAAGCGCGAGCCGATGCGGGTATGAATGTCGATTACCGAGCGGCGTACGTGCGGCATGCGCACGGCGCTCACGCGCAGCCCATTCGATAGCTTGGCTTCGACGCGCGAGGGTTCTGTTCCGTTGCTCGAACTTCCCCCATCGGGGATCGCGATACGCGTCACTCGTCGTCCCGGCCGGATGCTTTCGGCTCTTCCGCGAAGCGGTCGTCCACCTTCAGCCTATCGCCGGCCTTTTTGCGCAAATCGGCGACGTAGTTGGCGAGCGCTTCAGTGGCCTTGGCGGCGCGCAGCGGGCCCAGCAGCTCGGCCTTGTTCTTGTCGAAGTCGGCGCGCGAAGCGGCGTTCCTCTCTTTGAGTTGGATCACCACCGAACCTTCGCTCGTCTGGATCGGGGTTTGCCAGACCTCGTCCGGGTTCTTCAATTCGAACGCGCGCGCCGCCAGCGGTTCCTTGGGCGTCACTTGTGGGAGCGGATTGCCGGACGAGGGGAAGGCCGCTGAAATTTCGATGCGCGGCCGATCCAGGGCGGCCAACGCCGGGACCTCGGGTGCCCGGTCGTCACCGAGCTTTTTGGCCGGAGCGGGCAGGATCTGCGCTAGCTGGGCATTGAGCGCGTCTTCCAACTTGGCGCCCGCCTTGGTGCGCCGAATCAGCTCCTCACCGAAGGCTTTCACCTGTTCGTCGGCCGCGATGTGCGCGTACAGCTTGTGCGCGACATAGCGGCGGCCGGACGCCTCCAGATTCGCAGCGTCGAGCTTGGGATCGACCTGGAGCACGTGCAGGCCGCGTGGGGTTTCGACGATTGTGGATAGCTCACCGGGTTTGAGCGCGGCGGCGGCCTTGGCCACTTCCTCGTTGCCGACGCCGTAGCTTGCACCGACACACCCGAGCTCGCCGCCTTGCACCGCGGTCTGCCCTTCGCTCACCGAGCGGGCTACACTGGCGAACGATTCGCCGCCCTGGATGCGCTTTCGCGCGTCGTCCAGCTTCTTGCGCAGCGCAGCGCGGTCTTCGTCGTTCGCGCCCGGACCCACCTCGAACACGATCTCGCGCGTTGGCGCGCAGCCGGCCGTGAAATTGCCTTTGTCGGTCTCCCACGAAGCGTCGACGAGGGTCTTGTTTTCCGTAGCCCACTTGTCGACCGCAGCAGGACTTGCATCGAGCGTATACTTCGCGAACCAATCGCGCGTGATCACGGCGCTGCGGATGGTGACCGTACTGCGTGCTTGCTCGAACAGCGCGAAGGCCTCGGTCTCCGAGACACGCACCGGCTCGCGGATCAGATCGCGCATGCGCGCAGCGATCAGCTCACGCTGCTGCATCTCCTTGAACTCTTTGGGGCCGCGATTGGCCAGCACGCGCACTTCGCGCTCGTACAGCGCGTAATCGAACGGCTCGTCCGCCGTGCGCTTCACGCGCAGGTAACGGACCATCGTGTCGCCGCCGGGCTCGCAGCCCCGGCCGTCTTCCGAGATGCGACACATGCCGAGCTGGGCGCTCAGGCTGAGCGAGTCCTGTGCCGGCAAGGAAACGTGCGCGCGGCCATTGAACAGCTCCCCCTCGACGTCGCTTTCGCTCGCGCTGATGCCCAGGCGCTTGGCCTCGCCAACGAGCAACTCACGCTCGACCAAGCCATCCAGCGCCTTCTTGCGCAGGCTGAGCTGCGCGGAGGCGCGCGGATTGATATTGCGCATCACCAAGCCGTAAGACGCGTAGTACTCCTTGGGATCGACGCAGTCGCCCTTGAGCTCGAGCACGCATTCTTTTTTCAGGCTGGCGGTCGGGCCATTCCGGCCGGCGCGAAACTCCAGCGCGAAGACCAGGATGATCGAAAATGCGATACCCCCGACTAGAACCTGGGAGAAACCGCCGCCTCGGAAGATACTGAGCATTGTCTAAAACTTTCGCTGCGAAGCAGCCTGCGAGCCTCGAGGCCGCAGCGTGAAGGGCGCGGCAAATACCACGCTCGCTTCGGCGGGTCCATGCGCCCGAAACTCGGCAATTTCGCCCGCTGGGTTAGCGCCTGAGCTCGGCTGGCGCGGTTTTTTCCAGGGAAAGAGCGTAGCGCAGCTCGGCGATGAGTTCGGCGTCATTGGCCAGTGCCTTTTCGAAGGCGACCTCGTGCCAAACGTCCAAAGTCTGGGAATCATCCCCAGGATCGCGCACTTCGACGCTGTTCGCGCTGACTTCGTGGTAGCCACGGCCGAGTGCGTCGCTGGCCATCTGGCGGGCGCGATCGAAAATCGCCGCCGTGGAATCATTGGGGAAGTCGCCCCTTTGCGCGCGCACCACGAAACGCACGCAGTGCACGTCCCCGAGCCCCGCGGCCACTCCGCTATCCATGATCAAGTTGTCCCGGACGCGATCGGCGAGGACGATCTGATCGCTGAGGGTGCGATAGACCTCGAAGCCTTCGGCGAGCAGGAGCTTTTTCAGCTCACTCGGGGTGGGTGGCGACATATCTGCGCTAGCAGCTGGAAAACACCCGGAACCGTACGCGGAACCGATACCGAGCGTCAAGATCGACGAGACCGCGCGCCGTTTCGTCCCGCGGCCGCGCTGTCCGTCCGCCAGCGCGCGCGCCAGCGTGCTAACCTCGCGAAATTCCGTGACACGCGAGAAACCACCAGCCGGTCCTGAATTCGAAGTGCGCGCGCCGCGTCGCCACGCGGGCGGCGCACGCTTCGAGGCTTCGGAACGCGTGTTGATTCGCGGCACCGGTTTCGAAACCCACGGTTGGACCTTGAACGTCAGTCGCGGGGGGATCCGCGCAATCGTGGAAGATCCGTTGCTCCAGGGCAGCGACTACCAGCTGATCGTGGGCGATGAAGAGACCTCTCCCGCCCGCCGCGCGAGCGTGGTCTGGCTTCAGGACGAGAGCGATGGTCAAATCGTCGGTCTCAAATATTTGGACGTCGAGGACGCCTCCGCTCCTCCAAAGGACGGGTAGCCGGCCGTTCGAATGCCGTCCGCCGCAGAGCTACTGGGCCCCGATGGGCCCCTTGCACGTAGCCTGCCCGCTTACGAGGCGCGCCCAGCTCAGCTCGAGATGGCGCGCGCCGTCGAGAGCGCGCTCGCCAACGATCGCGTGCTGATTTGCGAAGCCGGCACCGGCACCGGAAAGAGCCTGGCGTACCTGGTGCCCGCCTTGCTCAGTGGCAAGAAGGTGATCGTCTCGACGGCCACGCGCGCGTTGGAAGAGCAAATCTTCTGGAAGGATTTGCCGCTGATCGAGCGAGCGCTGGGCGTGCCGGTGCGTGCGGCGTTGATGAAGGGGATCTCGAACTATTTGTGTCGTCGCCGCTTGGCGGAGTTTCGCGGAAGCGAGGAGAGTCTACGGCCGCGCCACGCGCGCTCACTCGGCATGCTCGATGACTGGTTGAACGAGACCGAGTCGGGTGACTTGGCGGAGCTCGCGGGCATTCGTGAGGACGATCCGCTGCGCCGCGAAGTGAACTCTTCGAGCGAGACGCGGATTGGCGCCGGCTGCACCTACTTCAACGAGTGCTTCGTCACGCGGATGCGGCGCGAGGCCGAATCGGCGCAACTGGTGGTGGTCAATCACCACCTATTTTTCGCTGATTTGGCCCTGCGTGGGCCACACCCGGCCCGCGTCATCCCGGACTACGACGCCGTGATCTTCGACGAGGCGCATCAGCTCGAAGACATCGCCACGGATTTCTTCGGCATGCGCGTTTCGCGCGCGCGGCTCGAGCGGCTGCTGGGCGATGCCGAGCGGGCCATGACGCTGGTCGGTGCGGGCGATCCGCTGTTCCAGACCGGTTCGAAGTCGCCCACGCTGGCCAACGCGCGAGTGGCCGCCGAGGGTTTGTGGACGGAGCTCGGGCGTAGAGGCCAAGGCGAAGAAGCGCGCTTCACCTTGGAGCGTGATGCTTGGGCGGGACCGCTCGAAGAGCGCTATCACGCCCTCGACAATGCGCTCGAGGCCGTCGGCTCCGCCGCAGACGCTGCGGCTGGGCGCGCTTCGCAAGCTCCGCCGGGAGCCAAGCGCGTGCCCGGCGCTGCGCTCGAAGCGCTCAAGGTCATCGAAGGCCGCGCTCAGCTCGCGCGCGAGGATTTAGCCGCGATTGTCGCAGGCGCGCCTGGTCGCATCACCTGGTTCGACATGGGCGGGCGCTCCGCTTCGCTGAGCTCCACGCCCGTGGATCTGTCGCACGTCTTTCGCGCGCGCATTTTCGAGAGCATACCCTCGGTGATACTGACCAGCGCGACCCTGTCGATCGCGCCGTCGAAGAGCAATCCGGACGCGAGTCCATTTGCTTTCTTCCGCTCGCGCATCGGGCTCAGCGGAGATGCGGTCCCCGTCACCGAGCTCGTGCTCGATTCGCCGTTCGACTTCGCTCGCAACGCGCTCTTGTACACGCCCAAGGACTTGCCCCCGCCCGGTCACCCGGCGTTCGCGGCCAGCGCGGGTGAGCGCATCGCGGAGTTGATCGAGATCACCCACGGGGGTTGTTTCGTGCTCACGACGTCACTGCGTTCGATGAATGCGTTGTACGCGATCTTGAGCAAGCGGCTGCCGGGACGGCGCCTTTTCGTGCAGGGCGCGGCGCCCAAGGCGGCTCTGATTAGCGCATTTCGTGCCGCGGGCGACGCGGTGCTCGTGGCCACGATGAGTTTTTGGGAAGGCGTCGACGTGCCGGGGCGGGCGCTCCGCCTGGTAGTGCTGGAGAAGATCCCGTTTTTGGTGCCGAGCGACCCGGTCGTGCAGGCTCGCTCGCAGGAGCTCGAGCGAGCGGGCGAAAATCCGTTCCTGCGTTTACACGTGCCGGCCGCGGCGATCACGCTCAAGCAAGGCTTTGGTCGCTTGATCCGCACGCGCGACGACGCGGGCATCGTCGCCCTGCTCGATCCGCGCGTGCATCAGAAGGGCTATGGCCAGCGCTTGCTGGCCGCGCTCCCGCCCGCCGGTCGCACCTCGGAGCTTTCCGAGGTGCGGAGCTTCTGGGAGCGCGTTCCGGCGGTCACTCGCGGGGCGAGCTAGCGCTTCTTCTTCGCGGCAGGCTTGCTCGGCAAGGGCGCCTTGGTCGCCTTGGGTGCAGTCTTTGTCGCCTTAGGTGCCGCCTTGGGCGTGGCTTTGGCGACCGGCTTTGCTGGTGGCTTGGGAGCCGCCTTCTTTGGCTTCCCCATGGGCTTGATCGGCGGGGCCTTCGACTTGGCGCTCGCCTTCACGATCGGTTTGGCCACTTTGCTGATCGCCTTCGCCGTCTTCTTGCTCGGCTTGGGCGCGGGCTTGGCGGGCACCTTGGCTTTGGCCGCTGGCTTAGCGAGCGCGGCTTTGGCTTTCGGTGCGGGCGCGGCTTTGGCTTTCGGTGCGGGCGCGGCTTTGGCTTTCGGTGCGGGCGTGGCTTTGGCTTTCGGTGCGGGCGCGGCTTTGGCTTTCGGTGCGGGCGCGGCTTTGGCTTTCGGCGCAGGCGCGGGCTTGGCGGAGGCCGTCTTGGCTGCGGTTTTCACGGGCGCCGCTTTTGCGGCTGCCTTGAGCTTTGGTTCGGGCTTCGCCGCGGGTGCCTTGGGCTCGGGTTTCGCGGCAGGCGCCTTGGCCTTGGGCTCGGGCTTCGCTGCGGGCGCCTTGAGCTTGGGCTCTGCCTTGAGCTTGGGCTCTGCCTTGAGCTTGGGCTCTGCCTTGAGCTTGGGCTCTGCCTTGAGCTTGGGTGTCGGGCGGGCAACTGCTCTGGCCAGCGCGGGCTTGGGCGTTTCCGGCGTCTTTTCCGGGCCTTTCGGCTTTCCCTTCGCGGCTTTGGGCGCCTGCTTCACCGGGACGTCGTCGTCCTCGTCGTCCTCGTCCTCGTCCTCGTCCTCGTCGTCCAGATCGTCATCGTCCAGATCGTCGTCGTCCAGATCCTCTTCTTCTTCCTCTTCGCCTCCGTCCGGGCGACCGAGAGCGCCGGCGCTACGGCGATCGAGCGTCTCGCTGATCTTCTGATCGAGATCGGAGAACTCGAACGGCTTGTCGAGGTAAGCGTCGGCGCCGTAAAGCGGCGAAGTCATCTCGTTCAAGTTCTCGCCGATACCAGTGAGCATGATCACACCGGTGTGGGCCAGCGACACCGCTTCGCGGATCTTGCGACAGACTTCCCAGCCGCTCATCCCCGGCATCATCACGTCGAGCAGCACCAGGTTAGGCAAGTGTTCGTGCGCGAGCTCCCACGCTTGATCACCATCGGAGGCTTCGAGCACGCTGAACCCTTTCGAGCGCAGGTGACTCGACAGCATGGCGACCATGCTCGGTTCGTCGTCCGCGACGAGCACGATGGGCTTTGAATCGTTTGGCATGGCAGCAAGAACTCCGTGGGGAAGAATCGGTGGAGAGGCGCGAATTCATTGCCATTCGAGTCCAGCGCATGGTTTCCGGTCAAGCCCCGTGACGAGCGGCTCTCGACTCGGGCCGCGGGCCGTGCCGGCGGGCGGTTCCAGCCCGCTCCTGCTGGGTGGCTCGGCCGCCCAAGGCGTCGAGGGGTCGAGTGGTCCATTGCCTACACCGTGACCGCTGTGCTCCGTGCCCTTCGGGTGCTTAACTTCAGTTGGATGGCCCCCAGCGACGGCATCGCTCTGCTTCGGCGTGCGGCACGAAGAGCCGGACGCCGGGCACGCGTGGCAGCGGTTTTCAGCCGGATCACGCTGCTTCTGCCCCTTCCGCTTGGCTACGCGGTGCTGGTCCTGACGCTGATCAAGGCGTTCCGTCTGGATGCGGCGAGCCAGCGCGGCGGGTGGCTGCTCGGGGTCGTTCCGCTGCTCGTCTTCGTGGTGGGTGTCGGCCGCGTGCTGTTCACGCGTCGCACTTCCTGGGGGGGCTCGATCGCGCTCGACCAGTTTCACGGTTTTCACGATCGGGTGACCAGCGCGTTGAGCTTCAGCCAGGTGCCCCTCGCCGAGCGCACGCCCTTGATGCAAGCCGCGATCGAAGACGGGGTGCTGCTCGCTCATCGGCTCGACCCGAGGCGTGCGGTTCCCATCGGTGTCCCGCGTGAGCTCGGTGTGGTTCTGGCCCTACTGCTCGGCCTGTGCGCGCTGTCGCTGCTGGAGGTGCGGCAGTTCCGCCAGCTGCCGCCGCCGACCGCGTTCGAACCGATGGTGATGAGCCCTGACGACATCGATCTTTTTCGCGATGTCGCCAAAGAACTGCAAGCGAAAAACGATGACCCCAACGCGCTGGTTGCGGTCCGGCGCTTCAATCAATTGGTGGAAGACATCGCCGAGCACCGCTTGGATCGCCACGAGGTTTTCCAGCGCATGGGCGATCTGGAGCGCGATCTGAAGGACAACTTGGAGCTCGATCGCGACGCGCGCGATGACGGTCTGAAGGGCCTGGCGCGCGAGTTGGAAAAGAGCGGATTGAGCAAGGCCGCCGCGACCGCCCTCGACGAAAAACGGCTCGCCGACGCGGAAAAAGCCCTGCGTGAGCTAGCCGAGAAGCTGAAAAAGAAAGAAGGGCGTCCGAGTGCGGCCGAGCTCGACAAGCTGCGCCAAGCCTTGGAAAAAGCCAGCCGCAGCAACGAAGAGCGAGCCCGTAGCATCGACCAGCGTCGGCGCGAATTGGAAGAAGAGCACAAGTCCCTGCTCAAGAAAAAGAACGACAAGCCCGACGCCGGCGCGAGCCCCGATCAAGACAAGAAGCTCGCCGACAACGAACGTCGTCTCGAGCACCTAGATCGCGAAAAGAACCGCGTCGAGCGCAGCCAAAAACAAATGTCGGAGCTCGACAAGCAGCTCGCCCAGGCCGCGCGCGATCTGATGCGCGACGCCGGCCAGAGCGCGCAAGACTTGGAGCAAGGGGCGCAGGACATCAACCGCATGGCCAAGCAGGAGACGAGCGACGAGCAAAAGCAGGAACTGCTGAAAAAGCTCCAGGAAATGCGGGAGTTGATGCGTCAGCAGGGCAAAGGCGGCAAAGACCAGATCGAGCGCTTGCAGAAGTTCAGTCAGCGCGCGCGTGGTCAGAGCGGCTCGGGTCAAGGCAAGCCCGGTGAAGGTCAAGGCGAAGGTCAACGAGGCGGCAAGAAGGACGGCCCGTTGCGCCTCGGCACTGGCCCCGGCAGCGTGTCGATCGAGGTTCCCGTCCCGCAGAGCGGCAGCGGTCAGGGGCAAGGTCAGCCGAGCGGTGACAAGCCGGGTGGCTCCGATCCCGGCGCAGGTGAGAGCTATGGTAGCGGACACGATCCGAACCTTGCCGGCAAGGCGACCGACCTGAAGGGCAAGACCACGGACGTCACCGCCGCGGGCGCCGACACCGGGCAAGGCGCCGCCTCCTCGCAAGTGATCTACGGCGCGGCCGAACGTGGCTTCGTCGGGCGCGGCTACAAGCAAGTGTTCACCGATTATCAAACCGTCGCCGAACGAGCGCTCAGCCAGGATGAAATTCCGTCTGGCTATCGTTTCTACGTGCGTCGCTATTTTCAGCTGATTCGGCCGCGAGAATGAGCTTGTCGAGTCCGATCACGCAACACGACCGAGGAGACGAGAGATGACGGATGCCGAGCAAGCGCGCGAAGAAGTAGCCGAATTTCAGAAGCGGATCGGAGCCTTGCGCGAGGAGATCGGGCGCGTCATCGTCGGCAACCGGGACGTGATCGATGGCGTGCTGTCCTGCATGTTGGGCTCGTCGCACGCGCTCTTGGAGGGCGTCCCGGGCTTGGGCAAGACCATGCTCGTGCGCACGCTCGCGGGCGTGCTGGGTCTCGAGTTCTCGCGCATTCAGTTCACGCCGGACCTGATGCCCGCGGACATCATCGGCACGGTCGTGTTGGACGAGGGCGCAGGCGGCGCCAGGCAGCTGGAGTTCCGGCGCGGTCCCATCTTCGCAAACATCGTCTTGGCAGACGAAGTGAACCGGGCCACGCCCAAGACGCAGAGCGCCTTGCTCGAAGCGATGCAGGAGCATCGGGTCACCGTGGGCCGCACCACGCACGTGATCGAAGAACCGTACTTCGTGCTCGCCACGCAAAATCCGCTGGAAATGGAGGGCACTTATCCGCTGCCGGAAGCTCAGCTCGACCGCTTCTTCTACAAATTGGAGGTGCCGTTTCCGTCTCGAGACGAGCTGCACGCGATCATCGATCGCACCACCACCGCGCAGCATGTCGAGGTGAAGCGCGTGCTCACGCGCGAGCAAATTTTGGAGATGCAGGCCTTGGTGCGGCGCGTCCCCGTCGCGCGTCACGTGCAGGACTATGCCATCCGTGTGCTCCTGGCCACACACCCAAGCGGCGAGGAAGCGCCCGAGCTGGTCAAGCGCTTCGTGCGCACCGGTGCCTCGCCTCGCGGTGCGCAAGCCATGTTGCTCGGCGCCAAGGTGCGCGCGCTGTTCGATGGCCGCTTCGCGGCGTCGATCGACGACGTGAAGGCGACTGCGCTCGCCGCTCTGCGTCACCGCGTCTTGCTCAGCTTCGAAGGTGAAGCCGAAGGCGTCGCGCCGGACCGCGTGATCGGTGAAATCCTCAAGAAGCTGCCCGGATCCAAGGAGTAAGCGCGAACGTGGGCATTCTGGATCTGTTTCGACGCGACACGGTGCCGCGCGCCAAAAAGCGCGAACGTGCGCTGTTCGACGACGAGTTCCAGCGCAAGCTCGAGATGCTGGCGCTGGTCAGTCGACGCGTGTTCGCGGGTCGGCTGCGCGCCGAACGACGCAGCAAGAAGAAGGGCAGCGGGATCGAATTCGCCGACCACCGCGACTACGTCGCCGGCGACGACTTTCGTTCGGTGGATTGGAACGTATACCAACGCTTCGGCAAACTGCTCGTGCGCTTGTACGAGGAGGAGGAGGATCTCAGCATCTACCTAATCGTGGATTGCTCGAGCTCGATGGCGTTCGGGGACAAGAAGAAGTTCGACCAAGCCCGCCGCTTGTGCGCGGCGCTGGCCTACGTGGGTCTCGCGAACTTGGACCGAGTGACGGTCGTGGGCGTGAGTGACCAGGTCATCTCGCGCATGCCGACGACTCGGGGCAAAGGTCGTATTTTCAAGGTTTTCGAGTTCCTGTCGCAGCTGGAGCCGGGCGGCGTTACCGATCTCGGGACCGCGCTCCAGACCTTCGTCGCCCAGCACAAGCGACGCGGACTCGCGGTCTTGTTCAGTGATTTGTACGACCCAGCTGGCTTCGAGGCAGGCATCAATGTGCTGCGCTTCAACAAGTTCGAACCCTACGTCGTGGAGCTGGTCGATCCTGCCGAGGCTCGGCCAAAGCTCGTGGGCGACGTGCGCATCTACGATTGCGAGACCGGGGAAGAGCGCGAGCTGACCATCACCGATGGCATGCTGGACAAGATGCAGCGCGCCGTGAGCGACTACCGCGCGGGCATCGAGCGCTTTTGCGCGCAGAAACAAGTGCCGTATTTCCCGGCCGACGTGAACACGCCTTTCGATGAGCTCGTGCTGCGCGTGTTTCGGCGCGGAGGCTTTCTGCGCTGATGGTGTTCGCCGGCTTGCCACTCTCACAGCTGTTGATGATCGCGGGCGGTGCTGCCAGCGTGACCGTGCTGCTCTACATCCTGAAGCTGCGCAGGCGGGCGGTCGCCGTGCCTTTTGCGCGCATTTGGGACGCGGTGTTCCGAGATCGCCAGGCGACCGAGCTGTTCTCCAAGTTGCGTCGGCTGCTCTCGCTTTTGTTTCAACTCGCGCTGCTCGCGCTGTTGATCGCCGCGCTCGGCGATCCCAAGCCGAAGACGAGCTTGCTCGAAGGCCGACATCTCGTGATTTTGGTCGATGGCAGCGCCTCGATGAAGGCGGTGGACGTGAAGCCGAGCCGTATCGAGGCCGCCAAAGCCGAAGTTCGCAAGTTGGTGCGCGGTTTGGGCAGCGCGGACCGGGCGCTGATCGTGCAGATGGGCGCGCTGTCGAGCCCGCTCTCCACGATGAGCTCGGACGTGACCGAGCTCGACCCCGCCATCGATGCGCTGAGCGCCTCCGACACGCGAGCCGATCTCGAGCGCGGTCTTTCGTTCGCGATCGATAGCCTGCGTGGCCTACCCAAAGCGGAGGTGGTGGTGGTGAGCGACGGCGTGCTCGGTGACGTGGCCGAGATCGCCCGCCACGTCGACTTGGGCGACACCTCGTTGAAGTTCCTGCCGATCGGCAAATCAGGCACGAATGTGGCGATTTCCGAGTTCTCGGTGCGCCGCTACCCGCTCGACAAGTCGCGCTCCGAGGTGATGCTCGAAGTGGCCAACACCAACGATCGCGCGGCGCAGGTCGAGCTCACCTTGCTCGGCGACGGCACGATCATCGACGTCAGCCGTTTCGCGCTCGGGCCGAACGAGCGATTGCCCCGCTACTACCAGGACTTGGCCGGGGCCAGCCGTACGCTGGAAGCCAAGATCCGCTTCGCGGACGGACACGCCGACGATCTACCCGCCGACGATCACGCGTACGCTCTGATGCCCGAACGGCACCGCGCGCGCGTGTTGGTGGTCTCCAAAGGCAACACCTATCTGGAGGCCGCGTTGCTCTTGGACGAGTACTTGGATGTGACGACGATGGTTCCGGGCCGGCCGCTGCCGAGCGAACACTTCGATGTCGCGATCTTGGACGGAGTGGCCGACGCGCTGCCGGACACGGTGGCGGCCGCGCTCTATCTCAATCCGCCCGAAGGCGGCGTGCCGCTCAAGCTGGGCGCTCGTTTGGCGGATTTCGGCTTCGACACCTGGGACAAAAAGAGCCCGATTTTGCGGTTCTTGGCGCTCGGCGACGTGCAGGTCGCTGACGGCCGCGCGCTCGTTCCGAGCACCGGCGATCGCGTTCTCGGCGCGAGCGATCAGGGTCCGATCTTGGTCTCCGGCGCGCGTTCGGGGCATCGCTTCGTCGCGCTCGGCTTCGATCCGCGCAGCAGCGATTTAGTGCTGCGTGTGGCTTGGCCGCTGTTCGTGCTCAACGCGATCAACGCGTTCGTCGAAGAAGACACGGGCTACGTCTCGTCTTTCCGCACCGGCGACGTCTGGCGCATCCCCGTACCGAGCTCGGTCGATTCGGCCACCGTGATCGATCCGCACGGCGTGCAACACGTCGTGCCGGTGAAGGAGGGCCGCGCGGTCTACCTGGGTGAGGAGGCCGGCTTCTACAAGCTGAGTGCGGGCTCCGGCAGCTTTGCCGTCAGCAGTGAGTTTGCCGCCAATTTGTCGGATTTGGCCGAGAGCCGCATCACGCCGGTGAGCGAGCTTTCGATCGGTCGCCAAAAGGCTGCGCCCGTCAGCTTCGGCGCGCCGGGCTCGAAGCGCGAGCTTTGGGTGTATTTGCTGGCGGCCGTGCTCGGGCTGTCCGTGCTCGAGTGGGTCACCTATCACCGCCGGATCACGGTCTAATGCCCCGCTTCGGTCGCTTGATTTGGGGGTTATTCATCGCGGCGGTGGCCCTCGCGTCGTTCGGCGTTTATCGGCACTACGTGCTCGGCGCGAGCAGCGCTTCGGGCGCCTTTCACTGGCTGAAGGACGGCATTCACTATCAGCTGCTGGAACCGAGGGCGCTGGGCGTGTTCTTGGTCCTGCCGCTGCTCTTGTTCGTGCTAGGTCGTTCACTGGCTGATCTGCCTTTGACCCAGCGCGTGCTGTCGGTCCTGTTTCGACTCGCGTTCTTGGTCTTGCTCGGCCTCGGCCTGTCACGGCTCGTGCGCTCGGAGGAGACGCATCGGGTGTGCACCGTGCTGCTGATCGACGTCAGTGACTCGGTGCCGGACGAGGCACTAGCGGATGCTCGCAAGACGCTCGAGACGTACGCCAAGGCCAAGGGCACGGACGACCAACTGAAGCTCGTCACGTTCGCGGAGCGGCCGCGCTTGATCGAGATCTATCGCGACGAGCAAGCTGTGTTGCCCGCTGTCAAAGAGCTTCGGCATCGCGCGGCCGACGGCAAGAAGCTCACGGCGGGCAGCGATATCCGCGCCGCGCTGGCGCTCTCGTACGGGCTATTTCCGCCGGGATATTTGAAGCGCGCCGTGTTGCTCAGCGATGGCCTGGAGACCGACGGCGATTTGTTGGCAGAGGCCA
Source organism: Pseudomonadota bacterium (assembly GCA_037200885.1). GTDB lineage: Bacteria > Myxococcota_A > Polyangia > Polyangiales > Polyangiaceae > PMG-095. The sequence goes on from JBBCIN010000001.1 coordinate 1,863,109, forward strand.
ACCGCGCGCGCGGCTTCGGCGTGACTCTGTACACGGTACCGTATCGTCGCGCGCCGCCCGGTGAGGTCGCGTTGCGGTCCTTGACCGTGCCGGACAAGGTCGACGTCGGACAAGCCTTCGAGCTGGTGGCTGACGTGTATGCCAGTCGCGCCACGCACGCCAAGGCGCGCTTGTATCAGGGCGAAGCCCTGAACGGCCTCGACGGCGTGCGCGATCTCGAACTCAAACCGGGGCGCAACGAGCTCAAGTTCAAATCCGTGGTGCGCGTCGGCGGTGAGGTCACCTATGCCCTGCGCCTGGACGAGATTGCGGAAGACACCTTCAAGGACAACAACGCCTTCAGCGTCACGGTCGACGTGCCGGGGCGACCCACGGTATTGTACGTGGAGGGCCAACCGCAGCGCGCGAGCTACCTGATGAGCGCGCTGAACGCCCAGCAATTCGACGTCGATTTGCGCGCGCCGGCCGCCTTTCCCGCGTCGCTGCGCGAGCTTGAACGCTATGATTTCGTAATTGTCTCGGACGTGCCGCACGAGGCCTTCCCGCTGCCCGCGCAGGAGCTGGTCGAACGCTACGTGCGTGACCTCGGAGGCGGCTTTCTGTTCGCCGGCGGCGAGGCCGGCTATGGCCTCGGCGGTTGGGCGCACTCCACCATCGAGCGCCTCTTGCCGGTGCGCATGGACGCCGAGCACCGAAAAGAGATGCCAGGCGTGGCCATGGCCTTGGTCATCGATCGCTCGGGTTCGATGACCGGCCTACCCATGGAAATGGCCAAGGCGGCCTGTAAAGCCACGCTCTCTACCCTGCAGGGCGATGACCTGCTGGAGGTGATCGCTTTCGATTCCACGCCCGTGCGCTACGTGAAGATGCAGCCCTCGCGTTACCGCAGCCGCATCCAGAACGACATTCAGCGCATTCAGCCCGGCGGCGGCACCGAGATCTTTTCCAGCTTGGATATGGCCTATCAAGACCTGTCCGTGGTCCAAGCGCGGAAAAAGCACGTGATCCTGTTGACCGACGGCCAGGCGCCGACGCAAGGCATCAAGGATCTGGTCCAGGCCATGCTCTCGGAGTCGATCACGGTCACGACCGTCGGTTTGGGTGAAGGCGCGAATCAAGACTTGCTCCGGATGATCGCCGACACGGGCGGCGGCCGCTTCCACGCGGTGCCTGATCCGAACAGCTTGCCCAAGATCTTCACTCGTGAGACCGAGCTGATCGCGCAGCAAGCCGCAGTCGAGGATTGGTTTCCGGTGCAGCAGGTGGCTCCAGCCGACTTTCTGAAGGGCATCGCCATCAATGCGGCGCCGCTCTTGCACGGCTACGTGGCAACGCAGTTGAAGCCGCCACCGGCGCAGCTGATCTTGCAGAGCGAACGCGGCGATCCGATCTTGGCGCGTTGGCGTGCCGGTCTCGGTTGGGCCGTGGCGTGGACCAGCGACGTCAAGAACAACTGGTCGATCGACTGGCTGCGTTGGTCGGGCTTTTCGAAATTTTGGGGCCAGCTCGTGCGCGAGCACATGCGGGTGAAGCATCGCCGTGAGCTGGACATGAAGACCGAGATGCTCGGCTCCGACGTGCACGCCGTGGTGGATGCCTTCACCGCCGACGAACGCTTCGACAACGGCATCGTCTCCAAGTTGATTGTCACTGGGCCCGGTTCCGGCGCGAACGCCAGTCGCCGCGAAGTGCCGATGCGTCAAACGGCTCCCGGGCGCTACGAAGCCAATTTCCCGCTCGATCAATACGGCTCGTTCCTGCTCCGCGCCGAGCACGCCAAGGCCGGCGAAAACGGCGAGCTCAAACCGCTCGCGATGAGCTACGGCCACGTCACCAATCCCTACCCGCGTGAGTACGCGAGCTTCGATCCCGATCTCGAACGTCTGACACGCGCCGCGCTGGCTGGCGGGGGCAGCGTCGACCCCACGCCCGCGAAGGTGTTCGACCCTGCGGGTCAGAAGATCGTCTCTTATCGACCGCTCTGGAACCGCTTCGTGCTCGCCGCGATCGTGATGTTCTTGCTCGACCTGTTGGTCCGGCGCGTGCGGCTGTTCGATCGCAAGTTTTTGCCCAAGCGGCGCTGAGAACAGCCGAACGCGCGGGGGTTACGCGCGATGTGGAGTCTCGCGCGCCTGGTGACGAGCGCCGCTGGAGGGCCTAGGCCGTCGTGCAGCTGTAGACGGTATTCACCGTGTACTGATTCACGCGGTTGTCTATCGACGTGAGGCGCGCGCCGAAGGAGACCGCAGATCCGGCGGTCACGGAGAAGACCTCCGTGTAGGCAGAAGTGAAGTTGTTGTCGAACCCCGACGTAGAAATGAATAGGAGACCCAGCTCAGCCGGACCGGGAAGAGGCCCTAGGGTTATCGTGCTGCCGATTTGCCGACCACCGGGGTCAACGAGTTCAGATTCGCGTTGACCTGCAATGCGTCGGCGACGGTGCCGTTGGCGAAGGTGAACGGCAGCCCGGCAAAAGCGGAAATGGGAATCAACGGCATGAGTAAGCTCACGCCGAGCCCAACCTTCCGTGCGCTTCGCAGGTATAGAACCGCGAAGATGCCGAGCAGGCACCCGAGCAGCAAGACTCCCCACGGACCGACCGCTGGCACTGCTGGCGCGGCGGCACCCATTCCCCAAATCAGCTGACCCCAATTCCGTCCCCGAATGGCGTTCTACGAGGCGAGCGGAGGGCTCGCGCTGTTTCGGATTTCCACCTCCCCGAGCCAGCAACCGATGTGCCGCCTTCGATGGTCATTATATCGACGCGATTTCGCTGCACTTCCGCTACACGCCGTTCGCCTCGCCCGCCGCGCGCTCCGGATTCCGGAAAGGAGCCTACGAATTCCGAATCATTCGCTCCGGCGCGTCGCCTCGGCAGCGAGCGGGTCGTGCGTGCACGCAGGCATGGGCGTCACCGTCGTCGCATCCGCAATTGGACGCCGAAGGCTACGCCGCGGCACGCCGACACGGGTGACCATCCCAAAAAAATATCGAGGCGTGCGTGTGGCTAGGAGCGAGACGTTACTGTGCGTCCCCTGCGACTTGGTCGCCGATGCAGGCGCCCCAGGAGCCGTATTGGTCGCACGTCTGCATGCCAGTCGAGCACCACACGTAGTCACCGGCGACGCGCTTGATGCGGCCGCAGTCGGTGGTCTCGCCGGGCTGATCGCAGGGGCAACCCTGTTCGTGGTTGGCGCACACTTCCGGAGCTGTCGGCGTCGCCATCGGTTTCGCGGCGCCGTCGGTGGCTAGCATCGGTGGGTTGGTGTCGTCTGCGGACGAGCAACCGGTACCCAGCACAGTGCAGATGGCCAACGCAGCGAAGAAGAAAATCCGATTCATGGTGCGACGCTCCGATATGAAGGAACGGGCACGCATGACTTGCGGTTAACGTGGGCAGCGTTGAACCGTTGCAGTTTTGTGAGAACACGCCGGACTTGTCGTTCGGAGTGATCTGCTCAGTCTTTTTCTACTACTACGTCGCCATTCGACGCGGAATATAGGCGATTACACGCTAAATTGGGGGCGGCGCCGCGGCGCGCACCGAGGCTCAGCATGTCGTACAGCGGTGAGCTGACACTGCTCGTCGCTCGCCAACGCGCCTCTTCCTCGGCTGATTCTTCATTGAAGTAAAACAAGGTGAGCCCGTCCGCCGAAATGCCGGTGGGGAGTCGACGCTTGCCTTCGGTGCCGTCGAAAATGCCCCCGCTGAGCGCTCTCGGAGCACTCCAGGACTCCGTCCCGGTGCGAGACGAGACGACGATGGTCGAGCTGGCGTTCGCGAAGGACGAGTTGAAGAACAACTGATCGTCCCGCGCCGAGACAGTCGGCGAAGCGTACACCTTGCCCGTGAAGTCCGAGTCGTGATTGACCGCGCTGAACGCGCTCTCGTCGATAGCCCCTGAGAAAGCGGTCTCGCGGCTCGGCCGCGTCCATTCTCCGAGCTTCTTCTGATCCGGATCGCTGACCAGCAATAAGCGCCTGCCGTCCGCGCTGAGCGCTGCGCCGTGGGTCGCGCTCCAACCTGCCGGGATTGCCAAGGCAGAGCCGCTGGAAAAGCCGGCGTTGATCGACGAGCGATGAGCGACGTACAGCGCCCCGTCGCGTACGAAAGCGAGATCGAGCTCGTCTGGGGTGAGCGCGAGCAGCATTTCGTTGGCGCCGGCCGAGACACTGCTGACGCTCGCGGCCGCCGACCAGCTGGCCATCTGATCGCACGCGGGGGCCACCGCTGGCGGCATTCCGCCGCTACCGCCGAGCTCAGTCGCTGTTCCGCCGTTGCCGCCCGCTCCGGAGTCACCGGCTTCGTCGCCGCTGGCTCCCGCCAGATCGGCGTTGTCACCACCTGCGGCAGAAGGCGCCCCCGAGCGACCGCCCGCGCTGGGCTGACCGCCCGCGCTGACCAAGCTCGGGCGTGCTGTGTCCGATGAGCACGCGGGCCCGCTGATTGTCAGCGCCCAGCACGCCAACGCGCCAGTCGAGGATAAACGCAGGGCAAACGAGCCGCGGGCAAGCCGGATGAGCGGGATCATTCTGCCGGAACGCAACTGTAGCTTTGACGCCAGTCCTTCAAGATCGGGCTCACGCTAAAGCCGCTGTCTGGCACGAAGCGGACCGTGACCTTCAAATACTTCTGGGACTTGAGCATCTTGTCTTCGAGCAGCGGCTCCACCGCGTTGCCGGTCCAGACCGTTACCGGATCGCCGCTCACCGTGCCGACCTTCACTACGTTGTCCGCATCGACGGGATTCGGCGCCACGGGCAAGGTGGAGAACTGGCTCGGATCGATTTCCGTCTCGGCGAAGAACTCGAGGCGCGAATCGACCGGGGTGACCGTCTGCCAATCGAGGAAGCGCCACACCACTTTGGTGCCATCCATGCAGTCCGACTGATAAATACGCTCGTAGTTTTGCGGAAGAACCCCCGTGATCGGTGGTGGAACCGCGCACGCCGCACCCACGCAAATCAAGCCCGCGCAACAATCGGCGGTCGTGCCGCAGGAGTCGCTTGCCGCGACGCAGTGCCCGGCGGGCGGCAATGCTTGGCAATGCCTCGTCGCCGGATTCTGGACCGGTGTGTCTAGGCGACAGGCTGCGGTTTTCATCGAACCGACGCCACCGCAGCAATCTTCGTCGACATCGCAGCTACCGGCGACATTGTTGCCAGCCGGGTGGCAGGCATCGAGCGCCCAGAAGCCGCGTTCGTTGATGTAGCCATTGGCGGCGGTCGCGGAGAAGTTCTGGCTCGGCAACCAAAACGCGGGATGACTGCGGTCCGCGGAGCCCGAGGGAGAATCGTCGATCGCGGCGACCCAGAGCTGACTCTGGATGTCGTCAGTGTTGGTCATCGCGGTGTAGCTGGAGGTCGCGTACGTCGTGGTGTCGCTGAAATCCTGCTGAATGTTCGGCAAATTCACGCTGTTGCCATAGGGCCGGGTGCTGGTGAACACGACCCAACGGTAGCCGCCCGCCGCGACCGGGAGCATCGTGGGTTGGTAGGACTTGTTGGCGTCTGTCGCCTGTTCGCCGCTGTTCAACTTGGTCAACGCGATCGGGGTCGGCGTCGCGGCTTGGGTGTCGATCGACCACAGACGGCCCGGATCCTCGTAGTAGTTGGTTGGACCCATATAGCCGTACTTCCTCCAATCCGGATTGCGGCAGCAGGAGTCGCCCGGCACCGTGGATTGGTAAATCACGCTGCGCGAGTCGCTCTCGAACGCGGGCCATTTGAGCGCGTCGCCCAGCGGCCACGTGCTGGTGACCAGCCGACGATTTTGGAACAGCTTGCCGGCCTGATCGAAGTCCAACGTGCTGAGCCCTTTGCGCCAACCAGCACCACCTGCTGAGTCACCGTCGACGAAGACCAGCTTTTTGCCGTCAGGGGAGAACGACGGCACCATCATCGCCGTTCCAGCGAGCCCCCAATTGCCGGCCGTCTCGCCCGTGACGTCGACCGGAGTCGGCGCGCTACTGGTCGGCAATTGCCAGACCCAGTAGCTCGTGTTGTTGCCGTTGTCCCCGCCGTCGGTCACGTAACCAGTGTTCCGCGTGTAGCCCGAGTTTGGCGTGAACGAGCCGGTGGGGATGGTGACCCAACCCGGGGAGCCAGCGCAGGGCGTCTTCCACTGCAGGTGCGCGGCAGCGCCGCCGACGTCCGTGTACCAATCGAACTTGAAGTCGTGAGTGCCAGCGGTGAACACGCCCGCGCCGCTCAGCGGACCATTGGTCCAGCGACCCATCACGCGCGAGTCGTCGATCCAGAGCCGCCCGCCTTCGTCGACGTCACCGTCGGTTCGGAACTCGTACACGCCGGCGCAGGCCAGGTTGATCTGGCCGGTGTAGCGAGCGCTGAATGCATCGTCGCCAGAGATGATCGAGTAGTTCGGGCGCCCGGAGAGCCAATCGAAGTCGATGTTTGGATCGATGCGCTGAAACGCGCGCGGGTTGGTCTGACTCGCAGGCAACGTCACGTCGAAGTCCGCGGTGTCATAATACGTGACAGTCAAACCGCTGCTCGCCGCCGGCGGTGTGACCGGATACAGATTCGTAGTCGGAATCACCTCGGTCACCGGGGTGACGCCGTATTTGTACGAGAGGATCAGACGCGCGTTGTTCGCGACCTCGGTGTGCACGATGTGTAGGCTGTACTTGGTGCCGGCGACCCAGCTCTGAGCGGCGGCGCAGTCATTGTAAATCGCGGCGCTGTTGATCAGCTGGGTTCCACCCACGGACAGAACCACGCCGTCGTTCGAGTCGACGCACAGCTGCACGTTCCCAGTGAAGGGGGACTCCACCAAGGCGTCCCAGGTCGAGGTCCAATTGTCGACGCCAATCCCGGGTGCCGGGCTGTGCTTGCCCCAATTCGAGGCGATGTCCGGTTCAATCAGCGAAACGCCGCCGCCGCCGCTGTTGTTCGCATACGTGACGTTTGCGCCGTGTGCTGGCTCAGCAGCGGGCGGATAGAGCTGCGATTGCGGGATCAGCGCGCGCGGGGTCGAGGGGCTGCTCCAATAAACTTGAACATTCGAGATCCCGCTGCTGTTGATCTGATCGAGCTCGAAGGGAACGAGCGCGCCAGCGGTCATGGCGACGTTCGTAGTCAGCGTAGTGGGGCCCGTGCCGGTCGCCGTCGTTGCATCGACGGTCAAGTCGAACGTGTCACTGCTCGTGCTGACGATCTCGAACTTGTACGTCTCACTGAAGTACGCTTGGATTTGGCCGGTGCGCTTCACCGAGTAATCGCTGCCAATCAGGCCTCCGGGCGAGCCGGCGCCGAAGTCGAAATTGAGCTGCGGATCGATGCGCTTCCAAACCGCACCGGTATAGTTCGTGGACGGGTAATACTGGGCCAGAAGTCCAGTTCCCGAGCCGCCCGAGAGCATCGCGCTTCCGGTGTTCACTTGCCGCGTCGTCGGGTCGATGCCGATGAGGCTCTGCTCGGTGTTGCCCCAGAAGTTGTTGGCGACGAGCGCGTATTGCCCGTCAGGCGTGAGCGGCGCCCAAGCAAAGCCGCGCCAATCATCGGAGCCACCCGTGTAGTTGGCGCGCGGCGGGTTGGCCACGAAGTCGGCAATCGGCGAAAGTGAACCGTTGCTGTTCACCGTCGAGATGCCGCCGAGCGTGGGACTGAACGTGATCGGGGAGCTCAGGTTGTTGTCGTAATATCCAACGCGGCTCGACGTTGCGAACACCTTGCCGTTGGCCGAAATCGTGTGACAGACCGGGCAGCCGTCGGCGGTGCCGAAGGCGGGTCGCGCTGCGTCCTCCGAGCCCGGGTCGGCGACCATTTCGTTCTGATCGCCGTTCCGGTGATACTGCGTGTAGTAGATCTTCCCGCGCACTGGCGTGGTCGAGAAATTGATCGTGCGCGTCATCGCGAGCTTCGGCTGTCCGCCGATGATGCGCTGCACCGATAGCCTCGCCGCTTGTCCCTTGGCCGTCTGCTCGAAATACTTCCAGATCTGCGTGGAGATCGTGGCCCTCGCGGGATTGCTCTCGGGCATGATCGCAGACCAATCGAAGATGCTCGCGCCAGTGGCTGGATAGCTCACGCTCACCCGTACCGCGCTGGCCGGGGATGCCTGGGGATCCCACTGCACGACCGGCGCGCGCAACCCGATTGGCAGCACCGTTTGGTCATAGGGATAGAGAACGACGCCCGGATCAGCACCCGCTGGGGCGAGGTCGAACTGGGCCACGCTACCGGTGGGTGCCGCCGAGTTGTCGGCGATCGCGACCTTCACGTTGAGGACACCCGACGCGCTGAGCTGACCGAGATAGGCCGTGACGGTGATCGGCCCAGCGACGGGACTGATCATCGTGACCTTGCCCGTATCGTCGATGGTCGCGATGTCGAGTCGGTCGAGCGTCCAGACGGGCTTCGGCACGCCCGGAAAACAATCGGCTGGAGTCAGCTCGACTTGAAATGGAGCCGCATCCGTCACGACTGGCGCCGACCCGCCCTGCACGAATGCGGAGCTCGGAACGACACTCTTCGGAATCGAGGGGCTCGACCAGCTCAAGACGGCCTCCGCGCTCTCGAACGAGTCGTAAAATTCGAAGCGAACCTTATGACTCGAGCCGGCGGTCCAAGTCAGCGGTGCCGCACAGTTCTCGACGGCCGCTTGGTCCCTCCATGCGTCGATGACCAGCACGTCATCGAGCCAAAGTCGCGCGCCGTCGTCGGTAGTCGTACACAGCTGATAGGGATTCGTGCTCGGGGCGACGATGGAACCGGTCCAACGAACCGAGAATTGGTCTTGGCCCACGCCGCCCACGCCCGGATCACCCTTGCCCCAGTCGAAATTGACGGTCGGATCTTGGCGCGTTCCGCGCGGAACCCAGGTCTTTGGGATCTGCGGCACGGTGCGGTCGAACTGGTCGAAATACTCGCCGAGTAGCCCCGAAGACCCAGACGCCGCGCCGGTCACGGTCAGATCTTGCGGCGTCGGCTTGACGACCATCGACGTACAAGTCCCCGAGCCGTTGGACACGGTCGGCAAAACTTGAAGGCCGCCATCAGTGACGAAAGGTCCGCCGTCTGGCAGCGGAAGATCGGTCGGGCTGTCGACCACGACGCGGCAGTAGGGATCGCACGGATTGTCCGGACAAGTCATGCCGGTGCCGAGGCCTAGCGTGCGCCGTTGACCCGCGGGGATATGCAGAGTGGCGATGCCGTCGCCCACGCACACTCCCCATTTTCCATCGTCGCAAGTGCGTCGCCCCATGGAGCACGACACGTAGTCGCCCGAGACGCGTTCGACCTGTCCGCAGTCGATGACCTCGCCTTGAGTTTCGCACTCGCAGCCCTGGTTTGGCGTGTCGCACGCACCGACGATCGGAGCTGGCTTGGTCGTGCCGCCATCACCCAGACCGAGGCTGGGGCTGTGGTCGGGGCCAGACGAGCACCCGAGCAGAGCCAAGCAGACTAGGGTCAACGCGACCCAAAGCGTTTCAAGTTGCGACAAGTGTGGGCGCTTCGCGGACCTCGGCGCACACGTCAACCTCAGCATGGGCGCGCTGCCTGCGTTTTTCATGCCGCGCTCCTTGTAGGCGAAGCAACTTCCCGCTGCATCGATGACCGGCCTCGTGGCCGTTCACCAATGTCGGTAACTGTAAGAAATTGTTGTACTTATGGCTCAAAGTCCGGTCAACGGGGGATCACCATCGCAAGCTGAAGGCGGTTGGTGGGCCTCGCTGCCGACGCAACGTTTGCGGCGCTTCGCACAGTTTGCAGACCCTCTCCCGAGCGGCCACCCTCAGCGAAACCACGAACAGTAGTGGTAGAAGGGCTTCGAGTTTTTTTCGCCGCTTAAGACGAGGAGTGCGTAGATGTTGGTGCCAGGGCAATGGGCTGTTCGATTTCGCGCGGCGCGTCTCTCGTTGAGCATCGCTGCGCTGGCCACGCCGGTCCTGGCTCAGGCCGGTCCGACACCCGCACCCGCACCCGCGCCGGCAGCCGCCGCTCCCGCCGTTGAAGCGCCGCCTGCTTCCGTCACCACGCCGCACGCGCCCGAAGAGCCGTTGCCAGCTGCCACCGTCACGCTGCCCGAGCTGCCGCCCGCGCACGCCGAACCACCCGTGCACGAAGCCGGGGGGGCCTCCGAGGAATGGTACGACTCTTTCGACCTGCGCGTCTTCGCGGACTCGTACTTCAGTTTGAATTACAACCAGCCCAAGCCTCAGACGGCCGGCAACGGAGTGATCCGCGCGTTCGATACTTCGAACGGGTTCGCGGTGGCTTGGGCAGGCCTCGACATCGCGCACGCGCCCGAACCGATCGGCGGCACTCTTTCGCTGCGCTTCGGGCCGAGTGCCAAACGGTACAACTCGAGTTGCGTGGGTAAGTGTGACGCAGACTACGGCTTGGAGAACATCAAACAAGCCTACGCCTCGCTTCGCCTGGGCGGCGAGAGTAGCCCAGTCACCCTGGATTTCGGCAAATTCGACACCATTTACGGAGCCGAAGTCGCGGAGAGCCAAGACAACATCAACTACACACGTGGTGTGTTGTATTGGCTCGGACAACCCGCGTTTCACACTGGCCTACGCGCGAACTTCGAGCTCACGGAGAACTTGCGCGCGCGCGCGCTAGTCGTGAACGGTTGGAACAACACGATCGACAACAACACGGGCAAGACGTTCGGTGCTCAGCTCACCGCGCACGTGCCACGGAACGATCCGCACGAGTGGATCTCCGCTTCCCTCGGCTACCTCGGTGGCCCGGAGCGTGACGACACGGTCGCGGTGCAATGCCCGGCTGGCAGCGTATTCGATCCCAGCAGCGCCAACGGTTGTTCGCCGGGCACGAGCGGCTCTAGCTCAGGCACGATCGATCGCCCGGGCAACAACAGTTCGGGCTGGCGTCACTTCATCGACTTGTTGGTCACCTCCGACCCAATCGACGCGCTGCACCTCGTGCTCAATGCCGACTACGGGGTGGAGAAGCAGCGCGATTCGGATTTCGCCACCACCTTCACTGCTCACTCATGGCAGGGTGCCATGCTCGGCGCGCGCTACCTGGTGTGTGAGCAGTTCGCGGTCGCTGGCCGTGCCGAAATCTACCACGATGAAGATGGCGTCACGACGGGCTCGGTGAACGGTATTCCGATCACCGGCGCGACCATCTACACCGGGACCGTGACGCTCGACTACCTGCCCGCCAAGTATCTGCTCATCCGGCTCGATAATCGCTTGGACGCGTCGAACAAACAGATGTTTCCGAAGGGCGTGCGAGAGCTCTCCGGCACGCTCTTTACCTCCACGTTGGGGGTTGTCGTGACGACCAACTGAGCTCGCGCTAGGCTCCCGCCCATGCCCTCCCCGCAGCGCACCCGTGACTTGGAGGACGTGATCGACGCGGTCGTCGATAGCTACGACGGCCCCGAGGAGATCAACAACCTGGAGAGCGCCGCGCTTCCCAACAAGCGCCAGGTGGTGCAAGCGTACAATCACCTGAAGCCCGTGATCTACATGGGCTTTTACAGCCAGCGTTCGCTGACTCGCAGCAACCTGCGCTACGCACTGAGCGAGCACTTGTACCCGGCGTGCGAGATTTTGGTCGAGCAGATCGGCCGCGCGCTCGCCTATGAAGAGCGCAGCGGCCAAGTGAAGACTCCCTGGCCTGCTGGCTGGAGTGAAGAAGTGGTGTTGCGCTTGCTGCGTCGCATCCCGGAGCTGCGGCGGATCTTGAACGCCGACATTTTGGCAGCATTCGAGGGCGATCCGGCCGCAAAGAGCGTCGAGGAAATCGTCTTCAGCTACCCGGTCGTGGAAGCGCTCACCGCGCACCGCATCGCGCACGTGCTGTATGCGGAACGCGTGCCGATCGTGCCGCGCATCATCGCCGAGTATGCGCACGGCTTGACCGGCGTCGACATTCACCCGGGCGCCCAAATCGGTCCCGGCTTCTTCTTGGATCACGGCACTGGCACGGTGATCGGCGAAACGTCGATCATTGGACGCCACGCCAAGATGTATCAAGGCGTGACTTTGGGTGCGCTCAGCACGCGCCGCTCGGAGTGCGACGATCCCGAGCACCAGAAGCGTCATCCCACGATCGAAGACAATGTGACGATCTACGCGGGCGCGACCATCCTCGGCGGCGACACGGTGATCGGCGCGGGCTCGGTGATCGGCGGCAATGTGTGGCTGGTGCGCTCGGTGCCACCCAACTCCAAAATTTTCGGCAAAGCGAAGGAGTAACGATCGTGAAGCGTCGCGCGCTGTTCTCGCTCTTGCTGCTTGCCGTGGGCTGCAAGGCTCGACCTCCGGAGCCGCTGCGCGTGGCTGCTGCCGCGGATCTCGCCCACGCGTTCGCCGAGCTCGGTCCAGCCTTCAACGCGCAATCGCCGACCGGCCTCAAGCTCACGCTCGGCGCGACCGGCTTGCTCGCGCGTCAGATCACGCAGGGCGCTCCATTCGACCTATTTTTGGCCGCGAACGTCAGTTATGTCGATCAGGTCGTGAAGGCCGGCGCTTGCGACGGCAGCACGGTTGCGACTTACGCGCGCGGGCGCTTGGTGATTTGGGTCAAGGGGGCCGGCGGCGCCGAGCTCACTCCCGCCGGGCTGGCAGACGCGCGCTTCAAGCACATCGCGATCGCGAATCCCGAGCACGCGCCGTACGGCAAAGCCGCTCGCGATGCGCTGACCCGCGCGGGCGTTTGGGACCGGGTCGCGGAGCGCATGGTCTATGGCGAGAACGTGCAGCAAACCTTCGAGCTCGCCCAGAGCGGCAACGCGGACGTGGCGATCGTCGGTTTGTCCTTGGCTATTGGCTCAACCAACGGTTCCTGGGCGATGGTCGACGAGGCGTCGTACGCGCCCATCGATCAAGCCCTGGTGGTCTGCCAGCACGGTACGAACGCGGCCGGCGCGCGCCGCCTCGCCGCCTTCATCGAGGCACCCGAAGGCCGGGCGATCCTGCGCAAATTCGGGTTCTTGATGCCGGGTGAGACGCTGGCCAAGGCGCCTTGATCGATCTCGAGCCGCTGCTCCTGTCCTTCGAGGTGGCTTCGCTCGCTACCTGCTTCGCGAGTGTACTGGGGGTGGCTATCGCCGCGCTTTTGGCGATGCCGCGAGTTTGGGGACGTGAGCTGATCGACGCGGCGATCACCGCGCCGATGGTCCTGCCACCGACGGTCCTCGGTTACTACCTCTTGGTATTGCTCGGACGTGAGAGCGCAATCGGGCATGGGTTCGAAACGCTCACCGGCAGCTCGATCGTGTTCACGCGCGGAGGCGCGGTAGTTGCCGCGACGATTGGCGCGCTGCCGCTGATCAGTAAAGCCGCGCGTGCCGCGCTCGAATCGGTCGACGTGCGCTTGGTCGGCGCCGCGCGGACGCTCGGGGCCAGCCGTTTGCGGGCATTTCTCACGGTCAGCTTGCCGCTTTCGCGGCGCGGGATCCTGGCGGGAGTCATGCTCGGTTTTGCGCGCGCGTTGGGCGACTTCGGCGTCACGCTGATGGTGGCGGGCAACATCCCGGGCCAAACCCGCACCGCGTCGCTTGCGATCTACGACGCAGTGCTGTCGGGTCGGGATGCAGACGCGACGCGTCTGTCGCTGATCATGACCGCGCTCGCGATGAGCGTGCTGATTGGCGTCGGCTATCTGACGAAGGGGCGGCGCGATGGCTTCTGAAGCGCTCGCGCCAACGAGGCTGAACGCGCGGCTCAGTCTGCAGCGCGGCGAGAAGGAGATCAGTTTCGGGCTCGACGTCGCGCTCGATTTCGGGCCCGGACTGAGCGTGCTATTCGGCCCGTCAGGCTCCGGAAAAACCACGATTTTATCGGCAATTGCTGGTCTTTTACGGCCCGACGCGGGGCGAGTCACGCTGGCCGGGCAGGTGCTGTTCGATGGCCAGGCGGGCATCGACCTAGCCCCGAATCAACGCAAGCTCGCGCTGGTCTTCCAGTCGCTCGCGCTGTTCCCTCATCTCTCCGCATTGGCCAACGTCGCCTACGGCATACCAGGCAAAGCGCAGCGCGCGGAGCGAGCACAGGTCTGGCTCGAGCGCATGCGCGTTGCGCATTTGGCGCGCCGCTATCCCAGCAGCTTCTCCGGCGGTGAAGCGCAACGCGTGGCCTTGGCTCGGGCCCTCGCCAGCGAACCGCGCGCGCTGCTCTTGGACGAGCCATTCTCCGCCCTGGACCAAGCGTTGGTCACTGAGCTCGGCGCGGAGCTGACCTTGCATGTCAACTCGCTCTCGCTCCCGGTCGTGCTCGTCACGCACGACCGTAAGCTGGCTCGCGAGCTCGGTCGCGAAGTGACGTTGCTCCGCGCCGGCCGGGTCGAGCGGGTAGGCCTGGCCAATGAAGTCTTGGCCGAAAGCGACTGAACGCAAGCGTCGAACGCTGTTCCTCGCGCGGCGGTCGCGCTAAGGGTGGCGCGTGGCGGACGTCGAATACGAAGCTTGGCTGGTGGATCTGGATGGCACGCTGTACACCGCGCGTTGGGTAAAGCTCGCCATGGCCGCAGAGCTTGCGCTGTTCGGTTGGCCCGCGCTGAAGACCTTGCGCCAATTTCGTCACGACCACGAGGCGCTCCGCCAAGAGCAAAGCGCGGCCCAGGCGCTCGCGACGGTTCACGCGAGTCCGTTTGCCGCACAGCTGGCACGTACGGCAAAGGCGCTGAATTTGCCGGTGCCGGAGGTCGAGCAGGTGGTCCAACGCTGGATGTTCGAGCGACCGGGTAAATGGATCGCTCGCTTTCCACGGCGCGCGTTGCTGGCCGAGCTCAGCGCGTTCAAGGCCCAAGGCGGGCTTACCGCGTTGGTCAGTGACTACCCCGCAGAACGTAAAATCGACGCGCTCGGAGCGCGCAATCTTTTCGACGTGATCGTGGCCAACGGCGAAGCGCACGGGCCAAGGCGGCTCAAACCCGATCCAGAGGGCTTTCTGCAAGCGGCTGAATTGTTGAAGGTGGCCCCTGCGCGTTGCTTGGTGATCGGCGATCGCGACGACGCCGACGGCGAGGCGGCGCGCGCTGCCAAGATGGGTTTTCGACTGGTTTAGCGGCTCAGGCTGCGCAGCCCTGCAGTTTCGAAGTCCACAGCGTGACGCGATTGCGACCGCCGCGCTTGGAGGCGTAGAGTGCTTCGTCGGTGGACTTGAACAAGCCTTCCCAGGTTTGTCCGGCGAGCGGGAAGAGCGAAGCGCCGACCGAGCAGGTGACCTTGATCGGGCCGAGCTCACTGTGAAAGGACGTGGCTTCCAGCTCGCTGCGGATGCGCTCGGCGAGCAGCAGCGCGCCGCGCTCATCGGTCTCTTCGCACACGATCACGAATTCTTCGCCGCCGAATCGGCCCACGGCGTCGGTGTCGCGCTTCACGCGCTTGAGCACGTCGGCGAAGCCCTTGATCACGAGATCGCCCACGTCGTGTCCGTAGGTATCGTTGACGCGCTTGAAGTGGTCGATGTCGCAAACCAAGAGGGACAGCGGCTTCTTGAACCGTTGTGCGCTCTTCAGCTTCTGGATCGCGACGTCTTGTAACGCCCGCTTGTTGAACAGGCCGGTCATGCCGTCCATCGTGGCCAGCTCTTCCAAACGCTTGAGCATGCGCGCGTTCGCGAGCGACACGGCCACGTGGCTAGCCAAGACCTCGAGCGTAGGGCGCACCGAGTCGCCGAACGCTCCTCGGCGATTCGAGCCTAGGACCAACGTGCCGAGCGCGCGATCGTGAACCAAGAGCGGCAGCACGAGCAGGGAGGGCATGGCCGGCGGGTTCAAGCGCCGGGTGAACACGGTTTGACGCGAAGGATCGTAGTCCCCGCGGTAGGGCAATGCGTGGCGATTGGCGACCACCATCGAGACCAAGCCCGAGTTGTGCTTGAAGCGCTGACCGACGAGCCCCCCCGCGCCCTCACCACTGACCGCGCAGATCTCGTGTTCGCTGGAGTTTTTGTCGAACAAGGTCACGACCGCAAAGTCGAAGGCCGCGAACTCACGCGCGCCACTCACGCCGGCCTCGATCACCTGCGCTTCGGTGGTCGCCGAGGCCAGCGCGTTGGCCGCGCGGTACAACTTGCCCTGCTCGACCTTGGCCCGATCGAGCTGCACGAACACGCGCTCGTTCTCGATCGCTCGCAGCACGAAATGCGCCGCAGAGCGCAGCGTTTCTTCCTCCTCGGGCGAGAACGGCTCTTTCGATTCGCGATCGACGACGAGCAGCCCGCGCGCGTTGCCGTGGTCGAGTAGCGGCGTCGCGCAGACCGCGCCGATTGCGGGCTTCCTCGTGTAATACGGCACGTGAGCGCCCGCCTTTGGACCGGCGATTGCCAGCAGCGAGCCCTTGGCCAAGCTCGCGCCAAAGATCCCGTCCCGCGCGCTGAATGGCCCGTTGGCGATGCCGTCTTCGGTGCTCGAAAGCTCCTGAATGTGCAGCTGGCTGCCGGTCGCGTCGAGTCCGAGCAAGAGTGCGGTGCGCAAGCCGAGCGTGCGGCACAGCAAGATCAGCGCGAACTCGACGGCTTGGTGGATCTCGTCCACGCCCGAGCGCAAGAGGCGATCTTCGGCGTCCGGGCTGGACAAGGTGGCGCGTTCGCCCGCAGCGGTCGGCGCGCCGAGCAGGCGGTACGAGCGCGCAGCGTCTTTCATCTTGCGCAGCTCGGTCTCGATGCGCTGCCGCGAAAGCGCGCGAATGCGGGCAATTTCCGCGCGAAAGACCAGCATATTCAGGAACGCGAACACCCCCAGCAAAGCCGCGTGGGGGAGCAAGCGGTCGGTGTCGTGGTTGCCCCATGCGATGAAGTTGAGCGCGGCCTCCATCAGCACTGCGAAAGCGATCGTGCCAGCCGCCGCGAGCGGCTTGGCGAAGCTCGCGCAGATCATCACCAGAGCATACACAGCTGGGTAGTACGGACCATCCAAGCCGCCGGGCGTGTGCAGGATCGCGCCGTAAGCCAACACGACCAAGTGAGTGAACAGTTCCAGGTCGAGCCGGGTGGTCTCGCTCGAAGAGAGCGAGCGCAGTCGCTTCAATAAGCGGTAGCCGAGGGAACCGCCGAGCAGTACCACGGCCGCCACGTTCCACAGCAGGGGCGGCGGTTCGACCGCCCAGTAGATGAGGTAGCCACTCAGCGCGAAGCTCAACGCCAGGCCGGAGCTGCGAGTGATCACTTGCTGCACCCAAAGGGCCGAGCGCACGAGCGGGTCCATGTCCAATTTTCGATAGCAAACCGCAGCTCAAACGGCCTACTTTTCCGGGACTTTTCTGGCCCTTTCGCCAGAAAGCAGGACTGTGCGAAAAGGTCGGATACGGTAGCTCGGGTGCGCGCCGGTTTACGCCTCCAGATCTTGCTGCTGCTGGGCGGGCTGTTCTTGCTCGCCTTCGTGCCGCTGTTCCTGGCCGTCGCCACTTATGCAAGTTTCACTCTGCGCCAAGTGCGCGAGGCGCACGCCCAGGCGCTCGGTCGAGCCGTCGCGGGTCACGTCTCGGAGGCGCGCGCGCATCGCTCCCCGGAGCAGCTGCTCCGGCTGCTCGGGGCGGAAGTGGGCTCGCAGGGGGTCGCCGCGATCGGCGTGTACGGCGCGGACGGGCTACCGGTAGCGCGCGCCGGAGAGCCGTTCATCGTCGATCTGCTCCCCGCGCGAGTCGCGGCCGGTCGTGAGCGCGTGGTCGAGCTTTCAAAACACGCCGCACTCGAGGTAGTCGTGCCCAGCGCCGACGGAGCCGTGGCCGCCATCCTACGCACCGACGACAGCGCGGCACGCGCCGCGCCGCTCGTGCGCTTGCTCGGCCTGTATTCGCTGCTCGTGGGCTTGGTGCTGCTGGTCGCCGCCTATTTTGCGCTGACACGGCTGATTGTCCGGCCGTTGGACGATCTCGCGCGGGCCGCAGAGCGCGTCGCGATGGGCGCGCGGCGTTTCTCGGTGCCGCAACGGGGAGCGCGCGAGCTGACCGAGCTCGGTCGCAATCTGCACACCATGACGGAGCATTTGATCCGCGAGGAAGAAGCCTTGCGGGCCAAGGTCGATGAAGTCGAGCGCGCAACGGTCAGCCTGAAGGAAGCTCAAGACCGTCTGATCCGCTCAGAACGCCTGGCTTCGGTCGGGCGCTTGGCGGCAGGCTTGGCGCACGAGGTCGGCAATCCGATCGCGGCATTGCTGGGTCTGGAAGATCTGCTCTTGGAGGGCGGACTCGACGCCGCCGAGCAGCAAGATTTCTTACAACGCATGCGCAAAGAGACCGAGCGCATCAACCGAATCTTACGTGATTTGCTGCAGTTTGCCCGCCCCGGCGAGCCGCACGATCTCGCCCTTGGGGGACAAGGCGACGTGGCCTCGGCCGTGACCGACACGGCCGCCTTGATCGCGCCGCAAAAGGGGATGCGTGAGGTGTCGCTCGATCTGTCGATTCCGGAAGGGCTACCGAGCGTCGCGCTGAGCGACGAGCAGCTGATGCAACTCGTGCTCAACTTGGTGCTCAACGCGGTCGACGCCTTGGACGGCGGGGGCCGAGTGCGCGTCAGCGCGCTGTCGAATTCGACCGGAGGCGTGCAATTGGTCGTCGAAGACAACGGCCCCGGCGTGGTCGCCTCGGTACGAGACCGGCTGTTCGAACCATTCGTGACCACCAAAGAAGTGGGCAAAGGCACCGGGCTCGGGCTTGCCGTCTGTCGCGGCTTGGTCGAGGCAGTCGGAGGCAGCATCACCCTGGACCTCGCCTTCACCAGCGGCGCGCGCTTCGTCGTCGAGCTGCCGGGCTCGAAAGGCCCTCCGCCCACCAACCCGCCTGACGCCTAGAGGCTGGCCCTGTCCGGCTTGCCTCGACGGAATCATCGAACTACGCGAGCCGCTGTTCCCGCGGGCAACCACTCCCGCTCGCGATCAATGTCCGGCACACGACATCGACGGCTGCGGGACGAGACAGGAGGCAGCTGATTCTCGCGACCGGCCCCCGCCGGGGTTCGAATCGCCCAGCATGAGCGTATCGCCCGGCCGTCCAAGGAACCGGCGAATTTGCGGTAAATATTGGACAATTCCCGGTTGCTTCGGTGACCGTCCGGAAAAAATCGGGGGCCCGATGTGCGCGCATCTTGTCCATCGCGTGACAAGGGGCGCAAAATGCGACTGCACATGCGACTTGGGATCGACTTCGGAACAACGCGAACGGTAATCGCTGCGGTGGACCAAGGCCGTTATCCGGTCGCTCAGTTCGAAACCGCCCAGGGCTACTCGGACTTCGTACCGGGCTTGGCCGCCAACAGCCACGGCAAGCTCGAGCTCGGTTGGGAGGCGGCCGCGCGCTTCAACCAAAACCCGGACGGCGCGCTCCGCTCGATCAAACGCGCGGTGAGTCGAGTCTCGCCGGACGAGGTCTTCGCCGAGCTCGGCATGGCGCAGACCAGCGCGGTCGAGCTCGTGGCAGCTTACCTGACGCGCATTCGTAGCCTGCTCGTCGAGCAGAGCAACCTGGATATTTCGCCGGACGAAACGCTGGAAGCGATGGTCGCGGTGCCGGCGAACGCCAGCACGCGTCAGCGCTACCTGACGATCGAGGCCTTCCGCCGCGCGGGCTTCGAAGTCTTGGGCATGGTCAACGAGCCCACGGCCGCGGCGATCGAGTTCGCGCATAGAAACCTCGGCACGATCGGCAAGCGCAGTCCCAAGCGCTACGTCGTGGTCTACGATCTGGGTGGGGGCACCTTCGACACGTCGGCGGTTTCGCTCGAGCATCGGCGCTTCGAGCTGATCGCGAGCGAGGGCATCGGCGAGCTCGGCGGGGACGACTTCGATCAGATCATTTTCGAATTCGCGCTCCGCGCGGCCAAGCTCGATCCGCACGCGCTCAGCTACGTGGAGCGCGCCCGCTTGCTCGAGCTGTGTCGCGAAGCCAAAGAAGCCCTCAGCTCGTCTTCACGCAAGATGCTGATCGATCTCGGTCGGATCTTGCCCGGTACCGAGTCGGTCACCCTCGATCTGGCCGATCTGTACGATGCCACCCGCCCGCTGATCGATCGCTCGCTAGCGCTCCTGGAGCGTGTTTTCGGAAAATTGGAAGAACGCGGCATCGATCCCAACGATGCGCGCCAACTGGGCGCAGTGTATTTGGTCGGCGGCGCCACCGCCTTTCCGATGGTCGGCAAGATGTTGCGCGAACGGTACAAGCGCAAAGTGCAGCTCGCTCCGCAGCCGCACGCCGCGACCGCCGTGGGTCTGGCGATCGCCGCGGATCCCGACGCGGGCGTGTTCGTGCGCGAAGCGATCACCCGTCACTTCGGCGTTTGGCGCGAGGGTGAAGCCGGTCGTGAAAAGGTCTTCGATCCAATTTTGGACAAAGGCACCGTCAGTGAATCGGGAGATTTTCTGATCGAACGCAGCTACCGACCCGTGCACGCGGTGGGCCATCTACGCTTCCTGGAATGCAGTGAGCTCGGCGGGGACGGTCGCCCGGAAGGCGATCTCACCCCATGGGGCGATATCTATTTCCCGTACGACCCGCGCTTTCTCGGCGATCAAGACCTGCGCGGTCGCTCGGCCGAGCGGTGTGACGGCCTTTCCGAGCAGATCGTCGAGCAGTACCACTACGGCCGCGACGGCACGGTCACGGTCACGATCCAGAATCAGACGCGCGGTTATCAGCGCCGCTTCGTGCTCGGGGCTTCCGGCGAGCTCGCGCCGGGCTGAGCGGCCACTCAGCCCGTCAATTGCTCGACGCCCACCGAGACCAGTCCGCGGTCACGTAGCGCTCGCAAAATTTCGGGTAAGGCGGCGATCGAGGCCGGGGTAAAGTCATCGTGTTCCGCTGCGTCGTGCAAGAGCACGATTGCGCCGTCCTCCAAATGCTCGATCACGCGGCGCGCGACGCGTGCGGGATCCGCGCTGCTCAGACCATCCAAGCTACGCACGCTCCAAGCGATGATGCGCACCGCGGCCCGCTCGGCGCCGCGGAACGTGCGGTAGCTGGCAAAGCCGACCGGCGGACGAAACAAGCTCGGCGTGACACCGCAAGCGCGGGCGATCGCCCGCTGGGTGCGCTCGATTTGCTGCTGCGCGTAGCCTGGCGAGCGGAAAGAAAATAGGCGATCGTGCTGAAAACCATGGACCCCGAGACTGTGTCCAGCCGCGTGGATCTCGCGCACTACTTCCGGATGCGCCTCCACTTTGTGACCGAGGACGAAAAACGTGGCGCGCGCGTCGTGAGCACGGAGCAGCTCCAGCACGGCGCGCGTGGTGATCGGGTGCGGCCCGTCGTCGAAGGTGAGGGCGACGCGGCGCGCGCCTGCCTTGCCGTGGGCGATCGCGCTGCCATACATGCCGCATTGGGGCCAAAGGACCCCCAGAGTCGCGTACAAGACGAGGCCAGTGAGGGCCACACCCAGCTCGAGGGATCCCGGCGAATGCGGCCAAGAAAGCCCGCACCAGGCCAGCGAGGTCAGGCTGATCAGCCAGAGCAAGAGGCGCGCTATCGGCACGTCAGCGCGGTCCGAACATAATAAGATGGCAGTGGTACCACGTTTCTGAGTCTACCCCGAGTGCGCCGTTCGTGTAACGTGCCGCGCCGACGTGCAGTTCACGACGCTCGACTACGCCAAGTTCTTCGCCCTGGCTTTCGTCGTCACCTGGCTCAGTGCGCGCGTGCGCACGCTGCGTCTCACCTTCCTGCTCGGCGCGAGCTATTTCTTCTACGCCCAATCCGGTGTGGCGTTTCTGACCTTGATCTTTGCCTGCTCGAGCGCTGATTTCTTGCTCAGCCACGCCATCGGCCGAGCCAAGAACCCGCATCAGAGGAAGGCCTGGCTCACGCTGACCGTGGTGATGAACCTGGGCGTGCTCGCCTATTTCAAATACGCCAAGTTCGGCGTCGATACCGCGCTGGCCGCGCTCGAGGCGCTTGGCGTGCACGTGCCCGCGCCGGCGTTGTCGATCGCGTTGCCGGTCGGCATCAGCTTCTTCACTTTCGAATCGATGAGCTACGTGATCGACGTGTACCGCGGGGAGCTCCCGCCGCACCCGAGCTACCTCGAGTACCTCACGTTCGTCGCGTTCTTTCCGCATCTCGTCGCTGGCCCCATCGTGCGTCCGCGCGATCTTTTGCCGCAACTCGCGCGGCCGCCCCTGTGGCAAGAGAGCGAGGCGAGCTCGGCCCTGCTATTGATTGCGACCGGCCTGTTCAAAAAATTGGCGATCGCCGATTACTTGGCGCTAAACCTCGTCGATCGCGTGTTCGACGCGCCGACCCAGTATTCGGCGCTCGAGTGCTACGTGGCCATGGTTGGCTACGCGGTCCAGATCTACGCGGATTTCTCGGGCTACACCGACATTGCGATCGGGTCGGCGGCGCTGCTCGGCATCCGCTTCCCAGCCAACTTCCGAGCGCCGTATCAAGCTCACGACATCGTCGACTTCTGGCGCCGTTGGCACATCTCGCTCTCTACCTGGCTGCGCGATTACTTGTACATTCCGCTCGGCGGTAACCGCCACGGCTCGCTCCGGACGTACGTGAATCTGATTGCCACCATGCTGCTCGGCGGCTTGTGGCACGGGGCAAGCTGGACGTTCGTGGTTTGGGGTGGGCTCCACGGGCTGGCATTGGCCGGCAATCGAGCGTGGCGCGAGCGCTTCGGAGACGTGCTCGGGAGCACCCGAGGGTTGCGAGCGCTGTCCACCTTCGTGACGTTCCACTTCGTGCTCTTGGCCTGGGTCTTCTTTCGGGCCCACACCTTCCGCGATGCGCGCGCGATATTCGGCGAATTGCTGACCCTCAGCACTTATCACCCGAACCTCGACCCGCGCGTGCTCTTGGTTTTGGCATTCGGCTTGGGCATGCATTTCTTGCCGCTCGGGCTCGAGGCCAAATTGCGCCTGCGCTTCGGCGCATTGCCCGGCATCGTGCAGGGAGTTGCGCTCTTCGCGGTGCTGCTCTTGGTTCGGCGAATGGCAAGCGCCGAGGCCGTTCCCTTCGTATACTTCCAATTCTAAATGAACGAAGCCGAAGACGCCCCGCACCTGCCCGAGCCCACGGCTCCGCCACCTCCTGCGTCCGAGGTCGCTCCGCTGTTGAACGCCGAAGGCCGTGAGCGTCCGCGCTTTCTGCTGGAATTCCCGAACGACCCTGCGTTGCAGGAGCTGGTGCGCGCGTTCGAAGCGGGCAACTATCGAGAGGTCCGCGAAGGCGCGCCCAAGCTGGCGGCGTCGACCGAAGATCCGATCATCCGTGCCGCCGCGCGCGAGCTCGGGCGCCGCATCGAGCCGGATCCGCTGATGAAGTATTTGCTGTTCGTTGCGCTCGCTCTGTTCGTGTTCGTGGTTTGGGTCACCTACGAGGGCCAACCTTGAGGCGCGCGCTCCGTCCGCTTTTGCTGCTCTCGGTCGTCGTGAGCGTTGGCTGTGGGGCTGCCCCCACTGCGCCGGTCGACGCGCCGCAAACGGGCGTAGTCAACGAGCTCACGCGCTATTTGCCGCTCGAGAACGACACGGTGTTCTCGTACGAAACGTACATCGAAGACAGCAACGAGCGCGGCATCGCGGTGTTCGAGATCAAGCGCCCGCGGCCGGAGCTCGCCGAGCTCAGCATCGCCGGCCAAGTGCGCAAGCGCTATTACTTCGAGCCGGATGGTGTGCGCAGCTCGCAAGGCGGCTATCTGCTGAGGTCGCCGCTTTCGTTGAGCTCGGAGTGGACGGGCGACGACGGTAAAGTGAAAGTCACCGGCATCAATCAGAGCGTGGATACGCCGGCGGGAAAGTTTTCCGGCTGCTTACAAACGGTCGAAGAAGCCAAGCTGAGCACCGCCACACGCAAGACCACGACCGTGTTCTGTCCTGGGGTGGGCATCACCGTGCTGGAGATCGCGGCCGAGCAGGAGGGCGTGAGCGTGCTGCAACGACTCACCCTGAAATCATTCGGACCGCGCTACAGGGGCCCCTGACATTCGCTTTTGCGGCGGCGCGCGCTGGCCCTTCCGGCGCTGCCCGTTCCGCGTTAAGGAGCGGTCGTGTTTCGGTTCCTCGCATCGATGTCCTTGATCGCGCTCCTGCTTTGGAGCTGTGGTCCGGACAGCCCTCGGGCCTGTTCGGGAGAGGATCCGGACTTCACGGTAGTGCTCAAGTTGTCGGCCCGCCCCCTGCCTGCGGATACCGTCGTGCAAGTCACGTACGCCGGCTCGGCCGAGGAAGACTATCGGCTGTCCGATCGCAACGCTCGGCACGAGGTCGTGTTTTGCCAAGTTGCGGATGAAAACGGCACGCCGGTCGATGCCTCTGCTCCGGATGCCGTCGGTGGAGCGGGTGCCGCGGGCGCGGCCGGCGCGGGCAACGCCCCGGACGTCGTGGAATCTTTGTTCTGCGCGTTCTACACCGCTGGGTTCACGCACATCAAAGTCAGTGGCAGTGGCTTCGAGACGGTGGAATACGATCTCGCGCCGAAGGGCGACGTGTGCACCGTGAACGAGCCGCTCACGCTGGATTCCCCGGACGCCGGCTGAGTCCACCCTCGAGGTTGATGAGCGGCCATCCCGCGCCGGATAGGCAGACCACGCGGTGCGGGATGTATGTGCGACTCGGCGCATGAGGGTTGTAAACACTCCTTACCTCCGCCGGTTTTTCCGCGAGAGTGTGAAAGTGTGGCTGCGCGCGCCGACTTCCTTCGCCCACGGTCTCGGGGACGTCGATTAGTTTGATCAAGCATGCGTCGCGCGCGCTACCCTCACTAGCCGATGGCTGTTTCGACTTTTCGCTTCGCAGCCGTGCTTGGTCTGTGCACTTGGGTGCTCGGCTTGGCCGCGTGTGACCAAGGGCGCAGCTCGGAAGCGCCGCCCGCTGCGCAGGCCGGTGCCGCGGGCGCGCCCAGTTCGACTGACAAAACCCCAGAACAAGTTCTGGCCTCCGATGCCTGCCAGGCGCCCGCGCCGGGTCGCGCGCCGCTGCGGCGGATGAGCAACGCCGAGTACCGCAATACGATGGCCGACTTGCTCGGTGACTCGGCGGCTACCGAGTCGCTGATCGCGACGGCCACGCGTAGCTTCCCATCGGAAACCGAGTCGCTCGGCTTTCGCAACAACGCGGACTACCTCGGCGTGTCGACCCTGGCCGCGCAAGGCTACATGGACGCGGCCGAGCAATTTTTGGATCCGATCGCGGCGAACGCGACCTTTCTGCCGTGCACGCCGACCGCGGGCGCGGAGATGGACTGCGCGCGCACGTTCATCGATAACTTCGGCAAGCGCGCTTTCCGGCGGCCACTCAGCGCGGACGAATCGACGCAGTACGCCGCCATCTTCCAGAAATCGCTGACCAGCTATGATTTCCAGAGCGCCGTGCGCGCCACGGCGTTCGCGTTCCTACAATCTCCCAAATTTCTGTATCGGGTCGAGTTCGGTGCGGCACCGAGCGGCTCGGTCGCCCGCCCCTCGCCATACGAGATGGCCAACCGTCTGAGCTATCTGTTCTGGCAATCGATGCCCGATCAGTCGCTGTTCGACGCGGCGGAAAGCAATCAGTTGGCCTCGGCCGCCCAAATCGAGGCGCAGGCCCGGCGCATGCTGCAGAGCCCGAAAGCGGCGCGCCTGCTCGAGTACTTCGACGAATGGCTGGGCACGGACACGCTGCCGACCAACTTCACCCGCGACGCCACGCTCTATCCCAATCTGGATCCGAACTTGGTTCCGCTGTTGCAGCAAGAGACGCGCGCGTTCGTGAGCAGCGTGCTGGCCCGGCCGGAAGGCAACCTGAATGATCTGTTCACCGCCTCCTATACCTTCGCGAACGCCGATCTCGCCAAACACTATGGTTTGAGCGGCCCCACCGGCAGCGACTTCGTTCAGGTCCCCGCGCCGGGGCGCGCGGGCGTCCTTACCCAAGGCATGATGCTCGCGCGGGACAAGCCCACGCGCACGTCGATCGTGCGCCGTGGCCTCAAGGTACGGCTCGACGTGCTCTGCGAGCTCGTGCCCTCGCCGCCGCCGAACGTAAATCTGACCTTGGACACGACGGATACGGCGCACCTCACGCAACGCCAGCGCCTCGAACAACACCGGGTCAATACCTCCTGCGCGGGCTGCCACGATCTGATGGATCCCGTGGGCGTGGTCTTCGAGGGTTTCGATGCGGTGGGCCGTGCGCGTACCGCGGACGAGCAGGGCGCAGCCGTCGACACCACGAGCGTCATCACCCGCACGAAGGATGCCAACGGCGCCGTCTCGAATCCGGTGGAGCTCGGTGGAATGCTTGCCAAGAGTGAAGAGGTTCGCTCCTGTTACGTGACCAAGTCCTTCCGCTTCTTCTACGGCCGTGACGCGGATCCCGCCGATGCGTGCTCGCTGGCACAGCTCTCCAAATCGTTCAAAGGTAAGGCCTATAGCTTGTCCGAGCTGTTGATTGCGCTGACCCAGACCGACGCCTTCCTCTATCTACCGGTCCAAAGTTCGGAGGCCCCATGAGCAAGCGACTGAGTCGACGCATGCTGCTACGCGGCGCGGCAGGGCTGGGCATCGGGTTGCCGCTGCTCGAGGCCATGTTGCCGCGCTCGGCCAGCGGTGCGACGCCCACCGCACCGAAGCGCATCATCTTCGTCTTTCAAGCCAACGGCGATCAGACCAAGCGCCGCTTCATCGATACCGGCGAGACCAGCTTCACCTTCGATGAGTTCTTGGCGCCGCTCGAACCGTATCGCAAAGATCTCTTGCTCTTGAATCGGCTCGATCGTCGCTACGGAAAATTCATGGCGGGCGAACGCGCAGACGGCCACCAGCAGGGCGGCGCCTCGCTCGCTCCCTGGAAATCCGGCGAAGGTGCCTTCCCGATCGGCGGCGCGGACTCGACGATCGGGTATGTGCTCGGGCCGAGCGCGGACCACGAGATCGGCGATCGCGTGCTCAAGGACAATCCGGGCGTGTCGACCCGCCACCTGGTTTTTCGGGTCAATACCAAGGAAAACAACATCTGGGACGTGAGCTCGCACGCCGGCCCCGTCGGCCAGCAGAGCCCGGTGAACCCGGAGACCGATCCGTACAACGCGTACGCCTCGCTATTCGCGGGCGATTCGACGGATCCAGCCGCGCTCAGCGCGCTCAGCAAGCGCATCGCCATGAAACAATCCGCGATGGACAACGCGATTGGCGAAATCAGCTCACTGCGCGCCAAGCTCGGCGTGGCCGATCAACAGCGGCTCGACCAACATACCCAAGCCTTGCGCGACATCGAGCGCACGTTGAGCGCCACCGCGGGCGGCGCCGCCTGCGCCCCCGTGCCCTTCGCTACGCCGAAGTTGAGCGTCTTCGACGACGCGAGCCACGCCGAGCTCGGACAATTGTTCTTCAAGGTCAGCGCCTGGGCATTTGCCTGCGATCACACGCGTTCGATCAATTTCAACTGGAGCGGCAACACCAGCAACCGCGTGTACACGAACCTCGGCTTGACCGACGGTCACCACGACATTTCACACGTCAGTGACGACGACGCGTTCGCAAAGATCCGCGCGATTCACAAGCACCTTTGGGAGCAGAGCGTCACCCTTCACGATTTGCTGAAGGCCACGCCCGATGGCCCCGGCGGCACGCTCTGGGACAACACCCTCGTCGTCCACTGGAATGAGCTCGGCCAAGGGGACGTGCACTCCGAGAACGACGCGCTAGTCGTCCTCGCGGGCGGCGCCGGTGGGTACTTCAAGATGGGCCGGCTGCTGGACTTCCAGAACAAGGCCTCGTTCGCCGACATGCTCGTCTCCTGCTTCCACTACATGGGCTTCGAAGACGTAATGAGCTTCGGCGATCCGCTGCTCAATTCCGGCGGCCCACTCGCCAATCTCACGGCCTAACGCGGCGCCGAAGGCCGAGTGCGCCACGCGTTGGCGCCACTCTGGTTTTCGGCTACGGAAGGCGGATGAAATCCTGGGCCACTATCTGTGGATTTGCGTGGCTGGCAATCGGCAGCACAGGTTGTGGTCGGGGGCTCATCATGCGTGAGATCGAACGGACCGACCGGATCCTGAAATCGTATGACTCGAAAGGCGGTGACGACGCAACGATTGTGATCTCCCAGTATGGCACCATCATACGCAAGTGGCGCGTCACGAGCGATAACGCTGGATGTATCTATCAGGTCGACACCACGGCTCGAATTTGCAAAGCGGGCCGCGAGGTCGTTCCGTGTGAGAACGTCAAGCGCGACGTCGACATGCAGCAGTACATCGATTGGTAGCCGTGCGCGCCCCGCTGAGCACGGAGTCGCTCAAGGACTCAGAACGTCAACAGCGCGGCCACGCGCAGTGAGCCGCCGCTGATGGGGCCGGCGCCTTCGTCGTGCGCGTGATCGTAGAATACGGCAGCGCCGAAGAGCTCAGTGGCCATCACGCGCAAGCTGGCACCGAAGTACGCGCCATGGCCGACGCCAAACGACACGGCGCCCGTGAACCGTGTCCAACGTGCTACGCCGGCAAGCACGAGGCCTTGCCGTTCCGCGTCGAACTGCGAATAGCGCTGATAGAAGACTCGACCGCCGACGTCGATGTCCCGCGTGATGCCGTACGCGGCCTGCCCACCCTCGTTCAGCTCGACCCCATCGATGCCGAGCCGCAATACCTGGTAGTCGCCCCAAGCCAGGCGAGAATCGTTGGTCCAGATGCAGATGATACAGGCCTCGACTCCGCCGCCCGCTTCGAACCCGCCCTTGTCCACCGCGCTGCTCGTGCCGGTGCCCGCATAAGCCAATAGTTCGATCCTCGACGTTGCCCGAGTGAATGGACCATCGCCCCAATCGATGGGCGGCGCGGCAGCCTCGGCCCGTGCGCGTAAGGGAAGCAAGCAGACGACCAGAACAATGAGCAAGCGGACAAAGAGCCTCATTGGTCGCAGCTCGCGTTGTAGTCGTCCACTCTGTCAATCAATCTCGCTCACGGATGGCTTCGTGCGGAGTTTGTGGGCCGTCCGCGCGCAGCGAGTTTGCCCGGATGAGGATTAAAGAAACCAGCGATCTCTCGCGCGAGCGCGCGCTTGGTTGCCGCGCCATGTTCGACTGGCAGCCTCGCTCGAGCGGATACTCGATCGCTCCGCAATCTTGCCTCGAACAGGAGGGCAGGTGTCGAGTGATAGACTGTCTGGGTGGGGAAGCTCGAAGATGGAGTGATGAGGCATCGAGGTGCAAGCCTTGGCCCGTTCTTCGCATCGTCGGGGTGGATGACGTGCAAGATGTTCGGGTTAGCGGTGTTGTTTACGGCGCTGGGCACCCAAGCGTGTGCGTCGCCTCACCACCACGTGGCGGAGGTGCGCTACATCACGGCATCACGGGTGAACCCGCACGGCGAAGCGCCACATGCGGAAATACGCCTCGTCTCGAGCGCGCCCGATGGCACGAAGAACTTCGTGCTCGTGCTGGCAGAGGGCGACGAGGTGCTCACTGCTCTCGGCGACTTCGCGCGCGCCGAAGCGATCGTCAACGCGCGGCTGCAGGCGATCGGCGCGGTTCACGATCCGGAAATCGCTTGGTTCGACCTCGAGCGCAAGCAGTACAAGGCCATGACATTCCACGAGCAGATGGAAGTGCTGAGCCTTTCGGGAGATATCGTGCTGGGTCCGGACGGCGCCCCGGTGGTGCACGTGCACGCCGTACTCGGCTCGGTCAACGGACGCAGCTTCGGAGGCCACCTGCTCCACGCCGTCACCAATCCCACGCTCGAAGTGTACGTGACCGCGTTTCCAGAAGCCGTGCACGAGCGCTCAGCGCCAGAAAAGGGCATCGACCTGATCGACCTCTCTCGCCCGTGAGCGCCGTTACGTGAGCATTTTGTCGGCCCAATCACGGACCTCGTAGGACTCGATCACGCCCTCCAAGATGAAGGGGTCCTGTGCGACGAACGACTCGGCCGCTTCGCGACTGCGAAAGATGGCCAGATTGCCGCCTTGATCGACGAAGGGCCCGATGCCGATGACCTCGCCGCGCGCAACGAATGCATCGAGTACAATCTTGTGGCGGGGATACACCGCCATGATCGCTGCCATCGTTTCGCCACTGCCGATTCCGATCACGACTGACTTCATGCCTGGTCTGCCGTGGGTAGGTGGCCGAGCTTAGCTCTTCAGTTCAACAAAGTTGCACCGGCATCCCAAAGTGCCTCAATTCCCTGACATACGAGCGCGCGGCCGCGCCTTGACCGTCGACTATCACTGAGGTCATATTGGTGCGTCGGCCAGGCTGGCCGATCAATCTTGAATTTGCCCTTATTGGCGCGCGAGAGAAATACCATGAAGAAGCATTCAGTTCTGGTTCTTAGTCTGCTCACCGCCATCGTTGGCTGCGGCAATAGTACTGGCACGAGTACGCCGCCGGTTGGCATGGCCGGTTCGAGCGGGCTCGGGGGAATGTCGGGTGGGATTGCGGGCGCTGGCGGCATGACCGCGCTAGCCGGGGCGGCGGGCACTCCTGCGACGGCCGGCTCGGCAGGCAGTGGCGGCAGCGGCGGCACGTGCGATATCCCGCCGCTCGTGGTCTTCCAACGATCAGACACGGACCAAACCTGGGATGACAACGACTTCAGCGACGTCACTATTGGAGCAGATCCCTGTCCCAAGTTGCTCAATGTGACTTGGCCGCATGAAGCCGGCTGGCAGAATGCCGACCCTGCTGAGGCGAATTTCGAATCGACTCATTTCACGATCGACTCGTCGACCACAGTAGATCTCACCAATAAAAAACTGAGTCTCACGATCGAGCTCTCCGCCGATCAACGCGGACCGACTGCTACTTCAGGCGGCTACACCGTCTCGGTCGTCTCGGTGTCGACTTACGACCAGGTGGTTGCGGCCGGTGGCGCTGGCGGGACTGACGCGGGTGGTTCGAGTGGTACGGCCGGCTCGGCGGGGCTGGCGGGTAGCGGCGGAGCCAGCGGTAGCGGCGGAGCCAGCGGTAGCGGCGGAGCCAGCGGTGGCGGCGGCGATGATTCCGGCATCGCGGGCGCACCCGCGACCACCACGACCGGCTATACCGAGGCAGAGACTCCGGTCGCGGATCGGCCCACACTTCACTTCGTCGGCGACCGAGCCACGGTCACTCTTGCTCTGCCGAACAAGACCGCTGCGGTGGACTCCTATGATCCCACCAAGGTGATCAAGATCAACATTCGCATCTACTCCGTGTTCTCGAACGGCGACACCACGGGCATGGGCGGTGCTGGTGGCACGGCCGGCGTCGGCGGCACGGCCGGCGTTGGCGGCACGGGCGGCTCGGCGGGCGTTGCGGGCAAAGGTGGCGCTGGCGGCACGGCTGGCGTCGGCGGCACGGCTGGAGCGGGCGTTGGCGGCGCGAGTGGTAGCGGCGGCACGGGTGGGAGCGGCGCGGTGGCCCCGGTCTACGCGTACCTGACGTCCACGTTCGCGGTCTCGAACTTCTCGATCAAAGACGTGGCGGCCCCCTAAGCCGTTCGCGGGGAGCTTCGATCGTCGAGGCCGTTGCAGACGGGCCGAATTTCGGCCCTTCTGCTTTTTTTTCATCGTCTCATCGAGTCGCGGGCGTGGTAGCTGAAAGTGCCTGACTCCGAGCTCGAGCTCGCTCACCGGTACGTTTGGCATTCTTCGGATCTCGATCGCAGCCCAGCCTCCGCGAAAGCGCAGCGGAAGTGCGCTTACGCGCGCTACTGACGGCGCATTTCAATTTCGTCTGGCGCGGCCTCCGACGCTTGGGCCTGTCGCCTGCCGATGCCGACGACGGCGCGCAAAAGGTATTCGTCATCGCGAGTCGCAAGCTGTCCAGCATTGCGTCAGGGAGTGAGAGGCAGTTCCTATTCAGGGCTGCGTTGCGCGTTGCTTCCAAACGCCGTCGCGGGCCGAAACACGCGGGCGAAGAATCGCGCTCGGAGCGCCTCACCGAACTGGAGCAGGCCCGCCTTGATTTGAACGACATTTTGGCGGCCATGAAGCTCGAGCCGCGCGCGGTCTTCGTATTGTACGAGCTGGAAGAGATGACCGTGCCGGAGATTGCCAGCTTGCTCGACCTTGGGAGCGACACGGTGACCTCACGGCTCCGCGTCGCGCGCGAGGAATTCGACCTCTCGCTGCGCCGCCTGCGCGTACGCGGCCAATCTCCCGGAGCCAACGAGTGACGACCGAAAAGCCGCCGCGAGCGTCTCCACCCCCGCGGGCATCTCAAGCGCCGCGCACTTCGCAGTCTCCACGGCCGTCTCAATCGCCGCATCCGTCTCAGCCTCCGCGTCTTTCGCACTCGGCCGCCCCGGATGCGCGCGAGCTCGTGCGTTCGACTCGCACTGACGCGCCGAGCGCGGGCACCCGCGAAGCCGCCATCGCGCACGTGCTGCTCCGCTACCGCCAGCATCGCGCGCGAACCCAGCTGGCTTGGGCTGTATTGTGCTCTGGCGCGGCGTTGGCAGCGTTGGTCACGATCTGGCTCAACGCCAATCCGGCTCGAGAAACGCTGCTCGGGAGTGAACCGAGCGCCGTCCCGAGCCCGAGCGGCGCCGCACCGCTTGCGTCCGCGCCCGCCCCTGGGCTCGAGCCGTGCACCCCCGCCATGCGCGCTGAGGGCAGCGCACCGCTGATCGATGATTTCGAAGACGATGACGCGCGCATTGCTCCACTCGAGCATCGCGCGGGCCTGTGGAGCGCATCGAACGACAACACCGGGACGCAACGGCCCACGCTGCGCGGACCACTCTCGATCGCGCGCATCCCCGGTGGTCGCGGCCCGAGCCACTTTGCGCTGCACACCAGCGGCGGCAAGTTCAGCAAATGGGGAGCTTTACTCACGGCCGACTTGAGCGCTCGCCGCTGCTACGACGCCTCCGTTTACCGCGGCCTCGTGTTCTGGGCGCGTGGCCGCGGCAGCTTCAACGTCGTCGCCAAGATGACTCAAGTTGCCCCGGAAGAGTACGGCGGCTCCTGCACCCACGATTGCAACGATAGCCACCGCGCGACCATTCCCCTCGGCAGCAATTGGCAAGAGGTGCGCGTGACTTGGGCTGAGCTCGCGCAGAAGGGCTTCGGCCAAGCCGTGCCCTTCGATCCGCGCTCGCTGCTGTCGCTCGAGTTCACGGTCGCTCCCGAGCAAACCCCATTCGACTTCTGGGTCGACGACCTGCGCTTCCTGACCCGCTGACGGTCCTCTTCAGTCGAGCGTCGGGTTTGATTGGTTGATGGTCACGAGCCTCGCCACTCTCCGTCACAGCCTTCGGCGTCGCTGGACGAGCGCTCTGCATCGGAAAAAAGCGAATTGGAGCCGATGCTAGCCCGTGCGCGAAGCGTTCGCGATCGCTTCGCGGAGCATGCTGGGCTCGTCGGTGCCGATCCGCAGGCGTTTGCCGTCACGCAGCCGAAGCTCGACCGCGTCCCCTCCGGAGACGTTCCACAGCCAGCCTCCCGGAATCAAGCGCAGACCCAAGCCGTAGATCCAGGGATTGCGGACCACGGAGACGGACAGGATATCGCGCACCGGGATCTCCCGTCGAATCAGCCCTAGCCCGAAGAAACAGTACACCCGGTCGCCCTGGACGACGGCAGTCAACGTGGGGAACAAGATCAGACACAAGAGCAGGATGGCAACCGGGACCAGCAAAGCGTGGGGGCCGTTGCCGAACACGAGCGACGCGGAGATGCCAGAAGCTCCAGCGAGAAGCAGGCCGATCATGAGATATCCGACCTGAGTATGCCGATAGGAGACGTTCATGCGAGCGACCTCCTCAGAGGTTACGCCGTGGACGAACTCGAGGCAATTCGCATGCGAGCCGAGCGCCGACGAAGCGAGCGTTGGGAGTGCTTTCGACGATCTCGCTGATAGCGAGCGCGTGCATCCGGCTCAGCCGAAGCTAACCCACGCCGTGGAATGGCTTGCGCAGCTTGGTCGAAATCGGCAAATAGCCGAGCTTGCGATAGAAAGCGCGTGCATCGTCGTTGAATTCGTAGACGCCCAATTCGATCCAGCGTGCACCCCGAACTCGTACCCAGCGCTCCGCGTCGTGAATCAGCGCCGTGCCGACCCCTCGGCGCCGCCAGGATTTCGAAACTGCAATGTTGTCCAGCACTCCCCAACTTTGGCTGACGAACACCGCGAAGTCGGGTGAAGTCCGCGTCAGAGCCGTTGCCACGCCGACAATCTCGGGTCCTGCATCTGCGACCAACACCGTGGAGTTTTCGCCGCCGAGCAGATCCTCGAAGAAATCCTTGGATCGCGCCTCCGTCGTCGGCGTTTGGAACAACCAAGGCATGTTCAGACGATGCAGCTCGTCCACTTCGGCGAGCAGCGCGCGCATCCCGTCGTAATCACCAAGAGTAGCGGCTCGAACGCGGAACGGCTCGCTCATGACTTGCTAAGCTACCGGCGTTCGGCCGCGGGCGCCAGAACAGCGGGAAACTCAGCGCGCCAAGCGGACTAGCCAGGAAACATCGACATGAATGGTTCTGCTTCGCGCAGCACGCGGGCAAAGCTCGGTCGCGCTTCGAGACGCTCGAGGTACGAGCGAGTGCGGGGCAAAGCAGCGCTCAGCGGGTGCACCTTGTTCGCGTAGAACAGCGCTGGAGCCGCCGCGCAATCAGCGAGGCTAAAATCGTCGCCGACGGCCCAGCCGGATCCTCGGAGGAACTGCTCGGCGATCTCGTAAGCCGTGTCCAAGCGCGCGTGCGCGCTCGCTACCCCTCGCGGATCACGCTCGGTTTCCGGTCTGAGCTTGTCTTCGACGATCTTCGACATGGGCTCCATGACGTAAAGATCGAAGAAGCGATCCCGGGTCCGCACCTCGAGGGCGAGCTCCGCTGAACCCAGGAACAGCCGCGCCGCGCTGGGTGAGCGGAGCGCGAGGTATTCGATCAAGATGCTCGATTCGGGTATGCAGCGACCGGACTCGGTATCGCGGAGCAGCGGAAACTTACCGAGGGGCGCGAGCTGAAGGAACGCCGCGCGCTGCGCCGGGTCGCCCAGATCGACGAGACGTTTCTCGAAGGGAAGCTCCGCCTCATACAGCGCGATCAGCGCCTTCCAACAGTAAGACGCGAGTGGGTGGTAATAGAGCTCGAATGACATGGAGCGTTCCTTTTGCGGTCAGCGAGGGGGTAGCCACCAGCGATAGCCGTTGCTGCGGAATGGCAGCCCCAGTTCGCGGCAGATCTCGGCGATGAAATCGGGCGTGAAGAAGTAATTGCGGAGCAGGCTGATGCGGCCGTCGCTGACTTCGAGTCGTGTAACCGCGCGCACCGCCTCTCCATCGTCGTGTGCATACCAAGAGACGAGCAAAGGCTCTCCGCGGCTCGTCACCAGCTCCAGCCGTGGTGG
This sequence comes from Pseudomonadota bacterium, assembly GCA_037200885.1. Taxonomy (GTDB): domain Bacteria; phylum Myxococcota_A; class Polyangia; order Polyangiales; family Polyangiaceae; genus PMG-095. The sequence goes on from JBBCIN010000001.1 coordinate 1,898,314, forward strand.
CGTGGGCTGAACTCCCGCGACGAAGCGAGCGTCCATGCCGCCCAGCTCGGCGGCACGCGCCATGCGTTGACTACCGAAGACCATCCCGCGCAGGACTTTGCCGTCCGCGGGAGCCTCGACGGTGGCGCTCACCACCTCGATCGCCGCGTGGTCGAGCAGCAGCTCCGTCATGCGCGCGATATCTCGAGCGTTGAACGCCGCACAAAAGGCCGTGATCACCTCCGGCAGCGCGCGTCGGGGTGTGTCCGGTTCGGGCTCCTCGAGCTTGCTCCGCCCGCGATGCAGCGCCGTCTTCACGGCACCCACAGTTGTCGATAACGCTTCCGCGATCTCCTCGAGCGTGAGCTCGAACACGTCCTTGAGCACGACTGCCGCCCGCTCCTGGGGCGCGAGCTGTGCCACCAAGGTGCCCGTGGCCTCGCGAGTGGCCTGCAAATCGGGGGAAGGGAGGCTGAGTTCGGCCGCGCGCTCGTGCGTCGTCGTGCCTCGTTCGCGGCGCACGCGATCGATCCAGAGATTCGATGCCACACGGAATAGCCAGGCGCGCGGGTTGGGCGGTGCGTGCCCCATGCGACTCAACGTCGCGAACGCTTGCGCCAGGGCGTCCTGGGCCAGATCTTCTGCGTCCCAAGGGCTGCGGGTGAGGTAGCGGCAATAGCGGTAGAGCTCCGGCCGCAATGGCTCGTAGACGACCAGGAATCCGTGCCAAGTCCGTCGAGCTTCGTCGGAGAGCGCTTCGAGTTGGTCCGTGGCTTGGCTCGGCATGGCAGGACGACGTGTAGGGTCGGACAAAGGATACGTCGCCGGGAACTTTTTTTCGGTTCAGCAGTATGGCGTGAGGTGACATCTCAGTTCCGGCGGCGCGCGCGGATCACGGCATCGACGCCAGTGCCGACGACCGCGCGCGGGCGCTCCTCGGCAACGACCAACTCCCACACACTCGAATCGAGCGCGGCGATCGCAGCCTCAACGGAGATTTGCACCTGACTGGCCGCCGCCGTGTCCGCTCCCGTCCTGGGATCGATCGGACGGTGTCCAACCAGGAACAAAGTCCCTCCCGGAGCGACACCTTTCGCCATCCGCCGCAGCATTTCTTCGACGGAGCCGGCCACGTGCACGTACAAGCATACAACGAGATCGTACTGCCCTGAGTTCGCCGCCCAGGTCGCCAGATCGCTCTCGATCCAGTCGATGCGCTCTGCGATATCGGCCCCCGCCGCCTCGGCCATCGACTGGCCGTGCGCCAATGCTGCTGCCGAGAAGTCTACCGCCGTGACCCGCCAGCCGTGCGCGGCAAGCCAGAGCGTCTCGCTGCCATGTCCACAGCCAGCGTCGAGGGCGCGTCCCGGCGGCAGGTTGGCCGCCTCGGCCGTCAAATGCGCGTTTGGTGGACGGTGCGCGAGCTTGTCGGCGTGCTCGCGCAGCGTCTTGGTCCACAGCTGCTCCCAGAAATCCTGATCGAATTGGGGCTTGGTCATCGGACGAACCTTGCTTGGACGACCAAAGTCGTCCGCTGTCGAGCCCGACCGGCGTACGATCGCATCGGGTGAGACACAGCTACGGCGATGCCGCGCGCCCCGCGATCAGCGCCATCATCTCCGGGTAGTGGTACGTCGCGCTCGTCGCGGGGTGATGCTTCGCGGTCGCGATCATTGCCTTCGCGATCTGTTCCACGCTGATCGACTTGTATTTCGCCGGAGTTAGAAATGAAAATAGCGGCACCGTCTTCTCGAGCAACCACGGCGTGTGTTGAGAACCAATGATCATCGCGGGACGGAACACGCTCACGATCGCGGGCCCACTCGCGCGCACGGCCGCTTCGGCCTCGCCCTTCACACGGTTGTAGCGCGACATGCCCGCGGCACCGCTGCCGCTTGCGCTGGCCGTCGGGTCCGCACCCGCGGCGCTCATGAACGCGAGGTGGCGGACCTTGCCCGAATCTCGCAGCGCTCGCGCGAACGCTTCGTTCAGCGCAACGTCCACCGCGCGATGTTCCTCGAGCGTGAGCTTGGCCGTGCCGCCCCCGACGCCGAGTACACTGAATCCTTCCAGTTCGCCCTCGAGGTCTCTCGCAGCCTCGATCGTCGCCGCCGCGAGAGACGCGGGGCTCATTTCGGGCACGAGCTTCTCCACCAGGCTGCGGCCGGCCGCGCGAGCCATCGCGACAACCTCGGGTAGCGATCGGCGCGACAGCGTGATGACGGCGTTGAAGCCATCGTCGCGAAACAACTCGCGGAGCAGTGCGGTTCCGACCGACCCAGAGCCTCCGAGCACTATCGTGCTGCGTTTGGACATGGCTTCGTCATGATACGCGCGAGTTGCTTCGAATGCTCGGAGCTGTTTTCGCGTTGAACGTCAGCCTCGGGCGACTGCGAATCCCCGAGCGCTTGATGTGCCTTGCCGGTCACCCAGAGCGCGGCCCAATTATCGGGACTCAGTTCGACAACCTGGTTGAGTAGGCGGACCGCCTTCCGGACGCGACGACGGACGAACCAGCTGAGCGACACCGAAGGCGTCAGTGTAATGATGTGATCGCGCTTGAGGAGCTCCGTGGCGATCATGCTCGGTAGCCGCATCAACTGCGAGTGGCGGTCCGTTCGAGGGGCTCTGCAAGGTCCGGACTGTCCGTGCCAAATAGGCTAGGCGGTTGCCTCCGCAGATCATCGGTCAGCTCGCCGAGGTGGCCTACCCTTCGTCGTCGTCCGCTGGCGCATCCGAAGAAGGGCGAGACTCCGGCGGTGTCGCTGCTTCGTTCGGTGCCACGAGCGTTTGCACGCCCTTCGCTTCCATGTCTTTCAACAGGTGCTGCATGCCTTCTTCGATCGCGCCTTGAATCAGGGCCTCGGTGTTGGACCACTGCGTGATCGCATGCCGGCCAACGCTGTGCTCGGCAAATCGGTAGAAGGGCTTTTGCTGGTCCGCGAAGCGCATACTGACGGACCATTCCATGGTTCCGACGGCTGCGTTGCCATCCGCGGACTTCCAGCCGAGCGCGTCAATCTTCACGTTGGTCGCGACTTGATGCCCCGCGGTTTTTTCCGCCGAAGTAGGCGGCGAAACGCCGACCTGGGAAAAGTAGACTTCCAGCGCGCTCTTGAGGTCCCTCGTGACAATCAGGTTCACTTCGTGAATGTCGGCGGGGCTGTAGCCCGAAAGAACCATGTCGTCGTGCACGGCGTGCGGATCGAGGGTGATGATCAGTGGCACGTCTGAACGCGCGGCCACCGTCGGCTTGTTGTAAGTCGGCGCGGTATTGGCGACATTCGCTGGGGAAAAGCCAGCGCACGCCCCGACGCTCAGGCAAAGCAACAATAGCAAGCTACGCATTGTCCTCTCTTATTGCGATCGGCCCGTGCTCCTCAAGTCATTTCACTCCGCAGAGCCTCGAGCGCGTCGGTCATGCTCGAAAAGAAGCGGACGCCGCGAGGAAGTCGTTGGGGAAAAGCGTATCATCGCGCGCCGCAGCCTCTTCGACCGCTTGTTGGGCGGCCCTCGGGATCGACGCCGATCTTGCCGAAGAATTCTACGAACGAGGCGCTCGGAGTGACCAGGATCTTGATCCGGCCGTTGATTGAGATCTCCTGGTGGGATCGCGCGGTCCGCCCAACTCTCAATTCAGCTGCACAGCACCGCAGTGTATCGCTTGGAGGGTCGAGGGAGAAGTGCTGACCTGGGCGCGTCGAACGCGAAGGGTCAACAGGGTGCGTCGCCCGCAACGGGGTCGGTGCCTGTTGCTGTGATTTTGTCGAAAGGCGGGGCGAAGGCTGCACAGGCGGGGGCTGAGGGGCGGTGGCGATCGCCAGGGTGTGGCCTGGCGGCCGCTATGTCTGCGCGTGCAAGATCCTGGCGCTCGGCCTGGATCTCGTCGCTCGGCTTTGGCATGGGCCGTGCCCCTTCCGCGCGCATATGGCTGAGGAGCGCGAGCGACCTGCGGCACCGCCGTCGGTTGGCGGGCGCCGCTTGTTGGACTGGGTCTGGTGCTGTATGGCGCGGGGTTGCGCTTGTCGGAATGCGCCAGTTTGCGCGTGAAAGATTGGATTTCGCGCTTTCGCAGCTCGTCTTTCGCAGTGGTAAAGGTCAACGAGATCGAGCGACGTTTCTGCCGAGGTCTCTCGTCGAGCCGCTGCAAGTGCGGCTGCAACGGGTGCGCCGGCAACATGATGCCGACGTTGCGCTCGGCGCCGGCTATGTCGAACTGCCCTTTGCGTTGCACGATAAGTATCCCAACGATCACACGTTTCGGCATTCCTTTGCCACGCACCTGCTGGAGTCGGGCTACGACATTCGTACGATTCGGAAGCTGCTCGGTCACCGGGATCCGCGCACGACGATGATCTACACCCACGTGCTCATTGGGGGACCACTCGGCGTGCAGAGCCCCCTCGACTTGGTCGAACTCCCAGAGCCGCAGCGTTAACTCGTCCGCGCAGGCCGACCCGCGACGCCGAAGGCTTTGCCGACCCGCGACGCGCCGCGGCCCCATCAACAAAAAAGAAAAGGCGGACCCCGTGAGGAGTCCGCCTTCGTTTTGCCGAACGCTAGCTAGAGGCTAGTGATGCTCGGCGGGGCGACTCAGAAGTCGCCGCCCATGCCGCCGCCGTGGGCGTGTCCGCCGCCGCCGCCGGCTGCCGGCTTCTCGTCCTTCGGGGCGTCTGCCACGAGGGCCTCGGTGGTGAGCATCAGGCCAGAGACGCTTGCGGCGTTCTGCAGGGCCGAGCGCACGACCTTGACCGGGTCGATCACGCCGTCGGCGACGAGATCGCCGTACTTGCCGGTGCCGGCGTTGAAGCCGAAGTTGCCGGTGCCCTCTTTGACCTTCTGCACGACGATCGAGCCTTCTTCGCCCGCGTTCGCCACGATTTGGCGGAGCGGTTCTTCGATCGCGCGACGGATGATGCGCACGCCGACCTGTTGCTCATCGCTGAGCTTCAAGTTGTCGAGCACCTTCTGCGCGCGGATCAGAGCGACGCCGCCGCCGGGGACGATGCCTTCTTCGACCGCAGCGCGGGTGGCGTGAAGGGCGTCTTCGACGCGCGCCTTCTTCTCTTTCATCTCCATCTCGCTGGCCGCGCCGACCTTGATCACGGCAACACCGCCGACCAACTTGGCGAGGCGCTCTTGGAGCTTCTCGCGGTCGTAGTCGCTGGTGGTGTTTTCGATCTGGTTACGGATCTCCTGCTGGCGACCCTTGATCTTGTCTTTGTTGCCGGCGCCGTCGACGATCGTGGTGTTGTCCTTGTCGATCTTGACGCGCTTGGCCTGGCCGAGATCGGTGATGGTCACGTTCTCGAGCTTGAGGCCGAGCTCTTCCGCGATCACCTGGCCGCCCGTGAGGACCGCGATGTCCTTGAGCATTTCCTTACGGCGATCACCGAAGCCCGGCGCCTTGACGGCGGCGCAGTTCAGCGTGCCACGGAGCTTGTTCACGACGAGGGTCGCGAGGGCTTCGCCTTCGATGTCCTCGGCGATGATCAAGAGCGGCTTCTGCTGACGAGCAATGGCTTCGAGGACCGGGAGCAGGTCCTTCATGTTCGAGATCTTCTTCTCGGAGAGCAGGATGTACGGATCCTCGAGCGAGGACTCCATGCGCTCCGGGTCGGTCACGAAGTAGGGCGAGAGGTAGCCGCGGTCGAACTGCATGCCTTCGACGACATCCAGCGAGGTCTCGGCGCTCTTGGCTTCTTCGACCGTGATCACGCCTTCTTTGCCGACTTTTTCCATGGCCTCGCTGAGGAGCTTGCCGATGGTGGTGTCGCCGTTGGCGGAGACGGTGCCGATTTGCGCGATTTCCGTCGGGTCCTTGGTGGACTTGGCGCTCTTCTTGAGCTCCTCGACGATCACTTCCACGGCCTTGTCGATGCCGCGCTTGATTTCCATCGGGTTGTGACCGGCGGCCACGAGCTTGGAACCCTCACGGAAGATGGCTTGCGCCAGCACGGTGGCCGTCGTGGTGCCGTCGCCAGCGATGTCGCTGGTCTTCGAGGCAACTTCACGGACCATCTGCGCGCCCATGTTCTCGAACTTGTTCTCGAGCTCGATCTCTTTGGCAACGGTCACGCCGTCTTTGGTGACGGTGGGAGAGCCGAAGCTCTTCTCGATGACGACGTTGCGACCACGCGGGCCCAGGGTGACCTTGACCGCGTCAGCGAGCGCATTCACGCCGTTGAGGATGAGGTTACGAGCGACTTCTTTGTAAACGATTTCTTTGGCAGCCATTTTCTTAATTCTCCCAATCAGCTTTCGATGACGCCGAGGATGTCGTCTTCACGCAAAATCAGAGCTTCTTCGCCGTCCAGCTTGACCTCGGTACCCGAGTACTTGCCGAACAGGACGCGGTCGCCGGGCTTGATGTCCAGCGCGCGCACTTTGCCGTCTTCCAGCACCTTGCCGTTGCCGACGGCGAGAACTTCGCCTTCGATCGGCTTCTCTTTGGCGCTGTCCGGGATGATGATCCCGCCCTTGGTCTTTTCTTCTTCTTTGACGCGCTTCACGATCACGCGGTCTTGCAGCGGACGGATTTTGGTAGCCATGTGATGCCCTCGATCGGGTTGTTGGGGTTGGTGACTCGAGGCTTTTGCGGCTTCGGCGGCTGGCTTCGGATTGTGCGGAGGCAGCGCTGCTTGCCCCCTCAAAATCGCCCGTCAGATTGCGCCAAAAACGCTGTAAGCCTCTGATTTTATTCTAATTTGCCGGTTAGCACTCAACGCAGGCGAGTGCTAACAACGCGCCAGGAACTTAGCCAGCCGCCTTGTGGTGTCAAGGGAGCCAAAGTGGATTGGCGACTTACCTCGCAAATCCTCGGTCGGCCAAATGTAGGCACCCCCCTCCCGCGCAGGCCCGCGGAAGCGTCCCGGCTGGCAGCCGACGACCGAGAGTGCTGAGGAAGTGCCAAACGCCTGCTCAAACGAGTAGCGATGCAAGTCGCCCAGAAACAGTTCTGCCCGTATCTTGAAGACAGGTGCCGGTTTTTGGCGGATGCCTTCGAAGTCTGAGCTCTGACGCTGCCTGCGTCACGCCCAGGTGTCGCTCGAAGGTGGCAGCCCTCAGCTCGTGCACCACTTCGCGAGGAGCTTTGCCATGAGCACGGATCAGCCCATCGACCTGGCCAGTGACCTGCAGTCGTTCTTCCATCACTTGGTAGACGAAGCGCTCCGAACCCAGCAATGCGCCGCCACCGAGGCGGCGGAGTATTACTTGGCAGGCCTGCTGGCCGACTATGCCAAGCCCGAGCGCCTCGATGCGGCCAGCCTGGAGCGCCCACTCACCCTGCTGCTCGACGAGGCCCTGCACGCCGCGGGTCGCGAGCGCTTCGATCGCCTGCGGTCCCTGGGCGATGGCGTGCTCTACACGAGTGGCTTCTTCGCGGACCACCTCTCCACCCGCGGCGTCGAGCTCCGCTACGTCCGCACTCTCGGCGCGCGCGCGTACGACGGCGCGGCCACCATGCTCCGACAAACCTCGGGCGAGGGCACGGGCGCGCCGGACGTGTTCCGCGAGCTAGCCGACAACTTCGCCATGTTCGCCGAAATCGTCTCGCGCGTGGCCGACGTGCTGCAAGCCAACTCCGCCCAAAATTCCAATCGGCAAGTGGTGCGCCTATACGAGCGCTGGATGAAAACCGGATCCGCGCCACTCGCCGTCGCCCTCGCCGGCCGAGGCCTCACGCCGCAGCGGGGGCACGGGGGGATCCATTGAGCACGCGCAGGCAGCGCGAGCTGCGGCGCATCCAAAGCGAGCTCGAGCGCTTCTACGGCCTCGAGCGCGCACCCAACGTGACGCGCTTCGTGCGCGACGGCGATCAGGGCAGCCGCGAAGTCGTGCTCTTGCGTGAATCCGCCGACGAGCTCGAAATCGCCCTGGTTCTACCCCCCGAATCCAAGCAAATCCCCGCCGGTGGCGCCCTCAGCGACGTATGGCTCCAAGTCGCCGAAGGGGTCAGTCATTTTCTTTATTTGGTCGAGCGGGCGCGGATCTCGCTGCCCGTCACAAAGCTCGAATTGGAACTGCAAGCCGAGGTCGACAAGTTCGTGCTCGTCCTCGGCTTCAACGCGAACGACGCGCGTAGCCTACTCGAGCGCATGTTCGACAGCCCACGCTTCCTCGACGATGAAGACACCGAGGCCGGCGCGCGTTATCGCCTCGCCCACCACTTGGCCGCGCGCTTCGTCTCTCGCGTGTTCGCGGCCAACGACCGCGATCACGATCGCGCCCGCGATCGCCTACGCGCGTTCTACCGCGCGGGCCAAGCCGACAAGATCCGGATCGCGAGCGCCGCCTAGCGGCCCCGCCGATCCTCCAGTCTTTAGAAAAAATATACTGTGCGATCGCGGTGCGATCGCAGAATATTTTCTTCGAGCAACGGCCTGTTCGTAGAAAGATGCGTGAGCGTTGAATGCGCGCGCTACCCGGACGCAACTGTCGCCGCCGACGCCCGATGGGTCCCTTTTGCAACACCCTGCCGGGGAGACGAGAGGCGCAGACGGGAGGGAAAAAATCCCAATGTTCGGACAGCCCCCTGTTCGACCGAGACGAGGAGCGGCGGTTACTGCGTGCCCTCGAGGAGCCCATAGAAGCCACCTCCGGTGCGACTACAGATGCGCCCGGGCGATGACTTCGGCGATGCTGGGCGTCGAACTTTCATCGAGGCCTTCGATCATGGCGTCGGCGGGGGTCTTTCCGCTTTGGACTAGGCTCGTCAGGAGCTCGAGGTGCACGCGCTCGTCTTTGCCTTGCGCGTTGAGCAGATTGCGACGCGCGAGGCCGCCGTTGGCGATTTCGAGCACGCGTTCGGCGAGCTCTTGCATCGGGCGATCGCCGATTTTGGCGGCGAGGCCGTCTTTGACGAGCGAGGGGCGAGCCTTCTGGAGCGTGTCGAGATCGAGTGTACGGGCGAATGAATCGGCTTCGGCGAGGGCTTGGTCGTCGTACAGGATGCCGGTGAAGAGGGCGGGCACCGCGCAGCCGAGGCGCGAGGGGAGCGAATCACTGCTGCGGACTTCGAGCGTGCTCTTCAGGCGCGCTTCGGGGAAGAGCGTGTTCAGGTGCATCTTCCAATCGCCGAAGGTCGCGCGCTCGCCTTCGAAGCCATTTTGCATGAAGTCGCGGAACTTCTGGCCCGTATTGTGGATCACGCGGCCGTAGCGCTTGAACAGGAACATGCCCGCGTCGAGCGCCCACTCGGCGTAGTCCCGATAGCCTGGCTTGGGGTTCGACAAAAGCGCGGGGATGAGGCCGGATCGCTCGGGATCCATGTTCAGCCAAGTCAGGCCGCGCCGGCTCTTGTAGCCGGAGAGCTTGCCCTCATAAAAGGGAGAATTGGCTCCCAGCGCGTTTACTAGTGGTGCCAGCTTGAGGCAGACCACGAGCTTCTTGAGCGCGTCCGCTTCATCCGAAAAGTCGTAGTTGCCTTGCACGGTGGCGGTGCGGCGCATCATGTCCAGGCCGCCATTGCCGCGCGGGGGCAGGTACTCACGCATGATCGCGTAGCGAAGCTTGGGCACCCAACCGAGATCCGATTGCTTGGCAAGGGGATGAAAGCCCACCCCCAACCAAGTCAGGTTCATCTCTTTCGAAATGCCTTCGAGCTCCGCGAAGTGCTCGTCCAACTCAGCGCGCGTTTCGTGGATGTTGGTCACCGCGGCGCCGCTGAGCTCGAACTGCGAACCGGGCTCGAGTGTGATCGAGTGCTGATCGCGCAAGAGCGAGATCACGGGGCCGTCCTCGGTCTCGCGCACTTCACGCCAGCCGCGCTTGACGAAATCGGCGAAGATGCGCGCGACGCCGCGCGGGCCGTCGTATTCGAGCGGCGCGCCGCTTTGGCTGTCGACCGCGAATTTCTCGGCTTCCGTCCCAATCCGATACGCCGCGCGCGGCTTTTCCGCTTCGTAGAAGAGTTCGAGCAGGTCGTCGCTCGTGCGGAGCGGGCGCTGGTTGTCGGTTGAATCCACGGTTCTCTAATTTCTCGAAGAAGCTAGTCCTGCAGCAAGCTTGACAGAGCGCAAGCGGGCGCATGGACGATCGAACAAAAAAACGTCGCCCCGGGCGTTTACCAGTCGCGCGGACCGCGGTCGAGGTCGCTCTCGCCGCGTGGGGCCGGCAGCGAGGGATGCAGGGATCCCAGCGCTTGGGCCAGGCTGTGAGTGTGCGCCTCGGTCGTGCCCGCACCCCCGCCGATGGCGCGCGCGCCACCCAGGCTCAAGTCGACCGCGTGCTCCACCCAGTGCCGGGGATTCGAGCTTTCGTCATGAAAGCCGCGCACGCTCGTCTCACTGCCGGCGAGCAGCACCCCGGGCGTGATGCCATGCAGCGCAAAGGCGGGGCGAAAGCGCTTCAAGTAGGCCAAGCCCAAATCCACCTTGGCCACCTCGAACAAAATCACGCTGGCGCCTGCTTGGGCCAACGCGTTCACCAAATCCTCTGCGTTGCCCGCGCTGGTCAGTTCGTCGGCCGACGCAAATTCCAGCACCGCCCAGGTCGGCAGCTCGGTGCGCGCGGCCGCCACCACTGCCGCCATCACGCCGAGCCGCGAGCCTTGGCCGCGGGCCAAGATCAATTCGCAGCCAGCCGCAGCCAAGCGCGCGGCATGCTCGGTGAACTCATCGTGGAGGCGATCTGCCGCGACCGGGCTCACCATGTCGGAGCCCAACACGCCCGCGACTGCCACTGGCTTCTCGCTCTCTGCAGCTGCCTCGAGGGCCAGCTCGACCGCGCGACGCGTGAGCTGCGCCGAGCGGTGCTCCATGCCGACTTCGGCCAGCGCGCGCGGGGTGGTATCGGCCGTCAGCGCCGACAACACGTCCACTTTCGAGTGAACCTCCGTGCGATAGTGGGACAGCACGTCATTCGGGCGCTCGCGCAGCATCTGTCCGAGCGCGCCAGGTGAATCGAGCTCGACGCCGCGCGCGCGGAAGGAGGCTGCGGTGTCGGAGTCGACGACGAGGGGCCGCCCGCTCTGCAGCCGATGCCGGATGCGCTCGAAGGTCATTCGCGGCCTAGCGTATCACTCTTGGGCGGGGGCCGTGAAAGCCATAGAGGCCGATTTTGCCGAGCGGCGGGCGGCCTGCTAGGACCGCGGGATGGACGGCGTGGGTAAGACCTTTGGCTTGCAACACCAAAATACTCAAAGCCAGTTGTCGGCGCTGCCCGCCAAGCCCTACCTGACGCGACTCTCCGGTTGGGGCGCCAACCAGCGCGCCGACTGCGACTTGCGTGAGCCAGAGCTCCTCGGACAGATCCAGAGCTCGCTCGATCCTCGAGGCACGGCGCCGCGCGGCCTGGGGCGCAGCTACGGGGATGCGGCGCTCAACGCCGGCGGCCGCGTGCTCGGCATGACGCGTTTCAACCGCTACCTCGGCTTCGATGACGCGACGGGGACGCTAGAGTGCGAGGCTGGCGTGAGCCTCGAGCAAATCTTGCGCGATTTTGCGCCGCGCGGCTGGTTCCCGATGGTTTCACCGGGCACCAAGTTCGTGACCCTCGGCGGCTGCATCGCCAATGACATCCACGGCAAAGCGCATCACGTGCAAGGCTCCTTCAGCAGCTGCGTGGATAGCTTCACGGTGCTCCTGGCGAGCGGCGAAGTCGTGAACGCGAGCCGCAGCGAGAACTCGGATCTGTTTTGGGCCAGCTTCGGCGGTATGGGCCTGCTCGGCGTGATCCTGACCGCGACTATCCGACTGAAGAAGATCGAGACCACTTATTTTCGTCAGCGCGCGATCAAGGTGAACGACCTCGAGGGCATGCTCGCGGCCTTCGAGGAATACGATCACGAATTTCCGTATTCGGTCGCTACCTTGGATGTGTTCGCGACCGGCGCGCGACTCGGGCGTGGCGTGCTCGCGCTCGGCGACCACGCGCGTCGCGAGGAATTGCCCGCGTCAATGGCTGCGGATCCGCTGCGCGTTTCCGGGCCGCCCAAGTTGACCGTCCCATTCGAACTACCGACCCTGACGCTCAATCGTTTGACCATTCGCGTCGTGAATGCACTCTTGCAGCAAATCCAAGCGCGCGGCGCGGCGTTCAGTCACTACGAACAGTTCACTTATCCGCTGGACATGCTGGCGCATTGGAATCGCGGTTACGGCCCCGCCGGCTTCGCGCAGTACCAATTCGTGATCCCATTCGAAGATGGCCCGCGCCGCTTGCGAGAGATTTTGGGCAGCATTCTCTCGTCGGGCCAGTTGCCGTTCCTCAACGTGCTCAAGTGCTTCGGCAAACAGAGCGAAGGCGTGCTGTCCTTTCCGCGCGAGGGCTACACTTTCGCCATCGATTTCCCGATCCGCAAGGGCACGGCCGAGCTGCTCAAGCGCTTGGATGTGCTGGTGCTGAACGCGGGTGGCCGGATCTACCTCGGTAAGGATTCGTTCCTCGACGCGGGCACCTTTCGTGCGATGTACCCGAACCTCGATCAATGGCTGAAGACGAAAGCCAAATACGATCCGCGCGGGGTGTTCGTCTCCGATCTCGGGCGCCGCGTCGGGCTCGTACGTTGAGTCGGGCTTAGCCGGCGTTTTCCAGCTGGTCCGCGACCGCGGTCAGTTCCTCACGCAAGCGCGCAATGCTCGCGAGCAGCGCTGGATCGCCAATGTCACCGAGGCGGCAAGCGGCTGCGGCCGGAATATCGCGGCACTGGGCGCGCAGGGCGCGGCCCTGCTTGGTGAGGCGCACGCGCACGACGCGCTCGTCGTCCGGATCGCGGCGTCGCTCGATTGCACCTTGCGCTTCTAGCCGCTTGAGCAGCGGCGTCAGGGTGCCCGAGTCGAGCGAGAGCCGTTCGCCGAGCTGCCGCACCGACACCGCGTCTTCCTCCCACAAGACGAGCAGCACCAGGTACTGCGCGTAGGTTAGCCCCAGTGGCTCGAGCAGTGGCCCGTACGCGCGAATCATCGCCCGCGAGGCGCGATACAACGCGAAGCACAGGTGCTGCTCGAGGGATGCTGGATCGGTGCGGCTCGGCAATGCTCCTCGGCTCAGGCCAAACGAAGATCGACCACGATGTTGCCGCGCGTCGCGTTCGAGTACGGGCACACTTGGTGCGCCGCGTGCAGCAGAGCTTCGGCTTGCTCGCGCGCGAGCTCGGGCGCCTCGGCGACCAGCTCCACCGCCAAACCAAAGGCCTCGCCCACGGTGCCAATGGTCACGTGCGCGGTGATCGTGACCGGGCCGGTCTTGATCTTTTGCAGCCGAGCGACGTGGTTGAACGCGCTGCCGAAGCACGCGGAATAACCAGCGGCGAAGAGCTGCTCGGGATTGGTGCCGGCACCATTGCCACCCATTGCTTTGGGCGGTGCGACCGGCAAATCAAGCGTTCCGTCATCGCTCTTGATCCGCCCCTCGCGTCCGTTCGTGGCGCTGGCGATGGCGGTATACATGCGTTTTTCCAACACTTTCGGCTCGGTGCTCATAGTCCAAACTCCAGTTGAATCGTATGCAATTGAATCGTTCACAATGGGTTACGACGGTCCATTTGCGGAAGTTTCACTCTCGCCGGTCCGGCCGTCGTTTTAGTGCGGAGCCGCGCTCGCGGCTGCGCCTGCGGCTGGCTGAGCCAAGACCGTCGGCAAAGCGCGTCGGACATCAGCTTGAGTCAGCGGATCCTGGGCCGCGCGCTCGACGACCGCGCGGCCGTCCGCGCCGCCGACGCGCAAGATAGCCTCGGCCGAGGACACCACCGCCGCGACCAGCGCTTCTTCGTCCGCGGTGGCGCGGTAGAGCGCGAAGAAGGTGCGCAGATCTTCGTACTCTGCGACCGTCGCCAATTGAGCGAGCGCGCGAGCGGCATGCGCGACGTCTTCCGCAGAGTTTGCGGGGTCGTTCAAGTGCTTGGCGAGCAGCGGCGCGGCGCGCGTCTCGCGACTGGCCGCGAGCGCGTCCGCGAGTGGACCGACGGGCGGGGGCAACAGCACGCCGGAGACGAAATCATAGTGGCGACCGAGCGCGCTCAGCATGTACTCCGTGCCGTTCTTGCGCAGCGCGAGCAGGCGTCGGGTTTCGAGCCGCAGATCTGGCGGAATGCGGGGGCTACTCGATAGATCGATCAGGGTCTTGGTCACGATCGGATCTTCTTGCTTGCCGAGCTCGCTGACGAGATAGCGCTCGGCTTCGGCCATGTTCGGGTCCAGGTCATCCAACGCTTCGCCGATTTGAACGGCCAAGTTCGCGCGCGCGGGCGCTCCTGGCACGCCTTGTGCGCCCGTGTCGACCGCGCAGATCCGCACTTTTGCGCCCAATTCGAGGCTCGTCGCATCGGAGCCCGCGTTGTCCAAGGCCCAGACCTTGCCGTTCGCGTCGCACAGCACGAACCCCGAGCTTGCGGCAGCGCCGCCCACGACGTCCGCAGGCAACGCGCGCACCCAGCGTAGGGCGCCGCTCTTGCTGTCGATGCCGAGCACGACGCGAAAGTAAGTCGCGACGAACGTGCCCGCGCCGAGCGTCAGCTCTCCGTCTTGCGTCGTTACGGGCGCCGCGAAGATGCGGATCTTGGTGCGCGCGTTGGCTTGGCTCGACGGATTGATGAGCCCACTACCGAGCCAGCTGGGCTTGCCCGGGAGCTCGACCTTGGGCAAACCGACGTGGTGGGCTTGATTGGTGCTCGCGAAGCGCACCTTGTCGTCGAAGCGGATCAGCCCCTGCTCACCGAAGTACAGCTGCCCGCCGTAGTTGAGGGCTTGGCTGACTTGGGCGCGGGTGAGCAGGCGCCCAGCCTCGTCGCCGCTCTTGATATCCAGGGCGGAGACGTACTGGTTGCTCCAAGGCACGAAGGCCAGCCCCCCGCGCGCCGCGGGGACGCCAAGTGCGGCCTCCGTTTCGGTCGACCCGAGCGCCCCGCCACTGGCGGATACGCCGAGAAAAAGGCTTTTGTGCGAATCCGCAAGGACCAGAGCCGTGCTCGTGCCGTCGTTCGCGGCGCCGCGCAAGCTGAGCCCGCGGCTGGCGATGCTCCAGGCCCCGGCGCCGGAGTTCGCGTCCAGCGCAACGACCTGATCGCCCTCGGAAAAGATCACGAGGGGCCCGGCAATGATCGGCGCCGACGTGGGATGCCCGCTATGGGTCCAGTGCGACTTTCCGTCGAGGGTCACCCCGACCAGACCGGCATCGCTGACTCCAACCGCGACGCGCGCGTTCCCGACCAGCGGCAGCGCGTGCAAACGCTGCTCGACCTGCGCGATCGAGGCGCCGGAATCATTTTGCCAGTCGGGGTCGAGCGCCTTGCTGTTCGAGTTGACGCCCGCCGCGCCGCAACCGACCAGGCAGAGTGCGGTCGGCCCAAAAACGAAAATGGATCGACGAAGGCTCATGGCTCGGTGCTCGTGACGGGGTGGCCGTGCAGCGCGGCATCGATCGCCGTGCGGATCTTTGGATTGCCATTAGCCGGGTAGGAAGCCAGCGCGGTGGCCAAGAGTGCGCTGGACTTTTGCGTCGCCATGCGCCGCAGTTGTTCGATCAATTGCAATTTCGTCGAGTCCGGCGCGTCCGCATCGGTGCGCAAAAGCAGCGGTAAAAATCCGCTTTCCATGACGTCGAAGGGCAGCTTGCCGAGCAGCCCGACGAAGCGCTTACACTCGTCCGCTCGACACAGCACACCGATCGCGCCGGCTGCCTCGGGGACGCCTTTGGGCAGCACCACGAACAGGTCCGGCACGGCCTCCTTGGCGCCGAGGGCACCCAGGCCTTCGGCGGCAGTGCCGCGCAATGCCGGGTCACTCCCGCGCAAAGCGTCGCGCAGGGCGCTGACGGCGACGCTGCCCTTGGTGCGCGCCAGGCTCTGTGCGGCGGCGCGGCGGACGTCGGCCGCGCGGTGCTTCACGTACGGGGCAAGCGCGCTGCTCGACGACGGCGCGCCCAGCGCGCCGGCAACGCCAATTGCGCGCAGCAAGAGCGCGCTGTTTGCGCCTCGGCCGAGCAGCGCTTCGACCAGCGGCGCGGCGCGGCGGTCGGCGGCCAGCTCAATCTCGTCGAGAGCAGCAAGCGCGCGCGCTTCGTCCCCGCCCTCCAGGGCTTTTTTGGTGCTCTCGAGGTTGAGCGTGGAATGCGCTTTGGGTTTGTCGGCCGGTGCGGCATAGGCCACGGTTGGCGCGAGGGTGCCCAAGCACAGCCCGATGACAGCGAGTTTCTGCAACATGGTCCTCCTCGAAAACGTCGGAACGTCCGGCTTTTAGCACGTGTTTTTGCAGGCCAGAAAGCAGATTGTCCGCCGCTTTCGCCGGCTTTGGACTGGATCTCGGACGAACCACTGTAGAATGCCCGCCGCATGGCCCCCAGCGCCGACCTGTCATTGCCCAAGATCCAGCTCGAGCTGCTGGAGGATCTGTCACCTCCCGATCAAACGGGTTTTCTGCGGCTAGTCCGCCATCGTTACCGCGCGACGTATCCCGATGGCACGCGTAGCGTGCCCTTCATCTACGACGCGGTCGATCGCGAGGCGATCGACGCGGTGGTGATCGCGGCCCACTTCGTGGCGCCGGACGGGACACCGCAGGTATTTTTGCGCAGCGCCTTTCGTCCGCCGCTCACCCTGCGTGATCGCCGCCATTCTCCGTTGCCCGGTGAAGCCTGTGACGGCGGGCTGTGGGAGCTGCCCGCTGGTCTGGTAGAGACCAGCGAGCGGTCGCCTACCGGCGTGGTGCGCGCCGCACAACGCGAGCTGCTCGAAGAACTGGGCTTCGAGGTCGAGCTCGAGGCGCTTTCGCCGCTCGGTCACAGCACCTTTCCCGCGCCTGGCTTCGTCGCCGAGCGGCATTTCTATTTCGAAGTCCGGGTCGATCCCAATGCGCGGCGAGAGCCGGAGCTCGATGGTTCGCCGCTCGAGCATTTCGGCTCGGTAATCGAGCTGCCTTTGCGCGAGGCGCTGGAGCTGTGCCGTACGGGAGCGATCGAAGACGCCAAAACCGAACTCGCGCTCAGGCGCCTATTGGAGAAGTCGTATTGAGCCGTCCACACGTGATCGTCGTGGGCAAGCGCACCGCTTATCGTCGTTTCGTCGAGGACGAAGGCGACCCGCGCGCGCGTAGCCTGATCAAAAAGCGTGATCCGAGCGTCGCGAGCTGGGTCGCCTCGCACAAGGAACATTCGCACACCATGGAAGAGGTCGCGCGGGTGCTCGAGCGCGCGGGCGCCAAAGCGCTATTTCTGGAGCGCGCGCACGCCGCGTTCGACACCTCGGACGCAGCGCTGGTGATCGCGGTCGGCGGCGACGGCACGCTGCTGGCGGCTTCGCACAACGTCGGTAGCGTACCCGTGCTCGGCGTGAACAGCGCGCCCTCGCACAGCGTGGGCTTCTTTTGCGCAGCGCAGCGCAGCGATTTCGAGAGCCACCTGCTGCGGGCGCTCGACGGCAAGCTCAAGAGCATGCTGCTCACGCGCATGACCGTGTCTCTCAACGGGCGCATGCGCTCCAAGCGCGTGCTGAACGAGGCGCTTTATTGCCATTCGGGTCCGGCCGCGACTTCGCGGTACATCTTGCACGTCGGCAAAAGTAAGGAAGAGCAACGCTCGAGCGGGATCTGGATCGGGCCCGCCGCCGGTTCGACCGCCGCGCAACGCTCGGCTGGCGGTCGCGTGCTCCCGCTCAGCTCCGATGAGTTGCAATTGGTGGTGCGCGAGCCGTACTCGCCGTACGGCAAGTTCAAATTGCTGAAGCTCGTGGTCGGCGCTTCGAGCGAGGTCTCGGTGCAGAGCAAGATGGACGATGCTGCGCTCTACCTGGACGGCCCGCACCGCACCGTCAGCGTCCGCCTGGGCGACGTCGTCTCCTTCGGCGTCTCGGACGAACCCCTCAACGTGCTCGGCCTGCGCGGCCGCAAACCCCGCACTTGGGCGAAAAAAACCTAATCGATGATCAGTGTCCGGCGCCCGATATTGACCGCCACGAGCAAGGTCTCGCCCGGTCGATCGTTTGGCGCTGCGATCAATGTCCGGTGCCAGTCCGGCGCCAGACATTGATCGCTACGGGCAAAGCCTCTCGCGAGACGACAGCTGAGCGACCCCCGCGGACGGGGCGGTATCAGCGCTTGGTGAAGGGGGTTTTTCCGGAGTAGACCTGTTCATCGCCGAGTTCTTCGGCGATGCGCAGGAGTTGATTGTACTTCGCGATGCGATCGCTGCGGCTCAGGCTGCCGGTCTTGATTTGGCCAGCGTTGGTCGCAACCGCGAGGTCCGCGATGAACGAATCTTCGGTCTCGCCGGAGCGGTGCGAGATGATCGAGGTGTAGCCCGCCGTGCTGGCCAAGCGGATCGTATCGAGCGTCTCGGTCAAAGAACCGATTTGGTTTAGCTTGATCAAGATCGAGTTGGCGATCTTCTTTTCGATGCCGCGAGCGAGACGCTCTTTGTTGGTTACGAACAGATCATCACCGACGAGTTGAATCTTGCTGCCAAGCTTGTCGGTCATCAACTTCCAGCCGTCCCAATCGTCTTCGG
This sequence comes from Pseudomonadota bacterium, assembly GCA_037200885.1. Classification (GTDB taxonomy): domain Bacteria; phylum Myxococcota_A; class Polyangia; order Polyangiales; family Polyangiaceae; genus PMG-095. The sequence goes on from JBBCIN010000001.1 coordinate 1,916,731, forward strand.
CGAAGCCGTCTTCGATGCTGACGAGCGGGTATTTCTCGCACAATTTGACGTATACGTCGCACAGTTCGGCCGCGCTGCGCGCCTGCTTGTCCCAGGTGTACTTGCCGTCTTTGTAGAACTCACTGGCGGCGGCATCGAGCGCGATGCCGACGTGCTCGCCCGGCTTGTAGCCGGCGGCTTCGATGGCGACGATGATGCGTTGAATGGCTTCCTCGTTGGAGGCCAAGCGCGGGGCGAAGCCGCCTTCGTCGCCGACCGAGGTGGTCATGCCTTCCTTCTTCAGGATCGCCTTCAGGCTGTGGAAGATCTCGGTGCCGCAGCGCAAAGCTTCGGCAAAGCTCGCGAAGCCCATGGGCACGACCATGAACTCTTGCACTTCCAGACCGCTGTCGGCGTGCATGCCACCATTGATGATGTTCATCAGTGGAGTCGGCAGCACGCGCGCTTGAATTCCACCCAAGTATCGCCAGAGCGGCAAGCCTACCGTATCAGCGGCGGCCCGCGCGACTGCCATCGACACGGCCAAGATCGCGTTGGCGCCGAGCTTGGACTTATTGGGCGTCCCGTCGAGCTCGAGCAGCACCTGATCGATGGCCGGCTGATCGAGCGCGGATAGGCCGATCAGGGCTGGGCCGAGTTGGTCGTTGATGTTGGCGACGGCTTTCGTCACGCCCTTGCCGAGGTAGCGCTTCTTGTCGTCGTCGCGTAACTCGATCGCTTCGTGTTCACCGGTCGAAGCGCCGCTCGGCACCGCGGCTCGACCGAGGCCGCTGTCGGTTTGAACCTCGGCTTCGACCGTCGGGTTCCCACGAGAATCTAGGATTTCACGCGCGTTGACCTGTAGAATTTCGGGCATGCGCGCGCTTTTATCACGCCCGACCGGCTGCCGCGAGAGGCAGAGCCAGGTGCATGCGCGCGCCAGCTCGGGCATGCTCTAGCTGCACTCGGCGCGAAAGGTTACGACAATGAGACGATTGTTCGGCGGATTCGTTCTGTTGCTGATGACAGCGTGCTCCTCGTCGTCGGATGACAACTCGGCGGGCCAGGCGGGCGCATCCAACGCCGGTGCATCCAATGCGGGCGCATCCGATGCAGGCGCGCCCAACGCCGGTGCGTCCAACGCAGGTGCAGCCAGCGGGGGCAAGTCGAGTGCTGGGGCGTCGAATGCGGGCGGGCCGAGCGCGGGTGCACCCAGTGCCGGCGCAGGCGGTGCAGTCACCGCGCCCGATACCAAGTGGATCAACAGTGTCGGCAATTTGCTGAGCGTCGTGGACGCCAACCCGGGCGAGGTGGCGTACCTGTCGGCCGAGCCGAACAGCAACCGCGTGATCGCCGCCGTCAACAAGGTCGGGCTATACGTCACCAGCGACGCCGGTCAGACTTGGACTCACCTCGGGAGCGGCGCGGGCTCTGACGCCATCACCCACGGGGACTTTGCGTTGATTTACGATCCCGACCACGCGGGCGTCTTTTGGGAGTCAGGGGCTTACGGCACGTTCAGCGACGGGATCTACACTTCGTTGGACGACGGCGTGACGTTCAAGCAGCTCGGAACCATCGGCCACAACGATCTGGTGTCGATCGACTTCAGCGATCCGGCGAGGAAAACCCTGCTCGCGGGCGCGCACGAAGCCGCGCAAAAGCTGTACGAATCGACCGACGGTGGCCTGACCTGGACCGACATCGGAAAGAACTTGCCAGCCGGATCTAGCTTCTCGAGCTTGCCGCTGATCATCGACACACAAACGTTTCTGCTCGGCGTGGCGGGCTACGGCGATGGAACGTGGGGCGTGCTGCGTTCGACCGACGGAGGCACGACTTGGACATCAACCAGCACCGAAGGGCCCTCGGGCTGGCCTCTGCGAGCGTCCGACGGATCGATCTATTGGCAACTCCGCTCGGAGGGCATGATCATGAGCAGCGACCAAGGGAAGACCTGGACGAAGGGCGGTTCGGGACCCATTCAAACGCAAACCGGGGGCCCGCTGGAGCTACCGGACGGCAGAATCATCACGCTCGGCCACGACCATGCCGTCGTCAGCGCCGACAAGGGGATGACCTGGCAACAAGTGGGGGACACATTGCCATTCACGAACGAGAACTGCCAGACCTACGGCTTCACCTATTCCGCAGCGCTGAAGACGCTGTTCATCAACCACAACAACTGCTCGGGTAACTTGATCGCAGATAGTATCTGGAGCTCGGGCTTCGATTATTCGAAGGAATAGTCGAGTGCTGGCACGCGCACGCTCAGATTGAGGTCGCCCGTCCTCATCGCGCGGCCATCACTGGCTCCCAAACCTTGGCTTCGGTGAAGATGCGCACGAGCTCGCCATCGACGTGATTGTCTTTCACTTCGAAGCCGAGGATATCCAGGGCCTTTTCCACGGGCACCGCGCGCTTGTAGGGGCGATCGCTGGCGGTCAGCGCGTCGAAGATGTCGCTGATGCTCATCATCTTGGATTGCAGCGGGATCTCTTCGGCGCGGAGGCGATTCGGGTAACCCGTACCGTTCAAGCGCTCATGGTGCGAGCCGGCGATGATCGCGACACGCGAGAAGGTTTTGCCCCAAGGGATTTGCGACAAAAAGCGATACGTGTGCGAAACGTGGCTGCGGATTTCGTCGAACTCCTCGGCCGTGAGTGAGCCGCGCATCACGCTCAGGGACTTCACTTCCTCCGCGCTGAGCAAGGTGGACAGCTCACCACTCAGGCGCGCGTACGCCCTTCGCCCCAGCTCCTCGATGCGCTGAAAATTGCCGGCGGCGAGCAGCGAAGGTTCGTTGGCTTGTTCCACGATCCGCCAAGCCTCCTCGATTTCAGCGCGCTTTTCCGCAAGCTCGCGATCGAGCTCGGCCAGCTCGGCGGCTCCGGCGCCGCGGCTCATGGCTTGCATTTTGCGCTGGATGATTTCGACCTCGATCGTCCGAATCACGAACTCGAAGCGCTGCTGAATCAAGCCGACCTCGTGCGGGAAGAGCTTCTTGGCTTTGACCAGCACGTGTTCCCGCACGCCGATCTTGCCGAAGTCGTGCAGCACCGAGGCGTATTCGATTTCGCGCAGATCTTCGCGTTGCCAGCGGACCTCGCGGTACGGCCCGGTATCCGTGCGCTCGACCGCGGCCGCCAAGTTGACGGTCAGGTCGGCGACACGCCGCGAATGACCGCTGGTAGTCGGGTCGCGCGCTTCGAATCGCGTCCACCGAGGCCTTCACGAAGCCCTCGAAGATCTTGCGAATCTCTTGGTACAAGATCGCGTTTTCGAGAGCAATTCCGGCCTGTGCGGCCAACGTCGCGACCAGCTGCTCACTGCGTTCGTCGAACGGCACCACGCCGCGCTCGAAATCATCGGCCGAGAGCAGCTTCTGCTTCGGCTCGCGCTTCTTGTTGATCAACTGGAGCACGCCGATCACCTCTCCTTTGCTGGTGATCAGCGGAGTGACCAACATGCTGCGGGTGCGGTAGCCCACTTTTTGATCGAACGAGCGATCGAAGCCAAAGGGCGAGCCCGCCGGCATGTCGTACACGTCGTCGATGCGCAGCGTTTTTTGCTCGAGCGCGACGTAGCCCGCCATGCTGCGCGTGCTGATCGGCATGGCGAATTCGCGCGAGTCGAACGACACCGAGTCATTCTGGCTGAGTTTGAAATGGAGCTGTCGTCGCGCGAGCACCGGGTCGTCGCCGTCGACCACGTACATGCTGCCCGCGTCGGCGGCGCAGATGAAGCGAGCTTTTTCCAGGATCAGGTTCAGCAATTTGTCGATTTCGCGCTCGGTGGTCAGCGCGCGTGCGATCTCGATCAGCTCACCGAGCTCGTAGCGGTAGCGATTCAGCCACTTGCCTCGGCTCTCGCTGCGCGCCTTCACGTCCATCAACTCGAAGGCTTGATGCAGCGCGACGAACACTTCTTCGGGCGCCGGCGCTTCGGCGAGCAGCGCGCACAGGCCGAGGTTCAGGGCTTGACTCAGATCCGGATCAGTTGGACGGCCGAGCAGCACCAAGCGCGCTTCGATGGCCGCAAACTTGTCCAAATAGGGACTCAAGAGATCGCGGCCGTTGTCCCAAACCGATGCCGGCGCGATCAAAACCAAAAAGCCCGCGCGGCGCACCAGCAGCAGCAAGGGGTGCGGTCGGGTGAGCGTGTCGCCGCTTTGGCTGGGGTGCTGCGTGAGCCATTCTGCCAACGTTCCCAGCTGGGCCACGCTGGCCCGGGCGCGCGGGCTGAGCGCGCGAATCTCGTTCATGGTCGATGTCGCTCCTCCCGAGCCTGCTGTTCGCGCTCCCGCTCGAGACGCAGCTTTTCGTCGCGCTGCTCGTAAGCGACTACGATCTTTTGCACCAGAGGGTGGCGCACGACGTCTACGTCGGTGAAGGCACAAAAAGAGATCCCGCCCACGCCAGAGAGCAACTCGCGTGCTTCGCGCAGGCCGCTGCGCGCGCCATGCGGAAGATCCGTCTGCGTGATGTCACCGGTGACGACCGCCTTGGAGCCGAAGCCGAGCCGAGTCAGGAACATGCGCATCTGTTCGCTGGTCGCGTTCTGCGCTTCGTCCAAGATCACGAATGAGTCGTTCAGCGTGCGACCGCGCATGAACGCGAGCGGGGCGACCTCGATTTGCCCGCGTTCGCGCAGCTGCTCCACGCGCTCGAACTCGAGCATGTCGTTCAGCGCATCGTACAACGGGCGCAGATACGGATTGACCTTTTCGGCCATATCACCGGGCAAAAAGCCCAATTTTTCGCCGGCCTCGACGGCGGGACGAGCCAAGATGATGCGCTTGACCCGCTTTTGCATCAGCGACGCGGCCGCCATCGCCATCGCCAAATAGGTCTTGCCAGTGCCGGCGGGGCCGATGCCAAAGGTCAGGTCGTGGGTGCGAATGGCTTCGACGTATTGCTGCTGCGCGGCGCTCTTGGGCCGGATCGGCTTGCGCTTGGTGTTGACGATGATCGTCTCATCGAGCAACTCGGTGAGCGAGCGATTGGGGTCCGCGCGGAGGCCGCGGATCGAGCTCACCACGTCGTTGGAGTTGATCTCGAAGCCCTTGCCCACGAGCTCGGCCGCGTCGGTCACGAAGCGATGAGCCAACCGCACGTCGTGCTCCGAACCCAGGAAATGAATCACGTTGCCGCGCAGGCTCACCTCCGCTCCGCTCTGCCGCGCCACCTCTTGGAGCAAGCTCGACTGAGGTCCGGCGAGCAGCATCAACACCTGGGTGTTATCGACTTCGAAACGGTCTGAAATGGGCGTATCGCTCATCGCGCTCGTGCTTCGAACCTCCGGAAATGTATGGGGCGAGCATACGCCGATGCACGCCGCTCCGCTCCCCCCCGTGAACGTGAACGAGAACGTGAACGTGAACGAAAAATCGCTCCGCGGGACCGTACGGCGAGCCGCACCTGTGCAAGGGGCGGCCAGGGACAGGCCCATCCTCTCGGCTGAGTTTGAGCTCGGCACTGAATTTGAGAGAAAGAGAGGAGAGCGTTCACGTTCACGTTTCCTGAGAGGGAGGGGCCGGACAGTGGGCCGGGCGCTGGGATCTTGGCCCTGACCTGCTAACCCCGGTAACTCGCTCAGGGTCGATGCGACGGTTTGGGAAATACCTTGGGCTTGCGGCTGCGGCGGGCATCATTGCGGCGCTCGTGCCGGTGATGCGCGGCAAGGTGAATCTGGAAAGTCCGCTGCGACGGCTCGAGCGGAATGCGGCGGAGATGCCCAAGCTCGATGGGCTGGACTTGATGCGCTTGGATCTGCGGCCCGAGCGGGTGATGGCGCCGCTCAGTGAAGGGCGCACGGCGCAGCTCACGCTCGATCCGGTGGTGCAGCGCGCGGCGCGCGCGCAGATGCAGAAGTTCCGCATCCCCGAGAGCGGAGTGGTGATGCTCGAGGTCAAGACGGGTCGCGTTTTGGCCTACGCGAGCTACGTCAACGCGGCCGAGAAGTTCGACGTGAATGCGCGCGCGGAGGCGCCCGCGGCGAGCGTATTCAAGGTCGTTACGAGCGCGGCTTTGATCGAGCGCGCGGGCCTGAATGCGGAGACCGAGCAGTGCTACCACGGCGGAAAGAGCCGTATTTCACCGGACGAACTGCTCGATGATCCAATTCGAGACAAGTGGTGCGCAACGATCGGGATGGCTCTCGGCCGCAGCTTGAACGTGGTCTTCGCGCGCTTGGCGCAGAAGCACCTGACCCCGGAGGACGTGACGGGGATGGCGGGCGCATTTGGTTTCGGCGCGCCCCTGCCCTTCGCGGTCGCGAACGAGGCACCGCAGATCACCATGCCCGAGGACCCGCTGGAGTTTGCCCGGACCTCCGCGGGATTTTGGAACACCACGCTGTCGCCGCTCGCAGCCGCGGAAATGGCTCAGACCGTCGCCAACGGAGGAGCTGCGCTCGAGCCGCGCATCGTCGACTCGGTGTACAAGGGGCAAGAGCAACTCTGGAAAGACGAACGTCCCCCGCGCGTGCTGCGGCGCGCGGTGAAGCCGGAAACCGCGGCCGAGTTGACGCGGATGATGCGTCAAACCGTGGAGAACGGCTCGGCCTTCAAGAGCTTCCACGATGAGCGAGGCGTTGCGTATTTGCCCGGAATCCAGGTGGCAGGAAAGACCGGCACGCTCACGCGCTACAAGGACAACCGCTTTTACACCTGGTTCATCGGCTTTGCACCCGCCGACAAGCCCGAGGTCGCGATTGCCGCGCTCGTGGTGAACAACCCGAGCTGGCAAATCAAAGGCGCCATGCTCGCGCGCGAAGTGCTCCGCGCCTACTTCGCCGAGCACGGCGCCAAGGGCGTCACTTCGCCCAACTAGGCTTCAGTACCGCGATCTAACTCCCGTGCCAGGGGGGTGGGTTTTTGATGGTCACGAATTCCGTCGCGGGCCGCCAAAGCCTTCGGCGTCAGAGGTCGGGAACTCTCTCTCCAGCGAGCTGCGATGCTGGGTCGCGATCGCCCCCTGACAGAAATGTCAGACAGTGTGCCGATCCCGGCCAAGCTAGCGCGCGTCGACTTTGATTAAAACGTGCGGCTGGCGCGTCTGATTCGTGAGGGTTACCTGCGAGTGGGTGGTTTGGCGCAGGCCTTGCAGTGGAGCTGCAGCATGCGGGCGAGCGGGATGTGGTTGCTGTTGGGCGCGGGTGCGCTGGCCGCTTGTTCGTCGGCTGACGCAACGTCACCGGCTGCCGGCAGTCCAGGACGCGGTGTTGACAATTCCGCGGGCGGCAATTTCGGCGCCGGCGTTGGCACCGCGGGGAGCAGTTCGGCGGGCGCGCCGCTCGTCGTCGCGCCCGAGCAAGAGGAAGCTCAGAGCTATCGCGCGCCGGTCGTCAGTGGCCGCTGGGTGTGGACGGCCAATCCCGACACGGGAAAGGTCGCGATCGTCGACGCCAAGACCTTCTCGGTGCGCCTCGCGGATGCCGGAATCGGCCCGACCTTTCTCACCGCGCTGCCGACCGCAGCGAACACCAGCAAGGCGCTCGTGATCAACGTCGGCAGCAAGGATGCGACGTTGCTCAGCGCAGACGACACCGGCGCAGTCACCGCGGTGGGTCCGATCCCGTTGCAAGCCAACGCGAACGCCTGGACGGTGAGCAAGACTGGCAAGTTCGCGCTCGCTTGGACCGACTCGCATGCGCTGATGGCCGATCCGACCGAGAATTTTCAGGACCTGAGCGTGGTCGATCTCCGGGGCGCCCAGCCGCTGGCGACGCGCTTGGTCGTGGGCTTGGTGCCCTCCCGGGTGTTCATCGACGATGCCGAAAAGCAGGCCTACGTCGTGGCCAAATCGGGCATCAGCGTGATCGACTTGGCCTCCAAAGCCGGACCGCGTGTCCTGCGCGAAGAAGCCGTCTCGGACGATCCGCTGCACGAGGACGTGTCTTCACGCGATGTCTCGGTCATGCCGGATGGGAGCTACGCTTTCGTGCGCCACGAGGGCAGCGCTGTGATCACCTTGGTCGAGCTCGCCACCGGCACACTGAGCTCGGTCACCTTGTCTGGGCCGGTCACGGATCTGGATCTGGTGTCGGATGCGAAGTCGGCGTTGGCCGTCGTGCGCGGCAGCGGAGTCGTGCAAAGTAACGACGACGCGCAGGCCGGCGCCGGCGGAGATCGCGGCGAGAGCCTGGAACAAGCGGGCGCCAGCGGCGAAAGTGGGGAAGGCGGGGACGCGGCGATGCTCGCGGATGCTGGCGCGTCGAACGGCGGCGCGTCGAACGGCGGCGCGTCCAATGGCGGCGCGTCAAATCCACCCGACTCGCGCTCGACCCTCGCGATCCTGCCGATCCCCGGCATTTTCAGCGCCCCGACCAGCTTCGAGAGCGTTTCGATCGCCGAGCAGTTCGGGCTCGTGAACATCGCGCCCGAGGGCACGGCCGCGCTGCTCTACACCAACGCCGTCGCCAGCAGCCACCTGACCGTGCTCGAGACCGCACCCGGCAAGACCTTCCTCGACTACCGCACGGTCGACCTGCACGGCGTCGTGCGCGATGTGTACCCTTCGCCGGACGGCGCGTACGCGATCGTGTCCCTGAACGCACAGGTTGCGGGCGGAAAACCGGGCTTTGCGGCCGTGCCGGTGAGCAGCGTGACGCCGGTGCGCGTGCAAACCACGGACGCGCCGGTATTTGCCGTGGCCCAAAGCGCCGGCAAGGCGCCACGCGCGGTGGTTACGGTCAGCGACGGCAAAGCCAATTTCTCGGCCTATGTGGTGCGCATGCCAGAGTTGGTGATCGATTCGGTCAAGCTGCCGAGTCGCCCTTTGGCGGGCGCTACCGGCCTCGTGCCAGAAGCGGGCGTGGCGTACATCGCGCAAGTGCATCCGCAGGGACGCATCACCTTCATCAACCTCGAGACCGGTGTGCCGCGCACCATCACCGGTTTTGAAATTGCGGCCAAGGTGGTCAATGGTCAGTGATCGCATTCCTCTGGCGGCGCTGATCTTGGCGCTGGGCTTCAGCGCGGCTTGCGGATCGGGTGAGAGCTCGGCCGACGGCTCAGCGTACGTGCCGAGCAGTGCGGGGAGCGGCAACTCGGCGGCTGGAGCACCCGGCAATGCAACCGTTGGTGTCGACCCCAATACGCCGTTGCCCCAGGAAATGGAGCTGGATCAGTCGTTTCGGGCGCCCGTCGCGACCGGCAAGCTGCTCTGGAGCGCCAATCCGGACAGCGGGCGCGTGGCGCTGATCGACGCGCAGACGCTCGCGGTGCGCATGACCAATGGCGGCTTCGGACCGACCTACTTGGCGGCCGTGCCCAGCAAAGCGGGTACCGACTCGGCGATCGTGATCAACGTCGGCAGCCACGACGCGAGCTGGTTCAGCGCGACGGCGACCGAGATTAGCGCGGTAACGGTTGCTACCCACGAAGGCGCCAATGCTTGGTCCGTGAGCGCGAACGGCAAGTACGCCATTGCCTGGACGGACGTGTCGCGTCTCGAAGGCGGTGCGCCCGACGCGTTGAATGGCTACTCCGAGCTGACCGTGATCGATCTGTCGGCCTCGCCGCCCGATAGTACGCGTCTGAGCGTCGGATTCCGGCCCAGCCAAGTCGTGTTCGACGCGGCCGCAGAACACGCCTTCGCCGTCGTCGATGAAGGCATCAGTGTGCTCGATCTGGGCAAAAATCCCGAGCTTTCGGCGCTGCTGACGGTGCCTTCGCCGGACCTGAATGCCCACGCGCGCGACGTCAACATTGCACCCGACGGCAGCTTCGCCGTGGTGCGCGTCGACGGCAGCCCGGATATCGAGATCATCGATCTTTCGTCCAACGCACGCCAGGTGCTGACGCTCGAGTCGAACGTCACCGATCTCGATTTGAGCGCGGACGGCAAGACCGCGACGGCCGTGCTCGGTGACGCGATGCCGCCCGAGGTCGTCAGCTTCGCGGTGCCGACTCCAGACAGCGAGCCCGCGCAATTCGACCGCGCGACGATCCCGGGTGAGCTCGTGCGCAGCGTGACGCTGGCGCCCAGCGATCAGCTCGCGCTGCTGTATGCCAACGCCGTTCCGAGCAGTCACCTCACGCTGCTCGATACCGCCCCCGGTGATCATCATTTCGACTTTCGCACGGTGGACGTACAAGGCGCGGTGCGCGGGGTTTACGTCGCGCCGGACTCCAGCGCGGCGATCACGTTTCAGACCCCGCCCGCGGGCAGCAGTAAAAAAGGGCTGTTTAGCATCGTGCCCACCGAAACCGTGCGCTCACCGCGCATCGTCGGCACGGACGCGCAACCCAGCGAGATCGCCTTCTCCGACGCCGCCACGGGCAAGGCGTTGGTGACCGTGCATGATTCGCAGAGCGCCGTGCGGGGGGTGTACGTGATCGGCCTTTCCAACCTGGAGCAGAACTTCGTGCCGCTTTCGAGCGAGCCGCTGCCGGGCGCGACGGGTATCGTGCCGTTGGCCAAGCGCGGTTTCGTCGCGCAGAAGCATCCCGAGGGGCGTATCACGTTCATCGATCTCGAGACCGGTGCCGCTCAAACCTTGAGCGGCTTCGAGATCGCTGCGCGCGTCGTTTCGAATTGAGAGACGGTCGGCTTGGTAACGGGAAGAGGTACTATGAGAAGGTTTGCTTGGTTGATGTGTGCAGCGGTAGCGGTTGGTTGTGGCGGACGTCCGAGCAGCTGGGATACGCCGTACGCGCCGGCAAGCAATCAAAATGGCCTTGCAGCCGCCTACGGGCTCACGGGTTCGGTGGCGGTGCTCGATCAACCCCTCGGGCGAGTCACGATGCTCAGTTCGCCTGCCGCACTGACGCTCGCCAGCCATTCGATCGGGCTTGGCACGGACCTCGCCGCCGCGCTCGTGTCCGCCGATCGCAAGACGCTCTTCGCCTTGTCCCGCGGTGTGCAACCGCAACGCACGCCGCAAGATGAGCGCCCGCAGCTGCTACTGATCGACGGCGGCACCACGCCGCGGATCTCACAATCGTACACCTTGACCGAGCCCATGGAGTCGCTGGTGCTCGACCCCAAGAACGAATGGGCCGTGGTCTACGGCAGCTCTGGCGTGGTGGTGAATCTGAACGAGCTCGTGCTGGTGGATCTGGGGCAGACGGGAGCCGCCGCGCTCAGCTTCAAGACCCTGCTCAGCTTCGGCGGTAGCCCGAAGCGATTCACGTTTACCGCGCCTTTGGCGGTCCCCGGCGGCGATGCGCGGCGTTTTCTGATCGTCGAGCGTGATTCGGACTTGGTGCTGATCGATCTCGCCGCGCCACAGCGCGATGCGGTCACCGTGCCGCTGCCGAGCACCGACGCCGGTGGAACGGCGAGCTCCGCGCAGGTGGTGTACGACGCGGACTCGGCCAGCATCGCCGTACGCGTCACGGGCACCACGAGCGTGTTCATGCTGCAGCTCGCCGCTCCCGCGTTGGACGGCCAAGACTATTCCGTGGTCACCAATTTGGTCGACGTGGGCGGTCAGCCGAGCGCGATCGACTTCGTGCACAACACTCAGGGGCTACGCTTGGTGGCGTTGGTCGGCAGCAGCGCGGTGCTGGTGGATCCGGACACCGCCACCACGCAATCCGTGCAAATGCCAGCCGCGTTCACCGGCATCCGCCGCATCACGGACGAGCTGAATCCCGCGGCGATGCCGGCGACGGACGGCGACGTGGCCCTGCTGTACGGCCCGAATATCACGCAGATCGCTTACTTCAATCTGAGCGGCGCGCCGGGCGCTCTCTATCGAAGTGTCGAGCCGTACGACATCGGCGTGTCGGTCAAGAACGTGATCGACGTGCCAGGTGAGACGTACTTCGATCACAAGATCCTAGAGACGCCCAATCAGCAGTTCTACGTGCTCGATTTGAACACACGTGAGAGCGCGCCGATGAAGACCAACGGCGGCCTGACGCTGGAAGTGGCGCCGGACGGAGAGCGGGTTTGGGCTTACAACCCGGGACAGCCTGGTTTCGCGAGCGTCGACTTCGCGAAGCTGCACCCCGTGTCTTTGATTGCCGAGCACGCGGTAAACAGCGTATTCGATATCGAGGGCGCGGATGGGCAACGCACCGCCATCGCGCTGCACTTGGCTACCGGGATGAATCCAGGCATCGGCGCGACGGTGCTCGACGCGCTGGCGCCCTCTACGGCGAATGCACGTTTTTATAGTGGTCTGGAACTGGGAGGGGTGAACTGATGGGCGCTCGTTCGTGTCTGCCGCCAGCGCTTCTGAGTGCATTCTTGCTCGCGGTTTCCAGCGCCCAGGCAGAGCCGTTGGCTCCGCACCAACCGTACCTTCAAGGCTCGCTCGGCGTGCGCGTATCGAAGGTGTCGGACGCGGGCTACGATGCGTTCGCGGATTCGGACGATCTCGTGCAAGTGAGTCTGGGTTTGGGCGGCACGCTCTTTCGGCACGGGCCCCTCTCTTTGGCGGCGGTTGGCTTCTGGGATTACGGCCAGAAGAGCTCGACTGCGCGTGGCTCGGCCACTTCGCTCGACGTGCACCGGCTCACGATCGGTCCAGAGCTTCGCTACCACGTGCTTCCGCCGCTGTATTTCTTCGTGCACGCGCTGCCTGCGTTCGCCCATAGCTCGGCGTCGATCGAGGACGGCGTGGCAGAAGTGACACGCTACGCGCGGCACTGGTCGTACGGTGTGGACGGCGCAGCCGGCGCCGCCTTCGAGGTCTACGGCGCGCGTAGCGGATCCATTCGCCCTCGGCTGTGGGCAATCGCCGAAGGCGGCTACGGCTACCTCGGTTCGACCTCGCTCGAGATGTCACCCGACGCAGGCCAAGGACCACAACGACCGGTGCCAGTGGACCTCGGCACGCTTTCGCTCGCAGGTCCCTATCTGCGTGTGTCCGCGGCGGTTGGCTTCTGAGCACCTACTCGCACTGGCGTCCAGCCCGCCGACAGAGGCGAGAGCCCACACATCCCGACACCCAAAATTCAAGCTCCGACGAAACTATAGCCGCGCTGATGACGGCTCACGAGCTTTGACCGGCTCCAACCGGACCGCGCCCGACGAAAACTTAGCAGCAAGGAGAAAGCCTGGTGGACGCGCTATGGGAGATTGCTAGACTAAACACCGTGCAAGTCGTGCTGCGGAAGCTTGGTCGGGGCTCTCGAGCCGTTGCGGGTCGTTTGGTTCGCGCCCCGCGCAAAGGCTCCGTCGTGGTGATTGAGTTCTCCGACGGAATGCATGAATACGTGACCACCCCGGTCAAGCGCGTGCTGCGCCTCGCGGCAAAAGACGTCTTCTATATCGAGACCGTCAATAGCCGTTACCGCCTCGAAGTCCGAGATCGCGAGCGCGCTCTCGAAGACGCTTCGAGCGGCTGAGCATCCGTTCCGCAGGCCCCGCGTAGCCGCCGCGCCCAAAAGCCCTGATTCGCGCTCCCGACCGCTGGCGCAGGGGTCGCCCGAGGTCTAAAGACTTTCCCCAACGGAAAAAGCACTGTATGCGGTCACCCCGCTGCGGCGCTCGGGTCGTTCGGGAGCCACTACGCAACCCCAGCCCTAGAAAATACGAAAAGACAACTATGGGACGATTCGACAGCCGCAATTCGGAAAAGATGACTCGCCGCAAGGGCCAGCAGAAGAAGAAGGAGCGCCTGGCGCGCCGTGCTGAAGCTACCAAGGCGGCTCGCAAGTCGACCAAGCCGACCAAGAAGTCGAAGGGCTGAGGCGCTGTCCGCGACCGAGTAGGTCGCGCGCGTGCTTCGCCTCTGTCGCGCAGGCGGGGCTCGTTTCGAACGAGCCCGCAGCGAGCGGCATCAGTCCTCGCGGATCACTTTGGTGGCGAACTGCGCGTTGTGCTCAGCGGGGCGCAATACATCGACGTGCTCACCGAACAGGCCCACGTCGCCCGCGGCTCGCCTCTCGGTCTCGAGCGACCACGCCCCTTTGAGCGAGGTCCAACGTTGCGTCACGCGCGTGACGCGCAGCGTGCTTTCGTTCGAGCGCATCCAAGAGTAATTGACGTCGAACACCGCGTGGTCCGAGTCGGGCATGTTCATCCCCGCCAGCTCGACGTCCACGACCCGGATTTCGTTGCCCCAGAGCGAGTGCCGCTGCAAGAAATCCTCCCGCGCCTCGTTGGTCGCCTTCTTCGCCGCAACGTCCAGGTTCCCGAAGCGCGCCGACATATTGAGCTCGCGCGCCGCGTCCGAAGCCTTCTCCGAAGCCGGGGGCGGCATCACGCACGCGCCGAGGGAAAGAGCGCAGATCAGAGGGAAGAGAGCCTTGGCCATGGGGCGTGGCTAGCAGGGCGGCCGCGGTCCGGGAAAGAAATCCGCAATCAGGGGTCCCGCGCAGGAACTCCCGAAAACGTGAACGTGAACGTGAATGTGAACGAAAAGCACGAATTGCTGGGCGATCGCGCCCCCGCATCGCACCTCGTATCCCGGCAGGGTTCCGAACTCGGACGCCGAAGGCTTGGTCGGGGTGTGACGGGCTTGGTGACCATCAACAACCCTCCTTATTTGGAGAGGGAGACGCTGCGCGGGAGCGTTCACGTTCACGTTCACGTTCACGTTCACGTTCACGTTTTCGAGAGTTAGAAGCCCGAGACGATCACGGCGTAGGTTTGGAAGCCGTGCGCTTCGTGGTCTAGGCCGTGCGCGACGCCTAGGCGGAGGTTGCTTTGCATGAAGTAGGCGGTGATGGCGTCGAGCCAGAGTTCGGCGCCGACGCTGCCGTGGAATTGGTCGAAGGGTTCGTTGGGGTCGATTTTGCTGTAGGCGCCGCCGTAGTCGAAGAACAAAACGCCGGTAATCGTGCGCAGGAAGATGGGCAGGGTGCTCAGGCCGCGGTCGGCGTAGATCACCGGGAAGCGGTACTCGGCATTGAGTAGGTTGTAGGAGGTGCCGATGAATTGCGCCGGGGCGTAACCGCGCAGGACGAACGCGCTTTGGCGGACTACGCTGTTGTAGCTGTCGTACAAGGATTCATCGACGAAGCCGCCGGTGGCGTACAGGCCGCGACGGACGTAGCTGCCGGTCGAGGTGCCGCCGGACAGGGCCAGCGCGAGCACGTGGTGCGTGCCCCAAGGCATGAGCTGATAGACAGAGGCAACGCCGCCGATCGCGGTCAGCGTGCTGTCGCTGCCGAGCGCTTCCGCGGCTTCGTCCAAGCCGAGCCCGATCGAGAAGCCCTTCTCGGCGCTGATGCCATAGGCGGTGCCCTGCACGTTGTTGTACGAGTAGCCGAGATGCAGCGAGCCCAGGTAGCCGCGATCGGGTGTGATGGGGACGAGTGAGGTTGGATCGGCGCGGGTGCCGGTCGGCAAATCTCGGCTGAAATTGGCGATTGTATAGCTCAGGGCGACGCTTTGACTGTCGAATTCGCCGGGCACACCCCACGAGATCCCGGTGCTCGCGCCGGTGAGGTGCTCGGTGGTGATCGGAGTTTGGTTGCCGTAGCGGTAGTCGTTACGCGGGGTGGCCGATCGAAACACCCCGGTGCGGAACGAGAACGGCAAGCGATTGTAGGAGTAGTTCGCGCTGCCACCGATCTCGCTGTTTTCGCTCGTGGGGATGGTCAGGGTGGCGTCGAAGGCGTGCCTGCCGACCGCGTCCGAACCCACCGTACCGATGGTGAAGGTGTTGCCGAAGGTGCCTGAGCCGTATGCGATCGTCCAGGCGTGTGGGCGCAGCGTGGGCAGCGGGTTGTAACTCTCGACTGGCCATGCGTGGCTGATGCCGGGTTCGAACGCCGGTGAGCGATCATCCAAGGCGTCGGGAGCGGGCAAGAAGCGGCTCTGCTCGAGCGGTAGCTCGTACAAGTCGAAGCCGTGCGAGTCGTAGCCGACGTAGACCATCCGCCGTCCGTCGCTGGAGACTGCGGGCATATACGCGCCAGTCAGCACGTTCGTCACTTGCAGCAGCTTTCGGGAGCCGAGCTCGTACGCGAACACATTGGCGATCCCGGTGCGATCCGACACGAAATAGAGCGTCTTGCCGTCCGGCGACCAGACCGGCTGTTGGTCGATCGCGCGATCGTGCGTGACCTCGTAGAACGACCCGCTCTGCACATCGACGACGCGGATGTCGCGGTAGCCGCCGCGCGTCCACGCGCTGTACGCGAGCTGCCGGCCGTCGGGTGAGAAGCGCGGCGTGTACGCCTGCTCGTACTCGGCGCTGGGGACCAGTGCGCGCTCGCCCTCGAGCTCGTGCTGCGCGTTGACACGTGCGATGCGCAGGGTGCTGGTGCCCGCGCGGTTGGTCACGTAACTGAGCCAGCGTCCGTCGGGACTCACATCCGGCGTGCCCGCGCGGGCGCCGACGGTGAGCCGTTGCCGATTGCGCTCGGTGCCGGCTGGCGAGCGAGTATTGGCCGGTTGTCGCAGCAGATCGTTGAAGAAGTAGAGCCGATTGGAGGGCGCCGAGTTGTCGAAATAGAGTGAACAGTCGCGATCGACGGAGAGGCCGTGGCCACCCGAGCGCGCGAGCAATTCGGCGCTGGCGTCCGGATCTTGGGCATCGAGCTCGAGCGAGTAGATCCCGGCCGTAGTGTTGCCGTCGTCGCGGGCGTAGACCAAGCGCGGCCCGCCGCGCTGGCCGCATTGCGGCATGAAAACCGGGGTCGAAGCGTTGAACCCGCGCCGCGTCAGGCGCCGACCTTGGCGCAGGCCCCGCGCCTGGACGGACAGCGTTTGCGCGGCGTATTTGCGCTCCAAATAGGCACGCCAACCCTCGTACAATTGCTCGTAGGTGCGGCCCGTGACGCGTCGGATCGCGCGGTTGATGCCCCAGGGGATGACCGACGCGCCGTAGTCCGTGGCCACCGCGGCGTAGGTGTCCGGGCCGTACGTGTCGACGATCCAACCGATGAAATTCGCGCCGTACAGATACCAGAGGTTACCGCCTGGCCAGCGCCGCGCCGGATTGCTGATTTCATCGAGGCGCGCCAAACGCTGATCGAGCACGTCCGCGCGCAAATACATGTCGAACTGCGACGAGCGGAGCCGGCCGCCGGAGGTGTGCTCGCTCTCCATTACCACCGCCAGGCCTTCCAAGATCCAGCGCGGCTGGGCGTTGTTCGGCGCGAACGTCTTGCCCAAGATGGCATTGCCGATCGCGGGCAGGCCCGAGGTATTGTCGATCTGCAGGATGTGCGTGTACTCGTGGGTGATGAGCTCGTTGATCCAATTGTCGTAGTCGCCGAGCGGTGACATGTCGTCGGGCGCCGTCGCGAACAAACGCACCACGTTGTACGGCAGGGTCGAGGCCGAACCGTTCGCGGAATCGGTGTCGTCGGTGATCACGATTTCGGTGACTTGCTTCGGCGCCCAACCGAGCTGCGGCACCAGCCGTTGGTACACGGACTCGGCGCTGCTGGCGGTGCGCTGGGCGATGTCTTCCTCCCCGCCGTGATAGTGGACACGAAAATGCGGGGTCTTGACCGTGTACCACTCGAGGTACGGGTCCCCCGCGTGCGCCTGCCCCTCCCACGAAACTCCCCAAATAACGCAGGCAAGCGCAAACCAGCGAGCGCGCATCATTGCGCTCTCATGTGCCCAGACTCACAGATCGTCGTGAAACAGCGGTTCGCGATTTCTGACGTAGCGATACACGAGCTGACGACCTTCGGGCGTGATCTGGGTGAACTGCGCGCCGAAGCCGGGCTTGCCGCCACCATCACCACCCGAGTCCGGCGTGTCGCGCGTCCAGCGCACGATGCCGAGCGCTTCGAACTCGTAGCCGCCGGGCATCGACACACGCAGCGATAGGATCTGACCAATGGGCGGGATCTGATAGGTGGCAACGAAGATGCCGCCGGAGTCGATCACGTCATTGCCGCTCAGGCCCTTGTAGAAATTGGTGCCGCTGTGCGCGCCGAGCTCGGCCTCGACGCGTACCGAGCCGGGGGGCGCGACGACCCGGCGCTGCCGCTGCAGGCGCCGCCGTTGCAGGCGCTGCCGCCGCAGGCGCTGCGGCGCGCGCGGGCGGCTGAAATGCAGCCGGTGCCGCAGCCGGGGCGGGCGGCTGAAATGCGGGCGCTGCCGGCGGCGGCGCGGCTTGCGCGGGCCAAGCTTGCGGGGGTTGCGGCATCGGCGGTTGGGCGTACGAGACTTGCGGCGCCACTTCCGGGCGAGGCTGATAGCCCATGGCTTGCGAGGGCTGTGTGGCGGGCCCCGCGCTTTGCGCCTGCGCGGGCGAATACGCTTGTGCCGGATTTCCGGCCACCATCGTGCCCGCGAACGGCGACACCGCAGGGGCTGGCGCGGCTTGCGACAACTGATGAATCAAGCCGAGTGATCCGGCGATCGCCTCCAGCGCGTGATCGACTGCGGGGTGCTGGCCCGCGCTCACTTGCAGTGTGGCTAGCGCTTGGCGCGTGGCGGCCAGTGCAGCCGGACCGGCTTCCGCGGTCGCACCGCCGTGGCTGGCCTCGATCCGATGCAGCGCGCTCATCGCGTGTGCGACCGGCTCGGCCACACTCATCAACTGCGGCGGGACACCCGGGCTCTGTAACGCACCCAGAGCACGAGCGAGATTTTCACGTGCAGCACGGGCTGCCGAAACGGGATCGGACATCCAAACTCCTCCAAGAGCGGTCGAGTCTATCATCGAGGGTTACGATTCCAAGTGCTCGATCCTACGGCGAAAGACTTCGCTAAGGGGAGAGAGGCCGGCCCACACGCAGCGCGACGGCTTCGGCCAGTGCATGGCGATCGAGCTCGGTCGGTTCCGCGCTCGGATCGTCGTCTTCCGTCTCGGCTTCGTCGCTGTCGTCCAGGAGCGCGCGCTCGACGGCAATCGCTCCGTCCGCGGTGCGAATGACGAGTGTGCCCGGCTGGCCGAGGACGGCCGCCTCACCCGGCTCGAGCGCGCGCACGAAATCCGTGGCCGGTTTCGCCCGGGTTACGAAGAAACGCAGCTCGCCGACCTCGACCGCCAACCCGGGAACCGGCGAAATCGCGCGAATTCGCCGCAAAACGCGCGCGGTCGACCAGGACCAATCGACGCCCAGCTCCCGGCCGGTCGGCTCGGGTGCCCAGGTAGCAGCTTGCTCGTCCTGCGCGGTGGGTGTGGGGGGATGGGAGCGCGCGAAGCGCCCCACCCCCTCCCTCAAAAGAGCGAGCGAGGGTCGATCGAGTGCGCGCGCCAGTTGCCAGGAGTTGCGCTCGCCCACCGGGATGGCGCGCTGAAGCAGGATGGTGCCCGTGTCGTACTCTGGAGCCAAGGTGTGCAAAGTCACGCCCGCCTCCTGGTCGCCACTGTCGATACTCCAAAAATACGGATTGGGTCCGCGGTGCCGAGGCAAAAGCGAGGGATGCACGCCGATGCCACCGTAGGTCGCCGCACTCAGCCAGGCGGCGGGCAGGAGGCGCGTCCAGAACCAGCTGACGATCAAATCAGGCCGGGCGCGCATCAGAGCGTGCTCGATCTGTGCGTGCAGTTCGTTCCGCGGCGCGCCCAGCGCATCCAGCACTGATTCCGGCGCGATTTGACGGGTGACGCGCCGGCGACCAGGGGCCGACAGGGGGCTGAGCACGCACGGATCGAGCTCGTGCCCATCGCGCAGCAGCAAATGGGCGCCCAGCGGCAAGCCAAAGTAGCCGACTTTCAACTGACCTCGTCCCGGAGTGTGCCGAAAAGTTGTGCCGGCGCCATGCTCCCTGTTAACCACGAGCCGATGGAATTCGGCGGAAAAAGTCGCGCCTTTCGTTCGGCGTTGCGCGAGGGCAGCCGCTTCGATCCCACGGCCTCGAACCGGCCGGTGTTGACGTTCGAGGGCGTCCACAAGGCTTATCGTGCCGATTGTCCGGTGCTTCGCGGACTGCAGCTCGAGATCGCGCGTGGTGAATTCGTGTTCATCACCGGCCCCTCGGGCGCTGGTAAGAGCACGCTGCTTCGGCTGCTGTATGCGGCCGAGAGCGTGGATGCCGGGCGGATTCTGTTTCTTGGACGGGAAATTGGGCGGCTTACCGAGGCCTCGATTCCGTTTTTGCGCCGAAATATTGGGATTATTTTCCAGGACTTCAAGCTGGTAAAGAACTGGAGCGTGCTGGACAACGTGGCTCTGCCGCTCGAGGTGCTCGGGCTGCCCCCGCGGGTGATCCGCACACGCGTGGGTGAGGTGCTGGAGCGCGTGGGCTTGGCCGGACGAGGATCGGATCTGGCCAGTGTGCTCTCGGGTGGGGAACAACAGCGCGTGGCGGTCGCCCGCGCGATCGTGGGCGAGCCGGCGCTGTTGTTGGCGGACGAACCGACCGGCAACCTCGATCCGCAATTGGCGGTCGATATCTTGGGCTTGCTCGAGGATATCAACGAGACCGGCGTGACCGTGCTGTTTGCGACCCACGATCGCTCGCTGCTCGATGTGCGGCCCCGGCGCGTCGTGGTGCTCGACGAAGGCAAGGCCACCGACGTCCCGAACGGCTTGGACGACGCGGCGGAATTGGTCGGCAGGCGCGTGGCGTGAAGGATCGACAATGACTCCCATCGAACGAGCGTGGCGCGGCACCAAAAACGATTGGCGACTGCACGCGTTGAGCGTGTTCTCGGTGGCCGTGGCCTTCGTCTGCTTGGCTTCCGCGCTCTTGGTCGTGGTCAACGTGAGCCACGTGAAAGATCGCTGGACGAGCACCGGGCGGGCCTCGGTTTACCTGAAAAGAGGCGCGGATCGCCAGCAAATCGCGACCATCGAGCGCGCGCTCCGAGCCAGCGACGGCGTGACCGACGTGAAATTCGTGTCCAGTGAAGACGCGCGGCATGAGCTGACCGGTCAGAGCGATGATCCGATCATCGACTCACTGCCGACCGAAGCGTTCCCCGCTTCGCTCGAGGTGAGCGTGCAGAGCGAAGTCGCTGCCGGTCGACTCGACAAGCTTGCGCAACAGCTCGGCGCGCTGCCGGCGGTGGAACGCGTCGAGACGTACGCGGCGTGGAGCGATCGCTTGACCGCGCTCTTGGCCGGCGGGGTGACCGCGTCGGGCCTACTCGCGCTGGTCGTGCTCGCCGCGGTAGTCAGTGTGGTTTCGTCCACGATTCGGCTCGCCTTGCAGCGCCGCCGAATCGAGGTCGAAGTGCTGAAGCTCGTGGGCGCGACCGACGACTACGTGCGCCGCCCGTACGTCGTGGAAGGCGCAGTGCAAGGCGCGCTTGGGGCGACGCTCGCGCTCGTGCTCTTGGGCAGCCTGTTTGCCATCGTGCAGAGCCACTTCGATTCCAGTTTTGCCACGTTGATTGGCATGACTCCCTCGTTTTTGCCTTGGACCATCGCCCTGGCGTTGGTCCTCGCCGGCGGGGCACTCGGCGCGCTCGCCGCGCTGCTCAGCGTGCGAAGGCTGCTCAGCGCATGAATCCGCTCCGGCTGAGCCCGCTCTTGGGCGTGCTCTTGCTCGCGGCCAGCGCGGCGGCCATCAGTGCGCCCGCGGATGCGCCACTGGCCGATGATCAGACCGATCCGTCGGAGGCCGCCGAACCCGTCGCGGCGGCAGCGCAGCGGGATCTCGGTGGCGCCGCCGAGCGCCGCTTGAGCGAGCTCAATCGTCAAGCCCAAGCCGGCAAAGCCGAGCTCGATCGACTCGCCAAAGAGACGGACAGCGCGCATGCGCGCACGGTCACGCGCGGGCGCGTCTACGTGCGCCTGGCCAAAGCCGGCTTGCTCCCGGTTGGTGGCGGCTTCGAGGCGCTGGTCGAACACGCGGTACGCCTCGAACGCCTGCGCAATGCCATCGGTCGCGATCTCGAGCTCGAACGCGAGCTCAGCCTGCGTCGCGTCGCGCTCGGTCGCGAAGTGCTCGAGCTCGAAACGCGCCGCTCCACGCTGGAGAACGAAGTTCGAGCCATGAGCGCCGCACAGAGTGCGTTGCTCTCCGAACAGGACCGAGCGAACGCCTTCACGCGCGCGTTCGCGGGAGGCGTGGGCTCGTCGCACACCGCGGTTTACGGCGCGGGCGTGGGTCCGGCCGATTCAGCGCCCGCGAGCGGCGGCTTCGCCAGCCTGAAAGGGCGCTTACCCTTTCCGATCACGGGCCGCAGCGAGATCCGCAGCGCACAGCGGGCCGGCTCCGAAGGTCCGGGGCTGGAGATGTTCGCCCCGTCGGGCTCGGTCGTGCGCGCCGTGCAAGCCGGTCGCGTGGCCTTCGCTGATTCGTACGCGGCCTACGGTCTTACCGTGATCCTCGATCACGGTGGCGGCTACTACACGGTGAGCGCGAACCTCGGATCGATCGACGTCAAGGTCGGTGACGACTTGCCCTCCGGCACGCGTCTCGGCACAGTGGGCAACACCGACGGCGCGTCGCGCCTGTATTTCGAGCTTCGATCAGGCACGAAAACCCTGCCGCCCACCGACTGGTTCGGCATTTGAGCAATCCGATCCGTTAAGCTCGGCCCCGATGGGTTCGGCGCTCTTTCTGGTCTGCTCTCTGTTGGTTGCGGGCTATGTCGTGCGCCGGCTCGGCCGGCTGCCGGAGAACGCCGCCGAGGTCCTGAATCGCTTCGTGATCGATATTTGCGTTCCGGCCACGGTCCTCCGGCTGGTGCCGAAGATGACCGTGAGCCCGGCACTGGTGCTGCTGATCGTGGTCCCGTGGGTGATGGCTGGCCTCGCCTACCTGACGGCACGCGTCGCGCAGCGAATTTTGAACTTGGACGACAACAGCACCACCGCACTATTCCTAGCGACGGCGCTCGGTAACACGTCGTTTCTCGGCTTCCCGCTCTGCAGCGGGTTGCTCGGCGAGAGCTCGCTGCCATTCGCCGCGGTGTACGACCAGCTCGGCTCGTTCCTGATTCTCAGCACGGTGGCGCCGCTCGCGCTTGCCAAAGCGAGCGGCAGCTCTAGAGCAACCCCGGGACAGCTCGCGCGTCGCGTGCTGCTCTTCCCCCCGTTCTTCGCGCTGCTGATTGCGCTCCTGCCACTGCCGCATCCCGCGGCCCTCGAACCCGTGCTGGCGGCCGCGGCGGCGCCGCTGGTGCCGCTCGCCATGTTTGCGGTCGGCCTCAAGCTGCGCTTCTCACCGCCGAGACCCAAGCGCGTCTTCGCGCTCGGGCTCGGGCTGAAGCTGCTCATCTTTCCGTGCGTCGGTTGGGCCTTGGCGCGCGCTTTGGGTGCGCACGGTCTAGTGCTGCAAGTCGCCGTGCTCGAGACCGCGATGCCGACGATGATTACGGCCGGCGCGCTGATGATGGCCTACGGTGTGGCAGAAGAGTTAGCTGCGGCGTTCGTGAGCTGGGGGCTAATCTTTTCTCTGCTCACGGTACCCGTCTGGTCGCTGATGATTCGCTGAGCCTGGCCCGGACGCTCGGCGCCTGCTAATCCTGATTCGATGTCTGGACGTGGGTTTGGGGGTTGGTGCGCTCGCGGTGTCTGCTTCGGACTCATTTTGTCGTTTGCCAGCGAGTCGCTAGCGCAATCCACCGCGAGCTTCCCACCCCCCGCCAGCACAAGCACAGCTCCCAGTCGCCCCACCCCCGCTCACTCTCCGCCCGCTCCCGCTCCCGTGCCCGCTCCCACTCCCACTCCCGTGCCCCCTCCTAGTCCCGCCGCGGATCGCGCGCCTCAACCCGCGCCCACTCTTAGCTCCGGCTTCTACCCTGCGCTGCTTCCCTACCGTGACGGCCTGCCCGTTCCACCGGGGTATCGCGTGGAGCATCGTCCCGCCACTGGCATGATCGGCGGCGGCCTAGCCACGCTGGTCATCGCTTACGGCACTGCGATTGTGTTCGGCGCGGGCGCCAAATTCAACGATGGCACGGGTTGGCTCCTGTTACCGGTAGTGGGGCCCTGGGCCGCGATCGGCGCGCGCAGTTACCATTGCGACAATAATCCGTTGCTCGCGAACGCCTGCGTCAGCGGCGCCTTCAGCGAGGTGCAATCGATCGCCATCTTGTCCGCGGATGCCGTGGTGCAGGCGACCGGCGCGGTGCTCTTCATCGCCGGTCTGGCCAGCGGCCACGATGAGCTGGTGCGTTCCGATTTGCCGGCCACGGTCCGCATCTTGCCGCGCGCGATCGGCGGGAACGGCTTCGGGATCGGCGTCGACGCTCGGTTTTGAGGGCCCCTGGGCTTGCTCGGGCGTTTTCCGAGCAACCGGTGCGCCGCCCTTGCCGATCAGCGAGGGCGCAGGCAAATGCGCCAAAACAAGGAGTATTGCAAGATGACCACTCGTGTTGCAGTCGGCGGCCCGCCGACTGGTGTGTACCCGACCGCGACCGCGCCGCGGGTTACCCCTGAACCCGCTCGCCCTTTTCAACAAGTGATGAACGCCGGCTCCACCGCCATCGTCAACGGCGCGGAGGCGGCCGTCACTCACCTGCCCGGTGGCAGTATTTTGGCGGCTGCCATGCGGCCCGGGGGTCCGGGCGTCGCGCCTAGCTTGTCCGCAGGCAGCCCGTATGGCCCCAGCGCCGCATTCAACCGCGCCGAGGGTCCGACCGGCACCGCGACGTCCGGGCTCGGCGGCAGCCTGAGCGGCAGCGTGGGCGGTAGCGCGGGCGCCGGCGATCCGAACATCCAACAAGTCATCTCTCAAGACGCCGATCAGAACCTGTACTACCTCCAACTGCAGGAGCAGATCAGCGCCGAAAGCCGCGGTTATTCCGCAGTTTCGAACGTGCTCAAAGCGCGCCACGACACGATGAAGAACGCCATTGGCAACATCCGCTGAGCAGTTCGGGGCGAGCTCGCTACGCGGGTTCGCCCGCGTCTGGGCGGCCCATGCTAGGCTCGGTGAACGATTGTCGCGGCTAGGAACCAATTGAGGATTTAGCCATGGGTATCGACGGCATTGGCAAGCCTCCGGGCGCAGGCATCGGCGGCGTTGACAGCATACAAGGTACGGATTTCGCGCAAGCGGCCGAGCCGTTCAAGCTGGACGCGAGCGCGCCGGCAGCGGGCGGCAAGGTGAGCGCGGCGCTATCCAGTTTGCAGCGGGGTGAGCTGTCACTGGATCAATATTTGGATGGCCGGGTCAGCGACGCCACCAGCCACCTAGTGGGCAAGCTCAGTCCAGATCAGCTGGAGTTCGTCAAGCAGTCGTTGCGCGATCAAATGGCGACGGACCCGGTGTTGGTCGAGCTCGTGCAGCGCACGACCGGCAGAGCGCCCGCGTCCGAGCTCCGTTGACCGGCACGCGCGCGCCCGTCGCCGTGGCGGAGTTGCGGATCCTCGGTGAATACCGTGGACTGCTCTTCGTCGATAAACCCGCAGGGTTACAAACGGAGCCGGACGCGCGTACGACGGACACGCTGCTCTCACGCTTGGCCGCGCAGCTGCGCGAGCCCGTTTCTCGCTTGCACGCACTATCTCGGCTCG
The DNA here is from genome assembly GCA_037200885.1 of Pseudomonadota bacterium. GTDB lineage: Bacteria > Myxococcota_A > Polyangia > Polyangiales > Polyangiaceae > PMG-095. The sequence continues at coordinate 1,941,947 of JBBCIN010000001.1, forward strand.
ACACGGGCGTGAGCGGCGTAGTCACGCTCGGGCTCGGTTCGGAAGCGTGTCGATTGGTGCAAGGCTGGCGGGAGCAGGGGCGTTTCAAGCGTCGCTACTTGGCGCTCGCGTCGAGCACGGGGGCCACGCAAGCGGCGCAAGCCGGCGCTTGGTCGGACCGCATTGGACGCGCCGCGGGTAGTCTGCGCTCGGTCAGCGGCCGCAATCCGGAATCTGCTCACACCGACTACGCCTGCGTGGCGAGCGCGGCGCTCGCGCGCGCCACGCCGAGCGCGGTGCATTTGCTGGCGCTCGCGCCGCTCACGGGTCGGACCCATCAACTGCGCGTGCACTGCGCCGCGCACGGCTTGCCGCTGCTCGGTGATCGCGCTTACGGCGGTGCCTCGCGCTTCATTTCGGATAGCGGCGCGGTCACCGCGCTGGATCGCATCGCGCTGCACGCCGCCTGGGTCGAGCTGCCGCTGTCCGCGCCGTTTCGCATCGAATCGCCCACGCCAGCCTTTTTGCTCGATGTTTGGCGTGCTTTCGCCGGTGATGCAGCGGCCCTCGAGCAAGCGCGGAAGCTCACCGTACCGTGAGCTGCATGGCAGGATCGCGATCGCCCCAAAAAGAAAGCGCGTACACGCGCTTCGTTTTCTGCGCTCAGCGGCTGAGCCCGATGCGCCACTGAAGAGCGATGCTATAGCGGAGCCGTGAATCTCGCCCGCGTCAGTATCGTTCTTTGCGTCCTTGCTGCGTGCGCGGGAGGGCACTACGCGACGGTCGAGCCCGGCCATCCCGCGTTCGTGGTTCCGCATCACTTTGCCGAGGGCAAAGGGGAGGGCTCGGATTTGCCGCTGGATGCCGATGGCGGGGCGCGTCAGCCGTTGCCGCCGCCCGCGCCCGAGCCGGCGCCGCCCCCGCTGTCCGGCTCCGCGCCGGATCCGGTTCCGCTGTCGATGGCCGAGCAGTGGCAATACCAGCTCGTCTTTCAGAACGGCGCGCCCAGCGTCGAGCGCGTCGAGAAGCAGATCTTGAAGAAGCCGATCTCGACCCCGCGGCGGATGGGTCGCTTCGCGCTCGAGCTCTGGATCGGTCGCGAGTTGATCGATCGCGTGCGCTTCGATTTCCCGCTGATCGCGGCCGAGGAAACGCCGGGCATCACGCGCCGTCCCCTGCACGATGCACCCAGCATGGTGCCGCACGCGGTGGCGCACATCGTCGTGTCGCTGCCCGCGAGTCCGCGCGCCACGCGCTTGGTGTTGGTCGATCGCGCGACCGAAAAAATGCAGGAATTGCCCTGGCCTCCGGACCGAGAGCCGAGCGCACCTACACCGTCCGCGTCAGGCGGGGCCGCCCCCTAGTTTCTGCGCGCGGCCTAGCGTTCTCGCCCCACTTCGGATACCCCTGTCATTCCGATGAAATGTGAAGCTTGCCAGCACCAGAACATCGACGGCGCTCGCTTCTGCGCAAACTGCGGAGCGCTGATGCCGACGCTTGCGGAAGCCGGAGCGGACCCGCTGATCGGTCAACTGATCGGCGGACGCTACCGCGTGACGGGCGTGCTGGGCGAGGGCGGCATGGGTATCGTGTACGTCGGCGAGCAGCAGATGGGCTCGACCGTGCGCAAGGTGGCGATCAAGACCTTGCACGCGCACTTGTCGAAGGACCCATCGGTCATCGCGCGCTTTCATCGTGAGTGCGGCACGGTCGCCCAGCTCGAGCATCCGAACACGATCAAGTTCTACGACTTCGGCTCCACCGCCGACGGCACGTTGTACATCGCCATGGAGTTCGTGGCAGGTAAGCCGCTTTCGGACGTGCTCCTGCAAGGGCCGCTGTCCGTCGAGCGCACGATCAAGATCATGCGTCAGGTCTGCGGCGCTTTGGACGAAGCCCACCTGCAGGGCATCATTCACCGCGATCTGAAGCCCGACAACGTGATCCTGACCGATCGCGCGGGTGAAACCGACTTCGTGAAGTTGCTCGATTTCGGCATCGCAGCCCGCACTGAATCCGCGGATGCGCAGAAGGAGCAGAAGCTCACCCAACAGGGCATGGTGCTGGGCACGCCGCCGTACATGAGCCCCGAGCAATTTACCGGCAAGGCCTTGGATGCACGCAGCGACATCTACTCGCTGGGCGTGATGACGTACGAGATGCTCGCGGGCCGTTTGCCCTTCGACGCAGATACGCCTTGGCAGTGGGCCACGCAGCACATGAGCGTGCAGCCGATCCCGTTCGAGGTGTCGGCCCCTTCCAAGAACATCCCGGATGCCATGCGCAAGGCCATCTTGCGCGCGCTGTCGAAGAACAAAGAGGATCGCGAACCGAGCGCGCGTGAGTATTTCGCCGAGCTCTCGGACGGAGGGCGCGTGACGGTCGAGTCGCACCCGGACGTGAGCGGCGCGACCGGCACCGCGGCCATGGCGCAGATGCCCGATTTTTCTCCCCCCGCGCCGATGATGATGAACCCGCCGATGATGGGTGGCGGCCCCCCGATGGCCGGGTTTCCGCCGCCTCCGATGACCTCGGGTCGTGGCAATAAGAGCGGCGGGGGCAAGGGCCTGGTGATTGGCTTGGGCGCGGTCGGCGCCATTTTGCTGATTTCGATCGCGGTGCTCGCGGCCCGTTCCCTCGGCGACAAGAAGGACGACGCGCAAATCATCCCGCTCGGCGAGGGCGCGGCGGGGACCGGTGTTGGCACCGGGACCGTTGCGGAAACCCCGATCGCGCCGCTCGTCCCGGTCGCGCCAGTCGCCGAGCCGAGCGCGACGACTCCGGTCCCCGCGACAACGGCGGAGCCCGTGAAAACGACCACGAGTCCAAAGCCGGCGACGCCGGCGACCCCCGCCGCGCCAGCGACGGGCTCGAAGGCTTGCGATGCGTGCATTGCAACAGCCAGTGCGGGCAATGCTTCTGCTGCGGCCGCCAACTTCTCGCGCTGCGACGACGCCGCCAAGAAGGCGCAGTGCTCACAGGCGGCCCGCAACAACGCGCCCTCCGCTGCCAAGAGTGCCGCCCTCAATGGCAACTGCGCGCTGGCAAAGGCCATCATCGCGGGAGCGCAGAGCCTCGGCGCCGCGAGCCCAAAATTGGCTTCCGCTCTCAACGGATCCAGCTGCAAGTAGATTTGGTAATTATTCCAGATGCTTGCAAGGGGCGCGCGGAGCTGCCGCTGCGCTTCTGCCGTCAGCTTGACGAAGGGATGAAGACGTATTTAGATGCTGAGGCGTCCCGGTGACGTTTGGCCCGGTGCCAAGTGACGAGTTCGAAGCAGAGGGGAGTTCTCCCGCGAGGGAAGTACTCAGTGAAAGTAAGACCCCCAAGCATGTCGACACGGATGACCTGGCCTGAGTTCTGTCGCTCGAATGAATTCAAAGGTCGTTGGGTAGCAATCGATAACTGTCGATACGATCAGTCCACTCGCCAACCCGTAGAAGGGGACGTGGTGGATTCCGACGCGGAATTGTCCGAGCTCTGCGCGCGCATGCGCGAGGCGGGCAATAGCGCGTGCACGATCGTTTTCTGCGAAAGCGACGTCTACATCGAGGGGTCCCGCTCCTCGGTGCAGCGTGAGAGTGATCGCAGTAGCCCGGCGAACTGACTGGCGCTGATGTGGGTTGAAACCACACAAGCGGAGCTCGAAAGCACAGCTAGCGGACGATCGGTTTGAGCACGGCTTTGCCGTCTTTGATCACGACGTCGAAGTCGATTTTTCGATTCTTGTGCTGCTCGCGGAGCTTGGCTTCGGTGGCCTTCATGGATTTCGCCAGGCCCTCCATGCTGACCGCGGCGCCGTCTTGAGTTTGCCGCTTGGCCTCGACTAGGCGTGCGTGCAGCTCCCGCACTCGCTCGTCGGTGACCGAGACCGGCGCGGACGCAGCAGGGGACGCAACGGGTTTGGCGACGGAAACCGACGGAGACCCGGCAGGGGGCGCCAAGGGCTTCGCCGCGGCGGGCTTTGGAGGCGTCGTTCCGGGGATGATCTGTCCGAGCGGCTTGGCTGCGGCCGGTGGTGGCGCCGGGCGCGTGCCGAGCGGCTTGCTGATCGTGGGGGCGGGGCGTGGTGGGATCGTGACTGGCTTGGGCGGCACGGACGGAATGCGCGGTGCCGCAGGGGGAGGCGGCGCAGGCTTCGCGGGAGGAATGCGCGGCGATGCCGCGACGTTCGGCGATGGCGGCGTGTTCATTGGTCGCGAGAGCGGCTTGCCGAACGGACGTGCGGGGACTTCAGGCACGCGCTTGACGGTCGGGCCCTTGGCGGCCTTGGCGTTGGGATCCCAGTCGCCGAGGAAGTCCATGTCGAGATCCAGGCTCTCGAAAGGAGGCCGCGCGGTGGGCATGCGAGCGGGCGGGGCCGGAGCGGGAGCGGGCACGTTCACCGGCACATTGACGTTCACGTTTGGGGACGGAAGAGTCGGAGCGGGGCGGGCGCCGGGTTTTGGCGGGGGGATGGGCTTGGGGGGTGGAGCGAGGCGCGGGCCGGGTGCCGGTGGGGCGGGGCGCGCGGTTGGGGGCACGGTTCGGGGCGCGGTCGGCGGCGCGGTTCGGGGCGCGCTTGGTGGCGAGGCTTCAGGGGCTACGGCTTCGGGCTCCATCGCCTCGAGGGCGGCTCGCCCGAGTCGCTTACGCGCGGCGATGGTGAGCATCTGCCCGGGTGCGATGCGCTCGGCGCGGATCACGTGGCGCTTGTAGGTCCCTTGTTCGATCTCGCGACAGATGCGCTGCCAATACTGCTGGAACGTGTTGTAGCGCGAGATGATGGTTTGCAGCTTGAAGCGCTTCGCGGTGTTGCGGATCTTCTCGCGCCGCAGGACATAGATTCGGCGATCGATGTCCTTGCGCGGGATCGCGGGCTCGATTCGCTCGATGCCCATGAAGTACTGCTCGTACAGCGCTCGCAGGCGCTCGAGGCGATTCTCGAGCTCCTCTAGCGCGACATCGAGCTCAACGTTCTCCACTCGATCAGCTCTTCAGGGGGGTGATGGTGAGATTGTCGAAGCAGGCCGAGACTTCCCAGTCGTTGAAGGCGAAGTGTTCGTGCCCCTCACCGATCAGCGGGCTTGGGTCTTTGAAGCTCAAGATCTCGATGTCGTCCACGAAGTAACGGACGGTTTTGGCGTCGCTTCGTTCTATTTTGAAGCGATAGGCGCGATCGGGAAGCACCGGTTGGGCGCGCGGGTCGGTTTCCCCCGGCTCGACGTGCAAGGCCTTGCGGTCAGCGCCGTGCTCATCCAGGCGAGCCAAGACGTGCAGCGAGTTCTTCCAGCCGCCAAAAATGACCAAGTAGCTCGTGGCGTTGGTGTAGGAATTGCCGGTTGCCGCGCTCAGCCCGTCCCCCCACGCTTCGGCCTTGAGATCGCCGTCGGGCGAGGCGCTCGTCGCGTCGAACTCGATACGCGCGTTTGGCGGCAAGCGGCGGCGCAGCCATGCCGGATGGTTGTGTGCGTCGCTCACGCACAGTCGACCCTCTCTCAGCGTCCAACCCGGGCCAGTGACGTTCCAATCCGGCCCCGGGTCGGCGCGCTCGAAGCTGTCCACGAAGCGCTCGCCGATTTGCGGGCCGGGCAGCCCATGGGCAGGGCCATCCGTGGCCGCGCGGCGGGGCTCGGGCGCGCCCTGCGGCACGCCGCCGGTTGCGCGGGGGCTCGCGGAAGGCCCTGACCGCTCGGGGCGTTCATCCGGTACGCAGCTCGCCGCACCGCCCGCTGCAAACAGTGACGAAAACACGAGGACCCTGAGTCGCACAGCGCGACATGCTACCACGCCCATCTGCGCTTAGGCTCGGGCCTCCACTTCATGCATCCGGTCCTGTTCAAAATCCCGCTCCCTGCCTGGTCACTGCCGGTCGGACCGACCCTGTTCGCTCTGGCGGGGCTAGGACTATTGTTGACGCTGTTCGCCCAGCGCAAGCGCGCGCTGGATTTGCTGGTGATCGGCTTGCTCGCGCTGGTCAGCGGACTGGTCGGCGGCTTTCTCTTTCGTGGCCAGCGCTTCCTGCTCGAATCCCTGCCCATCTATAGTTACGGCGCGATGCTGTGCGCATCGGTCGTGGTTGGCTGGTTCCTCACGCTCGGGCTCGGCGAGCGGGACGGTTTGCCGCGTGAGCTGCTCGCGAACTGTTACTTCGTGACTGCGATCGCCGCGCTGGTCGGCTCGCGCATTTTATACGTGCTCACCAACTTGCACGAGTTCCGCGACGTGTGGGACATGCTTGCGGTGCGGCGCGGTGGGCTGGTCGCGTACGGCGGCTTCTTGGGCGGGTTTCTGGGCTCGGGTTGGTACCTGCGCCGCCGCGGCGTGGCGCTCTTACCGTGGGCCGACGTGGCCGTGCCCAGCCTCGCGAGCGGGCTCTTGCTCACGCGCATCGGTTGCTATTTGTTCGGCTGCGATTTCGGCAAGCCGCTCTCGGCCGGCGCTCCCGGTTGGCTCAAACGTCTGGGCACGTTTCCGCGCTGGCCGAGCGACGTGCTCGACGGCGCGGGTTCGCCGGCTTGGCTGCAACACGTCGATCAACGCGGCTTGTCGGTCAGCGCGCAGACTTCGTTACCCGTGCACCCGACCGAGCTGTACGAGTCCTTGGTCGGCGGCGTGCTATTGCTCCTGCTCTGGCGGCTGAGCAAAGCGCGGCGTTTTTCCGGTGAATCGTTCTTCGCCTTCACCTTCAGCTACGGCTATTTGCGCTTCTTGCTCGAGCTTTGGCGCGACGACAACGAGCGGGGCAGCTTTGGTCCGGCATTGCCCGAGCACCTGCTGGTGCCAGCGCTGCTGTTGATCTTTGCGGCCGCCTTTGCGTATGGCCCGGCCCAGAGCATCGTGCGGCTCGGGTTGCGTCGTTTGGCGGTCGCCTTCGGCGTATTGCTCGCGGCAGGCGCCTACTTGGCGCTGCGTTTGCCGGTACACGCCGCCAGTGACGTCGTGTCGCTCTCCACCTCGCAGTGGATCTCGCTACTCACGGCCTTGGCCGTCGCGTTCGCTTGGCATCAAAAAGAGGCAGGACCAAAGTCGGTCGAACCTCAGCCGCGACCTCTGAGCTCGACCTGATAGCGCACGGGCTCCGCGCCCGCGACCCGTACCACCAGCCGCCGTTCGTCGAGATCCACCACCGCATGCGCCGCCGCGGCGCGTCCCGGCGCGTCTTCGTCGAGGTTTTCGACCAAACTTTGCAGGGTGATGTAGGGCACGCCGGAAATCACATCGAAATGATTCCAGTGCACATGACCGTTGAACACGGCGACCACGCGCGACGCTTCGCTCACGATTTGCTGAAAAGCACGCCGCTCGGCGACGCGGCACAGATTGGGCCTTTTCTCGAACCAGCGGTTGCCATCGAGTCGCATTTCGCTGGCCGGATGGTGCATCAGCACGACGCTGGGCAGTGAGGTTCGAGCCAGATCGCCGCGCAGCCACGCGAGCTGCGCCTCGGGTAAGTGAACCGCGACGTCCGTGAGCTCGATCGTGCGGAGCACGCTGAAGTGCACGCCGGCCACGTCGCGACTGTAGTGGAGCTCGCCTTGGTGACCCCAGAGCGCGCGCAGATCATCGTCGCTCAGGTTCACCTGGTCGTGATTGCCGGCCACGTGTAGCACTGGGCTTTTCAGCTTGGATAAGATCGAGACGAACTGTCCGTATTGCTCCAGGTCCGTGGCGCGCGATTCGTCTTCGATCACGTCACCCAGGTTGACCACGAGCTCGGGTTGGGCCTCGTCGTTCATGCGCGTGACGAATGCCTCACACAGCTCGCCCGCGTGCGCCGTCAGCTTACGCAACTTGCCTTGGAAGTAGGCAGCTTTCCCGAAATGCTCGTCGGAGATCAGGGCGAAACGCATGCCGCGCAGCGTAGCGCGGTATTGAACGGCTCAGGAGGGCGGAGTAGCGTGCCCGGCCAGACTTTCGATCTCAGCATCCAGGAGCTTTATCGCATGACGCACAAGACCCTTCGCCTGACTTTGCCCTTCGTGATGCTCGCGGCCATTGCCTGCAAGAAGCAAGACGAGCCGGCCGCCACTGCCGGCTATCAAGCGGGCATGCCCGGCGCGGCAGGCGCAGCCGCCACCGCGATTCCGAGCGCAACCGCGGCGCCCGCGGTGCCTACCCCCGCGCCGATCGCTACGGCCCCGGTTCCGGCCGATCCTGCGGTAGCCGCTGCAATCACCCCCATGCTGACGCAGCTCGCAGCGACGCAAACCGTCGCGGGCTCGAAGGCGCTCGGCAGCGCCATAGTCGGCAACGTGGGCGGCGCGCAGACGCTCGAGCAGCAGATCATGCTGCAGCCGAACAAGTGTTACAGCGTGGTCGCGGTGGGCATGCCGCCGATCAGCGAGCTGAACGTTCAGCTGCTCGCCGTCACGATCATCCCGGGCATGGCCCCGATTTTGGCGACCGATCAGGACGTGGGCGCTTCGGCGACGCTGGGCAAGAAGCCGAACTGCTACAAGTGGGCGTTGCCCTTGCCGACGCCCGTGAAGGTCGTGGTCAGCGCGACCGGTGGCCAGGGCGTGGCCGGCGCACAAGTCTTCGAGAAGTAACGCGCTTCACGCCGACATCGCCGGAACCGCGCGACCCCTCAGGAAATCATGGATTGGACTCACGGCTACGTTCAGACCGTCGACTACACGCATCACTATTGTCGCGAGTTGTCGCCCTCGCTGCTCGACTTCGCGTGTTTGTCGCGCGGCATCTCGACGTCGCTCGCTGAGCGCCCACTCCGGTACCTCGAGCTCGGCTTCGGCCAGGGCCTCTCGCTGAACGTGCACGCGGCCGCGAGCCAGGGCGAGTTCTGGGGCACTGATTTCATTCCCGCGCACGTGCTGAATGCGCGCGAGCTTGCTGCCGCCTCGCGCAGCGGGGCGCGGCTATTCGAAGACTCCTTCGAGGACTTCGCGCGCCGTGAGGATCTGCCGGAGTTCGACGTGATTGGCATGCACGGTACGTGGTCTTGGATCTCGCCCCAGAACCGAGCCATCGTACTGGACATCGTGCGCAAGAGGCTCGCGCCTGGCGGCTTGTTCTATCTGAGCTACAACGCGCTGCCGGGCTGCGCGGCGGAGCTGCCGCTGCGCAATCTGCTCAAGCTACACGTCGAGCAAGTGAGTCCGCCCTTGCTCGGGGTGCCAGAAAAGATCGACGCATCGCTTTCATTCATGCGCTCACTCGCGGAGGCCGGCTCACGCCATTTTCACGAACAGGGCGAAAGCAAGGCGCTGCTCGATCGCGTGAGCGGTCAGAACCGCAATTATCTAGCGCACGAGTACCTCAATCGCGATTGGCAACCGATGGGCTTCGCCGAGGTGGCCGCGCTCGCGAGTGAGGCCAAGCTCGAATTCGCGACCTCGGCGACTTTGAGCGATCATCTCGACAGCGTCGCCTTCCCGGACAAAGCGAAGAAGCTGCTCGACGAAGCCAAACATCCGCTTTTGCGCGAAACCGCGCGCGATTATCTGGTCAATCAGCGCTTTCGGCGCGACATTTTCGTCAAAGGGCTGCGCCGCCTGAGCCCCGAAGCGCGCGACGAGCGCTTCGCGCGCAGCCGCTTCGTGCTCCGCGCGCTTCCGGAGAAATTGCTGGGTGCGAAAATCCCGATGCCATTCGGCGAAGCCGAGCTCAAGCCCGAAACCTACGGCGCGCTCAGCGCGGCCCTGGCCGAGCAAAATTTCGCGCCCAAGTCGCTCACTTTTCTCCGGCAGCACCCAGGCTGCAAACAGCTCCGTCCCGGACAGTTCGTGCACGCACTGCGCTTGCTGGTCAGCACCGGACATTTGCATCTGGCACAATCCGAGGCAGCCGCCGCTGCGGCCGCGCCGCGCTGCCAGGGACTCAATGCGCAGCTGCTCGATCGCGCTTTGTACACGGATGAGGGCACTGTTTTGGCCTCGCCCGTGACCGGCAGTGGCGTGATTGTCCCCCACGAGCAGCAATTGTTTCTACACGCGCGCGCGCAAGGTCAATCGACGCCCGCACAATGGGCGGCCCACGCCTGGAGCCGCTATTCCGCGCTCGGAGTGCGCCTGACCCAAGACGGAAAGGTGCTCGAGACCGCGCAGGAGAATCTGGCCTACTTGACGCAAACCGCCCAAACATTCGCGGACCAAGAACTCGTCGTGCTGCAGGCTCTCGGCATCGCGTAGTGAATTTTTGATTGATGGTCACGCGCCCGGCGCGCCCCGTCCCAGCCTTCGGCGTCCCAGCCCGGCCTTCCAGCAAATCGCACCCTGACGCCGAAGGCTACGCCGCCACCAGTCGCGCCGCGCGACCATCAAAAATATTCTCTCTCCCCTCTCTCCCTCTCCGCTCGCTGCAAAAGATACTGTTTAAACGCAGTATCTTTCGAGACCGCGAAGCGCTGCCCAAAGTTGACTTGCGAAACCAGGTCCCGAATATACCGCGCCCCGCCCCCGCGCCCCGCGCCGAACTAGCGCCGGGTCCGTATTCGGCGCGCGGCGAAAGCGGCGATCACCAATCCCAATGCGGCCACCATCGGCGACGGGCGGCGCCGTGAGCTTGCCGCGAGGTGACAGCCGCAACTACTTGCGTCTTGCGTGAGTGACGGCAGCTTGCACGGAGGATCCGCGCCGATAGGGATTTGGCACATGTCGTACGCCGGCGCGGATGACGAGCCGCAGCTCAGCTTTGGTCCGGGCGGATAGGCGGCGCAGATCGCGGCCGCGTCGTCGGGCGAGATCAGGTTCGGGCTGAAGGGCAGACTTTGGTAGTCGGTGGACATCACCGCACCGCTCACCTGACTGTGCGCGAGACCGAGAAAATGGCCGAGCTCGTGGGTCAGCACGTAAAGCAGCGAGGTTGACATCATGCCGGTTGGATCGGTCTCGAACGAGTAGTCTTGCGAGTTGATTTCGACGTCTGCATCGACGATCAATCCCGATTCGGCGCCGCCGGTGGGCGTCGTGACCCCGATGCGCGCCTTGCCCTTGACCCATCCGCTGTCGTGGAACATGATCACGTGCACGTTCTTGTCGGCGCCGTCGCAGACTGCTTCGCGGCGGTCGCAACTCACGTAGCCTTGAAACTGCACTTCGAAGCGCGGCGAGCCCCCACCCGGGCAACGCGCGGATTTCCAGGCGTAGAACGCCTGCGCGACGAAGGCTTGAATTTGATCGGCATCGAGTTTGGAACGCGGCGAGCCATCGACTTGCACCGCGTAGGTGAGGCACGAGCTCGCCCAAAATAGGGGATGCCCCTTGGTGACGCATTGATTGGCGTCGCGCGGGCAGGGATCGTGGTCATCCTCACCGAGCTCGCAGCTCATCGTGCGGCAATAGGCGGCCGCGCTGGCCGTCCAACCGAGCACGCACAGCACGCACCACGCCGCTACGCCCAACTTCACCCCGCGAGCCCGAGCCTTCACCAGCGCACGCGTAGTGCAGTGCGCTGAATGCGTAAAGTGGCGCGTGTGCAGGCGCAAGCATAGACGCGGTACATTTACGTTCTGACTGTGCGGTCCGACTTTGCCCCGCGATCGCGCTCGGCACCGGCGTGTGCGCAGCAAGCGCGCCGAAAAGAGGCGCGCTTGTGTTAGTTTCCGCGCGTGAAAAGCACCGGCTTCACCGTCTGGCTCACGGGTCTTCCTTGCTCAGGAAAGTCGACAATTGCGGGCGAGCTCGCGCGCCGGTTCCTGCGCCGGGGGCGCCGAGTGGAAGTGCTCGACGGCGATCTGGTCAGGCAATCGCTTTCCTACGGCCTGGGCTTCAACCGCGAAGATCGCGATCGCAACGTGATGCGAGTCGCCTTCGTCGCCAACCTTCTGGCGCGCAATGACGTCGTCGTGATCGTCGCGGTCGTGAGCCCATATCGCGCCGCGCGCGACGAAGCTCGACGCTCGTTGCAGAGGTTCTTCGAGGTGTACGTCGATTGTCCGGTCAGCGAGTGTGAGCGGCGTGACGTCAAAGGGATGTACAAGCGAGCGCGGGCTGGCGAACTGCGCGGATTTACCGGAGTCGACGACCCGTATGAAGTCCCCCTCGAGCCGGAGTTGACGCTCTCGACGAATCTTCAGTCGAGCGACGAGAGCGCCGCACGCGTCGAGGCCGCGCTGGTCGAGTGTGGCCTACTGAGTGCGAGCGACCCCGACGCGACTCAGAAGTAGCCGTTGTCACGAAACCAGCTGACCGAATCGCGAAACGCCTGCCGGATGGGCGTCGGCGACAACCCGAGCTCCCGGCGCGCCTTCTGATTGCTGCCGTACTTGCCGCTCGTCAAAAGCCGGATCGAGTGTTGGTTGAAACGCGGGTATTTGTCGGGGAAAAGCCGAGCTTCCACAAAATCCTTGGGCACCGAGATCGCCAGCATGAGCCCGGCGGGAATGCGGAAACGCGGGCGCGGGCGACCGGTGTCCTCGGCGAGCCAATCGAGGATCTGATCGAGAGAGGCGACCTCTCCCGACAGTAAATAGCGCTCACCTCGGCCACCTCGGTCCATCGCGAGCAGGTGACCGGCGATCACGTCGCGCATCGGCACCCAATCGAAGCCGCCAGGCACATAGGCTTTCATCTTGCCGTGCGCGAAGTCGACGAACGTGCGGCCCACGAGGCTGGGACGGAAATCGAACGGCCCCACGGTTGCGCAGGGATTCACGATACAAGCGTCGAGCCCGCGCTCGATCTCGCGTTTGACCTCCACCTCCGAGGCGGCCTTGCTCCGTTCGTAGTCGGTGGCCGGTTCGTCGGCAGTGAGGGCGTGCTCTTCGCGGCTCGGGCCGTCCGGATTCTTACCCATGGCGCCGAACGAGCTCGTGTGTACGACCCGCTTCACGCCGGCCTGGCGGGCCGCCGCGAGTAGCCGCGCGGTGCCGGCTACGTTCGCGTCCCATAGGGCCTCGCGATCGCCGTTGCGAATGCTGATCATCGCGGCCACGTGATAGACGCGCTCGACGCCCGCCATCGCGCGCGCGAGCGACGGCGCGTCGCGCAAGTCACCGACGGCGCGCTCGACCTCGAGCCCCTCGAGCGGCTTCGGACTCGAGTCGCGACGGCAGAGCACGCGCACGCGTTCTTGCCGCGCGAGCAACGCCCGCACCAAATTGTTGCCGATGTGCCCCGTGGCCCCCGTAACGAGCGTGGTCATGGCACTCGTGTCGCGCTCACTGCGCGGCGGAGGCGTCGGACGTAGGAGCTTGTTCGATCAGGCTGCCCTCTGCGACGGCAGACGCGCGCGCAGCCTGATCCGACTCCGCCTGACGGCGCCTGAGCGAACGCGAAAGCTCACTGGTTTGATACTCCCGCGCCTTCTCCAAGGTGAGCTTCTGGAACTCGATTACGGCTGGATTGAGCTCGATCATCGGGCGATCGGCATGTCGCTCGAAACCGGCTTGCTCCGCCTCGAGGATCCATTTGTCTTCGGCCAGCAAGGGCTCCACGTAGAGCAGGTTTGCGAGCTTGAGCGCGAGCGGCTTCAGCGGTCGCGGGATGGTCCAGCGCAGGAACGGAATCTCGATCGGCCCGAACAGGAAGACGAAGAAGCAGCGCGTGGTGCGCTCGTCGATGGGCAGCATGAACAACCAATGCAAATATTTGCCGAGGATGTCCGAGCCTTGATACGGGTACTGGTACCAGAGTTTGATGCGATCGAGTCCCTTGCCCCCGTTCTCCGAGGCGAGCCGCGCGATCAGACTCTTACCGAAGGACGTCTGGTACGTGACGTTGATCGTGTCGCCCACGCGAGCATATTCGACGAGCTTCGGATCGACGAACGGTTCCTTGCCGCGGTGCAAGTAGGCGTGGTTGAAGTCGCACACGTTCTCCACGATCATCGAAAAGTGCGCGCCGATGGTGATGTCGATGGGAATCACCGGCCAGGGCTTGGGTCCGCTGAGCTCCGGCACCTCCGGCAGCGGGACACCTTCGGCGAGCGCGGGATCGCCCGGGAAAATCCAGATCAAGCCGTAGCGCTCTTTGACCGGGTACGAGCGGATACCGATCTTCGGTAGCTTGTCGCGCCCCTTGCCGAGCTCGTGACTGATCTCCACGCAGCGGCCCGCGCCGTCGTACTTCCAGCCGTGGTACTGGCACACGAGCCGCGTGCCCTCGACGCGTCCGCAAGACAATGGAAGCTGGCGATGCGCGCAGCGATCCTCCAGCGCGCTCACGTTCCCGGCGTCGTCCCGGTAGAGAGCGATCGAGCTCTTCCACCACACCACCGCGAGCACCTGACCGCGGCGCAGCTTGCTCGCGAGCTCGACGGCGTACCAAAAATTGCCGCTCGGTCCCGAGCGCCGCACTTCCGCAACGCGCGTCTCCCGGCGCCCGGGGCCGGCTGCGCCGGTGATGGTTTCAACCTGCGGGATCGCTTCCAAGGCCCAGAACATTCCGCCCCCTCGGCCAAAGGTCAAGTCCGAGTGTAGCTTGGGGCCGACCGCTAATCGAGCGCCAGCGCCGTTGCTTCCAAGTCAGCGCCCGTAACGCTGTCCCAGTGCGGTCCGAGCGCGCTCCGCAGATCCTCTTCCGTGAGGCCGAAGCGGGCGAGATCGTAGGCGTGACGACTCTTGAAGCGCCGGCCGTCAGCGGCCGCTTGCTCGAGCCGCTCACGGAATCGCGGCGTTACGCTGAGCCCCAGAGCGTCGTAGATGCGACTGACGGTGCCCACCGGATCGGCGACGAGGGATTCGAAGCGCACGGTCACCCAGTTCTCGGGCGGCTGCTTCTGCCCCTCGTCACAGAGCAGGCGATAGTGCTTCAGAAACATGTCGGCGAGCGCGCGCGTAGCGGGCGAATTAGGCGCAATCGTCGGCGAATGGGTCTGCCACATCGCGTAGAAAAGACTCACGGCGGAGGGGATTGCTTCCCGCGGATCGCGCACGATGTGCACGTAGCGCGCGTTCGGAAAGGCGAGCTTGGCGACCGCTAGGCGGCTCGGCAAAAGGACGTTCTTGATCAGCGGGGTCCGCTTGCCGCCCGTTACGTACAACAGCCGCCGCACCGTTTCACGGTAGTCTCGCGCGAGGCGTCGAAGCGTCTTCGGCGCGAAACCGCTGAGGTCGACCAGCTCCGGCATGGCGCGGATTCCGGGGAACAACATGTAGAGGGCAGGGCTCACGAGGCTATAGACGAACAAATTCTCGTCTTCCTCGTCCGCTCGTAGTCCGACCCGATGAATGCCGTCCCAGGCCGTGAAAAGCTGCCGGTCGATGGCGTCCAGCAGGCGGCTCAAGCCAAGCCCGCCCCGTGCGTCGAGATCGCGCAGGCCGCGCAGCGCGCGGTTCAAAAGCACCGAGGGCGCAAGCATTTGGTACAGTTTGAAGCTCACGAAGCGCTCGTCGTCCAAGGCGAGCAAGTGATGCAAAAAAGTCGTCCCGGAGCGCGGCGTGGCGATCACGAACAGGGGTGGTGTCACCGGCGTGAGCTCGAACGCCGGGTAGAGCAAGCGATCGAACCAACGTGCGATCGACACACTGCTACACATGAGGGCGTGAGCCAGGGCGAAGCCGCTGGTGTACATGCCTTTACGCAGTGTCAGGCCGCCCTCGCGCGCGCCCCGACGGGCGAGCCAGCCGAGGGTCTTGGCGTGGACGTACATGCGCGGCAGCCTAATTCCATTCGCCCCGCGCCGTGCCTGCCGAATGCGTCGACGCTTTTCGTCGCAGTGTCCACCCGGCCTGATCCTTCCAGCGAAACTGGATACCCGGCCCCGCATGCTCGGTTCCCTTGCGTTGCACAGGCGAATTCGATACTTGGCAATGGCGCGGTACGTGGTGGCAACGTGGTGGCGACATTGACGGGCCCGGAACTCGGACCCAGAGGTCTTACAGTGAGGAAAAAACGTAAGACAATCGTGATCGGCGCTGGCCCAGCGGGCTGTGCGGCCGCTTTGGGCCTCCTTTCCTCCACCGGTAGCGAGTGCTTGTTACTCGAGCGTAAGACCTTGCCACGCACGAAGGCCTGCGGGAGCGGCCTGTCGCCATGGACCCTGAAGTTTCTCGATCACCTCGGCGTAGGTGAAAAGGTGCGCCGGCGTGCGTTCCGAATCGATGGCGCGATCATCGCTGGCGCGGACGGCCGCGGGGTCGAGCTCCGCGGCGACCACGAAACGGCCGTCATGCTGCGCAGCGAGTTCGACCAGTTGCTCGCGCGCGAGGCGCAGAGCCGGGGAACCGAACTGCGTGAAGATTGCACCGTGCGGCGGATCGAGAGCCACCGCGGCCAGGTCGCGGTGCAGACGACCCAAGGCACCTTCGAAGGGGACGCGGTGATCGACTGTAGCGGCGCGACCGGCGGGTTCGATCGCGAGCGCCGACGAACCCCCGGAGCGGCCGGTCAATCCACGTTGCACACGATCATGGCCTGGTACGAGGGCCTGCAGGATACGTCGGACGTGGTTGAATTGTTCTTCGATCGCGAGCTCAAGCCGCACTACGGCTGGGTGTTTCCCGAAGGCGCAGGGCGCGTCAACGTGGGCCTTTGCTTTGCGCCGGACAAGACCAAGCCGAACGCACGGCAACGTTTCGAAGCATTTCTGGAACGGCGTCTCGCGCGGCGCCTGCGCGGGGCACAGCAGCTCGGCGGGTGGATCGGTCACCCGGTCCAGGTCAGCAGCGTGCCCCGCCAGCTCAGCGCCCCCGGTGTTTTACGAGCCGGCGAAGCAGGGTGGTTGGCCGACTTTGCCACCGCCGAGGGGATCTATCATGCGCTCGTGAGCGGTCACACCGCCGGCGCGCACCTGGGGAAGCTCGCCGAGCGCGGCTGGCGTGACGATCTCGAGGCCGGCAGTTACCAGACCAGCGTGATGAAAACGCTCGCTCCACGCATGCTCGGTGGCCGCTTGTTGATGACTGCGCTCAAGAGTCCCGCGCTCGATATCGCTCTCCGCTTCAGCTCGGCGGGGGCGACGCGTGAGGTGCTGAAGCGCGCGTTCAGCGGGCTTTACCACGGATGATCCAGCCATGTTGACGCTCGTTCATACCAGCGGCAAGCCGACCGACGTGGCGATCATCGGCGCGGGTCCCGCGGGCGCGACCGCCGCGATCGCTTTCGCCAACCGGGGCGCACGCGTGACCCTCGTCGAGGGGTATCCTGGCGCCTCCGGGCGATTTGCGGGCGAGTGGCTGCACCCGCCAGGAGTGCGAACGCTGCGTTCGCTGGGTGTCGACATCGCTGCCCTCGCAGCGAGCTATGGCCACGGCTTCGCGATTTTTGGCGACGACGCTGCCGACCCGGTGTGCCTCCCTTATACTGGCGGCGTGGGCATCGCGAGGGTGCACGAAGAGTTCGTCGGGCACTTGCGGAAGCACGCCGCTGGTCTACGCAATGTGACGTATTTGCCGAATCACGTGTTCGCGCGGCTGAACGGCAACCAGGTGGAGCTCGAGGATCGCGCTCACTCGCGTCGGGTGAGCCTGCGCGCCGAGCGCATCATCGGGGCCGACGGTCGCGCATCGAAGGTCCGTGCCGCGCTCGGAGGCCCGGCCGCGAGCCAGCATCTGTCTTACATCGCGGGACTGGAGCTGCTGGACGCTCCATTGCCGTTCGAGGGCCTTGGGCACGTGTTTTTGGGCGGGCCGGGGCCCGCACTCCTCTACCGCATCGAGCAGCGGCGGATCCGGGCGTGCCTGGACTTTCCAGGCGCGAGCTCGAGCGCGGAGCGAAAACCGCCGGCCGTGTACGACGCTTTCCGCGCGGTCCTGCCTCCGCAACTCGAGCCCGCGCTGCGCGCGGCCGTGCAAAAGCCGATCAACTGGGCCGCGACTGGGGTTCGGTCCCGGGCATTCTATGGTCGACAGAATGTCTGGCTGGTCGGGGACGCCGTGGGCCACGTGCACCCGCTGAGCGGAGTGGGTATGACCCTCGGGATCATGGATGCAGCTGCCGCGGCGCGGTCCGAGAGCCTGGCTGCTTACCGCCAGGAACGCGACGCTCATGTCGCCGAGCAGTTAGCGAGCGTGCTCTATCTTGCCTTCGCTCGAAAGGACGCGAGCGCGACGCGAGTTCGACACGGACTTTTGCGCATGTTGCGAGCGAACCCCACGGAGCGCAGCCGTACCATGCGACTATTGACGAGCGATGACCGAGCTGGAACGAGCTTCGCCGACGCTTTCCTGCGCGCCTCAGGGCACGTGGTGTTGCGCGGCGCGGGACAGAGCGCGGCTCGCCGTCAATCGTGGGTGCAGTGGGCGCACCAGCTGCGTGAGGACGCTGGCTGGCTCGGCTGGCCGCTGCGCGCCTGCGTGCCCGCGGCAGGCTCCTGGCGTGGCCGCGGATTTGGACTTCGGGCAACTGAATTGAAGTTGGCTTCAAACGAGCGGAGTGCACCTTGATGAGCGCGATGATCGAGGCAGACTGGGCTTATTGCGAACAGGCGTTGGTCGAAGTCTCGCGGACATTTTCCAAGCCGATCGCGCTCTTGCCGGAACCGCTCCGAGTCGCGCTCACGTGCGGCTATCTGTTGTGCCGCGTGGTCGATACCGTCGAAGACCACGAGCAGCTCTCCAGCCAGGAGCGGGATGCGCTGTTCACGGCCTTCATCGCCGTGCTCGATGGCGAGCAAAGCCCCGAGAGTTTCAGTGCCCGGTTCGCGGCCTTCGCGGATGACGATCCGGAGATTCGTCTGGCGCAATCACTCCCGCGGGTGATGAATGTGTTCGTCAGCCAAGATCTCGCCACGCGCGAAGCGTCGATCGCTTGGCTGTCGGAAATGGCAAACGGCATGCGGCTGTACTGTCGCCGCGATCGTCCGGGCGCCCTCACGGAAATCAACACCGTGTCCGACCTCGAGCGCTATTGCTATTTCGTTGCCGGCACCGTCGGGCACTTGATCACCGATCTATTTTCGACCTGGATGGGCAGCACCGGCGCTGCCCTCGAGCCGGAGCTTCGCGCTCGTTGCGAGTCGTTCGGGATCGGGCTGCAGATGGTCAACATCCTGAAGGACGTGACCGAGGACTATGCGCGCAACCGCTGCTATGTGCCGCGCCAGCTCTGTCAGGTCGAAGGTTTTACCCGCGAAAATCTGCTGGCCGTCGAGCACCGCCAACAGGCGCACCGCGCGCTCGCGCTCGTGTTCGAGCGTGCCGGCGAGCACCTCGGCAAGGCATTCGAGTATGTGCTGCTGATCCCCGCGCAACAGGTTCAGCTCCGGCTGTTCTGTCTTCTGCCGCTGTGGATGGCGCTCGAGACCTTGGTCATTGCCATCGGAAACGACGCAATCCTGATCTCCGATCGCCAGGTCAAGATCTCGCGCGACGCGGTAAACGACATCATCGACGACTGTTTGCGTCACGCCAATGACGACGCCGCGCTGCGGCGCCGGTACGCGAGCTCGATGACCAAGTTCAAGGAGCGTCTGGCCAAGCTTGCCCCGCCGTCGCGCTCGAAGGCGGCGACTCGGGAGGGGTATGCTCAGGTCTGACGTCACGCGCATCGACCCGGGCGAAGCGAGAACGACCCGCACCGGGCCCGTCGACAAGGGTCTGGAATACCTCCTGCACACGCAGCACCCGGACGGCTCGTGGCACGGCGACTACGGCGGGCCGCTATTCCTGTTGCCACTGTACGTGGCGACCTGTCACATCGCTGGTATCCCCATCGACCCGGTTTCGCAGCGCGAAATGCGCAGGTACCTCAAGGCGCATCAGAACGAAGACGGCGGGTTCGGGCTCCATGTCGAGGCGAAGAGCGCGGTCTTCCCGACCGCGCTGAACTACGTCGGGGCCAGGCTGCTCGGGGAAGAAGCCGACGCGGGCTGGCTCGTGCGAGCGCGCGCGTGGCTCGAAAGCCACGGCGGCCCCACCCAATCGGCAGCTTGGGGCAAGTACTTCCTCGCCGTTCTGAATCTGTACGACTATCGCGGACTCGCGCCGGTGCTGCCGGAGCTCTGGTTGCTCCCGACTCGGTTGCCGTTTCACCCGAGCCGTTTGTGGTGCCATTGCAGAATGGTGTACCTGCCGCTCTCGTACCTGTACGGCCGCCGGAGCACAGCCGCACTGAGTCCAGTGCTGAAAGAGTTGCGCAGTGAGCTCTACCCGCAGGGTTACGATCGGATCGACTGGGATCGCGCCCGCAGTGAGGTCGCGGCGAGCGACGAGCTCTCGCCCCGCTCGCCGTTGCTCGATGTCGCCAGCCGCTGGCTGCTCGGCTTCGAATCAAGCTGCCCGCGCCTTTTGCGCTCGAAGGCTCTACGCTACGTCCTCGACCAGGTCCGCCGCGAGGACGCGAACACCGACTACATTTGTATCGGACCGATCAGTAAGCTGCTGCACACGCTGGTCTGGCATTTCGAGAGCCCCGCGGGCGACGAGCTGAAGCAGCATGCGCGGCGGCTCGGGGACTACCTGTATCAGGCCGCCGACGGGCTCAAGATGAACGGCTACGACAGCTCACGACTGTGGGACACCGCGTTTGCGGCGCAGGCCGTGGCGCGCGCGCCGCTGAATGACCGGTCGCGCCCGCTGCTCGACGCAGCCTTCAGCTACCTGGAGGCGAATCAGGTCCTGGAGGACGTTCCCGAGCGCGAGCGCTGTTTTCGCCACGCCTCGAAGGGCGGCTGGCCCTTTTCGAGCCGCGCGCACGGATGGCCGATCAGCGATTGTACGGCCGAGGGTCTGAAGGCATGCCTCGCGATCGAAGCGGTCACGGGCAAATCCTTGCCACGCTGGCGCCTCGACGCGGCCGTCGAGCTCATGCTTTCGCTGCAGAATCCCGACGGCGGCTGGGCGACGTACGAGCTTACGCGCGGCCCGGCCTGGCTGGAAGCGCTGAACGCCTCGGACTGCTTTCGCGACATCATGATCGACTACTCGTACGTCGAATGCACCTCAGCGTGCTTACAGGCGCTTCGGGCGTATCGACAGCGCTTCGATGGCGAGTACACGGGCCGCATCGAGCGCGCCATCCTCCAGGGCCAGCGCTTCCTCGAAGCCGAGCAGCGGGTCGACGGATCCTGGGAAGGGTCTTGGGGCGTGTGTTTCACCTACGGAACGTGGTTCGGGATTTTGGGGCTCAAGGCGGCGGGAGTCGCGGACGGCTCTGCGGAAATCGAGCGCGCCTGCGCGTTTTTGCGCGCTCATCAACGAGCCGACGGCTCCTGGGGTGAATCTGCCGAAAGTTGCGTCCGGCGCCATTACGTTCCGACCGAACGGGGGCACGCGGTGATGACCGCTTGGGCGACCCTCGCGCTGATCGCGGCGGGGCAGGGCCAGAGCGCTGCGGTCGCCCGCGCTGTCGACTTCTTGAGCCAGCGTCAGTGCGACGATGGGAGTTTTCCGCCCGAGGGCATCGCGGGCGTGTTCAACAAGACTTGCGCCATCCACTACGACAACTACCTGAAGATTTTCCCGCTCTGGGCCCTGACCGAGGCGGAGCGTTGTCGCGAAGTCGCACCGAGCGATCTGCGCAAGCCGTGGGGAGTGGCGCCTTCATGAGTCAGGCGAAGGCGGCCAAGGTCCTTGCGCTGCGGCCGCTCGCGCTCGTGGGGAGTGTCCTGTGCGCCGTGCTCTCGGTCGCGGGAGCGCCGCCGGCGGGTCCGGCGCGCGCGTTCATCGTGCTCCGCGAGTACGGAGCGGGAACCGCGAACCGTGCGCAACCCTTTTTGGACGAGCTGCTCCGCGTCGTCGCCGAGCAAAATCATTGGGCCAAGGCGTCCGGGCGTTATTTCTCCGAACGCGCGCCCGCCCTTGCGTTCGTGCGCAGTGAAAAGCCCGATTTCGGCATCCTCTCGCTGCCCGGGTACCTGGCGCTGAAGGACACGCTGTCGCCGTCGGTGATTGGCGAGGTCGCCGCCCCGCAGGCCGGCGGACGGCAATACTTTCTGGTTTCGAAGCAGGCGCAAGCATTGGCAGGCTGCGTCGGCCATCGGCTCGCGACCACGTTCGCGCCCGAGGCGAAGTTCATCGATCGAGTGGTGGCGAGCGGCGCGTTCCGACTCGCGGACTTCACCTTGGTCGCGGCGCAGCGACCGCTCGAGCCGCTCAAGCAAGTCATTCGCGACGAGGCCGACTGCGCGCTGATCGACGATGCTCAGCTGGCGGCCACCGGGCACATCGAACGAGGTGCCGAGATCCGCACCGTGTGGCGGAGCGTCGAGCTGCCGGGCATGGCCGTCGTGGCCTTCCCGGGCACCGATGTGGTTGCCGTGAAAAGCCTCAAACAATCGCTCGGCGATCTGTGCACCAAGGCCAAGCAGGCCTGCGCCAGCGTCGGCATCGATCTCATCCGACCGAGCAGCGATGAGCGCTACCGCGCGGTATTCGCGCAATATTCGAAGCAATAGTCGTGTCTCGAGCCATCCGGCATCGCCGCCGCTCCGCCTGCCTGCTCATCGCGCTCACTTCGCTCGCGCTGGCTTGCTCGCCGTCGAACGCGCCGGTGCGCGGGCCCGTGGCTGCGACGCTGCGTAGCGCGAACCTGCCCGTCCTCGCCGTGGCCGACGCGCTCGAGGCACTGATCGCCCAGGGGGCGGACTCCCATGCCGACCGTCAATACGCCTACCAACGCGTGCGGACGCAGCCTGTGGCAACGGCCACCGAAGCATACGGTCGCGCCGTCATCGCGGGGCGGCTGGCCCAAATCTCGGGCCTCGCCGCGCCCGGGTTGGTCGCTGAGGTCGAGCGCTACGCACGGCAGAGTGCAGAGCTCGACCCGAGTTTTCGCGCGGGGGCGGCGCAGCGCCTGCTCGGGACGCTGTACGTGATGGCCCCAGGGGCGTTGCTCTCGCACGGCGACTCCGAGGTCGGTCTCGAGCTGCTGCAAGGAGTGGTGCAGCGTTTTCCGGAGCACGTGCCCAACCGGCTGCGCCTCGCGGAGGGCTATCTGGCGCTCGGAGATCCAGATCCGGCACGCCCAGAGCTGTGTTACTGCATGGCCCATCGCACGGCGCTCCGTGCTGACGAGCAGAAGCTGCTGAATGAGCTCCGCGAGCAATCGCACCTCAGCCATTGCCCGTGAACGCAGCCGCAAAAGATCTTGGACTCGTGCTAGTCAGCGGCCCGGAGACGCTTCTGTGATCAAGGACCTGCTCACCATCGGCCTGAAATGGCCGCGCGCGGTCCTTGCGTGCATCATCCTGCTGGTTGTCGCGTCCGGTCTCCTGATCCAGTTTGGGGGCTTGCGCGTGAGCACCTCGCGCACCGGTCTGGTCACGAGCCCGCACCAGGAGCGACTCTTCAATTACTACGCCGCATTCGGGCGTTCCGAGCTGGCGGTCCTAGTCGTCTCTGGCGATAACCCCGAAGAGCGCCGGCTATTCGTCGACCGCTTCGAGTCCGAGCTCGCGAAGCTGCCCGAGTTCGAACGCCGCGTGCTCGGTAAGGTGACGCTCGATACCGTGGCCGAGACGCTGCTCGTCTGGCGCCCGGAGCTCGCGCAGCTCTTGCCCAAAGCCGGCGCAGCCCTCCAACCCGGAGTCGACCCATGGGTCAGCTGGGCCGGTGCCGCCGAGCGCCGGCTCTCGGGTGAGCTCGACGGAGCAAACGGCAGCGGTCCCGGCCTCAAGCCCGAGCAGAACGTAAAAGGGCTCGGACGGCTCGCCGACGCGTTGAAAGCGCTGCGGCAAGCGCTGGCCACGGGCGGCCAGCTTTCGCTCGGTGAGCTCGGCCGGCTGAACCAGGGCGGCTCGGCATTCGACGAGCGTGGTTACCTCGTCGGAGGTCGAGGGGCCTATCACCTCGTGTTGATCTTTCCGGCGCTGCAGAGCGATGAAGGCCGCGAGCTCAAGCCTGCCGTCGATCGCATTCGAGGCGCGCGCGATCGAGCGCTGGCCACGCTCTCCAAGCCGGGACTGCACGCCGATCTCACCGGCGCTCCGGCCCTCGCCGTGGACGAGCTCAAGAGCTTGCAGGACAGCTCGCGCACGACTTCGCTGTGGTCGACCGTCGGCATCTTCCTGCTCCTGATGTTGGTGTTTCGTTCGATTCGGCACGTGGGAGTGCTGCTCTTGCCGCTCCTGGCGGGGATGGTCATCTCGCTCGGATTCGTCGTGCTCGCGTACGGCGGCTTGAATCTCGTCACCTCGAGCTTCATGAGCGTACTGCTCGGGCTCGGGATCGAGTTCGGTGTGCACCTCTTACACCGCTATTCGGAAGCGCGCGTTGACGGCGAAGACGTGCGCCCCGCGCTCGCCACAGCACTCTTGAGTGACGGTCCGGCCGTAGCGCTCGGCGCGTGCACGACCGCGGCCGCCTTTTTGAGCACCACGGCCACGAAATTCGCCGCCTTCGCGCAGCTCGGCGTGATCACGGCGGTGGGCCTGGGTGTGACGCTGGTCTGCACGATCGCGGGTTTCCCGGTCCTGCTCCCGTTGCTCGCCGGCAAACGCCAGCCGAACATGCACGAGCTCTTCGGCCTCTCCACCGTGCTGAACCTGGTTGGACGCAGAGCGCCCTGGGTGCTCGGCATATCCGGCTTGGCGACCGTGGTCGCGGTCGGCTCGCTGATCGTTACACGACCGGGCTTCAATGGGCGCACGTTCGATTTCTTGCCCGCACACGCGGAGAGCTATCGCGGTCTGAAGCGGATCGAGGAATCTGGCACGCCGCCGCTCGATACCCACTTCATGGTCTCGTCGTTCGACGAAGCCCGAGAGCTCACGAAGAAGCTGCGGCAGACCTCCGAGGTCGCGCAGGTGCAAAGCCCGAGCGATCTGTTGCCGCCCGAAACGCCAGAGCGCATCGCAAGTATCCAGCAGGCGGTCGCCGGGCTTGCCGGCTACACCCCGACCATCCCCGAGGCCACCGCTACGCAGGGGCCGGCGCGCCTCGCCGCATTCAACCGGCTGGCGGATACGCTCGACGAGCTTTCGTTTGCCATGCGTCAAGCAAACCTCGATGGCAGCGACGCGACACGCGCCTCGCGTGAGCTCAGCGAACTGGCGCGCTGGCTGTCGAACCAGCCCGAAGCGGGCGCGCCGGCTTTAAACCGCGTTGGGAAAGCCCTGGAAAGTGCGCTGACGCGGGCCGTGGACACCGCTCGCCGCATCGCCCAGCGCGGCCGCTATGCGCCCACCGATCTTCCGCCCGTGTTCGTCGCGCGCTTCGTATCCAAGGACGGCACGCGCCTCGCGCTCCACGCTTATCCGGCGGGCAACGTCGAGGAGGAGGGCTTCGCCACGCGCTTTGCGGCCCGATTGCGCGCCCTCGATCCGAACGTGGCCGGCACCGCTCTCAACTTGCTGCCACACGAACGGTACATCACCGAAGGCTTTCGTCGCGCCGCTGGTTACTCGCTCGTACTCATGACCTTGGCGCTTTGGTTGATGTTTCGACGCGTGGGCGACACGCTTTTGGCGCTGTTGCCGGTCATCCTCGGCTCGATTTGGATGTTGGCGTTGATGCGCCCGTTCGGCATTCAGTTCACCGCGGCCAACATGGTGGCGCTCCCGCTGCTGCTCGGGATCTGCCTCGACTCGGGCGTTCACATCGTTCATCGCTCGCTCGAAGGGCCGGGTGCTGCCCGACTGGAAACGCTCGTGCAGGGGACGGGCACGGCCGTGAGCGTGGCGGCCCTGACCAACCTAATCGGGTTTGCCTCGCTCATGGCCGCTGACTACCGCGCCATGCAGGGCCTCGGCCTGCTACTCAGTCTGGGGATTGCGTTGAGTCTGTTGGCCAGTGTTTTGGTCCTGCCGGCCCTGCTCGTCGTCCTCGGCCGAGCGGGTCTCCGCGATTGAAGCCAAGTGCCTGGCATGCAAGGCTCTCCGTGATGCTTCTTTCGCGCGCGCTCGTCGGGGTCGGCGCTGTGCTCACCGTCGTAGCGTGCGGAGGGCCGCCGCCGCGCTTGTCCGTCGAATTGACGGCGCGCGCCACGGCCAAGGCCGGCGTGGTCGATTTGGTCGTTTCCGATCCGGCTCGAGCCGAGCGCTTGCGAGCGATCTACAGCGAGGTCACCACGCTGAGTCGTGAGCTCGATCGCGAGCGCATCGACGCGCGCGCTCAATGCCGTGCGGCTTCCGCGCAGCGCCTGCCCGCGCCCGCTCAATCCGATCCGGTCGGCTCCGGCGCGCTCGAATGTCTGATTGCTCCTCCGCTCGGAAGCCGCACTGCGCTCGATCGCTATACCGCGTTGATGCTCGAGGCCCGCACCCTGCTCACCCAAGACGAGTTCCAGAAGCTCGCTCGCATGCGCTGAGCGCAGACGGGATCGATACGACAATGTTGTGGGTCGCGCTTGCCACCGCCATCATGCTGCTGAGCGGCGAGCTCAGTCGCGAAGCAGACGACGGAGCAACTCTGGCGCTGCTTTTGGCGGCACTTCGCAAGTCCACGACGCAAGACGTGGCCGAGGCCCCGCGTCGCGCGCAAGCGCTCAGCGCGCTCTCGAGCTTCGAGCAAGGCCTCGTCGCCTATCGTCGGCAACTCGCGATGTTCAAGGCCTGCATCGCGGCGGCGGATCGAAGTTACGTCGCCACCCGCGCCGACTACGGCCGTTGCGTCGGACCACTCGAAAGCGAGCGCGCGAACTTGCGCGCAAGTTTGGTCGCCGCGCAAAGCGCCTACGAGGCAGCGGTCACGGAGTCGGAGCGGGCGCGCATCGCCAATACCGTCCTGGCAATGCCCGAGGCGCGGCTGCTCGACCCCGCGCGCGCGGCCGAAGCGAAAAACCCGATCCCCTCTCGCGGCCGCGGCGTCGAGGGCGTCGTGGCAGAGCGCCACCTGACGCTGCCTCGCAACGTGGTCGCGGTCGTGTACGGCCCGCTCTCATCTGCGACGTTCGGCCAGCGCTTCCCGTCGCGGATCATCGACGGCGGGACCAGCTATGCCCACCAGGACCAAGCTCGCGCCGACGCGACGGGCACCCCAGCCGACCTTTGGAACATGCGCGGCGGGGCACGAGTCGGGATGTTCGATGACTTCGAAGCCGGAGCCTTGTTCATGCCGCTCCAGCTCGCGCCCAAATTCCACTACGATCCGGTGCTCATCTTCTTCACCCAACAGTTCCGCTTCAACGGCTTCGATCTCGCCGTTCGCGCCTCATTTCAGACGCCTGGCGACACGGGCTGGGCGATCGCTCCCGGCACGCTGCTGGCGTTGCCTGGCCGCCGCTTCGGCCTGCGAACGGGCGTGATCCTGCCGATGGAGGTCGGCACCCTGCGGCATCGGATCTCGCCCATGGTCGGCCTCAACGTGCCGCTGCGCGTGACTTGGAATGTGCTGCCGAGCTTCTTCCTGTCCGCCGACAGCGGCGTCGCCTACGACAACCTCGCGCTGAAGGGCGATCTCAACGTGCCGGTCGGATTCGGCAGCGGGTATACCGTGCTGCTGGGCTCGAAGGTGATCGACTTCACGGCGTCGTTCAACTGGGATCACTGGCTCTCGCCCTCGCCCCAGCAGGGTGGCGCGCAGCTCGATTGGGAGGCGTATCGGATCGCGTTCGGCGCCTCGATGTACTTTCAGGCGCTCTGACTTACATCGGCACCCTGGGCGAGCGCCCGATCGCAAGTGAAAGCCGCGGGCGGTTCGCGAAATTCGCGCTACACCGTGCCGCTCGAACATGGCACCGGCTCCCCTGCTTTCTTGCGCCCGACTCGCGTGCGCGGTGGTCGTCCTTTCCGGCGTCGCGCAGGCCGAGTCCTCGGCCAACAGCGCGACGATTTCGGCGAACGTCGGCCCGCTGCGCAGCAACAAGGGCGTGCTGGCTTGCCGGCTGTACGCTTCCGCGGACGGGTTCCCGATCACTGCGACGGGCGCCTTCTCGCAGCGCGTGAGGATCAGCGGAAACTCCGCGCGTTGCGTGTTCGAAAACGTGATGCCTGGTACGTACGCCATCGTCGTTCACCACGACGAGAACGACAATCATCAGTTCGACAAGAATCTGCTCGGCATGCCGCTCGAGGGCTATGGCGCGTCCAACAATCACACGCACGCACTGAGCGCACCCACTTGGCAGGAATCGAAGTTCGTGGTCGCTCGGGGCGAAGCCCGCGCTTTGGCAATCTCGATGCGTTATTGATTGCCGCTCAGCGGCGCCGGCGGGCGACCAGCGCGACCAGCGCCGGCGCGCCCAGCGCCGCCGTGACGATACCTACGGGCAACTCGCGGCCAGGCACGAGCAAACGCGCGAACAGATCGCAGGTCACGAGCGCGGCCGCGCCCACGCACAGTGACATCGGCAAGAGCACGCGATAGCTGGAGCCGAGCAGGCGGCGCACCAGGTGCGGCACGATCAAGCCGACGAACGCGATCGGTCCGCACCAGGCCACGCAGGCTGCGACCCCGAGCGATCCGAGCCCGAGCGCAAATAGCCGGAGCCGAGGCACATTCACGCCTTGGCTGTGTGCCAGCTCCTCGCCCAAGGCGTACGCCTGTAACGGGCGCGTCAGAGACAAGAGCAATGCACAAGAAACCAGGCAGGGCGGAAGCAGGAGCCAAACGCCGAAGTAGCCGACTTGGGGTAGTTGTCCGAGCGACCACTGCGTGGCGGCAAACAGCGCTCGGCTGTCCGAAACGTATTGCATGCCCGAGGCCGCCGCGCTGGTCGCGAGCGTGACGGCAATGCCCGCCAGGAGCACGTCGCTCGAGTGGGCCTGACGCGACGAGGCGAAACTCGCCACGAGTAAACTCGCCGTCAGCGCGCCCGCAAAAGCGCACACGCTCACCAGCGGTAGCCCTTGCACCGTGCGCGAGCTGTCGAGCGCGAGCGCAAACAAGGCGCCGACGGTCGCGCCCGCGGTCGTGCCCACCGTGTCGGAGGTGGCCAGCGGATTTTGAAATAGTGCCTGAAATACCGCGCCGACCAACGCCAACGTGGCGCCGACCAACATGCCGACCAGCACCCGCGGCAGGCGCAATTGCCAGACGATGAATTGTCCTTGTGCGCCGCTCAGATCCGGTCCGACCAGGACCGCCGCTACGAGCAGCGCGACGCACAGCGCGATCAGGATCGCCGCGCGGAGTTTCACGACGGGCTCCGTCTTCGCGGCACGATCACGCGTTGCCCGGCACTCACGAGCGCGTCCATCCCCACGCCGAACAGCTCGCCGAGTTGCGCGGGCAGCGCGGGCGCATCGAAAGGCGTATCGAAGGCGACGCGGCCCGCGCGTAGTCCGACCACGCGCACCCGCGCGGCGTCACCGACTTGGTGCAGCAGATTCACGTCGTGGTTGATACACAGAATACTGCGCCCTTCACGCCAGAGCTCACCGAGCAAGCGATACACGTCGAGCTGCTGCGCGGGATCGAGGTGGTTCGCCGGCTCGTCGAAGAGCAAGATGCTCGCCTCTTGAGCGACCAAGCAGGCGAACGCGACCCGTTGTCGTTCGCCGCCGGACAGCTCGGTCACGCGGCGTTCGGCGTACTGGCGCGCGCCCACGCGATCGAGCGCGCGCTCGGCGGCGCGCCGTGACTGTGCGTGGCTCTCGCGAAAACGAAAGCGCGCGGCTGCCACCGAGTCGAGGCTGGTCACGGGTTCTTCGGCGCGGATGTGCTGCGGCAGCCAGGCGATCAGCGCGGCGCGCCTGCGCGCATCGAGCTCGGTGGCGACCGAGTCTGCCAGGCGCACACTGCCCGAGCTGGGCGCGCGGAGCGAAAGCGCGGTCTTCAACAGCGTGGTCTTGCCGGCGCCATTGGGGCCGATCAGCGCCGCGAACTCGCCCGGCGCGAGGCTGAGCGTGATCCGGTCGAGCAAGGTGCGCCCGCCCAGCCTCACGCTCAGATCGACAAACTCCAGCTTGGCCATTTCGCTCAGGGGGCTCGCGCGGGGCTTTGGAAGAGTCGCGCGAGCTCGCGTTTGAGCGCCTCTTCGAGCTGTAGAATGCGCGGACCGTTGCTGAACGCCGCGTCCGAGCGGAGCACGGAAATGCGGCCATTCTTCCGCGCAGTCAGTGGTTCCAGGGCTTGGTAGTCGCGCAGGATCTGCGCGTCGTCCGGCGCGTTCGGCGTCGGTGCAACGAGCACGATGATGGCCTCCGGATCCAAGCGCAGGAGCTCCTCGATCGAGAGTCGTGGAACGCCGGCGACGTCCGTGACGACCGCGTTGCGAGCGCCAGCGGCGCGCAGTGCTGCGCCGTGAATCGAGTTCCGCTTGATGAAATAGATTTCGCTCAGCTTGCCCGAGGTCTCTCCGAGCACGGCCAAGACGCGCGGTCCGTTCGGCGCCTCGGCCACCGCCAAGCCTTCCCAAAGCCTCTGCGCCAATTCCCCCGCGGCCTCGGAGTGCGCGGTCAGTGCGCCGATCAGACGGGTGCTGGCCACGATGTCTTCGAGCGAGAGCCAAGGCAGAAATTTGGTCACGCCGAGCGCGCTCAATTCACGTCGCGGCGTGCTCGCGGCGCCGTCGCACAAGATCAAGCTCGGCTTCAGCCGCACGATCGCTTCGTAGCCGGGGGTCAGCGCGGTGCCGGTGCGCGGCAACCTTTGGGCTTCCTCGGGGTAGTTGCAATAATCGCTCACGCCGACCAAATCGGGGCCGGCGCCCACGGCAAATAGCGTTTCGGTGATGGCCGGCGAGAGCGAAACCAGGCGCTGCTTGCCCGAGCGCGCCGCGGCTTGCTGATTCGGATGGTCGCAGCCTAGGGCGAACCACGCAGTACCGGAGAGAGCGACTCGCAGGAGTGCGCGGCGCTTCACCGGGCTCGCTCGGCGCGACGCTTGGCGGCGCTGGCCTCGGCCGCCTCCACCGCGCTGGTATTGCGCTCGTGCAAGAGGCACAGGCCATCGAGCGTGAGGTTCACGTCCACCTCCTGGATGCGTGTCGAGTGCTTGGCGATCAGCGTGGACAGCCCGCCGGTGGCCATGATGTGGCAGGAGTAACCGAGCTCGACCTCGAGCCGGCCCACCATGCCGTCGACCAACGAGGCGTAGCCGTAGACCACGCCTGATTGCAGCGCGTGCGTGGTGTTCCGGCCCAGGACGTGCGGCGGCGCTGCCAGCTCCACCCGCGTCAACTTTGCGGCTCGCGACAAGAGGCCGTCCAGGCTCACCTGCACGCCGGGCACGATCACCCCGCCGAGGTATTCGCCCTTCGGCGAAATGCAATCGAACGTCGTGGCCGTGCCGAAATCGACCACGATCACCGCGCCCTTGATGCGCTCGAAGGCGGCTACCGCATTGACGATGCGATCCGCGCCCACGTCACGCGGGTTCTCGTACAGCACCGGTACGCCGGTTTTGAGTCCCGGGCCGACCACCAGCGGTTCGCGCGCGAACGCGTGGCGAATTGCTTCGGTCATCACGTCGGTCAGCGGGGGCACCACACTGGCCACGATCGCGGCGTCGATGGCATCGTTCGGTACTTTACGCAGGGCGAGCAATTGCTGCAACATCACCCCGTATTCGTCCTCCGTTCGCGTGCGGACGGTCGAGACGCGGAAGGTTTGCTCGAGCGTACGGCCGCGATACAGGCCAAACACGATGTTCGTATTTCCGATGTCGACGGCGAGCAGCATGGACAGCGCTTCTAGCACTTCTAGTTTTATCAGGGCAGCTCTGGGCTGACTCGGACGTGCAAGATGCGATCGCCCGCCGCAACTTTATCCCAGCCCTCGCCGGCGCTGCCCAGCCAGGCGTACTGGCCGTCCAAATGCGGGTAGCGGCCAAGGGTCACGAACAGCTGGCTCGAACCGGTATCGCGGCCCGAGAGTGCAACCCCGACCGCGCCGCTCAGAAACGGGATTGGTGACGTTTCGCAGCGCAACGGCGGTTGGTCGTCCCCGCCGTAACCGTCGCCCCCCGGGTCGCCGAATTGCGCGACGAAACCTGGCACGACGCGGTGCACGGGGATGCCGTCGTAGAATCCGCTTTGAGCCAGACCGACTACGCGGGCGACCGCGATCGGCGCAAACGTGGGGTCGAGCTGGATCGTCAATGGCCCGGCGTCGGTTTCGAGACTGAGCAAGCTGCGACCGACACTCGGTACGGGCATTGCAGCACCCGCGACCGGTTTGAACTCGTCGCAACGACGCGCTTGCTCGCCGAGCAGGCGCAAGGCCTTCTGCGCGTGCTCTCGCAGTGTCGGGTTGTCACTGCTGCACGCGGCGTTGGCGCCCTCTTTGAGGCTCAAGATCTGGAGCGCGCCGATCGCGTCGAGCAAGAGGCTTTGGACTTCGATGTTGTGCCGAGTCGCGGCGGCGGCGTAGGCGAGCGTGAGCGCTTGGATTACGCTGGGATCCGGCTTCGGCGCAGCGTGCGCGTCGCCGCTTTCGTCGACGGTGCGTGCGGCGCGCTCGGGGTAACTCGCCAGCAACTGCGCGGCGCTCGCGACGACGCCAAGAGCTTTTGCGCCGAGCGCGTCCGCCAGAACGGCGTAAGCCTCGGACAGCTCGGGATGCTCGGCCAGGCGATCGAGCGCCGCTTCTCGCAGCACCGCGTCGTCCGCGTGTGCGCGCAGCAAATAGGCCTTTTTTCTGGCTCCCCACAGCTTTTCACGGCTCAGTACGCGCAGCGTCGCGAGCTCGCGCGGGGTGCTTTCTGGCGTCGGATCGCAGGCCACCAAGCGCGCGCTCTGATAGTTGTTGCCCGCGAGCAGTGCGGCAGCGGTGCAGCGCAGGTGAACCTTGCGACGCTTGAGCGTGACCGAATCGGTCTCGGCGATGGCGAGCTCGGCGAGCGCTTGCAGCATGCGGCCAGAGCCGAGCCGCGGTGGCGAGAGCGCATCGAGCAAGGCCGCGATCGGCCCATAGTTCTCGCCGACCAGGGCTTTGTCGTCTGGCAAAGTTTCGAGCCAGCCCGCGAACGCCGCCCAGAGCGGTTTTTGCCCGGCCGCGCCCTGCGCGGCGAGCTCGCGCAGCGCCTCCGCACGTAGACCGGGTTCGAGCTCGCGCTGTGCAGCGAGCCTGCCGAGCGCCACTCCGCCGGCCTCACCCGTTCGACCCAGTACGCGCACCGCGAGCTCGAGATTCGATCCGTGCGCTGCGATCATGCGCAACGCGAGGGTGCGCGTGCGTTCGGCGCTGGAGGCATTCAGCGTCGCCAGCCGGGTCAGCGGAAAAAGCGCATTTTGCAGCGGATCTTGCGCGCGATCGGCGGCGTCGAGCAGCGCCACGAGCGTCACGTCGTCGAGCTTGCCGGTCTGCGTAGCGAACCGTCCGAGCGCGAGGGCCGCAGCCTCCGCGCGCGTCTTTGGCCCGTGCAGCCAGGCCCGCAGCGTGCTCTCGGCTTCCGCGCCGGCGCAGCGCCCGAGCGCATCGGCGATGGCGTCGCCGGGGCCCGCGAGCGGCGCACTGGATCCGTCAGCGGTCAAGGCGGCGGCGCGCGCCACCAACGCGCGCACGGTCTTCGGCTCGCGGCCGCGGCAAGCGTAGCCCAGGCCATACGCGGCCCAGGTGTTCACTTCTGGATCTTCGTCCGAGAGCGCGAGCAGCAATAGCTCCGCGGAGCGCGCATCGGCAATGCGAGCCAGTGCCCGCGCAGCGTCGCGGCGCACTTGGACGTCGCGACTGGACAGCGTTTCGGCGCTGATCGCAGCCGAGTCTCGGCGTTGCTCAGCGGCCAAGAGCAGCCCGCGATCGCCGCTGACGACACCGAGCGAGTGCGCGGGCGGAGCCACGTGCGCGTGCGGGTCGGGACGATTGTCGTGGCAGGCCGTGAGCAGCACGAGCCAGCCGAGATGCTTGGCCCAGCCCATCACACTCTCGAAAAGCCTCGTGTCAGCAGTGAGTCGAGGGCCACGCACACGCGCTCGCGGGCGGAGCGCACTAGGTCCGCGCCGACCGAGATGGGCGGAGACAGCGCAGGTAGCGGTTCTGCCTGGAAGCCCGCGCCTTCGAAACAGCGCAATGCGCGCGGCATGTGCCAATCACAGGTCACGAGCCAGATGCGCCGCTGCCCGCGCGGCAAGAGCAGCGCCGCCGCATAGTGCGCGTTCTGAAGCGTGGAGTGTGAATTCGACTCGCGTTCCAACGCCGCCTCGGGGACGCCGTGCTCGATCAAAAATGCGCACAGCGCGTCGGTCTCGCGCACGCCATTCCAGGCTTTGCCGCCGCAGGCCAGGATGTGGCGTGTCAGTCCGGAATGCAGTGCGCGGGCGGCGTGCAGTGCTCGCCTCCGCGCCGGCGGCGAGAGCGTGGATGGCCCGACGACGCGGCAGCCCAGCAAGACCAGCGACATCGGCTCCACGGCCCCGCACCATAGCTCGAACCGCGGAGAGGGGCCTAACTCAGTTAGACACGGGTTTATCGGCAACGAGTGCGTGAATTTCGCGTGCTCGGGCTTGCGCTGCTGGACCGCGATCGCCCCCAAAATCCATCCGGATTTCCCGATTCGGTTTTCGCCCGCAAACGCTCGCCGCGGTTGACGCCTTGCGCAGGCGGAGGTGCTCCAGCATGCTCTGCTCACGTTGGCGACCCGCGCAAGGCCCGCTTTTCCTCGCTTGGCGCCGCGTGTCGCCTTCGCCGCGCTGTGCGCGTGCCTGGCAGGCTCGGCCTGTCGCGAAGTCGGCTCGCAGCCTCAGCGCGCGGCGACTCGCGCGCCGCCCAGCGAGGCCGTCAAGGATCCAACCGCGCCGGCCGCTCAGAGCGAGGAAAAGTTGGAGAGCGAGCGGCCGCTGATGGTGCCGAACGGTGAGCCACCGCGGCTGAGCTGTGCACAGGCGCGCGCGATCGTGGCCGAGGTACGGCGTCGCCTGCCGGCTGAGCCGCCACGTGTGGCCGCCCCCGTGTTTGCCGATCTATGGACCGATTGGTTCGACCCGCATGGGCTGTGGTCCGCCGCGCCCGACGCGCCCTTGGCGGATGCCGTGCGCGCGCGGGCCAGCGCACTCTTGAGCGAGCTCGAAAGCGGCGGGGTGGCCGCGCCGTGCTCGGTTGCGCTGTCGCTCGGCGCGGATTCCAAGCGTTGGGTCGATGGCTTGCGCGCCGTGTTCGAACAAGCGCGCGCGGAAGCGCCGCCGGCGCATTTTCGGCGCGCCCTCGCGGCCATCAACGAACCCGCTTTCGAGGACGACATCGTGTCGCACCCGGCTCGGCAATTGGCGGCGGATCTCGGACTGCGTATCGGCCAGTTCTTGAACGTCGCGCCCGAGCTCGCGGACGGCCCCGCCAGCAACGCGCTGTCTCGCTTCTTTCCGGATCTGAGCGTCGAGGCCTGGTCCGAGGTGGCGCTGGCCGCCGCCGTACGCGCTTACGTGCCGGCCATCGATCCGCATGGCGAATGGGCGCCGTTGGAAGAGGAATGGGCGCTCTTTGCCGGCGATCCGTTGGACGGCGAGCAGCCGAGCCTGTGGGGCAACATGCTGCGCACGCCGCTCGGTGTGCGCATCGTCGCCGGCCCGCGCGCGCCGCTCGAGATCGATGATCTGGTGCTATCGGTCGACGGCACCGAGACCGCCGGCCTGAGCGTGGAGCAAGTGGAGCAACTGGCGCGTGTCGAGCCGCCGCGCGGGCAGAGCGCGCGCACGGTGCGTGTTCTCCGCGGCCCGAGCAGGACCGCGCTCGAGTTACTCGTGGCCTTCCCGCAAGGCGACGAGGAGCTGGAAAATGCATTGCCCGCGACCGGCATTCGCTACGGCGAGGGCTGGGTCGACGTGATCACGATCAACGAGGTCGGCGATCGCTTGGGTGATGATTTGGCGGACCGCCTAGCGCTCGCGCGTCAAGACGACGATCCGCCGCTGGGCGTCGTGCTCGATTTACGTGGCAACGGCGGCGGCTCGACCGATGGTGCTGCGGCCGCGATTGGCCTCTTTCTTCCTGGTGTGCCTGGCTTTCCGCTGATCCATCGCGGGCTAGTCAGCGAGATCTTGCGCGCCAGTCAGCCCGATCCCGATGCGGTGTGGAAGGGCCCGGTCGCGGTGCTCGTCGACGGCTATACGGCAAGCGCGGCCGAGATGATCGCCGGCGCGATTGACAGCTACGGCCGCGGTCCGCTCTTGGGCGCCCACACCTTCGGCAAGGGCTGCGTCCAAGAGTACTTCGACGATCATTCGGGCGGGGGAGTGCTGCGCTTGACCACGCTGCTGGTCGCCCTGCCGGACGGTACCGCTTTGCAACAGGTGGGCCTCGAGCCCGAGTGGTCGCTCGGCCTGCCGGCGGTCGACGAGCACGAAGCCGATCTGGAAGGGTCGCCCAAGGGCGCTTCCGGTCCGGACATTCGAAATCGGGCTGCGATGGGCACTGTCCCCTGGCCCTCCGCGCGCGGACGGGTCGGTCCATGCGAAGATCCGGTGGTTTGCCGGGCCTTGGCCCGGCTCGGCGCCGGTACAGGCGTCCCAGTGCGCCACGGACGGGCAGGAATTCCGGTTCCTTCGCATACCCGCCGCACGCCCCGAGCGCTGCCTGTGCTAGGAGATGCGGAACATTCGGCCCATGGTTTCACGCAGTCCCGCGAAGGGCGGGGCACGAGCCCCAGATGAGCCGGTAAGTCCGGAGCCCCGCCACGCCTCGCGCGGTGGGCACTCGAGCGACCGCAATTCGGGCGACTCGGAGCCCGAGCACGACCCGCCCTTGCCCCGCTTCGGCCGAGACGGCGCGCCCGAGCCCGAGCAGTACGCGGTGGAATTCGAGGAAGGGCGCATCGATCCCGACGCAGCCAAGGTCGTGAAGCGGCTGACGCGCGCCGGCTATGAGGCGTACCTGGTCGGCGGCGCCGTGCGCGACTTGTTGATCGGCCGTTCCCCCAAGGACTTCGACGTGGCCACCAGCGCGCGTCCGGACGACGTGCGCCGGCTGTTTCGCAATTCGCGCATCATCGGCCGGCGCTTCCGGCTGGTGCACGTGCTGTTCGGCGGCGGCAAGGTGATCGAGACCGCGACCTTTCGTCGTCCGCCCGAACAAGAGAGTCAGCGCGAGAACGAAGATCTGCTGATTCGCAACGACAACGTGTTCGGCGACGCGCATCAAGACGCCTATCGCCGAGACTTCACCATCAACGGCCTGTTCTACGATCTGGATCACAACCTGGTGCTCGATTGGGTGGGCGGCATGGCCGACATCGAGCGCCGCGCGGTGCACACCATCGGCGTGCCGGTCGTGCGCTTTCAGGAAGATCCGGTGCGCATCTTGCGGGCGATCAAGTTCGCCGCCCAACTCGATCTGGGCATCACCCCGGAGGTTTACGACGCGATCGTGCAGTGCCGCGGCGCCCTGCGCAAAGCGGCGCGCCCGCGCTTGTTCGAGGAAGTTTTACGGCTTTTGCGCAGCGGCGCGGCGCGGCGCGCGTTTTGGCTGGCCTGGGAAACCGGTGTGCTCGATGTGCTCTTGCCCGAGCTCTCGACGTATCTGGCGGACCTGCCGGAAGACGACAACAGCGTTTGGCGCATCCTGCAAGAGGTCGACCGCACCACGCAGGAGCGCAAATCGCCGCTCGACGACACGGTGCTCTGGGCCATGCTCCTGCTCGAGCCGATGCGCGAAGCCTGCGCGGGCGAGAAGGATCGCGTGGAAGCCGCCTACGCTTTCCTCGAGCCGATCGTCGATCGCCTGAACGTGCCGCGTCGGATCGCGGACGCGGTGCGGCGGATCGTGGCTTTGATGCCGCGCGTGGAAGCCGGCCGCACGGGTCGCTTCGCGCGCACGACGCTCTATCCTGCGCTCCGCGACGTGGTCGAGCTGCGCGCAGCCGCGCTCGGTGAGCGTGAGCCGATCGAGGGCAGTGAGCTCAGCGCCGCGGGCACCAGCGCGGCTGCCGAAAAGCCCGCGCGCAAACGCCGTCGCCGCCGCAAGCCGCGCGTCGAAGAAGCGGGCTGACTCCCCGCGGTTGGCTTGGGGACCGGCGTAGCCCGCGCCTCGGTGCTTTTGCGCGGCGCCTCACGTGCCTCGCGTTTTCAATGGCTCGGCAATCCGCGGGACAGCAGGCGGGTCAACCGTCGATGGGATCGCTCGGGCCGGACAAGATGCGCTGGTAGAAGCTGAGATCGATCCACTCGCCGAATTTGTAGCCACAATGTCGAATCGTGCCGCAAGGCTCGAAGCCGCATTTGAGGTGCGTGTTGATGCTCGCTTGGTTTTCGCTCGCGATGCCACCGATCAGGTTGTGATAGCCCTGCCCCTCGGCGTAGCTGATCAGTTGCTCGAGCATGCTCTTACCGAGCCCCTGGCCGCGAGAAGACCGCTCCACGTACAGCGCGTGCTCGACCGTGTACTTGTAGGCCGGCCAAGCGCGGAAGGTCCCATAGCTGCCGAAGGCCAGAAGCCGGTCGCGCTCATCCACGAAGCCAATGACCGGAAAGTTTCCGGCCTCTTTGGCGTCGAACCAAGGCCCCATCATCGCTAGCGTGCGCGGCCGATAGTCCCAAAGGGCCGTACTGTTGACGATCGCTTCATTGAGGATTTCCAGAATCTGCCCCGCGTAGCTGCGATCGCACAGGATCTGTATCATTTGCTCCTCTGCTTCCAAGATGATGTGGTAGCCGCCAAAAAAAACGGAGCTCGAAATCGAACTCCGTTTTCAATCGTTCACCGTCCGTGGGACGGGAGCGCCCGACTCAGTTGCTATTCAGCTCGACGCGCAGCAGCTTGCGGCCGATGAACACGTAGTCGCCGTGGGTGAGGGCGGTATCGGTCTTGATGCGCACGTAGGTGCCGTTGCGGCTATCCCAATCGGTGAGCACGAATTTGCCTTCTTTTTCTTCGACCGTGCAGTGTTTGCCGGACAAGAAGACGTCGCTCGGGAAGTTCAGGTCGCCGTCTTCGCGACCGATCTGCAGCGATGAACCGCGCGCGCACACTGTCATGCCAATCGCGCCGCCTTCCAGGATTTGGTTGAGGCGGAACGCGCTCGGGTACTTGGGCGACGAGTAGAAGAACGTGCCGTCCGGATCGGCGCCGTCTGAGGCCTTGGGCGTCGGATCGAGCCGAAACAGCTGTTCGCCGGCCAGGAAGGTATCACCGGGGGAGACTTCGACCGCGCCGCGCACGCGGAAGTACACGCCATTCAGCGAGCCTTCGTCGCGCACGATCAGGCGGTTGTCGCGGTAGAAGAAATTCGCGTGTTTGGGCGAGATGAACGGGTCGTCCGGGAACTCCAGCTGGCCTTGGCGACCGATCACGTGCTGGTCGGCCTTGAGGTGATAGCTCAAGCCGTCCATCCCCTCACCGCGGATCAGGATCAGGCGCGCCTTCGCCGCGTCTTGCATGTCGCTGTAAAACGACGGGGACATGTGCAAAATCGTGTCCGGTACTGGCGCCCCGCAGCGCCCACAGAACTTGTGCCCGCTTGGCACGGGAGTCATGCACGACTCGCACACGTAGTACCTTGCCTGATCCATCTGCTCCTCCTGAGACTCTACTCGCGCCGGCGGCTCTGACCCATGGTCGGCCTTTAGCCCGGAGACTCCTCTAATTTCGCCCGAATGGGAACGAGCTTTCTCGATCAGTTCAGGCAGCGGCTCGTTTACCGGCACCGGCACGATTGAAGGCCGGCTCGGGCTCGGTTGTTCGGCCGAAAAGAGCGACAAGTCATGGCCGCACGCTATGCAGCGGGCTTCGCCCATCGGCGAGAAGGTCTCGCACCGACCGCAGACAATGCCAACCTCCAGCCTACCGTAACCCATCGAGCTCGCGTCAAGCTAGCACTCGCGCTAGCGCAGGCTCAAGGTCTGCCTCGTCGTTGATCCGGCGCGGCGCGCGCGTAGTTCCGCGCTCAACGGATCAGCGTCAAGCGATTCGGCACGTCGAAGAAGCCGTCTTTGCTGACTAAGCGGAAGACGATCGTCTCGGCGCAGGTAGATCGCTCGACCGGACCGAACTCGCGCGAGTCCCAGGGAAACTGACGGTTGTCACTGACGAGATAGACTTGCGCCGTTGGTACGTCGACCTCGGCTTCGGCCGGTTTCGCCAGGGTTGGGCTGGGTTCACCGCGCAGATGCGTTCGGGTGCCGACCACTTCAGTCCGACAACCCTGCTTCGTCTCCTCGCCCGTGCTCGGATCGTGCACCGTGAACGCATCACAGGTGCTCTCGGTCTCGAAGGCTCGCCCGTTCACCAGTACACCCTCGTCCACTTTGATGTGGTCACCCTGCTCGCCGACGATTCGCGCGATTGCGTAGCGGCCCGCCCCCTTCGGCTCAGGGCAAAGCACGAGACTACCTTCGGTCGGTGCGGTCCCGCGCCACAAGATCACCCAATCGCCGCCGCGCATGCTGGGGGCGAGCGAGGCCTCGAGGTACGGGTCGCCGACCGGCACGTGCCACCAGCGGATGACCGTGAGCCGCAAGATGCCGACCATTCCCCCGACGATGATCAAAGTCCAGGCGAGGAAGCGCAGGAACTTCGACATAACTCGGCAATCTAGCCGGGTCTCGCGCTTCTGACAAACGACCCGCGGTCGCCGCGGTCGCCGCTTACATTACTTACATTCGATCGGTGGCAGCTCAGCTGGGCTCGTGCCGCTCGAGACCAACGCGGCATAGGCGAACAGCGAGCGCCAGCGGTCGACGCGCACGAACTCCGAACGATCGCGCGTGTGCTCGTCGCCATCCATCGCGCTTGCGGAGATCACCCCGAGGATCTCGCCGCCCTCGGTGCTGACGGCCGGGCCGCCCGAATCACCCGGGCAAATCGCCGCCGAAAGCCGGAACCTGCCCTCGGAAACCAGCTCGATGCTGCCGCCCGCGCGGTGTTTGCGATGCACGCCGTCCGACGACAGCGCGCAGCGACCAAAGCCGATCGGCTCGATCTGGTCGCGCTTGCCAGGCGGCGCTTCCAAACGCGCGGCCCGCGTCGCCACGCCAAGCAGCTTCCGCTCCAGCACCAACACCGCCAAATCACCCTCGCCCGAGACGTAGCCGCAGCTCGGCGCGAGGATGGCGCGCACGCCCACCTCCCCCCATGGCAGGTAGTCCCCCCCCAGCTCGACGCGCACCTGATCGGGCCGCACTTCACGCTCGAGCGCAGCCCCATCGCGGTCGTGCGCAGCCACGCAATGGTGCGCCGTCAACACGCGATCCTCTTGAATCAAAGCGCCGGAACAGGTGACCGACCCGACCACGATGCGCACGACGTAATCGTCATCTTTGGCCAACGCGGGCGGCATCGCCTCGTCCAAAATGGGCGCCGATTGATTGCCCAGCGCCGCCGGCACCGCGACCGCCGCCGGCTGACCCCCGAACAGCCGCGCGCACCCCGACAGCGAGAGCGTGAGCGCACCCCAGGCAATGCCACCGTTCAAGACTCGGCCCAAATACAGCACCTGTGGTTACTGACAGCTCGCGCGCCCAAAAGTTCTGACAAAAGATCTCCGCTCAGTCTTGGGTCCCTCTTTGCACCCGCAGCGACAAAAGTCGCACTTACACCCAGCTTATCGCACCTGGACACGGGCATCTCGTTTCGAGAATTGGGTTGATGGTCACCCGCCACGTCAAAGCGCGGCGCAGCCTTCGGCGTCGAGGGCCGATCCGGAGAACCCGCGCATAGAAACCGCGTTTGAACGGCTCCTCGAGAGGCCAGCAAAATCGCCAAGATTTCCAAGATCGCCCAGAGCTCGGAGCGGCCTTTCGCCACGACACCACAGCATCCTGGGTGCTCTCGGGTTTGCAGAGCCGAGCCTTGCCAGCGTGGGCTCGTGGCAGTGGCATGATGCGCCGACAATAGTGCGCGCTCCGAGGTGCGTTGCTGGAGCGCGATCGCCCCCTCATCAGGCCCGGGCGTCAGAGCGAGACGACGAGGTCGTCTTTGTGGACGACGACGAGTTCGATCGCGGTGTCGCCGAAGCTGGCGCTGAGCTCGGCGCCCTTTTTGCCGGCGGCGCGGGCGACGTCGGCGGTGCCGAGGCGCGTGAGACCGCGCGCGATTTCGATGCCGTCGAGGCCGACGAGGCGGACGGAGTCGCCCGCGTTGAATTCGCCGCTGACGCCCACGATCCCGATCGGGAGCAGGCTGCTCTTGCCTTCGCGCATCGCGCGCACGGCGCCTGCGTCCAAGAGCAAGCTGCCTTTGGGGCGCAGGGTGAAGGCGATCCAGTGTTTGCGGGCTTTGAGGGGCGGGCCCAAGAGTGGAAAGAGCGTGCCGATGTCCGCGCCCGCGACGATCTCGGTCAGAACGTTGGGAAGTGCGGCGGGGGCGATCACGACGGACGCGCCGGAGCGCGTGGCTTTGCGTGCGGCAGCGACTTTGCTGCCCATGCCGCCGGAGCCCATGCGGTCGGCTTTGGGCGCGAGGAGGACCATTTGCTGCTCCGCCGTCATCGTCGGGATGCGCGCTCCGTTTTCGTCGAGCACACCTTCGACGTCGGTCAGCAGCACGAGCAGGTCTGCACCCACCAGGGGCACGACCATCGATGCGAGCTGATCGTTGTCACCGAAGCGGATCTCGTCGGTGGCCACGGTGTCGTTTTCGTTGATGATCGGCACCGCGTTGGCGTCGAGCAGTGCACCGAGCGCTTCGCGCGCGTTGTTCAGGCGCTCGCGATCCGCGAGATCGGCATACGAGAGGAGGACTTGTGCGGGCGTGAGGCCGACTGCACCGAAGGCTTCGTCGTAACGGCGCATCAGCACGCTTTGACCGGCCGCGGCGGAGGCTTGCA
Organism: Pseudomonadota bacterium; assembly: GCA_037200885.1. GTDB lineage: Bacteria > Myxococcota_A > Polyangia > Polyangiales > Polyangiaceae > PMG-095. Next base: position 1,984,254 of record JBBCIN010000001.1, read on the forward strand.
GCTGCGCGACCTCTTTCGGTTTGGCTTTGTAGCCGAGCCGGTTCCAACCGAGTGCGATGGCACCGCTGGTGACGACGACGGTGCCGCATTTGTTCTGGGCGAGCTCGGCCACCTGGCGCGCGAGACGCGTCGGAAACTCTGGATCGCTCGCGATCGTGCGCGATCCAATCTTGACGATCAGACGTCGGGTCTTCAAGAGCTCGGGACGAACGGCCACGCGCGCTCATTAGCATAAAGAGATCCCCGAAGCGGCCTTCTGGCCGCGCTTGCCGCGGCGACGCCGTTGCCGTCCGGCAGCGAGACTGTAAGGTTTGCCCGTCCTCGGGAGTTTCAAAGGCGAAATGATGCGATTCCAATCGTTCTGCGGGCTCTCGGCGGCGCTCGCGGTGGTCACGGCCTGCGGCCAAAAGCCGGCGGCTACGCCGAGCACCGGCCCGACCGCACACAGCCGCTCCGATGCCAGTGCCAGCGAGCAGGTCTCGCTCACCGTGTACAACCAAAATTTCGGTTTGGTACGCGAGGTGCGCAAAGTACATCTCGGCACGGGCAACGTCGAGCTGTCGTACGCGGACGTGTCCGCGCACATTCAACCCGAGACCGTGCACCTGAAGAGCCTCGGCACTGACGCTGGCATCTCGGTCTTGGAGCAAAACTATCGCTACGATTTGCTGACCCCGGACACCTTGCTCAAAAAGTATGTCGGTAAGACGATCAAGATCTACCGCTACAACGAGCAAACGGGCATCGACGAAGAGAAACGAGCCGAGGTGCTGTCGGTCGAAGGCGGCGCCGTGCTGAAGATCGACGGGCAGATCACGTCGAACTTCGTGGGCCGCTACGCGTTCCCGGAAGTGCCCGAAAATCTGGTGCAGAAGCCGACTCTGGTTTGGTTGCTCGCGAGCGCGGCTGCCGATCAGCGCGTGGAAGTCACTTACCTCACGCAAGGGCTCGATTGGCACGCGGACTACGTGCTGACCGTCGATGCCGAGGACAAGCTCGGTGACCTCAACGGTTGGGTCACGCTCAAGAACGACACCGGTACCAGCTACGAGAGCGCGCAGTTGAAGCTAGTCGCGGGCGACGTGCAGCGCATCACTCCCCAAGCAATGCGGCGGCCGAGTGCCCGTGGAGATCTGTCCATGCTCTCGTCGGATTCTGCGTTCCAAGAAGAGAGTCTGTCCGAGTATCACCTGTACGCGCTCGACCGACCGACGAGTTTACTCGACAAGGAACAGAAGCAGGTCAGCCTGCTTTCGGCGTCGGACATCGCGTTGACCAAGAAGCTGATCTTCTCCAGCGCGCCCGAGTGGTTCCACGCCGACTACGCACAAGGAGGCTTACCGAGTCAGAAGATCGGCGTGTATTTGGATGTGCCGAACAAGCAGCAGAACCACCTGGGTATGCCGCTGCCAAAAGGCACGGTGCGCGTCTACAAATCCGACCAGAACGGCCAAAAGCAGTTCATCGGCGAAGATTCGATCGACCACACGCCGCGCGACGAAAAGCTTCGCATCAAACTCGGCGCCGCGTTCGACGTCGTTGGCGAGCGCACTGAGAAGTCCTGGCATGCGCTCGGCACCTGCGCGGGCGAAAGCGAGTGGGAGATCGCGCTGCGCAATCACAAGGACACGCCCGAGAGCGTGGAGGTCGACGAAAGCGCTGGCGGTGATTGGCAGATCTTGTCCTCGAGTTTGCCGGCGACGAAGCGGAACTCGACCACGTTTACTTTCGATGTGCGGCTCGCTCCGCGCTCGGAAACCAAATTGACTTATCGCGTTCGCGTGCGCTGGTGTTGAGAAGGGCTGAAATCATGAAAACGAAGCAATCGATCTGCGCTTTGGCAATCTCTGCGGTCCTGGCCGCGTCCGGCACTCAGCGCGCGTGGGCGGACGCGAAAACGCCGGTGAATCCCGCGGCCACGGCCCACAGCGTGTCCACCGCTAACGAGCGAAAGACGGTCAGTATCACCGTCTACAACCAGAACTTCGGCTTGGTGCGCGAGGTGCGTGAATTACCGGCGCTTGGCAACGGCAAGGTGGAGCTCGAGTTCCGCGACGTCGCGGCCAACATCCAGCCGGAGACCGTGAGCATCAAATCCGTCGGTGCGGGCGGCGCCCTCTCGGTGCTCGAACAGAACTATCGCTACGATCTTTTGACGCCGCAAACGTTGCTCGAGAAGTACGTCGGCAAACGCGTGCGCGCTTACCGCTACCACGAGCAAACCGGAAAAGAAGACGTGGTGGACGCCGATCTGTTGTCGGTCGAGGGCGGAGCGGTGCTCAAGTTCAACAACGAGATCACCTTCGGCTATCCCGGGCGCTTGGCTTTCGCGCAAGTGCCGGACAACTTGATCGCCAAGCCGACGCTGGTTTGGCTGGTAGATAGCGCGGCCGCGAAGCAAACCGTAGAAGTCACCTACCTGACCCAAAATTTGAACTGGTCCGCCGACTACGTCTTGGTCGTGGATGACGCGGAGAAGAAGGGCGATCTCAATGGTTGGGTCACGCTCGTGAATCAATCCGGCGCAAGCTACGAGAATGCCGAGCTGAAGCTAGTCGCGGGCGACGTAAATCGCGTGCAGCCGCCCGCCGCGCCAATGGCCTACGCCTTGGACGCCAAGGTCGCGCGCGCGCAAGCGCCGCAATTCCAAGAGCAAGGCTTGTTCGAGTATCACTTGTACTCGCTGCAGCGTCCGACCAACGTGCTGCAAAATGAGCAAAAGCAAGTGAACCTGCTCAGCGCCGCGGGCATCGGCGTGAACAAGAAGCTGATCTTCTTCGGCCAGCAGTATTGGTTCCGCGGCCAGTACGGCCAAGTGCTGTCGAACCAAAAGGTGGGCGTGTACCTGGACATCCAGAACAGCGAACAGAACCAGCTCGGCATGCCCCTACCCAAAGGCACTCTGCGCGTTTACAAGGCGGACAAGAGCGGCGCCAAGCAATTCGTGGGCGAAGATGCGATCGAGCACACCCCGCGCGATGAAAAATTTCGCGTCAAAATGGGCGAAGCCTTCGACGTGGTCGGCGATCGCAAACAAACCGAGTGGCACGAGCTCGGCTCCTGCACCTCGGAGAGCGCCTGGGAAATCGAAATCCGAAACCACAAAGACAGCGCCATCGAAGTCGAAGACTACGAGCCCATCGGTGGCGATTGGACGATGCTCTCGTCCAGCCAAGCCACCGAGAAGAAAGACGCCAACACCTTCACCTTCACCATCAAAGTCCCCGCGCGCGGCAGCACCAAAGTGAACTACAAAGTGCGCGTGAAGTGGTGCTGAGTCCGGGCGCTCGCCAGCGCCGGACCTGGGTCACCGTTGACCTCACCCGGGAGCGGTCTCGTGCGCTACAGTGCGGCGCAGCAATGGACCGACCAAGCATCTTGATCCGTGAAGCCATCCGCGCCGACGTGCCGCGTCTGGTGGCGATGAACCGCGCCGCCTATCCGGTCATGGCCAAAGAAGACGTGGTGTGGGGTGAGCGGCATCTCATTAGTCATCAACGGATCTTTCCGCACGGGCAACTCGTCGCGGAAATTGCCGGTACGGTCGTGGGTGCGGTCGCAAGCTTGGTCGTCGATCTCGGGGCAAACCCGCTCCGTCACCACACCTGGCCGGGGATCACCGATAGCGGTTATTTCACCAACCACGATCCGAGGGCGGACACGCTGTACGGCGCGGACGTGTACGTCGATCCGCAATTTCACGGCCGGGGCGTCGGAGCGGCCTTGTACGAGGCGCGGCGGCAGCTGTGTCGGCGTCTGAACAAGCGGCGCATTCTCGCTGGCGGCAGGCTGTGGAACTACCATGAACACGCCGGCGCGATGTCGCCCGAAGAGTACGCGGAGCGTGTCGCGGCCGGGGAGCTGAAGGACAAGGTTCTCAGCTTTCAGCTCCGCGAGGGCTTCAACCTGCGCGCGGTGATGCCGAACTACTTGAGCGACTCGATGAGCCACAACCACGCGAGCTTGGTCGAGTGGTTGAACCCGGATTATCGAAGGCCGAGCGCGAGCGACCACAAGGCGCGTATCGCCTGCGTCCAGTATCAGATGCGAAAAATCTCGAGCTTCGAGGACTTCGCGCGACAGATCAGCTACTTCGTCGGGGTGGCCGGCGAGTACCGGGCGGACTTCGTGCTCTTGCCGGAGTTGGTTTCCGCGCAGCTCCTATCGCAAGAGCCTCCGGTTTCGGCGCTGGAGGGAATTCGCCGGCTCGCGGGCTACGAGACGCGCTTCGTGGAATTGATGCAGAGCCTCGCCGCGCGCTATGAACTGACGTTGATCGCCGGCAGCCATCCTGTCGCGGAGGGCTCGAAGCTGTACAACGTCGCGTGCGTGTGCCTGCCGACGGGTGAAGTGGTGCGCCAGCCGAAGCTGCACATTACGCCGAGTGAGCGGAAATATTGGGGCATCTCGGGCGGGCACTCGCTCAGGGCGATCGACACGCCGAAATGCCGGATCGGCGTACTGATTTGCTATGACGTCGAGTTCCCCGAAGCGTGTCGCTACTTGGCGGACGACGGCGCGGAGATCTTGTTCGTCCCGTTTTGCACGGATAGTCGCCAGGCGTACCTGCGTGTTCGTTATTGTGCGCAAGCGCGTGCCATCGAAAATCAGGTGTACGTGGCGCTGGCGGGCACGGTCGGGAACTTGCCGTCGGTGGGAAACCTCGACGTGAACTACGGCCAAGCGGCGGTGCTCACCCCGTCCGACTTCGCGTTCGCCCGCGATGGCATTGCGGCAGAGGCTGACTCCAACGAGGAGACCGTGCTGATCTGCGATGTCGACCTCAACGCGCTGCAGGGGGCTCGCGCCGGAGGGTCGGTGACACCACGCCTCGATCGCAGAGCCGATCTATTCCGGTTGGTGAGTCACCTGCCCGCAGACCAAGCGCCGAACGGCCCTGGCGATGGCCCGCTTGGGGGACAACCCGGCGAGACTTGAAGCTCAGCGTCAACGCGTTGGCACCCGCGCGCGCGCGCAGCAACGACCGCGCGCACATCTGCTCACCCGCTCGGCTGAAGCGCTGCTCGACGCGTCAGCCGCAAGTCGAGACAATGCCTCATGCGTCCCAGGTTGAGTCTTAAGCTTTGGCTGCGCCGGCCGACTTAAACGTCCGTGTCGACTCTCATAGGCCTTCTGGTCATGTTCGGGGCCGTGCTCGGCGGGTTCGCCATGGGCGGCGGGCCATTCCCAGTGCTCTTGCAACCTGCGGAGTTGGTCGTCATCGGCGGCGCAACGGTCGGGACGGTGATCATCTCGGCGCCGGGCAAGGTGATGTCGCGCGTGCTCGCCTCGCTGAAGAAGGCCTTTCAGAATCACTCGCCGACCAAGGCCGACTATCTGGATCTGCTGAAGCTGCTGTATCAGATCTTGGCCTTGATTCGCCGCGAGGGCGTGCTCGCGCTCGAGCCACACGTCAGCGACCGCGCGACGAGCTCGCTGTTCGGTTCGTATCCGACGGTCACCAAGCGGCACCACGCGATGGACTTCTTGGTCGACGGCTTGAAGCAACTGGTCGACGGCTGCTCCGCGGAGGAGCTCAACATGCTGTTCGATGCCGAGCTCGAGACGCACCACGCGGAAGACGCGCAGCCGATCGGCTTGATCCGCACCGCGGGTGACGCCTTGCCGGGCCTCGGCATCGTCGCCGCCGTGCTCGGTATCGTGATCACGATGGCCCACTTGGATGGCGGCCCGGAGGAGATCGGCCATCACGTCGCGGCCGCCTTGGTCGGCACCTTCCTCGGTATTTTACTCTGTTACGGCATGGTTGGGCCCATGGCGACGAGCGTCGAGCTCCAGGTCGCGGCTGAATCGCGCTACATGGCTTGTATCAAAGAGGCGGTGGTCGCTGCGGCTCGCGGCGTGAATCCAGCGATTGCCATCGAGTTCGCGCGGCGCGCCATCTTTTCCGACGAACGACCATCGAGCGCCGAGCTCGACAAGGCGTTCGCGGAGCTGAAGGGTAAGTAAAAATGGCCGGCGGTGCAGCACCGAGCGGCGGCGGACCGCGCATCATCATCATCAAGAAGAAGGGCGGCCACGCGGCGCACCATGGCGGCGCCTGGAAGGTGGCTTACGCCGACTTCGTGACCGCGATGATGGCCTTCTTCATGGTGCTCTGGTTGGTCTCACAGACCGACCAAGAGACGCGTACCGAGCTGTCGGACTACTTCCGCACCGGGGTGTTCACCGGCGCGCCGTCGATTTTGAACGGCGGCAGCGGCATTCAGAACAAGGGCTTCTTCGACGTGGTCGGCTCGTCGCACACCCAACCCGAACAGATCACGTTCGAGCGCGTGTCGCTGGCGGTGCGTTCCAAAATCTCGCAGATGATCAGCGAAGATGCGAGCTTGAGGGACATCCGCGACCAGATCAAAGTCAGCGTCACCGAAGAGGGGCTCTTGATTCAGATCTTGGATGGCGGGCAAAACCTGCTATTCGATTCCTCGTCAGCCGAGTTGAAGCCCAAATTGATCGAAATTTTGGGCAAAATTGCGCCGGTGCTCGCCCGCTTGCCGAACCAAATTCAGGTTCACGGGCACACCGACGCTCGACCATTCCCTACTGGATCGGGGCGCTCCAACTGGCAATTGTCTTTCGAGCGCGCGGATCGCGCGCGTGCCGTCCTGGAGAAGGGCGGTCTGCGCTCGGGTCAGGTGTCGGGGGTGTTCGCGCATGGCGCGACCGCGCTGATGAAGCCGGACGAGCCCTTCGCAGCCGAGAATCGTCGATTGTCGATCTTGGCGGTGCGTAAGGGGATGGAGAAAATCGCCGCCAGCGGGCAGGACGGAGACGACGCGCCGAAGTCGAAGCCGCGGGGCGCGGGCGTGGGTACCACTGCGGCCAAGCCCGACCCGACCGCGGACTGAGCGGGTACGGCTCAACCGTCGAACAATGGTTCGAGCTCGAGCACGGTCAGCCCGTGATCGAGCGCGCTGTCCAGCAGCAGATCGGTGCTGCCTTTCTCGGCTAGCTCGACGCTGAAGCTGCCGGCCTGCGTGCGCGGCTCGAGTCGGACGCCCGCGTCGCGGAGGGCTTGAGAAAATGCCGCTACTCGTTGACCTTTGACCGACAGCAAGTAGCGCGTGCCCAGCGCGAAGACCGAGCTCGGAGCGCCCTCGGCGACGAGCGCGCCGCGCTGGTGGACGAAGAGCTCATCGCAGCCGTCCAGCAAGCTGCGCTCGGCGCTCGGTGAGCTGGGTAGGGCCGCGGAGAGCAGCACCCGGCCGTGTGCGTTGGCCTCGCCGCACAGACGCGCAATGTAGTCGGCGGAGGGCGCGTCGAGGCCACGTAGCGGCGCTTCCAGGCAGACGACCGCAGGCGCGGTCAGCGTGGATAGCGCGACACCCAGCGCGCGCTGTTGATAAAGCGCGAGCTCTGCCAGCTTACGCTTGGCGAGCTCTGCCAGCCCGTAGCGGTCGAGCGCGCGCTGCGCGTCGTGCACCGCACGGCTCGCCGAGCCGTGACTCAGACGAGCCGCGTGCCGCAGATATTCGCCGACGGTGAACGACCCCGGTAACCGGGCATCACACGCGGCAAAGCCCAAAACACCGCGGGAAATCGCCGATTCCAGCTCACAGCCGAGAACGCGCGCGCTACCGCTTTCGGCTTCTGCGCGCCCGATGAGCAGCTGGAACAGGGGCTCCCAATCACCGACCAAGCCGATGCGCCGCGCATCCGAGCGCAGACTGAGCGGCGTGGCCCAAGCCGCTCCCGCCGAGCGCACCGCGAATTGCCGTAGCTCGAGCGTCGGCGCTGCGCCGTCTGCCCGCGCGCTCGGTGCGTTCATCGCATCACGGCTCGACCGACGTCAATTCCATCAACGCCAGGGGTTTGTCGCCCGCGTGGGCGACGAAGGGTGCCAGCGCCCGCACCAGATCGAAGAACTGCGAGGGTAACAAGGCAGCCGCGGCAGGCGGGTTTTCTTTGATGCCTTCGATGCCGAGCAAGCGCCCGAGCAGAGTCGTATCTGGCGGCGGTAGCTCGACGATCGGGCCGTGGTCGGAGATGTTCCCGAGCTTCCTCGCGAGCGCGAGCGCTTGGCGTAAACCGCCCAATTCATCGACCAATTTGCGATCGAACGCTTGCTGGCCGGTCCACACGCGGCCCTGTCCGACCGCATCCACTTCGGCCTTGCTCAGCTTGCGTCCACTGGCGACCCGCGTCAGAAATACGTCGTAGAATTGCGCGACCTTGCGCTGGAGCTCGGTGTGCTCATCAGCCGTGAACGGGCGAAAGATCGACTCCGCATCAGCGCGCGGCGCAGTCTTGTACATCTCCACGTTGACCCCGATGCGCCGCATCAGCTCGGCCACGTCGGCCTTGCCGTAGAAGATACCGATGCTGCCCGTGATGCTGAGCGGGTTGGCGAAGACGTGCGTGCCGGGCGCAGAGATGTAGTAGCCGCCGCTCGCGGCCGCGCTGCCCATGCTCACGATCACCGGTTTGACCTTGGTGGTGAGTTGGATCTCGCGGTAGATCACGTCGGCGGCCATGGCCGAACCGCCACCGGTCTCGACGCGCAGTACGACCGCCCCGACCTTGGGGTTTTCGCGGGCTTTCTTCAGGCTTTCCGCGATCGTGTAGGAGCCGACCAGCCGCGTGCCCAAGAGCGGGATGGTCTGGCTGCGGCCATCCACCATGTCGCCATCGACGTAGATGATGGCGATGCCCGCGTCGTCCCCGAAGAATTCAGGCGCGCGCGGCGCGCGGCGATCTTCGAGCAACCGCACCGGGAAGCCGACCAGTGCGCTGGTTTCGTCCTCGAGCTGATCGTCGAAAGCGAAGCCATCGACCAGGCCGGCGAACTTCGCTTCGGACGCAACGAACGGGCCCTTGGCGATGCGCTTGCGCAGCTCGACCGCGTCGATGTGGCGACCGGCCGCGACGTCGAGCGTGAAGTTCCGCTCCACCTGCTGCAGTAGATCGATGTGGTCCGCGCGTGCGACGTCCGACGCGCCCTCGCGCATGAACTGTTCGGGCGCGCTCTTGTGGTCACCGATGCGCACGAAATCAGCCTTGATTCCCAGCTTTTCGAGCAGACCGCCGAAATACATGAAGCGCGACTTCAAGCCTGCGAAGCGGATCCCACCAGCGGGATTGAGCAAAATGCGGTCGGCCGCGGAGCACAGGTAGAGCGATGAGCCGTCGCCGTCCTCCAGGTGACACAGCACCCGCTTGCCCGCTTGGCGTAAGTGGAACAGCGCGTCGCGCAGCTCTTGCGTGTGCGCCATGGAGTCCGCAGGCGCGGTGCGCAGCTCCAGCACCACCGCGGCGACCGTGGGTTCGTGCTCGGCGATGTCCCACAGCTTGCGCAAGAGCGCGGTATGACCGCGTACGTTCGGTGTATCTTCGATGCGCAAGCGAAGCGCGTAGCGGGGAGCCTCGGCCGCGGCGCTCTCGCGAAAGCCCTTGGCCGCGATCTCGAAGCCCAAATTCTCCTGCGGCTTGTTCTTCGCCTCCGCGCCGAGCCCGTCCCCGAACAAGCTGCCGGCAGCGAGCTCGCCCGAGCCCGAGCTGCCATTGAAGTGGAAGGCAAAGGACGCAGAAGCGAGCCATTGCCTGCGCCCGACGTCGTTGCCCGGATCGGAATAAGAGAAATCCCCGCGCAGGCGACCGAGCTCGGGCACCTCGACGCCCAGGGTGGCTCTCGGTATCCAGTAACCGCTACGGTGGTCCACGTATTGCGTTTCGAGCCCAATTTCCAGGGCACTGCTGCGCACCGGACGGATGGCGACCGCGAAGTTGTAGGCGCGATCGACGTACCCGCCAGCATCTGTCGTGGGCGCGTTCAAGTTCTGACCGACCACTGCGAGGCCAAAGTAATCACTGGGTCGCGAGGTCGCGCCCAGCGACCAGGACGAAAGCCCGTGCGCCGCGGCCTGATTCGAATACGAATGCTGGTACGAGAGGCCGAGCGAGAAAGCCTTGCTCGGTCGATATGCCAGGCCCCAAGTGAGCCACTCATAGCGAGCATTGTCTTCGCCGAAGAGCAGCTGGGACGCGGCCCGCGGTGGCGACACGAGGTCGAGCCGCAGGCCAGTCGCCAGAGACAGGAACGGGATCGGGAAGGCCAGCGCGAACGCGTGGCCCTGATAGGTGGCCGTCGCGTCCTCGTTCAAGAACATACCCGTCCAACGCAGCTCGACACCGGGCATGAAGCCAAGGTTCGCCGGGTTGACGACCAAGGCGGTCGAGTCGTCGTCGCTCACCGCGCTGCGTCCGAGCGCAGGCAGGCGCGTGGGCTGATCCGTCGGGAACTGCGCGCTCGCGCGGTGCGTTGCGAGCAAGCCCACGGCGAGCAGCAGTGCGCTCGTAGCGACGCGCGGCAACGCGCGAGTGCCAAACGGCATCAAACGATGCCTCGAGCTTTCGCGACGGCCATGATTTCCGGCTCTCGCAGCGCGAGCTCGTCGTTGTCTTTCACCGGCAAGAAGCGGGAGACCGTGCCGGTTCGCGGTAGATGCAGATACCCGGTCGGCAAATGACTCGTCACCTCGTTGACCAGGCGTTCGAATTGCACGACCGGTTGATCGTCGACCTTCTTGTGCACGGTGAAGTAAGTCCACTTCATGTCGAGCGCGAGCATCGACTTGGCGTCGAAGTAAAATACGTTGGTCGCGAACACGCGCACGACCTTCGGGTCGAAGCTGGGCGGGATGCGGAACTCCTCCAAAATGCACAGCGTGCGATCGACATAGGCGGGGATCCCGCCGCGATCGGTCGGCAGCTTGTCCACCACCTCGGCCGTGACCGCCTTGCCGCTCGCGAGGTGGAAACCGATGATCGCGGGGTCGAGCGTGCCGCCCATGTTGTCGATGTTGGTCATCATGATCACCTTGCCCCCGCGCTTCACGAACGCCTCGAGCAGTCCGCTCTCGCGCAGCGCGTCCGGCAGATCGCCATGTCCCGGCGCGTGCTCGCTCGGTTGCCCGTTTTTGTCGAAGAAAACCTGGCCCGCGGGCGTCACGCGCAAAGATAGGTGCTGGTTGAAGGTGGCGATGCTGTGCCCGTCCAAGTCATCGCCGAGCGCGGCGCGGATGCCGGCGTCGGTGGAGTGGCTGGTCATCAACCAGAGCGGCGGCACAGCGCCGTAGCGGCGCTCGATCGCGCGCATCTCTGCGCGCCGCAGATCGAGAAATGTTCTGCCCGGGATGGCGTCGACCAAGGCTTTGATCACGCCGCCCATGCGTGTCGCCATGCCACCTGCGAGGACCAGCAGCGCGACCTGCCCTTTGCGCAATGCTTCTGCGCCCAGCTCGCTCAGGCGCGCGTACTCCGCGCTGTCCGACGCGGGCAGCTGCTGGAGATCTTCCGGCTTGGGCGGGCTGATCTCGCCCTTGACGAAGTTGTCTTCCGCGCTCTCGCTGGCGAGCCGCCCCGCGAGCTGCTTGAAGCGTTCGGGATCGAAGCGGTGGTGCGCGAGGCGCGCCTGAACATCGGGGGGAAGTTCCGCTAGTTGTCGATCGAGCGAGAGTGCCATTTCGCGCGAGGCTAGCACTGGACGGTTCCGGCGATCAGCACTGAAGCGGAGCGCGGCGCGGCGGGGTCCCAGCGTTTCTGCGCTCTTTCTGGATGGCCGCGGGATTTTCATGATGCTATCGTGCTCGCCAAGTGAAAAATGCGACGGGCATGAAGGGCATCATTTTAGCGGGCGGTAGTGGGACGCGGCTCGATCCGTTGACGCGGGTCATCTCCAAACAGCTCCTCCCCGTCTACGACAAGCCCATGATCTACTACCCGTTGTCGGTGCTGATGTTGGCCGGCATCCGGGAGGTGTTGATCATCTCCACCCCGCAAGACCTCCCGCTCTTCGAGCGGCTGCTGGGGAGCGGTTCGGAGCTCGGGATGAGCTTCAGTTACGCCGTGCAAGCCGCACCGAACGGTCTGGCCGAAGCCTTCATCATCGGTCGTGACTTCGTGGGTTCGGATCCGGTCTGCTTGATTTTGGGCGACAACATCTTCTACGGCGCCGGGCTCGCCTCGCAGCTGCGGAAAGCCCGCGCTGAGCTCGCTGGTGCGACGCTCTTCGGCTACCGCGTCGAAGATCCGCAGCGCTACGGTGTGGCCGAGGTCGGCCCCAATGGCGAGCTGCTCGGCATCGAAGAAAAGCCGCAGCATCCAAAGAGTCGTCTGGCCGTCACGGGCTTGTACTTCTTCGACAACCGCGTGCTCGACATCGCCAAAAATCTCAAGCCCTCACCGCGCGGTGAGCTGGAAATCACCGACGTCAACAACGTGTACGTCGCGGCCGGCCGCGCCCGCTTGGAGCTGCTCGGCCGCGGCCAAGCCTGGCTCGACACGGGCACCCAGGAGAGCCTGCTGGACGCGAGCCATTTCGTGGCCACGCTCGAGCGGCGTCAGGGCACTTCGATCGCCTGCATCGAAGAAGTCGCCTACACCATGGGTTTCATCGATGCCGCGCAGCTCACGCGCCTTGCCGACAAATGCGGCAAGAGTTTGTACGCTCGAGCCATGCGACGCGCGCTGGAAGAAAAGCTTTAGTCATGTCTTTACTGAGGCAACCCAAGAGTGTGCTCGTTACCGGAGGCTGCGGCTTCATCGGCTCGGCTTTCGTTCGCTACCTGCTCGCGCAGCCCGGTTTCGAAGGCCGGCTCGTGAATCTGGATTTGCTGACCTACGCCGCCAATCCGGACAACGTGTCCGAGGCCGCGAAAAGCTCGCGCTACGTCTTCGTTCAAGCGGACATCGGCGATGCTGAAGCCGTCGCGCGCGTCTGCCGTGAGCACGCCGTCGATACCATCGTGCACTTTGCGGCCGAGAGCCACGTCGACCGCAGCATCGTGGGTCCGGGCGCGTTCGTGCAGGCCAACATCGTCGGCACTTACCAACTGCTCGAAGTGGTTCGCGGCCAGAGCCAGATCCACTTTCACCACGTCTCCACGGATGAGGTGTACGGCTCGCTCGGCGCGACCGGTTTGTTCCACGAGACCACGCCCTACGACCCGAGCTCGCCGTATTCGGCGTCGAAGGCCGCTTCGGATCACTTGGTCCGCGCCTACGCGCGCACGTACAAGCTGTCCACCACGCTCTCCAATTGCAGCAACAACTACGGTCCGTATCAGTTTCCCGAGAAGCTGATCCCGCTGATGATCACCAACCTGGTCGACGGCAAGCCGCTGCCCGTTTACGGCACCGGCGCCAACGTGCGTGATTGGCTGTACGTCGACGATCACGTGGAAGCGATTTGGACCATCGTGCAGCGTGGAGAACGCGGTCAAACCTACAACATCGGCGGTGAGGCCGAGTGGGCGAACCTCGCGCTCTTGCACAAGCTGATCGACGTCGTGGCCCAAGTGACTGGGCGCGCGGCCGAGGATCTACGCAAACAGATCACCTTCGTTGCCGACCGCCCAGGGCACGATGCCCGCTACGCGATCGACTGCAGCAAGTTGAAGACCGAGCTCGGTTGGTCCCAACGTCACGACATCGAGAGCGGCCTGCTCGCCACCGTGCGTTGGTACCTCGAGAACCCGGAATGGATCCTGCGCGTGAAGAGCGGCGCCTACCGCGAGTGGATCGACAAAAATTACGCAGACCGCCGTTAGTTCGGCTGGACCCGGCTCGGTCCGGGTTCGTCGGTGTGGCCTCGCGTGGCTTCACCCGCCTCGTGGACTCTGCACGGCTCGACGCTCGTCCAAATCATCGCCTTGCGGCACGGAAATGATGCTGTGTTCGCACGTGTTCGCACAGTATAATTTCCGCTGGCGAGCGGTGCCTCTGGAGCGCGGCTGGATCCTGTGCCGTTTTCGTCGGAAAGTGATGACTAGGCGCGGCGTGAATTGCGTCGAGCTACGCGCGGTCCGGGCTTTCGAGTAAGGCCGCGCGTTTGCTGCGCGCGAACAACCAAAAGCCGATCGCGAGCGAGAGCAACATGGCCAAGAGCTGCCCCGCGTAGCTGACGAACGCCATCGCGGCGCCCGACGTCCTCAGGATCGCCAGTGGGAAGTACAGGGCGAGCCCCGAATAAGTGCCGATTTGGAAGGCGCCGAATAGGCCTGGCCCGGCGGGCACGATCACCCCCAAGCCGAGCACGCCGAGCACGACGCAGGCTTGAGCGATCGAGCCTTCGATGCCGCAGGAGCGCATCAGCAGCCACTGGGCGATGAACTGGCATAGCCAATAAAGCAGTGTCTCAGCCAGGAAACGCAGCCGGTTTTCCGGCGAGCCCAACACGTTCAGACCGTCCGCGAGGCGTTCCAAAGTGCTGGTCACGAAGTTGGCGAGCTTGGCCGAGATCGGGCTGAGCAAGGTCATGGTGACCTTGCGCGCGAAGCTGCGGGCGAAATAAAACACGGTCAGCGCCACCGCGCCGCCCGTGAACACCGTCGCCGCCACGTAGATCGCGCGCGGGATGATCGAGACGGGGAGCGCCACGTCACCCAAATGATCGGGCAGCGGTGAGATCGGCGTGGACAACGTGAGCGCGAGCGCGGCGGTGAGGGTGAGGATCAAGCCGTCCACCACGCGCTCCGCGCCAGCGGCGCCCAGCGCCTGAAAGAAAGTCACTTTGCCGTCGCGCGCGAGCAGGTAGGGCCGCGCGGCCTCACCCATGCGTAGCGGCGCGAACATGATCGTCGCGATGCCGATCAGCCCGATGCCGACCACGCGCGGTTCGGAAATGTCGGGAGCAACCGGCCTCAGCAGCGGCACCCAACGATGCACGCGAAAATAGACCGAGATCCCGGTGAACAATGCAAAGGCGATGACCCCCCAAGGTTGCACCGCGGACAGCGTGCTCGCCGATGGGATCAGGGGCAGCCCGCCGCGCTTGAACAGCCACACGAAGCCGAAAGCGATGGCGAGCGACGCCAGGATGCGTGGCGCGTAGACCCAGACGGAGCGTTTTTTGCCTGACGACAGCGGTGTCCCCTGGGTTTTCATCGGTTCATCAGCGGACACGGCGCGGACGAAAGCAGTGTATTTCTCGGAGGTCAAGCGCGTTCCCCGGTTGGAACGAATGAACCTGCGCCGACCGATCGCCGAAAACGCTGACCGTCAGTCGGCGACGCGAAGCTCGAACAAGTGCTGGTAAGCGAACATGTTCGGACGCAGGCGCGTCAGAAAGTAGTCGCTCTTCTCGACCTTGTCGCGGATGAAGCTACCGAGTGCGCGCGGCAGCACGTTCTCCCAAGGGACGGGCGTCGTGCGTTGGGTGGTGACTTTGAAGCCCGCCTCTTTGAACAGGCGTGCCGCAGAGGCACGGGTGAAGAAGCGCAGGTGCCCGCGATCCATGATGCCCTTGTTGGCGTAGTCGAACCGACCGGACGCGATTTGGGCGCGCACCGACCAATGCACCGCGTTGGGCAACGAGACCAGCACCGAACCGCCGGGATTGAGCCGCTGTTTGACCTCTTCCAGCAGGCGCAGCGAATCGGGCATGTGCTCCAGCACGTCCGCCAGCAACACCACGTCGAACTTCTCCGTGATCGAGCTCGGGAGGCCTTGTCCGATGTCTGCCTCCAAGAAGCCATCGAGCTCGAACTTGGGCGGCTGCCAGTCGACCCCGAACACGTAGTGGCCCTTCTGCTTCAGCAGGTGACCGAGCTCGCCCTGCCCGCAGCCGACGTCGAGGACGCGGCGCGGCGGGGGGCCGACCAGCGCCAGCAGCTGCGTGTGAGAGGACAGGCCGCTGCGCTTGAGCGTGTAGGCCGGGGGCACCTCGTACTCGGCGTGGTGACGCAGGCCGAGCTCGTGCAGCTCGAAATCCATCACTGATTTCACCACGTCTTTGGCGTATTTCATGCCGTTCACGTGGCAGATCTCGTCACCGTAGTAAGTCGGGATCGGCCTTTCGACGATGCGCAAACCCGCCGCGTGAAACTGAATGATGATCTGCGTGTCGAAGTGAAATTCGTGCGTATTCTTGTCGAACGGGATCTGCTTCAGCGCTTGCACCGAGTACAGACGGTAGCCCGAGTGAAACTCGCTCAGCGCGGTGCCGAGCATGGCGTTCTCGAAGTGCGTCAGCACCTTGTTGCCGAGGTATTTGTAGAGCGGCATGCCACCGTCGCGCGCGGAACCGGGCGTCATCATCCGTGAACCGAATACGGCGTCGGCCTCGCCCGCTTCGAGCGGCGCGAGCAAATCGGGCAGCGCTTCCGGCGCGTACTGACCATCACCGTGAAGCAGCGCCACGATGTCGTACCCTTGCTCGATAGCGTACTTGTAGCCGCGGATTTGGTTTCCGCCGTAACCCAGGTTCTTCTCGTTACGGAACACGCTCAGCTTGGTCTTGCCGTGATGGGCCTTGTAGCCCATGCCAACCAGGAAGGTATCGTCCTTGCTCTCGTCGTCGAACACGAAGACTTCTTCCACTTTGTCCCAGACCGACTCCGGAATGCGGTCGAGTACCTGACGCAGCGTGCTGGCTGCGTTGTAAGTGACGATGAAGATCGCGATCCGCTTTTTCGTCACCGGGACGGGCGACGACTGCGGAGCTTCGAGTTCGGACGAAAGAGACGGCGCGCTAGTCATGATCAAAACCTTCGGGTCTGGTCGGCCGGTCCGTGGCCAGTGAGCGTGTATCACAGCTTGGCACAGTCGGGGCATTCGCCAACCCCCAGGCTGCTGCCTTTGGGGTGCGGATTTGCCTGGATAACCTGGGACTTCAGGATTGCCATCCTATCGCACCGTGGCCAGCTTCTTCCAAGTAGCCCGCAAATACGCCAACAATAAGACCCAAGTGAGGAGGCCGCAAAGCGACGAGATGTGCGGGATCGGGTAGTACTGAACGTAAGTACGCAGAGGCAGCACGAACGACATCCGGGCGGTGTAGATGGCCGTGACCATCACCCCGGCAAACAACCCATAGATCGTCGCGCGCCGGTAGTCGGCTGCGAACAACAGCGGCACGATGCAGGCGGTGTACTGAACGCCGAAACCTGGCGTAAGCACGAGGAAGAGTGCCCAGGCGGCCGCACCCAGATCGTAAGCGAAGCGCCTCGGCTTGAAGAACGCCAGCACACCCAGCAAGGACACCGAAAGCAAAATCACGTACCGCTGTTCGCGAACGAACCAACCGATGAACGTCGTCAGGTGACCGGCCAGCGGCGCTACCTCGTTACCCGCTGAGAGAAAACTGAAGATCCCCCACTCGATGGGGATGGGGTTATAGGCAAATATGTTGCTGTAGACCGAGCGCGGAACGGTGACCAGAAACGGCACTAGCGGCACGACAGAGAGCGATAGTCCGGCGAAAAAGCGAAGGGCTTCGCGCACTGAACGGCATTGCCCGAGTAGCACCGGGATCACGAACACCGGCATGATTTTAACGTTGAGCGCGGCGGCGAGGGCAACCCCCGACCAAAATGCCCGGCCCTTTTCGCGGAACATGTAGAATGCGAGCAGGGTCAGACCCGCGCACGCGCAATCCGTGTTGCAGTGGAAGGCGCTGACAGCGATCGAGGTCAGGCACGTGGCATACGCGGCAAACGCTGCCGCAGCCACCACCGACCCGCGTCGCGACCAAATGCGCCAGACCAAGTAGCTCGAAAGTAATTCGACGAGTAACCCGGGAGCTTTGATGACCCAGGAAAATCTCAGTTGGTCTCCAGCTGAAAGCTTGAGCGCCAGCAGCGACAGGTAGCCCATCAGCGGCGGATGGTTGAACTTGGCTTGTTCATAATCGGGATGGGCATACGCGAACCCGACACCGTGCGCGTCGATGAGCCGAGCATGCTCCAACCAGATATTGGCGTCGTCGCACCCGATCGAATTTTTGGCCAACCAGAAGCGAAATCCCAAGCCAGAAACACCAAAAATGAACAGCGTGAGCGCGAGCAAATGCCGGCGTAGACGCCACCCACGCAGTGCACTGCTCGCGAGCTCTGGCGCCAGAAATGATCGCTGGATTAACCTGTTCATTACGAAGAATTTATTTACCGACCGACTCCCTTCCGCCGCCCGTCCCGACTCATAGCACGGTCGCGGAATTCGTATGCAAACATCACACCAAATAGAACGCAGAAAATTCACGATGAGGTCGATTGGAACCTGGCACAACCCGGCACAGGCATGTCGCTGCTGTCTTGGTCGAAGCGTACTCGGGCCGCGGGCTCGGTCGTGTTTCGCGAGCAAGTTCCAAAAACTACGTGCAACAGCTATCGGCGCGCAGCTTGCTCCTGCTTGACTGGGTCGGCTCAGTCTGATTGCCTCCAGCCGTGTCCGGGAACGAAACGACGTGAGCGGCGAGCAACACCCTGCGACTTGGTTCTTTCGGTGGGAGTCGCTCGTCGCGCGAATCATCGCCTGGGGTTGGGGGCGCACGACCCTCACCGCGCGAGACGCGGCTTGGCAAGCGCTCGATGAGCGCGGAGTCAGGTTCGTGAATCGTGCTCGGGCGAGCGCGGATCTCGCTCATCTGGCTCTGAACCCGCAACAGCCGTTCACGATAGACGTCGAAGCCATTGCCAGCGACCTGTATAGGCAGTCCGTGTACTGGGCGCTATGCGCATTGGCGCACGGACAAGGTGCACCTGCTGCGAGCGACGCCAAGGCAATTTGGGATTCGACGACGCCGGCGCAACTGCTGAAAGCGGCCGACACGCCAGAAAAACTCGAGTCACTTCGGACCGCGTTGCACGACGGCTCGTTCGTGTATTTCGCGGAACTCGAGGAAAACGAGCGCCCCTTTGTGACATCGGAATTGCGCAAGTTGGCAGCGGCATTGTTGCTCGAGCTAGGTGACAAGCAGAGCGTGCTTGCTGCGATTCGGCGTCGTCGCATGGTAAGTGTTGCGGTGCTCATTGCCGTTCTGGGCTCCGCAATTTGTTTGCCTGTTTGGGCCTGGAAGGAACGACAAGCGCGCGAGGACCTGACTACCGGCAGAACTTGGACCGCGAGTTCGGAGTTAGGCCTCGGTTGCAAGTCACCTGAGCAGCGATGTCTGGAATACGACGGCTTCTTCTTTCATACGGTCATTTCGGATCCGAACCCGTGGGTTGAGTTCGATCTCGGCGGTGCGAAACAAGTGTCCCGGGTGCTCGTAGACAACCGTAGCGACTGCTGCATCGAGCGGGTCGTGCCGCTCATCATCGAGTTGAGCGAAGACCATAAAAATTACCGTACAGTTGCCGAACAGCGCGAAGCATTTTGGACGTGGCCCGCCTCGTTTCCACGGCAGACGGCGCGTTGGGTGCGCCTTCGGATACCGCATGCTGGCACTTTGCATCTCGCCCGCGTTCGCATCGAGCGCTGAATCACGCCTGGCGATGGGGCCCAGGGCTCTGCCGAAAAGGGCGATGGCTAGCTGCCAAAAATAACGAGCCTGTGTCATCGTGGGCCGCCATGAGGACAAGCCCATCGGGTAGCGGTGTGATTCGGGACTCGAACGGCCCGCTCCCGCCCAGCGCTCACGCTACCGATCGCGCCTCAGCGGTCATCGTTTGGGGCGTGTTCGTGTTGACCTTCTTCAAGGGATTTCGGTTTCCAAGTCTTTGGTGCGCGACCCATTTCACCTTCAACTACAGCCAAGGCTTCGTGCGCCGCGGCTTGATCGGCGAGATCGCGCGCCAAATCGGCGGCAACTACGTTTACCGTTACAATACGTTCGTGATTTTCTCGTTCGTCCTGCAATGGACCGCGGGGATCTTGTTCGCGCTCGCGGCAGGACGCGCGTTTCGGCAACGAACGGGGGACTGGAACTTCCGGATCGCCTTGCTCGTCATGTGTGCATCGCCGGGCATGATCTTCCTGGTCAGCGCTGTCGGGTACTTCGACTTTCTGGGCTTGATCTCGGTGCTCGGCTTACTGCTTTGGGTACGGAAACCACGCCGAGAGTACGCGATCTTTTATTTGCTCGCGCTGCTTGGTTCGGCGCTCGCCTTAGTTCACGAGGGCCTGATTGTGATGTTCGGGCCGACCGCGCTGTTCATCGCCTCGTGCCACATCTTGCGGATCTCGGAGACACGCGCGTTGACTGGCCGCCAGCGCGCGTTACTCGGCCTGCACCTACTGATGGCTGCACTCGTCGTAACCGGAACTGTGGTCGTCGCGTCGACTCCCGCGGATCCGATGCGAGTGAAGGCTCTACAAGCCTTTGCCGAGCAACACACCGATTTCTTCGTTCGGAACGATGCATTCGACGTTTTCACTCGCACAACGCGCCAGAACATGTTCGAGGCAGTGCCCTACTTCTGGAGCGATTCCATCTCCCGAGCCGTGGCGCTGCGCGGCGAGTTCGGCTTCGCGCCCAGCTTCTTTTTTCTGATCTACTTTGGGTTTCGCGAGTTGCGTGCGGCTAGCTCCCGACTCGTCCGTAACCGACTCGCGTACGCGTTTTTGTTCGCGGCTATCGCTCCCGAATCGATGAACCTCGTGGCTTGGGATTGGCCACGCTGGAACGCGATGGCGCTCGCTACAACGGGCACCTGTATCGTGTGTTACAGGCTCTTTTTCCCGGCGGCTCGCCAAGCGGCTCGCTCATTGTCATTCGTGACGATTGGGGTGCTTTTGACCGGCATTGGTCTTGCGAGCACGACCATGCTCTTCGATAGGTACGAAGTGCAATTTTTCCCATTCGAGCGTCAGTTTTTATTCATCGATAACCTGATCGAAGGTCACTTCCGTTTTCGTCCGCGCAGTTGAGGGCCGGCACTGGCTAACGCGTGTGAACGCCACCGCTTCTCAATCGCTCGAGTCGGGGTTGCACGATGGCGCAAAGCATACACAGCGAAATCATGATCACCCAGGGCAACCAGTTGAAGATTTCGTGCATGTGCATTTGACGATGAGCCCAGGGGCTCTTCGTTGCGAACCACAGCTCCCGTAACCGCTCCGTGCGGATGTCTTGAGTCCCGAGCAGCTTGACTACGGCGCCGAGGCCCAGGCCCGCGAATAACAGCCAGATACTTGCGACCGCCAAGGTTGACGACGAAACCCGTTCCTCCAACCAGGCCGCCCAGGTCGCGCGAAAGAGCCGCCAAAACTCGCTACCGACGACGAATGCCGGCTGGATCATGAACACCCAGTAATGCTCCCAGATCCACGGATTTACGAACACCGCCACCACGGTGAATAGTGCATATGGTTGGTCGATATTGCGTGGGTCCTGTTCGCGAGCGAGACGGACATTGCGGCGCGCCACTAGCCCCGCCAGGACGAGCAGCAGTATCGAAATCGCTGTCGCGACGTAGCTGGTCGTTGCGGTCGGATAGCTCTCTGCTTTGCAGATGGGGAAGAACAACCGGAGGACGATGCCATGCAAGCTCCCATTGCGGACACTCCCCATCCATTCACGAGACACCGGTCCCTGCTGCATGAGGAACAGCTTCCAGCACTCGATGCCGAAGGTCTTGGTCATTGCCGCGGCAATACACACGAACACCGCGCTCGCAGCGAAAAATGCGCGAAAACGCCGCGCAAACAGCAGAAATACCATCAGCACGCCCGGGAACAGCTTGAAGGTCGCGGCAATGCCGAGCGAAAGCCCTGCGGGCATTTGCTTCGCACGCCGGAGATACGCCCAGCATACGACGATCGGAAATGCGATCTGCTCCGAAAGCTGAATAGCGTGCCAGTGCATGACGAACCCTTCCGTGGTCAATGCCCAACTAAACAAGAGCACGGTAAGCGCGGCCGGCGCGGGAAATTTGACAGCGCTAGCACAAATGTAGAGGTGCACAACGAGCATGAACCACGAACACAAGTCGATCAGTTCGGCGGCGATGGGCTTGTCGAAGCGCGCCAGTGGGATGAACCAGAATGGAGTCGTCGGCGGATGACCGAAGCTTGCGACGTGCAATTCGGCTAGGCCCGCCGGCGAGAACGGGCTGCCTCCGGCCAAATACAGCCGAGCCGCCTTCCAATCGACGAGCCCGTCGAATTCGTGTGCGCTCGACCAGTCTTTGGGCAAATAGCGCGGAATAGCTTGATCGCACCAGCGCAGCGCAAGGAAGATCGCAGCAGCCCAAAATGCGAGATAGGCGAGGCGCCCCCAGAGCTGCGGCTGAATCCTGCCGTGCCAACGACTGCGATCAGTGTCCATAGACCTCGAACTCGCTCAGGACGATGCTCTTCTTGGCTCGAGCGGCCACGTACAGCCTGACGTACCGCGCGCGAACGGGCTCGACAGAAACCGACCAGGGGAATTCGGTGGTGAAGGGCTTGTCAGTAGTGGCCACGGTGTCGAACTTCGTGCCGTCGAGCGATACTTGTGCGCTGAGCGGAAGGTCGTCCCCGTTCCAACAGCAATCGGAACGGTTGTAGACGACGAAGCGGTTCAGCGTGCGTTCCGAGCCGAGGTCGACGGTCACCCAGGGATGCTCTTCCGCCCTCGTGCAGAGCGCGAAATTGGTCTCGCCCCACTCCGAGCCGACACCGGGACCTTCTAAGATGACACCGTCGGTGACCCGGCTCAGGCGTTCCTTGCCGTGTCGTTCCGGCGGCGTGAGGCTACACAGGGAACTTGCAACGACGCTCTTGCCATAGGCCAAATTCTTGTTGCTAAAAAGCGCCGCCACGAGTGTTACAAGCAATACCGCGAAGACAATTCTGGGGACGAAGCGCATGAGCATGGTTTGTCGATCGCTGCGATCATCGAGCAGAGCATCGATCCACTCGCACAGTTCGAGCGTGTCACGCCGTTCTGGTTCGCCAGACAGCTTCAGATCGACGGTGTCCGAGAAGGGGGCGAGCGCAGCTCGAAGCCGACTCGGAAGGCCGCTCAGCTCGACCCGCTCATAACCGACGAGTGCCAGGACGCCTGGGTCGAGGTCGCTCTGTGCACTGGCGCGCGCCACTGCGCTGAGCAGCGCGCGCAGAGCTTGCTCGAGTTGGGCGTCGTGCAGTGGCGAGTCCTGTGCTGCTGCGAGCAATGCGCGGGCGCGCGCCTTTTCTGCCTTTACCTGAGCACGCAGTGCGCTTGGGACCAGAACGCGCGCCGACGCGGGCTGCGCGAGCCAAATGGTGCCGAGTGTTCGCGCCGCAGCCTCGCGCAACGACGCGCGCAACCGGAAACGCCAGTTTAATTGAAGTGCATCGTTTACGTTCGTAGCCATTGCCACCCGCGGTCGCGCCGGAAAGTAGCATCACAGCGGCAAACGCGCGCTCGATTCTCTCGAGTCACGAGCCGATTTGTAAATCCCCCACGCATGCGAATCGCGCTACAGTCGGCCTGCAGCCATCCTAGTCCCCATAAACGAAGACTGTTGACAGCATGCCTCGGTACTCAGCACACGATGTCGCTTCGAAACGGATTCGATTGCCGAGCGCCACAGTCATTGTCGGTGTGGCGGTGCTCACCGCTGTGGTCGGCTGGCAACTGCAGCTGATCGGCGACTACCGAGTCGACGACGCTTACATCTCCTTCGCATTTGCAAAGAATCTAGCGGCGGGGCACGGGCTCACTTACGGCGCCGATCTCCACGTCGAGGGATATTCGAACTTTTTGTGGACGCTCTTGGCCGGCCTCGTGCAGTTGGTCGCTCCCAATGGAATCTATCCAGGCATGCGCGTGCTTGCTTTCGCGTGTCTCGGGCTGACTTTGTTTTATACCTTTCGCCTGAGCGCGCGCTTTACCGGACGGCGCTGGGCATGGTTGCCGCCCATCGTTCTAGTGTTCGCGACCGATCTGACGGGAGCGGCGCAATCGGCGCTGGAAACCATCCCCTACACCGCTGCGCTCGTCGTCACGGTCTACTACTACCTGACGGAAAAACGCGCTAAGCGGCGCATTTCGGGGTGGTGCTTCCTTCTCCTGGCTTTGGTGCGCATCGACGGCATCGTGCATGTTGCCTTTTTCTTGGGCTTTACTGGGCTCGCTTGGCTCGTCGAGCGACGGCGCCCGCGCACACTCGAGACCTTGCGCTGGTTGCTGCCACCGAGCTTGGCGTACCTGGCGTACTTCGCGTGGCGCTACAACTACTATGGCCTCCCGCTACCGACGACGTACTACGCAAAATCCCTGATACACGTCCTGATGCCGAATCGCGGCGCGGAGTACGTGTCGGCGGCTGTGAACCAACTCGGCTTGTACCTAGTCGGCGCCTTCGCGCTGTTCGGGGTTGTCAGACGCCCGAGCAGGGAGCGCCTGCTCCTCGCGCTGCTCGTGGTGTATCACGCTGTGTATATCAGCTACGTTGGCGGTGACTGGATGCCGTTCCACCGCTTCTTGGTGCCCGTGCTTCCGTTCCTAGCAGTCCTCTTTTCTTGGGGCGCCTTCGAGGCCTGGAAGTTGTCCCTGCGGACAAACTGGGCAGTGCGCTTCGCAGTTGGCTTGGGAGTCCTGGCCTCGGCCGGCTATGTCGCGAATTTGCAAGATGCGCATAGTATCGACACGCCGGAGGAGGCTGTCGAGCGCGACATGCGCGTCCACGTGACGAAGCACACGCGCGGCTTACTGGATGCTCGGGGTTTGTACCGCTGGCTGATACGAGCGCCCGGAGAGAAGTTAGTGACCGACTACGGAGGCGTGTTCGCCTATTACACGGATGCGGCCATCATCGAGATGTGGGGTCTGTGCAACGCGGAGATCGCACTTCGCGGTAACGCCGAAGGCATCAATCCCATCTACGGCAAGACTTGCATCGACTGCTATCGCGAGTTTCAGCCTGATTATTTTCATACAAACGTACCACTCCTGAGGCGCATCTCTGATTTCAACACGCAGTCGCAAGTCATCTCCGCGATCTTCCAAGCCCAAGCGATTGGCCGCGTGCTCGACTTCAATCACGACTACGTCACTGGGCGCGTCGTCGATCGAGCCAATGACGCGGCGTTCTATTTCCTCGAGCGAAAGCGACCGGGAGTGAGCTTCGTCACGCGTAGTCCCGCGCCGGGCATTGTTGTGGAATATCCGTTTTTGGAGCAAGGCCGCGAGCTCTGAGCAGCGCCGATTCAATGCTCCGCGTCGTCACAGACCGAAAGTATCTCCACTAGCTTCTCGTTAAGCTTCGGGTTGTAAGTCTTGAAGTGGCCCGTATACCCCTGATAGCCGAGCAGCAGGCCGAAGACCACCGTTACGAGTGCGGGGACGCTGCAGGCAAGCGCGACCGCACGCCTGCTAACACGCCTCGAAGGCCAGGAACAGATCACGAAGCTACCCAGCACACCAAGCAGCACGAGTCCGTTGGTCACGTCCGCGAGGTAACGCATGGTGGACATATACAAACCCAAGACGGCTGCGCCGTTCACGGAGGACAGCACGCAAAAGCAAGCTGCGCACCAGAGGAAAGCGCGCGGTTTGGTGTCGAGCGCGGGCTGCGACCCGTTGCGCGAGGCCGTCCGCCGGCGCAACAATCGAAACCGCTGCACGACGCCTGCCGGAACAGCCACGAGCAGCCAGGTAATCGGCACCACGCGCAGCCAACCGACCACGGGCTCGTTGATCAAATAGCCAGCCGGTACCTCCATCTCGTCCGGGAAAGCTCGAGTGCCCAGCCACCACGGCGCCATCGCATACGGGAAGTGACAGTCCGGGACGTATGGCCGGAGCGAGTAGGAGTACAGGTTCGTCAGTAGGTAGATCTTCGAGAAGCTGAACTTGAAGCCGCTGAGCTGATTGTTCACGCCCATATCGAGCCAATTGTCGAAGCGAAGTTTGTTGTAAACGAGCAGGAGTCCCAGACCGACGACCATGGGCGCAGCGAGCCACGACGCATATTTGACGAAGCTGCGAAGGCTCATCGGCGTGGCCCATGCGCAAGTCGACGCCGTCAGGAACGCGAGCAGCGTGGTTGACGGCAGCATGCTTAGCCGGCTACCGAAAGCGAGCGCCCAAAGCGTACCAGCCGCCGGCAGGCGCCAATCGAAACCGCGTAGGGGAGCGGCGCATACGACATCGAACGCCAGCACGAGCCCGCCCAGCGCGAACGCTTGTCCGAACCCGATGGATCCTTGGTACACTCCTCCACTGGCCAACAGGTGGGGCGCCGGGTTGGCCAACGCGAACGCTAAAACCATCACTGCGCGCAGCCACCTAGGCACGGTATCGAACAGTCGACGCGCCATGCGTTCGATCAACAGCCCACCGAACACGGCTGACAGCGAGAAGGCGGTGAACACCAGATATTGATCGCCAACCATGCCGTGAATTGACAGCGCGCTCTTCACAGCCGCCTGCAACAGCGCCGGTACGGGCCCCCAGTACAGATAGTAGTGGGTCCCATAAAGAGTCATGTCCCAAAACCAGAGCCGACTGTGCTTCGGATCGTACGGATTGGCCTGCGCGAGGAGCTCGCTCGACGGCGCAGCCGGGATATACAGATGCCCCTGACGGAAGCCCTCGGCTAAGAGATCGTAGTACGTCATGTACGTGGGCCAGGAGCCGGCCCTGCCCGCCGAAGCAATCAACGCGTATATCGCAATCGCGAATGCAATCGGCAGCAGCAGCCACAGTCTAGCTCTGCGACGCCCCGACCGAGCGCGCAATTTGGGTGTCATTGCGTCGCCGCTCGCGGTACGCGCGGCACGCTCAATTCATCCCGATGGGCGGATCGGTAGGCCGTGGGCCCGTGTTGTCTTGGGGGCTGACCTCGAGGTTGATGCGTTCTGCCATGACGTACAACGGACGGCGCTTGATCTCTTCGTAGATGCGCCCGATGTATTCACCCAAAACTCCGATCATGATGAGCTGGGCAGACGAGCCCAGAGCAACCGCGATCATGATCGTGGTCCAGCCTTGGACCGTGTCGTTCAAAAACAACTTGGCGTAGATGACGACCAACGCGGCGACCCCGGCAACCACGCCGGCCAGAACGCCGAGCCAAGTCGCGAAACGCAAAGGAACGATCGAAAACGAGGTGATCGCGTCCATGGCGAAGCGCATCATTTTCGTCAGGGGGTACTTCGTTTCGCCCGCGAACCTGGCCTCACGGTCGTACAGCAGCGCATGCTGCTTGAAGCCGACCCAGGTCACCATGCCGCGTACGAAGCGATGCTTTTCCTTCAGCGAACGCAGCGTGAGCACCACTGGACGACCAATGAGTCGGAAATCCCCCGCGTCCACCGGGATGGGCATGCCGCCCAACATGACGCGTAAGATTCGATAAAACATGGCCGCGGTCACCTTCTTGAACAAGGTCTCGCCCGCGCGGCTGCGCCGGACGCCGTACACGACGTCGAAGCCTTCCCGCCACTTGACGATCATCTCCCTGATGACCTCCGGTGGGTCCTGCAGATCCGCGTCGATGATGACCACCGCGTCACCCTCGGCGTAATCGATGCCGGCCGTGATCGCCAGTTGGTGACCGAAGTTGCGGGAGAAGGACAAGAGCTTGAAGCGCGGCTCGGCCGCGGCCATGCCCTTCAACAGACGTAGCGAGGCGTCCTTGGATCCGTCGTCGACGAACACCACCTCCCAGCTGCGTACCGATTGCCCGAGCTCGGCCATGACCTCGGACAAACGCCGATGGAGCTCGGGGAGCACTTGCTCCTCGTTGAAGATGGGGATGATGAGTGACAGTTCCGGTCGCATGCTCGCTACCGCTTCGTTGTAGGTAATTGGGGCTGGTTAGGGCAGCACGCGCACGCGCTGCAGGTGCAAGGATTCTCGTTTATCGATGCGCAGCCTGACGTAGCGCGCTGATACGGGTGAAAATTTCGCCAGCCAGGAGGTAAAGACCGTGTCTTTCCTAGCGACCCGATGCCAGTGAGATTGATCCGAGCTGACCTCGACGATCAATGGGGAGGCCCGCTCTGCGCAGCAGTCCTTTCGGTTGTCCACCCGCACCGCGGAGAAGGTTTGCGGAGCGCCGAGATCGATTTCGAGCCACGGTCGCAGTTCCTCGTTGGTGTGGAAGAAGAAATCAGGGCTCTGAGGGCACTCTTGGCTGGGTGAGCCGCAGGTCGTGACTCCCCCGTACGATGAGCTAGTACGCCAGGGCTTGCCTTGGGCCAGGTCGTGGGCGGCCTCCGCGTGCTCGGAGGCGCGTATCCCCACCCCTACGAGGATTCCCAGCCCTGCCACCACCAAGCCGACTCGCACGATACGCTGCACCCAGAGACCGTCGACCGCTCGCCTGTTCAGATCGAGCTCCGCCAGTAGGCCGAGCGCCAAACCGCGCAATGCCGGCAACAGAGACTGGCGCTCTCCTTCAGGGAGCAACGCGTATTTTTCGAATGACCCCGAATCGGCGGCAAGCTGAGCGCGGGTCAAGGATTCCGGGTCCTTGGCGTAGCGACCGAGCAACGCCCTATCGATGGACGGCCACGGGGCGGGGACGCTCTCGCCGCGCTCGGCGAAAGTGATCGCGCTGCGGGACCAAAAGATGGACTCTCGATACAGCTCACACAAGATTGCATCAACGCTGCCTTCGAAAGGCTCCGCCGAGTCCTCCGTGCGACGAGCGACGTCCGCGGCAAGCTGCGCGCGCAGGAGAAGCGCGGCCCGTT
Source organism: Pseudomonadota bacterium (assembly GCA_037200885.1). Classification (GTDB taxonomy): domain Bacteria; phylum Myxococcota_A; class Polyangia; order Polyangiales; family Polyangiaceae; genus PMG-095. The sequence goes on from JBBCIN010000001.1 coordinate 2,012,604, forward strand.
CGGGCACAGCGGGTTGGAGGAGCTCACGCATCTCCTGTCCGCGCCAAAACCAATTCCAGATACGGTGAGGTAACGCCGGGCGGTCCCCAGCAGGAGGAGGCGGAGCGGGTGGCCCCCCCGTCCCCGAATCTTCCTTGGGTGTATCCGTTGAAACCGTCTCGTCGATTGACACGATTCGGAACGAAGCAGATGCCTGGGTAGCCGTCAAGCTAGCGTAGGCGCTTCAGGGCTCTTTCGTTGTCCGTAGTCGCATATCCACGCTTCGCCAGTACGAAAGGACCCTCGCTGGCCACGACGCCGAAGTCGGTCTCGAGCGCGCTCTTGGCAAAGCGACGTTCGTCATCCCGCGCCGGCTCTTGGTACAGCAGGTACTCGGCGTCGTACACGCCGGTGCGCAGCGTGTATGAATCAGGGCGATTCGAAACCTGGGGCACGATGGCCTCGGAGCTGACGATCTTCGCGCGCGGCGGTACTTTGGCAATCAGCTTGTGGACCTGATCGTAGAGCCTGGCCGAGGCTTCGCTGCGCCCGAACTCGTAGGGGCCGAAGCCTCCGCGCGCGGTGTGCTGCTGGAACATCGCGCCGTATTGATAGCTGCACACCAGGCTCAAACAGCACAGCGTGATCAGCCAAGCGCGTTGCCGCAGGAAGCCCTCAACGTCACCGGGAAACCTGACTTCGCGCATGCGCTCCAAGTTGGTCACGACGGCGATGAACAGAAATGCCGTCCAGTGCGCGGTGTACTGAAACGAGATCTGAACCAATGGCAGGTATTTGGTGCCGAGCAGGGTGAAGAAGAAACCCGGTATCGACAGCAAGTATCCGATTGGCCTCCGCCATGGAAAGAAGCACAGCGGCGCGCCGAGCTGCACGAGATAGAGGAACTTTTCGGGCTCGAGCAGACTGGTCAGCGTGAAAACGGGGTTACCGATCACGGTCATCAGCACGCCCGCGTAGCCATGGCTACCGCGACCCACGAGACCCTGCCATTGATTCAGAAACGACTGATCGCCATGTAAGAAGGGCGGCATCAGCACGAGCTTCACCAGCAAGAAATACCCGCCGGCGACCGCCGTGATGATTGCACCGACCCGGGCTCGTCGAGAAAAAATCAAGTACAGGCCGAGGATCGCCGTGTCGGCGGCGATGTCTTCGCGCACCGAAAGCGTGAGGATCATGCTCAGCATGGCCCAGTTGGTACGGCCCGAATCGACCAGGTACAGCGTCAGCCAAATGAAAAACACACCCAGCGGCGGGTAGTGAAAATCATACAGATTGGCGCCGTGTACTGGCGGATAGAGCACGTAGGCGAGCGCGATGAGGCTCGCTGGCCAACGCCCCACGTGTCTCGCGGCAAACAGGTAAAGTGGATACGCCGCCAGAGCCACCATCACGGCTTGGAACACGAGCAGTGACTCGGCGTGTTGATACAGCGCGTAGAATGGTCCGATGAAGTAGGCGAACAGCGTGGCGTGGTAGCCGAAGTGCGAACCGACGGGGCCGAACAGCGGCGACATTTTCATGAATGCCCCGCCGTGGATCACGTTCCAAACCAGATTGTCCTCGAGCCCCATGTCGAAGCTCGAGGTCATCAGGCTGCGGTGGTGGAGCACCGTGTGGTACGAAAAGAACAGCGCGTAAGCGGCCGCGCCCAGCGACACCAGAGTGAGCGGCGCCCACTTGGCTGAACGCTCGAGCAACACGGCAATACTGCGGCGGAACGCTGACCGAACGCCGGCGCGAGCTTGCTCTCCCGCTCTGAGCGAAGCGCGCAGGCTGGCGTGCAAAGCGATGCCACCCGCGGACACGAAGACGCCGAGCGTGAGCTCGCGCGAGACCCAGATCTGCCAGCGAAACAGGAAGGGCAACAGGCCGACGAACAAAAGCGGTGAAAGCCGAACCGCGGCGAGCTCTAGACGGCGCGCGGCATCGTGGCGGGCGACGGCCAGGAACGCGAACCCGAGCAGCACGGCCATGCCGCCGAGTCCAATCATAATCACGATCAACAGGTTACGGTCGAGCGCCGGAAGCTCGTTCTGTTGCGAATACTCCACGACGGCCGTGCTGAGCGCACCCCAACCGCACAGCCCGATCGATGCGCCCACACCGAACAGCAACGTGATGGTCTTCACCGCGGACGGAAGCGACATCATCTTGTCGAGCAACGAGCGAACGCCCGAGTCCGAGGCCTGCCCGTCAAGTTTCGGGTTCGCGCCGAGCGCGTTCGTCGTCGGATCGGTAGAGGCCGGCATCATTGCGCCGCTACGGTTAGCAGACTTTCGCGGGTGCCCCAAGCACCGAGCAGCTGACCTTCAGGCGAGGATACGGGCGTTTTCCAGCTACTTCACGCGTCAGCTGTCGGACGGGTTCGCGCCGACAGTCACGTACTGCGCGCCGAGCGGGAGCCAGCTCAAGCGTGGTTCCAGCGGTCGCAGCGCCGCGAGCGCGTGCGGAAAGAACGTGATGTATTCGAGATGCGGGGATGCAAAGCCGGCAGCCTTCATCAGACTCTTCGACTCCCACGGCCAAAGCAACACGGCATCGTGATCGAAGGGACAGGTCGCCACGGCGTGACGAGTCACCGGGTTGAACGGGTTGTGTTCGAAGATGAACAGCCGGCCACTCGGAGACAACTTACGACGGATGGTCTGCATCAGCTCGAGCCGTTCCGCCCGTGGAACGTGGTGCAGTACGCAGGAAAGCACGGCGCACTCGAAGTGCCGATCCGGAACGCGCGCGGTGTCCTCGTGTAACACGGCGCTCGGCGCGCGCTGTTGGGCGACCTCCAGACTCTTCTTGGAGGGGTCGAAGCCGTGCACGTTCTGAAAGGCGGGGAACAAGCGCTCGACCAAGTTTCCGATGCCGCAGCCGTAGTCCAAGATCGGATCGCTCGGCTTGACGCCCATGCGTTGGAGCACCCCCACCTTGTAGTCGGCGAAATAGACGGTCGACTCACCGCTGGCAGCAACGCTCGACGCGTGCATCGCCTCGTACTCGGTCGCGTATTGATCGAATTGGGCCTTGTTGGAAGTGTCGGTCATGCGCGTACCAGCAACATAGCATGCAGGTAATCACGCAGGGCAAGGGCATACGCGCGGGGCGCGTTACCAAGCACGGCTTCGACCTTTTTCGTCGCGAGCACGGAATAGGCTGGCCGCTTCGCGGGCCGCGGAAACTCCGAGCTCGGAATGGCGAGCACCGACGAAGTGCGCAGGTCGAAGCCGAGCTCACGCCCCTGGGCCAGAATTTCCTCGGCGAAACCGTGCCAGCTGGTCTCACCCGAATTCGCGAAATGAAAGATCCCGGACTCTGCCGCAGGCTGCGCGCAGAGCCCGCAGAGTGCCAAGGCGGCGTCCGCCAGATCACGAGTGTACGTGGGGCGGCCGACTTGATCGATCACGACCTTCAAGACATCGCGCTCGGCCATCAGCGAGAGCATGGTGGCGACGAAGTTCGGACCCCCTTCGCCGAATAGCCACGAGGTACGCACGACCTGTACTCGGCGTGCTGCCGGACCGCCCTGGGTGGCCAGCAGCAGCCGTTCACCGAGCAACTTGCTGCGACCATAAGCGCCGGTCGGCGCGCACGGCGCGTCTTCCGAGTACGGCTCGGTCGCGCTGCCTGCAAACACGTAGTCCGTCGAAAAATGCAGCACGCTGATGCCGAGCTCGCGCGCGGTCGAACCCAGGTTCTCCGGGCCCGCCGCGTTGACGCGCGTGGCGACTGCTTCATCGGTCTCGGCGTCGTCAACGCGGGTGTATGCGGCGCAGTTGACGATGTGAGTCGGCCGATGTTCAGCGGCGAAGGCGGACACGGCCGCGCGATCGGCGATGTCGACTTCGCGATCACTCCGTACGACCGCGATTCTTTGGGCGTCGAGCGCGCGCAGGACTGCTTGCGCGAGCATGCCCTGGGCGCCCGTGACCCAAGCCTTCACCGCTTGACTCTTGCTCGAAAGCTGGCGAACGACTCCGCCTGCTGATCGCGGGCCGAGAGCAACGGCGAAGTCACGGGCCAGCTGACCTTCAAGTCCGGGTCGGCATAGTCCAGACCGCACTCGGTTTTTGCGTCGTAGGGCGTGCTGACCTTGTACTGAACTTCAGCGAACTCACTGAGCACGCAGAAGCCGTGAGCGAAGCCCACGGGCACGAACAACTGCTCGCGCTTTTGGTCATCGAGCTCGAACGCGAGCCAGCGGCTAAAAGTGCTCGATTCAGGCCGGATATCGACCACGACGTCCCAGATCCGGCCGAGCGATACGCGCACCAACTTGGCTTGGCCGGGGCTCGATTGGTAGTGCAGGCCGCGCAGCGTTCCCTTTACCGAGCGGGAGTGATTGTCCTGTTCGAAGGTGGTGCCGATGCCGGCTTCCCGGTAGCGCGGCGCGTTGTATGTCTCCAAAAAGAAGCCGCGCTCGTCGCCAAACACAGCCGGCTGAATCAGCTTCAAGCCCGACAATTCAAGATCGATGACCCGCACTATCTCGCTCTCCTATCGCGCCCATCACGTACACCGCGGCAAGCTAGCATCGAGAAACTACCTCCGCCATCGTGAAGGTAGGCAAAGCTGGCTCTTTGCCTGCGGCAAGGTGCAGATCAGCGGAACCTTCCGTGTGGCCCGCAATAGCGCTCTCGCTCAGCGAGTGGGCGTTGCGTTGGTCGTGGTCACGTCATCCTGCCAGCGGCCGCGTTGCCACACGTAGCGCACTCCGTCCCAATGCCAATAGCCGCGTAGCCAAATGGCGCCGGGCTTGCCTTTGTCCGGCGGGGTGTCGCCGTCTTCGGGTGCTGATTGCGGCACGATCGGACTTCCGCTCACCGGGGGAGCCAATGGCCCTTGCGCTGATTCGTTCAGCGTCGGGCGCGTCGAACGACCGATCACGCAGCCCGAGATGGCGGTCAGCCAGACGGCGTACAGCGCGATGCGACTCACCACCACGACGCTGACCCAAGCGCGCCGCCGAATCCATCGAAATGATTCAACGAGGCTTTCTCGTCCAAACGGCATAGAAGCTGACCGATTCGGTGGGCGCATAGTGAGCCGCGAGGTACTCGTCGAGCAAGGTCGCGCCGGGTAGCGCCGACGTGTTTGGCTCCGCCCACCAACAACCGGTAATCCGCAGCAGCAGCGCCGGGCGCGTTCGCTCGAGGTCATGCACCATGGCTGCTTGCCCCTCGGTCGTCGTGGCCAAGCCTGGATCGAGCTGCATGTACCGTGTCGCGCCCGGCCGATGGCCCCAGTAGTACGGGGACAGCGGTGCGAAACTCAAACGCTCATGGGACGCGCAACCGACGTAGATCGGTTCGCCCGGAGCGGTGTGCCGCCGAAGGTAGTCAGCAACGAGCGCCTCGTCGGCAGTCATGAACGCAGAATTTTCGGAGTTATTCCAGAAATGCTTCAGGCCCGCCCAATCGAGGAAGGTGGGGTAAGCGGAGAACCAAGGCAGGACGGCGAAGAACAACGCGAAGAAGCGTGCCCAACCGAAATTCCAGAGCCAGCCGCCCGCCGCCAGCGTCATCGGAAGGACGAAGGCCAAGTGGGCATAGTCCGAGCGCCCCAACGCTTGGGGGACGGTCGCCAGAGCGCATGGCACCACGAGCAATACGAGACGCCGCTCGCGGTTGAGCGGAGTCTTGACGAGCAACACACGCCCGGCAAAGAGCACGCCGCTCAATAACGCAAGGGCGGAAAGCACCACGCAAAACTCGGTGCCGCCGCCCATGAACACCGGCAGGGTCATGTTCAGCGGAGCGACGTGAATCTCGGTATTGAGCGGGGGCATCGGCAGCACTCGAGCGGGCAACGCGTACCTCGAAACATCGATTACCAGGTCATGCAGAACCCGCGAGAATCCGGCGCGCGCAAAAACGGGACCCCAAAGCACGAACACGGTGGCCGCTGCGCTGCCCAGCAGCTGGAGCGCTTCCTTCATCGAGCCAAAATAACTGGACCTCCTGCGCGCGGCCCAACCGAGCGCCTCCACGACGCCCAACGCGCCGATCGCGTACACGGCGACGTCGTGGCGGACGTACGAGAGCACTCCGATCAATCCTCCGCACAGCCAGAATCGCCAGCGTGGGTCACTCGGTTTGGGCCAAGCCAGCAGGATGACCTGTAGCCACAAGATCGCGTACCAGTAAGCGTAAGGGATGCAGCCGATGCCGGTTTGCAGAGCCAGCACGCACGCGGTCGTGGTCCAACAAATAGCCCGAGGATTGCTGCCGGAAAATGCGTTTCGCGTTCGAGCCACGATGCGTCCTGAGAGCACCGCCGAAGCGATGTGTACCAGGCAAGTGAGCGCTCTCATGGTCCAGATTTCCGGGAGGCCGAGAGCCGTCAGCGCGCGGATCAACTGGAAGAGGCCAGGCGGATAAATACAATAGAAATCGCGATAGATGACCTGACCGTCGCGCATCAACTGCGCGTTCAGAAACAAAAGCGCCTCGTCGAAACTGCTGAGTGGTGCGGGCGCTTGGTGCAGCATGGCGCGGACGGCGAGCAACGCGCACAGCCAGGCAACGAGCACGAACGGATCGCGGTTGGCGAGACGTATGGCGGCGGCTGCGCGAGCAAGGACTGCTTGAGCAAGCCCGAGCAACGTAGGAACTCCGCGGGGAAGAAGCACGACGAGCGAACTATAAGCGGCCCGCGGGAAGGTCTGCCGTAACATGCCGCTTCTGCCTCAACTCAAGGAAGTCGCTACCCTCAAGCGGCATATCAATCGCTCGTCCGGACCCCTCTGCGCGTGATGCAGTCACGAGGCGCCTATAGCACAGAACAGCGCGAACTTGCTGCGAGTTCGGCTGGGGCGGAGCATTTTTGGGCGGCCCTGCTGCAGCGCTTTGCGCGGTACCTGCTCTCCGGATTCGATAGGTTGCGGACCTGTGTCACGCTACTCGACATTGCTTTCTTGGACGCAGACAATGGCCGTGAGTTGCCAAGCTCTCGGTCGCTAAGTTACTCGACGTGTTCCGTCATGTTGCTGAGGCGCATCGCCGTCGCTCTCCGTATTCCATGCCACCGCGGCTCTCCAACCACTCCTGCCCCAGTTGCCACAGAACGCGCGCTCGCGCGCGAGCGACGCTACCCGAACTATTCTCAGTTTCCAGTCGTTTGATCACCGTGCTATCTACTTCGTGCGAGCTGAAAAATGGGCGCGACGTGCGACACGACTGTACGCGATGATGAGTCGGTAGCTGGCGCGGCTCGTCCGCGCCTTTGGCTGCGTTGGGTATTTCCGACCTACGGTTCCGCGGTCGCTCTCGAGCACGGCCTGGATATCGGTCGCGACGCCGGGTGCGCACTCTGCCTCCGGGGCAAGGGCGTCTCGCGACGTCATGTCGAGATTCATCGCCAAGGGCCGGTGTTTGCCCTCAAAGATTTAGGCAGCACAAATGGCACGTTTTTGAATGGCCAGCGAACCCAGCACGCCGCAATTGCACCTGGTTCCGTGCTTCGTCTCGGCGAACACGTGGGTATATTCAGCGAGAGCGTGGTAGAGCCTAGCGATTTTCGAGAGCTCGCCCGTGGCTTGTTTGGCGGCCACGAGTTGGACGTCGCTCTCGCTGCTTTGCGGCGCGCGGCGCTTAGCAATCTCTCGGTGGTTATCCTCGGTGCGACGGGTACGGGCAAAGAGCGGGTTGCTCGAGCCATTCATGACTGGAGTGGCCGCAAGGGCCCATTTCACGCGCTCAACTGCGCGGCCTTGCCCAAGGATCTAGCCGAGGCGGAGCTGTTTGGTTATCGAAAGGGTGCTTTCACGGGCGCCGAGCGAGCGAGCCTCGGGCACTTTCGCGCCGCGGATCGCGGTACTTTGTTCCTGGATGAGATAGTCGATTTGCCGCTAGTCCTTCAGGCCAAGCTGCTGCGTGTGCTGGAGGAAGCCGCAGTCATGTCGCTCGGCGATACCGAAGCGGTTCCGATTGACGTACGAGTAATTGCTGCGGCTCAGCGTCCACTCTCTGCCGCCGTGCGGTCTGGGCATTTCCGGGAGGACCTTTTGGCTCGCCTCGCGGGCATGAGCGTCAGCTTGCCAACGCTTCGTGAACGGCGCGCTGACGTGGCTCCATTGTTCCAGCACTTCATCAATCACTATTCGGGCGGACGGCCCCCGGAGATCGAAGCAAAGCTGATCGAGGCGTTGTGCGTTTACGATTGGCCGTCCAACGTGAGAGAGCTGGAGCAGCTGAGCCGTCAGCTGCTGGCTGTGCATGGCCTCGAGCCCATGTTGAAGCGCTCGTCGCTCCCCGCGCAGCAACAGGCTCGCTTGCCGGCTACTTCGGAGTCCATTCCACCGCCTTCGAACGGCGAGCTGTCCGAGCGCGGAGATTACGATCTACAGCGCCTCGCAGCTGCGCTAGCGCAAACCAATGGCAACGTGGCGTCAGCAGCCGCCTTGCTCGGTTTTTCGCGCCAACGCGCGTACCGCTTGTTGGACGGTAGGACTGCCGCCACGCTCCTGGCCGAAGGAGCCGCGGAGCACGGTGCTGTCGCCGCGCGTGAGGATACGTGAGCGGCGGATACGCATACGATCGCGATGAAGCCGAGCGAGCTTCCGGCCACGGCTTGCGGGTGACGCGGCGAGGTGAAGTCCTGGGTGACACGTATCGGTTGCTCGAGATCGTCGGCGGCGGAGGAATGGCTGAGGTCTATTCTGCAGAACACCTTCGGCTCGGTCGAAAGTTCGCGGTAAAGGTGCTGCGCGCGGGAACGAATCACCAAAGCCTCGAGCGGTTTCGTCGCGAGGCAAGTGCTATCGCACGCATCGACAACGAGTTCGTGGTCGGAGTCATGGATTGCGGTGAGGCCGGTGACGGCACTCCCTATCTGGTTATGGATCTATTGCAGGGAGAAGACCTGCGATCGCTCCTCGATCGGGAGGGCGCGCTACCCATCCCGCGAGCGGTGAACTTCGTGTGGGAAGCTTGTCAGGGGATTGCGGCGGTCCACGCTGCGGGGTTAGTTCACCGCGATTTGAAGCCAGAGAACCTCTATGTCAGCAAACGTGCAACGGGTCAGGACTGGTGCAGGGTGTTGGATTTCGGCATCGCCAAAACTGACGTCTCGAACTCGACGGCGGAAGGGGCGCTCATCGGTACGGTCCGGTACATGGCACCAGAACAATTGCAGGACGCATCCTCGGCGGGGCCAACCGTCGACATCTACGCCTTGGGCGCGGTGTTGTACGAGTGCGTGACTGGCAGGTCGCCGCATCGCGGCGACACAGTACAAGAATTGATGTTCAAAATCCTGAATGAGCAGTCCGCGCGCCTCGAGAGCCGTCGGCCTGGCGTGCCCAAAGGGCTCGCAAACGCGGTTGAGCGCGCCTTGGCGAAATCGCCAACCCAGCGCTTCGCCGACGTGCGACAATTCGCGAATGCAATTGCCGTGTACGCAAGGCTGTCGAGCATCGACGACCGGGAACCGCGAGCAGCGACGGTTGAGCTGGAGAGCGATGGCGATACGCCTAGTGCGACGCCAAGGACCGGCCGTATCGTTTGTACGGCAATCGCCTTGTCGGGCATCATCGGTTTAGGGGTAGGCGTATCGCTGCACGAGCCCGCAACGGTAGCTTCCGCGAACGCGCCAATGGCGCCGGATGCTTCCAAGCAATGTGGGTCGGTTACCTCCGCGAGCGCGACGGCATCCGCACCGTCTTCCGTCCCATTGGCATTGTCCGCAAGTGTGCCGGCGAGCAGCTCGGTGCCGACGAAGGCGCATGCTAACGGTGCCGTGCGCCACACGCCGATGTCGTCGCGCGCTCGCTTCGATTTCGATAGCGAGAATCCGTACGATCGCTGAGGACTGCTTGCCGCGCTTTGGTCTCTGGCTTCAGCTGGCTTGTGGGCCGCTTTTCGTGTGCAGCACCGCGCTCGCACAACCGACCAGTGGTGCGCGCGCACATTTCGCGCAGGGCGTCGAACAAGCGGAGCTTGGTGATTTCGACTCGGCCGCAGCGAACTTCGAGGAAGCGTATCGACTCAGTCCCCACTACGCAGTGCTGTACAACCTCGGTCAGGCGTACTCGGCAATCGGGAAATCGATCGAGGCGCTGCGCGCGTTCGAAATGTATTTGGAGCGCGGCGGCCAAAAAGTTGCACCGGAGCGGCAGGATGAAGTTCGCCAGCTGATCCTAATGAGCAAGAAGAGGATCGGATATGTGGCCTTCGAAATCGAGCCGCCCGAAGCCACGCTCATGATCGACGGTCGCGCCATCGACCGAGCCTCGTTGCGTGTGCCCACCAGCCTAATCGCCGGGATTCATGGAGTTGCGATGACGCTCCCGGGCTATCAGACGTTCGTTGGGAGCGTGAACGTCGAACCACAGAAGATTGTGTCACTCAAAATGAAGCTCGAACCTGCTCCCGCAAGCGCGATCCCGGCACCCCTCGACGGCGTGCCGATTGGCCAAATCGCGGTCGATTCTGCGCTACCTGAGATCAATGTCTTGCTAGACGGAACTGCGGTCGAGCGCGTAGGCAAAGAGCCGTTCCTAGCACCGGTCGGCCGTCATCGAATCCGTTGCCAGCGCGATGGTTACGAACGCCTCGACCTGCTGGTCGAGATCCACGAGAAGGGAATCGCCCGCGTGCACTGTGACCTCACGCCCGCGCGCGAATTACGCGCGGCTGAGACCGGATTCGTCAGTTTCAAGATCGACCAATCGAATGCAGAGGTGTTGATTGATGGTCGGCGCATCCCTAGCAGCATTCGTTTGTCAGCGGGACTTCACGCAGTCCGGATTCGTTGTTTGGGGTTCGTCGATTGGACGCGAACTGTGACAGCACGCCCCGGCTTCCCCGAAACGATCGTGGTTCAACTCACGCCAACTCCCGAACATGCACTGGAGACCGCGCGCACAGCCAACAAACGCCGTACCCTTGCCTATGTCATCGGTGGAACTGGGATCGCTCTGCTCGGTACCAGCGCAGCACTGTACGCGACCAACAACGGGCGCTACCGGAACTGGGCCGCGCACGGCGACACCGGTTCCCCCGATCTTCAGACCGCGCTCTCGATTCAGCGCCAAGACGATGCCGCACTCGGCGTAGCGGTAGTCGGTGGTGTGATGCTCGGCTATGCCGTAATCTCTTGGCTTAGCTCCCGATGAATCCCGGGTCAACCGGGCCCGGTTCATACGAGAGCAACGCTCAGGGACCGCCGCCCTGAAGGGCATCGCTCGACCACGTTTGCGGAGTGCCGAAGTCGTCCAGGATTGCCGGGTACACAGTGATTTTCCAATCGTCTTCCACGATGGCGTCGAGGTGCCCATCGCCGTTGACGTCGGCAAACTGGTTACCCCGTTGGCCGAGTGGAATCACCCGCTCGAACGCGCCGGCTTTGGTTGCGAAGCGCAGACCGTCGGATACAAATACCCGCGACCCGCTGGCATCGAGCGCTACGGCATCCGCTTTACCGTCCCCGTCCACATCGGCAAAGAACCAGCCGGGAGCTCCAGGACGCTTGAGCGTCGACCAGGTGGTGCCCTCCGCGAACTTGTCTCCAGTTGATGGCAGCACCTGCAAGCCAGACGATTCGATCAGGATAGCGTCGGCTAGACCATCGCCTGTTACGTCCGCGAGCCGAAGCTCAGCGTTTTCGTTCAAGCCTGTCGCCCAAGCTTTTATGGAATCGAAGCTGTTGCCGCGCGTCTTGCGAACGAGGATCGAGCGCCTTTCAAAAGCCACCAGATCGACACCCGGCTCGCCGTCGACATTCGCTGCAAAAAAGCCATCGGGCGCATCCACCGTCGGGTCGTTGGTCGGCTCGGTCCACCGCGTCTCTGGCGCGAACTCAGAGCCGGAGGACCGGCGCACCCAGACTCCATCCCAGTTGACCACGATCGCATCTGCGCTCCCGTCTCCGTCCGCGTCGGCGAGCAAGTTCTGCCCACCATAATAGGGATCCTCGGTCCAACGTTGAATGGGGTCGAACTCCTGGTTCACCTTGCTGCCGCGACGCACGTATACTCCGGAATAGTTCAACACAACCGCATCCGCGGCTACGTCTTGGTTCACGTCGCCAAATAACAGATCAGTCATGGCATGAACCGCCCGGAACTCGGGAGGGGTATTGATTGCGGCAAGGGGGACGCAACGTTGCGGTTCACCGCAGGGGTCGAGACCGCAAAACGCGATGAGGCTACCATCATCCCCGAACGCCAGCGCTGTTAGTGGCAGCGGCCCCGCGTCGTCGCGCGAGACTACCTCAATATCGCGTGCCTCGATCTGGCGCGCCACGGCGAAGCCGTTCGAGTCGCGAGACACCAATGTAAGCCGCTCGTCTAGCACGCGGGGCAGACGCCGCCAGTTCACCGTCGGGTGAAGAACTGCTGGATTGTCCAAAACACCAGCGAGGCGAACGCCTGGCGCGACTTCGCTAGCCCACCCGATACTATATTCATCTACCGGTCGCGGCGGGTTGCCGACGTCCGAGCTGCGCTGTTGGTCGAAGTTCACCAACGACTGCGCATCGACGGGGCAATCGATAGCCGCAACCACCGTGCTAGTTGCGAGCACTACGGAGCACCACTGGCCGGTTTGGGGATCACGGTAAGCGGCGAGCGCAAGCGCCATGCTGTTGGCCGAAACGGCGCCGTCGGTTCGTTCCAGCAGCTCGACGTCCCGCCAAGCGTCGATTGGACATGTGCTCCCGGCCCCGCCCTTTCCCGCTGCCCCTGACGTTCCAATCGACATATCGCCCGCCGCCCCTGACGTTCCAACCGACGTATCGCCCGCCGCCCCTGACGTTCCAACCGACGTATCGCCCGCCGCCCCTGACGTTCCAACCGACGTATCGCCTGCCCACTCGGGTGTTCCAACAGGCGACGAAGCGACCCTGCCGTTCGCACCGGATTCAGACTCGGTGCCATCTGCCTCTGTAACGCCGGCAGCGCTCGTCGCATCTCCGCTCGATCCGCCGTCTGGTGCATGAGCTCCACCTTGGCCGCCGTCGGAAGTCTCTTGACGTGGGCGGACGTCCGCGAAGCGATCGCAGCCGCACTCAAGCCAGCTGCAGCAAGCGCTCGATAGCAACAACGCCGAGCGACAGAAGTACCAAGCGCGTCTGGCCATGATGCGTTTCACAGAACGCGAACCTGTTCAACGGACTGCACGACGAGCGGAAAGCCACATTGCGCCAAAGGTTCATCGAACCTCTGCGTCAGATGATCAGAAACCAACTCGCCTAAAGCCCCGAAGACGCCGCTCCGCGAACTCACTTCGTACACAGTCAGGCTTGCGCCTGCGCACAAGCCGGGCGCGAGGCTCGACCTCCAGAATTCAGGGTGTCGAGGAATGTGTCCGTCCATTGCGCGCGCGTTCTTGCTGCCAGCCGTTCCTACACGAAGGTGACACGTGCTCTCAAGCAGAAAAGATTCGCTGGAAAGCTTCCGCCTGTGTCTCTCGTGTCATCGCGTCGCGTTGAATGATTACTGGAAGATCGCGTCTACGTGCTTATGGCTCCCAGGCGTTGTGTGCGACAGATTCGACTTCTTCAGCGAGGAGTTCGCTCTGCGTCACGTCAATTGGTTAGCGAGCGTTTGGGTCCGCACTTCGAGCGCACTCTCAGTCTCGTGCCAACGGACATAAAGATCTAACAGTGAACTAACGCAAGCGCACGATGTCCGCATGCGATAACGGGCGTCGAGCTGCACCACTCGACTTCCGCGGGGCGCAGCAGGCTGCCCAAAAGAAGGTAAAGAAATGTCAAAACGATCCGTTCGCCACGTCATCTGCGCGCTCTTCGGCCTGATCGCCCTCGCAGCATTGTTCGTCCCCAGCAGCGCAAGCGCAGCGCGCATCGAGGGTTTTCAGTCGCGCGCCGGTTCATTTTCCGACCAATCCTGCGTCACCAATTCTTACTCGGGAGTGATAAACACCTGCTCCCACAGCATCCTAGTGCAGGCGGTGGCAACCATCACTACTCCGGGTAACTACTATGCCAACGCCGTTGCGTATGCGGATGACGACTCCACGCTCCAGCCGTGGGGTGTCAGAAACAACCTCGACATGGCTTGGACCGGTGGCTCCCAGGGCCACGGTACCGACACCTATGGCAACGAGCTGTGGGCAAATTATTATCCAGGCTCGACAACGTACGTTCCCGCTTCGGGTGCGTTGATCTTTATGGTGTGGTTGCCACCAAATCAGAAGATCGCTTCGTACACCTACGGAGACTAAGCGTGTTGGACCGCCGTCTGTGCTTGTATTCCCACCGTGTACCGCCGGTTCGTTGAGCCGCTGAAACCGAACCACTCTTGTGTGAACATTATGGCTGTCGGATTGCGCTGCGCGTCAGCACTACTGTCTCCCGGCGCACCTCGTGCACTTCATGAACACCGAAACTTCGCAAACATCTAACGACGAACTAACGCCGTTGCATGCGGCCTGTATGCAATGTTGGCTCTTGTAAACTCTGTCACCGCGACTCTGAGTAACGGAGTCCGCCTCCACAACAAGGATAGAGAAATGTCAAACCGATCTCACGTAATCTCCGCCATCTCCGGCCTGGCTACACTCGCCGCGCTGTTCGTCTCCGGTAGCGCCAATGCGGCGCGCATCGAAGGTTTTCAGTCGCGTGCTGCGTACTGGAGCGATCAGCCCTGCATAGGCAACTATTGGACGGGAGTCACTAACACATGCAATTACACATTGGACGTGCAGGCCTCCGCGACGGTCACTTCCGGTACCTATTCGCCCAATGCCTACGCTTATGGCTACAATGGATCGACCAAGCTGAACGTTATCGGGATCAGCAGCACCCTCGACTGGTTCTCGGGACCGGGCCAGGTCAATCTCGCAGGTGGCAGCTCAAGCGCCCCCACATGGTCGACGTTCGCTAGTTCGTCCGTAAGCGTGCCTGTAGGCGGTGCGATGCTTTTCATCGTGACGTTGGCACCCAACCAATTCCTTTCGTACTTGACGTACTGACGAGAATTCGGGGCGGCTGGTCGGGGCTGGTGGTGACTCATCCAATCTAGCGTTGGCAAGAGCGCCACCAGCGCCGCACGCTGTTCGTTTTTATTTTTGTGGGGTAGCGATGAAAATTTTGTTCACCATTGGGTTAGTCGCCATGTTGGCGGCGTGTTACTTGGTGATCTCGGACCGAGCGCGAATGTTGAGGCGTCTCGAAAAGGCAGAGAAGCACGCGATTGAACTCACCGAGAAGGAGCCGGTTCCTGCGGCACCTATGCCGGTTCAGATCAGTCAGCCGATCATTCAGCTGCTGCCGGCGGTTAACACCGCGACCGTTGCGAGCGCGGAAGCGCAACCGATTGCGACTCCGCCTCGGGAGGAAGAGGAGGCCGATGCGGAAGCATTCAAGGCGCAGGCCAGCGCCGAGCTGGAAGATTTCTTCGAACATCTAGCAAAGACGTCGACCACGCGAACCGTGCAATCCGACCTTCAGGAGGCGTTCGGGAAATTGCAATTGCCCCAAGCTCCGACCCCGGCGCTCGACTGTCGTGGCTCTGTGTGCCGCGCTGAATTCTCGAGGATGGATGATGTTCATGCGCACGAATTACTCATGAAGATGACGACGATCGGCTGGACTGGTCCGATGACGGCGTTCATCATGGATGGTTCACAAGGCGCCAAGTCCGTGCGAGTCTTTGCCGCGGCGAAGGGCGCCTCCATGCCCATGCCCCATGGCTGAGCAGCCTCTTTTCGCGAGCCAACAACCGCCGCTTCCTCCTCCTACTTTCGAAGGTTGGCTCACGAAGCTCCGACAGGAAATGTCCCGCTCTCCCGCTCTTGGACCAGATCAATGGTGGTAAACATATATCCATTGCCGCGCTTTCCCCCGTGCCTGATGAAATTGCGACGCCTGCCGAGCACCTTCCGAATTTGAAAAATCTGAACTCGAGCGACGGCTGAGTCAGGTCGATAGTGAGTTACAATGGCTCGCTCGATGATCTCGCGTTGGGTGACCCATCGATCCGAATTCGTGACGAGGTAACGCACGACCAGGAACGCGACTGGGCCAAATTCAAATCGCTCCCCGTCCAAGTAAAGCGCGCGATTGTCGTCATCAATTTCGACTTTAGCCTTGGCGTGGCGAATCGGACCGCGGCGCCATAAGGCCGCGATGATTGCTTCAATCTCCGTCATTTCACAGTCGTGCGCGTGGCAGCAATCCGCCCCTGAGTTGAGCAACGCCACTGCTCCTTCCGAACCTGAAGAATGGCGAAGGACTAGGATGGGAGCTTGCGACCCTGCGGCCCGGATGGTTCTAACAACTTCGAGCGCCCAGTCGTCGTCGCCGATCACGCCGAACACACTTTCGTCGAGCGCAATTGTGCCCACTGGATTGGGGGGCCAAGGCGCGACAAGCGACCATTCCGAAGCCACGCGACCATTCTCGATCCGGTAGACACCCGTTGTTCGATTGTTCCTGAGTCTTGTACGCAGCATGTTAGTCGCACCCGCGGTGCAGGACTCGTGCCCCGTTTCGTCGCGCACTCAACAGTCCGCTATGGGACGATCTTCCGATTTCCCCGGGCTAGGAGTAGTCTGGTGGCGAAGGCTGTCAGGCGCTGAATCAGACCGGACAGCTACCGGATCGATCGGATATGTCCGGTCAACGCGGCCGGCATCCAGCTTCGCTAAGGGCGGCATGATGGGCGAGAGGCCTCTTGCGTCAGGCCGGTGGTCAAGGCGCGTACGCGGCCGAATCTAGTATCAACGGCCGGCTTGGGTGTGTCGCGACGCGAGAGCAGTGCTAGAGTTCGGTCGGTTGCCATGCGTTTCCGTCCCAAGATCTCCTTCGTTGCGGTGCTCGCGTTTGCGATCCCGGCGCACGCGGACGGGCCCGTGCTCCACGAGTACCTTGCGCCGGATGCGGCGGAGGATTTACGCATGGGGGCGACGACGCAGGACGGCGCAATGCCGGCGGCGATCGATACGCGGAGCGGAGTGCTCGCGGCTCCCACCGAGCCGCGCACGAACTCTGCGGCGAGTCAGGTGGCCTATGGCGGCAGCGCGACGCCGGACAGTATCGATGCCAGCTACCGTATCGATCGCGATACGTCGCGGCCGGATGCCGTGCGCTACGACGATCCGTTCATCCCAGCGGTGACGCCGTTCAAGCGCCTGTATGCGTACGATGGCCTCGATGAGGGCTTCGAATTGGTCGTGCACGACAAGCAGCTGCGTGCGCTGCCGATCGGCGGGGAAGCTCGACCGGATGACGATCAATTTTACGGCGACTTGTTCGTCGACATCGTGCCCGGCGTGCCGGTGCGGATCCCCAGCGTGGGGCCGGGCACGCGCGTGCTCGTCGCTCGCGCGGAGCCTGCCTTGCGCTTCGAGTTGCAGCGCGACGGCGCGGACAATTGGTTCATCGTCGGTGACGCGCGGAAACGTGTGCGTCTGGTGCTCGAACTTGCGATCATGCGCCGCGCGTTTGGCTCGGAGTTCGGGGATGTTTCCTGGTCGGAGCTGGCGCGCAGTGTGCCTGCGTTGCCGCCCACGGCGCGGGCGTCGGCGAGCGAGGTGCTGGCCACGATCGGCATTTCGCAAGCACAGCGGCCAGCGGAAGCGGTGCGCGCACTGGTCAACTATTTCCGAACCTTTGCGCCCTCGGACGACGCGCCGCGCGCGTCGTCCGGCGGCGCGCTGTACTCCGAGCTCGCGCTGTCGAAGAAGGGCGTCTGTCGTCACCGCGCGTACGCGTTCGTGATCAGCGCGCTCGGACTCGGCATCCCCGCCCGCTTGGTGCGCAACGAAGCGCACGCCTGGGTGGAGGTTTCGGACGGCTCTTCCTGGCATCGCGTGGACTTGGGCGGCGCCGCGAGCCACCTCGACTACGAGCAGCACTCGAGCGAACACCAACATCAGCCGCCCGCGGATCCATATCAGTGGCCACCGGGCAGCGAGGCAGGCGCGTCGCTGACGGCGCAAGCGTCGAGCCCTGGTGGGGCGCGATCCGGTTCACCGGGAGCCGCGGCGAGTGGCGCGCCGCCGAGCGCGCCGCGGCCGCAAAACGTCGCGCCCTCGTCGTCCGCGGTGCCCGAGCCGCCCGCGCCGCGCGACGACCCCCATTCCCAAAACGAAGTCGCGATCAGCAGCGACGATCACGAACTGCGCCGAGGCGCGCGCTTTCACGTGACTGGTACCGCGCGCACGGAGCAAGCGGTGTGCGCCAACTCACGCGTCGACATTGCGCTTCGCGACAAAGCCGGGGCTGAACATTGGCTTGGCGCGCTGGCCACTGATTCGAGCGGAAAGTACGACGGCCGCGTGGCGCTGCCTTTCGACCTCGAAGTGGGCGACTACGCCGTGGTCGCGACGACTCCGCGCTCCGCGCAATGCGGCGGAGCGGCGCGCTAAGCGAAAAGCCTAGGCGTTGTTCGACGTTTCGGCGTCGAACAACGCAGCCAAGAGCGGGCGTGTCACGTCGCGGACGGCTGCGAGGTGAATCGCGCGTAAAGCGTCGCCCGCGATCAGGCCGTGCGCGGCGAGGCGCTCGTCGGTGCGCTCGCGCTCGCGGCTCCGGGCGTTGCTCTCGAAGTCGGCGAGTTGTCGAGCGGCTTCGCGCGCGATCTCGTGGCGTGCCTCGGCGGACGCGAGTGAGAGCGCCCAACGCAGGAACGCGAAGGCGAGCTCGGCGTGGCTGAGCTCGTCCTTGGCGATCCGGGTGAGCGCCTGTTTGACTGCGGGATCAGTGGCGATTTCAGCGGCAGCCAGGGCCTCGAGCGAGGCCACGGTTTCGCCCAGGCAGCCTTCGCGGAGCACGAGTTTGGCGATCGCGGTGAGGCTCGTGCCTTCGAAGCAGTGCTCGACGTCGAGCCGCGCGGGGCCCAGGGCCGCGCCGCCGTAGGCGCTGGCGAGCGCGAAGCAGAGGCGCGTGTGCGCGGTCTCGTCCGCGAGCGCGCGATTACAGGCTTCGATCAGAGCGCTCGGCGCGCCGAGCGACAAGAGTTGCAGATTGAAACGCGCGAAGGCCGCGATCGAGGCATGCTCCATTTGGCCGAGGCGCGCCCAATGCGCAGCAAGCTGAGCGCGCTGCACCGGCGTGAGGCCGCTCGGATTCGGCGCGAGCGTTGCGTCGAGCCAATCCGCGCGTGCTTCGACCGGCGCCATGCGCGGCGACTCCGCAATCAGGAATGGGCGACCGCAGACGGGGCCATTGCAGGTGCGAATACCGTTGAAAACCATACACGTGCCGCTGGGGCAATCAGCGCCGGTGACGCACTGGTCGTTCGGTGAGGTGCATTGGAACGAGCCGGGACCGCAAACGCCGTCCGCCAAGGCACACAAGGAATTGGGCCCGCAATCCGCGTCCGTCCAGCAACCGGCACCGATGCAGCGACCGGGATTGGTGCCATTGCAGGCGCAAGCTCCGCTGCCGCAATCGCTGTCTCTGATGCAGCCGGACTGGCACCTGCGATAGGGCACGTTGCCGTAGGGAGTTTCGCAGTACCCGTTGGGCAGCGCAGTGCAATCGGCGTCCGAATCGCAGTCGATGAGTGCGTCCGCCGCGCCGGCGGCTCCCGCATCACCGGCACCGCCGGCGCCTGCCGCGCTCGGAGGAGGTACGGTGAAGGTGCACGCGAGCGATTCGGCGCGATGTTCGCGCCCGCTCGAGCACTCGACGAGCTTGGTGACCGAGTTGAAGACGGGGTTCGCACAAATGGTCGCCGGATTCGTGCCTCCTGAGCCGCCGCCGTATGAGGGCGCTCCGCTGACAGACGGCAGCCCGCCGTACGACGGCACTCCACCTGAGCCCGCGCCAAACTCCGTGGTGGGCGACCCGCCGCGAGCGGGCGCTCCGCCCGCGTCACCCGTGCCGGCTTGCGCCGTGCTACCGCCGTCACCACTCGAAGCGGTGATCGCCGTGCCGCCGCAAGCCAGTGGTGAGAGCCCGAGCGACAACAGTAGCGATGTGCGCAGAACCCCGGCTTGCCTGGAGAGTGGGGTCCTGGACGATTGCGTTCGGGCCATGAGCGCGATTAAGCAAGCCGTGTGCCGCGCTCAATGGGCTGCGCGACAGCCATTTGCACCTGGTCTCCGGCTGCCACCGGCGCGCCTGGCACAGACCGGCACACCGGTCTGGCGTGCGAGTCGCGGCCGCACCGCACCGCGCCAGCCGTCAGGCGACGGACTTCTTCATCCGCTCGGTGCTGCTGATCAGGTCGCGCAAGGCCGTGTCTTGGCGGCGCGCGGCTTCTTCGATTTGAGTGGCGGCGGTGAGGGCGCGCTCGGAGCCGCGTGCCTGCGAACGGTGCGCAGAATTGAGTTGGTTGACCAAGTTGTTGATGGTCTCGATCGATTGCGTGATCTGACGGCTGCCGCGTGATTGCTCTTGGCTCGAACGCTCCACCTGTTGCGAGATGGTACGCATCTTCTCGCCGCTCTTCATGATCAGCTCCGAGCCACGCGCCTGCTGTGCGGTCGCGGCGGCGATCTGCTGCACGGTGGCGGCGATGCGGCCAATGGCGTCGGTCACCTGCTTGCTGCCCTTGGCCTGCTCGACCGTGGCGCGGGCAATCGCGCGCACCATGTTGGTGCTCTTCTGCGAGCTCTCCAGAATCTTCTTCAGGGCGCGCTCGGCCTCGTTCGACACTTCCACGCCGCGGTCGACGTTTTGTGCGCCGCGTTCCACGGCTTGGATCGCGTTCTTGCTTTCGGCCTGAATCGTCTTGATTAGGTCGGCAATTTCCTTGGTGCTGGCGCCGGCGCGTTCGGCCAAATCTTTGATCTCATCGGCCACGACGGCAAAGCCCTTGCCGTGTTCGCCGGCCTGAGCGGCGATGATCGCGGCGTTCAACGCGAGCAGATTGGTTTGCTCTGCGACGTCGTCGATCACGTTCAAGATCTGGCCGATGGCGTCGATTCGCGAACCGAGGTTCGAGATCACGGCCACCGCTTCTTGGCTGCTCTCCTTGATTCGGTAAATTTCACCAATCGTCTTCAGGATCGCTTCTGCGCCGCGCTCGGCGTCCTGCGCCACTTCTTCCGACAAGCGCGCGGTCTCGTTGGCGTTCGACTGCACCTGATCGATGGACACGTCCATCTCGTTCATGCTCGAGGAGGTCTCCTCGGCCGTCAGCGAGAGCGCGTCCACGTTCTTGGCGACTTCCTTGATCGAGTACGCCATCTCCTCGATCGAGGCCACGGTCTCGCGCACGCTGGCGGCGAGCTCCAAGATGTTGCCGCCGACCTGCTCGTTGGTAGCGGTCATTTCCAGCACGGAAGAGCTGGATTCTTCCGCGCTGGCCGCGAGCACTTCCACGTGCTGGGCGATTTCACGGAGGGCGTTGGTGACCTCTTTCACGTAGCGCGCGCTCTCGTCGCTGGCATTGAGTTGCGCTGCGACGCCTTCGGTCAGCGTGCGCACGGCGGAGGACAGCGACGCGGCTGCCTCTTGCAACTCGGTCTCGTTGCGGTTGCTACGCGCGCTGAGCTCTTCGAACTTCTCGTGTGCTTCCTGCAACTCTTGATAGACTTGGACCACCGAGACCGGTGCCCCGGCGGGGACGTCCGGGCGCTTGCCGTCGAGCACGCGGCGCACGGCGGCGCGCAGCGAGTCGATCAGCTCCGGCGACACGGCTTCACCCGGGGCGCTCAACACGGCCAGTGCCGCGCCCAGGAACACCATCAGGGCGCCACCATTCGCGGACACGATGTTGAAGTGGCCCAAGATGGCCGCCAGAAGCGTAATCGCTCCGAGGGCGATGATGGTCAGGAGCTGACGCGGTGAGATGCGGATCATTGCGAGCGGCCGTGTCCAGAGATGAGCGGAAGACTCAGGAGCCTAACACTACTCTTCCGCGCCTTCACCACGAGCCGATTTTGGCCCGGCCCGTCATCTCCACCCACACGCAGTCGCTTATTTAACCGCGGGCTGCGCAACTTCTTGACGGCTCTTGCCTTTGGTTCGACCGATTTACGCGCCGACTCCGGGGGGCGGGGGCCTCTCATTCTTCGCTGGCGGGCGCCTCTTGCATGAAGCTCGGGCCGGAAACGGGCAGCTCGACGCTGAACGTCGCGCCGCCGCCGGGGCTTGCGGAATAGCTGATCTCACCGCCGTGCTCGACGGCGATGCGCTGGGCAATCGCGAGGCCCAGGCCCGTGCCGCCCGGCTTGTTGGTGGCGTATGGCTCGAACAAGCGCGCGCGCATCTCGGGCGAAAGGCCCGGGCCGTTGTCACTGACGACGATACGCACCTTGTCGGCGCCCGAGGGACGTACGTCGACCTCGACCTCGGGCGTGACGCCGCCCTGGGCGGGTCGCGATTCAGCCGCATATTGCGCGTTTTGGATCAAGTTACTGAACAGCTGCACGAGCTGATCGCGATCGGCGTTCAGCGCTGGACATGGGCTACCGGTAAATACGATCGGCGTGCCGCTGCTGCCGTGAAGCGCCGCTTGCGCGCGCAGCGTGTCGACCACATCGAGGGGGGCGGGGTTCGGCGCGGGCAGCCGCGCGAACTCGGTAAACTCACTGACGATGCGGGTGATGCGCTGCACTTCGTCGAGCACCGTGCGCGTCGCCTCGTCGAAGTATTCGTCGAATGCCGGATCTTGGCGGGCGCGCAGGCGACGCAAAGTCTCCACCGCGGCTCGGATCGGGGCCAGCGGATTTTTGATTTCATGGGCCACGCGCCGCGCAATCTCACGGCGTGCCGCGATCCGCTCGGTAGACGCCAAGCGCTTGCGCAGCCCGGTGAGATCCGCGATCGCGCGATTGAAGGCGTCCGCGAAGGCGCGAATTTCCGCGGCGCCGCGCACGGCCACGGGCTTGGGCTCACCGCGCGCGACCGCGCCCGCTTCACGCGCCAGCTCGACCAACGGTCGGCTGAGGCTGCGAGAGAGCAGCAATGACACGACCAGCGCCGCAATCAGAGTGCCCACGCCGATCAGCGAAATCGTCACGTCCAGATCTTCGAGCGCGGAGAGCAGTGGCACACGCGAGCGATACGCGCTGATCTTTTTGTGCCCGAGCTCCGGCAAGTCCAAAACTTCGACCATGCGTTGCTCGGACGGAGCCAACGTCTCGAAGCTGAGGCTCACGTTGTACGCGGCGCCAATCTTGGCCAAAAGTGGCTCCAAGTGCCGGGCAGAGTAAACCCCCACCCACAAGCCTGGATGTTCGCGCGAGCGATGCACGCAACCGTATTCGATGGCGAGGGGCGCTCGGCTGCGCACGCCCGCTTTGGTGGCATGCTGCAGATAGCGAACCAGCGCCGGGCCTTCGGTCGCATCGCCCAGGGTGTGCGAGCCCAAGATTTCACCGCTCGAGCTGACCACGTACAGCTCGTCGAGGCGCAAAGCTTGTGCCAGCTCCGGCACGCGCACGCTGATGGCCAGGCGCCTTTGATCGAGATCGCCCGCTTCGAGCCCGACCAGGGCGCTATCGACGAGCGGATCGTGACGACACAAGGGCTCACTGAGCAGCGGTAAACCCTCGAGCTCGTCCGCAAGCTCCCGCCCGAGCGGCTCCAACGCTTGCGCGAACTGATCGCGGAAGCGTTGCTCCTCGCTGCGGTGCCAGGCCTCGCGCACGCCGAAGCCGAGCGCGATGATCGTGACCAGGCTGAGTGCACCAATGGCGAGCAGGAGACGCTGAGCGAGAGTCACGCTGCGAACGCTCGGCTCAGCTCGGCTTCGCTTCGACCGCGGCAGCGGCGCAGCGCGCGCAGATGCAGGCCAGGTTTTTGGCCTGGCTCGGAACGCGCGCGAGCGCGGCTTCGGTGACCAGAGCGCCGAAGCACCAGCACTCGCTCTTGCCCTGGCTGAGGCCGCAGGCGTTCGGCTCGCCGCACGTCGGGCACTTGCTCGGGTCGATTTCGCTCGCCATCGGGAAGCCGCAAGCTAGCACCGAAGGCTCCTCATTTCGAGTCGCTCAGAGCAGCGGATCGGATTCGTAATTGCGTAATAGCCCGCGATAATTGTCGGCCTCGGGTACGCCCGACAAGTGTTCGAGGCGTGCCGCCTGCGCGACCGAGTAGCGCGCGGCGGCGGCCGCCAGCGCGCGTTCGGCGCGCGAGAACTTGCGACCACGCGCCGCCTGATACTCGTCGACGAAGGCCTGCGCCTCGTCGGCGCTGGGCGTGAGCACGGCCGGGATGTCCCACTGCGCCGTGAATTGCGCCGCGGCGCGCCCGACGCATTCGGCTTCGGAAGCGGCATGCACCGAGTCCGAGTCGTACACGGCGCACACCGCGTCGTCGCGGAAGCGAATGTTCTTCACGCCCCAATCGAGATGCGTGGCGAGCAGGGGCAGCTTGCTCTTCTTCAACGCGAGCTGCGCGGCGCGACCGTGGGCGGCGATGAAGCGACTGTCTTCATCGTCGATTTCGCGCACCTCCCAAATGTGTTGTGGGGCCGGCCAGAGCGTCTCCTGACGCCCCGGCGAGAGCGGAAGCTCCTTGGTATCGAGCGGCGAAAGGAGCGCGTTCAACTCCGCCAAGCTGCGTGAAAGCTCGCGTCGCACCGGCGGCTCGTGCGGGTTTCGGTGCGCGCCATCCAGGTAGCCGTAGAAAGCGGCGAACACTCCCTCATCGGCCTCGAAAATTTCGCTGCGCTGGCGGGCGACTGGAAAGCCGTGAGCGGCTGCCACGGCGAGGCAGCGATGCATGGCGGACAGCTCGGAGTGGCTGAGGCTCTGGTTGAACAGCTTGAGCACCGCAGGCTCACCGCTCTCGAGCACGACGCCGAACACTGCGCCCACGCTCTTCTTCGCGAACAGCGCGCCGCTCGGCGGCATCCCGAGTTGAGCCTGCGTCAATTCGTCCACCCAGCGCTCGACTTCTTCGAAACTGCGATCGCCCACCAATGTTGCAAGGTCGGCCTTGTAGGTTCGGTCGCGAAACTCCCCGGCCAAGATCTCGGCCAAGGGTTGGACGCGATAGCCGCGCACTACGGATTCCATTGCCCCCAGTGTCCAGAGGGCGGCCGGCGCGCGTCAATCGCCGGTAGCGTGAAGCGCACGAAACGCCGGCTCTGCGCGTGAACTGCGTGGGTTCGGCCCGTCGGCACGGCGCGTGTAAGTGCCCCGAGCGCCTGGGCTGGAAAAAAAGGAGCGAAGCTGGAACCGGTTCCGGGTTTGGTTTGGAACGCATCGAAATTGAGCGAGCCATCGCTATTGGCGCTGGCAAATCCACGCGCCATGAGTCATTCACAAGACCATGCTGCGTTCGACCGCTCTGTCCGGATTGCTCTTGCTGGCGCTCGCGACCCAAGGCTGCGACGTCGGAGGTAAAACCGTCGCGCCAACGCCGGCCGACCCCAGCTCCCTCGAGATCGGTGACGATAGCGACATCGGTACGGACGACATGGGCCCGACGCCCGTGGATCTACACGGCCAGCTCCACGTGAGCGGGACCGAGCTGCATGACGCTTCGGACAACCGCGTGCAGCTCAAGGGCGTGAGCAGCATGTGGCTGAACTGGGAGAATGACGGCTACGCCGAGAGCCTCGCTGGCCTCAAGTGGCTGCGCAACAATTGGCATCTGAGCGTAATCCGGGCTGCCATGGGTGTGGACCCCAAGGGCGCGTACCTCACCGATCCGGACAAGGCCAAAGCCCAGGTCCAGCAAATCGTCGATAACGCCATCGCTGCCGGCGTCTACGTGCTGATCGATTGGCACACTGAGAACGCCAACCAACAGACCGAGCAATCCGTCGCCTTTTTCACCGAGATGGCGACCAAGTACGCGGGCATCCCGAACGTGCTCTACGAGCCGTTCAACGAACCCACGAAGCTGGATTGGACGACTGTGTTGAAGCCGTACCACGAGGCGGTGGTCGCAGCGATTCGCGCGGTCGAGCCCGACAGCGTGATCATCCTCGGCACGTCCACCTGGTCGCAGGACGTGGACATCGCGGCCAAGGACCCGGTCATCGGCAAGAACCTGATGTACACCCTGCACTTCTACGCCTGCGATCACGGCAGCTTTCTGATCTCCAAAGCCAAGGTCGCCCTGACCCGCGGCGCGCCTCTATTCGTTACCGAGTGGGGCGCAACCAAGGCCGACGGCGGGCTCGATGGCACGGTCTGTCTGCCGGAGGCTCAAACTTGGATGGACTTCCTGAACGAGAAAGGTATCAGCTGGGCCGCTTGGAAGTTCGACAACTGCACGCCGGATTCGACCTGCTTCCTCACCCCCGATGCACCCATCAATGGCGGCTGGACCAGCGAATATCTGCAGGGTGAGGGCCTGTTCGTGCGCGCCCGCATGCAAGACTAGCCCGCCGCTTCAGCGGCCGAGCGCGCGCAGCTTGCCTACTGCGCGCAGCACCGATTCGTCGCTGCCCATCTGCCCGACTTCGGACAACGGCACCCAACGCAAGTCCGCGACCTCCTCGGAGTGCACGAGCTCCCGCGTCTTTGCCACGAACGCAAAGCGAACATCGAAGTGCTCGTGCGCCGGATCCGATTTACGCGTCGGGATGGCATGAATGTCCAGATCGAAGATCAGCGACGAGCCCTCCACCGCAAGCGACTCGAGATCTCCGAGCCCGACTTCCTCCAGCACCTCACGGCGCGCTGCGGCGATCAGATCGTCGTCTGTCGGCTCCACATGCCCACCCGGTTGCACCCAGATGCCGAGCTTCTTGTGGTGGATCAGAACCAGATCCCGTCGATCGGGACTCAGCACGAATGCGCTGGCCGTAAAGTGCCCCGGTGCGAAGTGTGACCGATCGCACGCACCCTCCAGCCCGCTCAGCTCCCGCATGCGTTCGACAAAAGCCGCCTCGGTCGAATTCACCGGCCCGTACTCGCTCAACTGTCGGCGCAACGAATCGAGTCGCATCGGCCGCCAGTACCCGCCCACCGCGGCGCGTGCAAGCCGCCAAGGCGGCGATAAATCCGCGCAACCCCGCGTGGGTGGGCGGCTCAGCCGATGCCCGCGTTTCGCGGTTGACGATCGCCGGGTTCTATGGGAGATACGCCCCTCCTTTCGGCACCTTATCCGTAAAGACGGGTCATTAGCTCAATTGGTAGAGCAGTGGATTCTTAATCCATTGGCTTCAGGTTCAAGTCCTGAATGACCCACAATCTAACCGCCGCGAAGACGCTTGGTCAGTAAGCCGACAGCCGCCGAGGCGGCCACCCTGGGCCCTCCGCTCCGTGGTGGCCGCGTGTCCGTTGGCTTGTCGTGGCGGTTTCTCGTGGTGACGTCTGCGCCATGGTTCGTCAACTCGCTTCATGCGGGGCGGGCTCTCCCGCGCACGGAGCGGGAACTTCGGGACTTCGAGTGAGCAGGTTGATGATCACCGGGTGAGGCGAGCAGCGTCGGAGCCTTCGGCGTCGAGTGAGGTGAGAGCGGATGGTGGCCAGGGGAAGGGGGCGCGACGGCAGAACCTTCGGCGTCGAATGACAAACGCGTCTGCCTCACAACGGAATTAAGCATTAGCCGGGCTCATCGGCGACCACCCAGCTCGATCCGCATGGGCACACACTGGCCGTTCCGCCGATGGGGCCACAATCGGCATTGGCCAGCAGCGTCCTGCGGGTGTCTGTCCTTTGCAAGCAATGCAGACTTCAGCCCCTTTGGGCTGCCGCACGGACAAATTTGTGCGCCGCTGCAGATTTGTCCAGCAGCACATTCGGCATCACGAAAGCAACCATCGCCGTGATTGAGCCCCTCACAACGTTAGCGAACGCACATGCCGTTCGCGCAGTCCTTGTCGTTGTGGCAGCACGTCAGGCATCCGATCTCGGCATCCTGCCACTTTTCGTCGCCGCATTGGCTGATGAAGTTTTTGCCGCTACCATCTGTGTTGCACGTGTCGTAGGGCACTCGAGGTGGCAAACCCTGCATGCACTGCCTTCAATTGGTCGTATAGCCAAGCACTCGAACGGCGGTGCACGCAGGTCGGTCCTGCACGGGCCGAGCTAGCTGAGTTCGCTCCAACGCCCTTGAACACAGGTATCGCGGACTACGCGGCAACCGCTGGTATCCTGCACTGACTGCCCTCGGTCGCGCAGGGCGTGCCTTGGACACACCTACCCATGTCTGGCGGCGGCTCCGGTTCCGCTGCTCGAGCACCCGCGCGCGGTGAACCGGCTGTGCCAGCTGTGCCAAAAGGCGTACTTGAGCTGGGCAAAGATGACCCGGTTGCTCAAGCGGTTTCCGCTTCCGCCACCGCGCATCGTGCACCGGTACATCGCGTAGCGAACCTGACTCTCGAAGAGCCGGATGCGGGAAATCCGCACGTCCGGATCTGGTCGCCACCCCCGCCGCCCGCGACAGCGTCGCCAGGGCCCCCTGCGCCTCCGCCGGCTCTCGTGCTGATCCCACCACAGGAGATCACGAGCATTGCGGCTGAAAGCCATGCGCTTGCCAACCACACCAGTTTTCCCGCCTTCATGGGCGCGCCAATCATCAGCGGCTGAGGCAACGCAAATCGGATTCAATGGATTTGACGGCTTGCCGATAGCGGGTCATTCAATTTCCCCACCTCTCTGTCCAACATGTCCGACTCGAAACGGCTTATTCTCGGGGTAAACATTGCGGCCGGCGAAGCTTACTTCGCTCTTGCGCGAGACGATGGGTCCCTCAACCTCAGCGAACCAGTTGATATGAGCCCTTCGAATGCCCTCTCGGGCGCGGTCCAGCTACAAGAGTTCGGCAGTCGCTTCGTACAAGAGGTCCGCCGGCTTGGCGTCTCACTGGTGGGCGTGGCGCATCCACGCCCACGTCAACGCGGCTGGGGCTACGAGGACGCCTTCGCACGTGCTGCGCTTGAAGTGAGCATGATGCTTGTCCTGCATGATGCAGGCATCCCATGTCGCAGCGTCGCCCAGCACAAGGCGGCCAAGCTGTGCGGTTTTGCGGAGCCGAATACTGCTCCGCAAAACCTAAAGCATCTGACGAATCCCAAGACCAAATACTGGGAGAAACGTTCAGTTGCAGCGATGGTTGCACTCGCCCTGCTAAAGGAGTCGTGATGGAGACGCGCACTTTCTTGAGAAAGCTTGAACTCCCGTATGCAAGCCTGAAGACCCTCTATGAGGGAAACAGCGAGGTAAGGCTCTACAGGAATGATCTGACTGGCGCTGAGCAGATCGGGAAGCGTATCTGCACGCTGGGGCTTGAGGCAACGCTCGCTGTCCAAGAAGCAACGCTGCTGCAGACCGTTCGGCACGATAACCTCGTTCCGGTATCCGACGTGGCTGTGGTGAACGCGCCCGCGGACTATCCGCCACCGATGCGCGTGATCGAACTAATCATGCCCTTCTATCCAAGGGGAAGTCTCTTTGATGCTCTACACAAGGGGACGCGTTTTTCAGTCCGCGACGCCTGCCTCCATGCGCAAGCAGTCCTCCGTGGGCTTGGAGAGCTGCACGAGCAGCACGGCATCCTTCATCGCGACCTGAAATCTGCAAATGTTTTCCTCACAGAAGACACCACACTGCTGAGAGTAGGCGATCTAGGTGCGGCGATGCGGCTGGATCTGGACGGCACTGCGGAGGCGTATCCCAGCGTTCAGCCCTGCACCGCGCCGGAAACCTATACGGTGAAGCGTCTTGATCGCCGTGCCGACATCTACGGCGTTGGCCTGATCCTGTTTGAATTGCTGCACGGCCCATTCGAATACAGTCACTACGATTCGAACGTCGGAGCGATGAATCAGAGGCTGGCGAAGGGCCGTTCGGCACTTCGCCAGGAAGATCTCGCGCCTGGACCGCACGTGCCCCCACGACTGCGTGCAGTCCTAAAAAAGGCGACGTCCAGGAAGCTCGGCGAGCGATACGCAACGTGCCGAGCGATGAGTGAGGCCATCGCTCGCGCACCGCTGATCGACTGGCGAAGCGAGGCGGGAGACGATGACGCTCTGCTCTGGGAAGGTGCGAGCGTTCAACGACCCGACCGTCGCTTTCGCATCGAAGCTAAGAGGCGACGCGGTGGGCGGTGGTCGCTCTCAGGGTTGCAGTACGTCACCCGATGGCAGCGATTCGTGCCGGATGTGCTCGTTGCTCAGCCGACAGGGCCGGAAGCAACAGCCTTCTTCGACCAAGTCGTCAAGGCAGCCCTGAGGCGCTGAGCGGAGCCATCAAGGGCCTGTCGGTCACGGCGCGGAAGCGATCGCGCAGTGCGAAGGCAGGCGTCACGCCAGGCTTCGTCGGGCACATAGCCGGCTTCCCACCCCTGACCCTCAATGCGCATCTGCCTCGTTCGCACCATCTCGCACAGAGTACGTCTAAGGATGACACGACGCATTTCAGCTTGCGGATGACCGAGGCGCGCAGTCGCACGGCGTAAGCAGGATCGCTCGTCGAACACCTGATCCCTCAGCGCTTCGACGGCGATCTCGAGCGCCCATGTAAGCGCCGGGAGTCGAGCGATTCCGCTGGACGCACAGATCAAGCCGACCAACGCGGCAGGCGTCAACTCCAGGGACAATCGAGCCTCATTCATTATATATATGGCGAATATAGTATATTTCATTCAACATCGCCAGAGAGAGATAGATGCCTCGTCGGAACCCCGTTGAAATTCCCCTCGATAGGTCACTGCGCGACTGCGAGCGCTGGTCCACGAGCTTACTCTGGCCGGCTCCGCTGGACGGTAGGCTTGATGCACTTGTCAACCTTGCGATCGAGGCTGGAGAGGCTGAGTCATTGACCCGAAGCGAACTCATCGCCGCCGTGCTGCTCGCTGCGCCGGCTGAGGGAGACGCGTTGGTCGAATTGTTGAGGACTTACCGCAAGGCCAAAGTCCTAGCGACCGTTGTGCCGCCCCGGATTGCCGGTGACGGTGCCGATGTCATCGTTCTCAAGGACCGGAAGCCCGGCCGTCGATAGTCGGCTGGCTCAGCATGTCACGGGCGACCCGAAGGGGCGAAGGCGAGTTGCTCGGCAATGGGAGATGGCATGCGCCGAGCTTCAATTGCGGACGCTGGGAGTACGGGTGGACGCGTCCTGGACATCGGGCTTTAGCCAAGGTCACGCATTGCCCGCACCGGTTGTCTCGGAGCCATCGATCTCGCCGCCACCCTGCGCACCGCGGATGATGACGGCGGGCGTGACAGGACGCGTCGCTAGCCCAGCGGCACCTTCGGCAACGCTGATTCCGGCACGCGCATTGAGCCACTGCGCAGCACGTAGAGATCGTGAGTGGCCATGGATTTGTGACCGCTCAGCCGCATTGCGAGGCGCGCGTCGGTGTCAGTCTCGGCCAAAGCGGTCGCATACGCGCGACGGAATGAGTGAAAGTCCACCCGCAGCGTGACCTCGCTCGATGTGTAGAGCTCAGGGCGCGTGATGCCCGCGACTTTGAGCGCGTTGCGCAGACGCTTCGCGTAGCTGGCGGCGTAGGTGATTCTCTCGCCCTTGCCGCCGCGCGCGCCCTTCCCGCGATGGTCGCGAATCAAGCCGAACACAGGCACACTACCCTCGGGCCGGCCGCACCGCATCCACCAGAGGCGAAGGTAGTGTAAGGCGACCGCGTGCAGCTCGTGGGGCTTCTCCGCAGCTCGCGACTTCTTGGCGGTTTTCGGGCGCGGCACCCAGGCCGTGGCGGATTCGAAGGAGATGTGCGCCCAGGTCCATGCGTGAAGGTCGGAGGTTCTCATTCCGCCGACGAATCTGGCCATTACCGCGAGGACTCGGAGGCGCAGATCGACATTCTCACAGGTGACGAACTGCGTAAATTCCTCGTCGGTGAGCAGCACCCGTGGCGGAGGCTGAGCCTTCGAGAAGTGGCGAGGCATCTCGACGTCGCGGAGCCACTCAGCGGTAGCGATCTGCTTGCGCTTTCGCACGAACTGCATCAACGCACCAAAATACGTCCGGATCTGACCAACGGTCGCTCGCGCGAGGTCCTGTCGGGCCCAGTATGCGAGCAGCGCCGTGCCATCCTCGGCGGTCACGGTGCGGGCCAACATCGAGCCGATGCGCGAACAGATCTTCTGCCGAAGAACGCGAGCGATGTCTTTGCAGGTGGCGAGCTGCTGAACGTCGTCTTGCAGCAAGTAGGCTTCGCAAGCCTCCGAAATCGTGATCGGGTACAGCACGTGACCGCGGGCCTTGGCGTCGGCCAGGTCGGCATCGAGCTGTACCAGCATCGCGTCGCGCTGCCCGGCGGCCTCGCGTAAGGTCTCCGGGTTGCACGGAGAGAAGTGGAACTCCTTGCGCTTGGGGTTTACGTTCGCGGGGAGCCTAAGCACGTAGAAGTCGCTCTTGGAGCCGTCGGCGAGCGTGCGGGTGCGCTTGGAGACGTACTGCTCGCCTGTCGCGTTGCGCAGTTTCGCTGCGGTCGGTCGTCGCGCCTTCGTGTTCATCGTCGTCGTGGCTTGGTCAAGCTGAGTGGGGGTTACGGAAGCGCGCTCACCGAAGCCCGCGCCTACGCAGCAGTTCGCGGGTGCGTTCGGCCTCTACGGCTGCCGCCGGAAGCCTTTCGGCAGGCTCGGGCTCGCGCTCGTCGTGCCAAGTTTCGAGGGCGCACGCGAGCAGGCGCGCGGCCTGCGCGAGAAGTTGTGCGGCGGTGCGGGTCATGGTCGCGGTCCGGTCGAAGACTGAAATTCGTCGCTTGTTGATCGTATTGAATAGGTCCGCGGGGACGGACGCGAAGGGCTCGGTAACCGACCGGTTTCAGCGCCCGCTTGTAGCGCTCCGGCGTGGGATGGCGTCGACGAAAGTGTGAAAAGGTCGTCGCCACCGTTTCGGCCTCCCGGGCCGCGCCTGACACACTTCGTCTTCGGCGCGCCCGACCCCGCGAGAGTTTTGTCGTCAGGACTCGATCACCTCGGCCGCCAGGATCGACTCCGAGATGCGGGCCTGCAGCTCGCGGAGCCGCGCCTGCATCTCGTCGGGGTGGAACCTGTCCTCGCCGTCCCAGTCGTGGTCGTCGTCGTAGTGATCCCAGTTCCAGTCGTTGCCTTCTTCGAGGTCCCTGGCGCTCATCTCGACGAAGCGCAGGATGAGCAGCAAGGCCTCGGCGTACCGGCGGCTCCAGCGAATCTCGCCCGCCCATGTCGCGAGTCGCGAGGCTACGTGGGTCGAGATGATCGACAGTGCCACCGCGATCTCCTCCGAGGCAACGGCCCCCTCGGGCAGCCCGATCGCGCCGCACGCGACCACGGCGCTGAGGTAGAGGCGCTCGACGGTGACCTGGTCCGCAGTCTGGTACGTCGGCGGCCTGCACTCAGGCATGCCCTGCACGCCGTCCGGCATACGGGCCTCGCTGGCGACCACGCGGAGGCCGCAGTTCTTGCAGCAGCAGAGCTTGCCGAACTGCTCGTCGGTGATGTCCAGGTCGTATGCCCCGATCGCTGGGAAGTGGGCGATGTCGCGCACTGCCCAGTTGTGTTTGGCGCTCATAGGACGGCCCCACCAGCAAGCGCGCGCAGCCCCGTGACCGTGATGGTCAACAACTCAACCAGCCACGGTGGCTCGGTGCCGCCGCGGAGCGCGTCAGCAAGATTGGCCTCGGTTTGGCGGAGCGCCTCGATATCGCCGCGGGAAACCAGGTCGCAGATTCGCATGCGACCCTTCAGGCGGGCGGGCTTCGGCCGCGCGCGCTCCTCGTTGCGGCTCTCGACGTGGGCGGTTCTGAGCACGAGCACCACGGCATAGAGGCTGACGGCCAGGCCGTCAGCGTCCGACAGTGGGTCACGCCCGGCGATATTGGCGCCCAGCGCGTCGACGGCCATAGCAAGATCGTGACCGAGGGTCACCGAACGCTTTGCGGCATTGATTGCTGCGCGCAGGTCGGTGCCAGGGCCAACCAGCAGCGCGATGCTGGGCTTCACGACAGTTCCCACTGGGCCATGGCGAGCGCCGCTTCTTGGCTGAGCTCGCGACCGGTCGCCGCCCGAAACACCGTGACCAGCTCCGGCGGAGGCGCGGCGGCGCTGATCTCGTTCGCGCGAAAGATGTCTGTCAGCTCGGCCAGGTCGTCTTTTGAGTGTGCTTTCATCTTCTTGGTCTCTCCACGCGTCCGAGCCCGGCGCCCCGCTGTGATCGGGACGCCGGGCGTGATCACCGGTGTTGCAAGACTCAGATGTCGCTGAGGTCGGGCAGCTCAACCAGGTCGGGGTTCGGCACCTTCGCTCGCGTCCAGTCAGCGTGGCGCGCGTCCGGCTTCTCTGCCTCTACCTTGGGCATCACCCTTGCCGGAGCTGCGCCGAGCGCGGCACGCGCCGCCACGATGACGAGGTCGACGGCCTCGACAAAGTCGGCACACGCACCCTGCGCCACAGCAACGTGACGCAGCCGCTCGAGCCCCTTGCGGCCGTCGGCACCCTGCAGGCAGCCGAGGATGCGAGCTCGCGCGAAGTCGATCCGAAATGGGCCGTCCTCGCCGCCCTCCGTCTCTTCGCGGAAGCGGTCGGTGAGCAACTGCGCAACCGCGAGCTTAAGGTTGCGCGACGACTCCGGGTCACGCGGGTCGGGCACCATGCCGATGGCATCGACCATTGGCTTGAACGTCGAGGGGAAGCCCATGTACGACATCACGCGTCCTCCAGAAGGTCGGATAACGATGCAGGACGGAGGGGAGCCGACTCCGGCTCTTCATCATCGTCGCCCTCTGGCTCTTCATCCTCCGTCGCGACAGGCTCGGTGACGTCGCTGGGAACAGCAGGCGTGGCCGGGTCGGACTCTGCGATTTGGTCGGAGGGGTCCTGTTCGACGTCAGCAGCCGAACGCTTGGCTAGCTCGGACTCCCACGCGCCCCAGAGCGCGGCGAAGGTGGCGTCGTGGTCGCCGGGCTCGTGGCGCCCGAGCCAGAGCGCCGGGCCGCGCGCTGGCAGCTCCAGATCCTTGATGTCCTTGGCGTCGGCCAACTTCTTGAGGAGCTGGTTCATGCCCTCGACGTATGAGCAGCCAAGCCCGTGCGTGCGCTCCACGAACTTCTCGTGGATTGCGCTGCACACCGCCTTCTCTATGGCGGGCGAAAGCTCGTGACCAACGCTAGTGGCGGAATGGCGCAGCAGCTTGACGATGCCGCCAACGCCGCCGTCGTTGCCGAAGTCGATCTTGATCAGCTTGCCGAGGTCGACGGCGATGCCGTGCACCGTGCGCTCGTCGTAGCGGGCGAGCGCAAGGTCGTCCGGGTCGCGATAGACGGCGGCCGTGCCCTTGTGGCCGCTCTTCGAGCGCGGGATGGCTTCGAGCTGCGCCTGCAGTGCCTGCACCGTGGGCCAATCGCCGGCCTTGATGGCGACGGTCTTCTGCTCCTCCAACGACTTGCGCAGCGCTTGGCGCTGCTCGCGCACGGCGTTTGAGGAGTGGGAGTTCGGGTTTCTCTTCTTCTTGATCGGCATCTGTCGGTTCCTCTTCGACCCGGTGATTCGGTGGGGTCGAATGGAACAAACAGCGCAGGCAACAGCGGTGGAGCCGCACCCGACGGACTCAGTGACTTTCCCGCTGAATGGCTCGCTCCTGCCAGGCGACGCGGGATTTAGACTAGCCGGCCGATACGGAGCCCCTCGCAGGGTCTTTCACTGCTTACTATCTGTTCAGTATCCTGTGGAAGCGCGGCCGCCCCCGGTCGCGCCAGCCTCGGTGCGTGGCGATGGTGAGCCGGATGCGCGGGCGCATTCCGGGGCCCCAGATCACCATGACCACGAGTTCGTGCATCGCGCTGGTGAACTTCCACCACTCGCCGATCGTGCGCGTTCCTTCCTTGAGCACGGCGGCGAGCGGCACGGCGTTTCGGAGCACGGCCGCGTCCTGACGCAGTTGATTGAACTTCTTCTTGAACCGCCGCTCGAGAAGAGCGCGCAGGGGCCGCGAACGGATCGAGAGCGACACCGGCGTAGGGAGCTCAGCAAGGTAAACCCGGCGTCGCTGGCCTGGCGATGCGATCGTCGTCTTCAGTCCGTCGGGCGATACACCCCACACCCAGGCGCTGCGCCAGAAGTTCCGCTCGCGCAGTGCGAGCGCGGCCAGTTCGTTGCGCCGACGTGACTTGTTCACGGAGGGATCCGTGGCGCGGTTCTGCACTGCTGGCAAGAAGCGTCGGCAGGGCGATCGCGGTGACGACGAGGGGCAGACACGGGCGGACAAATCCGAGAAATGGCGCCCGATTTCGGTAGCCGGGACGCGGTTCGGAACGCCTTGGCAAGCGAGCCACCGACGCTGCGGGACAGGCGGTGCGGCAGTGTCGGTGGCTAGTGTCGGTGGTTCGGGAGACACGAGAAAGCCTTCCCAGGCTCTGGGAGAGAAAGGCACCGACACTACCGACACTACCGACACTCTTTTTCGGGAAGGGAAAATTCCGGAGAGCGAACAGTAGCTTTGGCGTTCTCCTTTTCTCGGAGGCGCCACACCGTCGCCGAGCGTCGGTGGTGTCGGTGGTGTCGGTGGCGCTGCTCGCAGGGCCGCGAGAACGCTTGGTTTGTTGGCCGGAGCCACCGACGCTCCTGCCAGAAGACCGTCGGTGGGCGGTGTCGGTGGCGCGTTGCTGCGGCTGGCGGAGCGCTTCGCTGTGCCTTCGGAAGCGCTGCGCGCGCCTTCGGAACGCGTCGCGCGCGGCGCCGGTACGGTGTTCTGTTTGCCGGCGGAAACGAGCGGTTCGCGCGCTCGTTGGGCCTTTGGTCGCCGGCTGTACTGCCTTTGCAAAGAGACGCCCCGGCGCCGTTCGTTGCGGCACCGGGGCTCGGAGAACCAACAGAATGACCAACACGACCGTACAACAGCTGGCGGCATCGAAGCTCGAGCCACAGCACATGGAGCGCCTGCGGGTGCGCGCCATCGACCCCGCAATCGCGTACCGGGAGGGCGCGCGCAGCCTCGACGAGACGCAGGTCCAGCAGCGGACCCGGAACCTAAAGCTCAAGGGCAGCGGGCTCGGCTACGACTACTCGCACCTCGAGCACTCCGGCAGCTGCCGGATGTACACGCGCGTCTACCTCGACGACCGCAAGGCAAACGGCGACCGTAAGGTGTCGTGCCCTCCGGGCGTGCTCCCGCCGCCCTTCTTTCTAACCTCGGCGCCAACCGCGGAGGGCGACTGGCTGATAGTCGAGAGCCCCGAGAAGGCGCTGTCATTGAAGAGCGCCGGCTACGCGGAGCCTGTCGGCCTTGGTGGCGTCGACGCCGGGCTACTTATGGGGGACGGCACGTTCGAGTTACAGCCGCTGGCCAAGCATTTCATCCGGCCGGGTCACCGCGTCACTGTCGTCATGGACGCGGGCCGAGCAACCAACGCCAGGGTTGCGGCCGCCGAGGCGCGGCTCTGCGTCGCCCTCCGCCTGCACGGCTGCATGGTGCGCGTCGCCGCGCTGCCGCCGCGCGAGGACGGCGGCGACCAGGGCCCCGACGACTTCATCGCCGACAATGGCGCGGCCTCGCTGCAGGCTGTGCTCGACGCCGCCGAGCCGGGCGACCCCGCCGAGCGCGCGAAGAAGGCGGTGCTTGACGGGGACGACGCCGTGCGCGCTCTGCTTTCCGAGACGCCGTTCCAGGCCGCGCTGGTGGTCGGTGGCGACGTTGCCGTCGACGCCGTTACCGAGGCGCTCGGCGCGAAGTTTGCTGACGAGATCAAGGCTGCGCGCGCGGTGGCGAGCGCGGCGCTCGCGAGGCGTCGTCTCTTCGACCTTGGTGACCAGGTGGAGGTCGCGAAGGCTGTGCTCACCGACCTTGGTCCCGACACCGTGTTCGACGACGGCAACCTCTACGTTTACACCGAGGCGCACTGGAAGCGCGTGGGCGCCGCCGAGGCCAATCGGGCCGTCTACAGGTACTCGGGAGCCGGGATCAAGGGCGAAAAGGGCATCAGACCGCTCCGCGTGTCCAGGGACTTCGCCTCGGGCAGCGTTGGCGTGGCCACCGACCTGGTCAACAAGGAAAGCTTTTTCGCGTCGGCCCCTGCGGGTATTGCCTTCTCTGACTGCTTCGTGCTCGTGGACGGGCAGCAACTCAAGAAGCTCCGAAACAGTCCGGACCACCGGGCGCGGCACGCCTTCGAGTTCAGGTATGACGAAGTCCCGCGCTGTCACCGCTTCAAGGCTATGCTCGACGAGCTCTGGGACGGGGACGACGACCGCGACGCCAAGAAGTCGCTCCTGCAGGAGTACGTCGGGGCCTGCATGGTCGGGCTCGGCGCGAAGACCAAGAAGGTGCTGATCCTCGCGGGCGACACGGACAGCGGCAAGTCGACCGTTCTCAACGTGATCAAATCAGTCTTCCCCGATGGAGCCGTCGCGGCTGTCCGCCCCGCGGAGTTCAGCGACCCGTACTACCGCGCGCAGTTGGTGGGCGTGCTGTGCAACGTGGTGTCCGAGCTGCCGGAGACGGACTGGCTCGAGCCCTCCGCGTTCAAAGCCCTCACCGGAGACGACCTCATCAACGCCCGGAGCCCGTACGGGAAGCCGTTCTCCTTCGTTGCGAAGGCCGGACACCTCTACGCCGCGAATGCGCTGCCGCGCATCGCCGACCGCAGCGAGGCGTCGTGGAACCGTCTTCTCATCCTCGCCTTCAACAACCGCTTTTACGCGGTCCCTGCGGAGGGGCAGAAGGCGCAGGTGCGCGGTCTTGCGGAGGCGATTCTCGAGCACGAGCGCGAGGGCGTGGTGGCGTGGGCGGTCGAGGGCCTCCGTCGCTTGCTCGCGAAAAAGATGGTGCTCACCGACGTCGGCTCGTCGGAGGAGGCGGTGCAGACCCTGCGCAACGAGAGCGACCAGCTTCGGCTGTTCTTTGACGACCGGCTCGAACTCGAGGCCACGGCGAATCCCGAGATCGACCAAGTCTACGCGGTCTACAAGGCCTGGGCACAGCACACCCGCAACACGGTCCTCAACCTGCAGCGGTTCGCGCGCGAGTTCGTCCCGCTGCTCCGGCAGCGCACGGGACAGCAGAAGGTGCAGAGCCAGAACAGCCGGAAGAACCGCACCTACAAGGGCATCAAGATAAACAAGAAGGGCTACGACGGCCTCTACCTGGAGCACATCACGTGAACGAGAACAGCAGCAAGATTATCGTCCAGAAGCTCACGCTCAAGGACGCCTCCGACATTCGGCGCGCCGCACTCGGCGGCGCCGCCACCGTGGAGCTCGCCGACCGCTACGGCGTCGGCGTGCACACCGTACGCGCAGTGCTCCGCTACGACCGTCTTCCCCCGCAGCTCGAGCCGAGACACGTGCAGCGCCTCGCCGTGCTTGCGACCGCCCGGAACTGCACCATCGACGACGCGCTCGATACCGTCTTGGCGGAGGCGCGGGCGTGAACGTGATCCTCGCCAGTCGGCAGGCGAACATCCTGAGGCGCGGGTTCCCGCGCACCTTCGTTTTGTCAGGCCTTCTCGGTGTTACGAGCCGTCGCCCGAGGCGTCAACGGTCACTCGCCACGTGAGGTCGCGATAGCGCGCTCGCGGATCAAGAAGGCTGGCTTCACGCCGAGTCGCTGCTGGAGCTGCTCGGCTTCCGAGTGCTCCATCGACGGAGCCAAGCGAGCAACGCTAGGCCACGAGCCCGAGCCGCGGCGCGCGAGTGCCCGCCGCGACGCTGTGCCTCTGGCTGCGGCTTCCGTTCCCGTTCTCGTCCGGGCCGGCGCTCCGGAACGGCTCCGCCCGCAGCAGGTGGCTCCTTCGCCCGCGGCCTTACCCTCGGGCGCGACAGAGAGCCAGAAGACGGCACAACCAACCGCACCACCGCCTGGCCTCGCTCTCGCCCGGCGCCGGTACTCGTGATGCGCTTGCCGCCGCTGTCGGCTGGGCCGGCGATTCCAGCGAGTTGGCCACGAGAAGACGAGGGAGAGCCGAGGGCGGGCGCCGCTGCTGCGTCGAACAGCGTGCCCGCGGTGCGGTTGCTGGCCACGCCCCGGGTCGGCCCTGGGCCGTCCTCGCTGGCCGGCAGGACAAACTATGACCTACCTGAACATCATCGTGCGCGACAAGCCAAGGCTGGTCGACGTAGCATCAGCGTGATGTTCTGCGGGTTGCTTGCCATGACAATGGAGCGGTGATGGCGGCCAGTACCATGGCCGACGAGTCGTCCCGCAACGGGGCGAGCCGCCCGAGTCTCTCCTTTGAGGGCTTTGACACCCTTTATAGGGCGCTCACCGGACACGACGGTGCCTGCCGCTGGCAGTACAGGCTCTTTTGCGAGATCGAGGCTGGTCGGTTTCCATCGGACGTCGAGCTCGCGACAGGTCTCGGTAAGACGTCTGTGATCGCGCTCTGGGCGCTCGCACTCGCCCAATCGCTCGGGCGCTCGCCACGCGTTGTGCCGCGCCGCCTCGCATACATCGTTGACCGCCGCGTCGTCGTCGACCAGGCATCGGAGTTCGCCGAGCAGGTGCGCGAGCGCCTCGAGGAGGCCGCGCAGAACGAGAAGCATGCGCTCCACGGGATAGCGACGACCCTGAAGAACGCTGGCTGCACATCCTCGGTGATCGAGGTGTCAACGCTGCGCGGACAGCGAGCGCTCGACACGCGCTGGCGCGACGACCCGACACGCCCCGCGATCATCGTGGGCACGGTCGACATGATCGGGTCGCGGCTGCTGTTCAGCGCGTACGGCCGCGTGGGCCCCTGGGGGCGCGCGCTCGAAGCCGGGCTCGTTGGGCAAGACTGCCTGCTGGTCCTCGACGAGGCCCACCTCTGCTCGCCGTTCGCCACGACGCTCACAGCGGTCGAGCGGCGTGTCGGCACGCTCGCCCCCTTCTCCGTCGTGCGGATGGGCGCCACGATGGAGCCCGTTCGCGACCTGATGCGGCGAACCCCGGGGCTACCTGAGAGGCCCACGACCTGCCGCGTGTTCCAACTCCTCGAGGGTGACACGACCATCGATGGTCACACTTGGCCGAAAGAGACCAACGAGAAGAAGGTCAGCGACCGGCTCACGGCCAACAAGCGGATCGAGTTGGAGCCGCTCGATGCCGAGTGCGGGGTCGGCGCTCAGCTCGCCGCGTGGGCCGTCGACAAGTCGAAGGTCGACAAGTGCGCCGTCATCGGCATCATCTTGAACACGGTAGCGGAGGTTCGACGCTGCGCCGGCGCGCTCCGCGAGAGCGGTGTCGACGAAGAGCACCTGGTCACGCTCACAGGCAGCATGCGCGGCTGGGATCGCGACGTCGTGGTGGACTCGCCGAAGTACGCGCGCTTCAAGAGTCAGCGAGACCGCTCGGCGCCGCTGGATTCACCGGTATTCCTCGTCGCGACTTCGTGCGTCGAGGTCGGCGCTGACATCGATTGCGATCACCTCGGTGTCGAGTCATGTGCCGCCGACAGCCTGATCCAGCGGCTCGGTCGTGTGAACCGGCTAGGCAAGAGCGCACACGACGTGACGGTGAAGCTGGTGGGAAACGCAGACGGCACCGACCCCGCCGGGCAGGTTTTCCGACGGGTGCAGGCAGTCGCTGTAGGGGGCCAAGAGCTGCACGGTTCGCCCGCTACGTTTCCCGGTCGCCTTCGAGGCGACGCCGACCGTGCCAAGGCGGCGATCAAGCTCGCCGGGGCTCAAGGGGAAGGAAAACGCAAGGAAGCCGAAGACTACCTCAAAAGTCTGGAAGAGGCGGCGCGCGCCCTCTTCGACGTTCGTGTTCCTCCCCCGGCGCTGACCAGCGCGGTGCTCGACGACTTCGCGATGACCTCAAAGCACCCGAACGCAGGGGCACGGCCGGACGTGGGGCGATGGTTACATGGGAGCATCGAGGACTCGTCGCTCTACGTCGAGTTGGCGTGGCGCGCCGAGCTCGACCGCGCGACCGAGCTGGAGGACGCCGAGCGGCTCATGGCTGCGTTCCCGGTCGGCGCACGCGAGACGGCGCGGTGCCCGCTCTACGACGCCGTTGAATTGCTCAAGGCCGTTCGTGGGCGAGCCGTGGAGGACGATGCTCTTGGGGCTCGTGTCCTGCTCGTCACGCGCTACCGTGACACCACCAGCCTGCGCCTTCGCGATGTACCTACGGACGACGATGGCAAGCTTCGAGCAGTGCTTCACGATGCCACCGTGGTGCTGCCAACGAGTGCAGGTGGCTACGACGGCCTGTTCGTAAACCCAGCGTCGAAGCAGCCCGTGGCCGACATCGCGGAGCGGGCGCAGCCGTCGAGCCGTGCGCAGCGCCGTCGCCTCTGGATCGACTCTGGGCGGGTCACGGTCTCGTCGGCAGCGAACGGTGATGCGCGGCGCATTGAATCCAACACGGACGCCGAAGATCTCCTGAGCGAGGTGGAGGACGTCGCAGAGGACCTACTCGGCGTCGGCTGGCGGCTCGTCGAAGCTGCAGGAAGCGGGGCGAGCGGTGTGGTCATTGCTCGTGAAGACCGCCGTGCGCTGGAAGATGCCGAGGACGATGACGCTTCCCTTGGTTTCCAGAACGATGTGCTGCTCACCCGGCATTTGGGCGACGCGCGCACGAAAGCCACGGACCTGTGCCGGCGGCTGATGCTACCCATCGACATTCGCGACACGGTGATCGAAGCAGCCGGTCAGCACGACCTTGGCAAGGACCGCCCCTGGTGGCAGCGCGCCGTGGGCCGCGTCAAGGAACCTGCGGTCGCCAAGTCGGACCGCTCGCGGTTCGACCACAAGATCAACCGTGGCTACCGCCACGAGCTGGGCTCGGTCGCAGACCTCGACGAGGGAAAGGCGATCCTGCCGGACACGGTCAACCGAGAGCTGTGCTTCCACCTCGTGGCTGCTCACCATGGTCATGCTCGTCCAGGTTTTCGCGTCGAGGCGGCAGGCCCAGTCGTGACGGACGGAGCCAAGCGCGTCCTCGCGGAAACGCCCGCGCGTTTTGCGAACCTGCAGGCCCAGTACGGCTGGTGGGCGCTCGCATGGCTCGAGGCGTTGGTGAAGTCCGCCGATGTGCTCGCTTCGCGAAACGAGGAGGGCTCGCCGTGACGACGGTCCAACTCGCCGTTGATGCCCGCAATCCCGGCGAGTATCTCGCCGTGTGCGGCCTGCTCGAAGTGCTCAGTCGCTACGACGCGAACGCGACCTCAGCGTGGCGCCGAACCGCCGGCGTCCTCCCATCGCTGCCCTCTGCGTCTGCCGACGTGTGCGAGGTCAACGCGACCATCAACGAAGCTGACGTCGCTGCGGAGCTGGCGAACCAGCTCGGCTCGCGAGACGCGTGGAAGGCGATCAACGACATCGGACGCGTTCCGCTTGCGGAGTCGATCGGTGGCTGGTGTGGGGGCATCGAACTCTCGCTGCCCGACAAGCAGGTCGTCGTGGTCGATCACTGGTACGAGTGGGCGCACACTTCTCAGGGACGCATCGTTCAGCGCCTGGAGAAGCGCGATGGCAAGAGCCGCTGGAAGTTCTGGGCCGGGAAGCAGGACGAAGCGAGCATCAAGAAGGGCGCTTACTCGGTCAGTCTGCGTGGCATCGCCGGGCTCAGCCTGGATCTCGTCGACGGGGCGGCCGCGATGTCTTCCGCCCAGAAGCTCCAAGATCTCCTCTCGTTCACGTCTCCGCGGAGCAGCCGCCTCAACGTCGATGCAGTGGCGACTCGCTCGTCGATCGATCGCGGCATCAGCGCTAACGACGCGGCGAAGAGCGGCAGCAGCTCACCAGGGCGACCCGTCCTCGAGCTACTTGCTGTCATAGGGCTTTCGACCTTCTTCCCGCCACGACGCACAGGCGACGCCGCGCCGGACGGCGTCGTCGGTGTGCGCAAGCGAGTCTTCTCCTACTGCACGTGGAGCCCATATCTGCCTCTAGCGCTTGCGCGCATGGTCGCCCGTGGTGTCGAGGTCGTGCCTGCCGAACTCGTGAAGCGCGAGGCCATCATCGGCATGATGGGGCAATACGGATACTTGAAGCTTGCACGTCCGGCCGGTATCACCGAGTCGGGAGACTCGGGCAACGAAAACCACAGCGATGACGAGGACAGCGATGAGTAACGACCAGACCCTGACGCAGTACGACGACCTTCTCAAAGACGATGCCGACGTCGCCGCCATCGTGATCCGTGAGCGACTGCGGCCCGTGCAAGGCCTGCGAGGCGTGTTCTTCCCGCCAACCTTCGCAGCCACCGGTAGAGGCAAGAGCGATTATCAAATCGACTGGTTCTCGCCACGCGAAGAGGATCGCAAGGCGCCGGAGGTGGCCGCGCAAGAAGGCGCTATCGCGAACCGCTGCACCGTCGACTCTGTGCCCTCGCAGGCGAACCGGCTCGAGGCGCGGTTGCTCAAGTACTCGGGCACATCGATCCCGAAGGTCATCATCACGGGTAGCCGTGTCGGCCAGGGTTCCATCGATCTGCTTGAAGTAGGCCACCGTGTTGGTGACGCCGTCGTCCGCTACAGCAAGAACGGCGACAAGGACGGCTTCGAGCCGTTCGAGGCGGCACTCCAGGCCTACGTGAAGGGCGACGCCGCTCCGCTCGCGAAGCTCGCGCCGACCTCGCTCGTGTTCGGGCACTGGGATAGTCGCGACTCGGCCACCAAGAAGTCGACGAAGTCGAAGGCGCGACGCCTCATCCGCAGCGAGATCGTTGCCTACAACGTGCAGAAGGTCACCAAGCGCAGCCAGTACTGGTCGAGCATCGATCCTGAGGTGAGCCAAGAGCTGGAGCAGATCCTCAAGGATGCGAAGGAAGCAGCGCAGCAGGACCCGAACAGCAAGAACCCTGCGTCACAGCTCGGCATGACTGATGTGCCGGCGCCCGAGTCTCCAGGCGGTGTCATCGCCTTCGGGCTCATCGAGCGCACCGCGATCATCGCTCTCTCGGGCGTGCGCGCACTCGCGACGTTCAAGGAGGCGACTCAGGCAGGCGTGACCGAGATCGACACCGACAAGACGTTGGCGCT
This sequence comes from Pseudomonadota bacterium, assembly GCA_037200885.1. GTDB lineage: Bacteria > Myxococcota_A > Polyangia > Polyangiales > Polyangiaceae > PMG-095. The sequence continues at coordinate 2,057,268 of JBBCIN010000001.1, forward strand.
GCGACGGTACCTGTTCGCGCTGGCGTTGGCGTCGGCAGCCGATTTGGGCGTGTGGGATCTTCGCGAGGGCTGCATCCTCGTGCGCGAGAGCAAGAAGAACGATGCCGGCAAGGTCGTCGCCGATGCGACGGCATTCAGCGCCGTGAAAGTGAAGCACTCGGGTGAGGAGGAGGATTTCACTCTCCCGAGGAATGGCGCACAGTCGGAGTTCCTCGCTGCCGCCGCGAAGGACTTTTTCGAGTCTGCGTCCCCGGCAGCGCTCACGCTGGCGTTCGATCCCGGCGGCGCGCATGCTGCGGTCAGTACGAAGAGCGGCGCCAACCCGGGCGAGCCGAAGAAGAGGGAAGACATCGTCAAGGCGCTCGTCGCGCTCGATGCTTGGAAAGACAAGGAATCCGACCTTCAAAAGAAGAAGCTTCCCGAGCTCAAGAAGCTATGGGCCGAGGCGCAGAAGCAGCCGGAGACGGATGCGCCCGCGTCGAGCGATGGCGCGGCGACCGAGGGTGTTTCCACGGAGTCCTGATGCCTCTCGCGATCCGCGTTCAGTTTCTCGCCGGATACTCCGGGCGTGAGTGGCCGCCGAGCCCGGCCCGCCTCTTCAAGGCGCTCGTAGCCTCGGCGCGTGCTGGCTGGGCGCACAGCAACCGCAAGGTGATCGACGACTCGTTGCGCGCACTCGAGCAGCAAGGTTGGACCGAGAACACGAAGCTTCCCGAGATCGTCGCGCCTCGCGCGGCGTTGCGTCCACCGCGTCAGCAGCGGTTCGTTCCCAATAACTCGAAGAACTGGCCGCCCGAGCGTAAGCTCAACCCCGAGAAGGGCATCGACCTCGAGCCCGAACCGATGGGCGGTTGGGACATAGAAGCACCGCACACCGTCTGGTACTGGTGGCCGAACGTCGAGGCATCGCACGTGCCCGTGCTGCGTGGCATATCTCGGCGGGTAGTCAGTGTCGGCAAAGGCGAAGACCTCGCCGTTCTCGACGCCACCGACAGCGAGCCACCTGCCAACGCCAACGCCGTGCGCTGGCAGCCTTCATCCAGCGGCGCGTCGTTGGAGGTGCCCGAGGCCGGCTGCCTTGGCGTCTGCGACGCCGTGTTTTCGCGCGACCTTAACGATCTGCCGCTGCCTGCGTCGGGCGTGAGGGCTGTGACCTACGCATCGGACGTCATCGGGCCTCCGCGCGAGGTTCCAACCTTCGTGCTGGGCCTGTGGCGCAATGGCAAGCGCTGCTCGTGGGATGCGCGCTTGCTCCGGCAGGTCGTCGGCCCCGTCCGTCATCTCCTCAATGAGATCCGCGGCGAGGTCGTCGATCTGCTGGCGCGAAGCGCGAGCGAACGACCGGCGATGGAAGCTCTCGTGCGGCGGGTGCTGGTCGGGCACGACGAGAGCGACAAGCCGATCGCCGCGCCGCATCTCGCCGTCTTGCCGCTACCAAGTGTGTTCGGTCCGTACCCGGATGGTCGCGTGCGCCGCGTCGCCCTTGCGGACTTCGGCGGCGGCGACGACCCGAGCCGGCGCGCGATTGTCGAGTTGGCGCGAGTGCTCCTCCACGGTCGCGAGCTGCGCGATAACGGGCGCCGCACAGGCGTCATCCTCGACACGGAGCCCGACAGCCAGTGGCTGCGAGCCATCACGGAACGCTCACGCATCTGGGCCACTGTGACCCCCCTGGTGCAGGTCGCGAACGAGCTGACGGGCGCAGAGTGGAAACGCCTCGTCAAGGCGAGACGCAATGCTGCAGAGGATCCCGTTGCGGTGGCTCGTCTGGAGGCTCGGTTGCGTGCGCGTCGCCTAGAGCTAATCGAGCGCAGTGTCCGGCAGGCTATGGTGGGTCAGGAGGCGCGTATCGAGTCCATCGAGTTCGCCTACGGTAGCCCGATGGCTGGCGTTCACGTCGCAACCCAGTACCGAGCCAGCGGCTACCTCGGCGAGACGCCCAAGCTCCACGTGCGCGTAACCTTCGATCGCCCGGTGACGGGCCCACTCGCCGTCGGCAGAGGGCGACACGTTGGCTTCGGCGTCCTTTGGCCTGCCGACGCGACGGCGGTCAACCGGAACAGTTGAGTAGCGCAGTCAAGAACGGTAACTACCGGCGTTCGCGTGCAGGTCCTTGTGGTCTGACCCGTTCGCCCGCACAGCCGCGTGGATGCTGCGCACAATCACCGACCGGCGACAGCGACGGCAGTCGTGAAGGCTGCGGCCGCCATCGAGTCTTGCTCGACCCGCATAGGCATTGGCCTTAGAGGCATCGTTTACAGCAACTGCTCGCGTCATCTGGAAGACAGCCTGCAGCGTGAACGGCTTCCGGGCGCGACTCATCCAGTTCCTTTGGGTCGCCTTTTCCCGAATCTGGCGATAGGGCCAGCCTCTAGCGCGAAGCTCCTGAAGACCTCGAAGGACTTCCTGTTCTCGCGGGTCTTCCGCGAGTTTCTTGCCGTCCTCCGCCACGCGCCAGCCGTACGGCGGCGTGCCCGTGCTCTCACCGCGGCTCTTCTTCACTGCGAGCGCGCCCTTTGTCCGCGCCGCAATCATCGAGCGCTCGAATCGGGCCGCGGCCAACGCAACGTCCTTCATTAGCCGAGACCCCGGATCATCACCATTTCCGACGCCGTCGGCCGTCACGACGCGCGCGCCAAATCTGTGCACTTGGATCTCTGCCATCGCTGCGCCGAGCGGGTCGCGTGAGAAGCGGTCGAGTCGCTGTACCACGAGTAGCGCGGCGCCGTGCTCGCCAAGCGCGGCAATTGCTTGGAGCAAGAATGGTCTCTTTTCGAGTGGTGCACCTCCACTCACCTCTTCTTCGAAAATGGCGCAGACCTCAACGCCCTCGCGCCCGGCCCATGATTCGATCGCGGCTCGCTGAGCGGAGATCCCAAGCTCTTGTTGCTCGCGCGTGGTCGACACCCGAAGGTATGCCACGGCTCTCTTGGGGTTCGCTGCCCACGTAGAACGCTTGGCCTTCATAAACGGAATTACTCGTTCTCGAAGCGCATCTGCGTTCTACGCATGAACGGCTGTAGAACGCGTGAAGGGTCCAAAGCGCAGTGACAGACGTCCGGCGCGCGAGGCGTTTCACGACCATATGTGGGGCGCGCACGCCCTCGGAGGACGCGCCCTTCATCTTCTTTGATGGAGAGTCCGAGCTCGACCGTCATCGGCGTGGGCCAGCGTCTGCACGATGCGTGCGTCACGACCGGTAGGGTTCTTCGAGACCACTTGCCTCAGAAGGATCATCTCCGATGAAGGAACTTATCTACTCGAACTTCCAGCTCACCCGCTCGACTGGCATTCCGACCATGGTCGTTATCGACGGCGTTACCGTGGAAATGCGCACGCGCGGCGCTGCCACTCCGAAGCCGGTGAAAAAGCAGCCCAAGACGCCGCGCCGTCCCGCCAAGAAGGCGAGCCTCCCGAAGGAGCAACCCGCGGAGGCGAGCAAGTCTGCTGCGGGACGGCGTGCGGAGGCCGCGCCGCAATAGCGGAAGTGCCACCTGCCGTCGTCGGCGCATGAAGAGCCGCTACAGGGTCTTCACCATGTTCATGGCAGCGCGTCCTTCGGCGGCAGACTGACTTTGCAGGCTTCGAGGTCAACCTTCCCGTCGAGGGCGAAAGGTACATGCTCATACTGAAGCTTCTCCCGATGCAGCCCGACGTCGGGAAGAGCACCGTCGTCGTGCACGATGCGGTGGGTCTCGGCACGAGGATCCTCGCGAGCCCACTTCTTGACCATCGCGGCAACCGGCTGGCCGCGGTCGCTGGTTCCATATAGAGCCACAGAGAGATCGCCGTAGGTCGTGACCTTGCCCCGCGGGACGGACTTCACGACGAGGCGAGCCAGGTCCTTCCATTCCATCGTTCGGATGCTAGGTCAGTTTGCTAACAAGCGACACCGTCACGAGTTGGCTGGGCACGCGAACGCACGGGGAAGTCATCGCGTCTTCGGAAACACGAGCGGGAACAGCGTCAGCTCCACCGTCTTGCCGACAGCCTCGCTCCGGAAGTCGAACAGCGTGACGCTGCCACGCAGGACGAAGCACATGCCCGGTCTCATGAACGCGGGCTCGAACTGAAGCTTGCTTGGCGGGATGGGCTCGCCGGACGCCGAGAGCAGAGCGTAGACGCGTCGGTCCGGCCACGGCTCGCGCAGCGGCCGCAGCTTGTACCGTGCGAGCGTGTTCAATCGAAGAGCCGCGTAGGGATCCGCGGTCGCTATGGCCTCGGTCCAGGCCTCGACGGTCTGATCGTCAAAGCGCCGGACGAGCTCGCGGCGTAGCCATGCGGCTATGGGCAGATGGTCAGCGCTGGCGGCGGCCTTCACAGCCTGGTGAACGGTCTTCGGAACGCGCGTCTGGATGAGCACCTCGGGCATGAGATGCGATCATATGCGAAACGAATCACCGGTGCAGGCCGGCTAACTGTTTGAAATGATTCGGTTCAGATCGCGCGTTCCGGGTCGAAAACGCAGGCACGAGGCGCTTCCGCGTGTACGGGCCCGCCGCACGGAAAATCCGTCGGCAAACCAGGAGATTAAGAATGAGTTCAAGCAACGACAGAGAAGGCCTCGAGTTAGCGAGCGACATTATCCAAGAAGCCCACCCAAGCATCATAGAGCTCCTTGAAAGGCCCAAAGCGCTGGGGGAGATTAGTTCCGGCGAGAGGATTCTGGTCGTCCTCGACCTAAGCGACGAGTGTGCCCGGGCGTACATAGATTCGCTCGGCGTCGAGTGCCCACGTTGCCCAGAATCCGGGCGGTCCTACTTTATTGTGTGCGTTCCGCGTGGCAATCTGCCCGAAAAGGTTAACGCGGACTTGGAGCGCCTTCCTCCGGAGGGAACGATTCCTGTGCTCGTGATGACGGCGGGCCGCTCCATACTGGGCCTGATGCCCATACGCCTCCGACGAGCGCCCACGCCGAACTGACGGCAACGAAAGACGCTCAGGCGAAAACGGGGCTGTGCGAGGTGGCGCAGCCCCGTTCGGGTACCAGCACGAAGCGAACGTCGTCACCTCGCGAAGTACCGCGTCCCCCGGCCGAAGCCCTGCTTCCTCAGCTTCCTGCCCTGGACTAGCGCCCGCAGCGTCGGCGCCAGCAGCGCGGTGGTCACGCCGAGCGCGTCCGCGATTGCCGCGGTTCGCTCGCCGGGCATCCGCTCGACGAACTCCATAGCGCGGCGAGGCAGCGGGTCGTCCTGGGCGGGCTCCGGGCCCGCGCCGTCGTCGGTGGCTTCGTCGTCGTCTAGCTCATCCTCGACGATCTCGGGGTCGCCATCGAGGACCGCGTCCAGGTCGTCTTCGAGCACATCCGGCTGACGCTCCCCGGACGGGTGGCATCGTTCCGCGCTTTCCTGGGGGTTCCGTGGGCCTCGAGAAATATCGGACGGGTCGGGAGCCGTCCGACCAACTCCGAACCTCTCCGCGGCCTCGGACAGCCCGGGGTCCTCGGCGACGGCGAGCGCTCGGAAATGGTCCGCGAGCTGCCTCGAGTAGCGCGCGACGAGCTTCGCCAGCCTCGACTCCTCCTCCTCGGAGAGCATGCCGATTTTGGACTTGGCAGTGAGCCTGCCGGCGACGACGCGCTCCGAGGACATCCATCCCCAGGCCTTGCCGGAAGGGGCGCCGCCCGCTGCCCGCTGCTCGGTGCGAGCCTGCAGAATGGACGCGCACTCCTTCACGAACGCGGGCTCGGACTCGAGCCGCGCGACGATCTGTTTGCGGGTGACGAACGGGTAGCCCAAAGCGTTGGCCATCACCGGGCGCCCTTCGACTGCACGACCGTGACCTGGAACTTGGAGCCGTCGTGCAGCGTGACGACGAGCCCGGCGTCCTCGGTCATCACACCGGCCTCGGCGAACGTTCCGACGTTCGCGCCGTCGAGCTCGGGCTCGCCCAGGGCGTCGGCCCCGCAGTCGTCGAAAGACTCGATGAGTTCCCTGATGACGTCTGCGAGGCGAGCTGCGTTCATAACTGCGGATACACGGCCTTCGGGGAGACCTTCGCGAAAGCCGGAGCGAACGTGCACTCGCCGATGACGGCGCCGGGCAGGCAGCGCGTCGCTCCCGGTGGTTGATGAGCGGCGCAGGAAACCTACCAGCCTTCACCCAAGCGCGCTCAGGCTTGCGCAATAACTGCTTGCGTAGACGGGTCAGCCTTTCCCTGTGCTTTGCCGCGAACTCTCGGGCTTTCAGGAAGCGGGAACGGCTTAGGTTGCGCTGAGCTGAGTGTGCCGCTCAAATACAACCTAGGCGGCTTGGAACCGTCGACGCTGCGGCACCGCGTACGTGCCGACCAAGGCGGAAATCAAGTGTCACGGATCCAAGTATCAACGACCAAGGAAGTCCTCGAGCGGTTTCGCCTGGAGATAGTGGCCAACCTCAAGGCTCGGGGATTCAGTGTCCCATCAGAGGTTGAGATTTCGGGGAATTGTTTTGAGGCGTTCGTTGCGTGGCAACGCCTGGAGCACCGGGGAATTTCAACAGCGCCACGAATTGTCAACGAGTCGCCCGAACTTCTTGGGCGCAATCTGGATCCCGCTATCCGTGCTGCACTGCTCGACATTCGGGCCGAATTCGAACGTGGGGAGGACATGACCCACCGCCTTACGAGACAATTCTACAGGTCTGGCTTCAACGACTTCCTATTCAACAATTTCGGAATGCAGCACCTCCACTTGGGCGCGACAGGTGCCGGATGGGACAGGACGAAGAAGCACCCGATGTCGGGCAGTGGCAGCGATCTTCTATTTGTTCTGACCTCCCAAACAGAGGCCTACTTTCTCGATATACATGACCACAACGCCTTCGAACGTTCCGAATCGGCCAAACCGCTGGCGCAGCTGGCTCTACGAAACCGACCAGACCTGCTTGAGCCCTATATTGCGCCAGACGTGGTGGGCGCCGACCAGACGTTCGAGGATGCGTTCCTACTCGCTAAGGCTGGCTTCGCAACGGTCTACGAGCTGGACGGGCGATTCTTGCTAACAGGCGGGACAGTCATTGACGGAAGGGTGTCCAATGGGAAGCGAGCAGCCTGCACGAGCGGCGCGGTTATCGATGCAGCGAATCGCGTTCTCAACATGGTCGCTCGGCTCGTGAAGCACGTGAGCTCTAAAGTCGACGAGCTAGCTGATGTTGCAGAGTCGCGCACCGGGGTAAGAACTTTTGCTTTTGAACTTGAGGTGGTTCAGGCGGGGAGGTGCGTTCATCTTCGCGAGATAAATACGGGGCTAACCTTCGTTCACACCGGCCATCGGCTTGGGCTCCTCGCGGATGCGGAGCGTCAAGAGATAGCGAAGCCGACAACCACTTAAACTCTCGTTTACAGACTTGGTACTGTGGCGCTCCCTGCGCTCGCACCACGCCGCTGAAACCTGATACGCTGGCCGCACTACCCCGGTATCATGTGCCTCGCAGACGCCTTCAATTCTCTAGGGTACTTCCAACGCCTCGGAGGCTGGATTCCTAGAATGCACGAGCCGCTCCAACATCGGGCGCAGCGCGTCCTGCAGCGCTCGTATCATGCGTTGATGCACGTGACGCAGAGCGAACGCATCCGTGACGACGCTATCGAACAATTCCGCGGACGTTTTACAACTCTTGAAGGCACTCCAGCGCGTGTACACGCCTGGTCGCCTCTCGTGGCCGACCTGGTCGTCGAATTGTCGGCTGCTTTTGCTGCGCTGCGGATACTGCAGAACGAAGTCTGGGGACTCGCGGCAGCCGCCGCTGGCGCGACAAGCTTTCCTCCAAGTGTCCATGACGCTTGCAACAAATTGCGTGCGAGCACCGCAAAGGGCACGAAACGGGCAACGTGGATCACCCCAATCCCCCCGGAAGTTCGAAAGCTATTCACCGCCTACTGGGCGCAGGACGGAGAGCGGCTCGCGAATTACCGTAACGTAGATCAGCATTTTGATGTCTTGGCTCGTCAGTGCTTTCTCGACTGTGCAGCGTCAGATTTCTCCCGCCTCTGGGTGTATCTGCCGGACAATCCCGAGAACAAGTCGCCCAAGGAATTTACCTACAACTGTGGCACTGATGGGATCACATTTGCGCGGAAATCATTTGACGAGCTGTATGCCCTTATCGACAGCATCAGCAGGCAGCACGTGAACGAGGATGCGCCGCTTTCGCGAACGATTCAGTTTCATCCACCCATAGTCCATGAACTTGGTGTGCGACGAACGACAGCTCTACTCTTGCTCGATCATGATGGCCGAGAAGCATTGCGGGTCGGCCATGCCGAAGACCAAACCGTATCGATCTCTAGACTACCGTGATCGGCCGCCAACTCAGATGGACACCAACTGCGCCAGCGTGCCTTGACCTTTGCGATCAGGTTCAGAATCGCTGCTGAGCACTAATGTTCCTCATCCATGTCGACAGGAACCGGAGCTGCGAGCGGTACTCCCGCTCGTCGACGCGCACCGTGCCGCTCTCCCCGAACTCGACGGCGCGCTTGCCGCCCAGCGCCATCGATATGGACATCGGGAGCCACGCGCCGGTCCCGTCGCGCAGGATTTCCATCTCTGGATCCGCCACCAAGTCGCCCCGGACCTCGAAGTAGTGCCCCACGCTGTATACTAGCCCGTGCTCGTTCCGGCCGATGCACTCGACGTGAACGGCCATGAAGGCTCCGCCCGTGTTGTCGACGTTCTTCGCTTGCCCAGGCTCGTCGAGCCCATCGGCGAGCGTGTTCAGTACCTTGGCGGCGGACTTCGAGGCGGGCTTCAGTGGGATCGTCATTCCGCCGGGTACGCGACGGGCGAGCACATCTTCTCCTTCTGAAGGACACCTTGAGTGCGGAGCAGGTTGGCGCTGACGTTGGCCATCCAGACGTCGACGAGCTTGACCAGCCGCCGGTGCTCGTCACGCCGTCCCTCGATCACAACGCCGTCGTTCCCAGCGGTCACGACGACGGATTGCGGGAGCGCAATCGACAGCGGGGTCCAGCGCCCGCCGGAGGATCGCAGCAGCGCGACCTCGGGATCCGGGATCGGCTCGCGGCCGCGGTGATAGTGGGCGACGATGAACAGCGAACCCGTCGGGACGTCGGGCAGCCTTTCGACGAACAGCGTCATGTGCACGCCAGCGCGGTCGCGGAACTCGGCTCGCCCGCCGGGCTCGAGGTCGCTGGTTAGAAGCTCGAGTGTGTCGGAGGCGGACGAACAGACCGGCCTTGTCATCGACGCGGATACGGATGGCCCTGAAGCACCTCCGAAGGCAGATCGGGCTGCACAGACTCGCGAGCACCGCGACATTGCCCGGGAACCGCCTCTCTTCAGAACGGCGCTTTCGTCCGACAAACTGCAGGTCCGCGTACGCGCTGTATACGTGAGGACAGATGCCCTCGTCACGCTCCAGGCGTCGCCGACGTCCGCCGCTTTCGGTCGAGCTACTTTACGAGCGGCTTGACGAGGTGACTCGAATGGATGCGGGCTACCGCCGCCTTGGCCGCGCCGTCCGCCGTGCGCTTCGCAATCTCCTGCAGTCGCTCGACAAGGACGCCGTCGCCAAATACATGGTCCTGGAGGACGCCGTGAATGCGCGAGACATGTACTCGACCGACGCCATCGCGCAGTGGGCGTATCAGCTGGGGCTGCGAGACGGGGCGACGCCGCTCCGGCCGGTTCGGGTTCGCCGGACCGCGATGAGGAAGTTCACACGCCTTCGAAAAGGTCCGCCAAGGTGACGCCGAGCGCCTTCGAGACCGCCACGAGCGTGGCGAAGGTCACGTTGGAGAGGCCGCTCTCCATGGTCTGGTAGTGCTTCTCGTCGAGCGCCGCCTTCTCCGCCACCTGCACCTGGGTCAGCCCAGCCGCGTCGCGCAGCGACCGGAGCCTCCGGCCGAGCCTGCGCAGGCTCGCGTCGACGCCGCGGGAGCCGCGGGCGGCTGACCTCCAGGTCTGGGTTCTGCGGGTCGGCACGCCCGGGATGCTCGGGCGACACCGGACTAGTCACCACCGGACTAGTCCGGTATAACGGATCCGTTTATGGCAAATCACGGAGAGCGAGGGGTGGGCGGCGTATCCCAACAAGTGGAGCAAGAGCCGTTGGGCAAAGGCGGACTGCGCGCTGCGAGCGGACCGCGGCAGGGGCTGGGACGTCGCGCCTACGGCCTGCGGCTGCCATCCCTTGTTGCCTTCGGCGTGTTCGCACTGGTACTCCCCGGAGCGTGCGACCGCCGCGGTCGCGACGCCCTGGCCCCCGCGGCGAAGGCAGAGCCGCCGTTGTCCCCCTCGGAGAAGAGCCTAGCTCGGGCCGAAGACGCGGCCCGGCGTGCGCATGAAGCCGCGACCGAGCACGCCCGCCTGGCGAAGGCGATAGAAGACCGGCTTCCGGAGGGCAAAGCACGGGACAAGAACCTGCAATTGTTGCAGGCGGCGCAGGAGACTGTTCGCCGCAGCGCCGCAGACGCCGAAGACGCCGTTTCTCGCGCCCGCCTCCTGATCGGATTTGATCGACTCGGCGGCGTGAACAGCCACATGAACCAGGATGAAATCGGGCGATTGGCGGACCGCGTCGAGCTCGACGCGACAGGAGCTTGAGCGAAGGCAGCGGGTTCTTGCGAAGGCGCTGGCTAAGCTGGAGCAGCAGGAACCGGCGAGTCCGCCACCCGGCGAGGCGGTCGATGCCAAGAGCTGTGCGAACGACGCCATCACGTGCAGCGCGCCTACGCCGTACTGCTGCAAGCATCTCAACGCCGACTACGAGCCCGACGGGGGCGGCCAATGCGTGGCGGCGCGCGGCGACTGTCAGTCCGACAAGCTCGCCTGCAAGTCGGATGCAGACTGCCCGCCGGGGGACGCTACCTCGAACCTTGAGGGTTGCCCGCCCGAGAGCGGCGAGTGTTGGTACACCTTCCGTCACTCGGAACAGGAACAGCGGGCGAGTGCGAAGTTTACCGAGGAGTACAACGAGTCCCTCAACTGCGGGAGTGTCGCGGACTGCGACCGGTTCTGCCGTCGGGATCTGAAGGCGCACCCGAACCTGCTATCGTCGGCCTGCACCCGGCTGGTAGACGCGGCCGAGAAGCTCATTAACGGGTCGGAGGGCCCGGCGGGCGTCGCCCGCGGCGCGGCGATTGCCGCGAAGAACTGCGACTTGGAGCTGTTGCCCGCGGGAGGCGCGCGTCCCGCACAGGCCAAGGCCTGCGAGATGGCGGCGTGGGCATACAATTCTTCGCGCGACGTGAGTAGAAACCTCACCTTGGCCGCGCGTTACTACGAGCGCGCGTACGAGCTGTCTGGAGACAGCCGAGACTTTCGCGGCGCGTTCGAGATGACCTGTGTCGTCGAGACTTGGAGCCCGCGCCGCCGGGAGCCAGATATGGACGAATGGTGCAACCACGGCGTCCCGCGACGCCGCTGGGCCACGCTCGCATACGGCCCCGAAGACCCGACGCGGCGCTTCGAGTACGACGAATGCGCCGAGGCCATGCGCAACGTCGGCTGCACCGGCGTCAACGTGGGGCGTACCGCTGGTATCCGGCTCCCGAAGGGGCAGGAGCTGAAGAGCGCGTACTGCTGTCGCGGAGCCCATCCGTGAATATGAAGAGCCATTCACTTGTCGCGGTCCGTGGGTTTCGGGCACCGCGCGTACAGCCGGAATCAGCGCGTGCGACGCCACAGTGGAATCAGGAGGGTTGAATGCGATTGTCTACCGCCGCCATGGCGCTTGCCTTTGGATTGGTTGGCTGTGACCCCGGTCAAAAGCAGTTCGACCTTGCGCGCTCTCTTGAGCAGCAAGGGAAGCTCCAAGATGCCGAGCACGCGTACACGACGGTCTGCACTCAGGCCCCGACCTCCAAGAGCTGCGAAAAGTCGAAAGCGAGCATCGACGACGTTCGGTTGCAGCTCGCGACTCGGCGGGGCAACGAGGGCAGCTATTCGACCGAGAAAGCGCTTCTCGAGAAGGTGATTGCGGCGAAGGGAGCCGCTGCGCCCAAGGCGTCAAGTCTCCTGACAGGCCCCGAGCTCATCTCCGGACTGACCTGGGAGCGCGCCAAAGGAGAGGCACCAGCGACCGCGCTCCAATCGATGGAAGACGTGGCAGCGGGCGGCACTCCGGTCGCGGCACGCGCGAAGCAGTGGTTGGGGCTGCACGAGGCTGAGGCGCTCGTCGGGCTTGCGAAGGAGGCGTGTGGCAGCGAGCGAATCGACCGCTGCCGGGAGCTTCGGAGCCGGCTCGCCGCGAAACATCCGGGGACCAAGGAGGACGCGGAGGCGCAACAACTGCTCGCGGGGGCAGAGCGCCGGCAGGTATTGGACGCCTTACGTGCCCAAGGCCGTGTCTACAGTTTGCTCATGGTCGCCGAGCGGCGACTCGCAGAGTGCGCGGCACTCACGCGCCAGAACAAGGTACGAAGCGACTGCATGCAGCGCGGCATGATCGCTGACCTTGGAGGCGACGTCGGACAAGTCATGACCGCCTGCGGGGGACCCGGAACGGACGAAGAAAATGCGGGGCCGGAACGACTCAAGACAGAGCTTGCGAGCATCCTGGAAGCGCTCGATAAGGAGCCGGTCGCCGCGGAATTGAAGGCGCGCATCGACATGGCGTGCGAGCAAGGGCAATACGCCGTGGCGCTGCGTTCGCCACCGCGCGTCGTCGATGTTGGCGACTACCACATGAAGTTCGCGCCGGTCGGCAATGGCCAAGCGCTCCTTGTCTCGCTCCCCGGGCTCTTGGCCGAGCTTCAGGTGCCAGCGGAGCTCTCGGTCGTCGTCGACGACGACGCGAAGGGGCTCCGTGCTGCCGACGGCGCTGCGCGTGTGCGGTTTGACGGCGGGCCTACGGCGGACACGCAAGAGGCAATCTTTGAGCGGGCGAGCGCTCCGACGCAGACGAGGTCAGTCGCCTACAAGAAGAGCGCCGGCAACTGGATCGTCGTCTCGGGCTACGAGGGCGACCGCATCTACTACGACAAGACCCTCGTCAGTGCCGGGACCTTCGCCAGCTTCTCATTTACCTTCCCGGCCGGGAGTAAGACCACGTTCGACCCGTTCGCCGCGACGATGGGTCGCTCGTTCCGGCTCGTCCCGGCGAGGAAGTAAGTCCAAGACAGCCCGCCAGACCGAATACTCCCACCAGTATCGGGAGCACCCACGAACTCCGAGCGCAAAGCCGACTCGGGACGGCCCACCTTTAACAACGCGCAGGCCGCGGAGTATATGGCATGGGGATGAAGGGGAGTGTGGCACGCCCTCATGACGTTTCGTGGGGACGTGCGCGCATGCTCGAGGCTCTTCGGGGGACCCGGCGCCCTGAGCGCACCCACCCGATGTGCGCGCAGACGAGCCCTCGTTCCGAATGGGTGCTCCCTGACCCATTGGGTTGTCGTCACTCAATTAGCTCGACCCCGGTCAGGCCGAGTTCGGCGTACGCCCCTCGACGGCCCCAAGTACTCGACGAAGAGCACCCGGAGCCCTGGCGCCAAAGCCCGCCAGCAGAGCCGCTTGAAGCGGCCGCCAACACGTACTCCTCGCTCCTCGCAGCGTCGTCATTCAGCGATCTGCAGATCAGCCTGGGGCTCAATCCGCCGAGTGGCGTCACCCAACCATTTCGCTTCGACAATCTGCGTTTCCTCCCTGCGCCGAGCTGTGTCGGTCAGCCGAATGGCACACTGTGTGATGACTCCGTCAGCTGCACCACGGGCAACACTTGCAACGCGGGAACCTGCGGTACCGTGGGCACGCAAGCTCCAGGCAGCGCGTGTGATCCCGGCGACGACGTGCTCGGCTTCGAGAACTTCCCGGCCTGGCAGGCGACCAACGGCGCGGCCGCGTTGGCGCCCAGCACGACCAAGGTTCAAGGTGCTCGCTCGCTGCAGATCAATACCTCGAACTTTTCGACCGTCAGCAGCGTGAACTTGGCGACACTCCACAAGGTCAGCCAGACCCTCAGTCTGCGTGTGCAGAAGCCGACGAATCAACCGAATCCTTCGTGGCAAGGTGACCTCACCCTGGCCATGACGGTCCCGTCGCTTGGTCTCAGCTTCTCTTCCAACAAAGCACTCACTGGGCAGCCCAACGGCAGCTTTTTCGAGCTGCAGGTTCAGCTGCCAGCGGCGACCTACCAGTCCCTCGCGTCACACACCTACAATGACCTGTCGTTTGCGATCTCGGTCAACCCGCCCAATGGCCAGAGCGGCTTCTACTTGCTCGACGACCTGCACTTCGTGCCAGTCGCGTCCTGCACCGGGCTGGTCAATAAAACGGCCTGCGACGACAACTCCGTGTGCACCGTGGGAGACAGCTGCAACGCTGGCGTGTGCGGTGCGGCCATCAGCTGCAACGACAACAATGCTTGCACCGACGATAGCTGCATCGCGGTCACCGGCTGCGTTCAAACGCCCAACACCGCACCGTGCCAGGACGGCAACGCCTGCACCACGGGTGATGTCTGCGCCAATGGCGCATGCGTTCCGGGCGCCGCCGTCGTCTGTAATGACGGCAACGCTTGCAGCGATGATAGCTGCAATCCCGCGACGGGGGCGTGCGTCTTTGCGAACAACACGGCTCCTTGCGACGATGGCAGCGTGTGTACGTTCGGAGACGTGTGCTCGGGTGGTGCTTGCGCTCCTGGCCCGCAAATCAGCTGTGACGATGGCGTCAGCTGCACGCAGGACCAGTGCGACGCGACTACTGGCTGTTACCACTCCACGTGCCCCGTGTCGGCGTTCTCGCTTACCTTCCAAGCAGGTAGCGTTTCGACGATCGACCCCGCGCTCATCCTGAGTCAACTCGATAACCCGATTGTGAGCGGCAACGATCCGCTCCAAACGGTCTCGGTCTCCGGCGTATGTACCCTTGCCGGATGTGGTCCTCAGCTATTTCCCGAGTACGCGGATGGCACGCAGTTGCCGAACGCGTGGGGCTTCAATAGCTTCCAACTAGTGATGCATTCAGCCGGGGACGATTCAAAGGGCTCCCGAACGATGGACGCTCTGGGAAGCGAGCTAGTTGCACAGCCCGGTCAATCGGCTATATTTCAGGCTCCGGCGACCCTGCCCTTCCTCACTCACGGGATCGAACTCGGGTACGCGCAAAGCACGGTCCAGGCCATTCATAGCGACATTGTCGCAAATCAGCGGCCCCTAGACCCGGTGCGGGTTCAATTGGATCAGACAGTGATGTTGGTTCCTATTCAGGTTATCAAAGTGTTGCCGCCACCGACCGCCAGCTTCTATTCTGATTTGGCGGACATTTCTGTGGAAGCGAGAAATCGCTTGTTCGACAACAGGCGACCGATTGGAGCGTTCAAAGTCAGTAATCCTGACTTCACGTATGTATCGGAGCAGTACTTCCCGGATCAGACGGCGCTGCAGGGCATTCCGTTGACTTTCACAGAGCCGGACACCATCTGGTCTCAATGTGGCATTCAGTTTCGAGCAGTCTCGTGCTCTGGCACGGATTCACCAGGCAAAGAGCGCTGTCCCGACCTCAACATGACTCAACGCCTGTTCTTTTCAGCCCCCAACGTCCAATGCGATATCACGCCTCAACAACGGGTCCGTCTAGACGGCGTCCCTTGCGGCTGCGAGGGGGTCATCCACCGGCACACTCAGGACGACGCGAAATTGTTGCAGGGCGTGCGCACCGATCTCCCCATGGTGTTTCTCACCGGCACGGTGGTCGACGGCAGTTGCGGAGCGCAGACCTCTCCCGTCGACAAAGCGGATACCGGAATTGCGTTCATTGCGACCTATGACCAGAGTCAGCCCCTGGTCTTGGCGCATGAACTCGGGCACGTCCTCGGTATCACGACCCACGACGCTTCCCAGCCGAACCTGATGAACCCCGTGGTGAGTCAGATGACGAACTTCATCACTCCCGCGCACTGCGCCATTGCACGGGCAACGGCGGCCCAATACGTACAAACCAAATGGGGAGTCACAGTCAACCCAGGCCAATGGACACCCACTCCTCCGTTCCAACGCTGAGATTGCTTTTCCTGTTGTTTGCTGGCTTGGCTGGTGGCTGTGGCGGCAGTGTGCGCGACAGCACGCCACCCAGCGAGGACGGGGGAACCAGCGACGCAGGTGGCGGCTCGCCGCCAGACGGGGCGCCGAGCAACAATGAGCCGTGGAGCGGGAGCGTCCACGGCGTCCCTGCCGGCGATGTGTTCGTCGGCAGCTGGGTTTTCGATCGCTCGATACAACGCTTTCGTCGCCCGGTCGGCTGCAAAGTCGAGGGTCTAACGGGCGAAGACCGTGGGGCCAATCGCAAGCTCACCGTTGGAGAATTTCGGCTGCACGAAGCTCCCGTGACGAATGGGCTGTACGCGATCTGCGTCTCCGCGGGCACTTGCACGCCGCCTGACCACGATATCGCGGACCCCGACCCTTCGTCCTGGGATTCCCCGGGTCGCTCCGAAGTCCCGGTCTACGTTCGACACGATCAGGCGGAAGAGTATTGCCAGTGGGCCCAGGGACGACTGCCTACCGTTGCGGAGCTGAGCCGTGCGGCCCAGGGCGACGCAGAGATCCCCGGAGTAGCGGCTCTGACCCAAGCGGCCATCGACTGTGCGCAGGACACCGTGGGAAGCGCGGAACAGCCAGCACTCTGCGAGCAATTGCAGTTGATGAACTACTTTCAGACGCCTTCGCCGCCGCTCTATCGCACGAACGGTTTCGAGCTCGATCGCGGGCCGTACGGTCACGTCGATCTATTCGGTTCAGTGTGGGAATGGACGCAAACCTGGGGCGGGTTTGCGGAGGACGGCCATTTCTGTGCGCTACCTGATGGCAGTCCAGACTTCGTGACTTTCGACCCCGACCACGAACGCAATCAATCCGATGTGCTCGGTTTCGCGTCGGTCCTAATGGAAGCCATCGCCAATAGCTCCGTGTACTCGATCTGCGCGTTTCCGACGCGGATCGAGCAGAACCCAGCCAATCGCTACAACATTGGCTTTCGTTGCGCATTCGACAACGCGCGGTGATCGTTCAGGCCGATAGAAACCGTGCGGATCTAGTCTAGAGATGATACCCAGTCGCGCAGTCCCCGTGGTGGCCGCCGCGGTGGCCGCATTCCCGCCGGCTCCACGACCAAGCGCTCCCGCCGCTGTCCCGAGCGTCTTTCGAGCACACCCGTCAGCTGCTTCTTAATCCATTGGCTTCAGGTTCAAGTCCTGAATGACCCACAACGTAACCGCCTTCGCGACTTGGTCGCGAAGCCGAGTAGCACGAACGCAGCCACCGCGAGCCCGCTGCGCCGGGGTGGGCTCTCCTCACTTGATGGTGGGGAGGGATGAAAAGTTCTTCAGGCACAGCAGCTTAGGAGCCGCTGAGGAGCGAGCTGTTCCGACGGACAAGAGAGCGCCGCGTTGATGCGCTCGACCGTGAGCAGCTTGTGGCCCGGCACTGTGGTGGGAACACCGTACACCCGCGGTCCCGGTTCGTCAGTTCGGCCCGTTCTCATGGACAGGCGTCATTGCTTCGCGGTGCGGACAACAGCGTCGGTCTGTCGTGGGCGCCGATTGTGAGCCCGCCCGACTCCATCGAGCCCTCCTGGACTGCTGCCCAACAGCTGTAACGCTCGTCGACATTTCGCAACTCATTCACGCCTAACGCGTCGCAGCGCCGCGCTTCCCCGACCAACGCTCCCTGTGCCGCGCTGGATGGGTTCGGGCACTGGGGTGGCGTCCCGCCTCCAAATTGTTTCACCAACACGCCGCCTTGGTGAACGCTTGCATGCGTGGCGCGCTACGATACGCTTCGGATCATGTGCGGCTCTCGGGGTGTGCTCCTCGTGCTAGCGACACTCGGAGTTGCCGTTGCCTGCGGCGGGCGATCAACCGAGGTTGGGCTCGCAAACAGCAGCGGAGGCACTGGAAACGGCGGTAGTTTACCGGCCGTCGGCGGCCGCGCTGCGGCAGGTCGCGAGGATGGTGGCGCTCGCGCGGGGGCGTCTTCGGGTGAAGTGGCTGCAGGCGCGCCGCAGCTCTTGGGCGGCGCAGCGGGCAGCGCGGGTTGCCCAACGCCGTCCGACGCAGGCGCGCCGGATGCGGGAGCGGGCGGCGTCGCGAACCGCATTGTCGGTGACATCAACGACGATGGCTGCGTCAATTTAAAAGACTATGCGATCTTGGCACGCTGCTTTGGTTATCCGACGAACCGTTGCGCAGAGCCTGAAGCCGACGTGCAGCGAGACGGCTGGGTCGACGAGCTCGATTGGCTGCTCATGTCCGAACATTGGTTCCAAGGACCGCAGTGCGCTCCCTGGTGTCAGTCAATCGACGACGGTGCGGCGGGCGCGGCGGGCGCGCCCACTCGCGGTTCGCCCGACCTCAACGGAGACGGCTGCGTGAACTTCGATGATCTGGATCGCCTGGCGGAAAGTTACGGCTGCGGGCCGGAGTGCGCGGGGCCGGGCAGCGATCTCGTGCCCGACGGCTGCGTCGATGACCAGGACGAGAAGTTCTTGGCGCAGTCGTTCGACCAGGAAGGGCACTGCGTCCAACTGCCCTAGCTATTCCTCGCGCGTGGGCGCTCGGGTGTCGTTTCAACTGGGCGGCCGCGACGTCATTGGGACGATCATCGAGGACCGCGGCCCACTCGCCGTCGGCGGTCGACGGCTGCTGCGGATCCGGCTTGAGCTGAGTGGCGTGGCCGACCCCATCGAGGTTGAGGTCCCCGAGTCGGAGCTCAGCATCGCAGCGTAACCGACCCCCGCGGTTGTTCGCTCTGTCCGCGTCTTTATCCTAGTTCATGCCGCAGCCTACTGAGGCATTCGGAATGGGCTTCAGCCGCCGGACTTCGGACTTCGAGTCCGAGAGTCGAAGTTCGGAAGTTCGACCTCGACCGTGCGTCCCATCTTCGCCTGTTCGCCTTGGTGGGCGCCATGGCAGCGCCCCCGCCGGCTTCACGACCAGGCGTCCCCGCCGCCATCCCGAGCCACTTTCAAATCCACGCGTCAGCTGCTTCTTAATCCATTGGCTTCAGGTTCAAGTCCTGAATGACCCACAGATGACTTTAGCTCTCGGCTAGGCCGTCGAACCCGCGCTCGACGATCAGCACCGCGCCCGCGACTTCGAGCGGAATGGACGACGCGCGCGTCGGCGCGACCCTCGCGAAGACAGGGGTGCTCGAAACCGGCGCGGCCTTCTTCAACCACAGATATGCCGACGATGACGATATCCCCATGCGCTTCGCGACGACGCTGGCCTGCTCCAAACCGCCGGGCGAGCTTGCTCGCATTGAGCGTTTCCCATGCGCACGAACGCCACGACCTGCTCCGCAACAAAGTGTCACTCGGTGGTCGAAAAAGATCACGAACTCGGCAGCTCGATTGAGTTGATCGCGACGCCTTTTCGATGCAAGTCGTGCTACCCACCAGAAGAGAGCATCGCCGCTCGCTGCTTTGGCAATGAGCAGGGCGCGATCAAGCGCTCTCGCGCGCCGATTCGTGGAAAGCAACATTGGTCGATTCCTTCAGCACAATCGTTGCAGCATTTGGGCCGTTCGGCGTGTTGCCCATTGGAGTGCTTTGCGTCGCGTGCGACGTTCACTGGCTGGGGACAATTGCTTGGCCAACTGGGCCGCGACGCCAGCAGCTGCTGGGCGGCCTGCTGCTAGTGCTGGCGGTGCTCGTCGGCTCCCTGCAGATTCTTCTATATTCAGGCGGGTTGCGACGCGGAGTGATCTTCGCCGGCGTAGCGTCGTTCACGCTGGGCCTGTATCTCACAAAGCGCAGACGCGCGAGCGATGCTTCCCACGAGAGCAGCGCGCGCTTTTGGGGTGCGAGCACGGTTCCGTTGCTTGCTCTTGCCTCCCTAGCTCTGTTGCTTGCGTGTGCGGCAGCCTATTGGCTTCCAATCTGGCATTGGGACTCACTTGGTTATCACCTGCCGTTCGTGAATTTCGTGTTGCAGGGTGGCGGGCTTGCCGAGCTGCCGCGAGACGTGCCTTACCTGTCCACCTATCCCCGAAATGTCGAGCTGTTGTTCGCCGCCCTTCGCGTCATGCTGCCGGACGACCGTCTGCTCGATCTTGGACAGGTGCCTTTGGCTTTGGCGGGTGCGGCCGCGACAGCCGGGATCGCGCGCGAGCTCGGAGCAGCGCGCCCTGAGGCGGTCGCAGCAGGTGCTGCTTGGCTTTTGATCCCCGCGGTGTTCCTGCAAATGCCCTCGAACTACATCGACATCGGGAGCGCTGCCTTCTTCATGCTCGCGGCGTTCTTCGTGTTGCTGCCGGCAACGTCGATGTCGCTCCTATGCGCTGGGCTCGCCACGGGATTATTTCTGGGTAGCAAACCCAGCGCTCCTCCGGCCGCCGCGCTGCTCAGCTTGTTCTTCGTCGTTCGAGGCGTGAGAGCGAAGCGGCTCGCGAGTGCTATTCTTGGCCTGTTCGCCTGCGGGGCTCTCGGACTCGAAGCATACGTGACCGAGCTCGTTCGCCACGGCAACCCAGTTTGGCCAGCGATCGTCAATCTGGGGCCCCTGCACCTAGCGGGGACGATTTCTGTGCGCGAGCTGCTCAGCTCGGGCGCTGGGACCGAGAGAGTGTCTGGTCCGTTGCTGATTCGGGTTTGGAGGTCGTGGTCGAGCTTCGGTTCGAAGCCCGCGTTCGACATGCGGGTCGGCGGACTTGGTGCGTTGTTCTGGCTCGCGCTCCCCGGTGCTCTTGCACTTTTTGGTCTTGCTCGCGGGCGCAGGTTGCTCTACGCGGCGCTGCTCTCAATCGTTCTGGTAACGCCAGACCCGGCCGTCGTTCGTTATGTTCTGGCCTTTCCAGCCCTGATTCTTGCTGGCGCCGCTGCATCGCTTTCGTTCGTTCCCGCGGCGTGCCGCGCGCTGGCGCACGTGCTGGCTGCTCTCGCGGGAGCCCATAGCCTCAAGTATGCCGTTCCCGGATTGACCGGAGAGGGGCCCGAGCTGAGCCGATACGCGAAGCTTTCGTGGAGTGAGCGCGCGGTTGCCGTGGGTGCAAACGGTCGACCCACGAACTTCGTGACCTGGCGAGACCGGCTCCGCCCCGGGGAGGTCGCTGTGTACGATCGAAGCCTGTGGTTGCCGTACTTGATGTGGCGTAGCGACTCGAGCAACCGCGTGATCCGTATTCCGGATGACGCGAGCACCAGCTTCACGCGATCGCTACTCGAACGGTCCCGAGCGCGACTCGTCGTCGCGGGGACTGGCCAAACAACCGCCGCTGCGGTTGCCCAGGAGCCCGAGCGATTCATCATTTCATTCAATTGTGCCGAGTCATGCCGAGCCTATTGGCGCCGCTGAGCCAGAGGTCCTCGGGCTCCGCTCGCGCGGCATCCTTGCTGTTTGCGTTTTGTGTGAGCTTTGCTTGGAGCGTGCGCGCTCACGCCCAGGCGGCGGGCACCGGGCCAGTGACGTGCGAAGCCGTCGAGCAGAGACTTTCGCGCGCGCAGGCCGACCTCGAGAGCTTGACCCGCGAACGCGACGCTTTGCGCAATCAAGCCGCAGATACCGCGCTGACTCAGGCTGAGTTGGCGCAGGCGAACGAGGCATTGGAAGAGAACTCGAGGGTCGTCGTTGCCTGTCAAGCCCAGCAGAAAAACTTGTGCGCCGCCGCAGAGGTATTCGCCCATGGTCTGAGCGCGGGTCACGTCGAAGCCGGTGGCCTCGCACAATGCATCAATCCCGACGACCGTCGAGCGCTGGTCGAAGAGCTCTCTGGCTGGTCCAATGTCGGCGCGATGCTCGCCCAGCTGGGTGCCTTCGCTTCAGGAGACAGTGATGCCGCTCCCGGCCTGGGCCCGGTGAGCGGTTCCAAGCTGGAGAAGATCCTGGCAAGGCTGTTTGCTCAGGGCAACGGGACGCCCCTGCTCTATCGACGCCTGCTGGTCGAGGCGATGCGCGGGGTTGCGCCACATTCGTGGGCTGAAATCAAGCTCAGACCCGGCGTTGTTCGTTGGTTCGCGAGCAATCAGGAGCTCGATGAATCGGTTATCGCGGAGGTACGTGCCAGTGCCACTTCCACACCCTCGGCGGGCGATCCTCTGGACTTGTCAGCGTCGCTCGCACTAGTGAGCGCGTACCAGGTCCTCGCCAAGTGCGCGGGTCCTGCGCCAGCGAACGATTGTCGCCGGGCCGATCAGGTCCGCCGCATGCTGGAGTCGAACGGACCTGTCGTCGCCCGCCGTCGGGTGCAGGACATCTGGGCAACTCCGTGCTCCGGCATCACCGAGGGTGTGACCAAAGAGTGGCTCCGCGATGTGCCACCCGCGCGAGCCTCGCAAACCCAGGCCGATGAAGTCGCCAAGGCGATCGAAGGCAAGCTGTTCACGTGCTACCTGCGAGACTCGACCATCGAGCAGGGGTTCGCGCCCTGGCTGTCGAACAAGCTGCCAGCGCCCGATCTTCTGACCGCACGGACGCTCGATAGCCTATCGAAACTCGAGGGAGCCAGGCTCGCGGGCTCCCCAGCGGACTTGTGCGCGCACGCGGCACGTTCGCTGCAAAGGCTCCCGATGCCCAGCGAATGCAGCCTACCGAGCGCTTCGCTCGCGCCGCTCGAGCGCTGGATGGAGCGACAGTCCGGCGTTCCGGCGGAGAGCTTCGGGCTCGGGGTTTGTGCGCGCCTGGTGCGGACGCTGTGGGAAGGGCACGGCGCCACGCTACCTAATTCGTATCCCACGCCGCCCGCCCTCGAGGACGCCGTGCAGCTACTGCAACAGGCCCCACTGTCGGCCATGGCGGAGCTGCGTGGAACCTGTGATCGACGTCTAGGTCGGCCCCCCCAATTTGCACTCTCGCTGAGACAACTCGCGGCGCTCGCGAAGCAGTTCGGAGAAAACTCAGCGCTGAGCCCCTGGAAGCTCGATCCGGAGACGCTCGAGCCCACGGAGAAGCAAGTTGCCATGCGAGCCGCCGAGGTCGGCCCCTGGTTCGATGATTTACTCAAGCGCCAAGGTCCGTGTTCGCTGCTCGGCTTCGACGAAACGCGTTGCCGCGAATGTCGAAGCCCCTCGGGAGCATCGGTCTACGATTGCGCGCTGCTGCACGACGTCGAGAGGTCTTGGCTGCACCGGACGCGGCAACTCATTTGGAGCGGTGCGCTCGGCTTGGCGCTGGCGTGGCTATTGATTTGGGCGGAGAGGCTTCGGCGCGCGGTGCGACGCTATGGCGATTGGAGGGCACGAGCGGCGGCGAGCTTCGAACGGATTCAGTTGCCGGTCGAGGCTCACCCACTTCGTTATCTGCTCCCGTCGCGCTGGGGTCACTTCGAGATTGCCTTGCCTGATTCGCCAAACTGGCTACGTTGGGGGAGCCGAGCCGTCGTGGTGCGCGCAGACGGGTCGTTCTTGCAAGAGCGAGACGTAAACCGCGCTGGCTTCACTGCGCGGAGTCTGAACACGGCGCTGGCGCTCGTGGTCCATGATGATCTGGCCGCGCCCGACTTGGGCGCGGTGCGTGCCGTTCTGGAGTGGGATGCTCGCGCGGGCAGTCGAGCCGTTCACGTGTTGCCCATCTCGTGGAGTCGACTGAATTGGGCGCGCAACGCGGCCGACTTGCTGGAGCTCGCCGAAGATTCGTCGCTGCGGGGCAACCCTTTCGAGCTTCGTGGACGCATCACCTCGTCCAGCCAGTTCTTCAATCGCGAGCGGCTCGTATCCGGTCTCTTGGCGGGTGCTCAGGCCGGACGCTTCGTCGTCGTCACTGGCCTGCGTCGCTTCGGCAAGTCCTCGCTCGCGCTCGAAGTGGCTCGTCGCCTACCCGGACCATCGGCGTACGTCGACTTGGCTGGGTTCCATCACGAAATCCGATTCTCTCGCGATCCTGCCGACGCAGCGGACGCCATCTTGAGATTTCTATGCCTCAAGTTGCTCGAATCAGCGAAGCAGCGCGCTCCGAAGGCCGAGCTCGAGCTTGCCGCTCCAAACGGCGCAATGGGTGCTGCGACGTTGACGACTTGGTTTCGCGACTTCGCGCAGGCGGTGGTTCTTGCGGACAGCGGAAAGATTGCGCCGGTGCTGTTGATTTTGGATGAAATCGAGCAAGCGATCGGCGCCGCTGCCCAGTTGAATCACGCGTTGGATGTATTTGCGATCCTGGTTGGCCGATTGAGGATTTCACTGCCCGGCGCTTCTGCTAGTGGCGCCGCACCCATCGGAGTCCTGCTTTGCAGCGCCTTGCATCCCTTGCTTTGGTCCCCCCTGGCCACGCTAGCGCATCAGTCCTTGATCGGATCGTTCGAAAACGTATCGGTTCCTTGTCTCCCTGAGGAGACTGCCAGAGCCATGATGCAAGGGCTGGGCGCGCGGCATGGCATTCGATTCAGCGAGCAAGCGTTGTTGGTGCTGGTGCAAGAGTCGCAAAGTGTCCCGCTACTGCTGCGACGCCTGGGTAGCGCGGTGTTGGAGTTGTACGATCCCGACCGGGCCCGCCAAGGTGCATTGGGCGCCGTGGAGATCGGCATCGAAGGCGTAAATGCCGCTGTGGAGCGTGAGGTGAGCGAGGGATCGCCGCTCCGGGTTTGGATAGAGTCGGAAATTGCAGAGGCGGGGACGCCCACTGGGGACGTGCTGCGTTTCCTCGCGAATCACGAGAGCGCCAAGGTGGGCGAGTTACGCACGGTCGCCGCCAGCGCCTTCCGCAAACAGTTCGAACTGACCGGAGTGGCGCTAGCGCTGCCGACCGCTGAAGCGGCCCGCCGTGCGGAGGAAGGCGCAGGGGTCGTGCTGCGCATACTAGGTGATTCTGGATTACTGAGGGCTCATGGCGATCCCACCGAACCCGAGGCGTACGCGCTTCCAGATGGCGTTATCCGCCGTATCTTGTCTGCGGAGAGCGTTGACTATAAGCCAGCTATCGAACACGAGGCTTCATTGTATTGAGCGCCATTAGCGCGTGCCCCAGCGTTCGTCGCGCACCGTCAGTAGCGCCCACGGCAAGATCCATTGCAGGCACAGCACGCTGTATACCGCGTATGCGACACCGTATAAGAAGCGGAAGCTCTTCTCGATGCGCAAGTAGTAGAGCGCACTAAACGCCGCGCCGACCAGCAGCGCGCAAAGGCCACGCGCCAGCTCCGGCAGGCTCGTGACCAAAATGGACGGCAGGCCGATCAGCATGTAAGCGACCACGACCACACGCAAGGTCGAGACCAGAAACCCGACGACGGGCAAGATTCGATTTTTCGTTCGATAGCGGGTCAACATGAAGGTCGCGAAGCTGAATCCTTCCACGATATAGCTGCGATCCCAGCGCACGAACATGCGTGACAATTGGCGATACCGAGTCGGAGCCAGCGTGTTCACGACCGCGGAGCTTTGGTACACCGTGTCGAACCCCGCACGCAGGACGATGTTGGTCAGTGCTTGGTCTTCACCGTGATTCACGGGTCGGCCAAGGAAGGTTTGCTGCGTCCATTCGGTCAGGTACGGGAGGATGAGCTGACGCCGAAATGCGGACAGTGCGCCAGGGCAGCACGCCACCGCCCGGTAAACCGATTGCGAAGCGCGCCCGAAGTCGAATGCCAGGGCGTACTGAACCTCGAGCATGCGACTGATGAAGGAGTCTCGATTGAGAACGGCTACCCGACCCGCGACGCCGCCGATTTGCGAATCGACGAGGAACGGCGCCACCATTTCGCGGACCGTGTTGGGTTCGACCTCGCTGTCCGAGTCGATGGTGATGACGAGCTCGCCGCGCGCCGCCTTGAACCCCTCGCAAAGCGCAGCCCGCTTACCGCGGTTGCCTCGAAATTTGACCAGGCTCACTTGGGCGGGAAATTCGCGACGAAGATGTCGCATGTGAAAGAACGTGTCGTCTCGAGAACCGTCATCGACCACGATGATTTCCAGCTTGTCCGATGGGTAGTCGCTGCGCGCCGCGGAACGAATGCTTCGCTCGACCATCGGCCCTTCGTTGAACGCCGGGATGATCACACTCACGCTCGGCAATTCACTCCGCTCCGGAAGCGTGAACTTCCGGTAACGCATCCACAGCAGGCTCGAGAGCGCCGAATACGCGGTTTGGACGAATACCAGCAGGCCGAGCGGATGCCACAAGCTGGATGCGTAACGCTGCCAACCTATCGCACCGGCATGCGAGGTCTCGCCGAGTGATGACGCCAGCGCCAGACTGACCACGGCGCCCACGAACGGAAAGGCACCTGCGGTCCAGAACCCGCGTTCGCGAGCAGGCGGAGTGACACGCTTTCGACGGTTCATCACCGCGCCATGCTACCGCGGCCAGCCGGAGCGACAAGTCGATCTGCCCAAACCGAGCTAGCAAGTGCCGTGCGACGTTCCACCGAAGCGCCAATGTGATGTTTTGCGTCCGAGCAGCTTCGACTTCTGGAGCTGCGACAGAATGGCGTCAGACGTTCCGTCAATCGACACCGTACTCTCCAAGCTTGCGATACAACGTCCGGCGGCTGACTCCGAGCGTCTGGGCAGCGAGTGACTTGTTCCCGGCGGCTGCTTGTAGAACCTTCAGCACGTAGCGCTTCTCCACCTCCTGTAGGGAGACCAACTCCTCCAAGTCATCTCCCGCCACGAGCACGTGTCGAGGCTCGAATAGCCGGATCCTCTCGGGCAAATCTTCAGCTCGGACGTGATCGAAGCGCGTCAGGGCCACGCCGCATTCAACGGCATTCCTGAGCTCACGGACGTTGCCAGGCCAGGAATATGCCAGAAGACGTTCAGCCGCCGACTCGGAAATGCCAACCACCTCGAGGTTCGACTGACGAGCGAAATGAGAAAGGAAGTATTGCGCAAGCAGAAGGATGTCACCGCCCCGAGACCGCAACGGCGGGACCGCCACATGCACGACGTTCAGGCGGCAGAACAAATCTTCTCGAAAGTTACCGTCTTGAACGGCCTGTTCCAGGTCTCGATTCGTTGCGGCCACAATTCGCGCGTCGAATGGGAGCTCACAGTTGCCGCACGCGGGCCGCACGCGTCCTTCTTCCAAGGCTCGGATCAGCTTCGCCTGTGTGGCCAGCGGTATGTCACCGACATCGTCCAAAAACAGCGTGCCCTTGTGCGCGTCGACGAACGCACCGGCTCGTTCCGAATGAGGGTCATTGAAGGCCCCCTTGACGTGGCCGAACAGCGCGGCTTCTAGCAACGGTTCGGGAAAAGTCGAACATTTCACGCTGACGAAGGGCCCGTGTCGCCTTCGACTTCGATGATGGATCACGCGCGCTGCAACCTCTTTCCCTGCGCCTGTTTCGCCCGTGATGAGGACCGTCACCTCGGCGTTCGAAACTCGCTCGAGGACCGAACGCATCTCCAAAACGGCCGCGCTCTTGCCGAGAATGTCGTCGCTCCACCCCGCCTGCCCCACCGCGGCGCGCAGTCGCTTGACCTCGCTCTTCAAAGCGTGGTGCTGAAGAGCGCGCCCGACGACCAGCACGAGGGCGTCGATGTCGAACGGTTTCGTAATGAAATCGTAGGCCCCCGCCCGCATCGCTTCGACGGCCGCGACCATGCTGCCGAACGCCGTGACCACGATGACCGGAATGTCGGGCCAGAGGTCCGCAAACCGCCGACAGAGGTCGATTCCAGTTCCCCCAGTCATATTCAAGTCCGTGAGCACGACCTGAGGATCGAACGACTCTGCGACCGACGCCGCCTGAGCGATGCTGGACGCGATCGCGGCGTCGAGTCCTTCTCCGCGCAGTCCAAGCGCGATCATTCGACAGGTCGGTTGATCGTCGTCAACTACGAGTACTCGCGCCGCCATCGTCGCTCCTCCTTGGCAGGTAGATGGAGAAAAGAGTTCCCTCTTGC
Source organism: Pseudomonadota bacterium (assembly GCA_037200885.1). GTDB lineage: Bacteria > Myxococcota_A > Polyangia > Polyangiales > Polyangiaceae > PMG-095. The sequence goes on from JBBCIN010000001.1 coordinate 2,084,983, forward strand.
TCGCGGGACGTGACCTCGATGAAGCCGTCGTGTTCGCGCACGATGTCTCGTGCGACGCTCAGCCCCAGCCCCGTGCCCTCTCCTGGGGGCTTGGTCGTGAAGAATGGGTCGAAGATTCGCCCCACGATTTCCTGCTCGATACCTGGTCCGTCGTCCCGCACGATGAACGCAACGAGGTCTCTTGCTTCGCCGTGCATCAGGCGCTGAACCCGTTCGATCCGCAAAAGGACCGTCGCGCTTCGTGGGCTGGCGTGCACGGCGTTCATGACGACGTTGATCAGCGCTTGTTGCATCTGATCGGGGTCGGCAAACAACTCGACCCCTCGTGCCGGCTTTTCGAACGTGAGTTCGACCGCTTTTTGCCGCGCGAGACTACGAAGAAGTGCATGCGTTTGGCCAACGATGTCGGCGCCATCGACCCACGTGCGTTTGGGCGGGCGCCTTCTAGCGTAGTCGAGCACTCGGCGAACGATGTTCGCGATTCGCTCGCACTGAACACCGATGGCGAGGACGCCTTCGCGGGCGCCCTCAGCGTCGACCTTCCCTCCCGATACGAGCTTGGCGTGTCCGGCGATGACGTTGAGGGGCGTGCCGACCTCGTGCGCAAGGACCGAAGCCATCTGACCAAGTGTGGTCAGGCGCTCGGCATGCCGAAGCTGCTCGAGCGCCTCGATTCTCGCCTCCGTCTCGAGCCGAGAACGGCTTCGCTCGTCCGAAAGCTCGACGCTCATAGCGCGCAGCGCGCGCGCCAGCTCGCCGAACTCGTCCGTGCGCCGGATCGAGTCCAAAACGTTGAAGTCCCCTTCTCCGATTCGCCGCGCTGCGGCGGTCAGCTCCGCGACGGGCCGACCGACGATGCGCACACCGATGAAGGCCATCGTCAACCCGCCCACGACGAGCATGGCTAGACTCGAGGCGAGCGCGCTCCATACTCCCTTCCAGGCGTATTCCGCACGCGACACCAACGGCTGGGAAAGCTCAATCGCTCCGCGCTCGTCATCGACGACGGGAGAGGCGACATAGGTCACCAGCGATCGCCCTCTAGCACCCGCCGTGCTCGGTGTGATGAATTGTCGCCAGCCGCCCTTGGCTGGGAGTTCCGACGCAGCCAACGACAGCAACGGGCGGATTTCCGTCGCTGCATCACTGGCGAACGATACATAGCGAATGGTCACGCCGTTGCGTGACTCATTCACACGCTCGACCAGTTGGACCGCGAGCTGATGAGAACGACTCTTCGAAAGGGCTGCGGCGGCGGTCACTCCGATGATCTGCTGATCCCACCTCGCCGCTTGGTCGAAGAGCTCGATTTCGTCGTGCACTCGCCACGCCGTGAGCGCCGAAACGACGGCAAATACGCCGACGGAAAGAGCTAGTGCAAGCTTGGGCACGAGTTTCACGATGCGCCTTCTCGCTAACCCGGAATGAACTTCCGAACTGAAGTCGTAATGCACTGCGGACGCTCCCCCAACCATAATCGTCAACGATTGTTACGCTTCGTGACCGTCCAGCAGTGACTCCTTTCGTCACACTCGCCGCTTGATGCTTGCATCGCTCGCTTGCCACAGACATACCCTTTGGGATGTGCGCTCAGGGCAAGCGGCTCACCGGTCGCATTCTGCTTGCGAACGGCGATCAGCAAGTGCAGCAAACGGTCGGTCTGGTCGCGAGCAAGTACGGTTACGAACTAATCCAAGCAACCACGGGCGCCGAAGCGATCGACCTCACGGCGTCTTTACAGCCAGATCTCGTGGTCCTGGACACGGTTCTCCCCGACGCGGCTGGAGGTGACATTCTTGAGCGCCTGAAGGCGGACGCCCGCACCGCTCTCATTCCCGTCGTGCTCTGGTCCGGTGGACGCAAGGAGTCAGAGGATGAGCGCGAGCTCGCGTTGGAGCGCGGGGCGGAAGATTACGTCGAAATGATCAATGCGCAGCTCTTGTTGCGCCGACTAGAGCGTGTCCTGCGCAGGTACGGCGCGCATGCACGATAAACCGTCCAGCCCGCGATGGCTCGGTGCTCGAGGCTGAGATGTGCGGAATCGTTGCGCACTTTTCTGCTCCTGGTCAGAGCGGAGATCGCGAACTGGTCGCGCGGATGGCTCGAAAGTTGAGTCACCGCGGCCCGGATGGCCAGGGTCTGGCCAGCTCCGGACGAGCTGCTGCAGCTCACGCCCGGCTAGCGATCATCGACGTTGAGAACGGTCAGCAACCGATGCGCGCCGATGGGTCCGGCAGCCTCATGGTGTGTAACGGCGAGATCTACAATCACCTCGAGCTTCGATCGCAGCTTGCGACGAGGCATGTCTTCAAGAGCCGCAGCGACTCCGAAGTCGTCCTGCACTTGCACGACGAACTGGGGCACGATTGTGCTCGCCGTCTCGATGGCATGTTCGCGTTTTTTGCGAGTAGCGGCGACTCGTTCGTGGCCGGCCGAGATGCGTTCGGAATCAAGCCCTTGTACTTCGGGCGCGCCAAGCAGGGCGGGTTTCTCTTCGGCTCGGAGCTCAAGGCATTGGCCGGCGCCTGCACGACGTTCGAAGCACTCGCACCCGGAAGCACGATCGACGAGGCCGGTAAGCCTCGCCGATGGTTCCACCCACGCTGGGAAACACAGCCGGGCACGAATCGCCAGGTGACGGGACTGCAGCTGGCAAACAGGCTCGAACGGGCCGTGGTCAAACGACTGATGAGCGACGTGCCCCTCGGCGTGTTCCTATCCGGAGGCCTCGATTCGAGCATCATCGCTGAGCTGGCCGCTCGTCACTACCCCGGCCTGATGACCTTCGCCGTCGGAGTGGCAGACGCGAGCGATCTAGCAGCGGCCCGCCACGTCGCCCGAGCGCTCGGTACGCGCCATTTCGAATGCGTCTACACGATTTCCGACGCGATTGCCGCACTGCCGGAGATCATCTACCACCTGGAGTCATACGACGCAGCGCTGATCCGGAGCTCCATCCCTTGCTTCTTCTTGTCACGGCTCGCCGCCGAGCACGTGAAGATCGCTTTGACCGGCGAAGGAGCAGACGAACTCTTCGGCGGATACGCGCATTTCAGTCAGATCTCCGATCCGGATCGATTCCATGTCGAATGCGCGCGGCTCTTACGCGGCTTGCATGGCATGAACCTGCAGCGGGTCGACCGGATGACGATGGCGCACGGGCTCGAGGGACGGGTGCCCTTCCTGGACCTCGAATTCGCGGACTTTGCGATGAATGTCGATCCCAGGTTGAACCTCTGGTCTGGCGCTACGCTCGAGAAGCGCTTGCTACGCGAGGGATTCGCCGAACGCTTGCCGGGATCGATCTTGAGGCGGCGCAAGCTCGAATTCGCGCGCGGCAGCGGCGCAGAGTCCGGGCTGCACGCGTTTGCGGCGAGCCGAGTCAGCGATCGGGACCTTCTTCACGCCAGCCACAAGTTCCCGGTGGATGCGCCGAAGACGAAGGAAGAGCTTCTGTACCGTGAGATTTTCGCACAACTGTTTCCCGGCGAGGCATGGCGCGCGAGCGTCGCTCGCTGGCAGCCCGAGGCATCGAGCCACACAACCCCTTGCTGACGAGGAGAGAGTGATGTCCGAACGAGACCCCAACGCCGATACCGGCGGAGCCTGGACCTACACGGAGACCGTGGCCCGCGGTCACTATGAGACCAACAATGGTGGTCTCTTCGGCAAACATGACAACGTCCGGACCTACTGGGAAGACGAGGTGACACGGCTTGCGCTTCGTCCTTTCGTTCGTGAACGTCTGATCGCCTGCGCCGCGGCGAACCGCGGCGTTCGGGTCATGGACCTCGGCTGCGGGTCGGGTGAGGGCTTTCAGCTGCTGACCCGCATTAGGCAGAGTGATTTGAGTTTGGAGGAGGACCAACGCTGCGTCCTGAATTCGAGCCAAATCGAGCTCTACCTGGGGCTCGATCTTAGCGACTCGATGGTGCATCAGGGACGCAACAACTACAGCGGTGCCCGCAACGTGCGCTTCGAAAAAGGCGATCTCAGGGAAGGGCTCGGCGCCGCCGCTCGCGAACCCGCGTTCGACATATACTTCTCTTCCTACGGTTCGTTGTCGCACCTGACAGCGCGCGAGCTACGGACCTGCCTCCGCGCCGTGGTGCGGCACGCCGCTCCGGGCGCACTGGTCGTCCTCGATCTGGTCGGTCGGCATTCGCCTGAATGGCCCGAGTATTGGAGCGCCAATGACGAGGCCACCAAGGTTCGCCCGTACTCGATGAGCTACCTGTTTTCCGAGCGCGAGCGAAAGAGCGGGAAGATCGAACGCTTTTCCTTGCGTTTTTGGACGGGTGACGAAGTGCGGCAATTGTGCGACGCGGTGACGACCGACACGGGAGTCTTGCTCGAGCCGCTCGATTTGGTCGACCGATCCATCTTCGTCGGCCGGCATGTGGACACTCAAGAATACGGCACCCACTTGCCTCCGCTCCGGAAGCTCGTGAACAGGTTGTTCGAGCACAATTTGCGAACCCATCTCGACCAGCTTTCGATCGAATTCCGGCCGGTAGCCAACGCCCAAGAGTTGAACGCGTTTTTCCGCACGCTCACCGAATGCTGGAATACAGTCGTCAAATTTGCTCGAGCGCGACTCGCAGGCTCGCGTGTGGAATTGGTCGAGATGCCCGGCTGGCGCGACTTTCCGCCGCCGCTCCAGATGGGGTTGATGATGCTCGATCGCATCGTCGACAGCGTCGCGTGGATCGACGTCGGGGACGTGCGAGCCAACGTCATCGAGCCGCAGCTTGCGTACGTGCTACGCCGCGTGGAGCATGATTTGCAAGATGGCCGAGGTTCTGGGCACGGCCTCGTTGCGGTGCTCCGAGTCGGGGGCGCCACCGCTCACAGCGCCGGACGCGGCGCCACGTGATCGAGAGCCGCGGTCTCACCAAGCGATACGCGAACAAGACCGTGGTCGCGGGAATATCCTTCTCCGTCGCTCGCGGAGAGCTTCTAGCTCTAGTGGGCGGTTCGGGCTCCGGCAAGACAACCACGCTGAAGATGCTGAATCGCTTGATTGAGCCCTCCTGGGGTACGATCCACATCGGCGGCGAGCTCACGAGCGCAATCCCCGGCCACGAACTACGTCGCGGGATCGGCTACGTCGCCCAAAGTATCGGGCTTTTTCCGCATATGACCGTGGCGCAAAATGTGGGTGTCACCCTATCGCTGCTCGGCTGGAGCGACGCTCGCATCCGGGACCGCGTCGAGGAACTGTTAGCACTGGTCGAGCTCGACGCCGAGATCGGTGCACGTCTCCCCGAAACCCTCTCCGGAGGGCAACAGCAACGAATCGGCGTGGCACGAGCGCTGGCTGCTCACCCGGAGGTGATGTTGCTAGACGAACCGTTTGGTGCCCTCGATCCGCTCACGCGCGACCACCTCCAACGTTCTTTTCACAAGCTGCACCTCGAACTCTCACTCACGACGGTCTTCGTCACTCACGACATGACCGAAGCGTTGTTGCTCGCAGATCGGATCGCGGTCTTACGCAGCGGCAGGCTCATTCAAATCGGCCAACCGAGCGAACTGCTATCGCGGCCCGCAGACGACTACGTGGCGCAGTTATTGGATACACCACGCCGCCAAGCGCAGAGATTCGCCGTTTTGAGCCGGGGGCTCGGGGATGCATGAGCAGCTGGCAGCCCTGCCTCGGCTGCTCGTTGCACACTTAGAGCTGAGCCTATCCGCGTTGCTGGTCGGCGTGCTGCTCAGCCTGCCGCTTGGGGTCTTGGCCTCGCGCTCGCGCCCGCTTGAGCGGCTAGTCATGAGCCTTGCCGCTGCCCTTCAAACCGTGCCGAGCCTGGCGCTGCTCGCGTTGATGGTGCCGCTCCTCGGCGCACTCGGCGTCGAGAATATCGGGTTTCTGCCTGCATTTTTGGCTTTGGTTTTGTACAGCATCTTCCCGATCCTGAGAAACACCGTGGTTGGTCTGTCCACGATCGACCCCGCGCTCATCGAGGCGGCTCGCGCAGTGGGCATGAATACTCGCGAACAACTCTTGCGCGTCGAGCTGCCACTCGCTCTTCCCGTGATCGTAGCCGGCATTCGTACAGCCACCGTGTGGACCGTGGGCGCAGCAACCTTGGCAACTCCTGTCGGCGCCGACAGCCTGGGCAACTATATTTTCGGCGGGCTGCAGACGAGAGACCTAAATTCCGTGTTGATTGGCTGCGTGTCCTCTGCAGTGCTCGCACTCTCGTTGGATGGCTTCGGCAAGCTTCTCCTCGACGCTGCACGGCGAAGGACCCGCCGAGCCCGAGCGGTCGGTCTCGGTCTCTGCGCTGCATTGATTCTGTGCACGGGCGCGGTGCTGGCTCTGAAGGCGGGCAGGCGGTCGGACGCCATAACGATCGGCGCAAAGACATTCACCGAGCAGTACATCCTGAGTGAGGTGTTGGCGCTACAGATCCGTCGCACGACCGGCGTGGCAACCAACACCCACGCTTCTCTCGGATCATCGATCGCCTTCGACGCGCTATGCACGGGTGCAATCGACGCATATGTCGACTATTCCGGCACGATCTGGACGACCGCAATGAAGCGACACGCCGCGGACGTGCCTAGAACCGTCATGCTGGCAGAGATCGACCGGTACCTGAATTCGAAGTGCGGAGTTCGGTTAGTCTCGACTTTGGGCTTCGAGAATGGCTATGCGTTGGCGATGCCCCGAAGGGAAAGCGAGAAGTTCGGAATTCGCCAGATGAGTGATCTCGCTCGGCTAGCCTCTAACCTGGTCATCGCTGGCGACTACGAGTTCTTCGCTCGTCCTGAATGGCAAACCATCACGACCCGCTACCATCTAGGATTCAAAGCGGAGCGCGCAATGGACTCGTCCTTGATGTACGATGCAGTAGCCGCTGGATCGGTGGACGTGATCGCCGCGTTCTCGACCGATGGCCGCATCGCAGCATCCGATCTCGTCGTGCTGACCGACGATGAGCGAGTCATCCCGCCCTACGACGCAATCGTGCTCGTTGGACGACAGCTCGTCGAGACGCGCCCCGAAGTCGTACGCGCACTACGCGCGTTGAATGGGCGTATCGATACTGCGGCGATGCGCCAAATGAACCGCGCCGTCATCGAGGGGCGCTCACCGACCGAGGTCGCTCACACGCTCGTCTCGGACTGGACGGGACCCGCGGAGCCCCCACGACAATGAGCGAGTGTTCATCTCCCTGTGATGCATCGCGCATCACACTTGGCATCTTGATGCGTAACGTGATATCCCATTTCCATGCGAACGACCGTCGACATTGATGACGGCCTGCTGGAGCGGGCCAAGCGGCTGGCCCTGAAGGAGAAGCAGACGCTGGGCGCGGTGGTCGGTCAGGCGCTGGCCGCTTATCTGAGCAGCCGAAAAGCCGCTGACAAAGATCCGCCATTCCAGCTATTGGTCCGCGGCAAAGCCGGCGCCCGCTTCCCAACCGCCCAAGAATTCACGCAGGTAGAAGAGGACGAGGATCGAGCGGCCTTGGCAATCCCCAAGTTGAAGCGCCGTGCAACTCCCTGACGTCAACATTCTCATCTACGCCCACCGCGTCGAGTCGCCCGAGCACGAGCGCTATGCGGAGTGGTTAACCAACACCGCGCAGGGGCCGGAACCGTTTGCGCTTTCGGAGTTGGGCGCGAGCGGCTTCGTTCGCATCGTCACCAATCCAAAAATCTGGCACGAACCAACGTCCATCAAGGACGCGCTGGAGTTCATTCAGCGGCTGCGCAGTCGCTCCAACGCGCGCTTGCTCACGCACGGTCCAGGCAGCTGGGACATCTTCGCTCAGCTGTGCCTTGCGGCTCGCGCTCGCGGCAAGCTCGTTGGCGACGCTTACCATGCTGCCCTGGCCATCGAGCACGGTTGTGAATTCATCACCACCGATGCCGACTTTGGGCGCTTCCCCGGCCTACGCCAACGCCACCCTTTGGCCTAGCGCCTAGCTCGGCAAAGCGCCCCGGGGGGCCACCGAAGCGCAGCCTGTCCGGTCGCGGCAACGTGCGAATGGCCTGCCGGATCTCGCGCAGGGTCAAGAATGCCACCTTCACGCCGCCCGCACCTCGGCGGCCGCAGGCTCCGCCCCGGCCGCCGAAACCGTGGCCCCGCTGGCGACCTTTCACCGGAACAGGCCCAGCAGACGCTGGCGAACCGCGGGCAACTCGTGCTCGGCGCTGAGGCTGTCATCCGCCTCGAGCGCTTCACGTTCTTCGACCTCGGCGAGCCAGGCGCTTTCCGATGCGGGGGCCGACAATGCTTCTCCAGGAGGCACGCTGGCGAGTAGCTCGGCGCCCACCCAAGGGTCCCTGTCGCCGTGAGGGGCTGGATCGCGCTAGCTGTATTCGTGCTCGCCCAGTTCGGCACCAGTAGACGCCACCTGACGGGCGTTAGTCGCGCGATATCGACAGCCCCGCGAGAAGTGGAGCATAGGCGGGGAGCCGCCGGGATACGAACTCGGTGAAGAGCCGCACGCGCTCGGTCTTCCGTGTCTCCCCGTGCGTAAGAAGCCAGAGCGTTGCGTGTGCTTTCAGATCCACGCCCGGCACCCTCGCCAGCAGGCGATCGGCATCTCCAACGAAACACGGCAGTTTGGTCATACCGATCCCTTGCCTTGCCGCAACGATCTGCGCCTCGGCGTCTGGCGTCCTGAACGGAACTCCCGTCGCACGAACCTCGCCCTCGTCGGTCCAGTTCGGAGCTCCCTGACCGTCGATGACGATGGGCCGGATGCAATCCTGCGCGCCGGCACGCCACGCCTCCAGTCGATCGAGGGACATATAAATTCCTGAGAACAGCTTCGGCCCCTTGAGGGCGTGAAGATTGAGCGGCAGGGTCTTACGATCGGAGACAATGCGGATCGCGATGTCCGCCTCTCGGTTGGTCAGATTCACCACCTCGCCGGTCGACACGATCTCCATCTCGATGTCCGGATACGCACGCGCAAAATCCGCGAGATCCGGCATGAGCAGGTGTGTCGCAAGGAACGGAGGCAGCGTCACCCGCAGAAGCCCACGCACGCTGCGGTCGCGCCCGAAGACGCGCGTCTCTACCTGGCGCGATGACGCTTCCATCTGCTCGGCGAGCTCGAGAACCTCCTCGCCCGCTGCCGTCAAGCGGTAGCCCGAAGGTAGCTTTTCGAACATCTGTGTCCCGAGACGCTCCTCGAGCTGGGCGATGCGTCGCAGCACGGTCGAATGATTGACCTCTAGGCGCCCAGCGGCAGCTCGTACTGAGCCGCCGCGCGCGACGGCTAGAAAATAGCGAACGTCATCCCAGTCAATCATGGTGCATTTTCGCGCCGTCAGCTGCGACGTCCGAAGCGCCATTCATAACACGCTGGCACCAAAGCGCGCGCATTCTGCGGTGGCCAGATCGCTTAGCTGGTTCGTTTTCGCACCACGGATGTGCGCAATTCCCCACTCACCGAGCCTCTCCGTCAAACCCATGTTGGCACCGTTGGGCGGCGGGCGGCTCAGCCCACGCCTGGGGCAAGACGCCCAACTGAGCAAAGCGCCGACACTCACTGAAGGAAGCAAAATGAACCAATCTCTCAAGGGAAAAACTGCTCTGGTCACCGGGGCATCGCGGGGCATTGGCCGCGCCATCGCCGAACGACTTGCAAAGGATGGCGCGACGGTCGCGCTGACCTACAACGCCGGTAAATCCGACGCTGAAGAGACGGTCGCGGCCATCGAGAAAGCGGGAGGCATCGCGTTTGCGATCCATGCAAACCTCGTCGATCCGGCGGCGGTCCCGACCTTGTTCGAGAGACTCGACGACGAGCTCACCCGGCGCAACGGAAGCAAAGCCCTCGACATTCTGGTCAACAACGCCGGCAATGCCGGCTGGGTTGGCTTCAAAGACGCGACGCCCGACAGTTGGGACACCTTGATGGCGGTCTACGCCCGCGCGCCCTTCTTCATCGTTCAGGCCGCTCTGGATCGCCTCGCCAATGGCGCGAGCATCATCAACATCTCGTCCGCCGCCGCCACGAAGCCCGTGACCGCCGCGCCCATCTACTCGATGGCCAAAGCGGCCATCAACACCCTCACCCAAGTGGTGGCGGCGGAGCTGGGGCCGCGCGGAATTACCGCGAACGCCGTAGCGCCGGGCCCCACGCGGACCGACGCGAACGCCGACTTCCGACAGAACCCCGAATTCGTGAAAGCTTTCGAGTCCCAAACCGCGCTGGGACGCTTTGGCGAGCCCTCGGAAATCGCCTCCGTGGTGGCGTTCTTGGCTTCCGCTGAGGGGCATTGGGTGACCGGTCAGACGATCGAGGCGAGCGGCGGCTACAAGCTCTGACCGCAACGGAAAACAAAGGAGAACACAAGATGAGCTATGCAATCATCGGCTTCGGCAAGATCGGCCACGCGCTTGCCAAGGCGTTTGCCCGGAGTGGCATCGAAGTGTCCGTCGCAACCAAGCGCGACCCGAAAACCTTCGCAGCCGACGCGGCCGCGATCGGCCCCAGGGTCATTGCTAAAACACTGGCAGAAGCCCTCGAGGCGGACATCATCTTTTTGGCCGTCCATTTCGAGGCGCACCCTGATGTTGCGAAGGCGCTGTCCAGCTGGCAAGGGAAGACCATCATCGATGTGACGAATGCCTACGGAGTGCCCCCTGAGAAACTCGGCGGACTGCCTTCTTCCAAGTTTGTCGAGCAGGCGTTTCGTGGTGCAAAGCTGGTCAAGGGCTTCAACCATTTGCTCGCTGCCACCCTCGGCAAGATCCGGCCGTGCATGGCGGCCGCCGAGTCGTGTTCCTAGCCAGCGACGATCACGGCGCCGCTAAGGAAATTGGCGCGCTTGCCGAAAAGCTCGGTTTCGCGCCGATCGAACTTGGCGGGCTTTCCGAAGGCGGACTGCTCGTCCAAGCGCGCGGAAATAGTCGGGGTCGGCTGATCTTCAAGGACTTGGTCACGTTCGACTGACAGCGCGGGCGCGAAGTCCGGGCGCTGCTTGGTCGCGCAGATCTGGTAAGCTGTAAGGCGTGTCCGCGAACCTCGAAGACGAAGCTCCACCGAGCAAAGAATACGACCACAACGGCGTCGATCGAAGTCTCGTGCGTGCTTGCCTCCGTGACACCCCGCTCGAGTGCCTGCAGGCACTCGAGGAGATGCATCAGCTTGCCGAAAGCGTGAAGGGTGGTGCGCACGCGTACGGGTGAGAGATCGGTTCGTCATCCTGTCAGCTCGACGCGGAACTTGGGGATGAAAGATCCATTCGTCGGTTGAACGTCGGACATTCTCGAGGTGATGAACGCTTTGATGTTTCGCGCACCGTCTTCCCAGGCGTAGAGCACCAAGTTGCCCGTTCTCTTGCGCCTCAGTGAGTACGGCTCTGCGATGCGTCGCTTGCCGGTGTAGTTGAAGGCGATCTTCAGGCGATTCGCGCCCGCGAACCGGACCAGATCGAGTCGCTGTCCACCGCCCCAGTAGTAGGCGCTCGTCGGCGCGATGACGGTATCGCCGGCCTCGAGCTCGAGCGCAGGGATCGGAACGCTTGGCGGCAACGGTGCATCGATCCAACTCAGGATCTCCTCGAGTCGCGCCAGCATGTTGTCGAGCGCGGGTAGGGAAGGAAGCTGTTGTTCCATCATGCTGCTCCAGTCCGCGCGAAGCGCGTCAGAGCTGCGCACTAGCGCGATCAGGCTGGTAGTGGTTGGTACGGCAATGCTCTTTGCAGCGCATTTCTTCGCGAAGAGTGCTCGCACTGCATCGAGGTCGAGCTGTTCGCGCCTGTCCCACAGGTGGGCGACATCGTACAAGTCGCGGGGGCGCGTGCGCTCCAGCAGCGCTCGCGTCTTTTCCGCAAAGAGTTCCTCGAGCGAGTAGCAGAGTGCCCGCGGCTCCGGCAGATGATCCGCGTACGGGTGGGAGATAGGTCTAAGCGCTGGCATATCCGCAATGGCTTCATGCTGCGTGATGTCGAACAGAACGCGCGGCCAGTTGGGCATCGCCAATGGCCCGCGATACGCGACCTTCCCCTGATAGGTAGGGCGGCCCAGCTTGTCGCGACGAGCCTTCACCTCGATTCGCTCGATGGGAATGCTGATGCCGCTCGCCTCGGTGGCGTACCGAGCGACGTCCGTGATTAGAGCCTTGATGGATGGCTCGTCATAGGCGGCCGCGGGAGATAGCGAGAAGTCCAAGTCTTCGGAGAACCGGTAGGTCTCGAAGAAGCATTTCTTCAGGCAAGTGCCGCCTTTGAAGATCCACGAAGTTGCCGCAAGTCGATGTGCGGCGAAGCCGGCAAGAAGCCAGCCCAGCACGTAGTCCTTCTCGACGATTTCTGGGCGTAGCCCCCAATCGACAGCGCGTTCGAGAATGTCTTGCTAGAAATCATCGGTCGAATCGACCGCTACGTTCAGCCATAGTCCCCACCGCTTGCTCATTTTACCTCTACTATTCACGGCAGGCTCGAGCGAAATGACGCCCGCGCTTCGCTTGGCTAGCGAAAGCTCGATGAGCGCCGTCTCGTCTGGCCAAAGCCGCTCGGCGAGGTAGCCAAGCCGTTTGAAGGCTGCGCCGGTCGCGTGCGCAGTCGCTGTTGCCGCCAACTTGCCAGAGTCGAAAGCTTCACTCTCGCGATAGTTGGCAAAGAGCTCGACTAGGTGCCGGACGCCACCCACCCAGCTCGGGTGGATCAGAGCGTCGGTCAGCGTCCGTTCGCGATCCGACACCGCGACACGCTCGGCGCCTCGCCACTCGAGAGTCGTGCCGCTCATCCGCTTGGCGGGAACGCGGGCAATGTGAAACTCGGTGGCGAGCCGACTCTCGGTTTGCTGACGTCGGGCAGCTGCGGTCACCACGAACGTGGAGCGAAAGAGTTGTTCGGTCAGTCCCCAGTGCTCTGCAGCGGTCCAACCCCCAATGTAGCAAGGCGCGAACAACTGCGTCGCCAAGACCCATGCATCCTCTGCAATCGCCGCGCTACCCGGCCTCGCCTCCATTGGCAGAACGAGGTACAAGCCGCGTCGCGCCCGAGCCAGCCATCCGCCGCGCTCGAGCCGCCCCCAGCCGAATCGCGGCGTCGTGCGTCGACACACCGAGGACCTCGGCCGCGCGCGGCACCCCGATGAATCCCCCGGCGGAGGCGCGGGATAGATCCGCCATTACTGTACGAACGCTCGTCATGGTATAGTATACGTCTCGTAATATATCGGTGACGTATATATCTTAACTTAAGATATGCCCACGTGCCCGTCTTTCCTTCAGCTTGCAGCGCTCTCGGCTACCACCCAAGGATCGCCCAGCCCGCGCTCCTCCACCACCGCCCGCCCCTCCACGACATCCTTCACCCCACGCGCAGCTCTAATCTCCAAGCGCGTCATCGGCCCGCGCATGAGGCTCATCGCGTAACGCGGCTGCACCAAGATCGGCGGACTCGTCGTATGCGCGTTCCTCACCACGAACCAACGCGGAGCCAAGCGCGTCAACGTCGCCCCCAAGTCCTCGTCCGCCGCGCCCAGCGCGGCTTCGAGCCCGTCGATCACCCGCGCGCGGTCCGCGTCCGTCTGCAGCCGGCCAATGAACCACAGGCCCGCGTTGCTCAGCGCGCGGTAGTCCAGGTCCATCGGGTTCTGAGTCGCGACCACGACGCCAACGCCGAAGGCCCGCGCCTGCTTCATTAGCGCCACCAGGGGGCGCTTGGTGGGGGGATTGGCGGGGTGGGGCGGGAGGAAGCCGTACACCTCGTCGAAGACGAGCAGCGCGCGTAGGCGCTGGGAGCCGGGCAGGGTGCGCACCCAGGAGAGCACTTCTTCGAGCAGCACGCCGAGCACGAGCGCGCGCTCTTCGTCGTCCAGGTGGGCCACGCTGACGATCACGATTGGCGTCTTGCCGGGCTGTTCGCGAGAGGGGGTGAGCCACTCGCCGACGTCGAGGGTGGTGCCTTGGCGCCAACTGGCGAAGGAGGGCGCGGCCAGCAGACTGTTCAGGGCGGCGGCCAGTCGAAGCGGAGGCGCTCGAACGGCACAGACCGAGAGCACGGTGCTTGGCGGGCCCCTCCCGCCCCCAAAGTGGGCGGCTCGGCTCCTGGTGGCTGCGCCTCACCCGCAGCCTCGGGAGAGCGCAGCCTACCTCGCAGCGGCAGAGCGGCGCGAAACGCGCTACCCTGCGACTCATGAACGCGCCGAAAATCCGAGTCGCGAATGGTCGGATCCAGATCGACGAGCCGACGGATTTGCCGAACGGCACCGAACTCTACCTGGTGTCAGCTGAGCAGCTTGAAGGCGCTGACGTCGGTGACGACCTCGACAACGAGGAACGCGCAGCTCTGCATCGCGAGCTCGAAGCGAGCATGGCAGAGGCCGAAGCCGGCGAGCTCGTTGATTTCGATGTCGTGCTGGCCGAGCTACGCTCGCCATCGTGAAGCTCAAAATCACCAAGCGCGCTCAGCGCCGAGTGAAACTCGTCGGAGCTTGGTGGCGCGAGCATCGACCCGCAGCTCCGAATGCCTTTGTGGATGAGCTCGAGTGGGCGAAACAGGAGATGCTTTCCCGCCCGAACCTTTCCACGCCCTATGAGACGGCGAGCGGCAAGATTTGCCGGCGTTTGTTGCTGCAAACGACGCAGCAGCACGTCTATTACACGGTGCATGAGGACGCCGACCTGGTCATCGTCCACACGGTCTGGGGCGCCCGTCGCGGCCGCGGTCCGAAGCTGTAGCGTTTTCTCGTAAGCTGCCGATCAAGGCAGCCAAACTCGGAATCGCGCCAGCCGTGCTCCCTGAGCCGGCTCATCTGTTACCACCGATGCCAAATCGCGATTGAGCTGATCTGCCAAGCGCAGCCTGTCCGGTCGCGGCAATGTGCGAATGGCTTCCAGGATCTCGCGCAGCGTCATGAATGCCACCTGATCACGACGCCTGCACCTCGGCAGCCGCAGACACCGCCCTGCCCAAGGCTGGCTTGGCTTCGCTTGGTCCACGGCCGCGGTCACGGGCGCCGTCACGACATCCTTCACCCCACGCGCCGCTCTGATCTCCAAGCGCGTCATCGGCCCGCGCATGAGACTCATCGCGCAGCGCGGTTGCACCAAGATCGGCGGGCTCTTCGCATGCGCATTCCTCACCACGAACCAGCGCGGAGCCAGCCGCGTCAACGTAGTCCCCAAGTCCTCGTCCGCCGCGCCTAGCGCGCCCTCCAGGCCGTCGATCACCCGCGCCCGATCGGCGTCCGTCTGCAGCCGCCCAATGAACCACAGCCCGGCGTTGCTCAGCGCGCGGTAGTCCAGGTCCATCGGGTTCTGAGTCGCGACCACGACGCCCACGCCGAACGCTCTGGCCTGCTTCATCAGCGCGACCAGGGGGCGCTTGGTGGGCGGATTGGCGGGGTGGGGCGGCAGGAAGCCGTACACCTCGTCGAAGACGAGCAGGGCGCGTAGGCGCTGGGAGCCGGGCAGGGTGCGGACCCAGGAGAGCACTTCTTCGAGCAGCACGTCGAGCACGAGGGCGCGCTCTTCGTCGTCCAGGTGGGCCACGCTGACGATCACGATCGGCGTCTTGCCCGTCTTGCCGGGCTGATCGCGGGAGGGGTGAGCCACTCGCCGACGTCGAGGGTGGTGCCTTGGCGCCAGCTGGCGAAAGAGGGCGCGGTTGTCGCTGACGCTTCGTCGAGCTACAAATAGCTTATTTTGGGTGGCAAGCGGGCGCGAGCGTCGAACGGCGGCGCGTAGCTCGAAGGGCGAGCGGAGCACCCCATGGCGCAAGTCGTGTCGTGAGTTTGTCGCAAGTTTCGACCCGATCCGGGCACCACGAACGGCAGCTCTTTTCCGACGTCAGCCAGGAACGATCTCTGACGGCGGGACGGACGGCACGACGACTGGCGGGCTAGATTCGACGGCCAGTCGGGTAAAATCGGAAGGGTTGAACGTCAGAAAGACATCTGCGCCGGCCTGCTCGGCGTCGAGGAGGTGCAGCGCGTCGAACACCACGCCGGACTTCAAGCCGCGTGATGCACAGCGAAGCAGCACATCCGTCTACAGGGCAGTACCAGCAGCGGAGAGTCGAAACATACTCGGCAGCCTGCACACCAGGGCGGCCGCATCGTGAGGCGTGAGTCCCCCTGGAACCTTGGTCAGAACTGAGCACGTCTCCGCGAGGGCGTGGACAGCTAGTGAGCCTTCGACCTTGCCTTAGTCCACCGCTTCGACCCATGGCCATGCGAGCGCATGGGAGGGATGGTGCGCAAGCACACTGGCAACTAACACCGACGTATCAAACGCGACGAGCATTCGGTGGCTCGCTCGAGGCATTGATGCGTGCTTCCCGGTCGGCGCGATGATCGAGATCTAAGGCGTGTATTGGCCCGGTGTACACCAGCAAGCGACCTCGCGCTTCGAGCGCCGGGCCTCCCTGAGCCGGTTCATCTGTTGGCGCCAATGCCAAATCGCGATTGAGCTGATCTGCCAAGCGCAGCCTGTCCGGTCGCGGCAACGTGCGAATAGCCTCCAGGATCTCGCGCAAGGTCATGAATGACACCTTATCACGACGCTTGCACCTCGGCAGCCGCAGGCACCGCTCCCACCCAAGGATCGCCCAGCCCGCGCTCCTCCACCACCGCCCGCCCCTCCACGACATCCTTCACCCCACGCGCAGCTCTAATCTCCAAGCGCGTCATCGGCCCGCGCATGAGGCTCATCGCGTAACGCGGCTGCACCAAGATCGGCGGACTCGTCGTATGCGCGTTCCTCACCACGAACCAACGCGGAGCCAGGCGCGTCAACGTCGTCCCCAAGTCCTCGTCCGCCGCCCCCAGCGCACCCTCCAGCCCGTCGATCACCCGAGCGCGGTCGGCGTCGGTCTGCAGCCGCCCAATGAACCACAGCCCAGCGTTGCTCAGCGCGCGATAGTCCAGGTCCATCGGATTCTGCGTCGCGACCACGACGCCGACGCCGAACGCTCGGGCTTGCTTCATTAGCGCGACCAGGGGGCGCTTGGTGGGGGGATTGGCGGGGTGGGGCGGTAGGAAGCCGTAGACCTCGTCGAAGACGAGGAGCGCGCGCAGGCGCTGGGAGCCGGGGAGGGTGCGGACCCAGGAGAGCACTTCTTCGAGCAGCACGCCGAGCACGAGGGCGCGCTCTTCGTCGTCCAGGTGGGCCACGCTGACGATCACGATCGGCGTCTTGCCGGGCTGCTCGCGGGAGGGGGTGAGCCACTCGCCGACGTCGAGGGTGGTGCCTTGGCGCCAGCTGGCGAAGGAGGGCGCGGTCAGCAGGCTGTTCAAGGCGGCGGCTAGATTCTTGCGCTCGTTCTTCTTCATGAACGCATTCACGCTCAGCGCGCCAATCTGAGTGATGGGCGGCTCCAGCACGTCTTGCATCAGCGCGCCGAGCTCGGCGGTTTGCCCAGCCAAGAGCCGGCGCTCGGCCAGCACGCTGAGCAGCACGTGCTCGCGGCTCTTGGCCGGATCGGGCTCGCGCCCCAACAGGCGCAGCACGAGCGACACGGCTAAGTGTGACCCCCCATGCGCGCGCCCGGCGTGAGCACGCGCACCGCCGTGCCCGCGCAATACGCCGCGAGCTCCGGCTCACCGATCTACCACTCGGCGAGCGCGGCGCGGCGCTTGTCGGCCAGCTCCTGAGCGCGCGCGGCGAGCCGCTCGGGGCTCAGCCCCTCACGCTGCTCGTCCGACTCCAGCTCGACCCAGGGCTCGTGCGCCGCGGGCTCGAAGCCCGGGAAGGCGAGCAGCAGATTGGGCAAATCCCCTTTAATGTCGATCACCACCGTGGGCACCTGCGTGCGCGCCGCCTCCTCGATCATCACCGTGACCAGGCCGGTTTTCCCGCTGCCGGTCATGCCCACGACCACGCCGTGAGTCACCAAGTGCTCCGCCGGCAACCAGAGAGCGTGGCCACCCTCTGCCCCATTCAACTGCCGCCACGCTGCCCTCGCGTTGGCTTCAACCGCGGTTTCATGATGCTTGGTTCCTCTCGCCGTTCACGTCGCTTCGCGCACGCGCCTCAGGCCAGAAACGGATCCTTGCTCGCGGGTGCGCCCTTCTGAGCCGCGGCCGCCGCGTTGCCTGCTGCGATCTGCGCGGGAGTGACGGCGGGAATGGGCTGCGTGCCGTCCGCCGAGACGGGCGCGCTGCCGATCGCGGGTTGCTGCGCGGTCGGCACAGCCGGTTGGGCCTCGCCCGCGCGGCGCTTGCCCTTACCGGGATAGAGGTTCGGCGCGATCGACTCTGCGTCTTCCTCGCGGCGGCGCAGGTAGCTAATCGCCGCGCGCGCTTCCTCGTACGTGCGCAGCATGAGCGTGAACACGCGCAGCCGCTGATCGGTCGCCTCGGCCACCACCACCGGCCCCTGATCCCGAGTACCGACCAAGCGCGTGAGCCGCGTGCCAAGGCGTGAAGCGGTCAGCAAGTCGTCCTGCGTGGTCGGCGTTTTCCCCTGAATCTTCGGCCAGCTTTCGAGCAGCACGGTGCTCAGCGCCTGCAGATCCTGGGCGATATTCATGCGGCTGGTGGCGCCCTTGAGATTCTCGAGCTTGTGCTTGTCGACCAAGCCGCGCAGCGAAAGCGCCTTCGCCTCCGCCAGCAACATCTCGCGCAGCCTCACGCCCTCCGCAGCCAGCGGCTCGAGATCGTCCGAAGGCGCGGTCGCCGTCTGAAACGTGGCCTGTGCCGTGCTGAGCGCCAGCACGTAGTCCTCCAAGCTATCGAACGCCGCCACATCGAACGCCGGCAGCTCCTTCACGATGCGCTCGCGGAACGTGCGGATCTCGGCAGCGCGCCGAGCACGGTGCCCGCCTCCGCCTGCACATCCAAGTTGAGTGGGGCTCTGACCGCGCAAGGCACCGAGGCACCAGTGTGGAGCTGGCATCGGACACGCGCCGAACTCGCGCACAGCCGGTGACCACTCTCGTCTGCCACGATCTCAAGCTCACTGCCCAAACGCGCTGCCTTACTCCGTGGTGGCTTCCGAGGCCGCACTTCGCATTTCTCCGCGTTCTCGCCAGCGACTTGGCCGAGTGCTACGCCGGGTAGTAACTTTTTCGGGTCTCGGCCATCGAAGCTAAAATTCCGACAAAAACAGGGCTTTCCATTAGGGTTCATGGACGCTACAGTTGATGAGCATTGTCGGAGCACCAAGCCCCTGAGATCCCTGCGACGCCGTCGTACAATAGGCCACCAGTAGCCGAAGTGTCGTGCGGCGTAATCTTCGACCCCGTGCGGATGTCTCGTCTCCGCTTGGGCAGCTTTTGGCAAGAGATTCGAGACGAATACCCTCGCACCGAAGAAGCGGAGCCGCTCGCTGCGATGTCGGAGAGTCTCGATCCGAAGGTTGCAGGAACACTTGAGTTCCGGGATCAGTGGCGCGACCTCTTGATCCATGCGAACGACGACCGCGTCGTTCAGCTGCAACGGGATCGACTCCAGTTCAACTGGCGAAGGGGACAGAACGAAGCGCAGTACCCGCGCTTCGCGAGCGTATTGTCGGGGTTTCATGATCACCTCGCCCGATTTGAAGCGTTTGTGCAGCGGGAAACTGGGCACACGATCAAGCCCTCGCAGTATGAGGTTACGTACATCAACCATATTTTCGAAGGTGAACCTGCTTGGAGGCCGGCGGCGCTCCTTGGTGAGCTTCTCCCAGATTTCCTGCAGTCGTTCTAACGCACACGCCGGACCTGACCGGAGCTCTTTGGAAGAAAGTCCCCGTTCGAAATTTCGAAAACCACGTTTGGCCAGGACTCGTAGCTGCCGAGAGATACGAAGCTGCGCCTCCGTGCGATTTCTTGTTCCCGTCGCAACTTGAAGAAATACGAGAGACGGTCTTCACACAGTCGGTCGTGAACGAACTATCGGTCGCAACGACTCTCTTGAAGAGTTACTGCAACGGGGCCTACGAGGCTTACCAGTCTAGCGAATCCGGAAGAACGTGGCTGGAGCCACTAATCTCAGGCTACAGCCCTCTCGAACCGAAGGTCATGTACGTGATGGCACCGGTACTGCCCAGTCATTGGGTCTACGGGACTACGCACAATGAACAGATTGGATTTGCGAGTCAGCTTCTAGTGTTGCACCGCGCGGGCGAGACCGATCGTGCCTTGGATTTGATTTTCACATGGGTCGACGAGCAATTTCACGAAGAGGCCTGGGGGCGGTGCGACGCGATTCTTTCGTCAATTGACCCAGCGCAGTTGGACGAGGATCTGATCGTCGGTTTTCTTACTGCGACACGTCTAGCCAAACGTCGACTCACAGCGCGGGCTGGTTTCGCGACCAAAGCTCGACTACGACTTACGACCCTGATTGGCGAGACGGACGCTGAGTCGCCGATCACTCGACAACATGCCCTATGGCTTTCATTTCGATCCCACCACCCACTTCGACGAACGAACTGGTGCCTACGTTGCGCCACGGGATCAGGGGCTAACTTGTTCGACGTTCGTTCTCGCTGTCTTTTCATCCCTTGGGGTTAAGCTCTTCGACTTTCCAACCTGGCCGAATCGCCCGTGCGATACTCCGTGGCAACGCAAAATGGTTCGAAAGCTCCCGCTATTGCAAACTGAGATCGGGGCGGTACGTTTCAGACCCGCTGAGTAAGCGCGACTCAGTGAAAGATGCACTCGAAATGCAGGCAAGGCCCGAGCTGCTCGAGGGACGTTCATTCTGCATTGGTATCGGTTTGCGAGAGTGCTGCGGCGACGAGCGCGCTCTCGTTGATGGTCCGCTGGCTCAACGCGCTCTTCGTGCCGAAATAGCCGAAGTTTCGTAGCGCTCGGGCGTCGTCGCCGATGGCATCTGTTCGAGATAGGTCGAAGCGGTCGTCTCGAAAGCGTTCGGGCCAAGCCGAGCTGTCGATGCCCCGAGTGCGTTCCGCGTAGCTGCGATTGCGGGAGACCAAGTGACAGCTCGCGCAATCGACGGTCTGTGCGTTCGTGCTGCCAGTCGGATTTTCGATGATCAGCGCTGCGCGAACCGCCGCGCCTGCGTCGTCGTCGCTCGTGAGAGGATTGACCATCGACAACAACTGGCTTCCTGGCGGGGGCGGTTCGAGAGTGAGCAAGTGCGGTGCGTCGCCCTCGACGGCCGTGGTGAACGTGACCACTGCGACTTCGCTCTGCACGTCAACGGTTGGAATGCCCTTGGCAACGAAGGTTGCGCCCAGTCTGACGAAGGCCGCGAAGCTCCACGAACGGTCCGACTTGAGAAGCAACATCAATGCGACTTCGTACAGGCTGCTCTCGCCCGCATATTTCAAAACGAGCGCGCTCAGCGCCGTGGCGTACGGTCCTCTCAGGCCATCCGAAGCCATCACGGGATGCACCGTGAGCGGTTGCCCGGTCGTGCGCGTGCCTGCCATTGCCTTCAGAGCTCGCAGATCCGCAACGAGCGCCTGCCATTGCTCGTCCGTCAGGGTGTAGAGCGCGTGCACCGTGCCATCCAAGGTGGTGAGCTCGCTAGTGACTGGATCTTGCATGACCGGCTGCATTACCAGTCGGAGCTGCTTCAAGCATTCGGGCACGACCGCGGCGTCGGCAGGAAAGCACGGGTCGACGCGGACGCCCACGACGCGCAAGGACGAGTAGATATCGGCCGGAGCTTGCACCGTGCTGCTGTTGAGCGGCAGACCGATCTGCTCGTACACGCTTCGTGGCAAGAGCACACCCTGATCGCCGCTGGCTGACGGCGAGAGCAAATCATCGCGCTCCTCCCAGTGCGGCAGCGGGTAGAGGAACGAGACATCGTTCAAGTCCAGCGTCAGCCGCTCGCTAGGACCGTCACCGCCGAGGCCGGCTGACGCCGAGTGTTGACCGCCCAGCCCAAATTCGGGTTGACCGGCCGCGCCGCCACCGGCGCTGGCTGCCCCGCCGATGCCGCCCACGGAACTGCCGCCGTCGCTACCCGCCGCAATCGTAGCCAAACGAGCCGGGTCGTTCGCGCCGCACGCGGCGACGAATGCCGCTGTCAGCAATAGCCTGGGCAATCGACCGACCCACGGACGCGCTTCTGTCATTTGTTCCTGTGCTCCCATCGAGTCGTTCTGCGTTGGTACGAGGTCGTGCCGAGCTGGCTGTGGAGTTCGCTCAACCACTTGGGCAAGTCGCTTCGTCGCTGCCGTCTGCGCAGTCTTTGATGCCGTCGCACGGTTTTGGAAATACCTTCGCTCCGGAGGCGCCGACGCATACGACAGGGCCACCATCGCTGGCGGGTGTGCAGTCGATTTCGTCGCTGCCGTCTGCGCAGTCTTTGATGCCGTCGCACGGTTTTGGAAATACCTTCGCTCCAGCAGCGTTCGCGCAGACTGGTGCGCTGCCTCCGCCGGTGGCTGGGGCGCAGTCCGTCTCGTCACTGCCGTCTGCGCAGTCTTTGATGCCGTCGCAGGGCTTCGGAAGGACGGGATTGCCCGACGCGTTCAGGCAGCGGACCGCACCCGTGCCTCCCGCGCAACTCGAGCTCGTCGCGCAGGCACCGCTCGCGCCGCTCGCGCCGCTACCCGCTGTGTTCGGCTCACCATCGCCCGCTTTCGCCTCACCGCCACTGGCCGGTACTCCGCCGGCTTCCACTCCGGCGCCGCCGACCTCCGCAAGAGCTCCCAGTGAGAGCGGGCCATCGCAATGGGCCGCGATGAAGCTGGGTGCAACCAGGATCGTCAAGTAGGCCCAAGTGCGAGGGCGACGGACAGTCGACGATACCTTGGGTGCGATCAACATGACGAGCTATGTGGTTCGCGTGTCGGTTCCATTTCGTAAAATGTCGCTCCGCGTGGCGAACGGTTGTCTCGGAGCATCACCTGCATGCCGCGCGGACACGTGCTGCAAGCGGTGAGCCGTCGGCGATCGCGAGAAATTGCGCTGCGTCGGCGTGTGCCGCTTCTTTTCGACCGAGCGCACACAACGCGAACACCCGGGCGGCGATTCGCTCGTTACCCAGCGCGCCGCCGGAAAATCTCCGATCTTGAGCCGCCAGCAATTCGAGCGCGAGCGCCGGCTGGCCCCCGTTCAGCGCGCGCTGCGCGTCGGTCAGCGCACGCGCCTCGGCCATCAAATCGACGCCGCGCGTCGCAGGTGCTGTCCCAGAGCCCTCGCGAGGCTCGAAGGCGAAAGCCGCTCGCGGCGCGGTCACGACTCCCGCGGTCGAGCTGGCCAGCGTGTGACCGACCACTGTAGCAGCAGCCTCGCGTGCCAGCGGGCTCGTGACCGGTGGCGGGGACGGCGGATCCGTGACGGCGCGTGTCACGTCAGGACGTCCGGGCTTTGGGGCTTTGCCGGGCGCACGGCGCTCCGTTGCTCGGCTGAAGGGTGGGGAGGAGACCGCGGTCAGCGTCGAGTGCTCGGCGGCTCTCGGTTCGAGCACCAC
This sequence comes from Pseudomonadota bacterium, assembly GCA_037200885.1. Taxonomy (GTDB): domain Bacteria; phylum Myxococcota_A; class Polyangia; order Polyangiales; family Polyangiaceae; genus PMG-095. The sequence goes on from JBBCIN010000001.1 coordinate 2,108,291, forward strand.
TATGCCGAGTGTCCCGAACAGCGCGCCGCCGATCAGCCACTTGACGATCATCGACACTTGCGCGCTGGCGACCTTCACGGGCGTGGCGGCGCGGGACGCCTCGCGCGCGGCTTCGAGCAACGCGAGGGAGGCCGCTCCGCGCGCGAGCTTCACGGCCAACTGCGCACGAACGGCGCTGCGATCGGCGTCCGTCGGCTCGTACCGCGCGCGCGTCTGTTCGATGAGAGCGCGCGCGTCTCGGCTCAGTTCGCTCACCAGAACCTCCTATTGTGTTTGCGGTAACGCGCGAGCTCACTGTCGAAGGCTTGCCGCGCAGCACGGAGTCGCGTGTAAATTGTGTTCTTGTTCACGCCCGTGAGCGTCGCCACCTCGGGCACGCTCAGTTGTTCGAGCTCCACGAGCACGAAGATCTCGCGCTTCTCGAGATCGAGAGCTGCCAGAACGCGGTCGAGGAGCGCGACTCCTTGAGCGCGCTCGGCGGAATCGTGCGCGGTCGGAGCCTCTTCGTCATAGAGCTGTTCGATGCCGGTCTCGGCGGATCTCGAACGCGAGCTCGCTCGCCGATATTGATGGGCAACCCGCACCACGATCCCATACGCAAACGAGCGGGCGAGCTCCGGCCCGCGCAGATCGGGTAGCCGTCGACTGGCGACCACGAACACGTCCTGGGTGGCGTCCGAGACATCGCTATCCGCGACGCCAAGCCGCCGCAGCATGCGCCAAACGAAAGAGAAGTGAGCTTCATAGAACGCGTTGAAATGGTCCGGGCTCGACGCGGCCTCGGACGCCGAGGGTGCCGGGGTCAAATCTGCCGAGGGAGGGGGGGCCGCGGCAGGGTGTCGAAGCACAGACATCAGCTCGACCTGGCTATGACGCCGCGTGGCGCCATCCGTTTCAAAAATAGAGCTCGAGCCCCAGATTCGCACGTCCGGAGAGCCGCGCTGAGGTATGGACCACGCTTGCGCCTTGGGATGTTTCCAGGACGAATGGATGGCGGCCCAATACGGTGACGGCAACCCCTGCCCCGACCCGAAATGCGAGCCGCGAGCTCAGCCGCAATTCCCAGGCGGGTCCGAACGCGATGGCCAGCCACGTCGCCGTCGCAGCCCGGCTCGGCTCGACACCGAACCCCACGCCGCGCAGCCGCCCGAGCTCGGGACCGAGGCACCAGGCGAATCGCGAGGCAGCGATCGGCGTGAAGCAGGGCGTCAGCCCGATGGTCCACCACTTGAAGCGTCCGCCGGCCTGTGGGTAACCAGGCGCCGTACCGCTCGCTGGCAACCAATCGGTTCCTTGCAACGACAAAGACCAACGGCGCACAGCCAGGCCGCCGCGAACGAACACTCCCCCGGCCGCGTGAGGCAGTGTGCTCGTGTCGAGCGCCGTTCCAGCGCCCAAATGATAGGCGAGGGCGGGCGAGGGCTGAGTGGCCGGTGGCGGTTGAAGAACGACTTGCCGGTCCGGTGCCGCCCCGAAGCGTAGGGATCCGCGCGGGTCAATGACCAGAGCGAGCACGACGGCCGCGGCCTCGATCAAGGCATCGCACCCCGGCGCAGAGAAAACGCGTGCCTTCCCGCCTTCGACTCGGAGCTCGGCGACGTATTGGTCCTCGCTTTTCGTGATGGCAAGCTCCGCCGAAAGTGTTGCCTTGTTGCCAATGGGGGCGAGTGCAGACACGGCGCGCTGTAGGGCTTCTGCCGTTCCGCACTCGTTCGGTGCCGTGTATCGGAGCTCGAGGGGCCCCTGTGCGGCCCCAGCGAGTGAGCACCATCCGAGTCCGACGCTGACCGCAAGCGCTGCTGAGTAACAGCGGACCAGACAGGTCACGCGCCAGACCGGTGACACCGCCCAGCGCGCCCTTCACTGGGGAAATGGCTCGCGGAACCAGTCGTAACTCGGCTCGGCGCTGGCCGCATCGGTCGCGATTCTTTCACGCGCATCGCGGCTCGGCAAGGAAAGGCCAACCTAAACTAGAGCGAGCATGGTGAGATCAGGATCACGCACTCAGTGCCGAATAGTTGACGCGAGTGAAAAAGACGCACTCCCGAGCAGCCGACGACGAACCTCGCTCTGCGGGTCGAGCGCAGGGCGAGATCGCGCAGCCAGCAAGTGAAGCGTTTCGTTCGAGGCGACCCTGCACGCCGCTATCTCGAGCGTCCCGACCTGCTCGAACGCCTCGAATCAGCGCGGTCCTAAACTCTCTACTGGACTAGGCGCCACGCTGAAGCGAGCGGGCAAAGTGGCGCGCTTACCCTGTGCGCGGACGATGAACAGCACATTGTCGGCAAACGGTGAAGGCGCAGCGAACGAGTAGTACTCGTCGAGCGCTTCTTCGAGCGAGTATCCGGTTTCGAGCCGGAGTAGCGCGATGACCAAACCTGCGTGGTGTCGGCCGCCGTCGCAACACACGAGCGCGGGCTGCGCGCGCGGATCGAGTGCGTCCCGAGCGGCGCGCAAGGCGGTATCTCGATCGTGGTGCCCGTTCTGAACCAAGTCATACACCCGGACCTCGATCCGGTGAGCCGCTGCAAGCTCGAGCAACTCGCGGTTCGGACCGCCACGGCGGACGCAGAGGATGGTCTTGATGCCCAGCTCGCGCACATGGCGAGCGTGCGCCGCGGTGCGAGGTGAGCCGGAGCGATAGACCCGCTTTGGGACGACCTCGCCGAAGTGCGACAGGTTCAGGATGCGTCCCCACGACGCGCGTGAGCGCGGCGCCTGGGCCACCGCGCGCGCGATGCGAGTGCCATCGTGCAGTGCGTAGATCAGGTGCCGGAGGGCGGCGGGAGCCCCTCGCTCGAATTGAAGCATCGATTGGTCGTTTGCAATCGATGTGCCGAAGCGAAAAATGCTCGTGATGAGCACAGCTGGCGCTCGCCGCGAGGGAGCAGCTGTGGTCTCCGTGCGACACTGTCGCCGCTTGCCGACTCAGTGTATCAAACCAGCTCGGGCAACCGATCGACAGCCAGCGCGCTCCGTCAGAAAAACGCTCCATCAGCCTGCGGGGGCGGTTCCGGTTTGCATCCCCACGCCGTATACGCGACACTTCGGCACATGCAGGGACCGTGGCTCGTGCTCTCGGACGCCCAGCGCTCGCCCAGACGGAGCGCCTGCGCGGGGCCATCGCCGAGACCGGGCGAGTTGCGGTCAACGCCACCAACCCTCTCACCATGGAGAGCTATCAGTTCAAGGGCGACGTGATCGAGATCGCGGAGCCCGACGAAGCTGCTCGGCAAGTCGCGGACCAGCGCGTCGCGCAATTCACGGAGGCAATCAGCCGCGTGGGTTTCGTGCAAGGGACTGCGGCAGGCGTGGCGCATCCTGGCGCCGGCTGAACGCATTTGGCCTCTTGATGTCGCTCAACATGTTGATCGAGGTCGGTGACGGCTTCGACTACACGGGCGCCGATTTCGCTGGTTGGACCAAGGCCGCGGGCTTCAAGAAAACCACCGTCGTACCCCTAGCCGGCCCGACGAGCGCGGCCATCGCCTATAAGTGACGGTGGCCCCGCGTCGAGCTGGTCTTACAAGGAGGTCCCACGCGCGCAGCGTGATCGCGAGGCCGACGGCAAGCGCGCTGTGCGCTGCCCTGCGGGTGGGCGCTTCGAATTTATCGAATTGGTCCCAAGTCTCCATTGGTCGCTTTCCGCGCGAGCGATTCGACTCGACTCGACACGCTCGAGCCAGCGGGCGCGCGCACACCTACTGTACGTAAGGACCGACCTGTCGGGCTTGAACGATCTTGTGAAAATCCGACTCTGCGTCAGACGACGTGACTGGGCGAGTTACGGTGGCACGGCACCGCACAGGTTGCCGCAGACCCAATGCATCGCGTCGGTGTCGAAGTCGCAATGCGTGTCGGTGCCGCAATCGCTGTCGCTCGCGCACTCGTCGTTCGGCGTGTGGCAAGCGTAGAAAGTGCCGCACCATTCGTGGGACTGACTCGGCGAGCAATAGCCGTCTTTGCCGCAATCGGCGTCCACGCGGCAATTGCTCGGCGTTGTGCAGTAATTCGCGTCAACGCCGCCCGCCGGCTCGCGGCATTGGCAAACCGAGCCCTTCGCGCAAGCTGAATCCGTGAAACAGGTGTCGTAGCTGCAGGTATAGCCGGGGAGCGGGCCGCGCTGGACGCAGCGCCCATTGGAGCCCAGCGCGCTGTCCGCGCAGTCCGAATCTCGGTTGCATTCGCTGTTCGGACACAATGGGCAATTGTCGTCGGGTACGGGGATGCTCGCTGCGCGCGTGTGCGAACAGCTGGGCGCTGTCGCGCGGTGTTCATTCGGCGCGCGACCATAGTCGTGGTGCGGACAACTGCAGGGGCCGAACGCCATCGCCGACGGACAATTGATTTGCCACTTCGAGTCCGGGCCGCATACCGCTGTCAATGGGCACGACAGTGAGCCGTAGCCGGAACAACTCACCCCGGGGGTTGGGCAAGCAGCCCCTTCGCTGGGTTCGGCGCTGGGAAGGTTATCCGGACAACTTCCTGCGTTGCCTGCGGTCGAGTTGCCTGCACCGGAGTTACCCGTGGTCGCTGCGCCGCCATTCGCGTTGTCCCCGCCGGCTCCGGTTTGCTCCGCGCCGCCGATCGAACTGCCGTCACCGCGCGCCTTCCCACCGCAAGCAACCGCCAGAAACACCCACAAAACCCAGCCGTGCCTTTTCATCATCTCCTAGCCTCCCCCGACTTTAGCGCGAATCGCTCGAGCCGGCCTGCAGCTCACGGCAACCAGGCAGAGCTAGCTAGCTGAATCGCCCGCACGAATTCAGCGCGGCCGATCTCGGCTAGCCTAGCCGAGGCATGTTTCTGGATCTGTCGCCGCTGCGCCGGCACCGTGACTTTCGCTTCGTGTTCATCGGTCAGCTGGTGAGCGCGTTCGGCAGCTTCCTCGCCTATGTTGCGCTGCCGGTGCAGATTTACGAGCTCACGCGGTCGTCCTGGCTCGTCGGCATGGTGGGCACGGTGCAGCTCGTGCCGCTCGCGGTGACGTCACTCTGGGGCGGCGCGGTGGCGGACGCGCTCGACCGGCGACGTCTGCTGCTGTGGTCCGAAGCGCTGTTGATGGGCGCATCGCTCGTGTTGGTCCTGAACGCGACCTTACCGCACCCGAGCGTGGTGCTGCTGTTCATCGTCGCAGCGTTCACCTCGGCGGTGAACGGCTTTCATCGGCCCGCGCTGGAGTCGCTCACGCAAAAGCTGGTGCCCGTCGACGATTTGCCGGCCGTTTCGGCGTTGAGCTCGTTGCGCAATACGTCCGCGGCCGTCGCCGGGCCCGCGCTCGCCGGGCTGTGCATTGCCACGCTCGGGCTGCCCTATGCGTTCGCCGCCGACGCTCTGACGTTCGCCGTTTCGCTCGCGGCGCTGTCCGCCATCCGAGCCATGCCGCCCGCTGAAAACGCGCCGCCCGCGGGCTTGTCCAGCATTCTGACGGGGTTGAAGTACGCGGCGAGTCGGCCCGAGCTGATCGGCACGTACGTCGTCGACATCGTTGCGATGACCTTTGCCATGCCGATGGCGGTGTTTCCGGCGCTTGCCGCACAGTGGGGCGGCGCCAGCGCGGCTGGTTATTTGTACTCGGCGATGAGCGTGGGCAGCATCGTCGTGACCTTGTTCAGCAGCTGGACCAAGAACGTCCAACGCCGCGGCGCGGCCGTCGTCATCGCGGCAGCCCTCTGGGGTATCTCGATCGTGGGGCTCGGTTACGCGGCGTCGTTGCCCGCGGCGTTCGCGTGCCTCGCGCTCGCAGGCGCTGCCGACATGGTGAGCGCCCTGTTCCGGATGACGATCTGGAACGAGACCATTCCTTCCGGGCTGCGCGGCAGGATGGCCGGGATCGAGCAGCTCTCGTACATGACGGGCCCGCTCCTAGGCAACGCTCGCGCGGGTTTCATGGCTGAGCGTTTCGGCCTGGCCCGCTCGATCCGCTGGGGCGGGCTCATCTGCACGGCGTGCGTGCTCGCCTGCGTTCCTCTGCTGCCTGCGTTTTGGAGCTATCGAAAATCGGCGCAGCTCGCAGCGAAAGAACCCGTGCCGACCTTGGATTGACGACGAGCCAGGCAGCGCCCGGCCAATGCGACGCGGGCGCAACGCTCGTCGCCTTCGGCCCCAACGGCTCAGCGTGGCGCCGGACCCTGACTGAGCGAGATCAGCGTTCGGGGTCGTAGACTGATTTACAATTGGCGCAAGTTGGCGACGATGCGCGCGCCGCCCGTGTCGAAGCGAAACGGCAGTGGGCGCAGGCCGCGCGCGACGAGTGCGGTGTACACGCGGCGACGGTCGGCGGGAGCGGTATAGAACATGAAGAAACCGCCGCCTCCGGCGCCCATCAGCTTGCCGCCGATGGCACCTGCTGCACGCGCCGCCTCGTAATGTTCGTCGAGCATCGGGTCGCTCATGTTGGAGGCAAGCTTTCGCTTGTTGCTCCAATGTTCGTGCAACAGCTCACCGTAGCTGTCGATGTTACCGTGGGTCAGAATGCGGCGAGTTTCATAGCCGAGTTCCTTGATCCGGTGCATGCGTTCGACCGCGCCGTCGGTATTCGATTGGATGTTCTGACCCTGTTTGGACAAGACTGAAGCCGCCTCCCGCTCGACGCCGGAATAGAAAATGAGCAGGTTCGACTCGAGTTCGGTAAGTACCTCGGGCCGCGTCGGGACCCGTTCGACCTCGACGCTGCCATCGGTGTTGAAGGTGAACGCGGTCACGCCTCCGTAGGCCGCGATGTACTGGTCCTGTTTTCCGATCGGTTGCTCGAGCACGTCGATTTCGATCTGGCACGCTTCTTCGGCGAGCTGCAGGCTCGACACGTACTCTTGCTTGTACGTGTGAAGCACATTCAAGAGCGCGACGGTAAACGTACTGGATGAACCGAGTCCCGAATTCGCCGGACAATCAGCGATGCTGGACAACTCGATGCCTCGAGTGATGCCGGAAAAACGCAGCGCCTCGCGGAATACGCGGTGATCGATCTGCTCGATCGAATCTACGGTTTCCGTCTTGGAGTAGGCCAGCCGGATGCTGTCGTAGAAGCGACGGTTCGCGCTGACGTAGATGTATTTGTCGATCGCGCCCGCCACTACGAAGCCGCCGTGCACCGAAGAGTAGCTGGGCAGATCGCTGCCACCGCCGCCGAGAGAAAAGCGCAGCGGCGCACGTGAAACGATCATCGCGGCTCCGCCGCCACCGCAATCAGCTGCCAGCCCCGGAGGGTCTTACTGTTGTTCAGACGAAACAGCTTGGCGAACGCCCAAATCGCCGCGCGAGCGGACGGCGGGAGTGCACCGCCCGCATCGTCGATCAGCTGCTTGCCACGGGCCACGACCATCAGCCGATACATGTTGAAGAAAGGGAAACCTGCGCCGTTCAACGATTGGACCTCGAGCCCGGCTTCGAGCAACAGCTGGCGCAATTGCTCGGGCGTGTAATGACGACGGTGACCGATGTGACGGTCGAAGGCCGAAATTGGACCTGCGGGCACCGTGATGACCAAGCGCGCACCGGGCGCAAGCCAGCTCCGAACGTTGCGCAGGGCAGTCAGTGGGTCGTCCAAGTGCTCGAGCACCTCCGAGCACACCGCGTGCGTCGCCCAAGCGCGATACTGCTCCGGAACGGCCATTGGCTGCATGAGATCTCGTTGCAAGAAGACCCCGCTCGGCACACGGCTCTGGGCCATGCTCACGCTCGTCTGACTCAGATCGATGCCGACCAACCGTAAATCTGGATGGCGTAACTGGAGTTCGTTGGAAAATTCGCCCTGACCGCAGCCGAGCTCGAGCAAGTGCGTCTGCCCGGATGTCGCCCGAGACAAGCCAAGCGCACCGAAGATCAACCTGCGCCGGTAGGCCTGCGCCGGATTGAGCGCGTTGCTGGCCGCGTACGAGCTCCAGTGTCGATTCCAGTCGTCGGTGTCCGCGAAGGCTGCGTTCATTTGGCGCCGCTTTGCTTGAGCCTACACGCGGCGAAGGTATTGAGCCCGAATTTGTGCGAAAAACACTCGATTTCACTGGGCAAGAAGCCAGCCTGCACGAGCAGGGGCCACAGGTCACGGACGTCGTAATACGCTTTGTGGTCGTCCATCTCCGCGGACGGCGAGAGCCCCAGCTTGAAGGCCGAGAACTCCAGATAGCGGCGGCCACGCCAAGAAGGGACATTGACGAGACAAGTTCCACCCGGTCGCAGCAGCCGCCGGATCTGCTCGAGCACCGGCAATGGCTGTCGCAAATGCTCGAGCACCGAAATGATCAGGACGAGATCCAAGCTGCGGTCGGCGAGGGTGAGCAACGTTTGCGAGAGCTCCCCTTCGAAAGCGCGGACCTTGGGATGCTGCTTGAGATCATCGGCAAGCGCGACGTCGATCAACGTCACGCTCCCGGCACGGCTGAGCAGGGTGCGCGCGAACGATGCTTGGTAGCCGCAGCCGAGATCGGCGACATCGAGACCCGTGACCGACGGCACGAAGCGCCGCATTTGCTGCGCTGACAGCCACACCCCGAAGCGATCGACCCATGTGGGTTCGTGCCGCTGCCCAAACGATGCGGCTCGCAGCTTGGACGCGCCGGGATCGCGCGCTGAATCGTTCATGGTTTGCGGACCGCCACGGCCGTCGAGTGCAAAATGAGGGTGAACGTAAAGGACACGAAGCCCGCGATCATCAGCAGCAAGCCGGTGATGCCGAGGTAATTCGTCGAGCTCGGCAATGACAAGTGATTGCGGAAGTAACTCACGGTCAGCTGCAGCACAAAGCTCAGGCCCAACGCGAACAGCATGCCGCTCGAGGCGACCGCGCGCGTGTAGCTGAAGCGTCGAAACCACTTCGCTTTCACCTCCCCCGAGTAGTCGAAAAACACCTGCGACAAGATGCCCATGTACACGCACTGCAGGCCCAAGAGCGCGAGCGAGACACCGAGCAGCATCCAGTACAAGGAAAACGTAATCGGGCCGAGCGTGACGGGGCCGAACGAGAGCGGGAACGTCAAGAGCGATCCCAGCAAGAGCAGGAACAGGCCTGGCTTGAACAGGAAGAAATTGGCTCCGTACACGAACATGGCGCGCAGGTTGATCCAGGCTGCGTACCAGGGAGAAAACCAGCCCGAACGTTTGTGGTGGCTCAAGCGCCCGTCGCGATCTTTGAGGAAACGGATCGGCACCTCGGCCGTGCGCAGACGCATGTGCACGGACTTGAGCACCATTTCGGACGCGTATTCCCAGGACTGGGATCGCAAATCCATGCGCACGAACGAAGCCTTGCTGATGCCTCGCATGCCGCAATGGATGTCGGAGAAGTGACTCGAGAAGATCGTATTGAGAATCCAAGTCGTCACCGGCGTACCCAAGTAGCGGTGGAGGGGCGGCATCGACCCCGGCTCAACGTAGCCGCGGAAGCGCGAGCCCATCACGAACTGTGCACCGGCGCGGAACTCCTCGACGAAAGGCGTCAGCTCGCGGAAATCGTAAGTGCAGTCACAATCACCCATGACGATGAATTGTCCGCGAATGTACGGCAGCGCATCTTGATAGGCCCGGCCGAGCCCGCGCCTCGGTGTCTTCAGCACGCGCGCGCCGTGTGCGAGCGCGATCTCGGCCGCGCGATCGGTGCCGCTGTCGATGATCAGAATTTCGCCGCGAACGCCGGCCTTGGCCAGACCTTCGAGACACCAGCTCACGAACTCCGCCATGGTCAGCTCTTCGTTCAGCGACGGAATGACGATCGAAAATTCCGGCTCGGCTACGTCCTGCTCGGGAAATAGCAGCGTCACGTCGGGGTCGGTCCTCGGCTGCGCAGCCGCCTCGTGCAGCACGGCGTTCACATTCGCCCCGCTCTCATCTCCGGCAACATCGCGAAGATCGCCTTTTTCAACGCCTCGCGAGAGGAGTGCTTGCACGACCAACCGAGGCCGCGGATTCGCCGCGTGTCCAGCCGAACGACGGGCACGTCGCCCCTCCAGCCGCGATCGCCGCCCGCGTAGTCGAAGCGTACCGTTCCCGGGGAGGCACCGACACACTCGACCGCGAGCTCGGCAATTTCATTCACGGTGATCGTGTCGCCAGTCGCGACGTTGTAGACCTGATAAGCCAATTGTGTCTGCGTGTGCGCCCGCAACACCGCGGCGATGATGTCCGAGATGTGCACGTAGGATTTGCTCTGCGAGCCATCGCCCAAAATGCGCAAGCGCGAGGGGTCATCGAGCAAGCGCCGCGCGAAGTCGAAGCCGACACCGTGCGTCTGGCGTGGCCCGACCACGTTGCCGAAGCGGAAGGCGCAGCCCGAGAGGCCGAACATGGACGAGTAACTAGCGATCAGCGCCTCCCCCGCCAGTTTACTCGCGCCGTAGGTCGAGATCGGCAAGAGCGGTCCGTGATCTTCGGCGATCTCCCGCTGTCCGAGATCACCATACACCCCGCTGCCAGACGCATACAGGATGCGTTTGGCGCTGCTGCCACGCATGGCCTCGACTACGCAGTGAGTGAGCGCCGTGCCTTGGAAAAAATCGATCGCGGGTTCGGTTGCCGCCCGCGCGATATCCGGATTCGACGCCAAGTGAATGACCACTTGATGGCCTTCCATGGCTCGCCGCAGGGCCTCCAAATCTTCGACGTTGCCCCGCGCGATGCGGAAGCGCGGATCGGCCAAATGCTTTGCCACGTGCCACTCTCGCCCGGACGAGAAATTATCGAAGATCGTGACTTCGGCGGCTCCGCCTTCGGCCAGCAGGTAGTCCACGAAGTGCGCGCCGATGAAGCCCGCGCCGCCGACGATGAAGAATCGAGTCCCTTCGACCGTGTTGGTCCAGGCGGAGGTCATCGGGTCGATTCCCACTTCGGTGCGGCGCGCTTCAGCGACGGGTGACTCACGAGCAGGTGCCAAACGACGGCGCATAGTCCCTCGGTGTGAGGGGTGACGCGATCCGGCGAAGCCGTCGGAATGATCACACACGCCTCTGCTACTCGTGCGGTAAACCCGCCGTCCTTGCCGACGATACCGAAGATGCGCGCCTGCTTGGCCTGAGCATGCTCGAGCGCACGCACCAAATTCAGCGAGACGTTCTTTTGCTCGTTGCCGCCACCCACGGAGAAGACGAGCACGGCGTCCGCGGCCGACAGGCGCGAGCCCTTGAGCCACTCCGAAAAGGCGGTCTCCCAACCGTCGTCGTTGATGCGAGCGGTCAGCTCGGAGACGTTGTCGGTCGGGGTGTACGCTTCGAACTCGCACAGTTTGCGGAAATCGTTGACCGCGTGGCTGGCGTGAGCGGCCGAGCCGCCGACGCCCAAGATGAATAGCCGGCCACCGCCGTCGCGGATCGCGCCGAGGCCGTCCGCCACGCGATCGATGATCGAACCGTCCAACGCGGCGATCAGCTGCGCGCTCTCCCTGAGGAATTCAGCCGTGAATGCACTGGTGCTCATCGTGTGTGCCTGCTCGATCGGAGCAGAACATGCTCGCCGCAGGCTGGGCCACAGCGTTCCGGAGCCAGCCCGCAATTGTGCTGGACGGCCCGCGAAATTCAGGCTCCTTCTTACTGATGCAGGCCGTCATTCTCGCCGGTGGATTGGGCACGCGGCTGGGCACCCGGACTCGCGACTTGCCCAAGGCGTTGCTCCCGATCGCAGGGCGCCCGTTTCTGGCGTGGCTGGTCGAGGCCCTCGTGCGCTCGGGCTATCGTCGGCTCGTGCTGTGCATTGCTCACCACGGCCAACAGATCGTCGAGTTTTTGGGGGCGGGCGAAGCGTTTGGACTCGAGGTCAGCTATTCGGAGGATGGCGCGCACTTGCTGGGCACGGGCGGAGCGATCAGGAAGGCGCTCAGCCGCAATCTGCTCGCGGACCAATTCCTGGTCACCTACGGCGATAGTTACTTGACCTTCGACTACGCGGCGCCGCTACGCGATCTGGAAGCACACCCAGAAGCCGCCGGTACGATGAGTGTGTTCGAAAACCGCGGCGCGTGGGACGAAAGCAACTGCGCGATCGGGCGAGGCCTCGTGCTGCGCTACGAAAAGGGGGTCCAGGATCGCGCGCTCACCCATATCGACTACGGCGCGATCGCGCTGCGTCGCTCGGTGTTTGCCGAACAACCCTCACAGCTCGCCTTCGGCCTCGACACGCTTCAGCATCAGCTGGCGAAGGCGCGCCAATTGCGCGCGTTCGAAGCCACCGAACGCTTCTACGAAGTCGGTTCCGAACGTGGCATCGCCGACTTGGAGCAGAAGCTGTCGGGCGGCTGAGGCGTTTGTAAAGTGGATATTTGTCTCTAGTGACGCAACTGTGCTAGTTTCCTATCGCGCTTGTAGGGAATATGGGCAAGTTTGCCGGCGTATTTCGACATGCGTCCCTAGCCGCTTTGTCTTGCCTGGTGGACGCTCGTCCGATACGGTCCGCGCGCCTCCAACCAAGGAAATGAAGCGCGTGAGCAAGTACTCGATGGTTTCTATGTCTACCGTTGCATGCACCGTCCTCGTGGGCGCGGTGTTGTCCGGTTGCAGTGACAGCAATTCCGGAGGCGACGGTAGCGCAGCGGGCGGGAACGGTGGCGGCATCGGGCTCGCTGGCAGCAGCGCGATCGACGGCAAGGACGGCGTTGATGGCCAGGACGGCAAAGATGGCGTCGACGGCAAAGACGGCGTCGACGGCAAAGATGGCGTTGACGGCAAAGACGGCGCCGACGGCAAAGATGGCGCCGACGGCAAAGATGGCGTTGACGGCAAAGACGGCACGAATGGCACGAATGGTGCCGACGGCGAGGACGCGCCGATCCCCGGTCCGGTCGCACTCTTCGTCAGCACGCCGCGCTCCGTGACCAGCGCCACGAGCGGAACCTTCGCGTTTGCCTGCTCGGCAGGCACTTGCAGCTATCAATGCAGCCTCGACAACGCCGCGTATGCCGCGTGCAAGAGCCCGGTCACGGTCTCCGACCTCAGTCGCACCGACCACGAGTTCTCGGTCAAAGCGAACCTGACCGGAGAAGATCCGGGGCCGATCAGCGCGTACGAGTGGCACGTTCGGCAGCCCAACATCCTGTACATCATGGCCGACGATCTCGGCTATTCGGACGTTCATGCGCTCGGCGGCGAGATCGATACGCCGAACCTGGACGAGCTGATCTCGAACGGTCGCATCTTGACCAATCACCACGCGGGCACGGTGAGCGCGATCACGCGCTCGATGTTGATCTCGGGCACCGATCATCACCTCGTGGGTGAGGGAACGATGGGCGCGCCCAACGACGAGCGCAAAGGGCTGCCGGGTTACGAGGGCTTCCTGAACGACCGCTCGTTGTCTCTCGCCGAGTTGCTGAAAGACGCCGGCTACCACACGTACATTGCCGGCAAGTGGCACATTGGTTCAGGCATCGTCGGTTCAGGCACGGCGACGTCCGGCAAGACCGCGGACCAGTGGGGCTTCGAGCGCAGCTACAATTTGCTCGGCGGCGCTGCGACCAACCACTTCGCGCACGAACCCGCCGGCTCGAAGAACTACAGCGAAGACGGCGTGTACGTACAACCCGGCCAACCCGGTCAACCGGGCGGCACCGGCGGCACGCCCGCGGTCTTTTACTCGACCGACTTTTACACGCAGCAGCTGATCAAATACATCGACTCCAACAAGGACGACGGTAAGCCCTTCTTCGCCTACGCGGCATACACGTCACCGCATTGGCCGCTGCAGGCGCCGGACGCGTGGCTCGATAAGTACCGCGGGCGCTACGACCAAGGTTACGATGCGATCCGCGCCGCGCGCATCACGCGGCTGCAAAACCTGGGCATCGTTCCGTATTCGTGGACCCCGCACCCAGCGTCGCCCGAGGTACTCACCCGACCGGCCGGAAGCGCCAACAACGGCAAGGCCGGCGCGCAATACATCAGCGCCGTGCATCCGCAGTCGGACACGTACGTCGACTACGGACAGGGCTTCGTGAACAAGAGCTGGGCCAGCCTGAGTGATTTGGAGAAAAAGTCGCAAGCTCGCTACATGGAGATCTACGCGGCCATGGTCTCCAACCTGGATTGGAACATTGGTCTTTTGATCCAACATTTGAAGGACATCGGCGCGTACGACGATACCTTCATCATGTTCCAGTCGGACAACGGCGCAGAGGGCTGGCCGATCGACTCGGGTGCGGATCCCAAGGCAACGGATGAAGCCAATGCGGCGCCCGCGGTGTTCGCGACTCTCGGCAAGGACAACAACACGGCAAACGCGCGGCGCCTGCAATACGGCCTGCGTTGGGCGGAGGTCAGCGCGACCCCGTTCGCGCAGACCAAGGGCTCGCTCGGTGAAGGCGGCTACGGCGTGCCCGCGTTCGTGCATCTTCCGGGGCAGGTCGGCTCGGCCGCACCGTATCGCAGCTTCACTCACGTCACCGACAACACGGCGACGTTCTTGGCGCTCGCCGGTGCGGTGCTACCCACGACGCCGGCGCCAGCCGACATCGATAGCGTGACTGGCCTCGACAAGAACAAGGGCAAAGTCACGTACAAGGGGCGCTACGTCTATCCGATCACCGGTCAATCGCTGCTGCCGGCGCTCAACGGCTCGACCGCGCTGACGCACGCCGCGCCCTTCGGCGATGAATCGTACGGACGCGCGTACATCTTCAGCTCGGACGGCAAGTGGAAAGCCCGCTGGACCGAGCCAGCCCAGGGAGGACCTGCGGATGGTCATTGGGAGTTGTTCGATATCCTGCAAGATCGCGGCGAGACGAACGATGTCTCCGCGCAAAACAGCAGTGTCGTGGGCGCTCTGTTCGGCAACTGGCAAACCTACATGACGAGCGTGGGCGGCGTCGAGCCGCTCCGCCCACTGGGTTACTACTGAACCAGCCCGCGCTGCTTCCCCTGGTTCGGAGCAGTACGCAAGCCGAGTGGTCTCACCACTGCTCGGCTTGCGGCAAGTGCTGCAACTCGCCTCCGCAGCTCTCGGTGCCAGAGTTGCTCCATCATCAACACACGTTTTTCGGCTGTTTGACCGTTCAGCGCATCGCGCGTCCGCCGCTGTCAGACGCCGCGCTTGGAACCGAGTTCGACCAGCTCGCTTCGAGCCTTTGGCACCGATTGCCAGAGGCAGGCGCGCGCACGGACGACGTGCTGCTGGCGACGCGCGCGTTCGACTTGGGACTTTCGGAGCGTTGTCCTGCGCTCGATGACGAGCAGCGTTGCTCGCTACACGCGGACCGGAAGCCATCAGTTTGCCAAGTGGTCCCGCTCGATGCGCTTCAACCGGATCGCGCCCAGCACCTAGTGCTCGCGAGCCGCGAAGCGGAAGCGCAGCATTTCGGAAGTGACTGTATCGCGCCCGGTCAGAAGCCGGGCTTCGAGGTCGTGACGCGACGGCTCAGCGTGGTGGACGGCGGCGCACGCGCGGCGCTGGCTCGGCGGCGTGAGGATCTGGCCGAAGAGCGCGATGCCTGGGGCGACCGCGTATTTCAGCTGTTGCGGCCCGACTTGTTCTCGTCCGCAGCCGCGCTGGAGCGCTTGCCTCAGCCCGGATTCATGACCTTGTCACTCGCGCCGGTGTGGATCGCGCTGCTGGAGCGGTCATTGCTCAGTCGAGCGCGCTGCGTGGCCTATCTCGATGCCCAAGCATCGCTCGCCGACCGTTTGCTGCAAGACGCGGTCGCTGGCGGTCACGCCGAGCGCGACTCGGTTCGTCAACTCTCGGCATTCGCCCGCACGAATGCTCGTCTTCGTTTGCAACTGAAGGATGATTGAATGTCGTACGCCGAACCGATCCTAGACGCCGCCAAGCGACTCAACATCAGCCCCGAGGCCGTGCAAACCTACCTCGACGCCGGCAACGGCGAGCGCGCCGCGGGCGTGGAGCGCTCGCTACACGCCACGATCAAGCCGGTGGGCTCCGCCTGTAACCTCGATTGCACCTATTGCTACTACTTGAGCAAAGAGGAGCTCCTCAGTCAAAAGAGCCGCCGCATCAAGGACGACGCACTCGAGCGTTTCATCATCGACTACATCCAGAGCCAAGACGCGGAAGAGATCGCCTTCACTTGGCACGGCGGGGAACCGACGCTGATGGGCCTGCCGTTCTTTCGGCGCGTGCTCGAGCTGCAACGAAAGCACCTGCCGCCCGGTCGCCGCATCTCCAACGATCTGCAGACCAACGGCACCTTGCTCGACGATGATTGGTACGCCTTCCTCTCTGAAAACGCATTCCTCGTCGGCCTGAGCATCGATGGCCCGCGTGCGCTGCACGACTTTTATCGCCCGACCAAGAAGGGCAAACCGACCTTCGACAAGGTGTTCGTGGCCACGCAGCAGTTGAAGCGCTACGGCATTCAATTCAGCACCCTCACCACCGTGAACCGCCACAACGCGAGCCACGCGCTCGAGGTGTATCGGTTTCTGCGCGACGAGGTCGGCACGAGCTACATGCAGTTCATCCCCTGCGTCGAGCCCCGCCAGTTCGAGCGCCACGCCCCCGCCCAGTTGCCTGCCCACCAATTGGTCAGCGCAGACAGCGCGCGCGCGCAGCCCGGTCACCCAATGTCCGTCGTGACCGACTGGAGCGTCGTGTCCGAAGAATGGGGCTCCTTCCTTGCCGCCGTGTTCGACGAATGGCAAACGCACGATCAGGGCCGGGTGAAGATCAATCTGTTCGAAAGCCTGTTCGCCCAGCTGAACGGCAAACCGTCATTGATGTGCACCAGCAGCCCTTTCTGCGGCAAAAACGTAGCTCTCGAACACGACGGCCGCGTCTACTCGTGCGATCACTTCGTGTACCCCGAATATGAGCTCGGCAAAGTCGGTGAGCAAACCTTGGCCGAGATGGTCTTCTCGCTCAAACAACTCGAGTTCGGGCTCGACAAGCACAACTCACTCCCGAGCGAGTGCCGCTCCTGCCCCTACCTCAAGCTGTGCTGGGGAGAATGCCCGCGCACCCGCATTCTGAAGACCCGCGAAGGCGAAGGCAACCTCAGCTACCTGTGCAAAGGCTGGAAAATCTTCTTCGCCCATGCCCTCCCCAAAATCCCCCGCTCCCGCGGCCAACAAGCTCCACTCTTCCCGACCACCTCAATCGTTCGCCGCAACAACACCCAGCAAGTCCCAAGCGCCTAGAGTCCCGCGCTCCGTTAGGACTCGTTGAAGCGGATCGACCGGGCGAGACCATTGTCGCCCGCTCGGGTTCAGCGCTGGCTTCGTCGACTCGACTATCCTGACATAAGGCTGTCATTTCGATCCGGTACTGCTCTTGGTCTCAACCAGGAGGAGTATCCGCATGCCCACGTTCTCATTGCCAAAACCGGTCGGTTTCCGGCTTTCTGCCGTGCAGGACTACTACGCCCACTTCACGCCCGGGTCGGGCATGGCCGCCGCGGCGCTCGATCGCTTGACGCTCGCGTTCCGGCTCGATGGGACGTTCGCGCCCGTCGCGGTGTCGTTGCGGGAGCAGGGGGATGCGTTGTGCGTGGAGCTCGTGGGCGAGGCGGACCCGGCGGTGGTGGCGAAGCAACTCGGGCGCATCATGGGGCTCGAGGCCGACGCCGAAGCGTGGTTTGCGCTCGGCGAGAGTGACTTGGTGGTCGGCGACTTGCAGCGCGAGTTCCCTGGGTTTCTCAGCGCGGCCAAAGCGTCGCCCTATGAAGCGGCGACCTGGGCGGTGATCTCGCCGCGGATGGGCCAGCCGCAAGCGGCTCGCATCAAACAGGCGATGGCGCGTGAGCTGGGCGACGCGCTCGAGCTGAACGGAAAAATCCACTTCGTGTTTCCGAGTCCGGCGCGGCTGCGCGTGCTCGAGCGCTTTCCCGGTTTGTCGGACGAGAAGATCGAGCGGCTGCGAGGTGTCGCACAGGCCGCCGGGGACGGGCTGCTCGATGCAGAGCGTTTGCGCGATCTGGGTGAGGTTCGGGCGCTCACCGAGCTGCAAAAACTGCGCGGCGTGGGGCCGTGGGCGGCGAGCCACATCTACTTTCGCGGCGCGGCACCGTGTGATGGCTTGCCTACCGCCGAGCCGCGGGTGCTGCACGGCCTGGCCGCTGCGTATCGACTGCGTTCACCGTCGGTGGCCACTTTTCAGCGCATCGCGGCGGGTTGGCGACCGTTTCGGACGTGGGTGTGCGTGCTGTTGATGCGGCACTTGGCCGTCGCGGGCGGCTGGCACGCGCCGGGATTGGATGAGGAGCGAGCACGCGCGGGGCGAGCGTTGCTCAGACGCACGTCAGCGCCAGCGTGACGCGGCGTAGTGCGTGACGTCGCGCTCAGTAACCGAACTGAAAGGCGAGCACGGGTCCGAAGCGGTACTGAGTGCCGGCCGCGACGTCGAGCCCGGGGGTGCCGTAGGGATCGGTGCCCAAGGTCTTATCGGCCAACGGATCGGTCGGCGAGTGTTCGGGTGCAAACTCGATCTGGAGCATGATCCCGAGGTAGAGCTTGGTGCCCGGGCTCGAGCCGAGCAGCACGCCGCCATCGAGCAAGAGACCTGGCGCATAGGTGTGCACCACGCTGCTGGAGTCGCTGCGCGCGGTGGGCACCGTACCCACGTTCGCGACGTCCGTGCTGCCTTGGGTGGTACGCGCGTAGCGCCCGGACATCGAGAACACGCCGAAGCCGAGCCCGCCGGTCGCGCTGACGCTATGGGTCGGGGTGGTGGCTCGCACGCCGACGCCCGCGGCCCAGCCATAGCGAAAGAACACGTAGTCCTCGCGTCGCGTTGGACCGTAGAAATCACTGTCCGCGCTGACCGAGGCCTGCTCGAAGTGCACGTTCGAGTATTGGGCGGTGAGCAAGCCCATGCCCCAAATTTCCGGCGCGATCCACTTGAAGCGGTAGCCGACTCGCAGGCCCAAGCTGCCGCCGAACGGCACGTGCGTCGAGCAATGCAGGTTGATCGATTCCTCTTCGCAATGTTGGGTGATGCCGTCGGTCTTGTTGGAGAACAGCGCCGCGAGATCCAGGCGATAGTACATGCCGTGGTCGTCCGCCTTGAGCAGCGGAGGCGCCTTCACCGGCACCCAATTGCCGACCACGACGCTCGCGGTCTCGTTCAAGCGGAGGTCGACGTCCTGTTCCTGAGAGACGAAGCCATCGCGCGCGAGCGTCAAGCGGTGCCGCCCAACGGGCAACGGGCCACGCCAATTCTGCAGGCCAAGCTGGCGACCATCGACCGAGATGCGCACGCCCGCGGCCACCGCGCTGACGTCGAGAGTGCCCGTGTTTGGCTTGAGCTCGAGCACGACGGGTGTGGTGACGTCACGTTCGACCACGACCTCGGTCGGCGCGCTGCTCTCCTCGTTGTTGCGCGCGAGCAGCGTCACTTTGCCGGCCGGTAAGCTGCCCTCCCACGGCAGCAGACCCACGACTTGATTGTCGACCAAGAGCTCGCTCAGCGCTTTTGTGGTGTTGCTGCTCACGTGCAACTTGCCGCTGATCACTTCGCGAACCAAAGTCAGAGTCTGCGTGTTCGGCCCGCGCGCCAAGATCAGCTCTTGACTCAAGGCGACGAAACCCGGCTTCTTGAGCGTGATTTGGTGCGACCCAGGGTTCGCAAGCAACGCAGGCAACGGGGTTCGTCCGACGTCGACTGCGTCCAGTTGCACCTCGACGTCCGGCTCGGCGACGTCGAGCGAGAGCTGCGCGCTGGCTGCGTTCAGCGCGTCGAGCTTGGTCTGCGCGGCGGCCAGCGCCGTTGGCGTCAGCGTGCTGCGGTTCTGTTCCACCGCCGCGGAGTAGCCGCGGAACGCGTCTGCCGGCTTGCCGAGGGCCAAGTTCGCGTCCGCGATCGCCTCGGCGACGCGCAGCGAGTCCTCCAGCTGCCGTGCCGCGGTGAACGTGGTCAGCGCTTGCTCGGGATGTCCGGCCTTGAGCTCTTTTTGCCCGCGTTCGAGCAAGCCTCGCGCCGCTTTCTGATCCGCGGTCTCGGCTTTGCTGCCTGCTTTCGCCGCGCTGGCGTTGGCGCCGGGCGCCGCCGCCGCGTGCACGCTGCCGAACGTGAGTAACAATCCCAATGAGTAGCTGAAGAGGAACTGCACGCAGCCACGCGTGCGCAGCAAGCTCGCCATCGTCATCCGTTGATCACTTCCCGAAGAATGCCAGTGTGCCGGAGCATCAGTCTGCTTGCATCCAAGAGTCAATCTCGATGCAGCGCCGGGCAGAGGCATGTCGATAGTCAATTTTCGCGAGCGATGCCGCAGCAATGCAGCCGAAACCAGAATTACTGCGAAGAACGACCGCCGCGTCACGCAGACGAATTTCGCAATAACGTTCAACCGGCGGGCGTTCCGCGTGACTCGCAGCGAGAGCGGTCAGCGTCGACCGCGAGTAGCGAAATGCACGGAAACGCCGCGCAATTGCCACGTCGCTCGATCCCGCTGCCCGGGCGGATCCTGGCGCGTGCAGCAAAATGTGATACCGATTTGAGTCATATGCTTCGAATAAAGTTCGGTCTATTGAGCAGTCTACTGTCGTTGTGTTGCGTGCTCGGTTGCTCCGCTAGTTCGCCGGCGGGCAGTGAGGCCAGCCCGCGACCTGGTGGCGGTTCGGGCAACACGCCGAGCGATGGTTCGGGCAACGGCCCCAGCGTTGGCTCGGGCAACGGCTCCAGCGTTGGCTCGGGCAACGCGGGCGGGCCCTCAATCAACACCTCATCGGGTGAAGCGATGGACGCGGGTGACTGCGGCAGCACCCTGGATGTGCTCTATCGAGATTTCAATGAGTCACACCCGGACTTCGAAATGCCGTTCGCTGGTGACGTCGTGCGGCGCGGTCTGGTCGAGGTTGCCCTGGGTCCGGATCAAAAGCCGGTGTTCAAAGACCGCGTCGGCCACCCCGCACTCGCCGGCAGCCCCACCGCCATCAACACGGACTGGAACCCGACCCAGCCGGTCATCGCCAGCGCGGCCTCGTTCGCGCAGTGGTACAACACCTCGGACGTCAATCGCGCTATCCCGAAGAAACTCGTGCTCTCGGAGTCGAGTGCGGGTTCCGGTATCTTCGGCTATGACACCACCGCGTTCTTCCCGCTGGCTCCGACCGAGGGCTTCGGCATCACCCCCAAGGGGAATGATCTGGGCATGAATTTCCTCTTCACGACGGAAATTCACGTGCAGTTTACTTACATGGCCACGCAAAAGTTCACCTTTCGCGGCGACGACGACATGTGGATTTTCATCAACGGCCAGCTCGCCCTCGACCTCGGCAGCATGCACGGCCCCGAAGAAGGCACGATCGACTTCGACGCCCAAGCCGCCTCGCTCAACATCGTCGTCGGCGGCAGCTACGCCATGGACATCTTCCACGCCGAGCGCCACACGCGCGGCAGCAATTTCAAGATCACCACCAACATCTCCTGCTTCACGCCCAGCGTCCTGAAGTAGCGCTCTTCTGGTTTGATGGTCACGCGGCCCGCGTGGCCGTCAAAGCCTTCGGCGGCGCGGCACGACTGGAGATGCCCTGCAAGAAGGATCAACACGTGGCGAAAGCGCGAACGCAGGCAGCCGCGACCGTGGGCGTCGCTGAGCACGGTAACTCCGCAGTGCTCGTCACGCTCGCGCCCGGCGCTGAGCTACTCGATCGCCGGCGCATCGACCTCACGCACGGTCTGCCGACGCATCCGTATCACCACGAGGGATCGTGGGCGGTGGGCCGATATCTGAACAGCGCGTGGGCGCGGCCGATTTCGCTGCCCGACGCCGTTGCGCTCGTCGAGCGCGTGCGCGAGGCCGCGGCTCGAGGCGCGCGCGAGAGCGTCGAGGCATTGGCCGCGAGCGTGCCCGTGCCGATCGCGAGCATCGCAATCCGGGCGTGCCCCACGCTTCCGCCGACAACCGCAGAACGGATCGCCGACACCCGCGCGGCGAACGTCGCCGATTCCGTCATGTACCGCGAGGCGCTGGCTACGGCCGCCGCAGCGCGCGGCTGGTCCGTGCATTGGTATGACCGCGAACGCGTCTTGCGCGACGCGGCCGTCGCGCTCGGTCACGAGGACGTCGACGCGTTTCTCAGCGCCATGGGCCGCGCGCTCGGTCCACCTTGGCAAGCCAAACACAAGCTTGCGGCGGCGGCGGCGCTCGCGGCCAGAGCCTCGGTCAGTCCACCGCTTGGCCGCTGAGCAGGGCTTGTAGGCGTGGCACTAGGTTCGTTTTGACGGCGCTCGGGCCTTTGATTGAGCCGGAGATCATTTTGCCGTGATTGCGGCCGTCCGGGTCGGGCAGGGCAAGGACGGGGATATACTGGTAGAGGTAGCCGGCGGTTTTCAGGGCGGCGGCGTCTTGGTCCTGGTCGAACTCGAGGAAGCGCAGCCCGTTGAGGGTACCGTTGAGCTCGCCATGTTCGACGGCCTGGTGGAAGCGTTGGCAGGGTTCACACCAGCTTGCGCCGACGTAGACCAGCACGCGCACGTGTGCGGCCTCGGCGAGCTCGACTTGTTCTTGGACCCAAGGCTCGATCGCGCCGCCCTTTCGGGGAAAATGCAGGAAGCTGGGGGGTGGCGCGTCCAGCGCGTTCAGCGCATTCGACGGCGCCGCGACCGGAGTCTCTTTGCGCGGCTTGGGGGCTGGGCGACCGCAAGCACCCAGCACGGTGACGAGCAGCGCGGCGAGCAGCGCTGGCAGGCCTGGACGCGGCAAGCGCTTACCGGCACACGACGTTCGAAGCAACACGCCCGAAGCGTAGGCCATTTCCAGTCTGGTGGCACGAACACGGGTCGGACGATTCGTAACGAACAGGTGCCCCAGCGTGTTTTTTCGGACTCTTGGCCACTTGTGTCCGGGCTCTCGGTCGCTAGGTAAACAATGTGTCGTGTTCCCGGTTCGTCGTAGCCGCGTTTGCAGCGCTGATCGCGTTTACAGGTCTGGGTTCGGCGTTCAGTAGTGCGAGCGCCAGCGCGCCGGAACAGGCGGCGCGCCGCTTGCCGGTGTCGGCCTTCCGAGTGGTCCCCCGTGAGTCGGGGCCTACGAATTACTACCATCTGTTCAAGGACGCCGATCCGCCGTTCATTCGCGCCGAGTATCACCCGCCTTACGAGACCGCGGTGATGGCCATCCAGGTGGCTGATGCCGACCGCGCTTCGGCGCGGGTGCTCAGCTGGCGCTGGCGCGCGGTGACTCTGCCCAAGGGCGGCAATGAGTGCCAAGCCGGCAAGGGCGACTCCGCCGCGGTGATTTACGTGTCTTGGCGGCGCGGCCTGCGTTTTTACACGCTCAAGTACGTGTGGAGCGCGGTCGGGCCCAAGGGCGCGGTGTGCGACAAAAAGAGCACTCCGTTCGTCGCGCAAAACACGGTCGTGCTCGAGAGCGGAGCGCCGCTCAACGCGTGGAAGACCGAGCGCATCGACTTGAGAGCGGAGTTCCGCAAGCACTTCGAAAACGGCGACCAGACGGCTTCCGTGCCGGATTTCGTCGGCATTGGCATCATGAGTGACGGCGACCAGACGCACAGCGACAGCTCGGCGGATTACGCCGACTTCGTCGTGGAGCGCTGAGCGCGCTACTCCGACTTCGTCTGGCAGCGCTCGGCGAATTCCCTGACGAGCTTCGCCAAGTAGCCGCTCGCTTCCGGCGTGCCTTCGCGCGGCGCCCACTCGGGGAAGGATTTATCGGTCGCTGGTGAGTACGGCCCGTCCTTCACTTCGTAGACCACCGTGTCTGGCTCGAGCGCGAAGAACGTGTGGTACACGCCCGGTTCCAGATCGACGCCGAAGACGTCGCCACCGGCCCGGATTTCGAGGCACTCGCTGATCGCGCCCTGATCGTCGAAGGTGAAGAAGGCGAGCGCCCCGCGCAGCACGATCCATGATTCGGCCTTCGGCGGATCCAAGTGGCGGTGCGGCGGGATATAGCTATCGGGCTGCACCGCGTTGAACATGCGGTGAAGGGTGGCGCCATCGGTGCGGTGAAACGGTTGGATCACGCGCCGACGCGGGCTGCTTTGGGAGACAGTGATCGCCCCCTCCAGAAGATCCTTGGACAGCCAACAGATCGGGCCCGATGGCGCGGGCAGCGCTCGCGAATTGCTCATTCCGGGCTGACTCTAGCGCGCTTGCCCGGGAGCGAGAAAGCGCTCGCGGAGGCGCTGGAACGGGGCTTCGAAATAGCGGTGGCTGAGCCCCGCGAGCGCGAGCGCGAGCGGCAGCGAAGCCAAGAACACGAAGCCCGATGCGCTGGCGTATGCCGGAAAGGCACGGCGAATCACGCCGATCGCGGTCGAGTTCAACAGGTACAGACCGTAGCTCACGGCGCCGACGTAGCTCACGGCCCGCGCTCGGAGCAGCCAAGAGAGCCCGTTCTGTTCGAGCATGACGCATGCGCCGACGAGCAGTGCGAGCGACGCTTGAAACACGAGCAGCGGCGCGGCTGGCCAGAGCAAGAGCGCGCACACGATTGAAAGCGCGAGCGGCGCGCTCCACGCTTTGCCGAGCAAGCGCGAGAGCGCTTCGAACGCGAACCGCTCGCTCAGCAGGATGGCGAGCAGCGCGCCAAAGCCGATCGGTGCTGCGAAGCTCGTGACGATGCGCTCGGTGTAGCCGCCGAGTGCGCTTCGCTCGGCGCAGTAATCGACGACGATCAGCCCGCACATCGCGACCAGCGCCGAGCGGGCGGAGAACCAGCGCACGATCCAGGGCCAAAAGGCATAAAACTGTTCTTCGATGCACAAGGACCAAGCAAACGAAAACAGGATCGGGTGCGAAACGCTGAAATCGGCGAACCAGTTGGCGGTGAAGCTCGCGTATAGCGGCAGCGTGCGAAAGAAATGCGCGCGTTGCGGCAGCGCTGGTGACGAGAAGAACGCGAACAGCGCGTACGAGAACAGCACCGCGTAGTAGAGCGGCAAAATGCGTAACGCACGCCGAAGGTAGAACGCGCCGAGCGCGATGCGGCCCGTGCGCGCTTTCTCACGCAGCAGCAAGGTCGTGATCAAAAAGCCGCTGATGCAGAAAAAGAGATCGACCCCTGCGGGGCCCTTGCCCCAAATTCCGGGCAGTGGTCGAGGCGTCGCGTGGTGCCAAATCACGGGCAGGATGCTGAGACAGCGCAGGCCGTCGAGCGAACCGAAGTAGCGCTGCGCGAGGTAACGATCGTACGCGCTCGGCGACCCGCCCTCGCTCCCGCCAGGACTTACCACTCGAGTTGAAGACGGCGCAAGCGAGCCAGGCCCTGCTGCACCTCGGCGATGTACACGTCAGTGCCGTGCACGAGTGGTGCGACGCTGGAGGGGGCATTGTTGCTGGTGCGGATGCGCACCGGATTTTCGACTTTGCCTTCGCGAAGGCCGATCGAGTACAGCTCGCCGCCTGCGCTCGTGTCGACGGAGACGACCGCGTGGCAGGCACGTTGTACGCAATCGAGGCCGATCGTCACCGGCGTGCCGCTGCCGAGGTTTGCGCTTTGCACGCCGCCCACGAGTCGTCCCGCTTCGTCCAGCACGGCGAAGTTGACGTGAGCAGGCTCGCCATCCGTGCGTTCCGAGGCCGCCTCGAGCCAAGCCACGAGCGCGCCCGCGCCGTAAGCATGCGCGATCGGCGCGAACGAATGCGTGCGCGTCTTTTGCAAGCAGACTTCGCTGGCCGAGCGATTGGCGTCGCTACCGCGCAGCGCCGTCGCGTAAATGTCGGCGGAGCCCGGTTGCTCGCTGTCACGCGCGTCCGCCCAAACCGCGAGCGCGCCCGACTTGGTGGCCACGAGCGAGAGATCGGTGGCAGCGCCCGGTGCCTGCGTGATGCGTTGCTCGGGCGCAGTGCGGTTCAGCGCGTGGTTCACCCGGGTCGCGTACAGCTCCGGATCGCCGCTGCGTTCATCGACCCAGGCGACCAGGTAGTCGGCACCGTCGGCCGCCAGCGCGACGTCGCTCAGATCCCCCGTTTTGTGGGTGAGCATGCGCTGCGAAAGCTTCTTTCCGGTCTTGTCGACCAGGGTCAAAAAAACCTGGGGCTGGCCGCCGTCGAGGCCGGCCCAAGCGGCCAGCGTGTCCTTCTGCTGCGGGCTGCTGCTGAGCGCGATGCCGCCCAGCGAGTGCGCGCGCAAGGACAGCGTTTCGGCGGCTCCCAGGGCTGCGTACGGCGCGCTCGCGGCGAAGCCTTGCAGATCGAGCCGCGCGCGCAATGGCTCGAAGCGGCCGTCGGGAGTGGCCTTCTTCAGCTTGACCCAAGGCGTCGTGGGATCGAAATCGGTCAGCCAACCGAGCAGCATCCCCGCGTTGGTCTCGGTCAGCGCGATTTGCGACAAGGGCGCGCTCTCAGCCAGCGCTTCGTCGCCGATGATGCGCGGCGGGGGCTGCAGCTCGACGCGCTGCGCGGGCGCGCGATACGTGTCGGACAGGTGCTCGAGTCGCATCAGCGCGACCGGCGAGGGCACGCCGGTCTGCGCGGTCAGCGCGAAACACGCGTCGTTCGGGCAAGTCAGATTCCAGGTCAAGCTGCTGGGCGCGTTGCCGCGCGCGGGCCACAAGGGCTCGGTGCTGCGAATCGTGAAGTTCGCGTCGAATTCGATGAACTCGGGCGCGATTGGCGAGGCCTTGTTGCATTCAGCGTCGTGTTCGCACACGGGGGCCAGGGTGAGCACGGAAATGCCGTGCTGGCTCGCCGCGATCTCGGGCATCGAGCCGTCCATCTTCCAATATTCGAACAACCCGCGCGGACTCGACACGCGACCGTTGGCCTGGAACTCGGCGACCTGGAAGCTGCGGTAGGTCGAGACTTGGGCGTCGAGCGCTTCCCACGCGAGATAGCCGCGTGTGCTGCCCTCAGCGGGAGGGATCACGCGCAGCACGGCTTGCTCACCGAGCGGCGGTGTGGCGGGAGCGGCGGGAGCGACGAGCTTGCCGTTGTTGTCGACCGCCGCGGAAAACACTCGGTTCTCTCCCCCGCGATGATCGGACCAGGCGAGCACCACGCGCTCGCCGAGTGAAGCCATGTCCAGATCGAGATCCGCGCTGATCTCGCTGTTGATCACGATCGGCGTGGTCGCGTCCGCGCCGCTCAGCAGGCTCAATTCGATCGGCCCGTAGGTGTTGCCCTTGCCCACGTGGGTCACCGCGAGCGCGATGCCCTGCCCGAATGACACCGCTTGCCAGGCGCCCACGTCCCGCGCCAAGAGTCGGGCCGCACCCGAAAGCTCCGCCTTGGGCGTCACTTCCACGCTCCAAATCTCAGCGCGACCGGCGCCACTCGAGGCCCACAGCACGCTCGCGCCATGCGCATTGGGAATGGCTTCGACCCAGAGCACCGATTTGGGGCTGCGGCCGAGCGAGGTCGGCCCCGCCAAGAGCGCGCCGCTCGCGGAAAGCAGCGTCAGGCTGACGACTTCACCGTCGCTCGTCTTGTGGCTACTGAGCAGGGCAAAGCCCTCATGCAATGGGCGAACGGTCACCAGCCCGAGGTCGCTGGGCGCTTCGCCGAAGCTCACGGCTTCACCGCTCGCTTCGCCGCTGGCGGAGATTGGTCGTGCGAACCAGTTGCGGGTGTCAATGCCCAGGCTCGCCCAGACCGCGAGACCACCGCTTGCGTGCATGCCCAAGTACGGCCCAAACGTGGCCGCGGGTACCCGCGCGATCGCCGACACGGAAAGGCGCGGCAGACCTCCGGCCGACGCGCCCGGCGGCGCGTTGATGCGGCGCGTGGTCGGTGTTTGGACAGTTTCGTTACTGCGATTCCCCCCACAGGCAGTGAAGAGCAAGGCGAGCACAGAGCAGATTCGAAAGGGGGTCCGCACGGGGCGCGAAAGCTACCAGAGGCCCCACCGGGTGTCGCGCGCTGGGTCCTTTTCTACGCTGAGCGCTAGTTAGTCCAGCTGCAACGGAGCCGACTCAGCCCGGCTGGAACTGGTCCCGCAAATGGGCGCCGGTTCAAATGTGCGTGACGGGGCGGGAGCCCCTCGCTATGTCCCAGCCACGCGGATCGCTTGGTCGCGCTCTCATGCAAGCCCCTCTCGAGCAGCCTCCCGGCAGCAATCCACTCGCGTCCCTTGCGCCAGCTTCTTCCAGTGAGCCCGAGCTGCCGGGCTTGTGGCGGTTGACTTGGCCGCTGTTCGTCAGCCTCTCCTTGTCACTCTCGCTGATCTTCACCGATGCCTTCTTTCTGAGTCGGATCTCCGACGCGGCGGCGGGAGCCGCAGGCGCGTTGAACCCGCTGTTGGGCGCGACCGTCGTGTTGTTCTCATCGATCGGTCAAGCCGGAGCGAGCGTGGCCGGTCGCCTGCTCGGCGCACGGCGCTATCGCGAACTGCCGGCCACGTACCTGGCGCTCCTAGTATTCAATTTTTCAATCGGCATTGCCGTAAGTCTGCTCCTCTTCGCGCTCCATCCGTACTTGCCTGGCTGGCTCGGCTTGCGCGGCGCGAGCGAGGCCTTCGGGAAGACCTATCTGGGAGTGCTCGGCAGCTTTCAATTCCTCAAGGCCGTTCAGCTCGCGTACGGCAACATGCTGAATTCCCGGGGTGAAACCCGCTGGGTGATGATCGAGGCAGTGGCCACCAACGTGACCAACATCTCGCTCAACACTGCCATGGCCAAGGGGCTCTGGGGCTTGCCGGCGCCGAGTGTGGCTGCAGTGACGGGCGCGACCGTGATCTCGCTGGCGTTCGGCATGTTGTTCACGATCGCCGTGGTGCACTTGAAATTGCGCATCCGCTTTCCGCTGCGCATCTCGTTTCGAGAATTGCGTGAGCGCCTGCGACCGATTTTGCACATCGGTCTGCCTTCTGCGAGCGAGCCGATCTCGTATCAAACCGCGCAGATCGTGATCAACCTGTTCGTCATCTCGTACGGGGCGAGCGCGCTCGCCGCGCGCACCTACGTCTCGAGCTTCATCAGCATCAGCACCATTTTATGGTCGATTGCGCTCGGCATCGGCACGCAAATCGCCATCTCGCACCGCGTCGGCGCGGGCAAGTACGAAGAAGCGAACCGGGAGCTGCACCGAGCGCTGGTGCTCGCCATCGGCGGCAATCTGCTGATCGCGATTGCCCTGGCCGTGTTTCATCGCCCGTTGCTCGGGTTTTTGACCCAAGATCCGGAGATTTTGCGCTTGGCCGCACCGCTCTTCGGCATCGCCATCATCGGTGAAATGGGCCGCGCCGTGAACATCGTGGCGGGCGGTGCCTTGCGCTCGTCGGGGGATGCGCGCTTTTCCGCCGTGGTGGGCGGAAGCATGATGTGGTGCATCGGCGTGACCGGCGCGTTCGTCTTCGGCACCCTGTTCGGCTTGGGCCTAACCGGGATCTGGCTCGGCATGGCACTGGACGAAACCACGCGCGGCATCGTCAACTACCGTCGTTGGCGCACCGGGCGCTGGCGCACGTTCTCGCCACTCGCGCCCGCGGCGGCGCCAGTGGCGCATTGATCGCACACCTCGATCAGTGATCTGGCTCGGCTGGAGGTAGACCCGCAGCGCCGGCCGATGGTAGCGCAGGCGGCGCAGGCTGGGGCGGCGGCGTGGGCGGCGGCGTGGGCGGCGTTGAATCGACGAACGCCGCGGCGCCCGTGCAGCCCAGCACGAATGCGAAGGCGCACAATAACCTCAATGGACGGGTCCGGAAGCGATTCACGCGGCGGTCCGTCCTAACACGGCGCGCGCGGAGGGTTCATGGCGTCAAGCTTCAGTGCTACTTCGCGTTGTCCGAGCAGATGTACTTCGCCCCGCTCGCGTAGCCGCAGCCGCCATCATTGAAGCCATTAAAGCCGTTGGCGTCGATCCCGCCGCCGTAAAGCCAGCAGCCTGGGGTGTAGTCACCATTCGGTTCACCATAGTTGACGCTCCTGACGAACCAGGCGCCTCCGTCGATGGCTTTCCAATTGGCGGCGCAAGTGGCGTTGCTCGAGTTCATGGCACAGTTCGAATAGTTGCCGGCCGCGAGCCCATAGACCCCAGGGATCACTTGGAAGTAAGCGTTCGTGTATTTCGCGTACAGCGCGTTCAAGTGCGCCAGCGTGCGTGGGACGACCATTTTCAGCCCAACCGCGGTGCACGAGTTCGGCTGATCGAAGCGGGTCGTGCTGATGCCGGTGTCGACTTTGTACGAGGTGTAGCCGCCGCCGTCGGTCGTCATATCGCAAAAGACGGTCAGCGGGTCGAACGAACCAGCGCCGTCCGGATCGATCACGTAGTTGCCGTCGACCGCCGTCGGGTTGGCAGTCTTAATCGATTGGCAGCTCGTCCCGGCAATGCTCGTGGCGCACAGCGACCCTCCGTAACCGACCGGACAGCTGCAGGAGAAGGAGTTTACGCCGTCGACGCAGGTGCCACCGTTGAGGCACGGAGCGCCAGCGCAGTCATTGACGTCGGTCTCGCACTTCGTGCCGCTGTAGCCGGGAAGGCACGCGCAGCTGAAGCCGTTGACCAGATCGGTGCAAGCGCTGCCGTTGAGGCAAGGGGCGGCGGCGCACTCGTCGATGTCGTGGTCGCAGTTCTTGCCGTCATAGCCAGGTGTACACGTGCACGTGAAGTCGGCGACCAGATCGGCGCAGGTGCCATTGACACAAGGATTGGAGGCGCAATCGTTGACGTTGTTGTCGCAGGTCTTGCCGTCGTAGCCAGTCGGGCAAACACAGTCAAAGTCAGCGACCTTGTCTTCACAGGTCCCGTTCACGCACGGGTCACTCGCACAATCGTCGATGTCGTGGCTGCAAGTCGGGCCGTCATAACCGGTGGCGCAATGACAAATGTAGCTCGCGACCTTGTCTTCACAGGTGCCATTGACGCACGGGTTGCCTGCACAATCATCGATGTTGGTGGCGCAGGTCGGGCCGCTGTATCCGTTGGCGCAGGCACAGGTGTAGCCGTTGACTTTGTCCGTGCACGCTCCGCCGTTCTGGCACGGGTTCGAGGCGCACTCGTTGATGTCGTTGCTGCACGTCTTGCCGTCGTAGCCGGCCAGGCAGGCGCACTGAAAATCGTTGGCTTTGTCGGTGCAAGTGCCGCCGTTCTGGCACGGATTGGGCGCACAATCGTCGATGTTGTTGTTGCAGGTCTTGGCGTTGTAGCCAGGTAGGCAAGCGCACTGGAAATCGTTGACCTTGTCGGTGCAGGTGCCGCCGTTCTGGCACGGGTTCGGAGCACAGTCATTGATGTCCGTGGCGCAGGTCTTCCCGCTATACCCAGCGGGGCAGGTGCACAGGTAGTCGTTGACCTTGTCGGTGCAAGTGCCGCCGTTGACACACGGATTGGCCGCGCACTCGTCGATGTCGGTGTTGCAGGTCTTGCCGTTGTAGCCGGCAGCGCAAGTACAGCTGAAGTCGTCTGCGGCATCGACGCAGACGCCGCCGTTGAGACAGGGGTTGACGACGCAATGATTGCTATTGCCGGTGCAAAGTTTGCCCGTGAGGCCAGTCGGGCAGTTGCACGAAAAGTCGTTCACGCCGTCCACACAGGCGCCGCCATTCTGGCAAGGGTTCGGCGCGCAATCGTCGATGTTCGTGGCACAGGTTGCGCCGCTGTAGCCAGGCGCACACTGACAAACCGCCGTACCGGTCGCGCTCAGCGAGCAGGCGCCACCGTTTTGACATGGGTTGTCGGTACAGGCGTTGGTCGCGACCTGGTCGCAGCGTTCACCCGCGAAGCCAGCATCACAAGCGCAGCTGAATTCGGCGCTGCCCGAAGTAAGCTCCGTGCAAGTGCCGTTCAGGCAAGGGTTCGGATCACAGCTCGATCGGGTCTCGTTTTCGCCGCCCTGGCCGGTCTCACTCGCGCCGGCTTCCGCGGAGCCCGCCTGCTCGCCCGAGCCCGCTTTGCCGGCGCTACCCGAGCCGCCCTTCCCCGAGCTGCCCCCGTTCGCGTGCGAGCCGCCTTGCGAACTTTCCCCAGCCGATTCCATCGGCTTGACCCGATCGTCATCGCTACAAGCGACGACCGCGACCCCAAACAACCCCAATGCGACGCACGACAGTAACTTCATTGCTTCGTCTTTCCCACGGCCCTGTCGGGACCGTCGTCGCCGAATACGGCGCGTCGAAAGCGAGCCTTAACCCCCACAATTCGAATAGAACAAATGTGACGGCATGTTACCTGGCCGACGAAATTCGCCACGCCGAACGGCTTCTTGGGTTTTGATGGTCACGCGCCACGACGTAGCGCGTCCCAGCCTTCGGCGTCGCGTGGCGCCCCTCGATCAGTGCGCGCTGATCTTCAACGCCAGGTCGAGCAATTTACTCGAATAGCCCCACTCGTTGTCGTACCAGGCGATCAATTTCACGAACGTCGGATCGAGCTGAAGCCCCGCTTTGGCATCGAACACGGACGTGCACGCTTCTCCGCGCAGATCAGTCGACACCAGCTCTTCCTCGGTGTAGCCCAGCACGCCCTTGAGTGAGCCTTCCGAAGCTTGCTTGATCGCCTTGCAGATTTCAACGTAGCTCGCGCCGCGCTCGAGCTCACAGGTCAGATCGACTACCGAAACGTCCGAGGTCGGCACGCGGAACGACATGCCGGTCAGGCGACCCTTCAGACTCGGAAGTACCTTGCTGACGGCTTCTGCCGCGCCGGTCGACGCCGGAATGATGTTGTCCAGGATGCCGCGTCCGAAGCGCCAGTCCTTTCCAGAAACACCGTCGACGGTCTTCTGCGTTGCGGTCGTTGCGTGCACGGTCGTCATCAGTCCGCGTTTGAGCCCAAACTTGTCGTTTACGACCTTCGCCAACGGCGCGAGGCAATTGGTCGTGCAAGAAGCCGCCGAGATGATCGGCTGACCCGCATACTGGTCACTGTTCACGCCGTACACGAACATGGGCGTATCGTCTTTGACCGGCGCGGAGATGATCACGCGTTTGGCGCCTGCCCGCAGATGCGCCTCGTTCTTCTCCCGAGTGAGAAAGATCCCGGTCGCGTCGATCACTACGTCGACCTCCACTTCTCCCCAAGCCGACGCGGCCGGGTCCTTGATTGCCGTGGCGCGGACCCGGTGTCCGCCGACGATCAGAGAGCCATCCTCGACGTTCAGGCTGTGTCCGAGCTTGCCGTGAACCGAGTCGTGCTTCAGCAGATAGGCGAGGTGAGGCAGTTCGAGCAGATCGTTTACCGCGACTACCTTCACGTCCGTGCGCTGCAGCGCCGCCCGGAACGCCATTCTGCCGATTCTGCCAAAGCCGTTGATACCAATCTTGACCATGGCCTTCGATCTAGCGCGCGAAGGGCGTGGCTCAAAGGACAAGATTATTGCATTTCAGGCCAAAGCGGCCAGACTTCATCGCATGCCGCGCGCCGTCCAAGTCGCTTCGAAAACGGTGTGGTTCCTCGTGGCGCCCGGAACCGGCGTGCTCAATATCGCCGGTCCCTGGGAGGTGCTCGGCCACGCGAATGACGTGCTCGGTCGCGCGGCTTTTCAGCTCGAGTTGGTCGGTCCGGCTGGCCCCGAGCTGCAAACGCGGCACGGTCTCGCCGTGAGCGGCGTTCGCGCATTGCCGAACACGGCCAAACGCTTGCCTGACATCGCGATCGTCGCGGGCGGCTCGCCCCGCTCTCCATTGTCGGACGCCGGAGCTCGCATCGCCGCGTGGCTACGTCGCCACCACGCACGCATCCCGACGCTGGTCTCGACCTGCACCGGCGCTTTCACCTTGGGCGAAGCTGGCGTGCTCGACGGGCATCGCGCCACCACTCATTGGCAGCACCTGGCGGAGCTCAGAGCCAGGTTCCCCAAGGCGGAGGTCGTGGATGAAGGCGTCTTCGTCAAGTCCGGCAATGTCTGGACGTCCGCGGGCCTCACCGCGGGCGTCGATCTAACGCTCGCTTTGGTCGAAGAAGATCACGGCCACAGCGTGGCCATGGCGGTGGCCAAGCGGCTCGTCTTGTTCTTGCGCCGCTCGGGCAAACAAGCCCAATTCAGCTCCTCGCTGCAGCGCCAAGAAAAGGAGCCCGCGAAGCTCCGTGACCTATCCACGTTCGTGCTCGAGCATTTGAACGAACCATTGCCGGTCGCGCGCATCGCGCGAGGCATCGGCATGAGCCCGCGCACGCTCAGTCGCTGGTGCCGCGAGCACCTCGAGGAGTCACCCGCCGAAGTCGTGCGGCGCCTGCGCATGGAAGAAGCCCAGCGCCTGCTCGCCGAGACCGAGCTGCCGCTCAAAGACATCACGAGTCGCACCGGCCTGGGCGATGCGACCACGATCTGGCGCGCGTTCACCCAGCAGCTCGGAGTGACACCCGCGGCGTATCGTGAGCGCTTCTCGTCGGCCGGCGCGCGCTAGTTCGCGACCCTTGGTTTCGATGCGTGCGGCGCTACTGGCAGTGCTTGTGTTCGAAGTCCGAGAAGAACTCGCACATCTGTCCGGCCTCGCAGTAGTTGCTCGATGTGCAGTCTCGAAAGCAATCACCGGCGGATGAAGCGATGCGGCCCAGGCCCGAGCAGCTGCCGCAATATCCTTCGCCGCAATTGCAGGAGCCGACAGCGCCGAAGCAGCTGGCGCCATCGCTGCTGACGCACACGGCGTGGTCCTTGAACTGCGGGAGGGTGTCACACGCGCCGCTCAAGCAGTCTTTGCCGTTCTTGCAATCGTGCCCCAGCGGCTCGCCGATCAGACACTTGGCTCCGGGGCATTCGAAGCGCGGTTCGTTGTAGATCGTCGCTAGATAGTCGATCGAGAAACCTGCGCAAGTGTTGAACGCCGCATAGCAGTCGGCGCCCGTGCAGCTGGCCAACTGAGCGAAGCAGCTGAAGCAGCCCGCGCTCAGGCCAGGATTCTTTGCGCAACCCGCGAAGCACGTCGCTGAATCCAGCGTATTTTGACATTGCGTGGAGCAATCCCGAAATAGCGAGTGGACCCTGCCGGTGCCACTGGCGTCCGCAATCAACGACACATCCGGCAGAGAGTCACAGGCACCGAGCTTCGTCGACCCGAGCAGGATTGGCCCAGGGAGTGCGAGCTCGGGGCCCGGCTTGACGTCGACGGGTTCCATCTCCGTGTAGGAACCAATGCGGCCGTCACCGAGGCTGCCGTTGATGTCGCTGCCCCAGCAGCTGACCGTGCCGCTCTTGCGGAGCACGCAGCCGAACTCGAGCCCGACGGCCAATTGCTGCGCGTCGGTGATGGTGGTTGGGCCACCTGCGGTCCAGCAGGCGGCCTTGCCCGAAGCCGCGAACGCGCAAGCATATCCTCCGCTCTTGACGACGCCGATGGCGGAGCCGTTGCCGGCGATCACTCGATCGCCGCCGTCGTCGATTCGAGGAATCGCGGCGTCGTCCACGCAATGAAGCTCTCCGCTCGTGGTGTAGCAAACGGTGCCATCGATGGTGACGGTGCCCGTGGTCACGCCCGTGATCGCGACGTCGAACTTCTGTTCTCCGGATGCGCACGCCAAGGTGCCGGCCGAGTCGAGCGCACACAACCGGGCGGCGCCGGCCGAGATCGCCACCGTCGGCTGATCCGTCACGGTCAGCTCGCTGAACTCGAGCGGTGCTTCGCCGGTCGGTAGCAGGGCGCGGTACATCACCGTGCCGTTATCGAGCAACGCGTAGATGATCGAGGCCGTGACCGCGACTTGCTTCGCGCTCGGTGGCAGTGGAATGCGGAATGGCATCTCACTTCCCGCGCCCCAGCAGGTGGCAAACTCTTTGTCGAGCGCGCAAGTCGAGTAGCCCGAGCCGACCAGCCCGGTCGCTCCGGAGATGCCAGGCACGGCCACCGGCAACGTGCTGTTCGACAGCTCCGGCGAGCCGAGCCCGCCACCTGCGTTGGAGCCCCAACAGTAGACGCCACCGCTCGAGCTCAACGCGCAGGCGTGCAGCACGCCGGCGACGATTGCGGTCATGGTTTCACAGCCGGCTTTCGGAGCCTCGCACGTGAACTGACACGCGGCGGGAGCGCCCTCGTCGATCGTACCGTCGCAATTGTCGTCTTTCAGATTGCAGATCTCGGCTGCGTCCGGGTGACGATCCGGATCGCTGTCGTCGCAGTCCTGCAGCTTGGTGGAGACGGCGCAGTAGCCATCGCCGTCTGCGTCCACGCAGTTCGCGCCGCCAGCCCCGCCGTTCGAGCCTCCGGCAACGCTGCTCGAGCCGGCGGCCGATGGGATGTTATCGACTTCGCTCACATGATGGGAGGAACCACCATCGCACCCGATCGTGAACACACCCACTACCAACCACACCACCAGTCCCCGCAACGCTCTGATCGACATTTCGACGCAACCTTTCGAGCATTGCCGAGTAGCCAATCGATCTCGAAAGGTCAACGCACAAAATGAGACTCACCCCACGGAGTAAGCCTCCGGGTCCGTCAGGTTTCGGGGAGGCGTCTATTTTGAGTGCATGCGCGTGCTCAGTGCCCGCCCAGAGTAGAAGCGGAGACGATCCCCTCCAACTCCGCCAAAATCTGCGGCGAGAGCGTCAGCTGCGCGCTGGCGAGATTCTCACGCAAGTGCGCGAGCGATGACGTGCCCGGGATCAGCAAGATGTTGGGCGAGCGATGCAGCAGCCACGAAAGTGCGACTTGCATCGGAGTCGCGCCGAGTCGCTCGGCGACGGACGACAACGTGGAAGACTGCAACGGCGAGAACCCACCGAGCGGGAAGAACGGCACGTAGGCGATGCCTTGTTGGGCCAAGCTCTCGATCAGCGCGTCGTCCTCGCGGTGAGCCAAGTTGTAATTGTTCTGCACACACACGACGTTCGCGATCGCTCGTGCCTCGGCCACCTGCGTCGCGGTGACGTTGCTCAGGCCGATGTGCCGGATGAGTCCCTGCTTTTGCAGGCCGGCGAGCACCGTCACTTGCTCGGCGATCGAGCCCTCTGCCGTTCCGTGCACGCTGCCCATCATGCGGTAGTTGACGATGTCCAGCGCGTCCAAACCCAGGTTGCGCAGATTGTCGTGCACACCCTCCGTGAGATCTTGGGCGGAGATGGCCGACTGCCACGATTTGTCGGCAGGCCGCCGCGCGCCGAGCTTCGTCACGATCACCAAATCCTTCGGATAGGGATGCAGCGCGCGACGGATGATTTCGTTGGTCACGTGCGGACCATAGAAATCGCTGGTATCGATGTGGTTGACGCCCGCGGAGACCGCCTCCCGCAGCACGGCGAGCGCGCCTTCGACGTCGCGCGGGGGTCCGTAGACCCCGGGACCGGCCAGCTGCATCGCGCCGTAACCGAGGCGATTTACCGTCAGCGAAGTGCCGGGAAATGTGAACTGTCCGCCGAGGCCCTCGGCTTTTTGCTGGTTCATGGCAGGCAATCTAGCGCCCGGGCCTCGCATGAACCAGCGAATAGGATAGATACGAAGCATGAACAGAGTTCATGCGAGAGACCTCGATCTCAACCTGCTGCCCGTGCTGGTGGCGGTGGCCGACACCGGTTCGGTCACCTCCGCCGCCGCGCGCCTCTACCTCACGCAATCGGCCATCAGCGCTGCGCTCGGTCGCTTGAAGTCCGCGATTGGCGAGTCGATCGTGATTCGCCATGGGCGCGGGGTGGTGCTCACCGAGCGAGGCGCGCGGCTGGTCGCCGAAGCGCGCCCACACCTCGACGCGATCGTGCAGGCCGCGCTGCTGCCCGCGCGCTTCGATCCGAAGACGACCGATCGCACGCTCAGGCTCGGGCTCGCCGATACCGCCGACGAATGGCTGCTGCCGCCCCTACTCCGCTTGCTCGAATCCGAAGCGCCAGAGATGCGACTGGTGTGCAGCCCAATCCAGTTTCGCACCGTGAATGACGCGCTCGCCACTCGTCGCATCGATATCGCGGTCACCGTCGCGGACGAGCTGCCCGCGTCGGTCGCTCGCCGCAGCCTGGTTCGCAGCCACTTCGTCTGTGTGTTCGATCCGCGCTTCGTGCGCTTGGGTGCCCGCCCGACTGAACGCGCCTATCTGGAGCAAGATCACGTGATCGTCTCCTACAACAACGATCTGCGGGGCGTGGTCGAGGAGAGCTTCCACCGTGAACGGCGCGTCAAGTGCTCGGTGGCGAGCTTTGGCGCGATCGGTGCGATCGTCGACGGAGGTCGGCTGGTCGCGACGGTACCAAGCGTCGTGGCCGCGAAGATCGTGCGCATTCGGCCGCACCTCAGCGTGTCGCCGATCCCGTTCGCCCACGAAGCGGGCAGCATCGATCTGCTGTGGCCCACGGCCCTCGACGTCGATCCCGCCTGCCGCTTCGTCCGTAACGCGATTGTCCAGATCGCCGAAGCGCCGCCGCCGGCTTCTCCAAGGGCAGGCGCGCGACGGCGAAAGCTCGCTGCGCTTGCCCGTGGCTGACGGCCATCGGCCAAATGAACGACGAAGCTCCTTGCGCGGCGCGATAGCCGGCTGTATGGGAACCAATACATGGGAGCCAAAGTAAATCACCAGCCCCGCGCCGCTGGCGCCGGCGATCGGGGCGACAAGCCGGCGACAGAAGTGCGCGAAGTATTGAATTCGCTCCGGCAGATCGTGCGCTCGCTCCGCGTTTCTTCGCGCGCGGCCGAGCAACGGGTGGGCCTGTCCGGGGCGCAGCTGTTCGTCTTATCGTGCCTAGCGCGCCAGAGCCCGTGCTCGGTGAACGAGCTAGCCGCACGAACGGCCACCGACCAGAGCTCGGTTTCGGTCGTGGTCAGTCGTTTGGTCGCGCTGGGCCACGTGCGGCGCACGACCTCGAAGGTGGACCGTCGCCGCGTCGACTTGAGCCTCACGAGCTCGGGTCGCACGCTGCTCGAGAGCGCGCCGGAGGCCGCCCAAGATCGTTTGATCGCGTCGCTCTCCCAGCTGCCGAAGGCGGAGCTGAAGACGCTCTCACGGCTACTCGGCAAAGTCGTCGATGCGGCCGATGTCTCCGAGCAGGTTCCGAGTCTGTTCTTCGAAGAGGGCCCGGCCCTGGTCGCGAAAGGCCGCTCGCGAAATGACTGAGCTCGATCGGCAGACTCCGATTTCTGCGAGCGGAATGCTTCCGGTTTCGCCTTCGCTCGGGCCCACCCTCGCGGCTGCGCATCTCCCGCGCGTAACGAGCGTGATCGGTCCGCGCGTCGTCTTCATCAGCGCGCTTGCGATCGGTGTCGCCTTCGTCGCCGGGCTCGTCGCGCGCGTTCTGGTGGCGATGATCGCGGTGGTCACGAATCTGGCATTTCTCGGCCGCTTTTCTGCTCGTCCCGTCGCACCCGCCGAACACCACTGGGGCTGGCCCGTGATTTTCGTCCCGGCGCTGGGTGGTCTCGTCGTGGGCTTGATGGCCCGCTACGGATCCAAGGCCATTCGCGGACACGGCATTCCCGAGGCGATGGAGCAAGTGCTGACCAACGAGAGCCGCATCCCGCCACGCCTCACGTTTCTCAAGCCGCTCTCTGCCGCGATCGCCATCGGTACCGGAGGGCCGTTCGGCGCCGAGGGTCCCATCATCGCGACCGGCGGTGCGCTCGGCTCGCTCGTGGGTCAGTTGCTTCGGACCTCCGCCGCAGAACGCAAAACGCTGCTCGCTGCCGGTGCGGCGGCGGGCATGGCGGCCACGTTCGGCAGCCCGGTGTCCGCTGTGCTCTTGGCCGTCGAGCTGCTCTTGTTCGAGTTTCGTCCGCGATCGATCATCCCGGTCGCGCTTGCGAGCGCAACGGCGGCGGGCGTGCGCATGGCACTCGTCGGATCGGCGCCGGTCTTTGCGATGCCTCAGCTCGAGCAGCCGAGCGGCCCCGCCCTCGCGTTCTATATCTTGCTCGGTGCAGGGGTGGGCGTGGTCGCGACCGGCGTCACGCGTGCGGTCTATGCCGTGGAAGATGCGTTCGAGCGGCTGCCCATACATTGGATGTGGTGGCCCGCGATCGGTGGGCTCGCGGTGGGCACCGTCGGCTACTTCGCGCCGCGTACGATGGGCGTCGGCTACGACAACATCGAGCACGTCTTGTCGGGAGCGCTGACGGGCAAAGCGCTGGTCGTGCTGTTCGTGCTGAAGTTCGTGTCCTGGTCGATCGCGCTCGGCAGTGGCACTTCGGGCGGCACCCTCGCGCCGCTCTTCACCATCGGTGGTGGGCTGGGCGCCATGCTCGGCGTGGTGGCGGCGTTCGCCTTGCCCCAACTCGGCATCGATCCTCGAATCGCGGGGCTGGTGGGCATGGCTGCGATTTTTGCCGGGGCATCGCGGGCCCTGCTCGCATCCGTCGTGTTCGCGTTCGAGACCACCCTGCAGCCACTCGGCCTATTGCCGCTGCTCGGCGGCTGCACGGCTGCATTTTTGGTCTCCTGCTTGCTGATGCGCAACAGCATCATGACCGAGAAAATCGCGCGTCGCGGTATCCGCGTGCCCAGTGAATACGCGGCGGATTTTCTCGACCAAGTTTGCGTCGGAGACTTTGCCACCCGCGACGTGATCGCTTTCGCCGCGAGCGATACCCTGGCCCACCTGCGCCAGTGGTTCGAGTCAGGGGTCCACGGCAGCCAGCACCATGGCTTTCCCGTGGTCGCCGCCGGCGGTCAGCTGCTGGGCGTCGTCACTCGGCACGAAATCGCAGACCGGAGCAGAGCAGCGGAAATTCCTGTCGAGCAGCTGTTGAAGCGCGCGGCCGCCGTGGCGTTCGACGATGACTCACTGCGCGAGGCGGCCGATCTCATGGTAAGCCTCGGAGTCGGGCGCCTGCCAGTCGTGGCCCGGGCCGCGCCCAGTCAAGTAGTCGGGATGCTGACCCGCAGTGATCTGCTGGCGGCGCACGCACGTCGACGGAGCGAAAATGAACCGACGCGGCCGCGCTTGAAGATCCCTTTCGTCCGCATCGTTCGCGTTTGAGTCCAAGTTACGTCGTTTCCGTTCAACCACTAGGAGCACTGTCATGAACTGCATGCACGCGCGCGCTATCTACGCACTGACGCTGGCGCTGCCCTGGGCCTCTGCTTGCGGCAAGCACTCGGCATCGGACGCTCCGGCTGCCAGCAGCGAGCCGGTCGCGGCTCCCGAACCACCCCCGCCGCCGCCCGACCCCGTGGCGGACGCACGCAAGCTGTTTGCGACCAAATGCATCGTCTGTCACGGCGATCACGGCGCTGGCGACGGCCCCGGCGCGGCCGCGCTCAACCCCAAGCCGCGCGCTTTTGGCGACGCGACCTGGCAAGCGAGTGTGACCGACGATCAGATCAAGAAAACGATCGTGGAAGGCGGCGCTGCCGTCGGCAAGAGTGCGGCGATGTCCGCCAACCCCGAGCTGGCCGACAAGCCCGATGAGCTCACCGCGCTGGTGAAAATCGTGCGGGACTTCAAGCACTGAGCGATGACCTTCGTCGTGACCGGAAGCTGTTTGCGCTGTCGATATACCGATTGCGTCGTCGTATGTCCGGTCGATTGCTTTCACGGGGATGCGGCGATGCTGTACATCGACCCCGACGTCTGCATCGATTGCGGGGCTTGTGTGCCGGAGTGCCCGGTCGAAGCCATTTACGACGAGGGCAGCGTCCCTGCGGAAGATGCGCATTGGCTGAGGATCAACGCCGAACGTACGGTGTCCTTGCCGGTAGTGAACCGAAAGGCGGCTCCGCTGCAGAGCGCAATGGCCCGCGCGCTCGAGCGTGGGTTCAAGCCGAGCCCCGCTTAGACCCTGACGTGATTGTGAAATCGGCCGTCGCGAAACGCCGACAATAGGCGCGCCGCCGCGTCCGCCGTGCCATCGCGTTCGCCGCGATGACGGAGGTAGTCCGAAAAACCGGGCAACGTCTTGGCGATGGATGACACGGCGACGAAGCCCATCCTCCAGCCCGCAAAGTGCCGCCCCTCGACGTTGCGCACGAGCAGCTTCACGATCTGATCGTGGCGCTTGTCTCTCGAGATGACCAGAAACAGTGCCTCGAGGACCGCCTCATCGCCTTCCAGCGCCTGAAGGAACGAGTTCTCGTGACTGAGCAGTAGGCCAGTAACGCCGAGTCGTTCGTTGTTGCCTCGAGCGCGCAACAGCAGCGTCGAAAGGTCGCGTTCGCTGAACGGGACCGCTGCCGTGCTCGAATAGATGATCTGGTACACACTCCGTGGAACGGTCGGTCAAATCGTTGCCTAAGGGCTTCGCCCCTCGTGTCGTAGTATTAGCCTGCTATAGTCCTTTGCTCGAGGCAGCTCACCCCAAAAAGCCCATGGCGGATCCTTCGCTACAGCCCGATTTGGCTGCAATACGCCGAGTTCAGCCGGACGGCGCGGTGCTGT
Source organism: Pseudomonadota bacterium (assembly GCA_037200885.1). Taxonomy (GTDB): domain Bacteria; phylum Myxococcota_A; class Polyangia; order Polyangiales; family Polyangiaceae; genus PMG-095. Next base: position 2,150,289 of record JBBCIN010000001.1, read on the forward strand.
TCTGCGGCACCAACCTGCGCGTGCGCGTTGCCGTCCTGAAGCCCGGGGTCGTCTTGGCCAGCGCGCACGGTGAAGTCATCGACGCAGAGGATGCACGCGTCGAGACGGCCCTATTGCTCGAGTTCGATCGCGAGCTCGAGCGCGCGGGGACCTTCACCCTGTTCGCCGATCTCCGACAATCCCCACGCATGCCCGCGGCATCGCGCGAGAGGATCGCGCAATGGGCGCGCCTGCACCAGGCACGCCTGCTCCCATCGCACGTGCTGGTCCGCTCCAAGCTGATCGAAATGGCTCTGTCCATCATCACTATGCTGGCCGGCGGCGGCTTGTTCAAAATTCACACCAGCCCGTCCGCCTTCTTGGCATTGGTCAAGCAGGCAGCGCCGCAGCTGCAGGAGCTGCCTCGAGTCCCACAAGCATAAAGCGTCGGTTACCGGTGCGGCGTCGCGCTGCTCGACAGCCCCAGTGGAGAGACGGTCGACGGCGGGGGCGTCGAGCGGCGGGTCAAGAAGGTGGTGGCTCGGCGCAGCGCAGGCATGGATCCAATCGCTTGCAACGCCTGGCGGTACACGTGATGAGTGAATTTCGCGCGCCGCGAGCTCGACATCAGCAGCGCCTGTCGTGTCACGTGTTCGGTCGGATTCCAGCGAGCCTTCGAGACATCGTTGCCCGTAGATAGGTTCACGCGCGAAAAGCCATGCGTGATGCCGTATTGGATGGCTTCAGCGACCGTGGTGGTCATCACGCTGTACTGAGCAAAATCTGGATCGTAACCGGAGTAGTACAAGTACAGCGTGTCGCCGGCAACGAAGCCGATGCGCACTGCGACGACCTGTTCGCCGATCCGCAATTGAAAGATGCGCAGCGCGCCACGCGCCGCGAAGCGTCGGCAGACGTCCGTGAGGAAAGACTGCGCCTCGGCCGTCGAAAAGATGTTGAAGTGATGGACCGTGTCGCTGAGTTTTGCGCGGGCAGCGTGCAACGCAAAAAAGTGGTCCAGCGCGGGCACCACGGACTCCACGCTCTCTGCCACTTCTAGACGAAACTCCAGCCCGTCGCGCTTCAACGAGTTGTAGCACTTCCTTATCGACTCTTTGATGTTGCGCGGCAAGGCGGTGCGAAACGCCGCCCATGAATCGGGCAACGTGAGCACGTAGTCTGCCGTCTGCCCCACCCATTCGAAATCGGGCGATTTCACTAGCGCGCCCAGGTCCAGATCGGCGGGGACGCCGCTCAGCAGCATCGAGTCCCAGCTTGCTGCATCGTGCAACGCGTGCGCGACTAGCGCACGGTACGCCTCGCCGCGCCATTGAGGCAGCGCAAGCAGTCCGCGTTGCTCCGTGATGTTCGGATCCGCGCCGAAGAATTGCAGCTGGCGAACGCGGAACGGGCCGACCGAGGGTCGCCGGCTGATCAACATCGGTGCCACTGCTACCAACCGACCCTCGTGCGTGCGCACGGTGCGGATGCTCAGCGAGTCCTTCACTCCGAGCTTTTCCTCGCGAAGCTGCGCCCACCAGGCAACCGCCCAAGCCCACGTCGCAAACGGTGTACCGGCGTGCGACTCGAGCGCCCGCCATTCGGTCTCGAGCTCCCCGAACGCTTCAGCGGAACCGTGTTCTTCCACTACCAAATCCAGCGAGTGGAGGTCGACAGCGAGATCGTTCATTTGTTTCGCGGAGCGGATGCATAGCTCGTGCCCTTGTGAAATCGGGCCTCATTTGCGAGGGGTTGCCGGCGACTGCTGCGAGGCAAGATGGCACGCCCGGGCAGCTCCGCCTCAGGCATGCCGAGGCATGGCCCGGGCCCGAACGAGATCGGCTTTGCCGGGTCTCGCCGACGCGCCGCTCGATGGGAACCTTTGCACGCGCTCCGCTCAGATGGGCATTGATTGTCACTCTGCACTCTGCTCCTGCTCTCGTTGGATTTGGCAACCGCGTGTGGCGGACCACCACCAGATGCCGAGATCGGCGAAGACGCGGCACAACCTTCAGCCATGAATTTCCCCGAGCAAGCCGCTCGCGGCGGCGAGGTGTACAGGGCTCGCTGCAGCAAGCAAACAGTCAAAACCCGGCTGTACCGCGCGCCTCCGCTTGCAAAAAGTACTTGTTCGAAGCTTCGATGCGCATTCGACCCTGGCCTACGAGTTTCACCTCAGCCGCCGTGATCGCACGGTCAAAGGCGTGCTCGCCCGACTCGGCGTGCCGAGCGACGGAATGCCACGCGCGCCGGCGTCCCAGTTCTTCGTGCGACCGCGCGAGCCACGCGCGGCTGCCCTCGTTCTTATTTTGATGGTCACACGGCGGGCTCAACCGTCTCAGCCTTCGGCGTCAAAGCTCAGCGCCCTGCGCCGCCGAAGGCTGCGCCGCTCGCGACGTAGTGCGTGACCATCAATCAATCCGGCTCGGTGCACGAACGCCCCGTTGCATTGCGGCATATCGACACTCGTTCAGTGCATTCGAGTTGCACACTCGCATGCGCAAAGTTCGGATTCGGTATGCATCGATTGGCAAGCATCATGAGTTGCGGCGCGCCCCGAAACCGTGCGACGGTGCAAGGTTCAATGACTCGCAGTTTGCGTCGCGCTCTGCGCTGACGCCCGTCCTGCGAGCGATCCCGAGGGGGACAACATGCGATTTGGTCGAGCGAACACCTGCATTTCGAAAACGATTGTCTTTGCGCTGCTGGCCGTGACGGGCGTTGCGCACGCCGAAGGGCTGGCGCTCAATCGCTTCGATCCCGCGCCAGCGGGCGACCGCATGTTCGGTGTGCCATCGCCGTACGTGGCGGGCGAGTTGACGCCTCACGTGATGGTGCTGGCTGACTATGCCCACGACCCGCTCGTGCTGCGCTCGGATCCAAATGATGCGGACCGCGGCTCGGTCGTGCGAAATCAGCTGTTTTTGCACCTGAATTTGAGCCTCGCACTGTGGAATCGCCTGAATCTCGATATCAGCGTTCCGATCGCGCTAGTGCAGAATGGAGATGATCCGACGGTGGGTGGGACCACGTTTACGTCGCCGAGCTCCGCTGCATTCGGCGACTTGCGCCTTGGTTTGCGCGTGCGTCTGGCGGGTGAGTACCACGACCCGTTTCAAATCGCGGTGGGAGGTTACCTTTGGCTGCCGACGGGTGCGCAAGATTCGTTCGTCAGTTCGGGTAAGGTCCGCGGCCTACCGCAGCTGATCCTCGGCGGGCGCATCGATGAACGCGTGGTTTGGTCCGCAGCGGCGGGCCCCGAGATTCAGGCCACGTCGACCTACGCAGGCACCGAACAGGGCACGATGTTCAAATGGGGCGCCGGCGTCGGCTTCTTGTTGCTCGACAATCGACACCTGCAAATCGGCCCCGAGATTTACGGCGCGGCCACGCTGCGCGATGTGCAAAAGCGCACGACCAACATCGAGGCCTTGCTCGACGTGCGCTATCGCATCGTCGATGATTTGGAGATCGCGGTAGGCGCGGGCCCAGGCCTGACTTCGGGCATCGGCACTCCCGATTTTCGCGGCTTGCTGTCACTGGCGTACACGCCGGAGCAGAAGCTCGCCAAGGAGCCGTTGGCCACGCCCGAAGCGCTGCCGGCGCCCAAAGACCGTGATTCGGACGGAATTTTGGACGCGGACGACGCCTGTCCCGACGTCAAAGGGATCGCTGACGCAGATCCGCAGAAGAACGGCTGTCCCGCTGTCGTGGAACCCGTCGATACGGACGGTGATGGCATCTTCGATCCAGCGGACGCGTGCCCGACCGTCAAGGGTGTGCCCGACGCGGACCCGACCGAGAACGGCTGTCCGCTCGCGCCAGCGAAAGACAGCGATCGCGATGGCATTTTCGATCCGGACGACGCTTGTCCGTTCGAGAAGGGGCCGCGCTCCGACGATCCGAAGAAAAATGGTTGTCCCAAGTCCGTACGCGTGAGCGAAACCGAGATCGTAATCCTCGAGCAAGTGCAGTTCGCGACCAACCAAGCGGCCATCAAAGCGGAGAGCAACTCACTGCTCGACGAAGTCTCGCAGGTTCTCGCGGACCATCCGGAGATCACCAAGATCGAGGTGCAGGGACATACCGACAGCCGCGGCTCGGCAGAGCTCAACCAGCGGCTGTCGCAAGCCCGCGCCGACGCTGTGCGCAGCGCGATGATCCAGCGCGGCGTCGCCGCCGAGCGCCTCAGCGCAAAGGGCTACGGGCCATCCAAACCGATCGACGTGAACGACACGGACGAAGGTCGCCAAAAGAACCGTCGAGTGCAGTTCCTGATCGTCGACAAGCAGCCGAAGGAGACCCGCTAACATGCATCATTCTCACCTTTTCTCGCTTCGGAGCTCGTTCGCACGGTGCATCTGGCGGGGACCCGCCAAGGCCGCTCTGGCGCTGGCCGTGGCTGCGGCTTTACCGGCCTGTACGCCAGGTGGAGACGACGAGGAACACGTGGCGACCGCGCAGCACGCCGTGTTCAGCAACGGTGACTTCGAGACCGGTACTGACGGCGCGGCGCCGCCATCGTGGACCGTGCAAACGTTCCTGAACCCGGGCATCACCGTACAAGTCCCGCAAACCCGCGCGGGTTTGAATCTGGCGCCGGGCGGTGACGCGATTACCACCATCGTCAACGCCGCAAACCAGCCCGACCCAGACCTGGGCGCGGGCGAATCGCTACGCCGCTGTCGCTATGGCGCGCAGTGCGCGGTCGTGAACTTCCACAGCAACAACACTTTCGGCCACGGCTCGAACGTCAATTCGCTCTCACAGACGATGACCATTGGCGTAGCCGATGTCGATCCCGTGGACGGACAAGTGCACATCCGTTTCACCGTCGCCCCCGTGATGCAGAACCCAGCACACCAGGCCAGCGATCAACCGTATTATTTCATCCAGGTCACGAACACGACGACCAGTACGATCCTATATACCGACTTCAACCTGAGCGCAGAGGCGGGCGTCCCGTGGAAGAAGAAGAATGCCGGTCTGGCCACCGAGTATGACTACGTCGATTGGTCGCTCGTGGACGTGTCACCCGGCCCCGCGCTGATCGCCCTCGGTAACACCGTGAAACTCGAGGTGATCGCCTCCGGTTGCGCGCCCAGCGGCCACTTTGGTGAAGTGTACGTCGATGGCGTGGGCTCCGCGATCCCGGGCTTGTTCGTGAGCGGCACAGGCCCCGCGCAGACCAACCCGGGCAGCCTCGTGACCTACAACATGTCCTACAAAAACGGCTCGACCGCCACGGAGACGGGGATCGTGATCGACTTCACTACGCCGCCCAACACGACGTTCCAAGCGCTCACGCCGCCGGCCTCTGCGACGTGTACGACGCCTGCCGTGGGAGCCACGGGCACGATTGTGTGCACGATGTCCGTGCCCGTGATTGCTGGCGGCTCCGGCACGTTCCAAGTCTCGGTGAATCTGTCCGGCGCGGCCACGGGGCAGTTGATCAACGGTACCTACGACATTCATTCCAACGAAGAAACCGCGCTGATCGGCAGCAAGATCGTCACCACCATCGGTTGCTCGTTGGACTCCATGTGCGGGACCGGGAAATGGTGCAATCGGAGCGGCAACCAGTGCACGGTTACGCTCGACAACGGGACCAGCATCCCGAGTGACGCGCCGCACACTGCCCCGACGCTCAATGGCGTGTGTACCGCGGCTGCCGGCACGTTGGTTTGTCGGAGTACGGTGTGTGACACGATCGACAACAAGTGCGGCAAGCTGAATGGAAGCGGCATCTGCACGGCCGTCAATCAAGCCACGATCTGTCGTTCCGGAATCTGCGACGCGGACGGCTCGTGCGGGTACGCGACCAATCATGGCCCCTGCACGGCCTTGAACCAGGGCACGGTCTGTCGCTCGGGCTCTTGCAGCAAGAACCTGCTGTGTCAGCCTGCCGGTGGCTGTAACCTGGATAACGACTGCACGGACGGCCTCTGGTGCAACGAGACTTCGCACGCGTGCACGCCCAAGCTGACGAACGGGACCGCTATTCCGTCGGACGTGCCGCACGCGAGTCCGCCGTTGACGGGCATGTGCCTCGCGGCTGCCGCCACCTTGGTGTGCCAGGCGGGCGTGTGTGATACGGCCGACAACAAGTGCGGTTACGCGGTGAATGGCGGCCCGTGCACGACGCTGACTGCGGCCAGCGTGTGCCGCTCGGCGTCTTGCAGCAATAACGGCTCCTGCCAACCAGCGGGCGGCTGCAACATCGACACCGATTGCATCGTGCCCGGTCAGTGGTGCGCTGAGGCGACTCACGTGTGCACGGCCAAGCTCGCCAACGGGACGACGATGCCGACCGACGCGCCGCACAGCAGTCCAACTTTGAACGGAACCTGCACGGTAGGCGCTGGCAGCTTGGTCTGCCAAGCCACGGTCTGCGATACGATCGACAGCAAGTGCGGTAAGCTCAACGGCAGCGCCGGTTGCACGGTCGTCGACCAAGCCAGCATTTGCCGTTCTTCCGCGTGTGATGCGGACGGCTCCTGCGGCTATGCCACGAATCACGGCCCGTGCTCGCTGCTGAATCAGACGACGGTTTGTCGCTCGGGAACGTGCAGCAACAACGGTCTGTGTCAGCCAGCGGGCGGCTGCAACATTGACGGCGATTGCGTCGAGGGTCAGTGGTGCAACGAAACGAGTCACTCTTGTAGCATGAAGCTCACGAACGGGAGCGCGCTGCCCGCGGACGCGCCGCACGCGGGTCCGATTCTCGCTGGCACCTGCACTGCACCCGCTGCGGTCCTGGTCTGCCAGAGTTCGGTCTGCGATCTGGCCGACGATAAGTGCGGTTTCAACGTCAACGGCGGACCATGCACCGCGATCAACGCAGAGGTCGTCTGCCGTTCCAGCTCATGCAGTCAGAATGGCCGTTGCAAGCCGGCGACGGGCTGCAACGTCGACCTCGATTGTACGGGTGGCAATTGGTGCAACGAAAGCCTGCACGTGTGCACGGCCATGCTCGCCAACGGCTCCGCCATCCCGAGCGACGCGCCGCACACCGTTCCGACGCTCGCAGGGACCTGCACCGTTCCTGCCGGGCTACTGGTTTGCCAGAGCAGCGTCTGTGACGTAGCGGACGACAAGTGCGGCTACGACATTGGTCACGGCGTGTGCACGCTCGCCAATGGGGCGGCGCTGTGCCGCTCTGGGGCATGCAGCGCTGACGGCAACTGCCGGCCCGCTGCCGGCTGCAACCTGGACGCTGATTGTAGCGCCGGCAACTGGTGTCAGGAGACCACGCGCAGTTGCAAAGCTGCTCTAGCCAACGGCGCACCCTTGCCGAGCGACGCGCCACACACGATTCCGATCCTCGACGGCGTTTGTTCGCTGGCTTCTGCCGCGTTGGTTTGCCAAAGCGCGGTTTGCGACGCTGCAGACGACCAGTGCGGGCTCGCCACCGGCGATGGCCCGTGCACGATTGGCAACGGGCCGACGATCTGCCGCTCGGGTGCGTGCAGCGCGAACGGCCTGTGCCAGCCAGCTGACGGCTGCAACGTGGACGCCGATTGCGGGACTGGACAATGGTGCAACGAAAGTTCGAATGCTTGTCTGCCGACGCTCGAAAATGGTGTCGCCCTTCCGAGTGACGCGGGGCACGCCAATCCGACCCTGCACGGGACTTGCGACGAAGCCGCTGCCGTCCTGGTTTGCAGCAGCGGTGTGTGCGACACGAAGGACGACGAGTGCGGTCTTTCGAGCGGAACCGGCCCGTGCACGACGGCGACTGCCGCGACCGTGTGTCGCTCGGCTCTGTGCGGAACGACCGGAGTCACGAAGAGCACCTGTGTGGACTGCCTGAAGGACTCGCAATGCTCGGGCATCACGCCGACCTGCAATCCAACCAGTGGAACGTGCGTAGAGTGCGTCTCATCGGCCGAGTGCAGCGGTAAGACGCCCATCTGCAACGTCGACCTCTCTACTTGCGTCCGCTGCGATGGCGATCGCGGCTCGAAGGCCGCGCAGCCCTGCGCCACTACCAGCGCGCCGTTCTGCATTGCTTCGGGAGCTCAATCCGGCGCCTGTAGCAAGTGCACGTCGGATGGCGATTGCCAAGGCCACACGGGCAACGTGTGCGACACGAACAGCGGTTTGTGTGCCAATGGGTGCCGCCTCGATTCCGACTGCAGCAGTTCGGAATTTTGCAACGACAGCTCGACCTCGTGCACGCCGAAACTCGCGAACGGCACGCCTTTGCCGTCCGATCCGGCGCGGGTCTCCAGCTGCACTGCGGCGATCGGCAGCGCCGTTTGCCTCTCGGGGGTGTGCGATCCGGCCGACGATGCTTGCGGCATCGCGCCCGGAGACGGGCCGTGCGAAGACGCCGATCACTGCCGCAGCACGCGCTGTAACAGCGGCACCTTGCAATGCGCTGCCTCTTGCTCGAACGATGTCCCGTGCGTCGCGGGCGAATACTGCAGCGAGGGCAGCTGCTCGCCGCAGCTAGCCAAGGATGCCTCGTGTACGAGCTCGGACCAATGCCTGAGTCACGACTGCTACCGTAACGTGTGCAGCGTGTTGGTCGGCTCGGGCGCGGGTCTCGCCTGCGCGACGCGCAGAACGGGCGGCTCGCCTGACGACTCGGGCGTCGGGTGGTTCGGTCTGCTGCTCGGGACGGCAGCATACGCCCGGCGGCGCCGGATGCGCTGCGCGTGATCGCGTCACTTCTACGCGGTGAAGGTCTTCCGCGCGGAGAGAAACCCGACCGGTTCGTCTAGCGGTTGACCGTTGATGCAGCGCGGCCTCAACATTCACCACGACGGCGGCAACGATGTGACCGGGCGTTGGCTGTCCTTGGGCGTTGGCTCGGGTCAAGTCACGACCGCGGCGGCGGCGTCGAAACCAGCCGCCAATACTTGCGCGCCCGGCGAAAAGGCGACCCACGTCTTCATCAAGCGCGCCGGCGCGTGATGCGTCAGGCCGTCATCGCGTCCAAGATATTTCCGAGCAAGCGATCGCCGAGCTCGGATTGAGCGCTGATGCGCTGTGCGGTGTCGCGGCGCAACCGGGCAAAGGCGTCTTTGCCGTTCGCGCGTTCGACGAATCCGTCGTCACCCGCGAGCCAAGCCTCGACGTCCTCGCTCGTTACTTCGCAGTGAAATTGCAGGCCAAACTGCCGCTCGAGACGAAATGCCTGGTTTGGGCAAATGCGGCTCGAGGCCAAGTGCCGCGCGCCCGTCGGCAAATCGAAGGTGTCGCCATGCCAGTGCAGCACTTGGTCTTCGAGCGGCATTCCGCGCAACACTTCATCGCCGACCTCGTGATGAAAGCGGATCGAGTCCCAGCCCACCTCGTATCGCCGCGCTTGGCCGTCATGCATCGGCCCGACTCGGGCGCCGGCCGCGTGCGCCAACAATTGTGAGCCGAGGCACACGCCCAGCACGGGTTGGTCTTGTTCCAGGCAGCTGCGCAGTAGCTCGACCTCTCGCTCGAGAAAGGGCAGCTCGTGCTTGCCGATATCGGACACGCCCATGGGGCCACCCATCACGATCAAGATCTCGTCGTTGCCGAGGTGTGAAGGAACGGAATCGCCCAGATAGAGCGCGCGGACGTCGATCTGGTAGCCGCGTTGGTCGAGCAACGGCGCGATCCGGGAGGGGCCCTCGAACTCGACGTGTTTCAGGACGATGGCAGTCTTCATCTGCTCCGGGTCCTACGGCGAGCGCTGGGCGGATTCAAGTCCGTTTGGACGCGCGCAACGGCTTGGCTGAAGTGAATCGCACAAAAAGAAACGGGGCAAATCCGAAGATTTGCCCCGTTCTCGTCGAGCGCTCCGCGCTCAGCTCGTTACTTGATGGCCCAGATGTTGGTCTGAGTCGCGTCCGCTCCAACCTGCAGCGGGCGCGTGTCGTCCGCCGTCGGCTTTTGCGTGTACGTCGCCGGAATCACGTACGAGTGATTCATCGGACGCACGGCGTCGAAGTGAGTGTCCGCGCTGCCGGCGTATTCCGGCAGGTTCAAGATGTTCTGCGCGATGAACTTCTCGGTGTACTTCGAGCGGTTCATGTACGAGCCGTCCTTGGCCGGATCGGACAGCAAGAACATGTCTTGCAGCGTGCGCACGAACGAAAAGTGACTGTACACGTCGTTGTCTTGGATGCCCTTCGGCGCGCTGGCTTGGTTCGTGAGGATGCCGAAGATGCTCTTGCCGTGGCCCTGATTGCCGGCCTTGTAGTTGTTGACGGTCAGGTCCTTGGAGTACGTGCCGTCCGAGTTCTGGATCAGCGGAGCGTTGACCGAGGTCTTGCCGGCCTTCCAACCGCAGCAGGAGTTGATATCCGGCGCCGTCGCGTTGCCTTCGTCGAACATCAGCACGATGGCGACCTTCTTCTGCGGGTTCATCCACACCGGCGAAGCCTTGATCTTCTTCACCAGGTAATCGACGTACTTGTCGCCGCGGGCGAGGATATTGCCGCCCGTAGCCACCGGCACGTTGTTCGACACGCTGCTGCAATCGCTGGCCGTGACCTTCGAGGTCGACGGAGGCACGGTGCCCTGCACGGTGATGCCGTGCATGTCGTCGCATTGGTCGGGGATCACGAAGTTTAGCGCGCCGATGCCGCCGTTGTTCAAATCCGTGCCGAATTGGTCGAGATCGTAGTTCGCGGGTACCGAGTACACGCTGGTGTTCAGCAGTACGCTGTCCCACTGCCCACCGCCGAGCGTGCGGTTCGAGTAGTTGAAGTCCGGCTCGCTGCGCGCGTCTTGATAAGCCATGCCGGGGTGATGCTTGGTCTTGTACAGGCCAGCGGGTAGCGGCAAGAGCAGGTTCGCGTTGCCGATCTGCGCCGTGTTACCAGCCAGCGTCCCAGGCGCGTACACGTTGTCCGGAGCGACCACCGCGTTGTCCGCGATGCTGTCCGTTCGCCGATCTTGACCCGGGTTCATCGACTCGTTGTACGTGCGCCAGGTCATGCCGGCCTGGTTCATCGCGGTGAACAAGTTCGGCTTGCCGGTGATGTTGTGGTTCACCGCGGCCGACTGCGTGCAGGTGGTCGTGAAGGGAGAGTTCTGCAGACCCGGTACGGTTTTGTCCGGGATCGGCAAGTCCTTGACCGCGTTCGGACCCGTGGCATCGCAGTTCCACTGCGAATCGTCGGTGATGCCAAAGTCGTCCGCGCCGCCCAGCGCAGTGTAGTTGGGCTCGCTGGGGTTGCCGGTCGCGTAGTAGCTGGCGGCTTGATTGCCCTCGCGGAGGTAGCCGTTGATCTTGGGCGCGAAGGCCGAGTTCAACATCGCTTGCGTCGACTTGTTCTCCAGCATGACGATGAAGATCGCGTCGTAGCGCGGGATGCCTTCCACGGCGAAGGCCGCTTGCTCGGCTTGCTTGAACGTGATCGGCGCGCGCGTGTCGACCGTCGTGGCCGTCGCGGGCGTGACACCGGCAAGGCCGGTGAGCTCGGGGTTGCCACCCGGCACCGCCAGCGCGTCGGGGTACAGGTCACCGCGATCGAGCTTGGTTACCGCGTACCGGAAGCGGCTGTTGAGCACGTGCGACTCGCGAAGAACGGCCGTCTTCGACGCGCCGCTGAGCGTGCTCGGGTCACTCAAGACCTCGGTCGTGAGCACGCCCAAGCGAGTGGCGAGCGCCAAACGCTCCGTGGCGTAGTCCGTGCCGTTGGCTTCCATGTTGCGCAAGACTTCGCTCGAGAGCGGGCTGAGCACGACCTTCGCGCCTTGCTCGCTGACCTGAGCCAGCGGCGCACGGTAGACGTTGCGCGACGGATTGGTGATGCCGCTCGCGGTGTTGGTCGCGGTCGCGCGAATGTCCGCGATCAGCGCCGATGGCGTGGTCACGAGCAGCGAGAACTTGCCGCTGGCGTCGGTCGTCGTGCCGAGCTCGCCGGCGTCACAGCTGCCGTTGGCGTTGGCGTCGACGCATACCTTGGCACCCGCGTAGTAGCTCGGGCCGATGTTGGGCTCGGTCGGGCTGCCCGGGGCGAAGGCCGCCGTGCTCACCACACCGGAGACGCTCATCGAACAGGTGACGGTGGTGGTCAGGCTGTCGTTACAGTTGGCCGTGGTGTCTCCGTCGGAAGCGACCAGGGTGATGGTCGACACGCCCACGTCGGTACAGGTGAACACGGGGTTCGCGGAGGTCGCGTTGTCGAACGTGCCCGACGTCGCGGTCCACTTGTACGTGACCGGCGAGGGGCCGCTGTCGGAGTCGTGCGCGGCGCCCGAGAGAGCGATGGTGCTGCCCACGTTGACCTGGCTCGGATTCGCGGAGAGCGCGTCGATCACCGGGCAAATGTTGGTCGTGCCGTTGATGCCCACGCTGCCGGTGGTCGGCGCCTGGTGGCAATCCAGCGAAACGGTCACGTTGGTCGTGGTGCGCGCCGTGACGTTGAAGGTCGCAGAGCCACCGCAGTTGGTGGTGCCGTCAGTCGCCGTCGCGCTGAGGGAAATGCTGTAGCCGTTACCTACCGGGATGCCGCCGATGGTGGCGGAGAACGCGGTCGCCGCCGACAGGTCGATGGTGCCCGTCTTGGTGAACCCATTCGGGCCGACGATGGTGTAACTGGCCGTGTTGATCGTGACGCCGCCGCCCACATCGAGCGCGAGCCCAATCTCACCGCTCTTGCCATCGCTCGGGCTGGTCTCTGCCGTCGTCGATGAATCATTGCCGGAGCATCCAACGACGCCAGCGCAGGCGCCGACCCCCGTAAGAGCCAGAATCGATACCCTGCTTAAAAGTTTTCGCACGCTAACCTCCAAATCATTTCGAAAATCGCCGCGATACTGGCGGCATCCGCCCCCTGTACAAGAGTCGCGCCAAGTCAGTGATTTTCGCGCGATCCTGCGTGTCTATGCAGCGTTCTCAATAATTTTAATGTTACGAAATTTTGCAATCGCCATCGGCGTCTTCGAAAATCAGAATGAGTCTCCGAATTTCGAAATCGCTGCGCGCACGGGCGCACGCGGCTGACTTCACATCCCGAAGAGTGACGCGGAAGCGCACCAGATTGTTGCGCAGCCGTCGCAGAGGCCTGGCTTGGGATCTGGTACCCGGACCAGCCAAGGCCGACACCAGAGATGCTGGCAGCACCCGCAATACGAAGCAGACACTTTGCTGCTCACCTGATCGGCGCGTGCTTGGTCTGCCTCGCAGGTTGCGGAATACAGCACAACTCTGGTTCGAATGGCGGACAGGGGGGTGCTCCGGAACCGGCCCGAGCGAGCGCCTTGCCGCTCGCGACCGCCGACGGACTGAGTCCCAGCGCACAGCTCGGAAAGCAGCTCTTTTTCGAGAAAGGGTTGTCCGCGTCCGGTGCCCTCGCGTGCGCCACTTGCCACGATCCGACGCACGCCTACGGCCCGCCCAATGATCTCGCCGTGCAGCTCGGCGGTCCGGGTATGAACCAATCTGGTACGCGCGCGGCGCCGTCGCTGCGCTACAAGGAGTACACACCCCCGTTCGCCGATCTGCTCGACAATCCGGACGGGGTCAGCGCGCCAGGCCCCGGTGGTGGCTTCACCTGGGACGGGCGTGCCGCCACGTTGGCCGAGCAAGCTCGTGTTCCGCTGCTGTCCCCGGTCGAGATGGGCAATGAAAGCGCCGCCGCGCTGGTCGAACGGCTGCTGGCCTCGCCGAGCGCGTCACGCTTTCGGCAAGCCTTCGGCGCCGATCCGAGGCGCGACCCAGAGGCTGCGCTCGACGCCGTCGGCAAGGCGTTGCAGGCCTTTCAACTCGAAGACCCGAGCTTTCATCCGTATTCGAGCAAGTACGACTTGTTCGTTGGCAACAAGATCGGCGGTGATCTGACGCCCGCCGAGGTCCGCGGGATGCACCTGTTCAGCGACGTCAACAAGGGCAACTGCACGTCGTGCCACTTTCCCGGTGCCGGTCTGAACGGCAGCTCCGCCATGTTCACTGACTATTCCTACGAGGCCATCGGCGCGCCGCGCAACCGCGAGCTGCCCGTCAATGCCGATAGCCAATACTACGACCTCGGATTGTGCGGTCCCGCGCGCACCGATCATCCCGCGTTGCCCGGCGTGCCAAACGCCTTTTGCGGCATGTTCAAGACGCCCACGCTGCGGAACGTCACGACTCGCAGCGTGTTCTTCCACAATGGCGTGCTTCACTCGCTGGAACAAGTTTTGCGCTTCTACAACACGCGCGACACGCGGCCGGAGCTTTGGTACCCCACCGTGGGCGGCAAAGCGAAGGCCGCGAACGACCGAGGGTTTCCGACGTACGGCTTGATTACGACTCAGTCCGTCGGTGGCAAGGTCGATAAGTACGACGACCTGCCGCGCGCCTTCCGCAGCAACATCGACGCGCAGATGCCGCTCGATGGGCGCAAGGCGGGCTCCGCACCGGCGCTGAGCGAGCAGAACATCGCCGATTTACTGTGCTTTCTCGACACGCTGAACGACGACTACCAACCCCCAGCCAAGCCCAAGACCTCTGGACCATGTGTAGACTGAAAACGAGTACCGCTCGCTGGTTTCTCGCGAGCTTTGTGCTGTTCAGCGCTGCTTGTCACACTCAACCGAGCGTCGACCTGAAAGCGGCAAACAAGGACACCTTCACGCGCGGCATGGTCGCGTACTTGGCCGCGCACGGGGAACTTTGTCTGGGCAAAGAATTCCCGCTCGACGTCAGCGAGCGCGAGTTCGAGCTTCACGCGCGAAACGCGGTGCAAATGCCAGCGCTCGAGCACCTCGGTCTCGTGACATCGAGCGCCGCGATGGGGCAGGTCAACACCGAGGACGGACCCGTGGCCACGCCGGTGACTCGCTTTCAATTGACCGAAACTGGTCGTCAGTATTACCGCGTACAAGCCGCCGCTGGCGACGCTCGAAGGCTCCAAGGTGATCTGTGCGTTGCCAAGCTCAGCCTAGACAAGGTCGTGAGCTTCGAGCTTTCGGCGCCGAAGGATGCCAAAGGCGCACTCGTCAAGTATACCTATCACGTGAAGGCCGCGCTTTGGACGGCGGTGCCGGAAATCAAAGCGGTGTTCCCCGCGGTGGACCGCGTGGTTGCCGGCGCGAACAAGGCCCTGCTGGAGGAGGGCTTCACGCTGACCGATGACGGTTGGGTGGCCAACGAGCTGCTGCCAGCAGCTACCCTGCCGATGGCGCGAAACGGAGCCCACTGAAAGGCCCTGCAGAATGGCCAGCGTCGTCCGTTTCTCACCCGATCTGAGCGCCTGGCTCGGTCAGAGCCTGAGCGAGGGGCAAACCCCGGCAAAGCTCGTACAAATCATGATCGATGAGCGCATGGACCCTCGCGTCGCGCGCGCCATCGTCGACGCGTTCGTGCTCGCGCATCGCAGCGGGCTGCCGCTTCCGCTCGATTCCTTGACCATCGAGGACGAGCCGCCGGAGTACGTTTATGGTGAGCCGCGCCTGCCTCGCCACGCGCGCTTCGAAACGAGCGACCGAATCGTACCCGTGCTCTCGCGGGTCGAACGACCGGTCGTCGTCGTGCTGGGCGACGTGTTCAGCCCCGAGGAGTGTGCAGAGCTGATCGAGCTTGCGCGCCCGCGGCTCGTGCCATCGACCATCGTCAACCCCTACTCGGGTCAAGACGAGGTCGCCGCGCAGCGGACTAGCCTCGGAATGTTCTTTCGGCTCGAAGAAACACCTTTGATTGCCAAGCTCGATCGCCGCGTCGCCGAGCTGATGCAGCTGCCACTGGAGAACGGCGAAGGTTTCCAGGTACTCCATTACCCAGCAGGCGCCGAGGCGGCGCCCCACTTCGACTTTTTGGCGCCGTCGAACGACGCCAACCGCGCATCGCTGGCGCGCAGTGGGCAACGCGTCAGCACGCTCATCACGTACCTAAACGAAGTCGAGAGCGGCGGGGCCACCACCTTTCCCAAAGCCGGCTTGACGGTATTGCCCGTGCGCGGCAACGCAGTCTATTTCGAGTACTGCGATCAATCGAGCCAGCTCGATCATCGGTCGCTCCATGCGGGCGCGCCCGTACAGCGCGGCGAGAAGTGGGTCGCCACGAAGTGGATGCGTCAGCGCCGTTTCGTGTCCGCTGCACAGGATGAGGCTAGATCGAGCAAAATCAGCTCCCCAGCGCGGCCTGATTCGTGAATACGGAAGTCAGTTGTCGGGCGCCCCGGCATCGATCCAGTTGAGTACCATGTAAAGCTGCTCAACGGAGAGCGGCGGCTTGTCCTTCGGCATGATCGCAAAGTTCAGTACCTGGAACATGGGCGAGCCGGCGCCGTCACCGGGGAAAACATCCGAACGCCAGGCTGCGGGAGCTTTCATCGCGCTACTCTCCGACATGCGAGCGAAGCGTCGCCGGATCGATTTTGACGTCCCAGTTCCAGCCCACGCATTTCGAATGCGGGATCGTGCGGGCGAGCTCGGCACCGAAACGCGTCATGGCGTCGTCCACGCTTTGGCCGCCGTAAGTCATACCGAGCAGTGCGAACGGGCGGTTCTGCGCGACCGAAAACAGCGCCGCGGAAACCTCGAGTCGGTTCGGGTCAGCGCCGTGGCCATTGCCCGAGTGCGCGCCTCGTTTGCGTGGACTGCCCATGCTGTTGTTGACCGGCGCACCCGCCGGTGGTTCCGCCAGCGTTTGCTGCTGCGGCGGCTTTCCCGAAAACGTCAACACCAACAGCAAATCGCCTCGAGCCGCGGGCGCGAGCTGCGCGAGCAGATCATTCGGTCCTTCGGCGCGCGCACGTTCGTCGATTGCGTCGGCCAACTCTTGGTTCGACGTCACGAGCGAATCGAATCCGATGTCGCACGGCGCTGAAGCCAGAGCGTCCGCCAGGTGCGGTGCCAACTGGTCCCAGACGTCGACCGCCATGCGCCCGTCCTTGTACACGCCCAGCACCGAGACAGTGTGCGATGCCGGCGTGAAGTCAGACGCGGTCTCCGTACTGAAATGAGCGCCCCCATTGTTGCAGGCTGTGACCGACAGGACAATCGAGAGCAGAACGGTGCGCACGCGCGAACGCTTGTGCGAAGCGGTCCGATCGTCCAGTGATTTCCTCCGAGAGTTTTCCGCGGCGGGCGCGCCTCGTTCGGTCATGTGCTACGTGAGGCGTTCTCCGGACTATGGCGTGTCGTTCGGCCCCATCTGGCGAGCACCGCGTCGGCCAGCGCGCCCGTCGAGCCCGCCCGCGCTCCGCCGTAGACCAACTCGATCTCCCTGCGGGCCCCGCAGCGGAGCGGAAGCGTTCGGCGTACTGCTGAACCGCAAAACACGCACCGCCGCATGGCTCGAGCTGGCGTGGACCGCGTCTTGCCTAGATACGCAGGCATGACCCCAGATGATGCACACACGTCTCATAATCACGGCTTTGAACTGCCGGATGCGCCCCTCCTGGTCGTCCGCAAGGATGTTCGGCCGTGGCGTGCGGTAGCGGGCGTGGCCGTTTGCCTCGGGCTCGTGGGCATCATCACGGGCCTGATCGTTGCGCACCGGCAAAGCGTCAACGACGAGCATCTCATCTCCGACGCGCTGCAGCGTGAGGAGCTACGCGAGGGGTGGCAGGCGCTTGGCGCGGTGGCCGCGCACGACGCGCAGGTGAATGACGTGCAGGCAAGCCCGGCCCCCACCGCGTCTGCTGCGCCGCCGAACGTAGTGATCGTCAACGTGCCCGCGCAGGGCACGGCTGCAGCCCCGTCCAACGTGACGAACATCAACCTGCCGAACGGCTCAGCCCCCGCTGCCAACGGGGCTCCGACGGACTCCAATGCAAGTGCCGGCTATGCGCCCATCCAGAGCATGCCTGCGATCACCTATTCGCCGGTGCAAGGTTACCTGCCGACGCCGACGCAGCTCGGCTACGTCGCGCCGCTCGGGAGCGACACGCCGCAGACCAATTTCTCGCCGCAGAACAGCTACGGCACGACCACCGGCGGCGCGGTCCCATTTGCACCCGCGGTAGGCAACGGCACCATCCCTGGCTCGACCCCCAACCCGGCTTTGCCCAACAACGGCTTGGTCGGCACGCCTGCGGTGCCCAATGGCTCGGCCATTGGCAGCTTGCCGCAGAGCGCGCCTGTCGGCGGCGTACCGACGTTGCCCGGCGCGCTGCCTTCGCCCGGCACGCCCTCACTGCCGAGCGGCTTCAGCGCGCCCTAACCGGAGAACGGCAGCCGCGAGGAATCGTTTTGAAGGATCGCTCGAACGCGGAGAAGTGATTCGACGATCATTGAGTCCGTGCTTCGGTCACCAGGTCTGCGTACTATCGAAGGCGCGGATGACGTCACTCGACAGTCGACGATTATTTCTTACGCTCGGCGGCGTCGCTACCGCGCTCGTGGCTTGCCGCCCCGAAGTACCTTTCGAGGCTGAGCCCGCACCGCGGTCGACGTTACCCGCAGCGATAACGCCCGCGATTTCGAAGGACAACGCTGGCGGGGTCGGCGCCGTCGAAGATCTGATGCGCGAGCACGGCGTGATTCGTCGGCTGCTGGTCGTTTATCGCGAAACGGCGAGCCGCCTACGGCTGAAGTCCGCTGCGGTTCCGCCCAGCGCGCTGCAACGCGCGGCGGCCTTGATGCAAACCTTCGGGGAGGACTATCACGAGCGAGCGTTGGAAGAAGAACACTTGTTTCCGGCCGTAAGAAAGGCGGGTGGGGCCGCGGCAACTCTCATCGACACGTTGCTTGCGCAACATCAACGGGGTCGGGAAATCACGAGCTACGTGCTCGGCGTCAGCAAACAGACGATCGGTGTCCGGAACGCCGAGCCGTTGGCGCACGCGCTCGAGGGCTTTGCGCGGATGTACGAGGAACACGCCGCACAAGAAGATACGATCGTCTTTCAAGCGTGGAAGGACGCAATGTCCAAGCAACAGCTCGACGAGATGGGCGAGCTGTTCGAGGACATCGAACACAAAACTTTCGGCAAAGACGGTTTCGATGACGCGCGCGGAAAAATCGCTGCAATCGAACAGGAGCTCGGTATCACTTTAGCAAGCATGTTGGCCCCCACACCGCCGGTTATCCTCTGACAGATTACGAGTCCTCTCCGCCGCGTCCACAATTCGAGAAATCACATGAAAAATCCTCGTCGTAGCTTTTTGAAAGTCCTGGCAGCTGGTCCCTTGGTCGCCGCCTGCTCCAGCGGCTCTGGCGCGCCAGCCTCCTTCGGCGTCGTGGCTGCCGGAAACGTGAGCAGCACGAGCGAGGGCACCTTGAGTGTGATTCCGAATGCCCCGGCGATTCTAGCGCGCGATTCGGCTGGTCTCTACGCGATGACCATCACCTGTACGCACGAGGGCTGCGACGTCGCTCCGTCCGGCGTCACGCTGTACTGCGGGTGCCACGGGAGCCGCTTCGACGACAACGGCAATGTCTTGCAAGGCCCGGCCGGCTCCCCGCTCGTGCATTTCGAGGTGACGGTAGATGCCAACGGGGCGATTACCGTGGACGGTACCAAACAGGTGGCGGCGAACGTGCGCGCCGCAGTCGCGTAGCGAGCAGTCCGCCGGGCAGCAACGATAGATTCTGCTCGTCAGAAACTTCAGCCACGAGGGGAACCTCAAAGTTCATATCGCGGCCATCCGCCGGGTGCTCGCCGATGGCCGCAATGACGAACGCTACGTGGCGAGCGTGGCAGGGCGCGGCTACCGCTTCGTTGCCGACGTCGCGGCGTACGAAGCAGCGCTCGACCCCTGGTCGCCGATGCCGTCGCCGCGCTCTGTTCGTCCCCTGGCGTTGGCTCGCGTCTTCGGACGCGCAAGCGTGATCGACTCCATCGTCAGCCTGCTTGCCCAACACCGACTCGTGATAATCGTCGGCTCGGGCGGGATCGGCAAGACCACGGTCGCGCAGGCGGTCCTCGCCGCCGCAGTCGCCGAACCTTCGCAAGTCTTTGCCGATCTGGCTCCGTTGAGCGATCCGCTGCTTTTGCCGAGCTCGATCGCGGCGCTGCTCGGGCTCCCGGTTCATTCGGAAAATCCGCTGCCGCACCTGATTCAGTTTCTCGAGGACAAGCAGCTGTTGATGGTGCTCGATAGCTGCGAGCATCTTTTGCAAGCGGTTGCGGGCCTAGCCGAGACACTGCTCGCCCAGGCTCCCGGGCTACGCATTCTGACCACGAGCCGGGAGCCGTTGCGCGGGGCTGCAAGCGGCCCGCGAGCTCGACGCCGAGCTGATCAACGCGGACTTACTCGCATTCATCCAGTCGTGAACTAGCGCTCGGCGTCGTGCCCTCTCCCTCGCAAGCTGAGTGAGGGGGCACGAGCCTTCGCAGCGGACGTCGATTGGGCGTTTTCTATTTTGTCGATGGTCACGCGGCACGTCCCATCGCGTCTCAGCCTTCGGCGTCGCGGACGAATGGCGCCGCCCAGCGCGGATTTCTCCCTGAGCCGGGCTGAGTGCGGCGCGTGACCCGATCAAATCCTCACGGTCGGGTCTTCGCCTTTTTGCTCGCTCGCTTGACACCGCGCTCGCCCGATTGAGTCTTCAGCGCGCCGACGATCGCCTGCAGCAGGCCGGGGAAGCGAGTGTCGATCTCGGTGCAGCGCGAGCTATTTTGCATCTCGACGCCGATCCGCTCCGAGCGAACGAGTCCTGCTTCACGCAGCACTTTGAAATGTTGCGACAGGGTGGACTTCGGGACTGCTTTCTCGCCCACCGTAAGGAAGGTCGAACAGTTGGCCGAGCAGCTCGAGTCCGCGATCTTTGCGAAAATCTCGACCCGGGTGGGATCGGACAAGGCGTGCAGGATCCCCTCCACGGTGATGTCTTCCAGGGCGGGATGAACGAGCGGCTTCATGCAAATCAGTCTAGCCACCCCTTGACGAAGTTCAATTGTTCCGTAGTTTAGAACTAACGAACAAGGTGCCGGCGTTGGCCCGGTCAACAAGGGAACAAACATGAGCAAACTCAACGGTAAAGTGGCAATCGTGACTGGGGCGTCCAAGGGCATCGGGGCGGGGATCGCCAAGGCGCTCGGCGCGGAAGGGGCGTCGGTGGTGGTGAACTACGCTTCCAGCAAATCGGGCGCGGACCAGGTGGTCGAAGCCATTGCATCCAAAGGTGGCAAGGCGATCGCGGTCAAAGCGGACGTATCGAAAGCCGCGGATGCGCAAGCCTTGATCGACGAGGCTGTGAAGGCGTTCGGTCGACTCGACGTCCTGGTCAACAATTCCGGCGTCTTCGAATTCGCGCCGATCGAAGCAATCACGGAAGAAAGCTTTCACCGGCAGTTCAACACCAACGTGCTCGGCTTGTTGCTGGTTACCCAGGCTGCGGCCAAGCACCTGCCCGAAGGTGGTAGCGTGATCAACATCGGCTCGGTCGTCAGTCGTACTACGCCGCCGAACAGCGCGGTCTATACCGCGACCAAGGGTGCCGTCGATGCCATCACCGGCGTGCTCTCGCGCGAATTCGGTCAGCGCAAGATTCGCGTCAACTCCATCAACCCCGGCATGGTCGATACCGAGGGGGCGCGCAGCGCGGGTTTCATCGGTTCGGATTTCGAGAAGGCGATTGCCGCGCAAGCTCCCTTCGGTCGCGCGGGACAACCCGACGAGATCGCAGACATCGCGGTCTTTTTGGCTTCCAAGGAGTCGCGTTGGCTGACGGGTGAAACGCTGCTCGCGTCGGGCGGTATGCGCTGACCCTGCGACGGCTACGGCTCGTGCGCTGGTCCAATTCAGAACCAGCGCGCGCGCGGGTCATCGAGAGACTTCGATGAAGCGTCGGTCCAGGCAATGCGCCCGTCGGGACGGACGAGCATCGACGGGCCGTCTTCGCTGCGCGCGCATGTTGCACATTTTGCGGCAGTGAGCGTTCCATGGCCGAAATGCAGAGGCCGCCGCCTTTCTCCATCAGCGCGTATAGGCTTTGTTCACTGCCGTCGGTGAGCGTGAGGAGCTGGTCTTTCACGAGCGTGCCGACGAGCGGGTCGTCGTCGCCGAGGTCGTAACGAACGCCGACCCCCGTGAGCATCTCGCCGGAGTAGCGATTGCATCCGGGTAGCTTCATCAGATCTGTTCCTGGATCGCGAGGACAGCGAAGGGATCCGCGTGTTCGGGCGCGGGGGCTCGGCAAAGAAGGCGAATGCGGCGTTCGTCGCGTTGATCGATCGCGGCTTTGCCGCCGTTCATGGGCTGACGGCGAGATGGCCTGTGGCGCCGAGCGTGGCGCGCCGTGCTTCACCATCAAGCCGAGGCGCGACTTCGTCGGCGGCTCGTAGAAACCGGGCCGAGTGCTTGGAGCGCGGCATCGATCAGCGGGTCGGTCTCGGCGCGTTTGCGCCACGCGGCTAGGATCGGAAATTCAGCGCCTGGCCCCTTTTGACGGATCGCGGTAACGCCCTGAAATTGCGGCCCGCGCGCGTCTGGCCAGGGCACGAGCGAGTAGCCGAGACCTGCGGCAACGAAGCCCAAGATGGCCTCGGTCGACGAGGCGCTCAGGGTCTTTCGCCGATCGGCGCCCAGGGCGTCGATCGCGTTCAGTTGCAGCTGACAGTGCGGCAAGCTCGGGTGAAAGCTCACGAATGGCCGGTCACGCAGCGAGCGCAAACTGGGCCTGCGACTCTGCAGCTCGAAGCCTTGCTTCGGGACCACGATGAAAATGAAATGAGTGCCGACCCGCCGCGCTTCGATTCCTGCCGGCACTTGCGGCAGGTAGTCCACCAGTAGATCGGTCTTTCCGCTGGCCAGGCGAGAGAAATCTGGGACTTGCACTTCCTCCAGATCGACGTCGATATCCGGGCGCGCCTTTCGCAACAGTTGGATCCAACGCGGCATCACATAACGGATCTCGAGGGCCGCAGCGTCGATACGCAATCGTCCTCCAAAGCTGCCCGCGCCGATCTCGCGCGCCAGCAACGGCAGACCTTCGAAGAATGGCTTGACGAACTCGAACAGATGACGCCCCGCCGCGGTGAGCACGACGCTGTCCCGCCCCTGGCGATCGAAGAGCTTCTTGCCCAGCTCCGCTTCGAGCTTACTCACCTGCTGATGCACACCCGGTTGGCTGATCGGATAGGGAAAATCCCGGGCCGCGCGGGTATAGCCGCCCGCGACGGCTACGCGGTAGAAGCCTTCGAGGCGATGCAGTTGAATCACGTTCCCATGATCCTCGGGAGCCGGCAGCTTGGCAATACGCTGAGCGGTCAGAAGTGCAGGCCGTTGGGGTCGCTCGACAAGTCCATGTCGTGCAGGGCGACAATCACCGCCGCGACGATCACGGTGTCGATCGCCAAGCCAATCAGACCCCCATACAGCCACCCCTTGCCCGTGACCTCCACCGCGACCGAGGAGACGTCGGAGCTCTTCACGCTCACCAACCCCTCGTCGGCACTCACCAACAAGTAGCATTCGAGATCGGCGGCCGTGGGGCCATGCGTCCCGCGGTATCGACCGTTCACGCGAGTGCCCCTTCGAAGCATGATGATCACGCGCTGATCGCGTTCGAGCCGCACGAGCTCGGTGGGCGGACGTTCCTCGTAGGGCCCAGGGATCAGTGAATCGATGCCAGCCCCCACGCCTGCCCCGACCAACGTGCAGCCTGAAAGGGTCGCGTTCATCACGGCGAGCGCAACGAGCCACGTGCATGACCTTGGCATAGACGACAGCTTGCGGTCACCTGCGCGCGTTTCCCAGTAACTAATTGGATAAGAAATAGTAACTGCTGCTTATGATTGATGGTCACGCGGCACGTCGCGTTGCCTCTTGCCCTTCGGCGTCGCGTTGCGAATCCCGAGAAGTGCTGAACCGCGCCGACTGCTCCGCGGTATTTTGGTGGATCGCGCTGCGAGTGACGCCAACACGGGCTAGGCTAGCGCGGGTGAAGGGCACACTTTGATCGGGAGTCACGTCGGGCTTTGGCTGGTTGGGGGGCTGTTGGCGGGGAGCGTGATGGCTTGCGGTGGAACGGCGAGGACGGATCCGGTGGGCGGAGCGGGTGCATTGGGCGGAGCGGGCGCCAGCATGGCCGGAGCGAGCGCCAGCTCGTCGGGGTCGACGTCGAGCGGTGGGAATTCGTGCGAGGGCTCGGCTGCGCTGACCGCCGCAAACTTTGCCGATCGAGAAGCAGCCTTGTTTTGCGACACGCTCCGACCGTGCTGCGCGGCGGCGCAATTGAATTTCGATCAGACCGCGTGTGAGAAATACGTCAGTAGCGATTTTCAGGGTGAGCTCGCGCGGGCGGGCAGCGGAGCCGCGTTCGACTGCGCCGCGGGCCAACGCTGCTTGGACGAGATCGCCTTCGCAACGCAGGGTTGCAATGCTTTCGACAAGGCACAATTGCCGGATTGCAATCATCTGTTGGTGGGCACCTTGCCCGTGGGCGCGGCGTGCACGGTTTGGAAGGAGTGCCTAGCGCCCATCGATGTCTATGGCACCTGTGAGCTCGACCCGAGCGGCACCGGCACGTGCGCTCTTGCGCCGTCGAGCGCTCATGGAAAGGTGGGTGACGCATGCGGTGCGAGTTGCGACCCGTACGGGCAATGCACTTCCGGAGGTGAGCCATCGGCCGATGTCGCCTGCTATCAGAGTGACGGTTTGTATTGCGCTGCAGGTCAATGCGCGCCGATGGTCGCGGTCGGCGCTTCCTGCTGGTCCCAGTCAGGCTGTGCCGCGGGCACGCTGTGTTTGAATGGTTTGGGCGATGGCCAATCAGGACAGGCCGACATGCCCGGCCACTGCGTGGTGCCGGCAGCCAACGGGCGGCTCGCAACGCCATCTCTTTGCGTTGGGAAACCAGACCCCGAGCAAGATTGAGCGAGACGATTTCCGCCGCGTGGATTTGCCGCACACGGCTGCTCGCCAGGCTCTCTCGGAATGATCGCACTGTGACGCCGAAGGCTGGGCGTCCCCGCGGCGCGTTGCGTGACCATCAATAAAAATTCAAAAGAAATATTTCCCGGCGTCTGAGTCTGAAACGGCGTTTGCGGGACGTGATAACAGCGGCGTCAACAGCCCTGAGCGCGTGCCGATCTACTTACGCGCTGTGGCGGAAACGAATTGCGGATGCTGACGTAGTGAGTGATCATGCGCGCGCGGGTTGGTGGACCTATCCACTTGCCTGCGCCGAGGGTTTGTTTGCGTGACTGATTGTTTTTTACGCGCATCGCTGTTGGGCGCAGCGATAGCAACGGTCTGCTACGAGCAGGCTCGTCGTTAGAAATCGAGTTGCTGCGCCTAGCAACGCTTCCACTTCGACTAGGAGCAAGTAAAAATGTTCATCATCAATCATTGCGATCGATCCATTTTTTCGGGAGAACGCGATCATGTCTAAGAGGCATTGGTTACTCGCTTTGGTTGCCGGCCTCGGCCTCGTTGCGGTCCAAGCGTGCGGCGAGACCGACGATTCGGCGAGCCCTCCCAGCGCAGGCAGCGCCGGCATGACGCCAGGCACCGGTGGCCATTCGGGCAACAGCAGCCAGGCCGGAACCGGGGCCGTCGTTGCGGGCGCGATGAACGAAAATGCGGGTCAAGCTGGCGAGGGCACAGGCGACGCAGGTTCCGCTGGCGAGGCGGGCACGACGAGCGGCGGTCACGGTGGCACCGCTGGAACCGGCGGCACCGCGGGAACGGGCGGCACCGCGGGGACCGGCGGGAAAGCTGGTGCGGGCGGCACCGCGGGCCTGGGCGGCAGCGCCGGAACTGGCGGTAAAGCTGGCGCGGGCGGCACCGCTGGAACCGGTGGAACCGCTGGCGTGAGCGGTACTTCTGGCGTGGGCGGCACTGCTGGCGTGGGCGGCACCGCTGGCGTGGGCGGCACCGCTGGCGTGGGCGGCACTGCTGGCGCGGGCGGCGCAAGCACCACATTCACACTGAAGACGACGACACTCGGCCAAGTGATCAGCACCGCGAGCGGCTTCAGCTTGTACGTTCTCAAGACGGATACGCCCGCGACGTCCACCGTGCCGCCGGTGACCACCTGCATCACGACTTGCCTGAACACGTGGCCGATTTACTACGGCAATCCGGTCAGCGTGCCCGTCGGCTTGCTGGCATCGGACTTCGGTAGCTATGACCGCGGCGGCGGAGTGATGCAGAGTACGTACAAGGGCTGGCCGCTCTACACCTACGCGCCGGACACTGCAGTCGGCAACGTGAAGGGTGAAGCCGTGGGAAGCAAGTGGTACACGGCGAAAGTGCCGTTTACTGCGTTCACGCTGCAAACGACGACGCTCGGCCCCGTGATCGCTACCGTCTCTGGGTTCAGCTTGTACTTTCTCAAGACCGACACGCCCGCTACCTCCACCGTGGCGCCCGTGAGCACTTGCACCGGCGGTTGTCTAACGGCGTGGCCAATCTACTACGGCACTCCGGTGAGCGTGCCGGTCGGCTTGCTGGCATCGGACTTCGGTAGCTACGACCGCGGCAGCGGCGTGCTACAGACCACGTACAAGGGCTGGCCGCTCTATACGTACGCGGGCGACAGCGCAGTCGGCAACGTGAACGGTGAAGGCAGCGGAAGCGTGTGGTACACGGCGAAATCGCCGTTCGTCGTGCCCTAACGCAACGAGCGTCTTCGTCGGCTCCTTCGAGGGCGCGGTGGGTCTCGTCCGCCACGCCCTCGAAGTCTTTTGTCGGTCGGCGAAGGGCGATCGAGCAGTCACGCCTATCGGTTGAATCGCGCGCGGTTATAATGAGCCGTGAACGAAGCTACAAAACGCCTGATCTACGCCGATGTCCGCGCGCGGCTCGCCGCTTTGCTCGAAGGCGAAGACGACTTCATCGCTGCGCAAGCCACTGTCGTCTGTGAGCTGCACCAATCGTTCGACTACTTCGACTGGACCGGATTTTATCGAACGCGCGGGGCGGATCTGCTCGTGATCGGACCCTACCAAGGCACGCATGGCTGCCTGCGCATTCCCTTTTCGCGCGGCGTGTGCGGCGCAGCGGCGCGCACCAAGCAAACCCAGCGGGTCGCCGACGTGTTGCAGTTCGAGGGCCACATCGCCTGCTCGAGCCGCACGCAGTCCGAAATCGTCGTGCCGCTCGTCACGCCGGCCGGCGTCGTGCTTGGAGTCCTCGACGTCGACTCGGATACTCCCGCCGCCTTCTCCGCCCTCGACCAAACCGAGCTGGAGAGGTTGTGTGGAGAGCTGGCCGTGCGGTTCGCGCGAGATGGGTCAGGCCTAACCTGAGTCTTCGGCGCAGCCCATCGTCGGTCCGCCGCTGCGGGCCGCTGCGCGCATGCGTGAGTGCATGAACGACGAAGGTCTCAAGTCGCTAGACGAACTGGCGCGTCTTCTTGATCAGATCGTAGGCTGCGTTGATCTCCCGCGAGCGAGCTTCCGCGACGCTGCGCATGCTCTCGGGAAGGCCTCTCGAGGCGATCTTGTCGGGGTGATTTTCGCGGATCAACTGGCGGTAGGCGTGTTTGATGTCGCTCTCGCTCGCGTCCGAGGTGACCCCGAGCACGGCGTATGCGTCCGCGAGTCGATGCGACGACGAAGCGCTGTTCGGAGCCGAGGCAGGTCTGGCTGCGGCCCGCAGCAGCGCTTCGAGTTGCGCCATCTCGCGTTCGCCCAAACCCAAGTCGTGGGCCACCCTCAGCAGTGCGGCCCGCTCGGCTGGGTGCACCTGTCCGTCTGCTGCAACCACCGTCACTTGAAGCTGCAAAAAAAGTTTGAACAAGATGCTGCCGCGCGGCGCAACGCGGGCAAACACGCTGACCGCACCGTCGAGGTCGAACCCGGGTGCCTTGCCGCGATTGAAGGCTGCCTTGGCCCTCGCGATCTGTTCGGGCGCTAGCCGTAACAACGTGAAGGTCTGCTCGACGACCTGAATTTCGTCGCGGGTGACCACCCCATCGGCCTTGCACAGCGCGCCCATCACGGCAAAGGTCGTCTCGATGAACTGCTCGCGCACGCGGCGTAGCCGTTCACGCAGCGCGACGTAGGCGAGCACGCCCCCTGCGAGCACTCCGATGACGAGGCCTGCAAAGCCGTAGAACCAAAGCCCGACGAAGGCGCAGATGGCGATGAAATACATGCGCTGAGACGGTTAGAGCGGCGAGCTCCCCACGGCTACGACTTTCGGCGCAGCCGAGTACGAGCTAAGTTCTTCCGATGTCGGACATCGCTGGCGGCCCCACCGCGGCCATGCACGCTTTCATCTCCCGAAAGGCGTCGCGGCATACCAGCTCTTTGGTGGGGAACTGTCGCCGGTGCTGTTCGGCTCCGGAACTCGCCTGTTCGAGGGTGTGGACGCGGGCCGCGTAGCTCTGAAGCCGGTCCGTGCGGAGCCGACGCAGCGAGTGACCCACCTGACCTACGCAGTCAGTACGCGGTAGCTGCGAAGAAAGAGCGGCCACGCGATGCGCGAATGCGCGCTTTGGTACGGCTCAACATCGGCTTCCGTTCCACCGGGGCTTGCAACGAAACGTAGTCACTCGACAACTGTACTTCGTGGGGCGTGGCGGAGCCAACGCCGGTTCGCGCTCGGGTCCTTGGGTTGTTGATGGTCACGCGCTACGTCGCGTCGCGTCCGAGCCTTCGGCGTCGCGGACGCACGGGGGAGTGAACCCGCCCCCCTTGATCTGGCGGCAGCATTGTTTGTCGCAGCAAAGAGGTCGATGAGCGAATCCGGCTTTGCAGTTAAGAGAGCCTCAATCAGCTTCGTTCGGTGCGTCTTGTGTGGATTTTTCCCATCGTTGCGCTCGCTGGCTGCCGCGGAGTCGCCGATGGCGGTGCCGACCCACCGACGCGAGAAGCACCGACGCCTGGCTCGCCAACACCTCCGGATTCCGGCTCGGCGGGAAGCGCAGGACATGCCGGTAGCCAGGCGCTGCCTGTGCCAAGCGCCGTCTACACGGGCGGCGAAACTAGCTTCGCGATCCTCAGCGATGGACGCCTCGCCAGCTGGGGAAGAAATAATTTGAACGCCGCGGGCAGCTCGCCGGGATCCAGCCCAACGGCGCCCATCGCGCGCCCGCCGAGCTCGAGCGTCAGCTCGACGACGCCTTTTTCCTGTGCACTCAAAACGTCGACTCTTTGCACGAGCTCGCGGGCTCACGACGCCTGCTCCATATGCACGGCGAGCTCGCGAAAAGCCGGTGCGAGCGTGGTCACGCCCCGCCGTTCGACGACCGCGCGCTCTATCCAACCCTCGCGGATATTCCGCGGTGTGACTGTGGTTACGTGTCTGGTGCCGCGGGCGAATGCTTGACAAGGCGAGTCGCTCGGCTATCTTCCGTGTGCTTGCGCGCTCCGTTTTGCCTTCCGCTCTCCTCTCCGCGGCTGCTTCTTAGCAGCGCGGGAGAAGTGTGAATCGCCGCAAAACGCAGCGTTTTTCCACTGTCTTCCGCTCCCGCAACTCGCCGGAGAGGAAATTGGCGCGCATCGCGATCTCTCCGGCACCCGCCGAATCGAGGTTTCGATGTCCTTCAATCCCCAGCGTTACCAAGCCCCTCCGCGTGTAGACCTGCCCGA
The DNA here is from genome assembly GCA_037200885.1 of Pseudomonadota bacterium. Classification (GTDB taxonomy): domain Bacteria; phylum Myxococcota_A; class Polyangia; order Polyangiales; family Polyangiaceae; genus PMG-095. The sequence continues at coordinate 2,179,618 of JBBCIN010000001.1, forward strand.
CCGGCGCTGGCCCGATCGCGCGCTGACACAAGCCCCGACTTGGTGTTCCGTCGATCTACGCGACGGTAACCAGGCACTGCCGGACCCGATGGGGCACGAGCGTAAGCGCGCCCTACTCGAGCTCTTGGTGCGCGTTGGTTTCAAGCAGATCGAGCTCGGATTTCCCAGCGCGTCTCAGACGGATTTCGACTTCATCCGCTGGGCACTCACTAGCGGCGCGCTCCCTGGGGACGTCGTCCCACAAGTCATCACCCAAGCGCGTGAACCGTTGATCGTGCGCACCTTCGAGTCGATTGTCGGCGCCCGGCGCGCGATCGTGCATTTGTACAACTCGACCAGCGAGCTGCAGCGCCGCGTCGTGTTCGGAAAATCCAAACGAGAGGTCTTGGATTTGGCGGTGCACGGCACGCTGCTGATCAAGCGCGAGGCAGCGAAGATGCCTGAAACTCAGGTGATTTTGCAATACTCCCCGGAGAGCTTCACCGGTACCGAGCTCGACTATGCGCTCGAGGTTTGCGACGCAGTCGCCGAAGCGTGGGACGCCGGTCCCGACCGGCCGATGATCGTGAACTTGCCGACTACGGTCGAGATGACGACACCGAACGTGTTTGCCGATCGCATCGAGTGGTTCGAGCGTCACCGCCAGCGACGCGAGCACGTCACGCTCGGCGTTCACTGTCACAACGATCGCGGGACGGGCGTCGCGTCGGCAGAGCTCGCGCTGCTGGCCGGCGCTACCCGTATCGAGGGCACGTTGCTCGGCAACGGCGAGCGTTCAGGCAACGTCGACATCGTCACCATCGCCATGAATTTGTATTCGCACGGAGTGGAACCCATGTTGTATTTCGATGATCTGCCAGAGGTCGTGCGCGTCGTCGAAGCGGCGACACGCTTGCCGGTGCACCCTAGGCATCCGTACGCGGGTGAGCTGGTGTTCACGGCATTCAGTGGCTCGCATCAAGACGCCATCCACAAGGGCATGAAGTATTCGGAAATGAGACCGGGGCAACGCTACGAAGTGCCTTACTTGCCGATCGATCCCGCCGACGTGGGCCGCGCTTATGAGCCGGTGATCCGCATCAACAGCCAATCCGGAAAATCCGGCGTGGCACACGTGCTGGAGCGCGACCGTGGCTACCGTGTTCCGCGTCAGTTGGCCATCGAGGTGAGCCAAGCCGTGCAGGCCGTCGCAGACGCGCGCGGTGACGAGCTATCGGCGCAAGACGTGGGCGAGCTGTTCGAGCGCGAGTACTTCGACGCTCGAGGGCCGTTCGCGCTCGAGAGCGCCAGTGTCGAACGGCATATCGGCAGCAAAGAATGCGCGGTGTTCGCGCAGCTACTGCTGCGAGGCGAGCGGCGCGAAGTTCGTGGCATCGGCCTTGGTCCGGTCGAGGCCTTCGTAGCGGCACTGACCACGTTGGCTGGTCAGCCTTGCGAGATCACCGACTACGCCGAGCACGCGATGAGCCCCGGCGCGGCTGCGTGCGCGGTCGCCTACGTCTCGGTGCGGGTTGGGCAGAGCCAACGCTACGGCGCCGGTCGCCACGAAGATGTCCTTGTCGCCACGTTTCGCGCCATCGTGAGCGCCTACAATCGCGCCCAGGCCGAGGGCGCTCCGCTCGCCGGGGGCTTGCCGCAGTACCCGCATTGATCGCGTGCCTCGGCTATCGGTCTGTCGCTGATACCGATCGCTGTGCGGGCACGGGAACGATGGCCGATATGTGCCAGCCTTCCGGGTCCGGATCGCGAACTCGTTGACAAGGAAGGTGAAGACCGCCGCCTCCCGGCCAGCCGCACCGGCGGTGATGCGCGTCGGCGCGTAGATATGCACGACGTCGGGGCCGATGGGCATGATCCGGATCGACGCCTCGTAGCGTTCGAAGCGCCAGGTCCCAGTGGCAATACGTCACGATCTTTCCCTCGATCCTAGACGTCGGCGCTGTCATTTCGGGGATCTTCATTCCCAAAAGCTAAAGACCTGGTGACCGTGCGATGCTGCCGCCCGTGAGGCGTCAATGGCTGTTCGTGGTTCTCGTCGGTGCCGCTCTCTCTTGCCGGCCCGGCGCGGCCTCGTCGGCCGCAGCACCGTCGCTAGCTCCGGCGAGCGCTGTGCCGCTCGATCGGGAGCTGTTCGCAGTCGGACAGGCCGAGGTACCCGCGGCCCTGCGCGACCTCGAAGAGCTCGTGAACATCGATAGCGGGACCGGCGATGCCGACGGCCTCGCGAAGGTCAGTGCGCTTCTCGTAGCGCGCTTGAATGAACTCGGCGCCCGCGTGGACACGACGTCCGCCGCACCGTCAGTTGGCACCACGATTACGGGCACTCTGCGCGGCTCGGGCACACGCGACCTGCTGTTGATGATTCACTTCGATACGGTGTTTGCTCCGGGCGAGGCCAAACGCCGGCCATTCCGGCGCGAGGGCACACGCCTGTTCGGCCCGGGTGTTGCTGACGCGAAGGGCGGAGCCGTCATCATTTTGCACGCGCTTGCCATCGCGAAGCGACGCGGCCTCACGGGTTATCGCACGCTGAGCGTGCTGTTCAGTCCGGACGAGGAGAAGGGCTCGGCCGGCTCTCGCGACGCGATTGGCAGGCTCGCCAGCAGTCAGGACTATGTGCTTTCCTATGAGCCGCCAGACGGCGAGCGCGTGATCGTCGCCACGAACGGGATCGGTCAAGTCGAGCTGACCGTGAAAGGGCGCTCCGCCCACGCCGGCGCGGCGCCAGAGCAAGGTCGCAATGCTGCGCTCGAGCTCGCACACCAAGTCTTGCGGCTCGACCATCTCGGTGAGCCGGCGAAGGGCACCACCGTCAACTGGACCGTGCTCGCCAGCGGGGAGCGAAGCAACATCATTCCCGATCTAGCCCGCGCTACGGCCGATCTGCGCTACTCCGATCCGAGCGAGCTCAGCCGTGTGGAGCACGACGCGCAGCAACTCAGCCGCGAACACCTGGTGCCCGACACGCAAGTGAGCGTCGCCGTGATCGATCGCCGTCCGCCCTTCACGAAGAATCCGGCCAGCGAGCACCTGGCCGCGCTCGCGACGCGGGTCTATCTCGGCCTCGGTCGTGAGCTCGGCACCGTCGCGGCGCGGTACGGAACGGACGCGGGCTTCGCCTACCGAGCCGGCCAGGCAAGGCCTGCCGTGCTCGAAGGGCTGGGTATCGTGGGCGGCGGCCTTCACACGTCCGATGAATGGGCGGACACGGACAGCATCGCCCCCCGCCTATACCTGACGCTCAAGCTCATCGAGCTGCTGGGCAACGCGCCGGATTAGAGACAACGAAGCTGGCATTGCCGCGCAGAGTGAGTAGGACAGGAATATGGGCTGAGGCCGAGCATCGGCACCACAGTGCGCCTTCACGGAGCGCCTCCGCTCCGCGGCGCGCGATGTCTCCGCGCCTCGCACTTTGGGCGCGGGGCGGTAGCCAGCGCCCGGAGAGCGATCCGCGCCACGCTAACGAGCTGCGAGGGCGAGCTCCCCGCCTCGGCTCCGACCTTCATCCCGCACAGGGTGAGGCCGAGGTATCGCGCCAACTCGCGAGGAACCAGCGTTGCATCGACTTCGCCCGCGGCGACCGCTGCGCGTACCTGACGCTCGAACGCCTTTTCTAGCAGCACCCCGAACTCGTCGTGGATCGTGGTCACCTCGGGATCCGAGCGTCCGAACTCGCAGATCGAATTGACTCCCAGGCAAGAAGAGGTGCCCAGGCGCAGCGGATTGCGCGCGAAGTCCAAGAGCACAGCCTCGATGCCCACCAGCGGCGAACCGGCGCTCTCCATCAGCTGAACCACGCTGGCCAGGCTCGTCGAGCAGTATTCGCGTAGCGCCGACAGATAGAGGCTCCGCTTGTCCCCGAACGTGTCGTACATGCTCTGGCGACCGATCCCCATCGCCTGGAGGAGGTCGTCGGTAGACGTGCCTTCGAAGCCGCGCGCCGCGAAGGTTACGATGGCGGTTTTCAACGCTGCAGTCCGGTCGAACTCCTTGCCGCGTGACATCGACCCAATCTAGCACGAACAAATGTCGATTTTGGACATATCAGTCCAATTTATTTGGACAGTTTAGTCCAAATCGGACAGTCTCTGCGAATGAGGCAAAGACTTCGTGACAAAACAGCGCTGGTGACCGGCGCAACCAGCAACCTTGGCAAAGCGATCGCGCTCGCTTACGGACGCGAGGGAGCGCACGTGGTGGTGCACGGACGTGACGAGCAGCGCGCGCTCGAGGTCGTCGAGACGATCCGAAGCGCGGGCGGCAGGGCCGATTTCGTGCTGGGCGATCTGGACGGCAGCGCCGGCGGAGCCAAGCAGCTCGCTGACCGCGCCGCCGCCTTGCTGCGCGGCCGCATCGACGTGCTCGTGAACAACGCCGGCATCTTCCCTGCCACGACCACCACTACCACCGACGAGGCCACGTTCGACCGCGTCATGGCAGTGAACGTCAAGGCCCCGTACTTCCTGACCGCCGCCATTGCCCCTGGCATGGTCGAGCGCGGCGCTGGTGTGATCGTCAACATGGGTTCCTGGATCGTCCGCCTGGGTCTCCCCATCGGAACCGTCTACAGCGCGAGCAAGGGCGCTCTCGAAACGCTGACTCGCGTGTGGTCGGCCGAGTTCGGACCCCGAGGTGTCCGAGTCGTCGGTATTTCACCGGGCGTCATGCTCGAGAACCTGCCGGACGATCACCCGGCGGCAGCAATGATGCGCGGCACGCCGGCTGGCAAGCCTGGGCCGGCCTCCGCGATCGCCGATGCCGCGGTATTCCTAGCCAGCGACGAGGCGGCGTTCGTGCACGGCACGATCCTCGACGTCGATGGTGGGCGAACGAGTGTTGCTGTCATCGCCAGCTGAAGCGCCTGACTGCGGCTACGCCGGCGGGCCGTCGCGACTCGCCTCGTCTAGAGGCGCAACAGCATTGAACCCTGGGCATTCATCCGGGCGGTTCAGCGGTGCGCGCCGATTCCTATTCGAGTTCAGCTTCCCTTCCGAGTGCGAAGGCTAGGGACGGCTTCGCAGGTGCAGTCGATGCAGCCATGCTCGGCGCACGTCCCGCAGGAGCGCGCGACTTGCTTTCGGAGAGCGTCACGGGCGCGAAAGATCCTCACGCCCGCGTTGCTCGCCGAGATTTCGCTGCGTCAGCGTAGTCCTTGACCGCTACGCCTTCGACCTCAATGCGACGTAAGGCGTCGGCGTACTCCGACTTGAGGGTATCGGCGAGTCGTAAGACGCAGGCGTACTCGACGTTCGGGGCGCTGGTCGAACTCGCCGCGAAGGATCTCGACACGGGCAGCGGTGCCTACGCCTTCACCGGCAATGAGTCAGCTCCGGACTTCGCAAACAGCCCGACGTTTGCCCAACACACGCTGAACCCCGAGTTTCTTTCGCGCATTGCCACCCTGAACGCAGGAGCGCCGGACGCAATCTTCGAGCTCTCGAAGAAGCGACCGGTGACTTCGGGTGGGCTCGAGCGCTGGCGCGAGCATCGCCGATGGCTTCTGCATGTTCGCACAAGATGCGCGCGGTGGCAGCGTGACCCTGTCCGCACCCTCACGGCATGTGCTGGCTCCTGCGCCGCGCGTCCGCGGTGTCTGGCAGCGTGTCGGGCTCCATGTGGTGGCCGTTGGCAGCGGGCTCCGGACCGAGTTGATCCAGCGTGCTCGGGTTGGACCCCGGCACAAGGTAGCCAAGGGATTGCTCGCTGACACCTACGAGCAGCTCGGCTACCAAGCTGAATCCGGGCCGTGGCGCTCCGTGTACCTTCAGGGTGCGTACGAACTCCGGCACGGGACGCCCTCGGCGGGGGGCATCGATACCGCGAGTCCGGACACCATCCGTGCAATGTCGCCCCGAAATGCTGTTCGAGTCCTGGGGCGTGCGAATCAACGCCGAGAAGGCTGCCGGAAGACACCTTTCGCTGGTGTTCTCGTTCAGCGACTTGAAGAAGAGTTACTCGATCGTGATCGAAAACGGCGTTCCAACGGCTTCGACTGGTCGCGAGCGCGTCCTACGAATCTCAACCTTCCCACGCGCCGGGCAGCGGGGCGCCAATAAAAGGGGTGGCGCGACAAGTACGGGCGGCGGGAGTACGACCGGAGGTGCAGGGACTGGCGGCGGGAGTGCGACCGGAGGCGCCGGGACCGGCGGGACCACGGCCGGAACGGGCGGCGCGCCGAGTGGTGGCTCCGGGGGAGTTCCCAGCGGCGGCGACTCCAACGACTCGGGCGGGATTGGTGGGGGCGCTAGCAATGGCGGAGGAGGAGATCAGGGCGACGGCGGGGGGCAAGGCAATCCGCGTTGCGTCGGCTCGGTCAGGTCGGGCGATGCGCCCTGCGCGAAGGACGCCTCGTGCCTCAATGACCTCGGTCAATACTGCTTCTGCAGCGAGGGGGTCTGGGCCTGCGGAAGTATCTGAGGCGGATCGCCGAGCAAAAGTACACCCAGCCTAGGCGGTGGGTACCGTCCCGCCGTCGATGACGTACTCGGTCCCCGTGATGGAGCCCGCCTTGGGCGACACGACGAACGCGATCAGGTCGGCTACCTCGCGTGGCTTTGCGGGTCGACCGATCGGGATGCCTCCCAAGCCGCGCATGATGATCTCCTTGCCGCCCTCATAGTCGGTGCCTGCGCCGATCGCGAGGCGCTCGGCGTATGCTACGGCAGCTTCGGTCTCGACCCAGCCTGGTGCGACCCGGACAACGCGCACGCCCTTTGGGCTCACCTCCTTCGACAGTGACTTGCTGTACGTTGCCAGCGCCGCTTTTGCGGCTGCGTACGCCGTCGTCGATTCCGGCAACGGCAGCGCGTGTTGGATGGACGTGACGTGCACGATGACGCCCGAGCCTTGCGCCAGCATTGACGGTAAAAGTGCTCGATCGAGCCGCACCGCGGGCATCAGGTTGAGGTCGAGCTCCTTGCGCCATTGCTCGTCCGTGAGTGCAGCGAAGCCACCCGGAGGCGCACTCGAGCCGCCAATGACATTCACTAGCACGTCGATGCCCCCAAGATGCGCGAGTGTCTGGTCAACCACGAGCGCGCAACCCGCCGCAGTGCTGACGTCGGCTGCAATGTAACGCACTCCCGTCGATGCGTAGCTCGGCGCGTGCCGAGCCGTCGCGACGACTTTGGCCCCTGCCTCATGCAGCGCGGTCACAACCGCGGCACCGATGCCCTTGGTCCCGCCTGTAACGAGTGCGCGGCGACCCCTTAGTTCGAGATCGAAGCTCACGGTGCAATCTCCAGCTGGGCAATTAGGCCCTCCCTGTGTGTCACGCCAAAATGAAGGTTGACGGGACCGTGGTTCGCCAAATAGCGCGCGACCGGCGCCCGCAATGGGGGGGTCCCCGTGTCGTTCGTTTGCATCCCCATTCCATAGGGAGCAGGATCGGGCCCGCAAGAACGCACGAGAAGGTTGGGAACATACCTTTGGGTAAGCATGACCATCACACGCCGTCCTCCGCGGCGAGTGGCATCGAGGATGCCATAAAGATGCTCGAGGGCCGCTGGAAACTCGTGATCCTCTTTCACCTATTCGGGCGGCAAGACACTTCGCTTCTCGGACCTCGAGCGCTCCATCCCGGCCATCTCGCAGAAGATGCTGGGCCAGCAGCTTCGACAACTCGAGCGGGACGGCATCGTATTGCGCACCGTACACGCGCAAGTGCCACCCAAGGTCGAGTACCACCTCACCGAATGGGGGCAATCGCTCTGCCCTGCACTTGATGAACTGCTGACGTGGGCCGGGAGGGCGCCCGCGTCATCGCGACCCGCAGGTCAGTGAGGCACGATGTCCAAGCTGGTCTAGGTGTAGAGGCCTGCAACTGTGACAACATATTGGGACATTGCGTCACGCGCCGGACTTGAAATTAACTATTCGAAATTCGATAACTCCATTAGTGTTTGATGCGGAGGCGACCCATCGGAATGCCTGAGCCGCTTCCCTGGTTACGGTTCCGGCGCTTCGGCTCAGGCTTCATCGGTCCAATCGCTTGGATCGCGCCGCAAACCGTAGACCCGCACCAATGCTTGTTAGCGATTATCAAAGGCACGCAAGAGCCAGCGCCTCTCAACCTGACTGACACTCCGAATTCCAACCAGATTGCGCAGCGCAATACCGAAGTTGACAATAACTGCGCTTGGAATCTGGTGAACGGGACGGGAGCGTGACCAGTCAGGTGATCCCTGCGCTCTTTTCGGGCACGGTCATCGATCTGCAAATCAGCGCCGCCCTTTCCAACGGCGGCACATTTCCTGTCGTTTCCAACGGCGCCTCGTGCCAAGCCACGGCCACGCAGGGGCCGCCCAAGTAGCGCGGTTCAGTTACATACCGCGGCCCTCAGGATTTATAGTGGGTTGCGATCACGGTGAGCCGCCCGCTGGCGACGGTGTTCGCCCGGATCGCGGCGAAGACGTCCGCTCCCGTCGACGCGGGGGTGACGCCCGGCAGCGTCGGAACCCCGAGGGCGAACACGCTGAAGGTGTAGGCCGTGGGGAGCGTCGAACATGGGCCCGCTTAGCCCTGCCAGGTAGCGCCATCAGTGCCTGGCGAGATCTGGCTGCTCCCAGCAGGTACTGACGGCATGGCCAACTGAGCGACGGCCTCCGGCAGATCGGTCGTCGCAGCGGGGATATCCCAGATGACCCAATGATAGAGGCTGCCGACATCTGAACCGTCAGGGCCAACCATCACGACGGCGTAGCTGTGCGTGCCCTCCGGACCCGCGGTCCAGCTCAGCGGCGGTGACACGCCGGTGGCGCCGCACTGATACTGCGCTCCGAGCGGGCCCATCTCCGCGAATGCGGAGCTGCTGAGAGTGAGCGTGTCTTGCTCGCCCCCGGCTCCGGCGCTGTCGCTGTCGCCATCGGTCAGCCCGCCGCTGCTGCCGGCTGTGCCGGCAGCACTGCCACCAGCGCCGGCCATCCCAGCACCGGCGCCGGTTCCGTTGTGCTCGACTATTCCCCCACCACCTCCGTTGGAGTCGGAGCCTGACCTCACATTCGTCGAGCAACCCGCTAGCACGCAGGCTACCGCGGCGACCAACAGGGAAGAACGAATCAACTTCATGGCCGAGTAGCAAACCTTACCTGAAGCCGCGGTTTGAACGAGCAGGGCGAGCTCCCCAAGGCTGCCGCAAGTGTGTGCCAAACGACCCAAGGGAAGTTTAGTACGTTCGATCCGGATGGCACGAACCAAATTCGTTCGAGTCTGGCTTCTCGGCGCGTGGAGCGAGCTCGCCGAGAGCGCGATCGCTCTCGTGCACGAGCCGACACGGCCCCGCACGTCAGGTGGCAGGCTGCCCCCGCCGGCTGATTCGCCGACCTCGGCGATGCAAGCAAGCGTGGTCAACGACTTCACCTCGGAGCTGCTGTCGATGAGTCGCGACGCGAGCGCCGAGCATAGTGACGGCGCCAGAGCGTCAGCCCGACCGCGAGGACGGCAATCGGGCCGGCCCAGAGCGTGTGGCGGCTTTCAACTGTTCGCTTTTGGCGCTTCGCGCCTTGCCGTACGCGAAGCAGAAGCCCGTGCCGAGCTCGGGCGCGCGCATGCCGAGCTCCTGGCGACACGCGAGCTCTTTGCCGACGTTGCCGGTGCGTCGTCTACTAAGTACGCGAAGCTTCGGCCGCGAAAGCGACCTTTCACGTCTCCAGCGACATTTCCACTGGGGACTCGACCGCGGACGTGCTGGGTGGGAGGCAAGTGTTGTAGCCTGCACTCGAGCGATCATTCTCAGCTGCTCCATGACCGACGCCGTCCCCGATATCACCGTGCCGCTCGCTTCTGAGTCGACTGGAGCTCGGTTTGCGACGGACAAGGCCGAGCTGGAGGATTGCATCAGTGAGACCCCGTCGGAGGCCACCGTCAAAGGCATGTATGTGGAGACGCTGTTGTCCATGCTCAGGCGCCGCGGCGCAGCGCTGCCCACCGACAAGCGCTATTTCTCGTTCAAGGATTATCCCCTTCGTGAGCTGATGCGACTCATGGTCGACGCCGTGGAGGTGCTCTACCCCGAAATCTCGCCGCATGAGGGGATGATTGCGCTCGGGAGGTTGGCCTTTCCGACCCTCACGAGCACCACGATTGGCAAGGTGATCTTCAGCGTTGCCGGCAACAGTTGGGTTCGAGCCCTCAATCTCGTCACGAAGGCTTATGAAGTCTCCATCCGGCCCGGCATTGCGTCGGTGGCGGAAGTGACTGAAACCAGTGCGCAGGCCGAGCTGCGCGAGATTTGGAATTTCGGCAACTCCTATCAGGTCGGTGTGTTCGAAGGCGCCATGAAACACTTTGGCGTGCGCGGCAGCGTGCAGGCCGTTCGCGTCGGTCGACGTTGCGACGTCGATCTGATCATGCACTGGGAGCGCTGAGCGCGAGGGTCAAGCCTGCTCGGCTACGAAGCGCACGAGCAAGCACGAGATCACGCCGTTCTGCCTTGCCGAGCAGTTCCTTCTCCGCGAGTCGATTGATCCGCTGATAGAAGATGGCGCCGAGCATGCTACCCGCAAGCAGGAACCAAAGCAGCGTCGCTTGCAACAGTGGCCGAAATCCGAGCGAACGCAGTGCGGGCCGTGACAAGCCGAGACCGATCAAAAACAGGGTCAAGGCGAGCACGCGGTGTGCAGCCAGAGACACGAGCTGCCCCGTGCCGCGCAGCGCCGGCACGAAAGTCACGAGCGCCGCAAGGCCCAAGAATCCCAAGATGAACCATGGGCGGTTGGGCTTGCCCCGAGCTATCCCGGCTTCGCGCACCGGCCCGGCTCGCAACCAGGAAACGCAGAAAGTAACGGGCACAATCCAAAGTGCGCGCGCAAGCTTGGCGGCAGTGGCGACCTCGAGCGCCCGTTCTCCGTAACCCGCGGCCGCGCCAACGACAGAGCTCGTGTCCTGGATGGCGAGCGCACACCATAGGCCGAACGAGTGCTGCCCTAAGTGTAAGCGGTGACCGACAGCCGGAAAGACGAACAGAGCGATCGCGTTGAGCAGCAATACGCTCACGAGCGCCATCGTAACATCGTGGTCCTTGGCACGGATGGCAGGCGACACGGCAGCAATCGCACTCCCACCGCAGATTGCGGTACCCACGCTGACCAGCAGCGAGAGGTCGCGCGCGATGCCGAATCGGCATCCCAGGAGAGTGCCGACCAGCAGCGCGCCACCGATCCCGACCGCCGTGTAGCCCAAGCCATGCAGCCCGATTCGCCCGACGACCAACAGGTTCATGCCGGCGCCCAACCCCACGACAGACCCAGTCAGCGCGTAGCGACCTAGGGCACGCGTGCGTTCGGGCCATGGGTTGCCGATGGTCAGCGCCAATGCCACGCCCAGCAGCAACGCGGCTCCCGACGAAACCGGCACTAGCAGCACGCCCAGACCCGCAACCGGCAGCAACACTTCGTTGGGCCCTACCCGCTGGTGCCCTGGCGGGGCCCGCGGCGCGCTTCTACGCCTTTGCCCGGCGCGCACCGCCCCGGCAGCTCACGCGCTAGCGCCGCATGGCGGCGGTGCTCCAGGGTGCACGAGCCGGGCCGTATTGCCCTAGACGTCTTATCGGACATTCACGGTCACTCCTGCGCTGAGGCCCGGAAGAAGGACGGCATCGGTTGCTGCGAGGCGAACTTTCACCGGCACGCGCTGGACGACTTTCACGAAGTTCTCCGCGGCGTTGTCCGACGGCAGCAGTGAGAAGCGTCCCTGCGTGCCTCCCGCGATCGTATCCACCGTGCCTTCGAACAGGCGTGGCGCGAATGCATCGACGGAGACCGTGACCGGTTGCCCGCGTCGCATCGCGCCGATCTGCGTCTCCTGGAAGTTTGCGACAACGTAAGCTTCCGGGGGAACGAGGAGCGCGACGGGTGTCCCTACGGCCACGAGGACGCCGGGGTGCAGCGACAGGTTGGTGAGCAACCCATCCGCTGGCGCGACGACGCGTGTGGCATCCAGCTGCGCCTCTGCGAGAGCGACCGCGGCCTCGGCCCCCGTCACGCGCGCGAGTTGCAGCGCAGTGTTTGCGTGCGCCGCGTTCAACTGCGTTTCGAGCGGCGCGCTCTGAGTCAGATGCCCTTGTGCCTCGGAGACCCGAGCATCCGCAGCGTGCAGATCCTCCTCAGAGGCGCTGAGCGCGGCGCGCGCTTGCGCGACCGTGGCGTGGGCGCGATTGGTGGCGGCTTGCGCGTCGTCGAGCGTCGACTGCGGAAGGGCGTTGGCCTTGAGCAGCGCTTTGTGGCGCACGAGGTCGAGCTCCGCACTCCTCTCATCACCCTCGGCACGTTCCAGCGCGGCGCGTGCGCTCGCGATGTTTGCGTGGGCGCTACGTACGGCATAGGACGAACCCGCGACGATGGCCTGTCCGGCGGCGATTCCACCGCGGGCGCTCGCGGCGACCATGACCTCCTGCGCTGCGGCTTGTTGGGCTTGTGCCCGTGCCTGCGCGAGCTCCGCCAGCGCCTGTTTCAGCCGCGCCGCGTACTCCGTGTCATCGACCTCGGCGATCAGATCACCCTTCTTGATCTGGTGGTTGTCCCCCGTCGGGACCGAGACGACGAGACCGGGCACGCGCACGGAAATGGTGACGACATCCCCTTCGACCCGCGCATCGTCCGTCGACTGCAGACCGCGAGTCCGAATCAAGTAGCTCACCAGCGTGGCGATGCCGGTGAGGATCACCAGACCGACGATGACAAACGGGCGCTTGCTCGCGCGTTTGCTCGGTGTCTCGTCCGGTTGACTCACGACTACGCTTTCCATGGCAATCACTCCGCTTCAGGCTCGGCGTGCGCTATCGCACTCGGATCTACTTTGAGAAGAAACACCAACGGCAGAAGGATGAGGATCATCGCGCCGAGGAGGAGGAAGAGCTGGTTGTACGCGCGTACGGCGGCTTCACGAGACACGATCGCGCTCAACGAGCCGAGCGCCTGCGAACGCGCGGCCGCCGGAGACAAACCCGGCGTCAACGCCTGCAACAGGGAGAGCCGCTGAGCGACGAGTGGGTTCGTCAGGCCCAGGTGCGCGGCAAGCCCGGCGCGCGCGACGACCTCGCGCCGGAGCAGCACCGAGGTAAACAGCGCAAGCCCGATGGCCCCGCCGGTCTCCTTGAGCACGTTGCTGAGGCCCGTGGCGTCCGCCGTGAGGTGACGCGGGATCCTGGAAAACGCCGTCGTTTCCATGGGCACGAAAATCAGCGCCATTCCGGCGCCTTGCATGACCAGTGGCAATGCCAGGCCCCATTGTCCGACGGCCAGGGTTACCTGACTCAGCTCGTAGGCACCGGAGGCCAGCAGCAGGACCCCGCCCGCCATCATGAGCCGCGGGGGAACACGCTCGTAAATTGCGCCCGCGATCGGCATGACCACGAACATGCCGAGCACCATCGGCAGGGTGGCGAGGCCTGCCTGAAAGGCGGTGAACCCGCGAGCTTGCTGCATGAAGACCGAGAGCAAGAACATGGTCGCCATGAGCGTGCACATTACGAGCACGCTCAAGAGCATCCCGATCGCGAACCTGGAGTCTTTCAGCAAGCGGAGATTCATCACCGGAGCTTTCGCGGTGAGCTGGCGCGCGACGAAAGCCGCGAACGTTGCGATGGCGACGAACGTGAAGACGCGGATCAGGGAGTCGTCGAACCAGTAGCGCCGTTGTCCCTCCTCGATCACGAACTCCGTCGTTGCCAGGCAGGTGGATAGGAGTCCAATTCCGGACCAATCGACGTTCGTCCGTTCGGCAGCCGCGCGAGCGCGATTCTCGGCGAGAATTTCCGGGTCCTCGCGCACGAAGGTCCCGGTCATTACGAGGCCAAGCAGACCGATGGGCAGCGACACGAAGAAGATCCACGACCAGTGGAGGTGATCGACGATGTAGCCGCCAAGCAACGGCCCGAGCGCCGGGCCGATCATCATCATCATGCCCGTGAGCGCCATGGCCATCCCTTGCTCCGACTTGGGGAAGGTCTGACGGAGGATCGCCTCTTCAGTCGGCTGCATTGCGCCCCCGCCGAGACCTTGGAGCACGCGGAATGCGATCAACTGAGGTAGGGTGCGTGAGAGCCCGCACAGGGCGCTTCCGAGCAGGAACAGCCCGAGGCAGAGCATGTACACGCGCTTTTGCCCGAAGCGGCGACCCAGAAAGGCGACCAGCGGCATGAGCAGGACCGCCGCGATCGTGTAACCGGTTGCGACCCAGGTGATCTGCTGAAGGGTGGCGCCGACAGCACCCTGAATCTGGGGCAGCGCAACGTTGACGATCGTGGAGTCGAGCACGCCCATCATCGACCCGCAGCTGACCGAAGCAGCGACGAGCCATTTGTTCACCGGCGGAGACGGCATGAGGGTCGATGGCAGGGGGGCCGGCGCGGCGGTGTTCGTCGAAATAATCAAGTAGATCTAACTATAGAGCGACTCTAAGTTTTCGCAAGTCTGCTAGGATGACCCTCGATGACCACCGAGAAGCCAGGCCTTCGCGAGCGCAAAAAGGCCAAAACTCGCCTCGCGATCTCCGACGTCGCCACGAAGATGTTCATCGAGCGCGGTTTCGACGATGTGACCGTGATGGAGGTGGCCGCCGCCGCGGACGTCTCGGTCGCGACGATCTTCAACTACTTCGAGACGAAGGAAGACCTCTTCTTCGATCGCGAAGCGGCGGTCATCGAGGCCGGGCGGCGCTTCATTCTCGAACGCAAGGCCGGAGAAACGATCACCTCGGTTCTGCACCGCGAATTCCTGGTCGCGATCGACGCGGGGTTACCGCAGCTCATGGTGCATGGCGCGAGCTTTCTGCGGACGATCGAGGGCAGCCCTGCGCTTCGCGCACGCATGCGCCTGGGGTTCGAGAAGACGGAAGCCGCGCTGGCCGAGACGATCGCCGAGGAGACCGCAGCGTTGGCCGGCGACCCAACACCGCAGATCGCTGCGGCGATGCTCGTCTCGATTCAACGCATGCTGCTCGAGAGCGCATTCGCCGCCGTACTGCGCGGAGACGCCGTGGTACCGACCAAGCGGAAGCTCCGCCAAGCCTGCGACCGCGCGTTCGCGCTGCTCGAGCGCGGGCTGCGCGGCTACGGCAAGAAGAACGCAGCGAGTCGCGGCAGTCGGTGACTTTTCGAGCCCTAGCCATGCGCCGACGTCCCAGGACTCGAAGTCGAGGATCGGTTGAGCTCGGTCCTGGCCTTCTCGTCTCTGAGGCTCACTCGACGCGCCCGTCCCTGAGCTCGAGCGAGCGCGTCGTGACGCGCTCGCTGAAAGCGTCATCATGGCTCACCAACAGCACGCAACCGGGATAGCTTTCGAGCACCGACTCGAGGCGTTCGACGCTGGGTAAATCGAGGTGGTTGGTCGGCTCGTCCAGGACCAACGCCCACACGCTGCGGGAGAGTGCGTCGGCGAGGGCCAATTTGCGCGCTTCGCCGGGTGAGAGGCGCGCGCGATCCCCGCGTGCAACACGCTCGGGCTCGCTGCCCAGCGCGGCGAAGATCGACAGCACCTTGCCGAGCGCGTCGCGATCGTAGCCGTTCAGACGCTCGCTGAGGGCGAGAACCGCAGTCGGCGTCGTCTCCTGAGGCAAGTAGAGCAGGCGCTCGGGCCGCGCGATTGAAGTCAGTAGTGCCTCGAGCAGCGTGGTCTTGCCGGCACCGTTCGGACCCGCGATGCGAACCTTCTCCTCTCTACCAATCGTCACGCGAACGTCCTTCAGGACGACGTGGCTACCAGCCCGAAGCTCGTCGCGATCCAAGTGAAAGAGAACGGTGTTGGGAGAGCGCTGGTAGTTCGCGAAGACTTTGCCGCCGAGTGTTACATCGCGGTCGATCGACGGAACGGCGTTTCTGGCGCGCTCGAGCTCTGCACGTGCCGCACCCACGACGCGCCCCGCCCGCGTGTCGGCCCAGCTGGCTTTGGTCGTGGCAAGAATCGAACGCGTGTCGCTGTCGTGTTTGTCTTTCATGCGCGCACGGGTGCTGACGTTGGCGGCTGCTGCCGCTTGGGTGCGGCGCGCGCTGTCCAAGCGCGCCTCGACTCGACGAACGCGTTTGCGCATCTCGCTGTGTTGCTGCTCCTCGCGCGCGCGTTCGCCTTGCCAGATCCTGCGCGCTTCGCTGTAAGCTCCGGGGTAAGCGGTCACACGGCGGGCGTGGACGCGCAGCGTCGAGTGCGTGAGCCCATCCAAAGCCGCGCGATCGTGGGAGACGATGACGCCCACGCCGTCGAAGCGGCGCAACGCGCCGAGCAAGCGATCGCGTGCTTCGACGTCCAGGTGGTTGGTCGGCTCGTCGAGCAACAGCACATCGGGTTCGAGCGCAAGCGCAGTCGCAATTTGCCAGCGCTTGCGCTCTCCCGGCGAGAGCGTGGGCCAACGTTGCAAGTCGGTCGGCTCGAGTGCGAGCCGACCGCGCAGCTCGGCCGCGAGCGCGTCGTCACGCTCTCCGAGCTTACGCACATCGGGCGAGAGTTCGTCGACCCGCTGCCGGCAGTAGGCGACGAGCGCACTGCGCGGGCGCAGGATCACCTGCCCTTCGTGCGGCTGGAGTTCTCCCGCGAGGATCGCCAACAGCGTCGTCTTGCCGGCGCCATTGGCGCCGATCAAGCCATAAAGACCCCGATCCAGGAGCAGTGATACGTCTTCCAAAATGGGGGAGGATGCCGACCACGCGACACCCAGCCCGTGCGCTTCCAACACGGCCATGAGCAATTCCACTTCGCCAAGGCGCCCGCGCGTCCTTTGCTGCGGGCGCAGCCAACATCAAAAACGGTCGTTGGGGAGCGAAGCTCAGCTCATCGTAGCGCTGGTCGAGGGCGCGCGGTGAATCTAGCACGCAGCTCGCGGACTGCAACGCGAGAGCTTTTCACGCGCTCCCCGCCCAGTGAGAAATGCCCAACGTTGGCTCTTTTCAGCGTAGCGCGCCCTATTGGAAGAGTTCAGAACCGCCGCGATCGGAGCTATAGCTAGGCCGCGGACTCATGTGATGCAACGTGCCTTGGCTGAGCGGACTCGGCAGGCCGTGCGCGCTGCGTGGGGACATGCAGGCGTCGAACGGTTTGACGCCGATCATGTGCGTGAACAGCGTCCGCGATACTGAGCGCAGCTTCGACGGGTTCTCACGCAACCCGAACGCACGTGCGACAGGGGCGTTGATTCCGCCAGCGTCCACCACGTACTCGGCCTCGAACGTAGGCCCGCTGCGGGTAGTCAACTGCACTGCGTTCGTGATCGCTATCTCCGTGACTTCGGTCTGCTGGTGCACCTCGGCGCCTGCACTGGCGGCAACACTGAGCAGATAAGAGTCGGCGTCTTGTCGGAACAGGTGCATGTCTGGTCCCAATGGCGGACCGAGGGTGGGCATCTGGCTGCACTCAGTGGGGCGATGAGGCTCATTGGGGCGGTGGAAGACGAACGAAAAATTGGGTTTTACGCCCGAGGTGCTGCTCACGTATCGGCGCATCAGTGAATACGTTCCGAAGTTCTTCAGCTCGGGAACGCCATATCGCGCGGCCAGCACTCTAAAAAGAAATGTGGTCTCCGGAACCGTGGACTCTCCGATCGCAAAACGAGGATGAACTCCTTGTTCGATTAGCAGCGTGCGCACGCCGTTCTTCGCTAGGATCGCGGCGAGCGTCGCGCCCATCATGCCGCTCCCCAAGATCGCTACATCGTATTTCTGGCTGGCCATAGTGGGGCAGTCTAAGGGCTTACGGCCATAAGAGCTTCAGAAACCACCGGGCTCCGGCTATCCAGTTGCTCGCGGCGGTTCCCGCCGCCATTGGGACCGACCAAAGCGGTGACAGGGAATGCGAACGTGATCGACTTGTCCTCGAAACCACGGAGCTTGAGCAGCCGAATCCGCGACAGGTACTTCGCAGTACGGCGCGCCCTAGTGGAAGACTTTTGAACCGCGACGGGAACGTGACCGATTGCAGCACGCAAGCCGGTGGTTGGCCACACGCTGATTCGCGCCGCTTTGCTTGTACCTGCCACCAATCGCGATACGCTTTGCAATCATGTCGCAGCACGGATCGGTCGCAGCCGTTGCTCGGTTGCTCCGAGAGATCGAAGCGTTGCTGAAGCATCCGAGCGTTACCGTCGAGCTCGGTCATCGCGGAGTCAACGCGAGCATCACCCTGCTCGTCGTTCAGGGCCTTCTCGCTTACGTCGAGGGAAACCGGAGGCAGGCCCACGACGACCTTGCGACCGCGGCAGAAGAGATCCGGGCGCGACTCGATCTCGGCTAGCGAACGAATGAGCGACACAGCGCCCCGCGCGCGCCTGACTCGCTCACCTATCGGGCCGGTGTTTTTTTGTTCGGTACGCCTGGTGGTGGCCGCTATTCGACTGGTTGAGCATGAACGCCCGGCAGCATGCTACGGCGGAGCCGTGACTGAATCGGTCGTCAACGAGGACTGCGGAGCGCCCGGCGAGTGTCGGGTCTAATGCCAAACCCCACTACCGGTCCGTTAGATGCGCTGGCCACCGTCGAGGCGAGTACGAAGTTCGAGGACCCGTTCCCCGACAGTGGATTGGCTGGAGGTCGATGGGACGCGATTCAAAGTGCTCTTGCTCTCCCGATTGACCGAGCCTGACTCCAAGCGCTGGTGCACACATCGATAATCACTGGCCTAGATGAGTCCCCGCCGTAGACTGCCATATGGCTCGTCACCTCGCCCGTGGGATGTTTGTAGGCGTTCTATTGATGGCGAATGCCGCCTGCGACTCTCAACCTTCCGACGCTTCGGGGAGCGTGGGACCAACTAAAAGCGGTGGCGCGACAAGTACGGGCGGTGGGAGTGCCGCCGGCGGTGCGGGGACTGGCGGGACCACTGCCGGAACCGGCGGTACGGCGGGTACTAGCGGCGGGAGCACGACCGGCGGTGCGGGGACTGGCGGGACCACTGCCGGAACGGGCGGCGCGCCGAAAGGTGGCTCCGGGGGAGCTCCGAGTGGCGGCGACGGGGGCTCCAACGACTCGGGAGGTCAGGGCGTCGGCGGGGAGCAAGGCAATCCGAGTTGCTTGGTCCATTCGGGCGACAAACCCTGCGTGAAGGACGCCTCATGCCTCAACGACTTCGGTCAGTACTGCGGCTGCAGCGCCGGGGTCTGGGTCTGCGGAAATATCTGAGGCGGATCGCCGAGTAAACTGTCGCGGAAGGCCGTGCGCGAGCTACCCGAGCCGCTTCCACCCTCCGCTCAAAAAGCCAACCAACGTTGGCTTTTTCCGTGCGCCGCGCCCTAGTAGAAGAGTTTAGAACCGCTGCGAACGTTGCCGCGTGATTCGCCCGCGGGCACAGGGCGCTTGCAGGTCAGGGCCGGCTCTCGGAGACCACCGGCGGATGTGCCGGTGACGTTCGCGTGGCGGAGCGTCGCCCGCGCCTGAGCTCGTTTCAGCTCTCCCGAGCCATGCACTTCAGTGCCGCTCGCTATTTGGACGACTTCGGAAGAACGATGGGTTTCGTCGCATGGATAGTCTATCCGAGTGGCCGTAGCTTCCAATTTCTAGGAGGCAACATGGAGAGACTGAGAGACAAGATAGCGCTGGTTACGGGCAGCAACGGCGGGATCGCTTTCGCGACCGCCAAGCTATTCGCCAAGGAAGGTGCTCTCGTGTACGTGAATGGCCGCCGGCGCGAGCTCGTGGAAGAGCAAGCTTGCTCCCAGTTTTCGAAAGATGGCTCGAACGACGCCCGCCGGAACGATCACGAGCAGCGCGAGGAAGGTCATCACCGCGTCAGCGCTTGGCTTCGAGAATTTCAGCGAGGTGCATCGTCCCGGGTGCGGCTTGCCCACGGCTGATGGCCCGAATGGTCTCCACGATCCCAGCATTGGCTGGCGTCGAGATGCCAAACTGCCGACCGAGATCGACGACATAGCCGTTGATGAAGTCGATCTCGGTTGGGCGTTGACGCTCGATGTCCTGAAGCATCGAAGCCTTCTGGTCGACGTAGGCCGCCACAACCTTGGTCAGCCAGCCATCGTAGGCCACGCTTGGGACGCTGCGGCCGCACCAGCCTGGCGGCACTGGCTCAACCAGCATCCGTTGGGGACATGCGCCGCTGGCCAAAGCCACCGACAGCGCCTCGTCGTAGGTTCGAGTGAAGAGCTCACGACCTTCGGCAGTCGCCCGCGAGCGAGTCCATGTAGTCCCGCCAGTGGACGATCTTGCGGTTCTCGAGTCGGATGACGGAGCAGAACCGGTTGTTGTATGCGACGCCTGTTGCCAGGATGGTCCCGTGGACCTCGTATTCGATCACAACGGCTCGCCCGTCATCCGCCTTGTGAATGACGAGCTGATCCGCGGAATGGATCTCGATGTGTTCGGCGTAACCGCGGAACTGGGCCATGAGCGCGGTACGTCCTCGGACGACGCGCGGCCATCCGGGGAAATCGTACAGGACCTCGTAGATGATATCGTCGAGGACGACGTCGAAGAAATGCGCGCCATCGACGAGGTCGCCCAGCGCACCTCGGGCGAGCTCGAAGTAGGGAGCGACAGGTTCGTACACGGCATATTGTCTGCTCGGCATGTTTGCCCTCCGTTCATTCGGCGATTGGCGCCCGGAAAACCGCATCGAGCGGCGTGCTTGCTCTCACGTGGCGGTGCCCGCCTTCGAAGGCGAGCGCGCCGCTCCGGATACCGGTGATGAGCTCCACGTAAGCGTTCGTCAGGTCGGCATTAAAGCCGAGGCTCGCAATCAAGGGCAGAATGGCGTCGGGTGCGATCTCGTCGACACGCACGGGCTTGCCGAGCATCCCTCCGAGCACGCGCGCAATTTCAGCGTAGGTGAGGCCGGAGCCGAGCTCGACCACGCCTCGGCTCATCGGGTCGAGGAGTAGATCGGCAGCTAGAAGCCCAATATCGCGCGTGGCGACCATCGGGACGGGCAGCTGGGCTGGGAAGAACGAAGGCAGCACGCCCGCATCCTTCACGACGCTCAGCACCGGAAAAACGTTCTCGTAGAAGTAGCCGGCGCGGATCGACGACAACCTCAGCCCAGGGACCGCTCCGAGTAGACGCTCGGCGTCGTGAAGGCCGGCGAGCGGGCCGCTCCCATTGTCGCGATGCGCGGCGAAGCCGGAGAGGAGCACGACGTGCCCAACGGCGCTCTCCAACGCCGCCGCCGCCAGAGAGCGCGCGACGTTCGTCTGGTGCACACGCAAGCTCGGCGCGGTGAAGCTCGGCGGGATCAGCAGATACGCGCCACGCGCGCCGCGGAGTGCGCGCCCGAGGGCGGATGCGTCTTCGAGGTCCGCGATGGCGACATCAGTGCCGCGTGCTGCCCACGGCGCGGCCGCTGATGCCTCCCGCACCACTACGCGAACGTTCTCGCCGCGCGCGAGAAGGGTTTCTGCAACGACTGAACCTGTATTTCCTGAGATGCCTGCGACCACGAATGTCATGTCGACTTGTCCGCGCTCTGGCTACGGCTCATCACGCGCACTAACTTTGCCCTCGCGCGCGAGCTGGTGCTCGGTCTCAAGGAGGATCTCTTGCCGCTGGATGCGCGCTTTTGGACGCGCATCGGCCACACCGATCTGGTTTCGTTCGACGACGCGGCTCGCCATGCCCTGGCGAGTGATTGACCCTCCGCGCGGGCCTGATGGCTCTCGCGGTGCTCGCTGGGGTCTCGTGCTTCGCCGTGCTCGCGTACCTCGGTACTTGGACGCCATTCGCGTTCGTTGGTGTGCTCTTGGTCGCGCTGACCCTGCGCTCGTCCGCCGTGCCGATGGCGCAGTTTCAGCCGACGGTTCGGCGGCTGCTGATCGGCGTGGGTGCTGGAGTGTTCATGGTGCTGCTCGCCCATCTGGCTTACGGCTGGCTTTCCGCTGTCTTTCCGGCTGTACGCTCAGGGACGTTCGAGCTGCTTTCGCTGCTCGATGTGGCGGGTGTCTCTCCGCCCTTATACATCCCCGCGAGGCCCACTCCCACGCCGCCGAGAGCAGCACATTCACAGACCCAGGGCACGTGATGCGAAAGCTCTCGCTGTATTTGACCAAAAGGACGTAGCAGCCGTCGGCCGCCAACAGCTCCTTGGCGGAAATCGCCTGCCCGTTCACGCTCCAACTGCTCACGTTGTCGTCACGGTGCCCACGGCTGGGGTGATCACCATGCTCGTCGCGCTCGAGGCCGGGAGAACGGTCAACGGCTCGCGGGCCTTTGCGTCGTTAAACTCCTCGGGTAAAGTTGAACTCATGGACAGTAGTGCCAAGGAACGAGCGGCTGTGCGTCGCGCAAACGCCGCTCGTTGGCCACTGCGGGCCTACGCGCTTGCTGAGGAGCCGTTGCGTGACCCGCTCGATCGCACCACGGTCGACGAACGAGTCGCTGCCGTGTGGCCACTCACTCGCGAAGCCTGGGCGATCGCGGGCAAAGAGATCCCCGCGTATCTCCGTTCCGCTGCGCCCGGTAGCATCATAGGGCGAGAGCCGTGACTGAGCCCAACGTCAACGAAGACTTCGTCGACATCGTTTGAAGCTTTACGGAAGAAGGCGTCGTCTTCCTGGTGGTTGGTGCCTACGCGCTTGCCGCCCACGGTTTCCCGAGGACACTGGTGATATCGATCTTCTCGTTGAGCCAACGGTCGCCAATGCCGCACGAGTCTTTCGTGCGCTGCTTGCGTTCGGTGCGCCCGTCGCCGCACACGGCGTGTCAAAAAGCGATTTCGAGAAGCCCGGCAACGTTTATCAACTCGGCCTCCCTCCACGGCGGATCGACGTTCTGACTTCGATCTCGGGTGTCACGTTTGCCGAGGCTGCCGAGCGGGCGATTGAAGGCAAGCTCGGCCCGGTCACGGTTCGTTTCATCGGCCGCGCGGCGATGCGCCGAAACAAGCTCGCAGCAGCGCGTCCTAAGGATCTCCTCGATGCGGAACTACTCGAAGACCCAGACGACTGACTCACGATAGGGCCTGCATCGAGCCCACCGTTCAAAAAGCCAACCAACGTTGGCTCCTCTCAGCGTAGCGCGCCCTAGTAGCAGAGTTTAGAACCGCGGCGAGCGCGGCTTGAACGATTATCCTACCTAAGGTAGGATGGGCCAATGCTCAGGTCAGCTGAACGGAAGCCAGTTCGTCAAACCAAGGCTGCGGGCCCACCACCGCGCGGCCGCGCGAAGAAAGTGTCGCTCACCGTCGATGAGGGCGTGCTCCGCGCCATGGAACAGGAAGCCAAACGCTCCAAGCGCACGCTGAGCGCTGAGGTCACGGAGGCTC
Source organism: Pseudomonadota bacterium (assembly GCA_037200885.1). Classification (GTDB taxonomy): domain Bacteria; phylum Myxococcota_A; class Polyangia; order Polyangiales; family Polyangiaceae; genus PMG-095. The sequence continues at coordinate 2,202,801 of JBBCIN010000001.1, forward strand.
TGGCCCGAGAGCTGCGTCGTCGCCGACTGCAAGGGCTCGTTGCCGAATACGAGCAGCAGAAGGGAGCCATATCTGCAAAAGAGCTGGCCGCTATTCAGGCAGAATGGCTGGCATAACTCTGGATACCGGGGCCTTGATTGGGTTCGAGCGTGCTGCCCGACGGACGATGACCCAGCTGAAGCTCGCTGAACAGTTTGGGTACGAGCTGACGGTTCCGACCCCGGTCATCGTCGAGGCGTGGCGCGGGGGCAAACGTTCAGCACGGATCGCGGCGTTCCTTGAGGCTTGCGTCATCGAGCCCCTTTTTCCTGACCTGGCTCGCATTGCTGGAGAAGCAATCGCCGCCGTGAAGGGAGCGACTGTGGTCGACGCGGTCGTGATGGCGTCGGCTGCCCAGCGGGGCGATCGAGCTTTGACCGCGGACTTCGCTGACCTCGACCGCCTCCGTTCGTACTTTCCAGCAGTCCGCCTGCTCCAAGTCTAGCGTCGCTTCTTGCCGCTGCGCGCTTCCACCCACCGATCAAAAAGCCAACCAACGTTGGCCTTTCTCAGCGTAGCGCGCCCTAGTAGGAGAGTTTAGAACCGCGAACCGCTGAGTGGCCCGATAGTGCTCTGTTCATTGTCCAATAAAAGCGAGCAACGAGGGCATCACCGGATCATCATCCATCCCAATGCGCACGATCGTCTCGTTGTGCCCAAGTCCTGGTAGTTCTACAAATTGCGCTGGGCTGCCTACCGCGGCCAGCCGTGCTCCCATGTCCCGGAAAGCGTCTCGGCAGACCTTCTCGTCGTTGGTGCTATCCAAGAACAACAGGCGCGGGTGGTCAGGACGCACGTAGGAGATGGTCGAGTGGACCGCGAGTGTCGCGTCCGAGGGCCCGAAGAGCTTGCGCATCGTGGCGGCTTGCTCAGGCGTGAAGCTCGAAAGCGAAGCCTTGAGGTCGAAGATCCCGTCGATCGACACGAAGCCGGCGATCGCAGCCGGGTCGACTCCGTTTCGGCGAAAGATTCGCGGGTCCATGCCGAGCATGGAAGCCAGGTGACCACCCGCCGAATGGCCCACCACGAACAGCGGACCGCAACCCCAAGACGGGCAAGAAGCGTGCACGAACCGAACTGCAGTGGCGATGTCGTCCAGCGAGTCGTCGCCGCTTTGGATGTTCGGATATTGTCGGTACCCAACGATGGCCGCAGCGACGCCGTGACGCGCGAATGCTACGCCAACATTACCGTGCGTGCCCAAAACGGGCTCCAACCAGCGGCGGTCGAGGGCATTCCAATAGCCGCCATGCACGAAGACGACGACTGGAAAGCCCGGGGCAACGCCGACCGGTAGATAGAGATCGAGCTGCTGCTTCGGATTCGATGATCCCGCCGCGTACGGTAGATCCAAGCGATAGCGAACCTCGTGTCTCTTGGAGTAGTAGTTGCGGCGCGCTGGCCAGAACCAAAGCAACGAGGCCGTGATGATTGCACCCACCAGCCACAAAAGGCGTTTGCGAAGACGCCGCGGCTGTTGGCGTGTACCGGGCGCTGACGTTGGTTCCGATGGCATCGTGTTACGACACCGCCCACATGCACAGGTTCCAACAAACGGGTATAAGAGTTTCCGAAACTACAGACTGCGACTCCTAAGCTCCTGCGCATGAAAACTTTTCAAGCGTCCCCACCATGAAGTGAGGAGAGCCTTCCAACAACGCCTCCGATTTTGCTCGGGCGCTTCCGCGCACCCGTCAAAAAGCCAACCCCCGTTGGCCTTTCTCAGCGTAGCGCGCCCTAGTAGAAGAGTTTAGAACCGCGGAGGCGGCTTGAGGGAGTATCCTACCTGAGGTAGGATATTCGAATGCTCCGTTCATCTGCGAGGAAGCCTGTTCGCCCCACCAAGGCAGCAAGCCCGCCCCCGCGAAGCCGTGCGAAAAAAGTCTCGCTCACCGTCGACGAGGGCGTGCTCCGCGCGATGGAACAGGAAGCCAAGCGCTCCAAGCGAACGTTGAGCGCGGAGGTCACGGAGGCGTTGGCGCGCGAGCTGCGGCGTCGTCGCCTCCAAGGGCTCGTCGCTGAATACGAGCGGGAAAAGGGCACGATCTCTGCCAAAGAGTTGGCCGCTATTCAGGCCGAATGGCTGGCATAACTCTCGATACCGGGGCGTTGATCGGATTCGAGCGTGCCGCCCGCCGAACGATGACTCAGCTGAAGCTCGCCGAGCAGTTCGGGTACGAGCTGACGATTCCGACGCCGGTCATCGTCGAGGCGTGGCGCGGGGGCAAGCGGTCCGCGCGCGTCGCAGCGCTGCTCGAGGCTTGCGTCATCGAGCCACTCTTCCCCGACCTGGCACGGATCGCGGGAGAGGCGATCGCTGCGGTGAAGGGGGCCACCGTTGTCGATGCGGTGGTGATGGCATCGGCTGCTCAACGAGGCGATCGAGTTCTGACCGCAGACTTTGACGATCTCGATCGCCTACGCTCCTATTTCCCCGGGGTTCGCTTGCTTCGGGTCTAACGCTAAGCCCGCGGCGACCTTCGCTTCCACCCACCCCTCGAAAAGCCAACCAACGTTGGCCTTTGCACCGTAGCGCGCCCTAGTAGAAGAGTTTAGAACCGCGGCGAGCGCGGTCGCGTAGCTCCGCGCGGATTGATTCCCGCAGAATCGTTCGCGAAGCGTCCACGGCTAGTGTCGGCGATCGGTTCGTATGACCGCCGGGCTTCGCTCCAGCGTGGCCGTCTTGGATTGCCGAAAATCACGACCGCCCCGGCGTTGGCGAGGCCAATCAGCCGGCGCGCGTGAACGGCGATGTAGTCGTCCTCGGGCGGAAAACCGCCCACATCTAGCGCGTGCGAGATGATGCGAGCAATCTTGTGTTGGACCTTCTCCGTGCAGGCAAGCAAGGTCGCGTCAATCGTAGCCAACCCGCCCGATCCTAATCGTGCGGCGAGATCCGTCTCGCGTTCATCCGGCAGCTCCGGTAGCTCGTCGTCGTCATCCACCAGTAACATGCCGAGCAGGTTACGCGAACGAACGCCGAAGCACTTCCACGGATCAATCAAAAAGCCAACCAACGTTGGCTTTTCTCACTGTGGCGCGCCCTAGTAGAAGAGTTTAGAACCGCGGCGGACCAAATGCTGGCGGAAGCCCGGTGTCTTTCGCGTACCGCTTTGCACGCTTGAGCTCCTGCTCTAAAGTTCAACCGTGAACCCCACCGCGACAGACCAGACGCCCTCCGAGCATCCGCGGTCGGAGACCGCGCGGGCGGCGGTTGGGTCGTTGGCTGAAGGTGATGTGCACCCGGCCTACGACTCAGCGGGAGTCGACCGGTCCCTCATCCGTTGGATGCTGAGCCTGACACCCAGCGAAAGACTCCGACACGTACAAGGCACAATCGACCTCGTGCGCGACGTCCGCCGCGTGCCGAATGGCAATCGCTGACATTATTCAGACCCTCGTAGCTCACGATGTCGAGTTCATCATCGTGGGTGGCATGGCGGCCGTGCTGCAAGGCGCGCCGGTTCACACGATCGATCTGGACATCGTGTACGCCCTGTCTGAATCGAACATCGTTCGGCTGGAGCTGGCGTTGACCGAGCTCGGTGCGGTTTTTCGCGACGATCCACGCCGAATCGCCCCGAACCGTTCGCATCTTCACAGCCGTGGTCACAAGCTGCTTCAAACCACGGCCGGTCCGCTCGATGCGTTGGCGACGATTGAAGCGAACACGACCTTCGAGGACTTGCTCCCGGATAGTGAGTGGCTGGAGATCGAAGGGGCGCGTTTCAAGGTGCTCTCGCTCGCGCGGCTGATTGTCGTGAAAGAGCAGCTCAATCGTCCGAAGGACCAAGCCATGCTCGTACTGCTCCGCGCGACGCTGGACGAAGTCCAGAAGCGCCGCCCGTAGCGGCGCAGCGCTGCCGCCGCCCGGCGTTCAAAAAGCCAACCGTCGTTGGACTTTCTCAGCGTGGCGCGCCCCAGTTGAGGAGTTTAAAACCGCCGCTGTCACGCAGGGGAACCCGGGAGCATGAGCAGATAGCGGGTACAGAGCTCTGCGAGGGCTTGCTCGAACTGAGGGCGTTCGAGCAGATCGGGACGCTCGAGAATGGCGGCGTGCAAGGTTGCCTCGAGCGAAACACCCAACACGAAGCTTGCTACATCATAGTCGACTTGGCGCAGCTCTGCTTGCCGAGCCTCCAGAAGCTGACGGAACTGATCACGCGCCTGGCGAACCTGACCCCTCACGAAGTTCGATTGACCGAGACTCGGCACCAGCTTCAGCAACGTACGGTACAATTTCAGATGGCGACGATGGTGATCGACAAGGTGTCGCACCACCTGTCGCACCAAGACATCGAGCGGCTGGTTCGGGGCTGTCTGCACGAGTGATAAGGCCTCGTCGATGTCGCCTTGGGCCTGTCGTCTGATCAGAGCTGCGACCAGCGCCTGCTTGCTAGAAAAATACTGATATAGCGAACCAACGCTGACGCCGGCCTGCTCTGCGATCGCGTTCGTGGTGGTTTTATCCAGGTCGGCACGATTCAAAATGCGAGTCATGGCATCGAGCAGGACTCCGACCAGGGCTCGTGAGCGCGCTTGGCGCGGCTGTTTTCTGGGCGCTCGAGAGGCTTGATCGGTCACTGTGTTGCCTTTCGAAACGCGAGTTGAGTCGGTCGAGGTAGACGGTCTACAAAGCTCAGCATCCTCCAATGTCCTTCGACGAAATCGTCTTGATCGCAGGGGCCGGCATCGGTGGCTTGGCGCTTGGCGCTGCCTTGCAGCAGGCACGGATAAAGTACGAGATTTTCGAGCGCGCGGCGACCCTGCGCGAAGCCGGCGCGGGGATCTTGGTTCAGGCTGGCGCCATGCGCGCGCTTCGCCAGATCGGTCTGGAGTCCGAAGTGGTGAGCTTGGGCTGCGAGCTCGAGCGCGGGACGGGGCGAAACGTTTCGGGCACCTTGCTCAGCGCGACCCCGTTCGAGCAGCTGGGGGCCCCGACTGTGGCTATCCATCGCGGCCGGCTTCACGCGGCACTTCTTGGAGTGCTCGAAAAGGGCCACGTCCATCTTGGTCGAGCGATCCGCGACTTCGAACAGGACGAGCACGGCGTGCGCGCCCTGTTCGACGATGGTGGTCGCTCCTTTGTTGGTGGGCTCTTGATCGGGGCTGACGGACTCCGCTCTGCGGTGCGAGGCCAGCTCTTCGGAGACGCTGCGCCTCGCTACGCCGGGTACACGAGTTGGCGTGGCATTGCGCCCTGCGCAGGGCTAGTTCCGCACAAAGAGCTTCTAGAAATCTGGGGTCGGGGTCTCCGCTTCGGCGCAGTTTCGCTCGGCCCCGATGAAACCTATTGGTTCGCTGTTGCAAACGCTCCCGCAGGCGAACTCGATACAGATCCTCGCGGCGCGGTTTTGGCGCGCTTCGCTCATTTCTCGGCTCAGGTGCTCGCGCTCGTGCGAGCGACTCCCACAGAATCAGTCCTGCGGACAGATATCGAGGATAGAGCGCCGGTCGCTACTTGGTCCCGCGATCGCGTCGCTTTGTTGGGCGATGCAGCTCACCCGACGACTCCCAATCTAGGCCAAGGCGGCAGTATGGCGATCGAAGACGCAGTCGTGCTCGCACATTGCCTCTCGACCTGTGCGTCGGTACGAGAGGCCCTAGCCGCTTACGAGCGTGCCCGCGTGGCGCGGACAACCGCGATCGTCAATGCTTCTTGGCGCTTCGGCCGTGTCGCGCAAATGGAAGGTCGTTTCAGTTGTTGGTTGCGCGATCTCGCGCTCCGCTCGACTCCACAAAGCGTGATTCGTCGTCGATTGCTCGAGAGCGCGTCCTTTTCACTCGTCTGAGCGCGCGGCGAACTGAGTTGCACCAGGCAATCCACTGCGACCTCGACGCTCACGCGCTCGCCTAGGTCATTTTCCATTTTCGTCTTGGCGCCCTAGCAGAAGAGTTTAGAACCGCCACTACTCAGTGACGAGATGTACTCGGCGCGCCTGCGCTAGCAAAGATACAGATCTCGCTTGCGCGCCGCACGCGCGCTAAAGAAGAGCATGACCGGCCCGAAAGCGAGCAGGCACAGGCCAACGTCAGGCAGGACGTCGCACAGATGATCCGGAGGGTAGCCCCGCAGTATTTCTGTCCCATAGTGGATGCCTGCGCGCACTAGTCCGGTCAGGATGCCGGCGGCTAGCCCGTGGCTCGCGCGCACTCCCTTCGAATTGCCGAGGATCGACCCGGCAATGGCGCTCAAGACGACGGCGTCCGCGTAAACAGCCAGATGACCGACCCAGCTCGGCTCAACGCCCACTCCGTGCGAGCCATGCTCCATGAATGGAATGAGCAGCATCACGTACACGAATGGCAGAGTGACCACATGCCCTGCGACCACGACCATGCTCGCGATGGCGACCTTCCACATGGGCGTGAACGAAGGCATTGGCTTCATTGTGCCCGCTCACGAGTGTACGTTTAGCGGCACTTCCACCTCCCCTCAAAAAGCCAACCATCGTTGGCCTTTTGCAGCATGGCGCGCCCTAGTAGAAGAATTTAGAACCGCCTCCAGGTCGGCGTAGTCCGGAAGACACGGACTTCATTCGCGAGTCGTTTCCGGGCGGCGCCTTGGTCGCCTGTTCGGCGATCAGAATGCATCCGGCGCGAGAGATTAAGCCGAGAACGCGCGCGCTCCGCCCTCGTGGCGAACGAAGACGCTGACACCGTGCGTCTCGGGAGGAATGCGGCCCTCCGCCCTTGCAAGTTCGAGCGGAACTGACGGATCGATGCGAACGCTTACGACGTAGCCATGCCGCGCGTCGCGCTCGACCGCGATGCCATTCAACCATTCGAATTCGTCTAAAGCGTCCCCCAATGCCTCTGCGCGGAGGCGACCTTCGCCTTGATCGTTGGGGTAGGCGCATATCGAGAGCGTAGGTTGCGCCTTGCTTCGCCCGGGACCAGCGCGCAAGCAATTCATCGAGCGCTGATCGACAGACAATCCATCGGGTTGCCGGTGGAGAACGTGACGTTACTCATCGACCCTCAGCGGGACGCTCTCTTCGACGCAATACGTGCATTGGCGGCGCGGGCAGCCCCCGAAGCGATGCTCTTCTTCTACTACGTGGGACATGGCGAGGCGGTCGCCGACGAGCACTACCTGTTGCCGATCGATGCGAGCCTCGACGACCTTTCTGGGACTAGCATCAGTGCCGCCGCGATCGCGTCCATCTTACTCACCGTTCCGGCATTCGGCGTCCTAGCCATGTTGGACTGCTGCCACGGGGCGGCATTCGTCCGCTCCGCCGGGATCCACTTGACGCAATCGCCGGATGTCGCCTTCCGACGCGTGCTATGCGCTGCAAGTACCTCGCAGCAAGCTTGGGAGTTCCCGGACGCCGGCACGTTGCTCTCGCGGAATGTGGCGAAGGTTCTACGCGGCGAGCTCGTGGTTTCGGAAAACCGAGGACAAATCTATCACGATGACCTGAAGCGCGAACTCAATCGCGCGATCGCGCAAGACCTAGAGAGGTTGAAGCAAGACGCCCTCCTCCAACAGCTCGTCGAGGCAAGCTTCGGGCTTGCCGATCCGCTGGTGTTCGTGCACCGTGGTTTGTCGGCCGACGGAGTCGCGGTTCGAACGCTTCGCTACGATCGCAGGTACGTTCGAAACCGAATTTTCATCGTGCTTCGATGGGTAGCGAGCCTACTCGCTCTTGCCCTCGGAATGTTTTACATCTTCGCAGACAACTCGCAGATCGCGACGTTCGAGAACGGGCGCATCGTAATCGACCGCGGGTTCATGTCGCTGAACCCCCCAGGCTATCCGGTCTTGCAATTCACTACGGATGTCTTAGCCAACGGCACGAATGGCGATGATGACTTCAAGCAAAGCGGCCGTGGACGCTTGCCCGGACCACTTCTGGGGTCCGTAGGCCCGGAACTCGAAAAACACTTGAGTCCGGAGTGGCAGGCGGTCCTGTTCGCGCTCGATGGACGAACGAAAGGAGCGCAGCGGTTGACGAGTGAACTAGCGGCACGGCTGGCCGCGCCCGGCGTGCCCGATTGGCCTTCGGCGGCGGCAATAGCTGATCTCGGCATGATTTCGGCTGCCGACCATGAACTCCTGCTGACCACCATCGCCGAAGTCGGGGGGACAGCGCCGAGCGACGTGTCGCGGGCAGCTTTCAATGCCCTCACGCGACACGCTCCAGAACTTGCCATCGAGGATTCACTCAATGATGACTTGAGCCGAGACGGTCCTGATTGGATGATTTTGGAGGCGCTGGATGCGCCATGCACGGCGAGCATTAAGAACTACCTCGATAAGGTAGTCCAAAAATCACCCTCGGACTTCGCCTCCGGTCCTGAACTCGAACCGTGGAAGGGCGCCGTCATTCGGACGCAATGCAGGTTAAACGACCAAAGCCTGAGCCTCATGACTTCGCTCGGCTGGAAGGACTGGGTAAAGCTGGTCGACACGCTCACCCAGGATCCCGCGCGAGTGGCGTGGCTCGCAGGCAAAGTCAACGATGAGCTTGCGCCAATCCTAGCGGGCAATCGCGATTTCGCGGCCATCGGTTCCCTGGAGGAAGACATCGACCATTTGGCGATGGTCGATCCTCGGCGCTTGCCCGACGCGCTAAAGCAGCTTCTCGGCGCCACGGACGAGCGATTGAGGCGCTCGGCCGAGGCTGCGCTTCGGTTGCGCCCGGGTCAGTTCGATTCGAGCATGCCGGCCGCTGCACAACACTTCCCTGCGCCAAACGAGGCTGCGCTTCTTCACGGATTCAGTAAGATGACGAATCAGGACATTGCCGCCGCCGTGGTGCACTCGACTGTCAGCACGACCTTGCTAGACGAGATGCGGAAGCGCCTGGGGCGCGACGTCGAACGACACCGCGCAGCCATCGTACTTTCGATGATGGGCTCGCCAAAGGATCTGGAAGAACTCCTCAATTCACCATATTCGACGGTCAGAGACATGGCTGCGACGTACGGCGCATTCAATGTCGATGCAGCGAGAGCGGCCATCCGCTCGATTCCTGCCAAGGCTCGGGCCGTCGCACCATTTCAACTAACCGAGCAGCTCCGGAAACTGGACGTGCTGCAGCCTCTGCTCTCGCGCGTCCCCGCGAGAGCAGTCAAGCTCCTCGCGAGCGAGTTGCTGCGAGATACCGCCTACGGACTTGGTGAGGGCGCGCGGTTGCGGATCGCCGAGGTGATGGAGATGGGGTCGGCGCGATAGTAACATTGCCCAAACCGCACTTGAACGCACGTCGCTTCCATACACCCCACGAAAAGCCAACCAACGTTGGCCTTTTCAGCATGGCGCGCCCTAGTAGAAGAGTTTAGAACCGCGATGCGCGTTGCAGCGTAGGCCTCAATAAAAAAGGAAGAGCCAAGCCTTTGGCTCGCTCGATGTGCCTTGGAGTCGGATCACTCAGGCGAGCGGTACGATACACACAGGCGACTGCGAGGTGCCTGTTCCGGACGTTTAAGTCGCAGACGGCGTCGAGATCCGAGCGCGAGGAGGAGGAGACGGAGGATTGCTGGTGCGGAACATCCCGCTCTCTCGCCGTTCCGGTGTAGCCACTTCCCGGGGTGCTGGCTCGCTCATAGCCTCGTCAAGTAAGCGATTGAGTTCTTCCGAGGCGTACCTTGCGCGATGAGGAGCCTTGTTCCTATTTCCCTGAACGGCCGCTCTCCTTCCCGCGGAAGTCAGGCTTACCCACCGTTCGCGCCCCTCCTTAACGGACGCAAGCAGATCGGCTTGGGTTAGGGCGCTTACTTCCCGCCCCAACTGGCTGAGGCTTATGCCCAGCTTCTCGGCGAGCTCGGCTAGTGTGCGATCTCCCTTCTTGAGGGCCAAAAGGATTGGAACCGCATTTTTTCGCCGAAGAGCCGCCCTTGCCGTTCGAGGTGTGGCGAGGGAGAGGTAGACACGGAGCAAGGTCAGTACGCCTTTGATTTGGCCTTCGCATAGTGTCGCTCGTGTAGAATTTGCGGAGTCACTAGTTACCCAATCGGGGAGGTCGCAAAAACACTCGCTGAGGACTACGAGATTGGAAGCCGCTCTTCGAACAGCCTCCTCGTCGCCCCCCAGCAATGAGGGCAACGTGGATACCACCGCGTCAGCCACTGCGTGGTCAAGGAGCGTCAAATCGCGCTTTTCAAACGCAAGCCGCGCTGCGGCCTCCGCGTGCTCTGCTGACATCCCGCGGAATCTAGTATTTGTCGATGGATAGTCAACTGTCCGTGTAGCATTAAGACGTCAAGGGCGCGTTGCTGCGGGAAATTCGGTAATAAATTTAGATCTTTACGGTTGAAGGCTCAGCGTGGCGCCCCGGGACAAGTGTCGGTGTCCGGTTGGCTGGATGTGCCATCAGGCCGACAAAAGCTCCGGGGTCTGGGCGATCGTTGACGAGCTCGCGCTCCCGATGCGCCTCGACGAGAGCTCCGCATGTGCACACGACGACGATGCAGCCGCTGCGCGCGTATTGCTGAGCGAACTTGGCCGTCCAACGCTCGGCAGTTTGCGCTCCATCCATGACTGGTACCAAGAGCCAATCAATCTCGAGTTGCTTCACAACGCTGTCGAATGTCTCGACAACAGACAAGTCTTCGCAGATAAGCACGCCCAAACGACCCAGTGCCGTTTCCAATATCTCTAACCTTCGAGGTAGAGCGACAATATCTTCAACGCGATCTAAACAACCGAGAGCATCTCGCAAGCCGTACCGTTGCAGTTCACCTTCGGAAATTTCGTAGGGAAATAGTTTGTTGTGACGTAGAAGCTCTTGCCCGTCCTCGCCATACAGCAACGCACGGTTGTTGTAGTTGCCTGGCGAATCGGGGCTGGGCGAATGTGATGATCCGGCAAGCATTAAGTAGGGCGCGCCTTTAAGCGCGCGTAGCCCCTGGGCCAGAGCACACTGGGTTGCCGTCGTAAAGCAGAGTTCAGGGAAGATTATGATGTCGGCTCCTTGCCGAGCGGCGTCCCCGACGATTACTTCCGCGCGTGCAAGCATGCCCGTTTCGTTCACTAGCGCGACACGGAACGAAGCGAGGCCAGATTCCCCGTCAATGGGTTCGAATTTCAACTCGTCCATGCGGTCCACCAGCGGCGCGAACGCAATCGTCAAGCTGTCGCGCCAGACCTCGGGACGCCCCACTAGGTCGGGCATCACGCGGATGACTACATCGTCAATCTGGTGAGCCTTGCCAATGGGCAGCCGCAAAAAGCCACGAAAGTGCGAGCCAATGTCGTGCAGCTTTCTTACACTTCGACGTGGCATCCACGGGTACGGACGCTCTCGCCTCGGGATAACTATTCCGGGGCTCGCCTTGGACGTAAGCGTGCCGTTCGCGCGCCAATGAAGGCGGAGGGACGTCCAGGATGGCGCCGCGTCACGTACACAAAAAAAACCAACGCGCTCAATCGCGGAAGAGGCAGCCTGAAGTGCAACGTACAGAGTCGCAAGCGAAGCTGACTTGCGAACTGAATCGTCAATATCCGCTGCGGTACCATGTGGGTCTTCGATTAAGCGCTGTTCCCAGATGTCGACCTGACGTGGACGCCGGTTGCGAAGCTTGGCAATGGAAGGATCGAAGGCCTGGGATGCGAATTGATCATACCAGGTCGCTAAATAGTCTGGGAACCAGTCTGACAAGACGCAGACGTTACCAAATTTACGACTCTGCCCAACCAAATCGTCTTCTCACCAGTCTCGATACGCCGTGGCGTATTCACTCGCCGATGGAACGGCACCGTTTCACGTCGGAGTTGTGCGAGAGCCCCGCCGGCTGCGCCCCGGCATCCCGAACCGCGCGCAATCGGTGTTGTGTCTACCACAAGCGGTGCGCACCAAGCTCGCGCTCGACGCGCTCGCTGAAGGCAATTCGAACACGTGGCTCGATACGTTGCGCCTCGGAGTTGCGACTTATTGCGATCGCGGGCGAGAGGCGATTCTCGCGCTACTTTGCGGTTCGCGCTTCGCAAACTCCGACAGCGCCCCATAGGGTCCGACCGCGCTTCCTCCATCACGCCCAAAAAAACCAGTGAACGTTGGTCTTTCCAGCTTGCGCGTCCGAGTAGAAGGTTTAGGAGCGCACTCAGCGTGGCTGCATGATTCGTGTGCAATTATGCAGTCTTACGGGTCGTCGGCATTTCTGCGGAGTCTCCCGCGGTTGTTCGGCATTCAATCCGCCTGCGCGCGGACGATGCAAGCAGATCTAGGCCCGTGTCGAAGGCCGTGTGATCGGCAGCAGCAGCCCTTTCACCTCAAGCCGATTTTTGGTAACCTCACGGTACCTGCAGGTGAAGCCCATGCGGGGTTCAGGTCGACCATGTCTAGTAACCCACTGCGCAGTAAGCCATCCGCGAAGGGCGTGCATTCCGAGGATTGCCGCCCGAAATCGCGTGTGCTCGCGGCCCGATTGCAGCGGCGGGGCGCGCGTGCGAGTCGGAGTGGGTGTCAAGTGATCGTGGCGCGCCGCCCAGGTTGTCCGAAGCTGAGCTTCCAGCTGTAACGCCGCTCGAGTTTATCGTCACGCGCGACAACGGTCGCCCTGGGCTCGATGTGCGCGAGGGCGAGTTCGAGCAGGTCTATAGCGTGGACGACATGTACTCACGCCTGTTGTTCATCGCGCTCTGTCGTCAGGAAGGCGCGACGGTATATCGGCGTCCACGCCAGCGCGTGGTGACGATTTGCGTGCGCACCACGCTGTCGAAGCACAACTCGCTGTGGCAGCGATTTCTCAGCCTGAGTGCGATGCTCGACGGACAGCTCGCAGAAGTTGCTCGACAATTCTTGGTCGAGCACTGTGAAGCCAGCGAGCGTTGATTCGCACTACGCAGCGGCAGACGCGGGCGCGCTGCTGAGGACGCCGCCGGGCTTGTAGTCCTCGGGCAGGAGCGCGTTCAGATCCTTCTCGCCGTCGAGGATGCGCTTCAACGTGTCGCGGATGTAGCAACGCGGATCGTGCCCCAGCTTCTTGCAGGTCGTGATGATCGTCAGCGCGTCGGCCGCGCGCCGAGCGCTTTCATCGTGACTGCGTATTCCGACGTGATCCGATCAGCATTCCGACAGCATTCGATCAGCGTTCCGAAAGTATCCGATCAGGATTCCGGAGCCATTCGATCGGCATTCCGCTCATTCGATCAGCCATTCCGGGCATTCGATCAGAGTCGGCCGAGCGGCTGAAGCGGAAGGCGGGGATGGTCGCGGCCCATGAGGCGACTGTCCATGCGCAAGATTCGAGAGGTTCTTCGTCTTCACTACGAGTGCGGCTGCCAGCACCGCCAGATCGCGCTGGCGTGCGAGATGTCGCCGTCCACGGTCTGCGACTATCTAAGCCGTGCCGCGCTCGCTGGGCTTAGCTGGGAGCAGGCCAAGCCGCTCAGCGATGCGGAGGTCGAGGCGCGCCTGTTCAGCCATGTCGGCCGCTGCGAGCCATCAGCGCGAGCCGCGATCGACTTCCAATGGGTTCATCGGGAGCTGAGCCGCGTCGGGGTCACGCTGCAGCTGCTGTGGGGCGAGTACGAAGCGGCTGCCAAGCAAGGCGGTGTGCGACCGTACCAGTACAGCCAATTCTGTGAGCTGTACGCGGAGTGGCGCGATCGACGTCGGCTCAGCATGCGGCAAGCACATCGGCCCGGCGAAAAGCTGTTCATCGACTACTCGGGCAAGAAGCCACGCATCTGCGATCCGACGACTGGCGAGTTCACCGAGGTCGAGCTCTTCGTGGGCGTGCTCGGCGCCAGCAACTACACGTTCGTGGAGGCGACTCTGTCGCAAACGGTGCCCGACTTCTGCGCGAGCACGGTGCGTGCGCTCGAGTATTTCGAAGCTGTCCCTACCATCTTGGTGCCGGACCAGCTCCGCAGCGCTGTAAAACGCCCGGACCGCTACGACCCGGACATCAACGACGCTTTTGCCGAGCTCGGGCAGCACTACGGCATCGCGATCATCCCTGCGCCGCCCGCCAAACCCAAGGGCAAAGCCAAGGTCGAGACTGGCGTGCTCATCGCCCAGCGCTGGATCCTCGCACGTCTTCGCAATCGCATTTTCTTCTCGCTCGCGGAGCTCAATAACGCCATCGCCGAGCTGGTCGACGAGCTCAACACACGGCGCTTTCAGAAACTGCCAGGTACTAGGCGGGAGGCGTTCGAGTCGCTCGATAGGCCGCGCATGAAAGCGCTGCCAGTGCTGCGCTTCGAGCTGCCGCAGCGCAAGAAGACGCGCGCCAACATCGACTATCACATCGAGTTCGACGAGCGCTTGTACAGCGTGCCCTTCAAGCTGCGTAGAGAAGCCATCGAGGTGCGCGCGACGCCGAGCGTTGTCGAGTGCTTCCACGGTGGCGTGCGCGTCGCGTCACACCGCCGCAGCTACGCACGTCCCGGCACCGCGGTGACCAACGCCGCGCACCGCCCTCTCGAGCACAAGGACTATGGCGAGTGGTCGCCAGAGCGGATGACCGAGTGGGCAGGCAAATTCGGACCGCATGTCGCGGAGGTCGCGCGACGTACGATGGCTCAGTATCCGCAACCCGAAATGGGCTTCCGGCCCGTGCTTGGCATCATCCGCGTCGCGGACAAGCACGGCGCCACCGCGATGGACGCGGCCTGTCAGCGCGCGCTCTCGGTCGCGGGCAAGAGCGCGCCGCATCGCCGCCATATCGAAGGAATTCTCAAACGCGGCATCGAGCGCGCAGCGCCGGCCAACCTACCCACAGTCCCCCGAGCTGTTGACGAGCACGAGCACGTGCGCGGCGCCAGCTACTACGACACGGAGAATGACAATGACACTCAACGAAACGATTCAAAAACTCATTGATCTGAAACTGCACGCGCTCGCCAAAAGCCTTCGCGAAATGATGGAGATGCCTCCTGACAAGCACCTGACCTTCGAAGACAAGCTCGGCCTCCTCGTCGATCAAGAATGGACCTCGCGCGAGAATCGTCGCGTCTCGCGCCGCGTCCAAGAGGCCAAGCTCAGTGTTCGCGCGGCCACCGAGGAAATCATCTGCGACTCTGCTCGTGGCCTCGAGCATGCCACACTGCGCGAGCTCAGTTCGTGTCAGTGGGTGCGCTCACACCATAACCTGCTGCTGCTCGGTGCAACTGGTGTCGGCAAGAGCTTCCTCGCCAGTGCCCTTGCCAACGCAGCCATCAGGCAAGGCTTCCGCGCTCTCTTCATGCGCGTACCACGACTGCTGGAGCAACTCGCCATCGCGCGGGCTTCCGCCGACTACTCCGCGATGCTGGCGCGCCTCGCCAAGATCGATGTTCTTATCCTCGACGACTTCTTGCTCGCGCCCATGACGGACGTCGAGCGCCGCGACCTGCTCGAGGTCCTTGAAGACCGATACGGCAAACGCTCCACCGTTCTCACGTCACAACTTCCGACGAAAAGTTGGCACGAGTCCCTTGGTGATCAGACTATCGCCGACGCCATCTGCGACCGGCTCGTGCACAACGCGCACGTGCTCACCCTGCGCGGCTCCTCCATGCGCCGCCAGAAAGGTCTGAAACCCCAACCCGAGACTCAACCCACCGTCTGACCAGCCCCCGTCCTCGTCGCTTCGCTCCGATTCCTGATCGGATACCCGGAATCCTGATCGGATGCGTCCGGAACGGCTGATCGAATGCAGCGGAATACGCATCGTGACCACAGAAAAGCCACGTCTTACGGTCCAAGACCCAGGTTCGGAGATCGCGTTCTACTTCGTTGTTGGTCAGTTCCATCAGTGGGTCATCGAGAAAGCGCTTCAGTCGTGGCCACTGTCGCTGGATGTAACGCAGGGCTTTGCCGAGGGCCGACTTGGGTTCTGCATCTCCGATTGCCGTCTTTACCCACGCCTCCAGCTCGGCGAGCAGCGGAGCGCTGTCGCGCCTCCGTCGCGCGAGCCGCTGTTCGACACTCTCACTTGCACGCTTTGACTCCGCATCGACGTGAAAGAGCTTGGCGTAGATCCGCAACCCTTCGACCGCGCGATGGTCGCCGCCACGCAATGCTCCGACGAGGCCGCGCCGGGCGTGCGCGTGGCAGCCTCCGCGCTTGGCCCCAGCGCGCTCGACACAGTTGTTCGTGGACGAGCCGTCGCACATGGCGCTGACAAGCCGGTAGCCTTCGAGCTTCGCCTCGAGGTGGTCGGCGTGCCCGCTCTTCGCGTACATGAAGTACGAGTAGCAGTGTGCGCCCAGGATGAGCCAAAGCGCGCCAGTGCGGATCCCAAGCGGGTGCTCGACGTCCAGCACTCGGATGCTGGTTGCATCGAGCGCCACGTACTCCGATGCCATGCAGCGCTTGAAAACGTGGCGTACGATCGGATCGAATAGGTCGATTACGCGCCCACAGCTGGCTGCCAGTGTGTTGGCTGCCAGGGGCACCTCTTCTTGTCGCGCTTTGCGCTCCATGCGTTCCCACGGAACAGCGTCTTGATAGTGATCGACCAGCGATTGCACGAGTAGCTCGTTGCCGAGGACGCCGCGATCGAGCACCTCGTCGCGCTTGGGGGCAGTGGCCACGTGCGCGTGGCAGAGCTGACAGGCTACGACCTCGCGCTTGTCCTCGCGCACCACGTAACGCGCAGGTTCGATGTCGAGCTTCTGGCACACCTTGAAGGTAACGTGTTCGCACTCGCTCGCGCAGTACGGACAGATGCGAGCGTCGCCCGTCACCAGCTCCACGTCACCTTCGACGCGCGGGATGTGCTCGGGAAACTTCGGCCGCCCGTGAGCGTCACGATTTGCTTGGTCAGGCTTCTTCCGCTTCTTGCGCTTGCGCTTTTCGTCGCCTTCGTCGTCCTGGTCCGAGTCAGACGACGTGTCGTTCGCGGGCGGCTCCGCCGGAGGCGAGCTCACCAGAAACGGCAGCTCGAGCTGCAGGCGATGCGTCGTCTCACTCGCCGGCCGCTTGCGGTTCTTCCAAGCAAGCTGACGCGAAAGTTCCTGATTTAGGTCCCGCATCCGCGTCAAGAGCCCGATGATGGTCGCGATCAAGAGCGCGATGGCACCCTCCGCCACCGCCTCCGCGATGAAGCTGCGAATCCGCTTCAGATCGAGCGTCGCGAAGTCGCTCGCGATCAACTTCGCCGTGCTCGCCTTCATCGCCATCGCGAGGTTCAACCCCGCGGGCGTAATTCAAATTCCCGGGTCGGGTGTTTTTTCTTCGTCGCGTGACCGCTTGGGCGCCGGCTTCCATCGCGGGCGTCGGATCGCGCGGCTGAGGTCGAGGCCCTCCAGCACGAGCAGCAGCTCCGCCGCCTCGACTGTCACGTGTCCCGTTTCGCTCTTCCAAGGGACGCGAAAATAGCCCTTCTCCAAACGTTTCGTCGTGAGCACGTAACCGTCGCGATCCCAATACAAAACCCGCACGATGTCGGCGCGCTTCGTGAAAAACACAAACAGCGTGCCCGACAGCGGGTCCATCAAAAACTGGGAACGCACCAGCGTCGATAACCCATTGATCCCCTTGCGCCCGTCCACACGACTCGTCGCCAGTAGCAGCCGCGCCCCCGGCGGCAATGTCAGCATCCGCTGGCTCGTCGCGCGATCTCCACGACCAGTCGCGCCAACTCATCAGTGCTGAGCGCGCTCAGCCGCACCGTCACACCGCGGTGCTCAAGCTCCACAGCATGCTGGCTCGACAGCGGCACCGCCACGAAGCTCACGTTACCGGCAGCCTTCTGCCCAAGGCGCTCCTCCCAGTACGAAAGCCGCGTGGCCGTGATCCCCCGCTGCGCGGCGAACTTCACCGCGCTCAGCCCCGATCCCTGCCACTCCCGCAGCACCTCGCGTCCTTCAGCCTCACTCCAACGCTTCGCGCGCACCTTTCGTGTCTTCTCCGCCTGCTCTGACATCCGTCAAATCTAGACGGTCGAGCCGGCGTCCGGCGCACGCCGTTCGCGGATGGGTTACACTGCGCAGTCAAGATCAGGGAGGCAAGCATGAAAGTCATGCGGGTCGAACGGATCGCGCTCGCCGTGGCCATTGGTCAATTGGTCGTGGCGCTCGCTTCACTTATTGCTTCGATGCTCAGGTAACGGGATCAGCCCTGGCCTGAGCCTTTTTGCTTATCGCCCGACGCGCAAAATCAAGATCAAGATCATTCTAAAGCCCACATCGCCAGACAAAAAAGTAAAAGCTAAAGATTACGCCAAGCGCAAATTGCACTAAGCAAACAGCACAAGCGTAGCCCAAGCAAAACATCTAAATCCCTGGCAAATTCGCTACAAAACCCGATCAGAACAACTGCAAAATATGCGCAAGGCGCTGACCGGCGATGAGGGGCCTCACATAACTCGAGAATGTGAGGCTTCTCTTTTTTGTGTACCGGCAAGGTCGTCGCCCCTTGTGTCCGCTCACTGCGCGCCCGGGGGTCTCGGTGGGTTGCCGGCTGGCGCTCTCGCTGCAGCCAGTTCACGAATTTGAACGAGAAGCGTTCCGACGGTCGGGCGATCCGACGGACGAAACGCGAGCATCGCGGAGATTAGTTCGTTAACTCGCGGATCGGTCGAGCCCGGCGGGAATTGTCGCGCTCCCACCATCGCTGGATCGAGCGTACTGCCCGTAAGCATCTCGTACCAGCTGATCCCAAGCGCATAGACGTCGCTTGGGGCTGTGGCATCATGCGGATCGAGTCGCTGCTCGGGTGCCATGTAGTGCCAGGAGCCAAGTTGAATCGACGACGTCGTCAGCGTGGCAGCCGACGTGAACGCGGGATTCATGTCGGGACCAGCGAACGATGCCGAGGTCGCCGAGCAAGTACTCCTTTTCTTTAGCTAGGATGTTGTGCGGCTTGATGTCTCGGTGAACACAGCCTTGTGCGTGTAAGTGAGCTAGACCCTCAAGCGATGCGACTACAACGCCGAGCGATTCCGACACGGTCAGTGGCTTTCGGGCGATGACCTGTGCGAGTGACTCATCGGCGGCGTCCATTACGAGAAACGGATGAGCGCTAAGCTCACCATGGTCGCGATATTTGATTAGGCGGGGATGGTTTAGTCGCAGGCCGTTGCTGGTCTCCCTTCGGAACCTCGCGCGCACGTTGTCGAGCCTCTTGGGCTCGAGCAAATCTTCGCGAGGGATCATCACTTTGACCGCGACCCGCGGTCCTCCTCGCGCGGGCTCTGCCTCCCAGACGTGCCCGACCGCCCCGCTACCGAGTGGCTTACGCAGCGTGTACTCGTCGTGCTTTCCGGCGACGCGGATGCCTCTGGTCAGGATAAGGCGCTCAGGACTCACCTGCGTAAAGGCCGAGGAGAGCTCCCCCTTCGAAATGGACGACCCGTCACGTAGGATTCGAAACTGATCTTTGCCGACCTTGGCCAAGAACCCGTCGAACTTGTGCTTGCTGACGTGGGTCGGGAAGGTGTTCCCGGTCCATCCCGTTACCTGTTCGACTTCTTTTCGGGTAACGACATCTCCAACCGATTTTGAGGTGAGGAATTGGAAAAGGGGTTCCAACTGCCCCTGAAGCTTAGCGGCCATTGTTGATCCACATCTGAGGCAGTCGAGAGCTGCCGGGGGCTCGTGCGTTCGTCATCGGAGGGCAGAGGCTACGATCCGGCTCGGGCAGAATATGTCCGATCGGCGATAGACCTGAGCGAGTGAGCAGTAGTATGCTCGTGCAATGCAGCAAGCGGAAATGGACTTCACCTCGGCGGCACCGCGCGAACACGTCGCTCGTGAAGCTGGACATCCCGCTTACCAAGTCTTTCAGCAAGACGCCGTTCAGTGGTTGCTCCAACTCCCTCCGGGGAGCGTTGACCTCGTCATTACCGATCCGCCGTACGAGTCGCTCGAGAAGCATCGGGCGATTGGCACAACAACTCGACTCAAGCACAGCAAGTCTTCGAGCAACGACTGGTTCTCCATCTTCCCCAATAAGCGATTTCCCGAGCTGTTTGCTGCTGTTTACCGTGCCCTTCGCGAAGATGCTCATTTCTATCTATTCTGCGACCAAGAGACGATGTTCGTTGCTCGACCGATCGCCGAGGAGGCGGGCTTCAAGTTCTGGAAGCCGTTGGTCTGGGATAAGCGAAAAATTGGCATGGGATATCATTTTCGCGCGCGTTACGAATTCATCCTGTTTTTCGAAAAGGGTAAGCGCGGTCTCAACGACCTCGCGATCCCCGACATCATTGAATTTCCACGAATTCACAAAGGGTACCCGACCGAGAAGCCAAAGGAAGTGGCGGAGGTACTCGTAAAGCAGAGTTCCGAGCCCGGTGAATTCGTCGTTGATCCATTCATGGGCTCCGGCTCAACAGGCGTGGCAGCGCTGTCGAATGGCCGAAGGTTCATGGGCAACGACATCGCCGACGCGGCGTTGACGTTGGCGCAGCAAAGACTTCGCGATGCAGCGGCACTGGCTCGCTAGGTCCAACGAGACGATTCACGTTGCGGTGGCGCTACTTCGCCGCGCTTGGCCGGTACGGCGTTGCTCGTGACGGCCTTCCTTGTCGCTGTTGTGCCGCGGCCAAAACCGGGAACGTCTTCCCTGCGACGATTCGCGGCTGCCCGGTCTTATCTCCAGACAGGATGTCCCACCAGTTGCGTCGGGTGGTTATGCCTTGCTTGGCCCAATGAGCCATTGCCTGATCAATCAAAGCGCAGACATCTTCATGCCCGTTCTCGCGTAACCACTGCCGTGCGGAACCGCTTGAGCTCAGGGCTCGTGGGTGTCTTACTCTTCGCTGTCTTCGCTGTCTTCGCTGTCTTCGCTGTCTTCGCTGTCTTCGCTGTCTTCGCTGTCTTCGCTGTCTGGTTCTTGATCGGCATGACCAACGCTCTCTTCCGTTTTTCCGAGTTCATACAGGCGTCGCCCGAACGGCGAATCCTCGATGAGCCAAATGATGTCTTCTCCTTGAACCATCATGACGATCGACTCCAAGAATACTGCGAAGAATAGGCCGCGAATCACTTGGATCTCAGCCTTCACCTCGGCGCCGCGCGCAGTCTCGTCGTCGCCGCCATCTTCGAGCTTGAATCGCGCCCCGTGTTCGACACGGCTGCAGGAGCACGGGAAAATGAAGCGGACGACGGCAGTGGTCTCGTCAACGAGATAGCGCTCGTAGCGGATCAGCTGCCGTGCTGCCTTGGTTCGTGACGCAATCTGCGCGGCTCGGAAGCGCCCGCTGACATGGCTAATGGAGTATCCGCCGAACAAGTCGGCGATCTTTTTCACTGCACGTTGCACGTGAGTTTCGGACATCCTCGCCGGGCTCCGATGGATACGCTGACTGAAGCTGATTCTCGTCCGCAAGGTCGCGAACTAGATCTCCACCGTGTCTCGATAGAAAAGCTCGTCCAGTGCCAGACGAAGCTTTCCTTCTTGCGTGAGTGGAAGCAGGAACTCGTAGGTCACAACTGCGTCGTAGGTCGCGCGCTTGTATTTGGTGACCGAGTGCCTGACCTGCGTCACAAGCGGTTGGAACGCCTCGAAAGTTCCAAACCGGCGGAAAGAGCGCTTAAACGCTGAGTTTTCCCCCGGGCAACTTGCGAAGGTAGGGCTTCAGCTGTTTGGAGGCGTAGGTGGCCCAGCTCTTTGCCTTCCAGCCAGTTGCTGCCAACGCCTCTTGCTTCGTGAACGGCACTTGGTCGCGGCAACGATCCCCCAGGAATGCGTACACCTTCCGTTGCGTATCCCGATTGCCCATTTGCTACGAACGTTACAGTGTCCGCGGCTCGTGCTCAACTAATCTAGCCGTCCGGGTGGGAAATAGGAGATTCGGTGATCTCGACTGCCCAACGTAGCCACGACAACACGGTTGTTGCTCGCCGAACTGGCGTCGCGCCCGTGAGTCCAGTGGTTCGGCTTATGAGTTCTGCCACCTCGACCCGTGTGGGGTAGCGACGCGCAGTAGCGACTTCCGCCATGCACTCGCGGAAGACGGGGCTCGTGGCCATCTGGCGCAGAAGCAGCCTGTGGCGACCTGTCAGGTCGGCGCCAACGAACTCCTGCCCAACCAAGCTCAGTGTGAAGGTAGCGCCGGTGCGAACCAGGAGGTCGAGAAAAGCGCCAGCATTCGCGTAGTAATCGGATTGACGTTCATCGAAGCCGTAGCGCGCTGCAATGGTGGTTCGTGAGTTGCAGCCGGCAGCCACCGCATCGACCACGTCGATAACGCGGCGGACGTCATCTGCTTGTGGGAACGGAAGTCCGGGTGGTAGCTGTTTAAGATTCGTCGAATCGAGCACTTCGGCGAGCGTCGGGATTGCTCTAGGTTCGTCGAGCACGTAGTCCACCGAGGAGGTTGGAACCAGGGCGTGATAGTTACCGATTGGTTCGAATGCGAAACCGCGCAGGGAAAACCGGCGATTGCTCCACGATAAGAACACAGTCGTTACCCTTTTCGATGGCACGACCAAGTTCCACATTCTCATCGGGTAGTACAATTGCCGGATGTGAAAATTAGAGCGAGTGCCGAGCTTGGCCTCGATGAGGTGAATTGCTTCGCCCTCGAACCCGGAGTCGACTTCAACCTGCACGCCGTCCGCAACAAGAGGAATCTCGCGATGCTCTCCGCGGAACTGAAATTCGAATCGAGGCGCTCGAAGCCTGCCGCGAACCGTGAGGCGCGCCTCGGATTCTCCGAAGAAGTCCTCCAGTAGACCTGTAGCCGCGGCCATATCCAGTGCCTGAGACTCGGAGGATGGACCCACTCGCCAAGGCAAGGTAAGCAACGGTCGGCCGCCACTGCGGATCGACCACTGCTTCACGTGCGTTGCATCCGGTACGTCACCGTACCCATCGCCTTTCAATAGAGCGTAGGTGCCGTTCGTAAGCGGTAGAATCGTTGTCCCCATCAATTGCGCGGGCCTACTCTCGCGAGTATCGAACTTCGTCATCAACCGCGGCTCGCGCCCGGTGATTTGCTTAATCTGCTCGGCGCTCAGTCGCGCTAGCCCAGTGTCGTCGAGTTGAGTTTGCAGACCGAGCTCTTCGAAGAGCCTTTGCCAGCCATCTGCCGTGAGTCCCGCCACCTCGTTGCTCTCAATAATTCAGGACAACGATCTCGGTGATCTTGCCGCGTCCGGCGACCTGCGAGTTGATTCGGCGCGTTGCTTCCACCTGTTCAATTCGAAACTCCGAGTAAAGGGCGCGAAGCTGCGGTGCATCCGAGTTTGAAAGCATCACCTTGACCCTCTTTTTCGAAAGAACCCGAAGTACGTCAGCGAGCCTGCGCTGGTCGTCCCACGTGAAGCCTCCAACCGCGTAGGATGTGAAGTAGGAGGTTTCAGAAACCGGGACGTACGGCGGATCGAAGTACACAAAGTCTCCACGCTTTGCGTGGTCGGCGACCGCAGAGAAGTCCGCAACTTCCACGGTTGCGTGCGTGAGAGCAGCGGAGCACGCGCGCAGGTTTTCGGTATCGCAGATTAGCGGGTTCTTGTGTCTCCCGAACGGAACGTTGAACCGACCGCTACTGTTTACCCGGTAGAGACCGTTGAACGCGGTCTTATTCAAGAAAATCATTCGGGCGGCGCGTGCCGCCAGGCTCAATGAATCCGGCGCGAGCTCGCGGACTTGGTAAAAGTGATCCTTGTCGTACCGGTGCTTTCGCAAGGCAGCGATCACGCCGTCAACGTCGTCGCGGATAGCCCGATAACAGTCGATCAGCTCAGTGTTGAGGTCGGTCAATCGCGCCGCATCCGGGCCGAGCGAAAAAAATAGCGCGCCACCGCCCAGAAAAACCTCATGGTACGTCTTGAACGACTTCGGGATGAACGAGCGAAATTGCGGGAGCAATTGGGTCTTGCCGCCGGCCCACTTTAAGAACGGCCGGGCCGACGCGGCGTTGGGCTGCTCAGCTTTCATCTCGGCCAAATTGGCGCCAGTTCGCATCTCGTTTCGACGAGGTTACCCTTCGCGGATCTCTCCGTCGAGCCGCAAGCTCTTCCACAGTTTGTCCCCAGCGTGCTGAGAGCGTCCACGGGCTGAGCGCATCAAAAGCCTGACGAGCTGCATCGAGTCAATCTCTGCGCCCACAGCGGTTTGGCTGCGAACGCCGGCAAGCGACGGCTCGCGCAACTTGGAAAAGCGACGCAATCCGGCACGTTAGCTCGGCCAGCACTGCTGCGGCCTAGGTCGCGGCGCGCCTAGAACTCCCCCTTCGGCTTCTCCTCGCCGCGAATCGCTCTGGAGCACCACTATTCGAGTGACCCGGCGCTCAAGTCGGGAAGATTCGTCATCGACGAGGCGCGTGCGATCACGCCGCTCACCATCAACAACGCACGCGGATTCTTGAAAATGGAGCCGCGCTGGCGTGAAGTTCTCGACGATCTCGGCTTCGAAGTCGCCTGAACTCCCGACACACACAGAAGGCGGACTGCGCCCGGGGGGCGGGGAACCCCCGGGCTCAGAGTCGCCGCGAGCTGACCACTTGCCGGTTTCTGAACGTGAACTCCATCTCGTTCAAGATCTCCGCCCCGAAAGCGTTCTTTCCTCGCACGTCGCACTTCGTCATCCAACACGCACCGGTCTTCAAGACCGGGTCAGTGCAACGCTCGACGTCGACGGAGCCGGGATCGTTGGCGGTTCGTTTTACGAACTCTTCCGCTTCGATCGAGCCGCCGTCGACGGGCGACATGTGAGGCTTCGGCCCGCATTGCGCCTCGAGAGCGCTCGCCTCGGCGTCGGCGGTTGCTTTAAGCCTCTCATCGGCCGCAGTCTCGTGGCGGCGATAAACCGCCTGCACTTCGGCGCCCGACATGCCGAACTTGCTGCCGACGGAGGCGTAGAGCTGAGCTTCATCCCGCTGGGCGTTCTTCGGGTCCCAGAGCTTGTTGAACGCTGCGTCGAAGACCAGCATTTCGCTGGCCTCGACGTCCTTCTGGAGCTGCTTGTAGCGGTGCAATAAGGCGGTTGCGTCGGCCAAGGTGGCACGAGTACCGGGATCAGTCTCGTCTCCCGGACCCAGATCGGTCGGTTCCAGCGACCCGAATGCCGACGATAGGCCATCGAACGATCGCAACGCGGCCCCGACTTGCTTGGCTGCCAGCGCGGTCTCGGTCTTCGTCATGTTCGCGTCGAGCTTGCTCTTGTCGCGCGCCAGTTCGGTGGCGTGCTGTACGGAATCGGCGGCCCTCGCGCGCGCCTGTTCCTGCGCCTCCGGCGTCGGACCGTTCGACGCCGACGGAAGCGCCGCTGACGCGGATGTCGTGGCGCTCGCGATGATCGCCTTCGGGTGCTCGTGATGCAGCCAGGTGGGAATGGTGTCTGCCAGGTAGGCAGCGAACATGATGGCCGTTCCGATCCCGCCCAGAACGATCGCCAACCAGGCGTGGCCCTTCACTGGTTCGCCGCGCCTGAGGCTATCGCGGCGCGAGAGGAGACCGGCGATCAATCCTACCGGTGCGACGGCCCAGCAAAGGATGCTGGCTACGGCGAGGCGGAACAGCGTGGTGCTCGCGGGCTTCGGGGTTGATGCCGCGGGCGTCGGGAATCCTGGGTGAGGCTGCATGAGAATCTCCAACAGTCGTTGATCCCCTAGCCTAGCCGAAAGTAGAACGGAGCGTTCGTGTTTTAGTCGCGGGCCACCGGATAGCCATGCAGCGTGAAGAAGGCGTCTCCGGAAGAACTCACCGCGATGGAATCATTCGCGGCGAACGTTCAACGCTTGAGACGCAAGCTCGGGCTAACGCAGGAACAGTTTGCAGACGCCGTTGGCTTTTCGCCGCGTTACATCAGCCGCCTCGAAAGCGGGGAGGTCGACGCGACGCTGCGGACCATCGCGCGAGTGGCCGCGAAGCTTGAGGTACCTGCGGTCGCGCTGCTGAAGGTGTCACGCCTCCCGGACGCGAAGCCCGGGAGGCCACGCACACGCCGCGCGCCATAGAGTATTGGGCATAGGTCGGACCGCTAGACGCGGTGTGTTCGGCCCAGCTACGGAGAACGATCAATCTTTGTTGGAGGTTGCTCGATGCCGTTACGCCCGACAGAACCTTTCGCAGTCTCGGAGATCCGCCGAATGAAGTCCGCGCTCGACCTGCGCCGTCGAGCAGACGTGCGAAGCGCAGCGCTTCTTGTTGCTCTGTGCCTCGGGCTCAGGCGGGGGGAGATTCAGCGCCTCACCGTTGCGGACGTGATCGTGGTGGCCGGAACGACGTGCCTGAGCGTCGAGACCTTGAAGCAGAGGTCGGTCCGGAAGCGGCAGCGCCTGGTCCCCACTGCGAGCGCGGACGATGCGGCGCTTCTCGCTAGGTATATCCGCCAGGAGCATGGCGCGAGCCCGGACCCGAGTGGGCCGCTCTTTCGCACCGCCGCGACTCGACACCCGTTTCAACGCGGGCCAATCACCGCGCGCGCGATCGATCACACGATCAAACGAGTCGCACGTAGAGCCGACCTCGCGCGGCGTTCGCACGCTCACGCCTTCCGGCATGCCTTCGCGACCGAGTTGCTCCGGGCCGGAGCTGACTTGCGCGTTGTCTGCAAGAGCTGCTCGGACACCGCTCCATTTCGAGTACTGCCGTGTACCTGCATGCTGGCTTCGAACGCTGCGCGGATGCCGTTGGCAGGCTCCCGTTTGGGTAGCTTTCCGATCAGAAGACGACCCAAACAACGTTTCTCCTGCCGAGTCTTGGCGCTAAATCGCGGCTACTCGCTCCGCCGTCCACACAACGAGTGCTTTGGTGAAGTTGGGGTGCTTTACCCGGAGTCAATTGCAGCGGAACGCGAAGACAGCTCACGAACTCGGATGACTACCCGTCCGCGAATGGCGAGCGAAAAAAAAGATCGCAAAAGTTCCTTTGCTTGCACAGTGCCAAAATTTTCGAATCAACCATTGAGTTTTCGACGGAGGGGTTGAAGCATTTTGCAGCCACTTTTTGGCTGCCGACGAGCGCCTCGCGCACTTGCGCGCGTCTCTCCCCGGATCCACAACCGTGCAGCACACAACAACGCGCACGGTAGCGTCGGCTATCGATTCGTGGCGTGACACGCCGGAGCCGGCGTGGCTGCGCTGCCGTGCGCCAGGAGTCCATCATGAAACTACCCGTCTCAGAAGTAGAGGCTGCCAACCTGGCTAGGGCCGTTCACGCAGCGATGAATACCGTCATCGAAGAGGTTGGCACTTCGTTCGACATCGACCGCCTCTGCAAGGAGCCGCTCCAACCTGGCGCGAAAATATTCGACAGGGAAGTGAACGTCGTGGCCCTCGCCGCAGCAACCGGCCGCATCACGGCTACCGCCGAATTGTTCGGCGTCGATGCGCAGACCTTGGTGTCCTTGGCGAAATACCCGAAGGAGGCTGCTCATCGCCACAAGCTTCTGGCTCGCATCGCGCGGTTTCTGGATCGCATGACCAGCTTGTTCTACCCGGACATGGATGGTGACTGCGGGACGGTGGACGTCGAAGGCGACGACCACGCCGATAGCGCGCACGACAACGACAACGAGGACGACACCTGTGAGCCCGAAGCCGACGACGACAAGGACTGCGACGGGCGCGACGACGAAATCGAATGCGCCGCCGCGCGCTCCGCTTCAAAGCGAGACGGCGAGCTGAAGCGCCTCGAAGCGGCCGTGACCGAACGCGTCGAGACGGTGTGCTGGGCCCGCGAGGAAACGGAACTCGCGATGGGTGACCTGGAAGAGAGCTTCCGCGCTCTCATCAAGGCGAAGGATGCTCACCGCGATGACTGAAGTAGTGAGCGACCTCTTGTCCGACCTGTACGAACCGCACCTGGAATCGCTGAGCGCGTCGCCGACGGGTGCGGCGGCACGCATGACCTTTGGATTTTCGAGGTTGGACGCACTCACCGGGGGCTTCAGCGGTTCGATCGCAATTGCGAGCGCCCCGGGCGTTGGCAAGACGTCCCTGGGTCTGCAGATGGGCATTCACCTCCTCGAAGAGGAAGACGTCGCAGTTCTCTTCGTATCGCCAGAACTACCTAGAAGCGTCGTTATGGACCGCCTCGTAGCAAACATCTCGGGCGTCAAGCTCGATGAACTTCGCCGAGGCGCTGTCGTAGACCCGAAGCGCAAAGCTGCGATGAAGAAAGCGGCGGAGTGGATCGCGCGATGCGGCTCACGACTTGCCATTCGCGGTCGCAGCGAAGGCCTCGGCTTTGCTGAACTCCGGGAGCGCATCGATGAGCTACAGGGCCGAGCAGGCGCGACGCGCGTGCTTGCGATCTTGGATGGTCTCCAGACCTACGCCGCTCGTTGCCGGTCGTCGGCAGAGCCGGAAAAGGATGCTCTCGACCGTGTTACATCCGAATGGGTCGATGGCTGGACCACGCCCGGGGTGACGTCGCTGCTGCTGTCCCATGTCCCCAAGAACGCCTTCGGTAGTCACGGGCAAGGTGTCTTCTCGGGCTCGGCACGCATCGAGTACCGCGTCGACATGGCGCTGGTGCTCGAACCGCCGGAAGATCGGCGCGGCAAGGAAACCTACCCAGTAACCGTTCACGTGACGAAGAATTGGCACGGTGCGATCGGCGCAGCGCGTTTGAACTTCGACGCCTCCCGTTGCCGATTCACCGATGGTAAGTAAGCGTGCCGGATGCACACTCGCCGAGGCGCTCGTTTCGCCTCCACCCCTCGCTCTGTGCCGCGGCTCCCGTTGTGTTCCGGCGTTCCGTTGGCTTCGCACCGAACGCGGACCTTTGGACGCTGCTTGCGTTCCATTGTCGGGCCGCCCGACTGCCGAAAGAGCGCCGCCGTTACTCGTTCGAGGCCGATGTGCCTTGCGTCACCGTCCCGTACGAGCCGGGGGCAGTGCTCGCGATTCTGGGGGAGGAGCGCGTCAGGCCGGGAAAACACGACCGGGGCGACTATTCGGGAAACGCATGGCGGGGCTTCGGAGCAGCTCGGAATCGCCTGAATGAGGTTGACGCCCGTTTCCCGGTCACTGTTCGCGGCGGACGGAAGCGCAAGGACTTCAGCGGATCGCTGATCTGCCAAGAGCGCGAGGTCGGCGAGGTCGTACTGCGGTGCTGCGCGCCGCCGGGCGTCGGGTATTTCGTACTGGTCCCTGAACACGCCTTCGAACATCGACCGCATCTGGGTGAGGCCGCGACTGCGGCGCTCCTGCGCCTCTTGTACTTTCATCGAGGTAGCAAGGGCAAAGAGAAGGGCGCGAAACTGCAGCACCGCTGGGCGCTCGAGGTGACCGCAGACTCGCTCCGCGAAACTGGGTTGATCGATTGTGCGCCGGGTCGCGTGTCGGAAACTTTCCGCCGCTTGAAGACCGCGCTTGCTGAACTCGAACTTGCTAAGGTGCTGAAGCTCAAGGTCTTGCCGGGCGGTTTACGCCTTGAGCTCTCGCGGGACTTCTTTCACTGCGAGGAAGAGTGATGCTGCCCTTCGGCTTGCCGCGCTTCTCCCTTCGTTGCGTCGTGGGTTTCCCGTCGTCGCGTCGTACGTCCCGTGCGCGAACGGCCTCGAATTCGGCTCCCGTTCTCCTCGCAGGCTCGTATAAAGCTCTAAGAGCTAGAAATGTAACGAACGAAGAAGAGCTGCGCGAAGTCGGAGAAGAGGGTAGCGATTCAATTCTCGCCCGGGCTCGCGAAGCGCAGCGGAGCGAGCACGCACCTCGCAGAGCGGAGCGGAGCGAGGTGGTCACCCTACTCGACGTAGGGAGACGCGCCCCTCGCCCCGGCGCTCCGCCGGCTTGCTCGGCGCTATCGCGCCTCCCTGCGCGTCGTCGACCGGGGCGCGCGATGCCGTGGGCATCGCGTGCGAGAGAGAGCGATCGAGATTGATGACCGGGAGAGATGTAGGGATCTCGCTCCCCGTGAAGCGTGGAAGGACCGCTGCCGCCGCATCCAAGAAGTGTTGGCGACTCGAACGGCAGGCGCAGCTTGGTAGACGCGCCGAGCACGGCGGACCTATATCGCTCGTTCGAGCCAGAACATGTGCAGCAAGGTGTCCCCGGGGCAGAGTGCGTGTGCGCCGGAGGCGTTCCTGCACCCCCCACTGTGGATCTTTTCTCGCACGCGGGGCTCGAGGACACCATGTCTGGGCCACGTTCGGTGCAGCGAGTTTTTTAGCCCCCCAAACCCCAAGGCGTTTCAGAGGTAGTCGTGGAAAGTGACTGGAAACCGGGCAAAAAAGATTGCAACTTCGAAGATCACTATGAGTTCTTCCGGAAGGCTTGCGTTGCCGTGGCGGGCGTTCTGCTACCGCCGACCGTGTTCCGCATGATCGAAGAGCGTATCCCCGGGGCCCGTCCAGGTGACATGGCGGCGGGGAAGATCGTGCCGACCTTCATTCAGATGTCCGGCTCTTACGCGGTAGTGAAGGTCTACGTCGAAGGAACGGTCGGCTCGCAGATGCTGCACCTGGATTTGCTGACCCGCGAAGACAAGGTGCAGATCGCAGACGCGCTCAAGCTCGTCGCTGGCTGGCAGCGTGACGCAAGCGAGCGCGCCGAGCAGCTGAATGACCCCGAGCCCAGCAAGCGGGCGAAGTGAGCGCAGGAGGGGCCATCCTGGCGCAGCAACCACCATGGATGGGCCGGAGCAACGAGGCGTTCGCAATCATCCGAGTGTCATCGACCAAACAAGCGAGCGGTACTTCGCCTGAAGCGCAACGTGAAGGGCTGCTGACCTACGCCGCGCGGTGCGGACTGAACGTCGTGCGCGTGTGGGTCATTCACGAGTCGGGCAAAGACTCCGAGCTTCGGGTCAAGTTCCACGAGATGCTCGAGGTATCCACCAAGCAGGACGTACCGCACCTGCTTTTTTGGCAAATGGACCGCATCGCCCGGAACCTCACCGACTACGAGGTGGTGGAGAAGCGTGTCCGCTCGGCCCAAAATGTCCTGCACATCGCGGCGGAGAGCCGCGTGCTCCACCAAGCCAGCGCGGAGAGCGAGTGGACGGTCCAAGATCTCGGCGCGTTGACCTCGAAGTCCTATAGCCGCGACCAACGGCGCCGCGCTCGCGAGTCGATGCGCCACAAAGCCGACAGCGGCTGGTACCCGGGCCGCCCCAAGTTCCTCTACCGGAACGAGAAGAGCGTGGGCCCTGACGGTCAGGTGCGCGACCGCGGCGGTACGATCGTCCTCACCGATTGGGGGCGCGTGCTCGGACGCCGCATGCTCGAACTGCGCTTGCAGGGAATGTCGCTCGCGTCGATCGCGGAGCGCGCGATCGAGGAAGAACTCGTCCCCGTCCAACATCAAACGCGCTTTCGCGGCCGCGCAGCTCGCGTCGAGCACATCCTGAAGTCGCGCTTCTACCTCGGCGAATTCGAATGGGCGGACAAGACCTTCGCCGGGAAGCACGAGGCGTTGTTCACGTCGGAGGAGTGGACGGCGCTGCAGCGAACGTTCAACGGCGTCCCGGCGCCGCTTCGCGCGGATCAATGCGCGGCGCCACTCGCGGGCCTGATGAAGTGCGGCGAATGCGGCTGTGCCATCACGTTTGAGCGCAAGGTGAAGAAGTCCGGCCGCGAGTTCCGCTACCTACGCTGCGCGAACGGCAAGAAAGCGCATCCCAGCTTGGTCTATGTGTCGGAGGAGGAGGTGTTCAACGGGTTCGCCTCCGCGATCGCTTCGATCGCGATCAACACGAACTTGGCGGAAGAGATCGGCGCTGTGCTCTCGGAGAGCCAGAACGCCGTTAAAGCCACCAGGAAGCGTGACTCCGCGCGCTTTCAGGCGGAGCTCGCCGACCTCGAGCGGCGCGAAGATCTGCTCTACGACGATCGCGCACGCGGCTTGCTGGATGACGACGGGTATCGTCGACAGCTGGCGCGCTTGCGCACCATGCGGAGCGACGCAGCCAAGAAAGTGGAGGCAGCCAACGCCGACCTGGACGATGAATGGCTTTTCACGGCGCAGCGCACTTTAGAACTCGCAAAATCCGCGGCAGAGCTATGGGTTTCACGCTCCGGAGCAGAGAAGCGCATGCTGCTCGAGATGATGGTTTCGAACCCGACCCTGACTGGACGGAAGGTCGCGTACGAATTGAAGAAACCGTTCGCGGTCCTCGCCGAAATTCGGCGAAAGGGTGTTGGGCGCGCCCCGTAGGATTCGAACCTACGACCCTCGGATTCGAAGTCCGATGCTCTATCCAGCTGAGCTAGGGGCGCGGAGGAACGCCATCCAAGTGAGAGGCGCGCGGCCGGTCAAGCGAAATAGCTCCGCCCCGTCCGCCCCGCAGAATTTTCCCCCTCGGCGAAGTGCTCAGCCCGTGAGGTCGAGTCGGCCTATCCAGGTGGTCTTGCCGCCTTGGATCGCGCAGCGCGCCACTTCACGAAGCAGCTCGCGGTCGACGGACTCGGAGACCGCGAAGGTGGGCTCGCACCAGAAGGAACCCAGACGTAGGTCGTCTAGGATGCGCACCACCTCGTAGTGCCCGCGTTGGATTCGGACGATCCGGAACGTTGTTCCGGCGACTTGAACCATACCTTTGACAACGGTTTGCATCTGACTCCCTGGCGGCCCCTCACCTGGTTGATCAACAAATAACTCCTGCGTTGAAGTTTGTGAAGATGGAATCCGCAGTCAGCGAAGATGTGACCATGCCGACTTAAGGCGAGCCGAAGTCGCAACAAGTCAGAAACGATTCCGTCGATGCAGGGCCACGCACTAGTCGAAATTGCAGTGTCGCTTTCCGGGACACCTGCAAACCAGATCCGGCACGCGTTCAGTGTTTGCATCGCTCTGGATCGCTCCTGATCGCTTCGGATCGCTCCTGATCGCGCTGGATCGCTCCGCATCGCTCTCGGTTTCGCCGATCGCACGACCAGCGGCGGTGATCTTTTGTGTAGGCCGCGCGCTCGCGCCGGTGCTCGCTCAGCGCGGCGCGCGAGTCGCGGGCTCACTTTCCTCGGGCATTTCGACTCCTATGCCTAGACTTTGGTGCCAGGGAATGGATCGCGCGCGGGCGTCGTTTTTGCGCCGACCTCGACGCCTCCAGTTCGGGGCCCATAGTTCGGACGCCATGATGAAGATCGAGATTTTCTCGGACATCGCCTGCCCCTGGTGCTTCATCGGTAAGCGTCGGCTCGATCGCGCGCTGCGCAGTTCCGCCACGAGCGCGGAGCTCGGCTTTCGCGCATTTCAACTGCAGCCTGGTTTGCCGGCTGATGGTGTGCCGGCCGAGGCGTTCTTCGAACGCAAGTTCGGCGGTAAGGAGCGTGTGCGTGGCATCTTCGAGCGGGTGACCGAAGCGGGCCGGGCCGACGGCATTCAGTTCGATTTCGACAAGCAACAGCGCGCGCCGAACACCGAGCTGGCCCACCGCGTGATTCGCTTTGCTAGTGGCAAGGGCCAAGCGGCAGCGACGGTAGAGGCGTTGTTCAGTGGTTACTTCGAGCAAGGCGTCAACGTGTGTGAGCTGAGCGAGATCGTCGATTTGCTCGAACACGCGCGGGTTGCCCTAGACAGCAGCGAGCTCGTGGCCAGTCTTGCCGGCGGCTTTGGTAAAGAACAAGTCGCGAGCGATCTGAGCTTGGCGCGCGAGTACGGCATTGGGGGAGTCCCGCTGTTCATTTTCGATCAACGCTATTCGGTGGAGGGCGCCCAGCCGGTCGAGCATTTCGAGCGGTTGATCCACAAGCTGCACGCCGAAGACAGCCCCCATCTGCGCTCACAGCCTCCGTCCTGAGCCGACGTTCGCGCACAAACCCTCGGCATCGTGCCTGCTCCCGCCGAGGCTGACTAGCTTGTGCCCGCAGGGCTGACTAGCTTGTGCCCGCCATGGGTACGTCCTCGGTTCGTCCATCGTCCGCAGAGGTCGTGCCGCGTCTTTCGATTCGCGATCCGGATGCTTGGCTGTCGTGGGTCGCGTGGTTGGTGATCGCGCTGTGCGCGATTCAGATCCTGACCTTCTCCTTCGGTCGAGACCAGAGCATCTACGCGGTGGTTGGCGAAGGCGTGCTCCACGGCAAGATGCCGTACCGCGATCTGTGGGACTTCAAGCCGCCAGGGATCTTCCTGGTCTTTGCCTTGGCACAGGCGCTGTTCGGACGCGGCATGGTTGCGATTCGCGTGCTCGAAGTGCTGGGCATGCTCGCCTCCGTGTTCGGCTTCATGCGTCTCGCCGACCGCTTCTTCGAGCGCCCACGCGCGGGCTTGGTGGGCGGCGCGGTGGCCGCATTGATCCAAGCGGAGTTGGAGTTTTGGCACACTGCGCAACCCGAGGTCTTCGGTGGCTACCTGACGTTGGCAGCGTTGCTTCTAGCCACCAGCGCTCCGCACCCGCGGCGCCGCGCTTGGGTATGGGTCGGCACGGGCGTGCTCTTCGGGCTCGCATTTTTGTTCAAGCCGCCCCTCGGCGGGGGTGCCTTCGTAT
Source organism: Pseudomonadota bacterium (assembly GCA_037200885.1). Classification (GTDB taxonomy): domain Bacteria; phylum Myxococcota_A; class Polyangia; order Polyangiales; family Polyangiaceae; genus PMG-095. Next base: position 2,237,041 of record JBBCIN010000001.1, read on the forward strand.
GCGGGGCATACCTCGCCAAGCGTGAACAACAACGCACGGATTCGACTCCGCGCGCGCTGCTGACGATGGGCCTCATCGGAGCCAGCGCGGTCGTGCCGATCCTGCTGTGCGCCGCTTGGTTTTGGGTGCGCGGCGCCTGGCCGGCGTTGCACTGGACGCTGGCTGAGTTCACGCCCGGCTACACCGCGCTTGGCTGGCAAGATCGCCAAGCCGCCAGCATGCTCTACTACGCGCTCGAAGAGGCCTTTTTCAAGTTCTCCGCGCTGGCCGCAGCCGGCGTCGTGGCCATGGCCGCGATCACGCCGCTACATAGCCGCGAGCGCGAGGGCACCTACCTGATCCTGGGCATCATCGCGATCGAGATCGCCGGCGTAGCGATGCAGGGGAAATTCTTTCCGTATCACTACGCCGCCACCCTGCAGCTGATCGCCTTCCTCGCCGGGCTCGGCCTGTACAAGCTGTGGCGCCGCTGCGTGGGCGGCGTGGGCGGCGGCTTTGGTGGCGCGCTCGCCTTCATGTCCTTCGTCGTGGTCGTGACCAGCATGCGCACCGCGAGCCGCGATCTGCCGCAGGACTACGGCGAGCGCGCGCTCATCCGCCTGCGCTATGCGTTTCGGATGGCGCCGTACAAGACCCGCGAAGCGATCGATCGCGAGCTGTCGTACGTAGCCGACTTCAACCTGTCCGCAGATCGCGATGTCGCGCTCGAGGTCCGCTCACGCACCAGCAGCGACGATCCGATCTTCGTTTGGGGCTTCGAACCAGCCATCTACTGGTTCTCGGAGCGCCCTCCCGCGAGCCGCTTCATCTACGATGTGCCGCAACGCAGCGAATGGCAAAAGGACTACGCGCGCCGCGAGTTGATGCGCGATCTGCACCGGCGCGTGCCCGCCTTGATCATCGTGCAACACAACGACGTGTTCCCCTCCGTTACGGGCCACATGCTCGACTCCAATGACGAGCTCCCGGGCTTCCCCGAGCTTGCCAGCTTCATCGCGGGCGGCTACCAGTTCGTGAAACGCATCGAAGACTTCGATCTGTACGAACGCGGACCCGTCCCGGGCTGAGGTCATTTGCGAGCCAAGGCCTGTCCCGGCGTGAGGTGACCCGACCTAGGACCGCCTCTTTGCTTGGCGGACGCGAACGCGTGGCAGGCGAAACGCGACGCCGAAGGCTGTGACGGTCGCGACGTATTGCGCGACCATCACCCCAATCCCCACTGGAGCTTTGCTTCGAGAGCAGGGGCGCTCGCGATCCAGCCACGCACCTCGCTCGATGCTTGAATTCCTTGCGTGAGCTCGCAACCGCGAGCGGCAAGTTGCCCCGCTAGCGGCGGCGCAGGACGACCTGACCCATCCCGAGCGAGACGGGCGGCGCCGCGAGCTCGCCATTCGCGATTCGTTCGAGCTCGCTCCCGAGCCGTGCCAGATCGCTCGCGACGTAGTTTGCCTGTGCGAAGGCGTCGTTCGACCAGGTCCGCAGATTGAAGAAGTGCAGGCGGGCCATATCCGCTGCAGGCAGCGGCGATTCGGCTATTCGCGCAGCTTCGACGAGCCACTCCGGGGAGCCGCTCAGCGCTTCGAGTTCGCGTCCAATGTACATGCGCTGGCCGTAGTGCGCCTGCATGCGCTCGACCAGGGCGTAGTAGCGCGGAAACGCCGGATGCTCCGCGCGCATGAACGCCGTTTCTTCCAATACCAAACGCGCGTTCGGCAGCGCCGATCTGGCCCATTCGCGCACGACTCGTGCCGGATCACGCAGGTGTGTGAGCAGGAAGCGCGCATACAAGTGCTGTGTTTTTTTGACCGTGCGTCGTCGGCGACACCGCCAAACGCCCGATCTAGCGAGAACAGGCGCCCGCGCGGGACGCCTCTCCTCTCGATTGAATCAATGAGATGGCGCCCGAAAACTCCACGCGCGCCAGCCAAAGCGGGCACGAACATCGGAGTTTTGCCGCGAGCAGCTCATGAGTCCGGGCAATATGCCGAGCCCGGCGGCGCAGGTCAACGATTTCGGAATCAGGCTAGCGCGCCGCGGCCGCCTTTTCGGGCATTTTGCCGGCGAGTCTGCCGGCCAAGTCGAGCAGCGTCACATCCCAGCTCAGATTGAGCTCTTCTTGAGTGCGACGGCTCAGCTCGGCGCACGCGTCACGTTCGACGCGTTGGAAATCAGGGAACGACTCACAGCGGCCACCACCGGGTGCGATATAGATGTGCTCTCCGTCGACGCCAGAGCCATCGATGCGCGAAGCGTGACCGACGCGCTGAGGTACCAGTGATTGACCGATGAACGAGTGCGGCTGCTTCAAGCCGAACAAGTGCAAAACCGTCGCGCCGATGTCGACTTGGCCGCCGAGCGTGTGCACCACGCGCGGCGCGGCATGTAGCCGCTCGGGCAGCACGACCAAGAGCGGGATCTGCTTGGTGGTGTAGTCGCGAATCGCGAGGCGCCGTTGCGTCTCTGGGCTGAGGTCCGTTTCGGTCATCAGGCGCGCCGAGAACTTCGTGCGCGAATCGTGGTCGCCGTAGATGAGCACGGTCGTATTCGATAAAAGGCCGCTCTTTTGCAGCTGTTCGAACAGCTGCGCGATGGCTTCGTCGTTATAACGCATCGAGTGCAAATAGCCGGCAAAGTCAGAGCCCTCGATCGCGCCGAGCTTCAACTTGCGCTCGACCACTGGCACGTATTGATACGGACTGTGCGAAGTGAGCGTGATCAGCATGCTCACGAACGGCGTTTTCAATTGCTCGATGCGCGGCACGACTCGCTCGAAGAACAGCTTGTCGCCGATGCCCCAGCCGAGCTTGGGACCATCACCGATTTCGTCCTTGAACGCGGTTTGATCGAAGCCATAACGCGGGTAGAGCACCGCTCGGTTCCACATTCCGGCCAGGTACGCGTGTCCAGCGAAGGTCGTGTAGCCCGCCTCCCTGAAACTATGCAGCAAGGTGACGAAGTGGTTCTCGTCGCGACGAAACGCGACCGAGCCTTGTGGGATCGGAAATTGCGAGTTGAGCACCATGTACTCGCAGTCCGAAGTCGAAGAGTCTCCGGTTTCGTCGTACAAGTGATCGAAGAACCAAGCGCGATCGCGCAGGCGATTCAAAAATGGCGTCAGCTCTTGCCCGCGGTCGTGGGCGCCGATGACCCACTTTTGCATCGCTTCCACCTGCAAAAGCAGCAAGTTCGTGCCGCGCGCAATCCCGAAGTCCGGGTCATCCGTGGGACCTGCGGCGCGCGCCTCGTGATATTTTCGAACCTTCGTGAATTCGTCTTCGGTAATGCTGCCGTGTTGGCGCGCGTCTCGAATCGAGCGTGCGATCTCCTTGATATGCGCGACCACGATGCCCGAGTCCTGCACCGCGTCCGTGCCATTGAGCACGCGCCAGGAGCGGTCGCTGTCCATCCAGCGCTGTACCAAGCCGGGCAGCGGCAAGAGGAACGCGAGAGTGGTGCACATCATCAGCAAATCGAGCGCGCTGCGCAGGGCCCGCGGCGCATCCGCCTTGCGCGGCTTCGGCCACAAGAACGAAAGCGCGATGCTGACCGCGAACACCAGCAGGAACCAGGCATCGGGGCCGCGCGTGTACTTGACGATGATGTCTCGCACGTCCCAAAGTTGGCCGCCGCCGCCGATGGCCAAGACCGGCAAAATATTGCCGAAATAGCGCAGATAAATCAGATCACCGAAGACGATCGAGAGCAGGACGCCCATCACCACGGCAAAACCGCGAGCGCGATAAAAGCCCGGGATCAACGCGACCGGCAGCGCGAACACGGCGGCCGAGTAGAAGGCCGCACGCGGGAAGCCATCCCAACGATCCAAGTCGATCAGTGACAAGGACAAGTAGATCGTAGCAAGTCCGATCACGTACGCGCAGGGTACGAGTAAAAGCTCGCAGGCCAAACGCAGCCAAACCGGCGCGCGCCCGCCGAGCAAACGCAGCCCGAGCGCGAGGCCAAGCAGCACGCCGCACACCACCAGGAGCGTGCGCTGGGCGAAGTCGAGCGTCAGTGTCTCCGCGGTTTGCGCAGGAAAATGCTTATCCGCCAGCCAGTGAAAGCAAAGGGCGCTCGCTCCGAGCAACCCGAGTGCGAGCGCCCCGGCCGCGACTGCCGTGCGCGCCGGGATCGGAATGCGAACCCACAGTGCCTCGCGGTACGGCGCCAAGCGGCGCAGCGCAAACAGCGACAGCAAGCCCGCGGCGAGCAACAGTACGAAATCGAAACTGACCAGCGCGCGCTGTACGGCAGCTACGTCGTCCGGGCTGAATTCTTGCGTCATGAGTGAACGGCGGCTCCGAGCCCAGCCTTCCCGGCCAACTGAGCCAGCGTGGCCTTCGGAAGGCAAGCTGGCAGCCAGAGCCAACCAAGGCTGCGCGCTGATTGTAGGCCGGTGTGCGCGCGGATTCGTAGGCTCCGCGTTAAAGGTACCGCAAAAACTGGCGGCTTCGGGCTCAGCAGCCAGCCAAGATCTTCGGCCTCCCGCCGCGTCAGTGCGTGCCGCGAGCACAGGCGAAGCAGAGCGCGGAGCTCGTGTGCTGCGTCGCGCTGTGAGCGTGATGAATTGCCCACTGCGCGGTACGCCAACGCGCTCGCCTCTCGCCCAAGAACAGCTATCTTTAGCGATCGATGCCCGCTCCGAATCTGAGCTTGCTCGACAACCCGCTACTTGAGCCGATTCTGCTGCGCAAGGCTTCGCGCCGCGCGCGTGTGCTGACCGACAGCGCGCGGGCGCGCATGAGACCGTGGGTCAAAGCCTCGCGTGCGCGCTACTCGGTTGCGCTCGAACTGCGCGATCGGGACACGCAGACCGTCGCCCTCGGCTTACTGCGTGAAGCCGCGTTCTTCGCGCTCTGTGCGATTGAGGTCGGCGAGCCCGCCGCCCCGCCCCCCGCGACTTCGCCCAAGGTCGCGTGGGAGCGCTTCAACGAACTGCCCGAGGCGGCCGAGGCACCGTCCGTGTTTGCCGTGACGCGCAGTGCCTTCGCCACGGACGAAGCGCTCGCGGTCGAAGCCCTCGACGCAAACGAAGCCAAGAAGCTTCGTCCCGCGGCAGAGCAGACCGTCGCTTGGCTACTCGGCTTGGCCGAGGTCCACACGCCGAAGCGCTTGACGCGTATGCGTCGCGTGCGAACCCTGCTGCTCACGATTGGCCTGACCGTGATCGGTTGGACCTTGCTCAGCTACTGGCTCGCGCTGGCTGCGCTGGCGCACCCAGGCGGCTGAAGCTCGACTGAGCCGTCTGATCGGGCTAGGTTCGGCTCGATTTGTCTCATCTGACATTGCGCCCGGGTGTGATCTTGGATCGCGATGGCACCCTGATCGACGTCGTGCGCGACGAGGAGACGGGCACCGTGTTGGTCGCGTTTCACCCCGATCACGTGCGGCTGTTGCCCGGCGTGGTTGAGGGCCTGAAGCTGCTAGCGACAGCAGGCTACGGTTTCGCGATCGCCACCAATCAACCGGGACCGGCGAAGGGTCAAATCTCGCAAGCCGCGGTCGAGCGCACGAACCGCGCGTTGGTGGATGTGCTGAGCGCCGAGGGCATCGAGATCGCGTCGGTCGAGGTGTGTCTGCATCATCCACAGGGTGGACCGGGTGGCGACGCGACCCTGGTGCGTGAGTGCGAGTGTCGAAAGCCCAAGCCGGGCCTGCTGCTGGCAGCGATGGAGCACGCAGGCTTCGATCCCGCGCGCACTTGGATGATCGGAGACTCGAGCGCGGACGTACTCGCCGCGCGCGCCGCGGGTGTGCGCGGGGCGCTGGTTTTCGCGACGAATCGCTGCGAGATTTGTCCGCTGCGCGACGGGCCGGAGGTGAGGGCGGAGTTGGTGGTGGCGCGGTTCGATCAGATTGCGCGGGGGATTTTAGGGGGCTAGAGGGGGGGCTTTGGTTGGGGTTACTTTGGCTGGGCGAAGTGAACGCAGGCTGGTTGCTTTGACACTATCGGGTCGAGCGGCGGGAGCCGATCCGACACCCTCGACCTGACGCACTCAGACGTTCCTTCGAAAGCATGTGCCGGCAACTCTTCCGTGGGCTCGCCCCAAGATGCCCTAGCGAGGTCGTTCAGAGCGACTTAGTGTCGCGCAAGCATCGACGATCTCCTCCGGTACTTCTGCGAAGCCAAAGGCATTGCTCAGCCAATTGCGCACGAAGCGGCGACGCTGGTCACCGTTCAACTTCAGAAACTTGCTAGCAAACACAGAGGATGAGCGACTATCCAAGGCATCCGAGATGGCTTCGAGGCAGAACGCTCGCTGATCGAAATGATCAAGCACAGCAGCATCAACCACCTCTACAAATTTGTGCGCCGCGCTAATCAGCGAAGAGGCTTCCTTGAACGTTAGGTCGGCTCCACTTTCAGCCTTCGACGCTAAGTCGGTCACAACCAATCCGTGATAGTTTGCTTGGATGAATAACGCATGGTCGATAAGCGCTCGTCTGCTCTCGCTCGCAATCAAGTTGTCGGTGAGCTCGTGAAAGACACTGTTGCGCCACGTGACTAGGACATCGACAAGGGCACGAATGGGTACGGGTACATCGTACTTGATGGACACAAGACGTCGATTTGATCTCTGAGCTAGATGGCGCGGGCCGCTCCGTGCTCAGAAAGGCCCGCGTGGTGCGCCGTCACGAGAAAGTGATTTGCCTGGCCCAGATTGCTGTTTGAACTTCGCTCGAGCCGGCGTCGTCCGGATCATGGTGCACCAGGCGAGACTCGCACTCGCATCTTTCCCTTTGAAGAAGACCTTTCCGGTCTCGGTGAAGGGGAACGTCTTACTTTCGACGACTGGCGCATTGGGTATGGCAAGCTTGTCCCTCAGTAGCAAAGCATCGCGCTCAACAAGTGACCTGACAGATCTCTTGGCCGCCGGCTATCGCACCGAAGCGCGCATCATCGCGCACCTAGCGGAAGTCGAACGGCGCAAGCTCCACCTGAAGGACGGCAGCGAGTCGCTCTATGACTACTGCACGCGCGTGCTTCACTTGAGCAACAGCGAAGCCTTCCATCGCATCACGGCCGCGCGCATCGCGCGCCAATTCCCGATCGTGTTCAGTCTGATTGAGCAGCGTCAGCTGCACCTGCACCTGACTGCGGTCTGTCTGCTGCGCGACTACCTGACTCCCGAAAACCATCAAGAACTCTTGGCCGAGGCTTGCCACAAGACCAAATGGCAGGTGCAAGAATTGCTCGCTCGTCGCTTCCCGCGCGCTGACGTCGAATCCCGAGTTCGAAAGTTACCCGAGCCGAGACCGCTCGTAACGCCGGTGAAGTCGTCGCCGATCCCCCGACCTGTTCCGACGCTGCCGCGGGTCTCGAGCGCGGCGCCTATCCCAATCCCCGTCGAGCCCCTCTCCGAAGCGCGCTACCGCATCCAGTTGAACGCGAGCGCGGTACTCAAAGAGAAGCTCGATCGCTTGCGCGTGCTCACGAGTCACGCGAACCCGAGCGGCGACATCGCCGTGGTTATCGAACGCGCGCTGGACGTGGCCCTCGCCGAGGTCGAAAAGCGACGCTTCGCGAAGACCAATCGGCCGCGCGCCTCTCGCCTAAACTTCGTCCAGACGAAGTCTAGGGGTGCGAACGCGAAGCGCGATCACGTCCCGAACGCGGTGTTGCGCGCGATCGCAGAGCGCGATGGCTTGCAGTGCACTTATCGCGGCGCGAACGGCTGCCGCTGCACGGCGCGGGCGTTTCTGCAGGTTCACCATGGATGGCCGTGGGCGCGCGGCGGTGAGGAGACGCGGGAGAACTTGCGCTTGCTTTGCGCGTCGTACAACCAATTGCTTGCCGAGCGTGACTTCGGAGATCGTCACATCACGGGGCGGGCGATTGCCGGACCTTGACGTACGAATAGTTGTCGGTCGCTCGATCGCCTAAGGCGGGATAGATGACCCAATTTTTGAGTATGCCCTCGAGCTCGAAGCCACACTTTTCAAGCACGCGAGTAGACGCTGGATTGTCCAAGGCGCACGTCGCCCAGATCCTGGAAATGCCGGGTGTGGCTTCGAGTCGCGTCACCAGGGTTTCAACCGCCCGCGTCGCGAATCCACGCCCGCAAAACGGCTGGTGCACGACGTATCCGACCTGCGCGCGGTGCTCGGTCACGATCGCCTTGACCAGGCCGACGACGGTCCCTCCTGGTTCTATGATGTGAAGGGCCATGCTTGCCCGTGAAGCGAACAAGTTGAGCAAATAGCGTTCGGCATCCGCGACATCCGCGAAGACGCGGGCTGTCAGGCGGGCGAAGTTCTGGGGATACCTGCCCCAGGACTCGAAGATCAGCTGGGCGTCGGCGGTGCTAACTGGTGTGAGGTCGATCATGGAACGAGTGCTCGGAGTTTGAATTCCACTCAATTTTTGCGTGGGGGTGAGGGAGAGGATCTTGATGGTCATCGATTCCGTCGCGGCCGGCAAAGCCTTCGGCGTCTGAGTGCGGCACCGCAGCGTGCCGCGAGTTGCGATGCGGGGTTGCGATCGCCCCATCCTAACGGCTCTCATTCCAGCCGAAGCAGCTCGAACTCCGGTGAACCCTGCTCGGCACCTGCATCGTGCATTCGGAATCGGCCGCTCCAGCGCTCGCTGCCGATGCGACGAATGATTTCGGTGACTGAGGAATAAATGTAGCCCGACTTCCAGCGGTTCGCGGGGATCGTGAAGGGCATGCCGACTTCGGCCAGCGCGGCGTCGGGAGCCACGAGGGATCCGGGTGGCGACGCGGTGACCGTCGAGTACATGGCGAGTTCGGGATCGCGCGGGTCTGCGCCGGCGGCACCTACGTAGACGCTGAAGACGAGGGACGTGCCGCGTTCGAGGCGGGTGCCGAGGAGGGTGTTGCCGCTGCCGAAGCCGAGCGCGTGGCTCTGATCGCAGCCGGCGAGAAGCGCGGCCTGCCAACGGGCGGCGCTGGCCGCGTCGGCGCGTGAAACGGCAATATTGTGCGCGATTCGCAGTTCTTCGAAGGTCTTCGGGGGCGCCGTTGGCGCGGGATTGGGGCTCAGGTCGAAGCGGTCACGCAGTTCCCAAGTCAAGAAAGGATCGGGGCTCACGTTGCGGAGGGCATGACTGCTCGAGACCCAGTACGCCTGCAGCGTGGACGGTTCGACGCGTTCGATGTCGAACGCGTGCAGCTCGCCGGCGCGCGCTGTGCGATCGATGGCCAAGAACGGTCCCAGCGCGGTCAAGCCAAAGTTTTCGGCAAGCGTGTCTTGCTCGCCGCCGCTCATGAAGCGGAGATCGGCGACGTAATAGCGATCGCGCGGCGTGACCGGTCCGCTCGGAAGGCGCTGAACCGTCGTCACTGGGCGTTCCAGAGACCAATCGACCCACAGCGATTGGCGCATGCCGGGGTGGAGCGTGACTCCCGCGTTGGGTGCCCAGCGCTGGGTGAGCCATTCGAGCGCGGCCACTTTGTCTTTGTCCGGCTTGATCAGGCGTCCATTTTCGTTGAAGCGACCACCCGAGCGGTGGGCGTAGTCGAGCGCGCGCAGACCGTCGGGCAAAATCAGGAGCGACGGCAGTAGGCATGCTCCGAAGACGGCATAAGCCGGCCAAATTCCCGAAAATCGCGGCCATCGCCGTGAGATCAGCCGAACCAGATCGAGCGCGCTTTGAGCCATACCCGCGCAGGCGAGGGCAAAATAGAGGGCGAAGTAATGCGGCCAGAAGATGTGGACGTCTGCGCCCTGCTTGAATACCACGTATTGAAACAAGGCCATCGCGAACACCGCCAAGGGCAGGGCTTCGAGCTCATTGCGGCGCAGCAAGAGGCGCAAGCTCAACACCGGCAGTGCGAGCTTGCCGAGCGCGATCGCCAGGCCGGTGAAAGATACTTCGATCCAGAATTTGCGGGCCGCGAGCACCAACGCGAGCGGCAGATGAACGCCCACCGAGCGCCGGTCGCCTTGCGCAAACAGTTCATTCAATTGCCCGAGACGAGCGAAGGCGTACAGGTGCGCGCCGACCGCAACTGTGCACAACGCGACTCCGAGCGCCCAGAACGTCGCGATGCGGCGTCGGTCAGCGGGTACGGTCCAACGCTGGAGCAGAAATACGCTGACGAAAATCGCGCCCAGCATCCCCGCGCCGAACACGACCACCGGCCAGTCCGCGCAAATGCCATAAATCAGGCCTGCCAATCCTAGCCAGGCGTCGCGCTGCCGATAGCTTTGGCGAAAGCGCGCGTAGCCCCAGATGCCGAGCAGTGTGCCGAAGATTGCCGGAACCTCCAGTGAATTGAAGTCCGAGAAACTGAGCGCGATAGGCAATACCGCAAAGCTCACGGCCGCGACCGCGCCCGCAACGGGTCCCCACAGCGCGCGCCCGGTGAAGTACAGCACGGGGACCGTGAGCGCGCTCTGCAGCGCTGCGGGCAAGCGGCAAGCCCACGCGTGGTGCCCGAGCACCTTCATGAACAACGCGCTGACCCAAAATATCCCCCAAGGGTGATGGCAATAGAATTCACTCGGCGTGGGCCCGTGGTCCAATGCGTGCGTCACCGGACCCGCGATGCCCCAGTGCCACATGTTCTCGCCCGCGGTGCACACGGCGGAAGCGGCCGCGAAGTGACCGGCACCGAACGTGTCGCCCAGCTCCCAAAAGGCAGCCAGCGCAAAGCCGACGCTGGCCAAAGCCGCGACGGCCTGGCAGACGCGCTCCAGCCGCCCAAAAGGGTCACTCATCAGAGGGCCCAGCGTACCGTTTTTTCCCACGCTGTGGCAGGCTCGGCGGGCTGATGCCGCGCAAACTCGATCGCTGGGACTTGGCCGTGTGCATCGTGCTTGCGGCAGCCTACCTCGCGCTCCTGCTCTCGACCGTGCACGACCTCGGTTATGCCCGTGACGAGGGTTTCTACTTTCAAGCCGCGCGGAGCTACGAAACCTGGTTCGAGCTCTTGCGTACTGACTTCGTTCGAGCCATCGACCCCGTCACGGTCGATCGCTACTGGTCGGCGAACCACGAGCACCCGGCGCTGATGAAGTCGCTGTTCGCGTTCTCGCATCGTTTTCTGTTTACGGGCTGGCGACTGTTTCGCGAACCAGGCACGGCCTATCGCTTCCCGGGCATGGTGCTGAGCACGGGCGGCGTGGTGGTGACTTATATTTGGGGTGCGCGCGAATCGGGGCGCCTGGCGGGCTTGGTTGGCGCGCTGTCGTTGGCGTTCATGCCCCGCGTTTTTTATCACTCGCACTTGGCCTGCTTCGACATGCCGGTCACGGCCATGCTCCTGCTCACCAGCTACGCGTTTGCGCGTTCGCTCGAAGGCGGCCTCGGTTGGGCCATCGCGACCGGCGTCATTTACGGATTACTGCTCGACACGAAGCACAATGCTTGGCTGCTACCCGGCGCGTTTGGCCTGCATTTCTTGCTCACGCGCGGAAAGGACGCGCTCGGCGAGCTACGCGCCAAGCGTTGGCCCGTGCCGCACGCATTCGTCGCGATGCTGCTGCTCTCGCCGCTGGTATTCTACGCGGCCTGGCCTTGGATTTGGCATGACACGTTGCCGCGCTTACGCGACTACGCCAACTTCCATCTGCAGCACGAGTACTACAACATGGAGTTCTTGGGCCAGACGTACTGGAAGCCGCCCATGCCGCGGCTGTACGCCTGGGTGATGACGATCGCGACGGTACCGAGCATCACGCTGTTGCTGTTTGCGGTGGGGCTCGCCGTCTTTGTCTGGCAGCGGCCGCGCCCTTCGACGCCCCTCTTGTGGCTCTTGTGTTTGCTGATGTGTTACGCGCCCTGGTGGTCGGACGCGACACCGATCTTCGGCGGCACCAAGCATTGGATGACCGCGTATCCGTTCTTGTGCCTATTCGCCGGGCGCGGTTTCGCCTTTGCCGCAGCGCGCCTCGCGCAGCTATTGCCCGGTAAATCGTGGGCAATCGCCGCGCCGCCCGCGCTGGCCGTGACGGTGCTGCTCGGCCCGCTGTGCATGACCCTGCACTCCACGCCCTGGGGCCTCAGCTTTTATACGCCGCTCGTGGGCGGCGCGCCCGGTGCGGCGAACTTGGGTCTGAATCGCACTTTTTGGGGCTACACCACGGGCGCGATGCAGGGCGAGATCAATCAGCGCGCCCCGGAGCGCGCGAACGTGTTCGTGCACGACACGGCCATCGCCAGCTGGGAGATGCTGCGCGCGGATCATCGCGTCCGCTCTGATTTACGCGGTACGCTGTCGATCCCCGGAAGCTCGCTCGCGCTCTTTCACTATGAGCCCCACATGCGCCGCGTCGAATATCAAACCTGGGTCGAGTATGGCCACGACGCGCCGGCCGCGATCCGGACTTTCGACGGCGTGCCGATCGTTTGGTTGTACGCGCACTAGCTGATCACGAGCGTCATTTTGCCCAACGCGCGTCGCTCGCGGTAAGCCAAGGCAACGCCGAGACGACGCGCGCTTCGACGCGCGCGTCGTGGCTATGCCCCGCGCCGGCCACGTATTCGACCTGCGCGGGGACGCCCGCGAGTTTGAACCAGTATGCGGACTTGCGGGCCGCGTTGGCGCATTCTTTCTGGCCACAAACGAACAGCACGCGCTCTCCACCGCGTTCGCGGAACGCGCGTGCGCGGGCCACGCTCCACTCTTTGACCCCGCCCTCGACCAACACCAGGCGCGTCACTTCCGCGGCGTGCGGGACCAGCATCAACGCGCCCATGGTCGCGCCCTGCGAAAAGCCCGCGTAGTACACGCCGCCACCGGCGATGCGCTCGCTGTAACGAGCTCGCAGCGCTGCCAGCGCCGCGAAAGTCTCGCGCTCGAGCGCGGGGTGATCCGGATAGTACTCGCCGTCAACCGGGTTCGGGCCGCGCGCGCGGCCGCGGACACACAACAAAATCGCGCGCTCGGCCACGATGCGCGACCACAATTGGCAATGCTGTTCGGCGGAGCCACCCGCGCCATGCGTTACCACGATCACGGGCACCTTTTCGCGGCTCTCCGGCAGGCGCACGAGCGACGCTGAAAAATCCGGTACCTCGAGCGAGAGGAAACGATCCTGGGTCGCTTCTGGTTGCGCCGCCAACGCGGCCAGGAAAAATAACCGAGACAGCGGCACCATGCCGAACCCTTTAGCCCCCGAGGTACGACATTTCGAGCCGCGGCAGGCTGCGCGTGCCGGCCGAGCGTAGCTCGGAGTAGCGATCGCCGCGCGCGCGCCAGAAGGCCTGCAGCTGCTCGGTCAGCGCGGCGTCACTGGGCGAGGCGCGCAGCAACGCGCGCAAATCAGTGCCGGCGCGCGCGAACAAGCACCCGAAAATCTGGCCATCAGCGCTCAAGCGCAGGCGTCCGCAGTCCCCGCAAAACGGTTGAGTCACGCTCGTGATCACGCCAATCTCGCCGCTGCCGTCGAGGTAACGGTAGCGCTTGGCGACTTCGCCCGCGTAGTTCGGACCGACGGCTTCGAGCGGCAGTTCCGCGTCGATTCGCGCGACGATTTCACGCCCGCTGAGCACGTGATCCATACGCCAAGCGTTGGTCAGCCCCACATCCATGTATTCGATGAAGCGTACGATATCCCCGCTGCCTTTGAAGTGACGAGCGAGCTCGACGATCGTGGCGTCATTTACGCCGCGGCGCACGACCGCGTTGATCTTGATCGGCCCAAAGCCGGCCGCATGCGCGGCCGCGATGCCGGCCAGCACTTCGGTCACCGGCAGCTCGGAGTCGGTCATTCGCGCGAAGACATCCGGCGAAAGCGAATCCAGACTCACCGTGAGCCGATGGAGGCCCGCGTCGCGGAGCGTTTGGGCTTGCTTGGCCAGGAGTGAGCCGTTGGTGGTCAGCGCGATTTCGAGCTCCGGCTGCCTTCGCAAGAGTGCCACGAGCTCGTGCAACTCACTGCGCAGCAAGGGCTCTCCGCCCGTCAAGCGCACCTTGCGCAGACCGAGTGGCGCGAGCGCGCTCACGACTCGCGCAATCTCCTGGAAACTGAGGATGTCGGGGCGCGGCAAGTAGCGGTGCTCGTGATCGAAGTGTTCCCGCGGCATGCAGTAACGGCAGCGGAAATTGCAGCGATCGGTGACGCTGACGCGCAGATCCGAGAGAGATCTGCCGAGCTGATCGCTCACCTGGTCCATGGCTGACTGCATAGCACCGACCTTCGCCGATTGCCTGCCCGTTTGCCCGCAATCCCCCCGCCGGCACCCCCGAACACCTGCTATCGTCGACGGCGTGAAGCTCTATTCGTTCGACGGCGTGGACGCCACGCTCGATCTGCTGCCGCTCGCAGCGCGGCGCGCGCTCGACGTCGCCGGCCTCAAAGTATCGCTCGAAGTCTGGCGCGCCCTCCCGCTGGAAGCTCGCCGCGCAATCGTCGAATTCGGGAGCGCGCCCGCCGTCGACACCGCGCGAGTCGAAGCCGCGCTCGGCAACGAGCCAGTGACGCGCATCGAGCGCAGTATCGACCCCGGCATTTCGGCCGTGCCGGCGGAGCTCTCGACCCCGCTCGGCAGCAAACGCCCGATTTCCCAGGCGCTTTGGCATGCGCTCTCACCGCTCGATCGCTATGCGCTGGTCAAAGTCGCGGGCCGCCGCAAAGCGGAGCGGCTCGACGCCGCATACGCGGAAATCGTGGGCCACAGCGCGCTCTCCACGCACCTCGGGCCCGCGGGTGGTGCGCGCATGGTGGATGTGTCGCAGAAAGCGGCCTCGCTTCGTCACGCAGTCGCTGAATCGCGCATCTCGATGAGCGCGGATGCCTTCGCGCGCGTCAAAACCGCCTCGGTGCCCAAGGGTGATGTGCTGGGCACTGCGCGCCTCGCTGGCATCATGGCTGCGAAGCGCACTGCGGAGCTGATTCCGCTGTGTCATCCGCTCGCGCTGACCAAGCTGGATCTCACGCTCGAGCTCGATGACGCGGCTTCCGCCATTGGTGTGCGCGCGACGGTCGAAGCCTTCGATCGGACCGGCGTCGAGATGGAAGCGCTGACCGCCGTCTCGGTTGCGGCGCTGACCGTGTACGACATGCTCAAGGGCATCGATCGCGCGATGGAGATCGGCCCGACTCGACTGGTGGCCAAGAGCGGAGGGCGCTCCGGAGACTTCAAGCGATGAGCTTGTTCGAGATCCGCGAGAGCGAGCTATCGGTCGCAGAAGTGATCGCGGCGGTGACTCGTCCCGAGGCCGGCGGCATCGCTGTCTTCGTCGGCACCGTGCGCAGCGAAAACGCGGGCCTACCCGTCACGCGCTTGGAATACCAGGCCTACGCCTCGATGGCGGCCAAAGAAATGGCGCGGATCGGCGCGGAAATCGCGCTCGAAATCGCTGACGTGCGCTTGGCGGTGCTGCACCGCGTGGGCTCGCTCGCGGTGGGCGACGCCGCGGTGATCTGCGCCGCCAGCACCCCCCACCGCGCGGAAGCATTCCAAGCCTGTCGCCTACTGATCGATCGCATCAAAGCCCGCGTGCCGATCTGGAAGCGCGAACACGGCCCGAGTGGTCCGTACTGGGTCGGCTGGGAAGACGCACGCTGCGAGCCCGGCGCTGAACACGGCCATGACCACGGCCACGGCCACGGCCACGGTCACCACGACGATCAGTGATTATTTTTTGATGGTCACCGATCGCGTCCACGCCGGCCCAGCCTTCGGCGTCGAGGGGCGCGAACACCGCGCAACGCGAGGTGCGATGCTGGATCGCGATCGCTCGGTTTGAATTCGAACTCTGTTTTCGATCGAGGCAGGGCAGTTCGGGCGGCGAACGATTGCTCGCGCGCATTAGCGCTGCATGTCTTCCGGCGTGTCCCAATCGCGCAGCGTCCGCGCGCGTTCTTCGTCGAACTCGACCCGCTCGAGCTCTGAGCCCAACTGATCGAGCACGTGCATCAGCGCGTGCTTGCCGAGCGAAAGTGAGCGGTCGACGGCGCTGAGCGTAGCGGCCGGCGCATACGCTGCGGCCAATGGCTGTAGCCGGCCTGCCGCGAACGGCACGCGCGTCACACCGGAAAACGGTGCAATTAGCCCGGAAATCGCGGCCTCGTCCAAGAACGGCAGATCGCATGCCAAGGCCAAGGCCAGCTCGCTCTCGTCCGCGCACGCACGCAAGAGCAACGCGCGCAGTCCGCCGATCGGTCCGACACCGGCAGGCGCGTCGTCTAACTGCGGGATCGCCAACGCAGCGTAGGACGCCGCTTGGCCGACGACGAACAACGCGGCCTCGGGTGCCGCGCGTGCGCATTCACGGAGCAGCCGCTCGATCAAGGTCTCGCTGCTGTCCGGCACGCGCAGCAAGCCCTTGGATACGCCGCCCATGCGCGTGCCCTTGCCGCCCACGAAGATCCCGATCGTGATGCGTCGGGTCACAGCTCTGCCAAGCGGATCAGCTCGACGCTGTCGCCTGCCTCGAGGCCCGCGCTGTCTGCCGGCAAGATCAGCAGCGCGTCTGCGTGCGCCAAGCTGGCGGCGGAGCCTGAAGCTTGGTTGCTCGCGGTGATCGCCAGATCGCCCTGCAATTGCGCGCGATAGAAGCCCGTGCGCCCGGGGTTTTGGCGGAGGGCGCTGTGCAAACGGGCGCGTCCGCGCGGCGGGATCGGTCGGCGATCGCCTTGCATCGCGCGCAGCAGCGGCATGCCGAATAGCGCGAACGTGATCTGCGCGGATGCGGGGTTGCCCGGTAGGCCGAGGATCAAGGTTTCTCCGTGGCGACCGAAAGCGAGCGGTTTGCCCGGACGGATCTGCACCTTCCAAAACTCGAGCTCCGCGCCGACCCGTGCCAAGGCCGCGCGCACCAAGTCGTGCTCGCCCACGCTGACGCCGCCCACGGTGAGCAGCAGATCACAGCCGCGCAGGGCAGCGCGGATTGCCGCTTCGGTGGCTTCCAGAGTGTCGCCGGTGCGCGCTGCCAGCAGCGGGGTCGCGCCCGTCGCCGCGACCAGCGCAGCCAGGCTCGGACCGTTCGAATCGGGAATGCTGCCCGGCGTCGCGGGCGAGCCGGGGCTGCGCAGCTCTTCGCCGGTGCACAGGATGCTGACGCGCGGACGGCGCGCGACGAGCAGCTCACTGCGATCGACGGCCGCGGCCAGGCCGATTTGAAACGGAGTCAACCGCGTCCCTTTGCTCAGCGCGAGCGCGCCCTGCGGCAGATCTTCGCCGCGACGCCGAATGTGGGCGCCCAGCGCGGGCGCTCGCGCGAAGCTTGCGCGGTCCCCGGAGCGCGTCACGTCCTCCTGCATCACCACTGCGTCGGCTGCCTCCGGGATCGGCGCGCCCGTAAAAATTCTACACGCGCTGCCGGCAAGCAATGGGGCGGCGAGCGCGCCGGCGCGACTCTCCCCGACCACGGGCAACGACCACGGCCCTGCGCCCTCAAACGAGCTCTGCGCAACGGCATAACCGTCCATGGCGCTGTAGTCGAAGCCGGGCAGTGGCGCCCGCGCCATTAAATCTTCGGCAAGGACGCGCCCGACCCCGAGCCCGAGTTCGACTCGCTCGCTGGCCATGACCGGTGCGGACTCGAGGATGCGCTGCAGGGCGTCAGCAAAGGGCAGCATGTGTGCAGCATACTACCGCAGCCCTGAAATCTCGGGTCGGGACTGAAACCGAGATTAGTCGAATTCATTCGAATGTAGGCCCGGGCCAATCCGTCTCACCTGAGCAGTGATCCGCCGCGCGGCTGGCTGAGCTCGTATTTGGAGCAGGCACGCGGGTTGCTCCATTACCGAGGAAGACGCATGATCTGTCAGATGAACAGGCAAGTTGTGGGCTTGGTTGCGCTGCTCGGTCTGGCGTTCGTCGCCAGAACTCTGCCGGCGCAAGCGCAAGACGGCAACAGCTGGTTCGAGGAGCCGCCCGCGGAATCGCCGATCGCGCCTGACAGCGCGCCGCCGGGGCCGGCTCCATCTGCACCTGGCCCGCAGGCACCGTACGACACGCCGCCCGCACCCGGTCCGCAAGCGCCCTACGACACGCCGCCCGCATCCGGCCCGCAAGCGCCCGCGCAACCGGACAACGTGCCCGAGACCGACCCGCGCGCCATGACTGAATTTCGTTCGACCTTGGATCCGTACGGCAGCTGGGTGAACGACCCGACGTACGGAACGGTCTGGGTCCCCAACCAGGATGTAGTGGGGTCTGACTTTGCGCCGTACGTCACCTCCGGTCACTGGGCGTTGACCGACGACAACGATTGGATCTGGCAGAGCGACTATCCCTTCGGCGGCGTGGTGTTCCACTACGGTCGTTGGGTTTGGCTTCCGGGTACCGGGTGGGCCTGGGTGGCTGGCACCCGTTACGCGAACGCGTGGGTCAATTGGCGCGTCTCCGACGACAACTACGGCTACATCGGTTGGGCGCCCATGGCTCCGGCTTGGGGCTGGTACGGCGGTTTTGCGATCGGGCTCGGGTGGTACCCGCCCACTGCGTACGTCTTCTGCCCCACGCGCTACGCGTTCTCGTATCACGTCCATTCGTACGTCGTGCACGATCGCTACGTCGTCCACGACGTCGCGGCGCACACTCACAACTACTCGGACGGCCGCGGGCACGTCGCGGCCCGGCCGCACGTGTTGCCGGCCAACTCGGCACCGCCGCGCGGTCCGTCGATGCAGAACGCGCACATCCCTCCGTCCGCTACGCCTTCGAGCCGTGTGCCGATGCGCTCGGCCTATGCTGGCGCGCGCGCCATGCCCGCCATGCCGTACGGGGCTGATGGCTCGCGCCGCACCTTCAGCAGCGGCTCGCGCCCGCTCGTGCCTTCTGCCTACGCCGGTGCTCGGCTCGGCTCGAGCAGCAGTTACCGAGCGCCATCGTCCTACGCAAACCCGAGCATGTACGCGCGTCCGCGCACCGCGTACGGCGCGCCCCTCGGTGGCGCCTACCGCCCGGCAACGACCTTGTCCGGTCGCACTTTTACGGCGCCCCCAACGCAGTCCGGCTCGCCCGGTGCGACCCGCTATTCTGCCCCATCGATGCGCACGCCATCATTCTCTGCACCGTCGCGCTCGTACTCGGCTCCCTCGTATTCGGCCCCGTCGCGTTCGTATTCTGCCCCATCGTTCTCGGCCCCGTCGCGCTCGTACTCGGCACCGTCTGCCCCGTCATTCTCTGCACCGTCGCGCTCGTACTCGGCTCCGTCCTTTCACTCAGCTCCGTCTTCTCACGCGGCTCCGTCCTCCGCCGGGTCACATTCGTTCCACTCTCCTTCTAGGCGCTGATACATGCGTAGAGCTCTGTTCTTGGGCCTCCCGCTGGCCTTCTTGTCGGCGGCTTGCACTTACGACAACGGCGACGCCCGTCGCATTTTGGGCGAGACACCGATTTGCCCCGACGGCGCTGCCAATCCCGTTCAAACCTGGATCGACGTGGACGCGCAAATCTCGACTCACCCGGGCGAGGGGGCCGGCGTATACATCGAGTACGCCACAGGCGGTCACTGGCACCTGCGCACGACTTGCGACGTCATGAAGGACGACACGCCTTGCGCTTGGGACATCATCGTCACCCCCGAAGACGGCCGTTCAATCAGCAACGTCGCGCCGGAGGATCTGGAGGCCGACACGGACTCCGTGCGCCCTTATCCCGGCGACCCGCGCAGTTATCAGCTGGTCGCCGAGACCAGCGACGACCTCGACGGCATCACCTTCGATACCGAGCCTCAGACCGCCATCGCGGTCGATGCCTTGCTCGGCGGTGTCTGCGCCTTGCCCTACTTCTTCTGGGTCGGCGAAGGCGCGGCCCATACCGGCTCCCCGTCGAATCCGCTCGTGCTGGTGCCGACGCCAGAATAAAGCGGGCGCAGCGTGCTCGTATTGGCTAGACGACCGTGCGTCGTGTCGCGCAAGACCGCTCCCGCGTGGCGATCTGTGTCTGGCACCCGACATTGATTGCAGCGCGGAAGAGCGACCCGGCGTGACCTTTGCCCATGGCGCTGAATGTCTGGCGTTATTCGGGGCGAGTCTTTCGTTTGCGCTTTTTTACGTCACGACGGCGGAGCTTGTCGAGCGCGCGCGGCGTGGCCAGCGAGAGCCCCTTGGATTGCAGGCCCAAGATCGCCTCGCTTTCTCGCGCGCGTTCGCGTGCCAGGTCCATGAAGCGCGCTTGGCTGCGCACGCTCGGCCCTTCGATCTCGATACGTTGATAGACGGCGTCGGGTCCGAGCAGCCAGCCTTTGCTGGTGTCCGAGCGCATCGTGCCGAGCACCTCTTCGATTACGCGCTTCTTCAAGCTCTCGTCCAAGATCGGAAACATGACCTCGACGCGGCGCCGAAAGTTGCGCGGCATCCAATCGGCGCTGGAGCAAAAAACTTCGTCTTGCCCGCCATTTTTGAAGTGAAAAACCCGCGCGTGCTCCAAGTAGCGGTCGATCACGGCGTGCACCCGGATGTTCTCGCTGACGCCCGGCACCTCGGGACGCAAGCAACAGATGCCGCGGATCAGGAGATCGATTTTCACGCCGGCCTGGGACGCGGCGTAAAGTCCGGCGATCACGTCGGCATCGACCAGGGAATTCATCTTGGCGACGATTTGCGCGGGGCGACCGCTGCGCGCATGTTCGGCCTCGCGGGCGATCAAGCCGAGGACGGACTCGTGCAGGCCCAGTGGCGAGACGATTAGCCGGTTCCACTTCAGCGGCGCGCTGTAGCCGGTGAGCATGTTGAAGAACGCCGTCGCGTCCTCGCCGATGTCCTCGCGCGCGGTAAAGAGCGAGAGATCTTCGTACAAACGCGCGGTTTGCTGGTTGTAATTGCCGGTCGCCAGGTGCACGTACCGACGCAGGCCGGTGCGCTCCTTGCGAATCACCATCATCACTTTGGCGTGGGTTTTGAAGCCGAGCAGTCCATACATCACATTCACGCCCGAGCGCTCCAGCGCGCGTGCCCACTGAATGTTGCTCTCTTCGTCGAAGCGGGCCTTCAGCTCGACCAGCGCGGTCACCTGCTTGCCGAGCTCGGCCGCGCGCTGCAGCGCCTTCACCAGTGGCGATTCGCCGCCCGTGCGGTACAAGGTTTGCTTGATCGCGAGCACTCGGGGATCTTCCGCGGCCTGCCACAAGAAGTCGATCACGGCCTCGAATGACTCGTACGGGTGATGCAGGAGCACGTCGCGCTCTTGAATCGTGTGGAAGAAGTCGTCCGAGTCTCGCAGCGGAGGCACGTATTGGGGCGTGAACGGCTCGTCTCGCCGTTCACGGCGGTCATCGCTGGCCGTCAGCTCGGTCATGTCGCCCAAGAACAGTGCGCCGTTCAACTTGTAAACGTCGCGCTGCGGATCGATGTCGAGCTCGCGACACAGCCACTGCAGCGAGTCCGCCGGCGCTTCGCCGCTGACCTCCAGCCGCACGGCGTGGCCGCGCTCACGACGCCTGAGCTCGTTCTGCAGCGTGAGCAGCAAATCATCGGCGTCTTCGTCGTCGATCTCGATATCGAAGTTGCGCGTGACGCGGAAGGCGTACGCGCCCATGACGCGCATTTGCGGGAAAATCAAGCGGGTATGGCGCGAAATCAGATCTTCGAGCGCGACGAACGCGCGGCGCGTGCCCTCCACCGGGACGCGGATCATCCGCGGTAACATCGTCGGCACCTGGACCAAGCCAAACGCCGGCTCGGTCGTGTGCGCGCGCTTCTCGAAGATCACGCCCACGTTGATGCTCTTGTTGCGAACGTGCGGGAAGGGATGCACCGGATCGATCGCAATTGGCGTCAGGACCGGGAAGATCTCCTTCTGAAAGTGTAAATCCAGCGCGGTCTGATCCTTGATCGATAGCTCGTCCGGGCTGACCAGCGCCACGCCGGCTGCGCGCAGTTCCTTGCGCAGGCCCTGATTCCATATTCGATACTGCTCGGCAGTCAGCTCGTGCACGCGCGCGCTGATCGCTACCAGTTGCTGATCCGGGGTCAGGCCGTCCGGCGGCACCTCTTCGATCTCGCCCGAGATTTGCGCCTGCAAGCCGGCGACTCGCACCATGAAAAACTCGTCCAGGTTCTGGGCGAAAATGGCCAGGAACTTGAGCCGCTCGTACAAGGGCACGCGGTCGTCGCGAGCCTCGTTCAGCACGCGCGCGTTGAACTCCAGCCAAGAAAGCTCTCGGTTGATGAACAATGCCGGATCGTCCAAGCGGGCTGGCAGGACAGCGACCGGCGTGGACGCCGGGACGCTCAGCGTCGGCCTGAGTAAGTCGGAGGCGGTAGTCACGGCGGCGCCCAGCCTAGCATCGCCGCCGTGTGCGGTCTTATGCGTACTTTGTCGCTCGGCCGAGCCCTTTGCCGGCCCATGACGGCGGCTGGTTTGTGTGGTTTAATCGAGAGTTGGTAATCGATGGAAGAAAAACAAAGCGTAAGCAGTGGTTCCGTCGCCTCGAACATGGTCGCGCAGATCGCGGCGATGCAAGATTACGATCGCTATCGCGATCTCGCCTGGGAGGGCAGCTTCGAAGAGTATCTGGCGCTCGTCCGTGAGCGCCCGCAGGTCACGCGCAACGCCTTCCAGCGGGTCTACGACATGGTGATCTCCTACGGCACCGAGGAGTACATCGACAACAAGAAGAAGCTGGTCCGCTACAACTTCTTCCGCGACGAGATCGACGAAGGCAAGGACGCGGTGTTCGGCCTCGACATCCCGCTGATGCGCCTGATGAACGTGCTCAAGGCTGCCTCCGAGGGCTACGGCCCGGAGCGTCGCGTCATCCTCTTGCACGGCCCGGTCGGCTCCAGCAAATCCACGATCGCGCGCTTGTTGAAGAAGGGCCTCGAGCGCTATTCGACCACGCATGAAGGCGCCCTGTTCACCTTCAAGTGGGTAAACCTTGCTGAAACTGGACTCGCCAGCGGTGAGGCAGACGTCTTCGATTCACCGATGCACGAAGAGCCGTTGCGCCTGATCCCGCAAGAGTGGCGCGAGCAATCGATCAAGAAGCTCGGACTCTCGAACGAGAAGTTCCGGGTCAAAGTCGACGGCGATCTCGACCCCGCCAGCCGCTTCATTTTCCAGGGCCTGATCAAGCGCTACGAGGGTGATTGGGGCAAAGTCGTCACCAACCACATCCGCGTGAAGCGGCTCACCCTGAGCGAGAAGGATCGCGTCGGCATCGGCACGTTCCAGCCCAAGGACGAAAAGAATCAGGATTCGACCGAGCTGTCGGGCGACATCAATTATCGAAAGATCGCCGAGTACGGTTCGGACTCCGACCCGCGCGCGTTCAACTTCGATGGTGAGTTCAACATCGCCAATCGCGGCATCGTCGAGTTCGTCGAGGTGCTCAAGCTCGACGTCGCGTTCTTGTACGACTTGCTCGGTGCCTCGCAAGAGCACCGCATCAAGCCGAAAAAGTTCGCGCAGACGGACATCGATGAAGTGATCATCGGTCACACCAACGAGGCCGAGTACAAACGCCTATTGAACAACGAGTTCATGGAGGCCTTGCGCGATCGCACCATCAAGATCGACGTGCCGTACATCACGCGCCTATCGGACGAGATTCGCATCTACGAGAAGGACTTCAACCACGAGAAGGTGCGCGGCCGTCACATCGCCCCGCACACGCTCGAGGTCGCTTCGATGTGGGCGGTGCTCTCGCGGCTCGAGGAACCGAAGAAGCACAACCTGGCGACGCTGCAGAAGATGAAGCTGTACGATGGCAAGGTGCTGCCCGGCTACACGCAAGACACGGTGAAAGAGCTGCGCAAGGAGTCGAAGCGTGAGGGCATGGAAGGCATCAGCCCGCGCTACGTGCAGGACAAGATCTCCAATGCCCTGGTGAGCGATGTCGGTGAGGGCACGATCAACCCGTTCATGGTCCTGAACGAGCTGGAGAAGGGCCTCACACATCACTCGCTGATCACCAACGAGGACGGGCGGAAGCGCTACCGCGACCTGATCGGCGTGGTCAAGCGTGAGTACGAAGAGATCGTGAAGAACGAAGTGCAGCGCGCGATCAGCGCGGACGAAGACGCGATCAGCAAGCTTGCCGCCAACTACATCGACAACATCAAGGCCTACGCCCTCAAGGAAAAGGTCAAGAATCGCTACACCGGCCAGGATGAAGAGCCGGATGAGCGCTTGATGCGCTCGATCGAAGAGAAGATCGACATCCCGGAGAACCGCAAGGACGACTTCCGGCGCGAGATCATGAACTTCATCGGCGCCAAAGCGGTCGAGGGCAAAAAGTTCGATTGGCAAACCAATGACCGCTTGCGCCGCGCACTCGAGCTCAAGCTGTTCGAAGACCAAAAGGACAGCATCAAGCTCAAGACCCTGGTTTCCGCCGTCGTCGACAAAGAGACGCAGGAAAAGATCGACATCATCAAGAGTCGTCTAATGCGCTACTTCGGCTACAACGAAGTCAGCGCGACGGACGTGCTCAATTACGTCGCGAGCATCTTCGCCCGCGGCGACGCCAAGAGCTGATCCGCTCGACGACCGAGAACTCCGGTTCACGCCCTGCGAACGGCTGTTCGTGGGGCGTTGTCGTACCTGGGCTAAAATCCGCTGCTTTTTGGCCGTACTGGGCTGGCATGCCGACTGCACTGAAGCGGACCATGAACCGCGCGTCGTACTTAGTCGCTCTGCCCCTCGCATTCGTGCTCACCGGTTGCCCCAAAGAGGACGCGCTCACCGCGGCCGAGGCGCAGGAGTCCCTGCAGCAGGCGTCTGCTTCGTCCCAAGCCGAAAATTTGGCGGCGGCGAGCGTCGACATCTCCACCAACTTCACCATTGGCGGCGCGGTCGAGAACGCAGCCGCCGAACTGAAGGCATTCGTCGATTCGCAGCTCCCCTGCGCCGACGTCAAGCTCGCGGACGCGACCCTGACCATTGAGTACGGTGCGAACCAGGGCAATTGCGTCTACCGCGGCCACACCTTCAGCGGCACGAGCTCGATCACCGTCAGCAAGAACGCGATGAACGAGGTGGTGGTCGACCACGTGTGGACCAAGCTCACCGACGGCGTGGTCGAGCTCGATGGCACGGCGCACGTGACCTGGAACTTCAGCGACCAAACGCGCCACGTGGCCCACGACGTCACGTGGACGCACCTCGCCAGTGGCCGCACCGGAAAGGGCACCGGCGATCGCACGCAAAAGCCGCTCACGGGCGGCATCGCCGAAGGCATCCAGATCGACGGCACACGCAGCTGGACCGGCCAACGCGGCACTTGGGACTTGGCCGTCGACGGCGTCCAGATGCGCTGGTCCGATCCCGTCCCCGAAGCAGGCAGCTACTCACTGAGCACGCCCTACGACAAGAGCGTCTCGATGAGCTTCTCGCGCGTCGACGACGACACCATCAAAGTGACCGTCGCCGGCCCCAAACACGACTTCAGCTTCACCGTCTCCAAAGCCGGCGCGATCAGCTCGAATTGAGGCTTGGATTTTGGGGTTAGCGGGCGCGGAGCGCGAGCCGCGTCGCGTAGCCCATGTGGCGGCTGCTTATTGAATGAACGCGTCGATGGCGAGCGCGCCGTCTACTTCGAAGGGCAGGGTGTCGCGGAGCGACAGGTCGTAATACGCGGAGCTAGGCTCGGACGTGCTGAGCACGACGGGGATACTGTATTGCGGCGCCGACGGGCTCGGTGTCGTGGCTTGGTAATCGGTGCGTAGCGCCCGGAGCTTGGCGGCGTCGTCCGGGTTGGTGGCAACCAGGGGCGTACCGGGTTCGAAGGGCCCGCTGATCGCGGCCGGCGCCTCACTGAGTGGATAGGGTAGCGCGTCGTCCGGGTTGCTCTCGGGCCATCGCTCATTGCTCGGCTCGATGACCCAGTACCGGATTGGACCGCCCACCGGGCTGCCCCCTTCGTATAAGCGTTCGAGCCAAGCATCGCTGGCTTGACTGAGCGGCGTGCTTTCACACGAAACCGACGTCCGGTCCGGGCCAAACGCGAAGGTTTGCGCGCTCGCGTCCGAGCAGCCCCGCGATTCGGCTAGCCCCTGCCAGGCGCCCAATGACAAGTCTTGGCTGAAGCCCTGCGCGTCGGCTTCGCTCAGCGTCCCGGTCCGGATCTCCCGATCGGGCGCGGCCATCGCGTAGTAGCGACATTGGCCGTCGATCAGCAGCAGCGACCAGCCGAGCTCGGACAAGAACGGCGGTAACCCGCTCAAGTTGCCGCCCCCGCTATTGGCTGCGAAGCGAAGCGCAGTCGAGCCATCGCACAGCTTGGCCGAGCGGCCAACGGCCAGGGTCCCGACGGCTTGCGAAGTGGGTTCACCCCCGTAGGCATCGCTGCGCAGTTCGACCGAGACGCTGCTCGTCGTCTGCGACAGCGCAACTGGCACATCGAACGAATAGCCGCAATCACAACGAGCGACCGTGTCCGGGCTCATCTCGCACGGTTGGAGCAATACCTTCGCCTCGTCGCTCGACGCATCGAGGTACGCGCAGACCGACTGATTGCACCGGAAGCGGGCGTCTTCGATGTGCAATGCTTTGCCGTCAGTCGACCAGTGCGCGTTGGGCGTCACACTGACGCCCGTCGTGTTCCCCGAACACTGACTCTGCTCAACGCTCAGCGAGCGCTCGCAGTCGAAGCTTGCGGGCAAGTCGTTCGCGCACGCCGACTCCGATCCGTTGGCACTGTGCCCACCACAGCCCGTGGCGAGCAAGGCGGCTGCCATTAGACCAACCGGAAGCTCGCTCAGCATCGCTTTCACTGCCAACGCGTAGCAAGCCACGGGCCAAGCTCAAAGCGGTGATTTTCCCGAAGAATTGCCGGGGGCGAGTGGCGCGGGTCAAATCGGGGGCCACGACGGGTGAACCACTGTGGCGGGCGTCTGGGTTCCTGTTGCGCGCTGAGGCGGGTTGGCGCCTGCCGTCTTTGGGCTGCCCAAGTCGGGCGGGGGGAAGCGCGCACGCGCCCGGTCGATCGTAGCAAAAGTGCCGGCGCCAACCTGATTGCCACGGAGTCGGTCGTCGCAGGTCCAGCCAGGGTCCGGCCACTCCGACGCTCAGCTGCGATCGACGCGCGCTGAGCGCGGCGCTCGGGAGCGCGCGTCGTCGCGGCTGGCGTTCGTCTCAATGCCGTTCCCAACCGCCTTGATGGAAGCGCCAATGGCCGTGGCCGTGCTCCTCCCAGTGGTGGTCACGCCACACGTAGCCGGGGCGCTCCGCGACGTAACGCCCCGGCACCCAAACGTGCGCATGGCCGTTCCACGCCCAGTAACCGTTCGTCCAAACGTGATGCGGCGGACGAGCTGGCACGACCTCCACGCGGGTGGCAGGGGGGGCAACGTGCACCTCGACCACCGGTGCAGCCGATGCTTCACGCACCCCGTGTGGCGCTGCGACCAGAGACGCTGCGGCAAGCGCGCTCACGGAAAGCCATTTGGCAATTTTGCCGCATTGATTCGATCGTTCGAACATGAGCCTTCTCCTTCGAAAGATGCCGAAAGAATCGGCATCACGAGGTCCATCCCAGCAACATCGGTGCCAACCCTTGCAGGGCGGCATTGTGCCTCAGTCGAACGTGCTGTGCTTCGCGGAGCCCAGCGCGCGCGCTTGCTCGATGGCCAACATCAGATCCTCGGTCCGGTACGGCTTGCGCAAAAAAGCTTGGAATGAAGCGGGGTCCAGGTCCCGCTCCGACGAGGCGTCCAAATAGCCCGATGAAAGCACGATCGGTACGCGCGATCCGGTCCGGCGAATGCGGCGAATGACGTCGATCCCGGTCATGTCTCCCATCATGAAGTCGAGCACGATGACATCGGGCGCGCTGGCGGCGAAACGGGCGAGGCCCGCTTCGCCGCTGGCCGCTTCGTCCACGTGATAGCCACGGAGCTCGAGCGCTCGCCGCAGGTGCGCGCGCACCAACTGCTCGTCGTCGACTACCAGTACCTGGCATGGCGCGGGGGTCGCTGGATTGCGGACGGTCGGCTCGGTTTGCCAGCGCTCGCTCGCGGGCAAGAGCACCGAAAAGCAACTGCCTTGTCCAGCCGCGCTCTCGACCAGGATTGCACCCTTGTGCGAGGCGACGATGCCTAGGCACGCAGCAAGTCCCAGGCCATGACCCGAGTCCTTGGTCGTGAAGAACGGCTCGAACACGCGGTCCCGCGTCGCCTGGTCCATACCCACCCCGTTGTCCCTGACTTCGAGCAGTACCCAGGCACCCGGGGCGATGGTCGCGCCGAGGGCGTCCTCCCAACGAGCGTCGGGCCGCTCGACGCGGCTGACGCGGACTTGCACTTTTCCGGGGCGACCGTCGAGCGCGTCCGATGCGTTGGTCAGCAGATTCATCACGACCTGAGTGAGCGTGGCTCGGTCACCGAGGACCAAGCAGCCCGACTCGATCGAAAGCTCTAGCTCCATTTTCTTGGACAACGTCGCGTTCAGCAGTTGCTTCAGCTCGCGCAGCAACTCCCCAATGTCCACCGGATCGTTGCGCGCTGGCTCGCGCTGGCCCGCGTACGCCAGCATTTGGCGGGTGAGATCCGCAGCCCGCTCACCCGCCGCACGGATGGCGAGCGCTGACTCGCGCTCGTCCTCCAGGGTCAGGGTCATGAGCAAGAGATCCGCGTTGCCCAGGATGCCGACCAGGAGATTATTGAAATCGTGCGCGATACCGCCGGTGAGTACCCCGAGGCTATCGAGCCGTTGGCTGCGCTCGATCTGCTGCTCGAGGCGGCGCCGTTCCGCCTCGAGGCGGCGCACGGGCCGCAGATCGCGAACACCGGCCACTCGCACGGGAAGCCCGGCAAAAGTGGAGGGCACGGCTTGAATCTGGATCGGGATGACCTCGCCCTGCGCGCTGACGAGCGCAGTCTCATAGGCGAAGACTAGCCCCCCAGGATCGTTTGCTCGGTCCGCGCTCGGAGCAGCGGAGCTACGTGGTCGAACAGGCTCTGGCCGATCAATTGCTCGGTCCGATAGCCCATCGTTTGCTCGACTCGCCCCCCCATGTCGACAATCACGCCATCGCGGCTCACCGCGAAGAAATCGAAGGCGGCGGCCGCGAGATCACGGAGCCGCACTTCACTCTCGCGCAGCAAGGCATTGGTGCGCTCGCGCTCGGTCACGTCCCTGACCGCGACGACGCGCACCGGGCGGTCACCGAGCTTGCCTTGCTTGGACAAGATCTCAGCGGGGAAGCGTGAGCCGTCCTTGCGGACGCCGGTGATGAGGAGCGTGCCTTCGACGCCGTCGCGTAGCCGCTTTTGGACCGTGGCCAAATCCTCCGGCGCGATGCATCGAGTCATGGTCTCGCCGCCCAGCAATTCGGCTTGCTCGTAGCCGACCAGCTCCGCCAGGCGCTGATTGGCCTCGAGCACGACCCCGCCGTCCGCGTTGATCATGATGCCTTCGAAGGACGCCGCCGATAGCATCTCGTAGCGTTCCGCGATCACCTCGTGCTCTTCGCGCTCGACGGCGCGCATCAAAGCGAGCTTTAGCGCGCAGCGCAGCGATTGATCGAGCGAACCTCGCTCTAGCCCAGGGTGGGTTGCGCACAATGCCAGCGTCCGCCCGTGGTACGAAGCTTCGAACAGCGCCGGGCCTTCGCCCAGCCACCGAACCAGCCCGTGACGCGCCAGCAGTTCGAGCGCGGCCTCCAGAGCGCGCCTCGGATCGTCCACTGCCAGTGCGGCGAGCACTTGCGGCAGAAGCTCAGCGAGCTCGCGGGCAAAGGAGTTCGTCATAGGCGGGGCCCCAGAGGCGCCTTGATCCTCACCATAACCTGGTCGTCTAGGATCTCAAAACCAGCGGCTACTTACCGAGTCTGATCGCGGCGGTCTGATCGAGTGTTGCACGCGTGCTCGAGATTTGTCGCGATCGAGGCGCTTGAAGTCGCAATCTGAACTCCCGCTCGCCGCGTCAAACCGTCAAACCGTCAAACCGTCAAACCGTCAAAGCAGACTCGAATTCGAGCTCTCTGTCGTCGTGACAGAAGGTCGGCCGCGCTCCAAACGCCCCGCGACGCCGAAGGCTCCGACGCGCGCGACGTATCGCGTGACCATCAAGCCAAATGCTCGCGCGGGGTCTTACTGAGGGATCGATGCGGGGGCGAGCGCGCGTTCTTGGACGGGCGTGCCGGGAGGCACGGTCTCGACGACGCTGGGCGAGGGGATTTGGCTCGAGGAGGCGATGGCGGTGTTTGCCGGGGACGGCGCGGGCAGCGCAGGCGGCAAGCGGTTGCCGTAGGCCCGCCATGCAGCCGCGAGGAACGTGCGCTCGTCGGCACGCAGCGTGCCGGGGCGTGTACGCTCGATCTCGGTGGCCATGTTCAGCCAATGTTGCGCGTGCGGCAGATCGCCGAGTGCGACGAAGGTTGCGCCGCGGTAGGCCGCGTAGGCGGCGCGCTGCGAGAGAGCTGCGCGAGCGACGCGCGGTTCGCTGCGCGCAAACACTTCATCGGCTTCGACGTAGCGGCCTTCGCCGTACAAATCAGCGCCGCGTTGGACGTAGTGGCTCGACCCGCACGCGGTCAGCGCCATGAAACACGCCGCGACACTCGCTCCGAGCACGGCGTTTTGACCCATCCACGAAGGATACGAGTGCCTTCGCCGCAAAGCTAGCGCCGTACTAGAAGTGCCGTACGGTTTCGCGAAATTCAAGCCTGCCCACGTCAGCCCACCCTGTAGGTATAGCCCAAACTGGGTTACTGGTTTGACACGCGTGTGCCAATCGCTGGCGATCGGATCGTGGTTCCGCGCACATCAATACGCACGGCTTTGCCAGTTGGCACAGTGCCATGGCACTATCGCCGCGCTTTGGGGTCGTCGGTCCGCGACTCGAGTTTTCGCGACCGGTTACCTCCACTACACGAACTCGCGTGCCAAGGAGAGATCTGATGAGCCCTCGCTTTACCTCAGTGCTTATTTCGGCGTTCGCCAGCTCGGCGTTGCTGCTCACCTCCGCCGCAGGCGCGGCGCCCAAGAAGGCCAAGGCCGAGACCGCCAAGGAGAAGGCGGCCAAGGAAGAAGCCGCCAAAGAAGAGGCGGCCAAGGAAGAAGCCGCCAAGGAAGAGGCGGCCAAGGAAGAAGCGGCCAAGGAAGAGGCGGCCAAAGAAGAAGCCGCCAAGGAAGATGCCGCCAAGGAGCAGGCGGCCAAGGATGAAGCGGCCAAGGACAAGGAAGCCAAGGACGCGGCCTTGATCGCAGACGCCGAAGCCAGCGGCTCGCCGGTCGAGCAACCCGGCAAGACGTATTACGGCGTGGGTCTCCGCTACCGCGCGATCATCGTGCCCAAGTTCATGATGAACCTGTTCGGCGACGGCGGGCGCACCATGGTCGCCAACGGCATCGGCCCGGAATTCACCATCCGCAAGGATGCCTTCGAGTACGAGTTTTCGGCCATGTACACCTCGTACGCCATGGATCCAACGCCGTTCAAAGCCAAGTCGGACGGCGCGGACGCGTGGGAAATCGTCGAGAGCCAGATCAAGGTTTTGTACCTGACCGCGGACTTCAATTGGAGTCACGACTTCGTGCCCGAGTTTGCCTTGAACTATGGCTTTGGCGCGGGCATGGGCATCGTCTGGGGCAATCTCTATCGCACGCAAGCTTATCCCGGTACGGGCGCGGACCCGAGTACGGGTGAAGGCTTCTTGCCTTGCGCCGGTCCGGGCAATCCGAATCCGGCCTACTGCGGCAGCGACAACAATCACTACAACGGCTACACCGAGCCGAGCTGGGCGAACGGCGGCTCGAAGCCGGTGATCTTCCCCTGGCTCGCGCTGCAAACCGGCCTGCGCTGGAAACCGCATCGCAACTTCATCGCACGCCTCGACGCGGGCTTCGGCACCAGTGGCTTCTTCCTCGGTCTCGGCGCCGACTACGGACTCTGAACAGTGGGGGGATTGGTGGCCGAGCTGGAGTTACCGAACCGGTACGAGCCGCTCGCTCGACTCGGTAAGGGGGGTGGGGGAGAGGTTTGGGTGGTTCGCGATCGCCATTCAGGGCGCAAATACGCTCTGAAAGTCCTGGCCGAAGAAGCCAGCGAGCGTGAGATGTCCGCGCTCGTGCGCGAGGCCGTGGCGCTCTCCGGTCTCGAGGGTTTGGGCGTGCCGCGTGTGGTTCGCTTCGGGCGTTTGCCGCGCAGCGGGCGTGCGTTTTTGGTGCGCGAACTCGTCGAGGGCCAAAGCCTGGAAGAGGTGATGGACGAAGGCGAAACGCCGCGGGCGCTGTCTGCACTGGCGCGCGCCGCGGATCAGCTGACCGTTTTGCACCGCGCGGGGCTGTTCCACGGTGACGTGAAGCCGGCCAATATCGTGGTCGAGTCGAGCGGGCGCGCGACGTTCGTGGATCTCGGTTTGGCCGCGCCGTTTCGCGATGGCGGCAGCCAGGCCGAGGGCCTCACCCCGCGCTACGCCGCGCCCGAGTTGCTGCGTGGCGCGCCGCTCACCGTGCGGGCCGAAGTGTACGCACTCGGAGTGACGCTCACCGAGATCGTGACCGAGAGCCGTCGGTCGAGTTTGAACAACGACCTCTCGCGCGAGCTGATGGTGGTGGCCACGCGGGCTACTTTATTGCAGCCAGCTGAGCGTTTTCCGTCGGTCGACGAGTTTGCCAGTGCGCTGCGGCGTGCCGCGGCATTACCGGCGACTCCGGAAGCAGGAGCCGAGCAAGTCGCGCTGTGGCCCGTGGTCGGCATCGAAACGACGTCCGCGCAGCTGCTCGATCGCGTACGCGCGCTCGAGCCCGGTGAGCTCTTGCGCATCGTGGGCGCGCCGGGCTCGGGGCGCACGGCGCTGCTCCGGCGCGTCGCATGGTCGCTCGGTGTGCTCGGTAGCAGCCTGGCTTGGGTCGAGGACGTATCATCGGCTTCGAGCTTGACCGCCGAGCTCGGGGCGCACGCGTCGCTGCGCGGCGTCTTGGTCTTGGTCGACGACGCCGACGCGCTGAGTGAGTCGAGCCTGGCTGCACTCGCGGACGCGCGGTCACAGGGCGCGCGTTTGGTGACGGTCGGTGGTGTTTCTTGGTTGGGTCCCGTGCTCGACTTCGCGGTGCCGGCGCTGGACGAACAGGCGGCGATCGATTTGCTGCGCGGCGCCGTGCCGTCGTTGACGCAAAGCCTGCTGAAGCGTGTGTTCGAGGTCTCCGAGGGGCGTCCGGGCGAGCTACGCCGCTTGGTGCGCATCATCGCCAGCGACGCGGTGGCTTCCGCGGACGACCTGGAGCGGGTCCTGGGTTCGGTCGACACGCGCTCGGTGCCGCCGCCCGATCCGCTGGCGCGGGCTCGATTTTTCTTGGAGCGCGGTCGCTACAACGACGTGAAGACCGCGCTCGCAGCGCTGACCGACGATGACCGGGTCGAGACCGTGATCGCGCGCGCTCGGCTGCGCTTCGGCTTGGGGGATGCGCCTGGGGCGGCCAAGCTGCTGCAAGATCTGAGCGAGCGCGGTGATGCAACGCACCATCAACGATGCTCGATTGCGCTCTACCTCGCGCGCACCGAGATCGGCCTGAACGGCTGCCAGCGCGCGCTTTCCTTGCTCGAACCGCTGCTCTCCGAACCGCCGCCGCTGTGCACCGAGGCGCTTTCCTACCGCGGGCTTGCGCTCTCGATGCTGGGCAAACAGGAAGAAGCCCGTGAAGCGCTCGAGCTCGCCCTCGCGCAGGCGACGGAAAGCGGCGCGGCGCGTCTCGAAGCGATCGCGCTTACTTCGCTCGGCTTCGTGGCCCAGCGCTGCGATCGCAACGACGAGGCGGGCGAGATCTATCGCCGCGCGATCAGCGCCGCCGAGCGCGCTAGCGACGCCGGTGCGCTCGCCACGATCCAGCTGAATTTGGCCGGCGTACTCAAGATTCGCGGCGACATCGCCGGCGCGATCGAGCATTACGAGGCTGCGGTCGACATGGGCCGTCGCTCCGGGCGCCGCTCGAGCGCCCTGCAAGCGTTGTTGAACCTCGCCAATACCGATTTGTTTTTGGGGCGCTTGGCCCGCGCGCGCGGCAATATCGAGACGCTCGAGGAGCAGCGCGCCGAGCTCAGCTCGGTGATGTGCGCGCAGCTGCTGGGGCTCTCGGCCGAGCTCCAGCTGCGCGAAGGCAACCTCGAATCCGCGGTCGAGAAGTTCGAGGCCTGCGCGCAGGCGTTCGAGGCGTTGGGGCGAGGAGTGGACGCCGCCGAAGCTCGGCTCGAGGGAGTGCTCGCGGCGGTGCGCACGTCGCGCCCCGATCTCGTGCTGCTGCGCGCGTGGCTGAGCCGGGCCGAGGGCGATCTTCAGGGCGCGAGCGCGCACCGCTCACTCCTGCTCTTGGCTTCGGCCCGGCTGAAGAACCTGCTCGGGGACGAGCTCGGTGCCCGCGGCAATCTCGACGATTCACTGGCCGCAGCCCGCGCTGCCGCGCAAAAAGACTGGGTTTGGCGCGCGCTCGAAGCGCGCGCCGAGTTGGAAGAGGCCGGCGGCCAGCCGCTCTTGGCTCGTCGCGATCGCGAGGAGGCCCTGGCCGTCTTGGAAGAGATTGGCGCGCGCCTGCCGCGCGATCTGCGCGAGGTCTATTGGAACGACACGCGCAGGCGTACGCTGCGCGCTTCGGTACCAGCCGCGATCGGAGTCGCCGCGACCGAATTTTTGCCCTACAGCAGTTTGAAGAACGGTGCGCCGCTGCCCCCGCGCTCCAACTCGAGCCTGCACGCCGGCACCAGCGCCTCGATTTCTCAGCTCAGCTCCACACCGCTCGAGCAGCGCCTTTCGCGCATCCTGGAGGTCAATAGCCGGCTCGTCGGCGAGCTCGATCTCGCGCGCTTGACCGAGCGAGTGACGGACTACGCGGTCGAATTGGCGCGCGCCGAGCATGGCTTCGTGCTGCTCAAGCAAGCCTCCGGCGCGCTCACCGTACACACGCAGCGTTCGCGCGCGGGCGACGCGGCCCACGCCGAATTTTCGCGTTCGATCGCGGAAACAGTGGTCAAAACCGGTGAGCCGGTGTTGACCCTGAACGCGCAGAGCGACGCGCGCATGCTGGGGTTCGCATCGGTGCATCAAATGATGCTCGAGTCGGTGGTGTGCGTGCCGATCCTCGCGCCGGACGGCGAGGTGATCGGCGCGCTGTATTTGGAGACGCGCGTGCGCCCCGGCGCTCACTTCGAACGCGAGCTGCCGACTCTGCAAGCGTTCGCCGACCAAGTCGCGATCGCGCTCGAGAACGCGCGCCTGATCAACGAGAACAAACAGCGCGCCGACGCGCTGGCGACGGCCAACGACGCGCTCGAAGAGGCCCAGGAACGCTTGCGGGAGCTCTTGGATGGGCGCACCGAGCAACTCAAGCGCGCCCGCCAAAAGCTACGCGACGCGCGCGAAGCGTTGTACGGGCACTTCGGCTATCAGGGCCTGGTCGGCACCAGTGAGGCGATGCGCCGGGTGTATGCGCTGATCGACCGCGTGCGAGACACGGACGTGCCCGTGCTCATCACCGGCGAAAGCGGCACCGGTAAGGAGATGGTCGCGCGCGCGATTCACAGCGCGTCTGCGCGTTCCAAGGCGCGCAATCTGGGCATCAACTGCGGGGCAATCCCCGAGAATTTGCTGGAGAGCGAGCTGTTCGGGCACGTGAAGGGCGCCTTCACCGGTGCCGATCGCGATCGCAAAGGGCTGTTTCGTGATTGTCAGGGCGGCACCATCTTGCTCGACGAGATCGGCGAGACTCCGCTCAAGATGCAAGCAGGGCTCTTACGCGTGTTGCAAGAACGGCGCGTGCGCCCCGTCGGCGGCAACCGCGAAGAAGAGATCGACGTGCGCATGTTGTTCGCGACCAATCGCGATTTGTCGCAGATGGTCGCGGCCGGGAAATTCCGCGAAGACTTGTACTATCGCATTCATGTAGTCGAAGTGCGCGTGCCAGCGTTGCGCGAGAGGCCGGAAGACATCCCGCAGCTCGTAGATCATTTTTTGGGGCTATTTGCGGCGCGTTACAAGCGCGAGAAGAACGGCCTGACCAAAGAGGCCCTGTCGCGGCTGTCCCAATACGACTGGCCCGGCAACGTGCGGCAGCTCGAGAATGTGCTGCTGAATGCCTGGGTGCTCAGCGAGGATCTCGAGCTCGACGCGGGGGACTTTGATATTCCGGACGGCTGGGCGCTGGCCCAGCCCGCCTTGGCGCGTCCCACGCGCGAAGCGACCCCGCGCGGTGCGACCATCAAGTTGCGCAAAGGCGGCGTTTCGGAGCACCGCCGGGAAGAGCGCGACCGGATCTTGGAAGCGCTCCGGGAGAGCAATTGGAACCGGGTGAAGGCCGCTGAAATCAGCGGTATCCCGCGGCGCACGTTCTATCGCCGACTGCGCGAGTACGGCATTCAATAAGTCCTGTCCCTTCGCTAAAGCCGCTGAAACGACTCGGCCGGAAAAATCCGTCGGGTGTGTCGATGCATCGCTGTGCGAAAATGTAGGTGTCGAGCCTTCGTTGACAGGGGAAAGGCGGTCGGCGTACCGTCCGCACCCACCGGGAACCAGGGAATTTTGGCTGTTTAGTGCCTACCCGGGCTTGCCGTGATTCGCACCCATCATCTGCCTCGGGAGGCATCTCCATGCTGCGCTCTTCGCGTACGATCGCGTCGCTCATCCGCTCATTAGTCCTGGGTACTGCAACCACGACCACGATGGTCCTGGTCGCCGCCACGGTCATTGGCTGCAAAGACGAGAGTCAGCCCGACTACTGGGTGGAGAAGCTCGACGACCCAGCCTGGCGCGCACGCGCCGTGAAGCGCTTGGAGCAATTCTTCGAAGACTCGGTCACGAAGAATGGCGACCTGAAGTCGGAGGGTGTCCAAACGCTGATCGACAAAACCGTCGATCCGCTGACGAAGACCTACGTCGATGGCTACGACACGCTGGACAGCAAGACGCGCGTTTCGTTGATCAAGCTGCTTGCCGCTTACAAGGACAAGCGCATCGAGCCCGCCGTCAAGAAGGCCTTCGACGAGTTCGCCAAACACCCGGCGACGTCCAAAGAGGATCAAGACCTCAAATGGGCGGCGATCGCGACCGAGGATCTCAAGCTCACCACGGTTTCCGATTCGCTATTGGCCGCGTTCTTGAAGCTGAAGGCGAGCACGATGCTCGGCGGCGTGGCCTACCGCGACGTGAACGACGCCATGCGTGTCGCGCCGTCCAAAGCTTGGGTCGGCCCACTCACGAAGATGCTCGACGCCGAGATGGTTCAGCCCAAAAAGAAGGAAGACAAGGACCTGATCGACCCGTATCGCGATCAGCAGTTTTGGCAGGTGGCCTCGGCAGAGGTCCTCGGCCGTATCGGCGATCCGGCGGCGGTCGAGCCGCTGCTCAAAGTCTTGCTCGATCCGTCCAAGGCCGACGTGCAGTCGACCGCCGTGCTCGCCTTGGTCAAGATCGGCAAGCCCGCCGCTGACGCGGCCGTGGCCTTGCTGCAGGGCAAGAACGAGGCTTTGGCCACGTTCAACGCGCGACGCATCAAAGAGGTCACAGGCACGGAAGCCAAAGGCAAGCCGTATGTGGCAACCGCCGCACTGATCCTGGGTACGATCGGTCGCCCCGACACCATCGGTCCGCTGGTAGAAGCGCTCAAGTCCGAGACCGACGACAGCAACAAGGCGGTGATCGCTCGCGAGTTGGCCAAGATCCCGGCCACCGACGAGTCCAAGCAAGCGTTCAAGAAGGCCTATGAGTCGATCGCGATCGACGCCGAAATCCCGAATGGCGGCGGCGCGCTCGAGTCGCTCACCGAATCGGCGGGTCAGTTCTTCGATTCGTCGATGGTCGATTGGCTGCTCGTGCGCGCGGCCAAGACCAAGGGCGGCGAAGACGACAAGAAGTCCTTGCAGCTCGCCATCACCGTTACCGCGTTGAAGCTGGCCAAACCGGACCAGCTGCCCCAGGTGAAGGTGGCAGTGGACAAGTACGGCACCAAGTTGGAAAAGGACGCCTACGTCCAGGTCGACAACCTGCTCAAAGCTTGCGGCGATCGCGTGCCTTGCTACGTCACCGCGCTGCAAAAAGGCGAAAACCAAGATCGCGCCAACCAGTTCGTGGGCATCAAGGCCGGGTACATGATCGGCATTTTGGGTGATGAGCGAAGCCGGGACGATGTAGTGAAGGGCATCGATTCAGTGACCAACGCGGCGCTCCGCTCGGTCTCCGCCACGGTCATCGACCATCTGTCGCCCAAGGGCTCGAAGGACGTCGCCGCCAAGCTGAACGTGGTGATCGAGAGGAACGCCAAATCGCCCGATCGCGAGAAATCCGCCGGTGATTCGCCGCTCAAGCAGGTGATGTACCGGTTGGAATCGCGAGCGAGCTGAGTCGAACGTTCAAATGTCGAGCCTCCGCCTCGAGGTCGCTTCCGGCGCCAGCGCCGGCCGCGTATTCGACGCGGAGCTCGATATCGTTCGCATCGGACGCGCATCGTCCAATGATTTGGTGCTGAGTGACGCGCTGATTTCCAGCGAGCACGCGCGCATCGTCAGCAGCGTGGACGGCTTCGTGCTCGAAGATTTGGGCAGCACGAATGGGACTTGGCTGCTGCGCGCTGGCGAACAGCACGCGCTCGGCGAGGGACATCGAGCGGCAGCGCTTGCCCCCGGCGATCGACTGGCGCTCGGCGGCCCCGGCGGCGAGGGCGTCGAGCTCCGCGTCGATTTTGCGCCCGACACCGACACGCTTGAAATTGCGCTCGTACGGCCGCTGAGCGAGCTCGGCAAGAGCGCGCCCTTGGCCGCCGGTGACGACCGCTTGCAGCTCTTGGTGCAGGCGCTGCGTGAAGTCGTCAGCCACGAGGGCGTCACGGACGTGGTGAGCGGTATCGCCGACGCCGCGCTTTTGCTCGTGCCTCGCGCCACTCACGCAACGGTGGTGCTCCGGCAAGACGCCGACAGCGGGAAATCAGTCGGTTTCGTGCCCGTCGTCACCCGCGTTCGTGGGCCCTCGGGGCCGCGCGCTCCGGAAGCCGCGGTCCGCGTCACACGCAGCATCGTGCGCAAGGTGATCGCGGAGCGCGCCGCAGTGTTGGCCGCGGATGCGCCCCGTGAGACCTTCAGCTCCGAGTCGCTCCTCGGCGCCAGCATCCGCAGCACGATCGGCGTCCCGCTCTGGAAAGACGACGCCATCCTGGGTGTGCTTCAGCTCGACAACCGCGACGCGCCGGCCATGTTCGAGGCGCGCGACGTCGACGCTCTCGGCATCCTGGCGGTCAGTGCGTCATTGGCAATCGCCAACGCGGAGCTGATTCAACGCTTGCGCCTGGCGCGGGCCGAGCTCAAAAAGGAGAACCAGTACCTGCGCGGTCGCGAACGCGCCCTGCGCGGTGAAGTGCAAATCATCGGTCAGAGCAAAGCCATGGGCGAGCTCTTGCGCCAGCTCGACAAGGTGGTCGATACGCGTGTCAGCGTGCTGATCGAAGGCGAGACCGGTACCGGCAAAGAGCTGATCGCGGCCAGCGTGCATTACCGTTCGAAGCGCAAAGACAAGCTGTTCGTCGCGCAGAATTGCGCCGCGTTTCCGGAAAATTTGCTCGAAAGTGAGCTCTTCGGTCACAAGCGCGGCGCCTTTACCGGCGCGACGGACGAGAAAAAGGGGCTATTCGAGATCGCCGATGGTGGCACCCTGTTTTTGGACGAGCTCGGTGAATTGCCGTTGTCACTTCAGGCCAAGCTGCTGCGCGCGCTGCAAGAAGGTGAAATCAGACCGATCGGCGCCACGCAATCCAAGCAGGTCAACGTGCGCATCGTCGCGGCCACCAACAGGAACCTCGAGGCGGAAGTCAAAGCCGGCCGCTTCCGCGAAGACCTGTACTACCGGCTGAAAGTGTTCCCGATCCGCGTCCCACCCTTGCGTGAA
Source organism: Pseudomonadota bacterium (assembly GCA_037200885.1). GTDB lineage: Bacteria > Myxococcota_A > Polyangia > Polyangiales > Polyangiaceae > PMG-095. Next base: position 2,276,712 of record JBBCIN010000001.1, read on the forward strand.
CGGCGCGACGACATCGCGCCGCTGGCGCTTTTCTTCCTCGATCGTTACACGCGCGAAATGGGAAAATCGGTGCCCGGGTTTGCCCAAGAGACTCTGGAAATCCTGAGCGCGTACGATTTTCCCGGCAACGTGCGCGAGCTCGAGAACGAAGTACAACGCTTGGTCATCCAGGCGGACGACGGCGCGTTCCTCACGCCGGAGTTGCTCAGCCCACGTGTGCGTCAGATCGAAACCGTGCTGCTCAGCGCGGGTGCTGCCAAAGGCTCGCTCAAAGAAATGGTCGACCAAGTCGAACGCCACATCTTGATCGAGGCCCTGCGCGAGCACGGCAACAACAAGACCGCCGCGGCCAAAACCCTGGGCATCACCCGCGAGGGTTTGCACAAAAAACTGAAGCAGCTCGGCGTGGGTTGAAGCGATCTGGCGCGAGCGTCAGCCGCGCGCGGCGGCGAGCTTTTCGATGATCTGATCGTGGAACAAGCCGTTCGAGGCGACGACGCCGCGGTCGTTGTCGAGCCTTTCGCTGCGGTAGTCGAAGAGGTCGCCGCGCGAATCGGTGAGCTTGCCGCCGGCGGCGCTGATCAACGCGTCCGCCGCGCAGGCGTCCCAGCGCTTGCCCGCGTAGTGCGGCGCGACGTACGCGTCGGCCGCGCCGTGCGCGACGACGGAAGCTTTGAGGCCGGCGCTGCCGAGCGCCACCAGCTCGCGCGCGCCGAGCGCGGCCAGCGCTTGTTCGAGGGCGGGATTTCGGTGCGAGCGCGAACCGACGATGCGCGCTTCGGCGAGCGTGGCTACGGAACTCACCGAGATCGGCTTGCGCGAGCCATCGGCCTCGGTCTGGTAAGCTCCGTTGCCCAGTTCGCCGAGCCAGGAAACGCCGCTCTCCGGCGCGTGAATCACGCTGGCGGTGGCGCGTTCGCCGTCGACATAGCCGATCATGACCACGAACTCGCCGTTTCTGGCCACGAACTCGCGCGTGCCATCCAGCGGATCGACGAAGAAGATGCGCTCGGCCTTGCGATAGCCGGCAAACGTCTCCGGGTCACTCTCCTCGGCGACGATCGGCACGTTCGGAAACAGCTTTTGAAGGCGGTCACAGATCAGCTCATTGGCTTGTCGGTCGGCTTCGGTGACCGGATCGCGCGGGGCTTTGAAGTCGACGCTGAACTCGGTGGCGTACACGCCACGAACCAGCACGGCGGCTTCGCGTGCGATGGCGTCGAGCGTATCTAGCAGGCTGAGGGAGCCGCTAGCCCCAAACCCGGCGCCAGCGACGGACATCAAGCGGAGGCCTTCACGTTGTCCAGCCGAATCTCGAGCGCTTCGAGCGCTTCCGGGCTCAGATACGGCGGCTCCTTGCCGGCTTCACGGATCAGCTGATCGAGCTGAACCGAGTTGCGTGGCCCGAGCACCGCGGAGCTCACCACGTTACTCGCGAGGACGAAGCGCAGCGCGGCCGCGCGCAGGCTGGTCACGGTGCTGCCATTGACGCATGGGCGGATGGCGTTGAGCTGCGAAATGCGTCGCTTGAAGTCGTCGCTGGTCCAGCGTTCGGAGCGGTGATCGTTGCTCGCAAACTGTTTGTCGAACGGCCATTGGCCGCACAAAATCCCATGCGCCAAGACCGAGCGGGCCAAGACCGCGACGTCTTGGTTGCTGATCTCTGCGGCCAGCTCGCGCAGGTTGCGGCTGTGAAAAGCGTTGTACGCGAGCTCCAGTACTCGGGCGCCTTGACGCATGGCGGTGCGCGCCGAGTCCACACCCTCGACGCTGGCACCCCAGGCGCGAATGCTGCCCGCGTTTTTCAGTTCCTGTAAGACCGCGGTGGCTTCGCCACGGAGCAGTGTGCTCTCGGACGGGTTATGTAATAGCACGACGTCGATCACGTCTCGTTTCAGACGCTCGCGCGAACGCTCGAAGCTCTCGCGGATGAACTCGGGCTTGAACGACTTGCGCGCGGGCGATGCTTCGCGATCCGTACCGAGCTTGGTCACGATCACGGCTTCTGGATGCGCGGCGAGCCGCTCGCCGAGGCGGGTCTCCATCGCGCCCTTGCCATAGCTGTCGGCGGTATCGAACAGAGTAATGCCCAGCGCGAGCGCGCGCTCGATCACGCCGTCTTGGTCGGCCTCCGGCAGCGGCGAGTAGCCGTCACCTGACAAGCCCCAGGTGCCAAGCCCAAGCTCGGAAACCGAGATGCCGGTGCTGCCGAGTGGGCGTTTGCGCATGCCCGCGGTATAGCAAACTCCGCCGAGCCGGCCCGCAAACTTATTGCGGCGCGTCGTAGACCCAGTAGTGCAGCGCGCTAAAGGTTCCGCTCTCGGCGCTGATCTCCACCTCCGCGGGCCCAGCCGGCAGGTCCGCGGGCAAGCTCAGCACGTGGTCCTCGAAGTCCGGTCTGCTGACCGCCCAGCTGTCAATCAGGCGACTCTCGATACGCAGGCTGACGTTCAGCGGCTGTTCCGCGCCGAGCCGCGTCACCAGGCGGCCGCCGGGAGCCAGATCGAGTCGGAACGCTTCGCGGCTTCGGTGCAGTCGCGCACCGTCGAGGACCACGCCATTGCTCAGGAGCACGTCATCAGCTTGTCGCGCGGGTAAGAGCACGTAGCCGTGTGCGGCTTCGCTCTCCAGATCTGCGACGTCCAGCGCATCACGTGCCGTCAGCGACCAGAATTGGATCAAAGACGGGCGTTCGCCGGAGCCGAGCCGCGAGTAGTCCGCGCGGCAGGCGACCATGGTCGTTCCACCGAGGATGGTCGCGTTCATGGTCCGCTCGGTCAAGCACGGGCCGAACAGATCGGGCAGCGCGAACCAGGGCGGGTAGACGATGAAGACCGTGGGCAATACCTCGCGTGGCAAGTGCTCGTAGTGCTCGAAGCGCGAGCCCGCGCCTGCCGACCAGTAACGCGCTTCGCCGGTCGTGGTGAGGCCCACGATGTCGAACACCTGGCGCCCGGAAAAAAACGCGATCGCGCCGGTATCGTTCACGCCGATGCGCGCGTCCGTGGGCAGCGACCGCTTGGCCCACTCGCCGAGATCGACGTGTTGAGCGGAAATCGCGTGCGCGCTGACCGCCAAATCGCTCAGAGCGAACGGGAAAGTGCTCAACATCGGCAGGGCGATCGCCCCAGCTAGCAAGTAACGCAGCGCGCTCAGCCGCGGTGATAAAAGCGCCGAGAAATCCGCGATTTGGTCGACCAGAGCGACCAGCCCGATCAGCCAGGGCCCGGCGAACGGCCACAAGTAACGCAGCCGATTCCAGAGAAAGCTGTCGTACGTCGTGGGCAGCAAGATGCCGAGCCCGAGGGCAACCAATAGCCAGGCGCGCGCACTCCGGCTGCGCGCCTGCCCGGCGAAGATCAGCGCGGGCAGCGCGAGCCAGGTGACGAATTTCGCATGCTCCGGAACGTAGACGGCGCTCCACAGCTGGCCGTCGAGCAACGTCGACCAAAACACTTGCAAGTTGTAGAACACCGTCGCCAGCAGCGCGTGGCCGTCTAGGTACGGGTTGAACGGCAGCCATTTTACCAGCGTCGTGGTTTGCGTCGCGTGGCCGGTGAACCACACGTAGACGAGCGACGGCATGGCCGGAAAAATCAAACAGAGTGCCGCGTACGCGCGCTTCTGACCGCCACCGAACAACAGTGCGCTGGCGATCAACGCACTGCCGACGGCCCCCTCCGGGCGCATCGCCGGCGTGAGCAGCGCGAGCAACAAGAGCTCCCAGAAGCGTTCTCGTCGGCCCTCGCACCACTCCGCGGCTCGCCGGCAGCAACGCATCAAGAGCCAGCCCAGCGGTACGACCTCCATCCCGCTCGCGGCAAACCAAGTGTTCGCGCTGAATGCGAGCACGAACACCCCCGCGAGCCACGCCACGCGCGGGCTCGTAATGCCCTCGGCCGCGCGGGCCGTCTCGTGGGCGAGCAGGCCCAACGCCAAGAAGCCCAGGCCCCAAGCCCAAGGGATCAGCGCGGTGCCGTGCACTCCGAAGCGCTGTGGCAGCGCGAGCAGCAGCGGCCAGAGCAAGCTGGTCGCGCCGGCCACGGGCAGCGCGCCCGGCGAATAGACGAAGGGATGGCCCTCGGCGAACGAACGTGCGAACTGAAAATGAATGTAGCTATCGTCGAGCGGAACGGCGGGTACGCCGTCATTGCCGGCCAGGATGCGCAGAATAGCGAGCGCGCCGAGCAGCGCCGCCGCCAACGAAAAGCCCGAGCGCGAACCGGCAATCCGAAGCCAGCGAGGGCTATCCGCCTGTGCTAACACCGGCCGAGTCTTAGCATCGAACCCTTGCATGAAAACGAATCCGTACGAGCACGCGCCGCGACTTCCCGAAGGCGAACAGATCGATCCCCGGCTGCTGGTCGGCGCCGGAGCCTCGCCGATCGAGATTGAAATCGGGCCCGGTCGCGGAGGCTTCGTCTTCGAACGCTTGGCCGCCGATCCGGAAGTTTTCATGCTCGGCCTAGAAATTCGCCGCAAATGGGCGACCATCGTCGACGACCGCATCCGCGATCGCGGCCTCGCCACCCGCGCGCGCGTCCTCGCCGAAGACGCCCGCAGCGCCTTTCCGCGCTTCCCAAACGCCTGCGCGCGCGCCGTATTCGTGCACTTTCCCGACCCTTGGTGGAAGAAACGCCACGCCAAGCGCCTAGTCGTCACGACCGAGCTCTTGCCGCAACTCTGCCGGGTGCTCATCCCCGGTGGTGCCCTCTTCATCCAAACCGACGTCGCCGACCGCGCCACCGAATACGCCGCCCTAATCGCGTCCGAGCCCCGCCTCGTCCCCCAACACCCAGGCTTCGAAGCCGAAAACCCCTACAACGCCCGCAGCCCCCGCGAACATCGCGCCATCGCCGACGGCCTCCCCATCTACCGCCTCCACTACCGCCTCGCCTAGTCTCGCTTCCTCAAACCTGAACGATCTCCCTCTCCTCCCGCCGTGCCCGTGCCCGTGCCCGCCCCCGCGTAGCGTCTCTCTCCGACCCCCGGGAGAGGGGGCGATCGCGATCCCGCAGCGCACCTCGAAGCGAGCCGTGTTCTCGACACAGCCGGCAGCTCGGCACGAAGCACCCGAGAGCTCCCTGAACGGCTCCCTGAGATTGACTGCCGAGCGCGGCGTCGGGCGATCCCGGGTACGTCCGGCGGGTAACTCGTAGGCAATCCTGGGCGAGTCGCGGAACTAGCGCTCGCTTGCTCTCTCGTCCCGCAGCGATCAATATCTGGTTCCAGGCATTCATCGCGAGCGGGAGTGGTTGCCCGATGGAACAGCGGCTCGCTGCAGTTCGCTGATTCGGTCGACGCGAGTGAGTTACCTAGCAGCCGCTGAAGGGCAGATGTGTGCGGCTCGGCGGTTCAAATCTGGGAGCCGATCCCTGCTTCTCAACGGACGCGCTGCGCAGCTCGGGGGGGAACCGAGCCGTTGTATGGGGTGCGATGCCGGGTCGCGATCGCCCCTTCTTCTCGCCTCTCGCGGGTTGGTCTAGTCTCCGCGAGAGATGCGAACTGCCCTCGTTCTGCCGCTGATGCTCGCGCTCTGCCCGCTGGCCTGTGCGACCTACCGCGAGGATCTGATCCGGGGTCAACGCATGTACGAGGAGAACCAGTACGAGCACGCGTTGGCACTCTGGCGGATCCTGGAAGACGATACCGACTCGCTCAGCGCGACTGACCAGACTCGTTACGCCTACTTGCGCGGCATGACCGATTACCGTTTGGGATTCCGAGCCGACTCGCGGCATTGGTTGGCGATCGCCAAAGTCTCGAACCAGGCTCATGCGGGTGGCTTGAACGCCGCGTGGCAGGAACGTCTGGAGGAGTCCTTGACAGACTTGAATCAAGACGTGTACGGCGCTGCCGAAGCAAACAGCTCGCACGCGATCGAATACGGCAAAGCCGGGCCGAGTGACGAGGTCGATGCGGGCACGAGTGCGGGCACGGGCACGGGCACGGGCACGGGCACGGGTTCTGAGGTGCCGCGGCCGCCTTCACAACGTGAGCGCTGCAGCTCGAATGCTGACTGCAAGACGGGCGAGATTTGCGATGGCAAGAGCTGCACGCCGCTCTGAAATTTCTCTGCGCACAAAATGAAACGAGAGCGCCCAGTCGGTACGCTCTCGTTGTCAGTTGCAGCTAAAATCCGGTTTCTTTAGCCCCTCCGCATTTGGCTGAGGAGGTCGCGGGTGAGGAGCTTTTCTTTCTTCATCGCAGCGTAAACCAGCTGTTCCTGTGGCGTGAGATAAGCGCGTCGCGCGAAGCGATCGACTTGCTCATTCAATGTTCGATGCTTCAGTTCGAGATTTCTCACGAGCCCGTCCGTCATCGGATCCATTTCCTTCCTCCTCTTGCTAGCACTGCTCTCGTGCCGTCATGTCTTTGACGACACGGCCTCAGACTAAAGATCTGGCGTGTAGCGTCAATGCTTAAAGTCTGCGTTGCAAATGTGTATTCTCAGTCGAAATGATCGAGAAACAGTGGCTGCTTTCGTTACGCTCGTTGCGCGCATGGCGCTCGTCGCGCTTCAAGTTTCCGGGCCGCGTCGGGTTTCTTGCCGAACGCGGGACAGTCGGCAAACATTCCCGAGGCTTGTCGGCGTTCGCCAGTTGCGCGTTCGCGTTTTCCACTGCCTATTTGACCTTCGCCTGCGCCGGGCAGCCAGCTAGCGCCACTGTGCCACCGCACAGTGCGGCGAAATTCAACGCTGCTCCCGCTGGTTCGGCAGAGCTGGCCAGAACCGTCGTCACCCCAGAGTCGACGACGGACATCCCGGAGCTGTTCGCAAAGGCCACCGCGGAAGGCCAAGCCAAGCGCTATGAGGTTTCGGCGAGCGCATTCGAACGCGCGTTCCAACTCGATCCGGATGGTCCACTCGCCGATCGTTCGCTGTTCGAGTCCGCGGAGATGTACGACCTCGCGGGCAAGCACGAAGAGGCTCTGGCCCGCTATGAGCAGGTCGCGCGGCGCTTCCCCCAATCGGATCTCGATCGCGTGGCGCGTGTGCGCGCCTTGCGCTTGCTGACCTATCTCGAGCAGTACCCGCGCGCCGGTGAGCTCGCCGAGAGCACCGCGGCCAAATACAAAGACCTGCTCAGCTTCGATCAGCTCGCGGTGCTGGCTGCGCGCGCGCTGTCGCGTCTGGCCGCGGGTGACGACGCGCAAGCCGAGACCGCGATCAGCAAAGCGCGTGACATCATCGAGCGCGAGAGCTTGGACGCGGCAGGCCGCGTCCCCGCCGAGCTCGCCCCCGTGTACTTCGCGCTCGGTGAGCTGCGCCGGATGCGCGCGGAGCGAATCCATTTCGTGCCCGTGCCGGAGAACTTTGGTGCGGTGCTCGAGCAACGCTGCCAACTGCTGCTCGACGCGCAAAGCGCGTACTCGGACGCGATGCGCGCCTACGACTCGCATTGGTCAGCCATGGCCGGCTACCGCGTGGGGGAGCTGTACCAAAAGTTGCACGAGGAGATGATGCAGGTGCCTCCACCCAAATCCGCCGACACCGAACGCCGACGCCAGCTCTTCGAGGGTGCCATGCGCCTGCGTTATTCGATCCTGCTCGACAAGGCGAAGTCGATGCTCGACCACACCGTGGCCATGGCGGACCGCACCGGCGAGCAGTCGCCCTGGGTCCTCAAGTCACGGCAAGCCAGGGACGCCATCGCGCAGGCGACCGAAGACGAGCGCCAAGCCCTGGCCCGCTTGCCCTATACCAAGGAGCAGTTGCAGGCGGCCTTGGACTCGTTCGCGGCGGGGCGCCCCCCCCCATAATCTCGATTCAAGGCTAGATCTGGCTCGTCCGGGCGTCTCGATTGGGGCTAGGAACGACCTCCGAATTGTCACACAAGCGCCTGAAATCACTGACTGAATTTTCAGTTACCGTGCCGTGAGCGCCGATGTAGGTATGTTTGCCGGTCAGGCGGTATGAAATATGCTTGACACCCCTAGAACCTGGCGCTACCAGAGCGCGGTTCTCCTCGGTCCCTGCCCAAATCTCCCCGACCAGCCAAACCGCGGGCCGGAGGAAGGGTGGGGTGCCCCCTTTGAGCGGCCTTCTGCTCGATCGGTGCTACACGGGGCTCCCGCCGCGGAAAACACCGACTCTACTTCCTCTCGAGAGTTACGAGCCCCGGAAATCTCAAAGCTCGCTCTAGCTCGTCACAGTTGCTCATGCAGGCTTCTCAACAAGTGTCGCTACTCGCTCCTCACGCTACCCCCGGGTCCATTCCGGGCGCAGCGACAGGCGTGCGTGCGCTCGCTGGCGTAGCTCAACTGGTAGAGCACCTGTTTTGTAAACAGGTGGTTAGCGGTTCGATTCCGCTCGCTAGCTCCGCTGAGGATCTGGCGTCTGTCTCGCCACAAGTATCGTCTGTATTGCTCTCTGAAAATTCGGAAGGTTGCCCGAGCGGCCAAAGGGAGCAGGCTGTAAACCTGCCGGCGCGAGCCTACGTTGGTTCAAATCCAACACCTTCCACTAACGTCTGTCACGGGAGCTCAGCTCCCCCCCGCCGAAGTACGCGCTTCGTGATCCCCGGAGGGGGAGAATTCGGCGGGTCCCCCCCTCAGGTTTTGGGGCCCCGGCCCCAAAACTCACGGCGCGTGTCGCTCGCGCTTCGTGGGCGGCGGGGAATGTCTCGTCCCCGTCAGGGGTTCGACGTTGCCTTGAACTTCGCGGGAGTAACTCAGTTGGTAGAGTCTCAGTTTTCCAAACTGAAGGTCGACGGTTCGAGCCCGTTCTCCCGCTCAAAATTTCTCGGTGCACCTCGCACCACGTTCGTCACTGTCCCGGTCACTTGTACCAACACTGCCCACCTAGCTCAGTTGGTAGAGCACGTCCTTGGTAAGGACGAGGTCATCAGTTCAAACCTGATGGTGGGCTCAGCCAAAGTCCAACCGTAGTCACATCCCTGCAATTTGAGAGAGTCGGAAAGTAATGGCTAAGGAAAAATTCGTACGCACCAAGCCGCACGTCAACGTCGGCACCATCGGTCACATCGATCACGGTAAGACGACCCTGACGGCCGCGCTGGTGAAGGTGCAGTCGAAGAAGGGTCTCGCCAAAGAGATCAAGTACGCCGACATCGCCAAGGGCGGCATCGTTCGTGACGAGACGAAGACCGTGACGATCGCGGTCAGCCATGTGGAGTACGAGACGGTCAAGCGCCACTACGCGCACGTCGATTGCCCCGGCCACGCGGATTACATCAAGAACATGATCACCGGTGCCGCGCAGATGGACGGCGCGATCCTGGTCGTGTCGGCGCTGGACAGCGTGATGCCGCAAACCCGTGAGCACGTGCTCTTGGCGCGCCAAGTCGGTCTGACCAAGATCGTGGTGTTCCTGAACAAGTGCGACGCGGTCGAGGACAAAGAGATGCTCGAGCTGGTCGAGATGGAAGTCCGCGAGCTGCTCAGCAAGTACAACTTCGACGGCGACAACGCCAAGGTCGTTCACGGTGCGGCTTTGCCGGCGCTCAATGGCGACCCGAAGTGGGAAGCCACGATCGGCAACCTCTTGGACGCGCTCGACGCGGAGATCCCGGAGCCGGTGCGCGAGGTCGACAAGCCGTTTTTGATGGCCGTCGAAGACGTGTTCTCGATCAAGGGCCGCGGCACCGTGGCAACCGGTCGTATCGAGCGCGGCAAGATCAAGATCAACGAAGAGGTCGAGATCATCGGCTTCGACAAGCTCACCAAGTCGGTCTGCACGGGCGTGGAAATGTTCCGCAAGCAGATGGAAGAAGGCCAAGCCGGCGACAACGTGGGCTGTCTGCTCCGCGGCATTGAAAAAGAAGGCATCGAGCGCGGCCAGGTTCTGGCCAAGCCGGGCAGCATCAAGCCGCACAAGAAGTTCACCGGTGAGGTTTACGTCTTGAAGAAGGAAGAGGGCGGCCGTCACACGCCGTTCTTCACCAACTACCGCCCGCAGTTCTACATCCGCACGACGGACGTGACCGGCTCGGTGATGCTGCCCGAGGGCGTCAAGATGGTGATGCCGGGCGACAACGTAACGGTGGAGGTCGAGCTGATCACGACCGTCGCCCTCGAAGAGCAAATGCGCTTCGCCATTCGCGAGGGCGGCAAGACCGTCGGCGCCGGCGTCGTGACCAAGATCATCGAGTGATTGAATGGAAGCGGTCATGAGCAAGCGCTCCGGCAAGGAGCGGTCAACCCATGACCGCCGCATTCCAGTCGTGCTGTGTTGCTCGGTTTGTTCGAACCGGAACTACAAGACGACCAAGGCACCGCGCCCCGACAGCGAGGCCCTCAGCTTCAAGAAGTTCTGCAATATCTGCAACTTACATACGGTGCACATAGAAGGTAAGTAAGCTTTCGGGCGGTTTACCCGAAGGGGGCGCGATAAAAAGCGCCCAATCCTAGGGGTGTAGCTCAGTTGGTAGAGCAGTGGATTCCAAATCCACCGGTCGGGAGTTCGAGTCTCTCCGCCCCTGCCCGATCGGATTTTGAAGAGGTTTCGCATGGCAATCGTGGACGAAAAAGACCAGAAAGAGCGCGCGGAAGCAGAATCCGCGGACGCTCTCGATCTGTCCGCGGGTCCCTCCTACCTGGAGGTGCCGGGTGAAGTTGCGCTCGGCACCGCCGGCGGTGACCAAGGCGACGGCGACCGCGGGTCGGCATCCAGCCTCGGGGCGACCAAATACGTTCACGCGGCATTCTTCGCAGTAGGAATTTTGGCCGCCTTCTTGGGCAGCAAGATCCTGGGCGGCGCTTGGACGCATTTGTCTGAGTGGCCGGCAGCGGTCCGGGCCCTGCCGCAGCTGGTTGCCTTCTCCGAGGAACAGCGGGACACCTACTGTTTAGTGGGGGGGGCCGTGCTCGGCGCCGTAGGCGTGCTACAGGCCTATCGCAAAGACGGCGTTCGGACCTGGGCCGATGAAGTGGCTACCGAGCTCGCGAAGGTGAGCTGGCCGAATCGCGAAGCCGTCACGAACGGCACGCTGGTGGTGATCGTCGCGAGTGCGATCGCCGCCATCTACGTCGCGGTTCTCGATCGTTTTTGGAGTTTTCTCACGACGTGGGTGTACGGCGCATGACTACCGAACAAGAAGCTCCCATGACTGAATCCTCCGAGATGCCCCCGGCCTCGGCTGGCAAGAAGTGGTACGTCGTGACCACCTACTCGGGCTACGAGAACAAGGTCAAATCCGCCCTGCAAGAGCGCATCCGCCAACATCGGATGGAAGACAAGTTCGGCGAGATCATGATCCCCGCCGAGACGGTTACGGACTCCGGCAAAGACGGCAAGCAGCGCCTCAAGACGAAGACCAGCTTCCCGGGCTACGTGTTCGTCGAGATGGAGATGAGCGAGACCATCTGGCATCTCGTCAAAGACACGCCCAAGGTCACCGGCTTCATCGGTAACCAACGACCGCAAGAAGTGAAGCCGCCGCACATCGAAGATTTGCGCAAAGGCATCGTCGAGGGCGCGGTCAAACCGAAGCCCCGCCATCAGTTTCAAGAGGGCGACGAAGTTCGAGTCGTCGTCGGAGCTTTCGCCAACTTCTCCGGGACCGTCCAAGAGGTCAAGCCGGACAAGCAGAAGCTCAAAGTCATGGTTAGCATCTTCGGCCGACCAACTCCGGTCGAGCTCGACTTCTCACATGTGGAGAAACGCTGATCTCTTCCCCCCAGGGAGAGTGAAGCCTTTCGCAAGGACACACCCGTCATGAGTGCCAAGAAAAAAGTCACAGGTTACATCAAGCTCCAGCTCCCGGCAGGCAAGGCGAACCCGTCGCCTCCGGTAGGCCCCGCGCTCGGTCAGCACGGCGTCAACATCATGGCGTTCTGCAAGGACTTCAACGCCCGCAGCGCCCCGCTCGGCGACACCATCATCCCGGTGGTGATCACGGTGTACGCGGACCGCTCGTACTCCTTCATCATGAAGAGCCCGCCTGCGAGCGTGCTCATCAAGAAGGCCCTCGGCCTGCCCTCGGGCAAGAAGCCGGGCTCCGGCTCGAAGGAGCCGAACAAGGTGAAGGTCGGCACGATCACCACCGAGCAGCTCCGCGCGATCGCCAAAGAGAAGCTGAACGACATGAACACCACCAACCTCGATGCCGCCACGCGCAGCATCGCAGGCACCGCCAAGAGCCTAGGGATCGACGTCGTCGCTTGATAGCGCGCGGATTCCTCATCCTCTCCAAACAGATACTGGACAGCGGCTTCTTTTTTCGCGGACCTCGAGCCCGCGAAGCTGACTGATCCCAGGAGTCGAAAGACGCTAAATAATGCCAAAAACAGCAAAAAATCGAGCCGCGGCGCTAGCCAAAGCCGACCTCACCAAGCGCTACACCGTCGATGAGGCGGTCTCGCTGGTGAAATCGGTGGCGTACGCCAAGTTCGACGAGAGTGTGGATGTCGCGGTGCGCTTGGGTGTGAACCCGAAGCACGCCGATCAAATGGTGCGCGGCGCTATCGTGCTGCCCAACGGAACCGGAAAGACCGTGCGCGTGCTCGTGTTCGCGCGCGGTGAGAAGGAAAAGGAAGCCCTCGAAGCGGGCGCGGACATCGCCGGTGGCGATGACCTCGTGGCCAAGGTGCAGGAAGGCTTCTTGGACTTCGACCGGGTGATCGCCACGCCTGATTTGATGGGCGCGGTCGGTAAGCTCGGTCGCGTGCTCGGTCCGCGTGGTCTGATGCCGAATCCCAAGGTCGGCACGGTCACGTTCGACGTGAAGAACGCGGTCCGCGAAGCCAAGGCCGGTAAGGTCGAATATCGCGTCGACAAAGCAGGCGTCGTGCACTGCCGCATCGGCCGGAAATCCTTCGACTCGACCAAGCTCAGTGAGAACGCCATGGCGCTCATCGGTGAGCTCATCGCGAAGAAGCCGTCGACCGCCAAGGGTATCTACCTGCGCAGCATCACGCTCTCGACGACCATGGGTCTCGGGTTCCGAATCGACACCACCAGCGTCGTCGCAAAAGAGGATGAATCCTGATGGAACGCGTACAAAAAGCGGAAGCCATCGAGACGCTCAAGGCCCAGTTCAGCAAGATGAGCTCGGCCGTGTTCCTCGACTTCACCGGCATGACGGTGGGCGAGGTGAGCAAGCTTCGCGACGTGTTCCGCGCCAAGGGCGTGGAATACAAAGTCGTGAAGAACAAGCTGGTGCAAAAAGCGCTGGCTGACCACAGCTGGGCGCCAGGCCTCAATACCGCTCTCCGCGGGATGACGGGCGTGGCCTGGAGCTTCGAAGAGCCGAGCGCGGCAGCGCGTGCGGTCAAGGAGTTCCAGAAGGAAAACGAGAAGCTCAAGATCAAAGCGGGTCTTCTCGAAGGTCAAGTGCTCGGACCGAAAGCGGTCGCAGATCAGCTGGCCACCCTACCCAACAAGGACGAAGCGCGCGCCATGCTGCTCGCGACGTTCAACGCGCCGGCTCAAACGCTGGTTCGTTTGCTCAACGTGCCCGCGACGCAGATGGCTGCAGTCCTCGCCGCCAAGGCGAAACAGGACGGCGGCTGATCCTCTCGATTCGAAACCAAGTTTTACAGAGTTTATTTGCCAAAGCCCGTAGGTGCCCCCGCGTGTTTGGCGTTTTTTCGGGCTAGCCCGATGGAGTTGAAAAATGGCTGACATTACTACCGAACAAGTTGTCGATTACCTCTCGAACCTCCCCGTCATTCAAATCGCCGAGCTCGTCAAGACGCTCGAGGCGAAGTGGGGCGTGAGCGCGGCTCCCGTTGCCGTCGCTGGTGGTGCTGCCGCTCCGGCCGCTGCCGCCGTCGAAGAGAAGACCGAGTTCAACGTCATCCTCGCGGATGCCGGTGCGAACAAGATCAACGTCATCAAGGCGGTCCGTGAGATCACGGCCCTCGGCTTGAAGGAAGCCAAGGACCTGGTCGAAGGCGCCCCGAAGGCGATCAAAGAAGGCGTCGGCAAGGACGAGGCCGAGGACATCAAGAAGAAGCTCGAAGCCGCCGGCGCGAAGGTGGAGGTCAAGTAACCTCCGTTGTCGCAGCCAGCAAATTCAACTTCTGAGCTCGGGTCGCTTCACAGCGGCCCGGGCCATCTTGTAGCGAGCGTGATCGGTTAGGCGCCTCGCGGAACGGCACTGGTGTGTCCGTATCCGCGAAGGTGTGTTTTGGAGGTACTGAAGCATGGCGTCAAAAGTCCAGTCGAACTTTCGACATCGGATGAACCTTGGCCGTGTGGAGTCGATTGTCGAGATCCCGAATCTCATCGATATCCAGAAGTCGAGCTACGACAAATTCTTGCAGTCTGACACTTCACCGCGTGAGCGGAAGGAGATCGGACTCGAAGAAGTATTCCGAAGCGTTTTCCCGATCAAGGATTTCGACGGCACGAGCGAGCTCGTGTACGTGTCGTACAACCTCGAGAAGCCGAAATACGACGTCGATGAGTGCCGCCAGCGCGGCATGACGTTCGCGGCTCCGATCAAGGTCACGACCCAGCTGATGGTGTATGACACCCGCGAGGGTGGCGAGCGCATCGTGCGCGACATCAAGGAGCAGGAGGTCTACTTCGGCGAAATTCCGCTGATGACCGAGACCGGCACCTTCATCATCAACGGTACCGAGCGCGTCGTCGTGTCGCAGCTCCACCGCAGCCCGGGCGTGTTCTTCGACCACGACAAGGGCAAGACGCACTCGAGCGGCAAGCTGCTCTACAGCGCGCGCGTGATCCCGTACTCGGGTTCGTGGCTCGACTTCGAGTTCGACCACAAAGACATCATGTACGTGCGCATCGACCGCCGCCGGAAGATGCACGCGACCGTGCTGCTTCGCGCGCTCGGTTACAGCACGCAAGAGCTGCTCAACTACTTCTACTCGACCGAGACCGTGTACCTGGAAAAGGGTGGCAAGATCTCGAAGAGCATCGAGTACGATCTGCTTCCTGGTCAGCGCGCCACGCGCGACATCAAGGTCGGCAGCGAAGTCGTCGTCAAGAAGAACACCAAGTTCACCCGCGTCGCGATCAAGAAGCTGAAGGAAGCCGAGCTCGATCGTCTTCCGTCGGAGACCGCGGATCTGATCGGTAAGGTCAGCGCGGAAGACGTCGTCGACAAGGAAACCGGCGAAATCCTGCTCGAGTGCAACGAAGAGGTGACCGAGATCACCCTCGATCGCTTGCGCCAAGCGGACGTGGCCGAGTTCAAGGTGCTGTTCATCGACGGCCTGAACGTCGGTCCGTACCTGCGCGATACCTTGATTGCGGACAAGGTCAAGACGACCGAGGACGCGATCATGGAGATCTACCGGCGCCTGCGCCCGGGTGATCCGCCGACCCTCGAGACGGCCAAGCAGCTGTTTCACAACCTGTTTTTCAACATGGAGCGCTACGACCTGTCGACGGTCGGTCGCCTCAAGCTGAATTACAAGTTCTACCGCGACATGCCCGAGGAGCAAAAGCCGAACCTCGAGCAGACCGTACTCTCGCCGGGTGACATCCTCGAAACCGTTCGGCACCTAATCGAGCTCAAGAACGGGCGCGGTTCGGTCGACGACATCGATCATCTCGGTAACCGCCGCGTGCGCGCGGTCGGCGAGCTGATGGAGAATCAGTACCGCATCGGTCTGGTTCGCATGGCCCGCGCGATCAAAGAGCGCATGAGCGTGTCGCAAGAAATCGACACCTTGATGCCGCACGATTTGATCAACGCCAAGCCCGTCGGCGCGGTGGTCAAGGAGTACTTCGGCAGCTCGCAGCTCTCGCAGTTCATGGATCAGACCAATCCGCTCAGCGAGGTGACGCACAAGCGTCGCTTGTCTGCGCTCGGACCGGGTGGTTTGACTCGCGAACGCGCCGGCTTCGAGGTGCGCGACGTACACGCCACGCACTACGGGCGCATCTGCCCGATCGAGACGCCTGAAGGACCGAACATCGGTTTGATCGCTTCGCTCTCCTGCTTCGCTCGCGTGAACGAGTACGGCTTCGTCGAGACCCCCTACCGCGCCGTTGGCGGCGGGCAGGTGAGCTCGGACGTGCAGTGGTTCAGCGCGCTCGAAGAAGAAGGCAAGTACATCGCTCAGGCGAGCGCTGATTTGGACGACAAGAAGAAGTTCGTGGACAACCTGGTCAGCGCCCGTTTGAACGGCGATTTCCGGATGGCAGTCCCCGATCAGATCCAGCTGATGGACGTCGCCCCGAATCAGATGGTGAGCGTTGCTGCGGCGCTCGTGCCCTTCTTGGAGCACGACGACGCGAACCGCGCACTGATGGGCGCCAACATGCAGCGCCAGGCCGTGCCGCTCGTGCGCACGGAAGCTCCGCTCGTCGGCACCTCGATGGAAGGTCGCGTTGCGATCGACTCCGGCGTGTGCGTCATCGCGCGGCGCGATGGCGTGGTCGAGGGTGTCGATGCCGAACGCATCGTCATCCGCGCGACGGCCGGCGAAGGCGATCAGGTGCCGGACATCTATCACCTGACCAAGTACCAGCGCTCCAACCAGAGCACCTGCTACAACCAGAAGCCGATCGTCCGTCCGGGCGAGACGGTCAAGAAGGGCGACGTGCTCGCCGACGGTCCCGCAACGGACATGGGTGAGCTCGCGCTCGGCCAAAACGTCGTCGTCGCGTTCATGCCCTGGCAGGGCTACAACTTCGAAGACTCGATCCTCGTCAGCGAGCGCATCGCCAAAGAGGACATCTACACCTCGGTTCACATCGAGGAGTTCGAGTGCGTCGCGCGCGACACGAAGCTCGGCAAAGAAGAGATCACGAAGGACATCCCGAACGTCGGCGAAGAGGCCCTGAAGGACCTCGATGACGCGGGCGTGGTGCGCATCGGCGCCGAGGTGAAGCCTGGCGACATCTTGGTCGGCAAAATCACTCCCAAGGGCGAGAGCCAGCTCTCCCCGGAAGAGAAGCTGCTCCGCGCAATCTTCGGCGAAAAAGCCGGCGATGTGCGTGATAGCTCGCTGAAGGTCCCGCCAGGCGTGACCGGCATCGTGATCAACGCCCGGATTTTCTCGCGCAAAGGCACGGAAAAAGACGAGCGCGCCAAGGCCATCGAAGATCAGGAGCGCGCCAAGCTCGAGCGTTCACGCGACGAGGAAATCAAGATCCTGCGCGATTCGTTCTTCCGCAAGATCAAGCGCGTCCTCGGTGGCAAGACCACCGCGGGCAAGCTGGTCGACGACAAGGGCAAGGTGCTCTTGAACAAGGGCGTCGTGCTCGACGACGCTCAGCTGGAAGAAGTGCCGCGCAAGCACTGGGGCGAAATCCCGATCGAGAACGGCACCGAAGAGGTCAACACCCTCCTCAGCGACTTGGAGAAGTTGCTCAAGGAGCGCGAAGAGCACTTCCACGAGAAGATCGACCGCCTGAGCCGTGGTGATGAGCTGCCCCCGGGCGTCATCAAGATGGTGAAGGTGTACATCGCCATCAAGAGGAAGCTGCAGGTCGGCGACAAGATGGCCGGTCGTCACGGCAACAAGGGTGTGGTCAGCCGCATCTTGCCGGAAGAGGACATGCCGTACCTCGAAGACGGCACTCCGGTCGACATCGTGCTGAACCCGCTGGGCGTGCCGAGCCGCATGAACGTCGGGCAGATTCTCGAGACGCACCTCGGTTGGGGTGCCCGTGAGCTCGGCCGTCAGGTCGAGAGCATGCTCGAGGAGAAGTACAGCGCGGAGAAGTTCCGGGCTCGCTTCATCGACGTCTACGACCACGACAAGCCGTTCATCAAGCTGCTCAAGAGCATGAACGAGGAAGAGATTTTCTCCCTCGCCCGCAAGCTCAAGAAAGGTTTGTTCTTCGGCTCCCCCGTGTTCGACGGCGCCGCGGAAAGCGACATCAAGAAGATGCTCGTGCGCGCGGGTCGCGCGACTTCCGGCCAGTCGATCTTGTTCGACGGTCGTACCGGCGAGGTCTTCGATCAGGATGTGACCGTGGGCGTGATGTACATGCTCAAGCTCCACCACTTGGTCGACGACAAGATTCACGCTCGTTCGATCGGCCCGTACTCCCTGGTTACCCAGCAACCGCTCGGCGGCAAAGCGCAGTTCGGCGGTCAGCGCTTGGGTGAAATGGAAGTCTGGGCGATGGAAGCCTACGGCGCGGCTTACGCGCTGCAGGAGTTCCTGACCGTGAAGAGCGACGACGTCCAAGGCCGAACGCGCATGTACGAATCCATCGTCAAGGGTGAGTACGCGCTCGAGGCCGGGCTGCCGGAGAGCTTCAACGTCTTGATCAAAGAGCTGCAATCGCTCTGCCTCAACGTCGAGCTGATTGAAGCTGCGGCCAAAGACGCCACCGCGGCGGAGGATTGATGCTTCGCCAAGTGCTGCAAACAAGCCTATTTTCTAGTGTTTCTCCCGTACCTTCGACACGAGGAGCCGTCTGATGCGTGATATTTTCTCTTTTTTCGAGAAGCCGAAAGACCCGCTGTCTTTCTCGGCCATGCGCATTTCGCTCGCCAGCCCGGAAAAGATCCGGGAGTGGTCACACGGCGAGGTCAAGAAGCCCGAGACCATCAATTACCGAACCTTCAAGCCGGAACGCGACGGCTTGTTCTGCGCCAAGATCTTTGGCCCGGTAAAGGACTACGAGTGCATCTGCGGCAAGTACAAGCGCATGAAGCACCGCGGCATCGTGTGCGAGAAGTGCGGCGTCGAGGTGATTCAGTCCAAGGTGCGTCGTGAGCGCCTCGGCCACATCAACTTGGCGACGCCCGTCGCGCACATCTGGTTCTTGAAGAGCCTGCCGTCCCGCATCGGTAACATCCTCGACATTACGCTCAAGGATCTCGAGAAGGTCCTGTACTGCGAAGCGTACATCGTGATCGATCCGCGCGAGACTCCCCTCGAGCGCGGTGAGCTCCTCACCGAGGATCGCTACGCACAGCTGCTGGAAGAGTACGGCGACGAACGCTTCGAAGCCGGCATGGGCGGCGAGGCCGTAATCGAGATGCTCAAGCGCGTGGACGTCCACTCGCTGGCCGAGCAGCTCCGTTCGGACATGCGCACGTCTACCTCCGAGGCCAAGCGTAAGAAGTACGCCAAGCGCCTCAAGGTGGTCGAAGCGTTCCGTGGTTCCGGAAATCGCCCGGAGTGGATGATGCTGTCGGTGATTCCGGTTTTGCCGCCGGATCTGCGCCCGCTCGTTCCGCTCGACGGCGGCCGCTTCGCGACGTCCGACTTGAACGATCTGTACCGTCGCGTCATCAATCGCAACAACCGCCTCAAGCGCTTGCTCGAGTTGAACGCGCCGGAAATCATCATCCGTAACGAGCGGCGCATGCTGCAAGAAGCGGTCGATGCGCTGTTCGACAACGGCCGTCGCGGCAAGACCATCACGGGCCCGAACAAGCGCCCGCTGAAGAGCTTGTCCGACATGCTCAAGGGCAAGCAGGGGCGTTTCCGCCAGAACTTGCTCGGCAAGCGCGTCGATTACTCGGGTCGTTCCGTGATCGTGGTCGGTCCGACGCTCAAGCTCCACCAGTGCGGGCTACCCAAGAAGATGGCGCTCGAGCTGTTCAAGCCGTTCATCTACAACAAGCTGGAAGAGCGCGGCTACGTCAACACCATCAAATCTGCGAAGAAGATGGTGGAAAAAGAGCGTCCCGAGGTTTGGGACATCTTGGACGAGGTCATCAGCGAGCACCCCGTGCTGTTGAACCGCGCCCCGACGTTGCATCGCTTGGGCATCCAGGCGTTCGAGCCGGTCTTGATCGAAGGCAAGGCAATCCAGCTGCATCCGCTGGTGTGCGCGGCGTTCAACGCCGACTTCGACGGCGATCAGATGGCCGTGCACGTGCCGCTCTCGATCGAGGCACAGATGGAAGCGCGCGTGCTCATGATGAGCACGAACAACATCCTCTCGCCCGCGAGCGGTCGCCCGATCATCAACCCGACGCAGGACATCGTGCTCGGCCTCTACTACGCGACTCGTATGCGTCGCTTCGTGGAAGGCAGCCATCGTGAAAACACGATGACATACGACGAGAAGCAGAAGTCGATCGTCGGCCATCTGCGTGGTGTGTTCAGCTCACCCGAAGAGGTGCGCATGGCCTACGACAACGGCGTCGTCGACCTGCACGCTTCGATCAAGGTGCGCATCACCGACATCGACGATGACGGCAACCACGACACCAAGCTGGTGCAAACGACTGTTGGTCGCGTGCTGATCAGTGAAGTTTTGCCGCAGGGTTTGCCGTTCGATTACGCGAACAAGGTGTTGAACAAGAAGGCGCTCAGCTCTTTGATCGACATTTGCTACCGCAAACACCGGAACAAGGAGACGGTGCTCCTCGCGGATCGTCTGCGTACCTTGGGCTTCAGCTTCGCCACCACCGCGGGTATCTCGGTGTGCATGGATGACATGGTCATTCCGGCGAAGAAGAAGGATCTCGTCGATGCGGCGCAAGCCGAGCTCGAGAAGGTCGTCGATCAGTACCAAGAAGGTCTGATTACGGACGGCGAGCGCTACAACAAGATCATCGACATCTGGGCCGGCGTTGCCGATCGCGTCGCGGAAGAAATGATGGGCGGCATCGGCCGCGAAGTCATGACCGACCCCGAGACGCAGGAGCAAATCGAGGACTCCAGCTTCAACCCGATCTACATCATGGCTGACTCCGGTGCTCGTGGTTCCCCACAGCAGATGCGTCAGCTGGCTGCCATGCGCGGTCTGATGGCCAAGCCCTCCGGCGAGATCATCGAGACCCCCATCACGGCGAACTTCCGTGAAGGTCTGACCGTTCTGCAGTACTTCGTGTCTACGCACGGCGCTCGTAAGGGCCTCGCCGATACCGCGCTCAAGACGGCCAACTCCGGCTACCTCACGCGCCGTCTCGTCGACGTCGCGCAGGACGCCGTGGTGGCCGAATTCGATTGCGGCACCCTCGACGGCATCCGCGTCACCAAGCTGGAAGAAGCCGGTGAAGTCATTCAGCCCCTCGGCGACCGCATCCTGGGTCGCGTGGTGTTGGAAGACGTGGTCGACCCCCTCACGGGCGAGATCATCGTCGAAGGCAACACCGAACTCGACGAGGCGCGTGTCGATCAAATCGAGAACGCGGGCATCGAAGAGGTCGTCATCCGCTCGGTGCTCACTTGCCAAACGCGGCGCGGTGTTTGTTCGTTGTGCTACGGGCGCGACTTGGCCCGCGGCTACCGCGTCAACATCGGCGAGGCAGTCGGCATCATCGCCGCTCAATCGATCGGCGAGCCGGGCACCCAGCTCACGATGCGCACGTTCCACATCGGTGGTGCGGCAGCGCGCGGCAAGATCGAGCAAAGCTCGCTCGAGACGCGCACTGAAGGCACGGTGCACCTCAAGAATGCACAGCTGACCAAGAGGAACGACGGCAGCGTCGTGATCATGAATCGGCACGGCGAGCTCGTGGTCATGGACGACACCGGTCGCGAGCGCGAGCACCACCGCCTGCTGTACGGCGCGGTGCTCAAGACGACCGACGGTGGCCGTGTCGACGCAGGTCAAATCGTGGCCGAATGGGATCCATTCGCGTCTCCGATTCTGACCGAGGTCGGCGGTGTGGTGCAGTTCGGCGATCTCGTCGAAGGCGTCACCGTGATCGAGAAGGTCGACGAAGTGACCGGTCTTTCCCGTAAGATCGTGGTCGAGTCGCGCGCCGCGGATCTCCGCCCGCGCATCGCGATCATCGACGCCGAAACGGGCGAACCGGTGAAGCTCCCGAACACCGACCTCGACGCGCGTTACCTCCTCCCCGTCGGCGCCAACATCGTGTGCGGCGAAGGCGAGCGCATCACCCCCGGTGAAGCCATCGCCAAGATCCCGCGCGACACCACGAAGGTGCAGGACATCACCGGTGGTTTGCCCCGCGTTGCCGAGCTGTTCGAAGCCCGTAAGCCCAAGGATCACGCCATCATCAGCGAGATCGACGGCATCGTTTCGTTCGGCAAAGACACCAAGGGCAAGCGCAAAGTCGTCATCACCCCGTTCGGCATCGACGGTGGCCTGCTCCCGGATCAAGGACGCGAGTACCTGATCCCCAAGGGCAAGCACATCCAGGTGCAACCGGGCGATCACGTTCGCGCCGGCGACCCGCTGCAGGACGGACCGGCAAACCCCCACGACATCTTGCGCGTGAAGGGCGAGAAGGAACTCGCGGCTTGGCTCGTAAACGAAATCCAGCAGGTTTACCGCCTGCAGGGTGTCGGTATCAACGACAAGCACATCGAAGCCATCGTGCGCCAAATGCTCCGCCGCGTTCGCATCAAGGAGGTCGGTGACACCAACTTCCTCGTCGACGAACAGGTCGAGAAATACGTGTTCGAACGCGACAACGCCCGCGTGATGGAACGCGGTGGTCAGCCTGCAGTCGCCGAGCCCATGCTCTTGGGCATCACGAAAGCATCGCTGTCCACGGAGTCCTTCATCAGCGCGTCTTCCTTCCAGGAGACGACGAAGGTGCTCACCGAGGCTGCGATCTGCGGCAAGACGGACGATCTCCGCGGCATCAAGGAGAACGTCATCATGGGTCGGCTCATCCCGGCTGGTACGGGTCTGCCGGCGTACAAGCGCTTGCAGGTCGTGCTGGACGAGAAGTCGCCCACGTACGCGCCTCCGACGTTCGTGCGCGTCACGCCGGCTGAGCTGGTCGCTGTCGGCGACGAGTGAGGTAACGACAGAACTCCACCTGGTGGAGTGAGCGACGAAGAGCGGCTGCTCGAGGTGACTCGGGTGGCCGTTTCTTCTTTGTGCACGCGCAGATGAGCGGCCCTCGGCGGCTTGTCGCCGCGGAGCCCGCGTTCGGCGGTGAGCGAGGGTCGCTCCCGCGCACATTTTGAAGCTTTGGGGGCGGCTGCCTGATGGGTGCCGTGGGGAGCTTGGGGCCTGCCGGCGTCACCTTGCAGTTCGCGATCGCGCGGAGGGCGCGCGGCTCGTGCGCGACGGTGCGGGAGCTCAACCTTCGCCCACCGCCGAAGGCGAGCCCCGCGGCTCCTTGGTACGGTTGGGGGTTGGGAGATCTCGCAGAACTCCACCTGGTGGAGTGAACGAAGAACGGCCATTTGAGGAAACTCGGGTGGCCGTTTTTTTCTCGGCAACGGGCGCCACGGGCGAGCGCGTCGTTCGTGGTTAGTCCTTCACCAGTAGTCGAATGGATCGGGAGCCTGCGATTTGCCGAAGCCAAGTGCTTCAAGCGTGCTTTCTTCAACCGAAGTGCGACATGGACCGTACATGGCTTGAGCCATGCGGCACATGAGCTCTAGGCAGAGTTGCTCTTGCTGGGAAGCCAATGCTCGAAAGCGAGCTTCGTACGGACCGGCGACTTTACTGAGCTGAACCGGCGTCTCGAGGTATCCCGAGAGGGGCGTCGAGATCGAAACATAGAACGCCGCAGTGCTTTCGAAGCCAGGATAAATCGCGCGGGCGTCGTCCAAATGCACCTCACCCGTGACGCGAGATTCTGCTGGGCGTGCACCCAGGTCAATCGCAAAAATCTCGGAAAATGCGTGATAGCGTTGAGTGTAGAAATTGGCTAGCTCGGCGTGCTTTCGCCGATACATAAGGAAGTCCAAGTATGCTTGAATGAAGAGCTGATAGCGAAGATGCGAATTCAATTCAGCACCATTCATTCGGTCTGCATCTGCGGCGCAATTGGCTCTGTTTGCAACGCTTCCCGCGCCGGAGGCGCACCGAGCGGCGGAAGTTCCGTGGCTTCAAGGATCTCATTTATCTCCCGGAGTCGGATCATTGCGTCACTAATGATTGTCTCCCGCGCGCCATCCGGACGGAACGGCAACGGTATGCGAATCGCACCGTCTTCATCATCCGTGTAAGCTTTCTGGGGCACCGTTGCCGTCCAGCTAAGAAACGGAGTGCGAAGCAGGTCCGCTCGACTCCAGTCATCGCGCGCAAACCGAAGCCATAGGGGCGAGCCGCCGCGCTTTGCCCACTGCCAAAACGAGAGGCCGAGCCAAAAACCTGCTTTTGAGAAGGCACCGTATCGGCCAGTGGCTCCTGAATAGTGTGCTGCTTTGAGGCCTTTGGTCGTCACGAGCTGGGCGACCTCAGAAATTCGCTCGCGAGTTGCAGCGTCCATGATGTCGCTCGAAAGCTGTGCGAGTGCCAGCATGCGGCGCGGCACATCGGTGTCCTCGAGATCTTCTCGACTGAGTGGAACGAAGCCTTCGGAGTCGAAACGAGCACAAAGTCCGGCAAGCTGATGCACGTCAGACGCAGCGTTTTGATCGTCGGCGACGGCAACTTTGAGCGCACCGAGCAACTCGTCCCACGATAGAAGCAAAATGAACGTTGCGTTCACCTTGAGGCACCAAGGGCCTGCTTCGACGACAGCTAAGCCGCTACAGCGCTGCACCAATTCCGCCCGCAGCTTCGGCAGTCGTCGCCTTGGCGCAAGCATGACCAAGGTCGCATTCGACGTGCCTTCAAGGCGCCGCAAGTATTCAACAGGCTGGGCAGTAGTCAGCGCGGCCCAAAATTTCGCCTCCAGCACGCCGACGATTTCTCCGCGCTCGTCGAGGAGAATAAGATCGGGGCGGCTCGCCGGGCCCGTTGCCTCTTGGTTGGCAACGCGTGTGATGCGTGGCTTTCTGCCGGTATAGCGCTCGACGTGCGCCTCGAGTGCCGCTCGGGCCGACGCCGACTGGTTGAGAATATAGCTCAATGCTTTCGTTGCGACGTTTTCCTTCTGCGCAATTTCAGCCGTGACATGCGAAAGTACTGACATCTTCGAGTCAGGCTGTCATGCGGCCGCGATACCGTGAAGCCGGTCATCTTTTCAGTGGGGCATTGTTTGTCCGCGCAACCGAAAACCGAGGTGCGAAGCGATCACGAGTCAAACCCGGCATGCGTGCCGCCGGCCTCACATCAGACCCAGTTCCCGTTGGGATAGGGGATCTGCACAGTTTGCGAGCGCGGCGGGCCAGCGACGGCTGCGCCGGACCTGAGGCCGGACGGCTTGCTCAGGGCTTCGTGAGCGCGCGACGCACCGCGAGCACTGCGACTGAAAGATCCCGGATGACGACATCGGCTTGGAGGCGAACGATCCGATAGCCCGCGCGCGTGAGCTTGCGATCCCGCCGCGCGTCCACGGTCACACGCCGCTCGTGATAGCCGCCATCGACCTCGACGATGAGACGAGCGCTGGGTGCATAGAAGTCAGCGATGAAACCGAGCAGCGGGACCTGGCGGCGAAAGGCGACTCCGAGCTGACTGGAGCGCAATGCGCGCCAGAGCCGAGCCTCTGACTCGGTGGGCGCTTGCCTCATTGTGTGAGCGTGAAGGGCGAGGGTGTCTTTGTTGTTCGACATGAGTGGCTCCTTTCTCCGGCTGGCGGCCGGACGAAGCCCCCTCGCGCAGGAGGTGTGACGCGCGCCAGCGGAGGTTGCGCTTGCAGTGGCTCGCACGAACGAGCTCGCTCCGCGAGGTCGCGCGGCGCAGCTCCTGCGCGTCTCGCGTAGGCCGGCCGCCAGCCGGAGAAAGGAGCGAGCGCGAACCAATGCACCGCATCGTCACACTCACGGCGCGAAGCGATCACGAATCAAGCGCGGCGAGCGCAGCCGTCGGGGCCCCCACGTCCGGCGCAGCCGGGTGGTGTCCTAATTAGCTCGCGCGCTTGAATTGGGCTCTCAAGGGGCCCGATCGTCGCGTGCATGAACGAATCGCCGAAGCGAACAGTTTGGAAGCGCGCACCGGACCCCAACTCACGCCGCGAGATGAGTCGGCTCACGCCCGAGGAAGAGGCCTCCGTCCGTCTCGCGCTTGAAGTCCTGCGCGCTCAACATGGCGGCGAGTGGAAGGCTGTAGCGGCCGCGCTGAAGTCCAACAAGCGCACGCTGACGAAGCTGACCTGCTTCGAGCGGCGCATCAGCGCGGCCTACGCGCTTCGCGTTGCGCGGCTACTCGGTGAGCCGCTTGGGAACGTCCTGTCGGGTACGTTCAAGGCGAACCATGAGTGCCCGGCTTGTGGTGCGGTCACGTTGAACGGGAGGGCTGTGCCGAGGCGAAAGGGGGCGCGGGACTAGTTTGGAGGTTGAGGGGAGTAATCCTGAACGGCCGATCAGGAAGTTTTTGTCGGTAGTTCCGATATGTTAGGTTTGGATTAGATTCGGCCAACGGGCCAATCTAACAAACCGGTTGCGCCTCCGCGAATCTGGCTATACACCTTGTGAATCAGATGAACGCAGGACCAGCTCAAATCGGTAGGCCGGCACGGGCACTAGAAGTGGCTCGTCAGATCCTGACCATTGAAGCCAAGATTGAGGTGCTACAAAAGGATCTCGATCGCCTTCAAGAGGAGTTCTACGGGTTGGTGTCGGACAAGGAGACGGCTAAACCCCCATCTCCGATCCAGGGCCAGGACCCACGGGCGTCGAACGAGGAACCTGGCGAGGATGAATCCGATGGCGTGGATTCAAGTGAGCGCGTGAAGATCGCGCACTATATCGCGGCGCGACCAAACGTTCAGCATGACGCGCTCACCCTCACGAGGGTGCTTGGGATGCACCCGGACAGCGTCCGCTCAAATCTTTCGGCCCTTTTCCGCGATGGGAAAATCGAGCGCCCAACCCGCGGTTTTTACGTGGCCATTCCGGGGGTGACCGGAAAACAATAAAATTCACAGGATTACGTGTGTTTTACCGCCGTAGGGCGGGACCCCAATCACACGGAAATGTTTCAACACGATGCAGTGTCCGTCGATCCGGTTGCCCCCGGCGCGCCCAAGAACTGCATTAGGTGCAACTCCTACGTAATCCGCTGCTTTTTCTTTGAGAGCGAGACCAGAAATGAGTGGTCACAGGAGGCCAAGACGCGGCTTCCCACTGGTATGCACGGCATCTGCTTCCTAGGGCCGGTTACGTGCATGTGTTCGATCCAACTCGCTCTCACCATCTAGTTTTTTGGAAGCCACCCGATATAGGCGTAAAAATGGGTTCCATACAGTCCCAGGCGGGTGCTCGTAACACTCGGTGGTTCGATACCGCTGGCTTCCGTTCCTTTCTTTAGCATGGCAGATCTCGGCTTTCCATGCGAAATTTAAGGACTTTTGTAAGTTGTTGAAAACAAAAGGCTATTTTTGGCCTCGTCGCTCTCGATGCTCAGCGACAAGTGCCGCGCGTACGGCTTTCAGTGGCGTATCCACGGGCGGGGCGTGCAATACGGCCACGAACCGCCGCCCGCCGCTGTCGGCCTCGTGTGACCAGGCGTAGGCCCGGCTAGCGGAGGCATGCCCCCTCAGGGCGAACACCTCCACGACCCCATCCCAGACCACCTGACCCTGGAAGGTCTCCCGGACCGGGACGGACTCCACGTGCACGGCCTGGGCACCGTGGAGCTTCAGGATCGCCCCCTGGAGCTCCGCTATCTCGGCCGCGTCGGTCATTGGTTGGCCACGTCGACCAGATTGGCGACCGTCCACACGGTATCGGTCACGCCGGCAGCCATGGCCGGCGTAACGCGCAGGGTGCGGTGCACGCGGCACAGATTGTAGTTCGCGAAGTGCAGCGCCATCGCGGCCTTGTGGTTTTCAAGCTTCTTGCTGAAGGCGTTGGTCAAGCGAGTCATGCGGCGGTTCGACATGCGGATCGTGAGGTTCTGGCGCTCCACGTAGCTCGTGGACGTGGTTTCGAGATCGGGCGATCCGATCTTCGCAGTTTTCTCGATCGAGGTCACGCGCCCCGGGCTGTACTTCCCGTTATTACCGGTGCCCATGGGATCGTTCTCGTACGTTTTTACCACGGTCGCGTAGTCGACTGCAGAATCAAACGTGGCGTCGATCTCGCGGGCGTAGAGCGCGAAAGCATCGGACGAAATCTGCACGCGATTCGTGAGGCGCGAGGCCAGATCTTGGATGAACAAGCGGGTGTTCTCCGCGTCGCGTTTGCCGGTGCGAAACGCCGGAATGAGTTTGGTGTCTGCGTCGATCGCAACGAATGTCCAAGCGTCGCCCACTACGCTCACGTTGTCCTTCGTCGGATCCACGTTGCGTTGCTTCTTGGCGACGAAGCCCCAGATCTCATCGATCTCGATCGCTTCGCACGGAAGCTCGCACATGATCTTGTTATGCAGCGCTTCGCAGGCTTGGCCGACCTTCACCATGAGGCGCATGATCGTGTCGCGGTGCACGCCAGTCATGCGCTCGATTGAGCGGATCGAAACGCCTTCCACCAGGGCGCTGATGATCTGGATCTGCTTGTCGCGGGGGAGCACGTTCGCCATGACTTAATGTACACCGAAAGTAGAGGCGCGCAACGACTTTATGTACACGGAAAGTGTGCTAGGTTCGTTTTATGACCGAGACCAAACCGAAGATGGGGCGACCGCCGAAGCCGAAGGCCGAGAGGAAAGCGGAGACCCTGACAATCCGGCTGACGGTGAGCGAAAGGAAGGCAGCGGCACAGGCAGCCAGACGCGACGAGATCCCCCTTTCAGAGTGGGCGCGTCTAGTAATACTGACAAAGCTGACGGGTGACAGATAGGCGGTACGCAACTCACGCAAGAGGCGGCCGATCTCTGACTTAAGCAGCAACGGCTGCTGGCAGTTGCAAACGCCCCTGCAGAGCGGTAGCCTGACGTCGGAGCCCGTCGAAATTGTTTTTGAATGTCAATAACTTAGGACCAATCCGCCATGGCAAGGTGGACCTAGCTAAGCCTTTGACCGTCCTGACCGGCCCGAATCACGGCGGCAAGACGTACCTTTCGACCGCCATTTATGCGCTCTGGTCGACGCTAGCCTATCCGAGCGGGCTCGTCTCCGTGACCGATCGCCTCCTCAGCGCACCCGACGGGCGGCTGCGGCTGTCCGAGTTCCAGCCGAAGTTTGTTGCGGCCCTTGAAGAGCATGTCGCGCAGGTCGTCGCTCGCCTGCCGCAAACATTCGCTGCACCAGATGGCTATTTCAAAGAGACGACCCTATCTCTTTCCGGCGGCGACGACTGGGCGCAACGCTCGGGCCGGTCGACGCTGGCTTATATTTTTCATCGCGAAAATCCTTTTGGCGTTGAGTTCACTGCTGACTATGGAAGCGATGAGCTCCGAGTCTCGGAGCGCAAGCTGCAGCAGCGTAAGCTGCCCCACATAGAAGTCGCCGATAGCGGTTTCCCCTCGACACTCACCGCTGATCAGCGAAGCGAAGTTGTTCAGCGTGGCGCTCATGCGATTTGGAGACTGGTCGAACCACCGTTTCTTCGAGGAGCTTGCTATTTTGTTCCAGCAGAACGCGCGTCATTGCATTTGTTCGCTGGCGAACTTGCGCGAGGGCGCTTTGACCTAGTTGAGAATGCGGCCTTGGCAGCCAGTAGCGGACCGCTGTTCGATCGTAAGACTCTCGACGAGACGTCAATATATCCTGCTCCGATCAGGGACGCGCTTTTGCGCGAAATCGGACCCCATCGCGCTAGAAAGCACGGGCAATTTGAGGACCTGGCTGCTGAGTTGGAAGCCGGAGCCCTTTTCGGGCAGGTGAGGCCAAGCGAGCGCGGCTCGGTGGCTTTCTTTTTCCATTCTGCCCCCGCGCAACCCGTGCCGTTCCATCTCGTGGCCTCTGTTGTTAAGTCGTTGGCGAGTATCGTAATGCTCTTACGCAATGACGCACGCATCGGAGACTTGCTTATCATCGATGAGCCGGAATTGAATCTTCATCCCAAGACACAGCGCGCGGTTGTGCGGGTGTTGGCCAAGGCCGTTAATCGCGGTTTAAAGATCATACTGAGCACCCATAGCGACTTTGTCGTGCGTGAGCTTAGCCAGCTTGTGATGCTATCCAGCGAACGTAAGACCGTGCGTGATGCGGCCGAGACCATCGGTGTCTCGCAGGAGAGCGCCCTCTCCGCCGACAAACTTGGCGTTTACATAGTTGGCGCTGGCGATGTGCGGCCTGTTCCAGTGTCCGAGAGGGGGTTCGGAGCCGAGACTCTAGAGGACGAGATCGTTCGCGTGAATCGTGACGGTGAGCTGATCTATCAAGCGTTGGACGAGTGAACCGGTGCCGGGATTCGTTGCGAATATTCGGAATATCCTTGAACCATCCCTCATTCAACAGGGAACGATACGCCTTAGTGAGTCTGCCCCATCGAGCCAAACACCGGCGATCACGTTGAGACAGAACTCCGTGGCGGATGTCCTGGTTCTACATCCGGATTCGGCGGATCGGTTTTGCGACTGCGGAAGCCAGCGGGCGCTGAATCGCCACCTGTTTCCTTGGCGCCAGGCGGCGCCGGGTGTCACCGTCATCTGTGACTACCTGATTTTCTACCAGGAACGCCAACCCGACTCCCGCCTGTTTGTGTTCCTTTGCGAGCTCAAGTCTCACAGCGCGAACGGCGCGGCGTCACAAGTTGTGAACGGGTCAATCGTTGCTGATGCTCTCGTATCTGCTGCCGCGTATTGCAATAAAGTCGCCATGCCGATCGTGGAGAAACGAGGCATTGTATTCAGAATTGGCGCGAGCACCCCAGGAGGCGATCCGCGTCGAGTAGGCCTTCCGTATCGACCGTTACCTCGCTGGCCGACTGTGTCGATGGTTCACTACCCGCCTCGCGACGTATCGCTCGACGTGCTTTCCTTGTGACGCGGTGCTCGGCCTACCGTCAAAATCCATATTAGGACACCACCCGCAGCCGGCGTCGGGCGGGCCCCCGGCGCGCGCAGCGCGAAGCGCGAGCACGCCGGGCCGTGTTGCGACGTACAACGGCGGGGCATCAAGACCGGCTGGTACGGGTCTGCCGGCGTACAAGCGCTTGCAGGTCGTGCTGGACGAGAAGTCGCCCACGTACGCGCCTCCGACGTTCGTGCGCGTCACGCCGGCTGAGCTGGTCGCTGTCGGCGACGAGTGAGGTAACGACAGAACTCCACCTGGTGGAGTGAGCGACGAAGAGCGGCTGCTCGAGGTGACTCGGGTGGCCGTTTCTTCTTTGTGCACGCGCAGATGAGCGGCCCTCGGCGGCTTGTCGCCGCGGAGCCCGCGTTCGGCGGTGAGCGAGGGTCGCTCCCGCGGACATTTTGGAGCTTTGGGGCTTTGGGGCGGCCGCCTGATGGGTGCCGGGGGGAGCGTGGGGCCTGCCGGCGTCACTTTGCAGTTCGCGATCGCGCGGAGGGCGCGCGGCTCGTGCGCGACGGTGCGGGAGCTCAACCTTCGCCCACCGCCGAAGGCGAGCCCCGCGGCTCCTTGGTGCGGGTCTAAGATTCCCCAGGCTTACCGACCGCGCGGCTCGTTTTTCAGACGTCGTATTGGATTGTGGCCCGGATGACCACGAATCAATCGCTGGTATCATAATAGACCGTTGTCTATGTTAGAAGATCAAGCGTGAAGGCCATCGGCGCCTCCGCCGACGTGGTGATCAACCTCCGCTTTTGAAACCATGAACACCCCAATCGAACAAGTATCCGACCTGTTACGAGAGATTGCGGAATCAACGGTTCTGCCGAAATTCCTTAACCTCGAACAGGATGAGGTCGAGCAGAAAAGTCCCGGCGAAGTCGTCACCGCCGTCGACCGCAGAGCGGAGGAACTTCTCTCTCCAAGGTTGCTGTCGCTGGTGA
Source organism: Pseudomonadota bacterium (assembly GCA_037200885.1). GTDB lineage: Bacteria > Myxococcota_A > Polyangia > Polyangiales > Polyangiaceae > PMG-095. The sequence goes on from JBBCIN010000001.1 coordinate 2,308,177, forward strand.
AGGGCAGTCGCGTCGTGGGTGAAGAAGCGACGACCAACAATCCTGCCTTGCTCGACAAACTGGATCAGGGGCTAATTTGGTTGGTCGACCCGATCGATGGCACTTCCAACTATGCCGCTGGAGATCCTCGATTCGCGATGATGATCGCACTCTTGCGGGATGGAGAAGCCATTGCCAGTTGGATCCTTCAACCCGTGCCTTCGAGAAAGTGGGTGGCCGAACGCGGCGGCGGCGCGTGGGTCGATGGGCAAAGAGTTCAAATCGCGAAGTCAGGGCTGGCTGAAAGTAGGTCAGCCATTGTCAGATCGAGATTTTTTCCTGAATCGTTCAAGCAGGGTTTGAACGAGAAAGATTTTCAAGATCTCGACTTGTCACAGGGTGCGGGCTGCGCGGGCGTTGACTATCCCGACCTGATTGCTGGCCTATGGCGCTTCATTCTATATTGGCGAACCTTGCCCTGGGATCATGTGCCCGGAGCTTTGCTGGCCATCGAAGCGGGAGCCAAGGCGGCGCGCTTGGATGGTTCGGATTTCAACGCTCATGCTTCGCAAGTCGGACTTCTGATCGCACCCGATGTCGAACTTTGGGCTGAAGCGCGGGGGCGTTTTCCGGTTGTGTGAGCAAATCAAAGCACCCGCATCAAGCACGGCGAGCGCAGCCGTGGGGCCCCCACGTCCGGGGCAGCCGGCGTCGGGCGGGCCCCCGGCGCGCGCAGCGCAGCGAGCACGCCGGGCCGTGTTGCGACGTGCGACGGCGGGGCAGCCCAAAAGCGCTTGCAGGTCGTATTGGACGAGAAGTCGCCCACGTACGCGCCTCCGACGTTCGTGCGCGTCACGCCGGCTGAGCTGGTCGCTGTCGGCGACGAGTGAGTTAACAACCGAGTAAACCTGCCACCTGACAGGTTTACGAGAAGAGCGGCCATTCGAGGAAACTCGGGTGGCCGTTTCTTCTTTGTGTGCCTCGGCGTTGTACGCCGATACGGCTTGTCGCCGCGGAGCCCGCCTTCGGCGGTGAGCGAGGGTCGCTCCCGCACACATTGACGTCATGGGGGACGACGCCTCATGGGTGCCGCTGGTTGTCGGGGGGCCTTCGGCGTCACCTTGCAGTTCGCGATCGCGCGGAGGGCGCGCGGCTCGTGCGCGACGGTGCGGGGGCTCAACCTCGCCCCACCGCCGAGGGCGTGCCCCACGGCTCCTTGGTGCGGTTTAGGGCCTGCGCAATCGCGACAGCGTGTGAGAGAACAACTTTAATTGGCAGCGGGTCTCAACGTCGACGTCCCAGTGCCGCGGAGTTCGCGTCTCGGAGGTCGTCCAAATAGCGTTGAAGCGCTGACGGCTTCGCGAAGGCACGCACTGTCACGGAATCATGAATCGCGTCTTCCTCGCTGAGCATGTCCGCGAGCGTGCCGCAGTCGGCGATAAACGCCGGCTTGCCGTCAAGCGTCCCGGTGTATGTCACGAATCCCTCACCTGCACCGATCTCCGTGAGGTTCGTCAGGCGGGGATCTCGGACGGAAGCGAGCCTCTCTTGAATGAAACCTTGGTCGCGTTCGGTGTCTGAAGGCCCATCCTTCTCAGCGGCGTGCGCCGTTGCTCGTGTCCACGCCTGACGCAGCTCGGCACGAGCTGCGTCCAGATTCTCGCTTGCCAGCGTTGGCGGCGCGAACTTCACGAATACCGTAGGCTCCGTGGTGTCACCTATATAGAGCTCAAGCCACAACGTCTCCAAGGCAGTGCTTTCCCCCGCGGGCGCCTCGGAATACTTATAGATCCCCACGCGACCTCTTTTGCCCGCGAGCCCGAACGGTACGGATAAGCCGTGCCAGGACCAATTGCCTGCCCGACGAGGCCTGCCGTCTCCTGGAGTAAGAAACAGCGGATCACCATGGACGTTTCCGCCGACATCTTCAGCGCAGTCGACGAGGAACTGTCGCAGGCAGGCGATGATTGTGGTCGCCTGTTCGAATTGTTGCAGTTCAAGGGGCCGATCGAGGCCGGGCGAATGCTCCATCTGTTGCTCCAGGTGTTGAAATGGCATGCTCCGTTGCTATCGAGTTGGATGGCAACGCTCGCAATCGAGCCAGCAGACTTGACCACGACAGCGCGCGGACGTTGCCGTCTTCGGCCCGCACTAGGCGACAAAGCTTTTCGGGGGCCAAAAGGATACAGCCCTGAATGCGGCGCTCGCTGCGAGCAACTCGACGTTCGGTTTGGTCTTGCACCTGATGAGCCACCTTTTGGGGATTCCATCGGTTGTGCGTCTTTATTTCGATGAACGCGAAGAAGGGACCCGCCGCAGACGCAAACAGGAACCACAAATCGACCCGCGCATATTTGCCATCAGGGCTCGCGTCCAGCCGTGCCTCGCGCCCAAAGCCAAGCAGCGGGCTTGGTACTTCGATGCCCAGCTCGCCACGGACTAGCTCCGTCAAAGCCTGCTTAATCCCCTCGTCGATCTCCATCGTCAACAAAAGCAACGCCGCGCAGAAGTTCTCGCGGTGGGACATGTCGAAATGTCCGAAGCCACTTTTCATCGTCGTCTATTCCTCAAACCTTGGAGTCAAACGCGGACCGCGATGACCGCCGAGCATTTGTCGCCCAATTCAGCGCTCTGCTCAGTGGTGTGCGGGTCCGACATCTGCCGAGCCTCGCACATCACGGTGGTTTAGGTTTCCAATCAATGTCACAGGCCACAAGAGCGCGGCGGCCGTTTCTGCGGAGGTGCCTCGCCGGCGTGGTCTGCGAGGAAGCGCGCGGTTCGCGCGTCCCCAGCACGCCGCGGTCGTCGGCCCCGGGCCCCCGCACGGGCGCTCAGGGCTCACCGAGGGCGCGACGCACCGCCAGCAGGGCGGCTGGGAGATCGCGCATAACGAGCTCTGCCTGGAGCCGAAGGACGCGATAGCCCGCGCGTTCGAGCTTACGATTCCGGCGCGCATCCGCAGTGACGCGGCGAACGTGATAGCCGCCATCGACCTCGACGATGAGGCGCGCGGTCGGCGCGTAGAAGTCGGCTATGAAGCCGAGCAGCGGAACCTGCCGACGAAACGCGACTCCGAGCTGGCTCGAGCGCAACGCGCGCCAGAGCCGAGCCTCCGAATCGGTGGGTGCTTGCCTCATTGTGTGAGCGTGAAGTGCGGGGGTGTCTTTGCTGTTCGACATAAGCGGATCCTTTCTCCGGCTGGCGGCCGGACGAAGCCCCTTCGCGCAGGAGTACCGCGCGCGTGGACGGGCCTTCAGGGGGCACCGCGGGTGCAAACACCGGAGGCGCGGGCAATGCAGGCACCGGCAGCGCCGAGGGCTGCCCCGACGCCAGCTCGCAACCCGCCGAAGGTGCTGAGTGTCCGAGCCCGGGGTTGAGCTGTGCTGGATACGGCACCCTGTCGTGCCCTTTGACTGCTGTGTGCAGCGCGGCTTCGACGTGGCAAATCAACTGCCGGTCGACGATGGCGTTCGGTCCCTGCGCTTGCCCGCAGCATGACTTCGGTCACGTGCCGAGCGAACACCGAGCAACGCCCGTCAGCTGTTCGCACGTGCGCGCGCCGAGCCTAACGCTGCCGAGCAGCACCTGCTCGGGCTCGGGCGGCAGCGTTTGCCCGAACGACGAGTGCAACCAGGACTCGGATTGCGCGGACGGCGCGCAGGGAGAAAGCGGCCGCTGTGTGCCACGCGGCCGATCCCCTGTCGGCCTCACTTGCAGCTATGACAAGTGCTTCGACGACTCGGACTGCGCGAACAACGCAGTCTGCCTATGCCGCGATCCCTCGGACGGCGTCGGCGCGAACTATTGCGCGCCCCCCGGCACTTGCCGCGTCGACTCGGATTGCAGCGAGAACGACTATTGCTCGCCGAGCCAGGCCCATGAATGGTGCGGCCCCTTCTACGCTTGCCACACGCCGAACGACGAGTGCGTGAATGACGAAGACTGCGGCACCAACACCCATTGCGACTTCGACGTGAACTCGATGCACTGGGTGTGCGGCAACCTGTGCGGACCCTCGCCGCCCCAGCTCCGCAGCGGAGAATGGCGACAGCGCGCTCGAGCTCGGTGAGAACATCACGCTCGAACGCGACCAATGAATCCCGTCGCGTTGCGCCAGGGCCGAACGCAGTGCCGATCTCGTGAACGGATGGCCGCACAACCTCTGCCAGGGTCTATCGAGCTTGTCATCGAGCCGTCCCCAGCTCGTTTGATCGAGACCGCTCACCGGCGGCGAGAGGGCGTGCTTGAGTCTGGGCTCATCGAGTGCGCGGCGCACTGCGCTTAGTGCCGCTGAGAGGCCACGCCTGATGAGTCTTCCTCCAGCCGGATGACGCGATAGCCAGCGCGCAAGCTTGCGATCGCGGCGAGCACCCGCGGTCACGCGGCCGCCAGCCGGAGAAAGGAGCGAGTGCGAATCAAACGCGCGCATGACTTCACGCGCACGATGCGAAATCGTATCCGCTGCACGGAGCCCGTTCTTCCGAAGCGAGTGATGGGTCGGCATCCTCGCGCGCATGAAGCCAAGTACGGAAGCAATGTGGGTGATCGGATCGAGTAGCAGCAAGCGGCGGGCGAGCCGGCCACGCGCGGGACGGCAGGCGAAGATTCCGATCGCGGAGGTGGTTCGGCGTCCTCCGGGAGCCGCTGCTGCCGAGAGTCTGGTACTCGAAGTTGGTGGTGCGAAAGTTTCGGTGAAACCCAATTGCGATCAGAGACTCGTCATGTGCGCGCTGCGAGGTGGACAATGATCCCGCGCGGCGTTCAGGTGTTGGTGGTCGAGCGCGGCACCGGCAAGCCTGTGGATGAACGAAGCACCGCTGGCGCGATCGTATCCAACGCGCCGGAATATGCCAATTTTAAAGGCGTTTGGACCGCGAAGTGTTTCTGTTGCCCGACGCCAGCGCGCTGCACGCCGGGCACGTCGAGTTCGAGGAGAGCCTGCTTGACGCGCTACCCGACAGCGTATCTCGGTGACGCGCCGAAAGCAGCGCCGCGTTGCCGACGGGTACATTGATACGCAACCGCGTGCGCGAATCTGTCGGCTGACTGGCGTCGCTTCCGGCAGACCGACGTTCGCGTGGCCGTCGCTGATTCAGAGCCGCCCTGATGCGCGAGCGATAGCTCGAGGCTCTCTTGCATCGCATGCAGGGTGCGCTCGCCGCGACAACTGACAAGCTCACGCCGATAACTGACAAGCTCACGGCGACGACCGCAAAGCGCGTGAGCATACTAGCGAGCGCGATGGTGTACGCAAAGCATACCGTCAGCTGATGGAGTGGTTCGAGCTGCTCAAGGGCCGCATCTTCATCGCCAAGGCCGATCGGGTTGACACGACGCAACTTGAGCTGGAGCTCGGGACCACCAAGAAGAAGCTCGACGCGCTCGCTCAGCAGCTGGGCGGCCACGCGGCGATGGCCGACGGCCACGCCTGGCGGCGATCAGCCAGACGCATCGGGCTCACGGCCATCCGGGAAGCTGCCCGCCAAGGGAAAATACCAAGTAAAAGTCGCAGAAATCTGGCCGACCGAGATGACCTGCCCCAACGCCGCATCGAGATTCGCGACGCTGAGCTTGAGAAAAGTGGCGGCACCTTTATCGGCTGGGAGCTGAGTTACAAACTTGGCTACCAGCGACCAGAAGCCGTGCGCATGGTGCTCGCCCGCGCGAAGGATGAGACTCCGAATACGGATGGAGAGTCCAAGCCGCTGCCGATGACGCAACTGTAGTCGAGCAAGAAGGTCAGCGCTTCACCATCGTCACTGCGCCGCTGTCTGCCTTGCTGATTCGACGCGGGCTGCTCGCGGCATCGACCTCGACTGTGTCACCATGGCCCGTTCGACTGAAGACGAGGGGCTTCCCTCGAGGCCATCGTGCTTGCCTGCGTCGACGACGTCGGAAGAATGCCTTCTGTCTTTCGAACGATGCCACCGGTGTCGCAATCCGCACGGAGCCGCTTCCAGATGGGCGGCGAGAACCGCCATACTCGTCTCGCTACCTCAGCCCGATCGAGTTCAAATTATCGTTCCAAAATCTGGAAGCAGCTGGCATAGTTTTCCGGTCCACGGGGTCGTGGCGTCCACGGGGTCGTGGCGTCTACGGGGTCGTGGCGGTCCACGGGTCGTGGCGTCCACGGGGTTGTGGCGTCCACGGGGTCGCGGGGAACTACTCAAGCATTGGGGTGTAGATCAGAATGAAAAGCATCATTAAGAGGTCGGTAGTGCTGGCGGCTGGGGCGGGCATTTTGTTGGTTGCCGCTGTTTCTTCGGTGAGCGCACACGGCATTAGCGCCGCCGCGGGCAGTCCGGCAGATGGCCTTGCTGCGGCCTGCTTCACTGCCTATTCGGGTACGGTAACGGCAAATTCAAACTGCAATAACAGCTTGGTCGCCAAAAAATGGGATGTCCCTCTGATGGTCGACAGCCAGGGTTGGAAAGGAGCCACGTACGGCGGAAGCAACGTCGGTTGCGTGCTGATTGGAAGTGACCAAGTGGGCAATTCCGTGTCGACCGCCAGCTCTACGCCCATCGGTTGGGCCGGTGGGACCTCTTCGACCGGCCAAGTCTGGGTGCCCGCTGCGGGCCGGTTGGTCCTGGAGTGCGATCTCGGTACCACGGGTACCTTGACCAACGTCAACTATACCAACTGAAGCGCCGTGCACGGGCAACACGAAACGCCCGTGAGTTTTGCGACTCGCCATCGAGCTCGGCCACCAGCGCTGGGCTCGATGGCAGTCATCGAAGCGATGCCAGGCAGTGAGGGAGAGCGATGAGTCGACGGGAAAAGATGGCGCTGTTCGCAATTGCGTTGATGGCCTTGGTAGGTGCGGTCGCAGTAGGGAGTTGGCCCGCGGCGCGCCCAGCGTCCGAAGACGCCAAGCGTATCGATCTCGCCGAGCGTGAGATTAACGAGCTACGGAACGAGATAAAGGCGCAACGAGCACTCACGCAGCTCGTCAACGCCGCGCACGCTGCGTCCGTGCAGGCGGCCGCGGCGCAAGCGGCGCAAGCGGCATCAACGGCGCCGGCTGCCACGCAGGCTGTCCCTGAGTCCGCCCCTGCGCCCGCCAAAGAAGTTTCGACCGAAGACGTGCGCGACTCGTTGAGCGCACGCTTCGTCCAAGAAAATTACGACTCGAATTGGAGCGTCGTGGCTCGAGGCAAGATTCAAACCCTCTTGGCGGCGGCAATACCGACTGGCGCGCGTGTGCTGTCCGTCGACTGTAAGACCTCGCTGTGCCGGGCCGAGGTGTCCGAGCCGGACATCGAGTCGCATAAGCAGCTGATCCGCAAGGGGATCACCTCCGCGACCCCGTGGGCGGGCAGCACGATGGTGACGCTCGCCGACGACCCGGCCTCCGGTCACATCACGTCGGTGGCCTTCTTTGCGCGCGAGGGCAAAACGCTGGCGCCGGACGACTTAGCGGAGAACCCGTAGCGCGCGTCGGCGTCAGTTCTCCGTGCTCGTCCGAGCACAAGCCAGCCGTGTTGTCGGAAGAGACGACTTCCGACGGCTTCGACGTCACGTGAAAGCGCGGTGGAGCGGTGCGCAGTGAAAATCCTGGTATCATGGCCCCGCGGGATGCGTTGACTACGGGCTTCCTCGCGAGTTCCCAAAGCCTGTCAAAACGCTTCTTACGGAATCCGCCGCTGCTTGGACCGGGCGTACACAATGTACCAATGAGTGAAAGAGAGCCTTTCGGCGCTTGATTCCTCGCTGAGGTTGCCGGACAAATATTCCGGCAGCCCCACCGCTCTGGCGGCACGTCGGCCTTCGAGCGCATCCGGGCCGTGTTGCGCCGGACAACGGCGGGGCATCAAGAGTGCGTGTTACTCCGGCTGAGCTCATCGCTGTCGGCGACGAGTGATGCCATCGCTCACTCCCGACGTGGGAAGTGACGGAAACGAAAAGCGGCCATTCGACGAAACTCGGGTGGCCGTTTCTTCCTTGTGCGCGCCGTCGCTGCGGAGCCGGTCTTCGGCGGTGAGCGAGGGTCGCTCCCGCGCACACCGAGCAGATTGGGGGACGTCGCCTCTTGGGTGCCGCTGGGTGTCGTGGGGCCTTCGGCGTCACTTTGCAGTTCGCGCTAGCGTTGAGTACGCGCGGCTTCTGCACCATGCCAACTGATATCGGCCGAGCAGCGAGCGTACGCCAATCAAGATCAAGCTTGGCACAAGCGGAAAGGCGACCGTATTGCGACCCGATTCGTGCTCCTGTGCGAACTGAAGTCCGGGCGGGCCACTGGGTCGTTGCGTCAGATCGAGAACGGAAAGCTGCTGGCGGAGTACGTGGTTAACATGGCTGTTCACCATAAGAAGGTTACTCGGCCAGATTGATATTCAGTACCGCGGTGTTGTGTTCAGTTCTTCGTTTCACGCGCCAAAACGACCTGCCAACGTCCCGTGTACATACGTCACGAATAGCGAAGGAATGAAGAATCTTAGCGTTACCTATTGCCGAGATTTAGCGGAGTATCCGCTCAGTCACTTTCTTGTCTGAGGGTTTCTGGGACCTTTGTCCGACAATCGGGCCTCCGCGGTCTTCGTCGCTCGCAGCGGAAGCCGGCTACGTTACTAACGTAAGGTTTCTGTGCGGTGCCAGTTGGAGAAATTCGCCAACCAACGCGCTTGCATAGCCCGTGGCAGCCGGCGAGCTCACGAGCTCCGCCCCGCACACCGTTTGGTCTTCCGACCCCCTTTACGTCAAGCCGCTACAGCATTATTGTCGCACCCCATGAAAGCCAATTTGGCTCGGGGGTGGATAGTGGGGTGCCTGGTCGCGTGTCTGGGTGCGACCAGTGCAGGTTGTGGTGACAGCGACGACGGCGGCGCCCCACCGCCGCCCACTGATTTGCAGCGCGGGACGATGGCCGTGAGCCGCGAAGACGCATGCAACGTGGAGCCCTGGGGTGCCTTGGATGTCCACGAGTCGCTTGGGATCTTGCTGTCCGTTTTTCCCGGGGGCCACAAACGCGGGACCGATTGCATCCTTGCTGCCCACAATTGCCAGGAGGCTGAAGCTTGCACGGCATTTTTCCTCGCCGACGACGACCAATACGAGGCGGAGCTCGAGCAGCTGCCAAAGTGTGGCAGTGAACGGACGGACCATTGCGAAGGCAATGTGGCCAAGTACTGCGTGCAGGACGGCAGCGGGCCTTTGTACGAGGCGTCGTTTGATTGCGCGCTCGCCGGCGCGACTTGCTTCGAGTGGCAAACGGAATCGGGCGACCGCTGGGCTAACTGCCAAGCTCCTCAACTCCAGTGCAAAGGGCCGGGCATGTCGTACTGCGATGGCACGCGCGCGGTCGTTTGCGAACAATCCGGCGGCACCCTCAGTCCCCTCAGTCCCTGGGTTTTCGACTGCGCAGACGCTTGGGGCTCGCACTGCGTCTACGACGTACATGGGGACCCTATCTGCGAAGGGCCCGTGGTCGGCGAGAAGGATTGCGACGACGGCATTGACGGCGACGCCGACGGCAAGGTCGATTGCGACGACGAGGATTGCAATTGCAACTGAAGCCTCTCAGCGTGGATCCTCTACGTATTGCTCCTGCCCTTCACAACGGTGATGCGTCGCAAATCCCGCACCTGGTCGCCTTCGCGAAGCCGCCAAACAAAGCGGACCAGGTCCGAGTCGCGGAGAATGTACTCGCCATCGACACGCTCCGCGATGTTCCAAATCGAATCGAGCGCCGTGTTCGCGGTGCCATTGCCGGGGAAACGTGTGCCTTGGCCCGCGGGAGCGGGCCACAGTTCCCATGTCAGTGACGTGACGGACGAACGGCACCTCGCCAACGATGACCGAATGCAACGTAGCATCACGCGCGCTAGTCACCCCGTCTGTCACTGAGAACGCCGTACGCCAACTCCGGCTAACGTACCGCTGTTGGCGCCGGCGTCGAACGCGGGCTCACTCAGAGCTTTGAGACGCGCGCGAGCGCCCTGCCCGCTTACCCAACCCCAATCAAACTCGCATCCAGCGATGGCAGGATGGTTCAGTTAGCGGGCGCGGTCCGCGCCAGCGTCGCTGCGACTGCGCGAGCGACTGAAACGAGCTTGCCCCGAGCTTCGTTGGGCGGTTCGCGTCGCAAATTCGGCGAGACCGCTCGTCGAGCGGGTACAGCCGCCGGGGCCCCCACGTCCGGCGCAAGCCGGCGTTTGGGGGCCCCCGGCGCGCGCAGCGCGAAGCGCGAGCACGCCGGGCCGTATCACGACGCTTCACGGCGGGGCATCCACTGCTTGGCCGCAGCACTGCCACTGTTTCTGCATCCGAGAATTGATGGCCATCTCTTCCTCGTACGAGACGGCGCGGTTGTAGACCAAGAGCTCCGCGATGTACCCGTGGAACTGATCGCAATAACTGTCGACGTCGCCAGCGAGCGCGTTCGTGAAGTGAATACCGTCGGGCAACGGGAAGCTGTTGGCACCGTCTTCGTATACCGAGCCGTCCTGCCGCAGCGTTGCTTGCGCGGGACCGTTCGTTCCTGCGGGCGAATGGATCACGGAGATGAAGTGGGGCACGCCGGGCGCGAGGGCAGGGCCGTTGACGGCATTGGCGTGATTGTTCGCCTCGTATCGGAAGTAAGCAAAGGCCACGAAAAACATGAAGTGGTCGGGCGTACCCATCAATTCGAAGATCTCGGCACAGCGATCATTTTCGGGCACGGTATCCATTCGCAACATGACGAAGATCGATAGCCCCTGACTGAAGTCGAAGCCCGACGGCACGTCGAAGCCGTCGTCATCGCCGTCGAAGTAGACGACGCGGCGACCAGCGAGGGCGTTGTCGAGGAGCGTGGGCTGCCGTGAGGTAACCGTCTGCTGCAGCACGAGCCCGTTCGCGGACCGGTCGTGCCACTTGGTGATCGTGTGACCGTACAATTCTGGTCCGTCGTCAGCGACGAGCCAGAGCGCGAGTCCGTCCATCGGCGGCGGCGTGAAAGCCGTGCTGCCGCCCGCGCCCGCCTCCGCAGTTCCAGCCGCGCCGCCGCTCGGGGCCGCTCCGGCCGATCCGGCCGATCCGGATGCCTCGCCCGCCGTCGAGTTGCCGCCGCGTTCTCCGCCGTTGACTCCGCCGCTTGTGGTGATGTCGCTTCCCGCGCTGGCGCCAGCGTTCGCGGAGCTGACTCCCGCGCTCGCGCTCCCGAACTCGCGGCTCGGCGCACTGCAGCCGTAGGGAATCGCGCCCAGGACGAGCATTAGCATCAGGAGCGAAGCGCGAAGACGAGCGGCAATCAACATCGGCGTACTCCCGCGACGTCACCACCGAAAGCGAGCCCAGACATGATTGTCGACAATAGGCGTGAAGTACCGGAGCGACAAGCGAGCCTCGTCCGCTGACGACACGCTGGCGAAAAACGCGCTGCAGGCTGAGTTGGGGTTGCCCCCGACCGTGCATTGCTCGCCCCTTTGGGGCTACGCGATGCGCTTCGCGATACCCGAAGGGGTACTTCCTGCCTCCCCCAAACGCGGGGCTCGCATCATCGAACTGCCTGCTGCGGCGAGACGCGACAGCCGCTGCGCGGTCGACGTCCGGCTGGTTCAATGCTTCAGGATCGCGGCGACGATCGCTTCGCCAGCACTCTCCGCGGAGGCATTGTCATCTGAAGAAGTCCAGTCGCTGCGTTCGAAGCGTTGCGTGAAGGCGGGTTTAGGCTGGTTCGGCAGAAACACGGTGCAATCGACCACGATGCCATTCCCGCCGCCCGCAACGGTCGCTGTAGCGCTCGCCGCAGTAGCCGCGAGAGCGCCGGCAACTGGTACGAGCAGCAGCGCCCCGCCCGCCGCTTGGTGCGTGATGGCGGACGGCGAATGCCAATGGCTGATGTAAACGTCGATCCGCGGCGGCGTTGGGTGATCATATTTTGAAGCGTAGATCTGGCTAGGGATCCCGTGATCCTTCAAGCGATTGCTGATCGTCTCAGCCAGCGTGGCGACGCCGCCGCTCTCGTCGGCGATGTTCACCTGCTCGCTGATACTGACCATGATCGCGACCTGCTGATGCACGGGCACCTTCCAGTCGAGCAAAGTCGAAGGGCCCGACGCACAACCCATGCCCAACGCACCCAACACGCAAGCAACGACGAAGCGCAGTGACCGGCCTACCATCCTAGAATACCGATACAATACTCACCACTGATGGTACAAGGTTGGTCGACGCGGTTCGACGACGAGCAGCCATGGCGGCCGTGGGCGCACGCCGGGGTGTAGTGCGATGTACAACGGCGGGGCATCCCTTCAATGGCATGCGGCGGGATTCGCTAGCTTGCAGTAGCCACCCGTGCACGTCGCCCACGCGAGGCAGCGCGGTCCTTGTTGATCGTCGCAGGACTCGCCGTCTTTGGCTGGGGCAACACAGGTGCCTTGCGATGCGGAACCCGTGCTGCGACAGAAGCCGCCTGCGGCGCAATCTATGCCATTTGCCCAACCACAGGGTTGACCGGGCGCGGCGTATTGCGTTTTTCGACAGACCCCACTCGCGCAATAGAGGCCAGCGTGAGCGTCACAAGCATCTTCGGTGCAATTCTCTCCGGCGCTGCGCGGCGACGCGCAGTGGCCGTCGTTGCAAGCCAACGAATTGGAACAATCCGCACGGTTGTTACACGCTTCCCCGGCTCCTTTCGTTTGTGCGCACACGAGGTTGCTGCAGATCAAGCCAGCAGCACATCCGTCGCCACCGCTGCAAGCATCACCAGGACCAGGCGCTGGGCCGCAAACCCCGCAGTCGTAGTCGTCGCTGAGACGACAGTGGCCGGTTTGACACTGAGCATCATCGCCGCAGCCCGTCCCGTTCGGCAGCGATCCTGATTTCGCGATGCAGGCTGCTAGCGCGGTTGGGTCATCGTTCAGCCACTCTGCGCAGGTGCTCCGATTCTTTGCGGAGGTGCACGCCTTCAACCGTTCGACGGTTTGACTAGTCCCGGCCAAGGCAAACGACCCCACGCAGTTGGTGGCCGTCGCCAAGCGCTTCACACACGATGCCTCGTCCTCGAAGTACGACGCGATGAACCAGGAATTGCAGGTCGCGATTTTGTGGCACGTCGCGACTGCGTACTCAGCACAGGCGGCAGCCGGGTCCTCGTTGGGACCTGTCGCGTCGTCGTTGGGACCACCCGCGTCGTCGTTGGGGCCGCCCGCGTCCGCCCCAGCACCAGCGGAGCCGCCGTCCGTGGACGTCGACGTGTTTGCGGCGCCTCCAGCTTCCGACGTGTTTGCGGCGCCTCTTGCTTCCCGAGTGCCATCAGCATCCCGTACGCTCGAAGCGCACCCCACGCTGGGGATGGCGAGCAGTCCGCATCCTATGAGTGACAGTGTCCCGAACGTCGTTTTCATGTAAAGGGTTCGGTCAGCGGCCAATCCGAGTTGCGAAAAACTCCGCGCTTCGGAAATTGACTGACAGCTGTGCGCGTTGCGAGCTAGCCTGAGGCCTTCATGTGGCGGATTCGAGGTGGCTCATTCGCAGTCGCGTGGGCGCTCGCTTCCGTCGTTGCTTGCGGAGGGCGAGCGCAAATCGACGGGTCGGGCGACGCGCCCTCGGTCACTGCGGGGACGAGCGGCGCGGCCGGCTCGGGAGCGGACACGAGCGCGGATGGGTCGACGCCTACGACGGGCGGCGCGGGCGCCGCGGGCGCTGGCGGCGCTGGCGGCGCGGGTGCCGCGGAGGCGGACAGCGATCTGAGCAACAGCTGCCCGCAGACTCCGAGCAACCGCGCCTGTCCAACGGCTGAGATCGACATTCGCTTCACGCGCGACGCGGTCGGCCCGCGTACGGGAGTCTGGGTCGAGCCGCTTCAGATCCCGGACTACACCAACGAGCTTCCTGCAGACCGGCCCGAGGTCGAGCCGTCGAACTGGGACCGCTCCCCACTGCCCGCGGGCGCGTGCGTGCTGCGCATCCATGGGCTTCCGGGTAGCTGTTTGCAGCTCGCCCCTTTGTACGTCGGTACTTGCGCTTCCCTTGCCGACCCGGACTCTCCGCACGTCATCCCGGTCGCCTATTACGAGAAGGATTCTTGTCGGCAGGGCATCGCGCCCGGCTGCCCGAGCGCGGCCGCTTCGGATTGGAGAAACGGCAATTGGTGGTATCTCGTGGCGCGCGGCGAAGACACCGATTTAGTCGTGTGCGCGCCCGAGTGCGGAACCACGTTTAACTCGGGAAAGCATGCTTGTCTGCGCGTGGCGGGCTCAGGCTGAGCGCTGCTCGTGCTCGGCCTTCGAATGGGTAGGGGGCGCTCGACCGAGGTGGACTCGCTGTCTGTCGGTGGGCGCCAAGGTTGCGCGGCTTGTTTTAGTTTTGAGGACCTATCGGCTGGCGACGCCTACTGTGGGGGCAGAGCGGCGTTCGCGAGCTCCACATCGCCGGGGTCGAACAGCTCGGCGAGGATGGGTCCGAGTGGGCCCGGCTCAATCACTTTACGGCGGCGGAGGCGCGCTTTTTCGCGCTCCATGAGCAGGTCGAGCTTTGAACATAGGGCGCCTGGATCCGTGAAATTGCTTTCCGGCAGGCCACTATGTTCGGCCAAGAGTTTGGCGCGAATGCTCCGGATGCTGCTGGCGACGTCATCGTCGGCTTTGCATTCCCAGGTGATTGCCAGCTCGCTGTCGAGGCCCATGCTGCGTTCGGTGCAGTTGGGCGAGCCGACCATGAGTAGCCGGTCATCCACGATCAGGATTTTGGAATGGATGAACGTCGCTATTTCTTCACCCTCGGCATTGTGCGACGCGGGGTAAAATAGGCGCATTTGGTGGCCATTCTGTCGGGCGCTGTCCAATACCGAATTCAGTATGCCTTCCTGCGCGTCTTCGAGCGCCATCTTTTCCATGGCCGTGTCGGCCCCGTGCGGCAGGAACACGACGATGTCGAGTGTGGGCCGCGTCTCATCCTGCATGCGGGTGATCAGGGCTTGTGCGACAGAGCGTGAGGTAAAGTATTGGGTTTCGATGTAGAGCAAGCGCTCGGCCGCGCTGATCGCGTCGGCGAACAGGTTTAGGATTTCACCGACGCGCTCGGGCTCGGCGCGCGAATCGACCTGCGTGCGGCTGAGCGCGGCGTGCCGCGCGCCGATGTGCTCCGCGTTGCCTTCGCTCAACTGCGTCACGTCGAAGCGCGCCGCAGCGCCCGGATCGGTCGGGGGCAACTCCAAGTGATGATCGGTGGCTCGGCCCCAGCGCTCGCAAAAGAGTTGCACGAGCGGCTCCACGAGCGCGCCGGTGAAACAGGCCTGAACGTCGTGATAGGGCTTACATGGGCCGCCCGTGACGTTCACGCGGTCGGGATGATCGGCACGGTGGTCGCAGTCGTCCCAGCGCGCATCGCAGATGTCGATGCCACCGATGAAGCCGATGGCGCCGTCGATCACGGCGAACTTTTGGTGATGGCTGCCGCCGACCGAGGGATGGACGTCCCACTCGAAATGAATGCGCGGGCTGGTGGCGGTAAACTTTTCTTTTTGATGAGGCTCGCGGTCACTGGCGTAGACCACGCTGTAGTCCCAAGCCAACAAGTAGATCTGCAGCTCCGGCCGTGCTTCGCAGAGCGCGGTCATGAAATCCAGGAATTTCACCGGAAGCTGCGCGGCCTCGGCGTCTTCACCGCGCAATAGGCGGACGCCACTTTCGAATTGCCAGCCGCTGATCACGACGTACCGCTCGGCGAGCTCCATGGCTCGGCACAGCGCGCGGTAATAATTCCGAGAGTCGATCAAGAGCCCGCATTGCCGAACCTCGGACTGGACGTAGGCGTTGCGCGGTACTTCTAAAATGGGTTTCATGCTCGACTCATCCGGGACTGAGGGGGTCGGGGAAGCTCAACTCGGCCAACAGGGGTAAGTGGTCGGACGCAGCCATCGTCAAGCGATCACGCCGAACCTCACAGCGCAGCACTTCAATAGTCTTACTGGTGAACAGATGATCGATGCGAAACAACGGCCGGCGCGACGGCCACGTAGCGACCGCGCGCGAGCCGTTGGCTCGCTGGGCGTCCACCAGATCTCTGCGCAGGCCACGGTAAACCGGGGAAAAGCGGCTAGAATTGAGATCCCCACAGACCACCAGTGGTAGATGCCCTTCGGATTTCGCGATCCATTCCGCGCCGAGCAACTGATCGATTTGCATGAGGCGTTCGCGAAACTGGATGCTGAGGTGGGTGTTCATCACGTTGAGCTCGAGCCCGCCGATCGACACCTTGAGCCACTGGACGGCCCGTTGCTCCCCGCCCCTCCGCCGGAGGCCACCTTCCGACCGGACCGAGAACGGATGGCGCGACAGGATGGCGTTGCCATAATGGCCTTCGTCGCAGCGCCGCGCAGCGGTGAAATGCACGTACATTTGCAATTTTTCCGCCAGCCATTCGGGCTGATGCAGACCTTCCGTGCGTGCCTGGCCAACATCCAACTCTTGCAACGCCACCACGTCAGCCGCGGAGCGCGCGATCACTTCCGCAATCCGGCTGGGGTCGAGCTTGCCGTCGGTGCCCACGCAACTATGCACGTTGTAAGTCATCACTCGAAACGTCGTCACGACTGGGAGCACCGTGCCAATCTGCCTCGCATCAGCCGCGTTGAGGCAGAGATGTCGGGGCGGGACGGGAGCTCACGCTGTCCGGCTGCGCGGGCGGCGAGGCCCCGAAGTGCTAGCCGAGCGCGCGTCTTCACTGTTGTCTCCATACGGATGTCGTTGCGACTCGCTGCAAGGTTCAGGCCTGAATTTGTCGGGGCGCGAGCGTGACGGAATGCCGCGCTGCGCGCGCCTTTGGCCCGTACCCGTCGAAGCTCGCGGGGGCCGCCCGCGCAGGAATGTCGGGACAGCGAAGTCGCGCCGTGACAAGGCTAGGTCCGCGCTGCAGGAGGTGCGGCGAATCCATGAATGACGCTAGCCGCACCGCGCGGGTCGCCTATCTGGCGGCCCTGATCATCGGTCTAATTCTCAGCGGGACGACGCGCGCTCGCGCGCAGGCCAACGATCGCTCTTCGCCGCTCGGAGGGAGAAGCGCGCTCATGGGCAACACCGGCGTCGCCCTCGGCCGCGATGGTGCCGCGCCGTTTTTGAATCCCGCGACCATCGTCGGGATCGATGATCGCAAGCTCGCCTTCAGTGTGAACTTTTTGGCGCTGCAAACCAATCATTTCAAAGATTGGCATCAACCGTCGAGCGTCGATCCGCGCTTCGGGGAAGTGTCGATCGGGGATCGTTCGATCTCCTCTTCTCGCATCACCACCGTCCCGTCGACGATTTGTTTGTTTCTTTCCCTTTCCGCGCTGAGGGACCAGGAGGGCACGGCGAAGGATGATCCCACGCCTTGGAAGGGCGGACACCAGAAGTTCGCGGTCTGCCTCGCGACGCTCGAATCCGAGGATCTGGTCGTGCCTGCGCGCTCCGTGCACGCAGCTACGGCCGCGGGAACCACCGCGCAAGACGTCTCTCTGCTGCGAAAATGGAATCGCGTGCAAGTCGGCCCGAGCTACAGCGCGCAGGTCAACGACAAGTTCGCGCTCGGCGCTTCGCTCCAGGTGGCTTACACCACGTCATCGTTCATTCAAGACGCGGCGAGCATCACCTCGACCATCGACGGCAGCGCCGTGCAGTCCTCGCTCGGCGCGAGCGCCAACGGCACGTCGGTCGATCTCACGGCGATCCTCGGCGCAACCTACCAGCTCGGCGGAGTCACGTACGGGGCCAGCATTCAGATTCCGTCACTGCATCTTTTCGGCCACTACGCGGCGACTCTGCATCAGACGTTCGACGCGGCAACGGACTCCGCCGCAACGATCGCGAGCGGCTCGGGAAGCTTTCGCGCGAAGCCACCGGTTCGCATTGCCGTGGGCGCAGGCAAAGCGTTCGACCGACTCACCGTCGAAGGCGACGCCTCGTTCACCTTTGGCTATCACGAAGGCCTGGCCAGCTCGATGCACGTGGACAATACGTCGACGATCAATCACGCGCTCACGACGTCGTCGTTCGACGCGACTTACACCGTCAGCACCCTCCCAACCCTGAACGGCGCTATCGGCGGCGAGTATTTCATGTCTCCGCGCCTGAGCGTGCTCGGCGGCCTGTGGACGAACTTGAGCCCGTTCGGCGCTTTGAAGCCAGAGCCTGCCCCGTCCCTCGGAAACCTGGTGCAAGGGCGTACCCATCGGCTTGGCCTCTCTTTGGGGCTGGGCTCTTACGGGGAAGGTGGCGAGCTCCTGTTGGGCACTCAGCTCGGCTACGGGTGGGGGCAGACGATCGTCGCCAATCTCTACTCCGTGCCAAACGATTGGAGCGTCGTCAGCTCGAGCAACTTCTCTGCGCTCTTCATCCTCGCCGGTTCGACCAACCTGCGTGCGATCAAGAGCGTAATCGAGGGCGTTGGAAAAGCGCTCACGCCAGAGCCTGCAGCCGCGCCGATCGCTCCCGCTCCCGCTCCCGGCCCCGCTCCCGCCAAGTGATCCATCCAATCCCTGGGCGCCTCCGCGCTTGGGCTAGGCGATAGTGGTTTTGATTTTTGATAGTCACGCGTCATTGCGCTTGGCGTCGCAGCCTTCGGCGTCGCGGCTCGATCTCGGAGGACCGCGGAGATCCGTGCAAAACTCGCTATTTTAGCTCTTCTGCGCTCGTGTCGATGACGTTGGTGTCGTCGATGACGTTGGTGTCGTCGTCGTCTTCCTCGCTCAACCAGCCTCCGCCGAAACCGTCGACAACGGCGTAGTTTTTCGAGCCAACGACCCTATCGAGTTGCTCCAGGATCATGGCGACATCGTCGTCTGGACCTGAAGCGTAAAGGGGTTGCGCGGGGTGCGCGAGCGGAGTCTCGCGCAGTGATTCCGGGCGCGGTTGCAACAGGCTGGGCTCGAAGTCGGGATGGTAGCCGAAGCCGAGCGATGCCGCGTAATCGATCGCGTGGAACACGACAGCTTGTGCCTCGTCGGGCTCGCATTCGCGTAGCTTGCCGATGGGCCGCACTGCTTCATCCACGAACTCACGCATCATTTGCTCCGGCTGCAAGGGAAGGAGATTGGCGTTCTTCACGCCGAGGCAAGTACGGTCTACGAGTGCAAGCAACCCGAGCAGCTGTCCGCGGATGCGACGCGTGACGAGCACCGTGACGAGCGCTGGTGGGCCATCACCCCCGGGTTCGTCGAGGGCGACGCTCACCCAGCACGGGCCGAACGGCGCTCGCTCTGCGGTCCGCAGAAGGCTCGCACCCGTGTACTTCGCTTCGAGTTTGCGCGCCTCCTTCTTCGCAAGCTCCCGCTTCTTGCGCGTCTGCTCTAGTTTCTTTTGCCGTTTGCGGTCGGAGCCAGACATGGCCGCGTCCTTGCACGGCAAAGCGGCTGCCTCAATGCTTTGCTCGCGCTGTGTGAGGCAACGGTCTCGAAAGCACCCCCTGCGTCGAGGTCAAGACCAAGGGAAAGCGGAGCCACTGTCCGGACATGTCCGGATTGCTCGAGACAGCGTCCGGACGAGGTGGCATTCTCAGAAATTCGCGAATATCGTGGGTTTTTTCGTTGGAGCAAGATGGTACGGGTCGTGCACCGGGGGGAAACCGACGGTGCGAGCTTGGGGACTCGCGCCGTCGAACTGATCTCTGTGCGAAGGATGTCGAAATGTCGCTTCGCGATTTCAGTCGTCATCGCGGTCGTCGCTAGCGTTCGGATCGCTGCCCGTTGGGCGCGGCCGTGCCCGGATCTTTGAGGAACTCGGCGACGGATTTGCCTGCCATGAGGCGGTAGGCGCGTTGGCGCGAGATGCCAGCGATAACGGCGGCACGGGCGATGTTGCCATTGCAGGCGCGCAGGGCTTCGCACAGGGAGGCGATGTCGCGCGCCGCCCGCGTTTCGGCGGGAATCAGCGATAGAGGCGCCGCAGGCGCGGGCTTGCGGCGAATGGTGGCTGGCAGCATGTGCCAGGCAAGGGTGCGTTCCCGACCCAACAGCGCGAGCAGCCGGCGCACCAGGAACTCGAGCTCACGAACGTTACCCGGCCAGTCGTGGAGCAGGAGATCCTCCAAACAACGCACGTCCACCTCCACGGGGGCTTCGCGTCCGGCGGCGTAGAGCTTCAGAAAATGGCGAAGCAACGCCAGCACGTCCATGCGCCGCTCGCGGAGGGGCGGAATGTGGATGGCGAAGCCGGCCAAGCGCATGGCCAAATCCTCGCGTAGACGCCCCGCAGCCACGAGCTCGTCGAGGGTATTTTGGCTCGCGGCGACGATCCGCACGTCTACCGCAACGGGCTTGGTTTCTCCCACGGGGTAAACCAAACCTCCTTGCAGCACGCGCAAGAGCAAGGCCTGCACCTTGCGAGGAAGGTCCTGCAGCTCGTCCAAGAACAGTGTACCGGTATCGGCAGCGCGAAAGTGGCCGAGGGCTGCCGACTCCGCTCCGGTGAAGGCACCCTTTCGATGACCAAAGAGCTCGGCTTCGGCGAGATTTTCGGGAATTGCCGCGCAGTTCACGGCGTGAAGTAAGCCGGGACGACCGCTCGCGCGATGGATGGCCTCGACTGCCCGCTCCTTGCCTACCCCGGTTTCGCCGAAGACGACGACCGGCAGACTGCTCGCCGCGATTTCGGCCAGGTCGTGGAGGGCGAACGCCATGCCGTCGCCGATGAGATCGTCGCCACTCGCATTGCCGTTCGTTGCAGAGATGGCGAGCTCGCGCTCGCCATCGTTGGCCTGCTGACCCGTGCGCGTGACGAAGCCAAAAACGCCCAACGCGTCCCCGAGGCGAATCACGTCGCCGGCAGAGAGCGTCACGTGTGTGACGGCGCGGCCATTGACGAAGACGCCGTTCTTGCTGCCGGTGTCCGCGAGTGCGCACACGGGACCCTCGTGAAAAAACTCGGCGTGCTGCCGTGACACTCCGGCCGCGTCGAGCGTGATGTCACACTCGGGGCTGCGTCCGACGACCATGCGGGCGCGTTCGAACCGCGTCAGGACGGGTAAGCCACGCGAACCGTGGACCCAGTACACGCAAGCCACGCGCGGCGACCGAGGCGCGGCGGGGTCTGAAAGCTGAAGAGTCGAGGGTTGATCCGACCCCATGCGCCATCTCGGATAGCGCTCGGAGTGCGCGCCGTCCACTATGACCTCCGGGCGAGCGTCTCGGTCTGGGCTGAGTGAGCCCACAATCCCGCGCTTTTGCCCGGGTTACGCGCGAACCAGGGCTGGCCGCGTCGAGCGCGCAGAGCGACGTTGCGAGGGCGGGGTGCCGCTGGTAACCCAAGGGAAGTGGGTAGTGTTCGTGCTCTCGAAATTCGTGCCGGCGATCTGCTCGCTGGACGCTACCGCGTGGAGTCCGAGCTCGGGCGGGGCGGGATGGGCGTCGTGCTGGCGGTGCGGCACGTCGCGCTCGGCACTCGCATGGCGCTCAAGGTCATGCGCCCCGATGTCGCCGCCGAGCCCGAGTCCGCGCGGCGCTTTCTGCGTGAGGCGCGCGCGGCGGCGCGGATCGAGAGCGACCACGTCGTACGGGTATTCGACGTCGGAACCTTGGACAGCGGACAGCCGTACATGGCCATGGAGTACCTCGAAGGCATGGATCTCGGACGCCTGCTCGCCGAGCGCGTCCGACTTCCGCTGGATGAGGCCGTCGAATTTCTACTCCAGGCCATCGATGCGCTGGCCGAGGCACACGCGCTCGGCATCGTTCATCGCGACCTCAAGCCGAGCAATCTGTTCGTGGTCCAACGACGCGATGGCACGAACGAGCTGAAGGTGCTGGACTTCGGTGCCGCCAAGATCGTCAAGCGGTCGGCCCAACAAGAGCTCTCTGGTAGTACGAATTCCCAGCTGGTTGGCACGCCTCAATACATGTCGCCGGAGCAGCTGCGGGCGACCCCCGACCTGGACGCGCGAACCGACATTTGGTCGCTCGGAGTGATCCTGTCCCAACTCGTGAGCGGCACCCTCCCGTTCCAGGGGGATACTTTTCCCGAGCTGTGCGCGAGCATCATCGCCGGCGCGCCCGCTGAATTAGCGGAAGGGCCGTCCGAGCTCGCGGACGTGTTGCAGCGCTGCCTGGCAAAACGCCGCGAAGCTCGCTACGCCAGCGTGCAGGAGCTCGCCGAAGCATTGTCGTCGTTGGCTCCCGAGTCCGTCCAGGCGGCCCGAGCGTCGATCAACGTGCGGCGAGCGGCGGCTCGAGAGCGTCTCCCAATCACCCCCGAACCGGCGTTGGAGATGCCGTCCACGGTGCTGCAACGCCACGAGTCCGGCCCGTCTTCACTGGTAGGGACGGCCGCGGCTCCCTTCGCGCGACGCGTTTCTCCCTGGTCCAAGCGGGTGGTTTTCGCTCTCGTCAGCTTCGGCGTTCTGTTCGCGGGAGCCCTGCTTGCGCACCGGTTGAGCAATCCCGCACCAGCGCCAGAGCGATCGGCGGCCTCACCGCTGGCGGTTCTACGACCGATGATCGTGCCGCAGAGCACGCCGCCAGTTGAGCCTATCCCGGCGATTCCGGCGGCGCCGCTTGCGAGCGAGGGCGGCAGCCCCGACGCGCGACCGATTGGAGAGCTACCTCGTCGCGCAGCGGCTGCAAGTCGGCCGCATTCCGGTGCCTTGCCAAGTCCTGCCGCGAGCGCTTCTGCCGTTGCGCCCGCTGGCGCGTCGTTTTCCCGTTCCGCAATGGGAGGCCGGCTCTGAAGCACAGGCTCTGGTGGCTGGCGGCAGTCCTCGGATTGCAGAGCACGCTGATGGAACCGCTGGCACGCGCGCAGTCCTCCGAGCCAAGCGCCCACACGGTGGCGGTGGACATGTTCGACGCGGGTGATGCCTTGATGAAGAGCGGCCATATCCACGAAGCGTGTCCCAAGTACGCCGAGAGTTATCGCTTGGACCCGCGGGTCGGCGCACTCTTGCATTGGGCGGACTGCCTCGAGCAAGACGGCAAGCTCGCGAGCGCGTACGCGGCGTTCCGAGACGCGGTTGAGCTGGCTGAACGCTCCGCCGATCGCCGCCGCGATTTTGCCGTCGCGCGCGTGCGCGCACTCGAGCCTCGGCTGAGCCGCATCATCATCGAGGCTCCAACCGAGGGGCTACCGCAAGACGCGACGATCCAGCTCGACTCCTTGAGCATCGTCGCGAGCGGCCTCGGGGTGGGCATTGCCGTCGATCCGGGAGAGCACTCAGTTCGAGCGAGCGCGCCAGGCTTCGCACCATTTACCGATTCGCTCGTGGTGAACGGCGAAGGCCAGGTCGAAACGGTCACGATTCCGGCGCTCGAGCCCACGGTTACAGTCGAGCCCGAGCCTTCGTCGTTGGCTGCGTTAACCATCGATCCGTCCAGCCGTTCGAAGACGGCCGCCAATCCACCGGCCGATCTCGCGCTGAAACCTGTACGCGAAAACTCACCCAACCATCAAAAATGGATCGGCGCGGGCGTGGGTGGCGCGGGCATCGTCGCGCTGGGCGTTAGCGCCTACTTCTTCTCCAAAATGCTGGGTGCGCTCGATCAACGCAACGACCTGTGCCCGCACGACCCGTGCCCGGCGGACACCGATCCCGAACGGGTTCGGTCGCTCGAAAGCGAGGCTCGGACCGCTGAAGCTTGGGGGCTCGGGCTTTCGATCGGGGGAGCAATCGCGGTCGTCGCGGGGACCGTCCTCTATCTCCGCTCACCGAGCGACCCAGCGACGCTGCGCGCGTGGCAGCCGCGAACGGCAAAGTCTGGTGTCATGCAAGGCTTGGAATGGCGGTTCTAGTCGACCTCGACCTCGAACCCCAGCTCTGCGAAGTTTGCTTTCACGTCGGGCTCTTCAATCCGCACCGTGATGCTCGCGAGCTTCGCGTCAGCGCTGGTTGGAACGCCGGATAACGTTCCGGTCGTGGCATCGAGGGACAGCCAATCGGCGTCGGTGCGAGCCACGATGGACCAGATCGCTCGGCTCGAGCCGCCGACTGCGTGGAGCGTTTCAGAGAACGGCTGGTCCGTAACGGCGGTGAACCGCGACGGAGACGGGACCGGAATGACGAGCGGGACGAACGCCCGCTCCCGCACTGAAGCTCGATCGATGTAGACATACCCGTCCCCCTGGTTCGTGCCGTCGCTCGCGAGCGCGAACCGAAGGCTGATCTTGTGCCCAGCAAATTGAGTGAGATCGACTTGGTAAGGTCGGAACAGCGCTTGGTAGCCAGACCAAGCGGCGACGTCCTTGATGGTATCGTTGTATGCAGGATACTCTGGCGTCAGAAGCTCGAATTCGGCGTGATCGCCATCTGAGCGGAGCCAGACGTCGAACCCATCTCTGCCCGTCTCCGTGATCAAGTAGGCAAGAAAGTGGAGCACCGGCTCCTTCGCGCCTGTCAGGTCAATCTCCGGGCTCTGCGCGAAGTCGTCAGCGTACTCCCGGCTTGTCTGAGCCTGCGTGAGCCTGGCGGCGAGTGAGCTGCCGTCTTCGGGCAAGAGAACCGGAGCGATGCCAGGAGCCTGGCCGATCTGCCAATCGCTCGACAAGATCCAACGCGGCGGCGCCGATGGGCCTTCGAAACCTTCATCGACGTAGACGCCTCGGCACTGGCCTGCCGTGCATTCCTCGAAACACGTCTGCGAGAGCTGCTCGAGGCCCGAGCCCTGACAGACGAGGCGAGTGCCCGGATGCGCAGGATCACATGACGATTCGTACGGGCGACAGCTGCCGCCACAAGAGCCTCCGTCAGCACAGATGAAAGGACAATCCTCCGTGGTCTGCCACGTTCCGCTCATCGAGCACACTTGCGTGAGGCGTTCGGCACAGCGGGTTGTCTTTGGAGTGCAGCGCGGCACGGCCAAAGATTCGGGCGTCGTTGGCACGAGCGACGCATCGTAAACGGAGACATCATCGATCAGAACCTGATCTCCAGCGTCATAGTCACTGACGAACTCGAAATCCAAATTGATGACCTTGCCGCTGAACGCCGAGAGGTCCACGCGATGACGCGCGAAACTATATTGAAGCGACTCACTCCACATCTGATAACCCGTGTAGATGGGGTCCACGTTCGGAAGCTCGAATACTTCCTCCCCCACGCGCGCTCGCACTCGCAGACCCGAGACGAACGGGCGCCCATTCGCGAGCTCGTCATTGCGAGCCGCCTTCATCGAAAGATAGAACTCTAGAATCGGTTGGCCCGCGAGCGAGAGGTCTATCGGAGGCGAACTGGCGACTCCAAGATACGGCCCATCCGCGTCAGCGCCCGGGCTGACGATCACGTTGGGGAGGCTTTTTGCCGTCGGTTGGATTACCGCGTCGGGCTCACCGCACCGCCAAAAGCCCTGCAAGCTCCAGCCCGGAGCGCAGCGCGCCGTGTCGAAGTTTTCGCGAAAATAGACGCAAGGCCCGCCATCGCCGCAGAAACCCTCGCCGCCCGCGCCCGCATCCGAGGCAACCGCGAGCCCGTCCGCGCCGGCGATTGGATCACGGCCTCCGTCGCTGCCTCCCTCGGCGCCGGCGTTGCCTCCCTCGGCGCCGTCGAACGGCGGCGCTCCGCCGCTCGCCGAACCCGACCGCTCACTGTGGCATCCAACGAGCAAGAGCGGAAAAAACAACCCAAGAAGCTTCGACCAGTGCACCGCGCGCGAATATACCTTGCTCGGCGTCCGTTGGCATTAGCCTCACGAGGCCGGTGAGATGACGCCTCGGAAGCGGAGCGCGCTAGCCGTTGCGTGCGGCCAAATGCGCGAGTAACCCGTCGAGAGTGAAGGAACGATGGGCGGCTTGGTTCACCGTGCTGCTGATGAGCAGCAGCTGCATCGAATCGCGCGGGTTCGAGAGCAACGGCGCGAGCGGCAACGATTCCCAAAATGCGAAGGCAGGCCAGGGCGGAGTTTCGGGCGCAGGGCCCGGCGCCGAGTCTCAAGCGGGGTCTCCTGACGACTGCCTCCCGGGCCCCGATGGCAGGATCGCCGACGGCTGCGTTCGCGGCGCTTCAATCGCCGCGGGAGACGGCTTCAATTGCGGCTTGCTCGCGGCAGGTGGGATCTACTGTTGGGGCAATGATTCTGACGGTCAGGTCACGGCTGCTCCCGAGAGTGGGAATTTCATTACTCTCGCCGCGGGGCGTCGGCACGCTTGCGCGCTTCGCGCCGACGGCACGCTGCAATGCTGGGGTAACAACAGCCAGCAGCAGGCCCCCACGGACGGGGCGAGGGAGTACTACGGGCACTTCAAATCGATCGCCTGCGGCGATGATTTCACCTGCGGCGTGCACGTCGATGGCACGCCGCTCTGCTTCGGCAGCTCGGCGCACGGCAAAATCAATCCGCCAGACGGCAAATACCAGATGATCGCGACCGGCGCGGATGCCGCCTGTGGCGTGCGTAGCGACGGCCGCGTGGTGTGCTGGGGTGATGACACCTGGCGCATCGTCAGTTCGGCGAACGGCGGTGTTTTCAATACGGTCGCAGTCGGACCGGAGCACGCCTGTGCCATCGCCGCGGTCGACCGGCAAATGGTCTGTTGGGGCAATGGCTCGGACAGCGGGAACGACGGGGTCGGCGCCACTCGCACGGACGTACGTCCCGGCTCGTACTTGGCGGTCAGCGCAGGAGGAGTGCACACGGCCGCGATCACGGTCGGCGATCGCTTCACCTGCTTCGGCGACCGTTCCGCGGCGCCGCAATGTAGCAGCCCGTCGTCCGCCGAAAACTTCGGCGCGTGGTACCAGGTTGCGGCAGGGCGGTTGCACACGTGTATTCTCGGCGATCCACAGGACTCGTCGGGACCGAACGGAACGGTCGAATGCTTCGGTCAGGACCGCGGTTCTCTATCGCCCGACAAGATTTTCAAGTCCGGCAAGTGAGCCTCGTGGGGAACGTTTCAGAACTCCATGTGGAGCGTCACTTCACCGCCCTGGCTGTTGCTGGCGTCGGCCTCGAAGGTCGCGTCGAGCGTGCCGTCGAGCTGCCATTTGTCGACCCCGCCGGCGCTGCCGGTCGACACGATGCTGCTGACGACTAGTGTGTAGTCGCCCGTGTCGGGTTGCCCAGGCTCGTTCTCGATCACGTTCCACTCGACTTGATTCCCATCCACGGCCAAGTTCGCAGTCCCGCTCGCGGTCAGGCCTTGCCCCGTCGTGAACGTTCCGGTCTGTGGCTCGACGCCGAACAGTTGGAACCCGAATCTGCCCGTGTCATCGCCGCCCCCGATGTAGGGCCTCGTGTCGAGAGTGCTGGTTGGCATCTGATACAAGGCCATGTTGCAATGCGCGGTCTCGCTTATTCCGCCGGACAGAACGACGCTGCAAGACGAATCCTCGGAGCCGGTATTTGCGCCGCTGCCGCCCTGATCACTGCTGCTGCAGCCGATGATGAGCGCGGCGACCAGGAACGCGAGAGGAGCCGTTCCGACGAATGAACGCATGGCACCACGCTAAGCGGCCTCGTTCTCACAGTCAATATCGGGCGAAATAGCTACTGCACGTGCCGTTTGACGGACTTTTTCGCGGCCTCGTAGCGCGTCAGGATCTGCTTTGACTCTTCTTCGTCGATCACTTGCTGCGCCTGCGGGAAAAACTCGTTTTCCTCTTCTTCGACGTGGGCCTGCACCAAGGCGAACAAACGATTGAAGCTCGTGGGCCACTCTTCGCTTGCGAAGTCTATCGCGTCGACGTCCGCGATGGCTTTCTCCAACGTGTGCGCCTCGTCGTTGTGCTTGAGCACCACGCCGCGCAGTTGCTCGTAGTTGGCCAGCACTCCGTAGACTTCGGCCAGTTCGCCCTTTTCGTGCGACAGCAATTCCGCCCGAATGTGCGGAAAATGCGCGCGACGCACCTGCGGGTCAGTCGTCTTGCTCACGCGCGTCATCAGCGCCCCAACTTCGCCGTGTTCTTCGGCCAAATGCAGAAACACGCCCCTGAGTCCCTTGAAACCCGCCTCAACCGCTTTCACGGTGCCGATTACCTTCGTTGCAATTTCTTCGATCCGATTTGCCATGTGTGACCTCCGGCATTGCATGAGCAAGGTGCGTGCCGCGCCAAAGTCAGTGTGGCACGAGCCGTGCTTGTCTTGTTTGGCGTGAAATGCGCGCTATGCGCGCAACGGAGGAATTAGAAAAATGACCGAGAAAAGCGCGGACGAGTACGAAGCGGAGCTAGGAGCATCGGCAAAAGGCCAGACCCAGGCGAAAGAAGCCGTGGGCGTCGGTGTCGGCGCGCTGTCTGGCGCCGGTATCGGCGCTGTGGGCGGGCCGATCGGGGCAATCGTCGGTGCGGTGGCGGGCGGCGTTGCCGGAGCCCTCGCGGCTCTCGCGCTCGAGGCGAGCAGCGCCGGGGAGACGGCCAGTGAAGCGACGCTCGACAACGAGATCGGGGTCGAGGGCGGCGATCTGGGCACCGCAACCGTGGCGGCCCCACCCGGCCAACGCGGCGCGTTTTCGTCGGCAGCCGTCGGCGCGGGGACCGCCACGGAATCCGAGCCTTCGGAGATCGCTGAAGGGCCGATCCCGGGCGCGGACTAGTGCTCGCGGGACGTTGTGCGCAGTCGTAGTGGACGTAGTGCGGCATTCTGCCCAGCCGCAGCGGGGATGCGCATTTGACGAGGCCCTCGGTCGGCGCAAAGCTTCCGCACATGAAGAACCTCAACAGCAACGTGGTGGCAAGTTTCCTCGCCTTGACCGTCGTGGCGGGCGTGGTGCCTGCAGCTGCCAGCTCGCTTGGCGATGCCCGGCCCCAATGCGGGGACGATAAGAAGGAGTCCAAGGGCGGCGGCGATAAGAAGGACGACAAGAAGGACGACAAGAGCAGCGACACGAAGCCCAAGCCCCCCGTGCAGGGCTAACTGCGCTGAGCCGAGGTCGCTTCGTTTGCGGAAGCTTGGCAAGGCTGGCCCATCGTCTGGGCCATGATCTCGGCCAGCTTTCGCAGCGCGGGATCTTTGGAGCGCGCTCGGTGCACGCTGAGGGTGACGTCGGGCAAATCAGGTAGGTCTGAGCGAGTCGGGATGCTGCGAGCGCGTAGGGCGTCCTTTCGTGCCACCCCAGTGAGGGTCGGGTCGGCTGCCAACGCCAGAACGGTGGAAGACGACGCTCGCAGCTCGAGTCGCCACGGATGTCCCGAGCGCTTCAGCGCGGTAACCATCAACTCGGACAATAGGCAGCGTCCAGCGTCGGCCATGATCTGCAATCGGTCAGCTTTTGGCCCAGCGCCAAACCAACCGACTGCGTCGCGGCGCACCGTTCGTGCCTCCGGTTGCGGTGCGGCGTGAGTGGCGAACACGAGGTCGAAGCGATGCCCAAGCTCCGGTAGCGAATCGCGCGTTGGTGCGACGCTCACCGTCACGAGTGAGTTGGGGACGGCCGCCCGTGCACTGCGCAGGGCGCTCGCGAAGCGTTCGTCGACGACGTCTTCGGGGACGGCGATGTGGAATTGCGGGCGCTGCGAGTCTGCCTTGACTTCCGCGAACGCGGCGTCGACATCCTTCAAAATCAGCAACGCGCGCTCGTAGAAGCGCGCGCCCATGACGGTCGCTGTGGCGCCAACCGGCGTGCGTTCGAGCAGTCGTTGCCCGGTAAGGGTCTCCAAGCGACGGATATGACCGCTGATCGCGGATTGCGTCAGGTGACGGGCCTTGCCCGCTACCGAGAAATTCCCACATGCGACGACCGCGACGAAGCTTCGCAGCAGTCCCAGATCGAAGTTGAGCGCGCTCCGCGATGACGAATCGCGATGGGTCGATGACGAATCATCGTTCGACAGGCTCGTCAGCAGGTCGTACTCCGTCGGCATGGCTTTCATTTGGGGCCTCTTCTGGCGTCGCGGCCGATTTCTACTCGTGCTCGCGGCGATCGCGATTCAGGTTGGCTGCGCCACTCCCGCGGGGCAACCGACAATATCGTCCTCGAGCGCGCACACCGAGGACAACGCGAGTTTCTTCGCGAACGCCCCCGACGGACAAAGGATCGCCTATACGATCCTCGGGCACGGAGAGATAACCGTGGTCCTGGCGCATTGTTGGGGCTGCACCAGCGCGTTGTGGGTCGATACTGCGTCGAGGTTAGCCGACAGTTACCGGTTCGTGCTCGTCGACCTGCCCGGTCACGGTCGATCGACCGCGACGCGCCGCGCATGGACCGTCGAAGCGTACGCGCGAGATCTGGCCGCGGTAGTAGACGCCGTAGGCGGGGAGCCAGTGATCCTCGTGGGACACTCGATGTCCGGGCGCATCGTGACCGAAGCGGCGAGCTCGACGTTGCGGGGACGTGCGCGCGGCGTAGTATTGGTCGACAGTATGCCTGACGCGACCCACGTCGCCGGGGAGCGGGAGCGCGCGAGCGTGGTACCGCAGCTCCGTGCTCACTTCGACCGCACGGTTCACGAGCTGGTGAGCGGGCTCGAACCGCCCCACGCGCAAGAAACCGTCGCCCGTGTCAGCGCTCTGATCGAGCGCACGGATCCCGGCGTTGCCAGCGAAGTCCTCGATCAAAATCTGGCATACCCATTCCTCGAACGCTTACAGACGCTCGACGTTCCGCTCTGGTCCGTCAACGCGTCCATTACTCCTACCAATGAGCCAGCCAATCAGCGGCTGGTCCCGAACTGGCACGCTCTGGTCGTACCGGCGACCGGCCACTGGCTGATGCTCGACGCACCGGCGCCGTTCGCCGCAGCGCTCGATACAGCGTTGAGCAGCATCGCCATCCAGAGCCGAAAGCGCAAATGAAGACGTTGGTCGTTGGAATCGGAGCGCTCGGCGGGATCATCGCGGGCCGACTGCTCGCCACGGGATCTGCCGTTTGGCTAGCGACCCGGAACGCCGAGTCGGCAGCGCAGCTCGAGGAGTGCGGGCTCCACGTGACCGGCGTGGGAGGAGCGCTGTCGGTTGCGGTGAAGGACGTCGCTCCAATCCAGCAATACACCAGGGCCGATGCCTTCGACTTGGTCGTCTTGGCTACCAAGGCTGAGGCCGCCATCGACAGCGCGCCGAACTTGACCGAGCTGCTCGCTTTTGGCGGCACGCTACTGCCGATTCAGAACGGTGGAGTCTCGCAGATCCTCGCCGCGCAACTCGGGAACGAACGCGTTCTGGGAGGGCTGTCCAACTTGGGAGGGACGATGACGACACTCGGGCACTACCAGCAGCGCAACGCCGGCCACTTACTCATCGGCGAGCTCGGCGGCGGCCAGAGTGAGCGCGCCGAGCGGGTGCAAGCCTGGCTCGGGCGCGCGCTCGAAGTGCGAATCACGCCCAACCTCCCCGGCGCGGTGTGGTCGAAGCTGATCTTGAATTGCTCGACGACGACGATCGGCGCGCTGGTCGGGGCGACCATGCGCGAATACGTCCGCTCCCGTGAAGGCCGAGAGCTCTTCACTCGAACTTATGACGAGGCACTGTCTGTGGCGTTGGCCACCGGCGTACATCCGCAAAGGATGCTCGTCGAGCCCATGCCGCCCGGCTGGTCCGATCACGGTGTTCCGAGCGCGGCCTACGACGCCTGGCTCGGTGAGGTTCTGGGGGCATACGGAGACCTGAAAGCGTCGATGCTTCAAGACATCGAACGTGAGCGCTCGACCGAGATCGATTTCATCAACGGTTACGTCGTCGATCTCGGTCGGCAATTCGGCGTCCCAACGCCAGCGAATGCCGCGATTGTCGAGACGATTCGAGCCATCAGCCGCGGACGAGCCACGCCCAGCCTGACGCACGCCGCGAGGATTCTCAAGGCCAGCCGCTAACGACATTTTCGCCCCGTCCCTCACGTTTCGCCCGCGCACGTGACCTCGATCGTAACCAACGCATCGCGAACAAGTTCACATTCCGTCACCTGCAGCGTCGCGCCCTGTTGCATAGGGGATCTCCTTCGGAGGAGATTTCCAAATGCAATATCGTGCTTTGTTTCTTTTTTCATCGGCACTCACCCTGGCCATTGCCGTCGGCTGTAGCTCCGACGACGATTCGGGGAACGGATCAGGTGCTGGAGCCGCTGGAACCGCCGGCACGGGCGGCGCTTCGAACGCTGGCTCAGCCGGTAAGGCGGGCGGCAACGCTGGCAAGGCCGGCAGCGGCGAAGCCGGCGGAACGGGTGAAGAAGCGGGCAGCGGGGGCGTTATCGATAGCGCCGGAGCCGGCGGTGAGGCTGGCGGCTCGGATCTTCCCCCTTTGCCGACGCTCGATGGCTCCGTGCCGCTGGTGATCGGTCACCGCGGGTTGCCCGGTCTGCACCCGGAAGAGACCATCGTTTCCTACGACGGCGCAGTGGCAGCGGGGGCGGACTCGCTCGAAGAAGACTTGCACCTGACCAAAGATTGCGTGCTGGTCGCGCGTCACAACCCGTGGCTCAGCGACAACACCAACATCACTGCGGTCGCAGCCACGAATGCGACGGTCATGGCTCGCAAGCGTACCGTGCCGGGCGTGGCAGTCCCGGTCACCTATTCGCTCGCGACGTACGGCGGCCCCGCGACGTACCTGAGCGATCTGACCGTTCCGGCAGACCAAACGTCGGTGCTCAAGTCGCTGATCGTCGACGGTGAAGACCACACGGGCGATTGGTCAATCACCGACTTTACGGTCGCTGAACTGAAGCAGTGGATCGCCGGCACGACCTACGACGCGCGGGACCAACGCCCGACCTACGAAAACGGCAAATACCCAATTTTGACGATGCAGGAGATCATCGACAAGGCGAAGGCTGCCAGCAAGGCCACGGGCCGCACGATCACGGTTTATCCGGAAGCCAAAAACCCGTACTGGAACAACCAGCAAGCGATCGCCAACGGTTGTGCCGTCGGCAGCAGCACGCACCCTTTCGAAGATGCGATCATCAAGCTGATCGAAGACAACGACCTGAACGACAAAGCTGCGCCCATCATGGTGCAAAGCTTCGACCCGGCGAGCCTCAAGTACATGCGCAGCAAGGGTCTGAAGACCAAGTTCGTGCAGCTGATCGACGGCAACGACGTGAACTACGAAACCGGCGAGATGATCTACAAGACGGACGACGTCTACAACTTCGTCGATGGTCGCCCCTACAGCTGGACGCTCGCGGGTGACGGTCGCTACTTCGGCGCCATGCTGACGCCCGACGGGCTCGCCGACGTCAAGACCTACGCGGATGGCATCGGGCCATGGAAGCCGCAAGTCATGTCCTGGAAGGCGGTCCCTTACAACGCGGGCGCCTCGTTCACGACCGACGTGAACACCATCGCGCCCACGAGTCTGATCGCGGATGCCCACGCGAAAGGCTTGTTCGTCCACTCGTACACCTTCCGCAACGAACAGAAGTACCTGGCCGCCTACTACAAGGGCGATCCAATGGCCGAGTACATCCAGTTCTTCAAGGCTGGCATCGACGGCGTCTTCACCGATTTTGCCAACACCGGCTTCGCTGCACGCGCGGAGTTCCTGAAAGAGATGGGTCGCTAACGAATAGACCGCTCCCGCGGGTGGAGTGAACGACGAAGAGCGGCTGCCCGAGGCGACTCGGGTGGCCGCTTCTTCTTTGTCCGTCAGTGGCTGAGGGGTGAGGTCGCGGCGCGGATTCCGTCCATCGCCCGCAATGCCTTGAAATTTCTCGAGAACCGCGTTCGCGTTTGAAGCTACGCCTCGAACTGGGCAAGCTCTCCGACATGGTAAGGGGAGATCTGGTCGGAGCGATATTACTACTGATGACCATCGGGGGATGTGGCGGCTCGGATGCGAACGCGGGCCCCGTATCGTGCTCTGCGACAGAACCGGGCACGGCTGGCGGGGCTGCCGCTCCTGCGCTTTGCGTGGACATCGTAGGCGGCACGGAACAAGACGTGGCCAACAACGAACAACAGTGCGTGCAACAGGGCAACACATTCGCGGAGGCGCCGTGCCCTCACGCGGGCGCCTCCGGCGGCTGCCGCACGAGTCAGGGCGGGGTCCAGATCACTACTTGGTATTACGCTGATTCGACCGCAGACGACACCAAGGCTCTGTGCGAAGGGCTCGCGCGTTTTGCCCCGAGCGGCGTCACGATCGAGTTCGTCCTGCCGTGACTGCATTTTCGTCAAGCGTCACCGCGCTTCGATGGCATTGGCGCTCCGCGATTCACGCCATATGATCCCGTGATGAAGACTATTGGACTGATCGGGGCGGGCCAAAGAAGGATGGCGCATCCAGCGTGACACCCCCGGCTACGGCCCGCGACGCAACGCCGAGCAGCTGAAAAAGGACCTCGCGGCCGCAAAACGAAACCGAGACAGCTGACCTTCCGCTCTTCGACTGCGCTGACCAGGCGAAGTGAATTTAATTGTTGATGGTCACGCGAGAACGGCGCGTGACGTGACAGCCTTCGGCGTCGCGGTTCGATGGCAAGCGAGCAAGCGCGTTTGCGGGCTGTGATGAGCCGCTGTTCAGGGCGCCGTGATCTCGGACAGGCGCGCTAGATCGGTCGCCGTCAGCTGAACCGTCGACTGAAAGAACGGTCGCAATTGCTCGAGCGTGCGTGCGCTGGCAATGGGCGCGGCCACCGTGGGCTGCGCGCGCAGCCAAGCCAACGCGATGGCGGCCAGCGGCACGTCGTGCGCTCCCGCGATGTCGTCGAGTGTCGTCAGGAGCTTCAGGTTGCGCCGGTTCTTCAAGTACTCTGCGGCGCCGCCCGCGCGCGCCGACTGTATTTGCGCGCCCGGGCGGTATTTGCCCGATAGGAAGCCGGACGCCAGGGAATAATACGGGAATTCTTGCAGGTTTTCGCGTTGCAGCGTGGGCAAGAGATCCTTTTCGATCTGGCGCTCGACGAGGTTCCAGCGGTCTTGTGCGTACTGGAACGGCGCAAGGCCGTTTTCGCGGCTGAACGCCAGCGCGGCCGACAGGCGCGCTGCGCTGAAGTTGGACGCGCCCAACGCGCGCACCTTGCCCTCCTTTACGAGCGCATCGAACGCGCGCAAGTACTCCTCCTGGGGTACCGCTTCGTCGTCTTCGTGCGCGTAGTAGATATCGATGTAGTCGGTTTGCAGCCGGCGCAGCGAGCCCTCGACCGCAACGCGAATATTTCCGGCCGATAGACCGCGCTGGCTCTGCCATTTGGCGACCTTCGTCGCGATTTTGAAATGCTCGCGCCGCCCGCGCTGCGCCAGCCAATCGCCAATCATTTGCTCCGATTCACCACCCTGCCGACCCGGTACCCAAGCCGGGTACACATCTGCAGTGTCGATCGTTACGCCGCCAAAATCCGCAAATGCATCGAAAATCCGAAAGGCCGCCTCCCGCTCAACCGTCCAGCCGAACACGTTGCCGCCGAGCACCACCGGACCGAACGCGTCGTTTGACATGTGATGCGACTAGCACCCACGAATGCCCGCGCAAATGAGGCGATTTGGACGAAGTGATCGTCGGGGCAACCCTAGTACGCGCAGCGAAAACCCACGTCGCCGAGCGCGAGTTGGGGGTCGGTGTGGAAGCGGGACGAAGCCTTGAGGTCCTCGGCGTCGGACAGAAACGCACCTCCGCGGAGCACGCGGTCCACGCCTCTTTCGACCTCGGCGCAGTCATCGCAATTTTTGGGGTACGGCTGGTAGAGATCGAGCGTCCATTCCCAGACTGAGCCGGCCAAGTCGAGCTGACCAAAGCGCGCCATTCCGGAGCGGTGCCCTCCCGCCGAAGCGATGGAGGACGTGCGAAATAGTGCCAGCTCGAACGACGGATCATCGTCACCCCACGGGTAGGCGCGCTGCTGTGCGCCCCCGCCCGCCGCGTACTCCCACTCGGCCTCTGTCGGTAGACGTCCGCCGCTCCACGCGCAAAAGGCGAACGCGACGTAGTAGCTCGCGCACGTGAGCGGGTAGTCTTCGCGATCGTCGGGAGCGTCGGTCCAGGTCTCCCAATCGGCGTTGCAGTGGAGGCTCGTGATCAGTTGCTCTTGGTCTGGAGGCAGCAGCGCGGTCCACTCGCTGCGCCAGCCGCTGTGCTCGACTTCGGGATGCGCGCCCGCCCCCGCCTCTGGGGTGCCGGAGAAGCCGTTCACGTACTTGCGAAAGCGCCCGACCGTGACTTCGAGCTCATCGAGCTGGAAGTCCGACACGTTAGTTGGCACGGGAGCGTCGGCGGTGCCGAGCTGGAAGGAACCGCCGCTGACCGCGCAGCGTCTTTCTTGCGGCTCGCCGACGCACGAGCGATCGGAGGATGTTTCGCCGGAGTCCGGCGCGTCACCGGCACCCGGCTCGCCGCCCTCGCTGCCGTCGTCGATCGCGCCGATGTCGCCCGAACCACCGATGTCGCCCGAACCGACGTCGCTTGATCCGCCGCTGGACGGAGATCCCTCGCTCGCATTGCCGCCCGCGCTTTCTGCATCGTCGTCCTCTCCGCTGGTCAAGCTGAGCGTGCGCGCGTCGACCGAGCAGGCAAGGACCAGGAGGGCTGTGCAAACGAGCCCGCAATGAGAACGACTCACGCACGTCGACATTCCGTGGCCTGTCCTTGTCATGAGCCGTGATCGAGACCGTGCTGATCCTGTGACGGTGCCGTGAACTCTCGCCTTCGATCGAGTTCCCGAATTGACCTTACCGGCCGCTGTGCCAAGCATCGCCGCGATATGGCTCGAGGTCTCGTGAGCCGAGCAATCCCGCTCACTCTGTTCTTGGCGGCTTCCAGCTGCGGCTTGCTGCCCAGCACGGCTAGCGACGACGCTCCAGCTGCGCGCCGAGTGATGGTCGACCGTCCCGGCCTGCCCTTGGCCACACTGAGCAGTGACGAGCTCGACCGCTTCAAGCGGGGCGACGCGCTGTTCGAAGCCACGATTCGCGATAGCGACGGACTCGGCCCACTGTATGTGCGGGATGCCTGCTCCGCGTGCCACGCCGGCGACGGCCGCGGCCCGGGTCTGGTGACGAAGGTCGTAGCCCTCGACGCGGACTCGCCGCTGGCGGCGACGCTCTTGCCTTTCGGGCCCACGGAGCGACCGTACACCAGCGCCGGGGCCAAGGTCCCGCTGCTCGCGCCCCGGGATCCATCGCTCCGTGTCGTTTCGCGTTTCCCGCCCGCGGTCTTCGGTCGTGGCTACCTCGAGGCGATTGCGGACGTCGAGATCGAACGGCTCGCAACCCTCGCGCAAGCGCGTCAGGGCTCGGCTCGCGGTCGGCTGAACCGCTTGAAAGACGGCCAAATTGGTCGTTTTGGCATCAAAGCGCGCCTGGCCACGCTGCGCGACTTCGCGGCCGACGCTCTGAACGGAGACATGGGCGTGACGTCTCCACTCCGCCCCATCGAGCCGGAGGGGCCGGAGGGCTTGCACGACGACGACAAGCCCGGCGTCGACTTCACGTTGGAGCAAGTGGAACTGCTCGGCGAATACGTGCGCTCGCTGCAAATTCCGGAACGCCAGGTGAGCGACCACTCGGGCCGCGCGCTATTCGCCTCGACCCAGTGTGGGCTTTGCCACGTGCCGTCGATCACGACCTCAGCCGACTATCCGCTCAAATCGCTGTCTGGCGTCGAGGCCGAGGTGTACACGGATTTGCTGCTCCACGACATGGGGGCGTCGCTCGCGGACGGCGTGACCGAAGAGAGCGCCGGACCGCGTGATTTCCGCACGGCGCCGCTGATTGGACTGCGTTTCTTGCCGACTTTGCTGCACGACGGTCGCGCCAAGACGGTCGAGCAGGCCATCCTGGCGCATGGTGAAAGTGACTCGGAAGCCCGCGACAGCGTGGCCAGCTTTCGCAATTTGGCGCCGAGCGAACGAGCCGCGCTGGTCAAGTTCGTGGAGATGCTATGACGACGCGGCGGATCGCGGTCGGGACTGCACTGGCACTTCTACTCGGCGGGTGCAGCAAGGGCGACGATCAGGCGCAGCAGGCACGTGTCGAGCGCAGTATGAAGGCTTGGCTCGGCGCCGAGCTGGGCAACTTTCGCAGCGCCGCGGCTGACCTGCGGCGTGCAGCCCCGATCCCGAACGGTCGCGGTTGGAGCGCCGTCGAGGACGCGGAGGCAATCCGAGGGATGAAGGAAGCTTGGGGTCGTGCCCGCCAAGCCTACGAGTTGGTCGAGGGCGCCGTTGCGCCGCTGTTCCCGGATTCGGACACGGCCACGGACGCTCGTTATGATGATTTCTTGGCGGCTCTGGGCCCTGCGGGCGATCCCGAACCGTTCGATGATCGAGGCGTGGTGG
Source organism: Pseudomonadota bacterium (assembly GCA_037200885.1). Taxonomy (GTDB): domain Bacteria; phylum Myxococcota_A; class Polyangia; order Polyangiales; family Polyangiaceae; genus PMG-095. Next base: position 2,346,174 of record JBBCIN010000001.1, read on the forward strand.
GCGTGCACGCCATCGAACGCGTGCTTTGGGCGGATGCCGTGCCGCAAGAGACCGTGGACTTCGAGAGTCGGCTCCCGGGCTACCGAGTCGCCGCATTTCCGGGCACCGAAGCGGAGGCCAGAAGCTTCAAGGAAAAGCTCGCCGCGAAGCTGGTGACGGACATCGAGCAACTCGAACAGCAGCTAGCGCCAGTCGATCTCGATATCGCGTTTGCGTTTCGAGGTTTGATCGACCTGACGAACGAGCAGATCGAGAAGGTCGACCGCGCCGCTACGGGGCGCGAAGAATCGCGCTACGCACAAACCACGCTCCGCGATCTACGGGCCAATCGCGACGGCTGCCTGGCCGCTTACCGCATCTTTCAGCCCTGGCTGCTGGCCCGCGGACACAAGGACTTGGATGCTCAGGTGCTGGCAGGCTTCGAGCGCCTCGCGCAGGCCTACGACGCGGTGCCGGGCGCGGCCATCCCGCGGCCACCAGAGGCATGGAGCAGCTTGGCGCCGAAACCGGAGCACCTGAGCACGCGTTTCGGAAAGCTCTTCAGCGTCGTCCGACACGAGACCGACGACAAACAGCCAGGGTCGCTCTCGAGCAGTTTGATGAGCGTGGCCGACGCGCTCGGTTTACCGAAGGCGGTGCTCAGATGAATCGTCGAACAATCGTGATGACACTCGCATGTGCGGCGTTGACCGGCAGCTTGCCGCTGGGCGCGACGGGTTGCCAAAAGCCAACCCAGCGGGCGCTCCCGGCCGGCGGAGCCTTTATTGCGCTCGAACGCGATTTTCAAGGATTCGAGGGCTGGACCAAGATCAACCTCACCGATCGCCCTGCGCTGGGCGCCGCGCACGCGGCCGGCGACGCCCACGAGTACATCAATCGGTTGCCACCCGCCGGCTCGAAGACGTTCCCGGTGGGGACCATTCTGGTCAAGACCATGAAGTCCGAGCGGCGCTCGGCGGACGCCGGCGCGCCGGAACCGGGCACGGACGTTTTTGCCATGGTCAAACGCGGCGCCGGCTACAACGGCAGGGGGACGCCGGGTTGGGAGTGGTTCGAGCTCAGGCCACGCGCGGACGAAACGTTTGGCATCGTCTGGCGCGGCGTGAATGCGCCGGCCGGCGAAGGCTACGGCCGCGAAGTCAGCGGCGGTTGCAACGACTGTCATCAAAAGGCCGCCAAGAACGACTACGTGCAGGCGCTCGCGCTGACGCTGTCCGAAATCTGAGCGGCTTCCGGCAAGAGCGGCGAGCCTCCGGTTTTCGGAGGGCGTCAAATCGTCTCGGTGCGTCTCGCCCCGGTCATCAAGATCTGAATGAGACGTCACCCCGAACTTCCTCGGCTTGGCCTACAAGGGCACTGCGCGAACCAACCAGCGTTCCCAAGGAGTCTCTATGATCGGTCGTGGACAGTTTGGATCTTTGTTTTCGGCAGCCGTGACGGCAGCCTTCATGGCCTCGGCGTGCGGCGCCGCGGACAATCAGACGACGAGCGGCGAGAGCGGCGCGTCGGAAAATGTTGGCAGCATCGACTTGTTGCTGTCCAGCGTCCCCACGGACACTGCGTGTCTGCAAGTAACGGTGATGGGTAGCCGCACCGTCAACAAGAGCTTCGATCTGACGCCAGGCAGCACCCCGAAGCTGTCGATCAGCGGCTTGCCGGTCGGCATCGTCAAGGTCGACGCCAACGCGTTTGCCGAAACGTGCGCGAAGGTCAAGACCAGCAGCGTCCCGAATTGGATCCTCGAGAAGACGCTGACCGCGCGCATCGACGACCTCGATGTGGCCAAGCTGCTGCTCAAGCTGATCCGTAACGGCCGGAGCGAGGTCACGGTCGACTTCGAGGCGCCGCCCTGGCTCTCGACGTCGGTCGCGCCGATCGACTTGGCCGTCATCGGCGACACGCCCTACGGCGCCGCCCAGATCGAGGACTTCCCGAACCTGATGGCCGCCATGGATGCCGACCCGCGCATCAGCTACGCGGTGCATCTCGGCGACATCAAGGACGGCAGCAGCCGCTGCGACGACTCGTACTTCGCGCAGATCTTCGCCGGCTTCTCGACGCTGACGATTCCGATGATCTACACCCCGGGCGACAACGAGTGGACCGATTGCCACCGCGCCAACAACGGCGCGTACAATCCGCTCGAGCGCTTGGACGCGGTGCGCAAGCAGTTCTTCCCGGTTCCGGGCTTGGCTTTGGCCGGCGGGTTCAAGCAGGTCATGACCCAAGCCGATGACGCGGGTTTCGAGAAATACGTCGAGAATCAGCTGTGGTTCGACGCCGGTGTGGCCTTCGCGGCCGTGCACATCGTCGGTAGCAACGACAGCAAGATCAAGTGGTACACCGACGACACCACCGGTACCAAGGTCGATGATCCGGCGGCGCGTGATGCGGAGCGCACCGCGCGCGAAGCCGCAGCGGTTGCCTGGATCGATCGCTTGTTCAACGTCGCGGCCGAACAAAAAGCGGCGGGCGTCGTGATCGCGCTGCAGGCCGACACGTTCATCGGCGGCGCGGCCGACGACGCGTTCAACAGCTTCTTGCAACGCATTGCCACGCGCGCGAAGGCGTTCGGCAAGCCGGTGCTGATGCTCGAAGGCGACTCGCACGTTTACCTCACCGACAAGCCGCTGGAAAATGGCAGCGCGGCCCATGGCATCACGATCACGGTGCCGAACCTGACCCGCATCGTGGTGCAAGGTTCGACGACGAAGCCGCTCACCGAGTGGCTGCGCCTGCACGTCGATGCCTCGACGCCCGCCGTGTTTACGTGGGAGCGCAACGCTCGCTGATCACGCGACGCCGGTTGATTGAGCTCGGCGCTCTGTGCGCGCTTCCCGCCGTTATTGGCTGCGGGAAGCGCGACCAGGCGTCGGTGCTCTCTGGGCTGGTGACCGAGGTCGTACTGGGTATGGCGCGCGAGATGCGCGCCGAGTCCAGCGCGCTCCATGCGGCGGTGCGCGCGCTGTCGAGCGAGCTCACCCCGGAGCGGCAACGCGCCGCCCAAGCCGCGTTCAAGCGCACTACCCTCGCTTGGAAGCAGGCATCCGCGTTCCGAACCGGCCCGTTCATTAGTAGCGAAGCCTTTCAGCGCGCGGCGTTCTGGCCCGCGCGCACGACACTGATCGACGCCGTGCTGAGCGATCGAGAACCGATCGACGAGCAGCGCATCGAGCAGCTGGGTGTGGATGCGCGTGGCTTGTTCGCCCTCGAGTATTTGCTTTTCGAAGAAACCAACGCGAGATCCATGCTGCTCTCGGGCGACGACCATGGAGAGCGCGCGCGAGCGTACGCGCTCGAGCTCTCGGTCAATGTGCTGGGCTATGCCGACCGCATTCAGCGCCTGCTGGGAGACGGCCACAGCTACGCCGCAAGCTTCTCCAAAGCGGGCAAACAGAGCGTGGATACGCTGGTATCGCAAGCGCTCGACACCCTTTCGGTCGTTTCGGGAAAGTTTGCGCGCGTCGAGCGCGCTCGCAGCGAAAACCGGCCTTTGCCTTACGCCGTGGACGGTTACTATAGCGGCAGTTCGCTCGAGATCGTGCTCGCGATCGTGGCGGGGACCAAGCGGCTTTACTTGGGAGGCGGCAGCGGGGGCATGAGCCAGCTCGTGGCGTTTGCCTCGAAGCCGATCGACGACCACCTGCGCTCGACGTTCCAGCAAACCGAGCAACGTCTACGCGCGGTCGACATGCCGATCGAAGTCGCGCTCGGCGCGCAGCCAGCGCGATTCCGCAGCGCAGTCGCAGCCGTCGCCGAGCTCAGACACGTGATGGAAGTCGAGATGGTCAGCGCGCTCGCGACCTAGATCCCCAAATCACGGAAGCCGGCCCCAGCACCGTATGCTGCCGATAGCCGTCATCAGGTCGCCCGCCGAGCCGCCGTGTTTGCTGATTCGGGGCGCCAACCAAGCTGGCTGAACGCTACCGAACGAGCTGCATGACGGACTTCTTCGCCGCCTCATAGCGCGTCAGGATCTGCTTCGACTCGTCTTCGTCGATCACTTGCTGGGCTTTCGGGAAGAAATCGTTTTCCTCTTCCTCGACGTGAGCCTGCACCAGCGTAAACAACCGCTCGAAGGCTGCGCCCCACTCTGGGCTCGCGAAGTCCTGCGCATCGACGTTCGCGATGGCCTTTTCCAACGCGTTCGCCTCCGCGTTGTGCTGAAGCACCACGCCGCGCAATTGTTCGTAGTTGGCGAGCACGCCGTAGACTTCGGCCATCTCCCCCTTTTCGTGCGACAGCAATTCTGCCCGAATGTGCGGAAAATGCTCGCTCCGCACTTGCGCGTCGGTGCTCTTGCTGACCCGCTTCATCAGCGCGCCTACCTCGCCGTGCTCTTCGGCCAAGTGCAGAAAGACGCCCCGCAGCCCTTTGAAACCAGCCGTAACCGCTTTCACCGTGCCCGCTGTCTTGGTCGCAATCTGTTCAATCGGGTTTGTCATGTGATGACCTCCGAGGCGTATATAGGCAAGCGGTGTGCCGACGCGTTGAGACGCGAGTTGTGGCGCAATGGAATAGGCGAGCATGGCACGCGCCATGCTCAGGAAGCGCGGCCTTCATTTGACCTTGAGCGAGCACGCCGAAGAAGAAGGACCGAACCCTTCGCCGAGCATGGTGCCTGGGCAATTGGGCGTCTGAAGGTAATTCCCGCAGGCGAGGTCGGCTGGTGTGCAGCGGTAGAACAGCGCCCGCATGCACTCGGCGAGCATTTGCACAGGCGCCTTGCATGCGGAAAGCTCCAGGTTCGCGACGCACTGGGCCTTCGAAAGCATCGGCTCACTCAACGGGCAGAAGTCCTTGTCCCCAGCGATACAACTACCGCCCGAAGTGTAGCCGTTCGCGTCGACTGGAGAGTCCTGAATGGGCGGAAACCCGTCTCCGCCTCCGAACATGGTGTTCGACCAATCGCAGAGGGTCTTCTGTTCTGCGTTGCTGAGATCGGAAACTGGTTTGCTGGGTTCGGGCATCATCGGCAGGGGCGCATCCGCCGGTGTTCCCGCGGGCCCCACGCAGCTCCAGACCTTGGTCTCAGCGGAGCATTCACAATCGATGTTCCAAAGATAGCTACAGCTCAAGGAGTAGAACCCATAGCAGTCGGAGCCATCTTTCGGCTCTTCGAGAGGGCAGAGATTGACCGTGTCTCCGGTATCGCCGCCGCAGTCCCAGGTCCCGCCGCCGGAGGCCTTCACTGCACAGGCGCAGGTTTGCATTCCCTTGTCGTCATCGAAGCGGTAGCCGCACACGGCAGCGGGAGTGGGGCAGACGCTGAACGGCGTCAGCGGACCTTGTGGACAGCCGTCGCTGCTGCCCGGCACGGCGGGCACGCGCGGGAAGGATTGCCAGTATTCGATTTGCTGGTCGGTTGGGGTCGTATCTCCGCAAGGGAACATGAAATCGGGACAGGGGACCCCACCCACGCCTGCGGCAGAAACCGAGCCAGCGGTTCCAGCGGTTCCACCGCTCCCGGCGTTTACGGTACCGGACGATCCGGCACTGCTGGGACGTCCTGCTATCGCGACCATTCCACCGCTACCCGCCAAGACCATTCCTGCGCTACCCGCCAATTCGATGCGCCCGGCGTCGCCAGCGTCAGAGAGCGCCTTGTCGCCGACTTCGAGCTTGCCGTTACAGGCGAAGGCAGTCGAGACGGCGAGTGCAATGACCGATAGTCGCGTGAAATTCATGGGGTGATTCCGTGATCTTTCGTTTCGCGGGCGGGTTCTCGAATGAAGCTCTTTGCGCGATCGACGAGCGGATTGTTCGGGTTTTTCGCGACGAACTCAGTCGCAAGTCGGGACGCCTCCGAGGAACGCCCCGTCGCCGCGATGATCTGGATTCGGAGTAGGGCCGCCTCGGCTCCGAGGTGACGACTCGTCGCGAGCTTCTCGTATTGGGCAAGACCGGCGAGCGCGGCGTCGTTGTTGCCGTCGAGCAACGCTTGGCGGGCCCGGTCGACCATCGCCAGCTCCTCTTCCAGGGTGGCGGGGCGGAGCGTCGGCGACGAACTGTGTGCGGATCCCGCGACCGCGCTCGACTTTGAATTCGTGGGCGAATTCGTTGCGGGCTGCGTCATAGGTACAAGCGCGCGCGGCCCCTCGGCGGTCTGCGCAGGTTGCGCCGCGGAAGCAGGGGAGGGAAGAGACGGAGCTTCGCTAGGCGTTGTCCGCTCTCGAGCGGGTTCCGCGACGATCATCCCGCTGACCCGCGGCGCCCCGCGCAGGTGCACCAGCACCACGATCGGGGCGCCCAATGCGGCCGCGAAAAGCAGCCATCGCCACGGTCGTTTTGCGCGCTTCGAAGCCGACGCATCGCGCAGGGCGCGGCGCTTCACGACCTCGCTCGGTCCCTCGCGACGAGCGGCTTCGAAAAGCTGCTTCGCGAAAGTGTCATCGTCGGGATCGTGGTCGGGCGCCATGTTCCAGCTCACACGCGTCGAAAGGGATTGCGATCCCGTGCTTCTCGGAGGCGCTCGGCGAACGACGCGCGCGCGCGTCGCAAGCGAGAGGCGGCGGTGCCCTGCGGGATCCGTTCGAGCTCCGCGATCTCGCCAAGCTCGAACTGCTCGATGTTGGCGAGGACGAACACCCGCCGGAGCTTCGGGGGCAGCGTGCCGAGGAGCTCGTTCAAGAGCTCTCGCGCTGCGGAGAGTGTTGCCGCCTCGTCCGGCGCGGAGCCGCCGTAGTGAAACTCCGAGAGCTCGCTTCCGGTCGACTCACGCCGGCGATGAGCCTTTCGCTTCAGGTTGGCTGCCGCGCGCACGGCCACTCCGTACAGGAAGGAGCGCTCACTGCCAGGCGCGATCTCCGCGAGCTTTTGGGTGGCGATCATGAAAACCTGCTGCGCCACGTCGTCGGCGTCGTCAGCCGAGAAGCCGAGCCGCCGCACGAGGCGCCAGATGAAGTCGAAGTGATCCAGGACGAGCTGTGCACCCGTGGGATCCACCGGATGATGATGTGAGGACGACCGGTTCCTGATCACTGGAGCGGAAATCGCACTCCCAGACCACCGGTAAATCCAATGATTTTGGTGGCTTCCAACGTTTCAGCGGCCCGCGTGGTCGCGACCTCGTAGCGCGTGATGGGAAGAACCGCGCCGACTTGTGCCTCGAGCGCGAACGAGTTGAAGGCAATGGACGCGCGGGCGTGCAGTGCGAACGCCAACCACCCGGCCACGTCCGAAACCCCTGCCGCGCTCGCCCCAATGGCACCGACGTCGAGCCCGGCGCATGGGCGCAGATCGAGCCGCCCGAAATCGAAGCCCACGGGGCAGCCTTCGATGCGTCCGGCCGCGAGCCACACCTTTGAGTCCGCGTGACCATTGGGCGCTAGGCCGCCGCGCAGCACGCCGCGCAAGCTCGCGCGGGGCAGCGCAAACGAGGCCGGCGCCTCGAGCTCGCCGAACAGGCCCGCGGCAAGCAGCCAGGCGCCTTCGAAGATGTCCCACGCGGACGCTTCCGCCCCCATCGAGAATGTTGCTGCGCGTTCGACCGGCGCGGGATTCGGCGTGCGCGGGGTGGGTGGGGCAGCGGCGGGCGCGACCTCGGCAGGGACGGCGGCGGACGGGGGCGCAGCAGTCGTCGTTGCGGTAGAAGGCGCGGGTGCGCTTTGCGACGCCGGATCGAGCGTGAGCGCGAGCGTCAACGCGAGCACCTCGGCGACGGGCTCGCACTTCACGCCGGCCACCTCACGGATGGCAATGGTTCCACCGCTCGTTTGTCGTTCGAGTCGACCCGAGCTGCCCTCGTCGTTCGTGCCCAGCCTCACGACGAAATCGACTTGATCGCCGGCCTGCGCCAAGTGCGCGCGGACCCCGCGTTGCTCGAGCCGTTGCAGAAAGCTTGCGCCGTCCGGGCAGTTCTCGCTGGCGAGGTACCAGACAGCAGGCTCGGCTGCACGCGCCGAACCGGACAAGGTGAGCAGCGCACCCACCGCAAGGCCCCCGAGCAACAGTGGGCGTGAAGGGATGCGCTTGCAGCGCTCGTTCGCCATGGACGCGGGCAGCCTAGCAGAGCTGCCCTGAGCCCTGACGGCACTTGGACAGTGGTCGAACGAACGCACCCAGGGCGGGTGTTACGCCGCAACCGCGCTTTCGCGTAACAGGGCGTTCGCGCCCCCGCGTTGCGGTCTCCTTGCGGAAATCAGGGAAATTTCAGGCACGAGCGTCAGGCCGCGGCCGTCACCTTTCAAGCGTGGCTGAACGGCGCAGGTGGCACGCCGGCTGCAATACCGCTGGCAGGAGCTTGAACTTGAACATGCGTGCGATTCCTTTTGCCCTCTCGTCCCTCGTCCCACCTGCCCACGATGCGCTGAGCGCGCTCGGCGGTTGGGCGGCGTCCAGCGTGCCGACGCGCCCGGCTTCGCGCTGGTTGCTCTCGCTCACATTCCTCGGTGCGGTGAGCTTGTGCGCCGCCTGGGTTGCCGTGCGGCACGTGCCCTGGTTCGGACCGCTGCTGGCCGATGAGCTGCGAATTCTGGTCGGTAGCGAGCGAGTGACGCAACTCGAAGAGACGGCCGCTGGCGTCGAGGATCGCGTCCAGCAAGTCGTGAGCGACGGTAAGGCACGGAGCTTGACCGAAGCGACCCCGAGCGAGCTCTTGGTCAACGTGGCTGAATCGAAGACAACGGTAGAAGCCACCGCACCGCACGCGGTCGGGGCGCTGTATCCCGGGACGGCAAGTCCGGAAGACGGCACGTGGCAAGCAGTGAGCGCCCGGGCCGGTGAGAGCGGAGCGATCTACCGGACGATTGTCCACCCGGACAGCGAGCGGGTGTACGCCGAGCTGTTCGTCTTTGCGCTCGACTTGTCCAAGCTCAGCGTTCATGCGGTCGCGGGCAGCATCGAGCCCAAAAGCGTGGAGAGTTCGCCCGAGGTTCTGCGACCAGGCGTCGTACCCGAATCCGATCGCGCTGAGCTCGTGGCTGCGTTCAACGGCGGCTTCAAGGCAGAGCACGGTCAATTCGGCATGATGGTGGACGGCACCGAGCTGCTCGCTCCGAAACCGCAGTCGTGCACGTTCGCGGCCACGCGCGACGGCTCCCTGCGCATCGCGCCGTGGGCTGATCTCGCCGGCACCGACGGGTTCAGCTGGTGGCGGCAAACGCCGGGCTGCATGCTGGAGGACGGGGTGCTGCACCCCGGCCTGCGCAGCGCGGATTCTCGCAACTGGGGCGCCACCTTGGATGGCAAGACCGTGATCCGCCGCTCGGCGGTCGGGCTCTCCGCAGATGCGCGCACGCTGTTCGTCGGCATCAGCAACGCGACGACCGCGCGTGCGCTGGCGCTGGGCATGCAACACGTGGGTGCAAGTGACGTCGCGCAGCTCGACGTCAATTTCTCCTTTCCGCGTTTTCTGCTGTATCGCGACGGCGAGGGCAGCGCGCTCAACGCCATCGGCGCCGTGCGCGATTTATTGTACCAACCGGACGAGTACCTCGGCCACGCCTCGACGCGCGACTTCTTTTACGTGACCGCACGCCGCTGAGCCAGTCACGAGTCGTCACCGACGCGCTGTTTTTTTAACGCGTTGATTTTGTGTTGATGGTCACGAAAAACGTCGCGGGCCGTCGCGGCCTTCGGCGGCGCGGGGCGAGCGTGGGCTAGCGCCCGCATTCGCTATTCCTGGGCGCATTCACGTACGCTTTTCCGAGCGCGGTGAGCTGACCGCTATCGGCGAGTAGATCCACATTGGCGACGTTCGAGGCGCGTCCGGAAAACCAGGCGTAGCGCTCGATGCGCGGTTCGGCTTCGAGATAGGCCACCGCATCTTCCAGGAATGCCTGCTGCTCAGCGGAATCCTTCGCGCTGTCGCAGGCAAACTCGGTCAACCAAAGCGGTTGCGAGAAACGGCTCTTGTAGGTCTCCACGTGTTGGATGAGGTATTCGGCTTTGTTGTCTCCCGAGGGCGAGCAGCCGACGTAGATGTGCATCGCGATGGCATCGACGCGACAGCCGGAGCAAGCCGCGAAGAACGCGTCTAGGTAGTGAAAAGGATCCGTGTCCTGGCAGTCGCCACCGCAGAAGTTCACGGCCGGGGAGACGAGTCGCAGGCCCTTGGCATCGGCGATCGCTGAAAGCTCCGGCCACAACGCGGCGGCTGCTTTGGCGGACAGATTGGCTTGCGCGCCGAAATTGGGCTCGTTGAAGCCGAGTAGGGCGGTCGCGTCGTCGCCGATCGCCATTTTTGCTGCAGCGCGGTCCGAAGCCGCGCCCCAAATCATGGGCACGTATTCAACGCCCGCCTCGAGGTAGGCACCCCCGCGCAGATCTTGGTCAGGTCGAAAGTCCCAATTGTACCACCAGCTCACGCCCGCCGAGAGCGCCTGCAAATCTGCAATCGAATGGTGCCCGTAGGCGACCCCGCGCTTGCATGACGCGGTCTTCACGTTGCCGCCGCCCGAGCCGCCGCCGCTTCCACTCAAAGCTCCGCCAGTTCCAGCGCTGGCTGCGGCGTGGCCAGCCGCGCCCGCTGCGTCTGCCCCCCTCGCTCCGCCCGCCGCCTCCGCTCCGCCTGCCGCGTTCGCTCCGCCTGCGCTGGCGCCACTGTGGCTCGACCCTCCGCCCCCGGCCGTGCTCGAACCGGCGGCCGTCGCGTCGCCGCTGCACGCGGAGACGAGTACGCCAAGGCAAACCGCGACGGCGATCGCGTTCAAAGTCAGAGGGGCCATCATTCGCAATTTACAGCGGATCCGTGCGTCGAGCGCCCAGATTGAGCCACACTGCCGAAACTCATGTGGCGATGTCGGCGCGATGCTCACACTTGCGCCCTCGTCAGCGCATCGCTGCTTCGAGTAGGCTCAGACGCTTGACGATTTCCGGCGCGGCGGCGTCTTCCGGCAAGAAAGCAACGGCTGCCCGCTGAACCTCCAGTGCTTCCTGGGTGCGGCCCAGGTGATTCAAGATCTGAGCTTCGGTGTCGAGGCACCACGAATCAATCGGAGCGAGCGCCACCGCGCGCTGCGCCAGCTCGAGCGCGCGATCGAACTGTCCCAACTCGTCGTAGATCAGGGCAAGCACGCGCAGTTGCATTGGAGAGCGAGCGACGCGCGCCAGTGGCTCGGCGGCTTGCATGACGGGATCGCCCGAGTGCACGCGCTCTTCCGCGGGCGACTGTTCGTTGCGGAGCATCACCACGGCGAGCAAGTAACGCGGGTCGTTCGGGGCCAACCGCGCTGCTTCCACCAAGTCACGCTCGGCGGTCGCCAATTGCTGACGGTGCAACCAGTGCAAGCCCCGAAAATAGTGAGCCTCCGGCGAGGCTGGGTTCTGGGCCACGGCTGCGTCCAAGTCAGCCACTGCGGCGGCATCGCTTGCCTGTCCCGAAGACAAGCGCGCCCAATACAAGCGCACTTCGGAGTCGGGCAAGGAGCGCTTGGAGATGGACACCGGCGAGTCAACGGCGTGGCGTTTGAACTCGAACATCGCCATCTCCCGCTTGGCCAGGTAGACCTGAAAATCGTGATCGAAGTCGGCGGCACTCAGGCCAGCGAACGCGCTCGCCCAAGCCGCTTGCAGTGGCGTGTGGCGCGCGGCCTCCAAGAATCGTTCGAAGCGCTTGGGGTACGGCGCGGGACCGTCGTGCAGCAGGTGCACGAGTGCCCACGCTCCCAGGTACACCGACGTCGCGTGCAGGCGTTCCTCCTCTCCTGCACTCTGGCTGATGCTGGACGAGTAGAATGCTCGTCGGTCCATGGCTAGAAGCTGACTCGGAGGGCTGATTTGGCTGACGGGCATCGCTAACACCTCGCTGCCGTCATCGGCCCTCGCCATCATCGGCCGAATCTCTTGCGTGAACGTCAAATGGGGCAGCGCCGCGCCGACGCGGATTCGGTCCGGCTCGATCTGAATGGTCGAGAAGTATTGCGCCCAGCCTTCGCTCAACCAAGGTGGGGCCGGCCCGAAATTCCGATCGAAAAGATCGTGCGTGAGCTCGTGCAGGCAGGCAATGCGCGAGCTGTCGTCCAGCGAGCCATAGAGCACCAAGAACGACGACGGTTCGAGATCACCCGGCAGGCTGCGATAGAAGCGGCCTTCGACCAGCTCGGGCATGAATGCGTGAAAGTCGCTGGCACTGTTGAACACGATGACCGTGGTCGGCTCGAGCCGCGTGCGCGCATGTTCGAACGCGACTTGGTCGATCGCTTCCACGCCTTGTTCGAGCTCGCGTGCGATGGCCTCGGCGTCTGCTGCGGGCAGATCGGAAACGATGCGAAAGCGGGGCGAGCTCGCCTCGACCCAAGTGCGCCCGCCTTGCGCAGGGCTCGCTGGGCGCGCGCCGTACTCTGCGCAGCCTCCCAGTGCGCCCGCGACCATCAGACTCAGAGCAAAATTACGTTGCGCTCCCATCGGCCTCAGATGCTTCGTAACATGATGGGAACCAACGCCTGAAACGAGAACTTTCGACCGCAGGCGCCAGGCCGTTTTGCGACCGATCACGGCGGGCTAACGGGCGGGACCACGGGGAGCAGGAGCAGGAGTCGCGAGCTCGCGCACGAGCGAGCGGTGTAGCAGCTCGAGGTCGCGCGCCAGGCCCTGCAGAGTGGACTCGAGCGTTTCGAACATCCTGGCGCGGAGCGTGAGGCGCGTTTCGTCGTACCTTCCGCCGTTGCTGACCATGAGCGCGTTGACGCAGGCGGCCTCGTTCGGGGCGGCGGCCTCATCCAGCGCCCCTTGCCAATCGGCGAGCAACTCGTCGCGCGGTGTGCGCCCATTCTCCGCGTCGGGAAAGGTCAGCATTCGAAACACGAACGTCGGGTAGAGATGATCCGGATCCGAGCCATTGCGAATCGGCGTGATGCGATTGCGCGGATGCGCGAACATGATCGAGTGCTGCTCATGGGTCAGTGCGGCGACCCCGAATGCCGTCGTTACTCCTCCGCCCACGAGACCCAATATCGCCGGGGTCTTCGATTCATCGTCGGCAAGTGCCCACGCTCCGGCGGTGGTCGTAATGACCGCGCCCAGCAGGAGTGACAGCTCGGCGATCGTGAGTTGCCGCGCCTGTTCGCTTTGTCCCAGCTTACCGGCGAGCTTTTCGAGCCGGTCGGAAGTACAACCGGCTTCGAAGGCCGCCGCCAAGACCTGGTCATCGAGCGCGACCAACCGCAGCGTGAGCTCCTGCTCCTCTTGGAGAAGCTCGACGGTCGGCGCTTGTCCCAGCGCCTTTTCTTGCAAGATCCTGGATAGCAGCGGTTCGAGTCCGGCCGCCAGCGCGGCCCGGCGCGTCCGAGGCGGCAGGCTGTCGAGACGAGCAGCAAGAATCGGGTCGTCCTCCTTACCGGCAAGTGGCATGCGGTACGGACTGTCTTTGCCCATGGTCGCTCGGGCACAATGGAAATTGAGCTCGCTCAAACGCGGCAGGTCGTCGACTGAACCGTTGGTCGCGCAGGCTCCAGGTCGTGTCGAGGCACAGGCCGAAAGTAAGACGAGGCTCAAGGACACGATCGTGTGACGACCAGCTCGGTCCATACCAGCGAGCGCATTTTGCCAGCTCTCACGTCAGGCTGCGAAACGCTTTCGTGGAAACTTGGCGACGACAGCTCGAGGCGAAGCTCGCAACGTTTCGGGCGCGTGGACCCGTGGCCAACGAGCGACCCTCCCGACGTACGCTGCAACGGAGGCGTCGCAAAATCGTCACCCGGGGGGCCGTGCGCTTGGCTACCATTTCACACGTCAAAGCCAACTCAGCGGAGAACAGGTTCATGCCGAGTCCTCAAAGCATCCTAGTCGCTCTCGACTTCAGTCCCCACAGCTACGTGGCTCTCGAGCATGCGTTTGCGTTGGCTGAAAAGTTTGCTTCGACCGTGCAATTGCTGCACGTATTCACGCTGCAAGAAAAGGCCGAGTCCACCATTCTTACGACTGCGCGCGAGTCCGAGAAAGCTCAGCTCGATTCCGCGGCCAATGCCCATCGCGGTTCGGGCCGCCTCGGCCAGGTGCTCTGGCGCGAAGGGGATCCAGCCGCTCAGCTCGTACTCGTTGCAGAGCAAGAAAAAGTCGACCTGATCGTGCTCGGAGCCAGCGGCCGCACGGGGATGACCCGGTTGGTTCTGGGGAGTGTTGCAGAAAGCGTCGTGAAGAACGCGACCTGCAATGTGCTCGTCGTGCGGCGTTGAAGACATCGTCTCGCCCACCACGGTGAGAACAACACCAGCTCGAAACATTGCAGTCACTGGCAGCGACGAATCCCGATGTGAGTAAAGGATGAGCGATGCATCGCTCGCGATGTGGCTGCGCACGCACAGAGATTTTTCCATCGCGTCACCTGAAGCACGTCGCAGGAAAGGTAGGCTGGGTGCCCGCAAAAAGGAGCGCGCGCCATGACTACCGCATCGCCCTCGTTGATCGATCCGCCCCCGCCGGGCCCTGCCAACGCCGCGGTCGCCTCGAAGCTCGACAAAAAGCCAGGGCGATGGGCCAACGGTATTTTCGCAGCCGTACTCGTCATTGGTACTGTCTACGCGGCCTCCCAGTTGGTCGCCGACCTCGCGACGGTTCACTCGACCTCGATCTTTCCGTTCGTGATCTTGGGCGTGGCACTGCTCGTCGCGCTCGGCTTCGAATTCGTAAACGGATTTCACGACACCGCCAACGCGGTGGCCACGGTCATCTATACCCATACGCTCGAGCCGCACGCGGCCGTGGTTTGGTCCGGCGTCTGGAATTTCATCGGTGTCTTGGTGTCGAGCGGCGCGGTCGCCTTCGGCATCATTTCGCTGCTGCCGGTCGAGCTGATCTTGCAGGTCGGCAGCGGCTCGGGTTTTGCGATGGTCTTCGCCCTACTCGCGGCGGCGATCATTTGGAACTTGGGCACCTGGTACTTCGGGCTCCCGTCTTCAAGCTCGCATACGATGGTGGGTTCGATCATTGGGGTAGGCATCGCCAACCAGTTAATGTCCGGTTCATCGAACACCAGCGGCGTCGACTGGGGACAAGCGGCGAATATCGGCAAATCCTTGCTCATCTCGCCCGTGGTCGGCTTCGTCTGTGCGGCGCTCCTGCTTTTGATCGTGAAGAAGCTGGTTCCGAATAAAAAGCTGTACGAAGCCCCCGCTGGTACGGAGCCACCGCCCTTCTTCATCCGCGCCCTTTTGCTGCTCACTTGCACCGGCGTGAGCTTTGCCCACGGCTCCAATGACGGGCAGAAGGGCATGGGGCTGATCATGCTCATTTTGGTCGGTACCGTGCCCACCGCGTACGCACTGAACCACGCCGTATCGCCGCGTGACATGCAAGACATGATCGCGGTCTCCTATCAAAGCGCAGACACGTTCAATCGCTACGACGCCGAGCACGCCACGGTTCAGGATCCGCGCGCGGAGCTCAGGTCCTACATTCGCGAGCGCAAGCTGGCAGCGACCACGGTGCCCGCGCTAGCGGAAATGTCCAAAGGCGTCGCGGACGATCTCAAGAACTTCAAGCAGCTGAAGGACGTGCCGCCCGAGCAGACGCGCAACTTCCGAAACGATCTGTATCTGGTGGGGGAGAGCTTGCGTTTGATGGAGAAGACGGGGATCCCCGAGTTCGCCCCGGAAGACAAGGCGACGCTGAAGAATTACAAGAAGCACATCGATCAATCGACGAAGTTCATTCCCCCGTGGGTCAAGATAGCGGTCGCCATCGCGCTCGGCCTCGGGACGATGGTGGGCTGGAAGCGCATCGTCGTCACCGTTGGCGAGAAGATCGGTAAGGATCATCTGACCTACGCCCAAGGCGCGGCCGCGGAAATCACGGCGATGGTCACCATCGGTGCGGCCGACGCGTTCGGCTTGCCGGTCAGCACCACGCACGTGCTCTCGTCCGGGGTCGCGGGCACCATGGCCGCGAATCACTCGGGGCTGCAGTGGTCCACTTGTCGCAACCTGATCATGGCTTGGGTGCTGACTCTGCCCGTGTCCATCACCCTCTCGGCCTGCTTGTTCTGGCTCTTTTGTCGCTTCACCTGAGGCTAGCCCCCGCAGCTCGCTCCACATAGCAAACGCCTCGCGCGGGGAATGAACCGAGATTTGCATGGACGGTTCAGAGAACGATTCTTCGTCCTGTCGCGTGTCGTTGGTCGAATTCGGCTTCGATCCCAAACGAGAACAGAAGCTCGACCCGAGCGAGTTCGCGTCCGCGCTCGAAGCCGGTCGATTCGTTTGGATCGACGTCGAGATCGTCGAGCCCGCTCAGGCCGAGCAGGTCCTCGCGGCGCTCGCCGTATTCAACCACGAGGTCATTCAAGATGCTCTGTTCGCAGAGCCGGCGACGCGCCACGCCCGCTATGACGAGTTCTTTCACATCGTCGTCGTCGGCTGCCGCCCGGGGCCGGCTGGCTTCGATCTAGAGCGGGTGGACGTCGTGATTTCGGAGCGCTTCATGGCCACGATCCATCGCGGTCCGGTGCTGTTCTTGAGCGGCATGCTTCGGGAATACCGGCTTGATTTCTTGCGCTTTGCTCGTAGCCCGAGCTTCCTCTTCTATGAGCTCTGGGATCACCTGATCGAGAACTATCTGGAGATCCAAAAGCTGATGGAGGAGCGCGTCGAGAATCTGCAGAACGAGCTCCGTGGCTCCAACGTGGATGACGGCGTGTTCGCCCGTATCTCCGACCTCGGCGCCGATTTGCTGTACTTTCGCAAAGTGCTCTTGCCCGCGCGCGCCGTGCTGGCTGATTTATCCACGCGCCGCACCCTGTTCTTGAGCGAGCGAACGCAAGTTCTGCTCAGTAACCTTCACAGCACTCTCGAACACGTGTTGCAAGATCTGCTGGTCGATCGCGACATCCTGTCCGAGTCGCTGAACCTCTACATGTCGCTCGTCGGCCATCGCACCAACGAGGTCATGAAGCGACTGACGGTGGTGAGCGTCGTCTTTTTGCCGCTCACGTTCCTGTGCGGTGTGTACGGCATGAATTTCGAAATCTTACCGGAGTTGCACTGGCCTTACGGCTACGCCTTCTTCTGGTCGTTGGCCTTCGCGATCGTCGTCCTCTTGCTGGGTTTGATGCGCCGTTCGCGCCTCATTTGAGGTCTCGGCGAGGGGCCAATAGATTCGAAGCAGGGTCCGCGGAGCGCAGTCACGGAGCGTGACGCACCAAAATCCGTCACTGAGCTCGATGCGCGCTGGACGCTCGCGACCGGTGGTGAGATCCGTGGCACTCGCGAACGGTTGAAACTGATCGCCACGCGGCGACGCGAGTCGGAGACGGGCCCGGTCTGCGCCATAGCGACACAAGAGCCCGACCCACTCGAACGCGGTGCCCGGTCCGTAGCAGCGCGCGGCTTCGGCGAGCGTGCGGCAGAGCGCGTCGTTCGAATGGTGTGTCGTCGGCTCTTCGAGCGAAATGTCCACGCGCCGATACCCGCGCCCTTCCGCACGAGAGCGCGCGCCAGGCGAGAAATGTGGCAAGGCGTGCACGAAGTCCTTGTAGCGGCGAAGTTTGGCGCCCGCTTTGAGCGCGACGCGGCGTTCGCACGCGAAGTCCCAGCGCTCGGGCGAGCCGCGCGACTGCGACAACGTATAGGTCGACTCGTCCGCGAGCACGCGCGCGGGAAAGTCACTGGCTTCGAGCCCGCACGGAGCGAGCTCCCACTTCGAGCCTGCGCGGTTCGCGCGCACCAGATCCCGACGTACGGGTGGCCGTCCGCTGCGTTTCGGCGAGAAGGAGAGCGCTTCCACGCGCACGCGCGCGTCCGAAAGCTCTACCAAGTTGAAGGAAGGCCAAAGCCGCGCTGGGTTCGGCTGCGAGGAATACACCCCCTCCGAGCGGCCCGCGCTGCCCGCGGATACCAAGATCAGATCCCCAGAATTTGCGTCCAAGGCACGCAGCATGCGCGCGGTGGGCACGTGCTTGTGCCCGTGCAAGAGGAGCACCGCGCGCTCGAACGAGTGCAGCGCGGAGAGCGCCGTACCGGCGCCGAGCGCGGTCATCGTGAGCTCTTCGCGGTCCGCGTGCGAAAACAATTTCGGCAGGACGGACTGCACGAGCCAGCGAACGAGGCGCGGGGTGCCGACCATATCGATGTGGCTAATGTCGGTGACCGGCGTCGGGATCAGGTGATGGTGCACGAGTAGCACGAGCGGCAGCCCATCATCGGGCAGCTGAGCGTGCACCTGGAGCAGATCTTCCAACCGAAACGTGCCGCCAGCCCCGACCAAGCCACTCGGCAAGTAGGTCGAATCGTAGGCCACCACGTGCGCAGGCAGCCCATGCAGAGCCGTAGGGACGACCTCGGCGAGAAACGGAG
This sequence comes from Pseudomonadota bacterium, assembly GCA_037200885.1. Taxonomy (GTDB): domain Bacteria; phylum Myxococcota_A; class Polyangia; order Polyangiales; family Polyangiaceae; genus PMG-095. The sequence continues at coordinate 2,364,401 of JBBCIN010000001.1, forward strand.
TTCGCTGCCCGAGTACGTGCATGCGCGCCGGATCCGCGGCGCGGTGCAACTCCGAGAACAGGGCGGCTCGGTTCGGTCCGAGCAGCCCAAATTTTCTGCGATCGTGGTTACCCGGCAAGACGACCGTAAACGCGTTCCCCAGCACCTCGAGCATGCGCGCGTGCCAGCTCAAGAAGGCATCCACGAGGGGCCCCGGTGGATCCGTGCCCGAGTCGAAGACATCCCCCGTGATGAACACCGTGGTTCGCTCCGGGCGTGCCTTCTCGTGCTCGGCCCTCAGCGCTTCCAGCAACTTGTCGAACAGGCGCGACTGCGCGCGGTCATCCCGCGCCATGTGCAGGTCCGAAAGGTGCACGATGAAAGTCATCCGCATTCCCTTGATTTCACACACGACGCCGATTCGCAAGGCTAGGCTGTTTGCTTCGTCGACGCGCGACACCTGTCTGTCACATAGGCAGCCCGTCAAGGGGCTCGCCCTTGCTTTTCCCGCACGCAGACCTCAAATGACCGCAGGAGGACGTGACATGACTGAAGAACGTGCGGTACTGGCGGGCGGTTGCTTCTGGGGCATGCAAGAGCTGATTCGTCGCCGGGAAGGCGTGCTCTCGACGCGGGTGGGATACTCCGGTGGCGATGTGCCGAATGCGACGTACCGAAACCACGGCACCCACGCCGAGGCGATCGAGGTCGAGTTCGATCCGGCGAAACTCAGCTACCGAGCGCTGCTCGAAATGTTCTTTCAAATCCACGACCCAACGACGCAGAACCGCCAGGGCAATGATCTGGGTCCAAGCTACCGGTCCGCGATTTTCTACACGAGTGAAGAGCAGCGTCGCATCGCTGAAGACACGATCGCGGACGTGGACGCTTCGGGCTTGTGGCCCGGCAAGGTCGTGACAGAAGTGGCGGCGGCCGGTCCGTTCTGGGAAGCCGAGCCGGAGCATCAGGATTACCTCCAGCGAATTCCAAACGGCTACACTTGCCATTTCGTGCGACCCGGCTGGAAGCTACCGGTCCGTGCGCGCACATCGGCAGTGCAGCCAGCCGGCGCCGGCGAATAGCCAGCAGGTCGCGGCTTGGGTGGTGGGCGCTCTTATCTTTCGGCACTTTTGACCGCTGGGACGTGAGCCAGAGGTCACCGAAACGTTGGTGCGCCTTCCTCAATCAGTCACTCTCTCCCCGCAGGCTCGAATTCGCCGTGATCACTCATCCCCAAGTTCGCTTCGAGCAACGAGGCCAGGAATTGGTGGCCGTCGAAATTGGACAGCGCTCGTGTTCCCCACTGATTGGCTCGGTGCACCGCGCGCTGTTCGCGCTTGGACTCGATATCTCGTCGTACCGTGCGCGCCCGGACGACGGGGGGCTGATCGAACACCTCGTGCTCGAACGCCATGGCGGCGGGCGCATCGACGGAGCGCTCAGCGCGGAAGCCAAGGCCGCGATTTTGCCGATCGCTCTGCGCGTGTACGCCGTTGAAGCTCGACTAGAGACTCTCTGAAGCGGGTCGGGCGAGCCGCAGCGCGCCGCCGAAGGCTGGGGCGCCGCGCGACGTAGCGCGTGACCATCAACCCAATTCAGTCAGCGAGGGGCTCTCGCATCGTTCGTTGCCTACGGCGGCTCAATACTTCAGGTGTTGGCGGTGACGCTCTTGCAGCTCGAGGTAGTCTTGCTGGCTCAAGCCCAGGGACTTGGTGAGTTGCCGCAGCATGTTCGTTTCGGCAAGACTAATCGACTCATCCGCGGCGGCGAGCTCGACCATGGCGCCGAGCACTTCACGCCTCAGGTCCTCGTCTGCGAGCTCGAGCAACGCGCGCGCGAAACGAGGCGTCTCCACGCTCGAGATTTCGACGATGCGGTCGCGTAAGGTCTTACAGATGGCGTCGACGCCGCTGAGCGTCATGCCTTGAACACGAAGGAGCTCCGCGCGCACTCGAGCTTCTTCGGCCGGCGAATAGTCGCGATCGGCGTAGGCCACGGTGCCGAGTAGCCCGGCAATGCTGGTCACCACCGTGATCGTTTCGGGATCCGCACCCGGAAGCTCGCGCTCGATGCTGGCGCGCAGCGCCCCACCGGCGGAAGTGTCTTCGCGAGCACCCAGTGTTTTGAGCCAACGACCAAACATCGTTCGGCTTATAGCAGCTTCGCAGGCTCAGCGCTTCAGCACCAAGATCGAACCGTTGAGCGAAGGTGAAGCGGTGTCCTGCTGAACGAAGTACAAACTTCGGCAGTCGTGAGACAGCTCCGGCGCGCCGTACACGTAATCTTTACGCGGTGGACCAATGACCGTCTGTTGCGCAACGAGCACCGTCGGCAGGCCATACTTCTCGGTCACTGAGCTGCGCCGGACGACGCCCAGGCTGCTGGTCACGCCTGCATACAGGGCCAAGCCGTCCGGTGATGGATCCACGGAGAACACGGACACGCCCGCGAGCTCCGAAATCGGCTGCGCCGGCCCGAAGTCATCGTTGGTCGTCGCGCGCTGGTATCGAAGCGGCGACACTCCCACGGGGGTATCGTCGTTCGAGTACAGCGTGAGCTCGTCCGTGCTGATCGCGGCGCTCGAGCCGCCGATGGGTTGGCTCGTCGCGCGCACCACGAACGATGCTTGCAGCGAGGCGCGGTCGGCAACGTGTAGCGTCGCGCTTCCGGGCGTCTCGCTATAGCAATCGATGTACGCGCGCAGGCCGTCCGAAGACAGATCGATGCTGCGGTTTTCCGCCGTCTGACAAGCCGCGTCGAGCTCCGGCAGCGCTGTCGCGGGCGAAAAGGCTTCACTCGAAGAGCCGCGCAAGGCGTGCACGAAGGTCCATAGCGTCGTGCCGTAGTCGATGCGCGTGTAGATCAGCTCGCGCTGATCGGGCGACAGCGTGGGGCTCGCGATTTGGATGCCATCGACCTCGGCGATCGCGTTCGTCGGCGAACCGAAATCGCCCGTACAATCGAGCGGCGCGGCGGCGGCCGCGCCGCCACTCGCAGTGCCGCCACTCGCGCGGCCAGCGCTCGCGGTACCGCCCGCGCCGGTTCCCGACGCTCCACTGGCGGAGCTACCGGCGACGCTGTCACCGCCACTCGCGTTGTTTCCGCCCCCGGCCGCATTGGCGTTCGAACTGCCGTCGCCACAGCCGCCCATGTACGCGCCGAGCAGGATGACCCACGCCGCCTGCCCGCAAACCATCCCCGAATAACCCATCCCAGTGGATGCTACGCGAGATGGGAGGAAGGGCAAGGAGCGTCGTGGGACTGCCTACGCCAGCGGTTCAAACCCAGCGAAAGAGCGGACGCCCCGCCGCCAGCCATGGCCAAGGGATCGCAGATGCAATCAAGAGCAGCGTGAGCGCGACGCCAGAAGCCACTCGCCGCTGACGAGCGCGCGCGGTGGTTGCTCTTTTTGCGTACCCTGACGAGACGTGCGCCGCGATCAGCGCGAGGACCATCATCGTGATGTGCTCGATCGCGAAGAAGCGCAGTGCGCTGACGTGCATCGCGGCTTTGAATTGACTCATCGTCTTCGGCACGATCGGGCTGAACACGAAGTAGAGCAGAAGCCCGAGCACGACTTGCAGATCCAATGCGGAGACGAACGAGGTAGTGAGCCGTTGATCCGTTCTCGTCCATTCTCGGCCCGCGAAGCCGCCCTGAGTGGCCACCGCGAGCGTTGCGACGGCGGAGGCGAGAACCAACCAACGGTTCCACGAATGCAGGAGCAAGACTGCGGCGTACATTGCGACTTTGTACCGTGATTAGTGCAGGTTGGACCCTGTGCAAATTTCCGCCGCCGTGGCCGAGACGGCGCGCAGTGCAACGCGGGTCGACCAGCGGCTGAGCCCGAGCTATTAATGGGGCGCAGCCCGGTGCCCCGATGTTGCGATCCAGACGTGCTTCCCCCGGCGCGTTCGCCGTCCTTTTCGCGTGCTCGCTCGCGTGTGCGTGCTCGAGCACACGCGCGGGTTCGGGATCGCACGAGGCGGCTGGGGAGGCTGACCGCGGCGGCGACTCGGCGATCGCGGGTGCCCACCTGAGCTCAGGCGGTACGAGCTCGGCTGGCACGAGCTCAGCTGGCACGAGCTCAGCTGGCACGAGCTCAGCTGGCACGAGCTCAGCTGGCACGAGCTCGAGTGGCGCAAGCTCAGGCGGCGTGAGCTCAGCGGGTGCCAACTCTGCAAGCTCGGCTGGCGCCGCTCCAGGCGGCGCCTCGAATTCGTCCGCGGGGAGCACGAACGATCCGGCAAGCGCGGGCGCGAGTGGCTCGGCCTCGAGCGGCGTGCGTCGCATTTTCTATCTCGATGTTTCGGGCAACGTGCGCGCCTTCGACGAAGACAAGCCCACCCCACGCACGCTGGTGAGCTCGGCCGGACAAGGCCCGGACGGCATCGCGGTCGACGTCGCAGGCGGCCATCTGTTCTGGACCACCATGGGTGTGCCCGCGGACAATGATGGCTCGCTGCGTCGCTCGGAGCTCGACGGCTCGAAGGTCACCTCGATCGTGCCGACCGGTGGCAGCTACACGCCCAAGCAACTCAAGCTGGATCTCGTTGGCAAGCAGCTTTATTGGTCCGATCGTGAAGGGATGCGCATCCAACGCGCAGCCATGGACGGTTCCGCTCTGGAGACGCTGGTCACCGTCGCGACCGGTGATGCCGCGCGAAAAGACGCCGCGAATTGGTGCGTCGGGCTCGCGCTCGACCTCGTTCACGGCTTCATCTACTGGACGCAAAAAGGCCCTGATGACGGCATGATTGGCTCGATTCGTCGCGCCCATCTGCAAATGCCGGACGGCGAAACCGACAGCACACGCACCGACGTCGAAGTGCTGATCGACGGCTTGCCCGAGCCTGTCGATCTCGATCTGGATGTCTCCGCGGGATACATGTATTGGAGCGATCGCGGGGACGACACGATTAATCGCGCCGCGATCGAGATCCCGAGCGGCAAGACCGCCGCCACTCGAGCTGATCGTCAAATCCTGGTGCAAGGAGTGCGGGAGGCGATTGGCGTCACGCTCGATCTCGAGCGCGGCCACGTGTACTACACGAGCGGCGCGAGCGGTCGCGTCGGTCGCGCAAACCTCGACGGCAGCGGCGCGCGTGACTTGGTCACAGGCAGCGGCGCGCTGACGGGGATCGCCGTCGTTCAACCGAACCCATGAGCACTACCGTCAATGACTGCGAAAATTAGCTTCGGAATGATGCTCTCGGTCGACGGCTACGTCGCCGGGCCCGAAGCGGGTCCGAGCTTGCCCGTACCGGATGAACCGCTCCATCGCTACTTCAACGAGCAGCAAAGGCGAATCGTGCTGAACGTATATGGCCGTCGGCTGTACGAAATGATGCGCTATTGGGAAGACGCTGACGCGAAGCCGGAGAGCACGCCGGTTGAGCTCGACTTCGCGACCGCCTGGAAGGACACGCCCAAAGTCGTGGTGTCCGCGACCCTCGAAAGCGTCGGCCCCAATGCGCGATTGGTCAAGAGCGACGTCGTGCGCACGGTCAGCCAGCTGAAGGCAGAAATGTCGGGTGAGATCGAAGTCGGCGGCCCGACGCTGGCGGCGAGCCTCGCGCGACACGGCCTGATCGACGAGTTTCGCCTGTACGTGTATCCGGTGGTGCTTGGCGGCGGCACGCCGTTCTTCGAGGCCAAGTCCTTTTTGCAGCTCGAGCCACTCGGGAGCGAGCGCCTGCCACAAAACGTAACACTCCTGCGCTTTAGACCGGCGCAGAGGACGTGAGCCGCGGCTGGGTTGTCGATGGTCACGCGGCACGCCGCGCGTCGTCACCGCCTTCGGCGTCGCGCCGCGATCGAGGCCAGGAATCTCGCAGAAAACCGTCGAGCCGGGCGCGCGCGGCTTCGAGCTTGCCCGTTCGAGTGACCCGGCTCACACTGCGCCGTGCCGCGCTTTTCCTATGCCTTGTTGGGCGCCTTGGCCTTGCATGGTTTGGCGCTCTTGCTGCGCGCACCGCACTCGCTCGATGATCGGCTGACGGCTAAAGCCCAGCCAGCAGCGCAGTCCGTCGAGCTCGAAGAATTTCCGGTCGATGAAGCGCCCGTCGAGCCGGCTCCGGCCAGCGCTCCGCTCGCCGCTCGCGCTGAAGCGCAGGCTCCTCGCACCGTCGCCAATCGCGCAGCGGGCCTGCCGTCGAAGTCGACCGTGGCGGAGGTCGAAGTGAGCCCGCAAGCGGCACCCGGTGAGGTGCTCGCTGCGCCAGTGGCAGCTGGCTCCGCGGATGTGGGCGACGCGCCACCGGGTCGCAAGATCGACCTCGGGCTCGACGGCCATTTCTTCCTTCACGATCCGGGGCCCGCGACTGCGACGGGTCCCGCTCCTGCGTCCGAGCTCGGCCCACGTGCTCGCAAGTCGACCGTGCAAAGGCAGCTCCAAGCCGCATTGTCGGCTGATGACGTCCAGCGCGGCATGGCTCGTGGCAATGCGCTGCTCGGTTCGCTGAGCTCTGCGGCGCGTGAGGAAGGTCCGCTGCGCGGTGAGGCCATCGTGCGGGCGACGGTGGCCGCGGATGGCAGCTTCGCGAATGTCGAGCTGGTCCACGGCACAGCGGCGGAGTGGTCTGCGGTGCTGAACGCTTTTCGGCAACTCGCCGCGCGCAAACACGTTCGCCTCCCGCCCGGCGCAAAGGGTCTGCGCGTGACCTTCAGCGTCAAAGCAAAAGTTCAACGCCCGAGCGGAAAAGAGGCGGACGATACCGCGATTGGCGTGGCGGATCCGTCGCTCAAGCCAAACGGCATGATACCCAACGGCGACTTCGATCTGGCGGATCTCGCTGGAGGTCCGCAACGTCTGGTTTATGCGCGCGTCGTGTCCGAAGAAGTGCTTTAACTAGGACTCGAGGGCAGGGGGCTCTGGAGGACCACATGACCATGACACGATCTCCAAATGGTTCGAAGGCGGCGCGAAGGAAGGAACGCCGCACGCGCTGACGGTCCCGCCGCTGCCGACGATCGGCACTGGCACGCCCTACCAGTCGCCGCTGTTCACGCCCATCATTCAAGGCGGTCCGCTGACTGCGGCCGATGAATACCGCTGCTTCGAGCTCGATTCGGGCGTGAACGCGCAACAGTTCATTACCGGTTATGAAGTCGCGCCTGGCAATGCCGCGATCATCCACCACGTACTCGGCTTCGTGATCGACCCGAGCGCGAAGGCCGAGCTCAGCGCGGAGCCCAACCTCACCAATGGGGAGCTGATGGCCCGTTTGCACGCCGCGACACCCGATCGCGACGGCTGGCCGTGCTTCGGCATGGCGGGCGATGGCGTTCACGTCGACGCGGTGCCGGTGGTTTGGGCGCGGGGGCAGGGTCCCGTGGCGTACCCGGTCAAGAGCGGTGTGCCGCTCGAGCCCACCGACAAAATCGTGATTCAAATTCACTACAACCTGCACGACACGTCTTTGGTCGGCCAAAGCGACCAAACCACGGTCAGGTTGCGGCTCGCCGATCAGGTAGAGCGCGTCGGCAGCTTCGTGCTCAATGATCCGTTCCTGGGCAGCCTCGAGGATGCCACGCCCGCGCAGCTTGCACCTGGCAAACCGTCCGTAAAATACAGTTGGAGTCAGCAGCTGGCGGACTTCGGTTTGAGCCAGGTCCCCGACCGACAGCTGAATGGCGTCATGCCGCACATGCACCAGCTCGGCCACAAGTATCAGCTGCAAGTCTCCACGGCCGGTGCCGCCACCTGCGCCGCGGATGTGCAGAACTGGGACTTCCATTGGCAACGCATGTATTTCTACGACAAGCCGCCCGCGCTCGACGCGCACAGCGTGTTCGATGTCACCTGCGACTACGACACCACGACCGTGACTCAGCCCGTCCAGCCCGGCTGGGGCACCAGCAACGAGATGTGCTTGGCCACGCTGTATTTCACCGCACCAATCTCGGTGCTCCAATCCCTCTGAGCAACACCTCACTCCGGGTCGGGTAGCGAAGAGGGGGGCGATCGCGATCCTGCGCCGCACCTCGCGCTCGTGCTGGGTGCCGGCCTCGGACGCCGAAGGCTGGGACGGCTGCGGCGTGTCTCGCGACCATCAAACTAGATCCCGATTCACCCAGAAGGGTGACCAGCACGCGACATCCGTCCGCGTGACTCCTCGCTCGCGTGTCGGTTTCCGCCAGTCCCTGGCGCAACGCTGGCGGTTCTCGCTTGTTGCGATTTGGACGATTTCTAGCGGTTGCCGCTAAACTCCTACCAAGTGCGTCCGTCTGTGTGGTCACCGGACGATTCCCCACATGGGCTCGGTCCTCCGGTTTCCAAAACGGCAGGACAAAAAATGTTGAAAGCACGTCGGCTCAAGCGAGACTTAAGCCCCGATTATCCAGATCCCAAACCCGAGACGCAGCCCGAGGCTCGCCACAGCATGGTGGTCCCGGTGCGACCGGTCACCTCCAGTTGGCCGGCTCCAGCCCCTGTCCCGACGGTCTCCGAGGCCTTGGTCGATGCGCTGGTTGGGCTCGGAGTGCAGCACGCTTTCGGCATCTTCGGCGGTGGGATTGCGCCGTTTTGCCAAGCCGTATCGGAGAGCCCGATTCGCCTGCTGCACTTTCGGCATGAGGCGGGCGCGGCGTTTGCGGCCATCGAGGCGTCACTCGCAACTGGCCGCCCGGCGGTCGTGATTGCGACGACTGGGCCCGGCGTCAGTAATCTCTACACGGGAATGGCGGCGGCCCGCGCGGAGGGCGCCAAGGTCTTGTTCATCTCCGGCACCACCCCGTCGGCCCAGCGCGGCCGCGGCGCATTTCAGGAGACGGGCGGCGCCTTCTCCTCACTCAGCCCGCTGTTCATCAGCGGCAACCTATTCCACCACGCAGGCGTGATCGACGACCCGACGGAGCTCGAGACCACGCTGTCCCGCCTGGTCAGCGGCTTCGCACGTCCGCAAGGTTTCGTTGCCCATCTTGGCTTGCCGCTCGCCGTTCAGACGGCTCGACGCGCAGCATCGCTGCCGCGGGTGACTACGGTGGCGCCCGGCGCCTGTGATCCACTGGTCAGCGCCGAGTGCGCTGAGCTGCTCGCGAGCGAACCATTCGTGATCTGGGCTGGATTTGGTTCACGCGCGGCGGCAGATCTCGTGCAAACCCTTGCGGAATTGAGCGGTGCGCCGGTGATGTGCACGCCGCGCGCCAAGGGCGTGATGCCCGAAACGCACCCGCTCTATCTCGGTGTGACCGGACTCGGCGGCCATGCTCGGGTCACTGAATACCTGCGCCGCGCGCGACCGACCCGCGCCCTGGTGCTCGGCTCTCGGTTGGGCGAGATGTCCTCGTTTTGGCTGCCCGAGCTTGCACCGAGTGACGGCTTCATCCACGTCGATCTCGAGGCCGACGCGTTCGGCGCGGCGTACCCTGACGTATCGACGATCGGAGTCCAAGCGGAGATCGGCACTTTCCTTCGCGATCTGGTGCGTGCGTGGCCCGAAAAATCGCAGCCGCGTGCCCACGTCGCGCTGCCTCCGAACGCGGAACGCCCGCTCGCCGCGCGCGCCGAAGCGGCGGTGCGACCGTCGTACTTGATGCAGCAAATTCAGCGTGAAATCGTCGATCGAAGCGATAGCATCGTGATGACCGAAGCCGGAAATTCCTTCTCCCTTGGCAGCCAAAAGCTGCACTTCCCGCACCCTGGTCGCTACCGCGTGAGCGCGGGCTTTGGATCGATGGGTCACGCCACGGCCGGCGTGCTCGGCGCGGCGCTCGCTCGCGGCAACAAGGCATTCGCGATCGTCGGCGACGGCGCCATGCTGATGCTGAACGAGATCAATACCGCCGCGAACTACGGAATTGGCGCCGTTTGGATCGTGCTGAACGATGCGCGCTACGGGATGATCGAACAGGGCATGCGCTCGGTCGGTTGGACGCCGTTCGAGACCGATTTTCCTCGCGCGGATTTCGTCGCCATCGCGCGCGCCATGGGGGCCGACGGTATCCGCGTCGATCGTGAACAGGATCTGGCTGCCGCACTGCAGTTGGGGCTCGCCTCGCTCGGCCCCTTCGTGATCGACGTGATCATCGACCCGACCGAGATCGCGCCGGCCGGGCAGCGCAACCAAAGCCTGAGCAAGCAAGGCTTGAGCAACATGCCTCCCGCATCCTCCAGCGTGCCATTCTTCCCGGGGATGGGCTCGTGAGCGCGCCCGAGCTCGGCGGTCCGCTGGAGAGTGGAGCCTCGTTTCCGGCGCGCTTGACGGCGCGTGTGGTCACGCCAGGCGAGCGGGCGTGGGTGCACGGCTACGACGTCGAAGGCGACCTCGCGCGCCACTACCAGGCCTCGGATTTGCTGTTTCTTTTCCTGAGCGGCGAGCTGCCTAGCGCTGCGGCTTCGAGCGCGTTCTCCGTGGCATTGATGTTCTTGGGCCCGGTCTCGGTGGCTCACGCCTCGACGCATGCCGCGGTCGTGAGCCGCCTGTGTGGCACCCCCGCGAGCAGCGGGTTCGGCGTGGCGGCCATCGGCGCGGCCGAGCACGCACGCTCGCTCCTGGACGAGCATACCGAGCTCATTGCCTGGCTGGCTGCCCCGAGCGGCTCGCTGCCCGAGCGCTTCCGCGCCCGCGATGAAGCCGACCTCGCCGCAGTTCAGCGCCTCGAGCTGGCGCTCGAGCCCTCGGGCCTCGCCATTCCCGCACTCGCCGAGCGCCCTTCGCGAGATGCCGCGCTCCTGCTGCTGCTGTTCGCCGTCGGGTTCCAGCGCCGTGAGCAGCTCGAGGCAGCGATCGCGCTCGCACGCCTGCCGAGCGCGGTCGCCGAAGCGTTGGCCGAACGCCCGACGAATTTCGCTAATTATCCGATCAATCTGCCCCGCTTCGCTTACACGGAGGCGCCATGAATCTGCCCGAGCTGCCGCACGAAACGCGCACTGCCCACTGGGGCTGGCACGAACACCGCTACTTTGGTTACCGCGTGTTCGAGGAGCTCGCCGGGCGAGAGACGCTCACCGGACTCACCGTCCTTTCGGTGCTCGGTCGGCGTTTGTCCGATGATGCCTGCGGGGTGGTCGACGACGTCGCTTGCACGGCCACGCTGGCTGACCCCCGCATTTGGCCGCTGAAGCTGACCCGGCTGATCGCCGCCTATGGTTCCACGCTGCCGGCCGCGGCTGCAGGCCTACTGTCTGAGGAAGACGCTCGCATCGGTCCCTGGACGACCGCCAAAAGCGCGGAGGTCTTGCTCGCCTTCGATGCCGCAGTCGGCGATCGCGTGGACGATCCAGAGACCGTGCGCCGCGTCGTCAACGGGTACCTGGACGAGCATCGGTTCGTTTGGGGTTTTGGCACACCCTTCCGGGAGCGAGACGAACGCCTGGTCGCTTTTCGCGCCTGCATCCTGCGCAGAAAACGCGAGACCCACCGGTTCTGGCGCTTGATGACGGCGGTGTCGGAAGTCGTGCGCGACGTGCGAGGACCGGAGCCGAACATGGGCATCGCGATCGCCGCAGCGTTTCTCGACCTGGGCCTCACGCCGCATCAAGTGGGCTCACTCACGTCGGCATTGATGCAGCACATGTTTTTGGCGCACGCCGTCGAAGCGTCCGCCCAGGGCGCCTCGCTGCGCGAGCTACCTACGGCCTACATCGATTTCGTCGGCCACGCGCCGCGCTCGAGCCCGCGCGCCGAAGCAGCCGACCGGGTCCTGAAAAGCGGGTCCGCTCAGTAGAAGGCGGCGGGCCACGGATTTTCCGTGTCCAACTTGCGCGCGGGGCGAGTGAGCACTCGCAGCGCGCTCTCTTGCTCGCGCGTGAGCCCGCCGCGCGGGCTACCCGGACGGCCGCTCATGCGCTCTGCCAGCGCGCGCAGCTGCTGCTCGTCGCTGGCCATTGGCGCGGCACTAGTGACGGCCGTGCGGGCCGCGGAGGCGGCCACGGGCGCCGACGCTGCAGCGCCGGGCACGGGCGCTACAGCGCGCTCGGCGAGCAGGCGTTCGTTGAGCTGGATCAACCGCTCGAGGCGACTCGAGAGCTCGCGATCTTCGGCGCGTTGAGCGCTCAGGGACACGGCCGCTCGCTGTTCGAGCCGCGACAGGCGCGACTCGAGCTCCGCGGCACGCGCTTGCTGCCACGCCTCGTTCGCTCGCGCACGCCCCAGCTCTTCGCTCAGTCGAAGCGAGTCATCGTGCTGCGCTGCGCAGCCAACCATGCCCGCGCACAGCGCGCTGCTCAGCAGCAGGAACCGCCCCCGTTGAAACCAGCCGCGCATAGTCCACTACCCTAGCATGCGCCCGGATTCTGTCCCTCGACTGGACTCACTTCGACTTTTTGCGCTGCCCCGGCCCCAGGAATACCGGAAAACGAGAACGCTTCTCCTTCCACCACGAAGCGCGCGCGCAGAGCGCCTGCGGCAAGGGACGACGGAGCCACGGAGACTTCGAACTCCCCCGGCTCGACCACGCGCCGCTCGTAAGCGTCGACGAGGGACAATCGCTCTTGCGGAATGGTCAAGCTGACGACGCGTCGTTCGCCTGCGGCGAGGGTCACCCGTGCGAACGCGATCAATACCTTGTTCACCCAAGTCACCGACGTCACCAAGTCGGAGGCGTACACTTGGGCGATCTCCGTACCCTCTCGTTCGCCGGCGTTGTAAAGCTCGAAGCTCAGCTCCAGCGCGTCAGCCGCGGTGAGCCGTGACTTCGAGAGGCGCAAGCTCGAAAATTCGAAGCGCGTGTAGCTGAGGCCGAAACCAAAGGCAAAAAGCGGATTCTGATCGAGATCCGCGTAGGAAGTGCCGTGTTGGCCGCGCACTTGGCTGTAGAAGCTGGGCTGTTGACCGACGTGCTTCGGAAACGAGATCGGAAGCTTGCCGGATGGGTTGAGGTCGCCGAACAAGAGCTCCGCGAAGGCGGTGCCGCCTTGCATGCCTGGGTTGAAGCACTCGATGATTGCGGCCGCGTGCTCGCTGGCCGCGGGCAACACCAATGGTTTGCTGTTCACCAGCGCCAGCACCAGCGGCTTGCCCAAGGAGGCGACCGCCTCGAGCAGTGCGCGTTGGCCGCCGACCAGCTCGAGCGTGGCCGTGCTGCGCAGCTCGCCGATGAACGGCAAAGCGTCGCCCAACGCGAGCACGATTACGTCTGCATCCGCGCAGGCGGCGAGCGCTGCCGCAAGCTCGCTCGTGTCGGTCGAGCTCAGCTCGCAACCGCGCGCGTAAGCGACGGACACGGAAGCCGGCACGCGCGCGCGGATGCCATCGAGCAAGCTGACCGTGCACGCACGCGGGTGCCGGCCCGCGCTCGGCGGGTGCTGTGAGCTGCCCAAGGACCAGTCGCCGAGCTGCGCCAAATCGTCGTCTGCGTTGGGGCCGATGACCGCGATTTTGCCCAAATTATCGATCGACAGCGGTAAAGTGCCGTCGTTTTTCAAGAGCACCAGCGATTGCCGCGCGAGCGCCAAGTTGAGCGCGCGATGTTCCGCACTGGCAATCACGCGGGCTTGCTTCTCGCGATCGGGACGGCGCGGATTCTCGAACAAGCCCATGCGGAACTTGAGCGTCAAGATACGTCGCAGCACGGCGTCGATCTCCGACTCGGCCAGTAGCCCTTCGCGCACGGCGGCTTGCGCACCCTCGAAGAAGCTGGGCGTTGCCATGATCAGGTCGTTGCCGCAGCGCACCGCGACGACCGCGGCCTCCTTCGGCGACGGCACGATGCGTTGCTCCCAATGCAGCCGTCCCACGTTGTCCCAATCCGTGACCAAGATCCCGGTGAAGCCCCACTCGTCCCTCAAGACCCGAGTCAAGAGCCAATGGTTGGCGGTCGAAGGCAAGCCGTCCATCGACTGGTAACCGGTCATGAAGCTCATACAGCCCGCGCGCGCGGCTCGCTCGAACGGCGGCAGGAAAAAGGATCGCAATTTGCGCCGCGAAATGTCCGCCTCGGAGGCGTCGCGCCCGCCCTGCGTCTCGGAGTAACCCGCGTAATGCTTGGCGCACGCCAGCACGCCGCTCGCGTCGTCTAGACCCGCGCCTTGGTAGCCGCGGATCATGGCTGCACCCAGCTCACCGATGAGGAAAGGATCTTCACCGAAGGTTTCCCCGGTGCGCCCCCAACGCAAGTCACGGCTCAAGCAGAGCACGGGGGAAAACGTCCAATGCGCGCCGGTGGTCGCCATTTCGCGAGCGGTGACGCGCGCTGCGGCTTCGAGCAGGTCCACGTTCCACGAGCAAGCCATGGCCAGTTGCGTGGGGAAGATGGTCGCGCCCGCGTGAAAGGAGTGCCCGTGAATGCCGTCCTCGCCGATCAACAGCGGAATGCCGAGCCGCGTTTCGGCTGCCGCGTCCATGGCCGGCAAAAGCGCGTCGTTCAAGATGTGTAAGAGCGACCCGGGCTGCAGCTCGCGCACGGTCTCGACCGGATTGATCTGACCGTTGAGTTGGAGCAACTGTCCTACCTTCTCGGGCAAGGTCATGCGCAGGACCAGATCCTCGACGCGGTGCTCGATCGGCTGGCTCGGATCTTTGTACGTAGGTGTGTGGCTCATGGCTCACTCGCGCGGGTCCGCTGAGGGGCGTCCCGCTTTGGAACGGAAAGATCCATCGAGAGCGGCTAAAAAAATATCACCCCTGAGAGTGAACGCCGCGAGTCGCGAGGGGTCTTCCGTATAAATGACGGTTCTGATGGCGTCGACGATACTGCGAGACAAGATTGATGACTCGCGTGCGCTACAACATACTGAAAAATTACATTATCGGTGCCTCTGTTCTGTTCGCTGCGCTCGGTTGCGCAGGAGGGGCAATCAACGACGATGAGGTGGCTGGTGCCCCGGGCGTAGGCGGTAGCTTTGGCGAGGGCGGCGCTCCTTTGGGCGGCAGCAGCTCGAGCGCCGGCAGCGTCGACCGCGCTGGAACGGTTGGTAAGGGTGGTAGCGGTTCGGGCAGCGGCGCGGCCGGTTCGGGCTCGGGTCCAAGCGCTGCCGGCATGGGCTCCGGCCCAGGCGCGGCCGGCTCGGGCCCAGCTACCGGCGGGAGTACTGGCACGGCCGGAGGCAGCACCGGCGTCGGTGGAAAGCTCGGCGGCGGAGGTGACGGTCCGGAGTTCGTCGGCAACATCACCACTGGCTTCATGAACGGAATGGATCAGGGCACCCGCAAGTTTGCCACCTACTGGGATCAGGTCACCCCAGAGAACGCCGGCAAGTGGGGTTCGGTTCAGTCGAGTGCCAGCGCAGCGTTCAACTGGACCGCGCTCGATGCCATTTACGATTACGCCGAGAAGAACCAAATCATCTTCAAGCAGCACAACTTCATCTGGGGCAGCCAACAGCCGGGCGGCAGCATCACCCCTGAGGTCGTGCAGAAGTGGATGAGCGAGTTCTGTAAACGCTATCCGAACACCAAGCTGATTGACGTGGTGAACGAGCCTCCGCCGCACACCTCGCCCGCCTATGCCGGGAGCATCGGCGGCGGCACCAATGGGGATTGGAAGTGGATCACCAATGCCTTCACTTGGGCGCGCGCGGCCTGTCCCAATGCAGTGCTGATCCTGAACGACTTCAACGATATCGAGTGGCAGAACGACAACAATCACATGATCGATATCGTGAAGAAGGTCCAGGCCGCGGGCGGCCCGATCGACGCCATCGGCGCTCAGGCGCACGATCTCGACAATGGCAGCGTTAGTCTCGCTACGGTCACCAAGCTGCTGGCTGCGTTGAACACGCAAACCGGCTTACCGGTGTACATCACCGAGATGGATATCGACAGCTCGGACGATGCCAAGCAGCTCAGCTTGTACAAGCAGTACCTGCCCTTGTTCATGGGCACGAGCTACGTGAAGGGCATCACCATCTGGGGCTGGATCTACGGCCAAACTTGGTCGTCGGCTCCCAACAGCGGTCTGATCCGCAACGGCGCGCCACGTTCGGCGATGACGTACCTGATGGATCAACTCGGCCGACCTGCGCCGTGAGTGATTTTAGTGCGGTGCCTCGGCTGGGTTCGGCTTGCTCAGCAGCACGACGTTCACGGCCAGTTGATCTTGGCCCTGGCCACCGACATCGCTGATGAAGGCGAGGCGCTCCGCGCTGGCCGCCAAGTTCGTGATCAGGTTGCGCGATGCCGCGGCGACTCGCTGCGGCTTACCCACGATTGGCAGCTCGAAAATCCCTTCCATCGTGGAGCAATAAACGTCGGCGGCCAACGCCAGCGGCGAACAGATGAAGTCTTTTGCCAGCGTGCGTTCCTGCTGCAGGTCGGGCGATAGCGTCAGCACGTCGCGCTGGTTGCCGTCGTAAAAGACCAGGTGGTCCCGGTTGCCGCGCAGCATTGCCGGCCAACGCCCGGTTTTGCGGGCGGTAAACGTCGCGTCGCCGCCGCTGAGCTTCACTCGCGCGATGCGCCAGCCGGTGCCATCGGGACGCTCGACGAAGTATACGACATCGCCGATCATCGTCAGTGCGTCGATCGATCCGGGGGACGTGTATAGCCTCTTCACGCTTCGGCTCGCGAGCGTATCAATCGCATAGCGGTCGTCCGCCGAGTGCGCGAGCCAAGCGAACGCATCGCCCGCGAGGTCGGCCACGAAGCGCTGCGGTTGCTCGTCGAGGTCGGCAAGCTTCTTCGTTGCGCTGGACGGTACGCGCCTCGACGCGCTCCAAATCGCCCCCGCGGACCAATAGACGTAGCTGCCGCGTGTGACGGTCGCCGCGAAGCCCAAGTCGAGGGCTCGTTGCAGCGGCTCCTTGCCGGGCAACAGGCGATAGGCCGCGCTGTTGGTCAAAAGCTCGATCGCTTCGTCGTCCGCAAAGAGCGAAGCTTGGTATGCCGAAGTCGGCAATGTCAGTAACTGCGCGAGCGCGGGCAACTGCGCGGTTGCTGGGGCCGGCGAAGCGGCGAGCGGCGCCCCGGGAGACGACGACGCGGGTCGCCGTTCACTGACCGGTTCCTCGACACGGTTGCAGGCGGCGAGCGAGAGCGCGACCGTCAAAATGACCAGCGCCACCCGCGATGGCCGACGAAGGAACATGCTGTGGAACGGTAGCATTCCGTCCTCGTGAAATGCGGCATTCGGCTGAATCGGATTGCTCCTCTTCCCGTCCCTTCTTGCCCCGAGCCCGGAGTGGCGGAATATGCGATGATTCGACACTGCACAACATGACCCGATCCTCACTTACCCGTTCTCCATCGCTCCGGAAATTGACCCCGTTTCTACAGCCCGCAGCCTTCGGTTTGCTGCTCGCAGTCGCAGCCGCGGGCGTAGCCTGCGGCGGGTCGGATGCACCACCCGCTGCGGCGAGCGGGGCCCCGGGTGCGGGTAGTCCCCCCGCTGCGGGCGGCGCACCGGGCAGCGCGGGCATGACCGCCAGCGGCGGAACTATCGGCGCGGCGGGCAGCGGTATCTCCGGTGCGGCACCGACCGCCGGCAGCGGCGGCAGCGGCGTTGCGGGTGCTGGCGGCAGTGGCGCAGGTGCCAGCGGCGTCGCGGGTGCTGGCGGAAGCAGCAGCGGCGGCACTGGCGCGGGCGGCGGGGGAGCGACGCACTGGGTAGGCACCTGGACCGCATCGCCGTACGCCACTGCTTCGGATGGGACGCCGGCCGCGGGGCTCGCGAACGCGGTCATTCGCCAGGTCACCCATGCCTCGCTCGGCGGCAGCCAAATCCGCGTGCAATTCTCCAACAAGGAGGGCAACGCGGCGGTCACGATCAAGGCGGCTCACGTTGCTCTATGCAAAACCACGCCCTTGGTCGACGGCAGCATCGATGTCGCGACGGACAAGGCGCTGGCTTTCTCTGGTATGGCGGGTGTGACCATCGCGGCCGGCATGGAGGCCTGGTCCGATCCGGTCGACTTCACGCTGCCCGCGCTGGGCAACGTTTCCATTACCACGGCCTTCGGCAGCGTTCCCAGCAGTCTCACCTCCCACAATGGTGCGAGGACCGACTCCTACGTGCAGGCCAACAGCACGGACGTCAGCGCGGCGAATATGAGTTCGGCTCCGCACAACCAACACTGGTTCTTCATCTCGGGCATGGACGTGATGGCCCCGGCGGCAGCCAAAGGCATCGTCGCGATTGGTGACTCCATCACGGACGGCAGAGGTGTGGATCCCAACGCGAACAATCGCTGGACCGATGATCTGGCCGCACGCTTGCAGGGGAATCCGGCGACCGCGAACGTCTCCCTGATGAATCAGGGGATCGGTGCGACGAACCTCGTGGGGTCTGGAACGGCGGCTCAAGCTCGCTTCGCACGCGACGTGCTCGGGCAAAGCGGCGTCAAGTACGTGATCATCTTTGACGGCGTGAATGACATCGGCGGTGGCGCGTCGTTCGCATCGTTGAAGACGGTCTACGACCAGTTGGTCAAAGCCGGCCACGACAAGTCGCTGCTGGTTTACGGCGCAACCATCACTCCATTCGGCAGCAACAGCTACTACTCCGCGGCCAACGAATCAGTCCGCCAGCAGGTCAACACGTACATCAAGAGCAGCGCGTTCGACGGCTATCTCGACTTCGATGCCGCGGTCACCGACGGCGGAAGCCCGCCGAAACTCGCAGCATCGACCAATTCAGCGGATGGTCTGCACCCCGGTCCGCCCGGCTACAAGGCGATGTCCGACAAGGTGGACCTGACGCTGTTCACGAAGTAGAGCGCAGCGAACGCGGCTCGGCTGTGTCATTCGCCACGGCCGAGGGCGACTCGTCAGCTATTGCAACGGCCCTGGTGTCGCGACCGGTGGCACGTCTCGCTCGGAGGTCCCGCGTTCGTTCTCGCCGAACGGCGGCTCAGCGACGTCTTGGGACGCGATGACGCGATTTCGGCCCTGGTGTTTGGCCTGGTACAGCGCGACGTCGGCAGCCTTGATCAGCGAGGCGGTATCGAGCGCATTGTCGGGAAAGATCGCCACGCCGAACGATAGGGTAATCGCTCCCAGATCTTGATTGGCGTGGTGTACTTTGAGCCGCCCGATGGCGGCGCGGAGCTTTTCGGCGCGCTGCAGCGCGCCGTCTGTCGTCGAAGGCGAAAGGATCAAAGCGAACTCCTCGCCCCCATAGCGACAGACCACGTCGCTCCGACGCACGTGGTTCTTGAGAAAGGCGCCGAGCGCACGCAAAATGGCGTCGCCCCCGTCGTGACCGAATTTGTCGTTGAACTGCTTGAAGTGATCGATGTCGATCATTATCACCGCGAGCTGCGTACGGTTTCGGGTCGCTCGATGTTGCTCTTGCGCCAGCGTCTCCTGCATGTAGCGCCGATTGAAGAGCCCCGTCAGCGGATCCCGCACCGAGAGGTTCCGCATCGACTCGCGCAGCTTCAGGTTGGCGATGCCGAGACCGATGTGATCGGCGAGAGACTTTGCGAGTCTGCTCTTTTCGATCATGCGGAGCTCGTCGCTGCGGTCGGTCTTGGGGCGACCGTCGACCAAATATAGAATCCCCAAAATCTCGCCCTGTGCCAAGAGTGGTAGGCAAATGTACATGTGCCCGTCGTCGGTCACGTGAGCACAGCGCCCGTCCTGACCGATGGCGAGATGAACCTGACCGCGCCGGTGCGCCCAGCACTCGGCCGGAGGAAAGATCAGGTTCGCTGGCGGCAAAGCGCCCCACACCGTGGCCGCCTCGAGCATGTCGCGCGAAGCGTTGAGCACGAACACGGCCCCGGAGTCTTCCGGAAATAGCTGCTGCACGGTCTCGGAGATGACCGAATACGCTTCGGCCTCGGTGTTGCTGGTCTGTAAGAAGTCGTTCATCTTGCTGAGCAGCGTGATCTCGCGATTGTGGGCGGACAGTTCGATCGCTTGATTCCTGAGCTCGATATTCGCGTCGGTCAGCTCGGCGGTTCGTTCTGCGACGTTGCTCTCTCGAATCGACTTTTCGTGCGTCAGTTCGGCAGACTGCTCTTGGACGATGCGTTCGAGCCTGCGGCCGAACGCCAGCAACTTTTCCTGACCCGCCTTCAAATCAAGGGCCGTTCGCTCGAAGCCGGCAGCCAGCTCGGCAAGCTCGTCGCTGAGGCTCATCATGCTTTCAGCTGTTCCGCGCGATTCTCTCGCGTTGCAAAGTCCAGGGCGACATCCAGCGTTTCCAAGAACTCGTCGACGCGGAGTGGCTTGGTCAGGTAGCGAAAGAAACCTGCCTGCAGGCCTCGTTCGATGTCCCGAGGCATCGCGTTCGCGCTCAGCGCGACGACCGGGATGTGTTGTGTGAGGCTGTCTTCGCGTAGGATTTGCATGGCCTTGATGCCGCTCATTCCCGGTAGATTGATGTCCATCAAGATCACGTCGGGCCGGGCCGCGCGCGCCAGCTCGATGCCGATGTCTCCAGTCCTGGCACTCAACAGGCGCATGGTCGGCCGACGGCTGATGATTTGGACCACCAGTTGCAAGTTGGCGGGGTTGTCCTCGACGTAGAGCAGCGTCCTGAGCGGTGCAGCCCCCTGGCTCGGCGGTTCGACGTTTGCAATGGGCTCTACACCGTCCAGGATCAGACGTGGCTCGCTTTCCGCGATCAAGTCGACCCAGAAGGTGCTGCCACGGCCGACGCTACTCTCCACTCCAATCGCGCCGCCCATGACCTCGACCAGACGCTTCGTGACGACCAGACCAATACCCGTGCCCTCCTCGGCGCTGCCTTGTCCGAGGCGGTTGAACGATTGAAACAGTTGCGCCACCTTTTCGGGCGGCAGGCCCGCGCCGCTGTCCTTCACGCTGATGCGGACGTGTCCGGTGTCGCCCTGGGTGCACTGCACCTCCACCGTTCCTTCCCTGCGATTGTATTTGATCGCATTGGACAGCAGGTTGATGAGCACCTGCTTCACTCGTGTTCGATCGGCGTTGACGAACGAAGGCAGATCGAAGCGCGGGAAGCTCATGCTGAGGCCCGCCTTTTGCGCTTGAGGCTCGATCATTGCCTGGCACTCGAGCATCACTTCCGATAGCGAAACCGGCTCCAAAGACAGCGACAGTTTGCCCGCCTCGATCGTCGCCAGATCGAGAATCTCGTTGATCAGCTTCAGCAAATACCAACCCGCTTGCAGGATCTGATCGACGCTATCTTTCTGTGAGGGTGTCGGACCAGGCGTGTCGGACTGCATCAATTGCGCGAAGCCCAAGATCGCGTTCAACGGACTGCGCAGCTCGTGGCTCATGCTCGACAGGAAGTCGGACTTCGCGAGGTTCGCCTTTTCTGCCAGCGCCTTGGCGCTCTCGAGCTCGCTGTTCGTTTCCTGTAGAGTCTGTTCGAAGCGTTTGAGCTCGGTCACGTCGCGTGCCGCCGCAAACACCCCTTGCAGCGTGCGGTCCCGGTCGTAAAACGTCGTCGCGTTGTACGACACGACCGTCGTCTTGCCATCGCGCGCGCGAGCCGTGAGCTCGTAGTTCGTGACACGCTTCTCGCTCAGCACGAGCTTGATGGCCGCCTCTGCCCGTTCGGCGTCGGTGAAGTAGTTCTTGAAGGGAGCGCCGATCAGCTCGTCCCGCGTGCAGCCGGTGAGCGCCTCCATCTGCTTGTTCACGTCGGTGATGATGCCGGACGGATCGGTCGTAATCAGCGCGTCGATGTTGGACTCGATCAGCGAGCGCGTGTAAAATTGCTGATCGCGCAAGCGCTGATCGAGCTTCTTCTGCTCCGCTTCGACCTGCTTTCTGGCCGTGTTATCCGTGCCAATCAGCAAATAGCCGATGATGGCGTCCTGCGCGTCGCGCAGCGCCGTCACGGAAACGATGGCGGCAAAGCGGCTGCCATCTTTACGGATGTAAGTCAGCTCGTAAATGTCCTCGATCCCGCGCGAAGCCTTGAACGCCAACGCCTCGAAGCCTGGCGTGATGGGCGTGCCGAGCTCCAAACTCAAGGCCTTGGCCCGCGCGATCACCTCCTGCGGATCGGAAATATCCGCAGGCGTGATCTTGTTCATCACCTCCGCAGCCGTGTAGCCCAGCATGCGCTCGGCGCCGACGTTGAAGATCTGAATCACGCCCTTGGCGTCCGTCGCGATGCTCGAAAAGTTCGCGCTGTTGAAGATCGCGCTCTGCAGTGCGCCCGCTTTGAGCAGCGCTTCTTCCGCTTGTTTGCGGGCGGTGTTGTCGGTGCCGATCAGCAAGTAGCCGATGATCGTGTCTTGGTCGTCACGCAACGCAGTCACCGAGACCACCGCGGGGAAAGCGGCTGCCGTCTTTGCGGAAGTAGGTCAGCTCGTAAATGTCTTCGATTCCGCGCGATGCCTTGAACACCAACGCCTCGAAGCCCGGCGTGATCGGCGTCCCGAGCTCCAGGCTCAAGGCCTTGGCCCGCGCGATCACTTCCTGCGGATCGGAAATATCCGCAGGCGTGATCTTGTTCATCACTTCGGCGGCCGTGTAGCCCAGCATGCGCTCGGCGCCGACGTTGAAGATCTGAATCACGCCTTTGGCGTCCGTCGCAATACTCGAAAAGTTCGCGCTGTTGAAGATCGCGCTCTGTAGCGCGCCCGCTTTGAGCAGCGCTTCTTCCGCTTGTTTACGGGCGGTGTTGTCGGTGCCGATCAGCAAATAGCCGATGATGGCGTCTTGGTCGTCGCGCAGAGCAGTCACCGATACGACCGCGGGAAACCGGCTGCCGTCTTTACGGAAGTAGGTCAGCTCGTAAATGTCCTCGATCCCACGCGAAGCTTTGAACACCAACGCCTCGAAGCCCGGCGTGATCGGCGTCCCGAGCTCCAGGCTCAACGCCTTGGCCCGCGCGATCACTTCTTGCGGATCGGAGATGTCCGCAGGCGTGATCTTGTTCATCACCTCGGCGGCCGTGTAGCCCAGCATGCGCTCGGCGCCGACGTTGAAAATCTGGATCACGCCATTTGCGTCCGTTGCAATGCTCGAAAAGTTTGCGCTGTTGAAGATCGCGCTCTGCAGCGCGCCAGCCTTGATCAGCGCTTCTTCCGCCTGCTTCCGCGCAGTATTGTCCGTACCAATCAGCAGGTATCCGATGATGACGTCTTGCCCGTCGCGGAGCGCGGTCACCGATACGACTGCGGGAAACCGGCTGCCGTCTTTGCGGAAGTAGGTCAGCTCGTAAATATCCTCGATGCCGCGTGAGGCTTTGAATACCAATGCCTCGAAGCCCGGCGTGATCGGTGTTCCGAGCTCCAAGCTCAACGCCTTGGCTCTCGCGATCACTTCTTGCGGATCGGAGATGTCGGCCGGCGTGATCGCGTCCACCACCTCGACCGCGGCGTAGCCTAGCATACGCTCGGCGCCGATATTGAATAACTGAATGACACCCTTCTCATCGGTCGCGATGATCGAGAAGTTGGCGCTGTTGAGGATCGCGCTCTGCAGCGCGCCGGCTTTCAGCAGCGCTTCCTGACGTCGGACCTCCGTGATTACGTTCGCCTTGCCAGCGTCGTTTTCGGGAACCATTGGATCGTCGCACACCGCCGGTGTCGTCAAGGTGAACCTCCGCGGCAGCGCCCAAAAAAGAGGACAGCTCGCCCGCTGGCAAGTGCGAAGCAAGACGCGAGCCTGTTCGCCTTTTTTGCCCCAAAGCTTGGCAAAGCTCGGCAAAGCGCGATACCGATGCACTTTGGCCGACCCGGCAACGTGTCAAAGTGGCACGCACCTGGCGCTTCTGACACATGGCGCCAGAAGATCTTGCGCGCTCAAGTCGAGTCACAGTCGCGGGTAGTCAAAGGTGGACGAGTGCGCTCGAGCGCTAGCGACGCGACGCGACGGAAACCTTAGTTGGGTTCCAAATCATCTGGCCAGCCCGGCCGCAGACGCTTGATCACATCCACCAGCCGCCAAAGCGGTAACGCGAGATTCAGGCCTAAATCGGCTCGAAAATAGGCGTCGAGGCGCCTTGCGATCTCGGTCGGTGGCGTGGGCACACTATCGAGTAGCGAGGCCTCGTCCGTCAGCACGAACGGCTGAAACTCCGGATCTGGTTCTGCGATGTTGATGATCAACTGAACCTCGCGCCCTCGTGCAACCGTTTCGGTCGCCGACGCTAGTTCGATATTCGGTGGAGATGACGTCATCGCTATCTAGCTATCGTACCAGGCTTCCGCTTCGAAGCCGAACGGAGCGAGCGGTGCCAGCGAATGTAGCCGTCGGACCCCATGTCCGGCGTAGCGGCGTCGGGCGGGGCCCGTGCTGGCGCAGCGCGAAGCGCAAGCGTGCCGGGCCGAGCTCTCGTTCCAAACTCGAGCGCTGCACTCCGCGCGCGTACTTCGAGCTGTCCGACTCGGATCGCGATTGGGTTGCCGTCGCGATACGGCGCGACGGCTGCGCCTTGATCTCGGACGTCAGCGCACGAGCAGGAACAGACGCCCCATTTCGCTCAGCTCCTGCTCCGAGGCCAGAGCCGGGCGCCCGCTCCAGTCCAGCGTGTCGAGCGTGAACGGCTCGAGCGATTTGACACGGACATGAAGGCCTTCCGGCTGTTGGTTG
Source organism: Pseudomonadota bacterium (assembly GCA_037200885.1). Lineage (GTDB taxonomy): Bacteria > Myxococcota_A > Polyangia > Polyangiales > Polyangiaceae > PMG-095. The sequence goes on from JBBCIN010000001.1 coordinate 2,388,745, forward strand.
ATTGTCGCGCTCAGGTTGTTGGCCACTTCGTCCATCGCGCTGATCACTTCTTCGGTGGGCGCGCCTTCCTTGCGCTGTGCCTCGAGTTGCTCGGCCGGAAACATCATCAGGGTTCCCCCGAGTCCGATCGTGGCCGCCAGGTCTGTGACGATCGCGCCGACTTCGTTGCCTTCGTTGTCGACTAGACGGGAAAGCCAGCATGGACCGACCTGCTTGGGCGGGAATGTCACCGGGTGCTTCTCGCGCACGCCGATCTTTCTCCCGAGCAAGGCACTGAGACACGCAGCCACCTCCGCCGCGGGTGGCAACTTGACCCGTGGACCGACGTGCTTGGCTTCGGCCGTCGGCGTGGCTTCGGCGGCAATCGGCGTGGCTTCTGCCGTCGGCGCCGCGTCCGCGCTCAGCGCGGTTTTGGCGAACGATACGGTCGCTGGGCGACTGCTCACGCGCGCGGGCGCCGGTCGCGACGACAGCGCAGGCGTGCCTCCGGGCAGGACCAAGTCGCGCGGAAGGTGACCCGACGCGAACAGCGACTCGAGCCGAGCGACCCGCTCCGCTAAGCCTTTGCCCGAGGCGCGCAGCAAGCAAACCTCCGCACGAAGATCCGCCACTGTCGCAGCGGCGGTCGCCGCCGCGCTCGGCCGCGCGCTGTGCCGGGCCTCGCGTGGCGTGCCCGGCTCGCACGCAACCCAATCGCCGTCGACTGCTTCGAACGAGCATTCTTCGTTTACGCCGATGCGCCGGATGAGACTGCTGGCAGCGTTCGCCAAAGTAGGGTTGTCGTCGCTGCGCTTCAAGTGTTGCAGCACGAGGTCGCTGCCCTGCACCCGCAATGTTCGAGGTTGAAATACGTTTCGTTCGACGGCGACTAGCTTGAGAAGCTCCAAAATCCAAATGCCATTTCGACACAGTAGTCGCGACGGTGTGGCCGCGGTCAGTAGGTCGCCGGCGATGGACATCAGTTGCAGTGAACGGACGTTTGCCGCGGTAGGTAAATCAAATCATGCGATTTTTGCATCATTTCGCAGTCATGTGGACGTGCCGTAGACTTGCGATAGACCAGTACCGAGCGCGAGTGCCCGCTTGAGCGTGCCGGCGTGCCGCGCCAACGCTTGCCCGAGCGTGGGCAGCGGAATTACCTCGGTCGCGAGCCCCGCGTCGATTACCGCCTTGGGCATGCTACCGATCACCGCAGTCGTGGGATCTTGGGCCAGCACGCTACCACCGCGCGCGGTGATCTCCGCGGCGCCGGCGGCGCCGTCGTGTCCCATCCCGGTGAGTACGACGCCCAGCGCGTATGGTCCGACCGAGCGCGCGACGCTGCGGAACAAAGGATCGGCGGCTGGGCGCAAGAAGTGCTCCGGCGGTGAGTCGTCGAAACGAAGGTGCGCGTCGTGTTCAAACAGCAGATGGCGGTCCTTGCAAGCGAAATAGACCGTTCCGGGGCGCGCGACGAGCCCGTCTTCGGCGAGGCGAATCTCCAGGCTCGCGCTTCGTCGCAGCGTCTCCACGACCGACTCGTGCAGCCAGCCCGGGCCGTGCAGAGCAACCAAGTACACGCAATCTTTCGGCAGGCTCGGTTCCTCGAACAGAGTTTGCAGCGCCACAGGCCCACCGGTGCTGGCCGCGATGGCTACGACGATGTGGCTTGGAGGCTGCCCGCTCGCGCGCCAAGCGACGTTGGGCCGGACGGGAGTGGCGGCCACGAGCTGACGACTCGACCGGTGGCGTCGCGATGCAAGCTCGATGCAGGTACGGATTTCGGCGGGTCGGGACGGCTTGGCTAGAAAGTCATCCGCCCCGGAAACCAGAGCGTGCTCGCGCGCTGCCGCCGACCCGAGCACGGTGGTCATGATGATGAACGGGGGCGGCGAGCATTCGGCACGAACGCGTCGAATCAGCTCGATGCCGTCGAGGCCCGGCATCATCCAGTCCGTGACCAGCACGTCGACGCGGTGCCGCTTCAGGTGCTGGAGCGCCTCGAGTCCGTCACGTACCAGCGTCAGATCTGGAAAGCTCGGACGTAGCGCGGTCTCGAGTAGCTTCGACAGCAGCGCGTCATCTTCGGCGATCAGGACTTTTGTCACGTTTTTGCTGGTCCTTCTTCCCGTCAAGAGTCCAAATAGTGCTGAAGCGACGCCGCGTGGCGTTCGAGCTGGGTAACGTTTCGAGCGTGCGCCGCGTCCTCGAGCTGAGCCCCCATTTCGGTGATCGGCGAGAATCCGAAAGAGCTACCGCTTCCGCGTAGATTGTGCGCGTGCCAAACCACCCTGGCGAAGTCGCCTCGGCCAGTCGATAGGCGAACTTCGGCCAAGCGCGCGCGGCAATCGGCCAAGTAGTCTGGAACCAAGTGCGCAAGCTCCGGATCGGGCTCGGCGGTGGACGCGCCGGCGCACGGCGGAGGTTCGCCTTGCAACGCGCGGTTGCGGCGTGCGTGCCGCAAAATGCAAGCTATCAACGAAAGGCGCGTGACCGGTTTGGCCAAATGCCCGTCGCAACCAGCTGTCAAACAGCGTGTCACCTCGGCCTGTAGGGCATGCGCAGTGAATGCAATGATCGGAACTCGAGGGCGAGCCTCGGTCAGCTCTTCAGCGCGGATTTGCTGTGTCGCCTCGTAACCGTCCGTGCCGGGCATTTGAATGTCCATCAACACCAAGTCGTAGTCGCTGGCGCGCCAGCGGTTCAACGCCTCCGCCCCGTCGCTGGCGAAGTCGAGCTGCCAAGGAAATTTCTCCAAAAAGGCGGCGACCAACTCTCGGTTGTAGGGAACGTCATCGGCGACCAGCAGACGCAAAGGTGATGCCGCAAGGGCATCGGGCGGCATGGAGTTGACTGCGTGCGCCGCGCTGCGCACCTCTGGGCTGTCCAGCAGCTGCGCTGCCACTCCTTCAGCCGGCGAGAGCTCGACCGTGAACCGAAACGTCGAGCCCTGGTCCGGGGCGCTCTGCACCCAGATTCGTCCGCCCATCAGCTCGACCAGCGCCTTGGAAATGGTTAGACCGAGGCCAGTGCCGCCGTACTGCCGCGTGTGGGAGTTGTCGGCTTGGGTGAAGCTACTGAAAATCGCACTCTGCCTTTCGATACCGATGCCAATGCCGGTATCGGACACCTCGAACTCGAACTCCGTGGAAGAGAGCTGCACGGCTTGCAGTAAGATCCGTCCGTCCTTGGTGAACTTGAAGGCGTTGCCCACGAGGTTCAGCAGAATCTGCCGCAACCGGCCCATGTCTCCGATGACGGTCTTATCGCAGCTGCTGCCTGCGTTGCAGATCAACCTGACGCCGGTCTCCGCTGCCCTGGCCGTCATCAGCTGTTCCACGCTTCGCACCAGTGCTTGCACGGTGAAGGGTGCCACTACCAATTCGACTTTGCCTGCCTCGACCTTGGCCATATCCAAGACCGTGCTGATGAGCTCGAGCAAGTGCTCGCCTGCGAGCTGCGCCTGGGTCACGTACCTGCGTTGCTTGGCAGTCAGCTCGGTTTTCAGAAGCAGCTCGGCCATGCCGATGATTGCGTTCATCGGCGTGCGAATTTCGTGGCTCATGTTGGCCAGAAATTCGGTCTTGGCGCGATTGGCGCGCTCCGCGACGGTCGTCAGCTCGCGCAGCTCGAGCTCGGTCCTTTTGCACAGCGCAGCGTTGAGTTCGAGTTCGGTGCGCTGCACCTGCAGCGCGTGGCGGTCACGATGCGATTCCAGCTGGGCCGTCACTATTCGCGCCATCGAGGCGAGCATTTGCTCCTGCTCGACCCCGAGCGTGCGTGGCCTGCGGTCGATGGCGCAAAGCGTGCCGAGCGTCAGACCCTCGCGCGACAGCAAGGGGTAGCCCGCATAAAATCGGATGGCCGGCGACGCAGCGACCAATGGATTGTCGGCGAAACGCGGATCGAGGCGCGCGTCGGGCACGACCAACGGAGTCCCCGACGCGACGACGTGTCCACAGAAGGAGATCTCGCGCGGCGTTTCCGTAGCGTCGAGACCGCAGCGCGACTTGAACCACTGCCTCGTGCCATCGACCAAAGAGACGAGCACGATCGGGACGTCGAGCACTTGGGCCGCGAGTGCCGTTATCGCGTCGAAGCTCGCGTCCGCTGGACTATCCAGGATGGCGTACGATTCGAGCGCCGCTTGGCGGGCGAGCTCGTTCTCGGGAAAGGGCGGCGGGATCATATTTCTGGGCTTTGCGAATGCTCTTTCAGGCGCTGCGCGCCGCGACTTGAACGGCTTTGCGCCGCTCGATGACCTGGACGATGAGTTGCGCACCGCTCGACTGAAGCTTGACCTCACTGACCACGATGCCACCGGGCGCGCTGAGCGACACGTTCGTGCCCGACACGACCGAGGGTAGCGAGAGCTGACTTGGTCCTGGCAAAAGACCTTTGACCCCACCACCAGTCATGTTGGCGATTTCTCCAAGAGCGTCGTGCAGCTCTTCCATCGTCAGGCCCTCGGCCGGTGCGTCGAACATCGTGCTCGCGGCGCGGCGCGCGAGGGCGTCGCTGAGACTGACGGTTACCAGCCCCACCCAAGTGCCGCTGACGTGGATGCAGCCGCACAGGGCGTGTTCCGGCGGGGGAGCAATCGATCCGCTCGGCTCCGTCAGCTCGAGCCCGAGCGTTACTGACCAGATGGTCTCGATGAGCTCGCGCAGATCCTTGTTGAATGATTCGGTCATGTTCGATCTCGTTTGGGTGCTTGATGTTCACGCCGCCGGCGGGGGCGCGATCTCGCTGACGGGCTTCAGTTGGTAGTAAACGCCTTTTCCGACACGTACGGACGCATAGCCATCGTCGAGGTTGGTCGTCGTCTCTGCGCCGCCCAGGAGCAGAAATCCATCGTGGCGCAGCGTGTGTCGGAGCCGTCCTAGGATCTGGCGCTTGGTGGCGATATCAAAGTAGATCAAGACGTTGCGCAAAAATACGATATCTTGCGGTCCGATGTTCCACGCATCGAGCAAATTCAATTCACGAAATGTAACCATCTCGCGGATGCTCTGCTTGACCTGCCACTCCGCATTTCCACGATCGAAGTACTTGAGCAAGAGCTGCGCAGGCAGCCCGCGGTTGACCTCGAGTTGCCGGTACTTGCCCTCGCGCGCACGCTCCAACACTGCGGCGTTGATGTCTGTCGCGATAATCTGCACGTCCCAGTGGGTCAACTCCGGAAAGCCTTCGCGCAAGGTCATGGCGATGCTGTACGGCTCCTGACCGGTGGAGGAGGCCGCGCACCAAATGCGTAGTGAGCGCTGTGTCGCACGTGCCGCGAGCACGTCCGGAACCAGCCGCGATTTGAGCGCCTCGAATGGGTGCAGGTCACGAAAGAACAGCGTTTCGTTGGTGGTCATGGCTTCGACCACTCGCCGGAGCAGTGGCGCGGCGGGTTCCCGCTGCATCCGCTGCACCAAGGCGTCGATCGAGTCGAGGCCGATTTCGCGTGCCACGGGCGTGAGTCGCGAATCGAACAAATAGTGTTTGTCCGCCTCGAGTACAATCGCGGAGCGGCGATACACGAGCTCACGCAAATAGGACATACTCTCGCTGCTGGCAGACACGTTTAGGTCTCCCTCTGGGCGAGATTATCGGGCGCTCGCGCAAGGCCGGCGCGTGAGCGCTGGACGCGCCAAACCAGCTCTGCTGCCAGCTGAGCGAGCGGCAGCACGCGATCGGCTAGGCCGGCTGCCACGACTGCCCCAGGCATGCTGGGCACCACGCAGGTTTCCGCGCTCTGCACGACGACGACGCCGCCCGCGTCCACGATGTTGCGCGCGCCTCGCGCGCCGTCGCCGCCCATGCCTGTGAGGACACACCCCAGCACCCCCGCGCCGTAAACCCGCGCCAGCGAACGGAACAGCACGTCGACCGCGGGTCGGCAGGAGTTCTCCGCCGGGTCTTGATTGAGCAGCGTCACGATGCCGGACCGTTGCACAGCTACCGTCATGTGGTGATCGCCTGGCGCGATGTAGACGTGGCCGGACTCGACCTTCGAAGCGTGCGCCGCTTCGATCACCGTGAACCCCGAGGTCCAGCTCAAGCGCTCCGCTAGGATCTTGGTGAACAAGCGCGGCATGTGCTGAACGATGAAGATTGGCACCGGCAAATCCGCCGGGATGCGCTCGAACAACGCGGCGAGCGCGTTCGGCCCACCCGTCGAGCAACCAATGCCCAACGCTGCCACTGCCGGCCGCAGGCGCTGTCGGTCGGCCAGACTCAGTAGGTCCGCGACGGGCCCGAGCGCGGCGCTCTGGCTGACCGCTCGGCCTTTGACCAGGGCCTTCACCTTGGCCACCAAGTCGTTGGTGAAAGCAGCGAGTCCAGCCAGTGAACCTGCGGCAGCCGTGGGCTTGGCCACGTAGTCCGTCGCGCCAGCGGCCAAGGCGCGCAACGTGACGTTGGCGCCGCGCTCGGTGAGCGCGCTACACATGATCACGGGCAACCGCGGCCAGTCTTTCCGCAGCCTTCGTACGGTTTCGATGCCATCCATCTGCGGCATCTCGACATCGAGCAGGACGACGTCCGGATTCAGTTGGGTCAGCTTTTGCAGCGCAATCGAACCGTTCGCCGCGCAGCCGACCACGCTGATTTCCGGATCGCTGGCCAGCGCATCGCTCAAGGAGCGACGCACGACCACCGAATCGTCCACGATCAGCACCCGGATCATTCTGAGCTCAGCCCCAAGATCAGGAGCTTCTCCTCGATCGCTCCAGGTGAAAATGGCTTCATCAGGTATTCACTGGCGCCAGCGTCGATCGCGCGCTGCACCTGGTCCTGCTCGGACTCCGAGGTGATCATCATGATGGCCATTTCATCGAAACCGCGATCACCGCGAACGGCGCGCACGAACGCGAGCCCGTCCATCACCGGCATGTTCCAGTCCACGAGCGCAACGTCGAACGGGCCGGACCGTGCCAGCGCTTCCAATGCCTCGCAGCCGTTGCCGGCCTCGAGGGTAACGAAGCCGAGCGCCTTCATTTGACGCGTCACGATCATGCGAATCGCACGCGAATCATCAACGACCAGGGCTTTCATTGAGTGCCGCCCGCTCAGTAGCTGAATTGAGCGACGAGCTTTTGCAGCGCCGCGGCCATGCGCGCAAGCTCAGCAGCCGCTCGGTCGGTGTCCAGCGCGCCCGAAGACGTGCCCTGTGCGGCGCGCGCCACGCCGGTGATGTTGCGCGCGATCTCGCCGCTCCCGCGAGCCGCGTCGGCTACGTTGCGGCTGATCTCGTTGGTGGTGGCGGTCTGCTCTTCGACCGCGCTGGCGATCGTGTTTTGAATGTCGTTGATCTGATTGATGATGGTGCTGATCTGGGCGATCGCGCCGACGGCGGACCTAGTGTCCGTTTGGATGGTCTCGATCTTTTGGCTGATGTCCTCGGTTGCCTTCGCGGTTTCTTTCGCGAGCTCCTTGACCTCGTTGGCCACGACCGCAAAGCCCTTGCCGGCCTCGCCGGCTCGCGCCGCTTCGATCGTTGCGTTCAGGGCCAACAAATTCGTTTGCTGAGCGATGGACGTGATGACCTTGATCACCTTGCCGATGTCCGCGCTACTCTCGCCCAGCTTGGCGACGATGGCGTTCGTCGCCTCCGCCGCTTTGACCGCCGAAGTGGCCACCCGAGCCGCGTCCGAGGCATTCTTGGCGATCTCGCGGATGCTGGCCGACATTTCTTCGGTGCCGGTGGCGACGGTTTGGATATTGCGATTCACTTGCTCGACGGCCGCGGAAACCACGGTTGCTTGGGCGGACGTCTCGTCTGCGTTGCCCGACATCTGCTTGGATACCGACGACAACTCCTCGGACGCCGCACCGAGCGTCGTGGCATTCCCAGCGATGTCGCCCACGCTGCGGCGCATCGTGCCGAGGAACGCGCTGAGGCTTTGCGCGAGCTTGCCGATGGCGTCATCACCCTTGATCGCGACTTGCTTCGTCAGATCGCCTCGGGCGGCGGCGTTGACCACCTCGAGCAACTCGTCCACCTTGATCCGCAGCTCTTCGCTCTGGCTCTGCTCCCGGAGCTGGCTGTCCGCGGCTTGTTTCTCGGTCGCCAAGCGTTCGGTGATCACCTCCCAGGTGAGCATTGGACCGAGATAGCCACCGGAGGCGTCGGTGATCGCGCTGACTAGCAACGACAGCGTCTCGGGGCCGACGGAGATCTGCGCGCGATGTGGCAGGTTCTTGGGGTCGGCCAGCATCCGTCGTTGATGAGCCGGGTTTTTGTGAAAAATGTCGATCGAAGAGCCTACGAGCTGGTCGGCGGTGATGGGCAGGTACTGCTCGAGTCTGCGCAGCGTCTGTTTCGAGGTGTTGTTCGCGTATTGGATGGTCAGGTTCAGATCGCACGACAAGACATTGACCGGCGCGTTGTCGATCATTTGGCGCAGTCGAGCTTGCTGTTGCTCCGACTTGCGCGCGGCGCTGATGTCACTCGCGAAGCTGACGATCTTCGTGACGCGCCCCCCTTGGTCCAAGATCGGCGAGTAGAGTGAACGCAGCCACACCTCGTGACCATCCTTGGCGATGCGCTTGACGTCCCCGCTCTGGGCTTCACCGCGGTTCAGCGCAGCCCAGAACCGTTCGTAGTCGACGCTCGAAACGTACGCGGTGTCGCAAAAAATCCGATGGTGACGACCATTGATCTCGTCCAGGGTGTAGCCGGTGGCTTTCAAGAAGTTCTCGTTTGCCGTGACCACGCAGCCATTCAGTCCGAACACAATCACCGCTTGTGTCCTGTCCACGGCCTCGAGCTGACCCTCCAGGTCGAACGCCTTTGCTTGTGCCTCGACCAACTCGCTCAGGTTGGCCTCCGCCATCAGCCGGGGGCGAGACGACTCACCGTTGTCTTCGCGAGATTCTGCTCGGTCTTTCATGCGACTTTTCTCCTCAACTCGTACTGTTCGATGGCGCGACGGGGTGGTCGCAGGGGCTAAATGCGAAGTCTCTGGTTTCGTCACGCGGCCTCGACGCCTGGCCGCGCGCGCGCTTCCAACCGCTCGCCGAGAACCGCGATCTGCTCCACGTCGAGCAGCAGCAGCAGGCGCGCCTCCAATTTGTAGACGCCCAGTAAGACTTCGCGAAACGCTCGTGGTAGGGACTCCGGAGTGGGTTCGAAGTCGCGCTCGTCGAGGTCCAGCACATCGCCGATCTCGTCGACCAGCAAGCTGACCACTCCGTCGCGCGTACACAAGACGACGTTCATTGGCTGCTCACTAGACGTCGACGCAGGCGAGCCGACGCGGGCACGCATGTCGATCGCCGTGACGATTTGGCCGCGCAGATTGATCAAGCCGCGAACGACGGCCGATGCCAATGGCACCTGAGTCATCTCCTGATAACGGATGACCTCCTGCACGCTCACGACGTCGACGCCGAACAGCAAGCCATCGAGCAGGAACGTACAGAGTTGGCAGGTTTTGGTCATCGAGTTCTCGCCTGCCGTTCAGGCGGCGTCTTTGCGCTCGAAGAAGCTGGGATCGCTTCGGAGGATGGCGCCGCGCACATCCAGTAAATCCGTGACTCGACCTTGAACGACAACCGAGCCCAGCAGGCCGACGCGCGTGGCATGACTGCGCACGGTGACGGTCTCCTCGACGATGTCGAGGATCTGTTCGACGACGAAACCGATGCTCCGACCTTGCTCGGAATAGACGATCACGAGTAACGGATCCGAGTTCTCGGCTCGAGACGCGCCCAGAATTTCCTGACTCAAGAAGACCAACGGCAGGATTTCACCGCGATACTGCACCACCTCTCGCCCCGCAGCTCGTTCCAGTCGCTCGGGGGCGATCTCTTCCAGCCGTGCCACCATCGACACGGGGATCGCCATTCGACTCGACGGGCCAACGCGGAATAGCAAAAGCGATTCTCGCGCGTCCTGTTCGGCCGCCTGCTTCTGAGCCTTGTCCGAAAGGGTATGCTCACGCGACGGTGACACCAGATTGGCCCGATGGGCGATGCCCAACACGTCCAGGATCAAGGCCACGCGCCCGTCACCCATGATCGTGGCCCCGGCGAACGCGCTCAATGCTTTGAGCTCCTTGCCCAGCGGTTTGACCACGATTTCCTCGGTGTCGTTGATTTGATCGACGACCAGTCCGAAGCGTCTGTCATCTGCTTGCAGCACGACGATGTTGCACACGTCCTGCTCGACGCCCCGACTGGAGAGTCGCAGTTCGGTGTTCAAATGCAGCAGTGGCAACAGGTTGCCGCGCAGACGATACAGCTTCGTTCCATACACGGTTTCGATACCGCGCTCTGCACCCTCCAGCCGCACCAGTTCGAGCAAATTCACCTGCGGAATCGCGAACCGCTCGCTACCACTGGTGATGATCAGGGCGGGAATGATGGCCAAGGTGAGCGGGATCTTAATCTTGAGTGTCGTTCCCTCGCCGAGCCGCGAGCTGATGTCGACCGTACCGCCGATTTTCTCGATGTTCGTCTTTACGACGTCCATGCCGACGCCACGGCCCGAGACGTTGGTGACCTTCTCGGCGGTCGAGAAGCCAGGTAAGAAAATCAGATGCGCAATCTCGCGCTCACTCATCTGCGCAGCACGCTCCGCCGTGATCAAGCCACGCTCGACGGCACGCGCGCGGATCTTGTCGGCTGCCAAGCCGCCGCCATCGTCGGAAATCTCGATATTGACTTGACCGCCTTCATGGTAGGCGCGGAGCAGGATGCGTCCCACTGGCGGTTTGTCCGCAGCGCGACGTTTTTCGGCGGACTCGATGCCGTGATCGACCGCATTCCTCACGGCGTGGGTGAGCGGATCCTTGATGGCTTCGATGATCGAGCGGTCGAGTTCGGTCTCGGTGCCATCGAGTTCGAGCTCGACCTTTTTTCCGCAGACGTTGGCCAGGTCGCGCACGATGCGCGGAAACCGATTCCAAACACTGCCGATGGGTTGCATTCGGGTTTTCATCACGCCCGCTTGCAACTCGGTAGTGAGCAAATTCAGCCGTTGCGAGGCTTTGACGAAACCCGCATCTTTCGCCAAAATGCCATATTGCAGGATCTGATTGCGGGCCAACACCAGTTCACCCACCAAGTTCATCACCCGGTCGAGGAGGGCAACATCGACGCGAATCGTCGAATCGGCGATGCTCGATGCGGCCTTTACATCGGTCTCAACCTGCTCGAGCGCCGTCGGCGGCGGTGCAACGATTCGGGCCGGCGGAGGCTCGGCCAGGTGAACGATTATCGGTTCCGAGTTCGGCAGCGCGCTCACTGCCCGAGGCAACCGCGGAAAGGCGCTGGCTGGGGTTCGGCCAATTCGCGAAAGGCCCTCGAGGATCGCCGCTAGGTCGTGGTCTCCCTCCGTTCCATTCTTTTCGAGCGAGGCAAGGATGGCGCGAACGCCATCGGCCATGGCCAACAGCGCGGAGGTGCTCTGGGCGTCGAGGACGAGCTCTCCGTCTCGAAAGCGACTCAATTGACTCTCGCCCAGATGTGTCAACGCCTCCAGCTTGGCGAGCGCCAAAAACCCGGCGTTCCCCTTGATGGTGTGCACACAGCGGAAGATTGCGCCCAAGCGTTCTTCATCACGCGGGTTTTGCTCGAGCGCCACGAAATCGCGGTCGAGCTGGTTCAGGTTCTCTGAACTTTCCAACAGAAATTCCCGCATCAACTCGTCGTCGTCGAACGACATGGCTTCATTTCCCGGGCTAGGCGCATGTAACGCGCGGCTTTGCCGGCCCCGCGCCTCGCAAACGCGGCCCCGACCCCTGCTTCAACGACGCTCCGCCCAATCAATTAATCGGACCCAAATAGGTTAGTCCAAATGGGGTTGTGGGCGCGAACTGATATACACTCCAGCAATGAGCTTCGAGCGCGGAAGGGTCTTGCTGGCGGACGACGAGCAGGCCATGCGTGAATACCTGGGTCGGGCGCTACGCAAAGAGGGCTTTTTCGTGGAGGCCGCGAGCTGCGGGGCCGACGTAGCAATGCTATTTCGCAACACGCCGTTCGACGTCCTGCTCTCCGACATCAATATGCCCGGCAATACCCAGTTGGAATTGCTTTCGCTGATCCGGGACGAAGAAATCATATTGCCCGTCGTGCTGATGACCGGTCAGCCCAGTTTCGACAGCGCCCTTGGAGCACTGCGACTTGGCGTCGTTGACTACATCATGAAGCCTCTAGACGTTGAAGCGTTGCTGTTGCTGCTCGATCAAGCAATCCGAAAGGGGCGCGCCCTTCGTGCGCTCGGCGATGCCAAGCAACGGTCCGCGGTGTTCACGGAGTCGGTCGCCGCGCTAGAGCTGGCGATAACGCTCTGCGCGCCCACGCGGTCTGCCGTCCGTGCGCCGACCGCCGAGGAAAAGCAGAGCAATCCGCTCATGTACCTGAGTGCGGACGAGCTTTCGCGGCTGTCGGAGCGCGAGCGCGACGTGACGCGCTTGCTCGCTCTGGGCACACCCGTCAGCGGTGTTGCCGCGGCTCTAAAGCTCTCGCCCAATACGGTGCGCAGTCACATCAAGAGCGTGTTCGTAAAGCTCCGCGTCCATTCTCAGATCGCACTGATGAGCAAGCTCGCGGGCCACGCTCAGTAACTGCTCGGGTGTCGAAGCGATCGCCTCACCTGATTTGAGTAACCTTTGCAGATAGGCACTTTGCCAGTTGTTGGTTGCGAGCGGACTCATGCGCTCGGCACTTATCAAGCGTCGAGCAACGCCGTTTGCTGAGTCGAGCCGCTGCGAATACCCGACAATCGGGCTGCGCGGTCAGTCAAACGATGAAGTCCAAGTCGAAGCCCAAGGCCCCAAGCGCACTCGAGCTCTTGGCGCAGGTCAGTCTCGATTGCGCACTGGGCGATTCGCGGAACCCCGATACCTTGCGCAAGGTTCGCGCGGGCCTGGAGCACCTCGTCGCTACGCTGGAAGGCAGCGCGCCGCACGACGCGGCGGTCTTGGCCCTCGAGGCAATCGACGAACTCGACTCCGCGCAGGAGTCATTGGGGTTTGCGCGACTCGGGGAACTGCTCGGTACTCTGCAGCACGATCTCGACAGAGCGTTTGCCGCAGGGACCTCAGCGGGCGCGTCCGCGCTGCCAGGAACCCTCGAACCAGCGGCGCAGCGCCCGGCGGGCCTCGCTTCCCAGGCCCCTGCAGATCCTGTGGCCGAACGCGACGCAGAGATGGTCGAGTTGTTCGCGGACTTCGCGGCGGAGAGCTTGGAAGGCCTGGACCGCGTCGATGCGATTCTACTTGCCGGCGAGCACTCTGCCCCGGACAGCGAACAGGTCAACGCCCTATTTCGGGTGTTCCACACCATCAAAGGCGTTTCGGGCTTTTTGAACGTGTCCGAGGTCACGCGGCTCGCTCACGTCACCGAAGCGCTCCTAGATCAAGTCCGGCAAGGCACCCTAGAGCTCGCCGGTGACGCCCTCGACGCCGTGTTCGAATCGTGCACCGCCATGCGCGAAACGGTGGAGGCTCTGCGCTCGACGGTCGCCCAAGGGCTACCGGACTTCAGCAACCCGAAGTTGCCCAAACTGGTGAAGCGCATCGAGCGAGCCACGGATGCGCAGCCAGCCGAAGCCGTGAGAGAGACGCGAGTGGCGCCCTCGATCGTTGAAAGCGCGCCGCCGGACGAGACCGCGAGCGAGCCTGTCAGCGTTCGGTCCGGGGAGGTGGTCGGCGACGGCAAAGCAGCGCCTGTGGGCAACGCGGGTCACGCTCCCGTTCGAGTTCGCGACACGGTGAAGGTCGATCTCGAGCGCATCGATAGCATCGTGGAGATGGTCGGCGAGCTGATCATCGTCGAATCGATGGTGGTGAACTCGCCCGAGCTGACCTTTGCCTCGACCGCCAAGCTGCGCAACTACCTGAGCCAGATGACCAAAATCAGTCGCGACTTGCAAAACGCAACCATGCGCATGCGCATGGTTCCGGTCAGCGGCGTGTTCCGAAAAACTGCGCGGTTAGTGCGCGATCTTTCACGCAAAACCGGAAAACTCGTGCAATTGGTGCTGACCGGCGAGGCGACCGAGATGGACCGCAGCATGGTGGAGCGCATCGAGGATCCGCTCGTGCACATGATCCGCAATGCGATCGACCACGCCGTCGAGCCACCGGACGAGCGGGTTGCGCTCGGCAAGCCAGCCATGGCTACCCTGCAGCTCTCGGCGTCCCACGAGGGAGGCAGTGTCGCCATCGGCCTCAGTGACGACGGTCGCGGGTTACCTCGCGAAGTCATCCTGAAGAAGGCGCGCGATCGCGGGCTGATTCCAGATTCAGGTGAAACACTCAGCGACCAAGAAGTGTTCGCGTTGATCTTCGTGCCCGGTTTTTCGACTGCCGCGACCGTTACGGAAATTTCTGGGCGCGGCGTCGGCATGGATGTCGTCAAGCGCAGCGTCGAAGACATGCGCGGGCGGGTGCTCGTCGATTCAGTCCGCGGACAGGGCACGAGCTTCAAGCTGATCCTGCCGCTGACATTGGCCATCATCGACGGCATGCTCGTCGCGTCTGGCGACGAGCGCTACATCATTCCCAGCCTGACCATCGTCGAGGCCCTGCAACCGACCGCAGAAATGGTGCACGAGGTCGGCGACGGCACCGAACTGATCCGCGTGCGCGGCGAGATCTTGCCGCTCTTGCGCCTGGGGGCATTGTTTTCTGTCCCCAAAACGCAGCATCCGGCGGAACTGATGCAGTGCGTGATTCTGGAGAGCGCTGGCCGAAAGCTGGGCCTCTTGGTCGACGATATCCTTACGCAACAACAGGTCGTGATCAAACCGCTGGGCGAAGGCCTGGGCACGCTCGAGCTGCTGGCGGGCGCAGCGATCATGCCGGATGGGCGCGTGGGACTAATTCTCAATGTCGATCGGCTCGGGGGCCTCTCTGGTCGTCGACGCCGGGCGACCAATGACTCAGGTGAGGTAGCAGCGTGAGCTCCGATCAAAACGTTTCGAAAACCGGCACGGCGCGCGGCACCACCGACAAGTACATGACCTTCAAGCTCGCGGCCGAGGAGTATGGGATCGAGATCCAGAAAGTGCGCGAGTTGATCGGCCTTCTGGAGATTACCCGAGTACCACGCGCGCCGGACTTCATCCGCGGCGTGATCAACTTGCGTGGCAAGGTGATTCCAGTCGTAGATCTGCGCGTCAAATTCGGCATGGCAACCGCCGCCGCCACCAGCCAGAGCGTGATCATCGTGGTGCAGATTGGCAACTCCGGCGCGGGCCTGACCATGGGCATTCTGGTCGACGAGGTGCTCGAGGTGCGAGCGATCGCCGGGGAGGACGTCGAACCACCCCCAAACTTCCAGAGCCAGGCAGTCGCTGACTTCATTCTGGGAGTCGGGAAAGCGGAGAAACGCATCATCTTCCTGCTCGACATCGATCGCGTGTTGACGGCGCCCGAAGCGCTGCGCGTTGCCGACGCACTCGGTTGAACGCTCGTTTCCAAAGGCCATGAATATGTTCGGTTCGCTCAAGTCCAAGTTGTTGTCCGCGTTTGCAATCGTGGCCTCCCCACTACTGACAGGTTGATAAAAATGTTCGGTTCGCTCAAGTCCAAGTTGTTGTCTGCGTTTGCTATTGCCGCACTGGCAACCGCCGTGGTCGGTTATTTCGGATTACGAGGGGTCCACGACGTGAACGAGTTGCTCGTTTCGGCCGCTGCCGATGCGGGCCCCTCACTCGACTACGTGCACAAAGTTCGGACGGGTCTCTTCAAACTTCTTTGGGCCACCGCCAAGGGAGTCATCGCCGAGACAACCAAGAGCAACGAAAAGCGTGTTGCAGCCAAGGCCTATCGCGCGACGGCACTCGCCGAGATTGAGCAAGGCGTCACCGCTTACACCGCGATCTTGGGACCGGAGGAGGCTGCGACTTGGCGTGAGACGACGGCGCGCTTGCGCGAATACCGCCTGCTCAACGACCAGATCTGGCAGACGTTCGACACCGGGGACATGAACCGGGCCCTGACTGAGTTGGACGCCAGCGGACCCGCACGCGATGCCTTTCTCGATGCCGCCATGGCCTCGGTCGACCTCGAACGCTCGCGCCTCGCCAGAGATAAGGCGCAGGGGGAGCAAGCGGACCTTACGGCGAACAGGGTGGTCTGGACGGTCACGATCCTGGCGGTATTTGCCGCGCTAGGCCTGGGCATCACGCTCACGTTGGCGATCACGCGCCCGGTCGAACAATTGAAGAACGCAGCGTCGCGTATCGCGCTGGGCGACATCGATCAGAAGATCGAGCACAAGAGTGGCGACGAGCTTGGCGCGCTCGCCGATTCCTTCCGCGCGTTGGTCGACTATATCTCGGGGGTGGCTCAGGCCGCTGCCGCACTCGGAACCGGCAACTTGACGGTCGAGGTTCGGCCCAAGTCGGATGCGGACCTTCTATCCAAGAACATGGCGCAGGCAACGAACGTGTTACGCGGCCTGCTCGACGAGGTCAAAGTCCTAATCAACGCCGCACAAATTGGCAATCTATCGCAACGCGCCGACGCTTCCAAGTATCGAGGGGGCTACGCCGAGCTTCTGGCCGGCATGAATACCGTGCTCGAAGCCGTGGCCGAACCGATGGAAGAAACCAACCGCGTCCTCGAGCAGCTCGCTGCCAGTGACTTGACGGCGCGTGGTCGAGAGGACTTCCAAGGCGAGTACCGCCGCATGACCGCCTCGCTCAACAAAGCCGCGGAGAACCTGCAAAACAGTCTGCTTCAAGTGGCCAGCACCTCCGATCAAGTCGCCACCGCGTCGTCCGAAATCGCGGCCAGCAGTCAATCGGTGGCGCAGGGGGCGTCCGAACAGGCGAGTGCCTTGGAAGAAACGTCGAGCGCGCTGATCGAGATGTCGGCGGCCACCAAGCGCAACGCCGAGAGTGCCCTGCAAGCCAATGCCTTGGCCGAAGGCGCACGACAGGCGTCCACTAATGGCAGCGCAGCCATGCTGCAAATGACTGCGGCCATGACCAACATCCGCACCTCGACCGAGGGTACCGCAGCGATCATCCGTGACATCAACGACATTGCCTTCCAAACCAACCTGCTGGCACTCAACGCTGCGGTCGAAGCGGCGCGTGCCGGCGAAGCGGGCCGAGGTTTCGCCGTCGTCGCCGAAGAAGTCAGAAACTTGGCCTTGCGCAGCAAAGAAGCGGCCAAGAAAACCGAGCAGCTGATCGGCGAGTCGATGTCCTTGACCAAGCAAGGCGAAGAGATCAGCGGCCGCGTCAACCTGACACTCAGCGAGATAGTCGGTTCCGTCGGCAAAGTCACCGAAATCGTCTCGCAAATCGCGCGCGCCAGCCAAGAGCAAGCCGAGGGCATCGAGCAGTCGCAACGCGCCATGACGCAAATGGACCAGGCCACGCAACAGGCCGCCGCAAACTCGGAGCAGACTTCGAGCGCGGCGGAAGAGCTCGCGGCTCAGGCCCAGCAGCTCACGGGGCTCGTGGGCGAGTTTCAACTCGGCTCGGGCGGGCGATCCGTACCAGTTCGCAAAGCCGCTCGCGTCATGCCGATTCGGCGCGCTGCACCGCCCGCTCTGCCCAAGTCGCATTCGCGGATGGCCAGCAGCCACCCACGCGCAATCGGCAGCGGAACCGCCAAAGCTCTGATCCCGATCGAGAACGATCCGGACTTCCGTGACTTCTGAGCAACCGCGAGCACACGCAACACCGAAACGTCAGACGATGGACCCCAAGGTATTTCTCGGCTTCCGCCAGCTCGCGTACAAGCACGCAGGCATTGCGCTCAGAGACAACAAGGAGGCGCTGGTGTCGGCGCGCATTGCCAAGCGCGTGCGCAGCCTCAACTTGAATTCCGAGCTCGCGTACCTCGAGTACTTGAAGAACGATAAAAGCGGGGAGGAGCTGATCAGCTTTTTGGACGTCATCTCCACGAATTTTACAAGCTTTTACCGCGAGAATGATCACTTCGACCTACTCAGGGAAGAGCTCGCGACGCGCGTGAAGCAGGGCGCCAATCGCATTCGCATCTGGTGCGCGGCCGCGTCGACCGGTGAAGAACCCTACACCTTGGCCATGACGCTCGCCGAATCGCTCGAACACAAGGTCGACGACTGGCGGCTGCTGGCGACCGACATCTCGTTGCGTGTCCTAGAAGCTGCGTCAGAAGGTGCGTACGAGGCCGAGAAGCTGTCCGGAGTTCCGCGAAATCTACGCGACAAATACTTCCGCAAGGTGCCGGGAACCGCGGAAGAGCCGGACATGCTGCGTGTCATTCCGGCCTTGCGCGAGCGCATCGTGTTCAAGCGGCTCAATTTGTCGACGCTCCCGTTTCCGCTCGGAGGCGGGCTCGACGTGGTGTTTTGCCGCAACGTCATGATTTATTTCGACATGACGGTGCGGCAACCGCTGGTGAACGAAGTCGAACGGTTACTGCGGCCCGGAGGACTGCTGGTGATTGCTCACTCCGAAACGCTGAATGGCCTGCAAACCGGGATGACCATGGTCAAGCCCTCCGTGTATCGAAAGGCGAGCTGAAAGTGCGCCTGATTACCGTCGGCATGGGAGACATGCAGGTGAGTGCGGATCCGGACAGCACGATCGTGACGTATGCGCTCGGCTCGTGCATCGCGGTAGCGCTGTATGATCGCGCACGCCAAACGGGTGGCATGATCCACTACATGCTGCCGCACTCTTCGATTACTCCCGAGAAGGCGCTGGCCCGACCGGCGATGTTCGCCGACACTGGGGTGCCGCTTTTGTTCGAGAAGATGTACGCGCTGTCGTGCCGCAAGTCGGACCTGGTCGTGAGGGTCGTCGGAGGTGCGAATATCAACGACGATAACGGCACCTTCGAGATCGGACATCGCAACTACGTGATCTTGCGCAAGATGTTTTGGAAGGTCGGTGTCGCCGTGATCGCAGAGGACGTGGGCGGCAGTGCTTCACGCACCACGCGCCTCACCCTCGCGACAGGCAAGCTGACCGTGCGCAGAAGCGATCAAACCGTGGAGGTAGAGCTGTGACTTTGAATCTGAATTTGGTGGTTCCGTCATGTTGACCGTGCTGGTGGTCGACGACTCCGCCGTGATGCGGCGCATGATCGTGCGTTCGATGGCGGTCGCCGCGCTGCCCGTGCGCAAGGTGCTCGAAGCGGGTGGCGGCAAACAGGCGTTCGAGCTGCTGTGCCTGCACTGGATCGACCTCGTATTGTGCGACATCAACATGCCCGAAATGAACGGCGTCGAACTGGTCGAAAAGATGGTCGGCGACGCGCTGACCGCGAAGGTACCCGTGGTGATGGTGAGTACGGAACGCAGCCAAGTGCGTATCGAGCAACTGCGACGGCTCGGCGTGACCGCCTACCTGAACAAGCCGTTTCGACCAGAAGAGTTGGCCAAAACCGTGCGCGAAGTCCTCGGGCTGGAGCATGTCGCGTGAATGGCCTCAATCACAAGTTGCTACAGGAAGTGGTGATGCACGTGCTGGAGGATTGCGCGTTCATGTGTACGCAGCTCGGGCCGGAGTCGCAAGTATTTCCCGAGCAGATCACGCGTGCCACGCTGGCATTCAAGGGCCCACGCTCCGGCAAGCTCGAGCTGTTCGCAGCGCGCGAACTCGCCATGTCGATCGCCGCCGACATGCTGGGCATCGACGCGGCCGACCCGGACGCCACGTCGTTCGCCGATGGTGCGCTCGGCGAGATCAGTAACATCATCACCGGCGCACTGGTCGCTCGGCTCTTCGGCACGGAGTGCTTGGTCGAGCTCGGAATTCCGGTCGTCGACCACGTGGTTCCCGGGCCGAAGGAGGGCGAGAGTTGCGCCCTGAAGCTCACCGACATGGAGGGCCGTGCGATCGATGTGCGCTTCAGCCTGGAGTCGGCGTCGTGATCCGCGTGCTGCTCGTCGATGATTCCTCGGTGGCACGCCGAAGTTTCGCGCAAATCTTGGCCACGGCGGGCGACATCACGGTCGTTGGGGAAGCCGCCGACGCGTTCAGCGCGCGCGACCAAATCGTGGCGCTCAAACCCGATGTGATGCTGCTCGACATCGAAATGCCGAAAATGGACGGCATCACCTTTCTCCGTCGCTTGATGCACTACCAGCCCATGCCCGTGGTCGTCTGCTCCACGCTCACGACCAAAGGCGGAGAGAAAGCGTTCGAGGCCTACGAGGCCGGCGCAGCGGACGTGATCGGGAAACCGAACGCCGGCTATACCAGGGCGCAGCTGGAGATCGACCTGATCGCCGCGGTGCGGAGCGCGGCGCTCTCCCGCCGCGCGCGTGGGTCCGTTCCCGTCTCGTCCGCGGTCGAGCTAAAGAAACGAAATGACATCGCCTTGGTTGCCATCGGCGCCTCTACTGGAGGCACGATTGCGGTCGAAGCCATCGTCAAGGCACTTCCGAACAACATGCCCGCGATGTTGATCGTTCAGCACATGCCCGCTTACATCACCGGGCCCTTTGCCGCGCGCCTGCGCTCAATCGCACGCATCGATGTGGTCGAAGCAAGCGACGGCGATCCACTTCGAGATGGTCTTGCTCTGGTCGCCCCGGGCGGCAAGCACATGACCCTCGAACGCGTCGGCGTCGAGCTGCGTGTGCGAGTTCGTGAAGGCCCGCGGGTCAGCGGCCATTGCCCGTCGGTGGACGTGATGTTCCATTCCGTTGCAAGGGTGCTGGGGCCGGATGCGGTCGGCGTGATACTGACCGGCATGGGCCGTGACGGTGCAGAGGGCCTGGCCGCGATGCACGCCGGGGGAGCGCATACCATCGCGCAAGACGAGGCCACTTCCATCGTATTCGGCATGCCGCGGGCTGCGATCGAGCTGGAAGCAGCAACGGAGGTCGCCGCACTCGGTGACATTGCCCGGCAGCTCGTCACGGCCCTCGAGTATGCGCCGTCTGCGCGACACGCGAAGCGGCGTTAGCGCGAGCTGTGAAAGAGCTCCCACAAACAACTCCGACCATTAGCTGAACCTGGGAACGGAGACACCGACTCAACAGGCTGCCTCGACGTCGCAACCGCGCAGGCGCGTTCGAAACGGCGCTATCGGCCGAACGAGAGCCTGCGGTCAGCCCAGGAGCGGCGCCAGAACCTTTTCGAATTGTTCTGGGGCGAAAGGCTTGGCGATCAGGAATAGTGCGCCCGCCGCAGCCGCGGTGGCGCGCATCTCGGCACCGCCCTCAGTGGTAACGAAGCCGAAACGCACTTCGTTCTTTTGGCGCTTCAGCTCGGTCAAGAGCTCGAGGCCGGTCATCTCGGGCATGTTCCAGTCGGACAAGACCAGATCCGGCGCCGACTGCAGGATCAGACCGAGAGCCTCCTTGCCATTGGCAGCTTCCACCACCGTGAACTCGTTGAATCCTGCTTGGCGCAGAGTGCGACGGAGGATCAGGCGCATCGCTTTGCTGTCATCCACGATCATTATCGTCTTCATGATTCTTTCATTTTGCAGCGAGACTGCGGCTGACCAATGGACGGCTATTCGGCGCTGATTCTTAATGATGCCCCATTGGGGTTAATGCAAGCGAGTGAGCTGGGTTTAGGCCTATTCGGCAGTCGTCGTGAGCACTTATGTCGTGCATTTTCAGAGCCGTATTGATGATTGATGTCCCTTCCGAACCTCTAGTCCGGCGCGACACGCGAGCAGACGCCGTCCTCGCAGCGCCCACGGCCACGCGCCCCTGAGCCAACCCAAAATCTTCTCTCCGGTCGAGGCGCCTTACAGTGAATTCGCATCTTACAATGGCACGTAAGCGCATCCTGATCGTCGACGACGACCAATCGGTCCGTCTGATCGTCTCTGCCGCACTGCAATCGGACGACCACGAGCTCGCGGATGCGTGCGATGGTCGCGAGGCGCTAGCTATTCTGCCGGGCTTTCGTCCGCACCTAGTGCTGCTCGACGTGATGATGCCGCGGCTCGACGGGTATCGCACCTGCGCGGTCCTGCGCACGACCGCCCTGGCGGCGGATATTCCAGTTTTGATGATGACTGGGCTGGGCGACGAAATCGCCATCGAGAAAGCATGTAAGTGTGGCGCGACAGACTTCATCTCAAAACCCTTCAACCGCGTGATTTTGCGCAAACGTGTCCGCTATTTGCTGCGGGCGGGCGAGATACTGCAGCAGTGGCGGGCCAGTGAGCGGCGGCTACGGGACGCGCACCAACTCGCGCGACTTGGCGACTGGCAGTGGGACCCCGTCACGCAAACGCTGACCATCTCGGACGAGGCACGCGCAGCGCTCGGCGTGCCGAGCGACTGCGATAGCCTCGCCGGCCTTCTCGACTGCCTGCGCGCTAGTGATCGACCGCGAGTGCGATCCTTGCTCGATGGCCCGGGCAGTTGTCGGCCATTGTCGATCGAGCACGACATTTTGCTGAAGGGCGGCGAGGAGCGCTCGCTCCACCACGAGATCGTCTGCTTCGACGACGATGCAACCCAGCGCAGAGTGCTGACGGGCACTGTGCAGGACGTGAGTGAGCTGAGGCTCAATCAACAGCGCGTTTTGCGGCTGGCGTTCTTCGACGAGCTCACGGGTTTGCCGAACCGTGCGGGATTGTATCAACAGCTGGAGCTGGTCTTGGAGGTGGCGCACGCAATCGGCGGCTCAGGGACCGTCTTCTGCGTGGACTTGGATGGTTTCAAGCGGGTCAACGACACGCTCGGGCATGACGCAGGCGACCAACTGCTTCGGGAAACGAAGGACCGGCTGATTGGTTGTCTGGAGCAGTACCGCCAGCCGCCGATGAGCCATGAGTCAGCGAGCGTCGCCCGCCTGAGCGGCGACGAGTTCGTGCTGGTGGCTCCGCAGCTGCGAGAGCCCGCAGCTGTCGACGCGCTGGCGGGCAAAGTATTGAGCGCCATTCAACGCCCATTTATCCTGGGCACCCAGGACGTGTTTTTGTCGGCCAGTATCGGTATCGCTTCGTTCAGACTGAGCGCTGGCGATGGCCGGCAAGCGGGCGAGGCCGAGGCGCTGCTGCGTGACGCAGACGCCGCGATGTACGAAGCCAGGGAACGAGGTGGCTCGCGCTTCGTGCATTACTCGGAAGCCTGGAAGGAACGCGCGCGCGCCCGACTGGATCTCGAGAGCCGGCTACGACGCGCCCTAGAGCGCAACGAGTTCGAATTGTTCTATCAGCCCAAGGTCGATTGTAGCTCGCGCGCGGTCCTCGGTGTCGAGGCGTTGTTGCGCTGGAGGTGCCCTGAGGTTGGCCTGATCCCCCCGATGGACTTCGTACCACTGGCCGAAGAGTGTGGGCTGATTGTCCCGATTGGCGAATGGGTGTTGCATCAGGCGTGCTTACAAGCATGCACCTGGCTCGGCCGCGGGTGGGATTTTGCAATGGCCGTGAATCTCGCCGCGCGCCAGTTCCGAGATCGTGACCTGGTCGCGTTGATTCGCCAAACTCTCACCGGCACGGGCATGCCGCCGACGTTGCTCGAGCTCGAGCTCACCGAGGGCACCTTGATGGACGACGTCAAGCATGCAAGCAGTGTCCTAGCCGAGTTGCGACAGATGGGGGTTCGCATCGCGATCGACGACTTCGGCACGGGCTACTCTTCGCTCTCGTATTTGCGGTCGTTGCCGGTCGACACGCTCAAAATCGATCGTTCTTTCGTGCGCGACGTGACCGAGAATCAGGACAGCGCCGCCATCTGCGCTGCCATCATCGGCGTGTCCAAGAGTCTACGGCTCAACGTGGTGGCCGAGGGCGTGGAGACCGAGGCGCAGTTTGCTTTTCTCGCGGCTCACCGCTGTGAAGAGATCCAAGGCTACCTGATTAGTCGCCCACTCGCGGCCGATGCCTTCGAAGCCTGGTATGCGGGACGCCCAGGGCTGCTCCGGAGCGAACTGGAATCATCGGGGACAGTGAGCTTGGGCTAGTGGATCGCGTGAGGCCAGCCAGACCGAATGTGGCCGGGCGCGAGACCGTTGCAACGACTGCACGCCGCCGCGAGGGAGCGCCGCAGTCAACGAGGTAGACAATCGTGGGATCACTCTTCGACGCTAAGACGAAAATCGAGAGCATCATTGTCGAGCGGAAGCTCGAACGATCGCTGACTCTAGGGAAAATCGGGCTGAAAGCGGGCTTTATGCTCGCCTTCGTCAAGCAGGACACGCCCGATGACGCCGAAAAACTGAACAAGCTTCGCCTGGCCGCACAAGAAGTACTCGGCACCACCATTTGAAAAGAGGACCAGACGATGCGATCGCTCTCAATCACTTTCAAAGTCTTCGGCGCACTGACGGTTTGCATCGCAGCCGCGGCCGCTGGTTTCGTCTGGCTGACCGAGCGCTCCTACGAGGCGAACGTGCAATCGGTCGCCAACCAGGCGTTGGCGACTGCACAGCGAACCTTTCGCAACGTGCAGGCCTCCGAGACGAGCAAACTCGGCGCTACTCTGACCTCGCTCATGGCGGACGACCGGATGCGTGAGCTCTACGTCCAGCGCGATCGGGCGGGGTTGCTCGACTACGCGCAGCCAGTCTACGCCAAGCTCAAGTCTCGCTACGCGGTGACCAATTGGCACTTCATGGATGTGGAGCCCGAGATGTTCGTGTTTCTCAGGCTGCACGACCCGGCGAATCATAGCGAAGTATTTTCGCACCAAACCGCGCTCGACGCGATTCACTCACGGTCCATGGCGAGCGGGATGGAGCTCGGAAAGTTCGGCTTCGCGCTCCGTGTCGTGAGCCCTTACAAGGACAAGCGGGGCGCGTTGGTGGGTTACATGGAAGTGGCAGAGGATATCGCTCGTTTCGCGGCCACGATGAAAGCCCAGACTGGCGATGACTATGCGCTCGTTGCGAACAAAGCGCTGCTCGACCGCTCGTCCTACGAGACCTCGATGGTTCGCCGGCACGAGCGAAACGCTTGGAGCGATCTCGAGGCCGGCTTGGTGCTGGGTGCCACGAGCTCCAAACCGGAGCTCGTGCGCTTCGACGGCGGCAATCTTGCGAACGTCGCTGCCAGCGGGCAGTTCCTCGAGCAGAGGCACGAGGCAGACCAGGTTTGGGTCCGTGGAGCGTTCCCGCTAGTCGACGTGCGAAATACGACGATCGGTGCGGTATTCGTGCAGCACGAGATTACGACGCTTCACCGGGAACTGCTATCGGCGCGAAACAGCGCACTCATGACCATCGGTTTGCTGCTCGTGCTGCTGACCGTCACCATGGCCATCATCCTGAGAAAGCTCGTGTTCTTGCGGATCGAACGGACGATGGCGGCAGCCACCCGCGTCGTCGGCGGCGACTTCGAGAGTCCGATCGTGACGACTTCCGAGGATGAAGTGGGGCGCCTGGAGATGCTGCTGGAGAGCTTCCGCAAGGTCTTCGTTTCGACGGTCACGGACTACGAACGTCTGCTCGTGACGACGGCCACGTTCCCCGCTGGCATCGCTTCGACGCCAGCCTCGGAGGCCGCCGAGCCGGAGCCGAGCAACCACCCCAATAGCCATGCGGCTGCCGGCGGCTCGGCCTGAAGCCCAAGTGCGTCGCACGTTTGGCTCGACCGACACGCCGCTGACGCAGACGATCCGCGCCGAGTCGCGCAGCCGTCACGGGCGGCTCACTGCTGGGTCTGTGAGGGTCCCTCCGCCGTGGCAACCTCCGAGGCGGCGGCTAGGGCGAGCTTGTGGCGGCTCACGTTGTCGCCGTCGTCCGCGCGTAGGCGACGAAATACGATTGTAGACGCTACGGTCAGCGCGCCGAGGAGCAGGAACGCGCGGTGCACACCGCGGATCAATTCGGCGGTGTCGCTATGGAAGCGGTCCGGAATGAAGACCGCGGTGATGAGCGAGGCGGCGGCGACACCGAAGCTGACTGACATTTGTTGCAGGGTGCTGGCGATGGTGCTGGCCATGCTCGTATCGCCTTCGCTCACGTCGGCGTACACCAGCGTATTCATGCTGGTGTACTGCATGGATGACAGAAAACCGAAGGCCATGGCTTGCACGCAGATCAGCCACACGGGGGTGTGCTCATTGACGGTTGCGAATACGGCAATCAACACGCCGAGCAGCAGGGTGTTCGTGACCAGCACGCGGCGGTAGCCAAAGCGAGTCAGGATCTTCGGCATGCTCATCTTCATCGCCAGCGCGGTGATAGATTGCGGCAAGATCAACAGGCCTGATTGAATCGGCGTGAAACCGAGCCCGACTTGGTACAAGAGCGGCAGTAAAAAGGGCATGCCGCCGATGCCGAGGCGGGTGACGAAGCTGCCACTCAGTGCAGCTCGCAAGGTGCGAATTCGCAGGAGGCCGAGGCGCAGCAACGGGTGAAGTGAGTGAGTCGCGTGCACGCCGTATGCGACCAGCAGCGCGGCGGAGAGTGCCGCGAGCGCCGAGACCTCGATGACGCCCAGCGTGTGCTCGCCGAACACTTCGAGCACGTACGAGAGCAGCCCGATGCCACCTCCGAACAGCACGAGTCCAATCCAATCGAGCGGGTCGGTGTGGCTCGCGCGGTAGTCCGGTAGGTGACGATAGACGAGGAATAAACCGAGCAGACCGATCGGCAGATTGACGAAGAAGATCATGCGCCAATGGAGGAACCCGACGATCAGGCCTCCCGCCAGAGGCCCGAGCATCGGCCCGATCAACGCGGGCACCGCGACGAAGCTCATGGCGCGGACCAACTCCGACTTCGGGAACGCGTGTACCATGGTGAGCCGTCCGACGGGCACCATCATCGCGCCGCCGCAGCCCTGGAGAATGCGACAAGCCACCAGCAAGTGCAGGTCGCTCGAGACGCCGCACAGCACCGAGCCGAGCGTGAACAGGCCAATGGCGGACGCGAACACCACGCGCGTGCCAAAGCGATCGGCGACCCAGCCACTCACGGGGATGAAGACCGCAAGGCTCAGCGTGTAGCTGGTGAGCACGGACTTCATGCTCAATGGGGCGACGTGCAACGCGCTGGCCATCGCCGGCAGCGCGGTGTTCAAGATCGTCGTGTCGAGCGACTCCATGAAAAATGCAACTGCGACCAGATACGGCAGCATACGCAGCACGGCGCTCGATGGGGTCGGCTGAGGCATTCTTTCGCCAGCCTAACGTGGTCTGCTCAGGTCGTGCCGCGCGTGAGCGCAAATCCGATGGAAGTACCGTTTCCGAGCACCCGACCGAGGTGAATATTGAGCAGCGACAGCGGTTCCAGGTAACGCGCGTTCTCGAGTGGTCCGCTGTCTACGGCGTCGAAGCCGAGCGAGCGGATGAGCGCGGCAACCTGGACTTTCGCCGCGGCGTCGTCCCCGGCATAGAAGATGGAAACGGGTGCTTGCGCCAGCTGCGGCGTGCGTGCCTCATACACCTCGGCGAAGACGGCATTGAAGGCCTTGACCACGCGCGATCGGGGCAGCGCGGAGGCGATCTGCTCCGCGCCGGAGCTCGTATGTCCGATCTTCAGCTGGCGATGATCCGCCGTAATGGGATTGGTGACATCGACGAGCACTTTACCCGCGAGGCGCTCACGTACGGGCTCGAGCGCCGCCAAGACAGCGTCGAATGGTAAGGTGAGCAGTGCGACCTCGCACGCGTCGATTGCTTCGGCAAGGTCGCTCGCCCGTGCTGCGTTGCCCGCTGCGGCCGCCGCTGCGCGCGCGCTCTCCGGCCGCCGAGAGCAGAACCATACCGCCTGACCCTGCGCTGCGAGCCAGCTCCCGAGTGCCCGCCCGACCTTGCCGCAACCGATCACCGCCACTTTCGACTGCTCGTGCATTTGGCCGTGTCCAAGTTACGATCGCCGAGAAACTACGCAACTGTGTCGGCAATGCGCGAAAATGCCGTGAGCGTTCGCGCGCGGACCTCGAGCGCTCCGCGTAGCAATTCGTCTCGCTCGCCGGGAAACGAGCTAGACTGCGCGTCATGGCTCGGCGCAGCGGAAGCGCAGATTTACCCTTGCATGGTGGCCGAGTGCCGGCTTGGCTTTCTGGGCTCATGGCGCGTCTCGGGCGCGTGATCGTCGAGGCGATCGCCTATCACTACGGCACGGAAGAAGTGCTGCGCCGGCTGTCGCACCCGTTCTGGTTTCAGTCCTTTGGGGTGGTGATGGGTATGGATTCGGTCACGAGCGCTGGGCGAGTCTCGCTGCTCGCAGTCGTTTCAAGGCGCGGGCGGCAGGATGGGCCGGAAGACCGGCGGTTTTTTGATCGGAGTGAGGTCCGGCGGATTGGCGACATAGAACATCAACGGTTCCGACGTGGCGCTGGACTTTCTTTGGCTTGGGCGCCCGGGGAAGATTCGGCGCCTTCGGTGTCGAGCTGCCGCATTGCACCCAGCGTGCCGGGCCTCGGACCGCACAAAACGCGCCCTTTTCGCCCGGAACTGCCCGGGCGCGGCCTGCCCGCATCGGTCGCCCATGAGACTGTCCCATGGGACGAGTCACACGGGCTTCAGCGCTCGACGCCGAACAGCTCGAGCCAGCGATAGATCTGGCGGCGATCTTTGCCGAATGCTTCGACGTCGCGCGCAGCGTGCCGCGGTCAGCCGTCGCAAACAGCCCGCGATGCGAGGCGGCAGCGCCGGTGAATGCACCCCGTTCGTGCCCAAAGAGCTGCGAGTGCGCAAGCTCGCGCGAGAGCTCGGCGCAGCTGAACTTCACATACGGTCCCGAACGGGCGCTCTGCTGGTGGATCTCCGCGGCGACGCGCTCTTTGCCAGTGCCGGTTTCACCGAGGATTAGCGCCGGAGCGAGCCCGTGCCCGCGCGTCGCAGCGCATCGCGAGCGCGCACGACCGCGGGCGCGATTGCCGGCAACGCGGCGGTCCAGTCCGCTCCCTGGACAGGTCGTTCGTTCACCACCGCGAGCACGCTGCCGATACGCACGACGCTCTGGGGCAAGAGCACCCCGAGAATCGTCAAACGCAAGGCATCCACTCGGGTGCCGTTGCTGCTCCCCAAATCCTCGAGCACCGGCACGCCGAACGCGTCTCGGACCAGACAGTGACGCCGTGAGACAGTGGGGTGTGGGAGTACGGCGAGCGGTGCGCTGGTCGGAATTTCGCCCGGCGCGAGTGAGCTCTCGCGGCCGATGGTCAATCCGGCGATGAGGTCGATGACTTGGCCTGTAAGCTCGGGTGGGTGCACCACGTAGAGCGCCGAGCGTGCTCCGGGTAGGCTCGATTGAGCAGCCTCGGGGGCGGTTCGAACGCTAGGCGGTTCGTTCATCAGTCGCGATCGACCATCGTTCCACGGCTTGCCGAGGTCAATGTTCAATCGCAACTCGATGTTGTAAACTCGGGGTCATGGGTAGTTGGGCGCGTGGGTTGGTTGGGTGGTCGATTGTGTTTCTGCTGTGCTTGACGGTGGGTCGCGTCGCGCATGCGGACGAGCCCGCGCCCGCGGCGAGCGCCAGGGAGTGGGGGGCTGACGCGACGGAGAGCGCGAAGCAACCGCACTATCATCCCGTGCGCGGGCCGAACCGCGTGACGCTCGGTCACGAGCTCACGCTGGATCTGCCCGACGGCTTCTTCTTCCTGGAGAAGAAAGACGCGGACGAGATGATGCGACGGATGGGCAATCAAGATGATCCTTCGCTCCTGGGTGTGGTGCTCAAGCCCGAGGCATCCTGGCTAGTGACCCTATCCTTCGACGCCGAGGGTTACGTCAAAGACGAAGAGGGCGAGAAGCTGGATGCCGACGCGATCCTCAAGGCGATCACCGAGGGCACGGACGAAGGCAATAAGTACCGCACGGAGCATGGCTTCAAACCACTGCACGTCGATGGCTGGTCCGAATCACCGCACTACGACCGCAAGACTCATCACCTGATCTGGGGCGTGCGAGCCAGTGACGCGGACGGCACGTCGATCAACTTCAATACGCGAATCTTGGGCCGCCATGGCTACGCCTCGCTGAATCTGATCGACGCCCCAGAAAAACTCGCTCAGTCGAAGCTGGAGGCAGCCAGCCTGCTCGACGTCACCCACTTCGACCCGGGAGCGCGCTACGAGGACTTCAACGAGAAGAGCGACAAGGTCGCGGAGTACGGTCTCGCGGCGCTCGTCGCTGGTGGCGCCGGCGCTGCCGCGCTCAAGCTGGCAAAGGTCGGACTGCTCGCGAAGTTTGGTGGCAAGATCCTGGCTTTGCTCATCGCCGGCAAGAAGGCGCTGGTGGCAGCTTTCATTGCTCTCGGCGCCTGGCTCAAGAGGTTATTCGGCAAGAAGACTCCGCCGCCGGAGCCGAGCCGTGACGGATCGTGATTCAGCTAGGGTGCAGCAGGCGTTGCGAGAAGTACATACCGGCCGCGAGGAAGCCGCACAGCCCAAAATAGTGGAATGCCATGTTGAGGCGTTCGCTCGACGTCACCTGATCGTCGCCGGGCGGTGGCCCGCTCTTGCCGACCAGGCTGGGCAGCGACATCAAGCCGATCAGGAGCAGCTGCGGTGAGTGAGTCAACGCGAACATAGCGACCAACACCACAGCGCCGACGATCCACATCTTGCG
Organism: Pseudomonadota bacterium; assembly: GCA_037200885.1. Taxonomy (GTDB): domain Bacteria; phylum Myxococcota_A; class Polyangia; order Polyangiales; family Polyangiaceae; genus PMG-095. The sequence goes on from JBBCIN010000001.1 coordinate 2,419,117, forward strand.
TGAAAATAGCTTCACCACGCGGCCGCCGTCCAGAAACCCGAAGGGCGTGAGGTTGAACAAATTCAGAAAGAAACCCGCGTGGGCCAACGCCAGGAAAAGCGGCGAATGGGTCAGGAAGAACAAGGCGCACGCCGCGATCGCTGCCGCGGCGCCCGCGACCGGTCCAGCGATGGCGACCTCGGCCTCGACCAGCGGCGTGCGCGGTTGATCCTTCATCGAGATCAGCGCGCCGAAGAAGGGGATGAACACCGGAGCTCCCGCCGCCAAACCGTGCCGACGCATGGCGTAGCCGTGGCCTAGTTCGTGGATCAGAATCATCAACACGAAGCCGACCGCAAACGGGATGCCCATGCCCCAGGCGTAAACCGCCATCGACAGCAGCATGGTACCGCTGGTCAGCAGGACCTTGGCGAACGGGAGCGCCTTCAGGCCGATGAGCAGGAACTTGAGCTTACTGACGGCAAGCATCGCCGCAGCTGCCATGGTCATCCATGGCCCGCGCGGCTTCTTGGGCGGAGCGGGATCGGGTTTCGGTTCCAACTCGGCGGGTCCGAATCGACCTTCGCCGAACTGCGATTTATCGGCCATCGCTTCAGATTGTACCCCAGCGCATCCCCTCGCGCTTGCGCGCGCGGGACCTGACGGGCGCTTATCGAGCTTGGATCGCGGGGCTTTAGCTGGCTGAGATGGGCCAGGGTCATTTGCGGACCAAATCTCGCTAGCGTTGGCAGTTCATTCGAATTTGACCCTGCCGCTGGCCATTGCAGCGCCGAACCAGAAGTAGCAAAGCCGGCCTCCCTCGGCGAGGAAGACCGGCTTCTACACGCGGTAGCTGAACGAGCGGAGCTACTTGGCGACGACGCAGCTGAATTCGTCGACGCCGAGGTTACCGCCCGAGCCGCCGCTCCAGATCTCGAAGCCGGCGAACACGTCGGTCAGATACATGCTGCTCGAGATGCCATACGCGGCCGCGGCCGTCATGAAGTCCTTGATGTTCACGTTGGTGAAGTTCTGCGCGCGGCTGTCGTCGTTCTCCACCGGGTTCACGAACGACACCACCGGCGCATTGCTTTGCGAGCCCATCGGGCCAGGTCCGCGCGGGCCCTTCCAGACGTCCCAGCTCTTGCCGGCGACGGTGGCAGTTCCTTGCTTAGAACCGATGGGTTGCTTGCCCGAGGGATCCCGCAGCCAAATCATCACGAAGCCGTCGATGCCATCGTTGTAGGTCGCGGTCGGGATTGCGTTGGCAAACCAGATGTCGTAGGTCGCGTTGAACTGGCCGGTCGAGCCGCTGTAGCGGAAGGTGCTGGTGACGCTGGTGATGGCCGAGATTTGCGTCGGCAGGTTATCACCCGGGTGCGTGCTGTACACGCCGTTGGCCGTGTTGCCGCTGGCGCCGATGTAAATGGAGGGGAACGACGCGGGTGCGTCGCCGCCCGTGCCGCTGCCAGCCGTGATCTTAAAGCTATTGTTCTTGTACGTCAGCTGCAGATCGGTGCCGCTGGGATTGCCCCAGTTGTTGTTCTGGATGACGTAGTCGTGCCCAGCCACGTTGACCTTGGCGCGCGCGAAGTCGAGGTCCGTGCCGCCGGGGCCGCCCACCGTGCCGGTCTGGTCCCCCGCGACGGCCGATCCATCAGGAGCGTCCGCGGCCGTCGTGCCGTAGGCCAGGCCGTTGACGCAGAAGTTGTAAGGCGTGTCCGTGAGCTTGCCCGGCACGGTAAAGACCACGGCCGAGATCGGCTGCTTCGCGTACGGCGTGCCCATTGCCGCGGCGGTGGTTTCCCAACAGCTCGGCGTGAACGACGACCAGGGCACGAACACTTTGCCTTGCACGGCGGTGATGGTCGAACACCAGCGATCGGCCGCTCCAGCATCGCCGGCCAAGGCGCCGTTCGGACCCTGGATCTGAACGCGCAGGGTGAAGCTCGTGTCGGTCCCCTTCTTCACGAAGTTGATGGCGACGCCGTCCGCCGTGGGGACGATCCCTGGCGGGCCCATCGCCGTGGTGTCGACCGGTTTGTAAACGCAGCTAGCCGAGCTTGGCTCGGCCACGTTGAAGCCGAGCAGAGCCACGCTCTTATAAGCCGGCTCCGCGCCCACCGTGCCGCTGATGCAGTATGGATCGGCCGCCGCCTTGGTCGTAAAGTCCTGCGGGGTAACGGTGGTGATGCCGTCCGTGCCCTTGCCCGTCCAGCTGCAACCGTGCCAGTCCTTGGACGTCCAATAGCCCGCGCCTGCCGTGGTATTGGACCCGCCGGCGCCCGCGCTGCCCGTGGGGCCTGCGCCTGCGCTGGGGTTACTCGCGCCGCTTGCACCTGCAAAGCCCGTGGCATTGCCGCTGCCGCCGCCCGGATTGCCGACCGTTCCTGCCGCGCCTGCGCTACCCGGGTTGCTGCCACCGGCGGTGCCGCCGGGGTTGCTGCCGCCCGCGGTGCCGCCGGGGTTGCTGCCGCCCGCAGTGCCGTTCTGGATCGGTGTGCAGACGTTGTTGTAGCAGGCTTGATTGACCGGACACTGTGCGACGCTGCCGCACGAGGTTGCAGGGGCTGGTGTCGGGCTGCTCGCCGAACAGGCCGCAACAGCCACAAGCGCCAATGGCGCTAAGGCCATCAGTCGCAACGTCATCTTCGCCAACTGCTTCAGACTCGAGGTGCTAGCCATAGGTCCGCACACCTTGGCTCAAGAGTTGGGCTCGGTCTAGCGCTACGCTGCGCGTGCTGGACTTAATTCAGCAAGCCTTCTTGTTAACAGTCTTTCAGAATCGCAAAATGTGGCACCGGTACCAGGTTTTGGCGAAAATGCGCAATAAAGCCGCCAAACCGTAAAATTCCAGGACGCGAGTTCGTGCGTCAGGTTGAGACGAGGCGAGCGTGTTGCCTGAGCCGATCAATCGCGAGCTGCGTGTCGTCGGCGGAGTGATGCGGGCTGCCGCTCGATTTCATTTGCCCGCTGAGCCATTCGACACCCGCCGTCGTCGAAGCGAAGACCGTGTGCGGACACTTCGGGCGTGACAGCATCGAGATGCCGATCACGATCGAGCGAATCACGGAGGCGCGGAAGCCCGTGCCTTCGAATACGACCGCCGAGGCGACGATCCGAGTCTCGTTGTCTTTCAGCATCGTGGCCAGTGCCGATCGCGCGGCCCCGTCCGGCGGAGTGGCGTGATCGCCGATCACTTGCAGCAGACCCAAACGACCAAATTCTGCAGCCAGGCGCGCGAGCAAAGTGGCAAGCTCGATTACGGCGTGAGCTCGGGTTTCGGTTTGCCAAAGCACGACCAGCGTCCGTCCTGCGAACGCGATGCCGTGCGAGGCTTCGCTCCGAAGGATTCGAACCTCTGCTTCTGCGGAGCTGGTCGCCGGCGCCATCTGTTCAGGGCCGAACGGCCGCCGGGACGCTTTGCTTAACCGCCCGTTTTCTCGAGCGGTTTGCCCTTACCCGCTCAGAAGAAGAAGTACGTGACGCCGAACGAGCCACCCAGCTGACCGCCGATCGTTGCTCTGTTGTTGTCCTTGGTCAAAACGACGCCCAGGCCAGCGCTAGCGGACAGCGCGACGTTTGGCACGATGAACGCGCGAATTTGGGCGGCACCCTCGAGATGAATCGGATTCGACGACACACTGGTTTGCGGGCCTGGACCATCCGGATCGTGAACGACGACGTGCTCCAAGCCGATGCCCGGTCCGACCGAGAAGTCGGCGAATTGACTGCGATGGACCGGAAAGAAGAAGCGCCCGGCGACCGCAAACGTAGAGGTGTCAGGTGCGAAGGAGCCGCCCAGAAGCGCATCGATGTGAAACGCTTCGGCGTCGTATACGAACGTGGCGCCTGCGATGCCGGTCGTCGTCATTTCGGCGCCAACGCCGATGCCGCGGGCGACGCGCGCGTTTTGCGCGGCGGCTGTGCCAGTGGCGAACAGTGCGAGGGTGAGCAGCGGGAGGATCAACTTGGTCGAATTTCGCATGCGCGCAGCATAGTGAGTCGACACGAACCGTCTACAGTGTTCTCGGCCGCATTTCTGCCGCAAATCGCGGACCGCGCACTGCCAGCGAGAGCGTTAATTTCTTGCCTCGTACGGAGCGGCAGCCTAACGATCGTCTCCTTGGAGAGTAGAGTGCGCCATGGCTTCGACCGAAGGCGCACTCGTCCGCGCGGGCATTCCCGCGCGACTCGTCCGGGCCAGCTGGGCGCTCTTGGGTGTGCTCACGGTGGCGAGCGTCGTGGGGACCGCCGTATCGCCTCTGCTCGTGGTGAAGGCCCCGCTGCTGCTCGTCGTGCTCTCTCCGGATGGCCGTCACGTGGCGTTGGTCGCAGGCAGGGTGGACCCAGCGCTGCTGATGGTCGTGACCGTCGTACGTAGGTCGCTCTACAGCGTTGGCGTGTACGGGCTCGGAGCGGCCTACGGCGACTTGGCCGTGACTTGGATCGAAGCGCGCGCGCGGGGTCTGGGTCGGGCGTTGCGCGCTTTGGAACGAGTGTTTGCGCGGGTCGGAGCCGTGCTGCTGCTCGCGCTGCCGTTCCTGTCGGTGTGCATCTTGGCCGGTGCTGCACGCACACGCGTGATCGTTTTTCTGCCGGCGCTCGTCCTTGGGCACTGTCTTTGGGTGATCGCCACCGTTTGGCTCGGGATACGCTTCGCGGGAGCGTCACAAGCGGTGGTCGATTTTTTCGCAGAGCGGCTGTTCGAGAGCACGCTCGTGTGCGTCGCCTTGGTGGCAGCGCATCAGTTCGTCACTCGCCGCCGCCGCGCTCGGGGTGGGACGCGCCCTGAGTGAGCCTCTGAGCAACCGCAGGTCTTCGAGGATGCGAACGCACACGCCTCGGCGTGCGTTCGCATCCTCGCTCGTTGAGGCCGACGAGAGACTACTTTTTGGCGGCGTCGGCGGCCTTCTCGGCCTTGTCAGCGCTCTTGTCCGAGTCGGCGGCGGCGCCTTCGGCCTTGTCGGCGGCCTTCTCGGCGCGGTCGGTGTTTTCTGCGGTGGCGTCTTGCGCTTTCGCGGCGCGGTCTTCCGCGACCGCGGCCTCGGGCTCCTTGGCCTCCGGCGTGTTGCCGCCGCACGCGGTGACCAGTGAAACAAAACCCAATACGGTGGCGAAGCTAATTTTTGCGAACATGTGGTGAGCCCTTTTGAGTAATTGCGCGCGTTCGAAAGTGAACCGGATCGCGAACTAGACAGCGGGAACTCGACGAAGGCTTCAATTATCGGCCTGCGACAAAATGGCACGGGACAAACACCGTTAGAAAGCCAAAGGTTGCACCGCCGCAACACGGGGTCGCGCTGCCCCATCGTGAGACAACGCGACGCGGCGCGGCCTGCTCGCCCGATATCGACTTTGCGTAGCGCATGCCTGCTGGGGGGGCCTGCGGCTACTCATCCGTGGGTACTGGCTACGCGTTCGCGGGCGGAGCAGTACGCGGATTCGGCCGGGGGGCCTTGCTCCGGGTCGGGACCAAAGCTACTTCTGCTCGCGCGTGCTTTTTTGGCAAAGCGTGCTCAAAGCGCGGGCGCGTCGTAGATCAATCGGATAGAGACCATCTCCTTCGGCGCAGCGACTCCGTGGTGACTGCGGGTGACTGCGCGTAACGGGTTCAAAATTCGCCATGAAACAGCCGATCGTCCTTGGTTCTTCTTTGCTCGTCGTCCTTGCTTTCGCGTCGTCCGCGAGCGCAGTCACCCTGTACGCAGCGCCCGACGGAACTGCCACTACGGGCTGCTATTACGACATCCCCTGTAGCCTCGACGGCGCCACCAAGCTCGCCCTACCCGGCGATACCGTGGTGCTCAAGGACGGCACCTACACGCAGGGTATTTACCCTCCGGCGAACACGCAGCCCGACCCACCCGCCTACATCACTTTCAAGGCGGATGAGTGCGCGCTGCCGATCATCGAGGGCGTGGGCGCCGCGCCGCTCGACGACAATCAAGACTCTGGCATGTACGCCGACTCGGCGACTTATCTGCGCTTCGTCGGGATCGTGATGCGCGGCTGGAGCAGCGGCTTCAGCAATAAGTTCCAAGACACCGACCCGTCGACGCCCCCCACTTCGAACGGCCATTTCGAATACAAGAACTGCATCGCCGACGGCAATGGTCGCACTGGCTTCACGATGTTCAGCGCCGAAGGCCTTCATATCCAGAACTGCATCTCGGCGCACAACGGCAGCAGCATCCTTCACTCGTGGTCGAGCGGCATCACGCTGCTCGAGGTCCAGGGCACGGGCAACCTGGTCGAGGGCAACATCTCCTTCGAGAACATGGACAACCACGACGTGGCGCAGGCGCCGGATTCGCCTGGTAAGCACAGCGATGGCAACGGCTTCATCGTCGATGAGAACTCGAACGGCGTCACCTTCGTCAATAACATCGGCTTTGGAAACGGCGGGTCATGCCTCCGTTTGACCCGAAGCTCCAACACGAAGTTCGTCAACAACACCTGCTATCACAACGCGCAGGACACGATGGATTCGGGCCCGACCAATCCGAGCGAGGTCTACTTCACTGCGCCGTCCAGCGGTCAAACCGACCCGCGGACGGGCGTCACTTTCATGAACAACGTGTTCTGGGCGACCGGCACTGGCCCGGGCGCGGCGACGGTTCAGAACAAGCCGACTTCGGGTTGGACGAACAACATCGAAGGCAAAGGCGCGGTGATGCACTTCACGGCACCCGACGGCATGAACCCCGATTTTACTCTAGCCGCGACGGCCACGACGCTGATCGGCATGGGCGGAACCAACGCCGCCGTGCCGACGAACGACGTGGGCTTCGACCCCAAGTGCATCGTCAAAAAAACACCGACCATGGTCGGCATGATGGCCAAGGGCAGCTGGTGGCAGTATTCGATCGACTACGACTACATCAAGAGCATCGGCGGCGTCGCCAAGTGCTTCAATCCGGGCACGCGCTCCGGCACGCCGGACATCGGCGCTTATAAGGCTGGCGCGGTCACCGCTAGCCCCGTCGTTGCCTGCGTTCCGACGATTCCGCCCGATCACGCAGGTCCTCCCGCCGGCGGTGCAGGTGGCGGGGGAGGCGCGAGCGTCGGCGGAGCAACTGCCGCCGGTGGCACCGCGGGGAGCAGCGCTCCGGGCGGCGGGTCGACGTCCACGAGCGGCTCGACGTCGACGGGCGGCGGCGGCGGAGCTGCGCCGGGCAGCGCGGGTGCCGCGATCGGTACCGGTGGCGGGTCGGTTGGCTCCGCTGGCGCGCCAGGCGCTGCGGGCGCCAGCAGTGGAACCGATAGTGGCTGCGGTTGCCGCGTGGGTTCGCAACCGGGTCGATCGGGCCTGCTGATCGGCCTCGGATCGTTCGGGTTGGCGATGCTTGCACTGCGCCGTCGTCGACAGCCTCGCGCGTGAGTCCAGCAAGGCAGGCTCGGAGTTCGAGGAGATGAGAAGCGTCGATTCTCTGAGCCTGTCTCTCGTCGCCTTTTTCGTTGCCGTGCCCGCGCACGCGGTCGATTGGTACGTCTCGCCGAGCGGCACCGCGACCAGCGGCTGCGCGACGCGGGCCACGCCGTGCAGCCTGGCGAGCGCCGCGAGTGGTGCCGTAGCGGGCGACACCGTGTACCTGACCAGCGGCTCGTATCAGGAGCCGCTCTTGGTCGCCAATTCCGGCACCGAGACCGCGCCGATCACGTTCAAAGCGGACGAGTGCTCCACGCCGATCATCGAACGCCTGACCTCGACCGATGCGGACCAGACGACCGGGGTGCACTCCGAAATTGGCGAATATCTCGTATTCGAGGGGCTGGTGGTGCGCGGCTGGTCCACCGGCTTCGGCAATCACTGGGCCGACGGCACGAGCTCGACCGAGGTCTCGAACGGCCACTGGACGATCAATCACTGTATCTCGTACTCGAATGGCCGGACCGGGTTCACTTTTTTCAGCGGTCCGAGCTACACGTTGACCAACTCGATCTCAGGCCACAACGGCAGCAGCACCCTGCATTCCTGGTCGAGCGGCGTCACGCTGTACGAGGCCACGGGGACGAACTTGGTTCAGGGCGTCGTCTCATTCGAAAACTCGGACGAGCAGAAGCACACGGACGGCAGCGGTTTCATCGTCGACCAAGGCTCGAACGGCGCGACCTTCATCAACAACATCGCCTTCGGCAACAGCGGCTCGTGCTTCCGGCTCACCGAGAGCAGCGGCACGACCTTCGTGAACAATACCTGCTATCACAACTCCCAATTCGGAAGCCTTGCCACCGGTCCGGACAATCCGGGGGAGATCTATTTCACGAACGGCGGCGTGACGATCCAAGACGTCAATTTCAAGAACAACGTGATCGTGGGCACGGGCACGGCACCTGCCGGATCGACAGCGATCCAAAACCAACCGACGTCCGGTTGGACGACCAACGTGGTGAGCACTGGCGCGACCGCCGTCTTTACGGCTCCGGACGGCACGAATCCAGATTTTACCCCGGCCGCGAGCGCGAGCGCCTTGATCGGCATGGGCACGGCGGGTGCCGGCGCGCCGACCAACGACATCGGCTTCGACCCAAAGTGCCTCGTCAAACGAGCGCCGCAGACGTTCGGCATGGTGCCGGCATTGAGTCGCTGGCAATACGACGTCGACATCGATTACGTGACGATGAAGGGCGGCGTGGCCAAGTGCTTCAACCCCGGCGCGCGCTCCGGCACTCCAGACATCGGCGCTTACGAGAGTGGCGCGGTGATCACGGCTGCAAGCTGCACGCCGGCTCCAGTCGGCGGAGGCATGGGCGGAGCCGATGCCGGCGGCGCGGGCGCCGTAGCAAGTGGCGGAGCGAGCGGGATGAGCTCGACCGCGGGCGCCGCGCCGAGTGGCAGCGGCGGTTTCACCGGCACCGCGGGAGTCGGGACTAGCGCTGGCTTTGGCGCCGTTGCGGGGCACATCGTTGGCGACATCGTCGTCGACAACGCTGAGGCGGACGGTTGCGCTTGTCGCACCGCTTCCAGTCGCGTTTCACATTTACCCTCAACGCTGGGTTTGTTTGGAGTCATTGCTATGGGATTGATACGTCGTCGTCGCGATCGATCGTGAACGCAGTCGGACATCGCGCGAATCCTGTTATAGTGACGCTCCATTTCGGGAGCCCACGCTTCCGTCTCTCTCACTCCTTCAACATTGGGAGATCCCGTGCGCCACCTTTTGACTTCGTTCACTCTCGCTGGTTTCACTGCTGCTGTTGGCATTGCTGGGCTCGCGGGCTGCGGCAGCGACGCGCCCACTCCTCCTCCCACGGGCACTCCGCCTGCAGGCACGAGCGGCGCGGCTGGCACCAGCGCGACCGCCGGATCGGGGCCAGGCAGCGGCGGTAATTCGAGCGTCGGCGCGGCGGGCGGTGGCGGCACTGGCGTCGTTGGAACTGCCGGGAGCGGGCCCGGCGGCAGTACTGCTGCCGGCACTGGCGGGACGAGCACGGCCGGGAGCAGCGCCACGGGCGGGGCACCGGGCGGATCCGGATCCGGTGGGACCATCACAACGGGCGGTTCTGGCCCCGACGTGGATCAAATGGGCAAGGCCAACGCCAAGCCAGGAGACATGACGTCTGTCGCGATGGATTACCTGCGTATGGGCGAGATCCGTCTGATCAATAACAACTGGGGCGCGAAAAAGCTCGGCTGCAACGCCACCGAGAGCGTCTTCATCAATGCGGACAAATCCTTCGGCTGGAACTTCAACCGCGGTGCCTGCGGCGGCTCGAACCAAGACCCCGACTTTCCCGAGGTCGAGTTCGGCATCCACCCGTTCGGACTCGGCAGCTCCGACGCGACGTCACCCAACTTCTCCACCACCACGCTCTTACCGCTCCAGATCAAGGACATCACGAGCGCCAGCGTGACGATCGATGGCCTGAGCATCAATCTGCAGAATGCGAGCTCTTGGGATCTGACCTTCGAGTTCTGGCTGAGTCAACAGAATCCAGCCATTACCAAGGACAACGCGGGCGTGTACTCGGAGCTGATGACCTTCTGGGGTTGGCAAGACGGACGCTATCCGGAAAAACCGAACGGCACCGGACCTATCGGGACCGGCGCTGGTGACCAGGTCAAGGCCGGCGACAAGACCTACAAACTCGAGGTCCAAGACGACAATTGGGCCGGTGGCAAGTGGCGCTACTTCCAGTTTCGCACCACGGATGGCCCGCTCAAGAGTTTCAGCGGCACCGTCGACGTGAAAGCGATGATCGACTACCTCGTGACCAAGCGCATGCCCGGTTATTCGAAGGATCTCTGGGTTGCTCGTCTCGAGGTCGGCAGCGAGATCGACGACAATACCAGCGGCACGGTGACGATGAAAAAGATCACCTTCGAGGTGAACAAGCAGACGCGCACGCCGGTTTTCAGTCAGTGAAGTCCGCGTTTTGCGCTAGACACGCTGAAGTGAACGTTTCCAGGCATTCCTTTGGTCGGCTCGGCGATCGCGACGTCGGGCTGACCACGCTGATGAGTGATTCGCTCGAGCTGCGCGTGCTCGACTATGGCGCCACGGTGCAAGCGCTGCTCGTGCCGGATCGTGAGGGTCGGGTCGAAGACGTCGTGCTCGGCTTCGACCGCGTGGAAGAGTACGTGGCGTGTCCGGCGTTCGTCGGCGGGATCGTCGGGCGCGTCGCCAATCGCATCGCGAACGCTCGCTTCGAGCTCGGTGGTGAGCGCTACCAGCTCGATGCGAACGATGCGCCCCATCACTTGCACGGCGGCTATAGCGGCTGGGATAAGATGCTTTGGGCCTTCGAAGGAACCAACGTCAGCGCTGATGGCAATAGTGCGAGTGTGCGCCTGAGTCACGATTCTCCGGACGGTGAAGGCCACTACCCGGGCCGCGTGCGCGCACAGGCCGAGTTCCGCATTACGGGCTCTACCTTCGAGATCATCCTGCTCGGTACTGCGGATCGCCCGACCTTGCTCAATCTGGCGCACCACGGCTACTTCAACCTCGGTGGCCCGAGCCGGAGCAGCGTGCTCGAGCACGAGCTCGTGCTTCACGCCGAGCAACGCACGCCTGGCGTTGTGCCGGATGGAACGCTGGCCACGGTGACAGGCACGCCCTTCGACTTCCGCGTTCAGAAATCGCTCGGTCGTGATTTGCCCGAGCGCGACTCGGCTCCGCCCGGCTACGACGACAACTTCGTCGTGCTTCGCACTGAAGGCGCGCTCTTCCCGGTGGCAACGCTAGAAGAACCAATCTCCGGTCGCTCGATGCAGGTGAGCAGCAACCAGCCCGGCGTGCAGCTCTACAGCGGAAATTTTCTGGATGGCAGCCTCAGCGGCAAGGGGCGTCGCTTCACGCGCCACTCGGCGGTGTGTCTGGAGACCCAAGCCTTCCCGAATGCGATCAACGTCCCTGGCTGGCGAGAACAGGTCCTGCTCGAGCCGGGTCAGACGTACCGCCACGTCCAGGTCTTCCATTTCGGCTGATCTTTTTGGGACTGCCCCAAAATTAAACGAACTGATTCTTCGCCGAAGGGAACGGCTATCGAGATGACGCGAACCAAGAGTGCAATCGGGATCTCGGGGCTGACTTTTTTGGCTTGCGCGCTGGTTGGCGTCGCATGCAGCTCCGACCCCGCCGGGAGCACCGCCGCTGCCGGCTCGGCCGGCGCAGGCGGTAGCGGTATGGCGGGTGCTGCCGGCAAGGCGGGCACGGCCGGCGTCCCCGGCAGCGCTGGCTCGGCCGGGAACGTCGCCGGTGGCGCGGGCGGCAGCGCTGGCTCCGGCGGCGCACCCAATAACTGTACGCCGCTTCCAGCGAGCCTCCTGCTCACCGACTTCAGCCCCGCGACGCTCAAGGGTGTGACGGACGGCGCCTCATGGATAATGAGCAAACAAGAACTCTGGGGCAGCGCGACCTCGCTCACCGGCGGGGACGTCTTCTACCAGGGCAAGCCGGGGTCTGCTCCCAAAGTCACCCTGCACGGCCAAACCCTGACTGTGACCGCGACGATCGAGGCCGGCGACTATGCGGGCTACATGTTCAACTTCGCGCCGAAGTGCACGAACGCGAGCGTGACCCAGGGCCTTCAGTTCGACATCCTTCCGGACAGCACGCTCGGGAACGCCACACTCAAAGTCCAAATGCAGCAGCGGAGCGACTATCCGTCGACCGCCAATGGCGACGCGCGCCCGGGCGACTGCGTTCCCACCAGTCAAGCGAACCAATACAACGACTGCCTGAGCCCAGCGACGACCGTAACGAGCAGCGGCTCGACGCTCAACAGCGGAACCACCAAGCTTCCCTGGTCGAACTTCGGCGGCGGCAAACCCGTCTATGACCTCGACAGCAGTCAGCTGATGGCCATCCAGTGGCAGTTCGAATGCCCACCTGACGGCGGCACGGTGGCCGCGTCAGCCGGCAGTGGGGGCGACTCGGGCGGAGGTGGGACCTCGGGCGGGGCCGGCGCGGGCGGATCCGGCACCGCGGGGTTGGCCGGCGGCGGAGCCTCTGGAACGGGTGGAACGTCCGGTTCGGGTGGAACGTCCGGTTCGGGTGGCGTGGCGGGCTCTAGCGGATCGTCGGGCGCAGACGGAGTAGCTGGCTCCAGCGGATCGTCGGGCACGGACGGCGGGGCAGGTTCCGGCGGAACGGCAGGTTCCAGTGGAACGGCAGGTTCTGCAGGTTCCGACGCAACGGCAGGCTCGGGCGGCAGCGGAAGCACGACTCCTCCTCCGTGCGTCGTCTCCTTCACGTTCGATAACGTCAGTTTCTACTGAGCAGCGGCGACGAGTTCGCGCCGATTGCGGCTAGCATCTTTCCTTAAGCTTTGGTCTACTCCGCCGCCCCTCGGGTCGGTACATGAGCTTTAAATCCTTTCTCGTCGTCGCGTCTCTCGCGCTAAGTGTTCTGATTGGCCTCGTGATCGTGCGGGGCTCAGCAGCCCAAGGACAAGGGGCCGGCGCCGCTTCCGGCCCCAAGGTCGTCAAGATCGGGCTCTCCCTGGACACACTGAAAGAGGCGCGCTGGGCCAAGGATCGCGATGCGTTCCTGGCGCGGGCCAAAGAGCTCGGAGCGCAGGTGACCGTGCTCTCTGCCAACAGCGACGACACCCGACAGGTCGCCGACGTCGAATCGCTGATCACGTCCAAGATGGACGTAATCGTGATCGTGCCGCACGACGGCAAGGCCATGGCCAAGGGCGTCGAAGTCGCGGAGCGCGCCGGCATTCCGGTGATCGCCTACGACCGCATCATCGTCGATAGCGATCTCGACCTGTACATGACCTTCGACAACGAGCACGTCGGCGAACTTCAGGCGAAGTACATCCTCGAAAAACTCAAGGATGCGCCCAAGCCGATCAAGCTCGTACGCATCTACGGCTCCAAGACCGACAACAACGCCATCTTGTTCAAGAATGGCCAAGACAAGGCGCTCAAGGATGCGATCGCGTCGGGCGCGGTCGTGGTCGTGCACGAGGACTGGGCGGACGACTGGAAGCCCGAGAACGCCAAGCGCATCATGAATGCGGCCATCACCAAGCACGGCCATGGCATCGATGCCGTGCTCGCCTCCAACGACGGCACCGCCGGTGGCGCGATTCAAGCGCTCCGAGAGGAAGGCATTGCGGGTAAGGTCGTGGTGACCGGGCAGGACGCCGAGCTCGTCGCGGTGCAACGCATCGTGGGCGGTGAGCAGTCGATGAGCATCTACAAGCCGGTGCAGGCACTGGCCAAGCGCGCCGCCGAGGTCGCGGTCGCGCTCGCCACCGGCAAGCCAGTGGTGGCCAAGGCCGAGCTGGACAACGGCAAGCGCCAGGTGCCGACGATCCTGCTCGACGTCGTGACCGTGACCAAAGAAAACGTCGATTCCACGGTGGTGAAGGACGGCTTTCACACGCGCGAGGAAATATATGGGAAGCCCTGAGGGGCAAGCGCCCGTGCTCGAAGCGCGCGGGCTGGTGAAGCGGTTCGGACAAGTGCTGGCGCTTCGTGGCGTCGACTTCGACCTTCGCCACGCTGAAGTCCATGCGCTGTGCGGTGAGAACGGCGCGGGCAAATCCACCCTGATCAAGACGCTGTCCGGCCTGTACCCCTACGGCAGCTACGAGGGCGAGATCTTGATGAGCGGCAAGCCGCAACGCTTCGCGGCCATCGCCGATTCAGAGCGCGCGGGGCTCTCCGTGATCCACCAAGAGCTAGCCTTGGTGCCGGAGATGTCTGTCGCCGAAAATGTATTTCTGGGGCACGAGCCGCTGCGCTTCGGCGCGGTCGACCACGACCGTATGTTGGGCGAAACCGACAAGCTGCTTTCGCGCTGGGGCATCGACGTCAGCGCCAGCGCGACCATCGCCGATCTCGGCGTGGGCCAGCGCCAATTGGTCGAGATCGCGAAAGCCCTGCGCAAAGACTCCAAAGTCCTGATCCTGGACGAGCCCAGCGCCGCGCTCACCGACAAAGAGGTGGCAACCCTGCTCAACATCGTGCGCGAGCTGCGCAGCCGAGGCGTGAGCTCGGTGTACATCTCGCATCGGTTGGAGGAGGTCTTCGCGCTCTCCGATCGCATCACGGTGCTGCGCGATGGTCAGACCGTGATCACGCTCGATACCGCCAAGACCGATCGCGCTCAGGTGATCGCGCACATGGTCGGTCGCGAGATCGACAATCTGTTTCCGCGCCGAAGGGCCGAGCCGGGCAAGTGCTTGCTCGCAGTGAAAGGGCTCTCCGTCGCCGAGCGTGGCGGCGAAAAGGCGCGCCTCGCGGACATCTCGTTCAACCTCCATCAGGGCGAGGTGCTCGGCATCGGCGGTCTGATGGGCGCGGGGCGCAGTGAGCTCTTGATGCACTTGTTCGGGATCTGGGGTGACCGCAAGGCTGGCACTGTCGAGCTCGAGAAAGCGCCGCTCGCCGACACGCCGTCGAAGTGCATCGATCAGGGCCTCGTGCTCGTGACCGAAGACCGCAAGCGCTTCGGCCTGGTGCTCAATCAAACCGTGGGCTTCAACCTCTCGCTCTCGGCCATCGACGAGTTTTCCCCGCACGGCTTCGTCGACCGCGACCAGGAACTGAAGCGCAACGCCGAGTACGTCAAATCGATGCGCATCAAGGCCTCCAGCCAAGAAACCATCGCCGGCACTCTGTCGGGCGGCAATCAGCAGAAGATCGTCCTGGGTAAGGCACTAATGACCAAGCCCAAGGTCGTCTTGCTCGACGAGCCGACTCGCGGCATCGACGTCGGTGCCAAGTACGAAATCTACGAACTGATCAATGACCTCACGGCGCAGGGCGTGGCCGTGCTGCTCGTCTCGAGTGAACTTCCCGAGCTCATTGGCATGAGCGATCGAATCTTGATGCTGGCCGAGGGCCGTATCGGCGGCTCGTTCGTTGGTAGCGAAATTACGCAAGAGGCCCTATTGGCTGCCGCGATGCGCCCGAGCCAAAGCGCACCGCAACCGGAGCAAGCATGACGACCCAACAGGCAAAAGTGGGCCTGCGCGATTTCTCGATGTTGATCGCGCTGGTGCTGATCAGCGTGGTGTTCTGGCTGATGGACTCCACGTTCTTGAGCGCGCGAAACCTGTCGCAGCTCGCGATCGAGCTGTCGGCAACCGCGGTGCTCAGCCTCGGCATGCTGCTGATCATCGTGCCCGGCCACATCGACCTCAGCGTGGGCAGCGGCCTCGGGCTGGTCGGCGGCCTGGCCGCGGTGCTGGTCACCGGCCACGGAACATCGGCGCCACTCGCGCTGCTCGTGTCCGCGCTAGTCAGCGTGGCGATCTACGCCGCGATGGGCGCGATGATCGTGAAGGAGAAGATCCCCTCGTTCATCATCACGCTCGGCGGCTTGCTCATCTTCAAGGGTGTCCACTGGCTCGTGATCGGCAACTCGACGATCCCGGTCGTCACGGGTGGCGATCAGAATCTGTACTCGATCCTGACCACGTACTACCTCCCGCCAGTGCTCGGCTTCGCGCTGGCCGCGATCATCGTCGTCTTGCTCGGCCTCGCGGCATGGAACAACCTCAAGAAGCGCCAAGCTCGCAAGCTCGAAGCGGATTCCGAGGGCGCGTTCTTGCAATGGTTCCTGTCGGCTCAGCTGCTCGTGCTGTTCGTCCTCGTGCTCAATCAATACCGAGGTCTGCCGCTCTCGTTGCTCGTGCTCGGCGCAACCGCGTTCGTGATCCACGTCATCTCCCAGCACTTCCGCTTCGGGCGCTATCTGTACGCCATCGGCGGTAACGAAGAGGCCGCACTGGTCTCCGGTGTACCGACCGGCAAAGTCGTGGTGCTCGCCTTCGCGGTCATGGGCGTGATCGTCGCCATCTCCGGCTTCCTGCAAACCGCATTTGCCGGCGCGTCCACCACCACCACCGGCGCACTGATGGAGCTCGACGCCATCGCCGCCTGCGTGATCGGCGGCACCAGCCTCAAAGGCGGGCGCGGCACCGTGGTCGGCGTATTGTTCGGCGCACTGATCATGTGCGTCCTCTTGAACGGCATGACCTTGCTCGCGCTATCGCCGGAGATGAAGTTCATCGCCCGCGGGGTAGTGCTCGCCCTCGCCGTCTGGATGGACGTCCGACTCTCCCGCTCGACCGCCCGCGCCTAGTTCACGACCGACCCCCTGGTTGGGTTTGGGGGCCACCTTGAAACGGGCGCGCTTGCCGTTGCAGGCGCAAGTGTGGGCAACGAAACCGCACCAAGTGTCGTCCTTGCGGCCGCGCCTGCCCCCGCGGTGACGCGCCACTGCTCACCGTGTGTCCGACTCACGCCAGCTGGTTCAGGCCCGCCGGCAACGAGACTCTAGACCGTGAAGTATTTCGCACCCGCTGGCGGAGTGCATGCGTGCCGCCGATCACGTCCGCCAAAGCGGAAGTGCGGTACGCTCCGGGTGGCCCGCGGGCGGAAGCGACCGGACGAGCCGTACCCGGTAGCGCAACCCGCTGGCCGAGGGTGCCGGACTGCTGTGCCCGATCACCCCCGCCGGCGGAGGGGGCCGCACCGGTGTGCCCAATTACCCCCGCCGGCGGAGGTGCCGAGTTTGGCGCCGCGCCAGTGTGCCCGAGCACCCCGCCGGCGGCGGTGCCGCACCGGTATGCCCAATCACCCCCGCCGGCGGAGGTGGGGAGGAGTTCGGCGCTAGACCGGTGTGCCCGAGCACCTCCGCCGGCGGGGGTGCCGAGTTTGGCGCCGCGCCAGTGTGCCCGAGCACCTCCGCCGGCGGGGGTGCTGCACTGGTATGGCCAATCACCCCCGCCGGCGGAGGAGGCGAGTTCGGCGCTGCACCAGTGTGCCCGAGCACCCCGCCGGCGGGTGTGCTGCACCGGTATGGCCGATCACCTCCGCCGGCGGAGGAGGCGAGTTCGGCGCTGCACCAGTGTGCCCGAGCACCCCGCCGGCGGGTGTGCTGCACCGGTATGGCCGATCACCTCCGCCGGCGGAGGAGGCGAGTTCGGCGCTGCACCGGAGTGCCCGAGCACCCCCGCCGGCGGGGGTGCTGCACCGGTATGGCCGATCACCTCGGCCGGTATTGCCAATCACCCCGGCCGGCGGAGGTGGCGAGTTCGGCGCTGCACCAGTGTGCCCGAGCACCCCGCCGGCGGGTGTGCTGCACCGGTATGGCCGATCACCTCGGCCGGTACTGCCAATCACCCCGGCCGGCGGAGGTTGCGATTTCGGCGCTGCACCAGTGTGCCCGAGCACCCCCGCCGGCGGAGTGTGCTGCACCGGTATGGCCGATCACCTCCGCCGGTATGGCCAATCACCCCCGCCGGCGGAGGTTGCGATTTCGGCGCTGCACCAGTGTGCCCGAGCACCCCCGCCGGCGGAGGGGGGCTGCAACCGTATGCCCAATCGCGCCCGCCGGTGGAGTGGCGAACCGGTATGGCCAATCACCCCCGCCGGCGGAGGTTGGGATTTCGGCGCTGCACCAGTGTGCCCGAGCACCCCCGCCGGCGGAGTGTGCTGCACCGGTATGGCCAATCACCTCCGCCGGCGGGGGTGGCGATTTCGGCGATGCACCGGAGTGCCCGAGCACCCCCGCCGGCGGGTGTGTTGCACCGTTGCACCGGTATGGCCAATCACCCCCGCCGGCGGAGGTTGGGATTTCGGCGCTGCACCAGTGTGCCCGAGCACCCCCGCCGGCGGGGGTGCCGCACCGGTATGGCCAATCACCTCCGCCGGCGGACGTAACTCGATACCGGTGGAGGCTCACACTCACCGGCGGTTGTTGGTACGCGCTGCGGAGTTCGGTGCTGAACCGGTAGGCTCATCGCGGGCGGCATCGCGGCATCGCACCGTCCGTGGGCGTTGAACAAGGTGCGGAACCACGCAGGCTTTGAGGTGCGTTGCTGGATTGCGAGCGCCCACCCAATTCAAAGCTCGGGTAGTGTGCCCGTTGAGTATTGAGCGTCGGCCTGAGTGCCATAGCCGACGACTCCGTCGAGGCCGAAGGCTTGCGCGATGGACACCAAGACTTGGTTGTTGGACACCGTTTGGTAGTCCGGGCCATTTTCGTCGCACCAGGTGCCGAGCGGGCAATCCGTGCGGTACTTGATGCGGCGGCCCATGCGGATTTTGCCGTTGGCGCCGCCCGCGAGCACGGTCGGGACGTTGCGTGTGCTGTGGGTGGCGGGGTTGCCCATCTCGCTCGAAGCATAAACGAGTGTGCTGTCGAGAATGCCGTACTCGTCCAAGCGTTGCAGCAGGCGAGCGACCTTGCCATATGAATAGCGGTTGAACTTGGCCAGCGCCGTCCAAGTCTCGGGGTTGCCAGTGCCCGGGTGACCGCTGTTGCCGAGGGGGGAGGCCGAATAGACGTGGGCCATGGCGCCGTGATTGTCCTCCGGCAGGCCGAGCGGGTTCCCGGCGTACGAGAGGTCGTTCATCACGAGCGTTCCGAAACGCGTGATGTCGCAGCTCATGCCGAGTGCCAGCAGATCGATGTGCAGATCCGTGATCGCGTCGAAGTAGGGCTCCCCGCCTTTGTAGCGTTCGAGTTGGGGAAAGGCGTTCGGTCGAGCGGGCGGCGTGCAGCCGTTCGGCAAGGAGACGGCTTGCCACTTCTTCTCGAGTGCGCGCAGCGCGTCGAGGTGTTGATCGAGTTTTTGGACTTCGTACGAACTGACGCGAGCGCGCAGGCGATTCACGTCGCCGTTCACGAAATCGATCAAGCTCTTGCCGAGCTTTCGCTGGCGATCGGCTTGGGCCTGCGCGGCGGGATCGGTGCCGACGAGCGCGTGCTTGAACAAGAAGTCGAAGGCGAGACCTGGATCGATGATTTTGGAGATCGGGACTCCGCCCTTGCCGAAGGAGAGCGTCTCTCTCGCGCTCAGTTCCTTGTTACCCACGGCCAGCGCGATGCTCGGGACCAGGGTCGGGTCGCCGAATCCATTCTCGATCGCCAAGAACTGATCGATCGAGCTGTTCCAGGGCAAGCCGCCGTCCCCGCCGACGATGCGGCTACCGGTCAGGATGGTGCCCGCGGAATTATGGGCATTCGTGTCGGAGAGTACGTCGACGCCTTCGACGACGACGATCTTGTCCTTGAAGCTTTTACCGTACGTGGCCGCATCGTCGAAAGGTTGCAGCGGGCAGTCGGGATAGCTCAGGTCGAAGTCGGTGGCGGTCTCGCCGTCTCGCATCGTGAACAGCTCAGCGGCGACGCCGTGAGGATGGTAGACGCCGATGAAGCGTTGCGGGGGCGGAAGATCTGCCGCTTGGGCGCGCGAATTTTCCAGCACGCGCAAGAACGGCAAGACGCCGACGCCCAGGCCGAGTCCGCGTAGGAACGTGCGTCGACTCGCGCTCATGGTGCGCTCCGAACCGCGAAATTAGTCGCCTTCACGTTGCTGATCAAAGTCTCGACGATGCTGCCCTGGGTGGCGGTCGGCAGTGCACGAATGCTCTCGACGAACTCCGATTCGCCTGGCGTCGCGGCGCCGTCGCCGGTCCCCGCCGACGCGCGGAACATGTAGCGCGCGAAGCACTCACGGACGGTAGTGCTTCGCGCGAGGGCCTCGGCCAGCTGATTGCTATCGGCATACGGCCCATCGAAGTCACGACCGGTCGCGACCGTCACGACGCTGTCGACGTTCTTTCCGTTGTCGAGCTCGCGATATTGGCCCATGCCGTCGTAGTGCTCGAACGAGAATCCGAATGGATCGATGATTTTGTGGCACCCCGCGCAGATCTCGTTCGTAGAATGCTCGCTGTACCGCTCGCGTGTGGTGAGCGTAGGATCGGGTAACGGAGGGACCACTTGGATGTTGAACGACGCCGGTGAGTCCAAGCCCATGCAGGTCACGCGCTGTGCGATGGCGACACCGCGGAACACGGGATGGCTCTCGTGCGCTTGCGCGTAAGTCGCGAGGAACGCGGCTTGATTCAAAATGCCGACGCGATCGCCCAGCAGAGTGGAACCGGGGACCGGTCCGGCGCCGGCGGTTTGGTACAAGCTGAGCGGCCCCGAATTCACCGTCCAGTGCGCGCCGAACAGCTCCGAAACATTGCCCGTCGATTGGAACGCGACCGCGCGCACGAAGTCCGTGCTCTCCGCCACGATGCTCGGCTTGTCTTGCACGAAGTTCGGGTAGATCAGCGTGTCCTTCGCGCTGTCGTCGATGCGATCGATGCCGAGCCACTCACGCACCAGACGAACGGCGGTATCCTTCGCGCGCGGCTGGCTGGAAAACAAGCGCCGCGCTTGAGCTTCACGCTCGGCGGGATCGCTGAGCTTGCCGCTCTTGGCCTGAGTGATCAGCTCCTCATCTGGCGGCGCGGAAGTGAGAAAGTACGCGAGCGAAGCCGCGAGCTCGTAGGGCGTCAGCTGGACGATGCCGTCCGCGCTGGGCTCACCGTTGCCGAGCTCGGTGACGTACAAAAATCCGGCGGACTGCAGCAGACCGCGCGTCACGTGAGCAATACCGTCTTGGTAGCTGGCACCGTCCGCGCCGACGGTATAGAGCGTCAGCAGCGCTTCCACCTCTTCGTCGATCAAAGGCCGACGATAAGCCTTAGCGCCGAACGTGGTGATGAACTGTCGGGCGCAGTCGACGGGGTCGTCTTTTGCTGCGCATGGCGCGAGCCGCGCGAGCGTTCCGTTCTGCTCGGCCTCGGTGGCGAGCGCGTCCGCAGCGTCGGCCAAGCGTTCGATGATGACCGCGTCGACGCGCTGTGAGGCGTTCACGGTGAAGCCATCGCGTCGCAAGTCGGGCGGAAAATCCGGATCGGATGCCGGGCTTTGCTGCGTCTGCAATAGCGTTTGGACCGAACCATCGTATTCGGCGTTTGCCAGACGCCGGACGCGCGCGGGGATGAGGTTGCTCGGTGGGCGCACAACTTGTGCGTCCCCAGCTTCGCCGCCATCGCCCGCCTGCCCGAGGGTTGCCGAATCACCGCCGGTACCGCTCGGTGCCGAACCGGATCCAGCGCGTGCCGACGGTGCATCGGCTGCGCCGCCGCCTGCGTGCGATGCGTGTCCCCCGTCAGTACTCGAGCAGGCGATCAGCGTACTGATGCCGCAACAGGCGAAACGGTGCCCCAGACGAAGGAGCACCGCGTTCCGTCGATCACGCAAACGGATCCCAAGTGAGGGCGCCAGCCAAGGTCGGCGTCGTCCAATCGATCCAATCCGCCGGCTTGAACGTCTTGAGCGTGCTGTTCGTGCCGTTGAACACGTCGACGCCGCTGGTATCGGCTGTGCCCTTCTTGAGGAAGCGCGTGATGAACGCGGTCAGGGCCGCTTGTTGACTCGAGGGGAACGAACAGTGACCGTGGTTCGCCGCGACCGAGATACCGATGCGATCCTTGATCCCGAGCGCCGTGAACACTTCGCGGGCGGCGACACCGCCGCCGTAGGCAGCGACCGGGCCGAGCCAATCGATATCGTTTTCGATCAGCAGCACTGCGCGGGGGGCGCAGAGCGCGACGGTGAAGTGCTGATCGGCGAGCAGCTTCTGGACCGGGGCCGTCTTCTTGGGCTGACCATTGAACAGCGTCTTGAACGGTTGGCCCTGCCAGTTCTGTTCGCCGACGATCTCGGTCGCTTCTTGGATGTTCTGGCCGGCCGCGGCTTCTGCCGTGGACACGCGCCAGAGCGCCGAGCCGCCCGAGCCGCCTTCCTGCATCATGGTGAGAGCGACGCGTTCGTCGAAGGCGCCCATGCACAGCGCGCCCTTGCCGGCGTACGAGCAACCGGTCACGCCGATGGCTTTCGTGTTGATGCCCGCCTCGGGTAGCTTCTCGAGTGCGTCGATGATGCGGCTTGCGCCCCATGCCCAACAAATATCCGAGCCGGCCGAGGCGGCTGCCGAGCCGTACAGGGTGGTGACGAGGCCGTTGGTCGGAATCGACTTGTCTTGCTTGGCAAACGTATCGCTGTTCAGCGTGATCGTCGCGATGCCAGAGGGGATCGGCAAGCTCGAGCCATTGCAGGTGATGACGCAAGGCACCGGGGCAGCAGCCGTGCCACCACCGGTGATCTTGAACGTGAAGGATCCCGTCTTGGATCCAACCGTCATGTTGACGGTGACCGTGCCGCCGCTGAAGGTGGCCGTGAGCATGTCCGGCGCTGGCGGCTTCGTGCCGTAGACGGACGCCTGCAGCATTGCGCTGAGGTCCGCGCGCAGTTTCTCCCAATCAGCCTTGGAGCCGATGCGGGTTCCGTCGATGAACTTGAACGGATCGGGGAGCTTCGGGATGTTGGCGGTGATGCCGTTCGCGGGCAGCGCGGGAAGAGGCGTGAAGTTGTTTTCCTTCCAACCGCCGACCGAGGTGCTGCCGCCGCCGCCTGCTCCAGCCGCTGCGGTGCTGCCGCCACTGGCTCCGGCCGTGCCGGGGGCGCCGCCGCCAGGGCTGGTTCCGCCGCCTGCCGTGGTACCCGCCGCACCTGGAGCGCCGCTTGCTCCGGGCGCGCCTGCTCCGGGATTGGTTCCGGCCGCGCCAGGTGCTCCCGCACCGGCGGCGGGCGTGCCGCCTGCTCCGGGCGCGCCTGCCGCACCTCGGCCGCCAGCGCCCGGCGTGTTCCCGGTACCCGCTCCGCCATCACTGGCCGCGTCGCTCGCGCAGGCCGTGGCGAGCCCGGTGACGACGAGGGCGCCCAGTTGTAGAAAACCGCGACGCGAGCCGATTTGAATGTCATCGGTCGCGCGTTCGAGTTCACGGGCGATCGACTCCGTACGTGATTCATCCGACATGGCTTATCTTCCTTAAGTGCGACAACTTCTGGCGCCGCCCGTTTTCATGCAGTGGCGTCTCAGCGCGAATTCCGTCCATGATCCCACCGACTCGCGATGGATCAGACTAGCTAAGCTTTTGCACTCTTCAATCGCAATGATCGAGCAAACTCGACGCTCGCTCGTGCGAATCAGGCAGTCGTCTAGTGCGCATGGAACAATGCATAGTCAACGCATTTGAGATCAGGGCAGTACGGCCGGCGATGGGTTGCCGGTGTACACCTGCGGACAGCGCGGCTTCTTCACGTCTGCTGGGCAGGTGAGCCCTTGGTAGTAGCTCAGGGGATTGGCTGGCGGTGAATAGCCCGCAGGGATGGGGAGCTTGGAGAATGTTGCGAAGTAACTGAGACAAGCGTCTCGCCACCAGCGCGCTTCGTAATGCTGAATCTGCAAGAAATCAGTGACGTCGCCGAAGCGCTTGCCATCGATTCGAGTTTTCACGGTCGCCCATGCTTCGCGCATGTGTCCGACGTCATCGACGCCCTGGCTATAGCGGCGCACGAGCTCCTCCCAGAGCGTTTTGCCAGTGTCGAGCGTCTCCCCCCAACCGACGTGGTGAAAGAAGAGCAGTGAATCATCGGGGACGGTTGCTCGATTGCCGAACGCTTGGCCCACAGCGCTTGCGTATTGCGAGATCGCGTTGCTGCCCGTGGCCGTGCGATCAAACCCGAGGCCGGCGCTGTCAGCCTTGTGATAGTAGGCGGGGTTCCAGTCGGCTTGGCTGAGGTTACTCACCCACGGGGCCGGCCCGTAGTGATGGTCGGTGCCCATCATGTGTGCGAGCCCGAGTGGCTCCATGTAATTCACCAACGTCTGTCGCGAGCTCATCATGAGCCCTACCACCGGCGTCACGACCGCCGGGTCGTTCGAGAACGTCTGCCGGACCCACTCTTCGGCCACCGCTTGGGCGGAGAGGTCCGGGTCCCACGCCATCCGGCCGTACACGTACCAGTTGGCCTGGTTGAAATGGGATCCCGTCCAATTCGTGTCGCTGCCGATGTTGGAGACGCCGGAAATGGCGCTCAGCGCGTGCTTTTGCAGGGCTCCGTCGATCACGCGCGCGACGGTCGAGCCCACACCGCTCACCTGGGTGTCCGCCTTCAAGACCTCTTCATAGAGCGGACCGGTGTATGCGAGGTGCGTGTCCTCACCCAAGTACTCCTTGGTGATTTGGAGCTCGAGCGCGAGAGCCGTGTTCGGCATGGCGCCGAACAGGGGGCTGAAGGGCTCGCGGGGCTGAAAATCCAGAGGACCGTTCTTGACCTGGATGAGCACGTTGTCGTCGAACTTGCCGTCGAGCGGTTGGAACTCTTCGTAGGCCTGCTTGATGCGGTCCGCGTCGGTCGAGTCGGAATAGACGAAGGCGCGCCAAATCACGATCCCACCGTGGCCAGCGACCGCCTTGGCGAGCAGGTTCGCGCCATCCGCGTGAGTTCGCTGATAGGTTTGTGGCCCGGGTTGTCCTTCGGAGTTGGCCTTCACCAAAAAGCCGCCGAAGTCCGGGATCGCCGTGTAGATCTCGTCTGCCTTGTCGGCCCACCATTTCTGAACGCCTGCATCAGCCGGGTCCGCGGTGCTGAGGCTGCCGATCTCGACCGGCGCGCTGAAGCGAGCGCTCAGATAGACCTTGATGCCGAACGGACGGAACACGTCGGCCAAGGCCTTCACTTTCGCAATATAAGCGGCCGTGAGAAACTGTGCGTCTGCATTGACGTTGGTCAGCACCGTTCCGTTGATGCCAATCGAGGCATTGGCTCGAGCGTATGCTTTGTAGCGAGGAGACAGCGTGCCGGGTAGATCGCTCCAGTTCCACAGTGAAGCGCCCGCGTAACCGCGCTCGACGGTGCCATCGCGGTTGTCCCAGTGATTGAGCAGACGATTTTTGATCTTGGGTGATCCGCTGAGCGAAAGCCCGGCGAGCGCGCTGTGGGTAGCCAAGTATCGCAGCAGAGCAAAGCCGCCGTAGAGAACGCCAATCTCGCTATTTGCCGCGACCGCGATCACGCTCTGACCCTGCACGTCGGCGGTTCGTACCAAGTAGCCTTCGGCACCGAGCGCGGGCAACTCGCTCGCCAACGGAAGCGCCGCGATCAAGGCCGAGGTAGTCGGTGTTCCAACGACGACTGCTCCCGCACCCTGCACGGCCGTGGCGAGCGTCACGCCGGTCCCGGTGAGTCCGCTCAGGCCCTGCACCAACTCGTCGGTGGCCGCTTGCGTGGTCGCCCCGCCTCCCGAGCTCACCACGTGAGTAAACGCCCCTTGGTACTCGGCAAGGCGGCCGGGGATTGGAACCTTGGGATACCTGAGCCAGAGATCGGCGCCTGTCTCGTCGGGCACGGACTCCGGAACGGGATAGGTCTCTCCGGAGCCGACTGCTCCGCCTGTAGCCGTCCCGCCGCTCCCGGCGCCCACGCCGCCGCTCGTATTGCTATTGCCAGCGAGCGAGCCAGCGCTCCCCGCCGTGGGTCCGCCCGCGCCACCGACGACGCCTCCGCCGGAACCATCACCGGCTGCGGTGGCGGCGCCCGCGACGCTGGAGCCCTCTGCGCCTTTCTTGTCGGAGCTACAGCCGCTGGTGAGCGCCAGGCAAACCAATCCGGTCAGGACGAGGCCAGTCCGCACGAGAGCCGCAAAACGCGACAAGGCTCAACCCTTCCAGTAGATGGTGGCCCAGCCCTGCGCAGGTACTTGAACCTGAACAGTCGTCCCGCCGCCGAGTGCGACTGTCGTAGCGGCCGCTTGCGCAGCAGAGTTGAACAGGACGGTGACCAGACTCCCGTCGGGGTTCTTGAAGGCAAGCGCATCGCCGCCCGTCGCGGCCACGCGCACCGCGTCGGGATCGACGAAGTAGGAGAGGTGACGAAAGACGTAATATACCGGTGTAACGATCAACTGCTTGGTCGCGCGGTCCACGACCAAGAGTGCGTTTTGCGGCCAAGGGCGCTGGGTGTCGAGGTTCTTTCCGGCGGTATCGAGCACCATATTCCAGGCGCTGTAGCCGTTGGCGTTGGCCGCGATCCACTGCTTGATATAACCCCAGCTCTCCACGGCATAGGCTTGGTCGTTGGCTGGCTTGTCGGGGTTGAAAGCCGGAGTTCCCGCGACCGCGAACGGATAATTGCCGCACTTGTGCTCCGACTGCATGATCAGCAAGTCGGGGTGCGCGCTCAGGATCGAAGGAATGCGACCGATCGTGTTCCACTGCAGCGTGACGCCATCCGTGTACTTGAGCGCATCCGCGGTGAGGCTCATGATGTCGGTTGGGTAGGTGGTATCGTTGGACAGCGTACCGAACCAAACTTTCGTGCTCAGCCCGCGCTGCGCCAATGTCGGTCCCAGATAAGTGCCCACGAACGTACCGAGCGCGCCGTCATCCCACAGGCACGATGGATAGCGAGTGGCGTAACCCGGCTCGTTTTGTGGCGAGACGTCGGTGATCGCGATCCCCTGTTTGCCGTACTCCTCGATGTAGCGAGCGAAGTACAGCGCGTACGCCGCGAGCGTCGCAGCATCACTCTTCATCTTGGCGTTGAACGTGGCCGTGCCGCCGCTGGGCGGTAGATCGGTGCCGTCGTAGGTCGCGGGGTCCTTCATCCACGGAGGCGGAGTCCACGGGCTAGCCCAGAACTTGATGTCACCCTTCACCGCCTGCGCGGCTTTGATGAAAGGGATGAGCCTCATCTTGTCGCGTTCGATGGAGAATTGTGCCATCGTCGGGTCAGGGGCGTTGTTCGGTGTGTCGTCGAGCGTGTAGCGATCGATGGCGTAGTCGCTCGCGCCGAGCGGCAGCCGACCCCAAGCGAAGTTGGCGCCTTCGGTGGGGCTGAAGAGGAGTGCCATGGCGTGATCGCGGTCCGCTTGAGTGAGCACGGAGAGCGCGTCCCAGCCCGCTTCGTTGAACGTCCCACCGAAGCCGATCCATTTCTGCAAACTCTTCGTCGGGTCGACGGTCACCGTGGCGGTGCCGCCGCTCATGGGAGTGAGCGTGCCCACCTGCCAATAGGCGCCCGGCCCGGACGTCACTAGCCCAGGCCGCCCCGGTGGTTCCATGACCGGGGACCCTGCTGCGCCAGCGGCGTTGCTGCTCGCGCCTGCCTGGGAGCTGCCGCTCGCGCCTCCCGAGCTGCTCGAACCGCTCGCGCCCGCATTGGGGTTCGTGGCTGCGCCCGCGTTGCCTACCGCTGCGCCACTCGCGCCCGCGGTGCTCGCACTTCCGGAAACACCTCCGGTACCGGGCGGCTTGCTGCTGCCGTTGTCGGACGAGCCGCAAGCCACGGCGAAACACACGACCCCAGCCCCAAAGAGCGACAGTTCAAGTCTTCTCATGATCGGTTCCAGAAAAAAGGCCGCGCGCGTTCGGCTCCAGCCAAGAAGTGAAGCGCGCCCACCGCGCAGTGCAAGCTGGAAGCCCCTTCCATTGCTGAAACCGCAACGGGAACGCACTGTGCTCGCGTCCCACGTGACGCGCGCTAGCGTCAACGTGGGAGCTACGTTCTTGACGTAGTCGACGAGCGTCGGTTCAAACCGCAGCGCGGCATGCGACGGCCACGGCGGTCGTGACCGAAGATGCGCGGCCAGCAACGAGCTGGAGCCGAGCGATCCGTCATCGACGGTTGCTCGGCCCCGCTCAGACCTTCAACTCAGGCTCCGCCGGCCTTGCCGCCGGAGCCGCCCTTGCCACCCGTGGCTGCCTTGCCGCCAGAGCCGCCCTTGCCACCCGTGGCTGCCTTGCCGCCAGAGCCGGCCGTGCCCGTAGCTGCCTTGCCGCCGGAGCCGGCGGTACCCGTGGCTGCCTTGCCGCCAGAGCCGGCGGTACCCGTGGCTGCCTTGCCGCCAGAGCCGGCCGTGCCCGTAGCTGCCTTGCCGCCAGAGCCGGCCGTGCCCGTGGCGGCCTTGCCCCCGGAGCCGGCCGTGCCCGTGGCTGCCTTGCCGGCCGCACCCGTAGCTGCCTTGCCCGCAGAGCCGGCAGTGCTGGCACCACCGCCGGCGCCAGTGCCGGCGGAAGGTCCGGGGGCGGCTGGGTCACTGCTGCAGCCGACGCCGCTAGCACCGAGAAAGCCGAGTACGAGCGCGGAAACGGGAAGAAACGACTTATGCATAGTTTTTTTGCCTCTTGGAGCGCTTCTCAAGCTAGCGCCGGCTGATGAGCGCTTGGCGCGCAATGCTATTTTGAGACCGACCCTGCTTGCACGAGTTTTAGCTTCAGCGAGCGAGGGGAGCTGGGCCCCGTGTGAAGTGGGAGTATATGAAAGGTCCCTCGTTTTGCAACTTCCGTCGCGAACATTATTCGGGCACCCCGAGCTTCTCTTTGGCCCCAGCCAAATTGTCACGAATGCGCTCGATGTCGCTTTCAGGGACCGCGAGCCCTCGTTCGACCTGTTCGAGCACCGCATCGCAGGCGTTTTTACTCATTGCGTAGTCCCCGACCCAATAGGCGGCCACCGCCAGTTCGTCGAGCAGCTGCCAGGTGTACACGCTCTCGACCAAGAACAAACGATCGTTTGGTAAGGGGGTTTGCACTCCGGCTTTCGCGAATAGCGTCGCCATCGCGTAGGCTTTTTTTCCTCGGTAGTAACGTGCGAGCTCGAACAGCGGTTCGGCGCGCTTGGGCCGGAGGTTGTAGGCGGCGAGCAGCTCCTCGAGCACGACGGCTTCGGGTCGCTCGAGGCGCAAACAAGCGCGTCCCGCTTCGAGCTGGGCGATGAATTGCTCTTCATCCCAGCCGTTTTCCATTGAGGCGCGCTTTTTATAAGCCTCGAGCGCGCGCTCGTCGAGCTCAGCGTCCCGATAGGACTGCGCGAGATAGAACTGGCTGCGCGCGTCGTTCGGGTCGCGAGCGAGCTCTTGCTCGAGCATCGCTGCGTCGCGCAAGAACTTCTGTTCCTGCGTGACCCCGTGGGATTTGGCTCCTTGCGCCTGATGATAGACGATCCAAACGTCTTTTCTGATCGGGCAGTCTTCCGCGCCCTCGACCACTACCAGGTAGTTGTGGACCGGGCCGGCCCAGCGATAAACCGTGTTCCGGATGTTGACCAGGTGGCGCACCGCGTAGCGAATGTCGCCTTGATGCTTCTCGATCTCGTAGCTGACTCCTGGCTCTAGCTTCTCGTAAAATTTCGGATCAGAAACGCCGAGCTCCTCGTCGGCGTCGATGAACAGTAGCCAGTCGGCTTTGTTCGCGGCGACCGCAAGCTCCAAGGCTTGCTGGCGATTGACGCCAAAGTTGACCCACGGCCGCTCGTGCACCTCACCCTCGATGCCATATCCGGACATCTCGCGTCGGATGAGCTCGATGGTGTCGTCGGTCGAACCGGTATCGACGATCACGTAGTAATCGATGTAGTCCTTGACCGATCGGATGAGGCGCGGGAGCACCTTCACCTCGTTCTTCACGATCATGTTGAGGCAGATTTTCGTCCGGCCGAGCATCATGCGCCAACTACGCCATCCTCGAATGGCTCGCAATGGAGGAGCGCGTCTACTTCGCAGTCAAGCGCACGGAAATCCGGCGATTTTTGGTCTTGCACTCAGGCGTGTCGTTGGCAGGGCAGAGAGGATGCTCCGAGCCGTAACCTGAAGCGACCAGACGCGACGCAGCGACGCCGAGTCCGACGAGTTTGTTTTTTACCTCTTGAGCGCACGCCACCGACAGCGTCTTGTTCTCTGCCGCCGTACCGCTGTTGTCGGTGAAGCCGCCGATCTCGAGCTTTGCTTCCGGGTACGCTTTGAGGATCTGGAACACGTTCTCGAGCTGAGCTTTGAAGGCCTCTTTATCGAGCTCAAGGCCGCCGCCGGCAACGAACGGGGGATCGAAATCGAACCACGTGGTCTTGTCGACCTTCTGCTTCGGGTCCTCGAGAAACTCGAGCAGGTGTTGTTCGATGTGGTGATCGGTCGCCGTGAGCACGTAGCCCGAGCGAAGCACGGTCTTGAACGTGGGCGCCGCCGCGGCTTGGGCCTGCTGGCTGAATGGCGAAAGTGCATGCACGAGCTCGATGCGAGTGCGCTCGGCTTGCTGCAGCTCTTCGTAGGTGTGGGCGATGTCTTCCGAGACGGTGGCCAGCGCGTCGGGTTTTCCCTCTCGCACGGCGGTGTCCAAACGGTCCGATAGCCAGTTGAGCTTTGCTCCCATCGCGCCCAGAGCTTCGACGCTCGAATAAAACTTCGCGCGCACGTCGCCGAATTCCGGGAAGTTCGCAGGGATGGCCTCGACCTGCTTCCGCAGATCCGAAAAGTTTGCGTTCAGCTCGCTGAGCTTGGGTTTGAGCCCGTCGAGGGACTGCTTGGCCGCAGCAGCATTGGGCGCGGCGTCGGCGTGGTCCGGCTTGTTCGGTTCGGCCTTGTGGCAGCCGACGACGGTGGTCGCCACCACGATTACGCTCAACAACAACAACGCAACCGGTGAACGAAGTCCGACGAACGAGCGACCTCGCGATCGAGACGAAACCTTTTCGGTCATGCTTTGGAGATCCGCAGTCGCGCGGTCACTGCTGCGGCGCGCCGTTGGTGATCCACTGCGAGATCGCCGCGATGTACTCGTCGGGAATGCAGTTGCCGCTGTTCGGATCCGGGTTGCAACTCTGCGGCATGCGCTCGGTGGGTGCGGGGCAAGTCCCCCTGAGTGCCTTGACCAGCGCGCTGCCTTCGCCATCGCCCTTTTTGACGAGCGGGATATTGCCGCAACCCTTGGAGATGTACGTGGTCAGGTTCGTGTAGAGGAGCTGATCGTCGTTCGCAGGGAGTACCAACGCCATGCTCGGGGGCGGCGGAGCAGCGCCGCCTTTGCCGTGGCAGGGAGCAGCATCGCACGATGCATATTGGCCCCCTCCAGCGACGACGGGTTTCACCGCGCCGGCGAAGGTAGGTGGAACGCTAGAGGTGGAGCCGGCCGTTCCAGGGTTCCCGCTGGCGCCGGCAGTGTTGCCGCCGCCAGAGCCGCTGGTGCCAGGGGAGCCGCCCGTGCCTGCAGTGCCGGAGCCGCTCGTGCCGCCAGCACCAGAGCCGCTCGAGCCGGCAGCGCTGGAGCCGCTCGAGCCGGCGATCCCGCTGCCGGCGATACCTGCGCCCGCACTGCTGGGTGATCCCGCGCTGCTCTGTCCTCCCGAACCAGCGCTGCCTCCGGGGTTGGGATCGGACTGACTGCAGCCTGCCAATAGAGTTGCCAGGCTGGCTACGACGATGAGGTTCGAAAGGCTAAGTCTCATGGAGCACCACGACGAAGTGTGATCAAAATGCGGCTTCCGTGCAGCTGACGACGAAAGCCGTGTGATGGTCTGAGCATAGCGTCGGTTTTACTGGATTCAAACGGATAACGGCTTTCCTGATGCCTCGTCGGCAGCGTCGAGCGCCGTCAGTTTGCAGTGTCCGCGTTGGAGTACGCGGAATAATCGCTGCCGAACGCGTTCACTCTGCTCGTCTCGAACGCCCAGCTGCCACCTGGCGGAACCTCGACCGTACTCTCAGCGGTGGCCAACCCCAGTGGGCGCCCCACGCGGTTAACCGGGAAGATACTCACCTGAGGGGCTGTCACCGCAAGATCAAGCCCGTTGACGAAGACGCCGGTGTACGAGGTGCCCGTGTCGCTCGTTGCGCTCTTCACTTGGTCGACACTAAAGCCGCCGATGGCAACCACGTCCAAGGCGAAGTTCGGGCAGCGGTAGACGACATACGCCACGTCTTCGACTGCGACCGGTGAGCCGAAGCCCGTGATTGCAGCCATCGCCACCTCGCCAGGGGCCACGCAGGAAGCGATCTCCCCGGAACCGTCCGTCCGGCGGTACAAATGTTTCGCGTAGGCTCCCCCGACCGCGGCCGATAGGGACAGTTGGTCCTTGTCGAACAGCTCGACCGAAATCGAGGCAGCGCAAGCTTGGAGGTCGCCCTCATTCTTCAAGGCAGCGTAGACTTCGATGTTGCTGGGCCCCTGCACTAGCGTCAGCGCAAGCATGTGGAAGCCACCGGTCCCGCCCGCGAGCGGCACAACCGTGACCGCTTCCGGAACGACCAGCGCATCGTCCGGGCTAGCCCCGGCCATGCCGCCTTCATCCGTCGCTGAACCCGCAGCGCCACTCGCCTCAGCCGGCGCGTTCCCGCTGCCGGAGCTCGCTCCGCCCGAACTCGCATGCCCGTCCGTACTGCTCGAACAAGCGAGGGCGAATGGTAGCAGCGGACCGAGCGCGAGAATCAGATAACGCGTTTCCAGCATTTTGAGCGATCCAAACGCAAAAGCCCCTCCGGTTAAAGAGGGGCCTTTGGATCTCAGCGCTTCTAATCAGGCTTTGAGACTGTCGAACCCGCCCGGGTGGTTGATCTTAGCGGGCTTGGACCCGCCGCCAATGAAGTCCTCGGTCTGGTCGTACATGCCGAAGCTGGTCACCTCCGCGGTGCCCCCCTTCAAGGGGAAGCCGTCCGGGCCGCCCTTCACGCCCAATGCGTTCATCAAGCTCACGAAGTACTTGTTGATTGGCGCGTTGGCGATCTTCGCGTCGGTGCCGGTGCTTTGCTTGGTGCCATCGACCATGTCCGACGCGCCGCCGTTGCACGACGATTCGCTGTTGCCCTGGGTCAAGGTGGGCGAACTATCTTCGACGTTCACCGCCCAACCCTGCTTGAAGTACCCCCCGGCGCCGCCGGCCTGGATGATCGGCAGATTGTTGAGGTTGTGCGCATTGCCGTCTGACATTTCGTTGAACCAGATGGCGGCGCTATGGTCGAGCAGCGTCCCGTCGCCCTCGTTGATGCCGTCGAGCATCCCGACCAGCTTGGCGAACTTCCCAGCCAGGTAGGTGTCGATGTCGGTCAGCATCTTGGTCACGCCAGCCACGCAGGTGCCCGACATGGTCGCATCGCCGATGCGGTGCGAGAGGGAATGGTTCTCGATGGTCTGATTGAGGCCCTTGTACAGGTAATTCGGCGGGTACTTCAGGAAGATGATCGGGTTCGCGTTGCACGCGGCTGCCAGTACCGCCATGGCGGAGTAGATGTCTGCTCCGTCGTAGTCGCCGCTGACCTTGGTGGTGAGAATGTCCGAGCCAAAGCCACCCTTGCCCGCCGCGTTCACGTTTGCCTGCGTGGCCCCGATCGAGTCGGCCAGGGTTTGATTGCACTGCGCGGAGACAATCGGCCCGGTCGTCTGGGTCAGAAGCTGCTTCCAAGCATCGAGCTTCATCTTGTCGGACTGGCTCATGTTGATTCGGCTCAGCGTGGCCAGATCGTCGGCGACGAGATCCATGACGCTCTTGCCTTTGACCAAGGCGTAGGTGTCCGGATTCATCGTAGTCGTGCCGGTGCTGAACATACCCGTCAGCTGACTGAACACCTGCGAGGGTTGGCCCAGACCCGGGTACATCGTCGTCGGAGCGGAGTACGAGATGTTCGACATCGCGCCGTCGCTGACGTTGCCCACGCGCATGAAGAGCGGCGTGCCCTGCAGGCTGAGCTGCTCGGCCATCACGTGATCCAAGGAACGGCCCATGGACTTCGCGTTGTTCTTCACTTCCGGCCTGAAATCGAACGAGTTCATCGCGTTCGGGGTCACCGGGTAACAGGTGAAGTACGATCCCACCACGTTCAGGTGGGGGTCGTTGCCCTGGCCACGCACCATTCCGGAAGTCCACTCGTTCATCGAGCGGATACCGCGCGGGATGAGCAGCTTAGCCACGTAGGGACTGAGCGCCTCGATGGACAACCCCGTGAGGTCATCTTTGGTCAACGCACCGTGGGACTTCTTCGGGAAGAACTTCGTCGAAATCGTCCCGTAGTGCGAAAACATCGCAATCATTCGCTTCGGGGGAGCAGCGGTCTGCCCCTTCGCGTTACGTTCCATGATCGAGCTGAGAAAGGGAGCAGCCACAACCGCTCCGCCCAGGCCTCGGAGTAAGATTCGTCGATTAATTTGGTTGGTCATAATCAGATTTCCTCAGCTTTCACGGAGTCGCCTGGACTCGCACGCGGAACGAATCGGCCTGGGTCAGATCGGCCAGTAGATTGAGAACGGTGTAATCCGACTTGGCCAGGTTGGTGTTGAGCTGATCGACGATGCATTGATCGTTCGCGTTCGCCGGACGCCCAAACCCGTAGGCCACGAACTGCGTAGCGTACATCTGCTTCGTATTCGGGGTGTTGGCGATCTCCGTCATCATCTGCTTCACGGACGTGATCTGCTTCGTGTTGCCCGTGCTGAAGGTAACCGAGGCGGTCGCATCGATCGCTCCACCGAGCGGATCCACCGTCTGCCACTTGCCGACGGCATCGTAGTTCTCGAACACGTAACCCTCTGGATTGATGATGGCAATGTGGCAGCCCTTGCATTCTGCCTTGCTGGTCAGCGCATCCACATAGGCACGTTGGGTCATGAAGACGCCATCGACGGTTTGCTGAGCGGCGCCGTCGAGAGGCGGACCGGGATTGACCCCGAGGATGTTGATCGACATGAACGCGCCCCTTAGAATCGGGCTCGTGGTGGTGCTGTGTGCGTACGAGGCCAAGAACCCGGCGCGAGTGAGGAAGCCAGGCCGTTGGTCGGCGTCGAGAGTCACCTTCTTCAGGTCGGCCGTGTAGCCCGAGGGATCGAGGCCATAGATTGCGGCGTTGTCCTGATTGACGAAGGCGACGTTGCTCAAGAACAAGTCCTTGAACGAACCGCCCGAGTACGCAATCTCTTGGAAGAAATTGTCGAGCTCGGCTGAAAAGCTGTTGTACGAGGTCGCGGTGAACATCGGATACTTGGTCGCATCCTTCGGCGCCTTGTACCAATGCGCGTTCGCATTGTTCATTTGCGCCCAGTCGCGATGAAAGGACGAAATCAGCGGTCCGGTCTTGTCGCGCATGGCAATCATGCGCGTGGCTTGCGCCAGGATCTGCGCCTTGGTCTGGAGCATATCACCGTCAGCCGCCGCATTCAGGGCATCATCCGGGACGGAGCCCCAGAGCAGAAAGGAGAGGCGCGACGCGATTTCGTACTTGGAGAGCTGCACGCCCATCCCGGAAGGATCCGCCGTCTGCGACAGCTCCGGGATCAAGAGGAACGAGGGAGAGACGAGGAAAGCGGCCAGCGTCGTCTCAGCCACGTCGGCGGGGGCGCCGGGCGGGGTCGTCTGCCCCAGCTTCATGAAGCGGGCGACCTCATCGTCGGTCAACGGCCGACGGAAGGCTTTGCGTCCGAACGCCGTGATGGTGTTCTTCAAACAGTCGGTAGCGGCCGGATCACAGGTGATGAACTTGGTCTTGTTCGGCCCCGTCATGACGTCGTGGGCGATTTGGTTGCCCACGTCCTGATAGATGCGCCATGCATCCGGCGACATCGCACCGGTGAAGTCCGCATAGAGCGAACCGGACGGCGGTTGGGCGTTCGCGCCCACAGCGGTGACGCCGAGGAGATCTTTGACCACCAAGTCGTACTGGCGGTTCAACATGCGCGGGATCTGGCTGGTCGGCGGGACCCCGGGGACACAGGTTCCAGCGCCTGCGCCGGTGCCACCTGCTCCTGGCACGCTCGAGCCACCACCGCCCGCGCCTGGCACGGTTGAGCCGCCCGCCGCGCCCGGAGAGTTTCCGCCGCCCGGCTGGGCGCCTGGGCCTGCTCCCCCGTCCACATTTGAGCTGCATGCGGCGAGCACCGCGGCAACCGCACCCACCGCGACTAAAATCCGCTTTTCTTTCATGGCGACTACCGACCTCTCAACGAACGGGCCCTATGAGCCCTCGTGGTTTCCTACCTACTGCCCGGCACGAGGGATTCGCGTCTCCGACCGGCTGCATCCGAACTCGATTTTTTGAGCGCACGCTCATTCATAAGCTTAGCGAGTCCGACCAGTCAGGGGATGCGTGATTTTCGCGCAGCACTACCTACCCCTGGAAGATAGCGGACACATTGCCGACTCGTGAGATGAGTTTTTTCGCATGCGCCCGCCGCACTTCTGCGGGCTAGCTTGAATACGCAGCCAGATTTGTCGACTTTTACCGGAAAAAACGACATATGCTGGAATTCGCGATGGCTCGACGGTGAGCTCAGTGTAGGTGCTCTGCCGCCGCGTCCGAGTGCAACCATCGCTGATGTTGTCACAGCGTGAACGCCTTGCAACCCCATGAGCCGGCAGAGTGCGCCGCGAGCGGACTGGCGGCGAGCACGAGCATCACCCTTTGGGGTGATGCTGTGCGGGGCTCGGCGGATTGCGAATTCGGGCTCATTTCGTAGGAAGCGCATGGGCTTTTGCTCCGCTCTGCCGGGTGCTATCGGTGCCTTGAAGATGGCAGCATCGACATCGTCCGTAGCGGATCGCGCGTTTTTTCCCGTGCGGGTGGCCGCGCCGAGAATTCGCAGCCGACGGTGCTTTTGTCGATCAGAACCGCCAGCTGCTCCCATTGGACTGGCGTGGCCGGCACCATCACGAGTTTCGCTTGCCCGGGCGCCCCGACCCTGGCCGGAGAGCCGCTGCTCGATGCGCCGCGCATCGTTGGCTCCGCGCTCACGCCTGCGGCCAAGCGGATGCCCCGCGCTGACGCGCGGCTGCGCGCCGCGGTCAGCGACCACGTCGCGCTGGTCTGGCGCGTGCTGCGTCGCACGGGTCTCGGGCCCGCCGACGCGGAGGACGCGTCCCAGGACGTTTTTTGGGTCCTGGCGCAACGCTTCGACGACGTACCCGAGCGCGCGCAACGATCCTTTCTGGTCTCGACCGCCCTGCGCGTGGCCTCGGATCGCAAGCAATCGAAATGGCATCGTTCCGTCAGCGCTGGGCTCGACGTCGAAGCGCGCGTGAGTGACGCGCCCCTGCCCGATGAAATGCTGGACATTCGCCGCGCGGGCGCTTTGCTCGACGAAGCACTCGCAATGCTCGAGGACTTCGAACGATCCGTGTTCGTGCTCGCCGAGCTCGAGCAAATGACGCGTGCCGAGGTGGCCGAAGTGCTGGGCATCCCGGAGGGGACCGTCGCCTCCCGCCTGAAGCGCGCGCGCGAGTCGCTCGAAAGCGCGGTGCGTCGCTTGCTTTCACGACCGAGGGCGGCGCGATGACGAGCTCTGACGACGACGAAAGGCGAGCGTTCGAGCGCTTGCTCGATGCGGCTCGAGATGAAGCTCCGCCGCCGGAGCTCGGACCGCGCGTTTTGGAGCAGCTCGCCTACCGTACCCGGCTCGAGCACATTGCCGTGGTGCCGCGCCGTCGTGGCTATCGCGCGGCCGCTTGGTCCGTGGGCTTGCTCGCGGCCGGTGTGCTGTTGGGCGTCTCGATCCGCAAGCCTTCGACTGATGCGCCCATTGCCGCCGAACACTCTGCCAGCGCCGGCAAGGTTCCTCTGCCGCCCGCAGCGGCGGCGCCGAGTGCACAAAAGCTGGCCCCGCCAGCAAACGATCCATGTCTCTCTCGCGAGCCAGTCGCCGGGACGCAGCCGCTGATCGACGATTTCGAAGACGGAGACGACGCCATCCGGCCTCTGGAGGGCAGGGTCGGGTTTTGGCGCTGGGCGCGCGAGATTGACGCGCCGCGCTCTGCTCCAGCGCTCATTCCCGTTCCGCGACCCGAAGCGACCCGCGCGAACCGCCTCGCGCAACACGTCAAGGGCGGACAGCTCGTGGACTGGGGCGCGACCGTCGAATTCGATTTTCGTCCCGCGTGTTACGACGCCTCCAACTACGCTGGCGTGTCTTTTCAAGCGCGCGGTCCGGGGCGCATCTACATTGCGCCGCGCGAGAGGTCCGTGATTCCCGTCGCTGAAGGCGGTAGCTGCGAAACCGATTGCTACAACCCACACGTGGCCAAGATCGAGCTCGAGTCGACTTGGCGCACCTACCAGGTGCGCTGGAGTGAGCTGCGCCAGCGGGGGATCGGTAAGCCTGCCTTGGACGCGCGCCACTTGCACAGCTTGGCGTTCCTGATCCGCCCCGAGGACACCCCGTACGACGTGTGGTTGGACGACGTGCGCTTTTTGCAGCGCTGAGCGACTTCATTCGCATCCGGAGGAATTTGCCGCTCACCCTGGCATGTCGCTTCGAGGCAAGCTATCGAGCCTCTAGCCCCTTCTTTGGACTGAATGAAAACCGTCGTTTTCTTGGCTGTCGTGTTCTCTGCCGCGCAGGCCGAGGCCGCCGAGTACTACGTTGCTCCGACCGGTAGCGACGCGAACGCCGGATCGCTGGCCGCGCCGTTCGCGACTCTGCAAAAAGGGAACGATGTCGCGGCGGCGGGCGACACCGTTTGGTTACGCGGCGGAACCTATCAAAACACGAAGCAGATCAAGCTCACGAAGAGCGGACAGTCTGACGCCGTTCGGATCAAGTTTTGGGCCTACCAACAAGAAGTGCCCGTGCTCGATTTCTCCAAGTACGTGTCTACGAACACCGCGGTGGATTCGCCGACCATTCTGGTCAGTGGCAGCTGGTTGCATTTGAAGGGCCTCGAGATTGCCAACGGTGCAGTCGGCGCGAGCGGCGCTCACTCCAACGATGCGCTGCGCAGCGAAGGCGCGAGCAACAACGTCTTCGAGCTGCTCAACATTCATCACAACTTCGGCCCGGGGCTGTTCATCTCCAAGGGCACGGGCAACAACCTGATTTTGAACTGCGACTCGCACGACAACTACGACAAGGACGGCAGCCAGGGAGACGGCCAAAACGCAGACGGCTTCGGTGTGCACTATCAAATGTCCGGTCCCAGCACCACCATTCGCGGCTGCCGCGCCTGGCTGGACTCCGATGATGGCTACGACTTGATCCAGCAAGAGGTGCCGGTCCTGATCGAGAACAGCTGGGCCATCAGTAACGGCTTCAGCGATGGCGGCGCGGGCAAGCCATCCTCGGGCAACGGTAACGGTTTCAAGGCCGGCAGTAGTGATACTGGCATCCGTCACACGCTACGAAATAACGTGGCCTGGAAGAACCGCGCGGCCGGCTTCTACGCCAACCACTCGTCGGGTGGGAACACCTGGCTGAACAACACTTCGTACATGAACGCGGTTCAGTACAACCTGCTCGCGAGTCCCGCAGGTGACCCTGACACGACGATCGTACTGAGTGGCTCGCTCGCGCACGAGATGCGAAATAACGTCGGCTTTCCCAACAAGAATACGAACATGTCCGGGGTCGACTCCATGTTCAACACGTGGGATCTGAACATCGCGGAAGCGAGCACTGATTTCGTCAGCACCTCGGACGCGGGCTTCATGGGGCCACGCCAAGCCGACGGCAGCTTGCCGGCGTTGGATTTCTTGAAGTTGAAAGCCGACAGCCCGCTGATCGACAAGGGTACGGATGTGGGGCTGCCATTCGTCGGCAGCGCGCCGGATCTCGGAGCCTACGAATACGGCGCGGTGAGTAGCAGCGGCGGTGGAATGGGCGCGGGCGGCAATCCGTCGTCCGGTGGCAGCGCTGGCAGCGCAGGTAAAGGCAGCGGCGTCGCTGGCGCGTCCGCGGGAGCCCCCGCCGACGGCGCTGGCGGCGCGCTCGGAAGCGCGGGCGTGATTGGCGCCGGCGGGAGCAACGCCGTCGGCGGCAGCGCGACGGGAGGCAGCAGCAGCACGAGCGCTGGCAGCACCAACGCGAGCACCGCGGGTGGGGCGACCGAGCCGGGCGTTGCGGGTGACGGAAAAGCCTCGGGTCCCGCAGACGCCGCTGGGTGTGCCTGTTCCCTCGGTTCGACCCAGCGACACGGCGACATCGAATCGCTGCTGGTGCTGGCGCTGGTCGGCTTGCTCGCGAGACGGCGCGCAAGCTAACCAGCGACCGTGACGCCGCGCGCCCGAGTTGCGTCGGCTCGAGACTTCGCTGGGCTCAGCCGCGCATGGCTTCGATCGGTGAGGTACGGGCGGCTTTCAACGCAGGCAAAAAGCCGCCCAAAATCCCCATCAGCCCGCCTGCGGCGAGCGAGCCGAGCAACAGGCTGGGGGTCGGGGCGAACGAGAACGACACCTCTTGCCAGGTCGAGAAGTTCATCATCGAGACGCGCGCGAAGCTGAGCAAGAGCGAAGCGCCCACACCGACGAGTCCGCCGACCAGCGCGAGGAACGTGGACTCCACGACGAACGACGACAGAATCGCGAATTTGGAGAAGCCAAGCGCGCGCAGGGTGCCGACTTCGCGTTTGCGCTGAGCCACCGCGGCGAACATCGTGTTCATCGCGCCGAGCATCGCGCCGAACGCGCAGAACACCGAAATCACCCAGCCCATGCCGGAGATGAACAGGGCGGTGCCCTGCGATTGTTCCTCGTAGTAGGTGGTCTCGCGCTTGGCTTCGAGCTGCAGTTGCTTGTCGGTGCTGACCGTGGCTTTGAAGCCGTCCAGCTTGGCGGCGGACTCGAGCCGCACGGTGACCGACG
This sequence comes from Pseudomonadota bacterium, assembly GCA_037200885.1. Classification (GTDB taxonomy): domain Bacteria; phylum Myxococcota_A; class Polyangia; order Polyangiales; family Polyangiaceae; genus PMG-095. The sequence continues at coordinate 2,459,584 of JBBCIN010000001.1, forward strand.
AGACCAACCCTTCGCGGCCGAAGGACGTGCGCGCGGTCTCGATGTTTGCCCACACTTCGGATTCGAACGATGAGCCTCCGGCTTCGAAGATGCCGACCACTTCGACCGGTCGATTTTTCTTCAATTCGAACTTCTCGCCCAGGTTCATGCCCTGGAAATTGCCCGCGATGCCTTTGCCGACCAGGCATTCATCGGTGCCCGGCTTGGGCGCACGGCCCGCGATTAGGTGCACCTCTGGTCGCACCTTGAATACGTTCTCCGTCACGCCGCGGACCAGGATGTTCGAGACTTGGCCGGGCTCGGCGCTGAGCTTCTGTTGCGCGATGACCACGACCACTTCGCCCGCGCCGAGCGGCGCGCCGGTCTCGTCTTTCTTCACGCCGGGGGCCGCCAACACCAGGCTCACGGTCGGGCTCTCGATGCTGGAAGAGAGCTCGTTGCCGCTGCCCTTGCGCAGCACGATCGCGTTGTCGTCGCGGCCGCCAGCGACCAGCGTCTTCTTCACTCCGGCAGACAGCATGAGCGCCGCGGCGAGCACGAACACGACCAGCGCGATGCCGCCTGCGGTAGCCAGCGTGGTCGTCTTGCGCACCATCAGGCTGCGCACGTTGTACGAGATGGGGATCATCGTTCAGCTCCTCAACCGACCCGCCGCAGCGCGTCGACGACCTTCAGTGATGCGGCTTGGCGGGCGGGTAGAATGGCCGCGACAACCGCCAGCACGATCGCGAGTCCGAGTCCGAGCACGGCGATCCCCGGTTGCACTCGGAACTGCGGGAACATGTTGCCCATGTTCTCTTCCAGGGCACGACCCACTAGCGCATTGACGAACGGATAGCCCAGCACGACGCCAATCAAGCCGCCAAAGAGCCCGATCGCGGCCGCCTCGCCCAACACGAATTGAGCGATGTGCTTGGGCAGAAAGCCGATCGCGCGCAGCACGCCGTACTCGTTCGTGCGCTCGCGGACGCCCATGGCGATCGTATTGCCGACGATCAGACCCATGATCAAAATCATTACGATGGACACGACATCGACGGCCTTCAAGATCGCCGAGAACATGCCCAAGAAGGACTGATTGAGCGCAGCCTCGCTCATCGTCACGGTTTGTAAATCGCGCTCACCGAATTTCGCGTCGATCTCTTTGGAGATGCGACCAGAGGCTCCGGCATCGCTGATGTTGGCCAAGATCCAACCAACCTGATCTTTACGCGCGCCGGTCAGGGACTCGTTCATGTAGTCCCAGTGAAAGTAGAGCGTGGAGCGATCCACGTTGGTCGTGGTCGTGGTGTAGATGCCAGAGATGAAGAACTCCCAATCCCCCGGGTAGATGCTCCCCGTGAGCGTGATCTTGTCACCGACCTTCCAGCCTTCCTTCTTGGCCAAGGCATCACCGACCAGCGCGCCGCGTCGGTTGTCGAACCACGCCTGCTTCTGCTCGGGTGTGGTTTGGATCTCGTGGTAAACCTCGAGCAGGCCCTTGGGATCGGTGGCGATGGTGCCGAAAAAGTCGTTCTCGTCCTTCGGGTTCTTTGCGCCGAACCAGTTGGCGAAGGCGACCGCTTTTACGCCGGGCATTTGCGCGATCTCGTCGGCGTACCGCCGGGGCAAGGTCATCACGAAGCTGACCTTGTGGCGCGTGGCAATGCGATCCTTGGCGGAGAACTCCGAAGCCGAGGTCCAAGACCAAACCACCGTGCGCAGCAGGATGAAGAACAGCGTCGCGATCGCCACCACGGCCAAGGTCAGCGTGGTGCGCAGCTTGCTGCGCTTGATGTTGCGCACGGCCACGCCGAGGAGCGTCATAACGCGAGCGCTCCCTTGTCCAGGCGGTGGCAGATCGAGGCGCGTTCCGCAGCGGCCGGATCGTGCGTCACCATCACGATCGTCTTGTTGAACTCGGTGTTGAGCTTGCCCAGCAAATTGAGGATCTCATTGGCGGCCACGCGATCCAGATCGCCGGTGGGTTCGTCTGCGACGATGATCTTCGGATCGCTGACGATGGCGCGCGCGATGGTCACGCGCTGCTCCTGGCCACCGGAGAGCTGCCTCGGGTAGTGGTCCATGCGATCTTCCAGGCCCACGACGCGGAGCGCCGTTTGCGCGCGCCGGCGCCGCTCGGCGGCGGGCAATTTGGCCAAAAGCAGCGGCAGCTCCACATTTTCCACCGCGGTGAGCACGGGCAACAGATTGTAAGTCTGGAACACGAAGCCGATGTTGGCGGCGCGGAAGCCCGCGCGATCACCCTCGGACATCTGGCTCAGCTCGACGCCTGCCACCCTGAGTGAGCCCGAGGTCGGCACGTCCAAGCCCGCGATCAAGTTCAACAGCGTCGACTTGCCCGAGCCGGACGGACCCATCAGCGCTTCGAACGACCCCTCCTTCATCGTCAGGTCGAGCTCTTGCAGCACGTCCAGCCGCTCCTTGCCGCGCCAGAACGTCTTGCCCACTTTGTGCAGGACGATGATGTCGCTCTTGCCGCCGTTGTTGCTCTCGCTCATCGCGCGTTCCTTTCCTTGATCCTCTGCCCGTCCGCGAGGCCTTGCGGCGGGTTACTGACGAGTTTGGTGCCGGCGCTCACGCCACTGACGACTTCGAACCCGCTGCCCGCGGCGGGGCCCAGGGTCAGTGTCGTCAGGCGTACGACGCCGCCCTCCAAGCGGTACACGACCTTGCTGCCCTGCACCTCCGCGACGGCGCTGCCGGGCACGACGGTCTTGGGTGGCGTTTTCATGGCTTCCTTGTCGAGCTCGCCGCTGAGGAAGCTGACGCGAGCGGCCATGTCGGGCAGCACGCCCTCGTTCTCGTCCACGAACGCCACTTTGACCGTGACCGTCGCCTTGGTGCGATTCACCTTGGGCGTTACCTCCACGGCCCGGCCGCGGTAGCGCTTGCTCGGAAAGGCATCCATCACGATCTCGCACGGCCCACCCATCTTGATCTGCGACAAGCGCTGCTCGGGCACATCCGTCTCGACCATCAACGTCGTAAAGTCCGCAATCTGCACGCCGCCCATGTCGATGGCGATGCCCGCCGGTTGTGGCCCCACGAACTCACCGATCTGCGGCGGCTTGTTCACGACCGTGCCGGAGATGGGCGCGACCAAAGTATAGCTGACCAAGTTGACTCTGAGCGCCGTAGCGAGCGCCTCCTGCGCCTTCACATCGGCCTCCGCCGCTTGCACTTGGGCCTTCAACGAGGCGCTGCGCGCGACCAGGTCTTCCGTAGCGCCTTTGGGGCCGATGCCCGCCTCGGACAGCGACTGCGCGCGCCGCGTTTGCTGCTCGACGTCGAGCAGATTCGCTTTCGCCATCATCACGCGCGCACGCGCGGCCGCCACTTGGCTATCCTGCGAAGCGATCCCCGCTTTCTGATCGGCGGTGTCGATCTCGAGCAGCAAATCACCAGCCTTGACCTTGCTGCCCTGCTTTACGTTCTGCACACGGACCTTGCCGGCAACCTTGGGCGCTACCGAAGACAAAGTTTGCGCCACCACGTAACCCGTCGAGGTGAGCTCTACCGAGGCTTGAGCCGGTGAAACCGTGATCACTTCCGTGACGTCGACTTCGGTCTTGAACACGGCCGATTCCAAATACGGCAGCCCGAACCGATAGGCCGCGCCCGCCGCCCCAAGCGCGAGCAGCACCGTAACGATCACGCCGATGAGACTCCTGCCTTTCGGCCGCGCGGTGCGGTCGATCTTCAGCGAGGCCAGGTCAGAAGATAGCTGGTCAGGCATACTGTGCCCCCGGATAGCACAGCTTCGATCCCGCGTCGCAGTCGCGCCACGAGCGCGGGCGCAGCCGCGGATTGCTCGACGATCGCCATGCTGTTGCCATTGCTACTTCGTCCCGAAAAAGTGGGTTGATGGTCACGCGCCACGTCGCGCGCGTCTCAGCCTTCGGCGTCGCGCTTCGGTTTGTGAAGAAGTGTGGTTCTCCACCCGGCTGGTCCTCGATTCACCGAGCGGCTCATTCGTCGGTAGGCGCGAGTGCGTGGGGTCGAGCTTCATGAGGTAGCGGAGAGTCTCCCAGGGCCCCCAACATTGTCGCTCGCCGTTCATGCTCCGATCGATCCGCGATCTCCGCATGGGCATTGGCCGATGAGTGACATCGTCGACTCATCGCGCACTCGTTCGCGCATGCTCGCTGTCGGCATTCTCAGCGCGCCGCCATTGCGCAAGCATCTCGTCATTCAACAGTCAGTGCAGGCAGTGACGATTGCCGAGGACCTTGGCCACTCGATGTGCCGTGCTTGGTTATGAGTCGACCGTCGAAAACCGCCGTCTGTCCGCCGGGGCATTCTTCTTCGGATCGTTCGATCGCAGTAAAGCGACGGCTAGATAAAGCGAGTCTTTGGCGACGTCAGCGCTCTGATTCGGTCGCTATGTTACACGCTATGTTACAAAAGATGACGACCGCAGCGTGCTTTCGCGAGCCATCGGTCCGTGCTCTAATTCATGGCGGGCGCGGCAAGGAGACGGGGCCTGATGGAACTCAACGGCGAGCCGGAGGCGTCTGGGCAGCAAAAGATCAGCCTCCGAGCGCAGATGTTCTGCTCGGCATACCACCTGAGTCCTCGCGAGCACCAGATGTGCCTGAACGTTCGCGAGCGTTTTGCCGACCGAATCTGCAAAGGCCAGCAGTTGCTTGTCCAACTCTCTCCCGCCGCGCAGCTCCACGCGACACATTTTGGACCGGCACTCGACGTCCGGGACCGCAGCGCGAATCACTGGGTTGGCAGCGATGGCAGTTGCCAACGCGTCCTTCGTACTCGCCGCCCACCCGCGATCGAACGGTTCCACCGCAAACGCCGAGGGCAAGACGGTCACGTGCTCTTTCCACGCTTCGGTCGAGCGCTTCGTGATTGCTCGCCAACAGCAGCTCGAACATCTAACATGGGGATCTGAGCCAGCCGCGTCCCCATTTTGGGTACGCCCGTCGCGGCTGCGCGCGCCTAGATGCCTCATGTGAGCGCCCAGCCAGCAGCGCTCAGCGACGCGAGTTCTCAGTCGGACGAACCGCTGCGACTGAGTCGAGAACAGCGCGCGCTGTGAGGTGCGTTGCGGGATCGCGAGCGCCCCCTCCTACGAACGACAACGCGCGTTATTTCTGACCTCACCGGCTGCGGTCGGGGCGCGTGTGAACGTTAGCGAGCGGCGTCGGGGAGCTTCACGAAGGCCAGCAAGCAGCCGCACAGGGCCAGCGCGCCTACGTAGTGCGCGGGCGCCAGTTTGTCGCTCTTCAGCCACAGGGTGAGGACGACTGGCGTGAGGCCGCCGAAAATCGCGTAGGCAACGTTGTAGGAGAACGACAAGCCCGAGAAGCGGATCTTGGCTGGGAACGCACGCACGAGCACGAAGGGCACCACCCCGATGCTGCCGACGCACAGACCGGTGACGGCATAGGCCGCAAACAGCGCCGCGCCCTCGAGCGGCAGCGAGTGATAGAAATACGAGCTCGAGGCGAGCAACGCCAAGCTGCCCAAAGACAATGCCCATTTGCTGCCAATGCGATCTGCGAGCCAGCCGAACAGCACGCAACCACAGGTCAAACAAATGATCGCTACGCTGTTTGCTTGCAGCGACACTTTGGGCGCGACCTTGAACACCGTTTGCAGGTACGTCGGAGTAAATAGGATCACGACCACGATCGCTGCGGATAGCACCCAGGTCAGTCCCATCGCCAAGAGCACGGCCGGAAGATGCCCTCGCACGATGGTCTTCAGCGGCAGCTCCTCACTCAGCGCGCGGGCTTCGTGCATTTCTTTGAACACCGGCGTTTCTTGCAAGAAACGCCGCAAATACACGGCAAATAATCCGAACCCGCCGCCGATGAGGAACGGGATCCGCCAGCCGAATGCGGCCACTTCAGCGGGCACGAAGGCGGTGTTGATGCTCGTGGCCACGAGCGATCCGAGCAGAATGCCCGCGGTGAGCCCCGCCGTCAGCGTGCCCACTGCGAAGCCGGTGTGGCGCTCGGGCACGTGCTCGGAAACGAACACCCAAGCTCCGGGCACTTCACCGCCGATCGCGGCGCCCTGCAAAATGCGCAATGACAAAAGCAAAATCGGCGCGAGCGCGCCAACGCTGGCGTAGGTCGGCAGCAGGCCCATGCCGAGCGTGGGCACCGCCATCAGTAGGATGCTGAGCGTGAACATCTTCTTCCGACCCAGCAGATCACCGAAGTGCGCGATCACGATGCCGCCCACGGGCCGCGCCAAATAGCCGGCCGCAAAGATGCCGAATGTTTGCAGCTGGCGCAGCCACTCCGACATCTGCGGCGGGAAGAACACGCCGCTCAACGCCTTCGTGAAAAACACGAACACTACGAAGTCGTAAAACTCCAGCGCGCCGCCGAGGGCCGCCAGAGCCAACGTGCGATAGTCGTTACTGCTCAGTGAGCGCGAGGCGGAAGACGTCGTGGAAGGCATGATCGCGGCAGACGATTCGCCTTTTTCTCGTCGGAGCGCAAGCGCATCGCGTCGTCAGTGGGCGTCAGCGACGGGGTTCGTCCAGCCTCCCTCGGGCGCGAGGCGCGCGGCTTCCGCCGGTCCCCACGAGCCTTTCTCGTAGTGATGAAGCTCGAAGTCGCTCTTGAGCGCGGCGTCCAACACGCGCCAGGATTCTTCGACCGCTTGGCGTTCTGCGTACAGCGTCGCGTCCCCGTCGAGGGCATCCCCGAGCAGGCGCTCGTAGGGGGCGAGGGCTCCCGCGGACGAGCGGTGCAACACGAACTCGCTCGCTTCCCCAGCCGCTGCCTCGCCAGGCGCCTTGAGATTCGCCCGCAGCGCGACGAGGTTGTCCGGGCTTAGCCGAAAGCGAAGCGAGTTTGGCACGGGCGCTTGCTCGTCGTCGAGCACGGGCTGACACGCGGCTTTGAAATGCAAAATTGCGTCCGTTGCACTGAGGGCCAGAGATTTGCCCGCTCGAATGTGGATCGGCACGCCCGCCCAGCGCGGTGAATCGATGAACAGCCGGAGCGCGGCGAACGTCTCTGTCTTCGAATCCTTGGCTACGCCTTGCTCGCCGATGTAACCGCGGACTTGCGCGCGAATCAAATCCTCCGGCTTGAGCTCCTTCACTTGACTGAGCAAGTGGGTACGCCCGCTTCGAAGCGCGTCGTGGCCACGCTCGCTCGGCAGGTCCATCGTCAGACAAGTGACCACTTCCAACAAGTGGTTTTGCACGACATCGCGGATTGCTCCGACCGCGTCGTAGAACTCCGCCCGGCCCTCGACGCCGAAGCTCTCGGCCATCGTCAGCTCGATGCTGGCGATGTGCTCGCGGTTCCAGCTCGCCTCGAAGAGCGGATTGGCAGCCCGAAAATAGACGATGTTTTCCACCTGTTCTTTGCCCAGATAGTGGTCGATGCGAAATAGCGCGGACTCCGGAAAAGACGGGTACAGCGCTTCACTCAAGGCCTTGGCCGACTGCGCATCGTGAGCGAACGGCTTTTCGAGTACCAGTCGGCCGCCAGCGGCGAGCCCGGCCTGCGCCAAGTTCGCGGCGACTCGTTCGAAAACATCGGGAGGCAACGCAACGTAGCTCAGGGGATGTTCTGCACCAGCGAGCGCTTGCTTGATGGCTTGGAACGACTGCGGTTGGTCGTAGTCCACGGCGACGTAGGACACTCGCTGTGAAAGCCGCTCGAACGTACCGGCGTCGAAATGACCGGTGTGCTCGATGCTCTGCTTGGCCTTGGCTCGAATCGCTTCCGTACCGATCGGCTTTCGACCGACCGCAATCACCGGCACATCCAAACGCCCGCTCTTCGTCAAGGCGAACAGAGCGGGCCAGATCTGTTTGTGGGCGAGATCACCGGTCGCGCCGAAGAAGATCAATGCATCCGATCGAGGGCTTGCCATGGCTCATAAGTTACTCGACTTTCGCCGACGAGCTCGGCAATTGCCGCGCACGCAATTGCCTGATGGCCGACCGTATTCAGCGTGACATTTTTCATCGCAATGAAGGGTCGGTGGGAGCGCGGCGGCTCGGCCGCGCCCCGAGGGTCGCTGGATATCGTGCTGCTGTGTTCAGTAGCGCACGCCGCCTTTCTGCGGCACGAACGGGGAGATCGGGCCGGAGCGGCCGTTGATGGTGGTTCCGCCGTAGGCGAAGCCGGGGATGATGCCCATGAAACCGGCAGGAAAATTCAGCGTCGGCGTCGAGAGCTCGTCCAGCTTGGCAACTTGCGCGGCGGGCAACACGAGATCTGCCGACACCAAGTTGTCGTCGAGCTGTTTTTTGCTGCGGGCGCCCAGGATGATCGAAGATACGCCCGGCTTTTGCGCGAGCCAGGCGAGCGCGACTCGCGCCGGAGTGGAATCGACCTCTTTGGCGATGGCGATCAGGGCGTCGATGATATCGTAGGTCTTATCGTTCAAGTTCCCCTCCGCCCAGGCGCCGCGGTCTGCCTTCTGGGTTCCATGATTGGCGCGTGTGTACTTGCCGGACAAGATCCCGCTCTTGAGCGGTGACCAAGGCGTGATGCCCAAGCCGAGCTCGCGAGCCATGGGCACGAGATCGCCCTCTACGGTGCGCTCCAAAAGTGAGTATTCGATTTGCAATGCAATCAACGGCGCCCAGTTGCGGAAGCGCGCGATCGTCTGCGCTTCGGCGCATTTCCACGCAGGAGTATCCGAGAAGCCGATGTAACGCACCTTGCCGCTGGCCACGAGGTCGTCGAGCGTGCGCATCGTCTCTTCGATTGGCGTGGTCTCGTCCCACGTGTGCATCCAGTAAAGATCGATGTAGTCCGTTTGCAGGCGTCGCAGCGAGTTCTCCAAAGAGGTGATGATGGCCTTGCGATTGCCGCCGCCGCTATTGGGATCGCCCGGGAACATGCCACCGAAAAACTTGGTCGCCAGTACGACGCGGTCGCGCTTCGAGCGATCCTTGGTCAGATGATCGCCGATGATCTTTTCGGAATGGCCATGGGTATAGATATTCGCGGTGTCGATGAAGTTACCGCCTCGCTCGAGGTAATCGTCGATGATCGCGTTCGATTCCTCGACGCTGCTGCCCCAACCGAGATCCTCCCCAAAGGTCATCGCGCCGAGGCACAACGGCGAAACCCGCAATCCGGACCGACCGAGTGTGATGTAGTGATCGAGTGACATCTTTGAGCTCCTGATTGAAATGGCAGTTCCGCAGCGCGGCCCCGCTCGGCCGAATTAGATGGGGCCGAACGCAGCCATTGTCTAGCGGGAACCGGCTGTGACAATCCTGCGACGGACGGCACCCTGCAGGTCAAGCCCTGAGCAATCAACGCCGCTGCGGCCGCTTGCGCGCGGCGAGCTCCGCCTTCGCTTCGCGTGCGCCCCGCGCGGCCAGCTCGTCTGCGCGCTCGTTTCCGGCGTTGCCATTGTGGGCGCGCAGCCATTGCCAGCGCGCGACGAGTTGTTTGCTGCTGATGCAGGCCTCGATACTGCGGGCGCTATCGATGATCTGCGGGTCGACCGGGCCGCTTGATCAGGTAGCCCCAGCCGCCGGGCGCGCCGTCGGCCGCTTTGCAGGCCCGTCCGTGTCGCAGTGGTACTCGCTCTGTCCTGTCATCGCGGCACGCTCGTAAATAGACTCTGTTTCGAAACCTAGTTCAATGGCCTCTGCCAAGCGCTGCTCTTGCTGAGCCAGGGCAACGGAAGTACTGGCTGGCGATGCGTATCGGCACCCCACTATCCCCCTCGGCGACCCGCGTCATGCTGCTCGGCAGCGGAGAGCTGGGCAAGGAAGTGATCATCTCTCTGCAGCGTCTCGGGGTGGAGGTCATCGCTGTCGATCGCTACCCGAACGCGCCCGGACACCAGGTCGCTCATCGAGCGCACGTAATCACGATGACGGATGGAGCCGCGCTGCGCGAGTTGATCGAGCGCGAGCGTCCGCACTTCGTGGTGCCCGAGATCGAGGCGATTGCCACGGGCGCGCTGCTCGAGATCGAGGCGGCCGGACTGACGCAGGTGATCCCGGTGGCGCGTGCCACGCAGCTGACCATGAATCGCGAAGGCATTCGCCGGCTGGCCGCCGAGACCCTGGGGCTGCCCACTTCGCCCTATCGCTTTGCGGACAGCCTGGAGGAACTGCGCGCCGCGATCGAGAGCGGCATCGGTTACCCCTGTTTCGTCAAACCCGTGATGTCGTCCTCTGGCAAGGGACAATCGCTGCTCAAGGGCCCGGGCGATGTCGCGCCCGCGTGGCAATACGCGAGCCAGGGTGGGCGGGTGAACCAAGGCAAGGTGATCGTCGAAGGTTTGATTGCCTTCGACTACGAGATCACGCTGCTGACCGTGCGTGCGATCGGCGAAAGCGGCCGAGTGGAGACGTTCTTCTGCGAACCGGTCGGGCACGTTCAAGTCAAGGGCGACTATGTCGAGAGTTGGCAGCCGCACGCCATGTCACCGCTCGCGCTCGAACGCTCGCAAGCGATCGCGCGGGCGGTCACCGACAATTTAGGCGGACGCGGGATCTTCGGCGTCGAGCTGTTCGTGCGCGGGGACGAGGTGTGGTTCTCCGAGGTCAGTCCACGCCCGCACGATACGGGCCTGGTCACCTTGTGTTCACAGCGTCTCTCCGAGTTCGACCTGCACGCTCGCGCCATCCTCGGTTTACCGGTCGATGTCAGCTTGCGCCGTCCCGGTGCGAGCGCGGTCATCTACGGCGGACGCGACGAGGCCGCGATCGCATTCGAAGACGTCGATCACGCGTTGCGCGTGAGCGAGAGCGACCTGCGGCTATTCGGCAAGCCAGAGGCGTTCACGCGCCGTCGCATGGGCGTCGCGCTGGCCAACGCGGACGACGTCGCTGAAGCTAGAGTGCGCGCGAAAGAGTGCGCGTCGAGAGTGAAACCCGTCGGACCTTAGTCGGCGAGCTACTTCGGCGACGGAACGAGAACCTGAAATACTCGGCCAACGACGTGGCGGGACTCGAGCGAGTATACGCTGAGCAAGCGATGGATCTGTCGCTCGTTGACGTGCCGAAAGAACCAAATTTGGTCGTCGGTCGACTCTAGCCACTGCCTCTCGCGATGAAGGAACGCGCCCCATTCGAGCACCTTCGCAGATTGGGTACCGCTCGAAGCGTAGCGCTCGTAAGCCCTCTGGCGGTCCCAACCGATGATGCCGACCAGCACGGGGGCTCGGGGCCGACTCTGATCGCGAATCTCCACGCACAGACTGCGGTCTCGATCCTGCTGCGCGATCTCCGAGAGGATCCGAGGGTAACTCGCTAGTCCCTTCGAAAGGCATCCGGCAAAGACGAGCAGCGATCCTAGCCTCAGAGCCCAAGGGGAAGCGACCAGCGCCACTGACGGTAGCGCCGCGAGCAACACCAGATTTGGCAACTGGACGGGCACGGGCCCAACCCGATCACCGACGATAGCCATCAGGAGAACGCTGAGCAGCAGAGCCGGGACCGGCTGTCCGAATCGCCAAAGACGACGGCTCGCCAAGCACGCGCACACGCCAAGTGCATAAAAGAGAATTGTGATTCCTGCTTCGTCTCGAATGAAAACCGCGCTATGCGCGAGCTGCCTAGCAAGGCTCAGCGGGAGACGCGGAGCGTTCAACAGCCCGCGACGGCCATATACGTAGTCATGATAATGAGTGAGTACGACCGGCAGGTATACTGCCAGCGCGGCCACTCCGAATTTTGCCAGCTTTAGTAAATGCCGGCTGGCGTTGCGCGCAAGCCCCGCTTCACTCAGCGAAACCGTGAGCACGAATACGGTGAGCATTGGCCCGGACATGGGCGTGACCAACACGGAGAGACCGAACACGGCCCCCGCAACCAGCGGCACTTCGGCGAGAAACCAAGCATAGGACAGGGCGATGAGGGATACAGAGACGACGTCGACCTCCGACAGCAACGAGCCCCTCAGCTCGGAGGGAAGTACCAACGCCAAGAGCACCGAAAAAACCGCGGCCCAGCGCGAGCCGCTCAGGCGTCGCGCAACGGCGTAGACCCCGATCAATCCGACCACGCCGATCGCCAGCACCATGACGTTCATGTTCAGATCCGTGCCAAAGGGCAGCAGCTTGTTGAACACGATGCCGAGCCCTAGGTAGCCGACGTGCGTGCTTCGACTGGCCAGGTCCAAGGCGTCGATCTGAGTATTGTAAGCGGCCGAGTCGCCGTTTTGCACAACGGGGCGCAGCAGGGTTGCGTGGGCAAAGAACAGCGCAACGAAGAAAGCAATCACGAGCGCCCGCGCGGCGGGTTCATCGCCCAGCACCGCCCTAAGGTTCACGTGCTCTATCTGCGCGCGAACCGACCCGAAAAACTGTTTCATCGCCAGCGCAACTCAAATTTCGGTGGGCATGCGATTAGTCCCGGTTCCTACCACGATGGCCGTGGGAGGTGAGGGCCGGCACACCGCCGGCGGGTGTGATTGGGAGAGCGGGGTTTGCACCTCCGCCGACGGGTGTGATTGGCGCGGGTCGCGGGTGGCTGGGGGCCGGCGACCTGACGCCGCTCGTCGGGATAGCGGCTCTGACAGCGCCAAGCGTCTCTCTCGCAGGCCGCTGCGCGCCGCCGAAGGCTGGGTGCTCTTGGTCGTAGCGCGTGACCATCAACTCCAAACTCACGTGGCACCTAAGAGCGGGCAGAGGCCAGCCAATTGAAGCGGCGCTGCACTCGCGGGCAAAAAACTCGCGGTGGCTGGCGATTCGGTTGCCAAGTCAGACGAAGGGCACCAGGACAAGGGTCTGATGGAAGTCACGATTGCCCGTGTTCGGGACTCGCGAGCGCTGAAGCTCGGAGCCGTCGCGGCGGTCCTGCTGCTGGTGGCGCTCGCGCATCGCTTAGGCATCTTGCAGCTATTCGTGGATCCTTCGGTCATTGCCGGAGTGATGCGCGACCTAGGCGGCTGGGGTTATGTCGTGTTTCTGGTGTCGTACACGTTACTGCAGCCATTCGGTGTGCCGGGTACGATGTTCGTGATGGCGGCGCCGCTGATCTGGCCGTGGCCGGTCGCGCTTGCCCTGTCGATGGCGGGCACCATGGCTGCGAGTGTGGTCGGCTTCTCCTTCGCCCGATTCGTCGCGCGTGATTGGCTCGAGCGCCGGATCCCCGCTCGCTTCCACAAGTACGACGATGCGTTGGCGGCGCGCGCGTTCACCACCGTTGCAGTTTTGCGTTTCATCTTCTGGATGCCGCAAATGCTGCACACGTTCCTGGGGCTGTCCAAGGTCAGCTTCTGGACGCATTTTTGGGGCTCGCTCGTCGGTTACGCGATCCCGCTGTTCCTGCTCAGCTTCTTCGGCCAAAAGCTGTTCGACGTGATGAAGGCGACTCCGCCGAGCGTTTGGCTCGCGCTCGGCGTCGGCTCAGCATTGCTGGCGCTCGCGGTCTGGGCCATCCGGCGTCGGCGCAGCGTCGTCTGACTCGAAGCGGTCACGTCCCGAGCACAATCGTGCGATCGACGGCGAGTTCTGCGAGGAACTCTTGGTCGTGGCTCGTGACCACGAGCGCTCCGGACCCCGCGAGCAGTGCCTGCGTGAGCGCGCGTTGTGCAAGGAGATCCAAGCTTCGGTGCCGCTCGTCGCGCTCGCGGTTTGACGAGCACGCCAATCTTCGACCAACCGCTCGAACTGTCCCTCGTCAGCGACACGGCCAACGCAGTCGTCAAGCGTGTCCCTTTTATTTCCCGCTCGGCAACTTACCCTCTACGCCTTTGACGTAGAAGTTGATCCCGAGCAGCAGCTTGTCGTCTGCGCTCTCGTTGGTTTTCACGATTTCCTTACCCGCTTGGTCCTTGATGCTGCCCTTCCAGATGCTGAAGGAGCCGTCCTTCAGGCCTTTCTTGATCTCTTCGATCTTGGCTTTGGTCGCGGCGGGCACTTTGTCGGAGATGGCAACGAGATCGATCGCGCCGTCTTTCACGCCCCACCACGTCTGTCCCATCTTCCAGGAGCCATCGAGCGCATCTTTGATGGCTTTCGTGTAGTACGGCGTCCAGTTGATTACGGCTGAGGCGAGGTGGGCGTGGGGACCGAACTTGGTCATGTCGGAGTCCCACCCGAACGCGAATTTGCCGGCTTTCTCCGCGGTTTGTAGCACGGCAGAGGAATCGGTGTTTTGCATCAACACGTCCGCGCCCTGATCGAGCAGGGCTTGCGCCGCTTCGCCTTCTTTGGGCGGATCGAACCATTTGCCGACCCAGACTACTTTGGTTTTTACGTCCGGGTTCATGCTCTGGGCACCGAGCGTGAATGAGTCGATGTTGCGGATCACTTCCGGGATTGGGATCGAACCGACGACGCCGAGCGTCTTCGATTTGGTCATCGAGCCCGCGACGACGCCGGCCAAATAGGCGCCTTCGTAGGTGCGTGAGTCGTAGGTGCGCAGGTTGGCGGCGGTCTTGTAGCCAGTGGCGTGCTCGAAGTGCACGTTTGGGTTGTCGCTCGCGACTTTGAGCATTGGCTCCATGTAGCCGAAAGTGGTGCCGAAGATCAGCGTGTTGCCTTGGTCGACCATGTCGCGGATGACGCGCTCGGCGTCTGCCGCTTCGGGCACATTTTCGACGAAGCTCGTCTTCACCTTGCCGGCAAAGGTGGCTTCGGCTTCTTTCCGCGCCTTGTCGTGCGCGAATGTCCAGCCAGCGTCGCCGACTGGGCCGACGTAGGCGAACGCAACCTTCAGAGGGCCGGCAGCTTTGGGCTCCGCGGCTGGGGGCGGCGGCGGTGCCGCGGAGGGCGCGGGGGCTGCGTCGCCGCTCGGCTTCTTATCGCAAGCAGTCGAGGCCATGAAGGCAAGCGCCAAGCACGCAGCGTGGAGTCGGGGAAGGGCGTCGCGGTCGAAGAAACAAGCCATGTTTTTCAAGCTCCCGGGTAGAAGGGTTTCCCCAAAGAGGTGGGCATATTCGCGGCAATCCAACGAGGATTCCGCGAGATTAGAACGAGCACGAGGATAGTGGCGAGGTAGGGCAACGCAGTGAGCAGCTCCACCGGCAGGTTTACGCCGCGGCCTTGTAGGTGCAGTTGCAGCATGGTGACGCCGCCGAACAAGTACGCGCCGAGCAACGCACGCGCGGGGCGCCAAGTCGCGAAGGTGGTGAGCGCGAGGGCGATCCAACCCTTGCCGGCGATCATGCCCTCGACCCACAGCGGCGTGGACACTACCGAAACGTACGCGCCGGCGAGCCCGACCAGCGCGCCGCCGACCACGACCGCGGCCAAGCGAATCAAGCGCACTGGGTAGCCCAGGGCCTGCGCCGACTCCGGTGACTCACCGACTGCGCGCAGCACCAAGCCCGACTTGGAGCGGAACAAGAACCAGGACAGGCCGACCGCGAGCAGCACGGCCACGTACACGAGGTAGTGGTGTGAGAACAGCGCGGCGCCCAGAAAGGGCAGCCGCGACAAACCGGGCAGGCCGTAATGGCCCGCCACCGCCAAGCTTTCTTGGGTGTAGCGGATGCCGACGAAGGCCGAAAAGCCGCTGCCGAACAGCGATAGGGCCAGGCCGGTCGCGTATTGGTTGGCGTTCAACCAAATCACCAAGAAGCCGAAAAATGCCGCGAATAGCGCGGCTGCCGCCGCACCCGCCAAGAGCGCGAGGGCATCGTTTTGCGTGGCGAGAGCTGCTGCAAAGCCGGTGATGGCGGCGATCAGCATCAAGCCCTCCGCACCCAAGTTGATCACTCCGGAGCGCTCGTTGATGATCAGCCCGAGTGCGGCCAGCAAGAGCGGCGTGCCTGAGTCAATCGAGGAGGCCAACAGCAACATCAGCTCGTTCATTTGGCCTCCACCTTCGTGGGGAGAGGGGCGACGAAGCGCAATCTGTTTTTGACGAACGTGTCGCAGGTGAGCAGCGAGAACAAGAGTAGCCCCTGAAACACGCCGGTGATCGACTTGGGCAGCCCGAGGCGAGATTGCGAGAGCTCACCGCCGATGAAGAACATGCTCATCAGCACCGATGAGAGCGTGACGCCAATCGGATCGAGTCGGCCGACGAAGGCCACGATGATTGCCGCAAACCCGTAGCCCAACGGCACGTGCGTGGTGAGCTGGCCGTCTGGACCCGCCACTTCCAGCGCGCCCGCCAAACCGGCCAAGGCACCTGAAATCAAGAGCGGTAGCCAGAGCGCGCTGCGAGCCGAGAAGCCCGCATAGCGTGCCGCGGGCGGTGAGAGCCCAGCGACGTCGAGCCGATAACCCGCGTAACTCTTGCGCATGAACAGCCAACACGCGGCCACACTGACCAGCGCCAACAGTACGCCGATGTTGGCGCGCGAACCCTGAACCAGGCGCGGAATGCGCGCGCTCGACAGGAACGTGATGGTCTGCGGGAAATTGTAGCCGTTTGGATCTTTCCAAGGCCCGTTGACCAGATAGGCCAAGAGCTGTTCGGCGACGTAGACGAGCATCAGGCTGACCAGGATCTCGCTCGCGTTGCAGCGGTCGCGCAGCAGCGCAGTGATGCTCGCCCAGAGCGTGCCGCCAAGCGCGCCCGCGAACAGGAGCGCGATCAGCACGCCGACGCCGCTCTGGGGCGTCGCGCGCAAGGCAACCCAGGTGGCGAAGATACTGCCCAGAACGAATTGCCCTTCAGCTCCGATGTTCCACACGTTCGAGCGGAAACAGACCGAGAGTCCCAAGCCGATCAGCAACAGCGGCGTAGCTTTGATCGACAATTCTGCGATCGCGCGCCCGTTTTTGATCGGCTCGACGAAGAACATTTGCAGACAGCTCAGCGCGTCCTTGCCGAGCAGCAGGAACAACAGCACGCCCAGCGAGACGGTGATTGCCAAAGCCAGCCCGGGCGAGGCAATGGCCAGCCAGCGTGACGCTTCAACGCGTGGCTCGAACTTGATCAAATTCGGCCTTCCTGGGGTTCCGCTCCGAGGTTCCCCGGCCAAAGACCACTCATCCATTCGCCGATCAACGAGCGGTTCACCTGCGCCGTTGCCAGCGGCGGTGACATTCGCCCCGCCGCCATCACCCGCAAGGTGTCGCTCAACTCGACCAACTCATCGAGCTCTTCACTGACCAAGAGCACGGCCGAGCCGGCATCGCGCAGCTTCAAGATCTCGGCGCGGATCTGTGCGGCCGCGCCCACGTCCACGCCCCAGGTGGGTTGCGCAATGACCAGCACTCGGGGCGATGCGTCGATCTCGCGTCCGACCACGTACTTCTGCAGATTTCCGCCCGACAGACTGCTGGCAGCCGCTCCAGGCCCCGACGCTTGCACCGAAAAGCGCTCGATCAAGTGTTTGGCCAAGCGCCGGAGCGGCTCGGCTTGCAGCCAGCAACTGCGGGGCAGAGCCGCCTTGCGCGTCAGGAGCGCATTGCTCGAGAGGGAGTGGCTGGGCACGGTCGCTCGACCGAGTCGCTCTTCGGGCACGAAGTGTAGTCCGAGTTTGCGTCGCCGCGCAGGCCCCGCGCGAGTGACGTCCGTGCCGAGCAACTCGAGTGACCCCTGTCCTTCGCGCGAGTCCTCACCGGAGAGCGCCGAGAGCAGCTCGGCTTGGCCGTTGCCGGAGACGCCCGCGAGGCCCAAAATTTCGCCGCCGCGCACGCTGAACGTGATCCGCTCGAGGGCCATGCCGTACTCGCTTGGCTTTTCACGGGTCAGCTCTTTTACCTGGAGCAGGACCCCGCCCGGCTCGAAGGCTCGGTGTTCGAGCTGCGCGGGCTCCGCGCCGATCATCAGCCGGGAAAGGCTGGCATTGCTCTCGTTGGCAGGCGTTTGGACCTCGCCCGTCACCTTGCCCGCGCGCATGACCGTGCAGGTGTCGCACAGCGCGCGGATCTCATCCAGCTTGTGGCTGATGTACAAGATCGAGCAGCCGTCCTTGGCCAGCCGGCGCAACGTGACGAACAAGTCAGTCACTGCTTGCGGGGTGAGCACGCTCGTCGGTTCGTCCAAGATCAGCAGTCTGGGCTCGCTCAGCAGCGCGCGTAAGATCTCGACCCGCTGACGCTCACCGACCGAAAGCGTGTGCACCGGTCGCTCGGGATCGACCTCGAGCCCGTAGCTCTTGCCTAGATCGCCGATACGCTTGGCGACGCGCGCACGTGATTTTTCGTGCAGGCCGAGCCAAACATTTTCTGTCACGGTCAGCGACTCGAACAGGGAGAAGTGCTGAAAGACCATGGAGATCCCGAGCCGCCGGGCCTGTTCGGGGCTGGCCACGCGCACAGGCTTGCCCTGCCACGAGATGCGGCCCGAGTCGGGTTGAACGGCACCGTAGATGATTTTCATCAACGTCGATTTGCCCGCGCCGTTTTCTCCGAGCACAGCGTGGATCTCCCCCTCTGCCACCTTCAAGCAAACTCCGTCGTTCGCTCGAACGCCGGGGTACGCCTTGCTGATATCCTGGAGCTCGAGCCTCAACCCACGCATGGTGGCGCGTTGGTCGTGTCGGGCCTGTTTCGTGGTGGCGCCCGGTGACAGTTGTCCGGCCCGTGCCTACTGCTTCTGGAAGACGCGCAGGTAGTCGATTTCGTAGCGTTTGGGGAAGCTGGTCTGGGACGGGTCTCCGCCATTTTGGCCGCCAATGGCGAGATTCATCAGCAAGTAGGCTTTCTGTTTGAACGGGCTTTTGCCGTCCGAATTGAGCATGCTGGCCAAGCTGGTGCTGTTCAGCTGCTGACCGTCGACCGAGAGCACGATGGTTTGGTCGTCCCAGTCCATGGTCCAGACGTGAAATTGGGATGCCCAGTTCGCCCCGAGCGAAGAGAGCGCCTTCGTGGAGGAATCCCACTTGGCTTGGTAGGCCGTGGCCGTGCCGCACGCGACGTTGGCGAGGAGCTTCGACTGATAGAACTCCATGATGTCGATCTCGCCGTTCGAGGGCCATTGGCCGCTCACGCCCAGGCTCCACCAGGCGGGCCACATACCGGCCTCCGTCGGGATGCGAGCACGCATCTCGAAGTGGCCATACTGAAAGCTTTGGTGACCGCTCGTGGTCAGGCTCGACGAGGTGTACTCCGCCGTCTTGCGCGTGGTCTTCCAATCCCCACTGCCGGTGTAGTTGGGATTCTGCACGGTCTCTTTGCGCGCCTCGATCACCAGCAGGCCATCTTGCACCGTGGTGTTGGCGCTCTGGTACCACTGCGCCTCTTCGTTGCGCTGAAAGCCTTTTTCGAAGTTGTAATCAGCCGGGTTCGGCGGACCATCGATTTCGAACTCGTCGTGCCAAACCAGTTTGTAGCCCGCAGGCGCCACGATCGCTCCGCCCGCTGAGCTGCCTGAGCCAGCGGCCACGCCGCCCGCGCCGCCGCTGCTGGTTCCGCCGCTGCTCGTGCCACCCGCGCTCGCACCGCCAGATCCGTGGCCCGCGCCGCCAGTGGCCCGCGCCCCACCGAGGCCTGCACCCGCCTGTGCCGGCTCTTCGGCGCCGGCCGCGCTCAGGGCACCTCCCGCCGCGCTGCCGCCCGTGGGCGACACCGGGCCGCCTCCGCTGGCGTCCGACGAGGTCGAAGGACTTCCGCAGCTCGCGGCGCCAATGCCGATCGCGATGGCCATCAACGAGTGCTTCATGGGGGCTCTCCGAAGTATCGAGAAAAGGCGGGACGCGAGCCAGCCGAATGCGGCCGCGATCGTTCGAAAAGATATGCCGTGGGGCCGTCACAGCGGAAGGTTCCATCAGTATTTCCGAAAAAATCGCCTGACCTTCGCAACCGCGTCGCCAGCGGACCGATCAGCGGCAAATAGCGGAGGTTTTTCATGGCTGATCCCATCTCATCACTCGGTTCGGACGATTCCCTCGACTGTCACCTCGACGACAATGCGGAGGCGACATCGAGCGGCGCCGCTTCCGCGTCCAGCGCGGCGCCGCCGAGTGCGGCGCTCATGTGTACACCCGAGCCCACGGCGAGCGACGCGCCGCCCAGCGGCGCGCAGAGCTTGGTCGCGCGCTTTACGCCGCCGCCCGCGCTGCCGAAATCGGTCGCGAGCAGCGATTCACCCGTGATCTCACGGACGACGCTGAGCACGAGTTCTGGCGCGGTTCCGGGTGGCGGCTCGTACCGCGTGTCGGCCACCGGTTTGAACACGAGAGTCGAGACCGGAACGCTCAAAGGCTCGAGTGCTGAATTCGCGACCGCGTACGTGCAATACGGCAAGGACAACGACGTTCAGCTGACACTTGCGAGGCGCACTCTGGCGGTCTCGAGTCACGACTATGGAGTCACGGTGACAGCCGAAGCTGGGGTTGCTCGCGCCAACTTGGGTGAGAAAAACGACGACGGCAGCATCGGCGGCAACATCGGCTCTGGAGTCGAGTTGGCCGGCGTCGAAGTGACGGTCGATACGCCCGTCGGTAGCGTGACGTACGGCCAGAGCGTGTCCATGTCGCTCGGTGGCAGCATGGGAGTGCGCGACGCAGATCACGATGGCAAGCCGGAATTCTGCGCCAAATTCTCGATTCCCGCTTACACCGTGGGCGCCTGCGTGGAGGATTTCTGGTGAGCGCGCTGAAAGGACCGTTGGCCCTTTTGGGCCTGCTGCTGCTGGCGTCGCTGCCGCTGACCGCACTGTCGCTCGTTGCTTGCGATCGAGAGGTCGCGCGCCTGACGTTCACGAGTGAGGGCACGCAGAGCGCAACCTTGTCGCTCGCTGCGGGGGATGTCGCGTTTTGGACGGATCTCGACGTTGCGTACGAAGGCAGCGCGGCGCTCGGCTATCAGGTCGAGCTATCGCAAGCGGGGCATCGCGTTGCGACTGCCAGTTGTGACCCGCTCGGAAAAATGTCCGTCCAACTCGTGTGGGTCGACGTCGAGCGCGGCGCGTTCCACTCGCGCCGCGGTGAGGGCAAGATGCTGTGCGCTGCGACGCTGCCCAAGGCAGGGCCAACGCTCATCCAAGCAACGCTGGCTTTTGCCGTCCACCCGCGGACCGCCACCATCAACCGGGCTGATCTAGTGGTGAAGCAATAGCGCCCAACGCAGCTTGAACCGCAGCGCGTCGCCGAAGGCTAGGACGGGGTTCGTCGGCGCGCGTGACCATCAAAAAATCCCGGATCGATTGTTTCGACGAGCTTTGGCGATGGAGCACCCTTTGTGCTTCACATCGATCGCGGTGGCGACAAGGGCGGCTACACGGGCGCCGCCGCGAGCACGAGCGCGAGCTTCATCGGTAACGCGCAGAAGCAAGGCGTGGTGTTCGATGTCTTCGGCGAGTCTTGCTATCAGGCCTACCAGGGCGACCCGGCCAGCACGGCGAAGACGCAGGACGGCTGGACCAAGACGTTTGCCGCGCTAGCCGAGCAATTTCCGAAGCTCCGTTTCGTGGCCGCCGAATACGGTCCGATGCAGCGCGAGATCAACGACGTCCTGTTCGGTCTCCCTGGCACGCAAGACTGCGGTACGTTCAATTGGGAACCGACCTCGCAAGGGATTGGAATAGCGGGCACGTGCTCTTCACGGCTTCGGGCAACAACTACACTGCCACCGCGGATCTGGCGCTGTACGACGCCATGAAGACTGCCTACGCCAGCCGGTTGTAGCTCGAGTCGAACGTTCCTGACGTCTGACCCGGATCGTTTCGGCAAAGCTTCCAAAAGCGCGGGCTCAGCCGGATCTAGCTCCGGTGAGATGCCCGGAATCCCGGGTTTGACGGCCAAGGCCCCTTGGGCAACGGTAACGGCATGCGGGCCGCGCGCAGCGGCCGTTACCCATGACGCTCGAGCTGGAGTCCTATGCCGCGCAGCAAGCGCACTGGCCCGCAGCCGGTCGGCATATCCTCGCTCAATTCGATGACGAGTCGGTAGTGGTGTACCAAGCGTATGCTTTGGACATTGGTCTGTATGCGGCAAAGCATGGGCGCTTTGGTCCCGGCTTTTCCTTCACGCGGATGAGCTGGATCAAGCCGAACTTCTTGTGGATGATGTTCCGCTCCGGCTGGGGCACGAAAGAGGGGCAAGAAGTGACGCTGGCGATTCGCATGCAGCGCGCGGCCTTCGATGCGATCATCCTCGCTGGGGTGCCGACCAGCTACGATCCGAAGCGCTTCGCGTCGGAGGCCGAGTGGCGCAGCGCGGGTGCCTCGGCCTCCGTGCGTCTACAGTGGGATCCGGACCACGATCCGGCGGGCGCTCCGCTCGAGCGTCGCGCCATCCAGCTCGGCATTCGGGGCAAGACCCTGAACCAATTCGCGACGCAGTGGATCCATTCCATCGAGGACATTTCCGCGCTGGTGGCCGCCCAGCGCAACCGTCCGCTCTCTGAGCTGCAAGTGCCGCGTGAACGCGTGTATCCGATGCCCGGCACACGTTGAGAAGGAGCGAAAATCGCGCTCGAACGTGATCGATGCGCCTTGCCGCTGCATTACGCCGGACCCGCGCGAACAAGGCCCTCGCGACGTTCGAGTGCAAGTGAATGAGGAGGGGCGATCGCGCTCCCGCCTCGCACCTCTCCGGCGCGCTAAGTTCCCGAGCTTTGACGTGCGGACTGGCAACACCGTCGAACGCGTTGGCCACGACGTGCCACGAACCACGCCGTAGCCAACGCCGAGCCGGCGACTAGCGCGATGCATAGCGGCAGCCCCAGCTTGACCACGGCTTGCGCGCTGCTGGCGCTGACGCCGAATAGGCACAAGTAAGCGGCCGCGCACAGTGGACACTTCGGCACGACCACGCCCAGGCACGCTAGCGCGGTCGTGAGCCAAGAGCCGAACAAGGCTCGTTCAGCGCGCGTCGTGATCGCGGATTGCTGATCGTTCATGGCTTTTGCAGTAACGCTTTGGGCTGGGGGGAAGGGAGTGACAAGCCTGTCGGGATTGTCGGAGCCGCATGGACAGCCCGAGAGACCAGCGGCAAAGTCTCTGTCGTGGATCCCGCCCTAACTGCTGCCGCTCGAGCGCTCGACGCGGGCGATGTGCTCTCGGCGCTGAACCGGGTCGCACTGCGCAGCGATGGTCCCGGGCTCGCGCTGCGCGGGGTGGCGCTGGCACGCCTGGGAAAGCGGGAACGCGCGCGCGAGCTGCTGCGGAGCGCGGCGAAGGCATTCGGAGCGGCCGCGCCGCTCGGTCGCGCGCGTTGTCTGCTGGCCGACGCCGAGATCGCACTCGCGTCGCGCGATCTGCGTGGCGTGGATGCCGCACTTGCCCGGGCCAGCCGCGATCTTCGCGCCCTGGGCGACCCGAGCAATGCGCTCCACGCCGATTGCCTCGCTGCGCGCGGCTTGTTGCTACGCGGTTTGCTGAGCGAGGCCGAGCGAGCGCTGCGCGCGCTCGACACGCGCCGCGCGTCCGCGTCGCTCCGCGCCGAGATCCACTTGGCCTGGGTCGAGCTTCACGTGCGCACGCCCAACGCGAACGCGGCGCGCGTGGCGTTGATGGAGGCCGCGGACGCGGCGCGCGCGGCCCGCATTCCCGCGATCTCCCAGGAAGTGGCGACCGCACGGCTGTTGCTCGAGGCGCCCGCGGGGCGCTTGGTTCAAGCGGGCAGAGAGCGCTTGCTCGGGCTTTCGCAGGTCGAGAGCGCGCAGCGGGAGCCGCGCGGTCTGCTGATTGATGCGCGCGAGTCGTCGGTGTCCGTCGGGCAGGTTCGAGTCACGTTGAAGGGGCGCGCGGTGCTATTTGGACTGGTTCGGGTCCTGGCAGAAGGCTGGCCCCTCGAGGTCACGCGGCGCGAGTTGCTTGCTCGGGTGTTTGCCGTGACGCGCGCCAACGACTCCCATCGCGCGCGGCTGCGCGTCGAGATCGCTCGGCTGCGCCGGGCGCTCCGTCCGCTGCTGACGATCGCCGCGACTCCCGCTGGTTTTCGGCTCGATCCCTCCGGCGAGGGCGACGGTGAGGCCTCCGTGCGCGTACTCTTGCCGGTATCAGAGAGCGAGCACTCTCAGGTGTTGGCCTTGCTGGGCGATGGCGAAGCTTGGTCCAGCTCGGCCTTGGCTGCGGCACTCGGCGTCAATCAGCGCACGGTTCAACGCAGCCTGCTCGCCCTCGAGGGCGCAGGACGGGCGCGCGCCACGGGGCGGGCGCGCGCCAAGCGCTGGCTGTTGGCGCCGCCGAGCGAATTCGCGACACCGTTGTTGCTCCCCGGCGCCCTTCACCTGGTCTAGGCTAGCGCTCAGATGAGCCGCACCGCCGTTGAAATCGAGCGCGAATACGGACCATTTGCCGAGCACGGGGCGGTGCATGGAGTGACTTTCGACGGCGAGCAGGTCTGGTTCGCGAGCGGGGAGAAGCTGCAGGCCCTCGATCCAGAGAGCGGAACGCTGACGCATGCGCTCGACGTCGCTTGCGACGCAGGCACGGCTTTCGACGGACAGTACATCTATCAGCTCGATCAGGGTCGCATCCGAAAGGTCGATCCGCACACCGGTCGGGTTGTTTCCACGATCCCCACGCCGGTCTTGGCGGGCGCCTCGGGCATGGCCTGGGCCGAGGGATCACTCTGGGTCGGTCACTTCACGGACCGGAAAATCCTCGAGCTCGACCCCGAGACCGGCAAAATCTTGAGCGAGGTGGTGTCCGATCGCTTCATCACCGGCGTCAGTTTTTGCGACGGCGAGCTGTGGCATGCGACGCAGGAAAACGAGCGCAGTGAGATCCGACGTGTCGATCGCAAAACCAGTGAGGTCCTCGAGCGGCTGGAACTTCCGGCCGGAATCATCGTTTCGGGGCTGGAGGCCGATGGCAAAGGCCGCTTCTTTTGCGGTGGTGGCAAGAGCGGCAAGCTCCGGGTGGTCAAACGGCCGGCGACTGCGAGCCGTGCGAGTCGCGGCGCCTGAATCGTGGCGGCCGCAAAACGGCGCGGCCCCGGACCTTTAAGTCGGGTCGCCTTGGAATCTCGGCGGAAAAATCCGGCGGCTCACCAAGTTTTTGACCTGACCTCCGTTTGCGCGATGGCTTGGTAGAAGCAGTTGAGGTGTACTGAGCGGCTCGCCCGATCATGCGCCTAGCCATCGTCGCAGCCTCCTCCTACGAGGAGAACGGTCAAGTCTCCCCGATCCCAAACGCGGAGTTGGACGTAGAGCTGTTCGGTAGCAGGCTCGCGGAAGCGGACGCAGGCTTTGCGGTCCACGCGTTCCCGGCGCAACGCGGGCTGGCGGACGCCATGGAGGCCTTGATCGGTGGCTTGGGTGAACGACCCGAAGCGCTGATCTTCTACTTCTGGGGCTACGCCTTGCAGTCCAAGGAGCACGGACCGACGTTGCTGCTCGATGGTCCCAAGCTTTCGTCATTCACCCTAGCGCGCCTGCGGCGCTTGCTCGCGGACGCAGCGGACGTCTCGTTGGTCGTGCTCGATACGACCCTCGCCGAGGGCTCCACCGGGGAGGCGCTCGATGCGGTGCGAGCGATGGGTCGCGCGCTGAGCAACGGAGATTCGACCGTGTCCAGCTTGATCTCCGCGCGCTCACCAGGACAGCGCGTGCAGCAAGGCCCGCCACCATTCACCGGGCTGTTGCAAATGATCTTGGACGCGCAGACAGGTAGCGAGAGCGCGCTCACACCCGAGACGCTGTTTCGGGCGATGCAGTCCGAAGAGGTGATGTTCGCGGACATCCCCGCTGCCGGTTGTTTCCTCGGCCAGCGCGACTTCGAGCTCGTACCGCCCGCCCGCCCGCTGAGCGTGCGGCCGCCAAGCATGCAGCCGCCAAGCCTCCAACCGCCGAGCATCCGACCGCCGAGCTTCCCCCCACCGCCGGGTCTGCGACCAACGAGCCTTCCCCCACCGCCGCCGCCGCCGCTGGGCCCGCGATCGCCAAGCCTTCCCCCGCCGCCGCCGGGCCTGCGTCCGCCGAGCTTCCCCCCGCCGCCCAGCGTCCAACCGCCAAGCCTCCAATCGCTGGGCCTGCGGCCATCGAGCATCCCGCCGCCGAGCATCCGACCGCCGAGTGTCTCGCCTTCGCCTCTCCACTACGAAGAGCAGGATGAGCTGACCGCGCCGCGGGCGCCGGTGGGCAAGCGCAGCGTGCCGCCTCCACCGCCCCCGATTCGAAAGTCCGTATCGCCAAGCGTCACGCTCGTCGCCGCGCCCGGGCCAGAGATTGCCGTTCCGCCGGCGTCGAGCGCTGCGGAACACTGTCGGTGGCTGCTCGCTGAGTTCGAGCGAGTCGGCGATCGCGATGGCGCCTATCGCGCGGCGGAGTGCCTGGAGGCGCTAGGTGAGGCCGACCTCCACGAAGCACTGCTCGCCGCGAATCACCGTCCGGACGGGCTGCAAGCGGTGCGCGGCGCGCTCTCCTACACCGATTGGCAGGAACGGCTGTCGGTGGGCTGCAATGATCTGCAGACCAACGCCATCTTGTGCACGTTGGCCCCGGCGCTCAGCCGCGTCGGCTTTCAGCACGCGCGCCGGCTGCGGCGCGAACCAGTGCTCTCCGAAGACGCTCGCCAAGATCCGGAGCGGAGCACCACGATGCTGGCCAAGACGCTGCACTGGACCTCGCGCTTACTGTGTGTACCGGCGACCGAGCTCTATCTCGTGCCCGAAGGCATGGACTCACTCGGGCTGGTGCCCGGCCCTGAGCGTCCATTGCTTACCTGTGGCCGCGCGCTCGGCAGCGGTTTCAGCCTACAAGAGCTGGTCTGTGTGTGGGCCCGAGAGCTGTCGTTCGCGCGGCCGGAACAGGCCGCGCTTTGCTATTTCCCGAACGCGTCCGAGCTCTCGCAGCTGCTTTCGGCCGCGCTCGCGGTGGGCGGTGCGATCGGGCTGCGCGCGATCGATGACGAAGGCAAGCGGCTGGCCAGCAGTTTGAAGCGCGAAGTGCGTGGTGCGGCGCTAGCCGCGCTCGAGCTGGCGGCACGGGCTTATCCGGTACGGGAAGTGGCGGCGCGAGCCAATGCTTTCATCCGCTCGGCGGAGCTCGTGTCGGGTCGGGTCGCGCTCGTCGCTTGCGGCAATCTCGCGCTCGCGCTGGCGCTCGATCATCGCTTCCCTCGCCGCTTCCTGACCCGCGCGGACGAAAGACGAGCGGACCTACTGCGCTTCATGGTCAGCAGCGAGCTCGGTCAGATTCGCGCCGCGATCGGCGTTGCGCTCGCGTAGACGCCGGCACTGGCGGAAAGCGCCATGCGTCCACAGCGCAACGTGACAAAAATCAGCAGCTGTAACGACCGAACACGTTGCAGCAATGCCCGTGCAACCCTAAGGGTGAGATCAGGGTGAGATAACGGAACTGGGAGGCACAGTGGTTCCAATTCGAAAAGCCGCTGGCGATATCCGCCACTCGAGAGCTGGGCGTGAGGCACGCGCGCTGGCGACCGTGAGCGAGCTGAGCCCTGCCTCGCGACCGAACGCTGACGCGCCGGCGGCCGGCAGCACGATGCCCAGTGGGAATCTGCACCTCTATTCCACGCTGCTCAGCGCCGTCGCCGGCTATGTGGACGCTGCGGGCTTCGCCTCGTTGTTGGGTCTGTTTCCCGCGCATCTCACGGGTGAGCTGGTGGCGGACGCGATCGCGGTCTCCTCCGGCCACCTCGCCGCCCACACTCATCTGTGGGCATTTCCAGTGTTCGTGGGGGCGGTCGTGCTGGCGACGTTGGTCGCGCGCATCTTTCGCCATCACGGTCTGCAAGCCCGAGCGGGCTTACTCGCCTTGGTGACGCTGGCGCTCGCGCTGTTCAGCGTCAGTGATGCCCCGATCCTTACCTGGCCATTTCACGCCGGACAATTGCCGGTGATCGTTCGCGGGGGCTTCGCGATCGCCGCTATGGGCTTTCAGAGCGCGTTGATGCGTGAGTCGCTCACCGGGTCTTGCCCCACTACGGTGATGACTGGCAACCTGACTCAAGCGGTGATCGAGATCGTCGATCAAGTCGTGGGCAAGGTGACTCGGCCATTACTGAGTGAATCCGCGCTGCGGCCTCGCCGAACACCGGTGGCGCGCGTGCTGCTCGTCTTCATGTTCAGCGCGGTACTCGGCGGCTGGCTGACTCGCGCGTACGGTTCACTGAGTGTCACGCTGCCGACCATGGTCACCGCCGCCTTGATGATCCAAGCGTGGCGTGAGGACTTTGCTCGCCGCGCGCCTGCCTCGGCTGCGGCGTTCGAGCAAGAGGCGCTGTGGCCCGATCTGTTCTCGCCGCCCAGGCGTGTGAAGTCCGCTGCCGAAGCGTTGGCTTGCGATCCGTTGCTCGATGGCGCGCGCGGTGACTGCAGCTCCGCCACGCGCATCAAGACCCAGCCCGCGGTCGCCGAGAGGCCCAAAGCCGAACCAACGAGGCGTAGCGTTTCCGGCACCCGGCACCGCATGCGCTGAGACCGCCCGCGGGCAGCCCGCCGAAACCCGGCAAGGTCTGCGGGCGCTAGCCCCTTGATCCACGAATGTCGCGAGTCTTCCCGAGCTGCCTGCGGAACGGTTGGGTCGCCCTTGCGGCCGCCGCCGCCTGCTCCAGTCGGCCGACCCCGGGCGCGTCCAGCGTTACTCCGGGCGCTGCGGGCACGCCAGCCGCGTCGGGTGCCCCAGACATGGCAGGGGCAGTAAGCGCCGTCGCGAGCCCTGCGCGAGGTGGAGTGGGCGGGGCCGGCGGCTCATTGGTGGCTGGTTTTCGGCTCGTTTTGGAGTGGCATCAAGCTGCGCCGCTTGGACACCGCGAGCGGTAAGCCGAGCGCGGCTGACACTACTCTCTATGGTTGGGCGGCGCACTCCGGCGGCATCGAAGCGCCGTCCATCATTTCGCACAACGGCTACTACTACCCGTTCAGGTCCTATGACGCCTGCTGTAAGGGCGTCGACAGCACTTACCGCACCATGGTCGGAAGGGCTTCGGTCATCACTGGTCCGTACACGGATGCGGATGGCAAAGCCATGCTTCAGGGAAACGCCGTGCAACTACTCGCCACAGACGGTCGTTACATCGGCCCCGGCGGTGGTACCGCGTTCCGCGATGGCAGCCTGTACTACTACGCGTGCCACTATTACGACGGCCAGATGAACGGCGCGTCCGAGCTCATGCTGTGGCCGATCGATTTGGAACAACGACTGGCCCGAGTTCGCGGCTCCGTTGTGGCAATGATGCGGCGAGCATCCGTCTCGGACGAGAAACGGCCGCCTTTTCTGACCATTCCCGAGATCGCGGGGCGGGATTAGCCTCGACAATTTCCGATCGGTGAAAGTCCGCAGATAGTCATTTTGATTTTGGCGGGGGTCCATTGACGCTGCTCGTTGTAAAACCACTGCGAGATGCAGCTCCCTATCGTCGTGGGTCAGGTGGTCGCGCAGAAATATCGCGTCGATCGCTTCATCGGCCAGGGCGGGATGGGCGTAGTCGTGGCCGGGTTTCATCTCGAGCTCGATCAACCGGTCGCGATCAAGTTCTTGGTCCCCCAGTCGGGACTCCAGGACGAGGGGGCGGAGCGCTTTCGCCGTGAAGCGCGCGCGGCCGCCAAGATCCACAGCGAGCACGTGGCGCGCGTGTTCGACATTGGTTTGCTCGACGGGCGCGTGCCGTACATGGTGATGGAGCTCTTGAACGGCAGCGATCTCGAACACGAGATCGAACGGCGCGGCGCGCTGCCCGCGTCCGAGGCGGCTGGCTACTTGCTGCAGGCCATCGATGCAGTAGCCGAGGCGCATTCTTTCGGCATCGTGCACCGCGATCTCAAGCCCACGAATCTGTTTCTCGCCCAGCGCGCGGACGGCTCGCGCACCATCAAAGTGCTCGATTTCGGCATTTCGAAGTCGCTCGGCTCGGGCCGTGAGCGCGAGGTCGCGCTGACGCGTACCGCGGCCTTCGTGGGCTCGCCTTTGTACATGTCG
This sequence comes from Pseudomonadota bacterium, assembly GCA_037200885.1. Taxonomy (GTDB): domain Bacteria; phylum Myxococcota_A; class Polyangia; order Polyangiales; family Polyangiaceae; genus PMG-095. Next base: position 2,489,233 of record JBBCIN010000001.1, read on the forward strand.
CCCGAGCAGATGCGTTCCGCTCGGGACGTGGACGCGCACGCGGACATCTGGGCCTTGGGCGCGATCTTGTACGTCATGGTGACCGGTCAGCTGCCGCATCCCGGCACCTCCCTGCCCGAGGTCTGCTTGGCGGTGATGAACACCATGCCGCGCCCACTGAAGGACTTCGTCGCGGACGCGCCCGACGGGCTCGAACCGATCTTGATGAAGTGCCTCGCGAAGGAGCCTTCGCAGCGTTATGCATCGGTGGCGGAGCTCGCTGAACAGTTGCTGCCGTTCGCTCCCGAATGGCATTTGCTGGTCGAACGAGCGACTCGTTTGCTTGGCGACCCGCTCGCTCGGTCCTCTGGCCCATCCTTCGTTCGATCGTCGAATCCTCCGGCGAGTTCGGGCGAGCCGGTTGGCAACAGCCGAAGGGCTGCCTCGAGTCAGAGGATTTCCGCACCGGCCATGAAAGATCAGCCAACGCCGCCAAGCGCGACCGTTGCCCCTTGGTCCAAAACAGGTCGAAAAGCTGGATTCAAGCGGCGAACGCCGCTGATCATCACCGCCCTTTCGGGGCTCGTGACCGTGCTCGGCTTGCTGGTCTTTGCGACGCGCCGCAAGCCCGAGGTGCCTCCACTCGCGCTCGCGGGGTCGTCATTTGCCACGCCTAGCGCCGCGGCCAGTGTGCGGCTCGAGCCGCTGGTGTCGGAAGTGCATGCCGCAGTCCCGGCCGCGCCGAGCGCGGCGGAAGTAAGTCCAACGCCCAGCAGCGTCGCGCCTGCACGACCCGCAACCGCGAAGCCCAAAGAGCGCATCCGCCCGCGTGCGATCGAGCCGGCGCCCAGCGGGCCACCTTATCCTTACTTTGGCGGGCGTCGTTAACGCAACTCTCTGCGCGCCGGGCTGCGGCGTGCGGCGTCTTCGGCGAATTGAGCGAGCATCTGCTCGGTGGTGGCAAAGTCGACGCAGGCGTCGGTGATGCTTTGCCCGTACACCAGCGCGGACTTGTCGCCCGTGAGCTCTTGTTTGCCGGAGACGATGTTGCTCTCGATCATCACACCGAGCAGGTGCTCCGAGCCCGCGCGGATCTGAGCGCCGATTTCGGCCAGCACTTCCGGCTGTCGCAGGTGATTTTTGCCGCTGTTGTCGTGGCTGCAATCGACCAGCATGCGGGCATTGGTCTTGGCTTGGCGCAGGGCGGCTGCCGCCGCGCTGACCTGCGTGGGGCCGTAGTTTGGGCCAGAATGGCCACCGCGCAGCACCAGATGCGTGTGCGGGTTACCACGCGTGCGCACCACGCCCACGTGTCCGCCCGGGTCCACGCCCAGAAAACTGTGCGGGCGAGACGCCGCGATGATGGCATTGATTGCTACGCTCAGGCCGCCATCGGTGCCGTTCTTGAAGCCGACCGGCATCGATAACCCAGAGGCCATTTCGCGGTGGGTTTGGCTCTCGGTGGTGCGCGCGCCGATAGCGGTCCACGACACGAGATCGGCGATGTACTGAGGGATGATCGGATCGAGCATCTCGGTCGCAGCCGGCATGCCGAGCTCTGCCAAATTCAAGAGCAAGCGGCGCGCGCTGCGGATGCCTGCGGGGATATCGTTGCTGCCGTCCAGGCGTGGATCGTTGATCAGCCCCTTCCAGCCCACGGTGGTGCGCGGTTTCTCGAAGTAAACCCGCATCACGATCAAGAGCTCCTGTGCGTAGCGACGCTTCAGCGTCAGCAAGCGGCCGGCGTAATCGATGGCCGCTTCGGGATCGTGAATCGAACATGGTCCGACGATCACCAAGGGACGAGCATCTTCGCCGTGCAGCACCGCTTGGATCTCTTGCCGCGCGCTGAACACGACGCTTGCTGCGCGTTCGGAGAGCGGCAACTCGGTGGTGACTTCGTTTGGGCTCTTGAGCAATGTCGTATCCACGATTCGGAGGTCTTTGGTTTCGAGCATGAGGGGCCTGGGCAGTGAACGGGGTGATTGAGGTTTCGGGCTTCGAAGCACAAAAGCGAAAAACCCCCGGGCGCCGCGGCGACCAGGGGTTTTGTGCTTTCTCTTGGCTGCTATCAGTTAGAGAAGGCGAGGCCCTGACGCCGCGTTGACCGCGGGCCAATAGCCAAACCAAAACTGAAAACGGGCAGAGCGCATCGGGAGTTCTCAAAAAGTGTAAGGGACACTTCCGTTTCGCGCAAGTGCTTCGGGCGCGATCGAACTATCCCGCGACTCTTCCGCGAGCTTGCGCAGTTTGGAACGGCCGCGCGAGGGCGGTCGTGGGAGACTTGCCCGGCGGGTTTCAGGCGCGAGTCGGCTGCTCATTTGCGCCTCCTTCGTGCCTGCTCCGACCTCGGGCGGCTACTAACGCGGTCTGGAACCGGTTCCTGTGAGCGGAGAGTTTTGCAACGTTCACAAACTTGCCGAACTTCGTGGACCCCGGCCGCGTCTTGCGTCACACTGCTCTGGAACTAGTTCCACAACCCCCCCGGTGAACACCTATGCAGCATGACGTCCAAGGGAAGGTCGATAGCCGCGCGATGCGCGAGGTCAACCGCTCGATCGTCCTCGACATCATTCGTCGTGGCGGCCGAGTCTCGCGCACCGATCTCGCTCGCCGGTCCACGCTGACCAAACCGACCGTCTCTGCAATCGTCGAAGATTTGCTCGCTCGCGGCATCGTGCAAGAGGTTGGCTACGGCAAGACCGTGGCCAGCGGCGGTCGCCGAGCGCGCCTGTTGGAGTTCAACGACGCATCTGCTGCTTACTTGGGCATCTGCTTTGGCGTGGACACCACCACCGTCGGCTTGGCCGATGCCCGTGGCGAAATTCGTGTTCGGCGCGAGGTTCCCACGCAGCATGGCGATCCGGAAGCCACCGTAGCCTCTGCCGCCGCGCTCGCTCAAGAAGTGTGTGAAGCCGCCGGCTTCCCGCGTGATCGCCTGCAAGGCGTCGGGGTCACGGTGCCTGGCTTGGTCAAGGTGGAGAGCGGTCTCGTGGCCACGGCACCCAACCTATCTTGGACGGAGGTGCCGATTCGAGACATGTTGGTTACTTCCTTGGGCGTGCCGGTAGTGGTCAACAACGTGACCAGCGCGAGCGCCATCGCCGAGAGCCGGGCCGGCGTGGCCAAAGGCGTGCGCTCCTTCGTTTGGGCCTACGTGGACAGCGGCGTCGGCGCCGGGATCGTGATCGACGGTCACGTGTTCTCCGGGACGCAAGGCTTCAGCGGTGAGATCGGTCACTGCGCGGTCGTGGCGGGCGGGCCCCTGTGTTCCTGCGGCATGCGCGGTTGTTTGGAGACGCTCGTCTCCGGCCCGGCGATCGTGCGAGCCGCCGAGGCCGCGCTCGCGAGCGCAGAACAAACGTCGCTCAGCTCCGTCACTACGCTCGATCAGGCCGCAGTGGCCAATGCCGCGCGCGCTGGTGACGCAGTGGCGCGTAGGATCTTCGCTGACGTTGGCGAGCACCTCGGCGTCGGCGTCTCGTACCTCGTCAACATCCTCGATCCGCAAATGATCGTCCTCGGTGGCGGTGTGATGGAAGCGAGCGATCTGCTGCTCGAAGGCACGCGCAGCTCGATGGCTCGGCACTCGCTCAAGGGCTCGCGGATCCCCGTCGTCGTCAGTGCCTTGGGCGATGATGCGGGCCTGATCGGCGCCGTCTTTGCCGCCATGGACCAGTCCGTGCGGTCGTATCGAGTGGTCGCCACTGGCGAGCGCGTCGCGGCTGACTGACCTCGGCTTAGACCCAGGGTTCGCGGCTCGCGCGCTTTGGCGCGAGCCCATCGCCGCGTAGCGGAGTTCGCGCTCGCCAGCCGAGCGCCGACGCGCTATTGGGCTCGCCTGTGAAGTGGCTAGCCGGCAGGTATCGCGAGTTGGTCGTGGCGCTCTTGCTGGTAGGCGGCATCGCGCTGTTCGGCAGCTTCGTCCACGACATCTATCCAATCGGTGAGTGGCTGTTTTGGCACTACGCCTGCTATTGGCTGTGCTCGCTGGTGGTGGCCTGCTCGTGCTTCGGGATGGGCTCGCGCACGCTGCGCCTCTTGGGCGTGCGTGGCCTCTCGACGCTCGAGCTCTTGAGCATTGCCTTCGCGATTGGCCTGTTCGAGTTCGAACTGGCGATGTTCTTGGCGGGCATCCTGCACCTCTATCGCACCGCGCTGTTCTTCGCGCTGCCCTTGCTGCTGATCACGGTGAACCTGAACGAGCTCCACGGGCTTTGGTCCCGACTCGTGCAGCGTCGACGCTTGCTCGGGCGGAAGGCGCGTCCGCTCGGCGCGGTCGGGCTGCTCGCCATCGCATTCGGCTTCGTCGGCTTACTCGCGGTCTATTTTCTGATCCTGTCACCCGAGAACGTGCAGTTCGACTCGCGTTGGAAGCACTTGGCGCTGGCCGAAGATTACGTGGCTTACGGCGGAGTGCGACGGTTGGACGAGGGCTGGGTCTTCGACTCGCGGCCTCATTTCACCAGCTACCTATTTTCTTGGGCATTTCTGCTGCCCAAGAGCCGGCTGTTCGATCGCATGGTGCTCTCCGCGCACCTCGAATTCGTGACCTTCTTGGTCACGACGCTGATCGGCATTCCAGCGTTGGTCCGGCGCCTCGTGCCGCGCGCCGACCCGCGCGCGGTGTGGGCGGTGCGCTTTCTATTCCCCGGCGTATTGCTCTACGACAGTAGCCTGGCGGTAGGCGCGGATCACTTCGGCGCCATGTACGGCGTGCCCATCTGTCTGGTTACGCTCTTCGCTTGGCGCACGCTCTCACCTCAATGGTGCGCGCTGCTCGGGCTCTTGCTGGGTGCTGCGGCCATGGTCAAAGAGACCACGGCCATGTTGCTCGCGCCGATCCCGGTGCTGGCGCTGGCCGTGCGCGTGCTCTGGCTGACCGCGAAGCGTCCTGCTCCGGACGGCGCGTCGCGCCTCGCGGTCTGGCGCGGGCCGCTGGTCGCCACAGGCGTCGGCCTATTGTGCAGCTCGCCGCTGTGGCTGACCAATTGGATCTCGCATGGGGATCCGGTCTATCCGGTGCTGAACCGCTTCTTGCACGTCAGGCCTTGGACCAGCGAGTCCGCCTATCGCCTCAAGTGGGCCTACGAAGAAGCCAACATGTGGCAGCCGCCCCACACTTTCGCGGGGCTTTTGACCTCCTTGAAGGCATTGTTCACGTTCTCCTTCCTGCCCAATGATTGGGGCAAATTGCATGGCCGCACGCCGGTGTTCGGCTCGCTCTTCACGTTGCTGTTGCCGTGCCTGATCGTGTGCCGCGGCCGCCTCCGGCTGTGGGGCCTCGTCGGCTGGGTCCACTTTTCGATCTTGTGCTGGTACTGGGTCCACCATCAGGACCGCTACCTGCAGGGCATCCTGCCGCTGATGGCAGCCGCGACGGCCGCGCTGCTCGTCTTGGCCTGGCGCAGCGGCGTGGTCGCGAGCGTCGCACTCGCTTTGCTGGTCGCGCTGCAGGTAGTTTGGGGAGGGGACGTGTACTTCTTCCAGACGCACTCGATGTCCAAGTCACCGCTGAAGAAGAGCATCGATTTGCTCTCGTCCGGCTTCGAGGGCAACTACGACAAGCGCTTCTACGTTCAGGGACAATTCCAAGCCGTGGCCCGTGAGCTCCCCAAGCATGCGCGCGTGCTCGTCCACGACGAGAACAACCACCTCGGTCTGGAAGCGCAGTCGATCATGGATCGCTTTCCGTTCGAGTACGGCATCAGCTACGGCTTGCAAGAATCGCCTCGCGCCGTGTTCGATTTGTACACCTCGCTCGGAGCCACCCACCTCTTGTGGGCCCCGCATAGCAAAGGCACCGACTCGCTTGCCGGCGACATCATGTTCTACGACTTCGCGCTGCGGCGTGCGAAGGGCCTGGGCTCACCGGGTGGCATGCGCCTGGCGCAGATGCCCGAGAAAGCGCCGAGCGAACCTTTCAACGACACGGTCGCGGTGTTCTCTTGCCCGGGCTCCTACCCAACTGGCCTGTACCCGGTCGCCAGCCTGCGGGTGCCGGTGTACGGGCCGCGCCAACGCGACTTCCCGGGCCAGCCCACACGGCCCATGCCCGGGGATTGGAGCGAATCGCTTTCGGGCATCAGCGAGATCGCCGTGACCGAGGATCGCTGTTTCCACAATGACGCGCAGCTTGCTCGGCTCGGCTTCGAAAAAGCGATCAGCCGCTCGCGCCCGCCGTCGACGCGGGGTCAGCTGTATTCGCTCTGGTTCAAGCAGTAATACTCCCTGATCAATCGTACAAATCGATCGGCAGCTTGAGCATCGCGGACAGCTCACTCAGCGCGCGCCGATTCTCGTCGAAGAACTCGGGATCCCCGAGGTCCGCAGGCGCGACGCGATCCCGATAGTGGCGCAGGATCCAGGCGCGCACGGCCTCGTACAACGCATCATCGAGCACGACGCGCGCGGGGATGGCCAGGACTTCGTCTTCGGTGAGCGGGACGCGCAGACGCAAGCAGGCCGGTCCGCCCCCGTTCTTCATCGAACCGTTCACGTCCACGTAGTGCAGCGCGCGCACCGCGTTTCGTTCACTCAGCACACGCTCCAAGAATGCGCGTGCGCTCGGTGTGGCTCGGCTCTCTTCGGGCGCCACGATGGCCATGCCGCCCTCTGGTAGGCTGACGAGCTGTGAGTTGAAAGGGTAGGCGTGCACCGCGTCGGTCACGGGCAATTCGGCGTTCGTGGCCACGACCAGCTCGAATTCATCGCCCAGGCGACTCTGCAATTCGGCCAGCGGGGCCACGCCCGCGAAGCACAGCTCGTGAACCAAGAGCAGCTGCTCGTTGCCGACGCACAGCACATCACTGTGAAACGCTCCCAGATCGATGCCCTCCGGCGCTTGTTGCAAAAACAGTAGCTGATCTTCGCGCAGGCCGTGCAAGCGGGCACAAGCCACGCTCGCCTCGCGCGTTTGCCGAGCTGGGAAGGCGCGCGGCGAAGCGCTGGTGTCAGCGGCGCGCCCCCAACCAAAGACATGCAGCACCGCTTCACTCGTCGCTAGGCGTGAGTGATTGGCGGCGCCCTCGTCCGCGAACAGGGCGCCCGCGGGCAACGGATCGTGCACGACGAAGCGCTCACTGTCTGCGAAGATGGCGCGCAGCGTGGCCGTAGTGCTCTCCGCCTCGAGGCTGCGATGGAACATCGAGCTCAAATTCGCCGGCGTGAAATGCACGCGACCGTCCGCGCTGTCGCGCGACGGCGCGACCGTGGCCGCGTTGGCGGCCCACATCGACGACGAGCTGCCAGTGAGCGCGAGTAGCTCCGGCGCAACGCGCAGCGCGCGCGGCAGCACGTCCCGACTCGCTCCGGCAAACCCGAGCCGACGGAGCGCACGCAAATTGGGTCTGAGAGGTGGCGGCAAGAGCGCCTGAGCAACGCCCAGCTTGGCCAAGAAGCGCGCCTTCTCGAGCCCCTGGAGCGCCGCGCTGCGCGGATCACCCACTTGCCCCCGGCTGAGCGTGCTCGCCAGATTGCCGTAGCTCAGCCCAGCGTAGTGGTGCGTCGGACCGACGAGGCCGTCGAAGTTGTACTCGCGCATGCCTGTCGCCAAAGTATCCTCGATCACAGGTTGTTGACGAGGGCCCCCGGGCGATCCCAGGCTGGGCCGTGAGTTCAGCGCCTTGGTCGGCATGGTTTGCGCAACGCAATTCGGAATTGGCGCGGATTCCGGTTCTCATCGGGCGCGTGCTGCCCGCGGTCCGGTCTGCAAAAGCGTCGGGGACCGCCCCCTTCATCGCGTGGCTCGAGGCCCATGCTGCCCGCACGCCGGACGCGCTGTTCTGCGAGCAGGACGACGAACGCGTGAGCTTTGCCCAGGCCGAGGGCCGGGCGCGTCGCTGCGCGCGTGTGCTAGTCGATGCCGGCGTCCGTCCGGGCGACGTGGTGGCGTTGGTCGGCGGAAACTCGCCCAGTTACCTGCTGCTGATTTTGGCGATCAGCTACGCTGGCGCCGCAGCCGCATTGATCAATCCGGAGCTCGGCGCCGAACCGCTCGCACATGCGCTGCGCGCAGCCGCACCGCGCTTATCGCTGGTCGAGAGCGCAGTGCTGGGGGCCTGGCCCGAGCCCGAATCGTCGACACTGACTGGCCGCGTGCTCGGCTTCGGCCTCGGCGAACTCGATCGACTCGCCGAGCACGCCACCGAGCTCGATCAAGCGCGCGCGGATCCCGCTTCCGACTTCGTGCTCATCTTCACCTCGGGCACGACCGGGCTGCCCAAACCGTGCCGTGTCGGCCATGAGCGCGCCCGCTCTGCCGCCACCGTCTTCGGCAGCGTCGCCTTCGAATTCCGTCCTGGAGACAAGCTATACTGCGCGTTGCCGCTGCACCATTCCAGCGCTCTTTTGATCGGGGTTGGAGCCGCCCTCGTGGCCGGCATCCCAATCGCTCTGCGCAGGAAATTCAGTGCGCGCGAGTTCGCGAACGATCTCGTGCGCTACGGAGCGACCGCGACGCTCTACATCGGCGACGTGTGTCGCGCGTTGGTGCACTCGCAACCGACCGAGGCTGAGCGCCAGCTGCGCTTGCGCGTGGCCGTCGGCAACGGGCTCGAGGCGCGGGTCTGGCTCGAGTTCCAGCGTCGCTTCGGGCAGCCGCTGATCCGCGAGTTTTACGCGTCGACCGAAGCCCCTGCGGCGATCCTCAATCTCACGGGCACCGTCGGCTCACTCGGCCACGTGCCCTTCGAGCGTCGGCGCGGCTTTCGCTTGGCGCGGCTCGACGCCGAGCAACGCTCGCTTTCGCGCGGGGTTGATGGCAGGGCCAGGGATTGTGCGGCGGATGAGCCCGGGGAGCTTCTCTTGCGCGTGTTTCCGAGCGCCGCCGATCCGCACGGATCTTTTCGCGGTTACACCGATCGCGACGCTTCCGCCGCGCGCATCGCGCATGACGTGTTCGAAGCCGGCGACGCGTACTTCCGCTCGGGGGACGTGCTGCGCCGCGATCGCCAGGGCTACTTCTATTTCGTCGATCGCTTGGGCGACGCGTTTCGTTGGAAGGGTGAAAACATCTCGGCGCTCGAAGTCGAGCGCGTGCTGGACGCGGGTTTGGGTTTTCCTGGGGTCGCGGTATTCGGCGTGGCGGTTCCCGGCTACCCAGGGCGCGCCGGCTGCGCCGAAGTCGTCTCGCGAGGACCATTCGACGCAGAGTGCGTGGCTCGCGCGGCGCGCGCGCTGCCGGTTCACGCGCGGCCGTGCTTCGTGCGCCCAGTGCCGTCGCTCGAGCATACGAGCTCGTTCAAGATCAAGAAACGCGCGCTCGATCTCTCGCACCGAACGGCAAACGAGCCGCTGTGGGTGCGGCAGAACGACAGCTATGTGGTGCTGACCGAAGAGTTGTGGGACGATCTGTGTCGTGGTCAGGCGCGCTTGTGAATCGCCGTTGCTTTCAACGGCGCTCCTCCGTTTCGCGTCGTTGCTGAGCGTGCTGCTCGCGTGCGCTTCGTGCAAGCACGACAAGCCCCAAGCTTTCGACCGCTACGCCCATCGACCGAAGCTCACTCCGCTCAAAGCCAGCAGTTGGTTGGTCGAACTAGATGTTGCAGGGTTCGGCAAAGCCGCGCTTGCGGTCCCAATCGGAGCCAACGCGCCTCGCCCGATCGTGATCGCGCTGCACGGCTCGGCAGATCGCCCGGAGTGGGCGTGCGCGGCGCTGCGCAGCATTGCGGGGCCCGCGCCCTTCGTGCTCTGCCCGCGCGGCGTGGCGCGCACTGATTTCAGCGCCGATGATCCGCGCTACACGTTCGGCGCAGCCGACGACACGGCTCGTGAGCTGCGCGCCGCGCTGACCGAGCTGAAGCGGCGCTACGGTGTGTACGTGGCCGCGGGGCCCGTCGTTTTCTCGGGCTTCGAGCTCGGCGCGGATCACGTCGCGTGGATTGCGGCCCAAGAGCCATCGTTCTTCTCGCGCTTGCTCTTGATCGAACCATCGCCCAGCAGCTGGCCCTCCTCTCGAGCCGCCATGTTCGGGCGCGCGGGCGGTCAGCGGGTGCTATTTGCCTTCGGCGCCGCCCACCAAGACGAGCTCGGCCAGCGGGCGGTGTTGACCAGCCGCGGCGGCGCCGAAGCGCGGGCGGTCTTCCTCGGCAACGGTCCGGTGACACTCGAGCCTCCCAGCCGCCGGCTCCTGACCCAAAACTGGGGCTGGCTTGCCGCCCCCGGAAAGCCCTCGGTCATCGAGAATCTTGCTGGAAACCCACTGCCGGCCGGTGGGCCTGTGGTCGGACGACCGGCTCCATGATCATGGAGTGGTGCGAGCGCGCAAATGGGTGTATGAGGCGCGCCCTCCTGACGGCCGCGAAAGCGACGTACGGATACGCTGCTTGACATGGCAAGCGGCGCGGCTACCCTCCCGTTCCCCCAAAACCGGCCCCCCATTCACCCGGCCGTAAAAGGGCTTTTTTTTCGATGCCTACAGTACAACAGCTGATCCGTCTCGGCAGGGAAGTCATCAAGACGCGCACTGCGTCCCCTGCGCTCCGTTCCTGTCCGCAAAAGCGCGGCGTGTGCCTGCGCGTGTACACGACCACTCCGAAGAAGCCGAACTCGGCGCTTCGTAAGGTGTGTCGCGTACGCCTGACGAACAGCATGGAAGTGATCAGCTACATCCCGGGTGAAGGTCACAACCTTCAGGAGCACAGCGTGGTGCTCATCCGTGGTGGCCGCGTGAAGGACTTGCCGGGCGTTCGCTACCACGTCGTTCGCGGCACGCTCGATGCGTCGGGAGCCGCCGGCCCCAGCAGCACCAACAAAGCTACCCGCAATCGCAGCCGTTCGAAGTACGGCGTGAAGCGGCCCAAGCAATAAGTACTAAGAGGATATCGCGATGCCCCGCCGTAGAGACGTACCGAAGCGCAAGATCACGCCGGATCCGAAGTACAAGGACAAGCTGGTCGCCAAGTTCACCAACTCGCTGATGATCGGTGGAAAAAAGTCCACCGCCGAAGGCATCCTGTACGGTGCGTTCGACGTGATCAGCGCTCGCTTCAAGGAAGACCCCTTGGAGATCTTCCGCAAGGCACTCGACAACGTGAAGCCGCGCTTGGAAGTGAAGAGCCGCCGCGTCGGTGGTGCCACCTATCAGGTTCCGGTCGAGGTTCGTCCCGAGCGCCGCGTCGCCCTCGGCATGCGCTGGCTCGTGAACTACTCGCGCGACCGCGGCGAGAAGACGATGCGTGAACGCCTGGCAGCCGAGCTGGTCGATGCCGCTCAGCTCCGTGGCAATGCCGTCAAGAAGAAGGACGACACGCACAAGATGGCTGACGCGAACAAGGCGTTCGCTCACTATCGCTGGTGAGTTCGGTCGAGCGGGTTTGAGCTAAGGCTTTAGGCAATAGGAGTTGCTCCCAGCAAGATGAAGCAGACGACATAAGATCGAGTTGTTCGAAAAGCCGCTCACTTTCAGTGAGCCATTCGCAACACCTCGAACCCTCTCCAACCGACATAGCGGTTTCCGAAAAAGGAAACCCGAAGGCTGGAGGGGGTTTCGTCTATGTGCCGTCCCAATCGACTTGAAGAGCGAAGAACCCGCCATGGCCCGCGAAACCACGCTCGAGCGCACGCGCAACATCGGCATCATGGCCCACATCGATGCCGGCAAGACGACTGTCACCGAACGGATCCTCTACTACACCGGCATCAACCACAAGATCGGCGAGGTGCACGAAGGCGCCGCCACGACTGATTGGATGGAGCAGGAGCAAGAGCGCGGCATCACCATCACGGCCGCCGCCATCAACTGCTTCTGGACGCCGCTGTTTGGCCCGAACGAGGCCAAGAAGCACCGCATCAACATCATCGATACGCCTGGCCACGTCGACTTCACGATCGAAGTCGAACGTAGCTTACGCGTGCTGGATGGCGCGGTCGCGGTCTTCGACGGTGGCAACGGCGTCGAACCGCAGAGCGAGACGGTTTGGCGCCAAGCCGACAAGTACAACGTTCCGCGCATCGCGTTCGTAAACAAGCTCGACAAGACCGGCGCTGATTTCCAGATGAATCTGGATTCGATGAAGGACCGCTTGGGCGTCACGCCGGTGCCCGTGCAATGGCCCGTGGGTCAAGAAGAGCTGCACATCGGCGTGGTCGATCTGATCCGGATGGAAGCCGCGATCTTCGACGATGATTCGCTGGGCGCAAAATACACCTGGATGGCGATCCCGGGCGACCTCAAGGACAAATGCGCCGAGCTGCGCGAGTCCCTGATCGAAGCCTGCGCCGACATGGACGACGCGATCATGGCGAAGTTCTTGGATGGCCGCTCCGCGGACGTCACGAACGAGGAGATCTACGCCGCGATTCGCAAAGCCGTGGTCGGTTTCAAGTTCGTCCCCGTGTTCTGTGGCTCTGCCTTCAAGAACAAGGGCGTGCAAATGCTGCTGGACGCGGTGGTGAATTTTCTGCCTTCGCCGCTCGACATCCCGCCGGTGAAGGGGCTCGACCCGAACAAAGAGGGCAAGGTGCTGGAACGCCCGGCCGACGACAACGCGCCGTTCGCGGCCCTGGCGTTCAAGATCGCCAACGACCCGTTCGTCGGCAACCTGACCTTCTTCCGCGTTTACTCGGGTCAGCTGACGAGCGGTACGGCCGTCATGAATTCGTCGCGCGGCAAGCGCGAACGCCTCGGTCGCATCCTGCGCATGCACGCCAACAAGCGCGAAGAGTTGAAGGAGTGCTTCTCCGGCAACATCTACGCGGCGGTGGGCCTGCGCGACACGCGTACCGGCGACACGCTGTGCGACGAAAAGGCGCCCATCCTGCTCGAAAAGATGGTCTTCCCGGAGCCCGTGATCTCGATCGCCATCGAGCCGAAAACCCAGGCCGATCTGGACAAGCTCGGCATCAGCCTCGGCAAGCTCGCCTACGAAGACCCGTCCTTCCGCACGTACACCAACGAAGAAACGGGCCAGACCATCATCGCCGGCATGGGCGAGCTGCACCTGGAAATCATCGTCGACCGCTTGCGCCGCGAGTTCAAGGTCGAGGCCAACGTCGGAAAGCCCCAAGTTTCCTACCGCGAAGCCATCAGCAAGAAGGCCAAGGCCGAGGGTGAGTTCATCCGCCAATCGGGTGGCCACGGCCAATATGGCCACGTGAAGATCGAGATCGAACCGGGCGAGCGCGGTTCGGGCTTCGTTTTCGAGAACGCGCTGGTCGGCGGCATCATCCCGAAGGAATTCGTGCCTTCGATCGAAAAAGGCATTCGCGAGGCCATGGGCCGCGGAGTCTTGGCCGGCTTCCCGATGAACGACATCAAGGCCCGGCTATTCGACGGCAGCTACCACGAGGTGGATTCGTCGGGTCCGGCCTTCGAGGTCGCCGCCTCGATGGCCTTCCAGGAAGCCGCCAAGCACGCGGGTCTCCAGGTTTTGGAACCGGTGATGGCGGTCGAGGTCGTCGCCCCGGATTCGAATTTAGGTGACGTGATCGGCGATCTGAACTCGCGTCGCGGCAAAATCCAAGGCATGAGCCAGCGCGGCAAGAACACCCAGGTCGTTACGGCCGAGGTGCCCCTGGCCACCATGTTCGGTTACTCCACGGACCTGCGCAGCAAGACACAGGGCCGTGCGACGTACACCATGCAGTTTTCGCACTTCGAGCCGACGCCGGCCGCAGTGCAAGAAGAGATCGTCGCGCGTATTCGCGGAACTAATTAAGGAGCTCGCTGAGTAATGGCTAAGGAAAAGTTCGTACGAACGAAACCGCACGTAAACGTCGGCACCATCGGTCACATCGATCACGGTAAGACGACCCTGACGGCCGCGCTGGTGAAGGTGCAGTCGAAGAAGGGTCTCGCCAAAGAGATCAAGTACGCCGACATCGCCAAGGGCGGCATCGTTCGTGACGAGACGAAGACCGTGACGATCGCGGTCAGCCATGTGGAGTACGAGACGGTCAAGCGCCACTACGCGCACGTCGATTGCCCCGGCCACGCGGATTACATCAAGAACATGATCACCGGTGCCGCGCAGATGGACGGCGCGATCCTGGTCGTGTCGGCGCTGGACAGCGTGATGCCGCAAACCCGTGAGCACGTGCTCTTGGCGCGCCAAGTCGGTCTGACCAAGATCGTGGTGTTCCTGAACAAGTGCGACGCGGTCGAGGACAAAGAGATGCTCGAGCTGGTCGAGATGGAAGTCCGCGAGCTGCTCAGCAAGTACAACTTCGACGGCGACAACGCCAAGGTCGTTCACGGTGCGGCTTTGCCGGCGCTCAATGGCGACCCGAAGTGGGAAGCCACGATCGGCAACCTCTTGGACGCGCTCGACGCGGAGATCCCGGAGCCGGTGCGCGAGGTCGACAAGCCGTTTTTGATGGCCGTCGAAGACGTGTTCTCGATCAAGGGCCGCGGCACCGTGGCAACCGGTCGTATCGAGCGCGGCAAGATCAAGATCAACGAAGAGGTCGAGATCATCGGCTTCGACAAGCTCACCAAGTCGGTCTGCACGGGCGTGGAAATGTTCCGCAAGCAGATGGAAGAAGGCCAAGCCGGCGACAACGTGGGCTGTCTGCTCCGCGGCATTGAAAAAGAAGGCATCGAGCGCGGCCAGGTTCTGGCCAAGCCGGGCAGCATCAAGCCGCACAAGAAGTTCACCGGTGAGGTTTACGTCTTGAAGAAGGAAGAGGGCGGCCGTCACACGCCGTTCTTCACCAACTACCGCCCGCAGTTCTACATCCGCACGACGGACGTGACCGGCTCGGTGATGCTGCCCGAGGGCGTCAAGATGGTGATGCCGGGCGACAACGTAACGGTGGAGGTCGAGCTGATCACGACCGTCGCCCTCGAAGAGCAAATGCGCTTCGCCATTCGCGAGGGCGGCAAGACCGTCGGCGCCGGCGTCGTGACCAAGATCATTGAGTGATTTGAAGTGCTCGCACAGTCCGCGCTCCTTCGAGCGCGGACTTCTCGAGCCAAGAAAGACCGCACATGCCCGACGCAACGAAGATTCGCATCCGCCTCAAGGCGTTCGATCACCAGCTGCTCGACAAGTCCACCACGGACATCGTCGAGACCGCGCGCCGCACCGGTGCTCGGGTCGCAGGTCCGATCCCGCTGCCCACCTCGATCCGCAAGTACACCGTCCTCCGCGGCCCGCACGTCGACAAGAAGTCGCGCGAGCAGTTCGAGGTTCGGACGCACAAGCGCCTGATCGACATCTTGGAGCCGACCCCCCAAACGCTCGACGCGTTGATGAAGCTCGACTTATCGGCTGGCGTCGACGTCGAGATCAAGAGCTGAGGGCAACGAGACCATGGCAAAGATCGACGTTTTCAACCTCAAGCGCGAGAAAGTCGGCGACTTGGACCTCGCTGACGAAGTCTTCGCGACCGAGATCAAAGAGCACCTGTTCCACGAGGTCGTGGTCGCTCAGCTGGCTTCGCGCCGCGCTGGCACCAAGGCTGCCAAGGAGCGCTCCGCGGTGTCCGGCTCCTCGAAGAAGATCTACAAGCAGAAGGGCACGGGCCAAGCACGCCACGGCTCGATCCGCGCGCCGATCTTCGTCGGTGGCGGTCGCGCTCATCCGCCGAAGCCGCAAGACTTCGGCTATCGGCCCCCGCGCCAAGTTCGTATTGGCGCTCTGCGCAGCGCTTTGAGCCTGATCCACAAAGAGGGCCGCCTCACCGTGGTCGATAGCATCGAGCTCGGTGAAGTGAAGACTCAGGCGCTCGCCTCCGTGCTCGGCATCCTCAAGGCCGACGCGAAGAAGACGCTGGTCGTGGACGACAAGGGCAACGAGAAGCTTCGCCTGTCGATCCGCAACATGGAAAAGAATCAGTTCCTGCCCCCGGAAGGCGTGAACGTGTACGACCTGCTTCGTCACGATCACCTCGTGCTTTCCAAGGGCGCCGTGAAGGCCCTCGAAGCCCGCTGCCTGGAGAGCAAATGAAACCCGCTGACATCATCAAGCGGCCGATTGCCCTGACCGAGAAGGCTGCGCGCCTGAAGGAAGCCAATCAGGTCGTGTTCGAAGTCGCCATCGCGGCGAACAAGATCGAAATCAAGACCGCCGTCGAGGCGTTGTTCTCGGTCAAAGTGACCGATGTGAACACGCTGATTCAACGCGGCAAGGTGAAGCGCGTTGGCCGTGCCCTCGGCAAGCGCCCGAACTGGAAGAAGGCCGTCGTCACGCTCCGTGCAGGCGACGACATTCAATTCTTCGACGAGTCGAAGGAGTAACGAAGATGGGTATCCGAGCTTTCAAGCCGACCTCCGCAGGCCGGCGTTTCTACACCGTCAGTGATTTCGCAGAGATCACGACCGATGTTCCGCTGAAGAAGCTGACCGAGGGCAAGCACGCTACCGGTGGCCGCAATCACTATGGGCGCATCACCTCGCGCTTTCGTGGCGGTGGTCACAAGCAGCGCTACCGCATCGTCGATTTCAAGCGCGGGAAAATCGGCATTCCGGCTCGCGTCGCGGAGATCGAATACGATCCCAACCGCACCGCGCGCATCGCGCTCCTGCACTACGCTGACGGCGAGAAGACCTACATCCTCGCGCCGGATGGCCTGAAGCAGGGCGACACGGTGCTCTCGAGCCGCCTCGCGGACATTCGCCCCGGCAATTGCTTGCCGCTCGGCGATATCCCGGCCGGCACGATGATCCACAACATCGAGATGCGTAAAGGCAAAGGCGGCCAAATGGTTCGCTCGGCCGGCACCGCGGCTCAGCTGATGGCCAAAGACAGCACCTACGCGCAGGTCAAACTGCCGAGCGGCGAGGTTCGCAAGATCCACGTGCTGTGCCGTGCCACGGTCGGCCAGGTCTCGAATCTCGAGCACCAGAACATCAGCTTGGGCAAGGCGGGTCGCGCCCGTTGGCTCGGGCGTCGTCCGCACAACCGCGGCGTAACGATGAACCCAGTGGACCATCCGATGGGTGGTGGTGAAGGCCGCACGAGCGGCGGTCGTCACCCCTGCTCACCCTGGGGACAGCTTTCCAAGGGACTGAAGACGCGCAACAACAAGCGCACCGACGCGATGATCGTGAAGCATCGTAAGGCGAAGGGCTGAGAGCATGGCACGCAGTATTAAAAAAGGTCCGTTCATCGACGGCCACCTTCAGAAGAAGATCGAAGACGCCCAGGCTCAAAGCTCGAAGAAGGTGATCAAGACCTGGTCACGCCGTTCGACGATCTTTCCGGAAGCCGTCGGCCTCACCTTTGCGGTCCACAACGGCCGCAAATTCGTGCCCGTGTTCGTCAGCGAGAACATGGTCGGTCACAAGCTCGGCGAGTTCGCGCCGACTCGTACCTTCCACGGTCACGCTGGCGACAAGAAGGGCAAACCTGGCCCCGGCGCCAAGCCCTCGCAGGCTCCGGCACCCGCTCGCAAGTAAGACGCTCCTGACTGCCCACGCGGGCGGTCGCTGAGGCGACACGGATGCGGTGTGATCTTCGGGTCGCGCCGCATCGGTCGTTTTGTGGAAACTGCGCTTTCGAAACCCGAATTTCGCGAGCAAGGATTCTCGCAAGCAGACGCAGGGTCGTGTATGCACGCGATCGTGAGCGGGGCGTGGATCGCGAGGACATTTCGGTTCGTACCGGCGCGCTTGCGCCACGCCGAGTTCTGGCTGGTCGCCTTCGGGTTCACGGGCCTGGCCTGCGTCTACGCCACACTGATGCACGACGTCGTGCAGAATGGTGACGCGGCGGTCTACACCGAGCAGGTGCAGCAGCACGTGTTCGACGACCGGGCGATCCACATCGGCTACATGCTGCTCGGGAGCGTATTTCACGCGCTGCTGCCGCTGCAGATCGATCGCGCGATGAACGTCATGGCGCTCACCTTCGGGCTCGCTGCAGCGCTCGCGCTGTATTTGACCGCGAAGCACCTGGGGTCGCGCTGGGCGGGCGTCGCCAGCGTGCTTTTGCTTTTGTGCTCGGGTTCGTACGTGAAGTCCATGGTGCTCAGCGAAGTCGACATTCTGTCGGCCGCGCTGGTCATGATCTCGTACGCGTTCTACCTGCATCGGCTCAACGTCGCCGCTGGCGCGACGTTTGGCCTGGCGATGCTGACGACGCCCGTCACGGCCACGTTTTTGCCGCTGTTCGTGCTCACGTTCGCCATCGACGAGGACGGGGCATGGCCTACCGTTCGCGTGCAGTTCATGCGCGTGTTGTGGTTTGGTTTGGTCGCGCTGGCCGTCTATGCGCCCTTCGTCATCTGGCAACGGCAAAGCTATTTTTACGGTGGTCGCAGCGTCACTACCTCCGCCTACTTTCCCTTCGACGCGATTGCGCAACTCGAACGCGGCGCTCATTTCTTCATGGCCAACAGTTGGGCGCTGCTCGCGCTCTACTTTGCCGGTATCGTGAGTGCGCTCACGGACAAGAGCCTCTGGCGTCGGGATCAAGTTGCACTGGGTCTGCTGCTGAGCGTGCTGCTCACCGCCTTGCTCGCCGACCGCACGGGTGACGTCCCCGTGCACTTACCGAGTTTGGCGCCCCTCGCTTTGATCGCGGTCTTGTTCCTGAATCGCCTCGCATCAGCCTCGAAGGCCGTGTGGGCCGTTCCGATCAGCGCGTTCTTGTTCATGGCTCCGTCTGCCTATTTGGCCGCGCAACAACAGGTCAATACGCAGCTGACGCTGCGTAGACGCTACAAGGCCATGCGCGCGCAAAGCGAACCGCTTCGCGCCATGCTCGCGGGTTTCCCGGAGGGGTTCACCAGACAGCGCTTCTTCGAGCATTACGCCTATGGCACCTCGTACATCGGCCTCGTGCCCACCATCGCGGAGCTGCGTGCGCGCTTGCCTCAGCTCCGGTCCGGTCCGGAAGAGTTCGTGATCTTCTTCGTGCGGCGCGTCCCGAGGGACGTGGAGCGCGCCCTGAAAGACCGCTACGAGCTCGCGGATCGCGAGGTCCAAGGCGCGCATTTCAAAGCCTTGGTCCCGCGTCCACACTGAGGCGCGGCTCAGCCGGTCATGACGCCCCACTGGTATGGCTCGTAAGCCTGGAGCGGAGTGCCCGCGGATCGCGCTTCGCAAGCACCGCCACGCCCTTGGCCCGTGGGCCCAACCCGAGCGGTAGATCCGCTGGAATACGAGCTCGATGAATCAGGGAACTCCGTAACCCGACGCCGAAGGCTGTGTCGGTCCGCGGCGCGGTCGGTGACCATCAAAACCATTGGGCGCGACAAGCCAGATCGCTGAACGGGCTTCCAGGGCCGGGGCGCTGCGAATCCTTCCTGCAGCAAATAATGGAACAGTTCTCGAAAATTAGAGACTCATTCGCTTGCGCCGCCGCTCTCCCTTTGCTAGTGAGGCGCTCCCCTTTGCGAAGCTCGTTCGGCTAGTCCGGGTCGAGTTTCGCCAGCCGCCCCAAGCGGCTCGCGGTGCGGCCTTCTCAGCAGGCCGCGAACGTGTCGAACCGCGGCCACTCGGAGGTGGTTGTTCAGAGCAGTCGGGTTTTCCGGTTGTTCGCGGGGTCGACGGGTCTCACGAGGAAACTGTCGTTATGATAAGCAACGCCAAAGCCAATTTTCAGAGGATTAGTCCGCGTAAAGCGCGGATGATCGTCAATCTGATCCGCGGGCGGGACGCCTCCGACGCGCTGCAGCTTCTCGATTTCACGTTCAAGGCCGGTGCGCCGTTCGTGAAGAAGCTCATTGCCAGCGCCGTCGCGAACGCGAAGCTCAAGCGCCCTGACGTCGATGCCGACGCGCTGTTCATCAGCCGGGCCTCGGTCGATAAGGCCGGCAACCAGAATCTTCGCCGTTGGCGTCCACGCGCTCAAGGGCGTGCGACTCGTATCGCCAAGGGCGTCAGCCACATCCACATCGAACTGGACCAGCGCTGAACCGCCTGCGCGGGTTCAGAAGCGGTAAGAACTAATGGGACAAAAAACTCATCCGTATGGCTTTCGCCTCGGCGTCATCAAGACGTGGACCAGTAAATGGTACGAGGACAAGCACTACACGACGTGGCTCCATGAAGACATCCGCATCAAGCGGGCGGTCAAGGAGTACCTGTACAACGCCAACGTGGCGAGCGTCGAGGTCGAGCGCGCCGCCAACAAGGCGAAGGTCATCGTCTACACCGCGCGTCCCGGCATGGTGATCGGCAAGGGCGGCAAGGGTATCGAGATCTTGAAGATCGGTAACCTCGACACCGCCGCCAAAGGCGAGACCAAGTTCGCGGGCGTGCAGTCGTTCACCCAGAACGAAGTCTTCATCGACGTGCAAGAGGTCCGCAAGGCGGAGACCAACGCGCAGCTCGTGGCGGAGAACATCGCGACGCAGCTCGAGCGCCGCATTGCTTTCCGTCGCGCGATGAAAAAATCGCTGCAAACGGCGATGAAGTTCGGTGCCAAGGGCGTGCGCATTCGCTGCGCGGGCCGCCTGGCAGGCGCCGAAATGGGTCGCGTCGAAACTTATCGCGAAGGCCGCGTGCCGCTACACACGCTCCGCGCCGATGTCGACTTCGGCTTGGCCGAAGCGCGCACGACCTACGGCACGATCGGCGTCAAGGTTTGGATTTTCAAGGGCGAAGTGCTTCAGCGCAAAGCGCGTCGCATCCCGGAGTGATGAGCGATGCTTCAACCTAAGCGCACCAAATTTCGGAAGCAGCAGAAGGGCAAGAACCGGGGCATCGCATGGCGAGGCTCGGACGTGTCCTTCGGTGATTTCGGTCTTCAAGCGACCGAGTCCTCCTTCGTCACCTCGCGTCAGATCGAGGCCTGCCGTATGGCGATTCAGCGCCACGTCAAGCGCGCTGGCAAGCTTTGGATCCGGGTCTTCCCGGACAAGCCCGTCACCAAGAAGCCGCTCGAAGTCCGCATGGGTAGCGGTAAGGGCGCCGTCGAAGGTTGGGTTGCCGTGGTCAAGCCGGGCAAGGTGATGTTCGAGCTCGCGGGGATCCCCGAAGCCGACGCGCGCGAAGCCTTCCGCCTCGCTGGCACCAAGCTGCCGGTCGCGGTCCGCATGCTCGCCCGAGGTGATTTGTGATGAAAGCCAAAGACCTACGTGAGCGCTCGACCGAAGATCTGGCCGAGCTCAAGACGTCGATCGAGAAGGACCTCTTCTCGCATCGCATGAAGAATGCAACCGATCAGCTCGGTGACACGAGCTTGCTCGGCAAGGCCCGCAAAGACATTGCGCGCCTCGAACTGATTTTGCACGAGCGCGTCGCCTCATCCTCGTCAGAGAGCGCCTCGAGCAAAGGAGCCAAGTCGTGAACGCCCCTGCAGAGTCCGGCAATCCGGTCTACCGCCGTAAACTCATCGGTCGCATCCGCAGCGACAAGATGGACAAGACCGTGATCGTGGAAGTCGTCCGCTTCAAGCGCGAAGGCATCTACAAGAAGTACGTTCGTGTTCGTAAGCGCTACAAGGCGCACGACGAGAAGAACGAATTCAAGACCGGTGACCGCGTCGAAATCGTCGAGAGCCGTCCGCTCTCGCGCGAGAAGCGCTGGGCAGTCGCTCGCTTGGTCGATCGTCCGGCAGAGGGCCTCGTCACATGATCCAGACCGAAAGCTACCTCGACATCGCCGATAACTCGGGCGCCAAGCGCGTTCAGTGCATCAAGGTGATCGGCGGTTCGCGCCGTCGCTACGCGGGTCTCGGTGACGTGATCGTCGTCGCCATCCAAGAAGCGCTGCCCGGCAGCAAGGTGAAGAAGGGTGACACCGCTCGCGCGGTCATCGTTCGCACCCGCCGTGAGTACCGTCGCCAAGACGGCAGCTACATCAAGTTCGACGACAACAGCGCCGTCTTGATCAATGCCCAGCAGGAGCCGGTCGGCACCCGCATCTTTGGCCCGGTCGCTCGCGAGCTCCGTTCCAAGAAGTTCATGAAGATCATCTCGCTCGCCCCGGAGGTCCTGTGATGGAGCGCCTGCAGGTCGGCGACCAGGTGGTCGTCATCCGCGGTAACGACAAGGGCAAGCGAGGCAAGGTCTCGAAGCTCACGGCCGAACGCGTCGTCGTCGAAGGCGTCAACGTCGTGAAGCGCCACCTCAAGCAAACGCCGCAACGCCCGGGCGGGATCCTCGATGTCGAGGCCCCGATCGCGAAGAGCAACGTGATGCTCGTGGACCCGACCACCAACAAGCCCACTCGGGTCTCGATCAAGATCGAGAACGACAAGAAAATCCGCGTCGCCAAGAGCGGTACCGCCATTCCGGCGACAAGGGAGAAGTGACGATGGCCGAAACAGTAGCGCCTCGCCTTCACGCGAAATACAAGGCCGACTCGGTGCCGGCTTTGATGAAGAAGTTCGGCTACACGAACCCCATGCAGGTGCCGCGTCTGAAGACGATCGTCGTCAACATGGGCGTCGGTGAAGCCGTAGCCAACCCGAAGCTGATCGACTCCGCCGTGGTGGAGATGACGGCCATCACCGGTCAAAAGCCGGTGGTCACCAAAGCGAAGAAGGCGATTGCGACCTTCAAGCTGCGTGAAGGGATGCCGATCGGCGTCAAAGTCACGCTCCGCCGCGAGAAGATGTGGGAGTTCTTGGACCGCCTCGTGACGCTCGGCTTGCCGCGCGTGCGCGACTTTCGCGGCACCAATCCCCGTGGCTTCGACGGCTCGGGCAACTACACGCTCGGCCTCAAAGAGCAGATCATCTTCCCGGAAATCGAGTTCGACAAGGTCGACAAGATCAAGGGCATGAACATCACTTTCGTTACAACCGCCGAAACCGACGAAGAAGCTCGAGAGCTGCTCGGAAGTCTCGGTATGCCGTTCAGGAGCTGATATGGCACGCGCATCTCAATGGGCGAAGGCCAATAAGCCGCCCAAGTTCTCGACCCGTGCAGTGAACCGCTGCCGCGTTTGCGGCCGTATCCGTGGTGTTTATCGGGATTTCGCCTTGTGCCGCATTTGCACGCGGCTGCTAGCACTCAAGGGCGAACTGCCCGGAGTCACGAAAGCGAGCTGGTGATCCCATGATGACCGATCCCGTCGCGGACTTGTTGTCGCGCATCCGCAACGCCTCCATGGCGCGCCACGAGCTGACTCGCGTCCCCGCGAACAAGCTCAAGAAGAACATCGCCCTGCTGCTCAAGGCCGAAGGCTACGTTGCCGACGTGCGCCAAGAGGAGTGGGGCCCGAAGAAGCACCAGACGCTGACCATCGTACTGAAATACGGTGAAGATCGTACGTCTGCCTTCCAAGGCATCCGCCGCGTGTCGCGGCCCGGTCGCCGCGTGTACGTGCGCCACGATCAGATCCCGCGCGTCCTCAGCGGCCTCGGTATCTCGATCATCAGCACCTCTACCGGTCTGATGTCCGATAAAGAAGCCCGCCGCCGCAAGGTCGGTGGCGAGCTCCTGTGTGAGGTTTGGTGATGGCCGAAGCTCAAGCAACACCGGTGGTGTTCAAGAAATCCCGCGTCGGCAAGCGTGCCGTACTCGTACCCAAGGGTGTCACGGTCAATCAGTCGGGCCAAAAGCTCGACATCCAGGGACCGAAGGGGAAACTCACGCTCGATCTGCCGGCACAGGTCGCCGTCCGCAAGGATGGCGATTCTTGGCTGGTGGAGAGCAGCGCGGAGGGCCGCGATGCGGCACGCCTGCAGGGTCTCAGCCGCGCGCTCTTGGCCAGCATGATCAAGGGCGCCGCCGAGGGTTACGAGCGCTCGCTCGAGCTGGTCGGCACCGGTTACCGCGCCGAGGTGAAGGGCAAAGTCGTCACTTTGCAGCTCGGCTTCTCGCACCCGACCTCAATCGAGCTACCCGCATCGATCACCGGCAACGTCCCGCCGGATTCGAAGGGCACCATGCTCGTGCTGAACTCGGCCGACAAGGCCGCGCTCGGTCAGATGGCAGCGACCATTCGCGGACTTCGTCCCCCGGAGCCGTACGGCGGCAAGGGCGTTCGTTACCGTGGTGAAAACATCCGCCGCAAAGCGGGCAAAGCCGCCAAGGGCAAGGCTAAGTAAGCATGGCAACTCAACTCACCGGCCGTCAGCGCCGCCGTTTCCGCATCCGGAAGAAGATCTCCGGCAGCACCGAGCGTCCGCGCCTCAGCGTGTACCGCACGGCAACGCACATCTACGCACAGGTCGTCGTGGACTCGGACGGCACCACTGTCGCCCACGCCTCCACGCTCTCTCGCGATCTCAAGACCACGCTGGGCGAAGACACCAAGACCGACGCTGCCAAGAAGGTCGGCGCGCTGATCGCCAAGATTTGTCTCGAGAAGAAAATCGACAAGGTCGTCTTCGACCGCAACGGATACCTGTATCACGGCCGCGTGAAGGCTCTTGCAGAAGCCGCGCGCGAAGCCGGGCTCAAGTTCTGAGCCGAGGAATCATTCATGGCGTTCGATAACAACATTGACGACGAGAAGCTCAAAGAGCGAGTCATCCACATCAATCGCGTTGCGAAGGTGGTTAAGGGCGGTCGTCGCTTCAGCTTCTCCGCACTCGTGGTCGTGGGCGATGAAGCCGGTCACGTAGGCGTCGGCCTCGGTAAGGCGAACGAAGTTCCGGAAGCGATCCGTAAGGGCAACGATCAGGCTCGGAAGAACCTGTTCAAGGTCCCGATGATCGGCGCGACCGTCCCGCACGACGTGACCGGACACTTCGGTGCCGGCAAAGTCTTGCTCCGTCCGGCTTCGCCCGGTACCGGCGTTATCGCCGGCGGCGCAGTGCGCGCGGTGGTGGAGTCCGCGGGTATTCAGGACATCCTGAGTAAATGCCTCGGTTCCACCAACAAGCACAACGTCGTTCACGCGACCATCGCAGCTCTGCAGGGTCTCCGCGGTCCCGAAGTGGTCGCCAAGGCTCGCGGCAAAGAGCTGGACGAGATCGCGAGCGACTACCCGGTATCAGCGGTTTCCGTGCAGGCGGGCGGCGGTTCGTCGATCGTCTCCGGCAACGGCGGAGGACCTACCCCATGAGCAAGCTCGAAGTCGTTCAAACAGGTAGCGTGATCGGCCGC
This sequence comes from Pseudomonadota bacterium, assembly GCA_037200885.1. GTDB lineage: Bacteria > Myxococcota_A > Polyangia > Polyangiales > Polyangiaceae > PMG-095. The sequence goes on from JBBCIN010000001.1 coordinate 2,514,103, forward strand.
CCGCACACCACCCGTCGCGTCGTCGACGGCCTGGGCTTGCGCGGCCCGGGTTCCAAGGTCGTGGTGGAGAACACCCCGTCCTTCCGTGGCATGATCAAGAAGGTGCTACACCTCGTCACGGTTGTGGAGCAGAAGCCATGAGCAGCGAAATTCTTTCTCACCTGGCCTACCCGGCGGGTGCCCGTCACCTCGAAAAGCGCTTCGGGCGCGGTGTCGGCTCGGGTCTCGGTAAGACCTGCGGTCGTGGTCAAAAAGGCCAGAAGGCACGCAACGGCGGCAACATCGGCAAGCTCCACTTCCAAGGTGGTCAGACTCCGATCCAGCGCCGCTTGCCCAAGCGTGGTTTCCGGGTTCCGTTCCCGGTCACGGTTGTGGGCGTCAACGTCGGAGACTTGCAAGAGTTCGCCGCCGGTACCGAGGTCAACGAGGTCACGTTGCGCGAGGCTCGCCTGGTTCAGGGCCGCCGCGTTCAGATCAAGGTCCTCGGTGACGGTGAGTTCACCAAGAAGCTCACCGTGCACGCGCACAGCTTCAGCAAGTCCGCGCTCGAGAAGATCGAAGCCGCGGGCGGCAAAGCCGTGGTAGTGCCGATCGTGAAGCAAAAAGACACGCCGGCGACAGCGGGCTGAGCTTGCTTTAGAAGCTCGCCCATGGCTGCCTTTTCAGGTTTCTCGAATATCGGTAAGGTGCCGGAGCTCCGGCGCCGAATCGCATTCACGCTGATCGTGCTGGCGATCTACCGCCTGGGCGTGTTCGTCACGATCCCGGGCGTCGATCGTTCGGTGATGCAGAACATCGTGAAGGGCCAGGGCGGTTTGCTCGGCCTGTTCAACTTGTTCTCGGGTGGCGCACTCGCCAACCTGTCGATCTTGGCGCTGGGCATCATGCCCTACGTTTCGGCCAGCATCATCATGCAGCTCGCCGGCCTGATCAGTAAGCAGGTCGAAGAGCTCCGCAAGGAGGGTGAGGCGGGTCGGCGCAAGCTCGAGCAGTACACGCGTTACGGCGCGATCGTGCTCAGCATCTTGCAGTCGGCTGGCGTCGCGCTTTCCCTCGAGCACATGAACAACTCCGATATCGGCGGTGGCCGCTTCGGGGATGTCGTGATCAACGCGGGCTGGGGCTTCCGGCTGATGACCGTGATCACGCTGACCACGGGCTCGGGTCTGTTGATGTGGCTGGGCGAGCAAGCGACGGAGCGCGGCATCGGCAACGGCACGTCGATGATCATCCTTGCGAGTATCGTGAGCGGCATCCCCCGCGCGATCCAAAACTACTACTCGAGTCACACGGGCGATCTGCAGCCACTGACGATCGCGGTGCTGCTCGCGGTGCTCTTGGCCAGCATCGCCATGGTCGTGTTCTTCGAGCGTGCCCAACGCGAGATCCCGATTCAGTACTCGCGCCGCCAAGTCGGTCGCCGCGTGTACGGCGGGCAGACCGCGCACCTACCGCTGAAGGTGAATATGGCGAGCATGATCCCGCCGATCTTCGCCTCCAGCTTGCTGATGTTCCCGGCCACGCTGGCGAGCTTCAACATCCCGGGCATGAGCACGTTCAGCTCACTGCTCAACCGCGGTGACTGGCTGTTTCACACGCTGTTCGCTGCGCTGTCGATCTTCTTCTCCTTCTTCTACACGGCCGTCACGTTTCAACCGATCGATGTTGCGGACAACCTGAAGAAGCAGCAGGCGAACATCCCCGGTATTCGCCCCGGTCGGCAGACCGCTGAGTACATCGATCGCGTGCTCACCCGGCTCACGGTGGGTGGCGCGGTGTACGTCGCGACCATCTGCGTCGTACCGGCGGTGATTGCCAACTCGTTCAATATCCCGTTTCAGTTCGGCGGCACGAGTTTGATCATCGTCGTGGGCGTCGCGCTCGAGACCGTGAATCAAATCGAAGCCCACCTGATCACGCGCAGCTACGAGGGCCTCACCGGTCCGCGTGTCACTCGTCTCAGCGGCCGGAGGCCGGCGTGACACGCATCGGGACACCCGGAGGGGTGAGATTGATCCTTCTCGGCGCCCCCGCGAGCGGCAAAGGCACGCAAGCGGCCGTCCTGACCGAGAAGTTCGGGGTGCCGAAGATCTCGACCGGGGACATGCTGCGCGCCGCCATCACTGCCGGCAGCGAGCTCGGCAAGCGGGCCGCCGGCCTGATGAACGAAGGTCAGCTGGTTCCGGATTCCGTCGTGATTGGCCTGGTGAAGGAGCGCGTTTGCCAGGCGGACGCCAAAAACGGCTTTATTCTCGACGGTTTCCCGCGAACCGTCCCGCAGGCGGATGCCCTCGATGCCCTGCTCACAGGGCTCGGGACCCCATTAGAGAAGGTGGTCCAAATCGACGTTTCTAGAGACCTTTTGGAGGAACGGGCCACCCTGCGCCGCACCGACAAACGGACTGGACACATCTACCACTTAAAGTATAGTCCCCCGCCCTTGGACGCTGAGCTCGAACATCGGGCCGACGACCAACCGGAAACTGTCAAAAAGCGTCTCGATCAATACGACGCGATGACCGCGGCGCTCTTGCCGCACTACGAAAAACTCGGGCTGCTTCGCCGAGTTGATGGGGTCGGATCTCCCAGCGAGATCACCAGCCGCATTCTCGCAGCGCTCGAACACTGACTCTGGCACGTAAGAAGGAGGCGACGAACGAAGGACGAATCGACTGGAACAGGTGTCATCAACGAGGTCTTACCGAACGCATTGTTTCGGGTGACTCTCGAAGATGGTCGCACCGTTCGTGCGGGCATTGCCCCCAGTCTTCGTCACGCGGTCGTACGGCTCATCAGCGGCTCTCAAGTCGTCGTCAAGCTCTCGAAGCTCGACCCCGGCCGAGGCCAAATCATCAAGAAGCTAAGCTAGAAGTAACTAGATTCGACTGAAGGCAGGACATCATGAAGGTGCGACCGAGTGTGAAGAAGATCTGCGACAAGTGCAAAGTCGTGAAGCGCCGCGGAGTCCTGCGCGTAATTTGCAATAACCCGCGCCACAAGCAGCGCCAAGGCTAACGCGAGAGAGCTGAGAAGGAAAAGTCATGGCGCGCATTGCTGGTATCGATCTCCCCCGCCGTAAGGCAATTGTTTATGCCCTCCCGTACATCTACGGGATTGGCAACGCGACCGCTCGCAAGCTGTGCAAGCTCGCGAAGGTGCCGGAAGACCGCAAGGTCGACGAGCTCTCCGAAGCGGACGTGAAGAACATTCGCGACGCGATCGACGGCTCGATCAAGGTCGAAGGTGACGCGCGCCGCGAGGTGCAGCAGAACATCAAGCGTCTGATGGACCTCGGTTCGTACCGGGGCCTCCGTCACCGCAAAGGTTTGCCCGTCAACGGGCAACGCACCCGGACCAACGCACGCACCCGCAAGGGTCCGCGCAAGAGCTTGGCGCGTCGCTCCTGAGCGGCTCGGCACGCTAATCTCGTTAAAGGCGCATACCCATGGCAGCTCCCAAAGCCCGTGTTCAGAAAAAAGTAGTCAAGAAGAACGTCTTCGCTGGCATCGTTCATATCCAGTCGACGTTCAACAACACGATCGTGACCATCACGGACGTGAATGGTGCCGCAATCTCTTGGGCAAGCGCGGGCTCGCGCGGCTTCAAGGGTTCGCGTAAGAGCACGCCGTTCGCGGCGCAGCTCGCGGCTGAAGAAGCCGGGCGCCGCGCAATGGAACACGGCGTGCGTTCGGTCGCCGTGTTCGTGAAGGGCCCAGGAGCCGGTCGCGAAAGCGCCCTCCGCGCTTTGCAGCAAGTGGGCTTCAAAGTGACTTTGATTCGTGACGTTACGCCGATCCCGCACAACGGTTGTCGGCCCCCCAAGCGTCGTCGCGTGTGACGGAGAGAATATGGCGCGTTATTTAGGTGCTGTTTGCAAGTTGTGCCGTCGCGAAGGCGGAAAACTCTATTTGAAGGGCGAACGCTGCTTCACTGAAAAGTGCGCGGTGACCCGTCGTCCTTACCCGCCAGGCCAGCACGGCCAGGCCCGCATCAAGCTGAGCGAGTACGGTCTACGTCTGCGTGAAAAGCAGAAGATGCGCCGCATCTACGGTCTGCTCGAGATGCAGTTTGCCGGCTATTACGTGCAAGCGACCCACCTCAAGGGCCGCACCGGTGAAGAGATGCTCGGTCTGATCGAGCGCCGCTTGGACAACGTGGTCTTGCGCATCGGGTTCGCCTCGAGCCGCGCGCAGGGTCGCCAGCTCGTTCGCCACAACCACGTCCTCGTGAACGGCAAGCGCGTCAACATTCCGAGCTTCCGCGTCAAGCCGAACGACAAGATCGAGATCGGCGAGACCAGCCGCAAGATTGGCTACATCGCGGCCGCGCTCACGGCTGCCGAAGGTCGTCAGCGTCCGAGCTGGATCGAAGTCGACAAGGGCAATTTCTCCGGCACCTTCAAGTCGATGCCGGTTCGCGACGAGCTCAACGAGCCGTCGGTTCGTGAGCAGTACGTCGTCGAATATTACTCTCGTTGAAATGTGGCGGCCTGAGCTCGCTCGGGCCGCTCAATGATTCTGGATTCTAGCGAAAGCACCCAAGCTTTCGCGAACGCGGGCAGACCGCGGACCTGACAGTGGGCGTTGGAGCCTCTGCAGGTCGTGACGGTCGCGCGAAACCCCAAAAAAGGAGCAGCTCGAAATGGTTACACAAATGATGAGCCGGAACTGGCGTGACTTGATCCGCCCGAAGGCGATCACGCTCGATCCCGAGTCCAATTCTGAGTCCTACGGCAAGTTCACCTGCGAGCCGCTCGAACGGGGTTTCGGCATCACGATCGGCAACTCGCTGCGTCGCGTGCTGCTCGCTTCCTTGCAGGGCGCTGCGATCACGGCCGTTCGGCTCGAGACCGCGCTGCACGAGTTCACCACCATTCCGGACGTGGTCGAAGACGTCACCGACATCATCCTCAATCTCAAAGAGGTGGTGTTCAAGGTGGATTCGCCGAAGACCTTCACCGTTCGCCTCGAGAAAGAGGGCCCTGGCCCGATCCTCGCCGGTGACATCAAGACGGTCGACGGCCTCACGGTTCTGAACCCCACTCACCAGATCGCGACCCTCGACAAGAAGGGCCCGTTCTCGGTCGAGCTCACCGTTGCCTGCGGCCGTGGCTACGTATCGGCTGAGCGCAACAAGAGCCCGACCATGCCGCTCGGCACGATTCCGATCGATGCACTGTTCAGCCCGATCCGCAAGGTGAACTACACCGTGCAGAACGCGCGCGTCGGCCAGGTCACGGATTACGACAAGCTGGTGCTGGAGGTCTGGACCAACGGTGCCGTGCGCCCGGTGGATGCCGTTGCCTTCGCCGCCAAGATCCTGAAAGAGCAGCTCTCGATCTGGATCAACTTCGAGGAGTCGGAAGAGACCTCCTACCAGGTGACCGGCAGCGACGAAGAGCCGCTGAACGAGAACCTGTTCCGCTCGGTGGACGAGCTCGAGCTGTCCGTGCGCTCGGCGAACTGCTTGCAGAACGCCAACATCACGTTGATCGGCGAGCTCGTGCAAAAGACCGAGCAAGACATGCTCAAGACCAAGAACTTCGGTCGCAAGTCGCTGAAAGAGATCAAAGAGATCCTTTCGACGATGGGTCTCGGCCTCGGCATGAAGTTCGACAACTGGCCCGCGATGGTCGACCGCTGGAAGCAGCAACAGTCGGCTTCCTGAGATCTGAGAAAGTAGTTCCATGAGGCACGGCAAAGCAGGTCGGCAATTTGGCCGAAACACGAGTCACCGTCGCGCGATGTTCCGCGCGTTGACTGCAAACTTGGTGGCGCACGAGCGCATCGAAACCACCGACGCCAAGGCCAAGGAGCTCCGGCGCGTTGCTGAGCGTCTGATCACCAAGGCGATTCGCCTGGGTGCGGTCGCTTACACGCCTCACGCCGAGCTGAGCATCGCCGACCGCGCGCGCCGTCAGGCCGCGCAGCAGCAGGTTGGCGGCTTTCTGCGTCGCTTCCAGGTGACGCAAGAGGGCAGCGAGAGCACCAAGATCGACCTGATCGAGAAGGTGTTCGTCGACCTGGCGAAGCGCTTCGCGACTCGCCCGGGTGGCTACACGCGCATCATCAAGCTCGGTCGTCGCCGCGGTGACAACGCGCCGATGAGCATGATCGAGTTCGTCGACAAGGGCGAACCGCGCACCGCCGCTGCGCCGAAGTCGGACGTCGAAAAGGCCCCGAAAGCGAAGTCGGCAAAGGTCGAATCGGCCAAGCCGAAGAAGGTGGCCAAAGCCGCCGCCGCGACCTGATTCCCCCGTCGGGGATCACTCGCTCAAGTCTCCTTAGTCGAAGACGCATCAGAGCCCGCCTCGCCCTCGAGCGAAGCGGGCTTTTCTGCATTTGGTTCCTGCGGAGTCTCGTCCCCCAACCTGAACGTGAACGTGCCCGTGGACGTGCCCGCATCCCCTTCTGAGGCCGACGGCTGAGGCGCCGCCCCTCGGCCGCGAAGCAGCACGACGAGAATTCCGCCGAGTGCCACGAGGGCGATCGCTCCTGCGCCGTAATAGCGCGACGAATCATCCGTCTTGATCTCGCCGTGCTCGAAGCGCGCAAGGCCTTCCCGGGCGCGCTCGTTCTTTGGGTCCGTTTCCAGGGCGCGTGCGAGCAGCGTGCGATCGGCGATGCCGGCGTCGGCAAGCGCTTCGGCCTCCAGGGTGAGCCTCAGGCTGGTTGCGACCTTCTCCGACTCACTGCCCTTGCCCAGCCGTTCGACGCGCCTGAGCGCCGCGAGGGCGCTGGCTGGGCTCTTCTGCAGGTTCTTCTGCGCGTAGTCGAGGTACGCGCTCGCGAGCTCGCTCTGCCTCGGATAGTCCGGGCTACGCGTCAACACTTGGTCGAAGGCCTGACGCATGCCTTCGAGATCGCCATGCTCGCGCGCAGCGGCGCCGGCCTCGTACAGCTTCGCGACCTCGGCTGAACGCAGGCGGTCGAACTCACCGAACAGCTCGCGCGCGGTGCGTTCCCAGTTCCAGTCGCGTGGTGGCTTCTTGCCGACCACGGTTTCGTACGTATCGCGGAGTTGCCAAGCACCGACTTCGCCGAGCATGGCGATGGCTTGGCGCGAGGCTTCGCGCACTTGCGCGCGCTCGCTGTTGGAAAAAGAGACCACGATTCGCGCCGCGTCCGGATCGCGCACCCTGCCGTAAGCGCGCAGCACATCGGACAAAACCTGGAGATCCGTCATTTGGACCGCTTCGCTCGGGATGGCCTTGCCCAACGCATCCAGCTCGCGTTCCGACCATTTGGCGATCTTTTCGGCCTGGTGCCGGCGCGTCTCGATCAGCGCAGGGACGGCGCGATCCCCCAGTGCCTCGAGCTGCAGTTGGGTGTCGACGCGCAGAAATTCACCGTAGCGCACGTAGACGTCGATCAGGCCGCGCACGGCCTCGACCGTGCCGATCTGCGCGAGCATACGGCTTTCGGCCAGCACCGAGACCAAGCTGCACCAGAGCTTGGACTTGGGTTCGGCGTGTTCGCTGGCCATCGCCAGGTAGTCTGGGGTCTTGACCCTGCCTCGCTTGCCGTCCGAAGCCTGCTCATCGCGCGCGTCGTCGCGGCCCTTCCTGCGGATCTTGAGCAGCAGCTCCTTCAGTTCATCGTGTTTGGTGTTCTCCGCGGTGGCGGCGAGTCGAAAGCGAAGCGCGGGGACGGCTTTGGCGGTTACTTCCAACACTTCACGGCGCGCAGCGTCGCGCTCAGCGTCGTCGCTCGAGCACAACTTGGCCAGCCGGGCGTCCAGCTCTTCGAGCTCTGCAGGCGTGGGGTTAGCGAGTTGGAGGCTGGGAATTGCCGGCAATTCCGGCAAGTGCTCGCTGAGCTTGGGCGCGCCATCGGCGTAGCTCGGCGCAGTGCTGAGCCAAGTGTAACCAAGAGCGAGCGAGCCAATCAGCGCCCAAGGCAAGCAGCGCCGCGCCGTGCGCTGCTCAATCCGTGATGCGAAAATCGGGGAAGTCACCAGTGAAGCTGCGCCAGCGCGTATCGACGCGATCCACGCGCGCCGCGCCGGGCCCTTTTTGCGCCCAACCATAGAGCTCGCGGATCGCGACCTCCTCGCCCTCTGCCACGATTTCGACCGAGCCGTCCGCGCGATTCTTTACCCAGCCGGTCAGACCGAGTCGCCGCGCCTCGCGCTGCGCTGACGCGCGGAAGTAGACGCCTTGAACGCGACCACGCACCATCAACTGAAGCTGCTTCAAGGCCATTTCTTCCTCCCGGCCGCGAGGACCCTGCACGGTCTCCAGCCGAGTTTCGCACAGTGTAGCCGAGAGCGTCTTGCCTCGGGTCGACAGTCTCGCAATTCTCGATGCTTTTGCGCCTGCGACCGGGGCATTTGAGGGAAGTCTCGCAAATATTCCCGGGGTAAGACATTTGGCTGATTGTCCCGATCCCGCGCTTCCAGACGAGTCTATGGATCTGGGCGAGGGTTCGTGGTTCGATCGCGCTGTGAGTACGGGGAGCGAAACCAGCCAAAACGCCCCCGATGGGACGTCTTTGGATCCTACCGAAGCGCTTCGCCACGAACGGCGAGTTTCGGCGGCGCTGCGCGAGGTGGGCGTCGCGCTCGGAACGACCTTCGACCTCGACGACTTGCTCGAGCTGATCTTGAGCAAGCTGACCGAGTTGGTCGAGGCCGACCGCGCCACGCTGTACCTCTTGGACGAGGGCAAGAAGGAGCTCGTGAGTCGCCTGGTCGTGGGCGACAAAGTGCGCTCGATCCGCATGAAGCTCGGTCATGGCATCCCGGGCATGGTCGCGCAGACCGGAAAATCGATTCGCATTCGAGACGCTTACACGGATCCTCAGTTCGAGCGCGATTGGGACGTGCTGACCGGCTACCGCACGAAGAGCATGCTGGTCGCGCCGCTCAAGAACCATTTGGGTCGGACCATCGGCGTGATCCAGGTCCTGAACAAAAAGTGCGGTCAAGAGTTTACCAGCGACGACGAATCGATCCTGTCCGCGCTCAGCACCCAGGCGGCGGTGGCGATCGACAACTCTCGGCTGTTTTTGTCCTTGATTCAAAAGAACAAGCAGCTGCTCGATACCACCGACCAGCTCGAGCGAAAGCTGCAAGATCTCTCGCTCCTATTCGAGCTCGAGCGCCGGACCGCCCGCGCTACGACGCTCGAGGAGTTGGCGCTCGCCGTGCTCGGACAATGTGCCGCTGCTTGTGAGGCGCGTGGCGCCGGGCTTTTGCTGTCCGAAGAGGACTCGGGGGATCTGGTCGAATACTTGTTCGACAGCCAAAACCCGAGTGAGCTGCGGCGCATCGGCGTGAAATCGCGCGAAGGCTTCTTGGGCGCGGCGATGGCCGCAGAAGACATTTTGTCCTTGCACGAGGCCGACAGCGACCCGCGCTGGTCCGCGCACATCGAAGGCAGCTTCGGCTTCCCGGTCACCTCGGTGCTGGCCGTGCCGCTCGAAGGTGAAACCTCTCCGCTCGGCGCGATCGGCTTGTTCTCGCACGAGGACGGCGGCACGTTCGACGAGGCGGACGTTTCACTCTTACGTCTGGTCAGCGCCAACGTGTCGACGGCGGTGCGCCTATTCAACGCCAACCGCAGCCGTGAGCGCAGCCAACGCCTGACCTCGATCGGGCGACTGCTGTCGCAAGTGATTCACGACTTCAAATCACCCATGAGCGTGATCAGCGGCTACGCGCAGCTGATGGCCGACGCCGACGATCGCCAAGTGCGCGCCGAGTACTCCGAGGAGATCCTGAAGCAATTCGACCTGCTCACGGCCATGCAGCGAGAGGTCTTGGAGTTTGCGCGCGGCGAGAAGACCGTATTCGTGCGTAAGGTGTATCTGAACAAGTTCTTCGCCGACGTTCGCCGCCAACTGGCGCTCGAAACCACGGATTTGCCCATCGAATTGCTGTTTCAAGTCGACACCAAGCTGGTCGCTCGCTTCGATGAAGGGCGGCTCGCGCGCGTGATCCACAACTTGGCGCGCAATGCCATCGAAGCGATGGGCGAGGCCGGGGGCGTGCTCACCATCGGCGCGCGCATGGACGGATCAGACCTGGTGATCTCGGTGCAGGACACCGGCCCCGGCATCCCCGCCGCGATCGAAGGTCAGCTATTTCAATCGTTCGTGACCATGGGCAAGGCGGGCGGCACGGGCCTCGGCCTCGCGATCGTGAAAAAGATCGTCGAAGAGCATGGCGGCAGCGTCTCGGTCACCTCCTCGAGTGCGGGCGCTACGTTCGAGCTCCGCTTGCCGCAGTCCGGCGAAAGACCGGACAAGCCCGGCTTGGACAAGCCGATCCTCGCCAAAAAGCCGAGCGTGCGAAAGTCGAACCGGCCGGGCAAGGGAGCTCAGGTCAAGAGCACGCCTCGATGAGTCGTGCGCCGCGCCTGCCGCTCTTGCAAAGTGCCCAGAAAGCGCTCGAGACCTGCGGATATTGCCCCAAGCTTTGCCGCAGCACCTGCCCGGTGTCGAACGTGGAGGCTCGCGAAGCCCTGATTCCATGGGCAAAGATGTCGTCTGCCTGGTTGAGCGCGCGCGGCGATCAGCCCGCCGATCGCGATCTGGCAGAGACGGGTTGGGGTTGCAGCGGCTGCCACCGCTGCACCAGCTTTTGCGAGCACAAGAACCCGGTCGCTGACACGCTGTACGCGGCGCGGGCGGAGTATCGCGACGCGGGCCTCGCGCCGGAGGCGGTGCAGCGAAGCGAGAGCCGTCAAGGGCTACGGGTCGCGGAAGCGGGAGCCTCACTGTCGGAGCTCTCGCAAGAGCCGGGCGTGCACGGTCAGGCGAGCGTCGCGCTCTTGGTCGGCTGTGCGTATCTGCGCAAAGCGCGCCCGGAGGCGCGGGCCATGCTGCGCTCGGTCGTGGCGCTACTCGGCCCCGTGCGGCTCGTACCCGGCTGCTGCGGCGCGCCGCTCTTGCACGCGGGAGACCGCGCAGGCTTCGAGGCGGCGCGCGCGCGCATCGAGGACCAGACCCGGGGCGCGCACACCTTCGTGGTCGGCGATCCCGGCTGCGCGCTTTCGTTGGCCGATGCGCGCGCGGTGCCGTTCGTGCGGCTGGCGTCGGACCACGCCGATAGCTTGGGGAAAATCGCCGGCTTCGGTGAAACGGCAGCGGTTCGCTTTCACGACCCGTGCGCCCTCGGCCGCGGTTTGGGTGAGTACGAAGCGCCGCGCGTCGTGCTCACGCGCGCCTTGGGCCGAAAGCCCGAGGAATTCCTGGAGCAGCGTGAGTCGGCGGAGTGCTCCGGCGCGGGCGCGCTCTTGCCCATCTCGATGCCCGAGAGCTCGGCACGGATCGCCGATCTGCGGCTGCGAGCGCACGAGCGAGCGGGCGGCGGTACGCTGGTGACGGCGTGTGCTTCGAGCCTGCGTCGCTTCCGCGCGCAAGGCACGCCCGCCGTGGACATCGCGAGCATCGTCGCGCAAAGTCTCGATCTGCCGAATGAGTGACCGAAAGCGCACCGTCGCCACGCGCGTGCTCGGGTCGTACGCGCTGATCATGATTGCCTTTGCGCTAGCCGCGGGTTGGAGCGTGGTTGCACAGCGCAACGCGGCGGCCGAAGCCCGACTGATGCGCCGCGGCTATTTCCCACTCGCGCTCTCGGTGCACGATTTAGTCGCCAAGCAGGACACCTGGAATACCCAGCTCAATCACGCCACCGCGGCCCGCAATCCGGCCGACATTCGCATTTGGTTCGATTTGGCGCTGCGCATCGGCAGGCCACGCATGTTCAACGAAGTCCGCGCGGCGATTGCGTTGGCATTCGCAGCATCCAGTGACCCCAGCGCGCGCGCGGTCGGCAGGGAGCTGTCCGCGGAGATCAACGGCATCGAGAGCTATTTGTCCGGTGATTCCGAGCGCGTGAGTCGACTGTTCGAGGCGCTCGAGCGGCGTGACGACGCAGGCGCGGAGGCGCTGCGCGATGAGCTCGTGACCCGCGGCTCGCAAAGCTCCAAGCGCCTCAACCAACTCGAGCAGCACGCGCTGCGCAACGTGGATCTGTTGCTCGACCGCGCGCGCGCGCGTGAGGTCTTGGCAATCCGGCTCTTGGTGGCGCTGGCCGCGCTCACGGCCTTGGTCGGTGGGGCCATGGCGTTGTACGCCCGGCGCGTGCTGAAGCCACTCGCGCAGGTGACCGAGCGCGCCAAGGCCGTGGCCAGCGGCGACTTGAAGCCGCGCCAAGCCGTGGCCTCGAACGACGAAATCGGCGAGCTGGCGGCGACCTTCGAAGGCATGGTGTCGGCAATTGCACGCGCCAACGAGGAGCTGCTCGCGACCGAGCGCTTGGCCACGATCGGCAAGATGGCCGCACACGTCACGCACGAGATCCGCAATCCGCTCTCCTCGATGGCGCTGAACGTCGAGCTACTCGAGGACGATCTAGCCGACGCCAGTGAAGAGTCGCGCGAGCTTTTGCGGGCAATCCGCCGCGAGGTCGAGCGATTGACCGAGCTCAGCGGACAATATCTGTCGTTCGCGCGCCGCGGTCCGCAACGCCTGGAAGTCGAAGATCTCCGTGAGGTCGTGGGTGAGGCCGCCGAGTTCATGCGCCGTGAGCTCGAACAGCAAGGAGTCTCGCTCGAGCTTCACAACGCCAGCGTGCCGGTGCCCGCAACCGTCGATGAAGCGCAGATCAAGCAAGCCCTGTACAATCTGATGCGCAACGCGCGTGAAGCCATGCCGAGCGGCGGTCGGGTCACGGTCTCGGTCAGCGCTGGCGTGGGCGGCGGCTCGGACGTGGTCGTCGAAGACGAAGGCGTGGGCTTGGACGAGGCGACGCGCGCCCGGTTGTTCGAGCCGTTTTTCACCACCAAGAGCAATGGCACGGGCCTCGGGCTCGCCATCACGCGTCAAATCATCGAAGCGCATGGCGGCAGCATCGCCTTCGAACCCAAGGAGCCCCGCGGTACGCGGATCTGGATCCACTTGGGCGATCGCACGGCGGCGTAGTCATTGGGTCCGAGCTCTTCCGGCACGCCCGCAGATCCGTGGCGCGGGCGTCAGCGTTCCGTCTCGGTCATGTCTTTCTGGGCTGCCCCTCGGCAGTTCGCGTGCACCAGTGCGGGCCGAAAATGGGACTGGAATTTAGAGTTACTGCGGGGTGCGATGCGGGGTTGGGATCGCCCTGGTTTTCTCGGATTGAAGGTGGTTCACGTTCACGGGGGATCAGGCGGTCAGTAGCGCGAACTAGCCTGCGATGCGCTCGGCTTCGTCTAGGCGTGCGTTGACCAGCTTCGACAAAATGGCGCGCAGGGCTTGCACCGCGCGCCCGCGGTGGCTGACTCGGTTCTTGTCCGCTTCGGACAGTTCGGCCATGGCTTTGCCGTCCTGATCGCTGACCAAAAACAGCGGATCGTAGCCAAACCCGCCGCTGCCGCGCGGCGCGCGCGCGATGTTGCCCTCGCAGCTGCCCTCGGCGATGTGCACGTCGGACTCGTGCCAGGGATCGACCAGCGCGAGCACGCAACGGAAGCGTGCCCCGCGCGCGTTCTCTTCGATGGGCTCGAGCTCGCGTAGCAACGCCGCGTTGTTCTCCGCGTCGGTCGCGCGCTCGTGGGCGAAGCGCGCCGAGCGCACGCCGGGCCGCCCGTCCAAGGCATCGACCTCGAGCCCGCTGTCATCGGCTAGGGCGAGCAAGCCCGTGGCTCGTGCGATGGCGCGGGCCTTGATCAGGGCGTTGGCTTCGAACGTTGCGCCGTCCTCGACGATGCTGGGCTGCTCGCCCAGTACCTCCGCCGCCGATCGCAACTGCACGGGCAAATCAGCGAGCAGGGCGCGAAGCTCGAGCAGTTTGCCGTGGTTCGAAGTCGCGAGGACGATCGTCAGCAGCTCTTCCATGGGTTTAGTGTTGGCTGCCGAAGATGTCGAAATGCCCACCCAAAGTAAATGTGGCCCAAGCGTGCGCGGCCGACTGATCGACGCCCGACGTTGCGTCCTGAATCAGACCGTTCGAGACGGTTTCGACCTTGCCAAACGAACCCACACCGATCGTGACCATCGGTGAGAGCGTGACCACGCTGTTCAAGCGAAAATCCGCGCCGAGGCCCAGCCTGCTTTCGAACGGCGCATCGGTGAATTGGATTTCGTCACCGTTGGCGAACTTGCTGCGCGCGCGGCGGTAGCCGACGGCAAGCTCGGTGACGAAGCCGATGTGATCCGGATCGGTCGATGCGCGCACGCCCACGCCCCAGAAGTCCGATTCTCCGTGGTCGGACTTGCCGCTCAGCATGGTGGATTGCGGGTCGCCATTGCCAGATCCGAGCTGCGCGCGCTCCCAGAAGGCGAACAGGCTGTAGTTGCGTGATAGCCGCGCGCCTGCATCCAGCTCGAACATTGGCCCGGAAGAGGCGTAATCGCTCCACGGAACCCCCGTGACGCCGCCTCGGCTCGGACGCGCCCAGAGGTCGCCGAACGGAATGAACCAACCCACGCGTGCGCCCAGCCAAAGGGCGGTGCGCGGGGCGACGTGGTGCGGCTCCGGAGGCGGTGGCGGCTCGAACACATCGGGGAAGAACCCGGGCGGCGGCGGATCGTAGATGGGCAGGCCGGCAGGCGGCGGAGGTGGCGGGCCGGGAGGGCCGGGAGGCGCACCTGCAGGCGGGGGGGGAGTAGCGGGCGCAGCGCTGGCGGGTGGCGGCGCGGCGAAACCCGGCTCCACGTAGTACTCGGGGGGAGGGGCGGTGCCGGCTTTGGGCGAAGATTGCGGAGCAGGGGCAGCGGGAGATGCAGCGGGCACGGGCGCGGACACGGCGGGAGAGGCCGGTTCTGCCGCAAGGGCATGTCCCGAAACCAAAAGAGCCGTAGTGAGCGCATAGCTCGCGCAACGCATTTGCCCACGATAGCACGCACTTCGCCCCACAGATTGACCCCCAACCGAACGCCATGCTAAGCGACCGCCGCTCTCGTTCCTACGCGAGCATTTGTGCAGCAAGACTGGAAAGGTGTCGGCCGGTACGGAACTGTCGGCCTCGAGTTCGCGGCCAGCGTTTTGCTCGGCCTTTGGCTCGGGCAGTGGGCAGACAAGAAGTACGGCACGCACGGCATCTTCACCCTAGTCGGGTTGGCATACGGGTTCGCCGCAGGAGCCCGCTTCGTCTGGCGGGCGCTGAAGAGCGCCAACCGCGACGCGGAAGCTCAAGAAGAAGCAGATCGAGAAGCGCGGAAGAAGTTTCATGAACACGGCAACGGAAAGCACTGAACCAAACGGAATCGCGAGTGCGATTTGGTCGGTGGCGATCGTTGGCGCGCTGTTCTGTATTGCTGCGCCCACGCTGCTCGGTAGCGGCACTCGCACGAGCGTCGCGCTCGGCGCCTTGCTCGCGATGGGCAACCTGTGGGCCATCGCGCGCACGGTGCGCGGCTTCTTGCATCCCGCTGGCGCGCGCTCTCCTTGGATCTCGCTCGCGATGCTCAAATTCGCAGTGATGTTTTTGGGAGTCTTATTTTTGGTTCGCGGCGGCTACGCGAAGCTATTGCCACTCTGCATCGGCTACGCCGCGATGCCCGTGGGCATCGTCCTCGCGCAGCTCAAATCGGCAGCCGCGCCGTCCGGAAAAGGTTAGGAAATGCCCGAGCATACGACTTGGTTTACGCTCCTCCTCGCGTATATGCACGAGACTCTCGAGAAGAACGCGCATGCGTTCGGCGAGTCGGCGATCCGCCATGACGCGGCCAGCTGGCGCAACTTCGAGCCGATCGCCGTTTCGCTCTTCATCTCGCTCCTGGTGATCGGCATTGCAGCGCGCGTCAAATCGCAGCTGGCCAATGCGGATGCCGCCGTCGTACCCGAAGAGCAGCTCACCCTGCGCACCTTCACGGAGGCCTTCCTCAGCTACTTCTATGACCTCGCCAAGAGCGTGATGGATGCCGAGCGCGCGAAGAAGTACTTTCCGCTGATCGGAGCGTCTGCGCTGTTCGTGTTCTTCTCGAACATCATGGCGCTGATCCCGGGCTTCCCGGTGGCGACCAGCAGCTTGAGCATCACGCTCGGTTGCGCGATCGTCGTCTTCGTTTGCTTCAACGCCTACGGCTTGGCGACGAACGGCTTCGGCTACATTGCCCACCTGGCCGGCCCGGCTTGGTACCTGGCTTGGCTGGTATTTCCGATCGAAGTCATCTCGCTCATCGTCAGGCCCATCACGCTGGCCGTTCGCTTGATGCTGAACATGGCCGTCGACCACCTGATTCTCGGGATCTTCCTGAGCTTGGTGGCCGTGCTGGTGCCGGTCCCAATCATGCTCCTCGGCGTTCTGATCGTCTTGATTCAGACCCTGGTCTTCACCTTACTCACTTGCATCTACATTGGGCTGGCGACCGAACACGAGGCGCATTAAAGCGGGCCCTGACCGCGACACACACTTTCTGCGAGGACAATGGTCCTCGCTGCTGGGAAAACTAAGGAGTCGATGATTATGTCCAAGAAGAATGTGGCGCTGGCCACCGTAGCGATGACCACCCTGATCTCTTCCAGTGCTTTCGCGCAGGAGGCCGGCGGCGGCGTCGGCGGCGGTGCACAAGCGGCGGCAGCGATCGGCGCTGGCATCGCGATCGGTCTCGCGGTGCTCGGCGGTACGCTCGGTCAGGGTCGCGCCGCTGCGGCCGCCCTCGAAGGCATCAGCCGTAATCCGGGCGCTGCCCCCCGCATCCAGACGCCGATGATTCTCGGTCTGGCGCTGATGGAATCGCTGGTGCTCTTCGCATTCGCGATCGCCTTCTTGCTCCAAGCCAAGATCGTCTGAAGCTCTGTCGCGACAGAGCGCGTCTGTCTCGTCAGAGCGCGGGCTGAGCTTCTAGCGCGGCGCGGTCCTCGCGTTGCCTGTGCTCGGCCCGCGATTTCCCTTTCTTAGGCTCACACTCGTTCGGCGCGTCTGGCTGTCAGCGCACACGAATCAGCGTCCCCGGCTCGAGGTTCGTCGGTAGGGCGGCGGTCCATCCAGGAGGCAGCCTGGGGCTGGTCCAGCCGAACAAGCGCTCCGCGTCGAGCGGCGTGAGGTTCACGCAGCCATGGCTGTGTTTGCTACCGAACTCGCGATGCCAAAACGTGCCGTGCAGGCCGTAGCCGTGATCGAAGTACATCACCCAGGGCACGGCCTGAATCGCGTAATTTTCAGCCGCGGACTCGTCGTCCAAATTGTCCATGTTGCTGCCCCGGAGCTTCACCCACAGCCGGCGGCTGCCGCGCGGCGTGGCCAGCAGCGAGCCGTCGCTGCCGCGCCCAGTGGAGACGAGCGTGGCGAACACCGGGCGTTCGCCTACGTACGCCGTCAGCACTTGGCTCGCGATGTCGACGTCGATCCAGCGCTCGCCCGGGCGCAGCTCGCTCGGTAACTCGGCAGGCGTCGGCGCGCGCGCGTCGCGATCGCTCAGCCATGCGTCGTCCGCGTAGCGGTACCAGCGGTGTCCACCGAGCTCGCGTTGTTCGAGCACGGCCAGCGTTTGAAACCGGCTCAACTTGAGCTTCGGATCCTTGGGCTTATCGGGTGCATGTGAGGCGAGCGCAGTCGTGCTCGTGACCCAAGCCACGGTCAGGGTGCCATTCAATTCACGGCCGTGAAATCCGCTTGGCACGACCGGAGCGAGATCGCGCATCGGCAGCCATAGATCCTCGGTGGTGAGCCCGAACGGGTTGCCCTCCGGGTTTTTCTCGATGCGAATTACGGCGACGCCGAAGCCTTTCAAGAGCTGCGCGTCCGGTACGCCGTCCTCGGCGGTTTGGACCGCGCGGTAACCAAAGGTGCCATCGGGGCCAACGAAGTAATAGCGATAAGGTAGGCCATCGTGGCTCTTGGTCAGGGCGCCTTCGCCGTCCGCGTCGGGCGCGGCAGGCGAGAGCTCGGCGCCGTCCTGGCACAGCCACGCGAGCGCTCCCACGAGGACGAAACGCGTGCTGCAACCCGGACCGCGCTTGCTGGCGAACACCGGTAAGCGCGCGCCGCGGGCGGCCGCGCCCCGGCGCGCCTCCGTGCTACTCGGCCCCTGATAGATGGGCTCATCGACCCGCGCGACCTCCACGCTGTGCGCCCACTCCGGGATCGGCATCTCCCCAGGAACTCGCCACGCTTGAGGCTCCGCGGCGAGCGGCCTTGCGAAGCAAGCGAGCGCAAACGCGAGCGCCCCGCACACGGGGAGTACGCGAAGGCCGCGAGCGCGAGTCACTGAAACGAAAAGCGCAGTTCGTGGTCGCACACCTTGAAGGTGTCGCCGTCACTGATCACTTTGCGCTGCACGCGCTGCCCGTTGTACTCGACGCCGTTGGTCGAGCCCATGTCCACGATGTAATACTGCCCGGTCAGGAATTCGATCATCGCGTGCTGCCTGGACACGTTCGGGTCCTTGATCGTCAGATCGCTGGTTTGCTTGCCACGGCCGATGATGAAGCGATCCTTGGTCACCTGGAAAACCTCACCCTGATAGGTGATGCTCAGCGTGCCGGAGGGCGGGCTCGGTACCAGACTTGCCGCGGGCATTGGCGGCGGGGGTGCCGGTTTGGCACCGCCGGGCGGCGGCGGGATGCTGCGTGAGGGAGCGAGCGGGGGCGGTGCCCTGCGCGAGACCGTTGCGTTCGGCGGGGGCGGTGGTGGCACCGGATTCGCACCAGTGCGCTTGGGCGGACGAACGCCCGCTGGGGGCGGTGCCGGCGGCGCGGGCGGCGCCGCGGCTCGGCTGCCACCGATCGGCGGCGGTAGCGGTGGCGCAACGCCGGTGACCGGCGGCGGAGGAGGAACCACCAGGGGTGGCGGCGGGGGCGGGGTGGCCGCGGCGGGCCTCGACGAAGGCGGAGAAGCCGCAGCGACCAACGGCGGCGGGATCGACTGCCCCCCAGTGCCCGTGGCGCCGTAGCCGCGCTGCCGCGCGTACTGCTTCATCGAGTCATTGATCAGATAGTCGACCGAGCACTCGAGCTCGCGCGCCATCTGTTCGAATTTCTGCCAGAGCGCCTCGCGGCACTGAAAGGACCGCGTTGTCTTCTTGTTGGGATCCGAAGTCATACGATGAATCCTGCGTCAGCGTGGTTCGCGGCGAGCGCGGCGAGAGACAGCGGCGCGAGCGCGCAAGCGTGCGCTTCTGGCACGACTCGTAAGCGGCATAGCACGCTACTTCGCTGCCCCTTTGGCTCGTTTTTGCATCGCGGGCATCACGCAAAATTCCACGAATTCACCAACCGTCTTAATCTCCTTGGTCTCATCGGCGCCATTTGCGCCCTGCACCGTGCATTTCCACTCGCATTCCTTGGCGTCGGCTTTGCATTTCGGTGTCGCGGTGTTGTCCTTTTCGAACGCTTCCACTTTTGGCAGGTCGGCCGGGGTGCCGGACGAATAGTAGTAGCTGAGCGCGGTCAGGCGAGCGGGGACCGAGTTGCCGGCAGCGGAGTATTTCGCGGCCAGCTCAGCCGGGCTGGGCGCGCCCTTGAGGTCTGCCAAGAGCCCGCCGTAGCTGAGCGGCTCGGTGATGGCTAGACCTTCGGCCTGACCCAACTTGGTCATGAATTCTGGAACCTGACTGGAATCGCTCATCTTGAGCACCAAGCTGGCGGCTACCCAGCGCACTTTCCAATTGTCGTTCTTGAATAGCTCGAACAGCTTCTCGACCACCATCGACCGCGGGAACTCACCGACTCGCTGCAGGCTGAGGTCACGCAGGCTATCCGGCGTGGCCGGGTCGCCAGCGATCGCGAGCGCCACCTGCGCCTGCGCCGCGTTGTTGCGGTCGAGGTTGCCTTGAAGCGCCGCCATCGCCGCGGTGCGCCGCTTCTCGAGAGCGTTCTTGTCCTGCACGAAGCCGAGCAAGTACTCGACGACGGGCTTGCCCCCCATCTTCTTCATCGATCCGAACACGCGCAAGAGCTCTTCTTCTTGATACTGCGCGAGCTGCGCCTTCAGTTGCTCTTCGTTCGGCGTGAGCTTCGACTGCTTGTTGGCGAGCTCCACTGCGGGGCGCTTCTGCGCGACCCAGGCGTCCGAGTTCACGCTCTTGGCGAGGTCGACTAGGCGTTGACTCGCGCGCAGCTTGGTCTCCGGATCGCCCAGTTCGGCGGTCAGATCCGCCATGCGATCGAGCTTGGCGGCTCCTGGTAACATCAGATCAGGCAAGCCGCGCACACCCTCGGCTTTGAGCTCGCGCAATACCTGCTCGACCCCATAAAGCTGCGAGGAATCGTCGAGGCGATCGGCGAAATTGGTCGAACACCACTGCGCGAGGGAAGCGCGCACGCTCTTCTTCAGCGCCTCATCCGGTACCAGTGCGCCGTCGTCGTGGGTCAAGATCGCGAAGGCCGCGTCCTTGTAAGGGACCGACAAGTCCGGCTTGGCAGGCTGGCCAACGACTTGCACGGGTGCAGGCTTGGCCATCTCCGCTTGGAGTTTGGGCACGAGCTTGCTGATCAGCGCGGTGCGCGGAGCGGGGGCCATTTGCGCGAGCGCATCGACCAGGCCCTCTTGCTCATCAGTGCCCTGGATGCCGATCCGGCGGCCACCGCGCGGCTTCATGCTGACGAGCGTCTCGGCCGCTTCGATTCGCAAATCGATTGGATATTTGTCGTGGGTCAACACGGCCACCAATTTGCGTGGACCTTGCGCCGTGTTCGACCAGCGGTGCACGTCGTCTTCGCTCGTCCGGCAGCCCTGACCGAGCGTCAGTACCGCTGCCACTGTGATCGCTGCGACGAATCGGCCTGCCGTCGCCCCCTCAAGCGTCTTCTGTCGCTGCGTGCTGCCTGCCATGTTTTCCTTTGGGTTCGTTGCCCGAAACTTGCGAAAAGCCAGGGGCATTGCGAGGTTGCAGGAGCTCATCCGCTCCGGCGACGATCAGCGACTCTTAGCGAGCTGCTGCGCTCTTGCCCAAATTACCCGAGACCGAAGACACTGATAGTACCGCCCGAGTGCACCCCGACTCAAGCGGGCGCCTCAACCCGGGATGAGCGCGCGATGCGGCCCGCGGCCCGTGGTCGGACCTTGTCGGATGCTTGCTTTGTGAGGTAGCCTAATGTAGGTATAGGTATACAAATGGGCGCTAAACTGTTCAGTACTCGCACGGCAGCGGCGGGCCCGGATCTCGAAGCATCTCCTTCACCGAATGGGCTGATTCGACCCCGTTCGCGCTTCTTTGGCCGGCTGTTCGAGATGGCCGCGCTGCTGTTGTTCACTGGCGCGGCGTTTCTGTTTTTGGCGCTGGCTACGGCTCGGGTCGATCCGTTGGATCCGTCGGTCCACGGCGCGAACTGGGTCGGCCCGGTGGGCGGAAACGTGGCCGCGATGTTGATTCAGGGCTTCGGTCTGGTCGCCTGGCTGCTGCCGCTCGAGATCGCCCTGTGTGGCGCGCCGCTCTTCCGTGGGCAACGCCCGCATGCGCTCGGTCTGCGTGTGGCCGGCGATTTGGTGGTCGCGATCGTGCTCTCCGCTTTGGTTCAGGTGGCCTTGCCGGAGGCGGTCGTGTTTGGCAATGCACCTGCGGCGGGCAACGTGGGGCTCCTGTTCGGCGAATTGATGCGCGAGGCGTTCTCGACACTGGGTTCGTTCCTGGTCGCGCTCACCATCGTTGGGCTGATCCTGATCGGACGTGCGAGCTTCTCGTTCATCGCGGGCTGCCAACGCACGCTCGAGCTGCTCAGGCTGCTTGCGTTGCGCCTCGAGGCGTTGTTCAAGCGCACGACCAGCGCTTGGAGCGAGGCGCGCAAGTTGCGCGGCGAACGCGAACGCGCGGCGCGCGATGCGGCTCTGCCGCGCATCGAGTCGAACGCGGACAACGCGCAAATTCTGCTCTCGCTCGGGGACGACGACAGCGATTGGCTCCCCATGGTACAAACCGGCAGCCCGCCGCTTTCGATTTCGGAAGCGCTGCGCCAGGGACGCTCCGCCTTACTCGATCCGGCAGGCGAGCCATTGATCGCAAAATTCAGCCTGGACTTGGGTGAGGACGAAGCCCTGCCGCAAATGCTGAGCGTGCCCGCCGCGGCCTCGACCGCCAGCCACGACGACGCGGAAGATACGGCTCTGGAGCGCGCGCTCGCGGGCTCGCCTTCACCGCCGCCCCCTTCGTTGCCTCCGCCGCCGCCCAGCGCCCCCGCGGTAGTGATGGCCCCGCGAGCCGCACCGGTCTCGACTGCCGTCACGGCCGAACCGCGCATCATCGACACCAAGCCCGCGCTCGAAGTGGAACGCGTCGTGGTCGTGAAGAAGACGCCCAAGCGAGGCACCTTTCAGCTGCCCTCGTACGAGATCTTGCAGCCTGCGGTGATCAACTTGAACGTGCTCGATCGCGACAAGATCTTGGAGCATGCGACGCGGCTCGAGAAGACGCTGCTCGATTACGGCGTGGTCGGCAAAGTCGAGGAGATCCACCCGGGCCCGACCGTGACCACTTACGAGGTCTCCTGCGAGGCCGGCACGAAGGTCAGCAAAGTGGCGGGTCTGGCCGACGATTTGGCCTTGGGGCTTTCGCGCAAAGTGCGCATCATCGCGCCGATTCCGGGCAAGAATCGCATCGGCTTCGAGCTGCCCAACGACGAGCGCGTGGCCGTCAATCTGCGGGAATTGATCGAGGATGCACGCTTCGACAAGCTGGCCGAGAAAGCGCCGCTGCCGGTGGTGCTGGGACGCGACATCGTGGGTGCGCCGTTCTATGCGGATTTGGCCTCGATGCCGCACGTGATCGTGGCCGGCGCGACCGGCGCAGGTAAGAGCGTCGGGCTGAACGTGATGCTCTCGAGCCTCTTGTTCAAGCGCACGCCGGACGAGCTACGCCTCTTGATGATCGACCCCAAGGTGGTCGAGCTTGCCCCCTTCGACGGCATTCCGCACATGCTCCTTCCGGTCGTCACCGACATGAAGCAAGCGGCGACGGCGCTGCGCTGGGCCGTCGACGAAATGGAGCGCCGCTACCAGTTGTTCGCCAACGCGGGCACCAAGAACATCACGACTTACAACGGTTGGGTGGCCAAAATCGCCTCCGGCGAGCTCCCCCCGCCCGAGGTCAAGATGGTGGAAGCGATCGACGCCAATGGCCAAACGGTGATGGTGCCGGCAGCGAAGGAGGGTTTCGACGGCCATAATTTGCCGCCCAAGCTGCCCTACATCGTGATCGTGGTCGACGAGTTCGCGGACCTGATGATGCAACAGGGCAAAGAGGTCGAAGTGTCCGTGGCGCGCCTGGCTCAGAAGGCGCGCGCCGCCGGCATGCACGTCGTGCTCGCGACCCAGCGTCCCAGCGTGGACGTGATCACGGGCATGATCAAAGCCAACTTCCCCTCGCGCATCGGCTTCCGCGTGGCGCAAAAAGTCGACAGCCGCACGATCCTCGACGAGCAGGGCGCCGAGCTCTTGCTCGGTCGCGGTGACATGTTGGTCAAGTTGAACGGGGCCAACGACACGCAGCGCGTGCAATGTCCGTTCGTGAGTGAAGAAGAAGTGAGCTTGCTCACCGACCATCTGCGTGCGCAGGGCTCACCCGAGTACAACGACGCGATTTTGCTGTGCCCGGACGAAGACGACGAGAACGAGGAAGCCGACGAAGTGATAGACCCGCGCTTCGACGAAGCGGTGCGCATCGTCGCCGAAACTCAGCGCTGCTCGACCTCCTGGCTGCAGCGCAAGATGACGGTCGGCTACAATCGGGCCGCCAAGATTGTGGAAATGATGGAAAAACGTGGCATGGTCGGACCGCCGAATGGCGCCAAAGACCGCGAAATCCTGGTCCACGCGCACTAGTTTCCCGCTCGAGCGAGAAGAGCCGCCTCTTTCCGCCTTCGATGGAACATGTGTAAGCTTCTGCAACTATTCTGATAACAGTTGCTGAGCGCGCCATGACCCCCGCCTTCGCCCCATGACCGAGCCTCACCCGCCATTTCCGGAGCCGCTCGATGACGACGACGACGACGTGGCGTGGGCTTTGCAAACCGCGAAGGTTCAGTGGACACGCGGTGGTCAGGCGGACGCGATCGTTTGGCTGAGACGTGCGGCTGATTCTGCCGATCAGTTGGGTAACGTTTGGCGCTCCGCCGATTTGCGGCGCATGACCGATGCCATCGTCGCGGATATCGCTCGGCCTTCCCGCCCCCCCGCGCCCCTGCCGCGGTTCACCGGCAGCGTTCAGCTGGACGACTTGATGCCCGCTCGCGATGACGGCGTCGTCACTTCGATCCCTCCGCGTTCCGCGCCCGCTCGTTCTTCGCCTCCCGACTCTTCGCCTCCTCGTTCCATCCCTCCTCGTTCCGCACCTCCTCGTTCTGCACCCCCCGCGCCGGTCCCGTCCTACGCGCCGCGGCCGTCCTACGCGCCGCTCCCGTCCTACGCGCCGGTGGATGAGGCTGAATTCGAAGAAGACATCGTGCTCGAGGACGATGTTGATGACGACGCGCCGAACGTAGAAATCGCGGAGCTGCGGGATAGCGAGGTCGAGCTGAGCGAAGAGATCGATGTCATCGACGACGAAGAGCTCGAAGACGACGTCATCGAGGACGACGCCCTCGACGTCCCTCCCGCGTCCCCCGCTCGCCAGGCCTACGACTCCGAAGAACTGCCAACCCAACCCCACATCGACTCGACGCGCTACTCGCTCTCGCTTCTCAACGTAAACGTGCCCGTGCACGCGCCCGATCCCCCTCCCGCACCGCCTCCCCCCGAGCAGGAGCCTCACGTCGCCGATGTGCTCCTCGGTGAAGTCCGCGGCCTAGAAGACGTCCCTCCCGAAGGCCAAACGGTCCTGGCCCGTGAAGCTCGTATCGAGCGCCTGGGAGCAGACGAAGAAATCAGCTCTTTCGGTCTGGCGTTGTGCCTGCGTGGCGTGGTCAAGGTGATGCCCGCGATCGCGGACTTGGCCTGCGCGCGCGCGGCCAAGGGCGATATCGTTTGGAGCGAGGGCAACTTGGACGACGGCATCGCGCTCCGCCTCGTGGCCGCGGAAGATGGCACCGAAGTCGCTGTCTGGGACGCTGAGCTGCTCAAGAGCATCGTGCGCGACTACCCCTGGGTGCTCGAGGACTTGAAGACCCTGGCCGACCGCTTTCAGGCGCTCGCGGGCGTGGCGATGGGACCGTTGGGCGAACGGCTCGATGATTCGCTACGCGCGACCGTCACTGAACGCTGCGAGATCAAACGCCTCTTGCCCGGCGAAGTGCTGACCAGCAAGGGCAAAGCCGTGGGCGGTATGTACATCATGGCCGCGGGGCGTCTCGAAATCATGGACGGCGATCAGGTGGAGAGCGAGCTCGGCCCGGGAGACTTCTTGTTCGCCGCGCAGGTGCTGTCCAACGGCGCAGCCCCCAACGACGCCCGCGCCGGCAGAGGCGGCGCACTCGTCCTGTTCGCCAGCCGCAGCATCGCGCACGATCTGTTGCTCAGCGTCCCGCCGCTGCTCGAGATCTTCGCCAGCTAGTGTCGTCGGGCCGTGCTGTCGAGCGTGTTGTAAGGACGCGCGGCGCCTTCGGCGCGCGGTGGGAGACTCTCGTTTTGCGCACGCTCGGCTGAGGCGCTGGGCCACCCGCGCTGCGCTGTGGGAAAGCACGCGCCCGTTCGGTCGGTTCTCGTGGATCCGCCATCTCATTGGCTGATCGTGATCTGGTCAGCCAAGACTTTTCGCTCGTTTTGGTTCCGGGCATGCGGCTGAGCTGTCTTCCTCGCGCCCGGCGCGAGGTCGTGCGGCGCTGCGCGCGCACCGGAGAGGGAAAGAAGCAGAGGCGGGCACGGGTACGGGTACGGGAGATCAGAGCTCAGCCCGAGTGGGGCCGCGCGACGTGGGAGAATTCTTTTCGGGTTTCTTCGACTTCCCAGATGAGCTCTTGGTTGCCTTGGGCGCCGGCGAAGCGCAGGCCGAACCAGCGGGCGGCGGGGGAGATGGTGGGGCGGCCATCGGCGCGCACTTTGGGGAAGGTGATGCGGAAGGAGCTGCGCCAGGGTGAGGAGTACGGAAAATAGGTGAGCTCGATCGCGCCCGGCTTCTTGATGGTTTGAATCTCCGAGGGCGCCGTCTCGGTGCCTTCGTCATCGGTCAAGCGCACGATCCACGCGGGTTCCTTGGCGGTAAGATCGTTCCACTTGTGCTTTTCTGCATACAGCGCGACGTAAAACTCGTGCGCGTCGCGCGTTTCGGCGAGTGAGCGCTCGAGCAGGGCGTGGCGTTGGTCGACGGTGAGCCGATAGTCCTCGGCGTAGCGTACGGTGTACGCCCAGCGAAAATCCCAGGACTCGTAGGTAGCCGTCACCGTGAGCACGTTGTCCATGGCGTTGACCGTGGTCAGCTGCTCAGTGCGGGTCCACATTTTGAGCACGCCTTCGTAGTCCGAGGCGACGTATTCACGGGGGCCTTCGCCCAGCCCGACCGAGGGCGTGCGGCAGGCGGCCAGCGAGACCATCGACGCGGCAAACGCGGCAAACGCGGCAAACGCGGCAAACGCGGCCCGAGTCAGCGAAGCAAACTTGAAGGCGCGCACGGCGGCCAGGCTAGCATGGTAACGTTCGGTTCGCGTGCGCGTCTGGGCCGTTTTTTGCTTCGTATTGCTGTCTTTGGCGCCCGCCATGGCGCGCGCTGATTGGGCTCGGGTGCGCGAGAGCGGCGAGCTCGACTGGGGCGCGGATCTACAAGGTGGCGAGCCCTACGTGTACGAGAGCCCGACGCAGCCGGGCGTGATCGTCGGCTTCGAAGTGGAGATTGCCGAAGCGCTGGCCCACGAGCTGGGCGTGCGTGCCAGATTTCACCAGAACGATTGGTCGAACTTGATTCCGTCGCTCGAACGCGGCGACTTCGACCTCGCCTTGAATGGCTTGGAGGATACGCCCTCGCGGCGCGCGCGCCTGCGACTCAGCCGTCCTTACTTCGTTTACGGTGAGACCCTGGCGGTACGCGCGGGTTCCTCCCTGCATACGTTGGCCGATCTGTCCGGGCGTCGGATCGGCACCCTGAACCAAACCGTCGCGCAAGATCTGCTCCAAGCGCAACACGCGGAAGTGGTGTTGTACGAAGGACAACAAGAGCCATATTTGGACCTCACCCAGGGTCGGGTGGAGGGCGTCTTGCTCGATCACGTGATTGCCGATCGCTACGGTTGCGGCCAGCCAGGGCTCAGTTGCGTGAAGCAAGACTTGGCGCGGGGCACGTACGTGATCGGCATGCGGCCGAACGACGTCGAGCTTGCGACTCGCGTGGACGGAGCCCTATCTCGGCTGATCGCGAACGGCGAATTGCGACGGATTCTCGAGCGCTGGAAGCTTTGGGATGCGCGTCAGGATGAGCTCGCCGCGCGTGACTCGAAGCCGAACGCGCTGCCCGCACCCGCGACGCCGACCAAGCAGGCGATGTCGACTGCCCAGCTCGGCTTATTTTTTCAGGGCGCCCTGCTCACGATTTTGATTTCGGTGTGCGCGTTCGGCTTGGCCCTGCCGCTCGGAATATTCCTGGCCGTGGTTCGTTCGCACGCTGGGCCTGTGGCTCGTTTTTTTTGCGACCGCCTATGTCGAGCTGTTTCGTGGCACGCCCGTACTGCTCCAGCTCTATGTTTTATATTACGGCCTCTCGTCAGTGATTCGGCTCGGGCCAATCGAGGCGGCGATTTTGGGGCTGGGCTTGAACTATGCGGCGTACGAGGCAGAGGTGCACCGCGGTGCGCTGAACGCGTTGCCGCGCGGGCAAACCGAGGCGGCAAGCTCGCTCGGCTTGTCGCGTTATCAGGTGCTCCGGCACGTGCTCTTGCCGCAATCCTTGCGTATCGCGTTGCCCGCGTTGACCAATGACTTCGTCGCGCTGCTCAAGGATTCATCGCTCGTCAGCGTGATCACCGTGGTCGAGCTGACCAAGCGCATGACCATCGTCGCCGTGGAGCTGCGCGACTGGGTCGCGCCGGGCTTGCTCTGCGCCGGCATGTATTTTGCGATGAGCTTCCCTTTGTCGCGGCTCTCGCTCTGGCTCGAACGCAGGTACCAAAGCGCATGATCCGGATCACGGGTTTGCACAAAGCGTTCGCCGGCAACACCGTGCTCGGCGGCATCGACGCGAGCGTCGCCGAGGGCAAGATCGTGGCCTTGCTCGGTGCTTCCGGCTCGGGCAAGAGCACGTTGCTCCGCTGCCTGAACGGCCTTTCGACGTTCGACGCGGGGACGCTGGAGATCGCCGGTTTCTCGCTGAAACCGGGGGCGCACGACCCGCGCACGCTGTACGCCCTGCGCGCCAAAGTGGGCATGGTCTTCCAAGAGTTTCACCTGTTTTCGCACCTGAGCGTGCTCGACAACGTGACGCTCGCGCCGCGCATCGCCCGCGGCACCGCGCGCGCCCATGCCGAAATGCACGCGCGCGAGTTACTCGCGCAAGTCGGTTTGGCCGATCGCGCGAGCGCGCTGCCACGCGAGCTCAGCGGCGGCCAAAAACAACGCGTGGCGATCGCCCGCGCGCTCGCGCAAGGGGTGAGCGTGCTCTTGCTCGACGAGCCGACGAGCGCGCTCGATCCCGAGCTGCGCGAAGAGGTCCGCGAAGTGCTGCGCAGGGTCGCGCGCGGCGCCCATAGCGCGTCCGGCGTGGGCCTCACGATTCTGCTCGTGACGCACGAGCACGCTTTGGCGCACGAGCTCGCAGACGAGATTTGGACCCTTTCGGCCGGAAAAATCGCGGGGGTTTTGCCCTTAGGGTCCAAAGCCTGAGGGCTAAGCCTGAGTCGGTCCAGGCAAACCCGATGCTTACTGACCTCAGCGGCTTGGAAATGCTCGGATCCGTGAAGGGCGGCTTCTATCTCGTCGGCAACGAGCAGCTCGCGTTCCCTTCGGGTATGGACAAGCTGACTCTGGTCTACGCGCTCTCAGGACAACCGAGCGCTAGTAAGCATTGCGGAGCTGGCCCCGCTCGAGTCGGTATGGACTCAGCTCTCGATCACTGGCAACCCGTTGCTTCCCGCTTGTCAGGCCAAAGCGCTGGCCGAGCGTGTCGTCACCCACCAAGCCGTGGTGGAATTCTACGGCAACCTATCCGACGACAGCTGCAACTGAAGCTCGCTGGCGGCTATTTAATTACGTCAGAAACGCGCACTTCGACGTCGCTGAACGCGCCCAGGCGAATTGCTTGGCCGGGCGCATACTTTTCGACGTGCGCGTAAGCGTTGCCTCCAAGCGCCGTGTACACCTCGATGCAACGCTCCGGCAGGTTCACGATCCAATATTCCGGCACGCCGCAGCTCGCGTACAGCCGCAGCTTGCGGCCGCGATCGATGGCGAGTGAAGACTCCGCGACCTCGATGATCAGGTAGGCTTGGTTGGCCTGCTCGGTGTCCCAGCGGATCAGAGGGGTGATCACGAGATCGGGCTCGGGCTCGGAGAGCTCGGAGGCCGCGAACGACATTTGGGGCCGAACCTTGGCGCGGCCGTGCAGCGCGAGGATCAGCAGCTCGGTCAGCTCTTGCACGGCGAAGTTGTGCGGGATGCCGATTGGGCTCATCTCGTACAGCGCTCCGTCGAGCAGCTCGATGCGTTCGTCTTGGAAGACGCCGAGGGCGACCAATTGGTCGTACTCCACGCGGCGCAGCGGGCGGATGACTTCAGCGCGTGAGGCTGCCATGACCAACGTCGGGTGAATTTAACATACACCCCTGCTCTTCGGCAGGGCCGGGCCAGAGAGTTGCGCGATTTCGCTTAGTTGCCGCGGAAGGTCACGACCGTGATCAACGCGATCAGCAGCATCAAACCGAAGGCGTGGATATTCGCTTCCACGCGCGCATTCGGCTTACGGCGCGTGACGGCTTCGTAGGCGAGGAAAGCGAGGCGTCCGCCATCGAGAGCGGGGAAGGGCAGCAGGTTGAAGCCGCCCAAATAGGCGCTGAGCGCGGCGAGAAACCACAAAAATTCGGGCGTGCTGCGTTCGGCGGCCTTCGACGTTTCGCGCACGATGCCGACCGGGCCCTTGAAGTCCGGCTTGTCTTTGCCGGTGATGATCCGCGATAGCCCGAACACGAGCTCTTCGACCACGTTGAAGGGTAGACGGACCGAGGCGGAGAGCGCTTCACGAACGCCGATCGGCACCTGCTTTTCGATCGGCGAGACGCCGATCTTTCCGCCGCCCTCCTTCAGTTGAGGAGTCACCTTGAGCGTGAGCTGCTCTTTGCCGCGCAAGACTTCGATCTCGAGCGGCTTGTTCGGCCGGGCGAGGATCAGCTTGCGCATCTGCTCCCAATCCGTGACCTGGACGCCGTCGATGTTGAGGATGGTGTCGCCCTTCTTCATCTGCGCGGCCTTGGCCGGGCCGTCCATCACGACCACCGAGGTGGTGGGGACAGGCTTGCCACCGATGATCAGCGCGCCGAAAAACAGTACCGAGGCGAACAGGTAGTTGGCGAGCGGGCCAGCGAAGATGGCCGAGATGCGGCCGACCAGCGAAGCGTTCGCGTAGCTCGACTTGTCCTCCGGATCGACGTCCTCGAACGGGTTCATGCCCGCGATCTGGACGTAGGCCAAAAACGGGATCAGCGCGACCTGGTACACGGTTTCACTGCCGCGCGCCTGATAGCGCCAGAGCGCGGGCCCGAAGCCGATACTGAAGCGCACGACGCGCATGCCGAACGCTCGTGCCGCGAGCAGATGCCCCGCCTCGTGCACGATCATCAAAAGGGCGAGGCCAAGGATCGCTACGAGCACGAACGTATTCATGAGCCTTCCGTCTATATAGCGTAGTCCCGGCCCACCGCCATCTGTGCGCGGATCTGCGTGCAAAGTGAGCCATACCGCTCAGCCCCCCGTGAACGTGAGCGTGAGCGTGAACGTGAACGATCTTCGGACCGCCCCGGGATGGGGAAGAGGGGGGCGATCGCACCCCCGCACCGCGCCGCGCATCCCGCAGGGTTCCGGGCTCAGACGCCGAAGGCTGTGCCGGGCTGTGACGCGATCGTGACCATCAGGAAATCTCTGCTGATCGGAGCTGGAGAGAGACGCTACGCGGGATCGGACAGGGCGGGGGATAGAGAGACGCTGACGCGGGATCGTTCACGTTCACGTTCACGTTTTGAGACGCACGCGGGCACGGGTACGGGTACGGGTACGGGTACGGGCAAGGGGGGACGAGACGCTGACGCCGGATCGTTCAGGTTTACGTGGCGGGATCCAGCTTGGATGGGCTCGTTACATGAACGAAACACCGACGGAGATGGTCGGATAGCCTAGGCGCATGGTTAGGGTCATGGAGTCGGAGAAGTGCCAGCGGCCGCCCACGCTGAACGCCGGCTCTGCCCCTGCCTCGTGCCCCTCATGAAGCCCGGTGTAACGGATCGCGAGGCCCGGCTCGCCGAACACCGACCATTGCCGGCTGAGGAAGAAGTTCCATTGCATCACGACCGGGAACCAAAAATTGTTCACGCTTTGGCTGTCGGAGTAGCAACCCCCGCCTGGAGCGCCGCTGCAGTAGTCGTTGCGGTGGCTGTAGTGCACCCAATCGACGCCGAAGCCGATGCCGATTGAGTTGTTGATGCTCGACACGAAGCCGTTGTTGACCAAAACCACGGTGCCGCGGAAGCCCAAGCCGATGCCCCCGCCGCTGGCGACGCCGGGTGGATCGATCCAACCGAGGAGCAAATGCGGCTCGGCTTCGAACTTGTAGCGGGAGTGGTCCCCGGGGTTTTTGATGATCATCGTGTCAGCGTGTGCGCGAATCGTCACCGAGAGCGCGAACGCCGCTAGGAATAGCGTGAAAATTCGAACGGGGGTCGACCTGGAACTCGCCATATTGGGCGCACTATTGCCCAGCTGTAGGCGCACTGCTAGACAATCCCCCCTCGATGACTCAACCGACCCCGCCTGGAGCTCCGAACGGCCCTGCCGCCAACCTCAATTTGCAAGGCGGTGCCGCGATTGTCGCGCCGGTGAGCGCTTTCCCAGGCGGAGTGCCGGGCAACGCGCTGATCGTACTGCCCCTGAGCAAGCCGAGTGACGAGCTCACCGAGCAGCTCAAGAAGGGCCCGCTCGCGCTCGAGATCGACAAGATGTGGGAGCTGCTCGGCTTCAACGGCCCGGCCGTGCAAGTGCAAGACGCCGATGGCCGTCCGATCGCGATCGGTCTGGACGATCTGCTCTCCGGTCTGGAAAAGCATTGGAACGAGGATCCGAACGATCTGAACCGTGCCCGCTTGTTCGTGCAAGAGCTGATGAAGTACGGAAAGTTCGAGCGCGCCGAAAAGGTGATGAGCAAAATCGTCGCCCTCGGTGGCGGTGGTGATGATTGGCTCGGCCTCGGCATCACGCAGCTTCAGCAGGGTAAGTTCGACAAGGCCGAAGGCACGCTCAAGGGCGCGCAGAATCTGCTGCCCGAGAGCCCGCTGCCCGTGCTGCACTTGGCCAAGGTGTTCCAGGGCAAGAAGGACCCGGTGAACGAGCGGGCCATGATCGAACAAGCGATCAAGATCGACCCGAACTCGGTCGACGCCTGGGCTTACCTGTTCACGCACGTGAAAGAGGCCGAGAGCGAAGAAGCCGCCACGAAAGCCATCAGCGCGCTTTCGGAGGCCGAACCCAACAAGAAGACGGCCGCGCCGTTCATCGCGCTCCAGGGCTTGTATTCCGCGGACGAAGCCACGCGCGATCAGGCCCTGGTTTGGGCCAAGAAAGCCGTCGAGCGCAACGACAACGATCCGCTCGCGCTGATCTGCTTGTCCGCGCTGTACGGTCAAAATGGCGATCTCGATTCGGTCATCGCATTGTTACAAAAGCACGAGGCCAAGATGGCTACCGACGTCCGTCTGGCGAACAACTATTTCGAAGCGTTGTTCCAGAAGCGTCAGCTCGACCGCGTGACCAAGCTGCTCAATGCGTTGGCGGGTTCTTCCAATCGCGAGGTCAAGCAGTTCGCGATCGAGCGCTCGCGCGCGGTCGCCCAGTTCTTGCAACAACAGCAACAGCAGCTGGTGGCCGGCGCGCCGCGCGCCTGATTCACCTGCAATCCGCCGGTTTCGGGGCCGAAAGGGCCTCGCTCTCGCGCAGGGCGAGCCACTCGGCTACGCTCGCGCCCGCGCTCGAGTGACCGCGCGCTGCGCCGATGCTGATCCTCGTTCTCACCGTTCTCGGTTCGCTCGCGATCTCGTTCTGCTGTTCGATCGCGGAAGCGGTCATTTTGAGTGTGCAGCACGCGCAAATCGAGGTGCTCGGCAAATCGAGGGCCGCCGAGATCTTGCGTGAATTCAAACGTGAGATCGACATTCCGATCGCGGCCATCGTCTCTTTTCACACCGTCGCCCATACCGTGGGCGCCTCGGTCTGCGGCGCGATGTACGTGCACGCCATGGGCGAGTCCACGCTGTGGGCATTTTCGCTCGTCTTTACCATCGCCGTTCTGCTCTTCTCCGAGATCATTCCGAAGACCATCGGCGTGACCTACGTGGCGCAGCTCGCCGCGCCCGTGGCCTACGGCGTGACCGGGCTCACGATCATTCTCAGGCCGCTCTTGTTTCTGACCAGCGTGGTCGCCAAGATCTTGCGCGGCAATCACGAGAGCCCCGTCACCTCGCTGGAGGAGATTCGGCTCTTGGTCGCGCTCGGCCGGACCGAGGGAGCGCTCGCCGGTCGTGTGGCAGACATGATCGAAGGCGCGACGGCCCTGCGCGAGCTCACCGCCTACGAGGTCATGGTGCCGCGTTCACAGGTCGTGTTCCTGTCCGGTGAGCGTACGATTCAGGAGAACCTCGATCTGATTCGGCGTTCACAGCACAGCCGCTTCCCGTATACCCCCGACGCGGATCTCGATCACGCCAAGGGCGTGATTCTGGTGAAGGACATGTTGTTCCGCGATGGTGCGCTGGCCACGGGCACGGACATCGACTTCGATAAGTTGCAAACTCCACTGCTGGTGGTGCCCGCGAGCGCTCCCTTGGAGAAGGTGCTTCGTACCTTCCAAGAGGAACGCAGACACATCGCGATCGTGGTCGACGAGTACGGCGGGACCCAAGGTCTGATCACGCTCGAAGACGTGCTCGAAGAGATCGTGGGCGAGATCGAAGACGAGAGTGATCGCGTCGATCAGCGTATTTTTCGGCGAAATGACGGCGTGTTCGTCTGTCGCGCTTCGGCTGAGACGCGTAAATTGTTCGAGATCCTCGGCATCGACGAAGACGCGGAGACGGTGACGGTGGGAGGTTTCGTGGCGGATTTGGTGGGACGTGTGCCGCGCACCGGTGACGTCGTAGAATTCCACGGGTTTCAATTCTCGGTCGCTCGCGCCAGCGCGCGCCGCGCCGAACGCATCGAAGTGCGGCGCATCGTGACGCCGGCAAAGTCCGACCGCGTTCGCGCTTGAGTCGAGTGCGGACACGCCTGTCGAATGCTTGACAGGCTTAACGGTCAGTCCGATCCTGCCGACGGCAAAGGCGCAAACATCATGACCAAGAATACGTCGCTCGTGCTTACCGCCTCCTCGCTCGTTCTCTGCGGGCTCGCTAGCCTTCAAGGTTGCGATGTCGGGGAGACTAGTGCCGGTCCCGCCGCGGGTGCCCCAGCCGCGGGAGCGCCGGCCGCGGGAGCGCCCGCGGCAGGAGCGGCGGGTGCACGTGCAGGCGCGGGTGGAGCGAGCGCGGGCTCCGGCGGATCGACTGGCGGCGCGGGTGGATCGACGGCCGGTGCCGGCGGAGCGAGCGCCGGGTCAGCCGGAACGACTGGCGGCGCCAGCAGCGGTGGCGCGAGCGGCGCCGGTGGTGGCGCGAGCGCAGCCTGCACGACCTTCTGCATGGATGAAGAGACCACGTGCAGCTTCGGAGCGGCGACCGCAGCGCCGTATACCGGAGCTCCAGCCTGTCTATCCGCCTGTGCGGGTTTCGCCCCGGGCGTCACCGGCGAACAAGCCAATGACACGTTCGCCTGTCGTCGCTACCACCTCACCGCCGCGGGAATGGGCGCCGATGCTGCCGCGATGGCGGCCAACAAGACGCTGCATTGCCCGCATACCGGGCTCATTTCGAAGGGCGCGTACACGGACACCACCGCGACGGGCCCGTGCAAGAACTAACCGGTCAATGACAGTCCCGGTTTCCAACAAGTAGACTCGTAATCGTCACGACCTGATTGCGTCCGCGTCCGAGTTCGAGCATGAGTGCGCCCATGACTAAGAATCTGCGGGTTGTCTTTGGGGTTTCTGCGCTCTGTCTGTTGGGGCTGGCAGGTGTTCAGGGTTGCAGCGACTCCTCGGATACGCCGAGTCCTGGCGCCGGTGAGGCAGGCTCATCCGGTGCCGCCGGGGCTCCGGAGTCGGCGGCGGGCGCGTCTCCGGAGGCGGGTGCTGGCGCGGGCGGTGCCGCGAGCGGAGGAGATGCGGGCGCGGGCGGCGGCAGCGCGGGCGACAACAGCGCCGGTGCGGGCGGTGAGGGCGGCGCGGGCGAGCTAACGCAGGCCGAGCTATGCGAGAAGTTCTGTTTGGATGAAGCCCAGATTTGCACGGGCGACCTGAGCCAGTACGCGGATCTTGCCGACTGCGGCGCGGCGTGTAACCAATTTGCTCGAGGCGCGGTCGGCGATACCTCCGGCAACACGCTCGATTGCCGCATCTATCACCTGAACGCGGCCGCTACGGTGAGCGCGGCCACACACTGTCCGCATACGAGCGCAACTCCCACCGCGTTTTGCGTCAACTGACTTCGGCGCTGAGCAGATAAATCGGATGGCGCGGGCTTCGCTCGCGCATTCCGGCCGAATTTCGCTGCTAGATCCGATCCGCCAGTGCCGAATCGGCCGAGCTTGGTCTAGACTTCGACGTCTTACCCATGTTGACCGCACTAGCGAGGTCTACTCGCGCATTGATTGGGGCGACGTTCACCGTCGCGGTGCTCGCGTTTTACACCGGTTGTGGTGATCAGAGCACCGAGCGCAACGGCGGCGGCGATATTCCTGATCTCACGGCCGGCAGCGGCGCGAGCGCAGCCGAAGGCGGAGCGGCCGGCGCGCAAAGCGACGCGCTCGTGCCTTGGTGCGACGCGTACAAAATCGTCAGCTGCGTGTGTCAGCAATGCCATCAGAATCCGACGCTGAATGGCGCCGCAATGCCGCTGATGACCTACGAAGACACGCAAGCGCCGTTCCCGTTGGCGACTTCCTCGACCTTGGTTTGGCAGAAGATGCAGGCGGCGGTCAGCAACCGCTCCATGCCGGATGCCACCAACCCCTCCGTCGTCCCCCCGGTCAAACCGCTGACCGATGCGCAACGGAACACCTTGCTCGATTGGTTCGCCCAAGGCGCCCACGACGAAGGGGGCCGCGATTGCCCCAAGGACTGTGATTGGAGCAAAGGCCCGCCCCCGCCCTAAATGGTGGGGCGCCGAACGGCGGCCAGGCTATGTCCGAGCTCGGCGCTCAGCGTTGACATCTGAACAACCGAGCAGTACAAGCTTTTCACGGGTCGAGTTCAAACCCCCGAAGAAGGTCGCACCATCATGGACGAAAAGCCGAAAACCAAAGCGCTCGAACTCGCAATTGCCAGCGTCCAGAAGGAGTTTGGCGACGGCGCCATCATGCGCCTGAAGGATGGCGAGAAGATCGGCGGGGACGTTCAAGTGGTGCCCACGGGTTCCATGGGGCTCGACATCGCGCTCGGCATCGGAGGCTACCCGCGCGGCCGCATCGTCGAGATTTACGGCCCTGAATCGAGCGGTAAGACCACGCTCACGCTGCACGCCATCGCCAACGTGCAGCGTCAGGGCGGCGTAGCCGCCTTCATCGACGCCGAGCACGCGCTCGACATCACCTACGCCAAAAAGCTCGGCGTGAAGACGGATGAATTGCTCATCAGCCAACCTGATTACGGCGAGCAAGCGCTGGAAATCACGGACATGCTGGTGCGCTCCGGCGCGGTCGATCTGATCGTCATCGATTCCGTGGCGGCGCTCGTGCCCAAGGCGGAAATCGAAGGGGACATGGGTGACTCGCACGTGGGTCTGCAAGCCCGTTTGATGAGCCAAGCATTGCGCAAAGTCACAGGCTCGGTGAATCGCTCGCACTGCATCATCATGTTCACCAACCAGATCCGCATGAAGATCGGCGTCATGTTCGGTAGCCCCGAGACTACGACCGGCGGCAATGCACTCAAGTTCTACGCCTCCCAGCGCTTGGATATTCGCCGTATCGGAGCCATTAAAGAGAGCGTTACGGCCGGCAAGGACCCTGTGGCGGTGGGCAATCGCACCCGCGTGAAGGTGGTCAAGAACAAGCTTGCCGCACCCTTCCGTGAGGTGGAGTTCGACATCCTTTACGGTCACGGGATTAGCCGCTCGGGGGAGATCATCGATCTCGCTTCCGACCTGAACATCATTCAGAAGAGCGGGGCGTGGTTTTCCGTGGACGGTGAACGTATCGGTCAAGGCCGGGACAACGCCCGCACCTACCTGGAACAGCACCCGGACCTGATGCAGCGTATCGAGCAGAAGCTTCTGCTCCACCATGGCATCGGCACGGCGGGCGCAACCGCCACGCCGAATGTGAACGCGCCCGGCTCTGAGGTGCTCCCACCAAAGGGAAAAGGTGAGGCGGCGGTCCACGCAGCCGCGGATGCTCGTGCGCCGGGCAACGGTCTCGAGCGGCCCAGCGCCAACGGCCCGAATAATCCGAATAATCCCAACGCGAAGCGCGGCAACGTCCGCCCGAGCTAAGCCAAAGCACTCCCAGTAGCAGCCGCGCGGCGAGCGGAGTCGTCATGCATCCGTGCACAAGCCCGGTGGTGTGGCGCTCCGTTCGTCGCGCGGTGTGTTCGTTTTGCGCTGCGCGTGGGTTCGGCGTTGTTGCGTTGGCTCAGCGTCGCGCGAAGGCGCGCGTGTGAGGAGACGTCCGTGAGGTGAGGGGATGTCGGTTCTGGGGATAACTTGTTCGGATTGTTGGGATATTTCGCGCTCTCGGCCCGCGGGCCTTCGTGTGCCATTTGTGGGCGCAAAACTCCTGCCAGGGCTCTGGAAGTCTTGGCGGTTCGCGGGGTTAGGGGCGCCGCAGCGGGTGCCAGCGGTTTCGTAGTCAAGTGCTGAGAATAACAGAACTATTTTCGTTTCCTTGACGCTATCGATCTCGTCCCTTAGTCCCAATTTCAGGCAACTCGCCGCGTTCTGTCCCATGGCTCCTCAACTGCGTTTCCCCTGGCTTCCCGCTTCCGTCGGCCGTGTTGGTCGGCGGCGTGCCGCGCGTGCATCCGTGCCGCGGATGGCGACGGCTGCCGTGCGCATCCCGGATGGGCAGGCGCAGGTCCCACTCTACTTCTTGCCGTCGGGCCCCCAGATCTTCATCCACGAAGGCGCGCGGCAGCGGCTGGAGCGGCGGCTCGAGGCGGCCTTCGGTGGCCCGGTGCAGCTCGGTGTCACGGACAACCGCCGTCGCATGGTGACGCAAACGCGGGCGCGTGGTCGCCTGCGGGTGCGTGTGAACATGATGTTTTTGGGGGCGGAGCCCCGCATCTTGGATGCTCTGGTGGCCTACGTGGTCCACGGTGACCGCGACGCGTCGACGGTCATCGGTGACTTCATCTCGACGAACACTCACCGGATCCGCGCCTCACGCCGCGCCACGGTCAAGCTCCAAGCCGAAGGCCATGTGCATGACCTCGGCGAGGTTCTGGCCCAGCTGAACGAGACCTACTTCGGTGGCAGCATCGGTGACGTGCTGATCACTTGGGGCCGTCGCACCAGCCCCGCCGGTGAAGGCAAGCAGCGTCGTACCATCAAGCTCGGTAGCTACAGCGCCTCCGAACGCCTAATCAGGGTCCATCCCGTCCTGGATGCCGAATGGGTCCCGCGTTACTTCGTCTCCTACATCGTGTT
The DNA here is from genome assembly GCA_037200885.1 of Pseudomonadota bacterium. Lineage (GTDB taxonomy): Bacteria > Myxococcota_A > Polyangia > Polyangiales > Polyangiaceae > PMG-095. The sequence goes on from JBBCIN010000001.1 coordinate 2,552,806, forward strand.
CCACGAGCTCTTGCATCATGTGATGCCCGAGGTCCGCGTGGGCGGCCGCACCCTGATCCATCCCCCGGAGTTTGCCAGCCGTGAACGCGAGTTCCGCTATCACGATCGCGCGCTTGCTTGGGAACACAAACATATCGATCGGTTGCTGCGCGCGCGCTGAGGCTCAGCTGTCAGCGCTAACCCAGGCGCCGCTCCCGCGCTGAGGTTCCTTGACGACCCCGGCACTCCAGCCGCACGCCGAATCTGGTTCTCTCTTCTCTCCCGTGCGCGCGCAGCGCCGAGCGCGCGGAAGACAGCTCAGCCGCCTGCCCGGAACCAAAACGAGCGAAAAGTCTTGGATGACCAGATCACGATCAACGAATGAGATGGCGACCTACTAGAACCGAGCGAACGGGCGCGTGCCTTCCACGGGCAACGCGCGGGCGGCCAAGCGGATCAGCCGAGCGTGCGCCAACGAGAGTCTCCCACCGCGCGCCGAAGGCGCCGCGCGTCCTCTCTCTCCTCAGCGTGGAACCGCGCGACTGCACCCGCCCGCGCCTGGTCCCTCGGGTCGAGCGCTAGAATTCCACGGCCAAACCGACGACCCAAGTGTTGGTGCCGACGTTGAGGCGCTTGCTGGAACCGAACGCGTCGAGCTCGCTACCGTACCACTCGCCGAAGATGTAGCTGTTGTTGATGCCGAGGCCCGTGTCGGCGTCGCGCGCGGTCTGTTCGTCGAGGATGTCGAGCAGGAACATGCCGCCGAGGGCATATTGGGGACCAAATGAAATGCCGGTGCCTTTGACGTTGCCGGCGTACGCGGTTTCGCCGCCGTCGGAGGACCACCAGAGTGCCGCGCCCATACCGAGCTTGGCGTAGGGCACGAGCGGAATGCCGAGCTCGCGTGGCAGCGCATCCGCGCGTAGGACTGCTACCAGATACATGGGCATGATTCCCAGCGAGGTCGTCTCGTCCGAACGCTGGTTCATGTCCGAGGTCAGGCGAGCAAAGCCGCTGGCGCGCGTATAGCTCCAGCCGAGACCTGGGCCGAGCGTGCCGAGGTGCGGGATGCGGATGATCTGCCAGTCGCCCTCCAGGCCAAACATGTAGCGTGTGCTGTTGCCGAAGGTGTCTGCGTAGGGAGTGCCGTTGGGAACTGATTTGTCGACGCGCGGGTTGTACGGGCCGAAGCGGGCTTCGACCAGGCCGACCTGCGACGACTCTATGTGACGGCCAGTGCGGCCGTACGCGCCGAATTCATCCACGCCTTGGGCTTGCGCCGACGGAGCTCGCAACAAACCGAGCAGACCGAGAATCAGAACGAGTACGAATCGTTTCACGTCGCGCGTCTCCGTCGCAGTATCAGGCCCAGGGCGATTCCAAACACGGTCAAGAGCAGCACGGGCCGACCATGGCGCGAGAAGCTGCAGAAGCCGCCACCGCCCTCACCGCCGGCGTTGCGATAGGCTTCGAAGAAGCCAGTGACGGGTTGCGGGACGGCACACGCGGTCGTCCCGATGTTGCCGATGTTTCGGTAGGTGTCTGTCGCGGCCACCGCCACGTTGTAGGCGACGTTGTTGATCAAACCGGTGGCGTTGCCCTTTTGGGACGTCCTGCCGGCGCTGCCGCACCGGTACTCATCGGGTGGTCGCGTGCCCGGGATGAGGACCGTCGACGGCTGGCAGATCGTTGGCAGGATCAGCGGATCGGGCACCACGCCCGCGTCTGCGAGACCCGCCTCGCCTGGCGCGGGATCGCAATAGAACTGATAACCGTTGATGTATTGATCCGGATTCGTGTCGTTGTAGCTCCAGCTGATGGGCGCGATGTTCTCGCCCGTGCCGGACGACACCTGGTCGGGCGGTGCGGACGCGCTGAGCTTGTAGGTCGCGGCCCAATAGGTGAAGCCGGCCGAGTTGTTGGCGCCGTCGACCAACAAGAAGTAAACGTTGAGCTGTTGCGGCGCCACCACCGCCGAGGTGAGGATGCACTCGCTGGGCGCGTCCGACGGGGGCGCGGAGGTACTCGATCCAGCCGTTCCGGTAGTGCCGCCGGTGCCCGCGGTCGGGTCAATGCCGCCCGTGCCGCCGATCGAATCACTGCCGCCCGTGCCGGTGGAATCAGTGCCGCCGGTCCCGTCGACGACGCCACCGCCCACGGACTGCCCGCCGGTGCGTCCGTGCAGCATGTCGCGAACGCTGACGGTGACCGGGAAGACGAGCATGTTCGGCTGCCCACCGCCGGACAATTGCCAACACGTGGCAGTCGCGGGCTGGCGATTGGCAAATGTATCGCAACCAGTGCCGGCCCAGACCTGGAGGGCGTACTGGTTGTACCCCACTCCCAAGTTCAAGCTGAAGGTCACCTTGTCGTCGGTGAGGCAGTCCTTGTAGTTGATCTGGGTGATCGGAGTGGTGCTGTCTCGGTCTTGGTGATCGCGCGTCACGCCGGTCATGGGCAGCATGACGGTGACGCCGTTGCCGGTCGTCGGAGGAAGTTGAGCTTGCGCCCGCTCCGCCGAACCCAGAACCAGGGCCACGACGGCCCAGAACGCGAACACGCTGCGCAGGTTGAACATTCTCGCGGGTTCCTTTGAGCACATGGCGTGCCACACTGCAATTCCGCGTCAAAAGCCGGGTCAAATGCCGCGGGGCATGACACGGCGTGCGCCAAGCTGTCTGAACCACTTGCGGGCGTGTCAAACTGACAAAGATGCTGGCGAGCGGCTCATTGGTTAACGGTCGGTTCCGGGTGCTTCGAGATTTCGCTCCCGTCGCAAACGGGTTCGCCGTTGCTCAGGACCTCACCAGCGGCCAACTGTGTTGGCTGATTCAGATCGCACTGAGCTGCAGCGCAGCACAATTGACTGAAGCTCTCGAGCGTCACGGCCGCTTCGGCCTCGGAGTTTCCGGTCTCGCGCGCCCGTTAGCCTCGGGCCTCGACGCAGGCAGCGGCTTCGTCGCGTTCGCTGCGCCGGCCTCGGGCAGCGTTGCGGAGGTTCCCAGCAGCGCTTGGACCGTGCCGCGCGTGGCGGCATTGGCTGCGCGTATCGCGGCCGCCCTCGCACCGCTGCACGACCAAGGCATCGCCTACGGCCTACTGACCCCCGAACTGATCAGCGAAGGCCCCGAGCCCGAAGTGCTGTTCGGCTTCGGCGTCACCGCCCTCGCCAACACCTTTGGCGCCCCCGGCGAAGCCAGCCAACTCCTCTCGCCCGATCTGCGCGCCCCCGAACTCCGAACCACGCTCCAGCCCCCCACCCCTGCGAGCGATCTCTTCGCCCTCGCGACGCTCCTCCGCAATCTCCTCCCTCCCGAAATCCCCCCAGAAATCGCCGCCCACCTCGCCCGAGCCACCGCACCCGATCCCCACTCCCGCCCCCACGACATCACTACCTTCACCGCCCACCTCACTCGTCTCTCCCCCGAAAACGCAAACGCAAACGTGAACGTAAACGTAAACGATCTCCCTCTCTCCGTGCCCGTGCCCATGCCCGTGCCCGCGCGAGCTCTCCCTCTCTCTCCCCCGCCGAATCTCCAGCCCCTCCCGCCCGGCACCCCAACCATGCCGCGCGCCTCCCTGCTCGCCCTCCTGCTCGTCGTCTCCGGTTTAGCGTTGATGCTCGGCGGCGTCGCCACCGCCTTCATCTACGCCACTCGCCACGCGCCTCCTGCTCCGCCCAAGACCGCTTCCGCGCCTTATCTCGCACCACCACCACCGTCGGTCGCAGCCACGCCCGAGCCGTCCGTGGTGGAACTTCCGCCGCTGCCCCCAGAGCCAGAGATCACGCCGCATCCAGCGCGTACTCGGCACGCGCCGATCGTCGCTCCGGGTGCGGGTCTGAGCAGCTTTCCGGACGACGCGCGCGCCCCGTTGCCCGTGCTCGGCACGGAGCCGATTTGGGGCACGCGCAATGCCGCGCTCACTTGGGTTTTGTTCGGCGATCTGGATTGTCCGCACACGCGCCAGGCCTGGCGCGCGCTCGAGGCGGTCAAACTAAGCTTTGGTGACGATCTGCGGATCGTGTTTCACCACCACCCACTGCGCGAACACCCGAACGCGCTGTACGCGGCGCGAGTGCTGGCGGGCGTCGCGCGCGTTCACGGCAGCTCGGCTTTCTTCGATGTCCTGCACCGCGTGCTGCAAGGGGAGGCGAGCTTGACTGCGGAGCGCTTGCGCGCAGAGCTCGACGCCGCGGGCTACGGCGCTTCGAAGCTCGCGGACTTGGCCGCCGCAGGCGAGCCTCAGGTACGCGCGGATCTGCAGCTTGCCGGGCAATTTGCGCTCAGATCGACCCCATTTTCGTTCTTGAATGGGCAGCCGATCGACGGCGAACGGACGGCTCTCGAGCTCGAGCAATTGCTGCGCGACGAACAACGCTCGGCGACATGGCTCTCGGCCGCGGGAGTGTCACCAGCGATGCTGTACGCAACGCGCACCAGCAGCAACTTGATCGGTGTGGGCAACGCCGGCGAGTCGCGATCGTGTGCTCCGATCGGCAAATCCGCGACGCGCGGGCCGGCCGACGCGCTGGTGACACTGGTCGAGTTCTCGGACTTCGAGTGTCAGTACTGCAAACGCGTCGAGCCGACGCTGAAGGCGCTGCTCGCGCGCTATCCCAAGACCTTGCGCTTGGTCTGGAAAGACTACCCGTTACCTCAGCACAAAGGCGCGCAGCTGCTGGCGAACTTTGCCGCCGACGCGCTTCGGCGCGGTTCAGTCAGCGGATTTTGGGCGGTGCACGACGGGATGTTCGCCCAGGCGGACGCGCTCGACGATGGCGCGCTCGGCGCGCTCGCGGGCAAGGCTGGCTTGGACGGCGCGTTGCTCTTGATCTCGGCGCACGCGGGCGTGCACGACGCGGCCATTCGCGCGGACATGAGGCTCGGCCAAAAGCTGGGCGTGAATGGCACCCCCACGTTCTTTGCCAATGGCCGACGCATCGAAGGCGCGCTGCCCCTCGAACAATTCGAGGCGTTGATTCAGGAAGAGCTCAGAACCGCGCAGCGCATCGTCGCGCATGGCACTCCGGCGCGCGACCTATACGGCTTGGTTTGCGACTAGACTAAAGTCGAACTTCGACGTGGTTGCGACGGCGCAGACCGTCGAGCCAAACGCGGCGCGCCTGACCCATCTTGTCCATGTACACGCGGTCGCCGAGCTCACGACGGGCTTCGTCGAAAGAGGGCAACTGCGATGCGGTACGCGAATTGACCCGCACGATCACGAAGTCATCCTCCATTCGCAGCGGCTCAGACGATTCACCGACCTCGAGCGCCAGCGACGCGCGCGCCAGCGCAGGCGGGAGATCGGAAACTTTGCTTTGCGGCAGCTGACCGCCGGCATCGCGGGTGATCTGATCTTGGGAAAATTGCCGGGCTAGCTGCGCAAAATCCTGGCTGTGCGCTGCTTCCGCCACGCGTTCGGCGAGCGCACGGCCGGAGCCATCCTTGCCCGCGGGAATGCGGATCCAGGCCACCTTCAGGCTCAGCTTTTGGCGCTCTTCGATCACGATCTTGCGGTAGGCGACCTTGAGGTCCTCGTCCGTGACGCGGATGCGGCCTTGCAAGCGAACATTCACCAACTTTGCCTGCAGCAATTGCCGGCGGAGCTCATCTCGGTACTGGGGTTCGGTGACGCCGGTCTTGGCGGCTTCGCTCAGCAGCTTGTTGACCGGGATTTGATTTTGCGCGGCCACGCGGGCAATCGCATCGTCGATCTCTTTGCTGGTGACGGTGACCTTGGCTTGAATCGCCACGCGCTCTTCCAGCTCTTCGTCGACGATCTTGTCCAGCACGCCCTTGTAGACCTGCGAGATGGCTGCGCTGCGTTGGGCGCCGGGCTGCACCCCCTGGGTGACTTGAACCAAGAACGGCTGCGCTCGCGCCTTCAAGTCACTGAGCAAGATCGCGCGATCGCCGATCACGGCCACCACTCGCTCCACCACCGTCGCTTGCGCGGGATGACTGAGCACGGCCGACAACGCAACGCCGATCAGAGCGGCGGACCAGGGTCGGGTGAGGGAGGGCAAGCGACGACGCACGCCCCGGTCTTAGCACGCTTGACCGAGCGCCGGGGAAGCTCCTTAATGCTTACGATGGGGCCGAAGATTCCCGCTGTTTTCGTGGTTTCGCTGGCTCTCCTGCCCGATCTTGCGAGCGCGCAATCCGCCCCGCCGGCAGCCGCGTTCCCGGAGCCCGCGACGGCGCCAGCGGGCGCCGCGTCCGCGCCGACGAACGCGCCAGAGGCAGCTCCGGCGCCGGCTTCGCCTCCGCCTCCGCTTGCTCCGGCTTCTCCACCATTGCCGGCGTACCCAGCCCCGTATCCGTACCCCTATGCGCCGCCTCCTCCGGGCTATCCGTACGGCTACTACTACCCGCCGCCTCCGCCCCCGCCCCCGCTCCGCTTCCCTGACGACGCCGCCGTCAGCAGCACTCCGTTCTTCGATGCGATCGTGGTTGCTGCAGATTGGCAGCATCGCTTTTCGCAAGCCGTGAACCTGGGCGCGCAGGCCGGCGTGTACGTTGCGGGGCGCTTGCGCCTCACGGCAAAGATCGCGTTTCCCACCGAGAGTACGGGCGACTGGGAAGAGGACTTTGGATCCGATGCCAAAGCTCCCTCGTTCTTCTATGCCTTCAGTGCGGGCTTCGCGCTCGTGCGCACGCCGAGCTTTGCGATGTCGCCGGGCCTGATGTTCGCTCGCACCGATGTTGCTGACTACGGCTCGATGGTCGGCCTCTCCCTGCCGCTCGATTGGGTCACGAAGAGCGGCTTGCGCCTGGGTCTCGAAGGCGGTCTCGGGCGTGCTTTGGGCGGTCGAAGCCCCGTTAGTTGTTCCACGCCGGGCGCTGCAGATTGCGACCAAGCGCCCCGGTATCGAGATCGCGAATCGGGCCTGGCCCTGTGGCTACAATTCCAACTCGGCTTCGGCTTCAATCACCCGGGGCCCTTGCCGCCCGCGGCGGAACCCGAGCCGGCCACGGCGGGGCCACCGCGCTGAATCACTTCGTCATGCCGGAGGCCATTGCGGTGGTGACGAAGAAGTGGCGTGGCCAATGGCGGTAGTAGCTGACTCGTAACACCGAGGCTCCGTCGTCCGGATCGACTTCATCCGTCAGCTTACCGACCACGCGCAGGAGCGAGCCCGTGCCCACGCTGTGCTCGCCCACTTCGTCTTCACTCGTGAGCTTCACGATCGCGTGTAACGTCGCGTATTCGTGTTCGCTGACGGTGACGCGACAGGTGTCTTCGTCGAAGTCGTCACACAGGTTGCGGTCGCTCAACGTGCGCATGCTGAGCGTCAGGTAGGCGCCGCCGCTTTTGTCGGAGGAGCGAGCTTTGACCACCCCGAACAGGGTGACCGTCGCCTTCTTCCATTCCTCTTTGTCGCGCTCCGCCATCACCGGATCGAACTCGCGCGCGCCTTCGATGGCGCTCTTCTCGGCGCTCAGTGGTTGATACGAGCGGGCAAAGCCGTATTGCCCCGCCGAGTGGCAACCGAGCAAGAGCAGCGTGAGCAACGGTAACGCGAGGGCGGGGCGGCGCATGTCGCCCGTCGACTATCACGCCGTCCGTCCGGAATCACCGCTTCAATCTTGCGCCTGGAAGATTTGCCCGCGGCGGGAACAGCAGTAATAAGTGGCATGCCTCACCCCGAGCTTCTCCTTCGTGCCCGTCTTGCGTCCGGGTTAGGGCGTGCCTTCGGCGCGGAGTACCAGGACACGGATCCGTTGCTGCGTCGTTCCGACCGCGCGGACTATCAGGTCAACGTGGCGATGAGCTTGGGCAAGGCGCTCCGCCGTCCACCGCGTGAGGTTGCGCAAGCGCTGCTCGCCGTGCTCGACCTCTCCGATCTGTGCGCGCCGGGTGGGGTGGAGGTCGCGGGTCCGGGCTTCATCAACTTGACGTTGAAGGACGAGGTGCTGGCCGTCGCGCTGTCCGAGTTGCTCGCAGCGAAGAACTTGGGCGTGCCCCCGGCGGACGTGCTCGACGTGTGCGTGATCGATTACGGGTCGCCCAACATCGCCAAAGAGATGCACGTCGGCCATCTGCGTTCGTCGATCATCGGCGATACGTTGTGCCGTGTGCTCGCCTTCCGTGGTCACACCGTGATTCGTCAAAATCACATCGGCGATTGGGGCACGCCGTTCGGCATGCTGATCGAGCACATGGTGGACGTGCAGCAAGAAGGCGTCGCAGCGCTGGATCCGAGCGAGCTTGGAGATTTTTATCGCGCCGCGCGCGTCAAATTCGACACCGATCTGGGCTTTGCCGACCGCGCGCGAAAGCGCGTGGTCTCGCTGCAGGCAGGCGATGCCGCGACGCTCGCACTCTGGCGGCAATTCGTCGAAAGCTCGAAGCGCTACATGGCCGCGGTGTTCGAGCGGCTGGGCGTGCAGTTGGTCTCCCTGGACGTGCGCGGGGAAAGCTTTTTCAACCCGAAACTATCGGAAATTGCCGACGATCTGCAGACGCGCGGGATCGCCGTCATCGATCACGGGGCGCTCTGCGTCTTCCCACCTGGCTTCAACGGTCGGGAAGGGGAGCCGCTGCCGCTGATCGTGCGCAAGAAAGACGGCGGCTACGGTTACGGCGCGACCGACTTGGCCGCCCTGCGTTTCCGGCACGAAGTGCTCGGCGGCACGCGGCTCTTGTACGTGGTCGGCACGCCCCAACAGCAGCACTTCTCGATGGTGTTCGAAGTCGCCAAGATGGCCGGCTGGCTCGCGCCCCCGGTGCGCGCCGAACACGTCGGCTTCGGCTCGGTGCTGGGTGACGATCGCAAAATGCTCAAGTCCCGCAGCGGTGAGAACATCAAGCTGATCGAACTCTTGGACGAAGCCGTAGAGCGCGCTGCCGCCGCCGTGCTCGAACGCAACCCGGAGCTGCCGGAGGAAGAGCGCGCGACCGTCGCGCGTCAAGTCGGGATCGGCGCAGTGAAGTACGCCGATTTGAGCAGTGATCGCATCAAAGACTACGTGTTCGACTGGAAGCGCATGGTCGCCTTCGAAGGCAATACCGGCGGCTACCTGCAATACGCCCACGCACGCATCCAATCCATCCTGCGCAAAGCCGCCAGCGATGGCGGCCCAAGCGCAGGCAACCTCTCGATCGCGGCGCCCGCAGAGCGCGCCCTGGCTCTCGAATTGCTTGCCTTTGGCCGCGCGTTGACTGAAGTCGAGGCCTCACTCGAACCGCATCGATTGTGCGGCTATCTGTACAGCCTCGCCTCGAGCTTCTCGACCTTTTTCCAAGACTGCCCCGTGCTCAAATCCGAGCCCGCCGAGCGCGCCTCACGGCTCGCCCTGTGCGATCTGACCGCGCGCACCCTGGCGACCGGTCTCGATCTACTCGGGATCGAAGCGCCGCAACGGATGTGAGCCGGCGCGTGCGCTTCGCTCGGGTCGTGAACTTTCCGTTGGATCAACACTTGTCTGACGATGGTTGCCTCGCGGCGAAAAAAATCATGCTGCGTTCGCACTGCGTTCGCACAGTATAATTTCTGTCGGCGAGCGGTGCCCGCGGAGCGCGGCATTGTTTCACGCTGCCTTCACCCGCGGCGCGACGCCGAAGGCACTGGCGGAACTCGCCATGTCGCGCGACCATCGAAGAAACTACCGAGCTCGGTTGGCGCTTCGCTCCGCGTGCTGAAATTCGGGCACGTGTCGGGGCGATGACAATTGCGCTAGCGCGCGAGCGCGGCCGAATCGTGAGTCGACGACCGGTGCTGGGCGATCGCGGTACGAGCGCTCAATCACCCTCGAGGCAGCTCATACCCTGCGGGTTATTATTGACCACGCTCGACGTCCGCGGATATGGTGCGGACAATCGCCGGCGCTGCGTGTTGCCCACGCCGGCGCTGTGTGCGGGTTGGCAAGCAATTGCGTGGCATTGCTCCATCGTGAGCATGGTGAAAGCAGGGACGAATGAAGCGTGTTTGGCAGGGATTGCGCGCGGGTCGCTCTCGGGTTGCCGGTCACCAGTTCTTCGATTGGCTCAACTCGGAAAGCGTTCCACTGGAGCGACGATTCGTGTTCTCACCCGTGATGATTGACTTCATCATGGGCTTCGCCGACCTGAACAAGTGGTTCCTGAGCTACGCCCAACCGGACAATGATCTGGAGCGGGCGATCAACGAGCACACGGAAGAGGATCGCACTCACTCCCGGCTCTTTTACGAGAACTGGTACACGCTACCGCTGGGAGAGCTCGCTGCCTGGCCGCCGGGCAAGATGCTATGGTGGCTATTTCACTCGCACGACGCCGAGATTGTCCGGCGGTTCGGGATGGACTTGCTGCGTTTGTCGGCGCGGCAGCCCGACCCTCTGGTGCGCTTTCCGATGATGGAGGCAATCGAGATCTGCGGCGACGTCTTCTTTGGGCACACCGCTCCGATTGCCGCAGAGCTCTCGCGAAAGCACCAGGTGCCGCACGATTATTACGGCAAATACCACCGCGATCGCGAGACCGGTCACTTGCAAGCGGACGAGGCGCCGCTGCTCCGCGCCAGCTTGTCTCCGATCCAACTGGCCGAGGCCCAGGTGGCCGTGGATCACGTGTTCACGATGTTCTGCGCCGTTTTGGATCAGCTGCTCGATTACGGCGAGCGCTCGGCCGACTATCGAAAGATGTTGCTCGGCCTGGACGGTGAGTTCCTGGACTCCGTCGCGCCGCCTCGTTTCCGAAGCACGCCCGCCGGCGCCGCTGAGGCTGAGGCTGAGGCTGAGGCTGAGGCTGAGGCTGAGGCTGAGGCTGAGGCTGAGGCTGAGGCTGAGGCTGAGGCTGAGGCTGACGCGAGTCTGATGGCGCCACCATCGCTGAGTCAGCTGGCCGTACTTCGGCACCTGCAAGAGAAAATGGGCCGCTTGAGTCAGCACCCGTTTCTCGCCTGGCTTCGCGCGACGGACGATGTGGAGCCGCGCGATCGCCTGCGCGGCTTCATCGCGCTGTGGGGCGTCGACATCGCCGGCTACAAGGACTTCAATGAGCTGGTCCTCCGCTATGCGGAGCCTCAAACACCGCTCGAGCAGGCCTTGAACCAGTGGACGCGGAACCTAGCGACGCACGGCAGCTTGTTTCTACGCGACTGGCAGGCTTTGCAGATGGACGAAATGCTGACCTGGGATTCTGGCGAAACGATCGCCTTTTACTTCCTCGGCAACGAGACCGAAGTTCACCGTCGAAACATGGCCAAGGTCAAACACCATGCGTTCGGCAATGCCAATCCTCTGGTGCGCTTCTGGCTCATCAAGGCACTCGAGGATTGCGGGGAGGCCTTGTTCGCAGTTACCGCTCCCCTGGCGCGCACGGTCGAGGCAGAAGAAGAAGTCGTGCTCGACTATTGGGCACACCGTCACTACGTGGCAGAGCCACCCGGATCGATGAGTCCACAGCAAATCAGCGCGCTCTTTTTGGCCCAGCCGTTGTCCGCGGAGCAACGCAGCGAATGCTGCAGGGTCATCGACACGATCTTCGAGAACATGACCGAGCAGTTCGAGCTGTCATTGGAAACGGCGTTGAAACAAGTGTGCGTCAAGCACTCGCGTTCGTTGCCCCCTTCGCGCAGCTCCATGATCGCGGCTCGCATCGTCGATGGAGACGTGGCAGTGGAGGCCGAGAAGCAAGCGGGTTAGCGCGCCAGGGCGAGTAGGTCTGCGGCGGCAAATGTGGGTAACTATCCTGCTAATCGACATGCAGGCAAGTAGTTGCCCTTCTGCTGTTGCAGAATGTCGCCGTGTGAACGTCGGTGCACAACGTAGCGATTCCATCGGCCCGTCGCCTACCGTTCGGGCCGGCAAAGATGCAGATCACCACGCGATACCAGGATGACGCCCACTGCATCGCGTGGCTTGGCAACGTTCAAATCGTCCTGTCCCGCGAGGCGCCGACGAGCGTCGTCATGCGAACCATCATCCGCGAGCTCGAGGCGCTCTCCAAGGAGTGCGGAGGTGGCACCGGAACATTGCTCGTCATCAACAGCGACTGTAAGCCGCCTTCCGACGAGGCTCGCACGTACATCCGCACGGAGCTCGCCAACTCCTCGATGGTCGCGGCGGCACAGGTCGTGGAGGGTACCGGGTTCCGTGGTGCGGCCATGCGCGCCGTGCTGTCGCTGCTTCAGCTCGCGTCGCGAGCGCCGTATCCGATGGAGATCTTCAGCGGAGTCGACGAGGGCGCGCGCTGGCTATCTAGCGAGCTGCGCACGCGCCTGGGGCGTGCGCCGGACCCCTTGGCGCTCGTGACCGCGGTGCGAGGACTCCAGACCAAGCCTGCGTCCGTGACCGCGCCCAAGTAGCGCGCATGCCGTCAGTTGCCGAGGGCCGCGGTCAGGGACAGCCAATCGGCGTCGAAGACAGCGCGACGTCGTCGTACCAGACGGTGAGGGCTCCGCCGCCGTAGCTCTGCCACCCGAAGTTGAAGTCGGCGAACGCCGTGTAGCGCGCGAGCGAAGGCGCGCTACCGACCCAAGCTTGATCGATGTTTGGCGTCGCGGTGCCGTCTTCGGTCAGCCCGGGAACGTCCACACCATCGATAGCGGTATTCAGGTGTCCGTTCGTGTTGATGGTGAGCTCGATGCAGTACCAGGTATTGGCCGTGGGCTTGACGCTCGCGGCGTTTCCGTCCGGGCTCACGTCGGGGATGTTTGCGGCGTCGGAGTCCGTGTTCCAGTGGAAGACCTGGCCCTGACTGCCGAACCGGAGCTCGTTCGACTGGCTATATTGATCCACCATCGTGGGGTGCGTGACGATCATTGCTCCGTGTCCGTCCGCGAGCGTCGAGCCGAGACGCAGGTAAAAACGAACGTGCGCAACCGCGCCGAGCGTCCCGATAACCGACGTATTTCGCAGATATAGGCGATCGGGGCTCACCACCTTGAGCGAATGGGTCGAGCCGTGAGCACCGATCGAATCGACCGTGGCGGAGCCGCTGGCCGCAGAGGGGACGAGCGTCCAGAGCGAGCTCTTCGGCGGCGCGCCCACGGCGGTGTCCTCGAAAGTATCGCACAGCGCTAACGCGCTGCAGTCCGTGGACGCGCCCGCGCCCGCGCCCGCGACGCCGCTGCCGCCCGCGCTCGACGCGCCGGCTGCGCCCGCGACGCCGCTGCCGCCCATCCCCATTCCGGCCGCGCCGACGACCGGAGCTCCTGCGGCGCCGGCCAAAGCCGCTCCGGCGCTGCCACCTGCGCCGCTGACGGCGCCCGTGGCGCCGCCCGCTCCGCCTCCGCCCACTCCGCCCGCGCTCGCCGGCGCGCCAGCCGCGTTCATCGTACCGCCCGCGCCGCTTGGGCCGCCGAGGGTCGGGGAAGTTCCGCTCGAACAGCCGGCGGTCGCGAATAGCAGAGAGCCGAGAGCGGAGAAGACGAGTGTTTCAAGCAAGGGAAGCGATGACGCGCGGGCGTGGTGATTGGGCATGCTGAAGGTCGATAACCTTAGCACTCGCCGGGGCCGCGGCTACGCCCGCACTAGTGCCAAAATCCAATGCTGAACGACGTGTTGAGGTAGGACTTCGCGCCATCGGCGGCGAGCGACAGCTGCCAGTAGTCGAAGGGGTGAACCAGCCCGAAAATACTCCACTCGAAGAGCTTGATGTCGACGCCGCCGGTGCCGTGCAGGCGCGCGTGCCCCTGATCCGTCGTCGGCAGCTCGAGGTAGCTACCCGCGCGCAGTCGCAGATAGCGCGGCAACACCTCGCTCTCGACGCCCAAGCGCGGGGAGATCAGCGGTCGGTCGAGGGCGAGCGAGCTGCCGAGGGCCACGTCACCACCGCCTTGGATCAGCGCGAGCTCCGTGCTCAGCAGCAGGTACCAAGTTTGGTCCTTTTGGTACTCCTCGAGCAGTTCTTGCTCAGCGTCTTTCTTCTCGCCTTTCGTCGGCTCGTGACCAGGGTTATCGAGGCGTGCGCGCTCATCGACGGTAACGAACGCGGGGTTGAGGTGCCGCCGGCCGAACTGGTAGGCGAAGCCGAACGCGGCGGTCCAGGGGACGTGCACGGTGGTCGGAGCCGCGCCGTCCTCGCCTGGGAGCTCGGCGTTGATCGGCTGTTCGATCGCGGCGCCGACACGATACTGCTGGCCCCTCGGCTTGACGATCAGGCCTGCGGTGTAACCGATGCCGGCGGTCAAGGGCACGTTACTTTGCCCGCCGTTGAGGCTGAAGCCCACGATGCGCAGGCCCGCACCGAGCTCCAACTGCCCATCGAAATATCCGTACGCTACGGCGGGTCGCACCAGGCCGAAGTTCGCCGCAAGCTTGGTGCTGAAGCCTTGCGCTTGTTGGCTCGCGCTATTCTGCTCCGCCTCCGCCGCAACGCCGAAGCCCGCATGTCGGTAGTTGGCCAAGACCGCGAACGAGCCAAAGAGCGATCCGCTTTTGCCTGCGCTTTCGGGCGCGTTGAACAGGTCGTTTTTCGGCAGCCAGGTGGCGATCGAGATGTCGATCCCGAAGGAGAAGCTGAACGCATCCCAAGAATACGGAAGCCGCACCGCGGCCGAAGCCGGATTGATGGCCACCCCTTCCGTATCGTCGGCGATGGCGACGAAGGCGCCGCCGAGGCCGATGAAGCGCGTACTGCCCTTGATCGTAGCGCGCGCAGTCTCGATGCTCTTCGCCTGGGCCGTGCTCGTTTGCGCCTGCGCGTGCGTAGCGATCGCACACAGGAGCGCAAGCACGAGCACCGGTCGCCCAAGCTTGATCATCGAGCGCCGAGTTTAGCGATTGTGTCGAGCGCGCGGGCAAAAATCTCCGTACTCAAAACTGCCTCGGCGCGACGCCGAAGATCGAGACGGAAAAGTGCAGTCCTCCGGCCTGGCCTTTAGCCACGCAGGGCGAACGCCAAGACTCGCTCGGCGAGCTCTCGGGGTCGCTCGAGCGAGATATCGTGGCCGGCGCCTGCGATGACTTCACACTCGGCGTTGGGTAGCTCGCGCTCTAGCTCGGCGCGCGCGCCGACACCCGCGAGCAGGTCGAGCTCCCCGAAAAGCAATAGCGTGCGGACCGATTGGGGCAGGTCTGCCAGGGGGGATGAATGCCGCGCCGCCGCCAATGCCAAAATCGCCAAATTCTCGCGGGATCCTGGGGTTTCGCCAGCGCGGCGCTCGATCTCGATCACGCGTTCCGGGTGCGCCTCTCGGAACTCACGCGACAAAATACCGTGCACGAGCCCGACCTCCGCGGCCGCTCTCGGCCCAAACAAGAAGCGAGACATAGACAGCAACTGTTCGAGGCCCTGCAAGGACAGCGCTTCCGGCTCCGGGATGGTCGAGGCCAAAACGAGGCTCCGCACTCGGGTCGTGAATTCCAGCGCGAGATGAGAGGCGACCATGCCACCCAGCGATAGGCCAAACACGTGTGCGGATTCGATGCGCAGGTGGTCGAGGACCTGGGCCGCATCTCGAGCCATGTCGCGAGTCGTGTACCAGAGTGGCACATCGCTCGATTGACCGACGCCCAGTGGATCGAAGCTCACGACGCGCAACCCCGTGGCAAGGAGGCTTGCGAACTCGCCCCAGAGCAACATCGAGCCGCCGATTGGGCGGTTCAACAGGATGGCTGGTGAATCAGCTGCACCCTGCACCGAGAAGTAGATGCGACGCCCAGACGCGAGCGGTACCACGTCGGGGTTCGGCTCGCTCAAGCCGACATCTCGCGCAGCGACTGCTGCATGGTGTCTTGCACATGGCGAGCGACCTCCGTCGCGTCGTCGGCCTGATTCACGAAGATGGGCGAAAGAATGCGCAACTGGACGCGGAAAGGCAGTGGAAAGTAGGGTAACCACGGCCCGGCTGCGAGGCCCCATGGTAACGCTAGCGCGAGCGGAAAGCGCTGCAGCCGCGCCCAGCTCTGCATCCGCAGGGCGGCAGCCAGCCGCTTGCCTTCGGAGAAGATGAAGGCGCTGCGATGCGCGCCGTGCGCGACAATCGGCACGATCGGGGCGCCCAGCTCTCGGGCGACTCGAACGAAGCCGGTGCGGGGGAGCAGCACGACCTCGTTGCGGCGCGTGAAGCGCCGGTACGCTTCCAAGTCGCCTCCAGGGTAGACCAACACTTGACCGCCCGCAGCGAGCACGCGCGACGCATTCGCGCGCTTCGCCGATAGCGCGCCGAAGCGCTGCAGCAAGCGCCCGAGCGGTGTGAATTGATGCATCGCAAAATCGTGCGCGAGCGCGAACAGCGGGCTCGCCGGGTCGAGCAGGCGCCACAAATGCGCGAGCGTGCACGGGAGATCCGGGCCGATGATGCCGCCATTGTGATTGCCGACGAACATCACGGGCCCGCGCGGCACGTGCTCACTGCCCTGACATTGCAGGCGAAAATAGCGCGCATTGAACGCTTCCAAAAGCGGCAGCGCGCGGGCGATCAGCGCCGGATCGCGGTCTTCGAGCGAGTCCGGGTGGTAGGCCATCGCCTTAGTTTGCCGACTCGACGCGTGTCCAAGTTTGGCTGCGTCCAATTCTGAACACGACACGCACGAAGCCGAACAGCTTTAGTTGCTTGCCGCCATCCAGCAACTCGAGCGTGGCCTTGTAGACCTTGCCCTCCTCGGGATCGAGCACTGCGCCCTCGCCCCACCCGGCGCCGTCTCGCTTGAATCCCCACAGGAACTCCAGCCCGAGCACCGGCTTGCCTTGCTTGTCGCCTGGACACTTTTCGCAGGTGGGCATCTTCGCGCCGCTGGGCAGATCGAGCAGCTTTTCGATGCGTCCGTGAAGCTCGCCATTGGCTTCGAAGATCTTGACGATCGATCGCGGTTTGCCGGTTTTGTCGTCGATCGTCTTCCAATAGCCGATCGGGCTCGTGGCAGCTGCTTGGTCGGCGGGCAACTGAGCCGTCAGGACCAACAACGCGAACCCAAGCACGACCGACAACGCTGGTTTCATCGACTCTTTCCCTTACGGAGCGGACGGCTTGCGTGCAAAACCACTGAACCCGAGCGGCGTGCCGCGAGTGAACGTGAAGCTGAAGTCGAGCGGAACGCTTCCCGTGAGAAGCATACGCCAAAACGGTAGGCCGAGCTTGGGCCGGACACCGCGGAGCTCGATCGAGCCCAGGCCATGCTTGCTACAAAATTGTCGAACTTCATCGGGGCGGACGAAGAGACGGAGCACGTGCATGTTGGGCGGCGTATTCTGCACGAACCACTCCACGCCTTTGATGATCACGAGCCAGCTGAGAAAATTGCGATTGAAGGTGTGAAAGAAGAACATCCCGGACGGTTTGAGCACGCGGGCCGCCTCTGCGATCGCCCGTTCCGGGTCTTCCACGTGCTCCAGAAAGTCCATCGCGCACACGACATCGAAGGAAGCGTCGGCGAACGGAAGCTTCAGCGCTTCCCCTTCGACGTAGCGTACCGAACCGCCCGAATCGTGTGCCGAAGCGACTCGCAGAGCGTCCGGCGAGACATCCAAGCCCGTCACCTCGTGCCCGAGCTGCCCGAGGTAGTTGGACAGAAACCCACCGCCGCAACCCACGTCCAGCACTTGGCGGCGCCCGCCGCCGAAGGCACGCTCGATTTCTTGGGCGACCCACGGGTTCCTCAAGCGTGACTCTGCGCGGAGCAGCGCCACCGGGTCGTTTTGCGCGCGGTACCAACGATCGCCCAGTGCGTGATAGAGCTCGTTGTTCACCCGGGTGAGTTGCGCAGATTCTTCGACCACCGTGACCTCCACCATGTCCAATAGCTGAGTTGATAAGCACCGAACCCGACCGTGAGCAAAAGCTCGGTCGGAAGCAGCCATGCGCGGTCGCCCGACGACCAGATCAGGCCAAACGCGAGGAACACCAGCGGGTGCAACACGAACAGCACCGCATGCAACCAGGTCTCGAGCGGTCCGCACAGGCGCACGTGAACGAACTCGTCCTTCGTGATGAACAAACACGAGAACGCGCACAGGCCCACGTACACGCCGAGCGCGTGCGGCGCGGAGGGCGGAACGAGCACCAACCAGCCGTAGCAGAGCGCGGCGGTCAGCGTATCGAGAGGATGCCCAATGCGTTCCCAGCGAGGTAAGCCGCGCGCGCGATGGAAAATGAATTCGTCCACGAACATGGCGAGCATCTGCAAGACCACCGGCAGGAGCAGCCAGTTGCCCATTCATCGCTTTCTGAAGAGCCCGCCGGAGACCGTGAGGCCCGGTCCGAAAGCCAAGCTCAAAATAGGCGTGCCCGAAGGGACGTCTGCATCCTCCACTAGCCGGGCCCAGACGTGAGGAAGCGTGGCAGACGACATGTTGCCATACTCGTACAATACGTCTCGACTGGCCTGTACTTGCTCGTCGCTGAGCTCGAGTACAGCCCGCACTTGATCGATGATCTTGGGGCCACCGGGGTGGACCGCGAATACCGTGCGGCGTAGATCGGCCGCCAAATCGAGCCCTGCTTTGCCGAACAGCTCGCCGACGAACGGGCGCAGCGCGGAGGCGATGCGCTCCGGAACGTCGCGCGCGAGCGTCATGTGCATGCCGAAGTCGGAAGTGCGCCAGCCCATGGACTGCGCTGAATTCGGCAACAGGCATTCGCTCAGCGCGAGCACGTCGAGGCCGGGCTGGTCGCAATCTGTTTGCAGCGAATAGCGCACGAAGCCGTCCGCGAACAGGCTCTGCACCACGCACTGCTCGGCAGAGTGATCGCTCGGATCGAGATGAAGCGAGCACAGCTCCGTGTGAACGATGTCGGCGCGGCGCGGCACGCCGCTCGGCGCCAACGCCGCGGGCACGCTCAGGTGGCCCGCGGCCCCACGAATGGCTGGGAACGCGGCGTAGCAGCCCATGTGGTAAGCGTGCGTGACTTGCGTCGAGCCGCCCCAGCCTTTGCTCGCAACCAAGCGCTGCGCGCCGCTCGGGGCGACATAGCCGGTGCAGGTGACGTGGATCAGCTCGCTGGGCGGCGCTTGCTCGGCCGCGTATTCTTGCTCGAAATAGGCATCGACGATCTCGGCAAAAAACTGGGTGCGAGCCGCCATGCCCTGGCCGTGCGGCCGCCGCGTGACGTCGTAGAGCGCCGACTCGCTGAAATCGAACGATCGCAAATCGTCTGCGACGTGGCCCCGCGCACCGATCTTGTTGGGGCCGCACGCGCAGCGCTCGACCAGCTTTCGATACCGGCTGGCAAACTGGTTGCGCTCTGCAACAGAGAGTCCTTCGATCGTTGCCTGCGCGGCGGCGTGGATCTCGGTCAACCATTCCAACGCGCGACTTTGGTCGACTCGATAGCGAGGCCGTCGCAGCGAGAAACGACTGAGCGTCAACATGTGGCGGCCTTTTGCAAGCACCGTGCCTTGGACCTGCTCGGCCTTTTGTGGCGAACATTGGCCACTCCCGCCCAGCTTTGAGCAGATCAGCCCAATGCTGACCACCATTGCAGCGAGACCGGTGAGCGCCTGGCGAGTCGAAAAGCCACAGTCTGCGCGTCACGAGTTGACGTTCGATCTTCCGACACCCAGATCGAGCCGATGGGTATGGCTTCTCGAGCTCGATTCGCGCTCGTTGGTTCGTTCGCTTTGTCGGTCGTTGGCTGTCACACCGGCGTCGCGTTGCCGCAGCAGTCGCTCGGCTCGCCCGGCGCTCGGCTTTTCAACGGTTACGTCAAAGAGGACGTGAACTGCTTCAGTTGCCACGACGGAGATGGCAAGGGCGCGAACGGCCCGAACCTCGCAGAGCGTGTGCCCAAGCTGAGTGACGCGGCCATCCTGCACGCCATCGATAGCGGACCCAGCTACATGCCGTCTTTCAAAAACAAACTCAGCGACGCCGAAAAGCACGAAATCATCGCCTGGTTGCGCCGGCGTTTCGGAGGTTCCTGACGCGGACTGCCCGGCCTTTCATTGGAAATGAGGTCGCGCTGCGCGGCCCGCAGATTGCGCGAGGACATGCGTGCCCACGATCTCCAAGCCCAACTCCGATTCGATGCCTGCGCGGCGCACGCTCGTCGCCGTGGCCGTCAGCTGCAGCTTGATGGGCGCGGCGCTGGCTCTCGCGTTCGACCACGTTCAGGCCCGCCCACACGAAGAGGGTCATCCCGCGTCGACGGCGCTGAGTCCGAGGGCCGATCTGTTGGCCCAGCGCTCACTCAAGGCTGGCTGGCGCGAGCTCGCAGCGGAGGCCGCTGAACAGCCCCCGTTTGCGCGGGACCGCACGGGAGCGTCCGATCGGCCCGTTCCTCCAGTGCCCAGCGCGTCGACGTTGGTGTCTTCGACACCGCCGCAAGTCGCGAGGGACTGGGCGCCGCTAGCCCTCGGCGCGGCCTCGGCAGCTTCTGACGCACCCGAGGTGCCGGCACCCCCTGTGGCGCCTGCGCTGGCGGTCGCGCAGCCGCCGGACGGACCGCCAGCGCCGCCTCCTGCTTGGACCCCGAGCACGCCCGCCTCCGAGCCGGGCGCAGTCTGCGGCAAGACGACGTGCCGGCCCGGTCAAGTGTGTTGCAACGCGAGCTGCGGAACGTGCGTCGACCCGGGCGAGCGCTGCGATCAATTCGTATGTGGGATGAACGCTTCGACCCAGAGTGAGGCGTGCGGTCCGAACACTTGTAACACCGGCCAGGTGTGCTGCAACGTCAGCTGCGGAACCTGCGCCCCGCCCGGCGTCAATTGCGATCAACGCCAGTGCGACGACGCAATTCAGATCCCTTCCAGTCCACTCTGTGGCCTTGCCACCTGCAACGTCGGCACCGTGTGCTGCAACCCGAGCTGCGGGATCTGCGCGCCGTTCGGCGTTCCGTGCTCACAACGCCCGTGCGGCTGAAGATGGCGGTCGGGGCTAGACCCTGGACATGAATGGTCACAATCTAGCCCGCATGCCACGTGCTACGAACGACGCACGACGGATGAAAGTGCAGAGCGCGCGACGGACGCGGTGGCAACGTTGGCTACTGCGTGCAGTCTTGCTGTGTTTCGGGCTCGTGTTGCTGGTGCTCGTCGCAACGCTGGTGCTGCTGAACAGCTTGGATCGGGCCTGGCTCAAGCAGCGGCTCCTCGCGCTGGCGCTGACCAGTTCGGGTCTCGAAATTAGCTATCGGTCAGCTGAGGTCCAGAGCTGGACCGAGCTGGACGTTCGTGACTTGGTGGTGCGCTCACCGGTCTCGCTGCGCGGGCTGGCGCCCGAGCTCGTACACATCGCCCATGTGCATGTTTCTTGGTGGCGGCTGCCGCCGTCTTGGTGGCGCCCTGCCCTGCGGCAGATCGATATCGATGGTCTGACGCTGAACGTCGTCATCGACGAGCACGGAAAGACATCCTTCGACGCCATCCCGAGCTCGGCTGCGCCCACACCCGCGACACCGCGCTCGCAGCTCGCCAGGGAGCTGCTGAGCACCGGTTTCCCGCTACGCACGCTCCGCGTGAGCGACATCACTCTTGCGCTCGTTCAGACGAACCACGGAGTCGCCGTGGAGCGAGACACCGTGCGCGGCTTGTCGCTCGCACTGAGCGCGACGCCGCATCTCCGCGGCGCGCGGCTTCAGCTTGCCGTCGGTAGCAGCGCCAGCCCGCTCGAACTGAGACTCGAGAGGAGCCGTCCGGGTGTCGAAGAAACGTCGGGCATCGTGCGCGCTTTCTTGCTGGCAGACGCCAGCGCGACGGACGCCAGCGTCGCGCTGGATCTGCAGCTTACCCACCAAAATTTCGTGCCGCATCTAGCGATCGAGCATCTCCTCCAGCTGCGAGCGAACGCAAAGTTCGAGCCCACGGCCGGGCGGATTCAACTCGCCGTCTCGCGGCTCGCCATCGCCGACCAGATTGCGACGAACGAAAGCGCACTGGAACTACCGGATCAGGGCGCGCCGCTCGTGCGCCATGCGACCGGCGACGTGGACCTGGCCGAGCTGATGCGTCTGGCTGCGCCGTGGCTGCCTGGGCTCGAGTTGGCGGCCGGGCGGCTACACTACGCCGTCGACAACCTCGCGCTCGACCGACCGCTGACGACGATGGTCATCGCGCTCGACGGAGAGCTATCTGGTGCGCGCCTGCCGCTCACTACCGGCTCGCTCAGGTTGGCGAGCGGGCGGCTTTCGCTGCACGCGCGGCCGAACGGCGCGACGGTCAATGCGCAGGGCAGCCTCGCGCTCGACGGTCTGCGATTGGACTCCGCAGCACGCCAATTGCTAGCCGACGACGTAAGCTTGCAGTTTACTGGACAGCGAACAGATCGCGGCGCGATCACGGGCCAGGCAGAAGCCCATTTTGCTACGCTCTCGCTCGAAGGCGAAAGCCCACTCACGGCTCACAACGGCCAGCTAGTACTGGCCGCGCGCGAGTTGCACGTGGATCCGAGCTCACCGCTCGATGCAACGGGCAACCTGTCACTCGACGCAGAGCTCGCGAGGCTCGAAACCGGCGGCGCGGTGCGCTACACCGGCTCCAACCTGAGGTGGCACGCCGAGACACCGCTCGCCCTGGCCAAGCGCTGGTCGTTCGCTTCGGCCCTGCACGTCGAGCAGCTGCGCGTCACTCGCGCAGGCCGCACGCTGGCTGAGCTTCCCGTACAGGTCGAGCTCGCACTGAAGGATCTGTCGCCGAATCTGGAGCGGGCCCAAAGCTCGACCGGGAGCGTGCACGTGGCGCTCAGTGCTGGCGCGCTGGTTGCCAAGCTCGACGCGACCAAGCAAGGTGATCTCGTCGACTACGAGCTGAGCGGCCGAGCCAGCCAGCTCGCAGCGTTGCGTCCGTTCGTCTCGGGTGGCCCCGCGCAGCACGCCCCTTGGGACAAGATGTCTCTCGAGTTCGAGACGAAGGGGCGCGCGACTCACGTGGCGAGCGCCAGCCCCGTGCTCGAGCAAAGAAGCCGGTTGCGACTCACAGGCGCCGCGCTCGAGACGATCGCGCTGCGGGCCTTGACTCTCGATCTCCGTTCTCACGGCAGCGCGGTGCGACACGACGCCGAGCTCGACGTCGGGCTCGAGGGGCTGCGCGTAGCCGACGTCGCCCTAGGCGACGAGCGCCTCCGGGCGTCTTGCCAGCTCGATCGCTCGGGCCCATCCATTCGGGCTACGCTGACGACCGACCAACTCGCCAAACTCGACCTGCGCGCTTCGGTCGGGTTCGATCGTGAGCGGCAAGCCCTCTCGTACGAAACCAGCGGTCAGCTGTCACGCTTGGCTCCGTTGGAACCGCTGCTCTCTCGGGTTCGCGCGCTGGTCGGCGTCGACTGGTCGAAGCTTGCGCTCCGGTTCACGGCGCACGGCGACTTGAAAGGGGTGCTGTCCGGCGTGGGCGCGGACGGCAGCCTGATCCCGGCACCCGACCCCATGCGCAGCGCGAAGCTCTCGGCTGCGCTCGAGCTCGCCGTGGCAGATCTCCGTTGGGCTGAAGAAGATCGGGCCCTAGGTTCGCCCGCTGCCACTCTGCGCGCCTCGCTCGAGGCCGATGCTGGCGTTCGAAAAATTCACAGCGACTTCTCCGCCGCCGAGCTCGACTTCGGACTCGGCCGTCGTCGCGTGCGCATGACCGGGCTGCGCGATCAAAGCGAGCTTACCTCGACGGGGCCACTGTCCGACGCCACGCTCGAGCTCCAGCAACACGCCTCGATTCAAACCGTCGAACAGAACTTCGCGCCCAAGTATCCGGTGGGCGACCTCGATGCGAAGGTGCACGTGCGTCGCGAACCGGATGGCCTGATCAAGGTGGAAGACGTGCAGATCGAAAATCGAGCCGCCGGCGCCGCGCTGCACGTGCAGGGCGGCATCGACCTCGGCGACGATTTGCGCCGCATTTCGCTGCGCGCCACCCTGAGCCAAGATCTCGCCCGCGCTTGCAATCGCCGCGAGCTGTTCAGCGGCAGCGGCCAAGCTCGCATCAGCCTGGCCGTGGACTCCGCAGACTTCCGGGTGTTCCACACTCGAGCCACATTGCAGCTCGAGAACGCGCACGTTCAGCTTCCGAACCTCAAGGTTGCGCTGGACGGCATCGACGGGGACGTGCCGATCGTAGCGGATTTGACCTATGGCCGAAGCGGGCTCGAGCTCTTGCGTGGCGTCGAGATCAACCCGTATGCCATGCTGCGCTTCGCGGACCAGCATCCGCTGCTCAAGCACCGTAGCTTCGTCTCCATCGACCGCATCACGACGCCGCTGGTGAGCATCACGCCGTTCGCGGCGAACCTCAAGGTCGAACAAAACATCGTCTCTTTGTCGCAGCTGGAGCTGGGCGTGCGAGGCGGCAGCATCACCGGCGACGGCGTATTCGATTGGGACGGCGCGGAATCGACCTTTCGCGTCGACGTGCGCGCCAGCGGAGTCCAATCCTCGCACGGGGAACCTTTCGATGGAAATGCGGCGCTGCTCATCGATTTCGGCGATCGCAGCATCGACGGCCGCGCGGACATCTTGCGCATCGGGCGACGTCACCTGCAGGATCTCCTGGAGCTCGAAGATCCCCTGCACACGAACTCCGGGATGAACCACATTCGCACCGCTCTCAATTTCGGCTATCCCGAGCGCGTGCGTATCGCGTTCAAGCACGGCTTCGCCAGCGCGGGGGTGAGCTTCGGCGGGCTCGCGGGGCTCGTGAGTGTCGACGACGTGCGCGGGATCCCGATTGGGCCCTTGATGGAGAGAGTCGTAAACTCGTTCGATCCGGAGGCAGCAGAGTGAAGCACTTATTGGCGTTGGGTTTGGCCTGGGCGACGCTCGGCTGCGTAAAAGCGCCGGAGATCGTGGTCGTGGACCGCGCGACCGCGCTCGAGCAGCAAGCGGCTGGCTCGTTTACCGAGGTGGAGCAGGATCTCGCGCGGCGCGCCGTGAACCCGGGAGCCGAGGCGCTCACGCCGGATCAACTCCAAGCGCTCGGCATCATGCCGGCGGCCATCGTCGATCTTACCGAGCAGACCGAGGCGGACCGCGTCGATTCCCTGCTCAGACAGCACTGCCTCGGTGAGGGCAAGCATGGCTTACTGGTCGACACCCACGATGACTGCATCGGCGCTTCCGATCGGGTGGTCGCAATCGCGCTCGTCGATCGCACGAACCGCGCGCGTCTCCAACTCTGGCGCTGGCTCGCCGCCCAACGCCCCGAGCTCAGCGCGGAAGCCGTGCGTGAAAAATGGCGCGAAGCGCACCTCCAGGGGGTCGTGTGCCGCGCCTGGCTGCAGGCAGACGACGATACTTGGGCAGCCAAGAAATGCTGAAGCGAGCCCTCGCCGTTGCGATCATCGCCTGCTCTCTGAGCCCGCTCACGGCGCGCGCCCAAGGCGAAGAAGCAGACGACGGCCTGCGCCGTCCCGAGCCGCTCACTGTCGGCTCAGGGGATCAGTTTCTCGGTCAGCTCACCCCCGACGGGCAAACTCTCTACTTCGTGTCCAATCGCGAGACGCGTAAGCAGATCTACGCTCAGGATGTCGAGCAGGGTCGGGTGCATTTGGCGTTCGACGAAGGCTCGGACGTGACCTGGCCGCGCGTCAGCCCCGATGGCAAGGCGCTACTTTACGTCTCGTTTCGCGAGCAGGCCACCGGTGAGCTGTGCGTGCGCGACCTGCCCGATGGTGGAGGCCGACGTTGTCTGTCTGACTCTGGAGCCGCGCTTCAGGCGGAATGGATCGACGCTCGGCGCATCGCGGTCGTCGAGCGCAAAACCATCGGCGCGGATTTCCGCCTGTTGGAGGTCAGCGTGGGGGCGCAGCTCACGCAGCATGCGCTGTTCGAACGGAACTGGACCGGCCTGGCCGTGTCGCCCAATGGGCGTTGGCTCGTATACGTGCCGCTCGACCGCGTTACCGAGCACGTTGGCCCCGGTTTCGCCGCGCGCGCTGCACCGGCGCTGGCGGCCGTGCGCCTCGACGGCAAGGCGAAGCCCGTGCAGCTCGCGCTCGATTTGCCCGGCATGAGCGGGCAGCCAGCGTTCTCGCCTGACGGTAAGTTCCTGTATTGGGTTCAGTTCTTCAGCGACTCGAACCACGATGGGTCAATCGACGCGAACGACCACGGGGTGCTCTTTCGAGTGCCATTCGCCACGAACGCGGATGACGCCCCTGCGCGCGCGGCGGCGTCGATGCCGGTGCAGCTCACTGATTCGAGCTCCAATTGCCAATACCCAGCCCCGGCCGCAAAGCTGCTGGTCGCCACTTGCTCGCGCGGTCCGAACCTCGCCGTATACACACTGCCGCTCGACGGCGAGATCCCGAGTGAGTGGAGCGCCGAGCGCCTGCATGAAGAAGTCGAGCTGAGCACGCGCCGCTCGGAGCAGCTCCTGCTCTACCGCCATGCGCTCGCCCGCCGCACGGATACGAGGCGTGAACGACTGATCATGACGCGGCTCGTGAGGGTGCACCTCGAGCTCGAGCAGTTCCCCGCGGCCGAGTTTTACGCGAAAAAGATCGCGGCGCTGCGTGACCCGAGCACACGCGGTATCGGGCGGCCGCTGTTGGTCCTGGTCGCCCAGCGTCAGGCTCGGAGCGCGCTCGAGCGCGGCCGCACGCTCGATAGCTTCGATGACGAGACGGCGGCAGAGCTCGCAGGGTTGCATGACGAACCAAAGGACAGCCCGGCGACTCACGTGCTCAATCAGCTGGTGCGCAGCGAGCTAGCCGACTCGGTCGGTGACAAAGCTCGGGCCAAACGCGAATTCGAAGCCGCGACCTTGGCAGACGATACGCCGCAAGGCGTGATCGAGGCGTACTACGTTCGCGCCGACGCGCTTTACCGCGAGCTCGATGATCGCGACTCGCTCGTCGCGCTCTGTCGCAAGCTCGCTGCGAACGCGAAATCCGCGCCCAGCGATCGCTTGGACTACGCGCGGGCCGCCGCGCGTGCGTTGGTCCGCGGAAGGCCGATCGGAGAGGCCACCGGCGTGCTCGCGCGCGAACGGCAGACCGAAGCCTCGGACAGTGAGTTTGGCTTTGCGCTCGATCTCTCGCGCGCCGTGTTGGCGATTCAGGGCGAGCGCCCGGGGCCCGCGGTCAAGGCCGCTCTGATCGCGCTGTACGAGTCGCAAGATCGACTCGATCGCAAACGCGCCATCATGCTGGACGCAATCGAGCGCGCAGCCGACGTCGGCGCAGACTCGCTGATCGAGGCGCTCTCGGAACGCTACGTGCACGACGTCGCGGTGGGCACCGGTGAGCGGCGCCGCGCGGAGCAACTTTACCGGCGCGCGATCGTCGGGCGTGGCTTTCGGCGCTTGGCCAAAGGGCGAGCGGCCGAGGCGCGTGCGGACTTCGACGCCGTGTTCCGACTCACCGGCTCGTTCCAGGCCGCGAGCGCGTCGATCGAGCTACGGCTGAATGAAGGGCAAAGCAGCGCCACGATCGCCGCGGAGCTGTCTCAGGGCGCCCGCGATCCGACCGCCATCACGCACTTCGTCGAAGCCTGGGCAATCTGCCATGAGCTCGGCAATCTGAGCGGCGCGGCGCACACCGAGGCCGTCACACGCGCGAAGGACTTGCTGCGCGCTTCTTGGGTCGCGCTCAAAAACAAGCCTCCCGTGCGCGCGCTGTACGGGGCCTTGATGCATCAGGAGTACCTACGCAGCGGCTCGCTGGCTGCCGCCGAGGCCGCCAATTCGCAGTACCTGGTCGCGCTGGATCGGGGCGGAGACGATCCGCGATTGCGCGCAGCGCTACTGGACAACCTCGGTCTGCTCCAGACTCAAGTCGGTAACTACCGAATCGCGCTCGGCTACTTCGAGCAGCGCGACAAGCTGCCCTATGGAGCGAACGCGAGCGCGCTGGCAGTGCAACTCGCCCACGCAGAGGCGCTCTTGCATCTAGGCAAAGAAAAGGAGAGCGCGGTGCTGGCCGAGCGGGCACTCGCCGTGCTCGGGCGGGCGCCCGCACTGGCAGCCTACGGCACGCTCACGCTGGACCGCAGCGCGCTCGCGAACCTCGCCGCTGCACACTACGCGCGCGCGCTCGCGCTGTACGATGCGGAGCTGCCCAGGCTAGTAGCCGACGAAACCCCCAGCGCGCGCCGCAACGGGTTCGTGGTTCGGTTGGCGCACGCGGCGGCCGCGCTCGGCGCCGGCAATTCGCAGATCGCGCTCGCCGATCTGGACCAGCTCGATCCGCAGCTCGAAACTGGGCATTTCGTCGAAAATCTCGCATCGCCGCACGTCACCCCCGAGCAAGCCGGCGCCACTTATCGCGCGCTCACGGCCGGGCTGCGGGCAAAGGCCAACGCGGCACTCGGTCAGCTCGATGCCAGCGCGGTCGCCCTGGTTCGCCGGCGCGCATTGTTCGAGGTGCGCTTTACCACGTCCCAGCGAGACGAGGACTTGCGCGCGCTGACGTTGGTCGAAACACAGCTCGCCGAAAACGCCCGCGCGCGCCGAGACATCCCCGCTGCGGCGCGCTGGATTGGTCTGGCGCTGGGCCACGCGGATGCGCTCGTCGCTGCTTCACAGCCTGCGCCCGATGTCGACCAGTTGCGCGTGCTCTGGTGCGCGGCGGCGCTGGCCGCGCTGGACCACGCGCAGCTGTCCTTCGATTGGCATCGGCGCCTGAGCGAAGCGCAGCAAAAGCTGGTCGCGCAACGCGGGCGTGCATTTCGGCTGTATGAACGCTGGTTCGAGATCTTTTTAGCGCTCGATAAGTAGCGAGCTCAGAGATCCTGCGCTGAATTTAGCTACGGGCCGCAACCGAGGTGGCCCCGCGCTCACGCGTCACTCGCCGAAACACACGCAACCCAAGCTCCAGCGCTAAAAGCGCCAACGCCACGAACCCGAGCTCCGGGGAAGCATCCACGCTACCCGCGGTGGCACTCGCGCGCGTCTGCGCCGTGCTGTCCGGCGGCTTCTGCGGTAGGGCGGTGATCTCTTGAGGATCGACGGTCACCACCCGCTCCTCCGGCTGGTCGTCGATGCGCAGTGCGTAGCGGCCGGCGAGCGTGGGCGTCGCGGCCTTCTGGGCAGCGCCCGCCGCGCGCGCGCGTTCATGCACTGCGAGCGGACCGCGGGGGCCCTCGATCGAGACACTCGCGCTGAGCGGAAAGGTCCATTCGTTGCCTGCTACGCTTTGCGTCGCGCCGCGGCGATTGCGCGCCTCGTCCAAGAAATAGTCGAGCAAGGCCAAGAATGCGGGCCGGAGCGGGAAATTGCCGTGTTCCACCGAGGTCGGTAGTGCCACCGTGAAGAGGGCGCCGCGGCCCAACTCCCGCTCGGTCAAAAAGGCTTGTCCATCGACAAAAGTGGCTAAAATTCGGCCGCCCAGCAGATCACTGGTGCTCAAACCCGCGCGGCCACCCAACTTCAAGTCGTGCAGACTGCTCGCCTCGGGCCCGAGCCAAGCGAGTGAGGCCGTGTTCACATCACCGATCGCCTTTGCCTCCCAGTGCACCGCGCCGTGCACGAACGGCTCGAGCGTGGCCCCGAGCGGCGTCTGCTCGACGCGCGGACCGAGGAACGCGACCGCGACGCCGCCGCGCTCCACGAAGGTTCCGAGTGCGCTGCGCGCCTCGGGAGTGATGCCGCCCGGATCGTCCAGCAGCAGCAGCGCGTTATTGCGATACTCGTTCGCGTCGTCGGGCAAGAGCGCGATCGGGTGGAGCGCGGCGCTGGTTTCCAGCGCGCCCACCGCTTGCTCGAGCACGGGCGGCCCGCCCGTCTCGGCCGACGCATTGCTCACGTCCGCAGCGACCATCACTCCCAACGCCGCGGATTCGGCCGCGAGTGGACAGCGGTCATCGCTCTTCAGCGCATCACCGCCGTTCAACTCCAGTTCGGGATGCTCGAGCTTCGGATCGAGATCGAGCCCCAGCTCTTGAACGCCCCCCCGCACGGCGAGCGGAACCGGTTTGGCGCTCTTGTCCCCGAGCAACGAAACCGCCCGCCCTGCTGCCGCCGCGGGCGAAGTGCAAGCCACATGGACCGCGATCCGCCGACCGCGCCGCTCCGCCCCGAAAATGCCGCAATTCTCCAGCGGGGTCGCCAGCTCCGGCACCGGCGCCCAGAGCGGCGCTTGCCCGTCGGACCCCTCGGACAATGCTTCGCCCGCCAAGTCACTGAGCAGCACGACGCGCTTGTCGTGATGCGGCACGCTCGCGATGCTCGTACGGGCCAAGCTGACCGCGCCCTCGAGATCGGTACTGCGATCGCTCTCGCTCAAATCACTCAGCGCCCGCCGCGCCGCATTCAAATCCGTGGTCGCCGCGAGCGCCAAACGCGCCGGCTTGCCCGCGAGCACGATGGCAATGGCATCGCCCTCTCGCGCCGAAGCCAACAGCTCCCGGGCCGCCTTCAGTGCCCGCGCGAAGCGCACGCCGCCATCGGCGGCCTGCGCCCGCATACTGTGCGAATCATCCAGCACCAAGGCGAACGCCACCGAGGCCCCCGCGCTGCGATTCAAGGACAAGCGCGAACACTGCACGAACGGCGTCGCCCCAATCACCGCCAAGCACGCGATCAAGAGCGCGCGGATCGCCAAGAGCAGCCGATCCTCGAGTGTTGCCCGTTCGCGCGCCACCGAGCGCGCCGCCGGCACCAACGCAGTCGGCGGAAAATCCCGCTCCCGCGCGCGCCCGCGACGCAGCAAATGCGCAGCGATCGGAATCACTACGAACAGCCCAACGCCCAGCGCGGCCGCAACCAGAAAACTCACAGCGCGCCCCCCACCGAATCGAGCACTTTGCGAACGGCCTTCACCGGGTCATCCGCCGTGTTCATCGACACCAGCGAGCCACCGCGGCCGAGCAGGCGCTCCGACCAGCGGTTGGCCTGCGCGTCGAGTGCGGCCAAGTACTGCGGGCGCGCCGCTGCCGCATCGGTCTCGACACGAGCCTCGCCTTCGAGCGCGCGGAGGTGAAGCGGCCCGGTAAACGGGAAGCTCACCTCCGTGGGATCGAGCACGCGCGCGACCGTCAGCGTTTTGCCGCGCGTGGCGAGTGAGCCGATGGCGACCTCGGCGCCCTCCGGCAGGTCGAGCAGATCACTCAGCACGACCACCGTCGAGCCGCGCCCCGCCCGCCGCTCTACGCGCGCCACGGCGCGTTCGAGCGCGGGCAAGTCCGATTTCAGATCAGCACCGGGCTGCGCGGTTTCGAGCGCGCCCACCACACGCTCGAAGGCTTCCCGCCCGCCCGCAGTCGCCAGCTCCACCGTGCGCTCCCCGCCGAACCAATCGAGCGACACGCGATCGCCCGCGCCCACCGCAATCTTGCAAAGAGCAGCGGCGATCAGCGCGGCATAGGCATATTTGGCGCCGGGTGCCTCCTCGCTGCGATAGCTCATCGAAAGGCTCGCATCGACCAACAAGCACAACGTGCGGTCCGTCTCCGTCTCGAATTGACGCACGAGCAGCGTGCCATGGCGGAGCAGCGCATGCCGATCGATGAAGCGCAGATCATCGCCCGGCACATAGCTGCGCTGCCCGCCAAACTCGATGCCCGCGCCGCGCCGGCGACTGCGGTGCCCGCCCGCGTACACGCCGTCCGCCACGCTCTTCGCGCGCAAGCGCAGAGGCGCGAGCTTGCCCCAATCCAGCGCTTTGCGCAGCGCCGTCGCCGGCGCCGTCAATTGCCACCGCGCGCGCACGCAGAAATAATCTTGGGACTGAGCTCGACCGGATCGAGCATCGCGCCCTTGTCGCGCTTGCGCCACTCCGTACAGGCCTGCGTCGCGAGCCCAGTCGCGTCGAGCGCCACATACGCCTCGAGCAGTTGGCGATTCACGATCGCTTGCTCGGGTTCAGTGAGCGCTCCCGAAGCCAAAAAACGGCTCCCACGCGCGGCGGCATCCACGTAGCGCCCACCCTTCACGTCCGCGATCAGCGCGGGGATCTCTTGCGAAATCTTGCGCTGCGCGTCGCGCACGCTGCCCAGCGCTTCCGAACAAGTGCTGCCCGCGGAATCTTGCGCGGCCTTCTTCCCCGCATCGGTGAGTGGCAGATCAGTGAGCGGTACGAGCACCACATCGTGGGGCTGGATCTTGTGCCCGTTGAACCCATTGTAACGGTCGAGGACCCAAGCCTTGTTCATATCGCCGTAATACTTGAAAGCGATCGTGACCACCGTCTCGTTGCTGCCCGCAACGAGCACACGCAAATTGTAGGGCACGATCAGCTCGGCACCTTCGACCGGCGTGAGCCACGGATTCGACCCATTGGCCATCGAGAGCACGTCGGAGCGATTCGAGGCACCGAGGAGCTGCGCCGCGAGCACCTCCCACGTATCGCCCTTCTTCACCGTGCGATGCCCGACGGCCGGCACTTCGAGGCGCATGCCCTTGACGATCGGCGAGCCACCCTCGACGGCCAGCAAGTTCGCGTCGACCAGGAACTTCTCGTACTGGATCTTGCCGTAGTACTTCTCGGCGATCGACGCGAGGGTGTCGCCCTGGACGACGACGTGGGTGAACGCGTTGGCGGTGTGAGGGATGGAGCCGAGCGCGACGGCGGTAAGCAGGGCTAGAGCGAGGCGGGGGGGCTTCATGGCGCGGGGAGGGGAGCTTAGTGGGGATGGGGGAGAGCGGCCAGGGTGCGCGCTTGGGCCGCAGGGAAAGGGGCACTCGATCGCATGCGATGACCAACCTCGTGGACGATGCGGACACTCGCCCGCTGCCGGTCAACTGTCCGCGCCGAACATTTGCGGGCGGACACTTCGATGCCCGATAAAAGCGCCGCATTTGCGCTATTTCGCGACGGCACACGGCTTGCTCTAGCCGAGCTCATGCTGCATTCATCCTCGGTTGCGTCTGCTGGCTCGATTCTGATCGCGACTCTGTCGCTCTGCTCGTTGGCACATGCCCAAGAGCCGCTCCCCGCTGCTCCACCGAGCGAGACCACGCCCGCAGCGAGCGAAGCACCCGCCGCGAGTGAAGTCGCTCCCGTGCCGCCGCCTGCACTCGCTGCGCCTGCGCCTGCGCCTGCGGCCACGAACGACGATCTCACGTTGCGCCTCCCGACCCGAGTGCACCAAGGATTTTACCTGCGTTTTACCAGCGGCCCGAGCTTCCTGACGCTTCGCGGACACGGGCCGTCGGGCTCGCCCGCGTCGATCACCGACGGGGGTGCCAGTGGCTCGATCGCGATCGGCGGCGCGATCGTTCCGGGGCTGGTGCTGGCGGGTACGCTCCAAGGCACGGCCTTCAACTCGGAATTCAAGGGTGGACCGTTCGCCGATGCCACCGTGAGCGCGAACGGCCAGACGCGTTCGGCTTCGCACGACGCCGAGGGCGGCTTCGGCATGATTGGCCTACTCGTCGATTGGTATCCGAAACCCACTGGTAATTGGCATGCGGGCTTCGCGACTGGATTGGGCGCAGTCGGTCTGACCAACTCGGCGGACGACAGCGGCCTCGGTGGAGTGAACTTTGCCGGCAGCGTGTTCGGTGGTTACGACTGGACGCTCGGACGCAACTGGGCGCTCGGATTGCAGCTCACGGCCAGCGGCGCGACCACGACCAAACTGATGGAAGACCACGACTCACACGACTCACACGACAGTGGCTATCGACTCACGCCGTTCTCCGTCGGCGTACAAGCCTCGCTGCTGTACTTTTGATTGGGGCGATCGCAATCCCGCGTCGCACCTCGCGGTGCGCCCGGTTCCGCGCTCAGGGCGCGCCCAGCGCGTGCGCGACCGGCGCGCCGGCCAAAAGTAGCCCTATATTCGGGCGTATTAGCCCAAATTGCAGTGCTGGCGTACGGTCGCGCGAAGTTGGTCGAAGGAGATGTTTGAGCTCGGGCCTCGCACGGTCTACTGCATTGGGCGATGACCATTGGCGTTGAGCCCCGAGCGACTTCGTTTCCCAAGGATCGGATCAAGGTTCTCTTGCTGGAGAACATTCACGCGAGCGCGCTAGAGCTGTTCGCTACTGAGCACTTTCAGGTGGAGGCGCTGAAGCACGCGCTCAAGGAAGAGGAGCTAGTTCAGAAGCTCGGCGACGTGCACGTGCTCGGCATTCGCAGTAAGACGCAGGTGTCCGCACGCGCTCTGGCCGCTGGCAAGCGTCTGCTCAGCGTCGGTTGCTTCTGCATTGGCACCAATCAGGTCGACGTAGCGGCGGCCAATCGTCAGGGCGTTCCAGTTTTCAACGCGCCGTTCTCCAACACGCGCAGCGTCGCGGAGCTGATCATCAGCGAGATCATCGGGCTGGCGCGCAAGGTGTCCGAGCGCTCGCGGGAGGTGCACGCTGGAATTTGGAACAAGGCGTCGGCCGATTCCAACGAGGTGCGGAACAAGGTCCTCGGCATCATCGGCTACGGCCACATCGGCCG
Source organism: Pseudomonadota bacterium (assembly GCA_037200885.1). Taxonomy (GTDB): domain Bacteria; phylum Myxococcota_A; class Polyangia; order Polyangiales; family Polyangiaceae; genus PMG-095. Next base: position 2,586,910 of record JBBCIN010000001.1, read on the forward strand.
TCAGCTGGGAGTTTTGGCGGAGTCCCTGGGCATCCGGGTGCTCTTCTTCGACATCATGGCCAAGCTCCCGATGGGCAACAATCGCTCCGTCGCCACGCTCGACGAGCTGCTCTCGCAATCCGACTTCGTGAGCTTGCATGTCCCCGCCACCCCGCAAACTCAGAACCTAATCGGCGCTGCTGAGTTGGCTCTGATGCGCAAGGGCAGCTACCTGCTGAACGCCAGCCGCGGCAGCGTCGTCGATATTCCCGCCCTCGCGCAGGCGCTCCAGAGCGGTCACTTGGGCGGAGCCGCGATCGATGTCTATCCGCAAGAGCCGGAGTCCAACGATGACCCGTTCCACAGCGAGCTGCAGGGCTTGAAGAACGTGATTCTGACTCCGCACATCGGCGGCTCGACCAGCGAGGCGCAGGAGTCGATCGGGCGCGAGGTCGGCAGCGCCCTGATCCGATTCGTCAACGCCGGTTCGACCACGGGCGCGGTGAACTTTCCGCACATCGAGCTGCCGGCTCACCCCGGCACGCATCGCATCCTCAACGTGCACCGCAACGTCCCCGGCGTGCTCGGCGAAATCAACGGCATCGTGAGCGGGCTGAAGGCGAACATCCAAAGCCAGATGCTGGTGACCGATTCCGAGATCGGCTACCTGATCATGGATCTGGATCAGGACGTGTCGGACGAGGTGCGGCAGGCCATCGGCGTGCTCCCCACCAACGTTCGCACGCGCATTCTGTACTGAACCGAATTCGGCACGAGGCGCGCGGCCTCACATGTCGATGATCTTGCCAGGGTTCAGCAAGTTCAACGGATCGAGCGCGCGCTTCAACGCCCTCAGCAGCGACAGCTCGGCTGGGCTGCGAGAATACGACAGGTAGTCTTTCTTGAGCAGGCCAACGCCATGCTCGGCCGAAATACTGCCCTGGTGAGCCCGAACCAAGCGGAACATATCGTGGTCGGCCGCCTTGGTGCGCGCCAGGAACTCGGCCTTGTCGAGCGCATCGGGCTTCATCACGTTGATGTGCAGGTTGCCATCGCCGATGTGCCCGAACAGGCAGACTTCGAAGTCCGGGTAGCGCTCCGTGAACACGGTCTCGAGCTCCGCGCAGAATGCTTCGAGCTCGGAAATGGGGAGCGCGATGTCGTTCTTGTGAGGTAACCCGGTTGCCGACAAGCTCTCGCTGATGCCTTCGCGCAGCGCCCAGAGCTCCGCGGCTTGCGACGAGCTTTGGGCCATGGTCCCGTCGGTCACGAGCTCTTGCTCGAACAGCCCGGTCATCCAATCATCGAGCTCGCTTGCGACCGCAGCCTCGAGCTCGAGCAGAACGTAGTGCGACGAGGGCGCGTCGAAGGGGGAACGCAGCTTGCGGTGTTTTTGTAGCCGGGCGAGGCAGCGGTCGGTGAAAAACTCGTAAGCAGTGATGCTGAACGGGCCGCGCCTGGCTGCGCGAAACAGGCGCAAAACTCCGGCCAAATCAGCCACGGCGAACAGGAATACGTCGAGCTTTTTCGGGACGCGCACCAGCTTGAGGGTGGCCTCGGTGATGACTCCGAGCGTCCCTTCACTGCCGATGAAGAGTTGGCGTAAATCGGGACCGGTGTTGTTCTTTTCGAGAGCACCGTTCAGGTTCAGCACGTCGCCGGCCATGGTCACCACTTCGAGCCCGAGCACGCTCGCGCGCGTGAGCCCGTAGCGAATCACCTTCACCCCGCCCGCGTTGGTGGCGATGTTGCCGCCGATCTGGCTCGAGCCCTTCGAGGCAAAGTCGACCGGCCAGGTGAGCCCCACCTCTTCACAGTGCTTGTGAACCTCCTCGGTGATCGCGCCCGCTTGCACGCGCACCGTGTCGCCCAGCGTGTCGACCGCGTCCATCCGGCGCATCCGCGACAAGGAAAGCACGAGCTCGCCATTCGCCGCCATCGCGCCACCGGCGAGCCCGGTGCGTCCGCCAGAGGGCACCACCGCGACCCGGTATTCGGAGCAAAGCCGCAACAGACCCGCGACCTCTGCCGTATTGCGCGGAAAAGCGATCGCCGAAGGGTTCGGCGCGTAAACCTTCGTCCAATCCTTGCCGTACTCCGCTCGCTCACTGGCATCGAAGCTGAGGAAGTCCGCGGGAAAATCGCGCGTGAGCGCGGCGAGGAAGGCTGGCGGAAGCTGGGGCTCTGACATGCTCGGGCCGGCTTAGCGCGGCCCTCGCGGGTCAGCAATCCTCGTTCACTCGGTGCCGCTTTCGCCAGCGTGCGCGTCGCTCGGCAACTCGAAGAGCGACGCGAATTGCCGCGTGGGAGCCACCCGGGCGCACGCCGGGCAGCGGCTGGAGGCGTACGGGTCTCCGGGAAAACGCGGAATCGACTGAGCTCAGTCGTTCTGAACCGTCAGCGCGCCCTGAGTGATCGACGTCTCCGCATCGGCCGCGTTCTTGCCGACGAGGATCGTGTAAGCGCCGGGGTCGATCACCCACTTCCCGCTCGCGTCGCCTTCCCAGCGGCGGAGATCTCGAATGCGCAAGGGGAGCTGCGCGGTCGTCGTTTGGCCCGCTTTCACACTCACACGAGCAAAGCTCTTGAGCTCCTTGAGCGGGCGATCGCCCGTGCTGCCGGCTGGCTTCGGCGGTGGCTTCACGAACAGCATCGCGATCTCGTCGCCGTCGACGGCCGACGTATTCTCGATGTCGACGCTGACATTGAAGATGGCACTCTTCGTGACCGTTTGGCACGGCAGAATCAGGTTCCCGTACTCGAACGTGGAGTAGCTCGAGCCGTAGCCGAATGGAAAGACTAGCTCGACGGCCTGGCCGGCAGCTTTGCGGCGGTCGTATTCGCGGTAGCCGAAGAAGTAGCCCATCTGAGTCCCTTCCTCATCGCGCCCCTTGAACTGCGCCTTGTCGAGCTCGCTCTGCGTCGGCCAGGCGAGCGGCATTTTGCCCGAGAAGTTCGCGGCGCCGAAGATCAGCTTGCCGAGCGCGGCACCGCCGCGGAGGCCGCTGTAGCCAGCCCAGATCGTGGCCTGGTTCTTGTTCGCGTGAGCGAGCCAGGGCAAATTCACGATCGAGCCCGATTCAACGATGATCACCGTCGGCTTCATCAGGTCGAGTACGCTGGCCACGAACGCGTTTTGACCTTGCGGCAGGTCGAGCGTGCTTCGATCTCCGCCTGGCCCGACCGCAAATTCCTCGCCTTCGTCTCCAGGCGTGTAGCCGACGACCAGCACGACCGCGTCGGCGCTCGCGGCCGCGGCAGCCGAGTTGCCGCTCGTCACTTGCCGCGAGCTGCCCGCCGCGGCTTGAATGCCGGCAAAGGGTCCGACCGCGCGCGCCGGGTCGCCATTGACGCGGCTCGAGCCGCGATCGCCGAGCGCGGGGTCGGTCGCATAGTGGAAGGTGCAAGGCCCTCTTTGCACGTTCCACCCCTGCGGGCAGCTCTTCGGCACCGACGCGCTGACCAGAGTGAAGTCCTCGTCCGGCCCGACTACCGCGATATTCGTCGCGTTCGTGAGCGGAAGGACCGGCGTGCTGGGCGTGCCGTTCGCGAGCAGCACAGCCGATTTGAGCTCCACTTCTTCGGCTAGCGCTTCATGGTCCGTACTCGCCGCGATCGATCCCGCGGTCAGCTTGGATTTCGGTGGGGTGAGGCTCCAGCCGTCGGTCTCGCGCGCCGAATTGAAGCGGTACTTTTGCGTGAGGACGCGCTTAGCGGCATCCTCGACCAGCGACTGGTCGGCTCTCGCCAGGGTGTCCGTCGAGTAGTGGAGGGTCCACGGCACTTCGACATCCAGGCCCGCTCGCACCGCTTCGTTGGCCTCGGCTTGCGCGGCGTCGTAGTCCGGCCAGTTCTGATCCCCCGGCATTGCCCACCAGTCGGAGATCACGAAGCCCTGGAAGCCAAAGCCGCCCTGTTCGATCGGCGCCTTGAGAATATCCCTGAGCAGATGCTTGTTCTGGGTATTCTTGACGCCGTTGATCTTGTTGTACGACGCCATGATGCAGCCGACACCGCCGTCCTGAACGACCATCTCGAAGTGACGCCCGTAGATCTCGCGCAGGGTCTGCTCGTTCATGATCGCGTTCTGCGAGGAGCGGTTCTTCTCGACGTTGTTGGCCGCAAAGTGCTTGGCGCAACCCGTGACGTACTCCTGCAAGCCGACGGTGAAGGCCGTCGCCATGCGGCCGATATGGTACGAATCCTCGCCGTAAGTTTCCTGCGTGCGACCCCAGTACGGGTGGCGGATGATGTTCATGCAGGGTGCGAGCAGCAGGTTGTTCGAGGAGGCTGCGGTCTCGTCACCGATCGCCTCGCCGACACGCTTTTCGAGAGCGAGATCCCAAGAAGCCGCGCGCACCGATGTCGTCGGGAACACCGTCGAGAAGTTGTTACCGTCGCTCGGTCGGTTTCTCTGGCCGGCATCGAGGTTCACTCCGCGATCCGAGTCGCGGTAGTTGTAGCCGCGGATCGTGCCCACGCCGGGGACGCTGACGTCGGGGCTTCGGCTGATGTCGGTATAGTCCATCGTGCTGCCGTCGACGCCGAGCATCTGGCTGGCCTTCTCGGTCGGGCCCATTTGCAACAGCGTCGCCGCGACCGCCTGGCTGACGTCGGGTGACTCCACATACGCCTGCATGTAGGCCGGATCGAACGCTTGGGATGCGACGGCGCTGCAGGCAAATTGTGGCGGCGCCTCGCTTGATCCGGAGCCAGCACGGGCGTTGCCCGAACCGGCGTTGCCGAGGGTGTCCGAACCGGCGTTGCTGGTGTTGCCAGCAGTGCTGGTCGTCGGGTTGGCGTTGTGTGATGTCTCGCCGTTCTGGATTGAACGACCGCCGCAGCCTGCGGACACCGCTAATATCAAGACCGACGCGATCGCGGAGGAGCAGGTAGTGGGCAGGGACCAATTCATCGGCGGGAGTTCCTTACTGGCGTGACGGCCCGAGGCTAACAGCGAGTTAAAAATTGGACGCCTAAGCCCTTCAAACGCGCTCAGGCAAAAGAGTGCCGCTGGGCCGAATTAAGGCCCCCCCCGGCATGCCGGCGAACGGCGCGCGCCCTTCGGTTGAAGACCCCGCGCTTTCGGTTGTTCAATTCCCGGAACTGGCGCCAGTGATCACCAGGCGTCACAAACAAACCAAGCGCGGCGAGAACACCAAGCGTTAGGATGTTTTACTCGGCAGCCGGGCATCGACCGTTGACCCCCATCGGCGGCATAAGCGATTAGGGACATGAGAAATCGTCGGGCTTGACCATGCCGCCGCCGCCGCTTACGGCGACTTGCGTGACCGTCACGCCGGCCTCTAGTGCGCCCGAGCCGGAATTATCATTCATCCAGAGCGAGAGTTTCAGCGGCTCTTCGGCGAAAGGCTCCGTCGATTGTGCGGACACGGCTTGACCATCGATGGTCGTGGTCACGGTCATCGTGGTTCCCGAGCGTTTCAGCCGAAACGAGCCGGAGGCGCCTGCGAAGAACGTCGCGCTGATGGGCAGCGCGTTATTCGTGAATTGTTGGCCGTGGATGATCGACGCTAGGCCCAAGGCCCCACCAACGAATGCGGACGCCGAGTAGACAGCGCCATTCGCGGCGGTCCAAAACACGCCTGCATTGAACGTGGGCCCGCCACCCTGCTTGCTGTCGCCGGGCACGAAGTCCTGCCAACTCACTATGATCTCGAAGTCACCCTCCAACCCGGTCTGGGTCAAGGTCGGGCCTTCGTCGTAAGTCTTGGCGCCCGCGGGACGGCTCAACGCGAGCGCGCCGTCGACGATCGCTGCCGTCCCCTCCGTCGAAAGCCCTGTTGCAATCTGCCAACCTGCGCAGCCCAGTGCCGGCATGGCGCCGCCTGAGCCGCCGATTGCCGCGCCTGCGACACCGGTGGCATCAGATCCCCCGGTGCCAGCCGCACTGCCCGTGCCAGCCGCGCCAGCGCCACCGATCGCCGCACCCGCGGATCCGGTTGCTCCCGCTAAGCCGTTTCTGCCGGCCGTCGCCCCTGTCGCGCCTGCCGATATGCTCCCGCCCGAGCCATTGCCCGCGCTCGCGTTCGTGCTCGCGGAACCCGCTCCGCCGCTGGAGCTCTGACTCGCACCTCCACAAGCAACGACCAGGATCGAGATCAGCGATCCAATTAGGGAGCGACGCCTCAAGATAGACAATCTGTAGGCGAATGAATCTTGACTGGCAACGTAGTCACACCACATACGGCCGCGCCGTGGGAGCGTCCTGGCGCACAGAAACGTGGCACGCAAGTTGCTCTACTGTGACACGAGCATTTCAAACTCGCCCCGCAAGCTCGCCGAACGGAACGCCATGAACCCTAGAGAGACAGCGATCATCGGTCTGGTCGCCGCAGTATTCAGCCTGGTTTGCTGTCAGATCTTTGCCCACGCGGCAGGGCATCACAGCCAGCTCAGCAGTGCCCAGATTTTGGCGGGGCTGACAATTTGTCTCGCTGGAGTCGCGGTTGGCCTCCTGATCGTGCTCTGCGTTTCCGCCTTCAAAGAAGCCGGTTCAGGTTGGGACCGCTCGCTCGGGGCGCTTGGCTTGGTGCTGGGCTGCGCGCTGCTGCTGGTACTGGTGGGGCGCCATACGACGCACGCGGATTCCATGCAGGCAACGCAGGAGCCCGCCAGCGCGCATTGGGTTGCGGCCGGGCGTGGCGCTCTACTGATCGCGCCGGGCACATCCCGCTGAACGCCTAGCGCGCGAGCCTCACCATGCACGGACCTGGCGTGCAGTTCATCGAGATGGCGCTCGTCGTCGCCGTGCCCGTGCACGTGAGGGGGCCGCTCAGAGTGATCTTCCCGTCCGCGCTCACGCTACCGCTGAACGCGTCGAAGGGCGCCGAGACAGCTAGCGCACACGCATTTTCCGTGACCTGCAAGCTCATGCCGATGAACGACGAATCGCAATGGTCAGCGATGTTCCACTCGCCGCTCACGTCCGGGCAGCTGCTGTTGCCGGAGTTACCGGCGGTACTCTCCGCGCCCGATGGATCAGAAGAACTAGAGCTGCACGCGGCGCACGCCGCACACAACAAGGCCACGCCGAACGGAATTCGAATCATGAGTCGATAGTACCGGCGCGGCCTCAGCGCTTCAACGCCCGTCAGACGGAGGTCAGCGTACCCTGCGCGTATTTCTTCACCAGAGGATCTGTCGCAGTTCGAGCGAGACTCAGTAGCACCTTCTGCGCTTTCGTGCGCCTCGCGGTGGCTCGCCACAACAGAGCGAGTTCGAGCCTCGCGGCTTCCTTCACCGGGCGCGTGCCCTTTACACTCAAACGCGAAAGGTCATGTTCGGCGCGGTGTTGATCGGCAGGGCTGAGCTGAGCCGCGAGGCGCGACCAAGTTTCGAAATTCGCAAGCGTAGCGACTGGGGCATGCGCCAAAGCCAACGCCTGATCGGTCTCGGATGGCAGTGCGGCCGCGACGGGCTCCACGACTGGTCCGGACGACGGCGCGCGCGTCGGCTCGGACTCGCTCACGCTGGTCACGACGGGTTTGGCGTCCAGCGCCGCGCTGCTGTTTACCGCAGCCCGATCTTTTACGATCTGGATGCAAGCCGCCAGCGCAGTGAACGCGAGCAAACCCAGCACGATGCCCACGACCGCTCGGCGCAAGCGCAGACGTCGCGCGTGCTGTTCGGGCGTCAACGGCGGCGTTGGGGCTTCTGCGTCCGGCATCATGGACGCAGAGCCTGGCGCTGCTTCGGCGTGACGCCAACGCTCGCCAAGGTCACTCGCTTGGTCCAAATTGGTCGGAGGCAGGGTAGCGCTCATCGTTCTCACTCGTCCGCGGGATCATCCGCCGTGATCACAGTGGCCGAGCGGACTCACTGCCATGCATGAACTTGCTCGACCGGCGCAAATGAGTGCGCGCGGTCCCCACGCTTGCCGCCCCCAGCGCCCTGGGTACGACCCGCGTCAGCTGCTGGCTGCTTGTTGGGCAATGGATTCCATTGCCTTCTTCGAGGTTCGAGCGAGAACTTTGACGATGATGACGGTTACGTTGTCGTTCCCACCGCGATCATTCGCTGCTTCGATCAGGGTGTAGAGCGCACTCTCGAGATCTTCGTGCTCGATCAGCACGTCGCGGAGCTCATCGTCGCTCACCATTTTCGACAGGCCGTCAGAGCAGAGCACGTACACATCGTCGTCCTGAGGTTTGTCGACGATCAGATCGATTGCGAGGCCAGGGCTCACGCCAATGGCCTGATACAGGTGGTTGGCGCTCGGACCGGTCACACCCAGGGAAGCCATCGTGTGGTCGGTCGTGAGTTGGCGCAGCTTGCCTTGGCGCAGGCGGTAGCAACGGCTATCGCCCACGTGGCCGACGTACAGGCGTTGCTTGTTCGGCGAAAAGCGCGCCGCGACCAGCGTCGTGCCCATGTCCGAAAGCTCGCGATCGGCAAACGCCATCGAGCGCACGCACTCGTTCGTCATGTGCACGGCCGCGGCTAGTTCGCGGGCTCGCCGCGGTACGTCCCCGCTCGATTGCACGCGACCATCGAACGCCGAGCGATCGAAGGCATCCTGCAAAGCGTCGATGGCAAGGCTGCTCGCGACTGCTCCGCCGCGATGCCCGCCCATGCCATCCGCGACTGCGAACAGGGAGCGCTCCGGCATGACCAACATGCTGTCCTCGTTGCGCTTGCGTACGCGCCCCTGATCACTGTCGCCGGCCGCATGGATCAGGATCCGCGCGGACGCGGCCGTCACTTCCTCGGCCTCGGCATCCTCTTCATAACTGAGCTCGATGCGCGAAACTCGGTCTTCTTCCGATTCGTTTTCGATCGACACGGAGGCCGCCTCGATCGAAACGTCCGCACCGTCGAAGACTGGGATCGCATGCAGCACGGTGATGTCTTCGTCGATCAGCTCGGCGGGTAGGGACTCCCAAACAATGGCCCTGGATGCAGGTCGGTTGGGCTTGGCAGCTGCAGCGGGCGCTGGTTTGGAGCTTGCCGCCGGTGCAGGCTTGGAGCTCGCCGCCGGTGCAGGCTTGGAGACGGCGACCGGCGTTGGCTTGGAGCCTGCGGCAGGCGTCGGCTTGGACACCGCTGCCGACGAGGGTCTCGAGGCCGCACCCGGTGGCGGCATCGTTTCTCTTTCATCTGCCGAGATGGTTGCGCTCGGTGCAACGCTCGCGGACGCTTTCGATCGACTTTTGCCGAACGCCAACCAGGCGAGCAAGAACGCAGCAAAGCCGGTCAGTGCAGGGGCCACGAGTTGCGAGTTGAGCTCCACTATCCGATCACCTTAGCATTGATTGGGTTCACCGTTCGCGACGACTCGATCGCTCGAACCGAATGCGTTGCTCGAGGTGACGAAGTGTAAGTACGCCGCCGACCAACGGGTCATCGGTCATACGCTCGGCGGCCTCTCGCCTTAAGCATTGGCCGTAGAAGAACGGGCAATGCGACCCGATCATCGATAGGCTCGGGAATACTGCAGCGTCGTTTTGTGTAGGTAGAGAGCTGCCACGCAAGAACCGTTCGGTATGCCTGGATCTTGGGGTTCAATACGCCCCAGTCGCGCGCCGGAGCCTCACCGCAGCGCGATCGCGGACGCCCGGTGGCGGACGTGATCCGTGCGCATCGTTCCGATGAGTGAGGTGCGGCTCGGACCTGCGAGCGCCCCAACCCCTACGGTTTATACTTCAGCGTCGTCCAGCCGTCGCTGGGCATGGCGAATCGATATTTCTTGCCGCCGATGGCCACGACCTAGTTGGTGTTCGCCGCGGCGCTATTGAATAGGTCGGCTACTAGCTGCCGTGCGGGTTTTTGAATGCGACTGCGTTGCCGCCAGTCGTCCCAACCAGCGTGGCGCTCGGGACCGTCGACTGCGGACGTGATCTCATCAACTGGGCGATCACTGAACCGCGAAAAATATTGCTGCGCTGAAGTTTTCACTCATTTTCCGGTCGCGCGCTCGGCCTAGCCTGCCTACATGGTGTGCTAGTTACTGATTCAGCTATGCGCACTCATTCTTGGTTGAAGCTCGGTCCGCGCGTTCTTTCCTCGGCATTGCTGCTCGGGCTCGGCGCGTGCAGCTCCGGCGGTAGCACGGGCGACACTGCTGGCAGCGGCGGGAGTACGACGGGCTCGAGCGGTGCCCCCGCTCGGGCAGGCGGGGCGGGCACGGTCGCGACCGCAGGTGCAGGCGCGGGTGGCTCGAGCGCGTCGAGCGGCGCTGGCTCCCTGGCGAGCGGTGGCATGAGCGTCTCCGCGGGCGGCTCGTTTTCGGGTGCGGGCGTTTCGGCGGGAGGCGCGATCAGCAGCGTGGGCGGCGGCGCGGCGGACCCGTGCGCGAGCGTGACTTGCCCCACCGGGCAGAATTGCAGCAATGGCGCCTGCACCTGCATGACCGGCATGGCCTGTTCGGATGGCTGCTTCGACCTGCAAAACGATCAGAACCACTGCGGCAATTGCACGACCAAGTGCGCCGCGGATGGCGCCTGCGTCTCGGGCGCCTGTGTGAACCCGATGTGCAACCCGGATACGATGGTACGCAACGGGCATGTCACGCACTACTCCTTGGCAACCGGGATGGTCGCTTGCCATTACCCCTCCGGCTCACTGCCTCAGTACTACGGGGCAATGAACCAATATGATTGGAATGACTCCGGGGTGTGCGGCGCTTGTGTCGAGATTACGAACGGCGGCAACAAGCTCGTCGTGCAGATCACGGACGAGTGCCCGGACGTAGCACCCAACACGCAATGGTGCTTCAAAGGCAGCCACCATATCGATCTCAACGATGCGGCGAACGGTGCGCTCAACGCCAGCAGCAATCCAGCCGTGACCTGGAAATACGTGCCCTGCACTCCGACCGGCAACATCAAGTACTACTTCGACAAGGGAACGAAGCAGTATTACCTCGCCGTCACGCCGATGAACGCCCGGAACGTCGTCAGCAAGGTGGACGTTCAGGTGATGGGCAAGTGGACCGCGATGCCTCATTCGACCTACAACACTTACGAGCTCTCTGGGGTCGACTACGGAACTGGGGCGCTCAATTTCCGGGTCACCGACATCTACAACCACGTCATCACCGAAATGGTGACTCCGGCCGCGGACAAGGTCGTGGACGGCACGAAGCAATTCGCAGCTTGTCCCTGACCCGCCGATTCGACGTCGGGCCGTAGCACGAGAATAGTACCGCTCTGTAGCGGCTCCGCTGCCGGCGCGGTTAGCGCGCTTTGCGCTTGCGGGCGCCCGCCCCTGGGCTCGGGCCCTTCGTTTTTGTGGCTTGCTCCATGAGTCCCAGCAGGCTTTTGGGGATGGGCCGACAAGCACAATGCTGCTGGTGCGTCCGATGCCAAGCGATACGTTCGCTCTGTGAAGCACCTTTCCCAAGTACGTGAGCCGCGTGCCACTCCTTGTTCACGGCACTCAGGATATCACGCTCGATTGCGGGGAGGGGCTTTGCCGGAGAGCGCGCTGCAGGCTACGCTGGGGAGATGCGTGGCTTGTCTTTTGGTTTGTCGTTCGGCGTGAGCGTTGCGTGTGGGCTGATCGGTTGTAGTTCTAGCAAGGTGCCGCCGGGCGGCTCGGGCGTTCGGAACACGGGCGGCAGCTCCGCGACCAGCAGCGGCGGTAGCGACACGGTCGCCACCACTGGGGGCGATGGCAACGCGACCGCTGGCGGCTTTTCGTTGGTGCCCGAAGGCGGCTCATCCTCGGTCGGTGGTACGGGCGGCGAGATCGACGCGGGGCAGTGCGCGACACTCAGCGTGGCAACCGTCGAGCTCGTGCCTACGGTGAATCTCTTGGTCGACACCTCCGGCAGCATGTTCCAACAGCCTGCGCCGTTCTGGGATCCACTCTACAAGGCGCTGATGGATCCGAGCACTAGTATCGTGAAGCAACTGCAGGACAGCACGCGCTTCGGCTTCACGAGTTATACCGGCGTCGGTACCGGTGCCATGTGCCCCATTTTGAAAAAGGTGCCGTACGCGCTGATGAACTACGACGCTATCAACACGATGTATAGCGGGATCAAAGCGACATACACCAGTCAAGCATGGGAAACACCCACGCACGCTGCGGTCGACGCTACCGCGGCGGACTTGGTCGCGTTCAAGCCCGTGCCCGACGGCCCGAAGTTCATTCTACTGGTCACGGACGGCAGCCCCGACACGTGTTGGGCAAACAACCCGCAGTGCGGTCAAGACGCGGCGATCACCGCGGTCCAAGCCGCCTATGCGCAGGGGATCACCACCTACGTGCTCGGCATCGGCAATGTTTTGAACCCGGACCCCAAGGTAGACGGCTGCCAAGTGGGCCGCTGTGGCGACGACTACTTGCAGGACATCGCAAACGCAGGCACGGGACAACCCGTCGAGCCGTATCCCGATACGGACATGCAATATCAGTATTCGGGTTGCATCGCCAACAGCCCGACCAAAGCGTTGACGGCAACGTACGCGGCAACCGGTGGTGGCGGGAAGGCCCCCTACTACACCGTCAATGGCAGCGGCACCGCGGCGGACGTGGCGCCACTCGTCGCCGCGATCAAGCAAGCGCTCGTCCAAACCCGCAGCTGCACGTTTGCCATGACCGCGACCCTACCGACTGGCGTGGTTACCGGCGTCAAGATCACGACCAACGCGGCGAAGGGCATGTTCAGCTACAACGGCAATCCGTTGACCTTCAGCGATCCCAACGGTTGGACGCTCAGCGCGGATCAAACAGGCATCACGCTCAACGGCACTGCCTGCGATTCGTGGAAGACCGCCGGCGGCACACTGACCGGCTCCTTCCCCTGCGAGGTGATGTTCGACGAGGTTCCACCACCCGAGGTGCCGAAGTAACGGCAAACGCCGGACGGGTGAGCACCCATCCGGCGTTCGGTAACAACGACACTAGCCGGCGACCCTTGAGTCGCGCGCCAGCTGCTACTGGAAATCCTCGGAATACAGGACGTTGTTGTTGTGCATGTTCGCGGGTGTATCCGGGTCGAAGCCACGAATGACGACCGAGCGAGTGCCGTGCTCGATCGAGGCGGGAAGAGCCCGCGGTGAGCCAAAGAAGCCGCAGCCGGTGGCACAAGGAATATAGTCGAAGACTTGCGAGCCGAGCGTGCTGGGCGTAGGCGCCGAGGTTTGAATCACCTTGCCGGTCGTATCCGTGTAATAAATGGTGAGGAGGCCGTCCGAATCGCCCCACTCCATCGTGGGGTCGGAGTTGACCGCGTGGCCCATCAAGTTCACCGGGTGCCAGACGCCGGTAAAGTTCGTTCCATTGTTGAGGATCCACCAGAGCCCGCCCGCATTGTTTTTGACGAGCACGAGGAAGGCTTGGGTCGAGCCACCCACGAAGGTAATGGCCGGGGTGCCCTCTCCCGCCGTGAACGGAAGAGACGGAGCCGCGACTCTGGCGCTCCACGGGGACATGGCCGAGTATGGGAGCGTGCGGTTGAACGCGTAGATGGTGTTGCCATCATGCGTGGTGAGCACGATCCGGCTGCCGTTCGACGCCAACGCAGGAAAGCCGTTGGTACCGCCCACGTAGGTATTCGATCCTAGCTGTGACCAGGGAACCGGCGCGCCTTGATAGGTCTGAGTCGGCGGTGAGATGTAAGGAACGTTCTGAGAATCATAATGGATGTCCCCGCTCGTCGCGAGGGTGACGAAGATATGGTTATCGGTCCCCTTACCCGCGAGGTAGAACGCGAGCACCGGGTCCGACTGGCTGGGATTGGTGAATGCGCAGCTCGGTGCAGACCAGAATTGTTGCGAGCCGAACGTATTCCAGGTGCTCCCCAGGTGGTTGAACGCGGTCGATATCTCGTAGTTCTTGTTGGGATTTCGCACGGCCATACTGAACGTGAGTCCTTTTCCGCAGGTCCCAGGCTCCGTGTCGAGCGCGTAACTCCTAGTAAACAGATCGCCCCACGGTCGCCAGTTCGCGCCTGATATGGCTCCCGTGACGCTGGCAACGCCCTCGTCGCTGCTTGCCTCGCTCGGCATCGCGCAGCCCGTGGTCGCCAGCGCTGCCGTCATCGCTGCGGCAGCGAATGCTCCGCGTCGCATCGATGACCGAAAACGTGCCTCGCTCTGCCCATTTTGAGTACTGTTCATCACGATTCCTCTCCCTTCGGGGAATCCCTCATTCCCCGTGCGCCGTGTATATCACGCGGATGTGTTCGACGATCACGACGCTGAGTGAAATCAGAGAGTTCTCGAGAACGCCTTGCTCGATGCGGCGGATTGTCGAAATGAGGCCTGTCGAAATCCGTCACTTGCTGTCGCTTGATTCGTCGTTGGTCTCACAGCCGATGTATTTCTCGTCTTCACGGCCGTTGTAAGGTGAGCTTCAGCGTGGCTCGCGCGTGACCGCTCGAGGCTCCGGGCAGCTTGTAGGATTCTCGCTCAGGCGCCTGCGAGACCCGCCAAAGAGCGTATTGGTTCGATTGGCGCGCAGTTTTCGCGTCATCGCGATCACGCTTCGTGCAACTCTTTCGCCGACGGGCACTCCCGTTAGAAAGATTGGAAACGATGATCGGTCGCGCGTTGCTTGGCTGCCTGGTCCTTTGTTCCGCGGTTGCGTGCTCAAGCAGCGATAGCGGTGTCGGGGGTGCCGGGATGTCCATCGGAGGAGCACTCGCGAGCGCCGCTGGTGTGGGAGGCGACCAGGGACGCGGAGGCGCTACTGCGAGCGCAGGGCCCACGTCGATGGCCGGCGGCATTTCTGGTGGCAGTAGCGGCGCGTCCATGGGCGGCGGCACCTCCAGCGCCGCGGGCGGCACCGTCAGCAGCGGCGGCTCTGCCCTCAGCGGCGCCGGCGGACAGAAGTCCACGCCGATCGCAGTGAAGGATCTGCCGGTGATCAAGGAAATGCCCGATCCACTCACCATGAAGGACGGGACTAAGGTGACCACGCCCGAACAGTGGAAACTCAGGCGGCAAGAGCTGATCCAGATCCTCGAAGATTACGAGTACGGACACATGCCGCCAGCGCCGGGCAACGTGACCGCCACCACGACTACGGCGCTTCATCGAATCTCGGTCAGCAGCGGGCTCGAGGCCGATTATCGGATGCTGCATCTGACCTTTGGCCCCGACGAAAAGCTCGGCTTCGATCTGGGTTTGTTTACTCCGGTCAGTTCGGCGCAAGCGGGCGACAAATACCCGGTGCTGATTTCTCTCACGTCAGGCACCAACGAGAAAAGCATCGCGGATGCTTCAGCGGCGCTTTCCCGCGGCTACGCGGTGGCCACGGTTCCGTACCAAAAGATGGGAGCCGATGCCTCCAACTGGGCCTCGACCGCGTTTTTCCCAAGCTACCCGGACTATGACTGGCGAGATATTTCGGCCTGGGCCTGGGGCCTATCACGCGCGGTCGATTATCTCGTAACCGATCCGGCGATCGACCCCGACAAGATCATGATCACCGGTGTATCGCGCCTCGCTCAGGCGGTGCTGCTCGCCGGTGCCTTCGATGAACGCATTGCGCTCAGTGCACCGGTCGCGGGCGGTGCGGCCTTCCGCTTTTCCGGCAAGGAGATGGGCGGCGGGTTGGGGCAGGGTATCACGGAAATCGTCGATCAGAATACGTACTGGTTCGGTCCGCGCCTCCCGGAATTCAAAAATCAAACACCAAAGCTGCCGAGTGACCAGCACTGGCTTCCGGCTCTCACCGCGCCCCGGCTGTTCATCATGTGCAATTCCCTGTCGGACCAATATGGACGAGCGTACGCGGCCGTGCAGACGTACTTGAACGCCAAACCGGTCTATGAGTTCCTGGGCGCGGAGCCGAACTTGGGGCTGCACTTCCGCGCGGGCACGCACGGCATGACCTCGGAGGATTGGTCGGCGCTGCTGGATTTCTCGGACCAATATCTGCTGAAGAAGGCCGGCACGGAAAAGTTCGATGTGATCCCGCCCGCAGATCAAACGCCGTGAGCGCGGGCCTGCTCAGTTGCTGATCAGAATGACCCCGTTGCACTCCGACGGGAGCCCGAGCGTGCCCGATTGGATCGCTTGATTGACCTCGTCGCATGGCGGATTGGAGAGTTTCGTCATGCAGGCGTCATATGTAGAACCGACGCTCCGCGCCTTGGCGCAGTTCACCGCCTGATGAGCATCCGACTTGCAGCTCGCGTTCTCCGAGGCTTCCTCGGACGACTCAAGCAAGCCACCACTGACTTCACAGCCTATCGCGCTGCCGCAGAAGCGCGTGATCAGATCTTCACACTGCTGCGTTGGGGTCTTCGTGTCATCGGAGCCGCCGCATCCCGGCAGCGCTCCGAGCACGAGCAATCCAGCGAATATCATTTTCCCGATCGTCATTGGTGGCTCCCTTGCTCTCCGTTATTGCGGATCGTCTGTTTCGCCTGCAGCACAACGCGGACTCCGCACTGTGTCGAGCGTTCTGGGGTCTGCAAGAATGCACAATCTTGCTCAGCTGCGAATTGAGCAAGAACATTCAAGTCGGACACCCGTTTTGGGTCTTTGGGCAAGAACCTCGATTTCGCAACTGCCATGGCTATTCGAGCCGAATTCGAGGGAATTAGGACAAGAATGTTCAAGTCGTAAACACGATACGTGCGCGCCGAGCGACTGGGAAGCTTGATGTCCGCGCGGCGGTAGCAGAGGTCGAGTGAAAACCAAACTCATTGAAAGGACTCGACCATGTGGAAACGCATTACGTTCGTACTCGTAGCTACGGCTCCTCTACTCGCATACGCTTGTAAACCGGAGGCGAGCGACACCGACGCCGCTGGCGGAACCGACAACGCAAGTGGCGGCAAGAGCGGAGCTGGCGAAGTTGCCGGCGGAGGCAAGGGTGGAAAACCTGCACTGGCAGGTGGCGGGAATAGCCCCGACGCCGGTGCCGGTGGCGACAGCGACAGCGACAGCGAGGCCGGCGCTGCGGGCGAGACCGGCACGAGCACAGGCGGCACCTCCGGCTCGAGCCACGGCGGTGCCTCGAGCACCGCGGGCGCAAATCATGGTGGCGCTTCCGGCACTGCGGGCGCAAACCATGGTGGAACGGGCGGCGGTGGCGCGAGCGGCCTCGGCGGAAGCGGCGGCGGAGGTATGAGCGGCAGCGCGGGAGCGGCGGGCGGTACGACCTGCGGCGGCGTCGGGCAGGCGTGCTGCGCTACGGGGGACGCCTGTGACACCGGTTCAGCATGCTTGAACAGCACGGCCTGCAGCTGTGTGAAGGGGCTCTTCGACCGCTACTTGCTGCGTAACGACGGCTATCTCTTGTACGAAGCCGACCCGAGCTCGACGGCTCAAACCGCGGTGCTCGACAGCGCCACCGGCTTGCCCTTGGGCGGCATCACGAACGCGTCGGAAGGCCCGTACCATGGTTGCGCAGTGATCGGAGCAGCCAAGACCGCTTGGTGCTGGCGCAGCGCGGCGAGCGGCAATTCAGTCGGTCAGCTCGGCAACGGCACCATGGAGGCGACAGGCACACTGTTCCGCGCGACGCAGGTGCTGACCGCCGCGACCATGCCGCTCACCAACGTCGTGGCCGTATCGGACAACACCGACTACAGCGGCAACGGGAATACGACCTGCGCCGTCACTGCCGACGGGAAATTGTACTGCTGGGGTGACCTTTCTTATCTCGTCAACAATGGCACGACGCTCAATTCGCCGTACGCAGTTCAGCTCACCACCGACGGCGTGACGCCGTTCTCGAACGTGCTTCAAGTCAGCATCGCGAGCAGCAATTCCGCGTGTGCTCTCGTGCAGGGCAGCACGGCCAAAGAGGTCTGGTGTTGGGGCTACAATGGCTATGGCGAGCTCGGCACGGGCGACACGGTCAACAAGAAATACCCGACCAAGATCCTCGGTCTCACCGCGCCCAGTAAAGTCAACGTCGGCGGCTACTACACCTCGAGCTGCGTGATCGACGCTGGCAATGTCCGCTGCTGGGGTTACAACGGCCAAGGTGGGGTCGGTGACGCAACGAACAACACGCCGATCCTCGCGCCAAAGATCGTCACCCTGATGGGCGGCGTCACGGCCATCAGTGGCGTCACGGACATCAACGGCGGCGGTGCTTACAAGAGCACTTGCGCGCTCACTGCGGGGCACACCGCATTGTGCTGGGGGTACGAGTTCGAAAATTATCCCACCGCCTACGCCTCGACGAATATCGCGTTCCTCGGGCGCGTCGACGACTCGGCCGTCCGCTTCGTGACCGGGGACGGTATGTATCACTACGCCCCGATCACAGGCACCGCCACCGTGCGTGCTCCGAACTGCGGTCTGCTGCAATAACCGAGAATGCCCCGAACTCAACGACGAGCTCGGGGCGTTTTTTCAGACGGTCAGCGCGAATTTTCGTACCAAACGACATTGTTGGTCGGGCTGCCGCCGATAGCGACGATGTCGAGCGCGCCGTCGCCGTTCATGTCCTTCACGTCGATGTAGGAGACCGCGACCCCGCCGATGTCGAGATCGATCTGGTCCCAGGTGCCGGAGCTCGGCACATAGCGAAAGATGTATTGAGCCATCTTTCCTTCGCCGCCACCGCCGACCACCTCGTCGAACCCGTCGCCGTTGAAATCGGCCGCAGCCAGGCCGTGGCCGTGCTCGAAGGGTGAGCCGAGCACTTTCCGAGTCCAGAGATCCGAGGCCGAGGCCGAGGCGCCCGGTGTGTAGATCACTGCGTCGGTGCCATGCCAGGGCTCGATGGCGGCGATGAAACGCGGGCCCCCGAGGCTACCGAGCGCGACTTCGCTCGAACCCTTCGTCGGAGCAGTTCCGTCTTCTCCGGCCCCCAAGTGCTCTGCTGCGCTACCGAGGGACGGGCGGAAGAGGTCGACGCCGTCGTTGGCGGCGGTCAGGATGTCCTCCGCCTTGTCACCGTCCCAATCGACAATTTCGATTCCGTGCGCCACTTCGAGGTGCTGGTTGTCGAGCACCTTCGACGTCCACGTCCCCTTGGGATCGGTCGGGATGGAAAACGCAGTGAGCTTGACCGCGCCGGCATGGGCCGTTCCGGTCGAACCGGTGCCGAAGAGCGGCAAATCGAGCAGCTCCTTTTTGCCATCGCCATCGATATCCGCCCAGCGCAGCCGGTGAGAAGTGGGAATCGCGCCGATCGGGTGCAGAGTCCACTCCTGATTTTGGGTCGGATCGCTGGGCGCCTCGGCCCAAGACACCGTGCCGCCGCTCGTCGTGTTGTTCATGTCGAAGTCACTCGCGACCGCGAGGTCGACGTCTCCATCTCCGTCCACGTCGTACGGAGCCATGAAGATCAACTGCTTGGCAACGCTCGTGATGGTGTACTTCGTCCAGGTGGGATTCTTGAACCAGACGAGACCGGCTGTGCCGGAAGAGAGCGCGACTACGTCCTGCAGGCCGTCGTGATCGATATCCACGACGACCATGGCATAGCCCGCGGAGAAGCTCGCGATCGTGTGCTTGGTAAACGTCGGGAAGGTGCTGCTCCACACCGCAGCGGGAGCACCGGCCCCGCTCGTGCCGGCAGAGCCAGCGCTGCTCCCGGCGCTCGCCCCGGCACGGCCGCCGTCGTCGCTCGAGCCAGCGCTTGCCGCCGTTGTTCCCGCCGAGCCCGCGGCCGCTGGCATTCCTGCCGACCCTGCGACCGTTGACGCTCCGCCTCCCGCGATTGCCGCTCCGCCACCGGAGCTGGTCGTGCCCGCCGCGTTGTTCGCGGCGCCCGGATTGGTCTTTGCGCCGCTAGAACATGAGAGCGAAAGCGTCAGGCAAAACAAGCTAGCCACGGTGCCAAGGCCGAGCGATTCGCAGTTCGAGCGGGTCGTCATCATGGCTCCAAGTGAACGAGGAAGTTCGTGAGCAGTGTGGGATCTGCGCCCGAGGCAAGGACGGTACCGAAAGGAGTGGCGCCGACGCTTTCCACGGAGACCCAGGCGCCGCCATGCCGATCCGCGGCGGTTGCCGTCGCGCCGCTCGTCCAGCCCACGTCGGTCAGGAGCGGGAAGGCGAGCGTCGCGCCGGGGCCGGTCTCAATCAGAAAAGCGGTGCTGTTTCCGCTCTCGATTCGTCCGACCGCGAAGGTGCGATCGTCGATGCCGGTGCTGGTCTGGAACACGATGCCCTGACCGGCGAGTACATCCACCCAGTTGAGCGTGCCCGCAGCCGTCAACTCCGCAATGAACGCCGATCCACCCGCGTTGGCTTGAACGGTTGCACCGCCAATGCTGCTCTGCCCGGCTAAGCTCCCGGACACGCGCAGCGCCCCCGTGCTCGTGACATCGATCGCGAGCGCCATGTCATAAAAGCTCGCCCCGCCAAAGCTCTGGGCATGCTTGGCTGACAAGTCTGCGGGATCCAAGGTCGCGACGAAGCCATTTTTGTACTCACCCGACGCGCTGGTCAGCGTGGTTGCACCGAAGGCCAGCGTTTTGGCAAACTGTCCTGCAATCACCAAATCCCCATTGGGAGCGACAGCCGCGTCCATTGCGCTGCCCGTGTTGCCGGTGCCCGGGAAGACGCGATCAACCAGCAACGTGCCCGTGGGCGAGAACTTGTCGACGAGGACCGAGCAGTGCATCCCAGAGCTCTGAATCAAGTCACCCACGACGTATGCGTTGCCCTGCGCATCGAAAGCGATCGAAGATGCGCTGTCGTAAACTACATCCGTTTCCGAGCGAGCGATCGCTTTGGTAAAGACATTGCTGCCATCGGCCGCGATCTTCACCAGGTAATAGCCGGTACTCACCGGTTGAATCGTCGTGCCGCCGAATGTTGCGGCTTTCTCCAGTCGCCCAGCTAGCCAAACCGCGTTCGACGCGTCGACGGCCATCGCGGTCGGCGTTGGCTCGCCAGCGAATGTCTTCTGCCGCGTCGGACCGCTGGTCGGAATCCATGTGAGCGCCGGACCTGGATCGTAAGAGGCGGTCTGCGCGGATGGTCCGAGCACGACCGCGGTGTCCTGACTATCGACCGCGATCAACAATCCAACAAGCGAGGTCTCCGCTGCGGGAAAAGCAGTGGCGCTGGTGACGTGAAGTTCACCATTGTTCGTTCCACCCGCACCTGCCGATCCATCACCCGCAATGCCCGCAATGCCTGCAGTGCCCGGGTTGCCAGCACGACCTGCGCTGCCCGCAGATCCGCCTGCGCTGCCCACGCTTCCGCCGACGCTAGGTCCATTGCCTCCTCCGCCGAGTCCGGCACCGGCGAGCCCTTGGCCGCCCACGCCCACGGATCCGCCGCTGCTCGCGCCGCCGACACCGATGACGACGCTGTACGCGCCCCCGACGCTGCTGGTGCCGTTACGCACGCCGCCCGCGCTGCTGCCGCTGCCGCCAATGGGCACTTCGTTGCTTGCCTGGTTACTGTCAGCACTGATGCTGTAGCGACCTCCACACGCGCCGACAAAACTCAGCGACACACCCAGCGCCAGCAGCGAAGGCTTAATCATTCGCCGTTGATGCTACACAGCCGCTCTCAATCCGTAAGACGAGAAATACCGAATTTCGGCCAGCCGGATGCGTAAATTCTGAATCAAAAACAGAAACTTACACCGGGGGCGAGAAATATCTCACCGGCTACTGGACGAGCTGCCTACTTATACTCGGCGCCCCCAATGTCCGCTCGAATCTTTGCATCACTTTTGGTCCTCGGTTCCACGGCGTTCCTGCTCACCAATTGCGGAAGCAGCGATGACGGTTCGAACACTCCAGCTGCGGGCAGCCCCGGTGTCGCGGGCAGCGCTGCGGCTGGTGCCCCCGCCGCTGGCGCTCCTGCTGCCGGCGCGCCCGCCGGCGGAGGTGGTAGCAGCTCGGTTGGCGGCGGCGGAAGCGCCGGTACGGCTGCAGGTGGCTCTGGGGTCGCTGGGAGTGGCGGCGCGAGCGCGGGTGCCAGCGCTGGCGGGAGCGGCGGAGCCAGCGCGGGTGCGGGTGGGGGATCGAGTGCGGGCGCGGCTGGCAGCGGCGGAGCGGGCGCCTTTGCACTGACTAGCTCGAAGCTCTCCGAGGGTATGGCGTTTCCGCCTGACTACACCTGCGCCGGCTTGGATCAGTCACCGCCGTTCGCTTGGGGTGCTGGCCCAAGCACGACGATGAGCTACGCGCTGGTGTTGCAGGACACGAACAACATGCTGAATCACTGGGTATTGTGGGACGTCCCGGCGGCTACCACCTCGCTACCTGAAGCATTGGCGACCACCGCCATGCTCACGATGCCCGCTGGTGCCAAACAGAAGGCGTTCAGTGGCATGGGTTACATGGGACCCTGCCCCAGCGGTATGACGCACACGTATACGTTTACGCTCTACGCGCTCAACGTCGCAACACTTACGGGCGTGACAACGTCGAGCACGACCGACGCGCTAGTGACTGCCATTAAAGCGGCCAAGGTTGCCAGCGCGAGTTTGAGCGCTACGTCTAACGCCACTAAGCCGTGATTGCGCTTCGGCGCGACGGCTCCGCAGTCGTCGCGCCGCTCAGCGCAGTTGGCAGAGATCGAGCACGTTCATGTCTGTGTAGTCTTGGTTCTCGCCGGCCATCGCCCAGATGAACGAGTAGTTCGAGCTGCCGGCGCCCATGTGAATCGACCACGGCGGCGAGATCACGGCTTGCTCGTTGGCCATCACGATGTGACGCGCCTCTTCCGGTTGGCCCATGAAGTGAAAGACGCGATCGGCCGGCGGCAGATCGAAGTAGAAATAGACCTCCGAGCGCCGATCATGCAGGTGCGGCGGCATCGTGTTCCAAACGCTGCCGGGCTTGAGGCGCGTGAGGCCGAGCAGGAGCTGCGCAGATTTGCAGGTGGCGGGCACGATGTATTGATAAATCGTGCGCTGATTCGAGGTTTCGAGCGCGCCGCGTTCGAGCGGCACAGCTTGATTGATCGAGATCTTGACCGGTTCGTAGCGTGCGTGCGCGGGGCTGCTCACCAAGTAGAAGCGCGCGGGCAGGCTGTCCGATGTTGACTCGAACGAGACCTCCGCCGAGGCCATCGGAACGTACAAGCCATCGTAGCGGTCGAGCTCGAAGCTCTGCCCGTCGACCGTGACTCGTCCGCTGCCGCCGACGTTGACGATGCCGAGCTCGCGCCGTTCCAAAAAGGGCGCGCCGGTCACCTGAGCAGGCAGCGAGAGTCGTCCGATCGTTGGCATCGCGCCGCCAATCACGAAGCGCTCGACGTGGGCGTAAGTCAGAGAGATGGCGGCCGGCTCGAACAGATCAGTGACGAGGTAGCGATCCGCGAGCGCCTGCGCGTCGACGCCGCGCATCATGTCCGGGTGTGTGGCTTGGAGCGTCTTCTTGAACATGGCTCCGCGCGTTCTAGCGCGACGCGGTCAGCGGCTCAATCGCGCTGCTGCAACGGCCGCGACGAATTCGCTCGCGCGCTCGGTGAGCACGTGCGCGCGGCCTTCTTTTACGGCGGCAATGTCGACGAGCTCTGAGCCGACACCCAGGGCGACGGCTCCGGCGGCGAGGAAATCCTTCGCGGTGTTGATGTTCACGCCGCCGGTGGGCATGAGTTTGACCTGCGGCAGTGGGCCCTTGAGTGCGCGCAAGTAGGACGCGCCGCCCATCGCCGAGCATGGGAAGATCTTCACGACGTCGGCGCCGGCCTTCCACGCGGCGATCACTTCAGTCGGCGTGAGCGCGCCGGGCATGGCGGCAACGCCGGCTTCGCGGGCGGTGGCGATGGTGGCCGGATCGAAGCCCGGGCTGACGATGAATTCTGCGCCGGCTTCGATGCAAGCGCGTGCGCTCACGGCGTCGAGTACGGTGCCCGCGCCAATCAAGGCTCGCTCGCCGAGACGAGTGCGGAGCGCGCGGATCACTGCGGGCGCGTCGGGGATGGTCATGGTGATCTCGAACACCGAGATGCCGCCGGCCAAGATGGCCTCGCAAGCCTGGAGCGCGAGCTCGGCAGAAGGCGCGCGGATCACTGGCACGATCCCGACGGTTTCGATTCGTTGGCAGACTTCGGCTCGCGTCATCATTCGAGTCATCTTTCGATTCGGGCGCTCGCGCCCTGCATCGCACGCAATACTTCTGGCAGCGTGACCATCGTGGTGTCACCGGGCGTGGACATGGCCAAAGCGCCATGGGCAACGCCGCATTCCAATGCCCACTGCGCCGGCTTTCCGCTCAAAAGGCCGTAAATAAAGCCAGAAGCGAACGAGTCACCGCCGCCCACGCGGTCGAAGATTTCCACATCGCGCGGGAGCACCTCGAAGAATTCACCATCGTGATAGCAAAGAGCACCCCAGCCGTTGACGCTCGCCGAACGCGCGACGCGCAGCGTGGTGGCGATGGTGCGAATGTTGGGGAAGGTGGCGATGACTTCTTTGATCATCGCGCGAAAGCTCTCGAGCGGTAGCTGCGCGTAAGAATGATCCACGCCCTCGAGCTTGAAGCCGAGGGCGGCGGTGAAGTCTTCTTCGTTGCCGAACAGCACATCGACGAAGGGCATGAGCGAACGGTTGACCGCCTGCGCTTGGGCGGGGCCACCGAACGCGCGCCACAGCGAATCCCGATAGTTGAGATCATAGGAGATGCGCACGTCGTTCTTGCGCGCCTCTGCCATGGCGGCCTTGGCCACGGCTGGCGTTTCCGGGCCGAGCGCGCAGAAAATGCCGCCGGTATGCAGCCAGCGGGCGCCATCGTTCGCGAACAGCTTGTGAAAATCTACGTCAGTGGGCAAGAGTTGTGAGATGGCGGTGTGCCCGCGGTCGGAACAGCTGAGCGCGGCGCGGGGGCCGAACCCGCGCTCCACGAAGTTGAGGCCGTTTCTGACGTTGCGACCGACGCCGTCGTAGGCCTTCCACTGCAGGTACGAGAGATCGACTCCGCCCTGAAGCATCAGGTCTTCGACCAGGCGCCCGATGGGGTTATCGGCCAGCGCCGTGACCACCGCCGCGCGCAGTCCGAAGCAGCGTCGCAAGCCGCGCGCGACGTTGTACTCACCGCCGCCTTCCCAGGCTTGGAATGAACGAGCGGTGTGTACGCGCAGCTCGCCCGGGTCGAGGCGCAACATGACCTCACCCAGGCTGACGAGATCGAAACGGCAGGTGGTCGCGGAGCGAGTTTCGAAGACGGACACGATCAGTGCATTCCTGGGCAATCTGGACGAATCAGCGCACGCGCCGCCCACATCAGTGGCGCTTGGCCGTGCTGATCGTTCGAGCCGAGCGCAATGCTAGCGTAAAAAGATTGTTGTGAAGAGAGGCTGCCGTCAGGGGCTGCCCCAGTGCCGGGGCACACCTTGTCGAGCACGCCGCTGCTGTTTGTCTTGTTGCCGAGCGCGGTCCAGCCATTCTTCGCTGCCATGACGTACTTGGGATCGGTGAGCCAGCCGTTTCGGATCCCGGTGACCAGAGCAAAGGTGAACATGGCCGTGCACGAGCTTTCCGGGTTGGAGCTGGCGAGGTCGAGCACTTGACGCCACATGCCGGCGTCGGCGCCGCTGGTAATTTGTAGCGGGAGCAAGCCGTCCATCTGCTTCTTGTAGCCGGCCATGATCGTGTCGCGATCGGCGCCTGCCGGGAGATCCTGGAGCAACTCACTCATGCCCGCCGCCACCCAGCCATTCGCACGGCCCCAGTAGGCCTTGGATGTCTTGGTGTGCCAGAAATTGCCGTCCGATTGTTGCAGCGCAGTGAGGTACGCTTTCATCGTCGTTCCCATGCGCGTGAGGTACTTCATGTCCTTGGTCGCGCGGTAGGCGTACACCTGAAGTCCGGTAATCATGAACATGTCGTCGGCCCAATATCGCGCATCTTTCGTGATGCCGTCGGCCGTCGGGTTCAGCCATTGCGCGTCGGCACGATCGAGCCCGAGCTTCTTGCTTCGTGCGTCTTGGTTCTCGATGAAGATCTCGAGCGGCAGATCACCGAAGGCGCGATCGTCGACGGTGGAACTCGTGTCATTACTGGGCGCTGCAGTGGTGCCGGCGGCGTAGCGCTCGAAACCCTGGATCAGCGTGGCGTTGCTGGCGCTGTCGGCGGGTGAGCTGAGTGAACTGGAGCGAGGCGACATAAGCGAAGGTCCAGGCATAGCCCGCCCCGCCGTAGGCATCGCCCGTATGGCTCTTGAAGTTGTTGACCGCGAGTTTGCCGAGGTCGAGCGGCGCCTTGCCGCTCGGCCAGGTGGCAAAGTCACTGATCACGGGGCAAGCGCCCGTGCCGCCGCCCTGGGCCGCTCCGCCCGCGCTGCCGCCGCCCGCACCTGCGCTGGTGGACGCTCCGCCCACGCCGCCGCTGCCCGCGCTGGTGGGCGCTCCGCTCATGCCCGCCGCCGCAGGTGCGCCAGCTGCAGGCGATGCGCCGCCGGAAGGCGCGCCTGCGGTGCTACCTCCCATGCTCGGGGCGGCGCCGGCTGTGTTCACCCCGCTTCCGCCGCTGCCTCCCATTGCAACCGGGGTGATCGGGGCGTCAGTCGAACTGCAGTTCAAGAGCGCGGCCGAGAGCAGGAGCATGAGCATCGCACGCGGCGCGAAACGGTAAGTGTTCTCGAGTGTCATCGGCGGTTCTCCGGAAGGTATAGAGTGTAGTGAATTCCGAGCTGCGCGGGAGAGCTAAAGAAAGATCGCGCCCGGATTTGAGCGCGCGGTCAGATCAATCACGCCTGACTTGAACTTTCTCGAATCAACTTTTGTTCGAGCGATGTCGGGCCCAGATCGCGGTGTACTTGCGGTCGAGGTGAATCACGAGAATCACGAACGCGGGCGCGTGGTGATCGGCGGGGTTGAGCTTGCCGAGTTGGAACCGCTGCTGACTGGCATCCGTGAGATCCGCGATCGCTGCCTCGACTTGGCCATCTCTCCGCTGGGCAAGCGGCAAACGTCCGCGCAGGCTCCGCGGCGATTGAGCGTGATGTATCAGAAGGATTCGAGCAAGGGGAAGTGCCAATCAGCCCCGCAAAAACAGCCACGAGCTCACGTTTTCGTTTCTTTGACGGAACACAGCGGCCCGCGCCACTGCAGGTTACGAATCCGATCCTGGGTCTGGCGCACAGCGGCGCTGCTTGGCGCGAGGCTCGTGTTCAATCCGCGTCAATCGATTGCCCGTTGCCTGCAAAAGTGCGGGGACACTTGCAACGCGAATCTCGTGACGGATTGGCCGCCCCGATACCACTGCGGGTTCACAAATCCTCTCTTTGAGCGCGACAACCCGGACAATTGTGTCGCGCCGTATTTCACAGCGAGCGAACGCGCTGCTCGGATGGTCACGAACTGTTACCGTCATTGCCCAAATTCAAAAGCGAAGCATGCTGTGCGTCGGCAAGCGCGAAACGCGCCGTGCATCTATCGTGCGGCGCGTGACGAACTCCCGGTAGAGCGTAGCGCATCATCAGAAAGCCAAAGCCCTGCCCACGTCCCGGTTGACACCATGAAGACAAACATGGTGTTATTCCGCCGTTTTGGGGGTTCGAGCTTGCCCCGCGCCGCAAATCGCGGTCTGTGTCAACCCCATCTTTTCGGAAAGTCGAGCAAGCCAGCGTGTCCTTATCACCCGGTTTCGGAGCTATGAAGCGAGCCACGGTTCTCTACACCGCCTGCCTGGGCGCCCTGGTGAGCATGAGCTGCTCGCAAGCGGGCGCGGGCACGTCTCCGGGCCCAGTTGCGGGCGCGCCTCCGGCCGCGCAAGCCGGCTCCGCGGGCTCCCCGGTAGCGGCTGGCGGCTCGGGCGGCACTGGCGCTGGCGGCGCTCCGGCAGCGGGCGGTTCAGGCGGTCAGGTCGTCGTCGCCGGCGGGCCCGGGGCCGGCGGTGCTCCGGCTGCGGCTGGCGCGGGTGGTAGCTCTTCCGGCGGTGCGCCACCCAGCGGCGGCGCGAGCTCGGGGGGCAGCGGCGGCACCCCCGGCGGGGCCGGCTCGGGGGGCATTACCGTGGCGGATGTCGTGCCCGACTTGCAAGGCTATTACTGGGAGGGCACTTGCGCCGGAAGCATCGCAGTCGAGGGCCACAACTGCCCGATGAGCGATGCCAGTCCCTCGTGTCCGTCGAGCGGCATCAACCGCGAGAAGACGGTCGCGGTGAAGGGTGTCACCGGCCAGCTCTACACCATCAACATCGAGGTGCGCGGCGTGATCGGCACTCGCTGTTACACGGGCGGCACGCGCGCCTCGACCGCGCCGTTGAGCGAAAGCGGCAACAACAATTGGTGGTACAGCGGCGGAATGTACGCGAACCCGACCGGTTGGTGGAACTCTTACGAGCTCCACGTAAGCCCCTCCACGGGCGATGCCTCGGGCGACGTGTACTACTTCAACGGCTCTGGCGTTCAGGGCGGGAACGACTGCGAGCGAGAGGCCACCTACCTCGTCAAGTACAACGCGAGCTTCAAGGTGAAGGGCGGCGGCACGCTCACGTTCAAGATCCACGACCAGAACTGCAAAGGGCAACAGAACTGCGGTTCGAACCCCGATGGCACCACGGCTTGCGCCCCCCGCAACGTCGACCTGAGCGGCATGGCGGCAATGCTACCCGCAAGCATCACTCAGCCCCCTAGCAACAATAGCTATAAGCCGCAGTGGATGTTGATCGCGGTGACGTCCGTCACCAGCCCGTAAAAGCCTGCCCGCGCCACCGACTGCACCCGTCGCTTTCAGCCCCTTCTTTGCTCCTTGCTTGCTCGATACCGACCGTAGGAGACTCACTTCGATGTCATCGCGTACGCGGCTGTTTGCGGCCTGCCTTCACGTCTTGGCCTGCTTGTCATTTTCGACGGTTCTATTTTCTCCGCGCAGCGCGCGCGCGGAGAAAATAATCGCCAAGGGTGACAATTGGGAAGTCTACACGGATGGTCGGGTCGGTGCTTTTCTCAGCTGGACGGTCGGCGACGGGGTGCCAGTTTCGAGTGGCCGGATGATCACGATGCCCGATGGGTCGGTCCAGCCCGAGTCCATCAACGGCGGCGGTTGGCTCGTGAGTACGACGAACGGCAACGAGACGACACAAGGCACTGCCAACACGATGCGCATCCGCAGCGGGTTCATCGGCAACACGCTGGGCCTTGGCGTGCGCAGCGAGATCTACCCAGGTCTCAAAGCGTCGACCTACATTCAAGTGTGGGCCGTCATCGAACCCGACGGCAGGAACAAGGGAACCCCCATTCCCGCCGACGTCAGACAGGGGTACGGCAAGCTCGAGGGCTCGTGGGGAAGCTTCCTTGCAGGCAGAACCAGAACCCTGTTTTCGCGTGGGGCCACGGACATCGACGTACTCTACGCGCACCGCTGGGGGGTCGGTCTCCCGACCCTGATCGACTCAAAAGGCTACACCCAGGGGATGGTCGGCTTCGGCGTTCTAGGTAGCGGGTTCGGTGCCGGCTTCATCTATGGGAGTCCGGTACTCGCAGGCTTCCAACTCAACGTCGGCCTGTTCGATCCAGCGACGATGTCGGCAGGTGCTTTGACACGCACGCAACTGCCTCGAGCCGAGGGCGAGCTCACCTTCGAGCGCCCCTTCGGCAGCTCGAGCAAGGTCGTGCTGTTTGCGAACGGCGCTTATCAAAAGGTCTACCGACCGGGCTCCTGCACGCCGTCCCCGCAGACTGGCGCGTGCGACGGGACGGCAGAGGGCGTCGGCTATGGCGGGCGATTGGAGGTCGGCCCGGTGCACCTCGGCGTGGCCGGACACTACGGCAAGGGCCTCGGCTTCGGCTACTTCCTCGAACAGAGCCTGCAAGCGATTGATGCGCAAAGCAACCTGCGCGTTTTCGACGGCTACTACGGGCAGAGCCAGGTCGTCCTCGGTAAGTTCGATCTCTTCGCCGGCGCGGGCATCACGCGCCTCTTTTTGACTGACTACGACAAGACGCAACCGCAGGTCAGCAACGTCAAGAATCAAATCGGCTACAACGCTGGCGTCGTCTACAACCTGTCGGAGAACGTGCACTTCGATTTGGAGTACATGCGCGCTGAGTCGCACTGGTTTCTCGGCGAAAAGCAGATCTTGAACAACTCCGCCACCGGTATGACCGTGAATTGGTGAACGCAGTAGACGTTGGATCGGACTAGCCGATGCCTCGAGCGTCCGAATTCGTCGGCCGATACCGTTGGCTGATTTGTCTCCTGCTCTTCTTCGGCACATCTATCAATTACATCGATCGCCAAATTCTCTCGTTGTTGAAGCCGATCCTCGATGATCAGCTGCACTGGACCAACGCAGAGTACGGCAGTGTGAATGCGGCCTTTCAGGCCTCGTATGCGATCGGACTCCTACTGTTCGGTCCCTTCGTCGATCGCTTCGGCACCAAGATCGGTTACGCGGTTTCGATTGCGGCCTGGAGCCTCGCCGCGCTCGGGCACGGCTTCGTTGGTAGCGTAAGCGGCTTCTTTCGTGCTCGCGTCGCGCTTGGGGTGAGCGAGGGTGGCAATTTCCCATCCGCGATCAAGGCGGTCGCGCTTTGGTTTCCAAAGAGCGAACGAGCGCTCGCGACGACGCTGTTCAACTCTGGCGCAAACGTGGGCGCTATCCTCGCGCCGGCGATCGTGCCCTTCATCGCGGCGACTTGGGGCTGGCAGTCGGCCTTCGTGTTCGCCGGTGCCGCGGGCCTCTTGTTCCTATTACTCTGGCTGCCGTTTTACGACATCCCCGAGCGAGTTGGCCGGCTAGGCGCTCGCGAGCTCGCGTACATCCGCGCGGACAAGGACGAGGCGGCTCCGAGCAACGAGGTGCCGAGCACGGGCTCCCAAAAGTGGCTTTCGTTGCTGCGCTATCGCCAAACCTGGTCGTTCGTCATCTGCAAGCTGCTGACCGATCCGGTGTGGTGGTTCTTCCTGATCTGGCTGCCGGACTATTTCAAGAAGACGCGCGGGCTCGATCTGAAATCGAGTTGGGTGCACCTGGTATCGATCTACTCGATCGTCACCGTGCTCAGCATCGCGGGGGGTTGGCTCACCGGCTACCTCACCAAGCAAGGCTTCACGCCGGTGCGCGCTCGCAAGATCGCGATGTTCAGCTTCGCGTCGTGCGTCTTGCCGATTCTGTTCGTGACCAAGACCAGCAACTGGAGCGCGGTCGTGCTGATTGGCGTGGCCGGCGCCGCCCACCAAGCTTGGTCGGCGAACCTCTTTACGACCGTCTCCGACATGTTCCCGAAGCGCGCCGTGGGTTCGGTGGTTGGCCTGGGGGGCATGGCCGGATCTCTCGGCGGAATCGCGTTCCCGATCCTCGCCGGTAAGCTGCTCGATCACTTCATGAAGGTCGGCGACATCACCGCCGGCTACAGCATCCTGTTCGGCTTCTGCGGCTTCGCCTATTTGCTCGCGTTTGGCATCAGCCACCTGTTGGTTCCAAAGTTCGCGCCCGTGGCTGATTTGGCCTAGGGCGCGATCCGAGAGCCTGCTGCGCTCAGCGACCCATCCAGCCGCCGTCGACGGTCAAGACGTGGCCAGTGACGTAGCGCGCGGCTTCCGAGCACAAGAAGACGGCGGCGCCTGCGATGTCGTCTGGGTCGCCCCAGCGGCCCGCGGGGATGCGTTCGAGGATCTGACGGCTGCGGTTCGGATCGGCGCGCAACGCTTCGGTGTTCTTCGTGGCGATGTAGCCGGGCGCGATGGCGTTCACGTTGACGTTCTTGCTGGCCCACTCGTTGGCGAGCGCCTTGGTGAGCTGGGCCACTCCGCCCTTCGAAGCCGCGTAGCCCGGCACCAGAATGCCGCCCTGAAACGAGAGCAGGGACGCGATGTTGACGATGCGGCCGCCTCCTTGCTCGATCATCAGCTTGCCGATGCTGCGGGCTAGGCGAAACGGCGCGGTCAGATTCACTTCGAGCAAGAAGTCCCAATCCTCGTCCGTGTAGTCGACGGCGGGGTTTCGGCGAATCGAGCCCGCATTGTTGATCAGCAGATCGATGCGGCCGAAGGCACTCACGGCGCTCACGGTGAACGCCTCTTGCGCCGTGCGATCCGAGAGATCCGCCGAGAGCGCGACCGAGCGCGGACCGAGTGCGCGGATCTCTTCGCTCGTGGTTTGGGCTTCGTCGCCGCGGCCGTGGCAGATGACGTCCGCGCCCGCTCGCGCCAGGCCCTTGGCGATGGCCGCGCCGATGCCTGTGCTCGAGCCGGTGACCAGCGCGACTTTGCCTTCGAGATTGAACCAATCGAGAGCCATGTTCTACTTCTTGCTCGCTTCCAGGCCCGAGCCAGCTTGATCGAAGCCGGGTTGAACGTTCACTACGCCGAACTGCCGATCTTCGACCTCGCGGTGGGCTGCCATCATCCAAACGAAGTTGATGCTGTGGCCCGGTGCTGCCACGTTCGGGTGGTAGCCCGCTGGCATCAGCACCGCATCGCCATCGTGCACCAAACTGACGAATTCAGGCTGATCCGGCTTGGTGTAGACGAGCTGAATGCCGAAGGCCGGCGCGGGCATGTCGAAGTAGACGTAGACTTCTTCGAGCAGCTTGGTGTGTTCGTGCGGCGGCCAGCTGGTCCAATTTCCGGGTTGCGAACGCGTGAAGCCGGCCAGGAGCCGGCCGGCTTCGACGTTCTTGCCGATGATGATGTTTAGATCGCGGGTGGTCGCGGCGCCTCCGGCGGTGAACTTCAACGCGGCGTCTTGCTTGACTTGTGCGTAGCGCACGACCTGCAGCGGGTAGTTCCCTTCCACATCCGCGGAGCACTCCACCAGATCGACGTCAGAGGTCGTCGAGACCTCCACCGCGGAGCCGCGCGGCACGTAGATCGCGTCATAGGTGTCGAGCTCGTACGGTGTACCGTCGACCGAGATGCGACAGGCGCCCTTCATGCACAAGAGCGCCGTCTCTCGTTGTCCGGTTTCGAATGCGACGCGAGGAGCGCTGCCGTCGAGCCGAATTCGACCGTAGGCCAGGTGCGCCAGCCGCTATTCTCAGGGGTCACGGAGATGACGCGGCCGAGGCTTTTGGCCGTGCCCGAGAAGATCAATTTTTGAGGATCGAGAATGACGTCGTTCATGGTCGAGGTACTTTCGTCTAACACGCGTGGCGCAATGACCTGGGCGAGTCTAACCCAAATGCAGACACGCCGCCTTGCTCGCCAACGAACGTTCGTGATATTCGAAAGCCCGAAAGATGGGCGATTCAATGACGAGATTTCGATGCGGGTTGGCATTGTCGGTTTCGGTTTCCCTCGGGACCTGTGTGGCAGTTGCGCTGGCAGCGCCAGCAGCGTCGAGCCCGTCGGCTGCGCCGAGCACAGCGACAGCGGCAGCGAGCGCAAAGCCGGGCGCAGGGGCGAACCTCGCCAGCGTCACCGCCGCGAACCCGTCGGCATTTGCTCGAGGGCGAGAGACCATCACGCTTTCCGGCGCGGAGCTCGCCAAGCTGGTCCCGGGCTTCGAGTTGAAGAAGGCCTTGGTCGTCGATGCGGCGGGTCGGCCGGTGCTTTCACAGCTGGTCGACATGAACGGGGACGACGAGCCCGATGAGCTCGTCTTTCAGGCTGACTTTGCCCCCGGCGAGGCCAAGCGCTTCAACTTGCGCCTTGGCCAGCGCCCTACGGCGGCGGCTGCTGACTACAAGGTTTATGGTCGCTTCGTGCGCGAGCGGCACGATGACTTCGTGTGGGAAAACGACCTCGTAGCCCATCGCGTGTACGGGCCCGATCTCGAGACCTGGGCCAAAGATCCACTCGTGTCGAGCGGCATCGATACCTGGGCCAAGCGCACCACCAAGCTCGTCGTCAACGAGTGGTACATGACCGATGACTACCACCTGGACAACGGCCAGGGCGCTGATTTCTACGGCGTCGGCAAGTCGCGCGGCTGCGGCGGCCTCGGCGTTTGGGCGGGGGGTAAGCTCTACTCTTCTCGCAACTTCGCGCGTTCGCGCGTACTGGCAAACGGTCCCATCCGTCTCGTCTTCGAGCTCTCGTATGCGCCGTGGGACGTGCCAGGCGGCGCGCACATCACCGAGACCAAGCGCGTCATTTTAGACGCGGGCACACCGTTCAACCGCTTCGAGAGCACATTCACCGGCGGCAAAGCGCCGCTCTCCGTGGGCATCGGGATCGCCAAGCACCCGGGAGGTGCTCTGCAGATCGACGCGAGTTCGAGCGCGATGCACGTGTGGGAACCGGTCAAAGACACGAAGGGAACCGCCAGCGGTAATCTGGGCTGCGCGATCGTCTTGAATCCGGGCGCGCCGTTCGAAGCGCAAGCGAGCGACGTCGACTATCTCGCGGTGTCGCCTACCGATGCGGCAGGGCGCATCGTGTATCGCGTCGGCTCGGCCTGGGATCGCTCAGGCCGCATCCGCGACGCCCAGGCTTGGGCAAAGACGGTGGAGAGCGTCGCCGCCAAGGCCGCCGTACCCCTTCAAGTCGTGATTGCATCAGCCGCCGTGAAGTGAGGCGGGCTAGCCTTTTTTACGCGCGTTCAACTGCTCGAGCTCACCGGGCGCGAAGCTGAAGCGCTCGGTGCTTTCGACTTCGACCGAAACACTCAATTGCAGCAGCAGAGCCGATGCGCTGCCATCACCGCTTGCGCGCGCCTTCTCTAGGTACGCCACTGCGGTGCCGAGCGCGGCGCTCGCTCGACGCGCGTTGCCCGCCGACAAAGCGTTTCCCGCTTCGATCAACTGCTCTCCCACGTGTTTTCGCCAAAGTAGAGTCGCCACGATCTTCACGATGCCCGGATGAGTCGCGCTTCGCAAGCGCGATTCATCTTGATTGCTAGTTCGAATGTCGGTGTGAGTGGGGCGCGGGGTAACAACCGCACTCACCTCGGTCGCCTTGCGCCTAGCGCTGAGCGACGCTCGAGGTGAGCGCATTCGGATCGAAGATCACATCGAGAAACAGGCGCCCAGCGCATCATTTTGCGCTTGGCACGCGTCGCCTGGGAAGACACCGATGCCGCCCAAGCACACCCAATTCGCCGGATCGGCGGATAGGCCGGCGGTGCACACGTTCAGCGCGGTGTTTTGATCCAAACAGTACGGGTAAATCTCGGTTACGAATTGTGTAGTTGTTGCTCGAAAGAATCCGCCTGTGCAAAGTTCGAGGGCTGAGCTGGCGCCGGCGCCAACAGTCCGTTTGGACCGGGGCCAAGTTGGGCAAAATCAGCCTGGAAATCGTCGCCAAAGTACACGAACAGCTGATCGGCGAACACGTTTTGCAGACAATGCGCCGCAGTGACCACCTCACGCGAAGCGAAGTAAGTGCCCGAGCAGGTGCGTGTTCCGAGCGTACCGTCACTGTTGGTCACACTCGGATACAGCATTACGACCTGATTGCGCCCGTTCGGCTTGGACGGCCCGATGATCGATTCGCTCGACGAACTCACCTCCTGATCAGCCGTATCTGCGCCGAACGCACACGCCGCTGCAACCAAGCCGCTGAGTAGAACCGAACCAAACGCTCTTAGCTTCACTCGATATCCTTCCGATCGGGGTTTTACAAAAACCATAAACATAGATCGGTTGAGCTACTCACTAGTCTCTTCTCGATTCCCCCTACGAATGCGCGACATGTGCACGGGGCTTTGGGTCCTCTCAAGACGCCGCGCGATTTCAACGCTTCAGTTCCGATCCGAGACGGTGGCCCGTGTCAGAGTAAGACAGCGGGGTCACGGTGCGCGCGCGTCGGGCACTAGGCGGTTCGAGAATCGTTCAGCTTTTGGGGTGGGACGGCGTGGTTTTGGGCCGGCCCCGCGCTTGCAGTGAGTACTGGTCGTGATAGCTCCCGCACTCGACGCTGACGCGCTTTTGGAACGTATTGCCCGAGTTCTGGGCGATTGTCTGGCAATTGGCTCATTGAATCGTGCGACTGGCGCGTTGAGCGCCGCCTTGCCACGCACAGACCCGTGGACTGCACTGCTCCTACGAGCGGCCGCGGGTACCGGCTCGGTTTTTCCGGGCTTGCGCTTGGGGGCCATCGCCGCGCTGCTCAACAAGATCTCGGAGGGCAAAGACAACACGTCGAGACTCGACGATGTGTCGCTCGCCGCTGAAGACTCACGCATCGTGTTTCAACGTTGCCCGTGGGACGAGCGCGAGGTGCTGTTCGTCGTGTTGCCCGAGAACGGCGGCGCCGAGACGAACTTCGCCCTGCTCCGCCTCGTGCTCGAGTCCGTTCGGCGTGACGTTGCCATCGTGCGCGCGCCGCGCGTGGAAGAGCGCTGTTTGAACTAGGGCGCTCCGCCCGGTGGAGTCGGGCGGATTTGCTACGCGGGGAACTGGACGACGTGCAATCGGCAGGCGGAAGCGAGCTTTGCCTGTCGGCTGTCCCCCGTCACGAAGGTTTCGACAGACAGCTCAAGCGCTGCGGCCACGTGCAGGACGTCTAGACTTCGCGTGCCGAGCTTGCGGGTATGGCTCGAACTCAGGTCTTCAGCTCGACGAAACACGTCGGCTAGATCGTATATGGGCGCGATCCAGACGCCCGCGTCAACGTCGGTCTGCAAGTCCTCGCGCGCGCGTGCGAGCACGGTTTTTCTGATTTCTTTGCGAAACAGCTTCAGCTGCCAGGCATTCGACAGCTCCAAGCGGTGCAGGTGCGTGAGGACCGCGGGTGGGTCGAATCGCTGCCGCATGCGCAGCGCGGCCTCACTATCGGCCTCACGCACGTACCACTTCGTGATGATCGAAGTGTCGAAGTATGCGCTCACGAGCGCTCGTCGCGGTCCGCGCGTACGAGAAGACTCGGTGGAGTGCCTGCGGCAGCGCCGTCGGGAAAGAGCCGCTTCATGCGCGCCATTGAATCAGGCCAGCGGACTTTGTCGCGCGATGGTGGCGGAACGATGCACGCGACGACCTTGCCTCGCCGCGTAACGGTCACTGTATCGCCGCGCTCGACACTGGCGAGGAGCGCTGCAAGGCCGTGCTGGAGCTCTCTGACGGACGCCGTCTTCATGCATTACATTTTGCATTACAAGGCGCGGGCGTCAAGGCGCAGCCGAGCGCTGGATTCGACGCCAAATCGTGCGCACCGAAGCACCAGAAGAGCGGGTGGGTAATCTAAGCGCTGGTTCGGGGCGGCTGTATGCAGTCGGAGCGCCGCTAGATCGTCCGCAACGGGTCCTTATCCCGCTCCGAGATCATCACCTGTAGCCGTCCTTCGGCCAAGCTCTCGAGACGTTGGCCAAATTCCGGCAAGAACCCACGCTCGGTATGCGTGTGCTCAGAGAGAATCACGCTCGCGCCAGCGCGCACCTTGGCGAGGACGTCGTGGTGGCGCATCTCTCCCGTCACGAATAGATCCGCGTCGTGTACCTTTTCAAACAAGCTGCCGCCGGCGCCAGCGCACACGGCAATGCGCGCGATCGGCGTGCCTGCGGCGTGTGTCCCGGCGGTCGCGACGCGCACCACGGCCAGGCCGAGGTGCGCCTTCAGCCGAATCACCGCTTCGCCGAGTGAGATCGGCGTACCGAGCTCGAGCAGGCGACCCGCGCCGACGTGTGCGCGTGTCGGCGTGGCCAGCGGATACAAGTCCCAGGCCGGCTCTTCGTATGGGTGATGGGCGGCGATCACGCGCGCCAGATCCTTCACGGCCGAAGCCGGGCAGCGCATTTCGAGTCGCGTTTCGCTGACGAATTCCAGCTTGCCGCGCTCACCCACGCGCGGCGCGGCCGCTTCATTGCCGAAGAACGAGCCGCGCCCTGAAAGCTCGTAGCTGCACTCGGAGTAATTGCCGATGCGGCCCGCGCCGAGCTCGCGCGCCAGCGCGCTGCGAAGATCTGCGACGTGCGGCTCGGGTACGAACACCACCAGCTTGAACTCGCTGGGCGCTGGCCCGCTCGCGTGGGCGATCAGCGGCGCCGTGCGGCCGACGCCGAACGCGCGCGCCAGCCAGTCGTTCACGCCGTCCACGGCCGCGTCGAGCGCGGTGTGCGGCGAGTACAACGAAAGACCGGCCGCCAGCGCGCGCAGCAGCACGCGCTCCTCCGGGGCGCGCGCGCGGAAGCGCTTGAGCCCGCGGAACAGCGGGGGATGATAAGCGATCAGCAAATCCGCCCCGCGCTCGATGGCTTCATCGAGCACCATTTCGCTCAGATCGATACATAGAAATACGCGCTCGATGGGGCGCACCGCCGCGCCGAGCGGCTCCAACAAGAGTCCGGTATTGTCCCAGTCTTCGCTCAGATCCAGGGGGGCCAGGCGCTCGAGCAGCGCGATCACCTCCGCCAGCGTTCGGCTCATGCGGGGCAGCATAGCGCGCAGAGCATGCAGCACGTCTCGCGATTTTCCGGCTATTATCGCCGTGCCATGAATTCCTGGTCGACCGTGCTCGGTGCCTTGCTGGCCTGCGTGCTGCCGGGCTGTCTGGGTTCCGCCGCGCACACCGCTCCCTCGAGCACGAGCTTGCAGACGAAGAGCCCAGCGTTCGCCTGGCCGCACGCTGCGCGAGCGGCGGTTTCGCTCACCTACGACGATGCGATTCCGAGCCAATTGGACAACGCGGTCCCCGCGCTGGCGAGGCACGGCCTCGTCGCGACGTTCTTCGTGACCGGTAGCTCGCCTACGCTCGAGGCTGCGCCCGAGCGTTATCGCGCATTGGTCAAAGCGGGCCACGAGCTCGGATCGCACACCATTTACCATCCGTGCGATCGCGGGCTCGGTTTCCCGAAGCCGGGCTTTGCGCTGCAGGACTATGACCAAGCGCGGATGGCCGCAGAGCTCGGCGACAGCGTGCGACTGTTGCGCGAGCTCGGGCAAAGCGCGCCCTTTACCTTCGCCTATCCGTGCGGGTCGACTTGGCTCGGCGAAAGCCAAGAGAGCTACGTAGCGTTGGTCGAAAAACAATTCCTCGCGGCCCGCGGCGTGGCTCCTCGCGTCGCCGATCCGACGCGAGTGTCACTGTCGGAGGTCCCGAGCGCGATGGGCAACACCAGTGCGGCCGACTTGACCTCTTGGGTCGATCGCGCGCTGGCCAGCGGCGGCTGGGTCGTGTTTACGTTCCACGGCGTTGGGGGTGACCACCTGGCGGTGTCGGCCGAAGCGCACGAAGCGCTGCTGAGTTATCTCGAACAGCACGCGAGCAGCGTCTGGACCGAGCGCTTTGGCACCATTGCCGAGTACGTGCGGGCCTCTCGCAAGCCCTGAGCGCGGGTGTCAATCGCCGAAGCGGATATTGGCCGAGGACGATTGCGCTAGGCGCTGGCGCGTCACCGACGCCGGGTATTCCAGCAGCAAGCCTTCACTCGGCACGCTGAGCAGGATGCGTTCCAGCTCCTTTGCCGATGCAGGTCGCTCGGCCGCGCGCTTCTTCAGGCAGAGCATCACGGCCGCATCCAACGCTTCGGGGATCTGCAGATCCGGACGCGCAACGCGCAGCGGGCGCGGGATCTCGCGTTGATGGAGCTCGAGCAGCTCACGGCGGTTGCGGCCGCGAATCGGCAAATCACCCGTCAGCGCTTCGTACATCAGCACGCCGAAGGCATACAGATCCGTGCGCGGATCGACCGGCGCTCCGATGCACTGCTCGGGCGCCATGTATTCGGGAGTGCCCAGCGTATAGCCGTCTTGGGTCAAGGATTCGGACTCGCCCAGCTTGCTCATCCCGAAGTCCAGCACCTTGATGCTGCCATCCTCGTTGATGAAGATATTTCCGGGCTTCAAATCGCGGTGCACGATGCCCAGGTGATGAGCCGCGCTGAGCGCATGACAGACCTGAACGAACATCGGGATGCCGAACCCGGGCGCGATCGGGCCCTGTGATTTCAGTCGCTGCGCGAGGCTCATGCCATGCAAGAGCTCCATCACGACGTAGATGGAGCCGTCCGGCATTTGATCGAGGTCGAGCGTTTTTACGACGTTGGCTTGTTCGATCGAACCTTGCACGCGCGCTTCACGACGCAAACGTGCGATCTCGGAAGCATCCACCGCGGCCGCGCCGCGCAGCACCTTGATCGCAACCTTGGCACCAATACCGACGTGCTCGGCGGCGTATACCGCGCCGATGCCGCCCGAACCGATGCGATGCAAAATTCGGTATTTGCCGCCCAAGGTCTCGCCCGCCAAGTCACCCGCCGCGTCGCGAAAGTGACCGCGCGCTTCGAGCCCGCGCTCCAGCGCTGCGATGCGATTTTTCTCGAACACGCGCGAGGCGCGCTCTTCTTCGACGCGCTCGGTGAGTCGGCCGATGGCGGAGCCCGCCGCCGTGCCGATCAAGGTCGCGATGGCGGCGCCCAGATGGCTGCCAGAGGCCAGCACCGCGGCGCCGCAGCCGAGCCCGCCGAGCGCCGCGCCGAGCGCCACGCGGTGCCGGCGTGGCGTTGACCAACGAACACGGTAGCGGCATTCATTGCCGCCCTTGGCCAGACACACGTCGTGTTCGATCGTGGCCTCACCCAAGCCCCAAATGCGCGGTACCGAGCTGAGCTCGGCGCGCCGGGTCAGGCACAGTAGCAGATCGCTTTGATCTGCTTCCAGCTCTGGTCGCGGGCGATAGACGATCTCGGCCTTGCCACGCTCGAGCTGCACCAGCTCGTATGCGCCGACGCGCGTCGACTCGGCCGAGTTCGCGGCCAGGTAGCGATACGCATCCTCCGGGATGGAAGCGACGCGCAGGAGGCGCACGTAGGCGCCCAAAGTCTCCGGATGGGTCATCCAGGTCCCGCGGCTCGACAGCGCGTCGTCGCCAAGCGCAGTGGCTAGGGCCGCGAGCGTGCGCCGCATGGCGGCCAACGAGAGCCAGGCCGAATCGTCATCGACCAGCGTCGGCGGAACTCCCACGGTCGCGAGCAACGCGCGTACTGCGCTGTCACCGCGTTCGTCGCGCAACCGGAGCAGGTACGGCTTGAGCAGCGTGATGCGCATCTCTTCGCGCCCAGCGCCCGAAGGCGGCAGTGTGCGTTGAGCACGAACGACCCGTGACGAGCCGCTCAAGCCCGTTCCTCGGATGATATCTTTGGCGCGCGCCGCATGCTGGTTGGCG
Organism: Pseudomonadota bacterium; assembly: GCA_037200885.1. Taxonomy (GTDB): domain Bacteria; phylum Myxococcota_A; class Polyangia; order Polyangiales; family Polyangiaceae; genus PMG-095. The sequence goes on from JBBCIN010000001.1 coordinate 2,627,670, forward strand.
ATCTTAACACCCAGTCCTGGGAGCTGCCGTTTGGGTCAGCCCTCGGTGCTACAAACGGCAGCATAGCTGGCGGCAGTAGCCCTGGGTCTTGAACGAAACCGCTTTTTTCGTGCGGGAGCGCCGTTGCGGCCGGGCCCACGACGGCCGAGTGGCCAAAGCTCGCGTCCCGGCTTTCGCCATTTTGCTGAACGGGCGCGGAGCTTTACGAGCGCCGGGACTTGGCACAATCTTCGGCCACGACCGCAGCTGCCCTGGCTCGCGAGTCATCGAGGAAAAGAAGATCATGCAGCTCGGAATGGTAGGTCTCGGTCGGATGGGTGGGAACATGGTCCGGCGCTTGATGGACAATGGCCATCAATGCGTGGTGTTCGACGTCTTCGCGGACAGCGTGGCGAAGCTTGCGGCGGAAGGCGCAACCGGCGGCAGCAGCCTGGCGGATTTCGTGCAGAAGCTGAGCAAACCTCGCGCGATTTGGTTGATGGTGCCCGCCGCGCACGTCGATTCGACGATTGGCCAGCTGACTCCGTTGCTCGAGCCGGGGGACATCCTGATCGACGGTGGCAATTCGCACTACCAAGACGACATTCGTCGCGGGCAAGAGATCGCCCCGCAAGGCCTCCACTACGTCGACGTCGGTACCAGCGGCGGCGTGTGGGGGCGTGAGCGCGGCTACTGCATGATGATTGGCGGCGAGACCGAGGTCGTAGAGCGGCTCGATCCGATCTTTCGCACGTTGGCCCCGAGCATCGAGAGCGCGTCGCGCACTGCGGGGCGCCCCGAGGGCAAAGGCACCGCCGAGCACGGCTACCTGCACTGCGGTCCGGTCGGCGCGGGACACTTCGTGAAGATGGTTCACAACGGCATCGAGTACGGGATCATGGCGGCCTACGCGGAGGGGCTCAACATTTTGCACCACGCCAATGCCGGCAAGGGGGTGCGCGCCAACGACGCCGAGACCAGCCCACTCAAGCACCCCGAGCACTACCAGTACGATCTGGATTTGGGCGAGATCACCGAGCTCTGGCGCCGCGGCAGCGTGATCAGCTCTTGGTTGCTCGATCTCACCGCGGCGGCGTTCGCGAAGAGCCCAGGGCTCGCCGAATACTCCGGCCGCGTCGCGGACTCGGGTGAGGGGCGTTGGACGATCCAGGCGGCCGTCGACGAGTCGGTGCCCGCGCACGTGCTTACGGCGGCGGTGTATGATCGCTTCGCCTCACGCGGCGAAGCCGACTTCTCCAACAAGATTTTGTCGGCCATGCGTTTTGGCTTCGGCGGGCATGTCGAGCAGAAGAAGAGCTGAGCGATGAGCGAAGCCCACAGCGACGCGTTCGTACTATTTGGCGCTACCGGCGATCTGGCACACAAAAAGATTTTCCCAGCGCTACACTCGATGATCAAGCGCGGCAATTCGCCGGGCACGATCATCGGGGTGTCGCGCGGCGGGTCGAGCTTGGAGAAGCTGCGCGAGCGCGTCCGCGACAGCATCAAAGAGTTTGGCGGTGGCGTGGACGAAGCGGCGTTCCAAACCTTGTGCCAGAGCTTGCGCTACGTCGACGGTGACTACCGCACGCCGGAGCTGTTCAGCAAAATCCGTGATGCGCTGGGCGAGGCCAAGCGCCCGCTGTTTTATCTGTCGATCCCGCCGAGCGTGTTCCCGGAAGTAGTGGAGTTGCTCGGTTCCACGGGGTTTTCCAAGGTCTCGCGCGTGGTCGTCGAGAAGCCGTTCGGCCGCGATCTCGCTTCTGCCAAGGTGCTGAACGACACCTTGCATCGCGTCTTTCCGGAACCGTCGATTTTCCGCATCGACCATTTCCTCGGTAAGGAGCCGGTGCAGAACCTGCTCTACTTCCGCTTCGCCAACTCGCTGTTCGAGCCAATTTGGAATCGCAACTACGTGGCCAGCGTGCAGGTCACGATGGCCGAATCTTTCGGTGTCTCGGGCCGCGGTCGCTTCTACGAAGAGGCCGGCGCGATCCGCGACGTCGTGCAAAATCACTTGCTCGAGGTAGTCGCCTTCTTGGCGATGGAACCACCCGCCGCGGGTGACCGCGAAGCGTTGCGCGACGAGAAGACCAAAATCTTCAAAGCCATTCGCCCGCTCACGCCCGATCACATCGTGCGCGGACAGTTTCGCGGCTATCGCGCCGAAGAAGGCGTCGCGCGCGATTCGACGGTCGAGACGTTTGCGGCGCTGCGCCTGCACATCGATTCTTGGCGTTGGTCCGGCGTGCCGTTCTACGTCCGAACGGGCAAGAATTTGCCAGTCACGGCCACGGAGGTGTTGGTCGAATTTCATCGCCCACCGCACCAAGTGTTCTCCGAGCCCCTCGCCGAACGCGCCAATTACGTGCGCTTCCGCCTCGGCCCGGACTTCGCCATCGCCATCGGCGCTCGCGCCAAGCACCCCGGCGAAGCCATGGCCGGCGACAACGTCGAGCTCTACCTCTCCAACCAAACCGCGACCGAGATGGGCGCCTACGAACGCCTCATCGGCGACGCGATGAAGGGTGACGCCAACTTGTTCGCCCGTGAAGACGGCGTGATCGCCGCCTGGCGCATCGTCGAGCCCATTCTCGGCAACGCTGCGCCGATCTACGAGTACGAAAAGGGCACCTGGGGCCCGGGCGACGCCAATCGCCTGCTCGCGCCCGGCAGCCGCTGGCACGACCCAGTAAAGACGCCCAAGCCGTAGTTTCGGCCTGCCTGCCACTCAGTCCAACACCGACGAAGTGATTGGGTTGATGGTCACGCGCTACGGCGCAAGCGTCGTGGCCTTCGGCGTCGCGGACGGATGGGCCGGCGCCGTTGCAGGAAATCAATCGCGATCTGGGCGAGCAGTATTGCTGGGCCGATACTGGCGACGGTCAACGCCGATGCCTACCGGAGCTCGTTCGTCTGGCTCTACGGTCTAAGCGCGCTGGCGGTGTTCTTCTCGCTCGTGCCGCTCCTGCGCGGGCACGGCGGGGCACCGCACGAGACCGTGGAGGCGATGGAGACCGCGTTCAAACCTCTGGAGGTCGTAATCTTGGTGGCGATCATCTGGGTCGTGCTGCGTGGCCGAAAGCAGGAGTGGCATCGGCGTTGGCTCGACTACCGAATCGTCGCCGAGCTGATTCGCCAGTTGAAATTGCAGATCCCGCTCGGGGGCGCCGGTCGGTTCCTGGCGCGCTTCACTGACGATCCAGGTTAGTGGCCTTCCACCAGAAGAACCACGAGCGCGCGGAGAAAATCGAAAAGCGCCTGCACCTTGTCGGCACCTTCTTGTTCGCCGTGACGACGCTGCTTCTGCTTGTCGAATTCTCGGACATGGCGGGCGTGAAGTACTCGATGAAGTGAGAACTTGCCTCGACTCCGAGCTGGTCTCTTCGGAGAGCGCAGCCAAGCTCGTCGAAGCAGCGTCGCGCCGCTGCCTCGAGGAAGTGCTGGCGTGGCGGCTCCTGCTCATCGACAGGCCGCTCGTCTTGCCACCTTGAGGCAGGAAGACGCTGAAGCCGTAGCCGCGAAATTTCCACCCCGGACGTCTGTAGTCCGCATGCTCACCGTGACCCGGGGATCGCGGTGCGCGGCACTGCTTTGGCACAGTTGCTGAGTAAATCCCGCTATTTCAGCGGCTGTCCGCGTGTTGCGGCTTGGCATGTGGCGTGCTTTATCGAGCACGGACCCGTCCTTCGGAGGCTCAATCGATGCGCACTCACCTGACCTTTGCTTCGCTCCTGGCTGTCGCTCTGTTTGGCTCGGCGGCGCGCCCAGCACACGCTCAAAGCACGTGCAGCACCGACTCCGAGTGTGTGAAGGGCTGGACGTGTCAGGTGAGCGGCAGCAGTACGTGCGCCTCAGCCCCCTGCCCGCCCGGCGAAAAGTGCGAGCCGACCAAGTGCGCGAACGTCGAAATCAAGTCGTGCCAGCCGGGAGCATGCCACGCCGACAGCGACTGCGCGGACGGCATGGTCTGCTACACGCACACCGAGACCAACTGTCCGCCGACCGCTTGCGCGCCAGGCCAGGAGTGCGCTGCAGCGAGCTGTGAGCCCAAGACGGAGAGCGCGTGCGTGCCGCGCTACCTTCTGCCGTGCGTCACCGCCAGCGACTGTGGCTCTGGCTTTACGTGCGAGTCATCCGGCGAGGAATGTGCTTGCAGCGGAAGTGCCGGCGGCAGCGACGACGCGAGCGCTGGCGGCGCACCGTTGCCGACTCCTCCGCAACCGAGCTGTACCTGCGAGCCGTCGAAGGATCTGCACTGCCAAGCCGCCAGCGTGAGCTGCGACAAAGACAGTGATTGCTCTGCGGGTTGGAGCTGTGCGGTGGTCGCTTCGGCCAGTGATTGTGCGAGCGCGCATGCGCCCACCCCGAATCCCGGCAGCGGTGCTCAGGGCGGCGGCGCCAACGCCACGCCGCCTGATTGTCACCCTTCGGCCGACGTCAAGCAGTGCGTGCCGCCTTACTATGCGTTGATCCAAGGTGCCAAAGGCGTCGCGCGTGACTCTGCTGGCAACCCGACGTTGGCAGTAGGGGGCGAAACGGGGGCGGAGGACGCAACCTCCGGCAACTCGACCGTTCCCCCCACCGCCGAGAGCAGCAAGGACGAGGGAACGTCGAGCGCGGGTTGCTCGCTAGCGGGCGGTTCGCGTCCGGGCTCCGCGCTCGCCTTGCTGGGAGCGCTGGGCGTTTTCGGCGCGTTGCGCCGCCGACGCGCACGCTGACGTTCAAAGCGCCCCGAGCGGTCTTCAGGCCCTTATCTGGCACGTGCGGTCGCCGTACTGGGCACCGACACCGCGGTCGCGAGTTGAAGAGAGCACGCGCTTTCGGCGGTCATTTGCAGTCGAAAACGCCCCGTCAAAGATCTGGCGCATCGCTGAAGCAACGCTTCCGCGGTCTTCCAAGGCAGGGCCGGCCACTGGAGCCCGATGTCAATTTCCCGCGATCTCTTGCTGCTCTCTTGTACGCCCGCGCTGGTCTTGGCTTGCGCGAGTCGACCCGACCTCGTGCGATCGAAGCCGGCGGCATCCGACGTGCCTCGTCGGAGCGTCGAATCCGAGCCGCGCGTCGTCGAGCCGCGCGCTACCGAGGCGCCCGCGATCAATCCGTATGCACCGATCCGATCACGCAACGCGGCGCTGTACTCCTGGCAGAGCGAGAAGCGCGCGGAGTGCGCGCCCGAATCCGCAGCGCAACTCGAGCCGAGCGCAGCGCGCGGCATGTTGGCGGCGTTCCCTGAACGAACGTCCAATGCAGCAAACAGAGCTCACGCGGCCAGCCCCGATCTCGTGGTTGCGGGGCTGCGGCCCGCCCTCCATCACTGTTTTTCGCGCTGGCTGGACGCTCGGGTGGACGCTCAGGGCAGCGTCCGCTTCGCGCTCGAGCTCGGCTGTGCGGGCGCAGTCGAAGCCATCTCGGCCGAGAATCAGGGCGTCGACGAGAGCACGCTCGCGTGCCTATTTTCTGCGGTTGCGCCGGCGCGATTCGCACCGCCAGCAGGCGGGCACGCCACCGTCCTCGTGCCAGTCGTATTCAAGAACGCCGCTCGCTGATCCTCGTCGAGCCCGGAGCGCGCGAGCCGAGCGCGAGGACTGAATCCGCAAGCTCGAGTGCGAAGTCAGCTATGCGCTACTGCGTCGGCGAGCGGTTCGCCGAGTCTAGCTTGCTTCACACCGTGATCGCATCGTCAGAGGCTTTAGTGCGAGGCAGCGCAGATCTTCGGGGCTTCGGCCATTTTCGCGCGTGAAAATAGCTCAGACAGGAACCTGGCACGCGCGATGCAATTAGTCTGGTCGAGGCGCCTACGGCGCGTGCTCCCCCCTTCGTCCTGTGGGCGCCTCCCTAACTTACCAAGCGGCCGCGAGTCCCTGCTCGCGGCCGCGCTTTTTTTCCGTGTTGGATTGGCTTGCTCAGTCGCCTTGATCCTGTCCCTGGTCAACGCGTACGACTTTGGAGCTCAGGATGCCGCGCGTCGCGTCGACCTCGAACACCATGAAGTGACGGCCGATGTTGTCGGCGCGCTCCGGGTTTGCTCCGCCGCCACCCGAAATAAAGGCGGGAATGCCAGCGTTTTTGAAGGAATAATACGAGTGAATGTGGCCGTAGAGCGTGAGGTCGACGCCAGCCTCGGCGAGCTTGGCGACGAGTGCGGCGGCTTCCGCTCGGCTAGCGAAGCTCGCGCCGCGCGTGCCTACGGGATCGAACGGAGGAATGTGCATCGCAACGACGTGGACCGATTGACGTCCGTTTTCCAGCCACGCGTCGAGCCAGTCATCGGCGAGCGGGTCGATGGTCGCGCTTCCTGAATCGAGCAGAGTGAAGTAGACGCCGCGGTGGACGAACTGAAAGTTGGCGCGGCCGAACCAGTCTTGGTAAGCCGGCGGGCGTTCGCCCAGCTCGTGATTTCCGAGCGTCGTGTAATAGGGCACGTCCAGCGTCGCGAGCTCGTGTTGAAAGCGCTCCAGTTCGTCGACTTCTCCGTCTTCGGTCAGATCGCCCGCACCGAGTAAGAAGTCGAGCTCGGGCTCCGCGTTGATCACCCGATAGACGTCCTGGATGCGATCGATCGCCTCTTGCACGTCGCTCATCAGCGCGAAGCGAAATCGGCCGTTTTCAGCCGTATTGGGCGCCGCCAACCGATAATGCCAGGAGCCCGGAGTGAGCGTGAGCAGCCACGACTTTTTGGTGGCGCCCGCGCCGCTTACCAGTGGTACCAGCCGGCCCGCGTCGAGGTCGGTGAGCTCGAGTGCCGCCATGCTGTTCTCGACGTACAGCTCGAGCCGTAGCGCTTCGTGCACGGCGAGTGAAACGTCGACGCTTGGCGCGCTGAGCCAAAGCGCGAGCTGATCGCTCGAGAGCCCGCGCACGGCTGCGAGCCCGGAGGTGACCTCGACATCGAGCGCCGCGCTCTGGCTGTGTCCGACGTCCAGATCACGACGGGTGCGCTCTTCCGCCGGCCTGGTGCAGCCGAGAGCGACCAACAGCGACAGCCAAGCCGTGTGTCCGAAAGCGCGGTTCATGGCGATGCTCCCGAGGTGCGCAATTTACCCTCGCGCAGGAGCAGCGAGCAACCACCGACCAGCGCCGAGCCGACTTGCGCGTCGACGAGCAGACCCAGGCGCGGGCTGAAAAACCAGCGCAAATCGGCCCCGAATTTGCCGAAAACGCCGCTGATGCGACCGCTCGTGAGCAGGCCCGCGGCGTAGTCGTCATGACGGTGATCGTAGTACACACGGGCTTCGCTGCCCGCGGCGGCAGGGCCGCGGAGCGCAACACCGAGGCCCACGCCGATGAGCAGGAGATCGTCGGTATCGGCCGGAATACGTAGGCCCGGCAAGTCGTACGTCACTTTCGCGAGCCCGTAACCCAGCGCGAGATCGATGAAGGAGCCGCGCAGCGTATTGCCCAGGTGAGAGAGATCGAAGCGGGTGTCGAGCGAGAAGTCGAGGCCCGAACGTTGGAAACGTTCCGGCAAGTAGCGCTGGTGCATTCCGCCGAGCACGACGTCCACATGGTCGTCGAGCTTGCCGAGCTCCCCGGGCTCGAGTCCGACCAGGCGGTATGCGCCTTCGACGCGGTAGCGCACGTTCGAAGCATTCGTGGCGAACCAGGCGGATGGCGTGAGCCGAAAGTACCCTTCGCGCAGCGTCAGACTCTCGACGACGAAATGACCGTAGCTAAAGTGTGGATCAGCCACGTAACGGTAACCCAGCTCGCTCTCGAGCTGCGGCGGGGCGCGCGGGATCAAGTCGACCGCGTCGCCGTCGGTGTTGAGCGTTCCGTAGAGATCTGCGCCGAACGAAGCGAGTAGCAGCCCCGAACCGAGCACCGTCGCGGTCACGGCCGGCCCTGCCAAGTTGCGCGAGTTGCCCGAGGCGAGTTGGGTGCCGACACCAGCGATGAGCAATACCAGACCGACCCCTTCGCTGATCAGCAATGCGAGCGCGGTCTTCTCGTGCCCCAATGCGAAATGACCGCTGCCGTGCAGCGCGACCCCCGGGACGAGCGCCAAGCCCGTCGCGACGCGCCGATCGCGCGTCAAAGGTTCGGGGGGCTGCACCGGTGTGGTCGGTGTCGCCGGGGCGAGGGGCCCGAGGTCAGACGGCGCGCTGGCGCTCGGCACCGGTTCTAGCGCGTGCGCGGGCGCAGACTGAATGATCACGGAAGCAAGGATCAGGGCCGCGACGGCACGCACGGGCGCGAAGCTAACACGCGGCATGCTCGGTCGACGATTCTTTGTCACCGCAGCTGGAATCGCATCAACCAGTGCATGCGAACGGCCACGGGCTTGCCGCCGCGCAACGCCGGCGCGAAACGATAGCCGAGTACGCTTTGGCGAGCAGCCTCGTCGAGGCCATAACCGACATGCTCGAGCTCCCGGACGCTGGTCACGACGCCACCTTCGCTGACCACGATTTCGAGTGGAACGCTTACTTCGATACCCGCCGCCAGTGCGGCGGCGGTGTAAGCCGGGACGTTTCCGGCTCGCAATTTAGCTGGAATATCGACGCTTGCTGACGAGACCGGCGCGGTCGTGAAGTCGCCACCGGGCGAGGCCACGGTCGAGCTCCCGACGCGCGGACTCGCGCTGCCGGTCGTCTTCGCGACCGTGAGCGTGAAGTGGAGGCCGCTACTCGGCGGTGCGGTGTTCAGGATCACAGGAGCCGGTTCTGGTGCTGACGCCACTGTGCTGGCCAGTGCCGGGGGTGCCGGCGCCGCGCGCCGCGCGATCGAGGTTTGCGCTACCGCTCGGGGAGAGGATGCAGGCATGGCCGTCCGCGCGGGCACTGCTGCTGCTGGTTCTGTGTCTGCAAGCACTTCGAAGTCAGCCGCGAGCAGCTCGATTGACGGGCCAGTCGGCTCGGGAGCGACCGACGCCGCGCGAAAGTGACGAGCGGCAAGCAGCGCCAGGCCGACATGACAGATCAACGAAAACGTCAGCGCGACGCCCGCGCCGCCCGGTACAAAGCGCAGGCGTTGCGGATTCAGCGGTCGCGCGGATTGGGCAGAAGTCGCAAAAACGCTGGCTAACGAGTCCATGGCGGTCGCCCGATGATTCGACAACGAGATGGATCCGAGCCGGTCGACGCGGAGCACGTCGACCGGCTCGGCCAAGTCACGGTGCTGGCTTAGAACAGATCGTCATACGCAGCCGGATCCGCCGGATCGTCGCAGAAAACGACGCTGTTGACGGGTCTGGGGCTGCTCTTCGCGCTCGTGTCGTCCTTGATTACGGCGTGAACGAACTCGCTCAGGTGGGTGCAACCGATGCTGGGTTGTCCAGCCTCACCGGCCGTTCCGTCAGCCGTCCCCGCAGCGCCGCCGGCATTGTCGGCTCCGCCGCTTTCGTCGCCCGCTTTGCCGCTGCTGCCAGCGTTGCCCTTGCCACTGCTGCCAGCGTTGCCCTTGCCGCTACCGCCAGCGGGATTGCCTGCTGGCCCGTCGTCGTCGGTGCCGCAAGCCACGGCGGCCAGCGCGGCCGTCAGGCAGAATGCGCAAAATACGCTTCGTGAGCCCATGTTGAGCGCCTTTCTCACGTTCCGCCGTTAGGCGTCGGAAGGTAGGGGAACATCTCGGCGCCCGCGAATGCGGGATCGCCGGCAGCGGTACGGAAGCCGGCTTCCTCCGCCACGCCGTCGTGCAAAACGACCTTTTCGGTCGCGCGCAGGAAGTTAGTGGCGACCACCGACAAGATGATGTCCGTCACGTCGTCGAGTGGGCGTCTGCCGTTGGGAAAGCCGTTCGGATCACAGGCCGCATTCGCCGTGTCGATGCCGTACGGGTTGGTCGTGGCGACGATCGGGCCCAAAAAGCAGCCGGCCGCGCCGAGTGCGAATTGGTCTTTCAGCGCCTTGGGGGCAAAGGCCACGTTCAAGCGCTGCATCTCGCCAGCACCGCCGCCGACGGGCATGTTTACGCCGGCAACGCCGGTGATCGCAGCCGCGACCATGTCGTCCGCGCGGCACTGGAGGGGCCGCGTAGCCGGCCGCGCCGAACAAGATCTCGAGCAACGCAGGCAGCGTCGGATTTGTGACGTAGTCGGCAAAGTTCGTCAAATCATCCTTGGGCATGCTGGAGTTGAACTTGTCCTTGTCCGGCAAACCGATGACCGCCTCGTTGATTAGCGGAAAGCCGAGGCGCGAAACTTGAGCCCAAGCTCCACCTTCGACCGTCGGCTTGGCGAAGCTCGGACCGGGGTTGATCACGCGCGCCTGACGAACACTCGCCGTCGACCAGCCGCCAATGATTTTGCCCGCGTCGGCCGCTGCGCCCGCCTTTGCAGAACCGGTGACGCAATCGGTCGGTACCTCCATCTCGATACTGGTGATGTTGGTGTTTGCGATCGGATTCGGGAACGCCGCGCGGTTGCTCTTGGCGGGGTCCAAGATGTCCGCCAAAGGTTGCGCGACCGCGCCGAGACCGAGCGCGTCGATGTTCACGAGATCGAAGATCACGCCGAGATTGACCGCGAACGTCTCCTTGCGTTGACCGACGAAGATCCGAGCATTCGTCGCGCATTTATCGAGCTTCACCTCGAAGATGTGCTTTCTCGCGTACGCCTCGTAAGCCGCGGGCGTGCCGAACGACTTCTGCCCGATGTAATCGAGCGGTTTGCGAAAGGTTTTGACCGCCGCGTTCGTGGCCGAAACGACGTCAGTCACGGTGCCAGTGGCGCTATCGCCCTTGAGCATCTGGACCGTGTACGTTTCGGTCACGTTTGCGTTTGCTGGATCGGTCAGCCCGTCACCTGTAACTGGGCCGGAGTTGATCAGTGGAATGGCCACCATCTTGTTACCGACCGGGATTTTGGTGCCAGCCAGCGCGCTCTGAAAGCGGAACTGAAAAGTGATGTCTTGCTTGGCGTCACCGGTGTTGTCCAAGTGGATCTCGTACAGAGCCTCCGGATCCAAGGCGAAAAAATTGGGGCCGCCATATTGGTTTTGGAGCGGAATATAGTTCGCGATCAGCGTTACGAAGCCGGCACGGCCGGTCTCGTAGCTCTTGAACATGTAGAAGTCGGTACCATCTACTTTGGGGTTTTTGGTGATGAACGGCGCTTCACGGTGGCTGGATGCGTCAGCGTCACCGCTGATCAGCGATGTGCCCAACGCCGCCAGCGTCGCGAGGACGAGACCTGAACTGACTAGGTTACGATTTCTCATGCATTTCTCCCTACCCGCACAGATGCGGCGGAGAGACTACGGACCGGGACGCCGTTCAGATTTGCGAGCATCGAAAATGAGAAGCGCATTTTTACATTCCTTCGCGATCCGCGGCGCTACCTCGTCAGTATTCAAACGCAAATGCATCGCTATCTAAATTCGAGTGTCGTGTGCGCGCTGCTGGCTAGTGGCGTAATTGCGGGCTGCGCGAAATCGTCCGCGCCAAATTCAGACAGCCCAGCGTTGGCTTCGGCGCAGGCGCAGAGCGCCGCGGCGCGCGAGCCAGTCCGCCGAACGACCGCGCCACCCTCGCAGAATCCGCGTGATTTTGGCGCAATGTTCCAAAACGAAGCCGCCAATCGCCCCGCTTTCACCATCAAGGCGGAGGACGCGCTCGACGCATTTCGCAAGGCGGGCGTCGAACTGGACAGCGTGCGCCAGCACCTCGGTCGACCGTACGGCGCGCGCTATTGCGTGGGCGCAAAGTCCGGCGCGGCGATCGCGCTGAGCGTGTGTGAATACATCGACGAGGCCGCAGCGAACGTGGGAGCCGAATTGTCACGCAAGGTCGTCCTGGCCAATCGCGAGATTCGCATCAATCAGGCCACGAGCTTGACCGTTCGCGAGATCGAGAAGACGCCGGACGCCGACGCCTTGGCCAAGAAGCTGTTCGACAGCTTTGCCAAGCTGTCCGCGTTGGCGACTACGAAATAATCTTCAGGTTGAACGCGCGCTCGGCGAGCCATACGCACGCGACCAACATCACGGCTGTCGAAGCGATCGGCAGCCCCCAAATGGGGTACTGGCGGCTGCGTCGCAGCAGATGCAGCACTGGAAGCAGTGCAATCACCACTGCTAGTTGCCCGATCTCGACCCCGAGATTGAAGCCGAAGAGCGTGCGTAAAAAGCTTTGCCCTGATAGCCCGACGTCCGCGAGTACGGCCGCAAAACCGAAGCCGTGCAGCAGACCCAGGCCGAACGCCAACGAGCGATCGGCGTCGAGCACCGGGAACAAGTTGTTCAACGCTGCCAACACGATGGATGCGGCGATCGCCGACTCGACGAAGCGCGAGGGCAGCACCACCCAATGAGCGGCGGAGAGCGCTAGCGTGAGCGAGTGCGCGATCGTGAACGCAGTGACGGTACGCAGCACGTCGAGCAGCACCGTGCGAAAGTCCGCGGCCGGTTGCCAGGCGCCCGCGCGACGTCGAAGCACCGCAGGCAAAAGCAACGCGCTCAGAAACAACAGATGATCATAGCCGCTCAAGATGTGCTCGATACCCAGGCGAACGATGGCCGCGAAGCGCGGGGTCACGTGCGATAGGGCGATCGTTCGTCGCGCCTTACTGAAGACGAACGGCTCCATCTTGCCGTCGTCGGTATAGCGAAGCACGCTGCGGTGCTGCGCATCGATGTCGAACAGCAAGCCATAGACGAGCGTCACGGACGCCGCGTCTCCCGGACAGGTCAAATCCAGCGAGAGCGCGACGTATTTGCCGTCCGAGTGAGCCACGACCCCCTGCGGCGCGGCGGACATCGCGCAGGCACCCGTAGCGGTGCTCGCGTGCAAGCGCGCTGTCGCGTACGCCGTGACCACGGGTAGCCGGGCCTTGAGCTCACCCCAATTCACCATCCCGTCGTGATCCGCATCGAGCCCCACGGCGGGCTCCAAATCGCGCAGCGCGATGTCCCAGCGCCCTTGAAGTCCGGTCGCAGTCTTCTCCAGCATCAGGTAGCTATCGCTCGGCTTATGCGCGCTCGCGAGCGCGGGCACGAGCAGCATGAACCCGAAGACCAACCAAGCGAACGCGCGATTCATTGAGCAAACCTCGCGAGTAAGCGACTGACGTGCGGATCTTCGAGCCGAGTGGCACGGGCGAACGAGACCACTTCTTGGGCGCGTTCTGGGTGACCGGCCGCAAGCGCCGCCTCCAAGGCGATACGCACGTCTGCGGTCTCACGCTGGACCTGAAAATTATCGAGCGCGAGCGTCAATGCGCGTTCAGGGGCGTCTCGCAACGCGAGCTCGAAGCGAGCTTCCTCGCGTCGGTGCACCGAGCTCCCGCGCAAATGCGCCTCTTCGAAGCGCTGCCTCAGATCTTCGAGATGGGCCGCGAAGCCCGCTGATTCGAGCCGCCGTTCGGCGATCGCCAGCCGCAAGAGCAACGCGTCTTGGCGGACTTGCTCGGCGAGCAGCGGGACGACCTCCGAGTTTCGTTGCAGATCCAGCAATAGATCAGCGAGCGCGCCTTTGGCGTAGCTGTCGCTCGGGCAAGCGGCGAGCACGCTACGAAAGCGCGCTTCCGCCGCCGCACCATCGCCAAGTCGAGTCGACAATTCGCCCAGCAGTGACTCGGCCCAACACTTGTCTTCGATCTCGACACCAGGAGCCAAAAGCGCATGCGAAAGATCCGAGACTGCCTTCTGAGCAGACCCGGTGACACCCGCGATGGCCGCGCGACACACCGCGACGTAAAGCGGCGCGGTCAGCCCTTCGAGGCCCCGACAATCGCGACGGGCGGCGTCGTAGTGGCCGAGGACGGTTTGAATGCTCGCTCGGTCGAGCAACGCTTGTCCGTCAGCGGGGCTCATGACCAGCGCCTGATCGAGATCACTCAGGGCCGCCAAGAACTCATGATTGCTTTGGCGAATTCGAGCGCGCAGCACCAGCACGGGCTCAGGCGGGGCGGCCTCCTCCCAAAAGCGACCGAGAGCGGCCTCGGCCCGCCCTAAATAGCGTGGGTCGGCGCTTTCCTGGTAACGCGTGAGCTCGCCGCGAGCGCGAGCCACGGCAGTCGCTGCATCGACCGGACCGGCCGGCGCTGCCTCCGCGGGTGACCGAAGCCAGCGATTGGCCACGGGACCCGGCAAGGTCTCCAACACCTCTTCATCGGCCTTCGGCACGTAAGGTGCCGCAATTGCTAGGGCTGGACGGCCCAAAGTGAAGGCCGCCGCCAGCGCGAGCAACAATAGTGGAACGCCGAGCAACCATGCTCGCCGCCCGCTTGCGATAGCCATTGACCCAGTACGAGTCGGCTGGCGAAGAGGATCAGCAGAAAACTTTTATTTGAACGGAGCCGGCGTGCAACCCCGGCCGCGACAGCCTTCGACATCCACGCCGCGCGCGTGGCTCTCGCTCTTGGCCCAACAACCGTGCGCCGTCGTGTCCTCCTGATATTCGTACACGTGCGCTCCCGGCGTCTGGTTGTGAAAGACCTCGGTCAGCAGAACATGTGCGGAATCGAGCTTGATGCGCGCGTGAAAGCGGTAGTAATTCCGCGACGCGGTCTCGTTCTCGTACGCCTCGGCGGGCGCATCGAAGAACAACCGCACTTTGATGGTGCAACCGTCGCCCGTGAGCACCACGCGCGAAAACTCATGCTTGTGCACCCGCGTGACAAATTCCTGTTCTTGCGTCCAAGCCAAGGCAAGCGTCGGCACGAGCAGCGCTGCGCTGACGATGATTGAGCGAGCAAAGCGTCGGTCCATGCCGGAGATCGTGGCACGGCGCGGCTAGAGTCGGCAATTCCAAATCCTTCGACCAATGGCTGCGGTTTCGCGTGGGGGGCTCGTCGAGTGGAGCAAGCTCTTGTGGCGCGCTAAAAGGTCGGTTGTTGCTCGGGCCGAAAGACCGTCCTGCGTGACTCTGCGTTTTGGGGGATGTTCGTTGAAAAAGACGATCTGGGTGGCGACGTTCTTGGCCGTCGGCGCTGGCGCAGCCGGTGTCAGCGCCCTCGACGGCGCGAAAATGCAAGGTGCGGATAGCCTCAAGGACTTCACTCTAAACGTGGTGACTTCGGCCGAATGCCCGGGCGCGGTGGGTATTATCTATCTCGGCGGCGGCTCCTGCGTTGGCGAGAATAACATGGTCGCGAGCATCCAAGGCACGGCGATGCTGCCGCAAACTATTGCGCCGATGTCCCGCTTCTTCGGCAGTTCCACGGTCGGCGGCGTGTGCCAGGTGAACACCAGCAAAGCTGAAGGTATCTCGTTCGGCAACGATCCGATCAATCACGCGGACCCGCTCGGCCTGACCACCTACCGTTGCCGAAAGCCGCTGGACGCGGGTTGGGCCCTGGCGTCCTCGGTACCTGGTTTTGGCTCAAGCGTGCAGGGCTGGACTCGAAAGTGCGGCTCGCATTTTGGCCCTTGCTGGTTGCACGCGCGACGATCGCACTGTGCTTTGGATTGCTCGGGCCAGTGGCGATCGCCGCGTTCGGGATGCTGTGCGCTTATGTTCTGCGCGATCTTCGAGGTGGGTGGATCAGTGCCGTGGTGTTCGGCGGCTGGGTGGGAGAAGGCCGGAACCGCACGCTCGGTACGCTTGCCATGGCGGCCTCTTGGACCTTCTACGCCGCGACGTTCGCGCCGGCCTGGCTGCTCGAGAAAACAATCCACCGGCGTTTCGCGAGCACTCAGAGCAACGATCGCTTGCTGCAGGCGTTGCACAGGTGCCTGGCCGTCTCGTACCTGCTTCAGGCTCTCGCCGCCTCGGCAGTGTGGTGGGAGCTCTCCGCGCGGTAGCTCGAGCGGCGCTGATCGGTCAACGGGGACAACTCTCAACGCGAGCTGGCGCGCGCGTTCGTTTGCGCTAAACTAATAATGGAACGGAATTCCGAATAATGGAACGCTCGGGAACGGTCGACAAAGCGCTGCGTGTGCTGGAAGTGCTGCACCAAGCGCGTGCTCCGCTGGCGCTTTCGGAGCTCTCGCGTGCGCTGGGCATCCCCAAGCCCACCACGCATCGCTTGCTCGCGTCGCTGCTCAAGGCCGCGTTGGTCGAGCAACAGCTGGATGCACGCTATGCGCTGGGGGTGGGGCTCGTGCGGCTGGGGCTTGGCGCGCTGGCACTCGATCCAGTGGTGCGCGCCTGTGAGTCTGAGCTCGAACGCGCCGCACATGAGCTCGGGGAGACGTTCTTCTTGGTCAAAGCGCGCGGCGGGCGCTTGGTGGTGCTGAGTAAGGTCGAGGGTACGGGCATGCTGCGCGTCGCGCCGGACGTGGGCTCCGAAGTGCCGGTGGAGGTCACGGCGAGCGGACGCTTGTACATGGCGTTTGCGCCGCAGTTGCTCGCGGGCAACCCGGGCGCGTCCCGCGTGTCCGCCGCTGCCGTGAAGCGCGCGCGCAGCCGCGGTTACGATGTCAACGAGGCCGAGTGGCTGCCGGGGCTGAGCGTGGTCGCGGCACCCATTTTGTCGAGCGGTGAACTCTTGGGCTGCATCACCTGCGCCGGCCCCGCGGTGCGGCTCACGGCCGCGCGCTTGAAAACAGCCATTGTCGCCACTTGTGGCGTAGCTGAGCGCGTATCGCGCAGTTTGCAAGGGAGAGAGTGAACAAATGAACAAGGCAGTCTCAATCGACGGTCAGCTGGTGAGCGAACAAAACGCGAAGATCTCGGTGCTCGATCATGGCCTTTTGTACGGCGATGGGTTGTTCGAAGGGATCCGCGTGCGCGCGGGTCGCATCTTCCGACTCGAGCAACACCTGGCGCGCCTGGCGCTCGGTGCTCGCTACTTGGGTCTCGACCTCCCTTTCGACAACGAAGGGCGCGCGCGCATCGTACGCGAGACCGTGGCCGCGTTCGGACAGAAAGAGGCCTATGTTCGTTTGCTCGTCACGCGCGGAGAGGGACCGCTGGGCGTCGACCCCACGACCTGCAAGAAACCGACGGTGGTTTGCATCGTGGCCGCGATTGGCCTGTACAGCGCCGAGCAGCGCGCGCAGGGGCTGAGCATGATCACGTCCAGCTATCGTCGCCCGAACCCGGACGTTCAAGACGTCGCGATCAAGACCCTCAACTATCTCGGCTCGGTCCTGGCAAAGCAAGAAGCCAAGCAGCAGGGCGCGGACGAAGCGCTGCTGCTCAACAACTCTGGGCGGGTGGCTGAAGCAGCGGTGGCCAATATCTTCGCTTTGCGCGGTCGCACGCTGTCGACGCCGCCTGCGATTGATGGCTGTTTGGAGGGCATCAATCGCGGGGCGGTGCTGGAATTGGCCCGAGAATTGGGCCTGTCAGTGAGCGAGCGCTCGCTCAGCCGACGCGATCTGTTGGCTGCGGACGACGTGTTCTTGACCGGGTCGGGTGCGGGCGTGGTTGGCGTGCGCAGTCTGGACGGCCGCGCGATCGGGCGCGGCCAGACCGGTGAAGTCACGCTCGACCTCGAGCGCCGTCACCGCGCGCTGGCAGAGAGCGAAGGCGCGCTCACGGTGCCTTGAGCGCGCACCGCCGCTGCCGCCAGGATGCAGAGCAGGGGCGTCACCACTAGGTGGTAGCGGTCTTCACCGAAGAACAGCACGTGCGTCAGGGCGGTGATCGCGAGCAGTGAGAGCAAGTAGCCGCCTACGGCGCCTTGTGCGGGTCGCCCCGGGATGGGCAAAGCGGCGGCCAAGGGCGCGAGCACCGCCAGCAGGTAGAACGGATGAGCGTCGCTGAGCGCCGCGTACGCAGCGACGCCCAGCACACAGGCGCCGAGTGCGAGCTGAGCGAAGAATGCGGAACGTGCGTCCGTCTTCCAGCGCGGCCAAGCGACCACGCTCAGCGCTGCGATCGCCAGCAGCAGGCGGTGAAAAGCCGTCAGCAATTCGCGCGCCGCCACGCGCCGTCCTTCGGGCCACGAGTCGGGGTCGGCCTCATGCAGGTACTCGATGGCAAACGACTCGTGATCGAAGGTTTGCCCCAGTTTTAGCGGTGCTTTGCTGAGCCATTGCCAGGGGCGCGGCTGCGATTTTCGCGCGCCCGACCTCGCCCCAGCAGCGATCTTGTTGCACCTGCCCGGTCACAATCGGACAACCGTCGGCTGCGCGTAGCGTCTGAAATCGACCGCTCTCGGTGATCGCGCCGATGGCTAGGTTCCAGCCGCCGTTGGTCGACACGAGCGCGCAACCGTCCAAGCGCTCACAATTGCGCAGCGTCCAGGGCAGCACCACCAGCAGCGCGACCACGCTGGCCGCCGCCGCGCGCGCTGCGGCTTGCCACACTGGCTTCGGTTGCGTGAAGCTCAAGAGCGGCGCGGCGAGCAAGCTCGCGGGTCGTACCAACGTGGCCAGGCCGAGCAGCACGCCCGCGTAGGCGATGGCCTGCCAACGGCCGCGATAGTGGAGCGCCGCAAGGCCAGCGCCGAGCAAAAGCAATGCCGCCAGTGGCTCGGTCATGACCACCGCGGAGTAGGCAATCAGGCCCGGGTGCAGCGCGCTCAGACCGGCCGCCACGCGCGCGCGATCGCGACTCAAGTAGTAACGCGCGACGCGATGCACGACCGCCACCAAGAGCGCGCCGGTGACCGCGTTGACCACCGGCGCCACCACCAGCTCCGCCCCGAAAATTCGATAAAAAAAGCCCAGTACCGCGCTGTAGCCGACGGGGTAATGGACCCACGGCTTCCACAGTACGAGGCCATGTCTGAGCACGTCCTCGGAGTAGCCGAGGCCGCGCGCGATGCGCTCGGCGCCAAAGTGATAGTAGTGGCCGTCCCAAACGGGCTCCTTGGCCCAGGCGATGGCCACGAACAAACGCGGCAAGAGCGCGATCACGACGGCGGCCAGCGTGAACGCGACGTCGCGGGGCCCTCCGCCGGCGTCCGTGGCGAGGGACCGATCGCCCCCTCGCTCGCCTGCGCTGCTCAAGGTTCTTGATCCCCGTCACTGAGCGCGCGCCATTCGCGCAAGCGCCGCAGGTAGGTCTTGGACACCTGAGTCGGGTCGAGCTTGAGGAACTTGGCCAGCTGCTGCACGAAGCCGCGCGTGTACACCAGCGCAGGCAGCTCGGCATAACGCTCGGCCTCGATGGCCTGCAGATGAGTCGACGAAATCTTGGTCAACTTGGCGATCTCGCTCAACTCGACGCCGTGCGACTCGCGCACTTTGCGCAGCAGTGTGCCGGTGAACTCGGTCTCGCCGTTGATCTCACGCGCGAGCTCTTTTTGCAGCATGGATCGCTCGGCCTCGAGCGCGCTGTCCAGGGCGGCGTTGCGCTTGGGTAGCTCGAACGGCGTCGCTGGGAAGACCGACGCATCGTAGGCTTTGCGGCGCAGCGGATCGAGCAAAGTGTCGTGCGCCTCTTCGACCCGCGCCTGCTCGGCCCGCAGCTGGTCGCCCTTCAGCAGCGAGGTCAGCGGCAGACTGCCCGGCTGATACAGCTCGCGCTGGCGCTTGTAGGCGCGCCGCAGATCTTCGTCACTCGCGCTTTGATGCGTCCACAGCACATCGTACAAGTTCGGATCGCCCGGGACCAAGGGCAGCGTGCGCACGCTCGGTTGTTGCTCGCGCGTCGTGCTCAAGGCCAGCACGCGCCGCGCGATGCGCTCCAGGTTTCGCGCGCTCTTGCTGGTCGGGCTATCGATCAAGAGCGGCCGGCGGTGCACGACGCTGAGCCACACCGCGTCGTCTTGCTCGATGTGACCTACGTAGTCGTAGTTCACGCCCAGATAGCGCTCGGCCATGTCGCACATCGCCGGACCCAGCTCGGTATCGCCACGCAAACGACCGTTGTTCACCACCAGCCGCGGCCGTAGCTTGGCCAGCTCGGCGGCCGCCAACTCGCCCAAAGCGGAGTCGTAGCGCGCCACGGCGCGCACCAAATCCTGCGGTGGTGGCAGCGGGCCGAGCTCGGCTTCCGCGCGTTCCAAGAGCCGCACTCTTGAAGCGGTCCTTGGTCAGCAAGCGACGTACCACGCGCTGGAAGAGCGCGCGCGCGAAGCGATACGTGGCCTCGATGCTGGGCGGCTCGGGGGACGCCACCGTGATGCCGATGTCGGCGCTCAAGAACAGATCGAGCGTGGCCGGGTTGGTCCCCGCGCCGAGATCGAGGATCACGTAGTCGATGTCGAGCTTTTGCACCTGGCGCGCCCAGCGCGGCTTGCGGCCAGGCCGCACCGGCACGGGTGAGCCAATGCGGTAGCCTTGGGGCACGAGCTGCAGGCCGGGGACCTGGGTCGGCAACGCGATCAGGGTCTCCTCTTCGTCGTCTTCCGTGCTGGTCGAGGCGGTGTTGGGCAGATCGATCCCGAGCACCGTGTGCAGGGCGGCGCCCGCCGGATCGGCGTCGATCAGCAACACCGAACGGCCGAGCTGGGCCACGTACACGCCCAGGTTTGCCGCGAGCACGCTCTTGCCCACCCCGCCGCGGCCCCCGCCCACCGCGATCGTTCGCCGCACGCCTGGGGGCGGGGCGATGCCTTGGGAGGAATCGGGAGGGTAGGAAGGCGGCGAGGCGTCCGACATGCGGCAGGCTGCGATTTACATGACTCGTGCGGCCTTCGCCATCGCTTGAGCTCACGAGCGCCTTGGCAACGTCAGACAGCTGCGTCAAATCTGGCCAGAATTTCCCGAACCGGCCCGCAAAGCGCGGAAATCGGTGACGAAAGGCCGCCGGCACGCAATCCGCCTTCCAAGACCGCCCAGGTCGAGACTACGCTCGGCCCCGCAATGTTCAGCCTGCGCTTGGCTGGGGCAGCCCTCGGTTTTGCCCTGTTCAATTCTCAATTGACCACCTGTCGCTCACCCGGCGAAGGAGGCTCGGAAGCAGCCCCCGCCCACACCGAGGTGAAGGACGTCACGTTGCCTGGGGTGGACACCTCGGAGCTGACTGGTCGCGAAAAGGCCGACTGGTCGCGGGACGTCTCGGACCTGCTCGCACCTTGCCCGGATCAGCCGGTGAGCTTGGCTCAGTGTGTGAAAGAAAATAGAAACTGTAAGCAGTGCCTGCCTGCGGCGAACTTCTTGCTCAAGCAAGTGCGGCGCGGTCGCCCGCGCGCTCAGATCGAAACCGCATACCGCGCACGCTTTTCGCCGGATACGATCCAGAACATCGATCTGCAAGACTCACCTGCCAAAGGCCCGACCGGCGCGCCCGTATTGATCGTGGAGTTCGCCGACTTCGAGTGCCCGCACTGCGCCGCCACGCGGCCCATGCTGGACGACCTATTCAAGCGTTACGACGGGCAAATTCGGCTCGTGTACAAGAATTTCCCGCTGGCCATGCATCAGTACGCCGAGAAAGCTGCGCGCGCCGCGATTGCCGCGCACAAGCAGAACAAATTCTGGGAGATGGAAGTCGCGCTGTTCGACAACCAATCGAATCTGCAGTCCGCAGCCATCGAGCAGCTGGCCAAGTCGATCGGCCTCGATATGCCGCGTTTCCAGAAAGATTGGGAGAGCGAGGCGGTAGCTGATTTCGTGGCGCGCGATCGCAAACAGGGTGAGCGCTTGGAGTTGTCCGGCACGCCGACGATCTTCATCAACGGCCGCAAATTCGAGAGCGCGGGCGAGTTCAAGGAAGACCTCGAAGAATGGGTCACGCTCGAGATCAAACTCTCCGGCGGCAACGCGACGCCGCACGTGGTTGAAGATGCGCCGAGCAATGCGGCTCCGAGCGCGAGCGCTGCGCCCGCTGGTTCGGCCAAAGCAGCGGTCAAAGATCAAAAGGCGCGGACGCCGCTTTGAGAGTCGTCAGCGCCGATCACGGCTGCTTCCCCAGCGGGCGTCACTACCCCGGCATTGCTCATCTGCTGCGCATCGTCGCGGCTGGCTTGCTCGATGATTTCGCGGCGGACCACGCGGTGCACGGCCTGCACTTGGTGGCGATCGACACCGAGACGACCGGTCGCGATCCAGTGACGAGCCGCGTGGTCGAGGTTGCCTGCGTGTTCTGGCGCGATGGCTCGGTGGTCGAACGGAAGAGCTGGCTGATCAATCCGGGTTGCCCGATCCCGAAGGAAGCCTTCGACGTGCATGGCATCGGCGATGAGCAGGTGAAAGATGCGCCACCCTTCTCGGCGATCGTGCCGGAGCTGTTCGAGTGCCTCGCGGGGCACGTGCCGATGGCATACAATGCGGAATACGATCGCAAGATCCTGATGGCGGAGCTCGGGCGCATGGCGGGCCTGCCGGCGATCACTCCGCCCGCCTTCCGCAAGGGGGTCGAGTGGGTGGATCCGCTGGTTTGGGCGCGCGAGCTGCAAAAGCTCGAAAAGAGTCGCGCGCTCGGTGACGTGGTGCAACGCCTCGGGATCGTGCTCGACAACGCGCATCGCGCGGCCGCTGACGCCGAGGCCACGCTGCACGTGTTCGCGGCTTTCTTGGCCGATACACGGGTACCGAAGGCGTACGGCGCGCTGATTCAAGAGCAGCGTCGCCTGGCGCGCGCGTTCGAAGACGAGCGCGGTTGGCGCTTTCGCTAAGGTCCCACGCTCGCGCGGCCGCGGCCGTGCTCCCCGGTGTGGCCCTGTCGTACGACGCAGGAACGCGCTAAGGTCCAAGTAACCATGTCGCAACGCGTATCCGTAAAGATTGGTGACCAGCTGTTCCAGCGTCAAGACAGTGCGGCGTTTGGCGCTGTCGTCGGCATTCACGAGCACGAACTCCTGGTGGAGATCGAAGGCGTCGGACAGACCGTCCTGCCGGGCGCCGCGGTCACGGCTGTGCACGATGGCAAGCTGATCGTCGACATCAGCCAATTGCCCGCGCCGCTGCGTGCGTCGATCAAGCGCGCGCACGATCGCGAGACGGAGTAGAAATAGCAGGCAGGGCCGATTGCTCGGCCCCTCGAGCCCCGAAGGCTACTTGCCCTTCTTCGCGACCTGCACGCTCGCCTTGTTCGCGGCGTTCGTCTTCTTCTGATCTTTGTTGGCCGTATCCTGCTTCTTGTTCTTGTCTTTGGCCTTCGGAGACTTGTCGCCCATTTGAAATACCGCCCGGGTTGGAGTTAGGGGAGCGTCCAAGCTATTCGAAGTGCGGCGTGGGCGAAAGTGCGGACCGCGTTCGGGCGTCGGTTCCGCGCGCGGCTTTGCGGCTCGACTGCCCACAGTCGGCGGCACACCGGTCGGCGGCGCTCCAGAATGGGCGCGTGTCTGTTCGGCGCTCGTGCAGAGTCGAGGCAGTGCAGGACGGCGCTGTTGGAGGAATGCTGCACGAGCGCTATTATTGGCGGCGCTCCACGCAAACCTTGCGGGCCAGGCGCAGTCCGCGAATTCGTTTCACTCGCCGTGGAAAGGCTCACCGAGCGCAAGCGGCACACATGAGCGAGGGGATAGCGGGCACGGTACGTACCGTTCCGCTCCATCTTCGCCTCCGCTCGTGGCTCGAGCACGGTGGACACAGCGCCGAGCGCGCCAATGCCCCTTTGGTTGGCTCGGTGGAGCTGCTATGCGTAGGCTCGGTTTCTTCCAAGAACTCGCATCCGGGGGCAGGGCGTAGCAGCGTGAAGTGTGCTCGTCTCTCCAGATGGGCGGCGGCGCATTCAAGCCTGAGGCACCATGAACAATCCCCTGCGCGTGCTCATCGTCGATGATTCGCAAGCCGACGCGACCCTGATTTTACGTGCCCTGGGCGAGGGCGGGCGTGTGATCGAGTCGGAGCGGGTGGACAGCGCCGAATCGATGCGCAACGCACTGCAGCGAGTCGAGTGGGACGCGGTGGTGTGCGACTGGTCGATGCCGGGGTTCAGTGCTTTGGAAGCGCTGGGCGTGGTGAAGCAACTAGGACTGGACATCCCGTTCATCATCGCCTCGGGTACGATCGGGGAAGACATTGCAGTACTGGGCTTGCGCGCCGGTGCCCACGACTACGTAGTGAAAGACAAGCTCATGCGGCTCGTCCCCGCGATCGAGCGCGAGATGCGAGAACGAAAGACTCGCGAGGCGCAGAGCTTCACGAATGCCGCGTTGCTGGCGGTCATGGACTGCGCGCCGGCATTCATTCTGGCCGTGGACGTCGAGGGCAAGATTCAGTTCATCAACCGAGTCTTACCTCAATATACGAAGGAGCAGGTCATCGGCTCGAGCTGGTTATTTTATCTCCGGCCGGAGGAACATCAGGCGCAAGAGGCCCGCCTGCGTCGAATCGTCGCCACGGGGATGTTCGAGGTTTATGAAACGGTCGTCAGTGGACCGCGCGAAGAAACCCTGTGTTTCTCGGCTCACATGGGGCCCATGCGCTTGCACGGCCGCGTCGTTGGTGCGGTGCTCGTGTCACAAGACGTGACCGAGCTGAAGCGCGCGCAAGCCGACTCGGCTGGAGCTCAGCGATTGGCCGCCATTGGCACGCTGGCCTCGGGGATCGCGCACGAGATCAATACTCCAATTCAGTTCGTGAACGACAGTGTGCATTTCCTTCGCGAGGCGTCGCAACACACTCTCGAGCTCGTGGAGAGGTTGCTCACGGTCAATCGGCTCGCGCTCGCGGATGCAAAAGGCCCTGAGCTTCAGCAAGCGAGTTTGCTGGCTCGAGAAGCGGAGGAACAGTCCGATTTGCCCTATCTGCTCGAGAACGTACCAGCCGCGTTCGAGCGCTGCCTCGACGGGCTCGAACGCGTCGGCACCATCGTGCGATCGATGAAGGAGTTCGCGCACCCGTCCCAGCACGAAATGACGCCGATTGACCTCAACCGAACGATCCAGGCTACGTTCACCATCGCCGCGGGCGAATACAAATACGTCGCCAACCTGGAAAGCGATTTTGGAGAGCTTCCCCCGGTCGTGTGCTATCCGAACGAAATCAATCAGGTAGTTTTGAACCTGATCGTGAATGCTTCCCACGCCATCGCTGACGTAGTGAAAGAAGGCAACAAGGGCACGATCAAGGTGCAGACTCGGCGCGATGGCGACGACGTCGTCATCTCGATCAGCGATTCCGGTGGCGGCATTCCGGAGGACATCGCCGAGCGCGTTTTCGATCCGTTCTTTACCACCAAGGCCGTCGGCAAAGGTACCGGGCAAGGGCTGGCCCTCGCTTGGGCCGTGGTCAAAGAGAAGCATGGCGGGGAAATACGCTTCACGAGCGCGCCGGGCCAGGGTACGACCTTCTTCATCCGTCTTCCCATCGCCGGAAGGGGTCGCGCGGCGAAACGGGAAAGCGACACCTCGACCTGACCCACGTTCACGCGGTTTCGCCTGCACCGGGTCAGCACTGAAAAGTTCGCTGAAGATGCGCGCTGGATCGAGCGCATCACGGGTAGCGCGCCCGTCCAATCGAGGCCTCCCAAGCCCCCGAACCGCTCACTCGGGGATCTGAAAGCTCTTCGGCAGCGTGATCGAGCTACCGCTGAAGGGCGGCACGTGGACGCCGCGAAAGACGGTCGCGACGCATTGGCCCACGGCGGTCCCCGCGAAGGGCGCCGAGACACTGACCGATTTCACGGGGCCGTCTGGCGAGAAGGTCACACTCGCGGAGCCGGAGCCGCTCGGGCCGTCGGGGCGCCTGCAGGCCGCAGCGGCCGATGCCGCCGAGCCGAGCGCTGACAATGCGGCGCCGCGGTTGAGCGGTGACCGTTGCTCCGGTGGCACGATTTCAGCGGGCGGCGTGGACGTGGTCGTGGGCGTGTTCGCGCTGGCGAGCACCTTGGTCTTGTAGGGGTTCTCGACCTCGTCGGGATCTCGACCGACGTCTTTGGTCGGTCCCCGAGTCGCGGCGACCGTGACCGCTGCGATCGCGGGGGTGGGGGCAGGGGTCGGCAGCTTGCGGCCGGAGAGCGCGTTGCTCATCGCGTCCGCATCGGGCGCGCCGGGAACGACGCCTGCTGCGGTCGGCAAGCTGTCGATGTTCACGCCCACGGGGCTGGTGTCGTCGCGCCGCGCGCCGCTAGCGCTGCTCGCTGCTTGGTGAGTCGCGTGCTCGAGATGGGTCGTGATCAGCGGCGTGGGGCCCGGCCGATGCGACGCCCAAAAGATCGCGCTGGCGGCCGCCGCGAGTCCGCCGATCGCGGCAAACAAGGGCAAAAAGCTGGTCTTTCGTGAGTGGTTGCGGTCCAGCGTTTGCGGGTGCGGGGTGGTGCCGGTGCGCGAATTCGAGTACTGCGAGCCGCTGGTCGGGGGCTCGGAGTGCAAACCAATGCGTCCGTTTGGACCATCCGACGCGGTACGATCGGCCCACGCCGAGTGCTCTGGCACGAGCCCAGTCACGACCGTGCCGTCGGCGACCGTCAGTGCTTCGCGCAGGGCTTGACGTTGCTGCTCGATGCGGGGACCGAGCACGCGCTTTACCAGTTGGCCGACGCCCGCAGGCGAAACCATGATGCGCTCGTCCTTCAAATAGTGCTCGAGCGCGTCGCGAAATTCAGCTGCGGTCTGGAAGCGCTCGTTCACGTTGCGCGTCAGCGCGCGCTTCACGATCACCGCGAGGCCTTCGGGATACTTCGCGTAAACTTCTTGTGGCGCAGGGATGCGCCCGCTCTTGACCAGCTCCAGGGTGTGCGCCGCATCATCGCCGCGAAATAGCCGCTCACCGGTGGTCAGCTCGTACAGCACGATGCCGAGGGCGAACACGTCACTGCGCCGATCGACCTTGCCGGCGCTGGCTTGCTCCGGCGACATATAGCCGAATTTGCCTTTGATTCTGTCGCTGCCCTCGAGCTCGGTGTGCGCGGTCGCGTTGGCCACGCCGAAGTCGACCAGCTTGGCTTGGCCGTCGAGGCCGACCAAAATGTTGTGCGGCGAGACGTCGCAATGAACGATATTGCGTAGCTCGCCGTCCCAACCGCGTAGCTCATGTGCGGCGTGCAGGCCGGCCGCGGTGTCCGCGATGATCTTGACTGCCATCTCGGCGGGGATCGCTCGGCGCCGCTTGGCCTCCTTGATCACCGTGCGCAGTGAATCACCCTCCACCCAATCCATGGCCATATACAAGATGCCGCGGTCTTCCGAGACCTCGTGCACTTTCACCACGTTGGGATGGTCGATGCTGCGTACGATTTGCCCCTCGCCCAGGAACATCGCGCGAAAATCCGAGTGGCGCGCCAGCTCCGGAAGCATGGCTTTGACGGCCACCAAGCGCTGCTTGCCGCTCACCGGCGCCTTCTCCCGTGCCACCCAGACGCTCGCCATGCCACCGCGCCCAAGTCGCGTGAGTAGCTCGTAGTGGCCTAAGGTCGACCCTGACTTTAATTCGGCGTTCATGTGTGGGTCGGACTCGACCGGCGCTCAGTGGCGAACTTCGCTAGCTATATTTATGCCACGACTTTCCAAGGCAAGCGAGGGTACGAACCCCGGTTGGGCTCTTCAGAGTCTCGTCGGACTGCTCGAACCGTTCACAGAAGTTGCGGCCCGGGCGCGGGTGTTCATGTGGTTCAGGGTGTACCGCTGTCGCCTGGGTCTTGCGTGCCGTCTTGCGCGGCTGCCGCACGTGCCTTGGCCAGGGCGGCGGCGCTCGGGCTCAGTTTGGGCGCAGTGACCTTCAGCGTGACATCGAGCAGCAGCGTCTCACCCGGGGTAAGCTCGATGGTGCGACGCTCGACCGGCGCATTGGGGTGCTCGAGGCGCACGTAGTGGCTGCCCGCGCTGAGCGGGATCGGCCGTGCGAAGGGTGTGATTTCCACCTCTTGGCCGTCCACGATCACGTGTGCCCAAGGGTGAGCGACCACGCGCAAGGAGGCTCGCCCGGGCGGCAGGAGCTCGAGCCGACGGCCGGCTTGGGCTGCCACGGCGACGCCTACGGTCTTGCCCGACAGCAGCTGAATCGCGAAGCCTCCACCGAGGATCGCCAGCAGCGCGACGAATAGGCCAGCGACGGCCACGCCCACACGACCTTCGCTCGGGCGCGGCCTTCGCTCGGCATTGCCTTTGAGTGGGCTGCCATCGACCAAACGGGCTCGGATCAGCGTGTCGCGAATCAGCGGCGCCGTCGGTTCGGCGCCCAATTCGAGCGCAGCCGCCTCCAGCATTGCACACGCTTCGAGCGCGCTATCGAAGCGATCACTCGGCATCTTCTCGAGGCAGCGCTGAGTCATGCGCTCGAGGGCCTGGCTCACGCCGGGCGCCTTCTTGCTCAAAGGCGGCACCGGGTCCCGTCGAATGCGAAGCGACGTGCTGCGATCGTCGGGACCGTCGAACGGGCGTTCACCGCTCAGCATCTCGTACAAAAGCACACCGAGGGAAAAGAGATCGCTGCGCCCGTCTGCGCGTTCGCCCAAGATCTGCTCGGGTGACATGTACGCTGGACCGCCGTAACCCGTACCGCCTTCGAGCAGCTCGGGCGCGGTCGGCATGCGCTCGTCGAACGCGACGCTGAAGTTCGACAGCTTGAGCGCGCCGTCCTTGCCGATCAGGATGTTCTTCGGCTGCACGTCGCGGTGCACGATGCCGTGCGCGTGCGCGTGCGAAAGTGCCCGGCACACCTCGAGCGCGACCGCGCAGGCGAACGCCTCCGGCACGCGCTTGGCGCGCTTCATCACCTCCTCGAGCGATACGCCGTCGACGTACTCGAGCACGAGCCACATGCGCTCGCCGCGGCGCACGAAATCGTACACCTCGAGGATGTTCGGATGGTTCAGCTCGGCCAAGAGCCGCGCTTCGCGTTCCAACGAGGCCGCGAATGGGGACGAGGGGAGGATGCTCGAACCGAGCGCCTTGATGAACGCGGGGCGACCGAGCGGCTCTTGGACCACGTGATACAGGTCCGTGATCGGCCCTGTGCTCAGCTTTTTTACGACTTCGCAGCCGTCGAAGCTTTCCGCTGCCGTCATTTCGCGCGCACGTTAACATCGCGAATCGGGCCGGTGTCGAGCCAAGAACTCGGGTCCGTTCCTGAATTGTCCAGGCACCCGTACCGTGCCCGGCTCTCAGGCAGGAGAGGTGGGGCGATCGCGATCTAGCAGCGCACCTCGCATTCTCGCTCCGTAGCCGGGATTGGACGCCGAAGGCTGAGACGGGCGCGGGGGGGATCGTGACCATCAATCAAAGATAGAGTGAGAGGAGATCGAGAGCGGGCACGGGCATGGACACGGGCACGGGGGGAGCCGGATACGGAGGCAAGCCCTAGCCATTGAGACTTCGGGGGCTTGGCACTACAACCGCCGTGCGCAGCCTATGAACGGCGAGTCACTTCCAAGCCCCGTCGCTCCGGCGCCGCCATCGCCGCCCGAGCCTCACCTGACCCTGCGTGAGCGGCTGGGCGCATGGCTCTCCGGGCTGAAGGCCTACTTCAGCGAGCAAGATCCGCGGTTCTTGACGGCCTTCGCGCCCGCGTTCGTGCTGAGCGTGCTGATCTACGTGCGCAGCCCACTGTCGAACTACATCTTCGACGAGCAAGAAGCGCTGCTCGCCAACCCCTACGTCAACGGTCAGGCGGGCGGCATCCTGCACGCATTCACCCGCGACTTTTGGGGCTTGCCACCCGATCGCAGCATCGGCTCGTACCGCCCGCTGCCGGACCTGGTGTGGCGAGCGCTGTGGTTCGTGAGCCATCGGCCGTTTTTGCACCACTGGGTCAACGTGCTGGTGCACGCAGTGAACGCATCCGTCGTCGCAAGCTTCGTCTTTTTGCTCAGTCGTCGGCGGGACACGAGCTGGCTCGCCGGGGCCTGCTTCTTGGCGTCGGCCGTGCTGACCGAGGCGATCACGGGCGTGGTCGGCATCGCCGACGTGTTCGGCGGATTATTCGTGCTCGCGGCGTTGATGTTCTTGCAGCGCGGTATGCTGCTGATGCCGTTGTGCGTGTTCGCGATGGTGTTGCTCGGTCTGTTCAGCAAAGAGAGCGTGCTGGTGGCCTTGCCGCTCGTGCCCTGGGTGGCACTGATCAGCGCACCAATTTTGCACCCCGAGCGACCGCTGCGCGCGCTGCGCGCGGCAGTTGCATTCGTGGCCTCCGCCGCCGCGTTGGTGGCCTACACCTACTTTCGTCGCCGCTTCTTTCCAGTCGTGTCGCAGGTCGATGCCGGCGCCGCGTTGCCGGCCGAGGCTGGCGCATCTGCACGCGCGCTGGCCAACTTTTTACATTGGTTTCAGCAACCGCAATTGCCGCACGATCCAGTCAACAATCCTTTGGTCGACGCCGATCTGCCGCATCGCGTGGCGGGCGCGCTCCGGGTTTACACCCGCGGCCTCGGGCAGCTGGTATTTCCGTGGCCGCTGAGTGGCGACTACTCGTTCCCGCAGGAACCGAGCCCAGAGCGCGTGTATTTTCCGGAGAGCATTTTGGGCGGAGTGCTTTTGGTACTGCCGCCGATCGCCGGTGTCGGCGTGTGGATCGCAAGCTTGGTGCGCGAAGCGCGTGCGCGCGCTCGCGCGAAGCTGTATGGCGCTCGGTCGGTCGCCGCCTCGTTCGACGAACGTCAGGGCA
The DNA here is from genome assembly GCA_037200885.1 of Pseudomonadota bacterium. Classification (GTDB taxonomy): domain Bacteria; phylum Myxococcota_A; class Polyangia; order Polyangiales; family Polyangiaceae; genus PMG-095. The sequence goes on from JBBCIN010000001.1 coordinate 2,657,855, forward strand.
TGCTGGCCCTGCTCGCGATCGGGCTGGTCTGGTTGCCGATCGCCTACTTTCCGCACTCGAACATCCCGGTGCTCTTGCCCACGATCCGCGCTGAACGCTTTTGGTACCTGCCCGCGTTCGGCTCGGCCTGCGTGCTGGCCGTGCTGTTCACGCGCCTGCTCCGAACCAAGTGGCCCTGGGGCGCCAGCGCGGTCGGCGTGTTCCTCGGCTTTCAAGCCTTGGCCGGCCGCTGGCACGCGCTCGACTACACTGACGATCTGATCTTTTGGCGGGCGACCCACAACGCTGTTCCTCGCAGCGCCAAAGCGCAACTCAACTACTCGGTGATGCTCGGCGCTCGCGGCCAGCTGGAAGAGCGCCTCAAGGTCAACGCGGAAGCCATGCGCCTCGCGCCCAAATGGCCGATGGCTCATGTGTACTACGGCGACACTCTGTGCCGGCTCAAGCGCGCCGAAGAAGCTTGGCCGCACTACATGCACGGTTTCGAGCTCGCGCCCAATGATCTGAACTTGATCGCGCTGGGCCTACAGTGCGCGTGGGAAGAAAAGATCATCGAAGCTCACAAGGACGAGTTGCTCGCGGCTTCGGAAGCGCACCCGGGGAGTTGGCTCGCGTTTCTCGGCAGCGACATCGTTTACAATGGCGCGGCCAACGGGGGAGTGCAGAAGAAGTATCGACCGCGAGCTTATGACGAAGGGCCTAAGGGCGATTGATTCTGCACGCGTGAGCTGCCTCGAGAGCGCGTGCAACTGCCCGACTGATTGCGCGCGGCCCTGGGCATCGAGCGTCGACTCGGCATCACCGGGGTGGAGCTCAGCGTGGCTTCGGTATCGAATTGAACAATGCGAAGCGTTGACGACGTGCGCTGTCAGCTTGCAGAATTTGAAAGCGAGAATGAAAAGCGGGGCAAACCACGTCGTTTAGCGCCGGTCGCGGCGGTCAAGTAACGGCACATGCCTTGGAGCAGGCGTGTTGTTTGAATCGTGATGTCGATATTTCGATTTGTTGCCCGGGCATTGCTATTTGTAGAGCAGCCGCGATATCAAGCTTCAACCACTGGTTACTAACATTCGTTAGGGGAGCCGGGTCCAGCCAATTTTTGGCTCGGCAACATTTGCGCATTTGCAAATCAGCGAAAGCAAGAAGCGATGTCCATAATGAAGAATCGTAGTATTCTCACGAGTGCGGGCGTGATCACCCTGATCGGCGCGGGTCTGCTCATTGGCTGCGGCTCGGACGCGACGAGCAGCGACGACGACGACGCTAGTGGCGGCGCAAGTGCGGGCGCGCACACCGTCGCTGGCGCACCGGGCTCGGCAGGCAGCGGCGTGGCTGGTACACCAAGCGCCGGTGCGCCGGGTTCGGCTGGCAGCGGCGTGGGCGGCAGCGGCGCCGCCGGCGAGAGCAACGGCTTTGGCGGCACACTTGGCGGCGGCGGCAAAGGCGGCTTTGGCAAAGGCGGCGCCAGCGGCGAGACCGGTGGTGGCGGCAAAGGTGGCTTTGGCAAAGGCGGCTCTGGCGGCGATACCGGAGCCGGCGGCAAAGGTGGCTTTGGCAAAGGCGGCGCTGGTGGCTCCGGTGGAGCGGGCGGCAAGGGTGGCTTTGGCAAAGGCGGCGCCGGTGGCGGCAAAGGTGGCGGCACTGCCGGAGCGGGCGGTAAAGGTGGCTTCGGTAAGGCCGGCGGCGGCGGTACCGGGGGCGCTTAATTCGACTCTCCTGCGAGTTCGCACAGCTCGAAGGGGCGTTTCCTCGCCCCTCGAGCAACTGCGAATGATGGCAGCGCTCTAACTAATGCGCTGCCATTCGTCAGTTGGTAATCCACACTGCCAGTGAGGCGATCTTCGCCAGTTGGGGATCCCGCGCGCCGCGGGTCCAGTAACGGTAGTCCGAACAAGCAGGCACGATCACCGCGTTTTGACGTGATTGAGCCGCAGTTATTTCGACTTGTTGCCATATCATTGCTATTTGTAGCGCCCACGCGATATCAATCGCCGTTGACTAACGTTCGTTAGGGGGACCGCGGGGTCCGGCCAGGCTTGGCTCGACAGCAATTGCGTTTGCATGAGCGAAAGCGAGAAGCGATGTCCATGATTAAGAAGCGTAGTGTCCTTACGACTGCTGGCGTGATCACTCTGATCGGTGCAGGTCTGCTGGTTGGCTGCGGTTCCGACGCGACCGACGATGGCAGCGACACCGCTGGCAGCGGCGGCGCGCACGCAGGCGCATCGAACGCGGGCTCCGCCGGTAAGCCAGCGGGCAATGCAGGCAACGGCTCAGCTGGCGCACCGAGTGCCGGCGCACCGAGCGGCGGCTCACCGAGCGGCGGCTCACCGAGCGGCGGCTCACCGAGCGCCGGTGCACCGAGCGCCGGTGCACCGAGCGGCGGCTCACCGAGCGCCGGTGGAGGCACAGGAGGCAAAGGCGGAGCCGGCGGCAGCGGCGGCAAGGCTGGCGGCGGCGGCACCTCGGGCAGCGGCGGCAAGGGCGGCGCGTCGGGCGCCGGCGGTAGCGGCGGCAAGGGCGGCAGCGGCGGCACCTCGGGTTCGGCCGGCAGCGGTGGTAAGGGCGGCAGCGGCGGCAGCTCGGGCTCAGCCGGTAGCGGCGGCAAAGCGGGCACTGGCGGCACGTCGGGTAGCGGCGGCAAGGGCGGCGGCGCTTAGTTCGGAATTTCCGCCAGTTTCGCCGGGCTCGAGGGGCATCTCTTCAGCCTCTCGAGCCGCGAGCAACGCGGGCGCGGCTGATGCTACGGTCGGGCGCGCATGAGTGAAAAAGGCAAGCAGGGGCCCGTGGCAAGTAAGAAGGTGGCGCGCGAGACGAGCGCGCCGATTTTGCGCAAGGCGGTGCTGCGCCGCTTGCCGCAGCGCTTGAGCACGACTTCGGAGTACCGCGTGCCGCCGGTGCCCGCACTGCTCGAGCACTACGTGACGCTGTTCAATACGATCTGGCTCGGCATTGGCCGCGTGTTCAGCGTGGATGATCTCGAGCAATTCCGCGCAGCTCTCAAGTTGAACCTGAACAACGCGTGGACGGCGTCCCCGTATTCGAGGGTGCTGGTGAGCTTCTCGACCGATCCGCCGCCGCAGACCAGCTTGAGCTGGCGCGTCAACGTCGAGACGCTGACGATCGCCGACGAATACGAGCACTGGGTCGCGAACCGCACGCCGCCTTTGTTCGGCAAGCACCCCGACGCCAAGATCTTCGAGCTCGCGCGCGCCCTCGGCGCGCCCGCGGAGGTGCCCATCCTCGACATCGGCGCCGGCACGGGCCGAAACACGCTTCCGCTCTCTCGCGCCGGTTTCCCGACCGATGCGGTCGAGCTGGCACCCTCGCTCGCAGCGATTCTGCGTGAAGAAGCGGCCAAAGAAGCTCTGCCCGTGAAGGTGTTCGAGGGCGACGTGTTCGACCCGAACCTCGGTCTCGCGCCGGGCTACTATCGGATCCTGCTCTTGGCCGAGGTCGTGGCCTCTCACTTTCGCACCGCAGGCGAGCTGCGCGCGCTATTTCAGGTCGCGGCGAAGCTGCTGCCGCAGGGTGGCTTGCTCGTGTTCAGCGCGTTCCTGAGCAGCGATGGCTACAAGCCCGACGATCTCGCGCGCGAGATGTCACAAATCTTGTGGTGCAATTTATTCACGCGTCGTGAATTGCAAGACGCGCTCGATGGCGGGCCGTTCCAGCTGCTGTCCGACGAGTCCGTGCAAGCGTACGAAAAGGCAAACCTGCCCGCGGAAGAGTGGCCGCCTACCGGTTGGTTCGAGACCTGGACGGGCGGACAAGATCTGTTCGACTTGCCCGCGGGGAAACCCCCGATCGAGCTGCGCTGGCTCGTGTATCGCAAGACGGGCTGAGCCGCGTTACGGGTTAGTTCGAGCGAAACAGCCAGGTCAGGCCGAGGATGCTGAGGCCGATCACGATCAGCGCGAGCAGCGCCACCACCGCATCGACGGCGCGGAAACCCTCGGTCTTTTTGGCGGATTTGGCCGCGCGCGTGGGCACTCGTGCGATCGGCGCTGCGCTCGCTGAGCCTTCGACGTGAGCCTGCGGAAGCTGGTTCGGCAGGGCCTCGCTGGCATCGACGTTGGGCGGATCGATCGAATCGCCGGCTTGCATTTGTTCGTCGCGCCCGGCCTCGATCTCGGCCAGCGCGGCCAACACCGGATCTTCGAAACCGAATTGGCTCGAGCCGAGCGCGAGCACCGCGTGCGGCGGCCACGGCGTGTCGCGCTTCGGGTCGAGTCGTACGTCCGACAGCGTAGCGCCGTTCTTCGAGCCCAGATCGCGCACCAAGATCTGTGTGCCACGGCGGATGATCTCGACGTGCCGGCGTGAAGCGTCGTCGTCCGTGAGCACCAGATCGGCGTTCGGTGCGCGCCCAATGCCGTACACGCGATCGAACTCGGCCAACACTAGCTCTTTGCCGACGTCGGGGCCGGCGGTCACGAATAGCCGCGGCGCCGAGAGCTCGCCCTCTGCCGCGAGTGAGCTTGCCACCAACGCGAGCGCGATCTCCTTGGTGATCAAGCTCTGGTTCTGCGTGGGCAACACTTGCGCGGTGGTCAGCTCCAGCCAAATTCGCCCCACGCGAATCAAGTCCCCCGACCGCACCACCCGCGGGGCCTGCGGTGACAATCGCACCGGTCCCACGAACGTGCCATTGCTGCTGCCCTCGTCGACCACGACGTAGTCGGTCCCGCGTTGCCGAATCGAGGCGTGGCGGTGGCTCACGCTGGGATCCGGCAAACGGATTTCGCAACCGTCACCCCGTCCGATCACGATCCGCGGAGCATCGAAGGTGATGGTTGCCTGAGACTTGAGGTCGCCGGAGCGGACCACGACCGTCAGGGCCATGAACGGCGCATGATGGACAGCGGAGGGGCTCGTGTCCACCTCTTGGCAGAAAATCGCCCGCCGGCCACACGACGGTGCTGGCTTTGTTTTTTTGTGGGCGATCGCTGGTCCCGCGCCGCACCTCTCAGCCCGAAATTTGGCCCTTTGTCCGCCTTCGTCTTACTCCGGACGGGACGCGGGAACCTAGCCATCCCTGGAGGAGCGCTCGGGCCCCGCTGGAGGCAGCCATGAGCGAAATTCAAGAACGTCGCGCCGAGGGCGCAGGTCGCGTGCGGGTCGAGACCCTGGTCGAAGTCTGCGGAAACGAGCCGGGAATTCCGGCGTTCGAGGCCGAAGCGGTCGACGTGAGCGCGCGCGGGATGCACCTGCGCACCGCTTACCTGCCCGACAACGGCGCGCCCCTGGTCTGCCGCTTCGAAGAGGGCGGACGAGAAATCGTGGTCGAAGGCCGCGTGGCCTGGCGCCACGAAGGCAGCCGCGGTGGCGAATTCGGCATCGAATTCACCGCGCTCGACAGCGGCAGCGTGGGCGCCCTGCGCGAGCTGTGCGATGGCGCGGGCGACCAAGCGGCGGCGCCCGAAGCGCACCACGACGCGAAATCAGAGGTGGGCTCGCGAGTTCGTTTGCACATCGACGGCCTCGGTTCGCCGATGAAGGCGCGCGTCCGCGAGAGCGGCTCGCAGAACGTGCAGGTCGGCTCGAACCTGGAATTTCTCAAGGTCGGCCGCAAACTCGAGGTCGAAGATCTGGAAGCGGGCGGACGCCGCCAAGCGCAGATCGACGGCGTGAGCGTCGCCATCGACCCGATCACACGGGTGCCGCAATTGGTCGTGCAGCTCCGCTTCGCCGGCGCCGAGGACACCACGCCCGAACCGAGCGTGACCGCGCTTCACTTCGGCGAAAAAGAGGTCAAAGGCTTCAAGATCCCCGCCAGCTCCGTCACCACCGACGCCGCCGCAGCGCGCGACAACCACGCGCGCGACGCGCACAGTGACGACTCGGACGAAGACGAGGAAGACGCGGACGCCGCCGCTTTGCGCGGAAAAATCGGCGAAGCCGCCGCCAACGCCGGCGAAGCGGTGCAAACCGCAGGCGCCGCCGTGGCTCGCTTTTCGGCGCGCGCGGCCCAAGGCATGGGCGGCCTATTCAAAGGCGCCGGCCTCAAAGTGCTCGAGCTGACCAAGCGCGCGGAGCCCGCGCCGCCACGCCGCACCACCGCGCCTGCGCCCAACGGCAACAAAGGCGTCGAAGGCCAACGCCTGCGTCCGCAATCTTCTGCCAACGTCAGCGAGGAAGCCGCGCCCAGTGCGGCGAAGCAACTGCCGCGCAAGAAACTGATGCTCGGCGCCGGCGGCATCGTGCTTCTGGCGTCGGCGGCCGCACTCGCGACGCACTACGCAGCTCCCTCCGCAGCGCCACCTGGTGCGCTCGCGGGGCGAGCTCCCGCGGTCGCTACCTTGGCACCGCCGTCGACCGGCGCGCCCCTCTCGGCCACCCCCACCAACATCGGGCTCACTCCTAGCGGAGTCGCCAGCGCGAACGTTCCACTGTTCGGACCGACGCCCATGGCGACCATGGAGCCCGCACCCCTCGCGCCGCCGCCCGGATCCCCCGAAGCCGTCGAAGCCCAGGAAAAAGCCGACGCCAAGAGCAACCTCTCGAGCGCCCCCATCTCGGCCGCCGCCGCCGACGAAGGCTTCGCCGACGAGAGCTCGGACGACGACAAGAGCGACGGTAAGTCGAGCAAAGACAAAGACGACAAGATCAAAGGCGAAAAATCGAGCAAGACCGACACCACGCCTTGGGGTCACGGCAAACTGCACTCGCCCACGATCTATCGCCTGCGCCTCGACGCTCCCGGCGGCAAACTGCAAGGCGCGCTGCTACCGACCGGCTTCACGGTCCTAGTGCCCGGCCACAAAATCATGGAACAGGGCGCGAGCATCGCCAAACGCGACAACCGCATCTCCAGCGTTCACACCAGCAACCGCACCGAGGGCGCCGAAGTAGCGTTCCGCTTCCGCGACAGTATCCCCGCCTACCGCGTCCGCCTACGCCGCGACTACATGGAAGTCCTGATCGGCGAAGGCGAGAGCAAAGACTCGAAGAGCAAGAGCTCCAAGAGCGACAAGAGCGACAACAAGGTCGCGGCGCACGGCAAGTCGCACAAGGGCTGACCGAACGTCGTTCGAGCGGCGGAAAAGGCCGGTGTCTGCGGATGCCGGCCTTTTCGCGTTTGTCTCGCAGCTGATAACAGATCTGACCCACGGCCTTCGTCGTCTTGTCGCTTGATGCTTTGCGCCTCGAGCAGTCTTTTGGAATTGCCCGGAGGGCAATCGGAGCCGAGGGCGACTTGCCGGTGGAGGGAGAGGGACGTGCCATGCCCAAGCGAATGTTCGAGTCGGTGAGCGCAGTTCAGCTTGCCGCGACCGTGCTTGTCCCGTCCGGGACTCGAGATGGTGCCGGGCAGGCGGCACCTCGAAATCGCTTGATCGCCTTGCCCGACGGCAGGATACCGAAGAGAGTGAGAGGCGAGAGGCTTGGAACTTCGGACGCTGCGCTCGGAGAGGACGCGCTTCAGACCCGCCGTCGCATGCAACTTGGGCTCTTGCAGGGCTTCTATTGGCTCGTTGTCGTGAGCGGTGTGGGCCTCGCGGTGCGCGAGCTCGTATCGCGCAGCGCGGTTTCGAGCGCCCTGTTTGCGGTCGCCTTTGGTGCGGGCGCCCTGCTCTGGTCCAAGCGCGGTGGTGTCCCGCTGCGGGTCCAGGGCATGATTTTTTTCAGTACCGTCGTGCTCCTCATCACCAAGGCCGCTTTGGATCTCGGAGGTGCGGCGGGCTCTGCGCTGAGCTTCGGCTTTCTCCCGGGCTTCTTGATGACCTTGCTGTTCGGTCCGGTCTGGGGTTGGCCCGTCTGCAGTCTGATGCTGATGAGCTTTGCCGCGCTCGTGCTGGGGACTGCGCTGCCCACGCGCTACGACGTCCTGCGCTTCATCGACGAAGCGGTGATGACGCTATTTGCCACCGGTCTTGCTCACGCACTGCATCATTCGTTCGAGTCCTATGAGCGGGCCATTGCGACACGCCGCGCAACGTTGCTGAGGCTCCGTGACAAGCGACAGGCCATGACTCAGGCCATCTACGAACGGCTCGAGCCATTGTCTGCGAGCCTCGTGCAAGCGCTAGCAGGGTCTGGCGCCAAAGTCGCAAGCGGTGGGACGTTGAGTGAGCTGGTTCGGCAATTCATCCAGAGCCTGAATCAAGCGAAAGTCTTGGCCAGCCCAACTGAAGAGGAGCTGCTCCAGCCTGAGGATCCGGATCGAACCATCCGCAGTCGAACGATGCGGGTGTGGCTGAGGCTGGGAGCGGGGTTGATGGCCTTCTTCGCGCTGCGCAACTGGGCGATCGGCGCAACCTTTGCTCCTTCGATCTTCTCCTTCGGCTTTTGCTTTTTGTTCGATGCGTGGCTCAGCCGACCGGAATCGACACGCCGGCTGGAGCTCACCGCGCTCGCGATCGGCCTTTTCGCGACTGGGCCGATGATCGCTTATCTGGTTGCGTACGGCGCCGGTCCTGATGCTCCAGCTTTGGTGGTCATGCCGGCGACAGTGCTATTTACGGCACTGCTCAGTCAGGGGCCGGCGGCGTCGGCCGTGGTCGGCCTGAACGTGGGGATTTTGGCGTGGGTCGGGGTCGGAAGGCCCCTGCCCTTGACACAATCCCGGCTGCTCGGCGATCTAGCGCTCAGCTTCGTGGTCGTGGTCGTGGCGCTTCGCAGCGTGTTTGCCTTGCGGCGGCGTTACAGTGAAGCGCTTCTCGGCCAAGCGCAGCAGATCACCGAAGCGCTGCGCCAACACCGCCGCCTCGCGGGCACTCTCTTTCATGATGTGAGCAACCACCTGCAGGTGCTCGCCTTGGAGCTCGAGTTCGAGGATCCGGACGCGAACCCCGAGCATGCTCAATCTTTGAGCCGACGTACTCAGCGCTTGATTGCCTTGTCCAAGGAATTTCTGCTCAATCCCGAGTCGAGTCCGGAGCCGACGTTGGCCTCGCTGCACGTGCGGCAAGCCTTGAGCTCGTTGGACGAGGCCTTTGGCCCGCGCTTGCGAGCCAAGCAGATGCGTCTGGTTGGCGGCCGAGGCTTGGAGCTGCGCGTGCAAGCTCAACCCGATCTGCTGATTGAGTCAGTGCTCGGAAATCTGCTGAGCAACGCCATCAAATTTTCGCCTCCGGGCGCGCTCATCACCATCGAGGCCGAGGCGTTCGGACCGGAGGTGAGCATTTTGCTCAGCGATCCGGGCCCGGGCGTGCCGCTGAACGTGCGGAAGCGTATCGGGCAAGAAGGCGCGCTGCCCAGTCAGCTCGGGACCGAGGGCGAGCAAGGCCAAGGTTTCGGTTTGCAGTTGGTGCAAGAGCACGTGCAGCGCATGGGCGGCCGCGTGGAGCTGAAAGATCGCGCGGGCGGCGGTACTGTATGCGTCGTGTCGCTTCCGAGCGCCTAGTCGCCCAGCGGGATGGCGCCGACCCGAGCGAAAAGAGTCAAAATTCCCAAACGTCGTTGCGCGTGGGCGTCGCGGGAGCTCAACTAGGCGACCCGATGCTTCGCTGCGCGCCGCCGACCCTTCTCCTGTGCATCTCGCTCGTTACCGTGGCCTGCGGCCAGACGCATGACGCGCCCTCTGACGACGGGGCTCGTGCCGGCGCGAGCGGCACGTCGGCGAGCGGTGGTACGGCCGGCAGTGTTTCGATACCTTCGGCTGGAGCTGGCGATGTCGACGACAGTGGCGGAAGTGCGGGTGCGTTGCTCGCTCGAGCTGGCGCTAGCGCTGGGCAGGGCGGCACCGCGGCGGCTGGCGCCGCAACTGGCGGCAGCGGTAGCGGAGCCGGTGGGGTCGGGGGCGGCGGTGTATCGCTGCTCGTTTTCTCGCGCACCGCTGCCTACCGACACGACTCGATTCCGGCCGGAATTCAAGCGCTCAGCAAGCTTGCGACGGATCGCGGTTGGGCACTGGCGGCGACCGAGGACGCGAGCAAGTTTAGCGACGGCGGGCTCGCTGCTTACAATGTGGTGATCTTCCTGAGCACGACGGGTGACGTGCTCGACGACACGCAGCAGGCGGCGTTCGAGCGCTTCATTCGCGCGGGTAACGGCTTCATCGGCATTCATTCTGCGACCGACACCGAGTACGATTGGGCCTGGTATGGCGGGCTCGTGGGCGCCTACTTTCGCGAGCATCCGGAGATTCAGGCGGCGGACGTGGTCGTGGAGGACTCGGCGAACCCGGCCACGGCCGGGCTGCCGAATCCGTGGCGACGCACCGACGAGTGGTACGCGTTCCAGAGCAATCCGCGCCCGAACGTGCACGTGCTGCTGTCGCTCGACGAGAGCAGCTACGCTCCGGGCAGCTCCGCGATGAACGGCGACCATCCTATTGCCTGGTGCCATGAATACGATGGTGGCCGCGCGTTTTACACGGCTCTCGGCCACACCAGCGAGAGTTACTCCGATCCGCTGTTCATCGGGCAGCTTGCCGGCGCGGTCAGCTGGGTACTGGCACGCTGATTCAACCATCCGGGTTACTGAACGACCAGCGCTAGTTGCACGACTCGCCCGCCCGAGTCGTGCAAGCGTCGTGCAAGTCGTGCATGCCTTGCACGACTCGTGCATAGCCGCGCTGAGGCTGGCGAGGGCACGTGCCGCAGCAACCTTCGTGACCATCAACCCCTAGGGTGTGATTCGGCGAGTAGGCGAGCGCGCGTGTGCATGGGTGCGCACGCAGATTGGTGCGGAGTTCTGGGTCCTCGTCACGAGTCGTCGCGACGCGGGGAAAGACGCGCGGATCTGCGCAACGAGCCCACCGCCACAGCGTACGACAGCCATCGACGGCTATCGACGTACACCGCGCGGCTAGTTTATTTCTACGCGGTACGAAGCCTGCAAGCCAGCGTCCGAGGGCGAAGTATTCCCGCCGAAATGACTAGTCAGCGCAAAGGAAATATATGAACCGAACGCGTACGATGTCGGACATGATGAGCAAGGGACTCGGATTGAGCAGTGCGGTGGGTGGGTGGGTGTTGGCGGGGGCCGTCTTCGGTTTGAGCGGTTGCGGGAGTGCCGCGAGTGAGGAAGAGTCCGACACCGTCGCGACGACGAACGAAGCGCTGACGAGCGCGTCGACGCCAGTTCCGGCCGACGGCAGCTGTGGTTTCAAGGTCACATCGAACTATTTCTCACGCCGTTCCGGCGCGGGCTACCTGGGCGAGCTCGCGCTCAAGAACGTCTCTGGGCCGAAAGCCAAGTCGTTCGAAGTCTTCGCCGATCTCGGCGGCGCAGGCATTCGTCGTCGTTGCCTGCTCGCGGACTGCACCGAGGCTGACGGTGGCTACACCTTCACGGAACCATTGCTCGTGCGTTTGCTCGGCTTGGGCCAAGGACAAACGCTGCCGATCCTGTACGGCAGCCCGGATCCGTACTCGGGAGTCACCCCGTACGTAATCTCCATCAACGGCCAGAAGTGCGATACGGTTTCGCCTCAGATTTCCCTGACTGCGAGCAAGACGCTGATTACGTCGAGCGGCAGCCTGCAACTCAGCGCAGCGGCAACGGACAACGTTGCCGTACGCAAGGTCGTGTTCAAACGTGACGGCGTGGATATTGGCGTCGATACCACGGCTCCCTTCACCTTGGACGTCGCGGCCGATGCGAGCCTGAATGGCCGCCAAGTTTATACCGCGGTCGCCTACGATCCGAGCGGCAATACCGCGACCAGCAGCGGCGTGCGGGTGCTGACGGGCATCGGCAACAAGTTTTTCGGCACTGCCACCACGACTCCGGCCGACTACGCCTCACTGCTCACTTACTTCAATCAGGTGACTCCGGGTAATGCGGGCAAGTGGGGCAGCGTCGAGGCCACGCGCGACCAGATGAACTGGTCCGAGCTCGATACCGCTTACCAGTTCGCCAAGCAGAATGGGCTTCGCTTCAAGCTCCACACGCTGATTTGGGGCCAACAACAGCCGACCTGGCTGGCGAGCTTGCCCCTCGACCAGCAGCTCGCAGAAATCGACCAGTGGATGAAGCTGGCCGCTCAACGTTACCCGGACGTGCAGCTCGTCGACGTCGTGAACGAACCGCTCCACGCGGTGCCTGCTTACAGCGCCGCGCTCGGCGGTGCGGGTGCGACGGGCTTCGATTGGGTCATCAAATCCTTCGAGCTTGCGCGCAAGTATTTCCCGAAGTCCGAGCTCTTGCTGAACGACTACAACGTCGAAGCGGTCGACAGCTCCGCCACCGACTATCTCGCGATCATCAATCTGTTGAAGAGTCGCGGGCTGATCGACGGTATCGGGCTGCAGGCGCACTTCCTGGAGCGCGCCGAGCTCTCGGTGGTGGCGGCCAATCTCGACCGTTTCGCCGCGACCGGTCTGCCGATCTATGTCTCGGAGCTGGACCTCAATTTGAGCAATGACGCTCGCCAGGCGCAGAAAATGCGCGACTTGTTCACGCTGTTCTGGCAGCACCCCTCGGTGCTCGGCGTGACGCACTGGGGTTACCTGCAAGGCAACATGTGGCAGGCCGACGCCTACCTCGTGCGCACGGACGGCACGAGGCGTCCAGCTCTCGACTGGATCAACTGCTTCCGCGCAGGCGGCAGCAATTGCTCGGTGCCAGTCTACGTTCCCACGCCGCGCACCGGCGACAGCAGCGGCATTGCGCTCCAAGCCGAGGACTACGACGACATGCACGGCATCGTGGCCGCGGGCGACGTGATTGCGTTCGTCGACAACGGCGATTGGGAGAGCCTCAGCCGGGTGGTCTTCGACAAGAACTGGGACAGCCTCGCCGTCACCTACGCCAATGGTGGCACGACGCCCACCACGGTCACGCTGCACGCCGATAGCCTGACGGGACCGGTTCTGGCCACCGTTCAGCTACCTCCGACCGGCGGCTGGAGCACGAACAGCACGGTCAACGTGCCCTTTCTGCCGGTCAGCGGCGAACACGATGTGTTCATTGCTTATGGCGGCGGCGTCAACGTGGACAAGTTCAATTTCAGCGCGCCCGCCGGCGATGGTCCCAACCTGATCGCCAATGGCGAGTTCGAGGAAAACACGAACGGCTGGTACAGCTGGAACGGCACGCTCTCGGTGAGCAACCAGTTTGCCGTGAGCGGCAGTCAAAGCCTGCGTTCCACCAATCGCAACGGCAACGGCCCGATTGCCACGAGCCTGAACGGGCTCGTCACCCCGGGTAAGAGCTACGACGTAAGCATGTGGACCACGGTTACGGGCGCTGCTGCCAGCGTGAACGTGACGCAAGCCGTGACCTGTGCCGGACAGACCTCGTACACTTGGTTGATCAATCCAGTGGCCGTACAAGTCGGCCAATGGACGCAACTCACCGGCACGCTCAACGTTCCCGACTGCGTGCTGGGTGACGTTCAGATCTACGCTGAAGGCCCCAACGGTGGAGATCTGTTCCTGGATCACGTCTCGCTGCGCGCGAAACAGGCCTCGAACATCGTCAGCAACGGCACGTTCGAGTCGGGCACCAGCGGCTGGTACACCTATAGCGGCGTGGCATCGTCGACGACTGCGCGTGCACACAGCGGCACGCACAGCTTGTTGATCGGTAGTCGCACGGGCAACGCGCCTGCCGTGACGGATCTATCGCAAGTAGTCACCAAGGGCGCGAGCTACAGCGCTAGCTTCTGGGTATCGATCGGTGGTGCAGCCAGCGCCAACGTGAACCTCACCCAGAAAGTGACCTGTGACGGCCAGACCACCTATAGCTGGTTCGTCAATCCCGTGACCGTGAACGATGGCCAGTGGGTGGAGCTCAAGGGTTCGCTGAACATCCCCAATTGCAACAACTTGACGGAGGTCCAAATCTTCGCGGAAGGTCCCGCCGCGGGAGTGGATCTGTACGTCGATGACGTGAACGTCTCCATTCCCACGGTGACCAACCTGCTCGGCGACGGAACCTTCGAGTCGCAGCTGGGCAGTTGGTTCACTTGGGGCAGCGGCACTCTGGCCGTGACGGCGGCGCGCGCGCACGGCGGCTCGAAGAGCCTGTTGTTCTCGAACCGGGTCGGCAACGGGCCCATCGCACACTCCTTGCTTGGCATCGTCCAGCCCGGCAAATCGTACCAGGTCAGCATGTGGACCTCGATCGGCGGAGCCGCGAGCGCGAACGTCAACATGACGCAAGCGATCGGATGCGACGGAGTCGATTCCTATGCTTGGCTCGCGAACCCGGTGACCGTCGCCGACGGCTCTTGGGTCAAGTTGAGCGGTACGCTCAACGTGCCGAGCTGCAACCTGACGAACTTGCTCGTCTACTTGGAGGGCCCGGACACGGGCATCGATCTCTACGTCGATGACGCGGTCGTGACTCAGTAACTCGAAACGTCGCTGTGGCGCGCAGCCGGTGCTTGCCGATCTTCGGCGGACTCGCTGCGCGCTTCTCATTTCGTGCGTCGTACTCGGAGCGCGTGCACCGAGTCTCAGCCGATCGAGGTGACATGCCCGACTCTCGCTTCGGGAGATATCGGCATGACGCCGGATGCGGGGAGATTCCCGTTCGCGCCTGGGTCGAAGTGGCTCAGCAGCGAGGCTGACAGACCGGTTTCCAACAACCGGGCAAACTGTGCCGGCGGCACCGGACGGCTGAAGTAATAGCCTTGCGCCTCGTCGCAGCGCTGAGCTCGAAGAAAGGCGAGCTCCGACGCCGTTTCCACGCCCTCCGCGACCACGCGCAGCCTCAGGCTCTGACCCATGCCGATCACCGCGGTGACGATCGTCGTCTCGCACGGGACGGCACTGATCTGGCGCACGAAGGACTGATCGATCTTCAGCGTATCGATCGAAAATTTTCCGAGGTAGCTCAGGCTGGAATAGCCCGTGCCGAAGTCATCGACCGCGACCTGCACACCCCGCGCACGCAGCGCTTCGAGGATGACCGCCGTGGCCTCGGCGCGCTTCATCAATACGCTCTCGGTCAGCTCCAACTCTAGAAAGCGTGGCTCCAGTCCCGTTTCGTCGAGGATTGCGAATACGCCGTCGAGAAAGCCCTCGTCGCGCAGCTCGATGGCCGAGATGTTGACGGCAATGCTCCCGGAAAGCATCCCCGCTCCGACCCAACTCCAGGCTTGCCGACAGGCCTCCCGCAGCACCCAATTTCCGATTGGCAAAATCAGACCGCTATCCTCGGCGACGGGGATGAACTCCGCCGGAGAGATCGGGCCTCGAGTAGGATGTGTCCAGCGGATCAACGCTTCCGCGCCGGTGATCTTACCCGACTGAAGATTGATCTTCGGTTGATAATGTAGCTGAAATTCTTGCCGCTCGAGCGCGCGCCGCAGCGCCTCTTCGATGAATTGGCGTTCCACGGCCCGAACGTTCATCGCCGGCTTGAAGAACTGATAGCCCTGGCGTCCGTTTTCCTTGGCCTGATACATCGCGGTATCTGCGTTTTTGATCAGCGTCTCTACATCGAGGCCGTCATCGGGATAAACACTCAGGCCAATGCTGGTGGTGACGTGCAACTCGAGCTCGTCGATGAGATGCGTCTGCGCCACCGCCTTGAGCATTCTGCGTGCGGCAATGGCGGCGTCCTCCGGATGGTCCAGCTCCGCGAGAAGCATCACGAATTCATCGCCACCCTGTCGACTTACCGTGTCCGCATCACGTAAGCAGTCGACCAGGCGGCCCGCGACCGAGCACAGTAGCTTGTCCCCAATTTGGTGACCGAGAGAGTCATTGATGTGCTTGAATCCATCCAGATCCAAAAACAGCACGGCGACCTTCTTCGAGTGACGCGCGGCCGTCGCGATGGCGATTGCGATCCGGTCGCTGAGCAGTACTCGATTGGGCAAACCCGTCAGAAAATCATGATGAGCGGAGTGCGTCATCTGTTGCGCCATCGCGCGGCTCGTGCTCACATCGCGAATGACGATGACCGCGCCAATCGTGCGACCTTCCCGGTCGTGAATCGGCGCCACGCTGTCTTCGACTGGGATCTCGAAGCCGTCCCGCCTTAGCAAGATGCAATTTGCCGGAATGGGCAGCGTGCCGTCGTCCGGTAGCGCAAGAGCGATCGCATTCGAAAGCGGTTGCCGAGTCGCAGCGTCGATGATCCTGACGACCTCTACCATCGGCCGCCCCGCTGCCTCTGCCAGCCGCCAGCCGGTCATCTTTTCGGCGACCAGGTTGAGGAAGGTGATGTTGCCCGAGACATCGCTGCAAGCAACGGCGTCGCCGATGCAGTTGAGCGTGACTTGAGCGCGCTCTCTCTCGGCGAACAGCGCATCTTCCATCAGCTTGCGTTCGACGGCGTAACGCAGCGTCCGAAACAGGCCGCGGCCTTCGATCTGTCCCTTGATCAAGTAGTCCTGGGCGCCGCTCTGTAAGGCCTGTGCGGCCAAGATCTCGTCGTCCAGGCCGGTGAGCACCACCAACGGGACGCGGCGCGCTGCAGCGTGCGCGCGATGGATCGCCTGCAGGCCCTGGGCATCCCGCAGGCCGAGGTCGAGCAAGATGAGGTCGACCGCACGGCCAGCGAGGATCTCCTCGGCGTCGGCCATGCACTCCGCGTGCATCAATTCGACGAACGGCGCGTTCGGCTCATTGAACATTTCACGCATCAAGCGCGCGTCGCCGAGATTGTCCTCGACGAGCAGCACGACCTGGATCGGACCCTTGCTCATCAGCTCTGCTTTTGTTGCGGTAACTTGGCCTTGGTCAGCCAGAAATCATTGATACTCTTCACCAGACTCTCGAACGCGTCGAGCTGCACGGGTTTGCTCAAGTAGCAATTTGCCTGCAGCTCATAGCTCTTCGCGATGTCCGCTTCCGCGTCGGACGTGGTCAAGATGACGGTGGGGATCGTCTTCAAGTCGTCGTCCTCCTTGATTTGGACCAGAACCTCGCGCCCATCCATTCTGGGCAAGTTCAGATCGAGCAAGATGAGATCCGGACGCGGCGCGTCGACATTCTTTCCGGTGCGCTTGAGAAAGGACATCGCCTCCACGCCATCGTAGGCCACGTGCAATCGAACGTCCTGGTTGGCTTCGCGAAATGCCTCCTGCGTCAGCCGGACATCGCCGGGGCTATCCTCGATCAGCAAAACCTCAATTGGCATACCATCTTCTCCAATAGTCTTCATCTAGCTCCTCGGTTCATCTCTCGGTCAAGTCGAAGTGAAACGTCGAGCCGTGGCCCAGCTGCGACTCGACCGAGATGCTGCCGCCGTGGCGCTCGACGATCTTTTTGCAGATCGCCAAGCCGATGCCCGTGCCGGCGAATTCCTCGCGTTTGTGCAACCGTTGAAACATGCCGAAGATGCGTTCGAAGTACTGTTCGTCGATTCCAAGGCCGTTGTCCTTGACCGAGAATTGCCACTTTTTTCCTGGACTCTTCAGGGCCGAGACGTGGACGTGCGGGACTCCCGGGTTTTGATACTTGATGGCGTTGCCCACCAGGTTCTGAAACAACTGCACGAGCTGCGTCTCGTCCGCCATGACCGTGGGCAGCGGGTCATGCGTCACGAGCGCTCCACTTTCCGTGATCGCACCACGAAGGTTCCGGACCGCCTGCTCGAGCGCGCCTTCGCTGGAAGAGTCGAGTAGCTGCTGCCCCTTGGTGCCGACACGTGAATACGTGAGTAGATCCTGGATCAGGCGCTGCATCCGGTTGGCGCCGTCCACTGCGAAAGCGATGAACTCGTCGGCGTCGCTATCTAGTTTCCCCTTGTAGCGCCGAGAGAGAAGCTGCGTGTAGCTCGCGACCATGCGCAGCGGTTCCTGTAGATCGTGCGAGGCCACGTACGCGAACTGGCCGAGCTCCTCGTTCGACCGATACAGCTCATCCACCTTTTGAATCAGCTGCGCTTCTGCATCTTTGCGCTTGGTAATGTCGCGGATTGCCGTCGTCACCAAGATCCCGTTGTCGCTTTCGAGCGGGCTCAGCATCAACTCGATCGGGAATTCACTGCCGTCCTTGCGTCGCCCGGTGAGCTCGATGCCGGTGCCGATGCGTTGTCCCAGAGCGTCTTCGGTGGAGCGCAAAGCGTCGGCGATCAGCCGCTCGGCAAAGCCTTCGGGGATGATGCTCTTCACCAGTTGCCCGAGCAGCTCGTCGCGGCGGTAGCCGAATTGCTTTTCCGCCTGAACATTGAGCAGGACGATCTCGCCGGCCGGATTGACGACGACCATGGCGTCGGGGGCGGCTTCGAGGAGCCCTCGGTAGCGAGACTCCATCTGCGCCAGGTGTACTTCCGCGGTTCGGCGTACGCTGATATCTCGGATCGCCGCGGTCACGAGGATGCCCTCGCTGCTTTGCAGCGGGCTCAGCATGAGCTCGATCGGGAACTCGCTGCCGTCCTTGCGTCGCGCGACGAGCTCGATTCCCGTCCCGATCTGCTGCGCCAGGGCCTCTGCCGCCGTGCGCGTTCCGTCGGCGATCAGCCGCTCGGCAAAGCCCTCCGGAATGATGTTCGTCACCTGTTTGCCGACTAGCTCGTCGCGCGGATACCCGAACTGCTTCTCGGCCTGCAAGTTCAACAGCACGATCCCCCCGGCCTGGTCCACGACCACCATCGCGTCGGGAGCTGCCTCGAGCAGGCCGCGATATTTGGCCCCAGACTCGCTGCTTTCGCTCAGATCGCGACTGACGACCGAGAAGCCACGAAGAACTCCGGCAGAGTCGCGCGAGGCGGTGAAGGTGGTGCGCACGAGGAACCGCGCACCGTTCTTGCGCACCCGCATGCCCTGGTCTTCGTAGACCCCGTTCTCGGCCGCGAGCCGCAGGATTTCCTCAGGTCGGCCACGCTCCCTGTCCTCCGCCGGAAAGAACTGGGAGAAGTTCTGTCCCAAGGCGTAGCTGGCGGGTGCGCCCGCGATTTTCTCCGCACCCGGATTCCAACTGGTGATGTTGCCCAGAGGGTCGAAGGTCACTACGCCATAGTCCTGAACGTCCCCCACGAGCTTTCGGTACTGAGCCTCGCTGTCGCGCAGTGCTTTTTCGACCAATGCACGCCGTGACCCACTCCGTTGCAGAAGCCACGCCACGACGGCGAGAGCCAATGCAGCTGCGACCGACCCGAACACCAGGGCGGTTTTGGCTTGTTCTGCTCGCCGCTTGGCAGTCGCGCCGCGACTCGCCAAGAGTTGCCGCTCTTCGTCTCGCAGTTGGTGAATCGACGCTTGAAACTCGTTCATGAGCTGCTCACCCGGGCCGCTTCGGAGCGCCTGCACCGCCGCGTCCAATCCCTCGGTCCGGCGCAGGACGACGATGTGCTCTGCCCATTCGGTCTTCGCGGCCGCGTGCCGGGCTAGCTCGACAATCCGACGCTGCTGCGTCGGATTGTCGGTCGTCAGTTGGCCAATGGTTGATTGATCCTGTGCCTCTCGAAGACGGGCGGCACGAAAGGCGTCGAGATAGGACTCCTTACCGGTGAGTACGAAGCCGCGGGCGCCCGATTCGATCGCGAGCATGTCGAAGGACGAGTCCTGGAGCTTGTCCAAGACCGCCCAGGTGTGGCGTACCGAGGCCTCGCTCCTACCCGCCGCGAGCAGCACCCAGTAGGTGAGCGCCAGGAGCAGTAACAATAGGATCGCGAGAGCAGAGCCAAAAGCGACTAGCAGACGCGATCGCAACCGACTGTCGATGGCCCTCGAGCGTGACTCGTCGTCATGGCTCGCGACGCTTTGCTTGGGATTCATTTTTTCGACAGTTTCAGGCGCTCGGCTCGCGGAGATTCGCTAGCCGCGGCAGTGCCCGCTACGATTCGCTACGGCCATTCGGCGCTCGACGTAAACGCAGCGCCCCAAGCTGCTGGAACTACTCCCGTTCGACCCCGGATTTCAGCGCCTGCGAACGAGGCCAGCATAGTGAGGCACTAATGCGGCGTCGAAAAACCGCGGCCGCCAGTGGCCAACGCGGTGCCGCATTGCTAATTTTCGCGCTTTCCGCGCCCTTTTTTCGTGCTCTGCGGCAACGAGGTGTGGGGGCTCGTGATCAGGCCGTGCGCGTCGTTTTCACCGCGGCTGAGTCGTTGGATGCCTGCGTAGGCGATCATCGAGGCGTTATCGGTGCAGGCTTTGAACGGCGGAACGACCACGCGGATGCCGTGCACGGCGGCTTGCGCTGAGGATCGTTCGCGCAGCTCGCGATTGGCGGCTACGCCGCCCGCGAGCACGATCGTGCGTACGTTTTGCTCGCGCGCGGCCTCGAGCGTCTTGAAAATCAGCGTATCGACGACGCGGCGTTGGAAGGCGGCGCACACGTCGCGGAGCGTTTGATCGTCCCCCGGCAGCCCGTGTTCGGTGACCCAACGCGCCATGTTGCTCTTCAGGCCGGAGAAGCTGAACTCGAGTGAGCCCTTGCGGCGCATGGGCCAGGGCAGCTCGATAGCGTCGGGATCCCCGTCCTTGGCCAGCTTGTCGATCAGCGGTCCGCCGGGGTAACCGAGCCCCAGCAGCTTGCCGACTTTGTCGAAGCATTCTCCCGCCGCGTCGTCGCGTGTGGCACCGAGCTCGGTGACCTGTTCGAGCTGCGGGCCCGCCACGCGATAGAGCGCAGTGTGGCCGCCCGAAGCGAGCAGCGCCACGAACGGATACTCTGCCGGTGGCGCTTCGGGCGCGCCCGGAAATTTGAGGAACACCGCCAGCAGATGGCCGACTAAGTGATCGACGCCGACGAGCGGTTTTTCCAGCGCAAATGCCAGGCCCTTGGCTGCCTGCACGCCGACCAAGAGCGCGCCGGTCAGGCCCGGGCGACAAGTCACGGCGATGCCGTCGATCGCACTCGGCTCGATGCCCGCTTTCTTGAACACTTCACGAATCACCGGGCGCACGTTGCGCAGGTGATCGCGCGAAGCGAGCTCGGGCACGACACCGCCGTACGGCGCATGGAGCTTGATTTGACTGTGTACGGAGTCGCTGACGACTCTGCCATCTTCCGTGACGAGCGCTGCTGCGGTTTCGTCGCAGGACGTTTCGATGCCGAGGACCAACATGAGATCAGGGCGGGGCAGGAAAGCCGCAGCCGCCCTCCTTTTCGGACACGTAGAGCGGTTTGGGATCGAGGTGAAAGAGCGCAAAGCCGGGGCGTTCAGCGGCTGTCGCGTTGGGACCCGGGAAAGGCGCTGGTTTGAACAGGCGTAGCTCGACGTAGTTGTTCTTCATCAACGACACGACCGCCACCATGGTGCCCTGACAAGTCGAATCGACCCAGGCGAAGAAGTCGTGGTCGTGACCCTCGCCGAAGGTGAGCGCGGACAGCACGTCGTGTTGCAGCTCCGGGATGGCGCGCATGGGCGCGTTCGAAAACAGCACCTGGGGGACGTCAGGCGTCCCGCAAATGCCCTCCGGGTCTTTGCTGCTCAGGCGCCCAGGCAGGCTGGTGAGTTTCCCGATGTCCAAGACGAGGGCAAGCTCCAGGGTCGAGGGCGAGCCTTCTTCGACGAAGCCGTCTTGGAAGTCGGGCAGGCCAATCGTGCCGCAATAGGCTTCGCCAGGCTTGCTCTGGAAGCTGTCGAGATTGCCGCAGCTGAGTGCAGAAAGGGCGCATAGCGGGAGCAGCAGGCTTACCTTGCGCAGCGAACGGGGCTTGGATGAAATGAGTGGAGCGTGGGACATCAAAGCCGCTGGAGCAAAGCCTGAGCCCTCGCTTTTACCCTGGGTTCCGGGTCGCTGTCATGGCTCACCTCGAGCACGCGCTTGGCGGCCGCCGGATCGACCAAAACCAGGGCCTCTAGTGCCGCCTCGCGCACCAGGGCAAAGGGATCCTTCTGGGCGCGTTGGCTGAGCGCGGCCACCACCTCCGCGTTCGCGCTGCCCGCGGCAACGCGACCCAGTGTCTCGACCGCCAGTGCGCGCAGTGCCCAGTCAGGTTCGATCTCGAGCAGTGCAATGACCGCGGGCGCAGCTCGTGGATCTGACGCATCGAGCGTAGCCAGCGCAGCGCGCCGCACCGCGCTCAGGTCGTCTTTGAGCGCGGCGCCGACGGCCGCCTTGGCGGCGGGCTCCGCGCGATGACCGAGAAAGCGCAGGGCGAACAGCCGTACATCGGGCGAGGGATGGCGCGCGAGCGCTGCGAACGTGGGCAGCAGCGCCGCGCCGAGCTCACGCGCCAGCGCTTCGAGCCGCGCTTGCTCGGCCGGCGTGAACTCGGCGTTTGCAGTCAGCGGAGCGAAGGGCAATTGGCCGGGATCGACCACGAGCAGCGCGGCCACGCTGCGCGCCCGCTCCGGCGAGACCGAAGCTGCGCGACCGAACGCAAGAGACAACGGGGCCGACAGCTTTTCGAGCGCCGTGACGCGCTCACTGCCCGAGTAACCGCTCGGTCGTAGTCCGTCGATCAGCCGACGCACCTCGAGGGCGCCGTCCGGAACCGGCAGCGGCTCTTTGGGTCTGTGATAGTTGCCGCTCGCCCAAACCAGCGCCGCATCGCCGCCCGCGCGCGAGACGAGCGGATCTGGACTGCTCAGTGCGTCGGCGATGGCGCGCGGTGCGCTCGCCGAGTTGAGTCGGGCTAGGCTCAGCACGGCCATCGCCGCGAGGCTCGGATCGCCGGCTTCGGACAGCTCCGCGAGCACGCTTTCCTGGCTCTTTTGTCCGGCCTCGGCCAGCGCGAAGGCGGCGGCTGCGCGTGGCAAGGGACCGGCTTCCGCTTGGCGGAGCAGCTTCGACGCGAGCGCCGCGCCAGCGCGCGAGCTGACTAGCGACAGACCGACTAGGCCCAGGGCGCTCACATCCGCCGAATCACTGCCCGCGAGCTGGGTCAGAAGCCGCTCGGCGCGGGGTGAACGCATACGCGCGACGCTCCACACGGCCGCCAAGAGCACGGGGTCGGACTCACCCGCCGTGACGCGTCCGGACGAAACCAACAAACTCTCGAAGCGCGGCAGGAGCGTTGGATCGCGCAGCATGCCAACGGCCAGCATGGCTCGCGTGCGAAGCTCGCTATCGGCGCTGCCCGTGGCGTACGAAAACAGCGTCGCTCCGGCGCTCTTGTTCTGCACGTGTGACAAAAGCGTAATCGCCACCTCTTGTTCGGCATCGCGCGCGTCGCCGAGGGCGTCGAGCAGCGGCTTCACGGCCCGTTCACCCAAGCGATCGAGCGCCGCGCGTGCGGCCTCTGCATCCTGCGGCTGGTCGCTCTTTTCGCGCTCGAGCAGCGGATAGGCGAGCGCGCCGTACACTTCCAACAATAATTGTCGATAAATCGGCCGCTCCGGGCTGTTCAAAGCCAGCGGCAGCAAATCACGCTCGAGTGACTCGAGCGTGCCTCGGCCGAGGTTCACTTGCATGCTCAGACGCGCGGCCTGGCTGATCAGTTCCTCGTCCGGTGAGGCACGGATGACGCGGCGCAAGAGCATGTCCGCGTCGTCCGCCTCGCCTTGTCCGAGCAGCAGCTCGGCGAGCTCGAGATAGACCGGGAACAGGCGTTCGTTCTTGCTGATCGCTTGTCGGAACTCGCTGATCGATTTAGCGATGTCCTGGCGTTTTCGATACATCTCGCCGAGCTTCTTGTGGCCTTCGGCGTCGTCCGGGCTGAGCTCCACTGCGCGCGCGGCGTAGCGCACCGCTTCGTCGTCTTGGTACAACTCGGCAGCATAGCTTGCCATGCGCTGATAGTATTCGCGCGCGCGCTTGGGGTCGCTTTCGGCGAGCTTTTCCAGCACACCGATCGCAGCGCGTAGCTTGTGCTCGAGCACCAAAACGCGCTCGAGTGAGTTCAAGCTCTCGACATCGCCTGGCGCGGCCTCGATCACGCGCTCCAGCACGCGTTCCGCTTCCGGGTAGCGTCGCAGGCGCAAGTGCGCTTCGGCGAGCAGTCGGCCCGCCTCCAAATCGGGCGGCTTCTGCGCCAAACGGCGCTCCAAGCCGGGCACGCGCTGGCTGAGCTGCCCCTCCAGGCTGTACAGCGTGATGATGTGCTGGCGTGCCTCGCGCGCCAGCGTGGGATCGGTTTGGGCTTCGCGGATCAGCTCCTCCCAGATCTTGCGCGCTTCCTCGAACTGAGCTGATTTGCCTTCGCGCGTGCCGCTGGCGGCGCTCGTACGCTCGAGCGCGAGGGCGTACGCCTTGCGATAGCGCGGCTGCTTGGGTGACAACTTCGCCGCCTCGGCGAGCGCGGAGAGCGCCTCCTTGGCCATGTCGTGCTCCAGGTACAGCTCCCCCAAGATCTGCAGCGCGCGCGCGCGATCGGGCACGACCGCTTTGATCCGTTGCCAGGTCGCGAGGGCCTTCTTTTTGTCGCCCTCTTGCCAGTAACGCGTGCCGAGCTCGACCAAGTGTTCCGGATCGGCGGCACTGCTGCCAGCGAGGCGCTGCAGGAGCGCGAGCGCGCGATCTTTTTCATCGACGCGCTCGTAGAAGTCTACCAGCGCGGCCAGCGTTTCTTCGTCACTCTGCGAGCGCGCTTCCAGTTCCTGTAGGCGCGCCAACGCCTTCTTGCGATCCCCGCGCGAAATCAGGGCTTCCGCCAGCTGAAAAACGAAATCCGGATTGCGCGGCGCGGCCTTGATCAAGGCATCGTATTCGGCGATGGCCTGCTCCAGATCGCCGCGCACCTCCAGCAAGTGCACGACCTTGAGCCGCGTCGCCAAGTCTTTGCTGTCGGCGCCGAGCGCGCGGCGATACGTGACCAGCGCTTTTTCGACTTGGCCGGTTTCTTCGTACAGCGCGCCCAACGTGCGCAGGTCTTCGGCCGAAGCGCCGGCTCGCTTCTCCATTTCGGTGATGAGCTCGGGCAAGCGATCCCTCTGGCGGTAGCTATCGACGATCGCGGCCACGATTTCACGGCGCACGCCCGATTCACCCGCGAGCGACAGCGCGCGTCGATATTGAGTCAGCGCTTCCTCACGCTTGCCCAACTTTTCGAGAGCTTTGCCATAGTCGCGGAGCGCAGGGGCGAGCACGCGATTGTCGCCCGTGGCGGCTTGTACGACGGTTTTGTACTCGGCGGCCGCGCGCTCGTAGGCGCCTCGTGCCAAGAGCTCGCGGCCAAATTCCGCGCGCACGATGAACGAACCGCCCGCGCGCTTCACGAGCTCGACGTGGTAGCGCTTGGCTGCATCGTAGTCTTTCAGATCGAGGCACAGGCCGAGCAACGTGCGTAACACTTGCTCGCGATCCGCATCGTCCTTGAGCGCAGGCAGGGCTTGCCCGAAACGAGCGCGCGCGGCCGCTTTGTCTCCGCGCTCGTTCAACATGCGCGCCAAGGCGACGACGGCGATCGGGTTCTTCGCGTCCTCACCGATCGCTCGCTCGTAGGCGGCTTGCGCACGCTCGGGCCGGCCTTCGAGCTTTTCGAGGCCCGCGATCGCGATCAGAGCGGCGTAGCGCGTGGCGCCTCCGGCCTCGGCGCGCCGCGACAAGTCGGCGATCAGGCCGTCGAGCTTGCCATCGCGTTCGCGGTACAATTCGAGCAAGCGCTGGAGCGGGAAGTCCGCACCCGGTTGGGCCAGCACGATGCCCATGTAGCGTTGAATCAACGCTTCGCTGCCAGGGCCTTTGGCGTCCGGCGCCAGGCGCGCGGGAGCCGCCGCCGGGCCGGGAGCGGCGGACGCAGGCTTGGGTCGGATCGGGGCGGTCGGGGAAGTCGGGTGGGCCGACGGCTTCGGCTTTTTCGTCCTGCCTTGAGGATTGAACTCGGCATGCGCGGCGTGCCCCGCAAAAAGCAGCACGGCGACCGGCCAGAACCGGGCGTAGGCACGAAGACTCACTCTCAATAGAGTACGCGCCGCTCGACAATGGCGCCAGCCGGCGGAGTCTCGTGGTACACCCCTGCGCGCAATGACCGGGTCTGAGCCGGATTTCGACGAAAAGCCAGCGGGTGAGGCGGAACAAGAGGAAGAGGAGCTGGACTCCCAGCCTGATTCCGAAGATCCCGAGCGCGACAGCGAAGAGCCGCCCGAGCCCGCGGCGCAGGACCGCTCGCAGCCCGATGAAGATCGCTGGGGGATCGGCAGCCGAGTGCTGGCGCTGAGCGCGCTGCTCGGCAGCGCCATCCTGGTCTGGACCCAGTTTGCCTTTCGGTCGCGGTGGATCGCCGACTTCATCGAGAACAACAAGCTGGAGTCGCCGGATCAGCGCGTGGGTTTGGTCGCGGGTTTCGTGGGCGGCTTGGCGCTCGGCGGCGCGGCCGGCGCGGGCGCACTGGCTTGGCTCTGGAACAAGCGGCGCTCCTGGCAGATCGCCGAGCAGTGGGCCTGGTTCGTCTCCCCGCTGATCGCGCTGCCGATCATGCCGATCGTGTTTCGCTACAAGCCCTGGCAGAACCGCCACCAAGCACTGCTCCTGGTGGCGCTCGTCGGCTCGCTCGTGGTCGAAACGCTGCTCGCGCGCTCGCTCGCGTCTATCCCGGAGCCGGTCCAGGCCTGGTGGGATGGTTTGAGCGGACAGGTCCCGGCGGTGGTGCGTCGCCAAGGGCCGCGCGCGGTCGTGATCACGGCAGCGCTCGGCTACGCGCTGTTCATGAGCTTTTACTTCGTGCGCTGGCACTACAAGCTCAGGACTCACAACTTCGATCTATCGATCAACAACAACTTGATTTACGGCGGGCTGCACGGGAAATTTCTGGAGAGCACGGTCGTCTTCCCGACCGAGCCAGGTAAATACCTGGCTAACCACGCAAAATTCGGCACCTACTTATTTCTCCCGATCTACGCGTTGTTTCCCAGGCCGGAAACGCTGCTGGTGTTGCAGTCGTTCATGCTCGGGCTGAGCGCCTTGCCGCTGTACGGCTTCGCGCGTCGCCACGTCTCGGAGTCCATGGCCGCGGCCGTGGCGCTGGTGTTCCTTTGCTACTACCCGATGCACAGCGCGAACTTCTCGGAGTTCCAGAACGTGCCCATCGCGACCTTCTTCCTGTTCAGCTTGGTATGGGCTGCAGAGACGCGCCGCTGGGTCCTGTGTGGACTGGCGACCGCGGCGGCGCTCTTGCTGCGCGAAGACATTCCGATCGGGGTGGCCGTGATCGGCGGCTTCTTGCTGCTCTCGGGCTATCGCTCATTTCCGGGCTTCATCATCGCCACCGCGGCCATGACCTACTTCGTGTACCTGCGCTTTCACGTCATGGATGACGCGGGCGAGTGGTGGTACCCGAATATGTACAAGGATCTCTGGGCCGACGGCGAGAAGGGCTACAAGAGCGTGATCAAGACGTTGATCACCAACCCGCTGTTCGTGCTGTCCAAGCTGATCGTCGAAAAGAAGCTGATCTACTTATTGCACTTGCTGGTACCGGTGACGTTCCTGCCGGCGCGCCGCTGGTACTTGTGGGCGGCCTTCGTGCCCGGCGTGCTCTTGACCTTGTTGGTCACGAACTACGACCCGCCCGCGTTGTTTTCGTTTCACTACGTGATGCACTGGGCGCCGTACTTGTTCTTGGCCGTGCCGCTGGCGCTCGAAGCCATCGGCAAGAGCTTGGATTCGGGCATCACGCGTATGCGCGCGGCGGCCACGACCATGGTCTGCGTCTCGCTCGTCCTCACGTACAACTACGGCGCTTTCGCGGCTCGCCCCAACTCGCTCAAGGGGGGCTACAACTTCATCGACTTCAGCTACGAACCGCGTGAAGCCGAGCGCTATGAGCGCTTACAATCATTGATCGAGCTGATCCCGAAGGACGCCTCGGTGGCGGCGACCGAAACCGTCGGGCCGCACGTCTCTTCGCGCGTCAAGATGTTCACCATGCGCCACGGTCCGATGGGCGCCGAGTACGTGCTCGCTTCGAGCAAAGAGCTCAAGCTGTCCCACACCAAAGCCACCTTGAAGGCGGCCCTCGAAAGCGGTCAA
Organism: Pseudomonadota bacterium; assembly: GCA_037200885.1. GTDB lineage: Bacteria > Myxococcota_A > Polyangia > Polyangiales > Polyangiaceae > PMG-095. The sequence continues at coordinate 2,685,507 of JBBCIN010000001.1, forward strand.
TACGGCGTAGTCAAACGCGCCGCGGAGTTCGCGTTGTTCAAGAAGGGCGCGAGCACCGCCGAGAACCAGCAGCTCGTCCTCGACTGGCAGCTTTGAGCGCACCCGAAGCAGGCGCAGCACCGGGCGCGGCGAAGCCCGGCTTGAAGAAGCGGCTCGGCCCGCTGTTCATGACCATCGCGCTGCTGTTCGTGGCCTATTCCGCTTGGGATTTGGCGCACCGCTGGCAAAAGACCAAAGTCGTCTTCGATCTGCCCTGGGCGCTCGCGTCGATCTTGCCACTCGGGCTCGGCTGCTTGATTCAGGGCCGAGGCTGGATCGCGCTGATCGAGCGCATGACGGCGCGCCGGGTGCCGCGCGGCCCCGCGCTTTCCCTGTACATGGACTCGCAGCTCGCTCGTTACACGCCGGGCATGGTCGGCTTGCCCTTCGTGCGCATGGCAGGAGCGGCTCGGCTCGGCGTTTCCGCCGTCTCGGTCGGATCCTCGGTCGGGCTCGAGATGCTGTCGTGGACGGCCGTCGGTGGTGCCGTCGGTTTCGCGTTTCTTTCGTGGCTGCCCCGAAGCGGTGGGCTCATGGCGGTGCTTGGCGCCTGGGCGATCCCGATCGTGCTCGGCTTTGCGGCGATCGTGATCGTGCTTTCGTGTATCGATCGCGCTCGCCTGCCCGCGTTCGTCGTGCGCGTGCTCAAGGTCGACGGCGGCGGGCCACTCGTGCCGTTTTCGCTGCCCCTAGCGCACGTTTCGTACTGGGCCAGCTGGGCCGCGCACGGCTTTTTGCTCACGCGCGCGTTCGGCGCAGCGCCCGGGATCGCGCTCTCGACCTCGGGGTTGTACGCGCTCGCCACCGTGGGCGGCTTCGTCGCGCTCGCGGCTCCCGCGGGCGTCGGCGTGCGCGAAGCGATCCTCTCGATCAGCTTGGCTCCCGCCGTGGGCAGCGCTCCCGCGCTCGCCATCGCGGTCGCCTCGCGCACTGCCTCGCTCGTCGCCGATGTGATCGCTTGGGCCGTGCTCAAGCGCTGGGCGCGTTGACTCCGCGCCGCGTGCGTACAGCCTGCCGTCCGCGCCTACTCGCCACCAAAGACCAGCGGCACGTTGACGATCGTCTCTTCGCTGAAGTGCGGGAACCGCCATGCTTTGACCTGGCTCGCGACGCAGCCCGAGAGGCCAGGATAGCCGGGCACGTCTCCGCTCGAGGTCACGCTTTTCACGCGGCCGTTCGGAAGTAGCATCAGCACGAGATCGATGCGCAGAGTAGTCGGCGCATCGGGCGCGCGGGACTTCAGGGCGGGTTGCCAACAGCTGCGTTTGACGGAGGGCGTGTTGCGGACAACGGCGCTGCTGATGTCGAAGCCAGTCAGCAGTTTAGGGCTCGTTACCGGAGGTGGGCCAGCGCGGCCCCACTGGGACTGGAACTCAGCGAATGTCACGGTGTATGTCTTTTCTGGCTTGCCGTCGTCGAAGTCGATCGTCTGAAGGTATTCTGCATAACCCTTTTTAGATGCCCTGATTGCCCATCGGCCATCCGCGGGGACCGTCCTGGTGGTTGGTAGATCGTGTAATGTGTACCGCTCATCGAGGCTCCACAGCTGTATCTGATCGGGGGCAATTGGGCCGGGAAGGATCTTTACCTGTCCTTTGAGGAGTTTGAGCTTGATGACGCCAAGGTCGGTGAGCTTTGCCGGCTCTAGCATCACCCGCGTCTCGAATGGCTGATAGGCATCTCCCCCGGTCACGCGAACTCGATGAACGCCGAGCGCGAGCTCGGGCAGGTCCCGTGGCAACTCACCCACGGCTCGATCATCGACGGAGAGCATGAGGCCAGGCCAAGAGCCAGCGATCTTGAGGCCAAGGCTGGGGAGTGCTTCGAGCACGAAGCTGACCATGACGTCTGTGCGCGCTCGCACTTCGACCTGCTTGGGCGACGCGGGTGCAAAGCCCGCGGCTAGTATCTGAAGGTCATGCACACCGCGAGATTGCTCCGCGATGACGCAGGGCAGGTGGTGGCAGCCGAACCGCTTGCCGTCGAGGATTACGTCGACCCGTGACAGCGGTAATCCGCCGCGTGCAGTGACGGCAACGAGGATGCGGCCCTTGCCTGTTACAATGAAGGCGGTGCCCGACGCCGCAGCGAGTACGGCGATAGCGAGTGCAATCGAGCGGCGCATCGAGACGGAGCAGCCTAGCGCACCGGCGTAAGACGCGAAAATCCAGCTCGCTGACCGAGCTACGCGCCGCCGTGCGCTGCCCGCGCCCGCTCGCCAAAAAAATCCCAAGCAGGACTGGGGTTGGGTTAGCGGGCTCGGCCCACGCTTGGCGTCGCGTAGCTCGTGCAACGCCAAATGCGAGAGTTGCTGCGAAGTGCCCCTAAACCGGGCGGCAAAAGTGCCGCAACGGCCGCGTGCCTCGGCAGAAATGGCCGTCTTCGAAAGTTCGCGCGCCGCGTGTCGATCGGAAGGCTGTTAGATCGTCGGGTCGGTAGCGGCCGGTACTGGCCCCAACCACAACGCGGAGAACCGAATGAACACGACCTCAAAATCTGGCCTCGCTCGTTACCTACCGATCGCCGCCCGTGTCGTGCTGGGCGTCATCTTTCTGGGCTCGGGCATTTTCGGAATGCTGCTGGCATTGGGCGTCATGCCCATGCCGCCTCAGAAAGAGCCGATGTCGGAGGCGGCGGCGGCCTTCATGGCGGGGCTTTTCAAATCGGGCTACTTGTTCCCGCTGATCAAGGCGACCGAGATCGTGAGCGGCGCGCTGCTGCTTGCCAACCGCTTCACGCCGCTCGCGCTGATTTTGCTCGCGCCGATCGTGGTGAACATCTTTTTGGTGCACACCTTGCTCGTGCCTTCGGGCCTACCGATAGGTATCCTCGTCGTCGTACTGGAAGCGTATTTGGGTTGGGCCTATCGTGAGTCGTACCGCGCGCTGTTCGTGCCCCGCGCGCAGCCGTCCTAATCGAACAATCACCAATCGAAAGGCAAATCCCTGATGGCAAAGACAATCATCGTTGCAGGCTACGGCCCGGGCATCTCCACCGCAGTCGCGGAAAAGTTCGGGGCCGAGGGCTTTCAGGTCGCGCTCGTCGGGCGCAGCGCAGACAAGCTCGGGTCCGGGGTAAAGGCGCTCGAGGCGAAGGGCGTCAAAGCGGCGGCGTTCACGGCGGAGCTGGGCGACCCATCCGCGGTTGCCGACATGGTCACGCGCGTGCGCGCGAGCTTCGGGCCCATCTCGGTGCTCGAATGGACGGCGTACAGTCCCGGCAACGTCGCCGGCGATCTCCTGGCGGCGAAACCGGAGGAGGTTCGCTCCGTGTTCGACGTAGCCATCGTTGGCTTGCTCGCCGCGGTGCAGGCGCTGCTGCCCGATCTCAAGAGTGAGAAGGGCGCGCTGCTGATTACGAACGGCGGTGCGGGCTTCGTCGACCCCGACGTGGACGCGATGATCACGCAATACGGCATGATGGGTCTTGGCGTGGCCAACGCGGCGAAGCACAAGCTGGTCGGGATGCTCGCCAGGAAGCTGGAGCCGGACGGCATTTACGTGACCGAGATCATGGTCGCCGGCGTGATCAAAGGCACCGCGTTCGATCAGGGCCACATGCCGGCGATCGATGGCGCCACCGTCGCCGCAAAGTACTGGGAGCTGTACACGGGGCGGAAGGTGCTCCGCAGCACGCTCAAGTAGGCGAGACCGTCTGCAAATACGAGCATCCTTCATGAAGACCAATCCCGCACTCGCGACGCTGGACCGCGCGGTTGGAAGCTGGACGGTGACCGGCTCGCATCCCTATCTAGCTGGCCGCACGCTGCGCGGGCAGGTCACGTTCGAGCGCACTGAAGGCGGAGCGTTCGTTCGCATGCACTCGAAGATGGAAGACCGGGAAATCAGGTCAAGATCGCGGCTGACGGGCATACGATGGAGGGCGAGGGCACGATGAAGAAGGACGGCTCAGCGTGGGAGCCGGATCTCCAGCTTTCCTACGTGCGGGCTGTGAAGCAAGGCGCGAGTGCAGTTTGGCGGACTAAGCTAGGTTTCGCTGCCTTTTTCTAGGTGTGCATCACCGGCACGCGCGCTTCGCCGTGCGGCAAGCCTGGGCCGAGCACGGCGATTTCGTGCACGGCTTCGCGCTTGAGCACGTAGGGCAGCTCGGTGCGGGCCAAATGCACGATCAATTCGGCAATCAGACCGGTGGCTAGGATTTGCACGCCGACGACAATCAACAGCACGGCCAAGATCAGAAGTGGGCGATGCCCGATCGATTGACCCATGAACCAGATCACGCACAAGTAGCTGAAGATGGCTAAGCCGACGGCCAAGGTGAGCGAGCCCACCGCGCCGAAGAAATGCGCGGGTCGGCGTCCGTAGCGCAAAAGGAACACGACCGTGAGCAGATCCATCAGCCCGCGGAAGAAGCGTCCGCCGCCGAATTTGGAGTAACCGAAGCGGCGCGCGTGGTGCTCGACCGCAATCTCGCCGATGCGAAAGCGCTTCCAATGCGCGAGCACGGGCACGAAGCGATGCAGTTCACCGTACAAGCGCACGTTTTTCAGCACCACGTCGCGGTAGGCTTTGAAGCCGCAGTTCACGTCGTGCAGCTTCACGCCCGTCGCGGTGCGCACGAGCCAATTGAAGACGCGTGAAGGCAACACCTTCGTGATCGGGTCGTTCCGCTTCTGTTTGTAGCCCGACACCAGATCGAAGCCCTCTGCGAGCTTGCTCAGGAAGCGCGGGATCTCTTTGGGATCGTCCTGCAAATCCGCGTCGAGCGTAAAGATGATGCTGCCGCGCGCGCGCGTGAAGCCCGCGGCCAACGCGGCGCTCTTGCCGAAATTTCCTTGCAGCTCGAGCAGGCTGACTTGCGAGTGAGCCGCGACCAGTCGCTCGGCGACCGCGACTGAGCCGTCCGTGCTGCCGTCGTCGATGAAGATGACTTCGAAGCTCTCACCCGCGGAGAGCGTCGGCGTCGCGGCTTCCGCGATCCGGAGGTACAGCTCTTCGAGCGTGGCTTCCTCGTTCATGAACGGGATCACGAACGAAAGCTTCGGGGCGGTGGGCGTCGGCATGAGCAGTCGGACGCGGAACGTGCCTCAGGCTCCGGGCTCGGGCAAGGACTTCAGGGCAGGGCGGGGTTCTGCCCAATCTTGAGCACACAATAGCCGGAATTTTGATAAACCACCGGCAAATCCTGGAAGCGGCGCTCCGCCCCGCGGCGAAGCACCAGATATTGCGGGTGATATTTGCTCACGATCAGCGCCAACCGCTCGCGGTCGATCGAGTTATAGCCGCCCAGATCCCCCGAGCTTTTCACCTCTCGGCCGGTCACATCGCACAAGCGTTCGTACCATCCCAGGAGCTCGGTGGGGATCAGCGGCACCGCCTTCCAATCGACGACGATCGCACGTTGGCCCAAGAAGCGCGCTCCATCCAGATCCGGCGGCGTCAGGTAGATCGCGTCTTTGGGCGATTTTTCGCGGAGCCAGCGATATAGCTCGTCATTGCGGCCGCCGTCCTCCTTCAGCAGGGTCGAGCGTGCGCGCGCCTCCTGTAAGCGATTGGGCACCAGGCGGTATAGCTCGCACACACCGAGTAAGAGCGGGCTATAGGAAAATAGCCGTTTGAGCTCGGCGATCAGCGACGCTCGTGCGGGCACGAAGCGGGCCAGCAAATCGAGCGCGAGATCGACTGCGCGCACCACGAGCACCGCCCCCAGCAGCACGAACATCAGGTTTGGAATCGGCGCGTTCTCTTTGCCGCGCCAGAACAGCCCGAACACGCCCAAGCCTGCAGCGACCAGCCCGATCGCCACGGGCGGGTAGTGCCGCGTGATCGACGGCTTGGCCAATGCGTGCGCCACGGCGCAGGCGAGCAAAACTTGCGACAAGAGATCGGCATTCGGTGCAAAGCGCCAGACGAAGATCTGATTCACTTTGGGGAAGTCGTAGAAAGTGGTCAGCACCGTGCCGGTCCAGATCGTCAGCATCAACCCGCACAAAACCGCGCCCAGTCGCCTGCCGTTCGCGGTCTTGTGCAAGAACCAACCACTGCCGATGCCGATCAGCTGCCAGGCCGCAAAGGGCATGAAATTTCGCTCGTAGCGCGCCGGATTGTAGTGATGCGGCGAGCGCACTCGAAACAGGATCTCCTGCGCTTCGGGCGATGCTTTGGTGTGCGACGCGGCGAGCAAGAGCGGCGAGAGCACGAGCGTGACCACGAGCAGGGGGGAGAACTGCGCGATCAAACGACGCTTCAGATCTTTGAAACCGAGCGCCAAGTGGGCCAAGCCGAAGATCGGATACGACAATACCAAGTAGTTCGCGTGGAATGCTCCGCCGATGGCCAAGCACACGCCCGACGCGAGCCAATTCTCCTCCACGAAGAACAGCGTGCCTGCTATCGACCCCAGGGCCCCCAAGGTCGACGGTTGCAAAATTGTATCGAACAAGTAGCTCGCGCCCACGCTGGAGGTGCGCGTGATGAACAGAATCGATAGCAAGAGCAGATAGGCGGAGACGGCGAGCCGTGCACCAGCCACGCGCTTCACGATTCGGTAAATGACCAGACCACCCAGCAGCACCAGCAGGAATTGCGTGATCGCCACCGCCCAGCCCTGCGCGTTCAGTTTCAGCAGGAATGCGCCGAAATAGATGAACACGCGGTGATATTGCGTGGTGTGGTAGGTGAACCAGTCCGAGCGCAGCAAGCTCTTGTCGGTCAGCGTCAGGGACTTCAAGAAGTAGACGAGCTGATTGTCGTAGCCGTAGGTCAGCCCGTAGCTTGCCGCGAAAGCGATGGCAGCGAGCGCGACCACGCCGTATTCGAACGCGCGCGCCACGCGCGCCTGCCGGCTAGCTGAATCAATCATTGGCGGGACGGCTTATATCACGGGTCGCAAAGGCCCCGGCCCTGTGGTATCCGAGCGTAGTTCCCGGGCAAAATGACCGATCCAAGCCTCAGCCCCGAGCTCACCGTCGTCGCCCCGATGTACAACGAAGAGGGCAACATCGAAGCCTTCGTTCTTGCCGTCGAAAAGGTCGTGGCCAGCATCGGCGTGCCCTTCGAAATCATCCTGGTCGATGACGGCAGCTCGGACGGCACTTGGGCGCAAATCGTTGCGCAATCCAAGTTGCACCCGGCGCTACGGGGTGCCCGTCTGGCGCGCAACTTCGGCCACCAAGGCGCGCTCATGGCCGGCTTGAGTGAAGCGCGCGGGCAAGCCATCGTCAGTATGGATGGCGACCTGCAGCATCCGCCCGAACTGATTCCGCAGCTCTTCGCGCGCTGGCGCGAAGGCTACAAGGTCGTGACCACCGAGCGCGCCGACGCGGAAGACACCTCCTTTTTCAAACGCACCACCTCGCGCTGGTTCTACGGGGTGTTCTCCAAGCTCACCGGCGTGGCCATGGCCCCCGGCAACTCGGACTTTCGCCTGCTCGATGCGACCGCCGTGCGCGCCCTGTGCGACATGAACGACGTCGATCTATTCATCCGCGGCTCGGTCACCTGGCTCGGCTTTCATTCGATCACGCTGCCCTACCGCGCCAACAAACGCTTCAGCGGGACCACGAAATACAGCCTCAAAAAGATGCTGCGCTTCGCCTCGGGAGCCATCCTCTCGTTTTCGCTCGCGCCGCTCAAGCTCGGCATCTGGATCGGATTTCTCACCAGTGGTCTGTCGGTTTTGGAGCTCGGCTACATCTTGGTCCAGTACTTCCGCGGCCAAACCGTCACCGGCTGGGCCTCGATGATGGCCTTCATGTCGTTGATGTTCGGGATCCTATTCGTGCTTTTGGGCATCATTGGCACTTACCTCGGTAAGATCTTCGAAGTGCTCAAGAACCGCCCGCGCTTTTTGATCGGTGAACGCTCACCCTGAAAACTCGATTTTCGCGGTTCGTGGGGCTCCGCAAGCGAGCCCGCGCCAGCAACCGCCCGCGCGCTACGTGCTCGGCGTTACGGCGCGTCCTGCGGTTTCGGGATACAGGCTGGTCGTGCGTGCGCCGGAGCCGATGGCGCCCGTTGAATCGAGTGAGGCTTCGATGCGGCGGCGGCGTTCGCGCTGTTGCAGCTCTTCGAGCAGGCGACGATTGACGCTCAAGAGGTCGCTGAGGATGGCGAGCAGGAATGTCAGAAAGCCGACGATCAGCAGAACCGCCGCCAAAATCAGGGATTGGACGTGGCCATTGCCGCTCCCCTCCAAGAAATACCAAATGAAGCGCGCGGCGATTAGCAAGCCGATGGCGAGCGGGAACAGACTGACCGTGAGGAAGAACTTCAGCGGCTGGTACACGATGAAGATGCGGAACATCGTCACCATCGAGCGCTTGATGTAATTGGGGATGCTGCGCACGAGGCGAGAAGGACGCAAATCCCCGTTTACTCGGATGGGAACGGAGACGACGGTCATGTTGCGCTGACCGGCTTGGATGATGGTCTCGAGCGTGTAAGTGTAGCTGTTGAACACGTTCAGCATCAGCGCGACATCGCGTGAGATGGCGCGGAAGCCGCTCGGCGCATCGGCGACGTCAGTGCCGCTCACGCCTCGTACGATCGAGCTCCCCAGGTGCTGCAGCAGCTTTTTGACGGGGGAAAAATGCTCGATGGTATCGATAGGCCGGGCGCCGATCACGAAGTCGGCCTGGCCGTCCAAGATCGGGCGCACCAGCTTCTCGATATCTGCGCCGTTGTACTGGTTGTCGGCATCCGTATTGACGATGATGTCCGCGCCGCGCACCAGGCATGAGTCGAGGCCGAGCATGAACGCGCGTGCCAGGCCCTGATTTTGTCGGAAGCCGACCACGTGGTGCACGCCGTGCTTGCGGGCAACCGCGACCGTGTCATCCCGGCTGCCATCGTCGATCACGAGCACTTCGATCGTGTCGATGCCCGGGATTTCTTTGGGCAGGTCAGCGAGCGCGATGTGCAGCGTCTGGGCCTCGTTGAGGCACGGGATTTGGATGATGAGCTTCATGTTCGCGAACGGCCGAGTCTCCGCCCGCCCGGCCGGCAGGGGTGTAGCACTTCTATAGCGGAAACTGGAGGGAGAACACGTCGAAGCCCTGGCTTCGCAGACTTTGCGCCTGCCCCCTGGCGGTTCGGGAGTTGCCCGTCAGGAACACGCGCGTTTCGCGCTCGGGGCCATCCCCGATCGTTTTTTGCCCAGCGCGCCGCTCACGCAGTGTGGGCGTCTTCGCCGCAGCCCACGCCTCGAACTCCGAATAGGACAGCAGATATTCGCTCTCGATGATCGCCTTTTTGGGGTTCGGTGAGCTCATGAATTCGCGCGCCCGTTCATGCAGGGAGCCGGTGGCGTGCTCGACCTGTTCGGTGGCGACCAGCACGTCCACGCGCGGCGTGACGCTGTTGTTGCCGGTCAGGTCCATTTGCCCGAGCGCGAGCAGCATCACGATCAAAATCCACGCGCGCCTGGCACGGCCGTCCACGAGCTGGAATAGCATCGACACCGAAAGAAATACCAAGGGCGCGAAGGCGGGCAGGTTGTGACGCGCGGAGTTGCCGGGCTTCAGTCCCCAGAACAAAAGGGGAGGTAGGCCCCATGCGGCCGCGCCGAAGGTCAGCCAGCGCCGGCGCTTGTTACCGAGCGCGCCTTGGAACAGTGCCAAGACGCACACGGCGAAGAGCAAGGTGCCCGCGGCATGAGTGATCGGCGCGTTGTTCTTGGGATCGAGCAAGAGAGACCACTTGAACGGAAAGCGCCCGTTCCAACGCTCCAGGAAGCCGCCCACCGCGTGGGTGTCCTTGACCGCTGCCTCGACGACCGGCAGTGCGACGTGATGTGCGTAGAGCACCGTGAATAGCGTGCCCAAGCCGACGATCAGCACGATGCACGCGAGCAAAACGGGACGCAGCCGTCCGCGCGCGACGAGCGCCAAGAGCAGTGCGCCGCTGGACAACGCCATGTCCGCTTTGACCGAAAAAGCCAGGGCCGCAAGGATCGTGGACAACGCCAGGAAGCCGGCAAAGCGCAGCGAGCGCAGGCGCGGCTGATCGGCCGCCTTGCCGAAGGCCAGCGCAGAAAAAACCAGCAGCGTCAGCGCGGGCAAGGTCGGCATGCCATATACGCTGCCCAGCCAAAAACAAGGCGTGAGCGAGTAAACGATGACCGCTCCCGCGGCAATCGCGGGCGTCGAGAGCTGGCGAAAGAGCAGGTACAAACCCACCATGCACGCGCTGCTGGCGAACACGCTCAAGCCGTTCATGAAAAGTGGCACGGAGCGCACCCGCATGCCGTGATCCAGCAAAAGCTTCATGCTGTGGATGTAGAGCGGACTCGTGTGCATGCGGTAGTCCACCTTGGTCATGTCGATCGAGCCCTCGAAGTGCCAGTTGATCGCGTCGCTCGCCAAGCGCCCCGCGTCCTGTTCACCGAAGCCCGACATTCGAAAATGCCAATGCAGCCAAAACGCGGCCAGCGCGCCCAGCGCGATGAAAACCCACTCATAGCGGCCGAAGGCCACCCCCGGCGCTCGAGCCTGCATCATCGACCGATACCGTGATTTCGCAGATTGCGCAGCCGCAATTTCCAGACCGTGGTCACTGCCTCGAGCACGATTTTGCGGTCCATCTTCGAGGCGCCCACTTGCCGGTCCACGAATACGATCGGTACTTCTCGTACGTTCAAACCCAAGCACAGCGCGCGATAGGTCATCTCGATCTGAAACGAGTACCCGTTGGACGCGACGTTCGCCGCGAAAATCGCCTCCAGCGCTTGGCGCCGAAAGCCTTTGTAGCCGCTCGTCAAGTCGCGCACGGCGACGCCGAGGATCACACGCGAATAGAGCGAGCCGCCTTTGGACAGCAAGTGCCTGCCCGGGCCCCAGCCCATGACGTTGCCGCCCGCGATGTTGCGCGAGCCGATCACGATGTCGGCGCCGGCCTCGAGCTCGCGAAAAAAATCCGGCAGGTAGCGTGGGTCATGAGACAAATCGGCATCCATCTCGAAGAAGTAGCGATAGTCTTCGTGCAGCCCGAGTTGAAAGGCGGCTGTATACGCCGTCCCGAGGCCCAGTTTGCCCGGGCGATGCAGGACCCGCACACGCTTGTCACGCGCGGCCAGCTCGTCCGCCAAGACGCCGGTGCCGTCCGGAGAATTGTCGTCCACGATCAGGAGATGCGCGCCCGGCGCGACGCCGAGCGTCCCTTGGACGAACGCTTCCAGATTGGCTCGCTCGTTGTAGGTGGGCGTGACGATCAGCGTTCCCCTCCCAAGCACGGTTTCGGGGATCAGGGGGGTCTTCGGGTCGCTCGCCACCCGAGGCGTTTACCATGCTAAAGCACGCCCTGAGGACAGCATGACCAAGCACAGCCTGAAAATTGGCGTGATCCAAACCAAGGTCGGTCTGGACAAGGCCGCCAACGTCGAAAAAACCTCGCTCGCGATTCGTGACGCGGCCGCTCGCGGCGCCACCATGATCTGCCTGCAGGAGCTATTCGCCACGCAATACTTCTGCCAAACCGAAGATGCCGCCTTCTTCGATCTGGCCGAGCCGATCGACGGACCGACGGTGCAAGCCATCGCCAAGGTCGCCAAAGAGTGCAAGGTCAGCGTGGTCACGCCCATCTTCGAGAAGCGCGCGCCCGGCGTGTATCACAACAGCGTGGTCGTGCTCGGCCCGGAGGGCAACACGGTCGGTCTGTATCGCAAGATGCACATCCCGGACGACCCGCTGTTCATGGAGAAGTACTACTTCACGCCGGGCGATCTCGGCTTCATGAGCTTCGACACCGAGACCGCAAAAGTCGGCACGTTGATCTGCTGGGATCAATGGTACCCGGAAGCCGCGCGGCTGACCGCCATGCGCGGCGCCGAGGTGCTCACCTATCCAACCGCGATCGGCTGGCACCCGGCCGAGAAAGAACAATACGGCGCGGCTCAGTTGAGCGCCTGGCAAACCATCCAGCGCAGCCACGCCATCGCCAACGGCGTGTTCGTGGTCGCGGTCAACCGCGTGGGTCACGAGGGGCCGACCGACGGAGGCATTGAATTTTGGGGGCATTCCTTCGTGGCAGATCCCTTCGGCGTGGTGTTGGCAGAAGCCGGACAAGGTGAAGAGACCGTGGTCGTCGAGTGCGATTTGACGCGCCAAGAGTGGGTCCGCCGCAATTGGCCCTTCTTCCGCGACCGTCGCATCGACGCTTATGGTGATCTCACGCAACGCTTTCTGGATCCGAACAAGCGATGAAGAAGCGCGCCTCGGTTGCTCGCTCGAGCAAGCCCGCCGTCACGGTCGAACCGAAACTCGACACACTTGCCACACCCCATTCGCTCGGCTACCGCATGCCCGCGGAGTGGGAGCCACACGCGGCCACCTGGCTCGCCTGGCCGCACGAACCGACGGACTGGCCCGGAAAGTTCGACGCCATCCCTTGGGTGTTCGCGGACATCGCGCGCCACTTGCAAGAGGGTGAGCGCATCCGGGTGATCGTCTCGGGCAAGAAGGAAGAGACGTCGGCCAAGAGCGTGTTCAGCCGTTCGGGTGTGAACCTGAAGCAGGTGGACTTCGTGCATTTGCCGACGGACCGCTCTTGGACGCGCGACTTTTTGCCGCTGGGAGTCGTGAAGGGCTCCGGCAAAAAGCGCGAGACCGCGCTCGTGAAGTGGAAGTTCAACGGCTGGGCGCGTTACAAAAATCACGTCAAAGACGAGGATGCCGGGCTCGCCGTCGCACTCCAGCTCGGTTCACCCCTCGCGCTTCCGGAGGCTCAATTCGGCCGTAAACGCGCGCGCGTCGTGCTCGAAGGCGGCGCGATCGACGTCGACGGCGAGGGCTCGCTCCTGTGCACCGAAGAGTGCTTGCTGAATGGCCGCCAAGCGCGCAACGCGCCGCTCGGCAAGGCCGGAATGGAAGCCGTGCTCCGCGATCACCTGGGCGCCGAACGCGTGCTCTGGCTCGAAAGCGGCATCGCGGGCGACGACACCGCGGGGCACATCGACGATTTTGCGCGCTTCGTGGCACCCGGCAAAATCGTGCTCTCGGACGAGAAGAACAAACAAGACCCGAACTACGCCGTACTGCGCGACGCCGCCGCCCGCCTGAAGCGCATGCGCGACGCCAAGGGCCGTCAGCTCGAGGTGATTCGCTTGCCCATGCCGACGCCGATCGTCTTCGACAGCCAACGCTTACCGGCGAGCTACGCCAACTTCTACGTGGGCAACGCGGCCGTCCTAGTGCCCACCTTCAACGATCCCAACGATCGCGAAGCCCTCGGGATCCTCGCCGAGCTGTTCCCGACGCGCCGCGTGGTCGGCATCCACTCGACCGACTTCGTGCTCGGCCTCGGCACGATCCACTGCAGCACTCAGCAAGAAGTGGCCTGAGCCCAGGGGCCGCGCGGGCCAGCAAAAGCTTCCGGCGAAGCGGGTAGAACTTCGAATTCAAACTCCATTTTTGCCGGGAATAGCCCCCGGGAAGCCAAAATGGAGTTCGAACTCCAACTCGACGGGAGCGAGGGGTAAGAGGCGCCGGTGTCCGTGGCGAACGGGCAAACAGACGGGGGCGGGGCGCCAACCGCGGCATTTATCGCCAATTGTCAGAGTGGCAGAACAGCCTCAGCGAAAACGGCGGGGAAGTTGAAAATTGCTCGCGATGAGCGCACGTTTGGGGCCCGTGCGCTCCCTGCCCCTCCCACTGCTCGAACGGCGCGCGCTGATGCGAGCGTTGGGCGGTCTCCTCGCGGGACTCGCTGTCACGCCTCGCGCGGTCGCTGAGCCCTCGCCGCGAGCGCCCCAACCCCAAGCCCCACCCAAAGCCGATACGCGAGTCGCGAGTTACGTTGCGCGCAAACCCGCAGCGGATACTCAGGTGCAAACCAGCGCGGCCGATCGCGGCATCAACCCGTGCATGACCCCGGACCCGGGGTTCGGCGTGTACGGCAAGTGGGAGGGCGGCATCGGCATGGGGCAGTTCATCATGCCCGTACACGGCGGTATCACCGCGCGGGGCGATTTCGACTTGATGGTCCACTTTCACGGCCACGAACCGGTGCGCAAGGAGTGGGTGCAAGTCATGGACGGTGCGGTGCTCGTGGGCATCGATCTGGGCCTCGGCTCCGGTGCTTATGAAGAAGCGTTTCAAGCGCCGGACGTGTTTCCTCGTTTGATCGAAGCCGTCGAACGCGCGGTGGCCAAAAAGGCTGGCCGCAAGACAGCCCACGTTCGGCACCTCGGACTCAGCTCCTGGAGCGCGGGCTACGGCGCAGTGCAACACATCTTGATGCAGAAGTACGCCAAGGAGCACGTGGACACCGTCGTGCTGCTGGATGGTTTACATTGCGGATACTCGGGCGCCGCGATCAACGGTCAGCCGATCTTCATGTTCACTGATTTTGCCAAGCGCGCGGCCGCGGGTGAAACCTTGATGTTCGTCAGCCACTCCTCGATCATCCCGCCCGGCTACGCCTCCACCACCGAGACCGCGGACTATCTAGTTCACGAAGTGGGCGGAAAGCTGCGTGACGTGCGCGGGACCGGACCGATGGGCATGACGCTGATCACCCGCTATTCCAAGGGCAATTTTCATGTGCGCGGCTTTTCGGGCAACGACAAGATGGATCACTGCGCGCAAATTGGCGAGTTTCGCGACGTACTCCGCGTGCACGTGAAGCCGCGTTGGAACTCTCCTCGTGGGCGAGCCGAGTGAGCGGCGCGGAACAACGCTTCATCTTCAAGGATCTGTCGTTCACCGCCCCCGAGGGGCGCGGCGCGCAGCCACTCGATCGCTTGCTGCGCGAAAAGCACGACGGCGCCAGCTGGGCGGAGGTTCGGCGTCTGATCGAGACCGGCAAGGTGTCGGTCAATGGCAGCGTGCAGCGCGAGACGGCCATGCGCGTGGCAGCTGGCGCACAGATCGGGTTGCGCATGACTGCGGCGCGCCATCGCGAAGGGCCGCGCTTGCCGCCGGGCGCGATCGTGCACGCGGACGCGCACGTCGTCGTGGTGCAAAAGCCGGCCGGGATCAGCACCGTCCCTTACGACGAAAACGAGACAGGCACACTCGACGAACTGGTGCGCGCCGAGCTCGGACGCAAGGAAGCGCCGCTCGGGATCGTGCATCGGATCGACAAGGAGACCTCTGGACTCGTCTTATTTGCTCGCAATTTGGCGGCCAAACTCGATTTGAAGAATCAATTCCGCGTGCACTCGGTGCGCCGCCGCTATCGATCCATCGTGCACGGCGCCATCCAGGATCGCACGATCTTCTCGCGCTTGGTGCAAGACCGCGGGGACGGTCGGCGCGGCTCGACCAACAATCCGACGCTCGGGCGCGAATCCATCACGCACGTCTTCTTTCGTGAGGCCCTCGAGGGGGCGACCTTGATCGAGTGCCGGCTCGAGACCGGACGCACGCATCAGATCCGCATTCACTTGTCGGAAGCAGGGCACCCGCTGGTGGGCGAACGGGTGTACGCCAAGAACAACCCGCATCAGGCGATCGCTGCACCGCGCTTGATGCTGCACGCATTGCAGCTCGGCTTCCGTCACCCGGTCACGAACGCCGAACTCGACTTCGAGCAACCTTTGCCCGAGGACTTCTTGGAAGTGCTCACGCGTCTGCGCGGCTGACGTCAGCGCACGCACTCGATACGGTTGTGGCTGGTCGCAAGCGCGGCTTCGGTCGCGCCCGTGATCGCGCCCGCCCAGTAAGTGTCGGGTTTGGCGGGGATGGTCGAGCTGCTCCAGGCGAATGCGTCCGCGGGCCAATCCGGGAAGGCTTTTTTGTCCAAGATTGGCACGAGGATCGAGAGCAATTCGGTGATGCTGGGCAGCCGCGCTCCGCTGCCCAAGGCATCGCAAGCGTCAACTGCGTCCGCGTACGCGCCGGTCTGGTCGTTGACCGGCACACCGATCCAAGTGAGCCCCGTGCGCAGATCGGCGACTTCATCGCCGTCGGTCTGATAGCGCGCCGACGTCACGGGTGGCTGGCTGCCGCGCACGCAGAACGCGCCGCCGAGCGCTTCGTCCGCCTTGCCCCCTACGCCGATGCTGCAGCTCGTTGAGGTGCCACAGCCATCGGCGGTGAAGTCGAGCAACCGTCCAAGGTTGGCGCTGGTGACCGAGCTGGCAGACCAGAAGCGACCTTGCGCCTGAAACACGGGCGCGATGTAAACCGGATCGAGCGGGTCTGCCTCGCTCGGTACCACACTGAACAGTGAGACTAGCTCGATGAACTCGGGTACGCGCCAATCGTCGAAGCCAGCGAAAGACAGCTCAGCGCAGTGATTGACCGCGTCTGCCCGCGGATAGAGCTCCGTGCCCGGATCTTGTAACCAATCCAGGCCAGTGACGAGGTCGTGCACGATGCCCGGCGTCGTCGAAGAATCGTAGTTGGCGGGATTCGGCAAGCCGAGCCCCACGCTATTCGGCATCGGCCATTGCGCGGAGTCGGACACCTGGCTGCCGGCGCTCCCAGCTTCGCCCGCGCTACCGGCGGCGTCGCTGCCAGCGCCCGCGCTGCCGCTCGGGCTCGCGGGCGTCGCGTCGCTACCGCACGCGCTGAGCGCGCACGCGACGAGTAACGCAGAGCAGCCGCAAGCGCCGAGATAGATCCTCACCCACTCAGGGTAGGTTCCGGTCCGGCTGGCGTCAATTCGACGCGGGCTTGAACGCCCAGTAACGCGAGGCCACGAAGTTGAGCACGGTGATCAGCACCGAGACGCCGAACCAGCAGGGCCAGGAAGGCAAGTGCTCGCGGTCGACGAGCACGCCCAAGAGCAGCGAGCTCAGCAGCATGAAGCCGATCTGCAGGCTGAAGAAGCGGCCGGCTTCACTCGCGACCTTGCCCTGGCTCTGGAACGTCCAGCGCCGGTTCCAGTAGTAACTCCAGAGCGTGCCGAGGGTGTACGCGATGCCCTGTGCCGCGGACGCGCGCAGCACCCGGTGTGCGCTCCAAAATGCCGCAAAGCCGATGGCCGTGTTGCTCACGCCAACGAGCCCAAAGCGCACCAATGACACGTCCGACAGGCGACGCACGAGCGCGGAAAAGCTAGACGGGTTAGCGGCGGCCGGCGTGGAGGGAGTGCTCATTGACCGCGAAACTGGAGCATTTTGCAGCACCTCCTGCAAGTCGCCCGGGTTCTTCGACCGGCTTCCGACGCGTGGCAAAATGGGCTTTAATCGTGACATGGCAATGACCACGACATCCAGCGGACTCCAGTACGAAGACACCCGTGAGGGCCAGGGAGCCTCGCCTACGAAGGGCCAAACCTGCGTGATGCACTACACGGGCTGGCTGTGGGTCGACGGTAAGAAGGGCGAAAAGTTCGATAGTTCCCTCGATCGCGGACGCCCTTTCACGTTCCCGATCGGCGCTGGCCGCGTGATCAAGGGCTGGGACGAAGGCGTGGCGACGATGAAAATTGGTGGTACCCGCAGCCTGCTCATTCCCGCAGCGCTCGGTTACGGTGCCAGCGGAGCCGGCGGCGTGATCCCTCCGAATGCCACGCTGCTCTTCGAGGTCGAGCTACTCGGCGTGCAGTGAGCGCGACCCGCGGGCGGGGATCCGTGTTGCCAGGCGAGGCAGTCTGCCAAGTTGGGGCGATTCGTGTCGCCCCGAACGGCAGCTGAAGAGCGCCCGCTTTGGAGTCAAATTGCGCGGTGGGAATACTCGGCACGTTGCTGGCACCAAAGCTGCACTCGCAGCGGGGATCATGCAAAGCCTAGCTCCGCTCCAGCCCGCGGCGATCGACGTCCTGCCGTCCACTCCCGCGCTGCGTCGCTCGCGTCGGACTCGGTTTTTCGAACAGACCAGCGTCATGGTGCCGCTCGCCGGCGTCGGTATCGGGGCTTGGTGCGCCCTCCGCGGCGAAGGGAACAGGCGCCAGCTCGGGCTTGCGACGCTCGGCGGCTCGCTCGTAGCCATGCTCACCCGCTGGCAGCTGGCGCGTTGGTTCAGCGAAAAAGCGCGCTATGAAATCGAGTCGATCGATGGCGACTTCGAAGTGCGCCAGTACGCTCCGCGCGTGCAAGCGGAGACCGTGCTCAATGCCGCGCCGTGGAAGCAATCATTGCACGAAGGCTTCGACCGGCTCGCGAACTACATCTTCGGGGGCAATGCGCGCGGGCTAAATATCGCGATGACCGCTCCGGTCATGGTGACGGTTGGCGCGATGGACCGCGCCACGCGCACGGTCGCGTTCAAGATACCCGACAGCGTGCCGTTCGAGACGCTACCCGCGCCCAACGATCGTCAGATCACGCTGCGACGAATCCCCGCTCGCCGCGTAGCCGCGCTGAGCTACAGCGGACGCTACGGCGTTGAAATTCCCAGCAGAAAGCGCCAGGAACTACTGACCTACGTCCGCGCTGCTGGTCTGCTCCCGATCGGCGATGTCATTTTCGCCGGATATGACGCGCCCTGGACTCTGCCCTGGCTCCGTCGCAATGAGGTGCAGGTCGAACTGTCGTCCATGCCCGGGATCCCGAGCGCTGGCGCCGGCGCGGACACGTGAGCGCCCCTCCCTAGGATATACTGCGCGCATGCCCGCGCGTAGCTCGCTTCAGACCGGGATCCTCGTCGCTTCGCTGTCTGCGCTCGCATTCGGCGTTTCCGCGCCGGCGGTCGCGCGTTTTGGCATCGGGGTGGGCCCGTTCACGACAGCCGCGCTGCTCTACGCGGGCGCGCTCTGCTCTTCCTGGCTGATGAGTGGCTTCGGTGTCCGCGCGCCGATCGCACTTGCGCGTCGTCACGGCGCTCGCCTCGTGCTGATTGCCAGCTTGGGCGCCGCGATCGGACCTGCGGCGTTTGCCTGGGGCTTACAAAGGTCGGGCGCCACGAGCGGCTCGCTGTTACTCAACTTCGAAGCGATATTTACCGCACTTTTGGCGTGGCGCCTGTTCGCGGAACCGTTCGGAGCGCGGTTCATCGCCGCGCTCGCGTTGATGGCAAGCGGCGGCGCGGTGCTGGCCATCGACGGCGCGCGTCAAACCGAGCTGCACCCGCTCGGGCTCTTGGCCGTCGCTTTCGCGACGTTGTGCTGGGCGCTAGACAACACGCTCACTCGCCGCTTGTCCGAAGAGCCGCCACTCGCGGTCGTCGCGGTCAAGAGCGCGTTGGGTGCAGGCCTCGCGTTCGCGCTCGGGCGCGGCCTAGCCGAGGCTGCGCCGCGCACGACGCTGCAATGCGCGCTCCTACTGCTGGTCGGCGCGATCGGCTATGGCCTCAGTTTGCGCTTGTATCTGGAAGCCCAGACCCGCATCGGCGCGGCGCGCACCGCGTCCGTCTTTGCACTGGCCCCATTCGTCGGCGCATTCGTCGCCTGGCTCTTCGGCGATCGCGCACTCGGTTGGGGCGGCGCGCTCTCAGTGCCGTTCTTCGCCCTGGGCGCCTACCTGCATTTGACCGAACGACATCAGCACGCGCACCGGCATGAAGTGCTCGAACACGAACACGCTCACCGCCACGACGACGGCCATCACCTGCACAGCCACGTTCCACCCGTCGTCGGCGAACACACGCATTTGCATCGCCATGAACCCCTGGAGCACAGCCACGACCACGCTCCGGATCTGCACCACCAACACGCGCACACTCACACTCATAAAATGTCGGCGCTCGCCTCGAGACTTACGTCGAAAGTCTCGATCAATGTCTGGCACCCGACATCTATCTCGAAATCAAACCGAGCCAGCTAGGGCGGCCGCCAGACGGCCAGTCGGCGTTTGGCAGCGGGCGGCTACTTGAAGTCGCGATCCAGCACGGTCTTGCGACCGTCCGCCTGCGCGACCTCGATCGCCGCGTCACACAACTTGCGGATCTTGGCCGAGAGCACATCGACCACACCGTCCGAAGTGTTCATGCCCGAGCGCGCCTTGACGTACGCCTTCAACTTCGAGACCACGACCAAGACGTCCTCCGGCAGCTCTTGCGCTGCGGCAGGCGCACCAACGATGCGTCGGCGTTTGTCGGCTTCATCACTCATCGCGCTCTCCCGATTTTCCCGAGCAGAGCTCCTCGCTTCACGGTCCTGCTCTTCTTGTTGCTCGCGACGGAAGGCCTCATGCGTGGGCGCCTTCATCGGCTCGGCCCAAGCGTCCCGGTGCCGGGCTTCCGGCAGGTGCGCATCCCAACAAGCCAAGCTACAAAAAAACTGCGCCAGCTTGTTCCGGTTGCAGGTCGACACGCTGCACTGCATGTAGTCCGCGCCAAAGCCAATCGGCTTTTTGCAGGTCGTGCATAGACGAAAGAACTCAGCCTCGCTCACACTCTCGAGCCTACACTGGCTCCTCGCGCGAGTGCGTGGACAATTTTTTCACGCGCCCGAACCCGAGCCTCGCTGAAAACCCCCATCCCCGAGCCCCTTTCGGTAGACGAGTCGCCCCGCACGCGCTATCCCTCCGCTCACCTAAGCCAGCAATGATCGAGCACGAGTGGCGGAATTGGCAGACGCACCGGATTTAGGTTCCGGCGCCGCAAGGCGTGGGGGTTCAAGTCCCTCCTCGTGCACTGAAGTGAAAGCTCAGCATCCGGACTCCCCGGTCGGCTGCAGCCAGCCTTTCGAGTTCCGGCAGATGCGAGCGACGTACTGGTCAATGCGGTGCCCTGGTCAGAATAGAATGTCGTCGTCGGCGTGCGCGACGGGCTGGAGCTCCTTGCGCCCACGCACAAGGCCCAAAACGAGATTCACCGTCGACGAGTGCTTCGCCTTGTAAGGAGAGCGAAGCTTGAGCAGCCTCTTCAGGGCTAAGTCGAGACGGCGCGACTCTCGTCCGGCGCTATCAGTTGGGGGAGCCGCAGACAGCGCCGCCTTCGGGGGTGGGATGGCACGGGCCGAGCGCGAGTGCCGCGCAGTCGACGTCGCGATAGCGGCCGTCGACGCAGATCGAGAGGGCCGAGCCGATGCAATGGTCTGGCGAGTCCTGCGTGCATTCCTGGGCTCTCGGGTCGCAGGTGGCGTGGCCGAAGTTGTCGACGTGGCAGTCGCTGTCCAGTGTGTCGCAGTCCAGTGTGGCCTTCGCTACGGTGTCGCAGCCTTGGAGGACGTTCCCCGAGCACCCGTAGGGCGACTGGGTGACCCACGGGCAAACGTCGGCCTCCCTGGGGAGGCACGCCGGGGACTGGTTGAAGCCACCGCAGCGACCCCCAGGATAGACGGTCGCACAGTCGAGCTCTGACTCCCACATGGGCTCGATGAGTCCGCAGGTGGTAAGCTTGTTGTCGTAGCAGTTCAGCACGATCGGCCAGTGAGTGCAGGTATTGCCGTTCGTGCAGAGGCCGGCGCCCGTGCAGATCAAGCCGTCCGCCTCGCAATCGTCGGACGGTGGATCGATCGCCCAGGCAGAAGTCGGAGTCGTCGGGCACGATACCGAAATACTTCCGTCGCATGAGCGGCCCGGGTGCGCCAGGCAATAGTCCGGTCCGTGATCACGCGATACGCAGGAGAAGACCTCGGTGCAGCTGGTCGCCGCTTGCGCACACGACGCAAATCGCTCCAAGCCCCCCAAGAGGATGCGGGCGCGCTCCAGTTGGTAAACACAGTGAGCACCCTGCGCGGCAATCGGCGGGGAACCCTGTGCGGCAAACAACGGGGAGATGCAGGCGCCGGCGAACACGCACGCGCGCAGCGCTCCCTCGGGCAGGAACGTGGGCGTCACGCCGCTGCCGGCATCCGGATGGCCGCCCGCGTCGGGTGGACTCTGGCCTCCACAAGCCGGAGCACCAAGCACGAGCGCACACGCGAGAAACAACCGTGAGGACAACGCCATTCAACCTCGCCTTAAATGACTCCGGGGTCATCTCCATCGAAAACCGTCAGGCCGACAGCATCGTCGCTTTGTGCCCACGAGAGAACGAACGTCCTTCCGTGGCTATCAGCAACCTCATGGATTGGACGAACCCTCTTACCATCTACGAGTTCTTCGATCAGCACGCGTGGCGGTGCAAATTGGCTAAGCTCTTGGGCCTTCTTTCGCGCTTCTTCCACGAGTGGGCAGTGCTGCAGGCGACGATGTGGGGACGCGTGGACGAGGAGATCGATCGACATGCTGCCTGTCCTTAAACCTCTCCTGCTAGCTGCGAGCGCGTCCGAGCAGGTCGCTGACGCGCAGTCGTGATGCCCAGGCCGTGAGGTAAGTCTGGTCCATTTTGTCGCCGCTGATCTGCAGGACCGACACGACGTCTCGCCATTGCTTCTCGGAAACTTCACCGCCTTCGCGGAACCAGAGCAGCTTGCGGAGCACGGTATCCTCCGGGGCTTTGACGACGAGCGAGTTGCCGCTGGCTGTTACGATCGTCGATCGACGCCTCGAAAACTCGCTCTCGTCGAATGGCTCGTGGCCGCGGCCGAAGAAATCGATCTTGGTGACGACAGGTAAGTAAAATGCGTTCGCGCAGCTGGCGCGTAGCACCGCGTCGCGCAACGTATCGGTATCGACTTCGAAGTCACCGCCCAACGCTGCGGCGAGTTCGCCAACCCTTCCGGCTGGCAATGCGATCACGAAGTCGATGTCGTTCGTGGCTCGGGGCTCTCCCTGGAGCGAGCTGGCCAAGCTGCCTCCGACGAAGTACTCGGCACCCACGGTGGTCAGGGCACGCGCAACCTTGAGCGCGATATCGATCGCGTTTTCGCCGACTTCAGCCGCCATCGAGGTTGATGCCGGGGAAGAGACGGGTGGCGACCTCACGCCCGTAGAGTCGGCGAGCAAGTCGAGCGCGGACGACGCTTGCCGAGGCCCCGGGATCTTCTGTCCGAATGGCGGTCTCCGCCAGCTCTCGAACCGCCGAGCTCAGCCCCACGGCCGTCGTGATTCGAGCAAGTGGCGTCTGTGCACGAAGCAGCTGGAAGTAACGTTGTTGAGCCGGCTCCGACGTATCGCGCACCGGGGCAGTATAGCAACGCGCGCTGCCATTTCTCCAATCGAATCGGAATCGTCCCCGACTCGTCTCCAGCGGCCCGGCAGGTCCGGAACACGTGCTTCTACCCGCGGCCGTCGCGAGGGGTCTCGGGAATCGTCTTTGAATCGTCCACGGGCTGTATCGAAACGCCGCCAGATGTAGCGAACACCCTGGCGAAATCCGCTTTTCGCTACATCTCGCGGCGTCTCGATACATGCCAACCGGATTTAGTTTCCGGCGCCGCAAGGCGTGGGGGTTCAAGTCCCTCCTCGTGCACTGAGTTGAAATCGTTGAGGTCGTCGCGATCGCGTTGAGAGATCGTTGGGCAACGCGGTCAAGGTTACCCCGAACACGTGCACGGTGCTTGTGCCGGCCGAGACCATCATTCTTTGCGCTCGCTGTTGCTGCGGCCTGCGGACTCTCGTCGAACACGGATCACTCAACCGTGAAGGCGTATTTGACGCCATCGGAGGCTTCGCCATCCACAGATTTATGTTCGCTGCCCAAGGTAGCCACGGGCTCCTCGTTAGCCCAGGTATCGGTCCGTCACAGCCTGCACCCAGGGCCCAGCGCCAACGCTTGCCAAAGCGTCGAGCACCGACTCCAGGCTCCAAGCCGTGAACATGGCCTTTTCATTTAGACATGTCCTGTACAGTTCGGCCGCTCGTTGCACGATCAGGTTCCTTGCTGGGTAGAGCAGGACGAACGTGCCCTCCTCGAAGTCCGACGTGGGGTCGAGAACAAGACTGCCGACGAGGAGGTGATTGCGCCAGAGTTGTTCGAGCGGCTTCTGCCGTAGCCTTGCAAAGCTTTCGGGGACGAAGCACCCCATGGCATGAGCCACCTCGTCGTAGCGCGCGCGGTGGCGGGCCACTTTGCCACCCATCGTCTCCGCGTACTTCACCTCGATGCCCAAGAACCTGCGGTCATCTCGGGAGGTGTAGTCGATGAACACGTCGAAGGCCGACTGGTCCGCCGTGAACCTTGGGTCCGAGCGACCGGGCGAGTACTCGAACTCGACGGCTGTGACTTCCAGGGTTGGATCATTCAGCAAACGGGCCACGGCGCGTGACGCGAGTCCAAGATCTCGCTGAAGCTCGCCGAACAGGTTGAAGCACAGCGCCTGCGAGGTCAGCAGGTTGTCGAAAATGCGGGGATCTTCAAAGACCTTGCCGGCGCTCTTCACCGAATCCAAGACTTCCGCCAGGACGACGTCCTGGACGGTCGGGGTCATGAACGTGGCGAGCCTTTCCTTCGCGAACGGCATCGCGAGTCTTGAACCGAGTGGACGGCCCCCATGAAGCCCTACCGGAAGGAAATGACGTTCACGCCAGTGTGCTTGGAGGAGTCGAGCCTCCCGCTGCCATTCGTTGTCGCCCGCCACCAGCACATCGTACTGAGCCAATTCCTCTTCGCTGACCATCAATATCAGAGCCTACGCGCAATGCCTCGTCGTGACACGCGAAGGCCGGACAGGAAACGTCACAGGGCGCTTGAGCGCCGAAAGCTTCTAGCAGACCATGAGACCAGTGGAAGTCATCGAACACCAACGCGAACGCCTTCGTCGGACTATCGAATGGGCCCGTCGAATCCGAGCCGAGTTGCAGCCCCTGCTTGACGCTCACGGTGAACGAGTTCACTTCCGTCCCAGCTCGACTGGTGTAGCGATGGTGGGCCTGCTTCCGGATCGCCCCCAGCGAGGCAAGGGCGGGCTCACCAACCTAAAGTCGGTCGGCGAGGGGTTCGAGGCGACGTTCGACGCGCACTGCCGGAACGTCGAGCAAGGCCGCGTCACGGGTGAGAAGGCGCTCCAGAGTCACCTAATTCGCAAGGCTCGAACCAATGGGCGTCGCCTCGCTTCCTTGAACGAAGCCTCTGCCGCGACCGAAGACCCGGTGGAGCTGTGGTTCATCACGGACGAGATCTCGTTGCCGAGTGCGAATGGCAAGGTGGTGTGCGACATCCTGGCCCTTCGGCGAGATGGTGGACGCTCCACACCTGTCCTGATCGAGCTGAAGGACAGCCGTCAGCTGACGAGACTGGTCGCGCAAATCGAAGGCTACGCCGCACTGATCGACTTGCACGCCGATCTATTTGCTGAGCTATTCAGTGCCCTGCTAGGCGAAGCCATCGCCTTCGACGGGCCGACCGAGAAGTGGATCGTTTGGCCTGCTGTTGCTCCCAGTGGTGGAGCAGATCCCCGAACAAGTCAGCTCCTGGAGCAAAGCATTCGGCTCGCCAGCTACGTGCTCGTCGACGGTCGCTACTCGTTCGTAGTTGGCGCTGTTGTCCCACTGTCTGGAGATCGAGCGACCGACGTGACCCTAAGAATTGGCTCGACGGGCGATCCCCGCATTGCCGCCCTTGCGCCGATTGGCTGTGGCGAGGGGTTCGCGACCTATACCGGCACCTTCGAAGGCAGACCGGCGTTCCTCGTGGATTGCGGAACCATGAACGATCTTCTGGATGAAGAGGACAGGCTCGGCGACAGCGTGACAGTTCACGTCTTCGAAAGTGAGGCGGCGAGGGACCACTACGTCGACGAGTTGCGGCGTCGGTCTCCCGCCGCCCTCGGGATGCTAGTTACGGAGAACGGCTGGCATGCAACCTAAACTCGACGAAGTCTCCAGAGTTCGGGGATGCCTCCTCGGTGGTGCGGTCGGTGACGCGCTCGGCGCTCCTATCGAGTTTATGTCGCTCGAAGAGATCCGTCGCGCATTCGGTTCGGACGGCATCATCGAGTTCGCACCCGCCTACGGTCGCCTCGGCGCGGTGACGGACGACACGCAGATGACGCTGTTCACCGCTGAAGGGCTGATCCGATCCCAGGTCCGCTACGACGGGCGTGGCATTTGCCACCCACCTGGCGTGATCCATCATGCCCTCCTGAGGTGGCTCCACACGCAGGGCGAGCACAGCCCAGCGATGCCGACCAGAAACGAGGAATGGCCCGATGGTTGGCTCGTCACACGGAAGGAACTCCTCTCCGTGCGGGCGCCGGGCATGACCTGCCTCTCAGCGCTCAAGGCCGCCCAGCGATTCGGAGACAAAGCTCGGAACGACAGCAAGGGCTGCGGCGCCATCATGCGGATTGCCCCGGTCGGCTTGTTCGTTCGGATTGACGCGCATTCTGAGGGGACAGTGCCGCTGGCGTTCAAGATGGCCTGCGAATCGGCCAAGAGCACCCACGGGCACGTCAGCAGCACCTTGGCGTCCGGGTTCTTCTCGTTCGTCGTTGCAAACTTGATGAAGGGCGCTTCGTTGAGCGATGCGATCAGCGCGTCGAAGCAGTTGGTCCAACACCAGGACGGCTCGCAAGAGGTTCTGGCTGCCGTCGAGGCCGCGCTTGCTCTGGTTTCCTCCGATGCGCCATCAAGCCCCGAGACCGTGGAGCGCTTGGGCGGTGGATGGGTCGCCGAGGAGGCGCTGGCCATCTCCCTGTTCTGCGCCCTTCGAGCTGACAGCTTTGAACACGGCGTCCGGATCGCGGTCAATCACGGCGGCGACTCGGATTCGACCGGCAGTCTCACCGGCCAGCTCCTCGGGACGCTCTGGGGCATCGAATGCATTCCCCTGCGCTGGCTCGATCAGGTTGAGCTACGCGACATCATCGAAGAGCTAGCTCGCGATCTCGTGGGAGTCACTCAGGGTGATTCCGATCACTACTGGAGTCGGTACCCGGGGTGGTAGCGCCGCCTCAACCACGCGACGCCCGAATGGCGCTAAGAAATGCTTCGTGGATCCGCGGTAAAGCCTCCAACACGCGGCTCGTGGTGTTGGTCGCGTCGTCGAAGAAGAGCACCGCCACCTCGCTCTCGTTCTTGCCTTGGCGGTCGGTTGACGGTTGCTTGAAGACCGGGCGACCCTCGATGATCGAGAGTACGCAATCGAACTGTCGGCGATACTCGGCCAGTCGCGCCAGCTTTACTGCGCGGGCCGCGTCGGCCGCTTGGACTTTCGCATACTGCCGAATCGCGAGGTACCAACCACCGGTTCGACGGTCCAGGCGATAGAACAGGCTTTCCTTCAGCCTGGTCGGAAGAGCGTGTTCGAATTCCGCGAAGAGGTGTTGGGTCCACGGTTTCCCGCCAAGGCTTCGTCCCCGGTATGTCGACCGCCGGCCTATGAAGCTGGAGCAGCTATTTGCCACACGCCGCATGAATTCGTACTGGACGAAGTCTTCGTCGAACCGCTTGTAGCCTTCGGGGGTCAGCAGAACGCTGAGCGCTTCACTACGCTTGGCATGCAGACCCGCGACATAAGTGCTGTAGTCGTCAAAGATGTCGCTGCGTGCGGTCTGGGCCTTCAGGAAGGCGACCCACTCATCTAGCCCGACGACCGTGTATCCCGCAGCTGTCGCGGCTGTATCCGTGCCGAAATGATACCCGGTCTTGAAGTAGACCGGCACGACTTCGGCGTGGCTCACGGCCTTCAGGTAGCGTTCGAGCTGGCCCGAATGGTGCGAGGTTTCGGTTTTGTCCTCGATCAAGAACAGGGCTCGCGTTCCCGCAATCTCTGCCTCGAAGAGGATGTCCACGTGATCCACCTGACGCTCTGGACTCCTAAGAAGCCTCACCCGATTGGGCTCGACCGAGGCCCCCCTCGCTTGCTGCCACAGCCAGGCAATGAAGGACTGGCCGAGCTGCTGAAGATCCGCGTCGTCGTGATCCGCGAGCGCCGCCAGCCAGCACAGGAAGGCATCCTGCGAGAGTTCGGAGGTCGCAAAGCTGAAAAGGTTGGGTCGACCCATGCGCTACTTGGCGACTCCTTCGAGCGAAGCCTGGCTGACGGCCGTCTCTTTGAGCAGTACGGTTCTGAGGCACGAGATGTCCTCAAGCTGCTGAGCCGTTGAGCGATTCTTCCTAGCAAGCAGACCGGGGTGATAAAGCGGCAAGAGCAAGCGCCCGAACCAGGGGTGCAGTTTGCCGACGGACTCACGAAGCTCAAGCTTGTGTCGCTCTACGTTGCGGGTGCCGGCCAGCGCTACCCCACCCCAAGTGACTACGACTCGGGCTTCAGCGGCGACGATGAGGCGCTCAAGCCAGGGTCGACAGTTGCGAGCGATGACGGCTTGCACGGGGAACTTGCCCGCCTTCTTCGCGGGTAGGCACAGGGACGTGTTGGTCACCAACACGTCCTCCGGCGTCAGGCAAACTGATTCGAGAAGCTGACGCATGAACCGCCCGGTCGGATCCGTTTCGGCATCGACAGTGAGTCGACCCTTGTCTGGATCAAAGGTGTCCGAAAGGTTCGGGGCTTCGGCGACAAATACGATCCGAGAAGGGCAAGTAGCGTCCTTGTGAAAAAGTGGAAGGGCCCACCGCCTGTCGTCGTGCCTGAAGGTCAAGCCGTCGTCGCGGCAACGCACGCAAGCTCCTGCCTCTTGGCGCACACGGTGTATTGGATGCTCATCGACGACCATAGGTAACGGCTAGTAAACCCGCAAGTGGACGGCAAGCGCTCACCGAGGGGTCGACGTCGGCGTCACCAGCCCAACCCACGAAAGGTCTCTACGTTGAGCCAGCTTCCACGAAGCCCAGAACGAGTCCCGGGTGATCGTCATCAAGCCCTGACCCGCGGGGTCGGCAACCTTCACCGTATGGTCACCGTAGTCGAGCACTAGAACGTATCGACTTTCGATCCCCGACACCGCAGCCTTTCCGACGAGCGCGATCGGCAGTACGTTCCTGCCGAAAGGCTCGAACGGGTCGTAGTTCAGCTTGTTGGGGCGGTATAGGTGTAGCTGCGCCACGTCCGCCAACGCTCGGAGGTCGGCTTCGATGAGACCGTTAGCTGCAAGGCCACGACCGATCCGGGCTCGCCGACGCTCGTCATTCAAGGCGCCCAACAGATCTTTAGGCGTGGTTGATTGTGAGCGCGTCCCGAGGCGGATCGCGGCAAGCTGCACAACGTGGACCCCTGATGCGGACGCGGCCACGCCCGAGGGAACACGAAGGTCCGGCATGGGCGGCTTGGCTCGCTCATGCTCGATGATGGCGACCAAGAAATCGGCGACGGCGGCGATGTCGAACGTGTGGTCCCGTCGACGTTGCCACGTCCGTGACCACCCGTCCGATGCGCTAGAGACGGTGACCACCTTCGGACGGAGGTCTTCACCGTCTCGAATACGGATGCGGGCCCCCGCAAGGTGGACCCGTCAACGCCAAACCGGACGCAGGGATCGCCTTCATCGATTCGAAAGCTCAGCTCTTGCAGGGCGATACGTCGGTGTCGGACCTCGACGAAGATCAGGTCCCTGACGTGACGAGCTTCGGTCATGATCGGGTCGCCCGGAATCGACATCGCGATGGCGAGGTTACCCGATCAGATGGACTTGACGAAGCTAGGAACCAGGCCAAGCCCCCACACCCATGAACCGTCCAAAGGCGCCCGTGGACCCCGATGAATCCGTCCCCTTGGTGCTCGCTACCAACGTGCCGAAGTCCTTGTTCACCATTGCAGCTCCGCTACCAGCAACCGTCAGCCAGCACACCGCCCTCGAACACTTTGGCATCCCGCCGAAGGACTACATGCGGATGGCACGTGCGGGCGCTTTCCCCACCAAGCGTCTGGGCCGGCTCCGCATCGCAAGCTACGGTACCCTCCTGGAGTATCTAACCGAGGGCGCAAAGGCCGAGGTTCGATTCAAAGAGGCGGTCGCCGTAGCACCTGAGGCGGCGAAACCGTCACCGAACCCACACGCCCGTGACGAAGCGATCAACTGGCTCGCGTCATCTCGCACGTATGCGGACCATCGAGCACGGAGCGTGGAAATTGCTCGACAGGGCTGGGACCTCGACCAACGCTTCGGCCCTAAGATCTGGGACGGCGAATCGGACCAAACGGGTCGGCCGAACCCGCAGTACGACAAGGCCCTGCACGAGCAAGGGCTGGACCTCGTGATCGCGGTAAGCTCGGTTAGGTGGCGCGATCTCCGCAGACAGCTCATCGAGAGCGGGCAGCTCGTAGTCAGGAAGTCGAAGCGGAAAGGCGAGGACATTGCCTAGCGAGGTCGCTCCAGAGCCTCTCCTGCTGAGCGTTCACCAGGGCGCCGGTGCGTTCGATCTCTGCCTGGTCGCAGGCAACAACGGCTCGGGCAAACGCCGGGAAGACGGGAAGCAACGCGCCCATACGGCTCCCATCGAAAAGGTATTCATCGCGTCGACAAATGTACGCGTCGATACGCAGAGCATCGTATGCATCATGGCTTCGAGTTCTCGCGTGCGAAAGCTCGCACTCCAGCCGTCCTTGCTGCTCAGTATGACGGCGCCGTGCGCCGGCCGTGGTTCGACATGCTGGTGATAAACCGCATTCCGGATTCTCAGTGCCGCTGGCTCTACCAACAGAGGGAAGGCACATCCCAGTATTTGCTCGACGTCGCGCATCAGCCTGTCGCCGCTGGGCGGCTCGGCAGGCGCACGCCCCTCCAAGACCTCCAGCAGTTTCCACACAGATTGCAGGTAAGGCTGATAGACCGTCTCCCAGATGAAGGCGATGGCGTCCAGTATCGCGTGGACTCTGGTCTCCCCACGAGTACCGCGGGTCCTTAGGATTCGTCCCAGTGCCGCCAGTCCCGACTTGCCATGGCGCTCTGGATGCTGGATGGCCAAAAAAGGGCTGTTCCTCACCTGTTCATGTGCAGCATCGATAAGGATCAGCAACGCCTCGCCAGAGGGCAAGCGGGCAACCTGCCTGCGTCGCTTCTCAACTTCTTGCTTCATCCGAGCGGGAGCCTCCGCCCACTCAGCGGGAGTTATCGTCGCGATGGGCTCGAACATGCGGCGAACGAAGGCTTCGGGGCCGCCATCAGCAAGAGCTTGCTCAAAGGCTGCCGAGAGTCGTTTCTCGACCCGGGCAAAGGACGCGGTGGGTCGATTGATGAACGCTAGCGGGTCGGACTGAAAGAGCTTCATCGGACCCAACATCCAGCCGAATGCTCGACGATGGGTTCGGGGAACGCGACGAAGGTCAAGCTTGGCAGAGCGCATGACGGACAGAGTGTGCGCCGGCCCCGCGAGCGTGGCAAATCGCATCCACCCCCGCAACGGTTCCGACCGGCTGCATCACCCGGCTGCGAGTTGACGAACCTCGCCCCTCTGCCACGAATCCACGAACTCTTCGAGCACTGCCTCCATTCGCCGCTCGAATTCGCCACGCTCAGTGACCTTCGCCAAACATTGGAAGAATGGCGGCAGGATCCGCCTCCAATTGAGCTGGAACTGCCAAACCCCGCCCTCGTCGGCGAAAAAGACAATGTCCTTCTCGAATTTGTCGATCTCGCGCAGGAGGTCGAACAGCAGCTCGTAGGCGATGACGACCTCGGTTGGCTCGCCGCCGGCCGTCTCATCCACGCAGCGGTCGAATAGCAGGTCGAGCTGGGCCTCGAACGTCTGCGTTCCACCGGATCTGTCGGTGTAGTTGTGCGAGTTGAACGGGAAGGCCAGGTAATAGGCGCCACGCAGGGCAGCCTCGACGAACCCACGCACCGCCTCGACCAGAGGTCGACGCTCGACCTGATGCACGTCACCGATCTCGTACGGGTGGGCATGCTCCCGGAATACTTGTTCGAGGCAAGTCGCGGGAACGAAGCGCAGCGTGCGGGCGAATAGGACGAGCAGCTGCTCACGTTCGAGCCGTCGAAGGACCTCCCAGGCTTTCTCGTGGTTGACGGAGATGATGTCGGCCCAGGTGGGGGCGTCGGCGGGCGCTCGCGACATGACTCGACAATCAACATCGCCTGACCACTGAAGGGCAAGGTGATCGGCGCGGAGATCGGACATAGCTTGTCTCGCTCGGGGATGCGCGGACGGCGTTGTTTGCTCTAGCGAGGGGACGGCGGGGTCGGGTCCTGAGCACATCTTGCTTGCCCAGCTTGCGGTGGGTCAGGCAGGCTCCTACGCTGAGGGCACACGACGATGGCAACGGCAGACCAGATCAAGGCTCTCATCAAGAGCCACTTGGAAGGAGACGACGAGCGGTTCCGCGCAGTCGCCATCCAGGTCGCCGCCCATGCGGCTCGCCAGGGTAGGGGTCAAGTCGCGACCGAGATCAAGGCGCTCGTCGACGAGGCACACTCGAAGGCCCGGGCTCGCTCAGCACCGCGACCAATCCCGATTGCTACCCCCAAGGGCGAACTGGCGGGGCTGCTCTCCGTGTCGTACCCGGAGACGCGCCTTGGCGACATGGTCCTCGACAAGAACATCGAGAGCAGGTTGCAACGCATTCTCAAGGAGCACCGAGGGCAGCATAAGCTGAGAGCCCATGGCTTGACGCCGAGGCGGAAGCTGCTGCTGGTTGGCCCGCCCGGATCCGGCAAGACGATGACTGCATCGGCGCTCGCCGGGGAGTTGCACGTGCCGCTCTATGTCATCGTCCTCCACGGGTTGATCACTAAGTACATGGGGGAGACAGCTGCCAAACTGCGGCTCGTCTTTGACGCGCTCGCCGAGCATCGGGGCGTCTACCTGTTTGACGAATTCGACGCGATCGGTGCCGAACGTTCGGCGGGGAACGACGTGGGTGAAATCCGTCGCGTACTGAATTCGTTCCTTCAGTTTCTTGAACAGGACGATTCTCAAAGTCTCATCCTCGCTGCGACGAACCACCCTGAAGCCCTCGACCACGCCCTGTTCCGCCGCTTCAACGACGTCATTGCGTATTCCGGGCATCGTGATCAAACAAACCGCGTCATCGTGATCGCGCAGTCCGGCGCATCGTGATCGGAGCGAAGCGACGTGCTTGGTTTGGGGTCTGGTCCGGCGTTGGTTGCTTCCTGTGATGGGACTGAGACGCTACGTGTTGACGTCGGGGTGATCAATCGGCGTTGGAGTTTCCCTTGACTTTGCGGCGAGAGGGACCTTCGAGGGCGACCTTGTGAGCGCCGTGGAGCACACGATCGCAGATGGCGTCAGCAACGGTAGGATCGCCGAGGTAGTCGTGCCAGCGCTCGTGCTTGAGTTGGCTGGTGATCACGGTGGCACGCAGGCCGTAGCGGTCTTCGAGAATTTCCAAGAGGTCACGCCGGCTCTCTTCGGTGAGCGGCGAGATGGCGAAGTCGTCGAGCACGAGCACGTCGAGCTTGGCGAGGCGCGTGAGAAACCGTTGGTAGGTTCCGTCAGCGCGTGCGAGGCGCAATTCGTCGAAGAGACGTGGCACGCGGCGATAGAGAGCGCGAGATCCTTTGCGGCATGCCTGATGCGCAAGGGCGCAAGCGAAGTAACTTTTGCCGGTGCCTGTTGCTCCGGTTACGATCACCGTTTGATGCTCGCTCACCCAGCGACA
Source organism: Pseudomonadota bacterium (assembly GCA_037200885.1). GTDB lineage: Bacteria > Myxococcota_A > Polyangia > Polyangiales > Polyangiaceae > PMG-095. Next base: position 2,718,634 of record JBBCIN010000001.1, read on the forward strand.
GGTCGCGAGTTGGCGAACAACTGCTTTCTCGAGCTGTCGCTCGCGCGGGAAGTCGATGCCTTCGACACATGCGTCGGTGATGCGAAGCTTGGCGTCTCGAAGATTTTTCGTGAGCCGCGTGTTGTCCCGCGCGAGCGCTTCTGCCTCAACGAGCAACGCGAGGCGCTCGTCGAACGTCAAGGTCAAGATATCGGGAGACTTATCTTGCTCGAGCCAGGCCGCGGCCAAGACGCGCAAGCGCAATGAGTGAAGTTTTTCGATCGTGGGCTCTCTCAGCATGGTTTTCTTTCTGTTTGGGTTTCGTTGTTAGGTACTGGGTCAGTGGTAGTAGTCGCGACCGCGGACATTTTCGTGCGTCGTTCCGGCTGCCGCCGGTTGCTCTGGCGATGGCAACGGCTGCTGGTCGAGGTTGTGCTGGAGGATCGTGAGCACGTGTCGGTAGCTCCGTGCGCCAGCGAAGAGGGCGCGTGCGCTGGCTGCATCAACGCGGGCATCGCCGTACTTCTTGGAGAGACGGAACAGACCGAGACAAGAACGGTATCCCCACTCCGGGTGCCGGCGCTCGCGCAGGATCACCTCACACAGCGCGCGCGTATTGCGACCCACCGTCTCTGCCCACTCGAGGATGCGCGATGGGGTCCACTCCGCGTGAGCACGATGCGTACTCGGCATATGCTCGGGGTTGGTCGTGCGACCATTGCGAACGTGACTGCGCGCGTGACAAGTGACGCGGGCGCCGAGGTGAAAGATCTCGATCGAGCTTGCCGTTGCTCGAACCCAAAGCTCTTGTCGAAGCAGTGTGTGCGGCGCCGAGTAGAGGTGATGATCGAACTCGATGTGATAGTCGATATTGAGGCGAACCGCCTTCCAGCTCGAGGCTTGAAAAGGCTCAGTCGGCAGCGGTCCGAGCGCAGGTTTGTCGAGCCGCTCGAACAGCTCGCGGCGACTCGCGTTGTATGTGCGCATCGGTCGCGTGTTGATGATCTCAGTGAGCTCGAACAGTCGGCGATTGAGGTCGGCGAGGCTCGCGAAGGTTTCGTTGCGAATACGAGCGAGCAGCCATCGCTCGGCGACCTGGACGCCGACCTCGACCTTGGCTTTGTCCCGGGGAGACTTCGGTCGCGCCGGCAAGATCGTGGTGTTGTAGTAGCGGCCGAGCTCGGCTGTTGTGCGTTGCACGGCAGGGTCGTAGCGACACGCTTTGATGATCGCGCTCTTGAGCTGATCGGGAACGATCGCGCACGGTACACCGCCGATGAAAGTTAGCGCCCGAGCGACGCTCGCCGTGAAGTCGGCGACTTGCTGCGTCCGCGTTGCCTCCGCGTAGGTGTAGTTGCTAGCCCCGAGTACGGCTACGAACAATTCGACCTCGATGACTTCACCCGTCAGCGGATCGACGAGTCTTGGTTTCATCCCCGAGTAGTCGACGAACAGCTTGTCGCCTGCGAGGTGTACTTGGCGCATCACCGGCGACTGGCGTTTCAGCCATTCACGGTAGCGATCGCAGAACGCCGAGTATCGCAGCCCTTCTGGGTGCTGTGCGAGGTACTCGACGTGGAGCAGCGCGAGCGTCACTGCGCGTCGTCGGAGCTCCAGATGGATGCACGCGCAGTCGGGGCCTGGGCGAACACAAGACGTCGGGGCCTTTGGATACAGACACGCTGCCAGCTCGGCGTCCGTCATCGCCTCAACAGCCGCAGCATCGATGCCGAGCGACCGCGCGTCGCTGTAGACGCTGTGGACCTTCCCGGCGCTGACGCCCACCGCCGACGCCACCTGCCGGTGGGTCAGCCCGAGCACGAGCTTCTGCCTAAGGATCTCTCTGAGAACGTGCATGGGTAGTCTCTCCGTTGCCATTCCCGCCCTCTAGGCGGGTCGGGGCCGGAGACCCCAGATGCACGTCGTTGGCTCGCTAGCCGAACGTGATCACGACGCGCCGTTTTGTGTGATCACGATGCCGGAATCGGTGATCACGATGCGCCGTTTTGTGTGATCACGATGCCGCGGAATCGGTGATCACGATGCGCCGGAACACGCAACGTCATCGAGTACACGCTGCCGCCGGCTGAGCTGCTTGAGACGGTTCTTCGTAGCAAGCTTGCGCTCTTCGACCTGCAAGAGATGGATTGGGCTGCCGCCGTCAAAGCGGCAGAGGGTCTGAGCTATGCAGACATCACTCAGGCTGCCGAAGCTGCCGCTGCGTGAACTGGATCGAACGGCTCGACATTGTTCGGAGCCCCGTGCGCCCAAAGCAAGGCCCACTGTTCGCGCCGGGCCAGCATCTCAATCTTTCGAGGGTCACGCTGCTCATCGGTAACAACGGTTCTGGCAAGACCGCCCTTTGCGAATGGCTGAAGGGCGCCGCTGAGGAGGAAGCGTTGTCGCGCTGGAAAAAGGCGGACCTGTCCCTTGCAATGACGATTTACAATCCTGATCGGCACGTCTTTGCGACTGAAAACGTCGGGCTGAAGTGGACCCGATCGTCCGGACCAGAAGCGAGGCGGCATAAGCTTTAGCCTGCTCGTGCTTCTGTTTTTCTTAGATCATCAAAGAACATATCTGAGTCAACGTCGTCAATTGGAATTGCGCGTCAGTCACGGAAGGCGTGATCCCCGGGGACGCTGTGGTGCTTTAGCGGGGCTCACGCAGCCGTGAGTGCCACGCCCCGGTAGAAGGCGTCGGGCGTTCGGTGGCCGAGAGCCTGGTGCGGGCGCACGAGGTTGTAGAATTCGAAGTAGCGGCCAATGCCCGCTCGCGCGTCGTCGAGGTCCTCGTAGGCATGCAGGAAGACTTCTTCGTACTTGAGCGACCGCCAGACGCGCTCGACGAAGACGTTGTCGATGCAGCGACCTCTGCCGTCCATGCTGATGGTGATTCCGGCGCCGCGCAGCACGCTGGTGAACGCCTCCGCGGTGAACTGCGAGCCCTGGTCGGTGTTGAAGATGGTCGGCTTTGGAAAGCGCTCCAGGGCCTCCTGCAGCGCCTCAACGCAGAAGCTACTCTCCAGGGTGTTGGACAGCCGCCAGGCAAGCACGCGGCGGCTGTACCAGTCGATGATGGCCACCAAGTACGCGAAGCCGTGTGCCATCGGGATGTACGTGATGTCGGTCGCCCACACCTGATTCGGCTGAGAAATGGCTAGATTCCTCAGCAAGTACGGGAATACGGGGTGCTCGGGGTGAGGCTTGCTCGTGTCCGGCTTCGGCGCCACCGACTCGAGACCCATCAGGCGCATCAGCCGCTGCATGTGCTTGCGGTTGACGACGGTCCCTTCGTTGCGCAGCGATTCACACAGCTTGCGGCTCCCGTAGAACGGCCACTGCAAATGGATCTCGTCGATGCGCCGCATCAACGCCAATTCTTCAGCGCTGGTCCCCACCGGCTCGTAGTACAGCCCCGAGCGGCCGACAGCGAGTAGCTCGCATTGGCGTCGAAGCGAAATCTGCTCCTGAACCTGAATCATGGCTCGTCGCTGCTTCAGCGGGGTCGCGCGAGCCCGCGTGCTAAAAAATCGCGCTCGACCGTGAGCTCGCCGATTTTCTCGAGCAATTCCTTCTCGCGCTCTGAGCCGCTCGCCGGCTCACCCGGCTGCTCGAACACCGAGGCCGCCCGGTCCATGAATTCCTTCTTCCACTTGTAAATCTGGTTGGCGTGAACGCCGTGCCGCCGGGCCAAAGCGGGAATCGTCTCCTGCTCACGGATGGCCGCCAGGGCGACCTTGGCCTTGAACGCTGCGCTGTGCCGGATGCGGGTGCTTTTCATCGTTTTTCTTGCTCCTTCTTCGAGGAGCAGGCGCCGTTTACACCACCTTAGCCGCTGGTCCGAATTTTGGGATCCTCTTCAATACCACGTGGATCCATAGTGTCGGGCGAATCTCTATATGCCGACCAAACGATCCGCTCCTTTCCAGAGCACTCCGCGCCCTCGTTCTATTGCGTCTGCGCGACATCCGACATTCAGAAGCGGGGCGCCGCCAACGCTGCGGGTCCTCCCGCTCGCCGAGCAGGTGAGCTAGAGCGCGGATCGGGCGTGCGCTCGTGCAGTCGCCAAGCCAAACGGAGTGAGCGTGACCGCTGACGGTGGCCCGTTTCCACAGCTGACGGGCCCGAATCCTTCAATCGCTCCAAGGTGTGGCTCGCCATCGAATGCAAGGCCAGATAGGCGTAGCTCGATGGTCACGGCTGGAAGTGCTCGTCCGGTGGTCAGGCAAGCTTCAGTCGTTCGGAGTTGAAACGAAACGGTCGGGGTGACTGCTCTGACGGTCGGATTCTATCCGGCCTGGGCTACAAACTGTCCGCGTACTCGCGTTCTGACCGGAAGCCCCTCGAACGTGGTCGGCACGAGTGCATCGGTACGACGTCGATGGTCGTTCGACTGGAGGTCGACGTAAAGGATCGGCTCTGGCTTGAACTCAACCGAAACCCCGACGACACCATCCTGATCGCCAAGTAGGGAGAGTAGCTCGTCGATCACTTGGTCGTATTCGTCCATTTCTGCTCGCGCTCCTAAAAGTAGTGTATCAGAAGGTCAGACCGAGGCGGGCACCGACCTCCGCCGCTCCGCAGACGAGGCTAACCGGTCCTTGCCCCGCAAGGACCATGCCTAACACGGCACCGCCTGCGTCCACGACAAAGCTACCGGAATCTCCCAACACCGAGAATGGGCCAGAGGTGCTGCGAACGCTGTAACACCGGAAATTTAGAGTCCCGCCACCCTTTTGCCAAGTCGGGAAATGTACTGAAAAAGCGCCGCGTGCCTGGAGGTGTCCTGCCACATGCGGGGCGTCTAGCCGCGTGACGGGGAGGTTTCTGGCAGCCTTCGCAAGTCCTCGGGGGATAAAGGCTCCAATCGGCGCGGTTGGCGTGCCAAAGGCCGCATCAATCTCGTTTCGCGTGGGCGGCGGATCAAGTGGATGGAACTGTTCAAGTGAAGCCACATGTGTTCCAGCGGGTCCCACGATCCAATCACCCGGATTGCCGCGGTTGCAGTCAGCGAAGACGTGGTTGTTCGACACAACGACCAGGGCCCCTGAAGAGTCCAGTGCCTCTCCGCCAACCCTTCCAAAATGCCTTAGCTTGGCGACATGTTTGTGTGCCGCGCGAGTGCCAGGGGCCGCCTGCGCGACGAACGGTCCACTCGGTATGATCTCAACCGCATCGACCGTTACGCTTAGCCGCTCTGCAAGTTCATGGCGAGCGTACGGCCACGGCAGCTCTGCGTATGCGCGAACTTGTCCGTCCCAATCGACTTCGAGCCCATGAAGCCGCCGAAGTCCACTCTGGGCCCGAAAGTACTCGTCTGCTTCCGGAAGCCAGACAAAGTCATCCGCCAACCGCTCGAACTCAGCGGAGAAGATCAGTTCGTCCCCTGGAACCTTCGCGTGGTCCTGATTGTTACCCATCAAGCAAGCGCGGACGCTAGCATGAGATCCGGACTCGGGACTAGCTTCACCGCGCGAGATTGTGCGTTTTCGGCAAGAGCCACACCGCGAGTCCCGGCCCTCTTTTCCTTGTCGACAAGTCCTTGTCGACAAGCGTCGCCATTGTTGCGGTCAGGTCTCGCACAGAAGTCCGGCGTGCGGGGTGATGTCCTGGGCATCGATGTCCTCGATGATGGTCTCCTAGAATGCTCCGGCGGCGAAGCGTCATAGGTGCGAACGGACCGTCCGAGTCCAATAGGTATTTCTCCAGCCGCCACCAAACTTCTTCCTTGCTGCCACGAATTGGATCGAAGCATAGGATTACATGGGCTCACGCCCTGGAGGATAGTGCAGACAACAGGAGGGATGATGACATCAGGAATAGCCAAGGCGTTCTATCGTCAATGCGGGCTGATACTGGTTCAGCCTCTCGGGAAGACCATCCGTCTTGGTGCAATTGGCTACTTTGACAAGGGTCAGTGGATTCCGGTTGGGACGACGAAGAAGATGTTTGGTGTTGATCTAAGCTTGGCGCCGACCCCGCCTCGTTCAAACAGCTTCGATGCGAAATACGGGAAGCGAATCAAGTTCGAAGTAAAGGGCAAGGGGGAGATGTCCAAGCTAGTCACCACCGTCGCCCAAGCGAAAGCCAGAGCTGAGATCAGCTTCGGTTCGGAAGGCGCGTTCGTCTTGAACGTCAAGAACCAAGGCGTCGCGAGCATTGAAGACCTAGCTGACCTAATGGCCGCTATTCGTTTCGCGTACCGATTTCGCAACTTGTTGCCAGAGGGGCGGCGCTGGGAGAAGAAGTACGCGGTCGTGGTCGGTCTCGCAAATGCGGATTCCGTCACGGCACTGTCAGCGACAGACAAGAACGCTTTTGCCATCGTCACGGGCGGGGCGAAGCTTGCTGCCCCCGTGGCACCGGCCGATCTTGACGCGAGAATGACCGTATCGGTCGCGGTGGGATCCGTTCAAAAAATCTGGCAAGTCCCTGCGGAGGGGTATGCATTTCAGGCACTCCGAATAAGTCCCAGCGTCTTCAAGAGCTGGCATCGCCAAGATTTGGTCTTCGTCGCCCAGACCGGTCCGCTAGCTAGACCAGGACGTCCCCCATCCTTTGTCCACTGGGCAGAAGTTGCGAAGCTCGAACCGACCCGCTTCCGGGTGCAGGTCCTCGGCCCTACCGGTCGAGCTGTCGGTGAGACGACTGTGTCGCGCCTTTCCCAAAGGCGGATCGCGTACGTGCGATCAAAACGACGCACCAAGCGCCACTGAAATCCGACCCTCCCGAACTGGAGGCAATTGCGCTCTCATGAGCACGCTTGAATCGTCGGCGAATCGTCGGCAACCGCTCCCAACGAGCCCCAACCGACGCAACCGCGCTCAACAAACACTGTCATTCACGCTCGTTGCCCTCCGTTCGCGACGAACGACCCGGATTTAGGTTCCGGCGCCGCAAGGCGTGGGGGTTCAAGTCCCTCCTCGTGGACTGAATAGCCCTGAACGCGGCGAAATAAATTCGGCGCCGCAATGGGCTACGCGACCTGAGTTTGCTTGGCGACTTCCCACTCGTCCGAGAGATCGAGCTCGTTCAGCCATCGCTCGATGTAGGCGTAATCGAGGTCGTCACCGACCGTGGCCAGCATGCCTGCGACGTCGCGCCGCTGACGTTCCGAGCCGCCACCGGCCTTTGACCACTCGAGCTTCGCGATGACCGTGTCCTCGGCGGAGGCCATGGATACTTCAACACCGAGTAAAGTCATCGGACGGCGACGCTCGAACTCTTGTTCACTGAATGGGCGATCCTTGCGGAAAATGAAATCCATCTTCCACCCGGTTGCGTGATCGATGACGTTGAACACTCCCTGGTTTCGGAACGCGTCGCGCGCCACATCCGCATCGACATAGTAAACCTCGGGAGCCAAGAGGCCGAGTAGCGCAGCCAACGATTTTCCAGTCGGGTCAATCACGATATCGAGATCCTGGGTCGCCCGGGGCAACCCATGAGCGGTGCTCGCAAACGAACCTGCAATCATGAACGGGACGCCTGCCTGCTGAAGAGCTGGCACAATCCGTTCCAGGAGATCGCGTAGGTCACTCATCGATCGGCTGCTGGCCAAACACGTGACGCCAGTGCCTCGCCCCAGACATGCCGGAGAACCTGCCTGCGCGCTTCCTCGTACGAATAGGAAGGAGTTCGCCGGAGCACGCCTTCGATCGATATTTGCCTGGCGTCTTCGCTGAGCTCGGCGGCCACCCGGAGGCGACCTTCGGCCCCGAGGCGTCGAGCCGCGAGCACCTGCGCGACCAGCGCTGAAGTCGTGGTGTCACTCGCCATCCTTCGAATCTACGCGGCGCTCGGAGCCGGCGCAACGTCGCCCGGATGTGGTGCCGCCAATCGTCTCCGAATTGTTCACGTGGCCATCAAAAACGTAGCGAACCGTCGTGAACTACGGCGCCAGATTACTTTGACGCCCATGGCTTCGTCTCCGGTAGCACAGCGCGTGCCGTAGCTCTCGCTGAGGCATCGCGCAGGCGCGGGAGTAAACGAAGGCGGCTATCGCGCCGCCTTCGGGACGACCACGTCGTCCTCGGATCCTCGCTCTCGATCGGGCCCCGCCGACGTTACCCGGACACCGACGGATGAGCACTGCAATTGAAGGCGCTGCGCTCAAGAAGCGCGCTCGAATGCGGTACGAATGCTCACTCGGGGAGTAGCGCGTGTACCCAACGAGGCTCCGACCCCCCGAGCCGACTGCTAGGGTCAAGTTGGACATCTCGTCTAAATCGTTCGAGATCAGAAACGAGTCCGCGTCGATCGGAGCAAGAGCGTCGGAGAAGCGGCGTCCACGTAAGCTCGCATACGGCCGGCGCGCGCCGCCCTCACCATCTCTCCACACCACCCAGTTCGTGCCGCCGTCCCAACCCAGCGCGACTCGACGTTTGGTGAACGCATACGCCGGAAACGGTTGCGTTGCGACCAGTACGCCGCCCGCGTCGAGCAGCGTGAGGCTGCTGGAGAGCCGGGCCACACGCACTTCTTCGACGCTGCCGCTGACGTCTGTCCAGGCCAGCAGGAAGTGGTCACCCGAGGCAATCAACTCCAACCCACCGTCCGCAGTGTGGCCTACGGCTCCTGGAATATCGGCGCACGGAAAGCGGAACAATTCCTTCGATTCCTCCAGCAGCGTTAGCTCGGAGCCGGCGCCGAGACGCCCTCCGTACACCACGCGCTCTCCGGCGTTCCCCGGGCTCGTCCAAACCACCGCGTATTGCCCGCCATTGAAAGCAATCGCCGGCGATGTCGAGGCGTCGGTCTCGAGTCCGATGTCGATGTTGTTCCACCACGTTCCGTCGCTCTTCAGCTGGCTGATCCCCATCGCGTGGCCATCTACGTACGTCGCAACGACGTGCACGCCGTCCGTCGCGACACCCCACACTTTGCCGAGAGTGTATGGCGTATCGATCTTCGTCAGGATGGGAGGCCCGTCGGTCGTCAGCGTGGCGAGCCCGCTCGAATCGTCATCCCACATGCCGGCAAAAAAAGAGGAATTCGCGGTGAGAATCGGGTCGGTGTGGGGGTCGTTCGAGGCCGTCAGTGACCAACTCGCTGGGTCGAGCAGGGCCCCGGTGCTCGACAATCGCTCAGCGCGGATCTGTTGGCCGGCGACGCCGGGCACCGTCGTGTCGACGATGCCCTCGGTCCATGCCGCGAGGTACTGCTGACCCGCGAAGGCAAAGGACGGCATGAACTGGCCATGCAACGCTGGCATGATGATCGCTGGCGGGCTATCAATCGCGTGGAGAGTGGCGTCGAAGCGAACGCCCCGCGAGCCACTCACGAACAACAACCGCTTGCCGTCCGAGCCCTGGCTATCGGTGCTGACGTTAGGTTCGGGCAAAGCGGAGGTACTTCCCCCTGGGATTGCATCGAGCAGCGTCTGCGACGCATCGGGTACTGCGAGGTCCGCGCTCGGGGAGATCAGCTGCATTGGGCCGCTGCTTGGCCGCCGCGCGATCACGAAGTGACCGTTCAATGCGAGCGGCGTTGCCGCCTGATCGCTCGGGGCGCTTGGGTCGTTGAGGGGGCCGCCGGGCAGGTAGCGCTCGGGTGCGAGCGTAAAAGTGTGATCGGCGCCTTCGGTCACGATGCGATAGCTGAAGTCGCGCCCTTCTGAGAAGGTTCGCTGCTGCCCGATGAGCGCAAGGAAAGAGCTCCCATTCGCGACGACGCCGCCCAGCTCGACGTAGGTTTCGCCGGTTTGAATGCGAGGAGTGGCGATCACGATCGGTGTCGCCACGGCTCCAGCAGGCGTTATCGGGAAGCCGAGCGCCTTCACCCCCTGGATAGTCGGGCCGAAGAGCGGCCTAAAGGCGTAGATGGCGAGAAAGTCGATGCCGTTGAAGGCCACCTGCCCGCCGAATATCCCCCCAGGGATAGGCGGCGATACGAACGAGCTAGTCGTGGCGATGGTCAGTGTGCTCAGCACGTTGCCGGCCAGATCCAGCAGAACCCCAGTGCCGCATCCGTCGGTGAGTAAGACCGCATTGCCACCCCGCGCCATGCCAGTTACTCCCATTGCGCAGAGACCCGCAACAGCGGTCGGCGGGCTCGAGCTGCCGTCGCGAGCCAGCACCATCGCCCGAAGGCTGAGCCCGCTGTCCGTGCTCAGCCCGTAAACGACGAGCCAGCCCGTGCCGATGTCCACCGCATGAACGCCGAACAAATCGGCAGACATGGGAAAGCGCGCGAGCGCCTTCGCTGCGCCGCTCGTAGGAATCCATTGCATGAACGCGAGCTCGCTCCAAATCTGGGCGGCGAACCCAACCCCGCGGGTAACACGCGACCACGGCTCCGGCCGATGGACCACGATGTAGCTCAACAAATATCCACCCTCGGTGCTGCCAGTGACCTGCACTAGCGTCGCGTTGGGATCGAAGTCGGGCACGTCGTGGTCGACCGCAAAGTCCGGTGAGATCAGCGGTGCGGTCGCCAATGCCGCTTGCCGTGGTGCAACGTTCTCCGTTCCGGAAGGATCGTGCGTTCCACAGCCGACCAGCCATACGCAAGCGAGCAACGCCAACCATCGATGCCGATTGAAAATGCCCATGCCTTCTCCGTTCGTTCGTGTCCCACGGACCCGGATGCAGCCTCTGCCGGCTTGAACCAAGCACCGAAGTCAAAGCCGCTGAGTCGCTAGCCGGGCGCGAGGTATGTTGCAAAACGCTTCGTCGGTATTCCAATGACAATGTGTCTCTGGGCGTCGGCGCGCCTCGCGCACGCCCCTCACGTTCCATGCTTTGTAGCGATCCCGGCCCATTCGAGAAATTCTCCGAACATGGGGCAGTGGAAATCGAGAATGTCACGATCGGTGGGCTGGCTGCCGGCGTGCTCCGCGCTCTGGGCTCGCCGGCGGTCCTAGGATTCCGGCAGGGCTCCCCGCCGGCACCCGCGGCCTAGTGCTGATCGAGACCGGAAAGGTCAAGGCGGGTCGCAGGCTCCTAACGCGCTCACTAAAGCTTCACCGGCAGACCGCGGCGCGGGCGACCGTTCTGGCATCCCTTGCGCTGGCATCCGCTCGCCAAGGCCGACTCGACGACGCTCGGCAGTTGTTCGAACGAGCAAGCGCTATGGATTCGGGATGCGAGCTGCTACCACGCGTTCAGCGGGCGTTGGAGACGTCGCCCACGCCGCGGCGCAAGTCCGCTGGTGAGCTTACAGGTGGACCCCCTCGAACGTCCGTGAGGGACTAGACACCGCGGCAAGCGGGTGCAGTTCCGGGCCAAACGAATCGTCTTTGAATCGTCCACGGGCTGTATCGAAAACGACGCCAGATGTAGCGAACACCGCGGCGAAATCGGCTTTTCGCTACATCTGGCGGCGTCTCGATACATGCAAACCGGATTTAGGTTCCGGCGCCGCGAGGCGAGGGGGTTCAAGTCCCTCCTCGTGCACTGAGTTGAAGATGCCCTGCTAGCTGCGAGCGCGTTCGAGCAGGTCACTGATGTGCAGTCGTGACGCCCAGCTCGTGAGATAAGTTTGGTACATCTTGTGACCGCTGATCTCTAGCACCGACACGACGTCTCGCCATTGCTTCTCGGAGACTTCGTCGCCTTCTCGGAACCAGAGCAGCTTGCGGAGTACGGTGTCCCCCGGGGCCTTGACGACGAGCGAGTCGCCGCTTGGCGTGACGAGCGTCGTTCGGCGTCGCGAAAACTCACTCTCGTCGAATGGCTCGTAACCGCGTCCGAAGAGAGCGATCTTGGTGACGACCGGCAAGTAGAAAGCGTTCGCGCAGCGGGCGTGCAGGATCGCGTCACGCACCATAGCGGTATCGACTTCGAAGTCAGCGCCCAACGCTGCGGCGAGGTCACCGACCCTTCCGACAAGCAACGCAAAGTCATCTGACTTCCCATTTGCCAAAGACCCCTTGGAGCGAACTGGCCAGGCTGCCGCCGAGGAAGTATTCGGCGCCCACCGCGGTCAGGGCACGCGCCACCTTGAGCGCGATGTCGATCGCGTTTTCGCCGAGCTCAGCTGCCATCGAGGTCGATACCGGGGAAGAGGCGAACGGCGACCGCGGGCCCGTACAGGCGCCGGGCAAGTCTCGCACGGACGACGGTTGCGGGCGCCTCAGGGGCGTCAGTCCGAATGGCGGCCTCTGCCAGCTGTCGAACCGCCGAGCTCAATCCGGCAGCCGTCGTGAGTCGAGCGAGCGGAGTCTGTGCGCGAAGCAGCCGGTAATAACGTGCCCGTGCCGGCTCCGACGTATCGCGCATCGGTTTACTATAGCGCAATTCGGCCTCAATCGAGTTGGATCCAGCCTGACCTCCGGCATTCGCGTTGGTCCTGCAATGGCGTTGGGAGATTGTTGAGTAACGTAGTCAAGGTTGCCGAAGATTCGTCGACGTTTAAACCTCTGAAGTGATCTGACTTCCCATTTGCCAAAGACAACGTGACGAACGTGGTCCTCGGATCGTGGGCGCGGATGCGAAGTCGGTTGTTCCCCTTCTTGGAAGGGCCGGGCTGGGATTTTGTTTACATTGCATTGAAGAGCCCTTGCGCGACCCTGCTCCGCAAGCAGCGAGGCTTCCGGAGCCTCGCTCCAATACGAGCCACTGAAAACGATGATACCGCCGCCGCCGCGTCGCCACTGAGCCACGCTCGGCTGCTGCCGCGCCACTTGTGGCCATCTGACCCTTCCGGGTGGTATGCATCGTGCGTCCAAAGGAGGCACAATCATGACTCACGCAGCGCGCACACAGGGATTTTCGACGACTTCTGCTGGTTCTCAGTGGGCGCGGACTCGCACGGATCTGGCCTTGCTCTGTTTGTTGCTAGCAGCCTGTTCGCAAACGCCGACTCCCGAGGCACCCACTTCGCCGTCGAGCGCGCCAGCAGTCGCACCCCCCGCACCGGTCGCGATGCCGACACCCCCAGCACCGGTCGCTGCCGCTACTCCGGCCGATCCGCACGGCTGGATCGGCACGGAGACGGTCAAGACGCGGCTTGGCAGCTTCGAGTTCAAGAACGGCTACCCCACGCCCAGCGCCGCGAACGCGCTGCTGGAGCAACTCACGTTCAATCGCGCAGTCGACGTCTACCTCACTCAGATGCCGGCCGTCGCCATTATCGAATCGAGGCGTGGGCTGCGCGCTTTCGGAGCCAAGCACCCGAACCAGGTCGTCATCTGGGAATCGCTGATGGACGCCCGGACGCTGCTGCTCACTGCCAACACCGAGACGGTGTACGCCATGGGCTTCTTGGATCTCAAGGGCAGCGGCCCGACGGTAGTCGAGGCTCCGCCGAAGATGCTTGGTCTGGCAATGGACACGCTGCAGCGGTACCTGGTGGACATCGGGATTGCAGGTCCCGACAAGGGCGTAGGCGGAAAGTATCTTTTCCTTCCGCCCGGCTACACCGGCGCGGTGCCGAAAGGGTACTTCGTCGTCAAGTCTCCGACGTACAGCGTGAGCTATGGCCTCCGTGGTTTCAAGGTCGACGGCAAGACCGACCAAGCGGTAGCGCTCATGAAGCAGCTCAAGGTCTACCCGCTGGCGCAGGCGAGTACCCCGGCGGCCATGGAGTTTCTCGACGGATCTGGCAAGGCGATCGATACGATTCACTCGGATACGATCACGTTCTTCGAGATGCTCGCTCAACTCGTCGATGAAGAGCCTGCCGACGTCACGCCGCTCGAACGCTTCTACCTGAGCGCGATTGGTATCGAGAAGGGCAAGCCCTTCAATCCCGACGCACAGCACCGAGCCATGCTGTCCGAAGCCGCCCGGACCGGAGCCGCAACGGCGCGCGCCACGAGTTTTGCGTCACCGGCACGCGACACATTCTTTTATCCCGACCGCCAATGGCAGTTCGTCGGCGATGTGCCCTACAACTTCTTGAAGGACGGGGTTCTTCAGGTCGACCGCCGCGCGTACGTCTACTACATGGCGCTCGGGAACTCGCCGGCCATGATGGCGAAGAACGTCGGCGTAGGTTCGTACTACCTCTGGACCTACCGGGATCGCACGGGCAGCTACCTCGACGGAGCAAAGACATACAAGCTCCACGTCGCGCCCAACGTGCCGGCGAAGAACTTTTGGTCCGTGCTCGTTTACGACTCGCTCAGCCGCTCGGAGCTTCAGAACGGCCAGCCATTCCCGTCGGTAAGTACGTACAGCGGACCCAAGATCAACGCGGACGGGTCGGTCGACATCTACTTCGGTCCGGAGTTACCGAACGGCCAAGAGAAGAACTGGATCCGAACAATCCCAGGCAAGGGCTGGTTTCCCATCTTCCGCTTCTACGGCCCCTTGCCGCCGCTCTACGATAAGACTTGGAAACTCAGTGACATCGAACCCGCGCCGTGAAGGCCTAACCCGCGCTTCACCATCGAATGGTCGGGATATCGTCGGCTGAGATCCAACGGTCGTACTTGCACAGGTCAACGCGGTAGGCGTCGAAGTCTCTTATTAGGGCAGTTCGGCGGCGAACGGCATTGGCTCATTTCGTGCACCCGCCGAGTCCATGGGATGGCCATTGCTTGTAAGTGCGATGACGCTGTTTGGTGCGGCAGGAGTCGTCGTCAACGTGAATCAGCTGCGTCTGCGGCGGCTGGTTGCACGCGAAATGCGCGCTCTGATTGGCGTACCGCCGTCGAGGCAGTCCCGGCCAATCATTGGCGACCTCCCACCGCCGGTCGCGCGGTACCGTGAGCTCGCGCTGGGCGACCGTGCGCCCGTACACACGCTGAAATTGCGCCACGTGGGCACATTTTGCGTGAGCTTCACAGGGAAGCCGCTACCGATTCGGGGGCTGCAACTCTTCACTTCTGATCCGCCTGGCTTCGTTTGGAGCGCGCGGGTGCAAATGTTTCCCGGGATCTGGGTCGATGCCCGTGACTTGGCCGCGAACGGAGAGGGGAGCATGCGCGTCCTGCTCGACTCGACCGTGCCCATCGCGGACGCGCGCGGTCCAGAGCTCGATCAAGGCTCAGCCCTGCGCCTGCTCGCCGAGATGGTGTGGTACCCGACCGCCCTCTTCGATGCGCGCTATGTCACCTGGTCTGCAGTCGACGCGGCCCACGCGGTCGCGACCTTGCGCTTCGGCAAGTGGCAAGTTTCGGGGACGTTCGAATTCGGCCCCGACGGTTTGCCGATTGGCATGACTGCGCAGCGACCAATGGGTAAACGCGGGCTCCGCCCTTGGGGCGGAACGTATCGCGACTGGCGGAACGTCTCGGGAATGCGCGTTCCGTTCGAAGCGACGGTAACCTGGCAACTCGAGTCCGGTCCGTTCACCTATGCACATTGGTTGGTTGAAGCGATGGACTACGACGTGACAGAGCCTTGATGGTCGACTTCGAAGTAGCGGCTCTAAAGGGATACGCGCGTTGAAACCCGCGACGAACGCCTCGCGTCTAGGCTGGCGGCGCGTGGCTTTCCCAACCGAACGTCGTCTCGTGCTCGACAGCCTGCGCCTCGGCCAGCGCAAGCACATGATGCACGGTCTGCTCGAAGTGGACGTGACGCGGGCGCGTGGGCTGTTGCGGGAGCATCGGGAGCGCACCGGTGAGCGCTTCTCGTTCACCGCGTTCGTGCTTGCGTGCCTCGGCAGAGCAGTCGCTGCACACCCGGAGGTCCATGCTCTGCGTGATTGGTTCGGTCGCAGCGTGTTGTTCGATGACGTGGACGTGACGACGATCGTCGAGGTTTTGCTGCAGGGGCGACCATTCGGGCTCGCGCATGTCGTGCGTGCGGTCAACCGACGCACGACTCGCGATATTCACGATGAGATTCGAGCTGTTCAGGCGGAGGGAGCGCGTTCAGTGACGCGCGGGCTTCGGCTCGCGAGCAGGGTGATCTTGCTCATGCCCGGCCCGATTCGGCGACTCTTGTTGCGCATGTTGCTACGCTTTCCCCATCTCGCCAAACGGCATACCGGCACTGTTTTACTGACGGCTGTCGGGATGTTCGGCGGCGGTCCCGGCTGGGGACTCAGCGCGCCGGGTATCCATGCCCTCTCTATTGTCGTCGGAGGGATCGCGACGCGGCCTCGGGCGATCGGTCAGGCGGGGGCACGCGAGGTTCTGTGCCTGACGGTGAGCGCCGACCACGACGTGATCGATGGCGCACCGGTAGCGCGTTTCGTTCGGGACTTCCGGGCGCAACTCGAAAGCGCCGAGTTTCTCACCTTGGACGGCATGCGTTCGAGCGAATCGACGGGCCAAACGTGCGAGACGCGCTCGCGAGCGTAGCTAACGGGAGCGGACTGACCTGCCAGAGCACTCTTTTACGCCCTTTGGCGAACGATCGCTACGCGCTCTGACCGCGACGAACGACTCGAGTACTGTAATGGACTACGCGACCTGAGGTCGCGGTGGTCACTGCGCGATGCAGTTCTCTTGCATGCTGCCCCAAATCAGGTCCGCAATCACAACCGCACCCGCTTCCGAAGACTGGATTCCATCCGCTGCGGTGTATTCCGGGTGGTCTGCCCAATACGGTTGGAGGTCGATAAAATGGCAAGGCACCGAGCTGTTGGCACACACTTGCTGCAGCCGCGGCCGCATGGTGGCGACGCCGGGTACGGTCGCAAGCTCCGGGACGAGGAAATAGACGACGTGCTCGACGGTGCCGTCGTTCGCGACCGTGGTCAAAAACTGTTCGAACGCACTGATCGAGTTATCGATCGCGGCAGCGACCGCTGACGAACCTCCCAGCATTTGCGCCGCAATCGGGTCCCAGGTGCCACCGTCCATGAGCAGAACCTTGACCTTCGTACTGCCGAGCTCTCGGCTGTCGTACTGCTTTGCGACCATCGCCATGCTTGAGGCGTCGGCAGCCAAGTCGACGTAGTCTTCGTCTCCACCGATGGTTCCAGCTTCACGCGCGAGATCCCTGACTCGAACATGTTGCGTACCCGGTCTTTGAATCCAGGAGTCACCGATCCAGAGGACCTCATTGGCAAATATCTCCGCGTGCGCACACATCTGGCTCGTGCCGGCTGCTCCGCCGGCACCACCCCGTTCAACGACCCCTCCGCCTCCGCTCGTCATGCTATCGCCGGAACCATTCCAGCCCGCTATCCCGCCGCTTCCAGCTACGCTTTCTGCGGCCGTTTGGTCGCCAAGACGGATGAGCTTGCTGGTACAGCATGGTACGAGGCACAAGGCGATTGCCATGCAGCTAAACCTCAGCACAGATGTCGCTAGTTCCACTGTGCGATGTTCCCATGCGCGTTGATTAGGACCAAGGCTCGACGCACGTCGTTCCTGCTCGCGGCATTGGCTTTTGCGGCGCGGCTCCGCGTCGCCGCCGCCGAGCCGAGCGCTGCTGTGGCAGCGGCGCACCTCGAGCTCGATGCGGATCCGAGCTGCACGAACCGAGAGGACCTGATTGAGCGCGTACGCGCTCGCTCCCCACGTGTCCGATTCGTCGACGACAGTAGCGGACTCTCGATTCGAGTCCGGATTGGTCTCGCGGCATCGGGCGCTGTCGCGGCCGACGTCACGCTCACGAGCTCCGGCACGAAACCCTCGATCCGCCACGTGCCCGCTCGCAGTTGCACCGAGGCTTCGGATGCAGTGGCTTTGATCATTGCTGTCACTCTCGATCCGGCGTCGGTGGACACTCGCGTCAACGCTAGCACGGCGAAGGTGGGGGCAGTGCCGACCGCTCCCGCGGCCAACTCTGTCACCGAGGCGGCGAGTAGATCGGACGCGAGTAAATCGGACGCGGCTGTTGGATCGCCTGCCAGTCCAGGTCCCAAGCCCCCTTGGCCCGGACCGACCGGGAACGTGCATGAGGCAATTGCAGCCACCGCACGCACGGAGTCTCGAAGTCGAGTCAATTTTGGTGCCCAGGTGGGAGCGGAATCGTTCGTCGGCGTAGCACCGGGGGTCATGCCAGGCGTTGCGTTGTTCGCAATCGCCGGCCTCGATCGTCCGTCCGTTTGGTCGCCCGCGCTCGTGCTGGCAGGGCACCATGCTTGGCGCACGGGCGTGCAAGAACAAGGCGGCAGCGCATCGTTCACGCTCGACGCCGCAACTCTCGATGTCTGCCCAGTACGATTTCGGTTCGCTGTTCTCGAAGCTCGTCCCTGCGGTTCAGCGCTCGTTGGGCGTTTTGCCGCGCGAGCTACGGACACCTTCAATTCCGCGGGGAAGATCGCGCGCCCGTTTTGGGTCCTCGGAGGTGCCGCGGTCGTGACGGCGGACTTTGGGGGAGTGCTCGAGGCGTCCATGCGGCTCGCCGCGGGGGCAAATCTCGTGCGCGACTCGTTTGAATTCAGTCCGGCCATCTTTCACACGGTGCCGCCGGTCAGTGCCGCCGCGAGCGTCGGTATCGGCCTGCGTTGGCGATGAAGTGTCCGTTCGGCGTGCCGCAAACGCGGAAGTATCGCTGTGCCTAGGGTTCTGCGACGTGGGTGAGGCGAGCAACGCGAGCGGCAAGCGGGCCCTGCCCGTACGTGACGACGAACCGTTCAGCCAGAGTGCGCGCCTCTGTCATCCGTCCCATCTTGACTAGGGCCTCGATCTTGACTGCAGACACCTCGGGGCGAAATGTACCGGTCGGGTACTCCGCCTGATACTCCCGGACGATCGCGATCGCGTGTTGTGCGTCCCCGCTAGCTAGCGCACTGCGAGCGGCGTCCACGAGCGTGATTTGATCGGAGAGCTCGCCCGCGGCTGCTTCGAGACGGCGACGTGCGGGGGGCGACGCAGCCGCCTTCGGCAGCGATTCCTGACTGGCTTCCGGCGGAGGGACGATAGCTTGCTTGGCGACGAGCGGCGTGGGCACAGCTGTCGCAGGCGCCAATGATGGACCAGACGGTGCAAGTGCGACCGGTGCGACGGCCGAGAGCACGGCGGGCTTCGTATTGGGAAGCGTCGTTACGAAGGCGCCAACGACGACTCCGACGGCTACCAGCGCGCCCGAGAGCCACGGTACCAACGAACTCGAGGCGTCTGCCTGATTGACGACTTTGGAGCCTATCCTTGCGTTTCCGGTACCTGCGCTTCCAGGTGCGACCATCGAAACTCCGATCGCTCGCGCCATCCGCTCGGACAAATCACGTGAAGGTTGTTCGTGGCTGGCTGCATCGAGCAACCGCCGCTCTAAATTGCTGGCCCCCGCCGCACGCAGCCGCTCGGGTGGGTCTGTCTCTTGGCTGCTCATGACCGACCCTTGAGACTTAGCAGTCCTCGCTCGATTCGGGTGACGACTTCACGAAATTGGTCGCGCGCGCGTCGAAGTCGCGAAGCTACGCTGCCCAATGGGACCTCCAGTAAGGCGGCGATCTCTGGCGAGGACAACCCTTCGATCTCGTACAGGACGAACGTCTCTGCCAGCTCGGGGCTCAACTTCGAAAGCGCTATATCGCAAAGTTGAAGAGCCGCGTGCTTGTCGTCCGCATCGCGAGCGTTCGACATACGTTGGTCCATGTCACCATCGGACTGAAAGCGGACCGTTTTGCGACCGAGTGTCACCGCAACGCGTCGGGCCGTGCCCATCAGGAAGGCTCGCTCGTTGTCTTCCGGAATGTCGGCGAGTCGACCTAGTGCGATCATGAACGTCTCCTGGGTAGCATCGGCGGCCTGGTCCGGACTCAAGCCGCGACGGCGCAGAGAACGCCACACGATGACGTGGTGATCCGCGAACATCCGCGTCAACCGGAGCCGGTCGGCATCCGAAGTCATTACCGGCCGGTCGCGGCGCACCTCGGTTTCGCTCATTCGGGCCAGCACGTTCCACTTCAAGATGCGCCGCGCTGGTTGGTTCGATCAAAGAATTTGCCGCCGGTTCGAAATACATGCATCACGCAGGCTGTGCGCGGTATGGCCATGGCCGTATTGACGAGCCGGCGACGCCACCCAACTTGCATTTTCCGCGACCCGGCTGCCGTTGCACCGGGCGACTTATTGGGCCGACTGGAAATATGACGCTTTGGCCCTCATGCGCTTACGGTAACGATTGCGTCTTCAATCCGTCCCACGCCGTGTCGGTGAACTTTGCAGAAGCGTTCGAGTAGACAGCGAGATGCCCCCCAGTGGTGGTCGAGCAGAGACTTACTTTGGTACCGCCTTGACAAGCTGACCACGTCTTGCACAACGAATTGCTCGGGTCGGTGGTTCCCGAATCGGTGCACTTGTCGAAGGAAGCCCAGGTCGCCGCGTTCACCTCCGCACTCGAGAAGCCGATCCCCACGCAGCTCCCAGTGGGGGGGCAGTCTGTCTTGAGATTTGGCGTTTGGCCACCGGCATAGGGGACGATCGAGGTGTCTGCCGTTTCGTCCCACGCGATCACGGAGAGCGGCCGCGGGAGCTGGCAAGCGCACGCCGTATTGTTTGCGGCAGTGATACTCCCAGCGTTCGCCAATGGGTCCGCCCCGGTGACGCAGCGGAAGTCGACGGGCGCCACAGCGGCAATCACGTCGGCGGCTTCGCAGGCCATTCGGTAGGTCATGCCGCCCCCATTCGAACCACCGCTTGCATAAATACGTTTCGGGTCGGCGCAGGTATTCGCCTCGAGATACTTGATGATGTCCCGCGCGAACTGAACATCATCGACTTTGTTCTTCTGCGCGTCGTTACAGCAGTAACCCGCGTTCCAGGCGTTGGCGCCCTTGGCGGCCGACGAGTCCGGGAAAACGGCGATGCAGCCGACACTGTCGCATTTCGCTTTCCACCCCGATGAGCCCTCCTGAGACGAGCCGGTCCCGCCGAGCGGGTGGAAGTCGATGATGACGGGCACGGGGGACGTTCCTGTGTAGCCAGTCGGGATACGGACGATGAACGTACGGGATTCACCGCCCGACATGACGCTCGAGTTGTTGTCCCCTATTTTCAAAGTGGTCGTGGGGCAAGTCGTTTCGCTGCCGCCGCCGGCACCACTTCCGCTCGGTCCCGCGCCGGCCGTGCCAGCGCCCGATGAGCCACCTGAACTTGCCCCGGCCGTGGTCGCTGCGCCGGCTGCGGACGCGCCTGCGGCCCCAGGACTCCCGGCAGTTCCAGCACCACCTTGAACGGATCCCCCTGAACCGACGCTTCCGGATGCGCTTCCTCCGGTCGTGGCGGCTCCGGCTCCGGCGACCTCGATGGCGCCGCCGGAACCCCTGCCGCCGCTGCCTTGTCCACCTGTCGCTCCGCTACCTCCGTCCGACGAAGCGCATCCGAACATCGTCAGGGTCGTTGCGAAAGTGAGCAAGGTAGTCAGGAGGGGACGCTTGGGCTTCTTCATCTACGCCAAGATGCAGGAACCCCACCAAATCGATCACGCGAAGTGATGTCTTTCCATCATCTCCCCAAGCGACCACGTCGAAAATAACTACAGCGCGAAACGACGCGATTCGGCCGCTGGAACCAATCGCGGGCACTTGTCCTTCAAATATTTTCGGTGCTCTCGAAATATCGCGAGCAGTAGTGAGCCGAGCTCCGCAGCCATCCGCGGTTGCTCAGCTAGCCGCACTTCAGCGCAACCTGGGCGGCTACGACGACGGGAGTGCTCAGCGGCGTGGCGGCGACACCCATCGCGGTCCGGGCGTGTCGCCCCCGCTCGGGGCCGAAGAGATCGACCAGAAGGTGTGAGCAGCCGTTGATGACATTCGTGGTTCGCTCGAACCCGGGGACGACGAGCACGAAGCCGTCGACGCGAAGCCAGGCTTCGATGCGATCGAGGTCCCCAATTTCTCGCTTGATGCTCGCGAGCATCGCGACGGTCGCGAGCTCGGCGGCCTTGGCCGCCTGCTCCGGGCTGACTTCGGCTCCGACCCGCCCGAACGGTCCGATCAGCGTGCCGTCGGCTGCCAGCGCCGCATGCCCGGAGACATAAACGGTGTCGCCGTGCACGCGGGCCCACGCGAAGTCGATCACTACGCCCTGCGGGACCTTCGCCGGTTCGGGGAGCTCGAGTCCTTTCGCCGCCAGTTTCGCTTCAATCAACATCTTGTTCTCCTTTCGTGCGATGCTAAGCACCGATCGGTGGATCGATCTTTTCGGCCATTCAGCGAGCGCTCTTGGACATGGCTTGGATCCGAGTCAAGACCACATCGGCAGGAACCGCCGTCGGATGCTGCGCGAGCCACTCGGCCGCAGCGGGGCGGCTCGAGAAGATTTTCATCGAAAACGGTGAGCGGCTCAGTGTGTAAATCGTGGTCAGCACGGCTCGCGACAGAGAACCCTGAATCCCCGGTCTTTCGACGACCAGTGCAGCCGCGACCAGCTTACCGCGCATGGACGAAAAGTGGTCGCGCAGGGCCTCGCGCGCCGCGGGCTCGGGTATTTCCGTGGTGGCGGTGATGACGTTGTAAAGGAATATGCCCTTCGGATGGTTGTCATGAAGCGTGCGTAGTCGATGCACGAGCGCGACCAGGTTCGCGATCTCGGGCTTGAGCCACCAGATGGCGATGAGCGTATTTTGCACAACCTCGAATCGGTATCCTAGGTGGGCATCGGAGATCGTCTGTCGGCTATCGGCCACTGCGTGATCCTCGCACAGCCTTCAGCCGTCTTCACCTTCTTCCCGCTAAGATGGGCCGAAGCTGCCCAGGAGCCAGCGGCGACCCTGCAATCGTCCCTGATTCGTCCTCCGAGCTCTTGAAACGCTGTGATCGGCGCGAGTCACGCCCCGAAAAGCTCCCGTTCGCTACTGATTTACAACTCGGAGACCTCTGCGCGCAAGGCCACGAGTCGAGATCAGGCGAATCGAGCCGTAGCGATTGCTCCAGCTAGACCGACAGCGAGAACGATCGCCGTCGCGATATTCACTCGCCGATTCAAGACGGTCGAGCGGGAGAAGCGACCGACCAGAACGACGTTGATGCTCGCGCTGGCAAGCGACGCGAGGATGGCCCCGATCCCAGCCACTGTCGGAGAGAGCTGGTGGTGCGCGGCGAGCGTGGCCGCTGCGGCAACCGCGGAAGCGCTCGAAAGGAGCCCGCCGAGAAAGCTCACCGCGTAAAAGCCCAAATGACCAAAGAGCGTTTGGGCGACGCTGCCGAGGACTTGAAGTAGCAAGAAGATGGCGCCGAACTTGAGCGCGGAGAGCAAGGAAAAGGGAGACTTCAGGTCGAGGGGCTTTGCCTCGGAACTTGGCGAGTCTACGGGCTTGATGACCAGCGCCAAAATCGCGCTAGCAAGGAACATCAGGCCGAGCGATGCGGCCGACACTGCCAGTGTACGATGATCGAGCAGGCCAAGCACGAGTGCATTCCTCAGCGCCATCGCCGCCACAGAAAGCATGATGCCTCGATACGCCGCGCCAACCAGGGCTTGCCCTCCTTCGGCGATGCGAGTGGCGAGCTCCGTCACGGTCACCGTGCTGTTCACCAGGCCCCCCAGAAACCCGGCCAACTCGACGCCGCGGGTCCCAAATAGCTTCCACAGAATGTAGTTGGCGAAGCCGATGCCCGCGATCAAGAGCACCGTGAGCCAAGCAGCGCGCGGCGCGATCAGGCCCCAGTGGTCAATGGGTTGGACCGGCAGCACTGGATAAATGGCGAACGCGAGGATGCCGAGCAGGATCGCCGAACGAAGCTCTGCCGCCGTGAGCCGATGACCAAACTCGGCGAGTCGCTCCTTCCAGGACAAGAGCCCGGCGGTGACCACCGAGACTGCGACGGGTGTGACCCGGTGACCCAGGCCGCACAGAACGCCCGTGAGCGAGGCCACCAACATCGCGGCGGAGGTCGTAAGCTCTGTGCCCTCGTTCGAACGCAGCCCTCTCAGATTGAGGAACACGATGAGCACGCCGACCATGGCGAGATTCATCAGGGCATAGCCGGTGCCAAGCAGACCACCCAACGCGCCGAGCAAAGAAATGAGCGCGAACGTGCGAAGCCCCGCCTCCTTCCCTCGCCATTCTCGCTCCAGCCCGACGAGTAGACCGACGCCGAGGGCAAGGGTCAGTCGGGCAAGGACGTCGAGAGGGATCCAAGTGACGGCGACGGGCAATGGATTCATCTTTGAAAGAGTTTGAATTCTACGCCCTCAGCCCGTCCCCTTGCGACGGTCGCGCGCTATTGCCAATTCGCCACAGTGGCTGCCAACCGCTTCTACGGGAGCCCCCACGCATTGCGCAGTTCTTGATAGGCGGGTTCAGGAAGCTCGACGAGCAAGGGATTTGCTTGCGGATCCAGCCAGCGGAGCGTGCTCTCGAGCTGATCACTCTGCATCGCCGTGCAGCCGGCAGTCCCGCGCCCGGGGCCGCGCCAGATGTGCAAGAAAACGCAAGAACCCGCGCCAATCTGCGTGTCGGAGTCGTTGTGTCGAACGACGACGCCCCAGCGAAAGAGCCCGTCGGCACGTTGCATTTCGCTCCAGCCCGGTCGGGAACCAGGGGTGACGCCCGGGACTTCGACGATCTGATTGTAGGATTTCGAGCGGGTATCTTCGATGCAATAGGTGCTCGGGAGCGTGTGCAGATAGGGGAAATTCTTTGCACCCTCTGGTAGGCTGTCGGCGGAGCCGAATGCTCGCCCGAGTGCAAAAACGCCCGCGGGCGAGCGCCCGTCTCCTTCTCGTTTCATGGGGCCCGGCTCGGTTCCAGTGAAAAGCCCGCGTCCCCAGCCCATTCCAGCGCGTCCGACATTCAACGGTGTTGGCGCACTGACGAGGTTCCAGTGGAGCGATTCGTCGCGTTCGTAGCGCTCCAAAGTTCCGCTGACGGCCGTCCACGACGGTGTCCGAACCAGGAGGATTTGTCGACAGCTGTCGGGGATGGGAGATGGGCCAGAAGCCTGCGGCAACTGGGCGCTTTCGCTGTTTCGGCTGGTGCCGGACAAGGCGAGGAGCCCGAGGGCGATGAATAGCGTTCGCACTCGAGCCGCGTAGCATTTGGTGTTCACTCGAACAAACTACCGGCGAATTCGAGCCACGACGCTTTCCTGCCCGACGTATTGTGTTGAGAAGTTTCAAAGGGCGAGCGGTCCGAAGCGCCGCCGCGTCCGACTGGGCAGCGTTTCCGCGACAGCCGACGCGCGCAAGCGTATATTTATCCGTGTGAGAGATAGCAGCGCACAGCGAGTGCGGCCTCGAAAGAGCATCGACGTCTTGGTCGTGCTCGCGCATCACGAGGCAGGTCACGCGGTCCTGAGTGCCGCCATCAACGAGGCGCCTCAGCTAGTGAGCATTGCCGAGGATGCCACCTCGTTGGGGCATACGACCCAGCGAATGGTCGCTCGACCCTCTGCACTGGCGCAGGTGTATTTGGCTGGATTCGCGGCTGAGCACCTGCTTACTGGGCGACGGCCGCGTCAGCTCGACCAAGAGATCGGTTTTTCGATGTTGGCTCGCCAAGATCCGAAGCTGCTAGAGGCGTTCAATGGATCCGAGCAGCATGACGGGCACCGAGCCGTGACTGAAGTGTTGCGCTTCGCCAACCCTCGGAGCGATAGCGAGACGTTTAGCGAGATCAATCGCCTCTATGATGCCTCCCGAGAGTCACTGAGCAGTGTGTGGACGGTCGTACGACGGGTTGCAGGTGCTCTTGCGGAAGCCGGATCATTGAACCGCGATCAGCTGTTTGCTGTCATCGGATGCTTCGACATCTACGGACCGGTGTCCGCCGTTCAGGCCAGGGAAGAGTCACCTTCTGTAAGGCTCATGCGGGCGAGGTCGCCGGTCCGATAGCTGCAGGGGTCGAGCCGCGCGCGCGAATCAGGGGCGCGCCTCCAACTCGTTAGATACGGATCGAGCGCTTGAGCACGCCTTGTCGGGCCAGCTCTTGTCCGATGCGACGGATCTCGGTCTCACCCTGCTGGAGGGCAACGTCGCTCGTGTGCACCGAGTATGAGCCGAGGTGCAGATCATAGGGGTGCGGGACTGCCGAGCCGAGCACGAAGCGCGTGTTGCCACGGGCCACTAGCTCGATGGACTGTTCTGAACGATCGAAAACTGCCATTTCGCCGCCCTCGATCGTTGCGCTGGCGTCGAGCACGCCATCGCTGACGGCCACCCACGCGAGCGTGTGGCCGCTCGGCGGGTCGTAGCGGAAGCGCTCGCCGCCCTTCAACGTCACCTGCAAGTAGGTCATCGGTGGCGCGTCGATGGGGCTCTTTAGGCCGCCATATTCGCCTAGGATGACCCGAGCCGGCCCGACCGAAGGCACGTCGCTCGAAAGCACGTACTGGCTGGCGTTCGCGCCATTTTCGAGCTCGGGCGGTAGCGCGATCCACAGCTGGAAAAGTCTGCCGTCGCCCAGCGGCGCGCCAGTGTGCCAAACGCCGCCGCCGGCACGCATGAATTCGATGCCACCCGCCGGCAGCTCCCCGCTCTTGCCCGTCGTCTCGGCGAACCGAATGGCTCCGTCGAGCATCACGGTCACGGTCGCGATACCCGAGTGCGGATGCCAGCCG
Source organism: Pseudomonadota bacterium (assembly GCA_037200885.1). Classification (GTDB taxonomy): domain Bacteria; phylum Myxococcota_A; class Polyangia; order Polyangiales; family Polyangiaceae; genus PMG-095. The sequence goes on from JBBCIN010000001.1 coordinate 2,744,910, forward strand.
AGCTCCATCGGCATGGCGCCCTGCTCGGATGTGAACACCGCATGATCGAGAAACACGAACGGCTTGAGCACCTCACCGAGATCCGATGGGCTCATCAGCCGGGTGATCGAGCCTCGAGTATGGCCGAAAGTGCGATGCACGATCGGCCGCGGCAGAGTCATGGGCTCCAGCCTTGGTCGGGGGACTAGATTGACGTCGAAGACATCGGCCGAATTCATGCCCTTATTGCTAACGCTGTTCTCGGGCAACACTAGCGGCTCAAATCTGAAATGATTGTTCCACCGGCGAGAACAATCGATGGCGGGAGCACAGGCAGGGTTGTGCGGATTTCGCAGCACGCATGCAACCCCCGCACTGCCGCACTCGCTCGCATGCCGCACAGTGCGCTGGGGCGCGTCTTCGAGCACTGGTATCGTTCATGCATTCGTCAGCTGCTATTCCACCATGGACCCGCACGCTCACGATGCCGATGACGTGGGCGCCTCCACGCAGGTTCAGACTGCCGCGCCGCGCGGACGGCGCCCTTGGATTTGGGCCCTATCGACCGCTGCCGCTCTGGGCATTTCCTGGTGGATACTGGGTCACCATGCGGAGGGGGCGCCGGGTCGCCCGGCTGGCAGCCCGCTGACAGTGGTCACCGCCACGGTGCGGCAGTTGGACATTCCGGTCTACCTGGATGCGCTCGGCACGGTCACACCCCTGCAGACCGTGCTCATCACTAGTCAGGTCACCGGGCAAGTGATGAGCGTGCACTACCAGGAAGGCCAGCTGGTTCAACAGGGCATGCCACTCATCGACATCGATGCGCGCTCGGCCGAAGCGAGCCTTCTGCAAGCGCAAGGCGCCTTGGACCGGGACTCGCAGTCCTTGGCGCAGGCTCGAATGGATCTCGAGCGCTTTCGCGCGGCTTGGGCGAAGAACGCGATCTCGAAGCAGCAACTCGACGACCAAGAGAAGCTCACCCTGCAGGTCGAGGGCAGCGTGAAGAACGACCGCGGCACCGTCGCGCTCGCAAAAGTCCAGCTCGGTTACTGCCACATCAGCGCACCGATCACCGGTCGCATCGGCTTGCGCCTGGTGGATCCGGGCAACGTGCTGAGCACGGTCAGCGGAACGACGTTGGCGGTGATCACGCAACTCAAGCCCATTTCCGTGGTGTTCACGGTTTCGGAGGACGACCTCACGGCGGTGCTCGAGCAGACCCGACAAGGTGCTCGACTCTCGGTGGAGGCGCTGGACCGCTCGAAGTCGAAGCAGCTTGCCAGCGGCGAGCTGACCACGATCGACAATCAGATCGACACGACGACCGGCACCGTCAAGCTCCGCGCACGGTTCGACAACGCGGACGAGGCGCTGTTTCCCAACCAGTTCGTCAATACGCGGCTGTTGCTGAAAACCATCCGGCGCGCGACCACCGTCCCCACCTCCGCCGTACAGCACGACGGCAACGAGGCATTCGTTTACGTGATCGAAAATGGACGCGCGCGCGCGCAGCAAGTGAAGACCGGTATCGTCGAGAGCGAAATCAGTCAGGTGGAGGGCATTGCTCCGGGCACGGTGGTCGCGAACAGCAGCTTCGAAAAGCTGGAAAACGGCGCGTTCGTTGCGTCGAGCGACAGCGCGGCGCCGAGACCGCGCGCGAGGACGCCTGTACCGTGAGCCCCTCGCGGCCATTCATCACGCGGCCGGTAGCGACCGCGCTGCTCATGGCCGCCCTGTTGCTGGCGGGTATCGTCGCTTACACGCAGCTGCCGGTGTCGGCTCTGCCGGAGGTCGACTATCCGACCATACAGGTCGTCACCTTCTATCCCGGCGCGAGTCCCGAGGTGACGTCGACCACGGTGACGGCCCCGCTCGAGCGTCAGTTCGGTCAAATTCAGGGGCTGCGCCAGATGACGTCCACGAGCGCAGGGGGCGTTTCGGTCATCGTGCTGCAGTTCGCGTTGTCCTTGAATATCGATGTCGCGGAACAAGGCGTCCAAGCCGGGATCAATGCTGCGCAGAGCTATCTGCCCTCGAATTTACCTACGCCGCCGGTCTACAGCAAGACGAACCCCGCAGACGCGCCGGTGCTCACCCTGGCGATCACCTCGGATACCATTCCGCTCTCGGCCGTCGAGGATTTGGTCGACACGCGGCTGGCGCCGAAACTCGCCCAGCTGAGCGGCGTGGGCCTGGTCCAGATCAGCGGTGGGCAGAAGCCAGCGGTGCGGATCCAGGCAGATCCAGTGGCGCTCGCCTCCTACGGCATCGACCTCGAAGCCGTGCGTAGCGCGCTCACGCAGGCCAGCTCGAACACCGCCAAAGGCAGCTTCGACGGACCCCGGCAGAGCTATCAGATTGACGCCAACGACCAGCTACAAACGAGTGGCGACTACAAAAATCTCGTAATTGCTTACCGGAACGGCGCGCCGGTGTTCTTGAACACGATCGCGCACGTGACCGACAGCAAGGAGAACAAGCTGCAAGCGGCCTGGATGAACGAGACGCCAGCGGTGATCGTGAACATTCAACGCCAACCCGGCGCCAACACCATCCGTGTCGTCGAGCAGGTCGAGAAGCTCTTGCCTCAGTTGAAAGCAACGCTGCCTGCGAGCCTGCACGTGACCACGCTCACCGATCTCACGACAAGCATCAAGTCGTCGATTCGCGACGTGGAGTTCGAGCTGCTGCTCACGATCGCGCTGGTCGTGCTCGTCATCTTCGTCTTTCTGCGCAATGTTTACGCCACCATCATTCCGAGCGTGGCCGTGCCGCTCTCGCTGGTCGGTACCTTTGCGGCGATGTACGCCCTCGGTTACAGCCTCGACAATCTATCGCTGATGGCGCTGACGATCTCCACCGGCTTCGTGGTCGACGACGCGATCGTGATGATCGAGAACATCAGCCGTTACCTTGAAGCTGGGGATCCGCCGCTTCAGGCCGCGCTCAAAGGTGCCGAGCAGATCGGCTTTACGATCGTCTCGCTGACGGTGTCACTGATCGCGGTCTTGGTCCCGCTCTTGTTCATGGGTGACGTAGTGGGGCGGCTGTTTCGCGAGTTCGCAGTAACGCTCGCGGTCACCATCGTGCTGTCGGCGCTGGTGTCCCTGACGCTGACACCGATGATGTCGGCGCGCATTCTACGGCCGAGCTCCGAGGGCGGGCACGGGGGGCTCTATCGTTGGTCGGAAAGCATCTTCGAAGGCATGATCGCCTTCTACGGGCGCACGCTCAGGGTCGTGCTTCGGCACCAGAGGCTCACGCTGTTCGTCGCCCTCGGAACGCTGGGCCTGACCTTTGCGTTGTATGTCTTCATTCCCAAGGGTTTCTTTCCGACCCAGGATACTGGCGTTATTCAAGGGGTCAGCCAAGCGCCAGCGACCGTCTCTTTCGCTGCCATGGCGGAACGCCAGAAGCAGCTGGCGCACGTGATCCTCGAGGACCCTGCGGTCGAGAGTCTGTCGTCGTTCATCGGTGTCGACGGTAACAACACGACACTCAATAGTGGACGCATCTCGATCAACCTGAAGCCACTGGCAATACGCGGCCTGGGCGCTGCCGACGTGATCCGACGCTTGCAGCCCGAATTGGCGCGCGAAGTGCAGGGCATCACCCTGTACATGCAGCCGGTTCAAAATATCAGCGTCGACGACCGCTTGAGTCGAACTCAGTACCAATACACGCTCGAAGATCCGGAACCGGACGAACTTAACACCTGGACCGCCAAGTTCGTGGACCGCCTAAAAGGTCTGCCGGACCTCAGCGACGTGGCAACCGATCAGCAGCTCGGTGGGCTGGCCGCCTTCGTGACGATCGATCGAGTGACCGCGTCGCGACTCGGGCTCTCGCCTTCGGCCATGGACAACGCACTCTACGATGCCTTTGGTCAGCGCCAGATCAACACGATGTACACGCAGTCGAACCAGTATCACGTGATCTTGGAGGTCGAGCCCCGCTTCCAGACAGGACCTCTAAAGCTCGACAACGTCTACCTCCAGGCCGGCGCATCGGTCGGCGCCAGCGGGCAGGCCACGGTGAACAGCTTCGCGAACTCGGGTGCGCCGGCTGCGGGCTCGAATGCTTTGACCAGCCCGGCGTTGTTCACGCCTACGGCATCGAGCGGCTTATTGAGTGCAGTAGCCAACGCACTGTCCAGCACTCGGAGCAACGCGAACGGCAGCTCCAGCCCGAATACGTCCAGCGCGACCCAGCTGTCCAACGCGGTGCCGCTCAGCGCGTTCGCCAAGGTTCACATGACCACCCATCCGCTCTCGATTACCCACCAGGGCCAATTCCCGGCAGCCACGATTTCGTTCAATCTGGCACCGAACGCGGCACTTGGTCCGGCCATCTCGAAGATCGACACGGCGGCGCGCGAGCTCCACTTCCCCTTGGCCATGCAGGCTGACTTCGAGGGAACCGCCGCCGCGTTTCGCAACTCGCTCGCCAACGAGGGGCTGCTGATTCTGGCGGCGCTGGTCATCGTCTACATCGTGCTCGGCGTGCTGTACGAGAGCTTCATCCATCCGCTTACCATTCTCTCCACGCTGCCGTCGGCCGGCGTCGGCGCGCTACTGGCGTTGATGCTTTTCGGTCAAGACCTGAGCGTGGTCGCGATCATCGGCATCATCCTGCTGATCGGTATCGTGAAGAAAAACGGCATCATGATGGTGGATTTCGCGCTGGAGGCCGAGCGCACGCAGGGCAAGAGCGCGCTCGATGCGATCTACGAGTCATGCCTGTTGCGCTTTCGGCCGATCATGATGACGACGCTGGCGGCGCTGCTCGGCGGGCTGCCACTCGCGCTCGGTACCGGCTTGGGCTCGGAGCTACGTCGCCCACTGGGCATCGCGATGGTGGGCGGGTTGCTCTTCAGCCAAGCCCTCACTCTGTACACGACCCCGGTCATCTACGTGTTCTTCGACCGCCTGGCCCAGCGCTTCAATCGTCGGGCACCGCTGCCATGAACATCTCTCAGCCCTTCATTCGCCGACCGGTGGCAACGACGCTGCTGACGGTCGCGGTGTTGATCGCGGGCCTGGCTGCTTTCCGTGTGCTGCCTGTCTCGCCTCTGCCACAAGTGGATTTCCCGACTATCAGCGTGAGTGCATCGCAACCAGGGTGCAGCGCCGAAATCATGGCGGCCACGGTGGCCACTCCGCTCGAGCGTCAATTCGGGCACATCGCCGGCATTACCGAGATGACCTCGAGTAGCCAGCTGGGCAGCACCAGCATCACGCTGCAGTTCGATCTGAACCGCAATATCGACGGGGCGGCGCGTGATGTTGAGGCTGCGATCAACGCCGCGCGCAGCTACTTGCCAGCGAACCTGCCTGCGAACCCGACCTACCGCAAAGTGAACCCCGCCGACGCACCGATCCTGATCGTCGGGCTGACCTCCGATTCCTACGACAAGGGCCAGCTGTACGATTATGCGTCCACGATCATGGCGCAGCGCATCGCGCAGGTCTCGGGTGTCGGGCAAGTCACCGTGGGCGGCTCCTCCTTCCCCGCGGTGCGAGTCGAGGCCAACCCCACACAGCTCAGTAGCTACGGCCTCACGCTCTCGGCCGTTCAATCGGTCTTGCGGCTTCAAAACTCGAATCTGGCGCGAGGCCAGATCGTGGATGGTTCAACTACGGCGGACATCGTCGTCAATGGGCAGATCTCGCGCGCTGCCGATTATCGGCCCCTGGTCGTCGGCACCCACGACGGAGCGGCAGTTCGACTTTCGGACGTGGCCCGAGTCGTGGACAGCGTGCAGGACGTTCGCACTGCCGGCTACATGGATGGCAAGCCCTCGGTGCTGATGATCATCACCCGGCAGCCGGGCGCGAACATCATCGAAACGGTAGACCGTGTGCGGGCCGCAATTCCCGCGCTGAAGGCCTCGATCCCTTCAGGCATCGACACCACCATCGTACTCGATCGCACGCTGACCATCCGCGCGTCAGTGCACGACGTGGAGCGCAGTCTGGCGTTGTCGGTGTTGCTCGTCGTCGCCGTCGTGTTCGTTTTCTTACGCGACGCCCGCGCGATGCTGATCCCGAGCGTGGCCGTGCCGGCGTCGCTGGTCGGCACGTTCGCGTTGATGTACCTATTCGGCTACACGCTCGACAACTTGTCTCTGATGGCTCTCACTATCGCCACGGGCTTCGTGGTCGACGACGCGATCGTGGTGATGGAGAACATCACGCGACACCTCGAGCTCGGAGAAAAGCCCTTTCAGGCGGCATTGCGGGGTGCGGGAGAAATCGGCTTCACCGTGCTCACCATCAGCGTTTCATTGGTCGCCGTGTTCATCCCCATCCTGGCCATGGGAGGGATCGTCGGCCGCTTGTTCCGCGAGTTCGCGGTCACCATCTCGACGGCGATCGTGATCTCGATGCTGATATCGTTGACCACTACGCCAATGATGTGTGCCTACCTGCTGCGTCCCGAGCGCGAGCATGAGCAGGGCCGGTTCTTCCAGGCGTGCGAGCGAGGGTTCGACGCCTTGCTCCGTGGCTACCGCAGCAGTCTGACCTGGGCCCTCGGCCATCGGCGTCTGGTCTTGTTCGTGCTGCTGCTGACCCTCGCGCTCAATGCGCTGCTCGTGCTCCACGTGCCCAAGGGCTTTTTCCCGCAGCAAGACACGGGCGTCATCACGGGAGCCGTGCTCGGTCCACAAGACACCTCGTTCACGGCGATGAACAGCTCCGTGAAGACACTGGTGGAGGTCGTGAAGCGCGATCCCGCGGTTGCTCACGCAAACGCCTTCACGGGTGCGGGCAACCGCGGCTTCATCTTCATCGCATTGAAGCCCCTCGACGCGCGCGACGCGAGCGCAGGCACCATCATCGGCCGCCTGCGTGGCCAGTTGAACCGCCTGCCAGTGGCCTCGGCCTATCTCCAGGCCGCTCAGGACCTGCAGATCGGCGGGCGCGCCGGCAACGCGCAATATCAATACACGCTGCAAGCGGACACGACGCAAGAGCTCAGCAAGTGGGGGCCCACCTTGCTCGCTCGGATGAAGAAGTTGCCCGGCCTGCTCGACGTGAGCTCGGACCAACAAAACGGCGGTCGCAAAGCTTACCTCACGTACGACCGCACGCGGGCCGCAGAGCTCGGCCTGACCCCGCAGGTGCTCGATAGCAGCCTGTACGGCGCGTTTGGTCAGTCCCAGGCCTCCGTCATCTACACCCAGCTGAACCAGTACTACGTCATTCTGGAGGCCGCCCCGGAAGACACCCGCTCTCCAGCCGAGCTCGAGAGCTTCTATCTGCCAGCAAACAATGGCGGAGTCGACCACACCATTCCGCTGTCTGCAGTCGCCAGTTCACGGCTCGATAGCACGCCCCTGCTCATCAACCACACCGGCCTGTTCCCATCCGCCACGGTATCGTTCAATTTGCGCCCGAACCTGGCGCTGAGCGATGCCACCCGGCTGATCGAGCGGATGCGTGCCGAGCTGGGTATGCCGGCGTCGATCCGCGGTTTCTTCTCGGGAACGCTGCAGGCTTACCAGCAGTCGCTGAGCACCGAACCGGTGCTCATCCTGATGGCGCTGCTCGCCGTCTACATCGTGCTCGGCATCCTGTACGAAAGCCTAGTCCACCCGCTCACCATCATCTCCACGCTGCCCTCGGCCAGCGTGGGCGCGATGCTCGCTTTGCTATTGTTCAAGAACGATCTCAACGTGATCTCCATCATCGGAATCGTGCTCTTGATTGGCATCGTCAAGAAGAACGCCATCATGATGATCGATTTTGCGTTGCTCGCGGAGCGGGAGCACGGCGAGACCCCAGAATCAGCCATCTTCACCGCCTGCCTGCTGCGCTTCCGACCCATCATGATGACGACGATGGCCGCCCTATTCGGCGCGCTACCGCTGGCGTTCGGGACCGGAACCGGTTCGGAGCTGCGCAGGCCCCTCGGTATCTCGATTGTCGGCGGTTTGATCGTGAGTCAACTGCTGACGCTCTACACCACCCCAGTGGTTTATCTCTCCCTGGACCGCCTGAGGCTGCGCATTGCTCGATATCGGGGGCACACGTGAAGCTCGAAGGTCTCGCTTGGCTCTTGCTCGCGACCGGCTGCGCCGTCGGCCCCAAGTACCGCGAGCCCGCGGCGCCCGTACCGCGGGCGGCTGCATATCGAGAAGGGTGGAAGCTCGCTAGCCCTTCGGACGCCATGCTGCGCGGCAAGTGGTGGCAGGTGTTCGGCGAGCCCGAGCTCGACGCGCTGGAGGCGCGGCTGAATCTCGACAATCAAACCATCAAACAGTCGTTCGAGTTGTACATGGCGGCGCGCGCGCAGATCCGCGTGGCGCGCGCGGGCTCGCTACCAACGGTCGCGGCCAACCCGAGCGCCAGCGTGTCTCGTTCGTCCAGTACGTTGACGCCGGGCGGCGGCGGGCAGCGGGTCACTAACTTCAGCGCGCCGCTGGAGGCGTCCTGGGCGCCCGATCTGTTCGGGCGGGTAGAAAACACCGTACGCCAAGCTCAGTATGGCGCGCAGGTCAGCGCGGCCGATCTCGAGAGCCAGCGCTTGCTCGAGCAGGCCACGCTCGCCCAGACCTACTTCGAGATCCGAGGTCAGGATGCACTACAAGACCTGCTGGATTCGACGGTGGAAGCCGACGCGCGAGTTCTCGAGGCGACGCAGGCACTCTACGCCACCGGCATCGGCACCGACGTCGCCGTGGCCCAGGCCGAACAGACGCTGCTCGGCGTGCGCGCTCAGGCGACCAACGTAGGGATCTTGCGCGCACAGTACGAACACGCCATCGCCACCCTGCTCGGCGTCGCGGCCACCACGTTCACCATCCCCAAGCGCGCCTGGCTGGCATCGCCTCCCTCCATTCCGACCGGCGCCCCCTCGCAGCTCCTCGAGCGGCGTCCGGATATCGCCGCCGCCGAACGACAGATGGCCGCCGCCAATGCCTTGATTGGAGTCGGTTACGCCGCCTACTACCCGACCTTGACCCTGTCGGCCAGCGCTGGCTTCGCGAGCAGCGCCTTGCAGACGCTGTTTTCCTGGCCGAGCCGCGTCTGGTCCCTGGGTGCGGAGCTGAGCGAGACGCTGTTCGACGGCGGGCTCCGCAAGGCGACCATCGATCAGTACGTAGCCAGCTACAATGCCGACGTTGCCGGCTATCGTCAGACGGTTTTGACCGCGTTCCAACAGGTCGAAGACTCGCTTTCGCAGACGCGAATCCTTGCAACCGAGATCGAACAGCAGAAGCAGGTCGTCGCACTCGCCCAACACGCTTTCGAGCTCGAGCAAGCGCGCTACGATACGGGACTCGATCCGTACCTGACACTGATGACCCAGCAGGCGGTCCTGCTCTCGGCGCAACAGACGCTCGTCAATCTTCAGGTACAGAGCATGACCTCCACCGTGCTGCTCGTGCAAGCGCTGGGCGGTGGCTGGAACAAATCGGACCTCCCGACGCCGAGCGCGGTATCCCAAGACCCGAGCCGCACGGAGAGAGCACCATAGCCGCCCCGTCGGCACCCCCCGGAAAATCTGGCTTTCTCCACTGCTCGCCGTCGCCAAAAGGCTGAGCCGCGAGGCGGGCCGGCTCGTCTCGGCGATGATTGTGATCGCTAGGGATTCATCTCGATGAAGTTCTGGAGCCAGGTCATGGCAGGGCGGTCCTTGCCGTTCGTATCGACCAGCCAGGCGTTGCTGCGCCACGTGGTGCCGCGAACGTAACCCCAGTAGGTGATTCCCTGCACGCTCGGGTGGTTCCAGAACATCGTGATTTCGTCCTGCATGAGCTGCGCTTGCTGCATGTCGTTGGCTTGGTCGATATCCATCTCGGTGATGTAGATGGGGAGGTGGAAGGTCGACGCGAGCTTGTCGAGATAGGTTTTGGCTTTTGCAGCGCCGATCTTGTAGACGTCGTGACCCTGCGCACCGATGGCGTCGATCGGCGCGCCCGCATCGAGCAGCTTCTGAAGCATCGAGATGAACGCGCTATTGTCGTTGTCGTATTCGATGATGTTGAAGTCGTTGATCAGCAAAATCCTGCCCGGACAATACTCCCGCGCCCACTGGAAGCCCTGCAAAACCCAATCGAAACCGGTCTTGCCGGCCCCGCCCATGCCAGCGCGGTAGGGCGCTGGGTTGTGACCCGGCTCGTTTACGACGTCGATCATCGCCGTCTTTGGGTAGCGGTCGCAGAACGCCTTGATCCATGCCGGAGCCACCGTCATCACGTTGCTGGCGGTGACCCACGACGGCTGCTCGGTCGCCCAAAAGAAGCAGTGACCCTTGAAGACGATCTGGTGATCGAGGGCGTACTGGTACACTTTGTCCACCGGATCCCAGACCCAGTCGTCCGGCCCGTTCGGTTGGACGAATCCCCATTTGCTGTTTGCCTCCATCGTGACTTGTTGCCAGCGATCGGCAAAGTCAGTTTGGATGTCCTTGTTCTTGGACGAGATATTGCCGATGTACTTTTTCAGCACGCCGGTGCTCGCGCCGCCCGCGCCGGCGCCTGACGTGGCGCCCGCGCTTCCGGCCTGTCCGCCCGCGCCCGGCGCGCCAGCCGCATTCCCGCCGCCTTGCCCGCCCGCATCGAAGCCGCCTGCGCCTGCCGCACTCTGACCGCCTGTGCCCGTCTGCGCCGCACCCGCCGCGCCACCGCTGGTGGCTGCGCTCAGGCCACCGGTGCCTGCGCTGAGGCCGCCCCCGCCTGCGCTGCTCGGTGACGCGGGCCTCGCGCCGCCGCTTCCTCCGCTCGGAGAACCCGCACTGGAAGGCGCTGGCGCTGCCCCCGCGCTGTTCGGCGAGCCGTCAGCGCGCTTTTCGGCTCCGCTCGAACAAGCAGCAACGAGAGCGACGCCGAGGATCGAACAAAGACGAAGGTCACGTGCCATGCAAGCACCGTTGGGATGGGCGCGCGCGTGCGCGGGTGATGCCCCGACCCTTACAGTGCTGAAGCGCAGCCAGGAATAGTCAGAAAGTCATCGATCGCGCGCGATACGCGTTCGACGCCTCACGACACAGCGACGGGTGCTTTCGAGAAACGGTGACGCCATCGATTCGACTCATGGCGACGAGCTTCGCCGTTCAGTGCGCCATCGTGATCAAGTCGCTGTAGTCCGAGATCGTAAACGAGCCGTCACCTCGGCGCGGACCGACCGGTACGAGGCCGTAGAAATCCCCGCTGAACTCGTCCAGATAGCCGGTCGCGCTGGTCGCCGCGTCAGTGGTCGCGAAGCTGCCGTGCGTCTCCACACGCCAGTAGTAGGAAGCGCCCGGATCCAGCGCGAAGCCGTCATTGACCACCTTCGGCATCTTGAAGGACTTCTTGGTCGTGACCACGAAGAGACCGTCGGTCCGCAGCGCGCTGTTGTCCGGTTGCCTGAACGCAACGACGTAGAGGCCTGCGCTGCCCGCGCCGCCCTGAAATGAGAAGACCGTGTTCGAGTCCACTTTGTCTTTCGAGCTAGCTGGCATTTCGGTGAGCAGAGTAGCGGGCTTGGGTATGCTCACGCTGATCCCGGAGACCCCCGCGGCCAGCGTGTCTTTGTGCGCGACGGCATAAGCGCCGTAGTAAGCGTCGCCTTCGTCGGAAGAGCCTTCGGAGGCGGAAAAGATCACGCTACTGTTCGCGATCGTAGGCACCAAGTAGGAGAAGGTTGCGGGGCCGTTATCTTGGGCCAGGGTCATGATGGCATTGGACGTGAACTGCAGAAACACGCCGTTCGCCCGCGTCTTGCCGCCGTTGGCGGTCACCGTTCCGGCAATGTTGCCAGAGGCGATCGTCTTCGCCGACATGTCTAAGGTCACCATACTGTGGTTGGTACTGAGCCCATCCAGCGCGACGAGTTGTTTGTCATAAGCGTAGTAGCCGGTGGGTACTCCGGCGGTCGCTTGCCAAATCAAGCCGTGAGCGGTCTCGGACGCCGTGCCCAAGCCGCGCCAATAGACGGAAATGCCATCGTAACCTCCGGCACTGGCGTCGGTAAACTCGTCGGATCCGTCGGGCCCGCCCATCGCGATGGTCATCGTGCGCGTACCGGTCAAGGTGGCGCTCGCGTTCGATGGGATGATGTCCAGGTTGCCGCTGTGCAATTCCAAGCCCGCGTAGACCTGCAGTGTGGGATCGCGCCGCGTGAGCCCTTGAAATACCCAGCCGAAGTGCTCGCCGTCGTAATTATCGGGAAATTCTACGGTCAAACTGACATCGTATTCAGGCGCCACGTCGTCGATGACGAATGCGCCGAGCTCGTCCGTTGTCACCAGCGTCCCATCGATTTCGACCGGCACGTTGCCTAGTTTGCGTCCCCAATAGTCGATCACGTGGCCGTGCACGGAGCTGCCCTGCGGCGCTTCGCCGCCTGCTCCCGCGTCGGCCACGGCACCGCCAGTGCCGTTTCCGCTGCCCCCGCCGGTCGTCATGCTGCCTCCGTTCGCGCCGCTGCCGGAGTTGCCAGCGTTGCCGGTGGTACCGCCTTGACCGTTCCCTGAGCTGCCGGCAGTCATCGCTGCACCGCCGCCGTTGACGACCGAACCACCAGTTCCGTTATCGCCAGCGGCGTCATCGCCCGCACCGCCTGGAGCGGGGCCCTCATGCAGATCTTCGATGCCGAGCACGCTGCTGCAGGCCGCCAACGCGAGGAGCGTCGCGAAGGGTGCCAAGCGAGTGAGACTTCGCGTGTGCAGCTTGCTGCTCGCCGCGAATTTCAGTTTGCGATCCATCAGAAACTCCCTCGCACGAACGCAGCGCCCGGGCCGACGCCCAGTGCCACGGTTTTTTCCTGGCTGGACCCCGCCGTGAACCAGAGCACCGCGCCGCCCGCGAGCGCGACACCGCCGACGATGAACGCGACGGTGGCCACCGAGGCCTTGGATTCCGCGGACGCGCGCGCGTCCAGGCTGTCTTGGCTACACCCGTAGGGATACGCGGTGCACTTGCTCTTCGCGTCCGACCACTTGGACGACGCGCTGATTCCGAACACGGTGCCGATGCCGAGGCCTACGATGCCCGCGGCGCCGACCACGATGCCCGCCGTGCGTTGCGCGGAGCCAGAGTGCGCAGCGGGCTCGGGGGGCGGAGCCTCGACGGGTTTTGCCGCGGGGGCGACGGTGTCGGTTGTCAGCGGCTCGAGCGCGGGTACTTCGACGGCAAGCTTCGCCGCGTCCGTGATTTGCACGGTGGACGACCATTTCTGCTTGCCGGGAGCGACGGCTTCGATCGTGTGCGGTCCGGGATCGACCGGGATCGGCGAACCGAGCTCGGCAGGTTGAACGGGCAGCCCGTCGCGACGGATCTCGAGACCACTCGCTTCTTCGCTGCCGCCCATCGCGCGAATGGTCAGCATGCTCAGGCGTGACTCCAACGCTGCCGCGCGCTCGGTGGCGAGATCTTGACGAACCTTCGAGCCAGAGGCGCGTGCGAGCGGAATGGCCTCGCGGTATTCGGCCCAGGCGCTCGCTGTCTTGCCCAGCTTTTCGTAGCACTCGGCCAAGTTGAGCAAGGTCCCGAGGCCAGGATCGAGCTGCTGACTGGCCTCGAACTTGGGACATGCTTCGGCGTACTTGCCACTGGCAGCCAGCGAACGGCCGGCGTTGAAAAGCGCCTCAGCCGCCGCTCGGTTGCTCGCTCCGCCGCTCTGGGCGCCGGCAGCTTGAGTCAGGAACAACGCTAGGGCACCCGCAAACAGAGATATCCGCCTCACCCCATTTGGGTATCGCAACGGCGCATCCAGGACAAGAGCGGAATCAGTTTCGCGAGGCAAAGTCGCGATCGCGCCGCAGATCTCGACTCTGCCTATTGGGCCAGGCTTTCGTTACCGCGTCGATTCACTGAGCCTCTAGGGTTTTTACTTCGCGACCGAAGGCTCGATGGTCAGAAATAGCACTCCCGGCGAACTGAGGCTGAAGGTCTTGCTGAAGCTCGCGCCGCACAGCGCGTGGCCCACCGGTTCGGCGGGCGAGTCCATGGCGCTACGCAGCGCCGCCCAATCACTGGCGCTCATGTTGTCCATGGTCTTGCGGCCCCCGGTATCCCAAGTGGTGAACGAGTTGCCGTGGGCATCGTCGACGCGATACGCCGTGACGTCGTAAGCGTTGGTCGGATTCATGCCCGAGACAGTGATGCCGATGTCCTGAGCTTTGCCGACCTCGTAGTACATGTCATCGGGGTAGCCGGCGCCCGGGTTCTGACCGTTGTACAGGATCACCTCTACGCCGCCGGTCTTGGTGTTGCGTGAGGCCATGCCGCCCACGTTGGCCGAGCCATCGACCGTGAGCGACAATTGCTCGTCACCCATGCCAGCGAGGAACTTGTACGCGTTGTAGGCGGGCTTCTTGATGCTCTCCCGGTTCAGCAAACCCATGGCTCCGATGAACGGGTTTTTCTCGGCGGCGTAGTCGGCTTGATCCGAGTAACCTTCGTCGAACACGTCCGACAGGGTCCACCAGGCGTAGGTGATGGGGAAACGCCTGCCGTCCTTGGCGCAGCGCTGCGCGATGTTGGAATACGTCTGCGCGACGAACGCGGCACCCTGGCTCGTTTCCTGCGGCTCCCACGCCGGCTCGTCTGCACCGCCCAAGAGGCCGAACTCCCAGGTGGGTCCGAACTCCGTGACCGCGATCTGCACCGAGTTCTTGCCGTAGCTATCGAGCAGATCGAGCCCTTTGAAATACCCGCCGACCGAACCGTCGAGGAAGCTCCAGGTATGGAAGCTGAAGAAGCCGAGCGGGGCGCCAGTGTTCTTGATGTGGTCGAGGAAGTGAATGCCGGCTTGGGAGTTGTCAGTCAGCTCGACCGACTGGCTCGACACCGGACCGCCCATGCGGCCGTTGGGCAGCACGGCCTGTACGCCGGCCGCAGCCTTGTCGTACAACTTGAAGTAGTCGTCGAGTGATCCCTTCCAGAACTTCCCGCTGCAGCACTCGGGTTCGTTCCACACCTCGAAGTACCAAGTGTTCACCACGTCTGCGCCGTAGCGCTGCACGCTGTGCGCGACGAAATTCTGCACGAGCGCTTGCCAGCGGTCGTAGTCTTTCGGCGGCGAAACGATCATCTTCCAATCGAAGACGGTCTGCGAGGGGTCGGCCGCCAGCGCGGACGGCATCGATGCCAGCTCGACGATCGGCGCGACGTGGTTCTGGGTCAAGAAGTCGAAGATGATGTCCGAGCGCGTGAAATCGTAGACCGGGGTGCCCGTGCTGTCCTCTTTGTAGATCCCGATGTCGTCGTGGAACAGGCCATGCGCGCGCACGCTCTTGAGCTCGAGATTCGCGACGGCATCGATGGTTTGAGCTTTGAGCGCTTCGGACCAGCGGATCCCGTCGTGGTTGAGCTTGTCCTGGGCTTGGAACGCGGCTGGGAGCTGGCTCTGGTTCAGGTACAGCCCGAGCCGCCCGAGACCGAACGTCGTCCAGAAGTGCGGCAAGGCGCCCAACGACGAGGTACCCGCGCTCACCTTGAGAGCGACCCTGCTGACGTCGTCCGTCGGAAAGCCGCCCTGGCATGCCACGGTCTCGATTGGGGGCGCGCCGCCTATCGGCATCACGAAGGCCCCGCCGCTGCCGCTCGCTCCACCGCTCACGAAGGCTCCGCCGCTGGCGCTGGCACCGCCACTGCCGGCGCTGAGCGCCCCGCCGCTGCCGCTCGTCATCGGCGCTCCAGCCGCGCCCGCATTGACACCGGGGCCGACGGCATTCGGACCGTCCTGGCTGCAACCGCTCACTGCCGACGCTAGCGGAATGATCAGAAGGCCAATCGTGTTTGAGCGCAGGAAAGAAAGAATCGTCGATCGACCGTCCATTGACTGCTTTCTATCGTAACTTCCGCGCGCGGCTACGCCTTTCGCGATCTCGACGGGGCCGCGTGTTCATTCACGAGTCGGGTACGCAAGTACGCTGCAATTTTAGCCGCTCTGTGCAGCGAGCGGTGAGGAGCGAGCGGTGAGGATAGAGTCTTTCCTCCCAATGCCGCCGAAGGCTGGGACGACGCGCGCCGTGACGCTTGACCATCAAAAACATTTCGTCGCTCTTTGCTGAGCGGCGGTCTGTTTGCACCCCTTCCGCCGCCGCTCTCAACTCGCTTGGAATCCGGCGCATGGCTTTTGGGATTGAGCCTGCGCGTGAAGTCGGTAACGCTTCAGAATGCCGATGGGGACGACGACCGGGTCGAATCACTTCCCGACCACGATCTTCCAACAGGAAGTGCCCGACTTCGCACACGAGAACGAGAAGCTCTACCGTCTAGCCAAGCGCCTTCAGGCGGAGGACCCGGGCGGGATCCGGCGTTCCAATCTGGAAGGTTGGCACAGCTCGGACGCTTTCGACATTCGCGATCTACCCGAGCTGGCGGAGGTGCAAAAGGTGATCATCGAGACGGCCGCGCTGATCACCGAAGGAATGGGCTTCAACGGGCTCGGGACAGCGCTCTCCGCGGCTTGGTTCACCGTGAGTCCGGCGGGTGCGTCGAACCTTCGGCATTGCCATCCTCGCTCGTTCTTGAGCGGAGCCTACTATATTAAGGTTCCGCCAGGCTCGAGCCCGATTTGCTTCCACGATCCCCGCCCGGTCAAGCTTCACGCCACTCCGGCGAGCGGCGCCTTCCAAGTAACTCCGTACACGACCGAGGCGATCAATTGCCAGGTTCGAGAGAGCCTGCTCGTGATTTTCCCGGGCTGGCTCGATCACAGCGTTCCACCGCATCGAGCGGAGGGCGAGCGAGTGGTCTTGAGCTTCAACTTCGTCGCTCTTTGACTGGATCGGGAACGTTTTCTACTCACGTTTGGCCGGATCAGGAGCTCTGCGCGCGCAGCGCCTCGTTTGGAGTCGAGCGATTGTAAATCGGGTCTTCAATGCGTGCCGCTCGTGATCACTCCGCCGAACTTTCCGGGGCTCGCTACGTGTAGCGATGGAACCGTGCACTGAACGGCGATTACCGCGTCGGAGCACGCTTGACCCGTGCAGCAGCGCCCGCCTAGCGTACCGGCGATGCAGCTCGACGCCGCCTCCCGCGCCGGCGCGGGCACCTCGACCAAAGAGAGCAGGGCGAGGACTCGGGGTCACCTAGCAGCTGCGTTCGTAGCCGTTGCGGCGTCGACCTTGATGACGTGGCCGTTGGCGCTCCGCGCGGGGCATCGAGTGCTCCGCGCGGGGTACTTCTGGGATGCTTACACCAATGCCATGATCATGGGCAGCCGCGTGGACGCCGTGTTCGGGCGCGCTGCCCTATCGCTCTACGACGACTATTTCTTTGCGCCTCTGCCGCATTCGATCGCGTTCAACGAGAACCTGTTCGGGTTGTCGCTGCTGTTCGCTCCGTTCTACTTGCTGAGCGAAAATCCGCTTTGGGCGTACAACCTCACTCTGCTGCTGTCGCTCGCCCTCTCGGTGTTCTTTACGTACTTGCTCGTTTTGCGGCTGACGCGCAGCGGGCACGCCGGCGTGGTCGCAGGCGTGGCCTTCGCCTTCTGCCCGTATGTGCTGTTCGAGATCGGGCGCATCCAGCTGGTCGCGACGCAGTGGATCCCTGCCTGCTTTCTTTTGCTGCATCGCGCATTGGAAGGACAGCGTCGACGCGACATCATCGGGTTCTGGCTGTGCTTGCTGCTGCAGATCGGAACCTGCCTCTACTATGCGATGTTCATGCTGCCGCTATTGACGTTGGCCGGCGGCGTGCTGCTCGTGAGGCGGCGTCCCCCGCTTAGATTCTTAATCTGGTTCGGAGCCTGCGCGGTCTGCGCCGGACTCGTGGCGCTCGCGATGGTGTATCCGTACTTCTCGGCGCGACACGATTTCAATCTGCAGCGCAGCGCCTCCTTCGCCTCTAGCTACGACGGTCAGTTTGCCTTCTTCACGAACGTGCCGGAGACCAATCGCACGTTGATCGGCATGCAGCACCCGGACACGCAACCGGGCGCGCACGAGGAGATCGCGTTTCCTGGTTTCTCGGTCTTGCTGCTCGCGTTCCTGGCGTTGGCAATTCCCGTCTCGCGCACACTGCGACGTGCCGGCGCGAAACAGCTGCTGGTCACCAGCCTGCTCTGGTTCGCGCTAACGCTCGCCGCCGGCTGTTACGCCGTGCTCGAGCACAGCATGCTCTCGGGTGCGCTCGTCTTTGGCGCTGGCGCCTGGCTGCTCTCGCGTCGCCGACTGCCTCAGCCCTTCGGCGCGGCAACGGGCCTCTACTTTGCGCTGCTCTTGCTGGCGATCGCTCTGTTCTTGGGGCTGAAGCCCGCGACCTGGAACGGCGCTGCGGTCCGGGGGCTGTACTATTACCTCTACACTTATTGCCCTGGGTTCGACGGGATCCGCAAGGTGAGCCGGCAAGCCGTGCTGACGACCTTCGTGCTCTGCATCCTCGCGGGCTTCGGTGGCAGTTGGCTATTCTCGAAGCTGCGCCATCCGGCGGCGCGCGTCCTCGGCTCGGCGCTCTTGCTGGGTGCGATCTGCTACGAGCTCCGGTGCTTCCCGCATCCGATCGAGCGCGTATGGGGCGGAGACGAGGTTCCGGCGGTCCTGCGCTTTGCCGCTTCGCTACCGGCCCGCGACTTGATCGCGTCCATGCCCCAAAGCGAAGGGCGCTGGCGATTCGGTGGGGACGAAGGAATGGCGCTCCACAATTACCTCGCGCTTTATCACCGGCATCGCTTCGTCAATGGCCAGTCGAGCTTTCAACTCCCGGTCACCGAATTGGCGAGGAGCGCGCTCGAGCAACTCCCCGATGACGGAGCGCGCCGAACGTTGCTCTCGATGGGGACCCGCCACGTGATCATCTTCGGTGATGATCTGCCGCCGGGGCGCGAGGATCTCCCTGCCCAGCTCGCCGCGCGGCCGGCCGAATATCGCCGCATCTTCCAGCAGGGATCTCACAGCATGTTCACGCTGCAAGGGGGGGACGACCCAACGCTCGAGCTGCTCGAACCCCCGGCGTTGCCTGTTTCCGCGCAGCTGGTTCCGACGGCCGAACTGCGCGCCCGGTCCGCGCTCGAACCCGAGGGCGCGGGCTTCGCCGTGGACGGCGACGAGGACACCTTTTGGAGCAGCGGGCGCTTTCAGGAGCCGGGTCAAGCCTTCGAGGTCGGGCTCAGCGAGCCTCGCCCGATCGTCGCGCTCGAGATCGACGCCCCCGGACGAGTGATGGACGTCCCCGTGTCGTATCGGCTGAGCGCAGCCAATGGTGGGGAGGACCTGGGCGTGGTTGCCGAGCAAAGCGTGCTGCGCTTTTATCGCGCGCAGATCTTCTCACCCGAGAAGTTCGTGTTCCGCGTGGTCTTCCCGCGTCCCATCCTTGCCGATCGCTTCTGGCTCACGGTGGAGCAGCCGGTCCCTGGACACTACTTCGCGGTTCACGAGCTTCGCCTCTACGCGGTACCGTAACTCCTACCGCGACATCCGATGTCGTCTGTGCTGCCAAGGTGTGCCACGGGCACCAGCGTTTGCAGCCGTTCGCGCAGGGTTTGCCCCGGCCCCGCTTGCCTGCAGCGTGGATCGGATCTTGCTCGGTTCCGATGGCGAGATGAAGCAATGGGGTCGTTCGCTGCTGACGACTTATTTTTCCGTGGACCCGCGGAGCCTGGGAATGTTTCGGATTCTGTTCGGTCTGGTCCTGATTTCGGACCTGGTCAGGCGTTGGACCGAGCTCGGGTTTTGGTACACCAATAGCGGGCTGCTGCCGAACCACACGGTGCTTTGGCGGCCGCCGGCGAGCAGCATTTTCTCGCTCTTCTTTACTGCATCGAGCGTGCGCGAAGCGCAGTTGGGGTTCGTGCTGTGCGCGCTCGTGTACGCCATGTTCACTCTTGGGTACCGCACCCGCTGGGCCCAAGTGTTAGCGCTGGTTGCTCGCGTCAGTCTGAATAGCCGCCTCGCGCCGCTCGAGAATGGCGGCGACATGGTGATGGACTTGCTTATCTTATTGACCCTTCCGCTGCCGTTGGGAGCTCGCTTCTCGCTCGACGCGCTGGCGTCCAAGCCCGCACTTCTGGACGTGACGCACGAGGTCGGCGAAACCGGCGCGAAGCGCGAAATTTCCGAGCCGACGACCACGCCGGTGGTCTCGATTGCCGTACTTGCTCTGCTCCTGCAGTTTGCCGCCATCTACCTGTTCAACGCTTCGAGCAAGAGCGGGCTGGCTTGGCGCGACGGCAGCGCCGTACATTACGCACTGCACCAGGATAAGCTCGTCACGTGGCTGGGCGTGTGGATGCGCGAGCACTTGTCCGTCTCGACGCTGCGTGCGCTCACTTGGTCGACCCTCGCGACCGAGTGGCTCGGATTCGCGTTGATCATCACGCCGCTGTTCGTCCGCCAGGCTCGGGCGCTCGCGGTCTGCATCATGCCCCTCTTGCACCTGGGCTTCGCGCTGGGTCTGAACGTGGGTGGGTTCAGCCCCGCGATGATCTCGTTCTATCCGCTCTTGCTTGGCGCAGCTCACTGGCAATGGTTGTCGCGTCACTTTGGCGCGCGTTTCCGGCCGATTGGTGCCCAGCTCGAGCGCACGCTGCGGCCCTGGCTCCGCTCGCGCCCGGCCGCGCTCGTGCCCCCTTCGGGCGCCCGTCGCTGGCTGGGCGAGGGGGCGATTTTGGTCGTGCTTTTGGCGATCGCAAGCGAGGCGCTGAACGACAATGCCGCCGTACCCCTGGCGCTGCGCATCCCCCAACCGAGGTGGGCCAAAGTCGTCATCGAGTATCCTCGCATCCTGCAGGGCTGGCGCATGTTCGCGAGCGAGCCGTCGCGCACCGATTCGATGATCTATGTCGACGCGACCACGGCGGAGGGCGTCCACGTCGATCCGTACAACGAGGTCGCGAGCGACCATCGCGAGCCGGCGGGAACCGTCGTGCCGACCCACATGGGGCAGAGCCAATTTTTCGTGATGTACTCGGAGCGTATCCCCAACGATGGGTATGCGGCCTACCGTCAGGCGTTCTCGGAGTGGTTGCTCGCCTATCCCGAGCGCAGCGGGCGCGTTGAAGACTGCCTATTGAGCTACGATGTTTACCTGGTCACGGACCGAAGCCCGGAGCCCGGTACACAGACCGCGCCCACGCCGCTCGAGCGGCGACGCTTCATGGCGTATATCGCCCCGTTCGACAGCCCGTGCCGGCTCACGCAAGCCAAGAAAGTCGCGAGCGCGACCGCCCACGACGGCTGGTAGGGCACGCTAGCGGCGCGTGATCAATGCGCGGGAATCACCAACGTGGTGACCGAATTGGCCGGCACCGTCGCGCTGAAACCGTAGCTCACGATGGGTATGGCGGTGAGCTGCGCCAAATTCTCGGTGCTGGACGTGCGATGGACGTCGACTGCGGCGCCCACCGTGTCGAGCGCGGTCAAATCGAAGGTAAAAGTGGCGGCTGCGCTGCCGCCGTTTCGGACGACCAGCGTCACTTGCGAGCCGTCGGCTGCTTGCGCGGCGACCATGTCGGGGTTGTCGACTCGGATGAAAGTCGCGCCTGGCCGAATGTAGCGACTGAAGCCGGCGTGCATGTAAAACCGCTTGAGCAACGTGAAGGATTGCTTGCTGTTGTTCACCGCGAAGCTGGCCCAGTTGTGATCGGGATCAGCGACTTGCCAGTCGATCCACGCCTCTGGCTGCAGGTCCTTCAGATCGCTGATGATCCTGCCGGCCATGAATAGCGCCGCGTCGGTCTCGCCGTCGAGTGTAACGCTGAGGGGTCCCGATTCGGATTGCCACAGGCGTTTGCCCTTACTGGTCGCCAGGTTGCGCAGCTCTGCCCGGCGGGATCCGGCGTAGCTGTGCACGTTGATTTGAGCCATTGCATCGATGGTGTTCGCATCGAAGGCGCGGATATTGTCGTACGCATCGTCCATGCTATTTTCGTCAGAGGCACTGACTTGGACGCCGGTCACGCCATTGGTTTGTAGCGCGGCGCTCACCGCTTTGATGATTGTTTGTTGATTGGCCGGGCTGAAGTGACAACCCTCCTGGCCGCCGTTGGCCTTCCACCACGAGGCGTTCGGTTCGTTCAGCGGTTCGAGTGTGCGAAAGGTTACCCCGAATGCGTCCCGGTAGTGCTTGACGACCTGGACCAGATAGTCCGCAAACGCATCGTACGAATTGGCCTCGAGGTTGTTCGAGCCATCGGTGTTGCCCGATGCGCAACCGCTACTGGTCATCCAGTAG
Organism: Pseudomonadota bacterium; assembly: GCA_037200885.1. GTDB lineage: Bacteria > Myxococcota_A > Polyangia > Polyangiales > Polyangiaceae > PMG-095. The sequence goes on from JBBCIN010000001.1 coordinate 2,767,006, forward strand.
GGAGGTGAGTTGGAGAATGCTTCGAAGATGAGATCCGTGCCGCGCGCGGCTAGACGGAGGAGCACCGCGCGTTGGTTCGCGTCGACGTTCCAGTCGAACGTTCCGTTCTCCGATTCGAACCCTGGCATGTCCCTGAAGGCGCCCATGTGCGTGTGGGTTGGGTTTTCACCGCCACCGATGTTGTAACGGAACACGTTGTAGCCAAGCCCGCTGACCGGGTCGGCCACGAGATCGACCAGTGCATTGCGCTTGTCCGTCGCCCAGCCGCCGACGTTGTTGGCCCACCAGCACAGGCTCGTGCCCCAACCCTCGAACGTCTGCTGGCGCAACGCAGGATTCAGCTTCACGAGCTTCGCGCCCGGCATCGCGCTGACGGGCGGACGCGGGCCGGAGCCACCCGCGCCTGCACTGCCGTCGCTTCCTCCGCTCGCTCCACCCGCTGCAGCGCCCGCGCTCGGTCCATCGTCCTGGCCGCCCGTCGCAACTGAGCTGGGCTGTCCCGCCGAGGCGCCGCCCGCGCTCATTCCAGCGGAGGGCGCTGAACCGCCGGCGGACAGCTGCCCGCCCGTCGCTGCGCCGCCCGCATGGTTCGGCGCGCCACCGGCGCCGTGATTCTCCGCCGTACCCACGCATGCGAACGCGCAACTCAGCGCGACCTGCAAAGCGCAGAGCGGGATCGCTCGGCTTCGGGTCCAGCCGTCAGTGCCCATAGCCGGCTGCGACGATGTTGGCCTGAACAGCGTCATCGCTCGCTTGCGAAGGGAAGCCGGAGGTCATTGCGCCTTCGAAGAACGTGCCTGCCGAAGCGTTGCTGTTGTCACCGCCGACGCCCAAAATGATTGCTCCCTCCAGATGCATCGGATTATAGCCGGATTTTGTCGGCAGCGCGCCGTCGTACATCGTGCTCAGGTCCCCTGATTGCGCGTTGCCGGCCTTGATGGCGTAGCCCGATGAGTGACCCTTGAGCATCGCGGTGAGGTATTCGTAAGGCACGCTCGCGTTCTTGGCGTTGACGCCGTCGCCGCCAGAAAATAGGCCATTTTCCAGGTCTGCCATCACCCAAGGACCGGATCCCGCGCAAGGCGGGAACCAACACAACTTGCCCACGTAGATCGCCTCCATGTGGCCGTTGCCCGTGTCCTTGTTGTTCGTCTCGGCGTTGCCATAGTCGAAGCAGCAACCGTCGTTCACGTGCGTGCCGCTCGTCACCATGTATGCGCCCTGCGCGTCGTTGCCGGTGGCGATGCTCGTGGTCTTGTTGTTCCGGTAACCATTTCCCGGCGCGATGTAGACCGCGTACACCGAATGACCACCGACCTTCAGCTCGAGCGCGGTGGCGTTCGATTCGACGTCGGCTTTGCCTGCCCCGCCCGCGGGGCCAACGCTCAGGTGATTGGCCTTCCCAGACTGATCGTAGATCAGCGAGATGGTGCAAGTCGTGTTCGCGCAGAAGGTGTCTTGCGCGGCGGCATCGGCGAAGCCCCCCGCGGTGAGCACGCTGATGTCCTTGGTCGTCTTGTCCGACGCTCGCCTGACTTGGTAGAGCATCCCACTGTACGAGCCGGAGAGCGCTCGCACGGTGCTGTGCGCCGCAATGCACGGTGTGCTCCCGGATGAATACACGTCACAAGGCCCGCTGCTCGTCGTCGCGCCGCCGTTCCCTCCCGCTCCGGCACTCCCACTTTTGCCGCCGGATCCCGGCGTGCCTGCGCTCCCGCTCATGCCGCCGCGGCCGCCGTCGGCTCCGCCCGCGTTGCTGCTTCCCGATTGCGCAGCCGCCCCGCTCGCTCCGGCCATGCCGGTCGCGCCGCCACTATTGGCGGCTCCCGCGGCGCCAATCGCGCCCGCGCTGTTGCCGCCGCCGATGGCAGAGCCCGCCTGACCAGTCGCGGGGCTACCACCCGCTTGCTCGGGCGTCCCGCTCGATTGCCCGCAACCCGCGAGCGCGAAAATGACGCACAGAAAGAGAGGAGGCCGCATGGTGCACGATAATGGGCCGCGCGGCGCAAACCTTGCCAGCAATTACTGACTAATTCCGCAATATTGGCCTACTCGAAAATACCGCCCAGCCTTTGTCGATTTGGTGGCTCGCCAGCGACCCAGTTGAGCCGTAACTCGCGAAGAAAACCCGATGCGCGCACTTGCGAAGCGTCCGCGTCACCTGAGTGAGTGCCCGGACCGTCGCTCATTCCGCCGACCAACCAACGTCCGGTGCCCAGCTCGTTCCGGTATTCCTTGCGGCCGATCACCAGCGCCGAGTCTTGCGCGCCACGCGGGCGAAATAGATGATCGTTTAGAGGGACGAATGGAATGCCACTGAGCCATGGGACTCGGCCCTCGCACATCGCATGCCAACCCCTTTTTCGGTGGCAGCGCGCCCCGGACAGCGCTAGTCCGCGCTCGATGTCCGAAAATCTGATCATCGCCGATGGCCTCGTGGTCGTCCTAAACTACACGCTCCGTTCCGACGAAGGGGAGGTGATTGACTCCTCGACGGCCGACGACCCCATGGCGTACCTGCATGGTGCAGACAACATCGTCCCCGGGCTCGAGCAAGCGCTCACCGGCAAGACCGTCGGCTTCACCGCCAAGGTGAAGGTCGAGCCGGAGGATGGCTACGGCGAGCGTGAAGATCTGCCGCCACAGCCCGTGCCGCGCTCGGCTTTCCCTGCCAACATGAAGCTCGCCGCGGGCATGCAGTTCATGACTGAAGGACCCAACGGTGAACACTCGCCGATTTGGATCGACCGCGTCGAAGGCGATCAGGTGTTCGTCGATCCACAGCACCCGCTAGCAGGCAAGACGCTCAATTTCGACGTCGAAGTGCTGGCCGTGCGCGCAGCTACCGCGGACGAAATGGGCCACGGTCATCCGCACGGCCCCGACGGTCACGGCCACCACCACTGACGCTCGCTCGGGCCCGCGTTGAGCTCGCTTCAGCGGTCCCGTCGCGTTCAACGCGTGGCTGCGCTCGCTGGGGTCGGTATGGCTTCTTCGAGTGCCAGTCGCTTTTGCTCGGAGAGCTCGAGTAGTGCGTCGATGTCGATCGGTTTGGTGAGGTAGGCGTGGAACCCCGCGTCGCTCTTCGGACGCGCGAGCGTGACAGTGGGGTTGCCGGTGATGGCGATGAAAACCGTCTGCTTGAGTTTGGGGTGGGCGCACAACCAGGTCGCTAACTCCAGACCATCCATGCCGGGCAAGCCGAGGTCGATGATGGCTAGCTCGGGCCGGAAGTCGGCCGCCATCAAAGTGGCATCCAGGGCGTCCAACGCGACGCGAGTCTCGTGCCCGCGCGCTTGCAGCATCCTCGCCAAGAGCAAACCATAGTCATGGTCGTCTTCGACGATGATGATTCGCCTCTTCACGGGTTGCACGGCCCGCTCCCCGTCATCTCGCTGCTCCAGGCTTTCCACTTCTGTTCCTCGACGCAAGCCGCATACCAACTGCGCGCTGGCTGGCGCGCACGGCTCGCAGCGTAAATGCCGCAATGACCGAGCACGCTTCTAGAAAGTTTCGGCTTTAGCGTGTGTAGGGGCGTCACAGCGTAGCAAATTGTGACAACTGCTTGACCCCAGCGGAGTCCGCGGCGGAGCCTGCGGCAATGGGACTCTCGACTCGAAATCAGGACATCTATCGGGCCGTCCTCGCGCTGATCTCCGGCGATATCAAATCCAACCCTAGGCTACGGCTGTTTCGCAAAGCCACCAACGAGCCGCTGAAGCTCTCGGGGATGGGGAAGCTGACGGTCCCGGGGGTCGTCTGGGAAGTCCTGAAGGACGACGAGACGCTGACGGCGGAGTGGGACGTAAGCATCGAGGAGGGTCGGGGTACGTCACCCGAGTTCACGATGAGCAAGCGCTGAGCTCAATCGCGCGCTGGGTTACCGCTCCGCTGGACGGGTGGCATCAGGTTCGCCAAGCGCGCGAAATATCCGCCAGGCTGAACTGAGTATCCGCAGAGCCGAACTGAGCGCGCCAATCCGGCCCAGCGTGCTCGCAGCGCGTGATCAGCCCGCAAATGTCGAAAATCGACAGCGCTCATGTCGATCGAAGCGGTGCTGGTTCGACGTACTAGCGAGTCCGCGCCGCGCTTCGAACTGAGACGGCTCCGCGGCGGAGCAGCGCAGTCGTCCAGCCGATCACGCCGCTCGTACGGACTCGCACCTTAACAAAACTTAGCGGAACTGGCTCGGTTTCCGGCGCGTAAGCGAAGGGAGACCAATCGCGCAAACGAAGCAAACATGGCCCGTCAAACAGATCCCTCGCTCACGCATTACATAACTGCGGCCCACGCCTATCCCGAGCTCTCTCGTGAAGACGAGCACGCGCTCACGGTCCGCTGGCTGACCCAACAAGACGAAGTCGCCCGCGAAGAGCTGGTTCGTGCCCACCTACGCTACGTCGTCTCGATCGCGTTCAAGTACCACCGCTATGGCCTGCCATTGGCCGAACTCGTGGCCGAGGGCAACTTCGGCTTGGTGCACGCCTTACAGAAGTTCGATACCAGCCGTGGCACGCGCTTCGTCACCTACGCGTCCTATTGGATTCGCGCGTACATCCTGAACTACGTGATCCGTTCTTGGAGCATGGTCGGCGGTGGTTCCGGCGCGCTGCGCTCGAAGATGTTCTTCAAGATCCGCCGCGAGCGCGTGCGCATTGCCAACCTGGTGGGCGATGGAGACGAGGCCAATGAGCTCTTGGCTCAGGCTCTCGATCTGCCGGAGGCCAAGGTCGCGGCCATGGTTCGCTCGCTCGACGCCCGGGACGTGTCGCTCGACGCGCCGGTTTACAGTGATTCCGCGACGACCCTGGGCGATACCCTGGTGGCCGCCGATTGGAATCAGGAAGAAGGCCTAGCTCATTCCGAGAGTGATGACTTCGCTCGCGAGGCCGTGAGCGAGGCGCTGATCGGCCTCGATCAGCGCGAGCGCTACATCGTCGAAAAGCGCCTGATGGCCGACAACGAAGACGAGCTCTCGCTCGCCGAAATCGGCCGCCAGCTCGGCGTGTCCCGCGAACGCGCACGCCAACTCGAAGTCCGCGCCAAGAAGAAGCTCAAGACCCGCATCACCGAGCTGTCCCGTGGCAACGGCTGGCTCGACGTCCACGACGCAGCCTGATTCGAATCTGAGCTGGTCCCCTGGACAGGTCGATGCCAGTCGCGACTGCACTCTGAGACAGGTCAGTCGCGACCGCGCTCTGGGACAGGTCAGTCGCGGCCGGCCCAGCGTGGACCCTTGGTGCGGTTGCCCTTCCCCGCTGCGATGAATGTCTGGCACCCTGGAACCCGACATTCATCGCAGCGCGATTGACCTGACCTCGCGAGTGATCTGATCCCGCGGGTAACCTCACACCGGGGTACCTCACCCCGGAGTGCGGTTGTTCGAGAGTGGGCGCTCGCGATCCAGCCGCGCACCTCTCGAGGCGCCGAGTTCCGCGCGCTCGCGCCGTTTTGACTACGCCTTGATACGGGCGTGCAGGTACTCCATGAGCGAGTCCTGGTCGTTCGCGGCGGCGAAGGCGTGGCGTTCTTCAATCGCGCCGGAGCGGCACAGATCGGCCAGGCTGCGTTCGAGCAGGACCATGCCTTCCTTGCGAGAGGACTGCATGGCGCTGGTAAGTTGCGGGGTTTTGCCTTCGCGGATCAGATTGGCGACCGCGGAATTCCTACGCAACACTTCGAGGGCGAGGACGCGGCCACTGCCGCGGGCATGGGGCAGCAAGCGCTGGGCGATCACCGCGCGTAGCGACTCCGACAGCTGCACCCGCAGTTGGTGTTGGCGCGCAGCAGGATAGGCGTCGATGATGCGATCGATGGCCGAGGCGGCGCCGCGACTGTGCAGCGTGGCGAACACGAGGTGCCCGGTCTCGGCTGCGGTCAGCGCGAGACTGATCGATTCTGCATCACGCATTTCGCCGATCAAGAGCACGTCTGGATCTTCGCGCAGGGCATCGCGCAGGCCGGTTACGAAATCAGGGACATCCAAGCCGATTTGGCGTTGGCGCACGATGCTGTTCGTGTGCCGCACGTCGAAGGCGTATTCGACTGGGTCTTCGAGCGTGAGCAGCATCACCGAGCGCGAACGAATGAGCTCCTGGCAAAGCGCAGCGGCGGTCGTGCTCTTGCCCGAGCCGGCGGGACCGGTCAGCAGCACTAGGCCATTGGGCAAGCTCGCTAGGTCTTTCAGCTCGTTCGGGAAGCCGAGCGCCGAGAGGGTCGGGATTTCGCGCGGCAGCAGGCGTACCGCCAAGGCCGGTAAACCGCCCGCGAGGAACGTGTGCAGACGCAAGCGCCCCGCACTCGGGCTGCTGAGTGCCAAGTCGGCGCTGGAATGCGCAGTGGCGCCCTCGGACGCAGCTCCCAGCAGCTCTCGAATGTCGTGCGCGCCGGCGTCGAGCAGCGACAATTGCCCGTCCACGCGTGCGAACGCGGCCTCGCCTTGGCGGACGTGAATGTCGCTCGCGTGGAGCGCTGCTGCGCGAACCAGCAACGCCTCGAGCGAGCTCGTGACGATCAGCGGGACTGAGTGCACGCTCGCGGGCGTAGCGAATGCAGTAGGTGTGGCGGGTGTAGCGAGTGCAGCGGGCGCGACGGGCGCTTTCCCGGCCGCTGGGTGAAGCGCGTTGGTCAATGTGACGTCGAAGCCCGCTTCATGCTTGGCACGCGGCAAGAACTGCACTTGGTAGACGCCGAAACCCTCACCCGCATCGTGCGTGGAGCGGTAGGCCTCCCCGCGCGCCAAGCTTGCCTCGGCTTGGGGCGACAGCAACGAGCCGAGCATTTGCCGAAGCACGCGCTCGCCAGTTTCGGCCAAGGTCAGGTTTTTGGGGACCCCGCCGGTGAGCACCAGGGGCGCTCGTTCCACGCCGAGACGCAGCTCGTCCGCTTGTTGGGCGACGACCATCTTGAGCAAGCTGTGGAGGGCGTTCATGCTTGTATCTTGGCGCTCGCGGGCTCGAAGGACGAGCCCATCCAAGCCAGAACGCGCAGCTTGCGCCATTTCATCCCGACGGCGCCTCGTCCGCGAGCCAAGCCTCCAAGCGAGGCAGCGGCGCTCCCCCGTCGCGCGCTGCGCGAGCCAGGCGGATCAGCGCCGCCATCTTGCGCCGCCGCAGCCGTGCTCGGCCGCCGACGGCAGACCAGAGTGTTTCTACTTCATTCGGCGAAAGCGGGCGCCAACTGCCGAGAGCGAGCCCCGCGTCCGATACTGAACCGATCCGCGATCGGTGTAGGTGCTCGAGGTGCAAATCGAGCATACGGCACATATGCCGAATTTGGCGCTTGCGGCCCTGGGTCAGGGTCAATTCGAGCTCGGTCGCGTACTCACTTCGAGCCAGGATACGCCAGTGTTTAGCGACCAGGAGCTGCCCATGGTGCTGCACGCCCTGGAGCAGCTGCGCGAGCCGTGGATCGTCCGGCTCGAGTACGTCGTCGAGCCAGAGCCAGTAGGTCTTGCTGGTCTCGTGGTCGGGTCGCAAGACCGCATTGGCCAGGTCCCCGTCGTTGGTGAACAGTAAAAGACCGCTGGTTTCCCGATCCAGTCGACCCACCGGAAAGCAGCCTCGAGGCATCTGCCGTAGGTACGGCGACAGATCCGTCTTGCCGTTCGGGTCGCGCGCCGTGCTCGTGACTTGCTTGGGCTTGTTCAGGATTGCGTAGCTGCGTGTGGGCGCGCTCTCAATCAGCGCGCCGTCGAGCAGCACCTGGTCGTCGTGAAAGATCAATTCGTCGAGCGGCAGCAGCTGCGGTTCGTCGCTCTCCGGGGTGAGCACCCGGAGGCGCTGTGCGTTCCAATGCTCGTCCACGAGTTGTAGCGAGAGCATGAGGCTCTCCGCGACGCGCTTGCGCAATCGGCGCGGCAGCGGTCGTTCTGCGTCGATGCTCACCACCGCGGCTACGTATCAGGCGTCGTCTTCGTCGGCAAACCGGACGCTCGTGATGTCACCGGTGACCGTGCCCGCCACCGTGGAAACCACCGCCGGCGTGGCTGACATGGCTCGGCGCATGATACCCGCCGCCGTGATACGCGCCAGTGCGGTACACGCCGCCGTGGTAAGCGTTGCCATGATAGGCGTACGCCGGATGAAACCAGGGATGGGCGTACCAGGTAAAGCCAACGCGTCCGTGGACGCCCCAGTACGGAGCAGGGCCTAAGCCAAATATCCACGGCGAGGCGACCCATTGCCAGCCGTACGCGGGGTAGTAAGCGTAGGTGTAGGCAGCGTCGCTATCGGGCTGCACGTACGTGTACGCCTGACCGTACGGCATCCACAGCCAGCCGTACTGGCTCGTGTACACCCATTGCCCCGCGGGAACGGGCGGCGCTGGAGCCGGGGTGACCGCTGCCGCCGGCGGCGCTTCGGGTGCGACTGATGCGGGCGGGGCAGGTGGCTCGGCGGGAACGGTCGACTCGGCCGCCGGGCTCTCCTGGGCCTGTGACAGCGCTGCATTGCACACCAATGACAGCGCGAGTGGCGCGAACAACAACTTGTTCATGGTGAAACCTCTTCTTCTTTTCGCATTGAGAACAAGCCAAGTGCTTGCGGAATTCCCGGAATTTTACGCAAGTAAGCCGCTTTTTCCCGGGTTTTCCCGATCCATTGAGTCAAAGTAACCCAAGCTTGTTGTGCGGAGTTTCTGCGAGTTCGCGGTTCGCCAAGCGCTCAGCGCGGTTGCGGCTGGTTGCAAGCGGAAGAAGCACTGCGAAGGATGCACCCTTGCCCTTGACGCTGCTGACCTCGATGCTCCCAGAGTGGTCTTGGACGATGCCATAGCTCACGGACAGCCCGAGCCCGGTGCCTTCACCCACGCCCTTGGTGGTGAAGAATGGATCGAACACGTGTGCGAGGTCACGCTCGTCGATGCCCTCGCCGTCGTCTTGGACGACGACGCAGGCAAAGGGTCGAAAGGTCGCGCCCGCGGTTTCCCTGGTCTCGACCGTAACCCGGACGCGCGCGTTGCCTCCCGGGGACATTGCCTGCAAAGCATTCATCAGCAAGTTCGAGATGACTTGCTCGAGCTCTGCCGGGTTGACGATCACCGGCACGGCGCGTTCGAACGGCTCGACCAGCAGTTGACAGCTACGCCGCTTCGCCATGGGCAGAAGCAACTCGACTGCGTGAGTCACGACGTCGTTCAAGTCGACGCTGACTCGCGAGGAGCCGCCACGACGGCCGAAATCGAGCAGATGCCGGATGATGACCGTCATTTTTCGGGTCTGTTCCAAGATCGCCGATGAGTATTTGGCGATGTTGGCCCGGTTCACCTCGCCGGATTGAAGCATCTCGGCGCTGCCGGAGATCACGTTGAGCGGCGTGCCGAGCTCGTGCGCGACACCGGCCGCGAGCTTGCCGATGATGTTCAATCGCTCCGCGTGGCGCAGCTGCGAGACCGCGAGCTCACGACTACTGCGCTCCCGCTCGACGTAAGCGCGGAGCACGGTCAAGACCCAGGCCACCAACAGCATGATGCTGAGGCTGGCGAATTGATTCCAAATCAGCGGAGCCGTTCGGATCGGCCCGTGCGCGTAGACGAACCCGGTCAGCGTGGCGCAGCCGGTGGCGAGAGCGGCCAAGAAGAAGCCAAAGTCGCGCCCGCGGAGCCAAGTGCCGAACGCGAGCGGGAACAGATAGAGCAGGGTGAAGGTGGTCTCGTCGCCCGTTGCGTAGTCACCAACGCCGACCAAAAGCGTGGCCGTGATGGCGAGCGGCACCACCGCGCGCTCCTCGACGGCCCGGTTCATCACCCGTTCGATCGCGCTGCTGAGCCGCTGGCCGAAGCGCGCACTGGCATTGGCTGGAGTCGAAGTCATTGCTCGTCGGTCTGTGACCCTCTCGGACCCACGAAATGCATCATCTGTACCCGGAAAAAACGGCGCGTTAACGCGCCTGCTTTCAGAGCGCGCTTGGGTCATTCCGACCCAGCGGGGAGAAAGCACCCAAGCGCACCCCGAGCCGAACGCGCAAACAGGCCAATTTCAGCCAGAACAGTCACGGCACGGGCAATGCACCGGGTCGCGTGCATGTCATACTTGAGCAGTAGCAGTTCGCGCCCACTACGCCGGTCTTCCGATGCGCGCGTGATTGCCTTGGCCGAGGATGACCCGGCCCTTCGCGAATTGATCGCTGCAGCGCTCGCGCTGGACGGGCATCGCGTGCTTCAGCTCGGGAACGGCAGCGCGCTGATGACCTCTGTGCACAAGATCCTGATTCAGGGAGGTGCCCTCGATCTTCTAATCTCGGACGTGCGTATGCCCGGGCTGAGTGGCCTCGACGCGCTGAAGTTGCTTCGGGAGTCCCAGCTGCGGATCCCAGTCATCCTAATTACGGCGTTCAGCGATCTCTGGACGCGCACCGAAGCGACGCGCTACGGCGCCCGACTGCTCGACAAACCACTCGAGCTGCACGTGTTGCGCAAGGTGGTTTCCGATTCTCTCACTGGTCGCGACAACTAGCGGCGGCTCGCCATCTTCCAACCGCCCGAGCAAGCCGGCCCAACAAAGGACCCGAACATGCATCCTCGACAAGACATCCCCGTGTCGAACTTCGACCCTGAGCGCCGGGACGAGCTGCCGCCAGTCCCGCGTGAGGGTGCGGGCTCGCGCATCCTGTTGGTCGAAGACGACCCGACCTTCAGCGAATTCCTCGCTTGGTGCTTGGCCGATCGCGGATACTTCGTCAGCACGGCCAAGAACATCCAAGAAGCGCTCGAGTTGATCGGCGAGCTCGACCAGCCTGGCTCCTTCGACATCGTGGTGAGTGACGTCGCCATGCCCGGCGGATCCGGCACCGAGCTGCTCTTTTCACCCGTGATCACCACGCGCAAGACTCCCGTGGTCCTGATGTCGGCGTTCGGAACGACGGAGCTCGAGGAGTTCATCCGCGACGCCAATGCCGTATTCCTGCGGAAGCCATTCAACATCGATTCGTTGTTGCGGTGCGTACTCGGACAGCTGCACGGCTCCGGAACGGTGGCGCCATCATGATGGTAAGGGAGGACCTCTGGAGCGAAGAAGAGCCCGCGATCTGGCCCCAAGGCGCGCATCCGAAGCGCGTGCTAGTGGCGGAAGACGACGCGGCGATGCGTGATCTCTTGTTGCTCGTCCTGCGGGAACGTGGTTATGCCGTCGACAGCGTGAGCAGCGGCTCGCAAATGATCAGCGTACTCTCCGAGCGTCGCCCGGATGGGTCGCTCGCCGAGCACTTCGATCTGATCGTCACCGACGTTCGCATGCCGGGAGCCTCTGGGCTCGACGCGATTGATCAATTGCGCCGCGCAGGCGGCATGACTCCGGTGATTGCCGTTACCGCGTTCCCCCATGATGCAACGCGGAATCGCGCTCAGCGGCTCGAGATCCGGCTCTTGGCCAAGCCGTTCGATCTCGACACGCTGAGGGACGCCGTCGAGGCCGCGCTGGATTCGACGCTCGCCTGCCCCACCGAGGAGCCTCAGCCATGACCACGAGCTGGCACGGACTACCCGTGGGACGCCGGGTATTACTGGCAGAGGACGACGTTACGCTCCGCGAAATCTTGGCGATGGTGCTGAGCGAAGGTGGCTACCAGGTCGCGACCGTCAGCGATGGCTCGGAACTGAGGCGCTCGCTGCGCGATGCAACGCCCGAAGCGCGCTTCGATCTGATCGTCACGGATGTAAACATGCCGGGTGGCTCGGGCCTCGACCTGATCGAATTGCTCAGGCAAAACGGCGACACGACGCCCGTCATCGTCGTGACCGCGTTTCCGCAAGAGGACATCCGAAAGCGAGCGAAAGATCTCGGGCTTCGCCTGCTGGCCAAGCCCTTCGAGCTCGAGACGCTGCGCGCGGCCGTGGACTGGGCCATCCGAGCCAACGCACCGCACCAGTGGAGGTTGTCCTGGTCGCAATAGTCGTTCAGGGACTTCGAGCCCTGCGATTTTTATCGACCGTGCCCGACTGGCCTTGACGAAGGTGGTCGCCGTCGCTAAGTGAACAATGTTAACATGGCGCTCCCGTCTCGACCCAGCGCAAAACCCAAGCCGAAAAAGGCCCCGACGCGGCCCGCGCGTCCCTTCGTGCGCGGCCTGGACGATACGCGAGCGCTGTTGGTCACCGCTGCGCGCGACCTGTTTCTCGAGTCGGGCGAACCCGGCTTCTCGCTGCGTGAAGTCGCGCGTCGCGTGGGCGTCTCGCCCGCGGCGGTGTATCGCCACTTCGACGGCAAAGAAGCGCTGACCTTCGCCGCCTGCACGCAGGGCTTCCAAGTGTTCTCGAACTACCTGGTGCGCGCCCTCGCGGCCCCCTCGCCGCTCGAACGCGCGCTGGCGGCGTGCGAGCAGTACCGCGCATTTGGGCTGGAGAACCCGCTCGACTACCGATTCATCTTCATGAGCCCGGCCGAGCAAGTGCACGTGCCGAAGGAGATGGCCACATTTGCGAGTGACGGACCCATGCTACCTCAACACAGCACCTTCCAGTTTTTGGTCGATCGCATTCGCGAGTGCATGGACGCCGGTGTGATCGCGCGGGGCGATCCCGAAACGACCGCCGTGTTGGTCTGGGCGCACTTGCACGGCTTGGTCTCGCTGCGGCTCTCGGGGCTGCTCGAAGCGATCGGCGACAACCAAGCGTTTGCCGAGGTCTATCGCCAATCCGTGGCGCGGCTACTTCGCGGCTTGGCCTGAGCTCGCCCTTTTTTTGCGTTCGAAGTTAACGCTGTTCACATAAACCACGAGGAGACATAGCCATGAAAACGCACAATGAACGAGTGACCAGCAACGCCAGCGAAGAGCCCGTAGTCGTGTTCCTGATCGGTATGCGCGTGAACCGTTGGTGGAAGGTGCATCAATGGCTGCGCACCGCGCTCGCCATGCCGCGGATGCTGCGCGAGCTCGGCCAGCACCCCGAGCTGGGCATGCTCGGCGGCGAGGCTTGGTTCGGCCGTACCACGATCCTGGTCAGTTACTGGAAGTCCGTCGACCACCTATTCGGTTACGCGAAGCAGCGCAACGCCGAGCATTTACCCGCCTGGCGCGCATTCAACAAACACATCGGCAATAACGGCGACGTCGGGATCTGGCACGAGACATACATCGTGCAGCCAGGCGCCTACGAGAGCATCTACGTGAACATGCCCGCGTTCGGCTTCGGAAAAGTCAACGGTCTACGCTCCGCGTCGCACCGCCCGGATCTCACCAAGCGCTCCGCTGCTGCGTGAACCAGGTACCTGGGTTGCTCCCGCCCAGTCCTCGACACTTTCGGCGCTGGTATCGGCGGTGAATGCGCTACACCTGCTTGGCCAATGACCATCGCCGTCGTCGCAGAGAAGCCCTCAGTGGGGCGTGATCTCGCTCAGGCCTTGGGTGCAACGCGGCGCGGTGAAGGCACGATTTCGGGCAACGGCTACGTGGTCACCTGGGCCATCGGCCACTTGGTGGGTTTGGCAGAACCGGAGGGCATTCACCCCGCGTGGAAGCGTTGGCGCCGTGAAGATTTGCCCATGCTGCCCGAGCAGTGGCCGCTCAGCGTGTTCGCAGCCACGCGCCCCCAGTTCGAAATCGTGCGCCGCGTGATCAACGCAGCCGACGTCGAGTCCGTGATCTGCGCTACGGATGCCGGTCGCGAGGGCGAGCTGATCTTTCGCTTGATTTATCAAGCGGCAGAGTGCCGTCGTCCAGTGCAAAGGCTGTGGATTTCGTCACTGACGGAGAGCGCGATCCGCGAAGGTTTGCGGCGATTGCGGCCCGCGCGAGAGTACGACGACCTGGCAAACGCCGCGCTCGGGCGCAGCCGCGCGGACTGGCTCGTAGGCATGAATTTGTCGCGCGCGTACGGCCTTGCCCTCGATGCGCCGTTGTCGGTCGGCCGCGTGCAAACGCCGACTCTCGCGATGCTGGTCGAACGCGAGCTCGCAATTCGCGACTTCGTTCCGGAAGACTACCTGGAAGTGCTTGCCACGTTCGAGCCGCGTGCAGGGCAAACTTACCGCGGGACGTGGTTCAGGCCCGGTAAAGGCATCGCACATCCACAGCGCTTGCCCGCCTCGGGAGGTGAAGCAAAGCAGGTGGTGAGCCGCGCCCTGTCGGGGCAAGCGCGCATCGCCAGCGTGCACTCGCAGGTCAAGAAGTTGCCCCCGCCGTTTTTGTATGACTTGACCGAACTGCAACGGCACCTAAATCGTCTGTACGGATTTTCGGCGCAACGCACGCTGGATGCGGCTCAGTCGCTGTACGAAAAGCACAAGTTGCTCAGCTATCCGCGTACGGATAGTCGACACCTGTCAGGCGAGGTGGCCAAAGCTTTGCCGGATGTGGTGCAGGCGATCTCCGCTCCGTATCGAGCGTTGCTCGCCGAAGGCACGGGCGAACGCCCGCTGACGCGCCGCTTCGTCGATGACAGCCAAGTGCGCGATCACCACGCCATCATTCCGACCACGGTTCCCGCCGCCGGACACGCGCTGAGCGCGGACGAGCGAAAGGTGTATGAGCTCGTGTGTCGGCGGTTGCTACAAGCGTGGCATCAGGACTTCGTCTGGGCAGCCACCGAAGTGATCACCGAGGTGCATCCGCGCGTGGCCTTGAGCGAACCGGTCGATAGCTATCGCAGTCTCGGTACTGCGATACAAGACCAAGGCTGGAAGGTGCTCGACGTGGGCGAGGCCAAGCCGCCGCGTGAGAAACGCGGGCAAGCTCCGGAGGCTCAACCGAGCGAGCGCGAAGCGAGCGACAGTGTGCTGCCGTCGGGGCTCGAACGCGGGCAACTGCCACGCGTGCTCGATGCCAAAGCGTTGCCCAAGACCACTCGTCCGCCGCCGCCGTTGAACGACGCCACGTTGCTGACTGCAATGGAGACGGCCGGCAAAACTCTGGACGAAAAGGAACTGTCGGAGGCCATGAAAGACAGCGGCCTCGGTACACCGGCCACCCGTGCCAACATCATCGAGACCTTGATCACACGCGGCTACGTGAAGCGCGAGGGCAAAGCGCTACACGCTACCGAGCGCGGCGTGGGTTTGATCGCCGTCGTCGATGCCGAAGTGAAAAGCGCGGCCATGACCGGCGCGTGGGAAGCACGCCTGCAAGCGATTGCGCGCGGTAAAGCAGCCTTGCCAGAGTTTCTGCGGCAAATCGCGAGCTACGTGACGGAGGTCGTGGGGCGCGTGCCACGCTCCCTGCCGCCGCTCGCGGGCGACGGTGGTCCCAGCGCGAGCAAACCTTCCGACCCCGCGCGTTCGTCGGCCACGCGCGCGCGTTCGTCCGCGACCAAGACGGAGTCCGCCGTTCAACCCTCGGCTCCGCGCAATGCAAGCGTTGCTCCGCCTCCGCCTGCTCCTCCGCGACCCGCAGTTCCGCGACCTGCACCCCGTGCGCCCTCTGCGGCGGCAGCGCTCGAGCTCCAAACGTTGCTGCGCGAGCGCTTCGGTTTCGATTCGTTCCGTCCGCACCAGCAGGCGGTGTGCGAGGCGGCCGCGGCTGGTGAAGACGTGCTGCTGGTGATGCCCACCGGTGCCGGAAAATCACTCTGTTACCAGCTGCCCGGCCTCGCGCGCGGCGGTACCACGTTGGTCGTGAGCCCGCTGATCGCGTTGATGGAGGACCAAGTAGCTCGTTTGCAATCGCTCGGCCTACGCGCTGAACGCATTCATTCGGGTCGGCCACGGCTCGAGTCGCGCCAGGTTTGTGCGGACTATCTCGCGGGGGCGCTCGATTATTTGTTCATCGCGCCGGAGCGTCTCGGCGTTGCCGGCTTTCCCGAGTTGCTCGCGCGTCGTCCACTGGGGCTGATTGCGATCGACGAAGCGCATTGCATCTCACAATGGGGACACGATTTTAGGCCCGATTATCGCTTACTTGGCCAGCGCCTGCCGCAACTGCGCCCCGCGCCGGTCGTGGCCCTGACCGCCACGGCGACGCCGATCGTGCAGCGGGACATCGTGGCTCAGCTCGGCTTGGGCGGCCGAGCGCGGCTATTCATTCACGGGTTTCGTCGTCACAACTTGGCCCTCGAAGCGCTCGAAGTGCCGCCCAAAGATCGCCCCGCCCGCGCGTTGCAGTGGTTGGCAGGTGAGGGAAGATTGCCGGCAATCGTCTACGCTCCCACGCGCAAAGCGGCCGAAAGCGTCGCGCACGTGCTCTCTTCCGTACACCGCGCAAAGGCATACCACGCCGGCTTGCCCGCAGAAGTGCGCGAGCGCGTTCAATCCGATTTTCTCGCGGGCAAGCTCGATGTCGTGGTGGCCACGGTTGCTTTCGGCATGGGCGTAGACAAGGCCGATATCCGCACCGTGCTGCATCTTGCACTGCCCGGTAGCGTCGAGTCTTACTACCAAGAGATTGGCCGCGCGGGGCGCGACGGCATGCCATCCCGGACCGTGCTCATGCACCACTTCGCCGATCGCAAAACTCACGAGTTTTTCCTGGAGCGCGATTACCCGGACGCCTCCGTACTGGAAAAGCTGTTCAAGTCACTCAAGCCCGAGCCCGTGAACGCGCAGACGCTCCGCAAGAAGACACGCGTGGCGAAGGTTGGCTTCGACAAGGCGCTAGAGAAGCTGTGGGTTCATGGCGGCGTGGCCGGCGTCGGCGACGAGAAATTGGTGCGCGGGCACGATCAGTGGCGTACCCCTTATGCGGCTCAACGAGCCCTCCGCACCGAGCAGCTCGAGCTCGTCGCACGCTTTGCTGAAGGCCGTCAGTGTCGCATGATCGCCCTTGTTCGCCATTTCGGCGACAGTGAGGATTCCGGGCAGCCGTGCGGCAGCTGCGACGTGTGCGCGCCGCAAGCTTGCATTGGCGCGAACTCACTGGGACCGCCGCCCCGGGTCAACGCAGCGCCCGCCAAACGCAGTCGAAAGACTGGGAAGCGAGCCGCTCGCCAGGGCACGCGCACGAAAGCGGCGACGTTGCCCTCGACCGGCGCGAGCGCAGCCCTCGTTGCGTCATTGCGCGCTTGGCGCCTCGGCGAAGCCAAAAGAAAGCACGTACCCGCATTCCGCATCTTGACCAACCGCGCCCTCGTGGCGATCGCCGAAGCGCGACCGAAGAGCGTCGAAGCCTTGCGCAATGTCAGCGGCGTGGGGCCCAAGGTCTTGCAGACGTACAGCAGCCAGCTGGTTCAGTTGTGCCTGCGCGAATGATCTTGCAGCCCGGAACTCGCCGACGTCGAGGCAATCGAGCCGCGCGAGCTCCACGCTGACGCGCGGCGCGTTGGTTAACTTTTCTGTTGGACCGGCCGTTGGTGGCAGCTAGTGGCCGTTGTAGCCCGATGTCTCACACTAGTGCGAGCTTCCGAGGCTACTTCGCTAAGCGCGATCGCAATGGCTCGAATTCGTCGTCTCTCGACGTTGCCCGTTGCGAGTTCGCCCAAGACCGTGAAAGAGTGTTTGGTTTATTCATACGCTCACTCGCCGCTAGTGCGGGTGCGTTCTTAGAGAAGGCAAAGTAACACTATGCGATCTTGTCGTTTGAAGACCTGCCTTCGCGGCGCCAGTGCGCTTTCCTTGTTGGCATTCACGCACGCGGCGTACGCCGACGGTTTGGCGCTCAATCGTCTCGACCCCGCTCCGGCTGGCGACCGCATGTTCGGCGTGCCCTCGCCCTACGCCGCGGGTCACTTGACCCCGCACCTGATGCTGCTGGCAGATTACGCGCACGATCCGCTCCAGCTGCGCTCCGTTCCGGCGGACGCCGATCGCGGCTCAATCGTCAAAAATCAGCTATTTTTACACCTGAACGCGGGTCTCGCACTTTGGAATCGCGTCAATCTCGATATCAGCGTCCCGCTGGCAGTGCTGCAAAACGGCGACGATCCGAACGCTGGAGGCCAAGCGTTTTCATCGCCGAGCTCGGCACAATTCGGCGATCTCCGCTTCGGCTTGCGGGTGCGCTTGCTGGGTGAATATCACGATCCGGTTCAAATTGCCGTCGGCGGGTATCTGTGGGCTCCGACGGGTGCCGGTGATTCCTTCGTGAGCTCAGGTACAGTGCGCGGGTTGCCGCAGCTGATTCTGGGCGGTCGTATCGACGAACGCCTGGTTTGGTCTGCCGCCGCGGGTCCAGAGATCCAGGGCCAAAGCACCTTCGCGAATGTCGAGCAGGGCACGATGTTCAAGTGGGGCGCGGGCTTCGGGTTCCTGTTGCTAGAGAACCGCCACCTGCAAATCGGTCCCGAAGCGTATGGCGCAGTTACCTTGCGCGACGTGCAAAAGCGCACCACCAACGCGGAGATCCTGCTCGACGTTCGTTACCGCGTCGTCGATGACGTAGAGCTAGCGGCGGGCGCGGGACCCGGACTCACATCTGGTATCGGGACGCCGGATTTTCGCGCGCTCCTTTCGCTCGCGTACACACCCGAGCAAAGGCAAAAGCGCGAGCCGGTGAGCACGCCCGAAGCGCCCACCGACCGCGATCACGACGGGATCCTCGACATCGACGATGCCTGCCCCGACGTGAAGGGCGTGGCCGACGAGGATCCGAAGAAGAACGGGTGTCCGCCGCCGCCAAAGCCGGTCGATACCGACGGCGACGGCATCTTCGATCCGGACGATGCCTGCGTGACAGTGAAGGGTGTGCCTGACGAAGATCCGAAGAGGAATGGTTGTCCGCCCCCGAAGGACACGGACCGCGACGGCATTTTCGATCCGGATGATGCCTGTCCCGCCGAGAAAGGCCCTCGGGACGACGACCCCGCCAAGAACGGCTGTCCCAAGTCCGTGCGCGTCGTCGAAAACGAAATCGTGATCTTGGAGCAGGTGCAGTTCGACACCGGCAAGGCCACGATCAAGCCGGCGAGCAATGAGCTCCTGGACGAAGTGGGGCAAGTACTCACGCAGCACCCAGAGATGACCAAGGTCGAAGTCCAAGGTCACACCGACAATCGCGGCTCGGCGGCCCTCAACAAGAGGCTGTCCCAAGCGCGGGCAGACGCCGTGCGGAGCGCCCTGATCCAACGCGGCGTGGGCGCCGAGCGGCTAGTGACCAAAGGTTACGGCCCGGACAAGCCAATCGACGAAAATGGCACGGACGAGGGACGCCAAAGGAACCGCCGCGTGCAGTTCGTGATCCTCGACAAGCAGCCCAAGGAGACTCTCTGAGATGCGCATTTCTAGCCTTTTTTCCGGTTGCCAGCGGCTTGGGCTCGCGTTCTCCTTCCTGCTGTTCGGCGCCTGCACGCCGGGTTCGGGCCCAGCGGATGAGCCAGTGGGCAACGCGCACGAAGCGGTGTTCACGAACGGCGGCTTCGAGATCGGCGGGACGGCCATCACCGCGCCGTGGACGGTTCAGACCTACATCAACAACGGCATCACGGTGCAAACTCCGCAGACGCGCGCGGGCCTGAAGCTGCAACTCGGGGGCGACGCCGTAACTACGCAATTGAATGCCTCGAACCAGCCCGACCCCGACTTGGGTATGACGGCGTCACTTCGCCGCTGTCGCTATGGATCGCAATGCGCCGTCGTCAATTTCCACGGCAGTCTGACCTACGGCCATAGCAAGAACGTCAACGGCTTGTCGCAGACCATGAACATCGGCTCGGGCGACGTGGACCCGAGCGACGGGCAAGTGCACGTGCGTTTCGCCGTGGCGCCGGTGCTGCAGAACCCGAGTCACCCGGCCGACGAACAGCCGTATTACTTCGTTCAGGTCACCAACACGACGACCAATACCATCCTTTACACCGACTTCAACCTCAGCGCGCAAGCTGGCGTGCCATGGAAGACGATCAACGGCGGCACCGCGAACGAGATCGACTACGTCGATTGGGCGCTGGTGGACGTCGCACCGGGTCCCTCCAAACTCGCCGCAGGCGACGCGGTGAAGCTCGAGATCATCGCTGGCGGCTGCTCGGTCGGCCTGCACTTCGGTGAGGTTTATGTCGACGGCGTCGGCTCGACGGTCCCGGGCTTGTTCGTCAGCGGCGTCGGTCCCGCGCAGACCAACCCCGGTAGTCTGGTCAGCTACGACATGATGTACAAGAACGGCTCGGCCGCAGCGGCAACGGGGGTGGTGATCAATTTCAAGACGCCCCCCAACACGACTTTTCAATCAATCACGCCGCCGGCGAACGCCACGTGCACCTCGCCAACGGTCGGCACGGCTGGGACGATCACCTGCACGTTCGCCGGCCCGGTAGCGGTCGGTGCATCCGACACCTTCCACGTCTCGGTCAACCTCGCGGATACCGCCACCGGAACGCTGGTGTGCGGCTCGTACGACATTCACTCAAACCAAGAAACGACGCTCGTCGGTTCCAAGATCGTGACCACCATCGGCTGCGCGGCGGACGCGGACTGCGCCACTGGCAAATGGTGCAATATCAGCGGCAATCAGTGCACGGCCAAGCTCAGCAATGGCAGCGCTGTTCCGAGCGATGCTCTGCACACGAGCCCGACCCTGAATGGGACGTGCAGCGCGGCTGCCGGCACCCTGGTCTGTCAAAGCACGGTCTGTGACACGCTGGACAACAAGTGCGGCTACGACATCAATCACGGTCCGTGCACCGCTGGGAACACGAGCACGGTCTGTCGCTCTGGTTCCTGCAGCACGAACCTTTTGTGCCAACCTTCGGGCGGCTGCAATGTGGATGGTGATTGCACGGGCGGCCAATGGTGCAACGAAACCGCGCATGCCTGCACCGTCAAGCTGACCAACGGCAACAATATCCCGACCGATGCGCCACACTCGACGCCCACCTTGAACGGCACCTGTAGCGCTGCCGCCGGGACGCTCGTTTGTCAGGCCAGCGTCTGCGACAGCGCGGACGACAAGTGCGGCTACGACGTCGGTCATGGCATATGTACCATCGCCAATGGCGGCGTCCTGTGCCGCTCCGGTGTGTGCGGCACCGATGGCAACTGTCGCCCCGCTGGGGGTTGCAACGTAGATGCGGATTGCGCGACCGGTAAGTGGTGCCAACAGAGCTCGCGCACCTGCCAAGCCACGCTGGCCAACGGCGCTCCACTGCCGACCGATGCGCCGCACACGAACCCGGTGCTCGACGGCGGTTGCACGGTTCCCGCCGCCACGTTGGTGTGCCAAAGCGCGGTCTGTGACAGCGCTGACAATCAGTGCGGCTTTGCTACCGGACACGGTCCGTGCACCACGGCCAACGGGGCAACCGTGTGCCGCTCCGCGAGCTGCAGCGCGAACGGCCTGTGCCAACCCGCAGCCGATTGCAAGAGCGACTCCGATTGCACGATGGGCAAGTGGTGTAACGTAAGTAGGGGCGCGTGTTTGCCGCTGCTTGGCAACGGCACTGCGATCCCCAGCGACAGCCCGCACGCGAACCCGACGCTCGACGGTATCTGTACCGAACCAGCAGCGACATTGGTCTGCGTGAGCGGCGTGTGCGACACGCGCGACGAAGCGTGCGGCTTTGCAAGCGGCGTCGGGCCGTGCACCGCGGCCAACGCTAGCAGCGTCTGTCGCTCGGGCCGTTGTGGAAGCAGCGGAACCTCCCTGGGAATCTGTGTGAATTGCACGGACGACGCTCATTGTTCGGGCGACACCCCGATTTGCAATCGGAGCACGGGCAACTGCGTCGGCTGCGTGTCGTCCGACGCATGTGGCGGCGCTACCCCGATCTGTGACGCATCGCAGTCGATTTGCGTGGCGTGCAATGGAGACCATGGCTCGGCGGCAACTGACCCGTGCGCTAGCGACGCGGCGCCGTTTTGCTTCCTGTCCGGCCCCGCTCAGGGAACTTGCGGCAAATGCGCTACGGACGCGAACTGCACGGGCCACGTAGGCAATGTTTGCGACGTGAGCGGTGGCTCGTGCAAGGGCGGTTGCCGCCTCGATACGGATTGCTCGAACCGTGAATGGTGCAACGAAAACAAAGCTCTGTGCCTCCCGAAGCTCGGCAACGGCACGCCGCTGCCGGGTGAGCCGGTGCGCGTGGCGACCTGCTCTGTGGACGTCGGCCGCATCGTCTGCCAGTCCGCGGTTTGCGATCCGACGGACGGCAACTGCGGTCTGGCGCCTGGCGATGGGCCCTGCGAGAGCTCCGACCAATGCCGCTTGGGCGGTTGCAACGCGGACACCCAGCTGTGTCGCAGCGGCTGCGCCGGTGACGCCGATTGCTCGACCAATGAGTATTGCGGCAGCACCGGCGCGTGCACGGAGCTGGTTCCGGTCGGCGCCGAGTGCAGCACGAACCATCAGTGCAAAACTCACGACTGCACGGACAATGTGTGCAGCGGCTTGATCGCTTCGGGCTCCGGCGTGGCCTGTGCGACACGCCCGGTTGGGAGCTCGGGGCCCTTTGGGGCCGGGCTGGTACTGGCGCTGATCGCCGCGTTTGTGCCTGTGCGGCGTTGGCGCCGACGCGCCGCGCGCGCTACGACGGCCGCCGAGTAGGGGAGCGTTTCGCTAAATCGCGGATGACGGTGAACAACTCGTTCTGATCGAAGGGTTTTCGCAAATGCACTTGGAAGCCGGCATCCAAAGCGCGGCGACGATCTTCGGAATGGGCGTAGGCGGTCAGCGCGGCAGCCGGGATGGTGACCAGCGCTGGCACGCTGCGTACGGCCCGGATGAAGGCGTATCCGTCTTGTCCCGGTAGCCCCACGTCCGACAAGATCACGTCGATCGGTTGTCGTCCGAGTACCTCCAAAGCAGCTTCGGCGCTGTTGGCGCTCGTGACCAGGATCCCCCAGTCTTGCAGAATGGCCGAGACGACCTCGCTGGAATCGAAGTCGTCCTCGACCAACAATAGCCGTAGGCCGTTCAGCCCGGACTGATCGCTGGATGCGATTCGACGCTCAGAGGCCGGCGGCGCATCGCTTGCGCCCTTCGCTTCCGAATTCGCCAGCGGCAAGCTCACGGTGAACGTCGAACCCTGGCCAGGTCCCGGGCTCTCCACGCGGACGTCCCCGCCGTGCAGCTCGGCCAAGTGCTTGCTGATCGCCAAGCCGAGCCCGAGCCCACCGTGGCTGCGGCGAATCGAGCCATCCTCCTGCGAGAAGCGCTGAAATAGGCGGGCCAAAAACTCGCGCTTGATGCCAACGCCCGTGTCGGACACCCCGATCTCGACGTGTGAGTCGACGCGCGCGACGTGCACGCGAACGCGCCCGTTCTTGGGCGTGAATTTCACCGCATTGCCGGTCAAGTTCCAGACGATCTGCTGTACGCGTCCCGAATCGGCCAGCAGCGTTCCGGCACGGCGATCTATCGCGGTGCTGATCTCGACGCCCTTCGCTTGTGCCGCTGGGCGCACGGCGTCGAGCGCGGCCTCGACCGCGTCGGCGGGATTCATCGGACTAGGCTCGATCCGCATTTTGCCGGAGATCATTCGCGAGACGTCCAGCAAATCATCCACCAGCCGCGTTTGCGCCACGGCATTGCGCTCCACGGAAGCCAGCGCTCGCTCGCGTTGATCCGCGCTCAGCGTGCCAGTCACCAGCACGCGCGACCAGCCCAAGATTGCATTGAGCGGGGTGCGTAACTCGTGCGAGACCGTAGCCAAAAATTCATCCTTCATACGTGCGGTGCGCAGCGCTTCTTCTCGCAAGAGCTTTTGCTCATGGATGTCGGTGCAAGTGCCCATCCAGCTGAGCGCGTTGCCCGCCGTGTCGAGCAGTGCGCTGGCGCGCACGAGAAACCAACGGTATTCACCGTCTGTCCGTCGAAATAGCGCTTCGACTTCGAACGGATTTTTGGTCTTTAGGGCTTCTGCCCAGCCGACCTGTGCCTGCGTGATTGTGTCGGGGTGGTGAACGGACTGCCAACCAGGATCGCCGGGGTTCAACGCAAGACCGGTGTACTCCTGCCAGCGGCCGTTCCGAAACGTGGTCTCACCCTGAGGGTCGGAAATCCAGCTCAGCTGCGGCATCGTCTCGACCAACGAACGAAACTGCTCCTCGCTAGTCGAGGCCCGCCGTTGCGCGTCGCGTTCGCGTTCAGCCAAGCTCTCGTGGGCTTTCTTCAGCTCCAGGTGCGTCGCCTCCAGCTGTCGCCCGCGATCGAGCGACACTCGTGCGGCTTCGGCGAAGATCACGGCCTTGGGCACCATGGGCACGATCAACACGGCGGTAGCAACGGAAGCCGTCGCCGTCACCACGCGCACGCCTGCGTCCGCCCAATAGATGGGGTGCCAGACGGTGATGATATCGAAGAAGTGTGTCAGCCCGCAGGAAAGAATGAACGCGCCGAAGGCCAGATAAACCCAGGCAAATGGGATGTTACGGATCTGACGGACCAGGATTGCGAGCGTGGTCGCGATCGCGGCGTAGGCCACGCCAATCAGCAGGTTGGCCGACACTTGAGTCCAGACCATCTCGGGCGACCACAGGTAGCAGTGGCCGTGCGGCATGAAGCCCAGGCCAAATATTCGCTCCAGCCATTGCCACATCCCGCGAGGGTACGCGGCGTTCGAGCCTCGTGGAAGGGCCCAAATTTCGTCCTATTGCTTGGCTCTCGCTGAGCATGACCCGTCGTCCTTCGCCGTAAGGTCGCTGGACGGCGGATGTAGCGGCGGGGCTAGCGCCGGGCCAGCAAGGAGCTGAGAAGGAGCAAGGGGCGCTGGCTTTTCTCGTGAATCTCGCCCTGACAGGCCGGCGACGAGCGCTGCAAATCACGGCAAGTACTCGGGCGCGTCTCATAAATAGAACACACGAATTGGCTGGTCGTCAGATCGATCGCGAGCGCGGCGCAGTGCCCCTCGAACATGTTCATATAGCAACGGTTGCCGGCAAAGTGCGTCAGGTCATCGACCTGGGCACCGATTCGTGCGTGGTCCGCGCCCTCCACACGTACGTAGTTCGCGAGCTTGGAGAAACAGCAGACGCCGCAGCCGAGGCAAGCCGGCGCGTCTTCAGGCATTCACTGCCCGTCGCCACGCGCACGGCACGCGAACGCGTGGGGAGGAGTTCTGCAAGGCAAGGTTTTCGGCTCGAACCGCGCGAAACGCAAGTGCGCCCGTCGACCGAGGTCATTTGGCCTACCGTCTACGCGCGCGTTCGTCGGAAGTCCTCGTGCTCGTCCGGCTCGACAGCGGCATCCTCGTTCGAATCCGCCTCGTCCGAGTCGGGTTCCTCGGTGAGCGCGATGTCTTCGATTTCGGGGGTGAGGTCCGATTCGCTGAGGCTGTGTTCGGCCTCGGTGGCGTGTGTCAGCCAAGCGAGGCCCAAGTCGTCGGCGCTCGGAGCCTCCTCGTCGTCGCCACTGCGGGGTGGTGGCACGCGGTCGCTCGGGCGAACGGTCAAGACCAGTCCATCCTCGGATTGCCCATCGAAGACCCCGTCTAGATTCATGGCGAGGTCCAGCGGTTCCGGAGTCGAGCCACGCACACTGTGGACGCTGAGCGTCTCCCAATCCGGCGCAGTGAGTGGAGGCACGTCCGCTGCAGCCGGCGCGTTCCGTTCGCCGCTGCTCAGCGCTTGGCTTGCGAGCGGTGGGGCGGACCGTCGCTGCCAGCCGCGACGCGTGACCCCGTAGGTCAAACTTGCGAGTGCCGTCGCACCCAAGACGATGGTGAGGAAGCGGGTTTTGTTGGACACCTTGCGCTAAAGAGCACGTGCAATGCCAACATCGAGGCTTGCTCTGCGCAGCGTCGATCAGCGCAAAATTCCGCGCAGTCGCTGCGAAACCGCGCGTGATTGCCGCCGCGCTCTGCCTCGTTCGTGGCGCCGTGCCACAAGGCGGCTTGGTCGCTCATAACCATCCACCGATGGTGAGCCGCCCGGCGATCGTGGTCTGCTTGGCGTCGCCCGTGAGATCGGTGTCGAGCGCCGGACCGAAGCCGAGGAAGAAGTGCTGAACCGGGTGGAACACCACCGGTGCGAAGACGTTCAGCGCCAAATGGCTGCCCGAGGCGGTAGTCTCCGGCGGAACGGGCGTTTCGGTCGTCCCGCTCGTGCTCGAACTCGAATACGAAAATCCGAGCTTGGGCCAGAATGAAAAGCGCTCCGAGAAAGCGAAGTTGTAGCCGACGCGCGGACCGATCGCGAAACGGGTGGCGTGGGCGCCGCTGGTGCTCGCGTAGTCGAGACCTAGGAACCCGCCGACCGACACGTTATTGACCACGAAATAGTCCAGCGCGGGGCGCAACGTCAGATTCGTGGTCGAGCCCCCGACACCACTGGTCGAAGTGTTCGAGACGGACAAGCCCGCGTCGGTCGAGATGGTGAGCTGCCGTTGGCCCCCGAAGCGACCCGAAGGTGAATTGGCAGCGACCACCGGCAAAGACGGGCGCTGGTCGTTGACGTTGACGTCACCCTTCGCAGTCAAATCCGTCGCCACGTCCGCTGACGCGACGGACGCTAGCAAGATCGAGCTAGAGATCAGGCCCAAAGAACACAAGCAAGCGCGGAAGCACGATGATTTCATGCAACCGCAAATGCAGGTGGCGTGCCCGAGCGCGCTTCAAGGCCGCGCGTAGTTCCGGCGCGCCGCAGCATCACTGTCGCAAAACGGCGCAGAGCGGCGCCTTTGTCGCTTGGTCGGGGTTCGCGGGTGGCTATTCAGTGGCGCGGGGTGTTGTCGATCACGCACAGCGTCGGTTCGCTGAGCTGCCACTTGCCAGCGCCGCCCGCTGCCTTTTGCAGGCGTCCCGTCGCAATTACGGCTTGCCCTTCGGCAGGCACGCTACAGCACATCGTCGAGTCGTCGCCCGAGCAGGTGAGACCGAGCAGAGGAAGCGAGCCGGCGGGTTCGCCGACGAGCACGATCTGCATCTCGAGGGTGTGGCAGCAGGCACTCGGCGCGCACTTACCCGAGCCCGTCTTTTTGATCAAAGACAGGCCGAGCGTGCCGGTGGCCGCGACCTCCTTACCTAGCACGGCGTCCCCTTCGGTCACGATGTCGACCCAGGGGCGTTGCACCACCCGCACGTCACAGGTCGGGAGCTCCTTGGTCTCCGGCACGCACGCATGTTGGATCATGCAGTTCGCCTGCCAGTCCTTCTTGTCGCGCGACTTGGGCGGGGCAATGTCCTTGACGCGGGGTGCGCTAGGCGGGGGCTCGGGGTCGGCTCGCATTTCGGGCGTCTTGGGCATGGCGAACGCCGGATGCGCTTTGACGGTCGACGCAGGCCGAGGTGCATCGGAAGCCCCGCTCGACTCACAGCCGAGGCACAGCACCCAGGCGGCGCTCAGGGACGCAGGCTTTGCCCAGCGCGACCAGCGCAGCGGAGCGAACAGGGCAGGTAACTTCATCGTCTCGGAAAATAGTCGTCTGATTTCGGGCCGCAAGGGGAATGCGTTGCCGACCCGGGTGGGAAGGACAAGGCTCGGCCTCAGACACATGCCGTTGGCCACGTTCCACCCTGCCGTGAAGCTTTGGTTCAGTGAGCGCCTGGGCGAGCCGACCGCACCGCAGCGCGAAGGCTGGCCCGCGATTCGCGCCGGGAAACACACGCTGATCGCCGCCCCTACCGGCTCGGGCAAGACTCTGGCCGCGTTTCTCTCGGCGGTCGACCGGTTGCTCTCATGCGGGGCCGCACTCGAAGACCGCACCTTGGTTTTGTACATCTCGCCGCTGAAAGCACTTGCCAGCGACATTCAGAAGAACTTAGAGGGGCCGCTGGCGGAGATTCGCGCGCTGGACCCGAGCTTGCCGGAGCTGCGTGTCGCCGTGCGCACCGGTGATACTTCGGCGAAACATCGCGCATCGATGAGCAAGCGCGCGCCCCACATTTTGGTCACCACGCCGGAGTCGGTGTACATCCTGCTCACCAGCGACGGCGGTCGAAAGATGCTGAGCTCCGTGCGCACCGTGATCGTGGACGAAATCCACGCCCTCGCGCGCGACAAGCGGGGGTCACACTTGGCGCTGTCCCTCGAGCGTCTGGAGGCGCTGACCGATGGCCCGCTGCAACGCATTGGACTATCGGCGACGCAAAAACCGCTCGAAGAGGTGGCGCGCTTCCTGGTCGGGGTTGGTCGAGAGTGCGTGCTGGTCGACGCCGGTCATCTGCGCAACACCGATCTCGGCATCGAACTGCCGCTCTCACCGTTGACCGCGGTCTGCTCGCACGAGGTGTGGGAGGAGATCTACCAGCGCATTGCCACGTTGGTGCGCGAACATCGCACCACGCTGGTCTTCGTCAACACGCGGAAAATGGCCGAACGTGTCGCGGCTCGACTGGGCAATCTGCTCGGTCAAGAGCTAGTCGCCTGCCATCACGGAAGCCTGGCCGCGCCGCGCCGCCACGACGCCGAACAACGGCTGAAGGCTGGTCAGCTCAAGGTGCTGGTCGCCACCGCTTCGCTCGAGCTCGGCATCGACATCGGAGATGTCGATCTGGTGATTCAGCTCGGTGCTTCACGTTCGATCGCCACGCTGCTCCAGCGCGTGGGGCGAGCAGGTCATGGCGTTGCGCGTACGCCCAAAGGTCGGGTTTTTCCGCTCACTTTGGATGAGCTCGTGGAGGCGGCCGCGCTGCTGCGCAGCATCCGCGCGGGTTTACTCGATCGCACCCCGCAACCGGGGCGGCCGTTGGATATCTTGGCGCAACAAGTGGTGGCCGCCTGTGTGGCCGAGACCTGGGATGAAGAAGCCCTGTTTCAACTGCTACGGCGAGCTTGGCCGTATCGCGACTTGGCGCGCACGGAATTCGACCAAGTCGTGGCGCTCCACCTCGAGGGGCGCTGGGCGCTCCTGCATCGCGACGGCGTGGGACAGCGTCTGCGCGCGACGCGACGCGCGCGGCTGACCGCAATCACCTCGGGCGGCGCAATCGCGGACAACGCGGACTACCAGGTGATCCTGGATCCCGAGGGCACGCTGGTCGGTACCTTGAACGAAGATTTCGCAATCGAGTCGAACGGCGGCGATATCTTCCAGCTCGGCACGGCTTCCTGGCGGATCCTACGCGTCAGCGGCGGCGTGGTGCGCGTCGCCGATGCTCGAGGGGCGCCGCCCACGATCCCGTTTTGGCTCGGTGAGGCGCCCGCGCGCACGCGCGAATTGTCCGCAGAAATCTCTCACTTGCGCGAGCAGGCGGCGGGCGGCTTCGAGCTGATTTCAGCTGAAATTGGCGAAGCCGCGGCACGTCAGATCGCCGACTACGCGAGCGCGGGCGTGAGCGCGTTGGGTGCCGTGCCCACTCAGCGACGGGTGATCTTGGAGCGCTTCTTCGACGAGAGTGGCGGCATGCAACTGGTGATTCACGCGCCGTTTGGCGGCCGCATCAATCGCGCTTGGGGGCTCGCGCTCCGCAAGCGCTTCTGTCGCGGTTTTGGCTTCGAGCTACAAGCGGCAGCCAACGAAGAAGCGATCGTGCTATCGCTCGGACCTCAGCACAGCTTCGCGCTGGAAGAAGTATTCGATTATTTACACCCGGAGACCGCGCAAGATCTGTTGGTCCAGGCGCTGTTGCCGGCGCCCATGTTCAAGACACGCTGGCGCTGGAACGTCGCGCGCGCGTTGCTCGTCGAGCGCATGCGTGGCGGCAAGCGCACCCCGCCACCGCTCGTGCGCATGCGCGCGGACGATTTGCTCGCCGCGAGCTTTCCCGCCGCGGTAGCCTGTGGCGAAACGCTGCCGCCCGGCGATATCGAAGTGCCGATGGAGCATCCGCTGGTGCGCCAGACGGTCGGCGATTGCTTGACCGAAGCCATGGACATTGACGGTTTTCTGGCCGTTTTACGGGGTCTGCGCGATGGCAGCATCGAGCGGCGTGCGGTGGACTCGCCGGCGCCGTCGGTGTTTGCGCATGGCATATTGGCAGCGCAGCCCTATTCGTTCCTGGACGACGCGCCGCTCGAGGAACGCCGCACGCAAGCCGTGCTCACGCGCCGCTCCTTGGACGTGAAATCCGCGGACGAACTCGGCGCGCTCGATCCAGCGGCGATTCGCCGCGTGCGCGAAGAGGCCTGGCCGGCACCCACCTCGGCCGAGGAAGTGCACGAAGCGCTGCTCTGGATGGGTTATGCCACGCGCGACGAAGCAGCGCCCTGGTCAGATTGGCTCCGCGAGCTCGTGCGCGCGGGCCGTGTGGTACTCGAAGGCGACCGCTACTTTGCTTACGAGGCTTCGCGCAATCCGAAAGAGATCTTGCGCGGCCGCTTGGAAGCGCTCGGCCCCATCGTCAGCGACGATCCGCTCTTACTCGAGTTGGAAGGAGAGGGCTTCGTGCTGCGCGGGCGCTTCGAGGGGCGCCCTGGCTGGTGCAGTCGGCGTCTCTTGGCGCGCATCCATCGCTATACTTTGGAAGGGCTGCGGAAAGAGATCGAGCCGGTCACTCCGGTCGAATTCCTGCGCTTTCTGGCCGCCTGGCAGCACGTGGAGGCCGAACGCAAGCTCGACGGACCGCGCGGCGTGTTCGAGGTGATCCGCCAATTGGCGGCTTTCGAGGTCCCGGCGTTGGCTTGGGAGTCGAGCGTGATGCCGGCACGCGTGCATCACTACAAGCGTGAGTGGCTGGACGAGCTGACGCTTTCGGGTGAGGTCGTTTGGGGACGGATCTGGGGCAGCGGCGCGGCGCCGATTCGCAGCACGCCCGTGTGCCTCGTGCCGCGGGATGACCTCGACGCCTGGCTCGGTCTCGCCAACCCGCCGTCGATTGCCGAGCTCGGCCACGGCGCTTCCGTGCTGCACACCCTGCTCGGCGCGCGCGGCGCGATGTTCGCTCAGGGGCTGCAGCGCGCCTCCGGCTTGCACCCCGACGAGCTCGACGAAGGCCTCGGTGAATTGATCGCCCGCGGCCTGGTCAGCTGTGATTCGTTCAGCGGCCTGCGCTCGCTGCTGCTCAGTGTATCGAAGCGCCGCTCGGCGGCAAAAATGGCGGGCCGTTGGAGTCTGCTGCGCCACGACGGCTTGCAGGCACCCGCCGCGGAGTTCGTCGCGCGGCAGCTGCTGCAGCGCACGGGCGTCGTGTTCCGCAAGACCGTGGCGCGCGAGAAGCAGCCGCTGCCCTGGCGTGATTTAGTGCGCGTTTTGCGCACCCTAGAAGCGCGCGGCGAGGTTCGCGGTGGACGCTTCGTGGCCGGCTTCGACGGCGAGCAATACGCCCTGCCCGACGCCGTGCCGTTGCTGCGCTCGGTCCGCCGCCGCGGCCCTGGCGAGCCCGTGCACGCTTCCGCCGCCGACCCGCTCAACTACCGCGGGATCCTCACGCCCGACGAGCGCGTCTCGCCGCTGTCTCGCCAGAAGGTGTTGGTCGCCTAGCTCAGCCGACGGAGCCCAAGAAATCATTCACCGCGCTGGCGAACGACGCGGGCGCGGAGAGCATGGCGACGTGTTGTTGGCCAGCGAGCTCCGTCAGAGTGGCGTTGGGCAGGCGAGCGGTGATGGTCTCGGCGGCGCTTCGCATGCGAGGCGGACTCGCGGCGCCGAGCAGCATCAGAGTTCGAATGCGAACTCGAGCAAGCTCCGCCGGATCGGCCGAGAACGCGCGTTGCACTCGCGAATCGTAGGCCACGGTGTGCGCGAGCACCTTCACCATCTGCGCCCACGCCGGACCGCCTTTCATACTGCGGAGCTCGACTTCCGAGGCGCGCGGGCCTTCGCGAAAAAAAGTCTCCACCGCTGCTTCGCGTTGACCCTCCGCCAAAAGCCCTTCCAGGCGTTCGGGCAAATCATCGGCGATGCGGTCGGCCGCGGCGAAGAACACCGGCGGCTCGTACACGATCAATCGTTCGAGATTCGCTGGGGCACGCTGCGCGACCTGCAGGGCCAAGATCGCGCCGGACGAATGCCCCAACAGATCGACGGGGCCATCGAGACCCTCGAGCACGGCCAATACGTCTTCGATCTCTCGCTCGGGCGCATACGCCAGGCCGTTGCCGCTTTGGCCTCGGCCGCGGCGGTCGACCACGACCACGCAGCGCTGAGTGGAAATCAGCGGGACCACCCTGAGCCACAGTTCGCTTGCGAACAGCGCGCCCGACACGATCACCAGAGCGCGCCCTGTCCCGTAGCGCTGAGCGCTGATTTGCGTGCCGTCGGCGGAGGTGACCAAAAGCTGAGCCATTTTGCGGTGTTGATTTTGCGATGAATCGCCGCCCAGAGCGATAGAAATTCGCGTCCTCGCGGCGTTACTCGGTTTCTTCGATGCACACTTCGCGCGCCGCGGCCTGGAGTTTGCCGGACTTGATCGCGTCCAGAGCCGCGCTGCGTTCGTCCTGCGTGAGCTTTTGTTCGAGGCACTCGATGGCCAGATCCAGCGAGCTGAGGTCGTCCGGGGCGAGCAGGATGGTCTTGTCGCGCTTCTGCACCCAGACGCTGAGCATCTTGAGCTTCTTCAAGTCGCGTTCGTGCATGGCATCGATGGCGGTCTCGATCGACACGCTGCGCGCGGCGAAGCGCTCCATGCCGTCCAATGGACGAACGCTGCGGTTGCCGCGGATCGGTTTGTCTTTCTGCTCCTGACACGCCAAAGACGAAAGCGCGGCGACCAGCGCGAGCGCGCAGTGAATCCAGCGAAGCGTGACGAAACCCATCGGAATCATTGAGCACAAATCGCCGGAGAAAGTCACGCGCCAGGTTCGGCGTCGATAGAATATTGCGCCGCCGGACGCGCGTCGAAGGTCCTCGGTGGCTCGCCCGAGGGAACGGTTGTAAAGTCGACCCGGAACCGCGGCGAAGGGCGCCGCGAGATGGAGGCCGTCATGACCCGATGGGCAATCGTGATAGCGGTGACTGCGTCGTCATTTGGCGTCGGCTGTCAGGATGAGGTTCGCTGCGAACGAGAACGCCTCGACCTGAACAAGGCCTGGTCCGAACTGCGCACGGCAGCCACGCACCACAAGTTGGAAGGCACGGACGTGTCGACTTGGACCGTGATCGAGAACAAAGCCGAGCTACTCGAGAGCTCGTTCATGACTCGGCAGGTCACTTGGAACAGCGCCAAGAAAGCCAGCGATGAGATCGCCTCCAAGTTGCCGGCGCTCGAGTCCAGCGAGGGGACCAAGCTTGCCAGCTTCCGGAACTCCGCCGAGACCGCGATCAAGCAACAGAGCAGCTTCGAAAAAGAGTGCCGCTGAATTTCCCCGTCCGAGGGCCCGCGCGCCCTTTGTTGGAACGCCTCGGTGGGCGCTTTCTCGAGGCGGGAAAGTTTGCGCCGGCGCAGGCGGATGACCCGATCCACGTCCTCAATCCCGTCGAACGAGCGGGCCTTTTGCGGGTGACGCGCGGCGCTGTGCTGCGCGCCGCGCTGGCCGGCGCGCTGAACGCCGCGGCGACGGGCTTCGGTGCGTTGTTCGCGGCGCACGTGCTGGGCAGCCAGCCGGAGCACGCGACACTATTTGCGCAGATCTCCTATTGGGGGCTGTTCGGAGTCTTGGCGTTGATCGCCGCCGTGCTCGAGATCGCTTATCTGTATTGGGACGGCCTGCGGGCCGTGCGCGCGCTGTCGCTGGTCGCCGGCTTGCAACTCGATTCGATGGAGAATCTGGACGTGCGTTATGCGCTGGCGCGGGCAGCCTTCGAGTTGCCCAATCCCCCCGATGCGACTTTCGGAGTGAACCCACACCGGGAGGCCAGCCGCTTCACTTTGGCGACTGCCTCGCTCGTGTACAAGCTCAAAATCTCAGTCACTAATTTCCTATTCAAGGCGCTCGTGGAGCGAGCCATCGGCCGTTTGGCGACGCGATCGGTGCTCGCATTCACAGCCATTCCGATCAACGCTATTTGGAACGCGCTCGTCTGTTGGTTCGTGCTGCGTGAGGCGCGCATCCGAGTGATGGGGCCCTCCGCAGCCAGCGAGATGCTGAAAGTGATCTTCGCAGGCGAGCCGGCGCCGTCGACCGCGTTGCTCACTGCGGTCCACTCGGCGCTGGGCGCCGCGGTGGTGCGCACGAGTGAGCTGCACCCGAATCACATCTCGCTGATGCGTGAGCTGCGGAGCCGCTTCGGTGAGCCGCTAGCGGGCGTAGAAGTCGACGACACGCGCGCGTTCTTGCGCTCACTGGGCCAGCTGACGCAAGAGGAGCGTCGGACCGCCCTGCGCGTGCTCACCGTGGCCGCAATCCTCGATGGCCGCTTGGTGAAACGCGAGCGGCGCTTGCTGCTGGAGGCCTACGAGGCCGCTTCGATCACGCCTGCGCTCCAGCACGTGGAGGTGTTGCGCCAAGCGGAGATCCGATCTTGGGTGCCGAGCTGCTGGCCTCGGCCGCCTAGGAATCGTCGTTGTCACCGGAGTTCGGTGCTGATTCCAAGCGCGCGCCGTCGACGCTCGCTTCGAGTTGCTTTTTTTGCAGTGCGTCTTGCGCGCGTTCGGCCTTGGTGCGGCCGTGCAGTCGGCGGTTGGTTTCGGCTTGTTTGACGCGCTCGGCTTTCGCCTTCTGCTTCTTGAACTTGTTCAGGTTGACGACATTCTTCATCACGCGGCAAGCCTCACTGGCCCCGAATGCGCGATGGCGCGCGAGCGGCGGAACACACCGGGCGCGACGCCGTGCTCACGCTTGAAGGCGCGGCTGAAAGCGAACTCCGAAGCGTAGCCGACGCGCGCCGCGAGCTCCGCCAGTGAATCATCGGTGCTCTCGAGCAAGCTGGCCGCGAGCGCTAGCCGAAGCTCGGTGAGGAACCGTCCTGGCGAGCGGCCACTGACGGCGGCAAAGCGTCGCGCAAACGCGGCACGCGAGAGGCCCACGGCGCGAGCCAAGCGCTCGACGGTCCAAGGTTTGCCCGGCTCGGCCTGCAGCAGCGCGAGTGCGCGCGCGACGCGTCGGTCGAGCAGCGGGCTCGCTTGCGTTTGGCGGAGCAAGAGCGCACCCGCTTCGACCCGCTGTAGCTTTTGCCTGGCGCTGCGGATGGCGCAGGCCCCGCGCACGACCAAAAGCACCGTGTCCGAATCGGACAACCAGAGTTGGGCGCCTTCGGCCAAGCGGTGAACGTTGAGCGACGGCGCGACGCGAATGCGGCGTTTCATCCGTCGAAGGGTGCGCTGGGCCGGCGTGATCGTCCAGTGCCGCGAGCGGAACGGCTAGAACTTCGAGCGCTTGGGGTATGGCGGGAACGGCCCCGTGGGTACAGCTATTGCCAATGATCGAAGTGAATCGGGCGAGCGCGCCCGCGGACGAACCAGCCGGACGGTCACGAGTCGAAAGCCGCCTTTATGACTCGCGCACGGTGCTCGTGTTCGGTGAAATCAACATCGGGCTCGCCGAGCGAATCAGCGCACAACTGCTGGCGCTCGCTGGCGAAAACAATCGGCCGATCCGGCTGTTGATCAATTCGCCGGGAGGGCACGTCGAGTCGGGTGACACGATCTACGACCTACTGCGCTTCATCGAGCCCGAAGTGACCATCCTGGGTACGGGTTGGGTCGCCAGCGCGGGGGCCTTGATCTTCACCGCGGTACCGCGCGAGCGGCGATTGGCGCTGCCCAACACGCGCTTCTTGTTGCATCAGCCGAGCGGGGGCGCTGGCGGCCCTGCCTCCGACATCGAAATCGAAGCTTTGCAGATCCTATCGGTGCGCACGCGCCTCAATCGCATCTTCGCGGAAGCCACCGGACAATCGCTGGAAAAAGTCGCGAGCGACACCGATCGCAATCACTGGCTGAACGCGGAAGAAGCGCTGGCATATGGCCTGGTCGGCCGCATCGTCGACAGCGCGAGCGCGCTCACTCGGCTGCCAGGTAGCGCAGCACGAGATCCGTGAGCTCATCGACCAGGGTTTCGGAATCGAGCCCGGCGCAGGGCAGGGGCTGCAGGGTACGGCCTTGGGCGTGCGCCGCGCGTGCGCCCAGTGAGACCGATTGCGACACCGCCGGCGACGGTGAATTGCTCGAGAACTACCGTTGAAACACCGATCTTCGGGTTGGCAACCATATTGCATTGGTCCTCCGTAAGACACGGCGCACGGGCGCCTGATAACGGAGCAACACCATGTTTACCATCCTGCTGATCGTTTTGATTCTGGCCCTCATCGGCGGTGGCCTGGGGCATTCACGCTACGGCTACGCGGGTTGGTCACCCGCCGGCCTGTTGGTCGTGGTTCTCTTGTTCATGTTGTTCACGGGCCATCGGGTCTGATCGAGGCTCGCGCCGCGGGCACACGCTCGTCGCTAGGTTCAGTCCCATCGCGGTCGTCGTCGGGGTGCCATTCCCCGCCGTGGCCCTCCAGTGACTCCACGTCTTGGGAGAATTGAGCTTCGAGCTGTGCGCGCGCGGCTTTCGCCAACGACAATTGACGGCTTTCGTCGCCAAAGACGGGCAAGAGCTCTTCGAGCGATTGTACGTTGTGGAGTCGAAAGCGGTCAGCGCGCTCGCGTGCTTCATAAGGAGCGACGCCCAGGTGTTCGAGCGCCCGTCGGCCGATGCGGAGCGCAGACTCGAAGGTCTCACGCTCGATGTGCCGGATCTTGAACTGGCGAAGCTTGATATAGTGCCCGACGTTTCGCGCACGCGCGATGATACGCAAGTGGGGAAAGTGCTCGTGCGCGACCTCGGCCAGCTTGATACTCGCGGCGACGTCGTCCAGCGCGATCACGAGCAATTTGGCCTGCGCTGCACCGGCGGAGTGCAGTAAATCGATCCGGGTCGCGTCTCCGTAGAAGATACGAAAACCGAACTTCCGGAGGATCTCGATTTGATCCGGATCATGATCGAGCACGGTAGCGCGCGTGCCGCTAGCAAACAGCAAACGGCCGACGATCTGCCCAACGCGACCGAAGCCAGCGATGATCACTGGCTCATGGTGATGGTCGATCACATCGTCGGCGCGTTCTTCGCTCGCGCCGAGTGCGCTGAATTTCTGGCTCGCGATCAAGAGTAGCGGCGTCAGCGCCATCGATAGCGCAACCACCAGAGTCAGCATCTCGTCCCATTTGCCAGGCAGCAGCCGAGCCCGGCTGGCCACGCCGAAAACCACGAAGCCGAATTCACTGCCTTGCGCCAGGAGCGCGGCGAACAAAAAGCGCTGATTTCTGGGCACCCCGAGGCGCGTTGCGATCGCAGCGAGCCCTCCGCCTTTGAGCAACGTCAAACCGGCGACCAGGCCCAAGACCATCAACGGTTGTTGCGAGACCAACCCGAAGTTGATGGACATGCCGACCGCGATGAAGAAAAGGCCCATCAAGAGGCCCTTGAATGGCTCGATGTCGGTCTCCAACGCGTGGCGATACTCCGAGCCTGCCAAAACCACGCCGGCCAAGAACGCGCCGAGCGCCATGGACACGCCGACCGCGTTCATCAACTCCGAGATGGCCACCACGAGTAGCAGCGAAAACCCGGTGAATATCTCGCGCAGGCCGGTTCGGGCCATGATGCGCATCAGTGGTCGAGTGAGGTAGCGGCCCGCGACCACCACGAAGGCAATCGCCGCCAGCACCTTCAGTACGGCCAGTAACCCGCCGTCGGTCTTGCCGCCGGCCAATATCGGTACCAGCGCGACCAGCGGAATGGCCGCGATGTCTTGGAACAAAAGCACCGAGAAACCCGCGCGCCCGAGCGGCGCGTTCAGCAAGTTCCGTTCGCGCATGGTTTGCACGGCGATCGCGGTGGAGGACAGTGAGAGCGCGAGCCCCGCGACGAGCGCCGCTTGCCAGGGCAGACCCAACGCCCACGCCCCCAACGCCAAGAGCGATCCGCAGACTCCGAGTTGCAACGCGCCGCCACCGAACACCGGTCCGCGCAGGCCCCAAAGGCGCTTCGGATCGAGCTCGAGGCCGATCATGAACAGCATGAGCACCACGCCGAACTCGGCAAAGTGCAAAATCGACTCGACGTCACGCACGAGTCGCAAGCAATAG
Organism: Pseudomonadota bacterium; assembly: GCA_037200885.1. Lineage (GTDB taxonomy): Bacteria > Myxococcota_A > Polyangia > Polyangiales > Polyangiaceae > PMG-095. The sequence goes on from JBBCIN010000001.1 coordinate 2,804,620, forward strand.
GGGCCGATCACCGAGCCCGCGATCAGATAACCGAGCACCGAGCCCAGCTTGAAGCGCGCAGCGAGCGGCACGAATAGGACCGCAGCGGCCAGATACACCATCGTGTCGAAGAGCAGGCCGTGATCGCTCATGCGTCGGCTCCTGCGGAGAGCCGGGTGCCTGCCGGCTCGTGCACGATGAACGTGCTCAACCGATCGCGGTATTGTCGAGCGTGCGCATGCAGCTGTTCGTCGGTCGCGTGATGCGAGCCGTGCAAGATCAACGGAGGCTCCCAGGTCATGCCGCAGAAACGCGCGGTTTGTTCCACGGGCGGCACGAATTTGTCGAAAGAATGACCATGCATGCCGCCCTCGCGGTAAGCGTCCGGGTCGCCGCCAGTGGTGGGGACCCACAGGCAAGCTTTACCGCGCAGCGTGTCGCCGCCCTTGCCGTACGCCCAGCCGCGCGCGAGCACCTTCTCGAACCACAGGCTCATCAGCGGCGGGGGCCCGTACCAATAGACGGGGTGCTGCCACACAATCAACTCGGCCTCTTTGAGCACTGCTTGCTCCGCAGCAACGTCGATCGAGAAGTCCGGGTAGCGCTCGTACAACGAGCGAACTTTAACGCCATCCAAACTGCTCACGGAAGCTAGGAGCGTGCGGCCGGCGCGCGAGCGATTCGGGTACGGGTGGGCGTAGATGATAGCGATGCGAGCCATGACGGACGTGACGATACACGCGCGCGTCCCACTTTGCGCTCGGGCGTCGTTTCCCAACGCGCAAAGCATCTCCGGCTGAGACGAATCGCCCGATGTTTCCTACCTGAAACACATTGGTTTCACGCGCGCCTCGAAAGCGAAGGACGTCCGCTGATTCGCTCTCGCGAGCACGGCGAGAGAGCCGAGAACCGAGCGGGAGCGGATTCGTGGCTGAAGGAAGAATTCACTGACTCTCCCCGTAAGCGGGCGTGAGTGGTGACCGAGCGCGGCCGGAGCGCGCCGCGCGTCCGTGCGCGGTGACATCGAGTTCCAGTCGTGATACTTTCTATTGCTTTTACTTTGCTCGGAGCGAGTCCGAGAGGGAGTCACGGGTAACAATGGCTGCGATCCTATCGCTAGACGTCGAAACTGATCGACCCGGTGAGCGCTTGTCCGTCCACCGCGTCGCGCGGTTACCGGGCGTGGAGTTCTGGAGCGTACGTGATTCGACTCGACATTGGGCCATGCATCACGACACCTTCACGGCGAGCCTAGTCGCCGGCCGCCCATCGATGAACGCGACCTGGTCGTATCGCGGGCGCAAGCACGACGTATCGGCAGGTCACATGCAACTGATGGAACCGGGCGAGGCGCACGCTACCACGAGCGTGTCGGAGCCCGCGTCGTTCTTCGTGATCTGGTGGCATCCTGACGTGCTGGTGCAGGCCTCGGAGTCCCTCGGGGTGAGGGGCGCCGTGCACCTCAAAGTCTCACAAACCGATCATCCTGGGCTGCAAGCCTCGTTCCGCGGCTTGCTCACTGGCATCCAACACGCGAGCGACCCCGCATTCATCGAAGAGCAATTCCTCGACAGCACGCTGCAACTGCTGGAGCTGTGCGGCGAGCGCAAGCCGCCCTCACGCCCGCCTGGCAGCCACCCCGCCATGAGCCGAGTGCGCGCGCGGATACATGACGAATTCACCGAGAGCCTCTCGCTCGAACGCCTAGCGAAGGAAGTCGGTCTATCGAAGTTCCACGTCGCCCGATGTTTCAAAGAAGCCACTGGCGTTGCTCCGCACCAATACCAAAAGCTGCTTCGCCTCCAAAGCGCCCGTCGCCACATCGAACGCGGCTTCTGCGTCCGCGAAGCCGCCGCGGCTTCCGGCTTCGCGGATGAAGCCCACCTCAGCCGCTCCTTCCGCGACTGGCTGGGCGTCTCCCCCGGCACCTGGCGCCGCGCCAGCGCCCCCAAGAAAACCACTTCGGTCCCGCCACCGCCCATCACGTGCACCTGAACGCGAGCGTGAACGAAATATTCCTGCTCTCCTGATAGTGGGTCTCCCTAGGTCGACAGAGACGCCGCAGCATTCACCTCAGCGGGACTTTAGCCCGCGGCCCCGCGGGTGCCGGCAACGGTTTCGGGTGCTATTACCGGGCGCAATGTCTCTGAACGAGCTTGCGTGCGAATACTCACTTCGGCCGATCCGGCGGTCGCGATCGCGGAGCAGAAGGCTGAGAATTTGGGCAGCTAGAATAGGCGCGGCTTTACTGTGTGGGCTCCTCCCGGCATGTGGCAGCTCATCCGGCAATCCTTCGGATTCGTCGCTGGCGGGTTCCGGCTCGTCGTCGAACGCTGATCTCAGCGCCTGCACGACGCGCGCCCTGCCGTTTCAAGTGCTCGACGCGGAATATTCGGAAGCGCTGAATCGCATCATCATTCTCACCTATCAGAACGAGGTCAGATTGTTCGATCCGGTGACATTCGACGCTCCTGCGATCCCGCTGCCCACGAACGCTACCTCGCTCTCGCTCTCCCCAGACGGTTTGTCAGCCGCGGTTGCCTACATTGGCTTCGTCTCTATTTTGGATCTCCGCGCGCAAACCATCAGCGTGACGATCGAGACGAACACCAGCTCGGGGGACATCGTGCTCGGCGCTGCGGGCTATGCTTATCTGCTCCCCGATCCGGGCCGGCATGCGCTCGTCGACATGCACAGCATCGAGATCGCCACCGGTGTGGTTCACGGGGATGACGCCAATGGTTCCGACGATGCGGGCTCGAAGCTCAAGCTGCATCCGGGCGGCAAAGTCATCTACGGCATCACCCAATACCTGACCCCGGAGAGCCTCGAGAGCTTCGACATCTCGCAAGGTGTATCCGGCGCGCACGGGCGCTCCCTCGACGACACCCACCCCGACCCCTGCGGCGATCTGTGGCTGAGTCGCGACGGCAGCAGCATCTTTACCGGTTGCGGCAACGCATTCAACGCCCTGCCGGGCATGCCAGGCGATATGTTCTACCGGGGCAGCTTCGAAACTGTGCCGAACTCGATGCCGACGGGTGCCCCGTACCAATCCCTGGCGCTCGATGAAGAAAAGGGTCACATCTACGCGCTTCCTGGGCCGCAATACCTCAACACGCCAGAGTCCACTGCTCGCGGCAGCGCGCTCGACACCTTCGATTATCAGACCCTCAAGCTAGTTACTACGCAGCAGATCCCTTGTCTCGCCGAGGACGGAGGCAAGGCACGCTCGAACGGCCAACTCGTCTTTGCTCCGAGCGGCGGTTCACACGTTTACGCGCTCATCATCACTGACAGCCTGAGCTCGGGTCTCGCGACCTTCGATCGCGAATGAGCGCCGCGGCGATCTAGACCGCTCCGAGCGGGACCGTGCATTCCGCGTGCAGGCCGTCTATAACCGTGCGCGAATGAGGCTAAACGGATCGTGAGGGTGCGGCTTCTCGCTCGCAGCCTGCTCGGCGCAGTCTGTTTGACGCCGTGCGCCCTCGCGCAATCCATCTCGATCGACGATGACGCGGCGCGAGCCAAGCCACTCGCGCCTCCGCTGAAACCCACGCCCGCGCCTGCACCCGTCCGCGCGCCGGAGCCCGTGACGGCGCCGCGCGCACTCTCGACGCCGATCAGCTATCCAGCGCAGGCTCAGGGCGAACAAGAGGTCGTGCTCGAGCTCACGATCGCGAAAGAGGGCACCGTGACGACGGCGCTCGCGCTCAGCGGCGAGCCACCGTTTACGGACGCCGCGCGCGCGGCCAGCAAGGGTTGGCGGTTCGAACCCGCCAAACGCGGCGAACGAGCCATTGCCGCCAAAATCCGCTTCGCCGTGCGCTTCGTGCCGCCCCATGAAGACACCGCACCCGAACCACCGCTGGCCCCAGTGGCACCCCGCCCGTCGCCAAAGGCGCCCGCCGAGCCGGCGATGCAAGAGATCTTGGTGATTGGACAAAAGGAGCCCATCAAGCACACGCTCGGCCGCGCGGACGTGCACGACATGCCTGGGGCATTCGGCGATCCGTATCGCGCGATCGAAGCGCTGCCCGGCGTGGTGCCGATCGTCAGTGGGCTGCCGTACTTTTACGTGCGCGGGGCGCCGCCCGGTAACGTCGGCTACTTCTTCGACGGCATCCCCGTGCCGTATCTGTATCACTTTGCGGCGGGCCCAGGCGTCTTCCAGCCGGCCTTCGTCGAGCATGTGGATCTCTATCCGGGCGCGTACCCCGCGCGCTACGGCCGCTTTGCCGGTGCGATTGTCGCCGGTGAAATGGCGCCACCCAGCTACCGTCTACACGGCGAAGCGAGCATTCGTCAGATCGATAGCGGCGCAACCGTCGAAGCGCCGTTCGCGTCCGGTCGCGGTTCCGCCATGGTGGGCGGTCGCTTCTCCTATACCGCCGCCGTGTTGTCCTTGATCGTGCCCGATTTGACCGTCAACTATTGGGACTACCAAGCGCGTGTTCGCTACGAGCTCGATAGCAAAAATAGCGTCGAAGTGCTCGCGTTCGGCGCGGGCGATTTCTTGTCCCAGACCGAAACCAACTACCGCACCATGCAAACGCCGGATGGTGGCTTTACGACGCAAGCGGTGAAGGAAGACAATACCCTCGTCGACGTCGGGTTTCATCGCTTGGACTTGCGTTGGGATCGGCGAATCAGCGACGGAAATTGGCGCAACGCGCTGATGCTCGGCCTCGATCGCACGGGCGCGGACAGCGGTAACGTGAGCGTGCACAATCGCATGGTCGGCTTGCGCTCCGAGTATCACCAAACGCTCGACAAGCACATGACGGTGCGGGCCGGCGGAGACGTGCTGTTCGAGTCCCTGGCTCAGATCGACAACAGCGGCCAGGTCACGCGGGCCGCAGACGGCACGACGATCGGCGGCTCGAACGACAACAACATCGATTTCGGTCTCACTCGCGCGCGCCGCGACCTGACCACCGGCTTGTGGGCAGATCTGGTGCTAGCCCCGACTTCCAAGCTCGAAGTCACGCCAGGCCTGCGCGCCGATCTGTACGTGTCCGGTGGGCGCGTCGCGCTCGCGATCGATCCGAGAATTAGCGCGCGCTACACACTGAGCAAGAAGCTTTCCGTGACTCACGGGCTCGCGCTCGTGCACCAGGCGCCGAGCTTCGTCGTTCCGGTGCCCGGTTTCAAACCGTCCCTTGCAGGCGGGCTGCAGAGCGCCATCCAGTACAGCGCGGGGCTATCGTACTCGCTGCCTTCGGGCTTCGAGTCATCCCTGGCCGTGTTCCAGAATGCGTTCTTCAACATGACCGATCTCATCAGCTTGGCTCAGCTGCAAAGCACGACCAGCAAGGACGAAAAGGATTTCCGCAGCACCGGTCATGCCTATGGCGTCGAGCTCATGCTTCGACGCAGTCTTTCGCGCCGCGTGGGCGGTTTCGTGTCCTACACGCTGTCGCGCTCGGTGCGTAGTGCTGGCGAGCTCGAGGGTCCGGCAACGACTGACCGAACGCACGTGCTCAACGTTGCGCTGTCGGGCGATTTGGGACGGGGCTGGCGGGTCGGCGGACGCTGGCTGTTCTACAGCGGTATCCCCGCGCACGTGGCGTACGTGGAAGCCGCCAAGGCGCCTCCGCGCACGCCGCCCTTCTGGCGCCTGGACTTCAAAGTGCAAAAGCGTTGGTACATCAAGCCCCCGGACGTCTGGTGGGGTCTCTCACTGGAAGTGTTGAACACCACGCTGAACAAGGAGGTGCTGAACGGCGATTGCAACGCGTTCGCGTGTAAATTCGATCGCTTCGGTCCAGTCACCATTCCGAGCTTGGGCGTGGAGGGCGCATTTTGAACGACTACTCGGCGCTGTTCGCAGCGTGCGGCGTGGGTGCCATCGCGCAATTGTACAGAGTCTGTTGCGCGTCCTGGCACGCTCGAACGATCCCGTAGCTCGAGCTATCGCACCCGATTTCTCGTTCGTGCTGTTCCAGACAAGTCAGCACGGCATCGAACTCGGGGTAGCAAGCAGCGCCGCCCGACAGCTGCTCGCAGCTCACGACGCAGCTGGTCGGGTTGTAATTTCCGCACTCGGTCGCTTGTCTGATGTCGCACCAGCGATCGCAATGCGTGGCCGCGATCGGGTAGCCGTCCTGACAGCCAAGGGCAGTTAGGGCCGCGCCGAGGAGCACTGGCATTTTCGCCCACGGGCCACATTTCGCACCGCTCACCTCACGTATGCTTTGCCAGATACGACCCGCATAGCAAAGGCGCGCGAGCAACCCTAGGTCGCAGGCTGTAAAGGTGAGGGTTCGCTTTCGCGGAATTATTGCGCCAGATCGCCCGCGCGGCGCCCCGCACTGCGCGGCATGCCCTCGGTCATCCCGGCGTTGCGTGCCCGCCGCGAAACATACGAGCGCTTGCCTTCGCTTTCGGCGTACAGGGCGCGCAGCTCCTCGAGCGTCGACACTCGTGAATTGCGCGCGATCCCGGCGTGTCCGCGGCAGAGCAGCACCCGCCGCTCGGCAAAAGACAGCTCGAGCAGCTCGCGCGCTGGATCGAGATCGCCACGCGGACGGAACGATTCACAAACTTCGCAACGGTGCGCCATACCGCTCAGCGTTCCCGAATTGCTCGGCGAGGGCCAAATTTGTCGGTCTAGCGACGCGGTGGCGGAAGATCGCGCCCCGCGCGGCTCGCGCTCCGGGGCCGGCGGCGGAAAATAGGTACGGAAGTGGTTGAGTGTGCGCGGGCGAGCCCACGCAGGGCTCGCAAGTGCAAGGATTGACGGGGTTATTTGCTGCAAGTTGGTCCGCTCGGGCGAAGCAGCTACCCTGGGCAGATGGGCGCCTTGATCCTGGTGGTCGACGACAGCGCCAGCATTCGCGGCCAGATACGAGGCGTGCTCCAGCAGCTGGAGGGCTTCGACGAGTTCATCGAGGCTGGCGACGGTCTGCAGGCCTTCAAGCTGATGCTCGACCGGCATCCGGACTTGGTGGTTTGCGATTTGATCATGCCCGTGTTCGATGGCTTGAAATTTCTCGCCCTGCGCGCCACCCGCCCCGAGCTCGCGAACATCCCGGTCATCATGCTCACCGCGGAGAGCGACGCGAATCGCAAGGTCGAGGTGTTCGATCAGGGCGCTTCCGACTACGTGATGAAGCCGTTCAACGATCGAGAGCTCTTGGCTCGGGTCAAGGTGCACTACCGGCTCAAAGTGCTTCAAGACGAACTGCGGGAGGCGAACAAGCGCCTCGAGTCGTTGGCGGATACCGACGGCCTCACTGGGCTGTTCAACCGCCGCTATTTCGATGCCCTCTTGGTGCGTGAGCTGCAGCGCACCGAGCGCTACAAGTCCCCGCTCGGCCTAGTCTTGCTCGACATCGACCATTTCAAACGCGTCAACGACACCTTTGGTCACTCGACGGGCGACGAGGTGCTGCGCAACGTCAGCCGCGTCGTCACCTCGAGTGTCCGCGTGACCGATTCGGCGGCGCGCTACGGTGGTGAGGAGATCGCGATCGTGTTCACTCAGACGACTGCTCAGGGGGTGTCCGAGGTGACCGAACGTTTGCGCCAGCGCTTGGCCGATTTTTCACATGTTTATCAGGGCAATCGCCTTGCGTGCACGGCAAGCTTCGGGATCAGCGTGTGTGACGGCAGTGGCCTGACGCCGAGTGCCAAAGAGCTGGTCGACCGCGCCGACCGTGCGCTCTATCGGGCCAAGCGGACCGGACGAAACCGGGTCGTGCCCTGGACGCCGGAGCTCGAGCTCGGGCCGAACGTGTCCGTCGAGCGTGCTCCCTAAACGGCGACGCGCGGACCCCACAAGCCATGAATCGCGAGCAGCGGTGCGGTCGAGATTGTCGTGTGGGCTGGCTGTTGGCGCTCGGGCTTCTCTCGAGCTGCGCGAAGACGCCCCAGAGCGCTGAAGCGCGGAGCTCGCCCCCTCCTCTGCCAGTGCTCGCGCCCGCGAGCGCCCCATGGCGCTACGAGGTGCACTTCGTGGCCGACGGGGAACTGGTTGTGGAGGCGCGCTTCGACGGCAAGAACGAAGGCGTGTTCTCGGCCGACGACGACGCGGCGCGCTTCGTACGACAGGTCGAGGTAGCGCGAGGCGCCGATTGGCTGCCGGCATCGAAGCGCGAAGCGTCGTGGCTTGCGCCCTGCAGCTCAGGCTGCAAAGTCCGTTATCACTTTGCCTTGCGCGAGGCAGCCGCTGCCTTGAATGAAGCGGACACCGCGATTGCCTCCGGCGACGTGCTGATCTCGCCGCCTTCGACGTGGCTCTTGCACCCGGCAACCGAGCACGAAAACGTCGACTTCGAGTTATCGGTCGAGCCCGGTCCGGCCGCGCGCTTCGTGAGCGCGTTCCACCGTGTTTCTGGCGACTCCCTGAATCGATACCGCGCAGCGATCCGCGTGCTCGATGACGCGAGCTTCGCGGCGTTTGGTCCGCTGCAGGTGTCCGAGATCCCTGCAGGCGACACGACGGTGCAGCTCGGACTGGCAGCACGCGGCCTGAGCCTGAGCCGCGAACAAGCCGAAGCCTGGGTTTCGGCCTCGGCGGGGGCGGTCGCCAGTTATTACCAAGGCCATCTGCCTGCGCGGCACACGTTGGTCTTGCTCATGCAAGGCTCGCACGAATCGACCAGCGGCATCACGCTCGGCGGCGGGGGGCCCGGGGTGCTGGTGCGCGCCTCGAATCGCATCAGTCCGGCCGCGACGCGCGAGGATTGGGTCGTCACCCACGAGTTGCTACACGCCAATTTTCCGGACCTCGGGCGACAGCACCTCTGGCTCAGCGAGGGCTTGGCCACCTATGTCGAACCGATCGCACGGGCTCGGGTTGGTCTCGTCAGTGAGGCGAGGGTGTGGCGTGAGATGCTCGATGGAATGCCGTTGGGCCTGCCGCAAGCCGGCGACGAGGGGCTCGAAAAAACTCGGACCTGGGGCCGCACGTATTGGGGCGGGGCGCTCTTCTGTTTGATGGCCGACGTCGAATTGCGCGAAACGACCGGTAACCGGTATTCGCTCGACGACGTACTGCTCGCGATTGGCAAAACTGGAGCCTCGGACGAAGATTACTGGCCGATCGAGCGCGTGCTCGAGGTGGCGCAGCTCGCCACCGGCACGCAAGTGTTGCGCGAGCTCTTCGAACGCCTCGCTCAAAAGCCCGGAACCGTGGATCTTGCTGAACTTTTCGCGCGACTCGGAGTGCGCGCGGAAGGCAGCTCGGTTGTCTTCGACGAGCGAGCGCCGCTTGCCAAGCTGCGCCAAGCCATCACGGCCCGCGGCCCGGGCTGAGCCCGTTTTGCAATCCATTTCCGGCGCGACTTGCCGCGCGCTCGTGCGTGAGAAGTTGACCGGAAGCGTGAGCGGCGCGAATCTGCGTGCCGCTCGAAGAAACCAGGGCCGTGAAACGCCACGGGCTGCGAGACCATGGTGCGTCGCAAACGCACGTTGTTAGCTAACTTCACGAGGGTATTAGTCATGAATCTATCCAATGTTCTGATGGCGGCTGCTGTTTCTGGAATCATGTCGGGCGCGGTTGCCTGTGGTGGCTCGACGCCTCCGGCCGAGGCTCCCTCTGCCGAAGTGCCGACCACGCCCCCGGCTGCCGATGCTCCGGCTGCTGACGCTCCGGCGCCGGCTGCCGACGCGGCCGCCGCTGGCGCCAAGCACGAATGCAAGGGCAAGAACGACTGCAAGGGCCAAGGCGGCTGCAAGACTGGCGACAAGGGCTGCAAAGGCAAGAACGACTGCAAGGGCCAAGGCGGCTGCAAGACCACCTGAGTTCCAACGTGCGGAGCGGTGGCGCATCGCTGCCAACGCTCCGCATGCTCCTGTTGTTCGAAGCTGCTCGGAACGAGGCGACGCATGTCCAACAAGTTCGGCCTGCCCAACCTGGGCATTGGTCTCGGCCTTCGGACGGTCCACTACGCGACGATTTTGGACGAGAAGCCGGCCGTCGATTGGTTCGAGATCCTCAGCGAAAATTATCTGCGGACCGAAGGGCGTCCGTTGGATTTTCTGGATCAGATCGCCGACCTCTACCCGGTCGTGATGCATGGGGTGTCGCTTTCGATTGGTTCCACTGACCCGCTCGATCGCCAGTACTTGAGCGAGCTGAAGGCGCTGCGCGATCGTTCGAAGGCGCGCTGGGTCTCCGACCACTTGTGTTGGACCGGCGTGTCCGGCAAGAACACGCACGACCTGCTGCCGATGCCGTACACGGAAGAGGCGCTCGCCCACGTCGTCAGTCGAGTGCGCGCCGTGCAAGATTTTTTGGGGGCGCCCTTGGCGCTCGAAAATCCCTCGAGCTACGCCGAGTTTGCCGGGGGTTCGATGCGCGAGTGGGAATTCTTGGGGCGGCTCGCCGAGCAGGCGGACTGCGCGCTCTTGCTCGACGTGAACAACGTGTACGTCTCCAGCAAAAATCACGGCTTCGATCCGCTGACGTATTTGAACGCGATTCCGTTCGAGCGCGTGGTGCAATTTCACGTGGCGGGGCACACCGACCACGGCACGCACATCATCGATTCGCACATCGGCCCGGTGATCGATCCCGTGTGGCAATTGCTGGCCGCGGCGCACCGGCGCTCGGCGGGCGTACCGGTATTGCTGGAATGGGACGCCGAGATCCCGAGCTTCGAAGTGACCCACTCCGAAGCGTTGCGTGCGCGTGAATTCATCGGAGTCGCGGCGTGAATCGCGAGCCGACTGCCGACGCGCTCGGGCTGCACGAACGAGCCAGCGCGACGCCCGAGCGCGCGGGGTCGACCGAGCGGGCGGGGCTGGGCAGTGCGCCGGCCTGGACCGAGGGCAAGCTCGGGTTGCGAGCGCAGCAGGAATGGTTTGCCGCCATCGTCAGCACTCCGCAAGCAGAGCCTGCTCCCGTCGACGAGCAGTCTGCGGCGCGCTTGATCACGGCCAGCGCGACGCTCAGCCCGCTCGAGCGCATCGACATCTACCGCCGGGGTTATCACGCTCGGCTGATTGAATGTTTGGTCGACGACTATCCGGTGCTCGAGCACGCGCTCGGTGAAGCCGAGTTCGAGCGGCTCTGCCGTCGCTACATCGCGCGCTACCCCTCCACGCGGCCCAGCCTGAATTATTTCGGCCGGCACATGGCTGATTTTTGCCGAGCTCAGCCGCTGCCAGAGCCCGGCTTTGCCGCCGATCTAGCCACGCTCGAGTGGGCAATCGTGCTTTCTATCCACGCGCCGACCGCGCAGGCGATCGGCTTCGAAGACCTGGCTCGAGTGCCGAGTGAGCGTTGGCCCGGCGCGCGTTTCCGCGTAAACCCGTCGCTCGAGATCCTACATCTGGATTTTCCAGCGAACGCGTACTTGCAGGCTTATCGTCAGGGCAAGCCGACCGCGCTGCCCGCCGCGCGCCAGACGAGCGTCGCCGTCTATCGCACCGGGCGCAGCGTATGGCGTCTGGAACTCGAGCCCGCGATGGTCACGCTGGTGGAATCGCTGGCGAACGGAGCGACCCTCGAGGCGGGACTCGCGCAGGTTCAAGCGTCGCTCCTGAACGAACCCGAGCAAGAGATCGCGAAAAAGATCTCCCATTGCTTCCAGCACAGCGTGTCGAGCGGGCTATTTTCCCAGATCCTGCTCTAGTTCGTGCTACCAACCCGCGTTCAGTGCTTTGATCACGCGCGTCGGAGCCACGCTCGAATGAGCCTCTCGCGGATACGTCAACTGCTTCGCGGTACGAGCTTCTGAAGTGTCGCCTCGTCGCCGGACTCCATCGCTAGCTCTGCCTCGAGGCTGACACGATCGCGTCCAATCGTGGCCAACGCGAGGGTCCGATCGCCCGTGCGGAAAGCGACCGCACAGTCGAGCGCGTCGAGATCGCCGGCGATGTCGATGCGCTCCCAGCTCTCGGCGTGGCCCAGGTAAGAGATGGTGCAATCGTAGTGCGCACTCCAGAAGAAGGGCACGGCGTCGAACGGCTGATTTTTGCCGAGCAGGTTCAAGGCCGCAACCTCACCTTGGCGAGTCGCTACCACCCAATGCTCGACGCGGATCTTCTTGCCCGAGCGAGCATCTGGAAAGCGCGCGATGTCCCCCGCGGCAAAGACGTCGGATGCGCTGGTGCGCAGGTATTGGTCGACCACGACTCCTCGGTCGACGGCGAGGCCTGCGGCCTCGGCGAGCTCGGTGGCCGGTCGCACACCGACCCCGAGCACGACCAAATCCGCGGGTAGCTCGCTGCCATCGTCGAGAGCGACGCTGTGCTCGGTAATCGCCTTGGGGCGTACTCCGAGGCGAAATTGGACGCCGTGTCCTTCGTGGAGCCGCCGCACCGCTTGCCCCAACGCTTCGCCGAGTACGCGCCCGAGCGGTACGGCGTCAGGCGCCACGACCGTGACCTCGACGCCACGCGCGCGCAATGCGGCCGCAGCCTCGAGTCCGATGAAGCCCGCGCCGATCAAGACGGCGCGCTTGGCGCTCGCGCTCTGGGCGATGATTGCGCGGCTGTCGGCGAGCGTGCGCAACGCATACACGTGCGGCAGGCCGCCGCCCGGAATATTCAGCCGAATCGCGGCCGCGCCCGTCGTCAGCAAGAGCGCATCGCACGCGAGCTGAGATCCATCCGCGAGCGCCACGGTCTTCGCGCGCGGGTCGATGCTGCGGACCGTCGCCCGTACCAACTCGATCCGTTGTTCTTCATAGAATTCTTCGGAGCGGAGCGGGATCCACTCCTCTGGCGCCGTGCCAGCCAAGTAATCCTTGGATAGGTTTGGGCGATCGACCGGCAGTGAACCTTCGGCGCCGACCAGCGTGAGCTTTCCGGCGTAGCCCTCCCGACGCAGCTTTTCGGCCGCCGAATTGCCTGCAGCACCCGCGCCGACGATCACGATCGCGCTCGGTTGGGTGATGGCGGCTGCGGCTGATGCCGGCTGCTTGCCCAGCACGTAGAGCTTGCCTTCGCGCTGTTCGACTCGATAGCAGGCTACGGGGTCGCGCGCGGGGGCGCGCAGCGCCTTGCCAGTCGCGAGCGAGAAGCAGGCGTGGTGATAGGGGCAGCGCACGGTGTCGCCGACCAGCAGGCCATCGGCGAGCGGCCCGCCGTAGTGGCTGCAATGGGCGCCAATCGCGAACACTCTGGCGGCCGAGCGCGCCAAGAGTACGGCTTCGCCGTTCGCGTGTCCGAGCAGCATTTGGCCTTCGGCCAATGAGCTCGCGTCGAGGCCCTCGCCTAGGTCTGGCCCAGTCAGCTCGAGATTACTTGCCATGCGCGTCTCCCTCGAGAAGACGGCTACTCCGACTCGCCGCGCCGCGCCAGCCGTGCGTGGCTACTTGTCTTGACCGGCGCCCGGTTCACGCTTTTCGCCGTCGCTCGGGCGCAGGCGCAGCACGCCGTGCTCCTGCAAGATGCGGAGCTTGGTGCGCGTCGCCAACGGCAGGCGTTCGAAGTCGCTTTCGGCGACCTCGTTGGGGCCGCGCTGAATTGCAATGCCTGTCGAGGCTTGGAATTCTTCTGTCGATTCGATCAGCATGGCGACCTCACGCTATCCCGCTCCCCATACACTACGGACCCAAGTGCTCCGGTGTTGAGGGTCGCAGACACGTAAAAGCCACATTCTGTTGCGAACGGCGATTTGCGTCGTTCGGCTGCCTGCATAACGCGCACACCGAGGGCAGTGTTCCCCTCTTCGCAAAAGCGTCAGCCAAAACGCTTTCGCCGCATTTCAGGCCATTTCTTAGCTATCCAGCCAAACTTAAATAAAGTACCCGAGCTGTGAACTCGCGGGTAACCTCGATAGTCTGGGCACGGCCGACGCGCTCTTGCAGCGAACGTGCTATTCGGGGCTGCCTAGTAGCTACCGCTTGCCCAAACGGGCGGCGGTGTTTTCCCAAATAATCATCGTGGCAAGCAGTCTCGAATCTCTCCTCGCCGAAGGCGTCATCAGCGAGATCTACGGTCGTCTGAAGAGTGGCAAGGAGGCCGAGGTTTACGCGGTCGCCTACGGTGATGAAGTCGTTGCCGCCAAGGTCTACAAGGACCGCGCCCAGCGCAGCTTCAAGAGTAATTCGGCCTACAAAGAGGGTCGAGCGGTCAGGAACACTCGCTCACAGCGCGCGATGGACCGCGGCTCCAAGTTTGGGCAGGAGGCCGCCGAGGACGCTTGGAAGGCCGAAGAGGCGACCGCGCTCTACAAATTGCACGCGGCCGGCGTGCGGGTCCCGAAGCCAGTGATGTTTCTAGAGGGTGTCTTGTTCATGGAGCTAGTGCGCGGCTTCGACGGGCAAGCGGCGCCGCGTTTGATCGACACTCAACTCGACGCCGCGCAAGCACACGCGGCCTATTTGGATATGCTCGCGCAGCTCGTGCGCATTCTGTCGTGCGATCTGATCCACGGTGACCTGTCGCCGTACAATGTCCTCTGGGCGGAGTCGGGCGCGACCATCATCGACTTTCCGCAGATTGTTTCGGCCGCGCAGAACAGCCAATCCGAAACGTTCTTCATCCGCGACGCGCGCAACATCCTCGGCCATTTCGCCAACATCGATCCGAGCCTGCGCGGGCGTTTGAACAGTGACCCGCGCGAGATCTGGCGCGCCTACGTGCGGCGCGAACTGTCGCCGGATTTTCTGCCGACGGGCCGTCCCCCTGCTCCCGAACCGCGGCCGCGCTTCGTCGATCAACAGTCTCCGCGCGAACGGGATGATCAGCGTCCGCAACAATACCGTGGTGTTCAGGATCGTGGTCCGCAACCGAATCGCGGACCGCAACCGAACCGCGGACCGCAACAGAACCGCGGTCCTCAGCAAGATCGTGGTCCGCAACAGAACCGCGGTCCTGGTCCTGGTCCGCAACCGAATCGCGGTCCTCAGCAAGATCGCGGTCCGCAACAGAACCGTGGCCCACAGCAAGATCGCGGACCGCAACAGAACCGCGGCCCACAGCAAGATCGGGGTCCGCAACCGAACCGCGGTCCGCAGCAGAATCGCGGTCCGCAGCAGAATCGCGGTCCGCAGCAGAATCGCGGTCCGCAACCGAATCGCGGTCCGCAACCGAATCGCGGACCTCAGCAAAATCGCGGACCAGAGCTGCAGATGGCGTCTGCGCGCGCAAACATCGCCTCTCAATCGCGTGAAGAACCACGCCGCCCGCAGCGTGCTCCGCAGCGTGGTCCAGAAGTGATCGTGCTCACGCGACGTGCGCCCGAGGCGTCCGCTTCCGGCGATCGCATCGAACGTCGTGATCCACCCGCAGTGCCCGCCCAACAAGCCGATCCGTCGCGCGACGCCGCACGCCGCCGCCGTCGCTAGCCGTCACTGCTTCACGTACGTGTCCACATGCTTGGATGAATAGTCGTACCAGGTAAAGCCGGAAGCGTTCGCCGCGTAGTCGAATATGCTCGGCGTCATGCTCGACACAGGGCAATCGACGTAGAGGTAGAGCCTCTCGGCGGGGCCGCCCTTCATGATGTGGCCAGAAGCGCGGTAGGCCGGGGTCGTGCCTCCGGTCTCCTGGTACCACTCGAACTTGCTGACACCCTCGCTCAGCACTAGCGTGTAGCGCGACGTGCAACTGCAATGAAAGCCGTTGTAGCCGACGTGCGAAGTGAGGAAGTACGTGCCGTCCGTGAGTCCGCCACCAGTCATTGCTGGAACGTCCCCGCTCTGTACGGTCTCCGGTACTTGAGCGCCGACGGGCTGCGCGGTGAACGAGGCGCAACTGGTCTCGCTGGCTCCGCCCGTGCCCGACGTTCCGGCGCTGCCCGACGACGATCCGCCCGCTCCAGAGCTCCCAGACGTCCCCGCGGCTTCCGAGCCGGCGGAACCCAACGAGCCCGAATTGCCCGCGGAGCCCGAGTTGCCCGCGGAGCCCGAGTTGCCCGCAGAGCCCGAGTTGCCCGCAGAGCCCGACGTTCCCGCCGAGCCCGACGTTCCCGCCGAGCCCGACTTACCCCCAGAGCCGCCCGGCGTTCCCGCGGACCCGGACATTCCCGCACTGCCCAGCGTTCCTGCACTGCCGCCGCTGCCACTCGTTCCACCGAGGCCTGCATTGCCTGCTCCGGCGCCGCTGACGCCACCGCCGTGATTGCCGCCACCCGAGCTCGCTCCGCCGTTGTGCGCACTACCCGCCTCGCCACCGCCGCTGTTCGTCTTGCCGGCGCCGTTGCCCGTGCCCGCGTCGACGTTCGGATCGGTGTCACTGCCCGCCGCTCCGACGTCCGTGCCGGCAGCGCCCGCGTCACGCCCGGCCGGCGTATCCTTGAAAGGCGACGTTGAATCGTCGCTACAGCCCGCGAATGCGCCTGTTCCCGAGAGCGCCAGCACGAAAGCCACGAAGACCTGATTCCACTTCATCTCTCGACTCGCTCCTCTCGGTATAAACGTAGCCGCACTCCCGGGGGAGGAAAAACCGCTACCTGCAGCAAAACGAGCGGAGCGCCAAAACTCGGCTACTCTGACCCGGCTTTTGGCACATTTTCCTTTTTCCCCGGCCTGCGTGCTGGCGCCCATGGAAGGCGTCACGAACGCGGCTGTGCGCGAAGTACTGGCCAGCTACGGTCCGGTTGGCTTGGTTTGTACCGAGTTCGTGCGCATCTCCGGTGGCCAGATTTCGCCTGCTTACTTGCGCCGGCAAGTCGAGAAGCTGCCGGGCGTTCCCCTGAGCGTGCAGGTCATGGGCAACGATCCCGAACTGATGGCGGAAGCAGGCGCGGTCGTAGCCCGCGCGGGTGCCGACGTCGTCGATCTGAATCTCGGTTGTCCGACGGGCAGTGCCGCGCGCAAGGGCGTGGGCGCGGCACTGCTCAAACAACCGGCATTGCTGGCGCGCCTGCTGGCAACGATGCGGCGCAGTGTACCCGGGTTGCTGTCCGCCAAGCTCCGCGCTGGCTTCGATACGACCGATGACGCTCTCAGCAATGCGCGCCTCGTGCAGGACAACGGCCTCGACTACCTGGCCGTCCACCCGCGGCGCCGAGTCGATCACTACCGGGGCTCGGCCGATTGGCGGATCGTGACGCTGATCAAGCGGGAGCTCACCATCCCCGTCGTGGGCAACGGCGATATTTGGTACGCGCAATCAGCCCTGCAAATGTTCGAGGAAACAGGCTGTGATGCCGTGATGCTCGGTCGTCCCGCCCTCCGCAATCCCTGGATCTTCCGCCAAATTGCCGAATTGCTCGCGGGTCGAGAGCCGTATCGTCCGACTGGCGTCGATCTCGCGCAGCACTTTCTGCGTCTGGCGAGCGCACTCGGATCACGCGATCCGGGCGCGTGCAATCCGCTCGGTCCATTGAAGGAACAACTCGGCTACCTGTGTCGCTCGGTCCATGACGGCGCCACGTTGCAGCGTCGCTTGCAGCGGCTCCTGACGCTCGAGCTATTCCTGGAAGCGACCGAAGAATCTTTCAGCGCGCTACCCACCGAGCATCTCGATCTCGGCGCACACCCCGCAGCAACTTAGTCCGGTCGCGCCCGCGCCCGCGCCCGTGCCCGCTCTCCCTCTTCGGGATTTTTTTGATGGTCACGGTTCGCGTCGAGACCGGCACAGCCTTCGGCGTCCAAACGCGACCAGCTCGCGTTCGCCGAAGGGGGGAACCCTGCGTACTGCGAGGTGCGATGCGGGATCGCGATCGCCCACTCCCAAAAGATCGCAAGCAGACTTAGTCTTCGAAAGTGACGTTGAATTTGCGGCCCTTGATTCGGCCCGTGCTCAGACTCTGCTGCGCGCCGCGGCTGACGCTCTTGCTCACCGCGACGTACGAGAAGTGATCGTGGATCTCGATTTTGCCCACGTCGCTCGCGCTGAGGCCGCCCGCTTCACCGGTCAGCGCACCCAGGATATCGCCCGGGCGTACTTTGTCTTTGCGGCCCCCGGAGATGCGCAGCGTGGCCATTTTTGCGTCTCTTTCCAGTGTTTTGGCGAGCGCCGCCTTCTCCCCACGCGGTACGGCTTCACGCTCGGTAACGGTCAGCTTCTGACCCGTGAATTGTTCGATCGCGGCGACCTTGCCGTCCTCGCGCGAGGTGCGGAGCGAGATCGCGAGGCCGACTTTGCCTGCGCGCCCGGTGCGTCCGACGCGGTGCACGTACACATCCGGTTGTGACGGCAAGTCGAAGTTCACCACCAGATCCAAATCGGCAATGTCGATCCCGCGTGCGGCAACGTCGGTTGCGACGAGCACGCGCGTGCTCGCATTGCGAAACTTCGCCATCACTTTGTCGCGATCGTACTGCTCCAGATCTCCGTGAAGACTGTCCGCACTGACCCCCGCCTCGGAGAGCACTTTGGCGATTTCAGCCACCGTCACTTTCAGGTTGGCAAAGACCAACGCCGACTCGTGCGGGTAGCTGGCGAGCACCCAGCGCAGGGCTCCGATCTTGTGCTCCGTCTCGGCAGGCACGACCAATTGTCGAATTTCAGCGGCTTGCTCCGGTTCCGCCTCGACCTTGACGAACACCGCATCTTTTTGGTGCTTGGCGCACAGCTCGGCGATCGAGCTCGGATAGGTCGCGGAGAAGAACACGGTCTGCCGATTTTCGGGCAGGGCCCGCAGAATCTTTTCCATGTCTTCCTGAAAGCCCATGTCGAGCATTCGGTCTGCTTCGTCGAGCACGACCGTGCCGACGCGGTGCACGCGCAAGCTGCGCCGTCGCAAGTGGTCGAGCACGCGACCCGGAGTGCCGACCGCGATGTGTGCGCCCTTTTCCAGCGCGCTCCGTTGCCGACCGATGGGTTCGCCGCCCGCCAGCACCAGCACCGAGAGCCCGGCGTGGCGGCGGCCCAGACGCCTGATCTCGCGCGCCACCTGCGCGCTCAGCTCGCGCGTCGGACACAGCACGAGCGCTTGGATTTCACGGGTGTCGAGCCGGAGCCGCTCCAAGATCGGCAGGGCAAAGGCTGCGGTCTTGCCACTGCCGGTGCGCGACTGCCCGACGAGGTCCTTGCCTTCCAGCAGCACTGGCACGGTTTGGGCCTGAATCGGCGTCATTTTCTGAAATCCGAGCTCCGCCACCACCGCCAGCAAGGCGGGAGACAGCGAAAGCTCAGCGAAGTCGGTGGTCATTGGCGGCGCACCATAGCAGGCCGCCGCCCGCGCGCTGTGGCCTAAGCGCTGTTCGCGCTTTCGAGTGCGGCGCTGAAGCGGATCTGACGCGCCGCGAAGGCTTGGTCACTCAAGCCTTCGGCTCGTTCGAAAAACGATGCAAATCGCTCAGCGAGGGCAGTGATGGTCAAGCTCGGATTCACCGCTAGGTTGCCGGGCACGACGCTGCCGTCGCACACGTACAGTCCTGGGTAGCCAAAGACTTCGTGGCGCTCGTCGATCACGCCGGTCGCTGCATCCTTACCAATGCAACAGCCGCCCAGGATATGCGCGGTCGCGGGCGTGCGGAGGAGCACCTCCGAGATCACGTTCTGCGCTTCACCCTGCAGCTCTTCGGCCAAGATCTCGGCCGCCTGCTGCGCGATCGGCAGGTAACTCGGGATCGGTTGATCGGTGCCCGAATCTTTGAGGTAAGAGCCGAAGAGCGATCGCCCGAGGCGCAGCTTCAAGTGTTGGTCGACCGATTGCATGACCAACAAGATGACCGTGCTGCGTGCCCAGTCCCGCACCCGCCACAGTTTCAAGATGCGGGGCAATTGCAGCACCATGCGCGCCAACATTTTCAGCGGCCGAGTGAATGCCGAGCCATCAGGGGTGAGTGGAACACCCAGCAGGCGCATCGCGCCCGAGCCACTCGGGTACCGTACCGATTCGATCTTGGTCAGCGAGTTGGGGTGAAAGGCGGCGCCGATGGCGATGCCGCGCGAGAGCTCACGGTGCGCATCGAAGCTGGTGGCGCCGAGCAGACTCTCGCCATTGGTGCGCACGAAGTCACCTAGGCGTGCCGACAGCGCGGGTAGCGTTGCATATCGATCGCGGTTCTTGAGCAATAGCTCGACCGTCCCCAGCACCCCCGCCGCGAGGATGACGCGTTTGGCTCGCAGGCGCGGCCCAGCTCTCCCGAGCAAGGACGTGGATCGTTCGGTCTCGACTTCATAGCCGCCGGCGACCGGGAGCACGCGCGTCACCTTGAGCTCGGGAAACACCTGTGTGCCCCACTGCTCGGCGAAATAGAGATAGTTCTTATCGAGCGTGTTTTTGGCGCCGAAGCGACAGCCGACCATGCACCCGCCGCACAAGTTGCAGCCAGTGCGTTCCGGACCCGCGCCCTCGAAATAGGGATCGGGCACGGTGGCGTTGGGCGTGCCGAAGAATACGCCGACCTCGGTGGCGTGAAAGGTATCGCCGCTGCCCATGCGTTCGCTGACGCGCTGGAGGGTGCGCTCGCCTTCCATCAGCGCTCGGTTTTCGGTGACGCCGAGCATGCGTCGGGCGGTTTCGAAATGCGGACCGAGCTCTTTTTCCCAAGCCACGGCGCGACTCCAGGCGGGGTCGTCGAACACGCTGGCTCGAGGTCGCATCAACGTGTTGGCATAGACCAAACTGCCACCGCCCACGCCCGAACCGTGCAACACCATGACGCCCTTGAGCAGGGTGATGTTCTGGATCCCGAAGCAGCGCAGGCGCGGCGCCCACAAATACTTGAAGGCGTTCCAGTTGGTTTTGGGGAAATCACCGGCCTGCCAACGCTTGCCGGCCTCGACCACGGCAACCTTGTAGCCCTTCTGGGCCAAGCGCATGGCGCTGACGCTGCCGCCGAAGCCGCTGCCGACGATTACGAAGTCGAACGCGTCCGATGCGACAGAGGCGGGGCTCGAGGACGACACCCGATCTAGTTTGTTGCGCTAAGTCTTGCCTGGCAAGTCCGCAGGTCCGCTGCGCGCGGCAGGAGGAGAGCCTCAGATCGCGCGAATGGCTTGCAACGTGTTGGTCACTGCGATCCAGTCGAAGGGCGTCAGGTTGCGCTCGATCGTTTGCTCGACCCAGGCGCGGCTCACCTTTTCGAGTGCTTCACCGCGCGTAGCGCCTGACTCGGAAATCACGATTGCGCCCGCGCTTCGGCGATCGTGCGCGGCGACCTGCCACTTTCCGGCAGAGTCCGCGGCTTCACGAGGCGTGACGTGCACGTCCAACATTTGGCCCGCGCTTTCCAGCTCGAAGACTTTTCCTGCCCCGCTTCGGTACTGCATCGTGACCTTACACAGCGGCTCCGGCTTGGCTGGCTTCACTCGTCGTCCTCGTCGTCGTCTTCCGAGCTGCGCGAGCCTTTGGGACGCATATCGCGCGCAGCGATCAGCCAATCTTTCTTGGCTTGCTGATAGGTCGCACTGGTGGCGGCCGTGAGCTCTTCGATGCTGAGGGCAGGCATGCGGCGTCGCGCCAGCTCTCCACCGAGGTGCCCCTGAATCCGCGCGCGGGCTTCCGCCAGGGTGCCGGGCCAGCCGCCGACGACGAGCCGCCCGTCGCTTTGCATGCTCTTGCACCAGACCTGTGCCCACGAAGAACCGAGCAGCAGTGGCTCCTCACTGAGCAAAGCCTGCCGCTTGTCCGACCGGCTCGGCCGCTTTCGCGGCTCGCTGGACGATGACTCCTCCGCAAGCAGCGGAGCCTCTGCCTCGGTCATGACTTCACGTCGCGCAACTGGCGCTGGCGTGCCCTAAATGCGTTCATTGAGCGTCTTTCATACCACCCCTAGCAAATTTGGTTTGGCTTTCTTTTCTCTGCCGCTTCGATGTGGCGATTGCCAGTGGCGGAGGAATTCGCCAAGGCTGTCTCGATTGGCTCGAAATTGCGAAGTTTGTTTTTTGGTAGGGAGCCCACGAGCAGGCGCGTCGGACTCAATGAAGGAGTTGGACACATGAAGAAGATCAGTACTCGCGTCGGCCTCGGTATTTCGGTGTTTGCGTTGGGGGTCTGCCTGAGCTCATTGGCGTTGGCCGATACGCCCAAGACTCAAGAAAATGGGCGCCCACAGTGCTCTGGAGGGCACGGCGGCAAGCAATCCGAAGGCGATCGCAAAGAGCACGCCGCGGAACGCTTCAAGAAAGCCGACAAGAACGGCGATGGCTTTCTGACCCAGGCCGAAGTGGGCGACAAACGCTGGGCTCACATCCAGGTTGCCGATAGCAACAAGGACGGCAAGATCTCTCAAGCTGAACTTGCTCAAGCCCACGCCGACGGCAAACTCGGCCACGGCAAGCACGAGAAACCGCCCGCTTGATCGATGCGATCCGTGCGCGGCCACGCCCGAGCCGCCCCACGTCATCTTTCTGACGCCGGGCGGCTCTCGGTCGGGCCTGAAATTGCCTGACGCGTCCCGCGCATTCCGCTACGATTTCGGCGAGGTTCGCGCGTATGATCGATCCACTGTCAGGCTTCGGCTCGCTGCTCGTGGCTCTGGCCAGCGTGTTGCTCGTCCCGACGTCGGCCTGGGCTGCGCCGCGCGTGCCGACGCACGTGGCCTGCGTCGGTGACAGCATCACCTACGGCTACGGCGCGTCGAACCAGGCGACCAAGAGCTACCCCGCAAACCTGCAAACGCTGTTCGGCGCTGGCGTTCAGGTCAAAAACTTCGGCCACAACGGCGCGATCATGTTGTCTGCGCCGTTTGGCGATCTGCCGTACGAAGACCAGACGGAGTACACCGCCGCCGGCAACTTCGTGAGCGGCGCTGGCGCGAACGCGGTGGTCGACGTGATCATCATGCTGGGCACCAATGATTCGAAGAACTTCAATTGGGCGCCAAGCGGTCAGCCTAAAAACGATCAGCAGTTTCTGAATGACTACCGAGCCATGGTCGAGCACTTCAGCGGCCTCACGCCCAAGCCGCTGGTGTTTTTGGCGCTACCGCCCGCAACCGGCACGAGTCCGTGTTGCTCGATCGACGGCAGCGTGATCCACGATGAGATCTTGCCCCTGATCGAGCAGCTTGCGACGGAAAAGAATCTGCCGACAATCGACCTCAACACGCCGACCACGGGTCATCCCGAATACTTCGGTGACGGCGTGCATCCGACTGACGCAGCGTACGTGCTGGTGGCTCAGTGGATGCACGACGGTTTGCTGGCCGAGCAAAGTTCGGCCGGAAGTGGTGGAGGTGGCGGAAGCGCCGGGATGTCCGCGGTTGGGAGCGCGGGCGACCCCAGTGCTGGTGGCGGCTCATCGAGCGCGGCGGGCGCGGGCGCAGGTGGCACGGGCGCGGGCGGCGCGGGTGCAGGCAGCGCGGGCGGGGGCGGCGGCGCGGGCGCAGCGGGTGGCGGGGCTCCCCAGACGGCCGGAACAAGTAGCGGAGTAGCGGGTTCCGCCGCCAGTGCGGGCGGCAAATCGACCCTGCCGCCGCAGTCCGACGCCGAGGGCTGCGTCGTGTCACGGAGCGGACCGACTGGTTTTTCGCCGTCCGCGCTGGTCTTGCTTGGGCTCGGTTTTCTCGGCGCGCGTCGTCGCCGCCTGCGCAGTTAGCGCAATTATTGTGCTACACGGTCGGCCACGACCATGATTAGTGACAGCCTGCGCAGCCGAATTTCTGGACTCGTCGCACAGAACCCAGTGGTTCTATTCATGAAGGGCACGCGCCGCGCGCCGCAATGTGGCTTCTCCGCCCAAGTCGTCCAGATCTTGGATGACCTCGTGCCGGAATACGAAACGGTGGACGTGCTCGGCTCCGCCGAGCTACGGGACGGCATCAAAGAGTTCTCGCAGTGGCCGACTATCCCGCAGCTGTTCGTGAATGGGGAGTTCGTCGGAGGTTGTGACATCGTGCGCGCCCTGCAGGAGTCGGGTGAGCTGGCGCAACTGTTGTCCAAGCCCGGCACAGCTCCGGCATTGCCGACGATCCACATCACTGAAGCCGCCCTGAAGGCCTTTCGAGGCGCGCTCGTCGATGCCGATGGGGAGTTCTTGCACCTCAAGATCGACGCGCGCTTCCAAAACGATCTGTACTTCGCGCCGCGTGAGGCGGGCACGCTCGAGCTCGGCGTTCAGGGGCTGACCCTCTTCATCGACCCGGCCAGCGCGCGTCGGGCGGACGGCATGAGCATCGATTTCATCGACGGCGACAACGCCGGCTTCAAGATCGACAATCCAAACCAACCCGCGCAAGTGAAGCAGCTCACTCCGCCAGAGCTGAAAGAGTTGCTCGACCAAGGCAAAGTCGCACTGTTCGACGTTCGCCCGGAGCATGAGCGCGCGCTCGCGAGCATTCCCCAAGCGCGGCCTCTGGATGAAGCTGGCCAAGAGTATTTGTTTTCGCTCGATCGCAACGCGCCCGTCGCTTTCTTGTGTCACCACGGCATGCGCAGCCAAAACGCCGCCGAGCAAGTGCTAGGCGAAGGTTTTCGCAACGTTTACAACGTGCGCGGCGGCATTCACGCTTGGTCGGAAACCGTCGACCGCGGCGTGCCCCAGTATTGATCGCTTCGAGAAAGGCGTATTCAGAGGCACATGTCATCGCATCCCACGAACTTCCAAGGCTCCGTCGTCGACGCGCTAAAACAAGCGATCGAAGAGGCGATTCCCGGGTCGCAGGCTACCGTCGGTGGTGGTGGCGGCCATTTCACGATCGAGGTCGTGTCCACGGCGTTCGCCGGCAAGGGGATGCTCGAAAGCCAGCGCCTCGTGTATAGCGCGATCTCGCACTTGATGAAGGGTGACGCCCCGCCCGTGCACGCAGTCGATAGTTTGAAGACGCGCACGCCCCCGGCGAGCTGACGCGCGCTTTCGGGAGCGCCCGGAGCGCCCATGCATTCGATCGATTTTCACGCCCATCATTCGCCTCAGGGCGCCTACGCCACGTTTACCTGTGGGCGCTTTGGCGTCGGTGGCGGTCCGACGATCGAAGGCACCCAGCCGGCGAGCATGGATCTGGTCATCGGCTACGCGGATAGCGGGACGGAGGACATGCACGCGCTGCCGTTTTTCCGCGGGGCAGGCTCCGCTGATTTCTCCGATTTCGCCACCGATGCGGCAACTCCTCCCCGCAATCGCCGGCTAGTGCTG
The DNA here is from genome assembly GCA_037200885.1 of Pseudomonadota bacterium. Taxonomy (GTDB): domain Bacteria; phylum Myxococcota_A; class Polyangia; order Polyangiales; family Polyangiaceae; genus PMG-095. The sequence continues at coordinate 2,829,476 of JBBCIN010000001.1, forward strand.
GCCGACCCCAAGCGGAACTACCAGCGCTCGGTCGACACTTGGACCGCGGGGGATTTCACTTTCGCGATCTACACGCCGGTAACGCCATTGCCTGATCCCGATTCGCTGGGCGAAGCCGCTCTGGCTCCCGCGCTGCTCCCAGCCGTCGCGGCCCGTCTCACTCTGACCAATTCGAGCACCGTAGCGCGGCGTTTGGTATTCGCGATCGCCACCGGTCGCCAATGCCGCTTACTCGCTGACGGCATCCCTGGCGCACAAGCAGTGGCCTGGGGCACGGATATGGCGATCGCTGCGCGCGACGTGCCGGGTCTACAGGCCTGGGTCGCCTTCAGTGAGCTCGAGTACTTGACCTCGAACAGAAGTCACTTGCTGGGGAAGACCTGCGGCTTCGCGCTCGACGTTGCGCCCGGCGAAACGCGCAGCTTAGACTTATCGTTTGGCTTTTGCCGCACCAGCGTGGTGACGACCGGCCTCGAATGCCGCTACTTTTATACGCGCTTCTACCCGACGCTCGCGAGCGTCCTTGCCGCGGGCATCGCGCAGCATGCGGCCCTGAGGCGGGCCGCCGAGGCGCAAGCCTCGGAGCTCGAGCAGCGCGTTCCGGATCGACATCAGCGCTTCCTGCTCGCGCACGCAGAACGCAGCTACTGGGGCAATACTCAGCTACTCGAGCATTCGGGTCGCCCGCTCTGGGTCGTGCTCGAGGGCGAATACGCAATGATCAACACGCTGGATCTGAGCGTCGATATGACCTTCTACGAAGCGCGGCACAATCCCTGGACCCTGCGCAATCTGCTGGATCAATTCGCGCAACGTCACTCGTACGTGGATCGCTTGAATCGGCCCGCCAGCAACGCGCGCGGCATGGAGCTTGGACACATCCGCGATCCCGAGCTGGTAAAACAGCTGATCTCGCCGCCGGAAGCGACGGATCTGCCGGGCGGCATCAGCTTCAGCCACGACATGGGCGTGGCCGGCCAATTTTCGCCCGCTGGGACCTCGAGCTACGAGCTCTCGGGTGTGATTGGCTGCTTCAGTTTCATGACGGCGGAGCAGTTGGTCAATTGGATCCTGATCGCCGCGACCTACGTGCTCGTCTCGGCTGACGACGCGTGGCTCACTCGAAAGCTGCCCGTGCTGCGCAGCTGCCTCTCGTCGCTGCAAAACCGTGACGATCCGGAGCCTGCGCGGCGCAATGGGCTCGTCAGTTTGGATTCTGCGCGCTGCGCAGGGACGTTCGAAATCACCACCTACGACAGCCTCGATTCGAGTCTGGGCCAAGCGCGAAATAGCCTGTACTTGGCGAGCAAGACCTGGGCCGCGTGGCACGCGCTGCGTCTCTTGTTCGAGCGTGCAGGCGTCCCGGACCTCGCACGGGCAGCGAGCCACGCCGCCGCTCAGTTGGAACAAACCGTGCTGGATTGGTACGATCCGGAGCTCGGCTATCTGCCTGCGCTGCGTCAAGGCTCCTCGAGCGCGATCCTCTCTGCGGTTGAAGGTTTGATCTTTCCATTGTTTTGGGGGCAGCGGGAGCTGCTCGACCAGGCCGGCGCGCACGGCCCGTTTTTGGCGCAATTAAAAGCCCATTTGTCGGCAGTGCTCCAGCCCGGGCTGTGTCTATTTCCGGACCGCGGTTGGAAGCTTTCGAGCACGTCCGACAACAGCTGGCCAAGCAAGATCTTCATCTGCCAGCACGTGGCCGAGCGCGTGTTCGGCATTCGCCCCGAGAGTGAGAGTCACGCGGCGCATGCGTCTTGGCAGCAGCTGGGCTGCGCGGATTGGGCAATGACCGATCAGTGCTTTGCCGGCATCGGCAAAGGCTCGAAGTACTATCCGCGTGGAGTCACGAGCTGGCTCTGGCTCGAACCGCACGCGTGAGCGCACGAGCGCGTGAGCTAGTCCAGGCCGGCCAAACGCCGCGCCAGCGCTTCGACGCGCAACATCGCGTTCAGATTGCTGGTGCGGTGCGCGTGGTCCATGGCCGCGAACAGATGCGTCTGCTCGCGCAATAAGCGCTCCGGCTGTTGTTCGAGCAAGCTCACGTAGTGCTCGAACACCAGCTCGGGATCGAGCGCGCTCCGTTTGATCACGGCGTGGCGCACGACGGCGTGCAGCGTGTAACGGTTTGCCACCGGCTCCTGGACCAGGTGCCAGGTTTGCAACGGGGTCAGCGCGGTCGACAAATCACCGCGGATTTTTGCGAGCTTTGCCAATGAATCGAGGTCGACGTGATCGCCTTCGATGTGCGCCAATACGCCCAAGATACGCCGGCTCTTGGCTGACAGCCTTTGCCAGGCCCACGCCACCAGAAAGGCGATTTCCGGCAAATCGTCCTCGTGATCGATCACCCGCACGCGCTGCACGCCGCGTTGCTCGAGAAAGCTGCCGAGCTCCGCAACCGTCGCCGCGCCCGAGCCTACGATGCCGTCCGCGATGTCGAGCGCGAGGGGATTCCAACGCAGCATGCGCGTCAAGCGCGCCACGCGTGGAAACGCGCTGCGCCCCGCGGTGACCATCGGCGCGGTGACCGGAAAGATGAGCACCCCCGCGAGCAAACAACGCCGCGCCGTGATCACGAAAGTGACCGGTGCCCGCGCGAACGCATCGAGCAAGCGTGCCATCGCGCGGTCGTCCTCGTGATTGTCGAGCACGATCAACCGCGGCCCGGTGCGCGCGAAAAACGCATTCAACCTCGCTACGCGCTCGTCGCCACCAGCCAACCCGAAGCGTAGCGCCAACATCTCGGTCAGCGTGTAAAAATCCCAAGACCCGACTCGAAACCAAGAAGCCCGCCCCTCGAAAAAAGGCGCCATCCGATGCGAAAGCGCCGCCGCCAACATCGACTTACCGCTGCCGCCGGCCCCCACCAACGCGAGCCGAGTTGGCGCGGTGGCCTCGATCGTCTTCGCGAGCGTCAGCAGTTCGGTTGCGCGCCCTTTGAGGCCACGCGGCGGAGGCGGAAGATCGAGTGGCGGCATGGAGGACGGCGAGCGTACACCGAATGAAATCGCTCGCTCGCCGAGGAGAAAATGCGCGCATTTTCCAGCGGCCACGCCTGCTTACACCGATGACTCGTTGCGCGTTGCGCGTTCGCAGATCGGTAGGGCGATACGTCGACAGCGACGGCTGTGCCAAGACGCGCGCTTCATCGCGATGCCTTCGCTTCGACCAGCGCGGAAGCAGTCACGCTGCTTTTCTGCGCCTTCGCGGTAGTTGGCGGAAACCGCGATTACTACCGATCGACGAGATTTTTTCTGACCCGAATCGTCGAGTCGCTGAATCTAGTTCTCGGATTGAGGCGAGTTCGAGGCATCGCGTTGACTGCGAGAGTTTCGCGCGCGTTTCCATGCGCGGGAGCGATCGCTCAATCGATGAACGTATTTTTTTTTGACGGCAATGCCCCGAGAAAATCTGATCGCATTTGTGGTACTCGAACAACCAACGACTGGTGTGGTGGAGACAATTTATTAGCAGCGCGGACCCTGCCGCCAAGACTGCAATCTTCAAGCCCGCGCAGACGATCTAAAGATCGTTCTGCGTTCGGCTACTAAAGGACGCCCATGATTACTTCTCAGCAACGCTCTCTTATTGGTTTGGCGGCACTCTTCGCGATCGCTTCGATTCAAGCTTGCGGTAGCGACGCGGCTGCTCCGTCCACCCCGGCGGGTGGTGCACCGGCAGGCGGTGCTCCAGCGGCAGCGGGCGCTCCGGCGGGTGGTGCACCGGCAGCAGGCGCGCCTGCGGCAGGCGCTCCGGCAGCGGGCGCTCCGGCAGCAGGTGCTCCAGCGGGCGGCAGCGGTACGGCGGGTGGCGCTGCGGCAGGCGCCCCGGCATCTGGCGGCGCTTCTGCGGGAACCGGCGGTAGCTCCGGAGGATCTGGCGGCAAGGGCGGCGGCAGCTCTGCGGGTGCTGGCGGCGGTGGCAGCACGGCGACGCTTGCCCAGGTCACGACTATCATCAACACCAGCTGCGCTACCGGCACGTGTCACAACGCGGCCAGCGGGCAGGTCAACTTCAAGACGCCTTCGCCGGACTTGTACACCGTGCTGACCACCGCGCTCCCCACCAGCGTGATGCATTGCAAGGGTACGACGCTGGTGGTCCCGAGCAACGCTGCGGGCAGCTTCCTGGCCTCGGTCGTGGCCGCAAAGGCCAGCTGCAAGAACAACGGTGCCGACGAAATGATCGACCGCATGCCCGACGCCTGCACCACCGCTAGCTGCCTGACCGCGGCACAAATCAAAACGATCTCGGATTGGATCACCGCGGGCGCCCCGCACTGATCGCGCTCGTACACTGAAGTGTCGGCGCGGCGCCTCCGGCGAGATGCCGCTGCGCCGCGCTTCGACTTCGTTACACCATCGAAACGCGCTTCATCAATGTCCCGCACAGTTTCGACTGCGGGTCCCGCTCGCGTTCGAGGGCTAGGCCGGCTCTGAAGACGGTACTGGCGCTGGCTTCGTCCCCCAGCAGCATGTGACACATGCCGAGCAGTTCGTGATCCGACGGTTCGGCGTGGGTCGCCACGATTCCAACCAATAGGCCCTGGGCGGCGCGATGCGCCTCGAGCATGGTGGCGGTCGCTGGCTTGGGTGCGCCCTTCATCAGCACCATCAGTTGCAGGGCTTGGCGCTGATCCTCCACGCGGTAGCCCGCGAAGGTGGGGCTCGCGAACAAATCGCGGTAACCGCGATAGGCGCCTTCCGTGTCCCCGGTTTTGGCGCGGCCGATGATTTCCTTGACCGAACGCACCAGCTCTTCGTTTGCCACGGAGGCAGAATAGCCCGCGCGCTCGGCGAAACCAAGCGACTCGCTCCAGGGCCGGCTCGGTCGCTCAATCACGCTTGGCCCGCGCCTGCCCGAGATGCAACAGCGCGGCCGCCACCGTCGCCGCGAGGGCACACAGCGCTTCACCGTTGGGATGCTCGTAGACCAGATAGTCCCGCGCGATGACGTCGTATCCCGCCAGATGGCGCACATGACGAAGCGATTCCCCCTCGGCTAGCTGCAAAGTCGCTATCAGCCTGCTTCGCGCGTCCTCGTCGAACGGCGCACCAAAGCGCGCCATGACGGCATACAGGGCGCCCTGCGGCAGGACCCATGCGCCGTCGTCGGAGACAATCTCGAACTCGCCGTCAGCCGGGCGCAAGTACACCGATGACAACACCCCACTTGCCGACGAGAATTCGTGGATCCTGAACATGGCGGAGGTCCAGCCTAGTGCCGGCCCCGGCCGCGCCCGATAAATGTCACGGTTTCCCTGAATAATCGCGGGGTTCCCCATACTGCCGGCTGCGTTCGAATCCGGTATGGATGTATGTTTCCCGCCATGGCCAGCGACAACTACCACGAGCCCCTCGAGCTCCTATCCGAAGACACGAAGAACACGCACCGCGCGATCGTTTCGCTCATGGAGGAGCTCGAAGCGATCGATTGGTACCAACAGCGAGCCGAGGCTTGCAGCGATCCCGAGCTCAGCGCCGTGCTGACTCACAACAAGAACGAAGAAGTCGAGCACGCGATGATGACGCTCGAGTGGCTGCGTCGCAAGGTTCCGGTCTTCGACGACAACATCGGCACTTACATCAACTCGAGCGGGCCGATCCTCGAAGTCGAAGAAGCAATCACGTCAGGCGCCAGCGGCAAAGGCGAAGGCGGTTCGGGCGCGAGCGGTAAAGTAGAAGGCGGGGCGAGAGGTAAAGGCGAGGGCGGCGCGAGCAAGAAGAGCGCAGCCAGTTCTGCAAAGTCGTACAACACCTCCCAGTCGCTCGGGATCGGTAGTTTGAAAGGGAACAAGTGATGGATCTGCTGAAGCGCCAAAAAGCTCCGATTGTCAGTGAAGCCTGGGACCAAATCGACGAGGAAGCGCGGCGCGTACTGAAGCTGCATTTGGCCGGTCGCAAGCTGGTCGATTTTTCCGGACCTCACGGCTGGGAGCTCGGCGCGGTGAACACCGGCCGCCTCAAGCACATCGAGCGTGGACCAGTCGAGCACGTGAGCCATGCGATCCGAGACGTGCGCCCGCTGGTGGAGCTCCGCGCACCGATCCTTTTGCCGATTTTGGAGCTCGATTACGCCGCCCGCGGCGCCGATGATTTGGACCTCGATCCAGTGATCTTGGCCGCGGAAAGCGTCGCGCGCGCCGAGGACGAAGCGATCTTCCACGGCTTCGCCGAAGGTAAAATCACGGGCATCATCGAGGCCAGTCCGCACAGCCCGATCGAAGTCCGCTCGAGCCAAGCCTGGCCCAGCGCCGTGAGCGCCGCCAAAGAAGTGCTGCGCATGGCGGGCATCAACGGCCCCTACGCGCTCGCGCTCGGCATGGAAGCCTACGACGAGCTCACCGCCGACGGCGATGACGGCTACCCGCTGCGCAACCGGATCGAAGAGCGCGTCTCCGAAGGGAACCTGATCTGGGCGCCCGCGCTCAAAGAAGGAGCCGTGCTGCTCTCCATCCGCGGTGGCGACTACGAGCTCACGGTCGGCCAAGATCTATCGGTGGGTTACGCCTCACACGACCGCACCACGGTCGAGCTTTACCTCACCGAGTCCTTCACCTTCCGCGTGCTGGAAGACAAAGCCGCCATCCTGCTCCGCCGCGTGCGCTGAGCTGACGCTGCCGGATCGCGTTTGCCAGAGGGGCGATCGTGATCCCGCAGCGCACCTCACAGCGCGCCCTGTCCTCGACCCACGAGCCTCAAGGCAGTGGGTCGAGCGGGCCGTCGGGTGGCGGATGCGCTTCTTCACTGTCTTTGATCAGCTGGTCGTAGCGCGCTTGCTGGTCGGCGCGGAGCAGCGCGCGGATCTCTGCGTCCATCAGAACCTTTTGGGCATGCAGAGGGGCGCCGCAGCGGACCATGATCTCGCGCGTGAGGTCGCGGCGCTGTTTGGCGTATTTGCCGAAGATGTCGCGCGCGCGATCCTCTTGCGTGTCGTCCATCTTCAAACGGTGCGCCAGGGCGCCCAGGCGACGACGTTCGAACACCGCGGACGGATCTCGAAACCACGTCCTGTAGCGGCGCTGCAGCATCGCGCGCGAGCTGGCGCCGCCGAGCAGAATGCCCAGCACGAACACCAATAGCAGGGCCGCGTAGCCTTTGAGCTTCGTGCGATCCATCACTCGAGCTCCATCGAAGCGTAGGAAGTGGCCAGCTCGTCGTCCACGGTGCCGTCGACTTGGACGGCCCAAACCACCGCCATGACCGCGGCGATCGCCGCCACTGGTAATAAGCGGCGCGCGGAAAACCAAGTCGTTTCGAGGAAGCTCGGCGCGGCCTCGCGGTTGATGGCGAGCATCACGCGCGCTCCGAAGCCCGCGCTCGGTCGGAGTGAGTTCGTCGCGCCAGAGAGCCGCGCCAGGCGTTGCTCGAAGTCTTCTTGCTCGTTCACGACTGCTCTTCCTTCTCGCGCTTCTGACGCAGACTGGCGCGCGCACGGACCAAACGTTGCTCCACCGCGCCCTCGGTCACGCCCAGCACTTGGGCGATTTCGGTGTTGTTCAGACCCTCCATGGTCTGGAGCACGAGCGCCGCGCGTTGATCGGGGGGCAACGCTTGCAACCAGTCGTCGAGCTCCGAGAGCGCGAGCCGCGCTTCGGCAAACGCGGCGCCGTCCCAGCCCGGGTCGACTTGTTCGTCACTGGCTTCACCCCGCCGCTGGCGGCTGCGCTTGGCGTCGATCGCGCCGTTGACGACGATGCGATAGAGCCAGGTATTGGTGCTCGAACGACGGTCGAACTCGCCAGCCGTGAGCGCGCGATAGGCCTTCACGTACGCTTCCTGCACTACGTCCTCTGCGTCTGCTTGATTGCCCATGATCCTAGCGCCTAGCCGGACGAGCTTTTGACTCGTCGCGTCCACGATTTGTTGAAAGGCCGAGCGGTCCCCGCTGAGGACTCGATCGACGGCCTTTTCGAGTGTGTCCAATGGTGGTTCTCTCCGGACCGTTCACGTCGCCTCTTCTTACGTGGTCCGACGACGGAGCCCGCCGACTTCCTACGCGGTCCTGCACTTTTCTCGAGCGCGGTCGGCCGCGCGGTCGGCTCGCGTCGATAAGTAGTTGAAAACAATGAATTAAAGAAATGCCCCCAAAAATCGTTGCGGGCTCCGTAGGGGCCGCTGGGTTCCCTCCGTCGGATTAATTGGAAACTGAAGGAGAATAACAATCATGCGCACTACGATTTTAGGTTCGGTCGTTACTGGGTTCATCGCTCTCTCGCTGGCTGCTTGCTCGGGCGCAAACGTCGAGCCGGTAGATCAGAGCGCGCAGGCAGAGACTGCTCATCTCAACGCGCCTGCGCCGTCGGGTTCCGTGGCTGACGCCTCGGGCCGGCCTGACGGCGAGCATCATCGCGCCGGTCGGCGCGGTCCGCCTGACCCCGCGGAATTGGTCAAGCGCTTCGACAAGAACGCCGACGGCAAGCTGGAAGTGAGCGAGCTGCCCGAGCACATGCAAAAGTTCATGGGCAAGGCAGACACGAACGGCGACGGCGTGATCACGGTGGAAGAGCTCAAGGCGGGCGAAGAGAAGATGCGCGCCGAGCACCTCGCCAAGGTCGACACCGACCACGACGGAAAAGTCAGCCCCGAGGAGCGCAAGGCGGCTTTCGAGAAGTTCGCACAAGAGCGCTTCGCGAAAATGGACAAAAACAATGACGGCGCTCTGAGCAAAGACGAAGTCGGTGACAAGCGTTGGGAGCGCCTGAGCGTCGCCGATGCCGACAAGAACGGCAGCGTTACTCGCGAAGAGATCGAGACTGCGGTAGCCGCGGGCACGTTGAAGTTCCCGCATCATGGCAAGGGCCATGGTCACGGTCCGCGCGGCGATGGTGGTCCGGCTCCGGAAGGCTCGGCGCCTGCGCCCTCTGCCGCCCCCAGTGGGACGTGAATGACGAGCGCGTGACAGCTCGCAACTAGTGAGCAAGGGTCACGAGCACGGAGTGAATGCGCGGCGTCGCGAGTGCACGAGCACTGCGGCGCCGCGGGCATTTTGTCTCGACAATCAGCGAGTGCGCGCGCGTGTGCGACTGTAGTTTCGGCTGCTCCGCTGTAGGAGTAGTTAACATTCGCCGCGGCGCGCCGTTGGGCGTGGTGGAGATTCATCCTGGTCGCCACGCTGCTGAATCGTTACGCTTGAAGGTCTGGAATGGCCGCCCGGATCACGCCTGCACCCGTCAAGACTGCATCTGAAACCATCGGTGTAGCCGAGCGCCTGTCCGATACGGAACGGAGAGCCGCGCGCGCGGCGGTGCCGCGCACGGAATACCTGGCGGGCGCGGTGATCGCGGATCGCTACAAACTGGTGCGTCCGCTCGGGCGCGGCGGCATGGGCGTGGTTTGGGTCGCGCATTCATTGGTGCTCGGCGTGGACGTCGCGCTCAAGTTGATTCATTCCGATCTGGGCGGTTCCACTGGCGCCACGCGCATGGCTCGCGAAGCGCACGCGGCTGCGCGCCTCGGACATCCGGCAATGGTGCGTGTGTTCGACTTTGGTTGGACCAGCCGTGCCGACCCATTTCTCGTGATGGAACTGGTGCAAGGCGAGAGCATGGGCTCTATCTTGCGCCGCGAGCTGCGCCTGCCCGCCATTCAAGCGGTGCAGATGTTGCTGCCCTTGGCCGATGGCCTGCGCTCGGCGCATGACAAGGGCATCGTTCACCGGGACATCAAGCCCGACAACATCTTGGTCGCGCGCGACGAATTCGGTCGCCAGCAACCGAAGCTGCTCGATTTCGGCATCGCCAAGGTCGACCAGGCGCAGAGCGCGGAAGATCGCAAGCTGACGCAAGAGGGCATCGCGCTCGGCAGTCCGGACTACATGTCTCCCGAGCAGGCGCTCGGTCGTGAAGACATCGATCATCGCACGGACGTCTGGGCGCTGTGCGTCGTGCTGTACGAGAGCATCACCGGGCAGATGCCTTGGGATCGCCCCAACTACAACGCGCTGATGCAGGCCATCATCCACGAACCGCCCGCACCCACCACCGAGCTCTCGGCAGGCGATGCCGATTTGTGGTGCGTGATCGAACGCGGCCTGCAGAAAAACCCTCAGAACCGCTGGGCCTCGATGACCGAGCTGGGCGAGGCGCTGGCGCTGTGGCTGTACAAGCACGGCGTGAAGGAAGATATCTCTGCAAACTCCTTGCGCGCGGTGTGGCTCGACGGTTCGTTGTCTGGCGTGCGCATGGATCTCTCGTCGCTGATGCCATCGGGCAGCTCGTCGGGCCGCATGCGGGTGAGTGGCGGAGCGTCGCCGGAGGAAGAGACCGGTCCGCGCTTGCTTGCCACTCGGCGCCCGAGCTTGCGTTCAGCCAAACCGGCCGAGCAGGTCTCGACCATGAGCCACTTGCGTCCAACGCGGCGCTGGCTGGTGGTCGCGATCGTGGGCATCGCATTGGCGTTGGGGTTGGGTATGGGAGCGCTGCTCCGCGGTGAGCGCGGCCCGTCCGTGGCGTCCGCCGCCAGTGCGACGTCACCAGAGCCTCGAGCAGCGGCGCCGCTGCAAGCTCCGCAGGTCGTAGCTCCGCTGAACGCTCCATCCGCTGCGCCGGTGGGTTCCTCAGCCGCCGTAGCCAGCGCCGCTCCCGCGCCGAGCAAGGGCCCGCCGCGTCTGGTCGCGAACCCCGCGCGGAGCGCACCCGCCGGTCGACCTCGCCACGGAAAGAACTATGATTTTGGCTTCTAGGGCGCGGTCCAAGAGAGCGTTTCGGCTTTCACTGCTGAGCTTATTGAGCGGCGCGCTCTTGTGCGCGTCCACCGCCTTTGGCGAAGACGCGGAGATTCGCACCGCCGCGCGCGATCTAGCGACGCAGGGCGCCCAGGCCTACGAAGCCGGTGACTACGCCCAAGCGAGTGATTTCTTTCGGCGCGCACACGAATTGGTTCCAGCCCCTACGATCGCGCTGATGCGGGCGCGGAGCCTGGCAAAGCTAGGTCAGTTGCTGGAGGCGATCGACATCTACGAGCAGACCTCGCGCTTCAAGCTGACGGATGATGCGCCGGCGGCCTACCTACAAGCCGTCGAGGAGGCGCGCAGCGAGATGGAAGAGGTGCGCCATCGCTTACCGCGACTCAAGCTGACGTTGCTTGGCGTGAGTAGCAGCGAACCCGCACAGGTCAGCATGGACGACAAGCCGACGCCAGATGCGTTGCTCGGCGTCGAACGCCCGACCAACCCGGGATCACATCACATCGAGGTGCGCGTGGCAGGCCAGCTCCGTGCGACGCGCGACCTGACCATGATCGAAGGCGAGAGCTATCAGATCGAACTCGACGTTCGGCCCGCACGACCGGCACCGAAACCGGTCGTGGCGCGGCCGGCAGCAAACGAGTCGTCCACTTCGGGCGCGCACTCTTGGCGAAAGACCGGGGGCTACGTCGCTCTGGGCGTGGGCGCGTTGGGCCTCGGCATCGGCACCTATACCGGGCTTTTGGCGCTACATCACAAGTCGGAATTGGACTCCGTGTGCCATCCGACTTGTCCGCCGTCCTCTGCCGGGGACATCGACTCATTTCGCAGCAATCGCACGATTTCGTACGTGAGCTTCGGCGTTGGGATTGTAGCCGCAGGCACTGGCGTCGCGCTGCTCACGCTCGGCAAGCCGGGGCAGGAACGCTTGGCAATCAGCGCACTACCCATGGGTTTATTGATCGGTGGTCGACTGTGAACCTGAGCGTTGGGACCCTTGCTTCGGTTCCGCTCGGTTTACTGCTCACGGGCTGCCCACTGACTGACCACTATCAGTTGCAACAGGAAGACCCCGCGGGCGTGCAGATGGGGGGGCGTTCGGGCGACGATCCGCCAATGGCGGGCGCTCCTGCGGCGCTCGGCGGCAGCGAGACGGGAGGCGCAGCAGTGGCTGCGGCGGGCGCTGCTTCCGTCGGCGGAGGCGATAACTTCACCTCCGGCGGTGGTGGCGGCGACGTAGAAGCTGGAGGCAACGGCGGTGGCGAAACCGTTTGCACTACGGCCTGCAACGTAGAGCGTGCTTGCGTGGCGAATAGCTGTACGAGCGGATGGGTCGGGATGGCCGCGCCGCCCGCGAAACTCGAAGCGCGTTCGAAGGCCGCCTCGGTGGCGATGGGCAAAGCCGTGTTCGTTTGGGGCGGCCAGGACAACGACGGCGTCGCGCTGAACAACGGCGCCATTTACGACCCCACGCTGGATGTGTGGACTTATCTGCTCCCGGACGCGGGCTCTCCGTCTCCGCGCATCATGGCCACCGCGGTCTGGACCGGGAGCTCTTCGAACAAGGTCATCGTGTACGGCGGGACCGATGCCAGCGGCAGCAACACCTTCAAGGATGGCGCTGTCTTCGATGTCGCTGGGAACTCTTGGACCCAGTTGCCGCCGAACTCGATGATCAGCAAAAGGAGCGCGCCGTTCGGTTATTGGGATGGCACACGCGCGGTCTTCTTCGGGGGGCTGAACGGCGTGAACATGTTGGCTGCCGCCGATCGCTTCGATCTCAAGGCATGGTCCACTTCGACGAACATGGGTGATCCGGGCTTGCTCGGCTACTCGGCGATCGCCGTCGATGGCACCGTCATGTATCTGCAGGGCGGTGTGATTGGTACGACTCGCCAAGACAAGGTGTATGCGTACACCAGCAGCTCGGACTCTTGGGCCAGCCTGAGCAAGAGTCTATCCGTTCGCACGGGTGCGTTCGCCGCCTGGGACGGGACGCACTTCGTGGTCTGGGGTGGACAGGACGACGTTGGCCTGCGAAGCGACGGCAAAGCGATGTCGGGCATGACCTGGAGTGACATGACTCCGTCCGGCGCGTTCAGTGCGCGTCGAATCGGATTTCGCCGTTCGGGTTGGGCGTTCCAGGTGAAGCCCGGAGTGATCGCGATGCTCGGCGGACAGACTTCGATTGACGGCAGCAGCGACACGCTCGCCACCGACGGCGCGACCTACACGGTAGAGAGCGGGCAATGGACCGCCATCCCCGAGTGGCCCTCGCTCGAGACCCACGAGTACGGCATCGGCGTGTGGACGGGCGAAGAGTTCGTGGTTTGGGGCGGCCGCAATCACAACGTCTCGACCCTGACCGGCGAGCGCTGGGCGCCCTGAGCTGATTAGCCCCCGATGCCGAGTCCGGGTCGCGTTCGCTCTTCTTGTTGGTCGTAGTCCGCGCCTCGGTCCGTGCGCAGGACGTCGCTCACGGTCGACAAAAGTAGGGTAACGCTGCACGGCTTACGCAGATAGCCCGCCGCCTTGCCCACGCTGGACGAGTTCTCGCGTACGAAGTCTTCATGCCCGGACATGAACAGGATGCGCGCCGTGGGATCGATGCTCAAGATCACGCGCTGCGTTTGCTCGCCGTTCAAAAACGGCATATCCAGATCCAAAATCACCAAATCAGGATAGCGCTCGGCATTGGCGTAGATCTGCGTGGCCTCTTTTCCGCCCGGGGCTTCCAGGACCTCGTGACCGGCTTGGCGTAGCAGACGAGCGGTGCTGCGCCGCACCACCTCTTCGTCGTCGACCAGTAAAATCCGGGCCGACGTACCCGATTGTGGCCGCAAATCACGGTGGCCGCTGGTGACGCGCACGGGCTGGGGGTGACCCATGCTTGCCGGCAGGTAGATGAAGAAACTCGTGCCCTTGCCGGGCGCGCTCTGCACCTCGACGTCACCGCCGTGCATGTTGATCACTTCACGGACCGTCGATAACCCTAGGCCGAAGCCTGCTCCCTCTGGTTTGGTCGTAAAGAACGGTTCGAAGATCCGGGCTCGCGTCGCGGCGTCCATCCCGGTACCCGAATCGGCGATGGCGATTCGGACGCGCGCGCGCTCGCCTGGCGTGGGTTCGACGAGCTCCGCGCGAATGCGCAGCGTGCCGCCCGCGGGCATGGCATCGCGCGCGTTCAGGCATAGATTCATGATCACTTGGTGCAGCTCGGCCTGATCCCCCGAAACGATTAGGTTCGGCTCGATGAATTGGTCCAGCACGATCGCGCGGTCGAAGGTGTGATGCGCCAGGCGGATCACCTCCTGGCAGACCACCGATAGGTCCACCAGCGCATGCCCACGGCTACGCCCGCGCGCGAATTTCAGAATGCTGCGCGCGAGTTCGCTTGCTTGCACCAGGGCCGTGCGAATGTCCGCGACGCTGTCCTTGACGTCGGGAGACCCGACCGGGCGATCTGACGGCAGCCGGCCCAAAAAATCGATGCTGGCCGAGATGGCGCCGAGCATGTTGTTCAGGTCGTGTGCCACGCCGGCGCCCACACGCCCGAGCGCCTCCAGCCGCTGCCGTTGCAACAGCTGATCTTCGATCGGGTCGAACGCCGCAAACAGGATCAGAACGCGTGGGCCGACTTGGATCTTGTCGCCAAAGCTCAAAAACTGCTTCTGAATCGGCACACCGTTGACCTGCGTGCCGTTTCGGCTGGCCAGGTCCTCGATGACGTATGCGCCGACCTCGCTGCGCGTGATGCGCACGTGGCTGCGCGATACCTCCGGATCTTCGAGCACGACCGTGCAGTCGATCGCGCGCCCGAGCACCACGTCGCCGTCGATCTTGAACTTCTGTCCCGCCTGTGGACCTTCCAGCACGATCAGGCGCGCAGGCCCGCCGCTAATGACATGTTCTTGTGTGATGCGATGTCGGGGTTGCGGCAAGGCGGTGTGGGTCCTTGAGAACGAGCCTCGGAAGCCAGAAGCTTGTCACGTTTTACTCAGGAAATCCCAGTACGGAGACCGCGACGCGGAGCCGGTGGCACTCGCCCGGGGCCAGCGTGACGCGGGACTTTCCCACATTGGCGCTCTCTACGCACAGCATCCCCGGCCAGGCCGTAGCACCCAGGTCCGACATTTGCGCCGCCTTCTCGCGCCAGGGGTTCCAGACCACGGTGGCTCGTGAGTTCTCTTTCTCGATTACGATCGCGCGTTTTCTGGCGTGGTCGTCGATCGTGCACGTGGCCGTGCTTTGATAGACGCGATCGGTCTCCGCGACCAAGCGTAGCTCGGACGTGCCCTCGGTAAACTCGGCCTGCTCCCGCACTTTGTCGACGTAGCGCGCACCCTCGAGCCCGCGCACCGAGACTCGTGTCACGTCGGCGACGCCGAAGTAGCTATGCAGCGCCTCCTCGAAAACGAACGGCTGTGCGTCGCGATTGGTGACTGAAAACTCCAGCCCCAAGCTCTGCCCGAGCGCTATGCGCAGCCGCGCGCTGAATTCATGAGGGAACCAAGCCCGCGTCTGCTCGTCACTCTCCAGCACGAGCTCGAGCTGGCAGCGCTCCGCCGAGTCGAGGCGCGCGCCGCGGTACTCGAACGCGCGCGTGCGAGCGAAGCCGTGGGCGGGGAAATCCTCGTGCTCGGCGTGCGCGCCGAACCATGGAAAGCAAATCGGCACGCCGCCGCGCAAGGCCTTGCCCGCTGCGTACACGGCGTTCTCACTCATCCAGATTACGGGCTCTTGGCCCGCAGGATGCCAAGCGGCGAGGTGCGCGCCTTGCAGATATACGAGCCCCGACGCACTCTTGTTCGAGACACGCACCGCTGGCAGACCGTGTTCCTGAATCAGCTCGACACCCGGCAGCTCGAGTACGAACTTCGCATCCTCTTCTGTCATCGCGTTCTCCATTCTCCTGCTTAGCGGCGAAATGCGTCGAGGCGGCGGCAGGCTTCATCGAGCTCGCCCTCGCGCTTGGCATAACTGAAACGTAGTAGGTCGTCGCCCCGCCCGCTTTCGAAAAACGCGTTGCCCGGTACGGCGGCGACGCCGCTCAGACGAAGCAGTGCGAGGGCACGCTCTTTCGGGCTTTCTCCCGGAAGACTCTGCGAATCAGCCAACACGTAATACGCGCCCTCCGGCACGTGAGGCGTGATCCCAGCGCGTTCCAGCGCTGCGCACAGCTTCTCACGCTTGCGGGCATACTCCAGTCTCAAGTCTTCGTAGAAGGAGGGTGGCAATTGTTCGAGCCCGCGCGCCACGCCCATTTGCAGCGGAGCCGGCGCGCACACGTAGACGAGATCGTGTACCTGACCGAGCTTGTGGCACAGCTCCGCGGTCGCAATGAGGTAACCGATACGCCAACCGGTGATCGAGAAAGTCTTGCTGAAGCCGCCGAGCGTCAATGTGCGCTCGCGCATGCCAGGCAGCGTGGCGAAGGGGACGTGCGCGCGGCCGTCGTACAGAAAATACTCGTAGATTTCGTCCGTGATCACGTACAGATCGAGCTCGCGCGCAAACTTCGCAATCAGCTCGAGCTCCGCGCGCGTAAACACTTTGCCCGAAGGGTTGCCCGGCGTGTTGACGACGATGGCGCGAGTTTTCGGGCCAATCGCTCGGCGGAGGGCCTCGGCCGAGAACGACCAATCCGATAAATCGAGAGGCACCAAACGCGGGGTCAGCGAGAGCGCTCGCAGCGTGTCCACGTGATAGCCGTAGTACGGTTCGAACAGCACGACTTCGTCGCCGGCGTCGAACAGCCCGAGGCACGCCGCGTAGAAGGCGCCGGTGGCGCCACTGGTCACGAGGATCTCGGTCTCCGGGTCGACACTCGCGCCCGTGTCGCGCAAGACCTTGCGCGCGATGGCTTCACGCAGTGGCAAAAGTCCGTCGTAGCGCGTGTAAGTGTTCGTGCCTTCGAGCATCGCGGCTGCCGCGCCCAGGCGCACGGGTTCGGGCAGCTCGGTGTCGCACACGCCCTGCGAAAGGTTGATGCCCGAGACCTTGACGCATTCCAAGGTCATGTTGCGAATTTCTGACTGGCGGAGAAACGCCATCTGCTGCGAGCTGCGAAGTGTCACTGAGCGAGGCTCCGATTGGGGTTTGCGAGGTAACTACGAGCGCTCTCGAGAACGTCTGCGCCGGCTCTGTTCATGTCGATGGGCAGCGGCGCGCCGGTGATTTGTTCGATCGCGTGACGCGCAAAGTAGCGCACCAACGGGTAGTCGTTGGCGAGCTGCGCGGTGACCAATGGTAGCCAATCCCGCCGCCGATCGCGGCCGGCGATGGCGACCGCGGTGCCCTGCTCATGAGGTTTGCCATATCGCAGCGTCGCCTCCAGCGCGTTGACGCGCAAGTCCTTGCCATACAGCCGGCGGAGAGCATCCCGGTCGTAGCGCTTGTGCCACAGACGCTCCATGGTAGCCGTGAGCTCATCGACGCTCTTGTCCGTGTGACAGAGCGCGCATTCCAGGGGTCGATCGCCTTCTACTCGCTCGCGATCGGTGGGTGAGCCGATGCGGTGATAGCGCGTGAGCTCGTAGGCGAGCCCGAGATTTTTCTTCGGCATGTGGCAATTCAGGCAATGGCTGCCCGCGCTATCTGCGGCGTGATGCGTGTGTGCGCGCAATGCCTCCGCGCCGCGAAGGTTCTGATGACAGCTCGAGCACAGCGCGTCGCCCTGGGAGCCCTCGAGCGCGAGCAGTGAGCTCTTCGCATCTTCGGCGTGTGGGTCGTGGCAATGCAGGCAACTGAGCTGTTTGTTGCAATCGCCGAGCAAGAAATCACGCGCTTCTCCGGAGTTGATCGTGCTGCCTCCGGGATCGTGGCGGCGCGTGCGCCCCTCCCAGGTGTACGGGTAGCGCGAGAACAACACGGTGTGGCACTTGGCGCAGGCGCGATTGATGTCTTGTGCGTGGCTGGGCTCGGCGCCGGTCTCGGTCGTCACTCGTAGAAAATCGCTGCGCAGCGACAGCGTGGGCCGCGCGGTAGCCGGATTTTGCACGTGCTCGCGCGCGCCGCCGTGACACGCCTCGCAGCCGATCCCAAGCTCGGTCAAGTTGGGCTCGTCGAAGGCCTCGCGCGTCGCGTCGATGCTCGCTGCCAGCGCGCGCTTTAGGCTGTAATTCCCGATGTCCCGCGGCTTGCCCAGGTAAGCCAGCTCGGCCGAGAGCGCGCGTTTGAGCGCGGCTTCATCGGTTACCACGTAGCGCGGGCGCTTGTCGTCGGGCAGCTCGACGCTGACCGAGCCTTGGTAGCTGTGGGCGCGCTCGCCGTATACGTCGTCGAGCAAGAGCGACAACGCCGGCGCAGTGTTGTGGCAAAAGATGCAGCCCGTCTTCCAGACTACACCCGGCTCGAGCGTTGGCCGCTCGCGCACCATCACCGAATAGCCTTTGTAGCGCCACTCTCCGTTGAAGACCAAATACGACGCGGGCAGGATACGCTCGACATCGCGGGCGGACGCCAAGGGCGACTCGGGATCGACCTCGAAGCCTACGAAGTCTTCTCGGTAGCGCCCACCGATCACCTTCGTTACTCGAAACAACGTGTCGTTCGCGCTGCCAGTCTGCAAGCGCATGAAGCGCTGTCCGGCGATCTGTTCGAGCCGCAGCGAATCCGCCCGGAAATTGAAGGTATTGCCCGAAAATGGCGCGCTGATCTGGGTTTTCTGCAAATCACGCGTCATGCGATGCATGGGCGAACCGAGCCACGCCGCGTACAGCTTGGCGTGACAGCTGGCGCACGCCTCCGAGCCCGCATAGTCGGCGCGCAGGATGTTGCTCCGCACCTCACCCGCGTGGGCGGCGTTCGGCGCTGGGCCGCTCGCGATCGGACTTTGGGCTTGCCCGGCGCGGCAACTCGCGATCGCCAAACAAGCCAGGCCGAGCGCGATGACGGCCGTGACAAAAGCTGTGCTGCTCGCCTTCATCGCTTCGGCGCTCAGTCGTGGATCACTTGCGTGCAGCTCTTGGCCAAGAAATCACGGAACAGGCTGACCTTGGTCGGTACTTGACGCGCCGATGGGTAAACGACGTAAAGGGCGGCGCCTTTCTGGCCGTATTCGGGCAGCACCCGCACGAGTCTTCCGCTGGCGACTTCGCTAGCCGAAATCATGCGCGGTAAAAGACCGATCCCGCCGCCCGCGACGGCGGCCGCGCGCACGAAGCCGAAGTCATCGCAAGCGATACGGCAGTTCAGCTCCAGCGCCTCTTGCCCGCGTGGGCCCTCGAGTTGCCAGCTGACTCTGCCGTCCTTGGCACCGAAGCCGATGATCTGATGTCGAGCGAGCTCGCCGAGCGTGGTCGGCAAGCGGTGGCCTTCCGCGTAGCTCGGAGCGGCGTACAACTCCACTTGCAACGTGCCGACCTTGCGGGCTACGAGCGAGGACGACTCGAGGCGACCGGCTCGTACCGCCAGGTCGATACCCTCGGAGACCAAATTGAGTTTGCGATTGGTGAGCACGAGCTCGACGCGTAAGAGCGGGTACCGCTCGCAAAAGCGCACCACTTCTTCGGACAAAAATGCGGAGCCGATGTCATTGGGCGCCGTTACCCGCAGGAGGCCCTCCGGCTCTTTTCCGCCCGAGCCGAGCGTGCGCGTGGCGTCGCGCAGCGACGCGACGAGAGGCGCCACCCGTTGATGAAACGCGTGCCCTTCGCTGGTCACGCTCAAGTTTCGCGTCGTGCGATGCAAGAGCCGCACGCCCACCGCCTCCTCCAAGCGTGCCACCGCGCGACTAATCGTCGACGTTGGTACACCGAGTTCGCGGGCCGCCTTCGCAAAGCCGCTATTTTCAACGACTCGCACGAACGCGGCCACGTCGTTGAGGTCCAGGTCACTCATTGCCTGGATACTAACCCGGGAGGCGCGGGGTCTGGCCCCTCGCGCGCCCCCAGATTCGGTCACCGGGCTTTATTTCTGCTTGATCAGCGAAATGTCGACGGTGATCTTGACGTCGTTGCCGACCAGTACGCCGCCCGCTTCCAGCGCCGCGTTCCAGGTCAGGCCAAAGTCTTCACGCTTGATCTTGGCGTTCGCGGTCGCGCCGATGCGCACGTTTCCGAACGGGTCCGTCGATGGCGCGCTCGGTCCCTCGACCTCGAACACCACTTCTTTGGTGACGCCGTGGATGGTGATGTCACCGGTGATGCTGAGCTCGTCTTTACCCTTCGCTTTGACGGACTTGGATTTGAACGTGATCTTCGGAAACTTTTCCGCGTCGAAGAAGTCGGGGCTCTTCAGGTGACCGTCGCGCTTTTCATCGCGAGTGCTGATCGACGCAACGTCAATCGCGGATTCGATCTGGGTGGCTTCGGGTTTGCTGGGATCCCAAGTGACCTTGCCTTCGAGCTTGGTGAAATCACCACGCACGTTGGTGATCATCATGTGCTTCACGCTGAAGCTCGCGTTCGAGTGAGATCCGTCGATGACCCATTGATTCGATTCTGACATTTGAAACTCCTGACGAAGCGCTGCGCCATCGCAAGCGTGAGCAGAGTGTGCTGACTGTCCGCGCGCTCGGCTAGCTGGCATTTTTAGACTCAGCGTTGCGTTTCTGCAACGGCTGCAACTGCCGAGGTTTGTAGGCGCTTCGGCGCGGCCCGCAAGGCCGATTCAGCAGTTTCGCCTCGGCGAGAACATGGGCGTGCCCGCTGAACGTCACTCTTCCGCCCCGAGCCAGATCGTTGATGGTCATCAAATACGCCGCGCTCCGTCCCAGCCTTCGGCGTCCAACTCCGGAACCCTGCTTGCCACGAGCTGCGCTGCTGGCGCGCGATCGCCCCCTCTTCCCTCTTGGCACGCAATCAGGTCCCCACAGGAGCCGTGGTGAGCTTGCCGGGCACGTTTACGGGAAGCCTTGCCCGCGTGTCTGCTGCCAAATCAGACCGGGCGGGTGCGTTCTTCGTGGTCGAGGTGTGCTTCCGCGCCGCCCAGGGCGTCGGACACCGCGCCCAGGAGTACTTGGACTTTGCACGGCTTGCGCAGAAAGCCGAGCGCGCCGCGAGCGTGCACCGCCGACTCTCGGCTCGGTTCGTCGTGGCCCGAGACGAACAGGATGCGCACGTTGGGATCGACCTGGAGCAAGCGATCTTGAGTTTCTTCGCCGCTGAGCACGGGCATGTCCAAGTCCAAAATCACCAAGTTCGGCCGAGGGAAGGCGTGGCGGTAGGTCTCCACGGCCTTCACTCCGTCGGGCGCTTCCATGACCTGGTGTCCCGCTTGCCGGAGCAGGCGGGCGAAGCTGCGGCGCACGACCTCTTCGTCGTCGACGAGTAGGATCAGGCCGCGAGAGCTCGACGCCATCGCTTCGTGAGCGCCGGTCACCTTGCGGGTTTCGTGCCCGCTGGCGTGCATCGGCAAATACACCAAAAAGCGGGTGCCCTTGCCCTCTTCGGTCTCGATTCGGATCTGCCCGCCGTGGAACGCGACCACTTCTTTGACGGTGGCGAGTCCGAGGCCAAAGCCGGCGCCCTCTCGTTTGGTCGTGAAGAATGCTTCGAAGATCCGTGCGCGCGTTGCTTCATCCATGCCGACGCCGGTGTCTTCGACGCTGAGCACGAGGTGCGCAACCTCTGCGTTCAGTTGCGCGGGCAGTTCGCCGCTGCCCGGAACGAAGGCGCTCGCCGACACTCGTAGCACGCCGCCGCGCGGCATCGCATCACGGGCGTTGAGGCACAGGTTCATCAGCACCTGGTGCAGCTCCGCCTGGTCGCCCCGCACCGAGAGCCCCGGATAGATCTTGGATTCGATCTGAATCGCACGGTCGAAAGTGTGGCGAATCAGCCGCATCACGTCGCTGCACAGGCCCGAGAGGTCGACCGGCGAATGCGCTTGAGCGCGCCCGCGCGCGAACTTCAGGATACCGCGCGTGAGCTCGGATGCCTGTGATGACGCGAGCCGGATGTCCTCGAAGCACTCGCGTACTTCTTCACTGTTCAGCGTGCGGTCGGTCGGCAGCTTGCTCAAAAAGTCGATGCTCGCGCCGATCGCGCCGAGCATGTTGTTCAGGTCGTGGGCGACACCAGCGCCGACGCGGCCCAATGCCTCCAGCCGCTGCCTTTGCAGCAGCTGGTCTTCGATCGGGTCGAACGGCGCGAACAGCAGCATGACGTGTGGGCCGACCTGGATCTTGTCGCCGAACGACAACAAATGCCGAGTGATCGGCAGGCCGTTGACCTGTGTGCCGTTCTTGCTGCCGAGGTCCTCCAGCAAATAGGCGCCCAGATCACTCTTCGAGACGCGCGCGTGGCTGCGCGACACTTCGGGGTCCTCGAGCGTGACCGAAGCTTCGCCGCTGCGACCAATCACGGCGTGGTCGCCGATCTTGAATTTTCGACCAGCCTGCGAACCCGCAATGGCGATCAGTCGCGCAGGCCCGGTATCCAGCACGCGATCTTGAGTCGAGATGTGACGCGATGCTCTCGTCAAGCAATTCAGAATAGCACGCTCTTCCGCGATACCCAGAGCCGCGGAAATTTATCGCGAAAAACGAAGCCGTTCGGCGCGTCCGTCGAGCGAGGCTTCACTCACTCCGCATCCCGGGCGCAGCGAAAACCGGCCACGAGCATTCGCCATTCAGGCGGATGGTGCACGCGGTTCGAGGCGCGCAAAGCGGCGCCAGGATAGTTGAACGCGCCGCCACGCAAGGCGCGCTCACAGGTGGTGGGGATTGGGTTCGAGCCGGTGTAGCCTTGGCGCTTACCTTTGCGCAGAGCCGCCAGCGACTCGAGCACCTGCTCACAGCTGCCCGGCACGCCTTGATCGCGGCCGTCGCGGCTGTATGCCATCGGGTCGTAGATGTCGGCGGTCCACTCCCAGACGTTGCCGGTCAAATCGAAGTGGCCGTACGGTCCGCGCCCGAGGGGGTATGAGGCTACGGGCATGGTGGTGGCGCCCTTGGCTCCCACTTTGCGCCCGAAGCAAGCCAGCTGCACGGGATCGGGAGGGCTGTCGCCCCACGCATATTTTCTTCCGTCGTCACCGCGCGCCGCGCGCTCCCATTCCGCCTCGCGAGGCAGGCGCTTGCCACGAAACGCGCAATAGGCGCCGGCGTCGAACCAGGAGACGCCCACCACGGGTTGCTCTGCGCCGCGGAAACCCGCTTCGGGACCAGCATGAAAGCCGCGCGCCACGTTGTCGCGATACGGTTTACACGCTCCCGCGTCGACGCACTCCAAGTATTTGCCGTTCGTCACTTCGGTCTTGTCCAACAAGAAGCCGGGCAAAGTCACCGAGTGAGCCGGTTGTTCATCGCGCTCGCCGACGCCGTCGGCGCCCATGGTGAACGTACCACCCGGCACCGGCAGCATGTCCTCTGGCAGCGGGGGAGTGGACTGTGCGCCAGCGGTCGCGCCGGATGCCAGAAGCGCCGTGCACGTCCACGCCGCGACCCTTTGCCACGCGCGTTCGCTCACGGAGTCGGCTTCACGCTGGTCTGGAGCAGCACCTTGAGCGACACGCGGCGGCTCTCTGGATCGGGCGCCGGCTGTGTCTTCGAACCGGCGCCGAACACGCTGGCGTTGGCGGCGATCGTCAGCAGCCGCCGCGAGTCGACGCCGAGCGAAATCAAAAGCTGTTTGATCGCGCGTGCGCGTGCTTCCGCGAGCGAGATCGGTTCGCCCGGAGCGGTCTGACCGATCACGCCCAAGCACTCCAAACTCGGGTCGTCGGTCATGCGCTTGGCGACATCACGCGCATTGTTGGTGGCATCCGGCGAGAGCGAGGAAGAACCCTCGCCAAACGTGAAGCGCTCGCTGATCGCGCTACCTTCGCTCTGGGTGCGCGCGAGGCGATCCTGTTCGCTCGCCGAGTCGATGGCAGAGCAGCCCACGATGCTCGGCGCAGCCGCCGCCGGCCCTTGCTCGGGATCGAACGGCAGCACGTCCACGGTCACCGTTCCGGGCAGACAAGTGACTGGCTCGGCCGCCGAATGACACGCGACGACTCGTTGCGGCTTCAGATGATCGACCAGCGCAAACTCGTGCACTGCCGGAGTGCTGAAGCGCATGCGCGCGTCCGCCGGCGTGAAGTGTGGATACTCTGCGTTCGCCTGCGGCGTGTAGATGGCTTCGTACACTACGTACGGTATCGGCATCTCGTGCTCTTCGACCTTCGTCAAATCGCGCAGGTTGCATTGGCCTGCCCAAGCTTCGCTCGGACACGTGTGCGTGGAGCTTGCGCAGCCCGTACTCAACGCAAGCAAGCTCACGAGGCACAGCGAGCCGCGACATCCTCCACGAGCCACTGGTCGCGCTAACACCCGAGCAGGTTAACACCACTCTTCGCAGCGTTGCTCTTGCAGGCGAAACGAGCGCAATTGCAGCCAGAAAGGCCAGCTCTGCAATGGGGACGCGACCGAGGGCACTTGGTGGTGGGGGGAGGGTGCTCCCCGGCCGCGTCCACGACTACAGAACACACGAGCTCAATCATTTCATCCACTAGATTGTGAGAACGACGCACGATTTATTGCGCACACACACGCAGTCACCATTCGCGCGGGGCGTTATTCCACGTCGCGTTATTCCCCGGTGTCGACACTTGGAACAGCATCCGGGTCTCGCAGCATCGTGTCGCCGAGCTCACCCGCGGTGAAGGGCGTGACGCGCTTCGTGGCGACATTTCCGATCTTACATTTCGCGCTGCGGTCGTCGAGTGCATGCCCGTACGGCAACTTGCTCTTGGCAGGCGCAACGTAAACCTGTCCGTCTGCCACTGGTTTCGGAATGATCGCAGCCGCAGTGCGAGGTCTGCCTGCGCGCGCGCCTTCGACGAACACGATCACGTCGTTACCCGAGATGCGATAGCCCCAATACGATGCGCCAGAACTTCCCTTGGGCTCGTTCTGACACGGCATGCTCTCGGAGCTCAGCGCCATCGCCAACTGAGTATCGTCGTTCAGTTGCGGCACGCTGCCTTGCCATTGAAACGCGGCCGACGGCGCCGAGCCGATCGCGACTTTGATGCACGTGCAGGCAGCGTTGGCGTGCTCGATCACCAAGCTCATATCGTGGCGCGCACCGAGCAGCGTCGGCGTGCCGGGCGAAGCCGCCGCCGCAGACGATGCCGCCAGCGCTTTGGCGCTGACCGGCTTATTGAAGTCGGGCGAGTCTTCGGGGCCTTCCTCCGCGTCGTGCCGCACGCGCGTTTTCACGTCCCCGTTCACCGAGGCTTGACAGCTCCACACGCTGAGCGCGATCGCTACCGTGCAAGGTCCGCGCTGCGAGAGTAGGCGCGCCAAATTGCGCCGAATGGCTTGATAGAACGAGCCCACCACAAAAGCCTCCCATCCTTCAGGGCCTTTGGGCAAACTCTTGCCGTGGACATCGACTCGCTCCGAGCGCGCCTTGCGGGGACGTCCACACTGCGCCCGGTAGGCAAGGTGGTCGGTGTCACCGGCCTGATGCTACGCGTGACTTTGCCCGGCGCGCGCGTGGGCGACGTGCTGATCGTGCACCGCCGCGGCCAGCCGTTGAGCGCCGAAGTCGTGGGCTTCGCCGACGGCGAGGCGCTGGTCGTGCCGCTGGGTGAGCTCTCTGGCGTGGGCCCGGATGATTTGGTGGAGTCGACTGGCAGCGGCCTGGAAATCGGCGCGGGACCGGCGTTGCTCGGTCGGGTTTTGGACGGGCTGGGTCGACCGATCGACGGCCGAGGGGCGCCGACTGGTCTCAGATGGGTGCCGGTGGATCGCGCTCCGCCGCCCGCCCTGGGCCGGCGCCCGGTGGACACCGCCGTGGCCACGGGCGTGCGGGTGATCGATGCCCTCATGACGCTCGGTGTGGGTCAGCGTGTGGGCTTGTTCGCGGGCTCGGGGGTGGGCAAGAGCACGCTGCTCGGTGCAATCGCGCGGGGCACCACGGCCGACGTCGTGGTGGTGGCGCTGGTCGGTGAGCGCGGTCGTGAGGTGTCGGAGTTTCTCGACCGCGCGCTGGGCAACGCCGGTCGCGCCCGCGCGGTCGTGGTCGTAGCCACCAGTGATGCGCCGCCTGTCGAGCGCCTGCGCGCGGCTCAGTCCGCCACCGCGATTGCCGAATCCTTCCGCGACCAAGGAAAGAACGTGATGTTGCTCGTCGACTCGGTGACGCGTGTCGCGCGCGCGCAGCGCGAGATCGGTCTTGCGGCGGGCGAGCCGCCCGCGCGGCGCGGCTATCCGCCGAGCGTGTTTGCGCTCTTGCCGCGCCTGCTCGAACGCAGCGGTCAGGGCGAAAATGGCTCGATTACCGCGATTTACACGGTCCTCGTCGAGGGCTCCGACATGGACGAACCAATCGCCGACGAGGTTCGCGGCGTCCTCGACGGCCACATCGTGCTCGACCGACAGATCGCCGCGCGCGGTCATTATCCCGCCGTCGACGCCGTTTCTTCACTGTCACGCGTGATGGAACAGGTCGTGCCGCCTGCACACGTGCAAGCCGCGCGCCGCGTGCGCAGCGCACTCGCGTTGTACGAGCAAAAGCGAGACCTGATAGCGCTCGGCGCGTACCAGAAGGGCAGCGATGAGCGGCTCGACCAAGCGCTGCTGGTGTTGCCCGAGCTCGAGCGCTTCCTGTGTCAAGACGCCATGCTGAGCGAGCCACTCGAACGCACGCAGAGCGAGCTCCTGCGTTTGGCGCAAAAGCTCGCTTGAATGCCAGCGGTTCAATCCGCCGCGGTGTCCGGGCCGAGCTCGCTCTCGAGCTCACGCAGCAGCTTCTTGGCTTGCTTGCTGAGCTTGGTCGGTACACGCACGTTCACCGCGACGTGTAGATCTCCGCGGCCGTGGCGATCGAGCCGGGGCATGCCTTGCCCGCGCACCACGATGATGCTGTTCGGTTGAGTGCCCGGCGCGACCTCGGCGCTGACCACGGTGTCGTCCGGCATGGTGATCTCGAGCTTGCTGCCGAGGGCCGCCTCGGCGAAGGAGATCGACGCGCGCGTGCCGAGATCGGCGCCCTGACGCTCGAAGCGCTCATCCGCTTCGACCTCGATATCAACGTACAAATCACCTGCGGGCAGGCCCTCCGGGCCGGGCATGCCCTGGCGCGGCACGCGCAAGCGCTGGCCAGAGTCGATCCCGCCGGGGATTGCCACCAGCACCTTGCGTGTGCGTTCGACCGCGCCCGCACCGTGACAGGTCTTGCACGGAGACGGGAGGTACTGGCCGGTGCCGCGACAGCGGGCGCACGGACTCGAGAACATGATGAAACCGCGTTGAGCCGTGACCTGGCCGGAGCCCCGGCACTGGGTGCAGGTTTCGGTTTTGCTGCCGGGCTCTGCGCCCGAGCCGTGGCAGGTGTCACAAGGTGCCGCGCCGCTGACGTTGATCTCGTGCTTTCCACCGAGCAGCGCGTCGCGCAGCGAGATCACCGCTTCGACCCGTACGTCCTGGCCGCGTTCGACGCGTTTGCGGCGGCCGCCACCGCCTTGCGCCTGACCGCCAAATCCCCCGAAAAAATCGGAGAACATGTCTTGGAAATGGCTCAGGATGTCGCCCATACCGGCGTTGTTGAAGTCGAACCCGCCGGCACCGTTCAGCCCCGCGTGGCCGAAGCGATCGTAGGCCTGACGCTTTCCGGGGTCCGACAGCACGCTGTAGGCCTCGCTCGCCTCCTTGAACATTTCCTCGGCGGCCTTGTCGCCCGGGTTTCGGTCGGGGTGATGCTTCAAGGCAGCCTGACGGTAGGCCTTCTTGATCTCGTCGTCCGACGCCTCTCGAGACACGCTCAAGACCACGTAAAAGTCGCGCTTTTCACTCATGCTGGATGTCGCCGACCCGGCCACTGAAAGATGGTCGGCAAGGTAAGGCTTTCGATCGACCTGTCAACGCGCTTCTTCGCCGGGCAGCGCAGTTTCTGCAGCTGAGCTTTCCCCGGTCGGGGGCTTGCCGGCCAATTCAAGCCGCAGCGAGAGGCTTTCGATCGTCCACGCCGCGGCCTGTAGATCCGCTTCACGCTCGGCGAGGGCCCGCTCGAGCTCCAGGCTCGCATGTTTCGATTGCTCGCTGGTCCGCCGTTCGAGCTCGCGGACCAGCTCCCGCCCGGTGCGTTCGGCGGTGCGCAGATCCTGTTCCAGGCGGCGCACTTCACTCCCACGTTCGGTGAGTTGGCGCTCGAACTCGGCAAGCTCGACCGCGCCGCCCTGCTCGAGCTTCTCGGTTTGTTCGGCGAGCTGACGGTTGCGCTCGGAGAGCTCGCTCGTGACGCGACCGAGCTCGCTCGCCTTGTTGCTGGCCTCAGCGCGCAAATTCGTCGCCTGAGTGCGGAGGGCACTGAGCTCGGCGCGTGCGGCGCTGATTTCTTTCTCGTGCTGGGTCTTGAGTACGGCGCTGGCTTGACGCTCGGCCTCGAGCTTGGCGCGCTCCGCTTCGAACTTGGCGCGTTCGGCCTCGAGCTCGGTTTCGCTGTGATCGGCGCGCTCGTCGGCGGTGCTGGCGCGCGACTCGAGCTCTTTGATCCATTGATTGAGACGTGCCAGCTCGACGTCGTGCGCCTTGGTTTGCGCGAGGTTCTCACGAGGTAGAGCGGGGGCGAGGGGCGCCACGGCCACACTAGCGGACGGGGTATTGACGCTGCCGAGCAAACGCCGAGTCGGCAGCTGAATGACCGCGAACTCGTCCAGGCGCACCTCTTGGCTCGAGGCCAGGGCGATGAAAAAGTCGGGCTCTTCCGCCCCGCCGGGCACGAAACTCGTATCGAGTGCGGGCTCCGGCTCGCCGGAGGCCGAAAAATCCGCGATCGCATAACCGACGAACGGAGTTTGGCCGAGCATGCGCACGTGCTCGAACTCGGCGGCCACCGCGTCGTAGAGCGCGTAGTAGTCGAGGCTCGTGGCGGCTGCGCTCGGCGAGGGCGTCGCGCGAAGCAGCGGGAAAGCAGCCTCCGGATTGGGGCAGGCGGCGACTAATACGCCGCGCGACCCCAGCGCTCGCTTGGCGGTGCGGAGTAAAGACAGCGGATTGTAGGCGCCCAAATTATCGACCAGCGCCAGTTCGAAAGCGCCTTCGCGCAGCGACAAGTCGCTGTCAGCCAGGCTCGAGAACGAGATCTGCGTCGAGCGATTGCGGGCGGCGGCTTCGGAGACGCGCACCGCGTCCGAATCGCACACGTGGATAGAGCGCGCGCCGCGCTCCAAGAGCTGCAAGGACAGCGAGCCGAGCGCGTTGCCAAACACCAGCACGCGGCGATTCGAAGCCAGCGGCTCGGCATAGGCGGCCAGCGCGATGCTCGGCTCCAGCGAGGAAGGTTCGGTCATTCGAGGGCCCGGAGGCTAGCGGAGAAACAGCGGTGGTAAAAGCCTCCCGCCAGCTAGGGCTGACGGCAGGGTGCGGGCACTTTGCACGGAGTGCCGCAATTCAAGCCCAATGCGTAGCGCTCGACTTGGCGCGCCTGCTCGTTGCCGAGCCCGGAACCGGCCAGGCACAGCATCACCGAATCCTCAGGGGACAGCGCTTGCGCCGGATCGGTGCACAACGCGTTCAGGCACTGGCCGTCTTTCGAGCCATGGCTGGGTGGGCAATCAGCGTCGCTTTGGCACACGAGCGCGCGGCACTCGCCAGGTGTGCCGGGCGCCTGACCTGGAACCACATCACAAATGCCCACCAGCCGTCCAACCCGAATGAGGGCCAACGCGGTCCGGTCGCCTGAGCGCTTGTCGCCCGAAGTCTGGCTCAGCGCACATTCGCCCGAGCGCTCACACTTGGCGGAGAAATGCCGGCGTTCGGTATCCACGAGTTGACGCTCACTCGAGCTCTTGCACCCCGCGAGACTCGCGCTCGCGAGCAGGGCGAGCGTCAGTATCGATGCCAGGAGCATGGTGCGCTGAATTCGAGCGAGCATCACGGCCGCGCAGCATGGCCCGGGACCGAAGGGCAGGTCAAACGCGCCCTTCTTGCGTGCGCTCGGCAGAATTTCTGAGTTTTTCTTGGCCTGGCGCTATGCTTGGAACGAACTTTCGCTCGAACTCGGTCATGTACAAGAAAACACTCGTCGTCGACGGTATTACCCCGGTGGGCGCCTACCAAGCGCTGCGTCAGCGCTCGGAGGGGGGTTCGTTTCTGCTCGAGAGCGTGGTCGCTGGAGAACGTTGGGGGCGTTACTCGATCCTCGGCTATCGCCCGCGCTCGCAGCACGTGGTGTACGGCGAACCGGGCATCGACCCGTTTTCGCGCTTGTCCGAGCTCGCGCCCGGTGGCGGCGCGGACGAGACGGATATGGCGGCCCGCTTCGCCACCGCCTGCGTCGGTCTGTTGACCTACGACATGGTGCACTTCGTGACCAAGGTCGAGCCATGGCCGGAGCTGCTCGGTCGGAAGCGACCGATCGCGCGCATGATCTCGAATGCCACGGTCGTCGTGTTCGACAACTTGACGCACACCGCGGTGATCGCCGCGCAAGATCCGGCGGAGGTCGAGCGTGCAGAGCACGATCTGTCGCATGCCACCACCCTGCCTTTGATGGCACCGCCAGATCCGCAAGCCTTGCCGAGTGACGTGGACGTGAACATGAGCGACGCCGACTACGGCCGGGTCGTGGAGCGCGCCAAGGAGTACATTCGGGCCGGGGATGCCTTTCAAATCGTGCCTGCGCGCACCTTTTCCACGCCCACGGGCGGGGCCGATCCGTTCGACGTGTACCGCGCGATGCGTGTGCTTTCGCCCGCGCCCTACATGTATTTGTTGGAACTGCCGGAGCGAGACGGCGCCTCTGCGGTGGCCATCGCCGGGGCCAGTCCCGAGACCCTCGTGCGCGTGGAGAACAAGCGCATCACGCTGCGTCCGATCGCCGGCACGCGTCGCCGGGGTCGTAGTCCAGAAGAAGACCAAGCCTTCGCCGAAGAGATGTTGGCCGATCCCAAGGAGCGCGCCGAGCACGTGATGCTGATCGATCTCGCGCGCAACGACGTCGGTCGCGTATCCAAGTCGGGCACGGTGCGCGTGCCGCTCCACATGAGCGTCGAGAAGTACAGCCACGTGATGCACATCACGAGTGAGGTCGAGGGTGAGCTTGCGCCGAACTTGGGGCCGTGGGACGTAATTCGCGCCACCTTTCCCGCAGGTACGCTCAGCGGTGCACCCAAAGTTCGAGCCATGCAAATCATCCGCGAGCTGGAGCTTCGCCCGCGCGGCGCCTACGGCGGCGCGATTGGCTACGTCACCGGCGGCACCAGTTTGGATCTGGCGATCGCCATCCGCACGGTAGTGATGCAAGACGGGCGCTTCGAAGTGACGGCTGGCGCGGGCGTCGTCGCCGACAGCGTCCCCGAGCTCGAAGCCAAAGAAACGCGCAACAAAGCCCGCGCCGCGCTATCGGCGATCTCCGCCGCACGCCGCTGAGCCTGGCCATGCCCCTGAGTGACGAGAACGCGTTCGGCGTGCTGATCGCCTACTTTGCGATCGGAGACGACGAGTATGCGCTGGAACCAGCCGACTTCGCCGCGCGCTTTTTGGAATTTCGCTCCGCTCTGCGCGCCTGCCTGGAGACCTTTCCGCTCGCCCAGTCGGGCATCGCGCGTGAGTTCGGCCACGCGCTGTACATCGAGTTCGCCGACGGCGAGCAGCTCGAAGATCCGATCTCGTGGATCAAGCTCGTGCGCGCTCGGCTCAAGGCACTCGAATTGCTCAGCGTCGGCGTGCTCAGCCACGGCGGCCGCTGGCAAGCCGACCCCGCCGAAGCGCCGCCCCCCATCACCGCCGGAATCGAATGGCACCAGGTGTCCTTGCCCAGCGAACCGCTGCGGCGAGCGCTGTACGCCGAAACCGCCAGCCACGGCACCGATGAAGACGACGAAAATGCCTGGGGCCCCGGCATCTACGTCGACACCGAAGCCGTCGAAGCCCTCGGCCGCACCCTAAAAAACGCGCCCACCCCACTCGCCATCGCCGGCGCCACTTTTTATCGCGTCGCTCGCTGAGCGGCTTGGACTTGCAAGCGTCTCTCTGCGCGAATGCGGCAGCCGACATCGCCCCATTTCCGCATGCCGCTCTTGTCGTTACGACTCGAGCGCACGCCGCGCAGCGTTGACCCAAAAAATTCTCCGTGAGTTCTCAGGTGGATAGATCGCGCGCTCCGGTACCCCGAGGACTTGGCGCCTTGGCGGTTAAAATTCAGGGAGCCGTGGAGCCCGTGATTGGCCGTCGGCGCGTGTTGAGCGTCAGCCGAACGGTGAGAAGCCGAACAGGCGTTGGTGCACTTTCAGCAGGACGGCCAAGAGCAGGGCGGCGATCACGATGGGTACCCAGAGCTCGGACCAAGCGAGTCGGTTTTTGCCTTGGATGATGGCGGCGAAGGGGACGTTCGAGGTGATCTCGAGGTAGCGAACGAACTCGGCCTTGTTCGTGCGGCGACGTTTTTCGTCGATGCTCGTCGTGCCGCGTAGCGCGGTGACTAGCAGCGAGCCAAAAAATAGAATCGCGGCGACGTGGCCGGTGACGAGCAGATGCGCGCCGCTCCAAAGTGCGGTTGCCCAGAGGAAGGGGTGGCGCGTGATGCGCAGCACGCCGCGCGCGGCGTCGGTGCGTTCGAGCACTTTTTCGGCGCCGACCGCGGTCGGATTCGGCACGCTGAAAGCGCCGACGAGTAGCAGCAACGCAAACGGCATCACGATCAGCGGCAGCCAATGAATGATGCGCGGCGAAAACCAGAGCGGATAAAAGGACGCTTTTCGATAAGCGTCGACCAGAAACAGCAGCGAGGCGAGCGAGAGCAACGAGAAGAAGGCGCTGAATGCCCGCTGCCCGATGCGCTGCACCAGCCACCAGCGCAATTCAGAGCCGGCCACGAACGCGTGAATTGCGAACCACGCGAAGCTAGCCAGCGCGAGTCGCTCGAACATGGTTAGAGCCAGCCGGCGGTGCGATACCAGTCGACGGTCTGTTTGACGCCTTGCGAGAAGCTGACGCCGGGCGTCCAGTTCAGGTCTCGCCGCGCGTTCGCTCCGTCACAAACCCATTGGTCGAAGAGCTCGTTACACTTGTCGCGGGTGAGCATCATCGCGCGGTTGGTGAGCTTGCCGTAAGCCTCGCTCATGAGAGCTGCACCCTCCACCACGCGACGTGGCAGCGGGATGCGCAAGAATGCTCGCTTGCCGATCGCCGATTCGGCTTCGGAGATCAGCTCGGCCATGGTGTGCACGGCGCCGTCATCGACGGCGAAGACACTGCCGCTCGGGACGTCCGCGTCGATCGCGGCGATGCAGGCGCGCGCGCAATCCGGGCCGTAGGTCATGCTGAGCTTGCTTTGTGGCGAGCCGAGCAACGGCAACACGCCCATCTTGATCGACTTGAAGAACGCCAAAATCTCGCGGTCGCGCGGGCCGTAAATTGCGGGCGGGCGGATGACGGTGATCTTGAGTTGGTCCTTCTTGGCCAGCGCGGCCCGCTCCGCGGCCAGCTTGCTACGACCGTAATCGGTGACCGGACGCGGCGTCGCGTCGACCGCGACTGGATTGCCGTAGACGTCGCTCGGGCCCCCAGCCGCAATGCTCGAGATTTGCACGAAGCGCTTCAAGGCGTTGCCGAGTGGCAGGCATGCCTCCAGCAAATTCTCCGTGCCGCGCGCGTTCACGCGCATGAACTCGTCCAAGTTGCGGGCTTTGACTAGGCCAGCGGAGTGCACGACCGCTTCCACTCCCGAAACCGCGCGCTCCAAGCTGGCGCGATCGTCCACGGCACCATCGACCAATTCGACATTGGGGAGCGTGCGTAAGAACTTGGTGTCGCTCGAGCGCCGAACCAGCGCGCGCACGGGGCGCCCTGCTTGCGACAGTTGTTCGATGATGTGCGAGCCGAGAAAACCCGAGCCGCCGGTAACGAGGATGGTCATGTGTTTTTCTCGAACAAGCGGTACTTCTTGTAGATCTTGCCGCCCATGAATTTGATGCCGACGTTCACCGGGCCGTTATCCTCGAGCGTCCACGACAACTCACCCCACTCGATGCCCAGCTTCTTGCCGGAGTCATTCAGCTTGGAATAGAGGAAGATGCTTAGACCTGCGTACTTGCGTTGACCGCGATATTTCTTGGAAATGCCGAGCAGTGCCAAGCGGGCCGTCTTCGGGCCTTTGACCTTGAGCCGCCAGAGCAACTTGCCGAGCTCGAGCGGGCCGAGCTTGCCTTTGAACTCACGGATCAGCTCGTTGATGTTGGGCAGCGCGACCGCGAACGCCGCGGGCTCTCCGTTGATCTCCGCGATGTACGTGAGCTCGGGGATGGCAATCAGCTTCAGATCGGCTGCCATCTTGGACAGCTCTTTTTCGGTGTAGGGGACGAAACCCCAGTTATCCATCCATGCGTCGTTGAAGATACCCATGACTACGCGCACCTCGCTGTCGAGGTTTCGCATATCGATGTGGCGCGTCGTGATCTCGGGCAACGCGGCCAGCTCGTCGTGTGCTTTGCGAGCGCGCTCGGGGATCGGGCCGACGGTGTAGCGCCAAGCGTACACGTCCTTCAGCTTGGTGAAGCCACACTTTTCGATCAACCCGGCCTGATAGGGCAGGTGGTGCGGCATCATCACCATCGGCGGCGTGTCGAAGCCCTCGATCAAGCAGCCGGTCTCTTCGTTGATCGAGAGCGAGAACGGGCCGCGAATTTTTTTCATGCCGCGTTCACGCAGCCAAACGGTTGCCGCATCGAGCAAGAGCTTGGCGACCTCTTGGTCTTCGACGGTGTCGAAAAAGCCGAAGAAGCCCACGTCGTCCTTGTAGCGCGCCAAGTGCTCCCGGTCGATTTGTGCGGTGCAGCGGCCGACGCAAAATCCATTGCGGAAGGCCGTGAAAATCACGCCGTCGCCGTGCTCGAAGAAAGGATTCTTGAAGCTCAAGCGATCCTTCATATCCATATCGAGTGGACGGATGTAGTTCGGATCCCGCTTGTAGATATAGTCGACGACGTTCAGAAAGTCGTTGAGCTTGCCGCCGATGATCGTTCTCTTGAGCTCCAAAGTCATTTGAACGCGCAGCTAACTTTGGCGCGCCGGACGAGTCAAGAAAGCTTGCCGCGGTCGTTACATTCGTGCTTCTCCGCCGCCCGCGAAATGCATTACGCTGGCGAGTGTGGGCAAGAATGCAAGGGTTCAAGGTAGTCGGAACGTTCGGAGTGGCTGGGGCGGCGCGTGCTTGGTTGGTGGGTTGTGGCTGCTGTCACAGCTTGCCGGCTGCTCGAGTGGCGAAAGCGCGGGCACGAGCTGCGCCTCGCAGTGCGGCGACTTGTGCAAGGCCCTCGCGGGCTGCGACGGCGAAGTCCCCAGCAACTGCGTCAGCCAATGCACGACGAGCGTCGCGGGCGCCAATTGCTCGGATTCACACCCGCCCAGTCAGCTGACGTGTGCCGAGCTGAAGGAGTCTTATGCCTGCGCTGATTACTGCGCAACGCTTTGCACGCGAGCGCCCGACTGCGGCTCGTTCGACTCCAAGCTGTGCGCGCAAGGTTGCACCATCCAGTCACCCTCGATTTGCAATGCCGCATCCGTGGCTGCGCGCACGTGCGATCAACTGAAACCCGAGCTTCGGGACTACGAAGACACAGCGCGCGCCGAGCAGGGTGGCAGCCACATTGGCATTGGCTTCGGGGGCACGAACCCGTACGGCTTGTGTACCGATGCGGACGATTGCGAGCTGCCGTTCGGTTGCAGCCTAGCGACCAATACGTGTTCGCCGTGCGAGAGCGACGACAACTGCAAACGCACCTTGGGTTCGTACATTTGCAGCGCTGAAAAACAGTGCACCAAGGTCGAGTGTGCCAGCGACGCGGACTGCCCCGGTCGAGTATGCGATGCGCAGCGGCACGTTTGCGCGGAGTGCCGCGCGGACGCGGACTGCACCGGCTTTTACGAACGCTGCAATACTCAGACGGCCACCTGCGGGCAATGCCTCTCGGATGCTGACTGCAAGGACGACGTCCTCGCGCACTGTGATCTCGATACGAACCGCTGCGGGCAGTGCGTGACCAACGCCGATTGCGCGGGTAATCCGGATTTTCCGCGCTGTGATGCCATGTTCGACTATTGCACGGGGTGCCAGGAAAACGCGGACTGCGCCGGCACTGACCGGCCGATCTGCACGGACTCGCAGTGCGTGGTCTGCGTGGTCGACGCAGACTGCAAGAATCCGGCGGCCCGCGCCTGCGATGGATTGTTCAACACCTGCGTCGAGTGCACCCGGCCCGAGCATTGCCCGGACGGCAAAACCTGCAACGGGCTCGGGCACAACTGCGTCGACCGGTGAAAGAGGCCCACTGCGTAAGCGGACCCTCCCTTTACTTGCCGATCACGCCGTACTTCTTGCCGACCTTTTCGAACGCTTCCAAGGCGCGATCCAAGTGATGACGATCGTGCGTGGCCATGTAGCTGGTGCGCAGCATGGCGCTCTTCGGCGGCACGCCGGGGGAGATGAACGGATTCGTGTAGATTCCGTAATCCTCCAGCAGGTCCCGCCACATCATGATCGTGCGCAAATCTTGGCGGATGTAGATCGGGATCACGGCGGTTTGCGTGTGCCCGAGCTCGAAGCCGAGGCTCTTCAGCCCTTCACGCATGTAGGTGAAGTTTTCGCGCAGCTTGTCGATGCGCCACGGCTCTTCCTGCATCACGTCGAAGGCGGCCATGGCGGCGGCGACCGAGGGCGGCGCTGCGGCCGCGGCGAACATGAACGAAGGCGCGAAGTGACGGATGTAATCCAGCACCTTGCGCTCGCCGACGAGCCAACCGCCGATGCTGGCCATCGATTTGGAGAAGGTGCCACCCATCAGGTCCACCTGGTCGACTAGGCCGAAGTGGGCTGCAGTGCCCATGCCGCCCGGTCCGATCACGCCCAAAGCGTGCGCGTCGTCCACGAACAGGCGAGCCTTGTGCTTCTTCACCACGGGTACGAGCTCGTCGAGCTTCGCGATCTCGCCCTCGGCGCTGAACACGCCGTCGGTGATCACGAACGCGCCTTCGTCCGCCTCCAGCTTTTCGAGCGCTTTATCCAGCGATTCGGCGTCGTTGTGGCGATAGCGCACGAGGCGCGCGCCTGCGGACTGGCCGAGCCGTACGCCGTCGTACAGGGAGGCGTGCACATTGCGGTCGATGAAGGCGACGCTTTGCTTGTTCGAGAGCAGTGCGGCCAAGGTCGCAATGTTGACCTGGTAGCCTGTGGTGAAGACCAACGCGGATTCCTTGTTGAACCACTTGGCCAGCTTTTCCTCGAACTCCTCGTGCAAGCGCATCGAGCCGTTGACCAGACGTGAGCCGGTCATGCTCGTGCCGTACTTGTCGATCGCAGCTTTGGCCGCCTCACGCACCTTGGGGTGCGTGGTCAAGCCGAGGTAGTTGTTCGAGCCGAACATCACCACGCGCTTGCCGTTGATCTGCGCTTCGGGGCCGTCTGCGAAATCGAGCGGGCGGAAGTAGGGGTAGATGCCCATCTTGCGCGCGTTGTCCGCGGCCATGAACTTGAAGGCCTTCTCGAACACGTCCTTGCCGCCGACGCTGGCGAGGCTGGTCCGCTCTTTCATCGACTCGGCCATGTCCGACGAGCCTTCGCGGTCGTTCATGTCGATGCGGGCGCCGTTGCTGTTGCCTTTGGCTGCGTCTGGGGCGCTGCCGACAGACGCGCCATTGGCGCTCCCGTTGCTCGCGCCATTCGTCGCGCCGTTGGCGTGGCCATTCTTGTGACCGTTGCTCTTGGTCACTGCCGGTTCGGTCTGGCCGATGTTTTCGTCCAGCGCCGGGTCGATGTTGGGCAACTCGTTGCCGTTCAGCAGGACCTTCCAGGCGTCCTTGACGCGCGAGCGCGCGTCCATCAACCCCTCGGTGGCCTTCATGACGCGATCGTCCGTCACCCAGCGCAGCACGCTCGGTTGAAGGAGTGCTTGCTTACCGCGGTCGACGATTCTTTGCTTGAGGCCCATCGTTTCAAAGCTCCTAAAGTGCTCGCTCATAAGTCGCTGTCGTGGGGAATACGACAGACGCGACTGAGCGTAGCTCGACGAACGGGTTCTAGCCCGCGTTGTCGCCGGCGGAAGCTACGCGACGCTCCGTCTTCCGTCAATGTGCCGGGGGCCAGGAATCGAGCTTGTGAAAGCTGGTTCCGTCCGCCAGAACTCCGTGATCGATAATGACGCGTTCCAGACATAAACCGTCCGGCGGCGCGGTGATGCCGAGGTCCGTACGCGCATGGCTCGCAAGTGCCCGCGTCAATGCGTCCTTCGGGCGTCGCTCGCGACCGATGTCGATCAGCGTTCCGACGATGATTCGCACCATATTGTACAGGAATTTGTCGCCTTCGACTTCGACCAGCGTGATGCGTTCATCGCTATGCGCCGGCCATACCTCGATGCGAAAGATCTGTCGCACCGTCTCGGTTCGAGTATCCGCAGCGCCACGGAAGGCAGCGAAGTCGTGTTTCCCGACCAGGGACTGAGCAATCGCGTTGAGCTCAGAGTGGTTGAACCTCTCCATCACGCGCCAGGCTCGACCCTCGAGGAAGGGATCGCGAACCAGGCTGTGGAGAACCGTGTAGCGATACACCTTGCGAGTGACTTGGCGACGCGCATCGAATCCAGGCGCGACGCGCGTTGCGCGCACGACGGCAATTTCGTCCGGCAGGTGCTGCGATAGCGCGAGCACCCAGCCGCGCAGTCCAATGTCTTTGTCCGTGTCGAATGCGACCAGCTGTTCGCGCGCGTGTACGCCCGCGTCAGTGCGACTCAAGCCGCGCGTCTGACTCGCTTTCGGATCGATCGCCGCGATTGCGCCGTCCAGCTCACCGGCGACACTACGCGCGTTCGTCTGCCGCGCCCAACCCGAGAAGCGACGACCGTCATAGGCGACCGTGAGCAGGACGCCGAAGCGATGTTCCGCGATGCGAGCACGCGGGGCCGGAGACTGAGACTCAGTCTCGCCCGCGTCCGAGTCAGTGCCCACCGCTGGCACCGGCGTGACTGCTCGCCCCCGCGCCCGCGCGTGCGCCCGCGCCGTCTTCAGCTTCTCCGCCCGCGCCGGCTTCGTACGGGAACAGCGTCGGTCGCGTTGCACAGCCGGCGTCGTAGGCAGCTTCGAGAGCTAGCTGCACTTCCGCCGAATCGGCGCTGGCCGCGTCAGCGGGCGAAGCGTCACCAAGGGGGTACGTTTGGTACAGAGGCAGGGGCGGGCAATTGGAAGTCGCGCCTCGCTCATCACACGATGCCGCTAGGCATCCGCCGAAAGCGAATGCCCAAAGCACTGGGGATTTTAGCGAGAACGCACGTGGCATCAGGTCTTCGGTTTGAAGTACAGCGGCACGGACGCGTCCACGCATCCGCCCTTCGGTGCGGGGAACGTGGCCGCGCGGAAGCTCTGAAGTACGCAGTTCTCTACCAGCGGGTTATTCAAATCACTCTTGACTTGCGCGCTGCAGACACTGCCCTGCTGATTGATTTTGATCGACACCGTCATACGTCCGGAGAGCGTCGAGTTAGAGCTCAGCGCTTTTTCGTAACAGGCGCGGCTCTGTCCGGCCTTTCCGCCCAACGCTCCTTGCAACCCCGGATTGGGTTCTCCCGAGCACACTCCGCAGGCGGCCGCAGCCACCGTGCTTCCGACCTTCTTCGTGCCTGGTTTGGTGTCGTCTGGCTTTGCCGAGCTGTCCGCGGACGCAACGGGTGGCGGGGGCGGCGGGGGCGGCTCGTCCAACACAGGCTGCTCGGGCGCAGCCGTTGGCTTCGGAGCTTCGACCTTCGCGGTCTCACTGCCGCTCTTCATCTTCCAAAAAATGAGTCCGCCCATCAGCAGCAGCATCACGATTGCAGCGAGAATGAATGGGCCGCTGCCGCCGGATTTCGGAACGGGCGGGGTGGTTTCAGACATCAGGAAACTCCACTTTCGTCATCAACAGGTCGAAAACCGCCGGCTTTCTAGCGACGGACTATAGCTACCCCTCCGACCGAGCGCGAGGGTTCTTAAGAGGAGGATTCAGGGACGAGCCCCGGCGGTTCGATAAGCTCGAAGATCGTGACCGCGGTATCGCCCCATCGGCGCGTGTCGATCGCGCCCAAGCGTGCGCCCGATTTGGCGATCGGAGGCGTGCGAGCCGCATGTTCCAGCACAAGCCGCGCGGCCGGTGCGAGCAGCGAGGAGGCCGCGAGCTTCTCCAACACGCCCAGGGCCGCCTGCGCTTCCGCCCAGGGCGGATCGGCAAACACCAACGAAAATGGAGCCAGCCGCTCGAGGGCTTTGAATGACGCCTCGGCTCGGAGGGGCAACAAGGTCGCTCGCGCCCCCACATCCAGCGCGGCCAAGTTGCTGCGAATTGCTTGCTGCGCGGCCTTGCTCGACTCGACCAAGACGAGCCGTTCGGCTCCGCGCGACAGTGCTTCGAGCCCCAGCGCTCCGCTGCCCGCATACAGGTCCAACACGCGTTCGCCGCTCACATCCGCAAGGATCGCAAACAGCGCTTCGCGCGCGCGCGCCGCAGTGGGACGAGTCGTATCGCCGCCTGGAGTCGACAATTGCCGACCTCGGAACTCCCCAGCCACGATGCGCATTACGTGGTTTCGATCTTGCTCCACATTTGACGGCGCATTTTCTGTCGCGCGCCATCCTTGCGGGTAATGAGCCTGGCCGCGCCGAACGCGGCCATCAGCTCGCCTTCTTGCCCGAGGCCCGGAAGCACCGTTTTGCCGACCAAATACGTATTTGGGATCGGGCCGCGGACGGGTTCGCCCGCGACGTCGAGGTAGCCCGAGGGCTCGACCTTCCATTGGCGTTCCATCGCTTCCGCGCCGGGAGCGGTTCCGCGCAGATGCACGCGATCGACTTCGCGTCGCGCTCCGCTGCGATAGTCGTACAGCGGCAGGCCATCGTGCGCACTGTCCACGATCAACAGGTGCTCGTCCAAGAAAGGCAAAGCGTCGCGCAAGGTGCCGAGCACGGCCTCGCGTGCTTCGAGCAACGTGAGCGAGCCGCGCGTGGGCAGGATCGCCTCCGCCACCAGCAGTGTTTCGTGCTTGGCTTGCTGACGCTCGGAAAATGCCGAGGCTTCGAAGCGCTGCAAATGCACGGTCGGGTGCCGAGGATCCTTCCGCTTTCGCTCGGTCGGCACTACGAACGCCTCTTTGGACAACGGCCCAGGCAGGCCGCGCGCATTGACGACCAAGCTGACCACGAAACGTCCCGCCTCCGCGTTCAGCCGCGGCCAATCGTCACGCGCGGATTTGGTGACGCCCTCACCGCCGGACAACGCGGCCAGCGCTTCGCCCGATTGATCGGACAGCACGGCGCCCGCGCCGGTAGGCGCGTCCTCGCCGTCTTCGACCACACCGATGGCGACGCCGCGGCGAGTGACCAGTGACGTGGCACGGCGGTTGAACTCGATCACTCCACCGTGCGCCGCGATGCGCTCGCACAAAAACTCCGCGAGCTCGTCCTCACCGCGGGCGAGCGCGTGCACACCGCGCGTCCAAGCACCATGCAGCCGCGCCAAGGCAAAGGACGGAAAATCACCGCCCAAGATCGCCGAGTTCGAGGCAAAGCTGGCAGGGATGGTGGTGATCTCTCGGTAAGCGTGGCCGCTCGGGAACTTGCCGAGGAGATCGAGCGAAAGCGGCAAGCTGCCCGCGATGCGACCCGTTTCGAAGCGCTCCCACAGGCTACCCGGTGGCCACAGCGCGTCGCGCTCGAACGCCGCGTCTGCGGCCGCGTTGACCGTCGCGATCGAGCCGTACAGCTCATCGACCAGTTGACGCACTTCGGGAAATTCTCGCTCGATTTCACGACCGAAGAGCTCCATATCCGGTGGTACTTCGATGCGACGGCCTTCGCTCAGCACCACGAACATCGGATCGAGCGTCGTGGCCCGCCGACGAAATTGCGGGCTTTGTGCAAGCTCATGCAAGATCCGCCGCCAGGTCGGTGAAGAGCCAGCCAAGAGCGTGAACGAGCGCCGACACAGCACGTGCTCTTCGAAGCGATAGGTTTGGCCGTGCTGCCCTTGGCCGAGGAGCAGCACTCTGAAATCGCGCCGCGCGAGCACGGCGGCTGCGGCGAGCGCGCCCAA
Organism: Pseudomonadota bacterium; assembly: GCA_037200885.1. Lineage (GTDB taxonomy): Bacteria > Myxococcota_A > Polyangia > Polyangiales > Polyangiaceae > PMG-095. The sequence continues at coordinate 2,871,145 of JBBCIN010000001.1, forward strand.
AGAGCGACCGAGTACGATGACGTCGTAGTGCCGCGATGTCACTCAGGCCTCGAACGGGACGACGCGTCCAGCGGCTATTTCACGGAGCACATCGACGAAAAGCTCATGCTCGGCGGCATGAACACGCGCCGCGAGCGACGACACGTCGTCACCCGATTCGACCGGAACGGCGCGCTGCGCGATGATCTTCCCCGAATCCACGCCCCGATCCACGAAGTGCACCGTGCAGCCCGTGAGCTTCACCCCGTAGTCGAGCGCTTGCTTGGTGGCGTCCACGCCGGGGAACGCGGGCAGAAGCGACGGATGAATGTTGATGATGCGTCCTTCATAGGCGCTCAAGAATTCGGACGTCAACACGCGCATGAAGCCGGCGAGCACGATCCAGTTCACCTCGGCCGCGCGCAGCGCGCTCACCAGCGCGCGGTCGAACGCTTCACGGCTCGCAAAATCCTGGTGCGGAATCGTCAAAGCACGGACGCCGGCGGCGCGCGCGCGATCCAATGCCTGCGCGCCCGGGCGATTGGCGATCACCAGCTTGACCCGCGCATTCAAGGTACCCGCGCTGATAGCGTCCAGGATCGCCTGCAGATTGGAGCCCACGCCCGACACCAATACGCCTAGATTGAGCGGGCCTGGAGCAGTCATTGCGCGCTTTCCATAGCATAGCTCAAAGCGCTCGCTCGGGTCTAAACGCCTCGAGCGCCAGCGGCGCACGTTGGCCGAGCACGGCGGCGCGCACGATCTCTGCGCTGATCGGCGCGAGCAGGATGCCGTTTCGGTAATGGCCCGTGCTCAAGAACAAACCCGGGATTTGCGTGCGGCCGAGCAGCGGCAATTCATCCTGGGTATAGGGTCGGAAGTTCGACCAAGTGGCACGCAGCGCCGCGCGCTCCAGCGAGGGCACGAGCGCGGTCGCGGCGAGCAATAGATCGCGCACGGCGCCGGCGGTCACTTCGCGTTCGTAGCCGACGAACTCGAGCGTCGAGCCGATCAAGATGCGACCATCGTCGCGCGGCACCAAATACGCGCCCGGACCGAACACCACGTGCGCCAGCGGAGGCGCGGGCAATTCCAGCTCGACGATCTGTCCACGCGCTGGAATCACGCGCCCCGGAGGCAGCCCGAGCCCGTCGATCAATGAGGTCCAACTGCCCGCGGCAACGAGTACGTTCCGTGCGCGCAGCTCACTGCCGTCGTCCAGCACGACCCCTACGGCGCGCCCGCCTTCCAGCGCCACACGGCGCACGAACGCGCCGCTCTGAAAGCGTACTCCGCGCGCGAGGGCCGCGATGTGCAACGCACGAAGCAACGCCTTGGGTTCCACGCGTGAGTCGGCCGCGAAGCGCACGCCCCCAGAAAGCTTGGGCGATAGCGCGGGCTCGAGCCCGGCCAGGCCGCGCGCGTCGAGTCGCTCCACCGAGAGCCGGTGTTTGCTCTGCCACGCGGTCTCTCGCAAAAGCTTCGTGACCGCTGTGCGCTCGAAGCCGACGCGCAGCACGCCGCACTCGCGGTAGCCGACGTCGATGTGCGTCTCTTTGCTGAGCGCTGCTGCAAATTTCGCGTAGCGCGCTCGGCTAGCCAAGCACAAATCGGTCATCGGACCTGGCGCGTGCGCTTCCGCCTGCGCGCCCAAGATCCCTGCGGCCGCGCTGGAGGCTTCCGCGCCCGGCACACTGCGCTCGAGCACCACGCATCGTGCGCCATGCCGCGAAAGCTCCCAGGCTGCGCACGTGCCCATGATCCCGCCACCGACGATCAACACGTCGACCGCGGGGGAACGCTGGTGGGCTTTTTTTCGGGGCATGGCCGCGGGTCGCCGCCGTCCTTGCTCAGCTCACCTTCTGCGTCAACTTGGCTAAGCCGAACACACTGAACGTGGCAAAGCCGAGGAACAAGCCGCACAAACCGAGCGCCCAGCGCGTCGTCTGTGGTGCCTCACCGTCGACCAAAAGCCAGGCATCGTCGGTCACTTTGCCTTGCCAGGCGTCACTGACGGCCGCGCGCACCATGCCGTGACGAATGCCCGCGCGGCTGACCGGGATCAGACGCCCCACGAACGAAGTGGGGGCCACGAAGTGCGCGCCCTCCGGATCGGCAGGATCTTCCGGCACGCTGACTTGTACCCACAGCTTGTCGTTGCCCTCGACCTGAGCCAGGCGATAGGTGTCGTCTTCGAGCGGCCGCGCGTAGCGGACCGCGCCGTCTGCGCGTAGCGCGCCGGTGCCGTGCACCCAAGTGTTGGCGTGCGTGCTCGAGGCGTGAAATTGACTCAGCTCACCGAGGTCGACGGGCGGACCGCTCTCGAGCGCAAACACGGCTTCACCGCGGAGCTCGAAGGCCAGCGCGAGTGAACCGAGGGCCGATAACGCGAGCGCAGCCAGCGTGGCGCGCCGCCAGGGCCGACGCGGAGCCGGCAGCGCCTCGAGGTCCAGGTCGTGGTCCGACGACGCGCGGGTACCGAGCAAGTCTGGGGTGGAAGGGTAGCGGGGCATCGAGGACGGCCTTCATTGTCCGACATCCGAGCGCCCGGTTTGTTCCGTGGCGCCGGTGCGTTGCGAAGAATGGGCGAAATGAACGGGGAGCTTACGGAAGCGGCAGGCTATTGCCTCACGCCGAGCCGTAAAAACCAGGCGAGCGTAGCAGAATCCATTGCTTCGGTTGCCGGCCAGCTGGCCACTCGAGGATGCCAGACAGCCACGCGGCCGCCCTCCCGATGTAGGTGTATCGCCGGCTGGTGCAGTGAAGGGACATTTCGCTGACAACCGTGTACTTTTGCCGGAGTACTATTAGGGGTCCCAATGGCCGTCGCTAGCAAGATCATCTGTCCGTCGTGTGGTTTCTCCAACACGCCTCCGCTCGCCAACAATCGTTGCGTGTCGTGCGGCGCCAAGATCGAGGATCTGAAGCGTTCGCTGACGCGACAAGAGGAGCTCGAACGGCGCTACCAACAAGAGGGCTTCAGCCTGCTCTGGTTCGGCGTCTCGATCGCGATCATGTCCGTGATGACCGCAGCGCTGGTGATGGGGTTGCCGATGGTCGTGCCCGCGTTCGACTTCGAAGGCTCGGCTGGCATGCGTATCTCCATCCCGGTGTGGTTCCTGGGTGGCATGCTGATCGGTCTGATCTCGCCCGGCAAAACCTTCATCGAACCGATGGTGGCCGTGTTCTTGGTCGCGATCCCGACCGCGTTTTTGCTGTACGTGAACCAGACGGTCAAGACCATGCCCGCGTTCATGTACGTGCTGCTCTCGGCGCTCGGCGTGCTGTTCACGCTGATCGGCGCCTACATCGGTGAACGCATCCAAATGGGTCCGCCGCCGAAAGCCGCGGACTGATTCGCCCGCTCGCATCGCTCCTCTCGCTCGCTGTGCTGCTCTTGTCGAGCCAATGTTCGCTCGGTGCCTCCGCTCCCGAGAAAGCCGAGGCGGGTCGCATCAGCCACGCGATCGATCAGCTGCGTGCCGCGTCCAACGCCCAAAAAGGCGAACTCTTGGACGTGCTCAAGGCCGTGAGCTGCGAAACCCCCGAACTGTGCACGCTGCAGCGCGTGTGCGTCGACGGCTACGGCCAACACGTCTTCGCGCTCGCTGAAACCGCGCGCGCAAAATCTCTGATCACGACGCCAGATGGCGCCGCCGAAGCCGCCCGCATCCTCGACTTCGCCCAAAGCGAGCTTGCCCGGGCCGCCCCCAAAATCAGCCACTGCGCCGACGCCCAGGGCGCCGCCCAACGCAAATACAAACTCTAAACCCGACCTCACGAGAGAGTGGGCGATCGCGATCCAGCCGCGCACCTCGCAGGGGCGCCACGCTCACGCGCAGACCGAGCTCACCCCCGACGCTTGAACTGCTCCCAGATTTTTCAACGGCTCTGAGTGTCGAAGGGCCTTCGCCCCCGACGCTCAGTTCGATGAAGCGGGCGGCGCGAGCTTCAGGGGCGCTTTGGGCGCGCTGAGGGTACCGACCTTCGGAGCCGAAGCAGAGGCTGCGGATGCGGATGCGGATGCACTCGCGCTCGTAGCGGGCCCGACTCCGCCTTTTTTCGACCAGACAACGCGGCCGAAGCGGGAGGCTTTGTGGAAGTTGCCTTGGCCTAGGATGGGTGACCAGGCGACGCCGCCGTTGTTCTTCATGGCGTAGAAGTTGATGCGCCACGATGAGCCGAGCTCAGGCGGAAGTTTGGCGGCTTTGTTGAACGACTTCCAAGGTACGAATGCTTCGACGGTGTAGCCGCGGTCTTCATCCGTGCTCTTGTCGACCGTGCCGTCCAAGGTGACAGCGCTCTTCAAGTTCGCTGACCAATCTTGATGACCGAAGGGGCCATTGGGCTCGACTTTGGGCTCGTTGTAACCGTCGAATTGCGAGTCGAAGACCAGGTTCTGCGGATTGATCTGAATCTCGTAGTAGTCCTTGTTGTCACCGTCGCCGTCGGGGTCGACCATCATTTCGACGGTGTCCTTGGTCCACAAGTGCGGATCTTGATCACCCTTCTTGAAACCCCCGATGATGTCCGTGTCGGCGACCGAGAATGCGACGTAAATGCCGGCGTCGCTCCACAGCAGCTTGACTTCGGCGTTGACGGGGAAAGCTTGGTTGGGCTCTCCCGTGCGAACGTCCACCAGCGGGCCCGTGCTGGCCGCCGTCTTCCAGGCGGGCTCGTCGAGCTTGCCGTCGAGCTTGATCGTGACCGTCGGCTCCAGCTTTTCCGCCCGCAGGACCGGGATGCGCGTATTCTTGGCCGTGCCGTGCACGCCGCTGACGCTGAGCGTGGCGGCGATCGCGCGGCGGGTGGTGTCGTGCGGGCCGGCCGTGATCTCGAGCCGCCCATGCTTGCCAAATACGCCGGTCATGATCTGAATCTTGTCGGTCTTCAGACTGGCGGGGACGGTGAAGCTCTGCTCGTCGACGTACACCTTCCCGGGCTCCCAGTCGCTCGGCGGCAAAGCCTGTGAACCCGCGCGCAATTCACGCAGTGGCCCGACGTTGTCGATGTTCAACAAACGCTCGCCTGAGGCATCCACGATGTGGGTGAACAGCTTCCAGCCCGCGTCGAGCTTTTGCTGTGATCGCCAATAGAGCGTGAACTTTACTTGCGCGCCCGGCTTGAGCCCGCTCGTCGGTTCGACCCGCGCGCCCAGGAGCGTGACCTTGCCGGAGAAGTCCGCGTCCAAATGCTCGGGCATGTCGCCCGGCGGCGCGTCCAACACGAATTGCTTCAAGCGCTCCGCTTCTGCTTTCGTATCGTGCTTTTCAGCGGTTGGCGTCGGTGACACACAGGCCGTAAGTACAGCCACCCCCAGCACAGCCGACCAACGTATCATTTCTTGCCCTTACTCTTCTTGCGCGCATCGCGTTCGCGCTTGCGTTGATTCTTCTTCTGATTTTTTTCGCCCTTGGACAGGACGCGCATCTTGGCGCCGCCGGCATCGCCCATGCCGGGCATCCCCGGGAAGCCGCCCATGCCCGGCATGCCGCCGAAGCCGGGCATGCCCCCGAGGCCGGGCATGCCGCCCATGCCGCCGAGCCCACCCATGTTCTGCATCATGTCCTGCATTTTCCCGCTCTTCATCGCGCGCCGCATGTTGCGCGCCATGTTCAGCCCGCCCATCCCGGGGATCTTGCTGAGCAGCCCTCCCGCGTCGCCGCCGCCCATGCCGCCCATCATTTGGCGCATGAACAAGAAGCGCTGCACCAGCTCACTGACGCCCTCCGCGGGCTGCGCCGAGCCTTTGGCGATGCGCGTCACGCGCGAGGGCTCGCGCACGAGCACGTTCGGATCCTCGCGCTCCGCGCGAGTCATCGATTGGATCATGGCCTCGATGCGACCGAGCTCGCTGTCGTCCAGGTTCGCGGCCGCGCCGGGCGGCATCATGCCGCCGAGGCCCGGGATCTTTTCCATCAGGTCCTTGAGCGAGCCCATCTTTTGGATGGTCCGAACCTGGTTCAAGAAGTCATCCAGGGTGAACTGGCCCTGCATCATGCGGGCCGCGTCGGCTTCGGCTTTCTTCTGATCGACGACTTCTTCGAAGTCTTGCATCAGGCCGACGACATCACCCATGCCGAGCACGCGGCTGGCCATGCCCTCGGCGCGGAACGGCTCGAGCTTGTCGGTGGTCTCACCCATGCCGACGAAGATGAGTGGTGCGCCCGTGACCTCTTTGACCGACAGTGCCGCGCCGCCGCGCGCGTCGCCGTCCAGCTTGGTCAGGATCACGCCGGTCACGTTCAGGCGATCATTGAAGCCGCGCGCCGTCTTGACGGAGTCTTGGCCGATCATCGCGTCGATCACCAAAAAGATATTTTGCGGTGCGACGGCCGACTTGATCGACTTGAGCTCTTCCATCAACGCTTCGTCGATCGCGAGCCGACCGGCGGTATCGTAGATGATGACGTCCTTGTTCTGCTTCTTCGCCTCTTCACGGGCCGCGCTGCAGATCTCGAGCGGCGTGCCACCCTCGATGTTGAACACCGGGATGGACAGCTGCTGGCCGAGGATCTTCAGCTGCTCGACGGCCGCGGGGCGCTGCATGTCGGCGGCGACCAGCAGCGGCGATTTGCCCTGCTTCTCGAACCAACGCGCGAGCTTGGCGGTGGTGGTGGTCTTACCGGAACCCTGTAAGCCGACCATCATCACGCCGGTCGGGCCGGACGCCGCGAACGTGATCGCTTCGCCCTCGTGGTCCATCATGGCCACGAGCTCGTCGTGGCAGATGCGCACGAACTGGTCGCCCGCCGACACCTTGTGCGTCTCGCCGCCGTGACGCACGCGCGTCTGCACGGTTTGCCCCAGCGCTTTCTGTTCGACCGTCGCCAGAAAGCGCTTGACGACGCCGAGCTCGACGTCGGCCTCGAGCAGGGAGAGCCGCACCTCTTTCAAGGCGGCCTGGACGTTTTTGGGGTTTAGCTCGGTGAGACCGGCGAGGCGGTTTTGAGCTTCACGAAAGCCTTTGGTGAGCGCTTCGAACACGGGCGGGGTCTTAGCATAGTCGGGGCGCGGGGGGGCACGACGGCGGGCGCGACTGCGGGCGGGACGCGGGCCTCCCGCGGCGCTCGGCCTAGCTCCGGCGCAGGCGAAAAAAGGCCGGTGGGGCGCCCACGAAACGGCGCTCGAAAACCCAGAAAAAAGCGTACGAGAACAGCAAGGACAGGGGCAAGCTGAGCAGAATCAAGCTGAGCATCTCGGCGTTCGGCGAGAGACCCAGCCGATGCAGGGCGAAGTAGCACAGCGCCACGATCGGTAAATGAGTCAGATACAGGCTGTACGAGAACCTGCCGAGAGCTACCAGCGGTCCGGACTCGAAGATTCGGAGTAGTAGCGGCTTGTGCGGCAGCCCGGGGCGCAATGCGTGCGGGGTCAGATAGAGCAGCGCGCTCGCGGTCGTCGCGCCGACCAAGGCGTCACTGTAGGGCATGAAGCGGAACCAGTGTTTGATCAACACCGTCACTCCGCAACCCACCGCGGCCAGCATCCCCCAGTAGACTTTGCGCCAAGGGACCCGCTCGCGCAGCCAACGCTCGCTAGGCCGTGACGCGAAGCCGATGCCTGCTGCACACATGCCCAGCCCGAACAGACCCAGGTACCAGGACGCCGCGCTGCTGGCAGCAGCCGGCGCGATGATAGTCAGCGCGCCGCCGACTGCGAAGGCGGCGAGCAAGGTCACCCCTGCGCCGGCGCGCCGCCAAATGGGCAATAGGAAGAATGGAAAGAAGAAGTAGATCTGCCACTCGGTCGCCACGCTCCACAAGGGGCCGTTGATGGTGTGGGTCCAACCTGGAAACAGATTGTGAATCAGCAAAAGGTGGCTCGCGATTGGTCCGAATTGGAACGCGGGGAAGGTATCCGCCCAGATGGTTTTCGTCGGTGTTTCCAGTACTGGCGCCAGGGCAATCAACAGGAGCGACGCGAGTAGCGCGGCGAAGTAAGGAGGGAGGATGCGCCAAGCACGGCGACCGATGTAGTCCGGTACGCCGCGCAGTAAGAGACCCTCGGCGCGTGCCACCGGCAGCATCAAGCAATAGCCCGAGAGCACGATGAACACGGCGACTGCATCGTGCCCGAAGCTCAGCCCGCGCTGCAGGTTTCGCGCAAAACCGTGGAGCGGACGATCAGCGTCGAGAAAGCCGAGCCCGGCGTGAAAAAGTACTACATAGAGCGCGGCGACCGCCCGGAGGCCGTCTAAATACTCGAGTCGCAAAGCCTCTTTTCTAGTCATTTCGTCTGCGATCCCAGGCGACTGGAGTCTAGACGCTTCCCGCGTTCCGGAGTACATGAGAAATCTTCTGTTTCGTTTCCGATGGTGCTCTTGGCGTGGTCGAGAGCGCCGGAGTTTGAAAGCCAATGATCGAACGTACAGCTGCCCTCAATATCGTCTACGCAAGCATCCAAGAGGTCTTCGCCCAAACTGGGCTGGATGCCCCGGCCGCCGTCACCGAGGAGACCGTACTCGTAGGAAAAGATGCGGTGCTCGACTCGCTCGGCGTCGTCTCGCTGATCGTCGAGGTGGAGCAGCGGGTCGAGGGCGAGCACGGCGCCTCCGTCACTCTCGCCAACGATAAGGCCATGTCGCAGCGCAACAGTCCGTTTCGCACCGTCGGAGTACTGACCGATCATCTCGTGGCGATGGTCGCGGAAGTGAGCGCGGCGTGAGTGATCGCATCGTGAGCGAGAAGCCGGTCATGCTGGTGACCGGCAGCCGCAAAGGGATTGGTCGCTATCTGTGTGAGTACTATCTCGAGAAGGGTTACGTGGTCGAAGGCTGCAGCCGCGGCGGCAGCGACCTGAAGGACGCGGGCTACAACCACCACGAGGTGGACGTGTCGGACGAGCGCGCGGTGCGCTTGATGATCGCCGACATCACCAAGCGCCACGGTCGCATCGACGTGGTGCTGAACAACGCGGCCATCGCCAGCATGAATCACATCCTGCTCACCCCGGCGAAATCCGCCGATCGTATGCTCTCCGTCAACGTGACCGGCACCATGCTCGTCTGCCGCGACGCCGCCAAGGTAATGATTCGTCGCAAATACGGCCGTATCGTCAACTTCACCACGATCGTCGCGCCGATCGCGCTGGCCGGTGAAGCGATCTACGCGGCTTCCAAGAGCGCCGTCGTCACCTTCACTCGCATCTTGGCCTTCGAGCTCGGGCAGTGGGGCATCACCTGTAACTCGTTCGGCGCCACGCCGATCATGACGGATATGATCAAGGGCGTGCCCCAAGACAAGATCGACGCCGTAGTCAACAACTTGGCGATCAAGCGCTTGGGTACCAACTTCGATTGCGCCAACGTGTGCGATTTTTTCATCAGCCCCGGCAGCGACAACATCACCGGCCAGGTTATCTACCTGGGCGGCGTGACTTAGTCGTCTGGATTCAGACGGGCGTAGCCCGCGCCGTCAAACGGCACGTTGCACTCGCCCGAGCGCGGAGACTTCGCGAGGCAAAGGGCCACCACGTCTTCGTAGCTGAGCTGTCCGAGCTGAAGGCGTGTATGCTAAACTCGCGGAGGTTTCGCCATGGCAACTTCAGCCGCTGAAGTCATTCGTCCCCTGCGTCGTGTCGAGCACGACCAATTGGTCGCACTCGGCGCTTTCCAAGACGAGCGCACGCTCGATGGGGCGCTCGTCGCCATGAGTCCGATCGGGGCACCGCACAACGCGACCGTGCAGAGGCTCGCCCGATTGCTCGTCCTTGCCCTGGAGGGGCGGGCCGCGGTGCGTTGCCAATCGTCGTTTGCCGCGCTCGAGTTTTCCGAGCCCGACGCGCTCCGGGACGTCGCGTTCGCAGTCTCCGACATTCTGAAATGAGAGATCGCAAACCAGTTCAGATGCTACTCTTTCCGAGGCATTGCCCATGATTGCGCCCTGGCTGTTCGAACGCATCGTCGCCTGGGGCGATGCGCCCGCGCTAGTCTGGAACGACACGGTCGCCAGCTATGCCGAGCTCGCAACGCTCGCTGACAGCTGGCAAGAGAAGTTCCAAGCGCGGGAGCTGAAGGCTGGCCAAGTCGTGGCCCTCGAGGGCTCGTTCTCGCCCAACGCCTGCGCCGCTTTGATCGCTCTGGTTCGGCTCGGAGCGATCATCGCGCCGCTCACGCCGCTGATGCGCACGCAACGCGAGCAATTTTTGGGCATCGCCGAAGCGCGCTTGCTGGTCGAGTTCGACCAAGCCGACGCATACGGCTTCCACGAGTTCGAACGCACGGTTCAGAACGCCGTCACTCAGAAGCTGATCGCGCGCGGTCATCCGGGCTTGATCATCTTCTCCTCGGGCTCCACCGGTTCTCCCAAAGCGATCCTCCACGATTTTGCGTCGTTGCTCGAGAAGTTCCAAAAGGTACGTCAAAAGAAGACGACCTTGACCTTCCTGCTCTTCGATCACATCGGCGGCATCGACACGCTGTTCAACACCTTGGCCAGCGGTGGCACCGTCGTCACCGTCCCCAATCGCGATCCGGAGACCGTCTCTCGCGCGCTGGAGAAGTATCGCGTGCACACGCTGCCCGCGTCGCCCACCTTCCTCAACCTGTGGCTGATGTCGGGGCTGTTCGAACAGTATGATTTCTCGGCCCTGCAGGTGATCGCCTACGGCACCGAGCCAATGCCGCCGAGCACGCTGAAAAAGCTTCATGAGCTGTTCCCCGCGGTATCGCTAGTGCAAACCTACGGCATGTCCGAGCTGGGCGTGCTCCGCTCGCGTTCGCGTGATTCGGAATCGCTCTGGATCAGATTCACCGGTGAGGGTTTTCAGACGAAAATCATCGACGGCATTCTGTGGGTCAAGGCCGACGCGGCCATGATCGGCTACTTGAACGCGCCCGATCTGTTCGACGCCGAAGGCTGGCTCAACACCCAAGATGCGGTCGAGGTAGACGGCGAGTATTTGCGTATCTTGGGCCGCGCCAGTGATCTGATCAACGTCGGTGGCCAAAAGGTCTACCCTGCAGAAGTGGAGAATCTCCTGCTCCAGATGGATAACGTGCTGGAGGTTGCGGTCTTCGGCAAAGCTCACCCGATGATGGGTCAGATCGTCGTCGCGCGCTTCAACTTGAAGGCTCCCGAGCCGCTCGCTGATTTCAAACGCCGCATGGGCGCCTTTTGTCGTGAACGGATGGCTGCTTATCAGATCCCGCGTCTGGTCGAGGTTTCGGAGGATGAGCAGTATGGGTCGCGTTTCAAAAAGCTACGCGACGCGTAGTCAGTGCAACTAATGTCTCGCTCGAGCCGCAAAGGGTGGATCATCTTGGGATTCGCAGCCGTCGTCGTTTTGGCCGTCGGGGTTTTCTCCCGTGTTCTCGGCCCCAAGCGCCTGCGTTTCCCGTACCTTTCCGGGAGCATCGCGCCGGCTGAATACCAGGCCTTGGCGTCCCAGCCCGGCTGGAGCGCCCGTCAGATCACGGTCGCGCCCGGCATTCGTCTCAATGGCCTCGTGCGTCGACCAAAGGCTGCGGACGCGCCCTGGGTGCTCTTTTATCAGGGCAACGACGCGCACATGTTGAAGGTCGGCCAGGCCTTCCTCTCGCGCCTCGCTGCCACGCACGATTGGGGGCTCGCGATCTTCGCCTACCGTGGCTACGACTCGTCCGACGGCGCGCCGCGCCTCCCGCTGTTGGCTGCCGACGCACCGGAGATGTTGGCGCAATTGTGCAGCACCGAGCAGGTCGACCGCGGACGAGTGCACGTGGTCGGTTTCTCGATCGGCGGCCACATCGCCGTGCGCGCCATGGTGACCGCTGCGCGTCTACAACCAAAGCCCGCTTCACTGTCGCTGCTCGCCTCGGTCGAGGACATCACCATGGTCCCGCGCTCGTTCTACGAGAAGCTCGACCCAGGTGACGACTTCCACACCAGCCCATTTCTGGCCGATATTCCCGCGCCCGTCCTGGTCGTGCAGGGCACCAAGGACGAAGCGCTGGTGGGGCCAGGGCAGGGCCGCACGATCGCCGCGGCGCTCGGATCGCGCGCCCGTTACCTGGAGCTTCCCGGAGTCGGTCACGTCGAGCTGATGGAGAACGAGCAGGCGCTCACCGCCGTGCGAGAATTCATCGAGGCTCACTCCAAGTAACGATCGAACGATCCATCAACCCGCTGGAGGACGCATGCGCGATTTCAACTTCCAGAACCCAACGCGGATCTTGTTTGGCAAAGGCCAAATCGAGAACATCGCCCAGGAAATACCGGCGGCTGCGCGCATCCTGCTCGTAGCCGGCGGCGGCTCGATCCGCAGCAATGGCGTGCTCGACCAGGTCAAGACCGCGCTCGACGGGCGCAGCGTGCACGAATTTTGGGGAATCGAGCCGAACCCTGACATTGCCGCATTGCTGCCCGCGTTGGACATCGTCCGTAGTGAGTCGATCGACTTCGTGTTGGCGGTGGGTGGCGGCTCGGTGATCGACGGGGCGAAGTTGATCGCCGCCGCCGCGCGCACGGACGCGGAGCCCTGGGCGATCCTCGCCAAAGGCGCGCGAGTCACCGCTGCGCTGCCGCTCGGCGTGGTGTTGACTTTGCCTGCCACCGGTTCGGAGTCGAACGCTGCGGCCGCGATCAGCAACCGAGAGACCGGGCAAAAGCTGGTCTTCGTCAGCCCGCTCTGTTTCCCCCGCTTCGCCGTGCTCGACCCGGAAGCCACGTTCTCTCTGCCCCCCAGGCAAGTGTCGAACGGCATTGCCGATGCCTTCGTGCACGTGCTCGAACAATATTTGACCTACCCCGCGGGCGGCGTGCTCTCCGATCGTTTGGCGGAAGCGCTGCTGCTCACGCTCAAAGAACAAGGCCCGCTCGCACTCAGCGATCCGACCAACTACGAAGTCAGGGCCAACCTGATGTGGGCCGCCAGCTTGGCGCTCAATGGCCTGATTGGCCAAGGCGTGCCGCAGGACTGGACCACGCACCACATCGGTCACGAATTGACCGCAATGTTCGGCCTCGATCACGCGCGCAGCTTGGCCGTCGTGCTGCCCGCCGTGCTCGCCGCTCGGCGGCAACAAAAGGCAGAAAAGCTCCTACAATTCGGCGCCCGCGTGTTCGGCATCAGCGGCTCCAGCGATGCTGATTGCATCGATCGAACCATCGCCCGAACCGTCGCCTTCTTCGAGTCCCTCGGCATCCCCACGCGCCTCTCCGCCCACGGCATTACCGAAGATGCCATCCCCCAAATCGTCGCCAAACTAAAATCCAATCGCCGCCTACGCATGGGCGAACGCCTAGACATCACCCCAGAAGCCGCCGGAAAAATCCTGACTCTCGCCCTCTAACCCCGAACGTAAACGTGAACGATCTTCGTTCGACGACTCGCTCGACGAGGTCTGAAAGCCCGGTCACGGACGGATCCGCAAGCGCTTCGCCGAAGCCAGGCCAGCCGAAAAAATCCCGTCGCCCCTGATTGCGAGAGTCCGTCAGAGATTGCTTTCCACAGCGTCGTGTCGCCCGACGCGCCCGGCAAGAAAAGCAACGCGTCCCCGTGTCGATCGCCGCTCATTCCCCCTGTTCTTCTCGCACGCGCTGTACCAAAGCGTAAACCTCTCTCCGCGCGAGGGTCGTCTCTTCGCCGAGCTCGGCGACCACGGTCTTCACCGTTGCTCCCTCGGTGAGCCGCGCCCGCGCGCGCGTTTCGAGCGCGCTCAGATCGACTGCTTCGTCCGCGCGTTCCTGCGCGGCGGCGATCACCAGCGTGATCTCGCCGCGCCATTCGCCTTCGCGGGCGGCGAGCTCGGCGATCGTGGAGGGGGTGATTTCTTCGTGGAGCTTGCTGATCTCGCGACACAGAGTGCAGGCGCGCTCGGGGATGCGTTGGGCAAGTTCACGCAGGGTAGCGGCGATGCGTTGGGGAGATTCGAAGATCAGGATTGGGTCGAGGCTTTTTTCGATGCGCGTGAGAGCGTCTTTTCGTTTTCGGCCGTGGCGCGGTAAAAAGCCCAAAAAGATGAAGCTGGCGTCGACTAGGCCCGATGCGCCGACGGCCGCGGTGACCGCGCTGGCGCCCGGAATGGGGCAAACCGTGATGCCGCGCGCGTGTGCGCCGCGGACTAGCGCGGTGCCTGGATCGCTGACCGAGGGCATGCCGGCGTCCGTGACGAGCGAGATGTCCTCGCCCGCGTCGAGCAGGAGCAAAAGCTCTTCGATTTTGCGGGGGCTCGCGTTGGCGTCGAGCGCGTGCAGGGTGCGCTCGAGGATCGCGAAGTGGGTGAGTAGCTGGCGCGTGCGACGCGTGTCTTCGGCGGCGATGTGCCGAGTCTGTTTCAGCGTTTCCAGGGCGCGCAGCGTGATGTCGCCGAGGTTGCCGATCGGCGTGCCGACCAGGTAAAGCTTGCCCGCCAACGCGTTTGCCGACCGCTCAGCCGCCGCCGACGCCAACGGCGTCGCCGAAATTCGCGCGCAAGTGATCGCGCAGCTTGCCCATCAGGCGCGCCTCGAGCTGCCGCACGCGCTCGCGCGAAACGCCGAACTGATCGCCGAGCTCCTGCAAGGTGAGCGGTTCGTCCGCGACCACGCGCTTGTCGAAGATGTCGATGTCCTTGCCGCTGAGCGTGGTGCGAAATTCGTTCAATTGGGCGTGGAGCAACTCGGAAAATTCCGAGCCCTCGGCGATCTGGTCGGGCGTGGCGTTGCTCGAAGGCATCAGCTCCAGGCGCGTCGTCGAGCGGCCGTCGGCTTCGTTCACCGTCGCGTCCAATGAGGCGTCGGCGCGCGAAAGTCGGCGATCCATCTCCGTCACTTCCGATTCGGCCACGTTCAGCCGTTTAGCGATCTCGGCGTGGCTGGGCTCGATGCCCATGGCCGTCAGGCGCGCTTTTTCCTTGTTCAGGTTGAAGAACAATTTTCGCTGAGCTTGGGTGGTGCCGACTTTCACCAAGCGCCAATTGTTGAGGATGAAGCGCAGCATATAGGCGCGGATCCACCAAGCCGCGTAGCTCGATAGCTTGACGCCGCGGTACGGGTCATAGCGCTTCACGGCCTGCATCAAACCGATGTTTCCCTCTTGTACGAGGTCCATCATGTTCCGGTACGCGCGCCGGTACTCGTAGGCGATCTTCACCACCAAGCGCAGGTTCGCGGTGACCAAGCGCGCGGCCACGTCGCGATCCTCGGTCTTCTGATACTGCACGGCCAGCTTGTGCTCTTCGTCGGCGGAGAGCAGCGGATGGCGTTGCACCTCACGCATGTACGCTTGCAGCGCGTCGAACTTGGCCAGCCCTCGCTCGTCCGCGTCGCTGTCGGTCTCACGCTCCCTGCCTTCGGCGAGCTCGACCTCCTCACCGGGCTCGCGCTCTTCGTCCGCGTCCGCTTCATCGGGGTCGACGACCTCCGCTTCGGTGTCGAAGACCGCGCGGTCGTCGCCGAGCACCTCCGGATCTTGTTCGTCGGAGTCGGTGCTCGACTCCTCGCTACCTTCTTCGGAGTTGGCGGAGCTCGACCCGCTATCCGAATGGGGCGCGCGCCGACGAGGACTGGGGGCTCGTGTGGCGGCGGGTGCTTTGGCGCGCTTCTTTGCGTCTGCTTTGACTGTCACTTTGGTGCTCGAGGCCGCTCCGGGGCGCGTGCATGCGACCTGGCAACCGCGGCAGAGCGTGTGCCGCTCGCCCCGCGTCGTCAAGGGAACGCGCGGGATCTCGCGGGTTTCGCGCGCCGGCGGCAGTGCGATTCGCTAGCCAGGAAAAAGTGTGGGAGACTTTTGAAGAAATCTTGGTTGAGGGGCCAATGAAATCTATTTCTGTTTCCAGCAATTTCACGCGACGTGCTGAAGAGCTTCGAGCCTTCGTCGACCCGAACGCGACCGACCTTCGACGCGCGGAGACCGAGCGGATGGCGTCGCTCGGCACTTTGGCGGCAGGTGTAGCGCACGAGATCAACAACCCGCTCTCCTATGTGCTCGGAAGCCTGGATCTCGGCCTACGTGAGTTGCATGGCCTTCAGCTGCTTCTCCAAGGTCACCCGCACGAGGAGCTCGAGCATATCTCCGGCGCTGTAGCCGCACTGGACAGCGCGCGCGAAGGCGCTGAACGCGTGCGCAATATCGTGCGTGACCTGATGGATTTCTCCCGGGCCACGCCCGGGGATGGTGACGCCGTCGATGTCGAGGCAATTTTGGACGCGACGATCCGCGTAGCCTGGAACGAGGTGCGGCATCGCGCGCGCTTGATCAAGCGCTACTCCGGGATTTCGCGCGTGATCGGCGATGAGGCGCGCCTCGGCCAGGTGTTTCTCAATCTGATCATGAACGCCGCGCAGGCGATCGACGGTGATCCGTCGGTGAACGAGATCACGATCAGCACGAGCGCCGATCACGGCTGCGCACTGATCGAGATTTCCGACACCGGCGGCGGGATTCGCGAGCAGGATTTGGCGCACATTTTCGATCCCTTCTTCACGACCAAGGTGGCAGGCTTGGGCACTGGTCTGGGTCTTGCAATCTGTCGCGGCATCATGACTGCGCTGGGCGGCGAGATCTCCGTGTCGAGCGAGCCAGGTCGTGGTAGCACTTTCAGCGTGGTCTTGCCGTTCGCGTCAGAGGAGAGCGCGTCGCAGCGCGTTGTCGCGGAAGCACCGCTGCAGGAGCAGCCCGCGCCTTCGCGTATTCTCATCATCGACGATGAACCGCTGCTCGGCCAAACCCTGCTGTACGCGTTCAAGGGGCGTCACGACGTGAGCATCTGTACCAGCGGGCGTGAGGCAATCAGCCGGCTCGAGACAGATTCATGCTTCGATCTCGTGCTCTGTGATCTGATGATGCCGGACGTGAATGGCGCGGCCGTGTACGCATCGGTGCAGCGCGATCACCCCGAGCTGGCCGAGCGCTTCGTGTTCATGACCGGCGGAGCGTTCACTGCGCGCGCGCGTGAGTTCCTTTCACAGCACCCCGGCGCTCAGCTGGAGAAGCCCTTCAACATCGCGGATATCGAAAAGATCCTCGGGGAGTTGGCCAGGTCCGCCGCGGTTCGCCGGGCCTAACCTCGCCCGTAGCTGCGATGCGGGATCACCCTTCGGGTGTCACGAAGCGCGTCGATCACCCAGCTCTCGCGACCCGAAAACAGAGTTTGAACTCCAACTCCGTTTGCGAGTGTCGAAGCGTCGCGCGGGGCGATGAGAAAGGAGAAAAGGCGGGCACGGGCACGGGCGCTTTTGGGCTAGTGGCGGAGCGAGACTTTGTGTCCGGGGACGGGCGTTTCGCCGAGCAGCACGAAGGTATCGAAGCCGGCTTTGGGCAGCGTCTTTGCGGACGCGGCGAGATCATAGGCCAGGCCCCATTCGACGCTCGGACCGACCGATACGAACAGCGTGCTCGATTGCTTGCAGCCCTTGGCGAAGCGCTCGATGTTGTCGCCGGTCATGCTCAGATCGGGCCCGGCCATGCCCTTGCCGTGCTTGGTGGCAACGCCGCCCGAAAGCTTCCAGACCGCCGTCCCGCGATCTTCGAGCACCATCGCGACCACGCTGCAATCCGGTGGCGACTTGAGCGATAGCTCCGGCGTGAAGGGCAGGCTTGCGGCAAATTCCTTGCGCGTCTCGGTCTTGAGCAGCACATGCTTGGCCCCGAGTTTGCCGAGCTCGTCGATGAAGGCGATCACCCAGGGCAACTTGGCGCTGCGATCGACGATCAACGTCGCGTCGTTGCCGCTGACGTACTTTTCGGTGGGTTTGAGCAAGTTGATCAGGTTCGTGCGCCCGTCGGGCTTATCGAGCAACGCGCGCTCGAAGCCGACCTTGGCGCTCAGCGTGTCGATCTCGAAGTCGGGGGGACCGGCGGGCTTGGGCGCCGCGGTCGCGGTCGGCGTAGCCGTCGCTTCGGGGGTGGGCGGGGGCGGCTTGGGTGGGTCATCGCAAGCGGCGAGCAGACCGAGGCTCAGGCCGAGCCCGCAAGCGGCCTGCCAGACGTTGAAATTCATGGCAAATCCTTGCGTAAATCCTGGCAAATGCTGGTGCTGGACGAGAGCGTGATGGCATTGACGCAGCGACCCGTGCTGGCTCCGACCGGGATGTCACAGACGTTGGTCGTGCAATCGTCGTCCTTGGCGCAGCTCGTGGCGTCGACGCGCATTACACACTTACCGGTGTCGCACTCGAGCCCGGTCGTGCACTCGAAGCTCTCGGTGCACGACGCTCCGACCATCTTGCTCTTGACGCATGCTTCATCTATCCCGCAATAGTAGCCGGTTTTGCAGGCAGCACCGGGCGCCGTGCACGGGTCGCCGGCCTCCACCACGGTTGGGATCTGACAGCTGCCCGCGCCACTCTTCAGCACGCACAGGTAGTTCTGTACCGTGTCGCAGTCGTCGTCGCTGAGGCAGCTTTCACCCTTGCCTTGCGTGCCCTTGACCAAATGGTTGCACGGCTCGCCGCGGTGTCGCACGAGCGCAATGTCGTCGGCGTTCAGCTGACCGTCGCTGTACGCTTGCTGTACCGCGTTCAAGCACTCCGAGGCCTCCTGCGAGCTGTAACCCTTGGCCGGCAGTAGCCCCTCACAGAATGCTTGCTGACTGATGACACAGCCGTCGGTTAGGTCCGCGTCGGCTTTGTCGGCCCCCGCGCAGGCGGCCACGACCTTGGCTGAACAGGCTGCCTTCGCCCAGTTCTCGCAGAAGCCGCTCACGGTCGCGTTCGGGTCGGGTGCTGCCTCCGTGCTCGAACAACCCCCAGTTCCGAGCAAACACAGCAAAACAGCGCTAAATTTCCGGCCCTGACCCATCATTTCGGGGACGATACACGACCCGGGGTGAGGGCCGAAGTCTTTGGCAAGCCGCCTCCACGGAAGGCGGGGGTAGACTGTTCCAACACGATGGCGATGGCGAGTCTGGCTCCCCTTGCTCCAAGCAAGGAAATTCCAACGAGGCTGCAAGCTGTCTTGTTTTGGTTGGTCGCGCTGATCGCGGTCTTGGTGACCGGCGCGGGGGTCGGCGCGACCGCCGCGGTGTTGGCGGTGCGCGCGGGCTTGCCCGTGGATCGCGCGCTCGCGTTGGTCACCGATCCGCACTCGTCCCCGCTGGTCACGAGTTCGACTTGGATCGCGGTCTCGATCGCAGTGAACGAGCTGGCCGTGGCGATCACGCTCTCGATTTGGATCATCCGGCACCGCCCGCACATCGGTCACGTGTTCCCGCTCGGACACCCGACGCTGCGCACGATCTGTGCGGGCCTGCTGATCGTGTTCGGGTTCGGTCCGTTGGCGGAGTTTGCCGGCGAACTCGCGTTTCGCTTTTTGGGTCGCGAGATCAACGCCGAGCGCTTGGTCGTGGCCGTCTCGCAGAACGCGAGCAGCGGAGGCTTGGTGGGGGTGCTGTTCGCGGCAGCCGTGCTCCCGGCGTTGGTCGAAGAGCTGATGTTCCGCGGACTGGTCACGCGCGCCTTCGAGAAGCGGTCGCACGCCGAAATGGTGTTGGTACCGAGTCTTTTGTTCGGGCTGTTCCACCTCGAGCCCACGCAAGTCGCCGGCACCGTGATTCTGGGCATCGCCTTTGGCCTGACTCGCCTGTACAGCGGCTCGCTCGTGCCTTCGATCATCGGGCACGCGGCGTACAACACGGTGGTGATCTTGTCCGTGCGATTTCTAGGCCGAATCGGCGATCATGGCCTGCACTTTGGACGCATTGCGGGTGGTCTGGGCCTAGCCGCGCTCGGCACGCTGCTGATGGTCAGCTCGCCCGCGAAGTTGATCCCCGCGCTCCGCCATCGGGGCTAGCGACATGTTCACGCGTCGGCGTTGGCTCGCGGCGGCATTTTCGCTCCTGACCCGGCCCGCGTGGGCAGGTGTGGGAGCGCCGCTGATCGCACGCGAATTGACTGTGCCGAATCCCGGCAAATTCGGCCGGAAGTGGCTCTTGCTTTGGCCCGCCCGGGTGCCGGAGACCGAAGCGCTGCCGCTGGTCGTATTGTTTCACGGATTGGGTGAAACCGGCAGCGAAGCGCTCGGCATTCGCGCTTGGTACGAACGCTACGGGTTGCCCCAAGCGTACGCGCGCCTGAGCTCGCCACCCGTGGAGCGCACCCTGCCGCGCGAGCGTTACCTGACGGACGCCCGTTTGCTCGAGCTCAATCGCGAACTCGCCGCGCGACCCTTTCTGGATCTGGCACTGGTCTGCCCGTTCACGCCCAACGTGTTCGAGCGGCATCCGAGCGCGCCGTTTCTGGATCGCTATGCCGACTACGTCGAGCAGCAGTTGCTGCCAGCGGTGCGTGCCGCGACGCCCACTCCGGCGGGACGCGCGCACTTTGGCGTGGCCGGTGTGTCGCTCGGCGGTTACGTCGCGCTCGAGATATTTCTGCGCAAACCTCGGTTATTTTCTACCCTCAGCTGCGTGCAGCCGGCGCTCAGCAGCGCCGCTGCCGAGCACTACGCGAAGGACCTCAGCGAGCTCTCGGCCGCGGAGGGTGCGCCCGCCATTCAACTCATGACCTCGAGCTTCGACCCATTTCGCGATGCCACCCTGCGGCTCGCGAAGCGCCTTTCGGAGCGCGGCGTGAGCGCGACGGTGGCCAGCCCTACCGGCCCTCATGATCAGCGATTCTTGCGCGAAGTGGCTACACTCGAAATGCTGCTCTTCCAAGCGCGCGCCTTGCGCGCGGACTGAACCGGTGTAGCTTCGCTTCGTGATTGGACGCGTCGCGCGGCGAGTTCTCGGTAGTGCAGCAGGCGCGGTCGACCGTGCGGCGACGCTCGCGGTGCAAGCCCGCAACAACGTTCGGCGCACCACCGCCAGCACGCCGCCGATCGGCCTCGATGATCGCGTAGCGGTGCTGCGGGGGTTTGCCGATTCGTATCCGGATTCACTGGGGGATGATTTTTTCCTGCCGGCGCGCGCTATTTCGCCCGTGGCACGCCAGCTGCCGAACGAGCTCGGCTTTGCGCAGGCGTTGGATTTGTCCTGGGCCAGTGACTATCAGCCCTTCCTTCCAGCTCTCGCGCAGCGCTACGCGCGCGGTAGCGAGAACCACGCGGCCGCGGTGCGGCTCTTGGCATCGGGCGAGCAGCGTCCGGTCGCCATCTTGATCCATGGCTACATGGCGGGCAGCTACCAGGTGGAGCAGCGGCTCTGGCCCCTACGACGCTTGCTCCGTAGCGGCTACGACGTGGCGCTTTTTACGTTGCCGTTCCACGGCGTCCGCGCGAACGCCGCGCGCCGCGGCGCGCCGGAGTTTCCCGGAGCCGATCCGCGCTTCAGCAATGAGGGCTTTCGGCAGGTGATCGCAGACTTGCGAAATTTCGTGCGCTGGCTCAGGGAACAGGGCCACCCGGAGATCGGCGTGATGGGCATGAGTCTCGGGGGCTATACCGCCGCGCTGCTCGCTACCGTCGAGCCGGGGCTCTCGTTCTGCATACCAGTGATTCCGTTGGCCTCATTGGCCGACTTCGCGCGCGAGCAAGGCCAGCTCAGCGGCGTGGCGGGAGTGGCGGCTCAGGAGCATGCCTTGTTGGAACGAATCTACCGTGTGGTGAGCCCGCTCGAGCGCAAACCGCTGATCAACCCCGGCCGCACGCTGGTGGTCGCCGCCAAGGCCGACCGCATCACCCCGGTCGCTCACGCCCGGAGGCTGGCGGCGCATTTCGGCTCGCAGCTCGTGTCCTGGCACGGCGGTCACTTGCTACAGCTGGGCAGAAACGCAGCCTTCGGACGTGTCGAAACGTTACTTCGCGAGCTGCGGGGACGGCCGATTTAGCGCGGTTACCCCTGGGAAAGGACCGAAACATTGGAGATCCGCGACCTCGGCCGCACCGTGCCCGCGAAGTCTACTTGGCTCGCCGCCTGGATCGAGGTTAGAGGGGTTCATGCGCGGCTACTATCGGCACACTAAAATCATTGCGACCATTGGGCCTGCCACCGAGAGCGAAGAAATGCTCGGGCGGCTCATTACCGACGGGGTCGACGTACTTCGACTCAACATGGCGCACGGCTCGGGTGACTGGGCCAAGACGCTGATCGAGCGCGTGCGCAAAGTCTCGAAGCAGCTCGATCGCCACGTCGCCGTGATGATGGACGTCAAAGGTCCGGAGATTCGCACCGGCGTGGTCGAGAGCCCGATCGAGCTCGCGGTCGGCGATCTGTTCGAGTTCTACACCGACGTGCCCACGCCGGGCACACGCGGCGTTTCGGTGAACTACCCGGGGCTACCCACGGACGTGGCCGTGGGCGCGACGATCTTGGTCGACAGTGGGCTGATGCGCCTCGAGGTGCAGCACCTGGATGCCACGCACGTGCGCTGTAAAGTGCTCACGGCGGGCAAGCTCGGTTCGCGCCGTCACGTCAACCTGCCGGGCATGATGGTGAACCTGCCGTCTCTGACGGAGAAGGACGAGCGTGACGTGCGCGCCGGCGTGGAGGCGGGCATCGACTTCGTGGCCCTCTCGTTCGTGCGCAAGAGCGACGACATCCTGCTGCTTCGAGATTTCCTCGATAGCCTCGGTTCGAGGGCGCGTATCATCGCCAAGATCGAGGATCAGAGCGGTGTCCGCAACATGCACAGCATCATCAAGGTCACCGATGCGGTGATGGTGGCGCGCGGCGATTTGGGTATCGAAATCGACTACCACACGCTGCCGTTGGTTCAGACGCAGCTCGTGGATCTGTGCCTGAAAGAGGGCAAGCCCGTGATTATCGCCACGCATTTGCTGGAGTCGATGATCAGCGCAGCCATGCCGACTCGTGCAGAAATCTCCGATATCTCGACCGCCGTTCGCGAGCGCGCGGATGCGGTGATGCTCTCCGGCGAGACCACGACCGGTATGTATCCGCTCGAGTGCGTCGACGTGATGAAGAAGATCGTGGGCAGCATCGAGCCCACGGAAAAGCGTCCGTTCAACGAGACGATCGAGCTCGAACAGCCGAAATCCAAGATGCTGCGCGCGGCCACGGTGCTGGCGCGCGAGCTGGGCGAGTCGGGCATCGTGGTCTTCACGCGCAGCGGTTTTTTGGCCTACACGTTGGCTGCGCTGCGCGCGGTTGGCGTGCCCATCTACGCCTTCACCGACGACGTAGAGACGTTCCGCCATCTGCTCCTACCGTGGGGTGTCGAGCCGTTCCTGATGCCGTTCAGTGAGGATCCGGAAGAGACGGTGAAAAATGCATTGGCCTACCTGAAGCGCCAGAACTGGGCCGACGAGGGCACGTGGCTGGTGGTGATCACCAACGTGCTGGCCGAAGGCCGGGTGGTGGACTCGCTGCAGCTGCGCCAAGTCGAATCCGGCGCGCCCAACAGCCGCCGCGACTGAGTAAGGCTCGACACGCGCGCCGAGCCAGGCTCAACGGCCCGGCGCGGCGCGCGCGCAGCGCGGATGATCGACGATCACGGTCACGCCGCGGTTGCTCGGCACGAGGCTGTTCCAGAGCGCCGTGATCTCACGGTGGCCGGTGAACAAGTCGACGTGCTCACCCTTGACGCGCACGCCGCGGTCCTGGGCGATGAAGCAACCATCGTGTACCGCGCTCTGCCGGGAATCCCGCGGGACCCCATCGTATTCGGGGATGTACACCGGCGTGTCGAGCGGGATCAAATCAGTGTCGACGGCGACCGTCAGTAACGGCGTGATGGCGCGGCCAGTCGCGCCGCGACCCCAGGGATAAGCTCTCGAGTCGAGCTCGTCGAAGCAAATATGCTGCCCGGTGCGCGGACAGAGTTCGGCGCAATCACAGTCGCGCTTGGCGAAGCTCACCGTGCTGCCGCTCGAGAGCGTGCCGCTGCCTTGTACGCACAGCGACTCGTAGAACGTGCGCGCCACGCCCTTGATGGTCTTGCAGTTCGAGCCTTTGAGCGGAACGGTTTCGCCGCCGAAATCCGACTCGCTCGGAAAGTCGTAGTACGTGTTGCGGAAAGTACCCAAGACCCGCCCCCCCGGCGCTCGCAGCTCCCGCCGCACCGCGGGCGCTGGGCCGCCCGTCGGCGAGGACCCGGCCGGAACCGAGGAAGCGGGAGAGGGCGTGGACGGAACGAAGCCATCCTCGCCGACGGGCGCGTCACTGAGCACTCGCGAGCGAACGCCTGGTGGAGGCTGCCCCTTCGGATCGTCCACGGTCGTCTGGACGGCGCTGCTCGCTGGCGGCGGGTCGTCCCCCCACGCGCCAGTCGACAAGGGTTGATTCATCCACGCCGAACCCGCAGTGGTGCATGACCACATGAGGGCGGCCAGCAAGAGCCACGCCGAGCGTCGAACATTCATCCCGGCACCGAGCCGGAACGGTCCTGGTGCTGGGGATCGCATTGGTCGAGGGCGTTGTCCGTGATCTCAGCCTGGAGCGATAGGGTGTGCGTGATCCAGTGCTCGCTCACTTCAGCCGGAGCCTGAAACGCGGCCAAGGTTTCTTTCAGGATTTGCAGACGGCGCATGAATTGTCCGCCGGTGATGCGGTGCGCACGGTGGGCCTCGTTGATGGGACGACCCGTATACGACACCGCCGCGCCCAAGTGGCGGGCGGCAAACTCGTATTCTTTGGCTTTGACGCGATCGCGATCGGCCGCGCGGAACAAGTAGCCGATCATCAGGTCGTCGAACATGCGGTCGACGAAGCGCGCGATGATCGCGCGGAGGGCGGTTTCTCCGCCGAGCCTATCGAACAGCGCTTGCTGCTGCATACTCAGCGGTGTAGCGCGATTTGCCGCGGCTGGCACGGGCTCTATTCCCCGAGCCCGAGCCCGACTCCCTCTCCGACCTTTCTTGGCTGCCTCGGAGCAGCTCGGGTGCACCAATGCGGTGCGGTACAAGGACGTGATCGTCGTTCGAGAGAGGGAATGAAGAGGCCGGCACGGGCACGGGCACGGGGGGGACACGCGCTAGTGCGTGGTGCTCAGCCGGTTGACGCGCAGCTTGGCGAGGAAATTGGAAGGATCGAGTTGCAGTGCCTCACGCCACTCGACCTCCGCCGCACTGCGATCGCCCTTTTGAAACAAGACGTCACCCAGGATCACACGCGCGGCAGGATCGCGCGGCGCGACCGCCACCGAATGATTCGCCCAGCGCAGCGCGGAGGTCACGTCGCCCAGCTTGAGCAAAGCTTCCGCCAGGCCGTTGCTGGCTGCCACATTGTCACCGTCGAACACCACTCCGCGCCGGAAAAAGCGCTCGGCGCGGGCTAAGTCCCGGCGTTTCAACGATGCTTGCGCTTCGCGCACGCTGCTGAGCGAGAGCGCCTTGAACTGCTCGGGGTCGCTGCTCGGTTGCAGCTTGAGCGAAGTCAGCCAAGCGCGCTTGGCTGGTTCGTAGTCCCCGACGCGCGCGAGCCCGTCGCCCAAGATGCCGTGTCCACGGGTGCTTCCCGGGTCGAGCACGAGGCCCTTTGTCGCCCATTCTACCGCCTTCGCGCCGTCTCGACGCAGCAGCATCAGCTGGGCGAGCTCGAGCGGGAGGGCAGGATTGCTCTGATTCCAGAGCACGGCTTTGCACAGAGCAGCCTCCGCCGCGTCGAGATCGCCGCGTACCAGCGCGGCGTTGCCCTCGCGGACTTGACCATAGGCCGCGCCCGGATATTCGCCGGCTTTGACTTTGACTGGGCCAAACGCCTCTGCACAACTCGGCGCGCTGGTGCCGCTCTCGTCGGGTGCCGTGTGGGTGCTGGCCGCCGGATGCGGCGCGCTAGGCTCGGACGAAGACGCGCCATTCGCTGCGGGGCTGAGCGCCGTGGCCGAAGCCGGCGGCGGTGAGGCTGGCGGCTGGCTCTGCGCCGAGGCGCTGATCGACGCGCTCGGCGCGGAGCTCGAGGGGCGCGGTCGGATAAGCAGGCTGAGTGCGCCCACCACCAGCAAGCCCTGCAAAGCCGCGAGCGCGACCAAGAACAGCGCCGCGGGTATGCTGACGCCCGTGCGAGGCCGACCCAAGATCGCCCCTGCGGCCTGCGCGGCAAGCTCCGCCGGCGGACGTAAGCTGGTTCTGCTCGGAGCCTCCGGTGGCGGATGCAGGCTCCGAGCAGTCGTGGTCGGGATCGAAGGCGTGATCGGCGACGGCTCCGAATCAGCCATGTTCAGCGCGACGTCGACCGTCGCCATCACGTTGGTCACCGCGGGCTGACTCACCGGCGAGACGTGAACGCGCCCCGAGCTCAGCACCATGAAGGCCGACAGCGCGAGCGCACCTTCCCATTTTTGGCTCGCATCGAGGCGCGACTCACCCGCAGCACCAACCACCAGCCCGTCCGAGATGTCGATGCTCATGGTCACGCGCGGGTTGTTGACGGTGACACGCAAAGGTCGTGGGCTGGTCGTCAGCGCGCGCAGGCAGCGCGCGGGGCCGGTGATTTCCAGGCGTGCATCGAAGTCGTCACCGCTTTCGGCCCAGGCTTGCAACGTGCGATCCGCCTCGGACAACGCGAACAGCGCGGTCTCCAGCCGATCGAGCGCGGGAACGGACAGCGCGTCCGACCAGATCTCGTCCCAACGCACGACGAGCAGGGAGGCCCAGCGTAAACGCGTATCCTTACGCATCCGCCGGAGTAGCTCGTAACCCTGACCTTTGACTTGCGACTCGCCGATGAGGAGGATTTCAGGATCGACCTGACGCAGCTTGGCGAACCGCAGATCGCTCGGCGCCAAATCGGTCACCACCACCGACACCCCGCGCGAGCGCAATTCTTGGGCAACGCTGTCGGCTCGGCCAGTGTCGTCGTCGGCCAGTGCGACGCGTACGCCCTTCACGCTGACACGCTCCGGTTCGGCAGAAGGTGCCGCCGGGTCGAGTACGGTGACCGTGCCGCCCGCGTGCTCTGCGAACTCGTAGTGCAGCGGTTCGGCGTGCACGACGTGCGATTTTACTTGGCGTACGAAGTCGTCGATGAAGGCTGCCAACGGCCGTCCGCTGCCGAGCACCAAGCGCACCGCGTCGTCGCTGCCCTTGCCGGTGTGAACCGATAGGATCCCAGAGCGGAGCTCCTTGCTCAGGGCACCGACGAACTCGCTCAGGGTCGCTTCACCGACGATACCCAAAGATTCGCCGTCACGCTCCGGAATCTCTCGCGCAAGCTTAGCGACTTGTTCGGCGATGGCATCGATACTCGCGGATGGCGCGATCACCGCGGCTGCCCCGTGGCGGAACGCGCGCAGCCGCATGTCGAGCGCCGTGTTGTCGTCCAAAATCGCGATTGGAATCACCGAGCACACGGGCGAGCTCATCAACGTTTCGAGCACGTCGCTGCCGCCGTCTCGCGCCGCAGCGCCGACGAGCAACACCAGATCTGGCGCGGCCGCGATCACGGTCTCGGCAACTGCGTCAGCAGTCGTGGTTTCGACGTAGACGCGGTGCCTGGCGAGAGCGGCGCGGAGCGCGGGCTCGAACGTGCTGTCTGCCCC
The DNA here is from genome assembly GCA_037200885.1 of Pseudomonadota bacterium. GTDB lineage: Bacteria > Myxococcota_A > Polyangia > Polyangiales > Polyangiaceae > PMG-095. The sequence continues at coordinate 2,898,402 of JBBCIN010000001.1, forward strand.
GACGAGCAGGATTGTGGGCTCGATCGTCGCGGTCGCGGCCGCCGGGCGCCGAGCGGCAAGCACGGGCCCCGAGCTGGAACGCACCGGCTTCTTCGGCGGAGTCGGCCGCAGAGCGGAGGCGGCAGCAGGCCGCGCCGACGAGCGATCGTCCATTCTCGGTTATCATCCTCCAGCCAGGAGTGCAGGACCAGTCTACAGTCACGCGATCAGATTCGATAAGTCGCGGTGGATCCGGCCGTTGGAAGCCAAAATGTGACCAACCGACAAGTCGGGCGGCGTACCATCAAGTGCGCTCAGCATACCGCCAGCGGCCAAAACCAGCGCCGATCCGGCCATCACGTCCCATGCGTTCAGGCGACGCTCCCAGTAGGCGTCATACGTACCGTCTGCCACTAGGCACAGATCGATGGCGGCCGAACCGCAACGGCGCACGCCGCGCACTCGTGGCTTCACGCGCACGAACGCGGAAAAATTGTTGCTCGCGGCCTGGCTGCGATCACTCGGAAAACCGGTAGCGACCAGCGCTTGGTCGAGCTCAGCGGTTTCGCTCACCCGGCACGGCTCGTCATTCCTGAGGCAAGGGCCACCGCGAAAGCCGCGCCAATGGGTCGCGAGCGCGGGGGCGACGACCGCGCCGGCGATCGGGATCCCCGCTTCGGCGACGCCCAGGCTGACGCAAAAGAAGAAATGGCCGTGCGCGAAGTTGGTCGTGCCATCGAGCGGATCGCAATACCAAGTGAGCTCGTGGTCAGGCGCGGGCGCGCCGCCTTGTTCCTCACCGACGATGGCAAGTTCCGGAGTGCGCTCGGCCAGCCGCTGCCTGATCAAGCGCTCGCTCGCCAAGTCGTACTCGGTCACGAGATCCGCGCGGCCTTTCTCTCGAACCGCGGGCTGTTTGCGGAAGCCGGCGTAGACCAAGTGAGCGGCCTCGCTGGCGACCTCGAACGCGATCTGCGCGAGTTCTTCGGGCGACCGCGTCAAGGGCCCGGGCTCCGATTCAGGCCTCGACGCCGTGGCACTTCTTGTACTTCTTGCCGCTCCCGCACGGGCAAGGGTCGTTCCTTCCCACGCGCGGCTCGCTGCGACGAATGGGCGGCCCCTTCAGCTCGACGCCGTCGATGAAGAACCACTTGCCGTCTTCCTTCTTGAAGGTCGCGCGCTCGCGGTGGTCGATCTTCATCTTCTGAAGCTTGTAGCTGGCTACGAATTCGACCGTGCCCTCGGTATCGGCGGCGGTGCCGCCTTCGGTGCTCGAGATCTCCAGACCGAGCCACTCGGAATTTTTGGCCCAAGCCTCGGTGTTGGCGCGATCGACCTCACCGGCGGTCTTCGGATCGTGGGACGAGATCACGAAGTCGACGTCGTGCGTGGCGTACGCGGTGTAGCGCGCGCGCATCAACTCTTCCGCGGTCTCGGCCTGGCGTTTGCCGCTCAGGATCGGACCACAGCACACTTCGAGGGACTCACCTTTTCCGCAGGGACACGCCACCATCAGCCTCTTTTTGCTATTCCTGAACGCGTTTCAGAGCGCCCGCGTTTAGCACCCTTCGCCCGGGACCGCACGGGGCTTTCTTCAGCGGCTCAGGCGCTCAAGCAATTTCGCATGAATGCCGCCGAAGGCGCCGTTCGAGAGCAGTACCACGACGCTGCCCGGGATCACGTTCAGGGCCAGGTGGTCGAGGATCGCGTCCACGCTCGGCAACGCCTGGGCGGACTTGCCGCGGCCGTTCAAGTCGCTCGCGAGCTGGCGCAGGTCGAGCGCCTCTTCGGGCGGAAGGTTCGAGCGGCCCAGGGGAGCGAGCAACACTTCATCGGCGCTCTCGAAGGCGCGGGTGTATTCGTCTTGGTGCATACGGCGACACGCGGTCGCGCTGCGCGGCTCGAAGACCGCGAATAGCTTACCGCTCGGGTGCCGCCCACGCAGCGCGGCCAGCGTCTCTTGAACCGCGGTCGGGTGATGCGCGAAGTCGTCGTACACGAAGCTTTCGCGCGGCGTGCCGATCAAATCCTGACGCCGGCGCACACCGTCGAAACGCGCCAGGGCGGGGCCAATATCCGCGATCCGCGCGCCGTAGCCTTGGGCCGTGGCGCCAATTGCCGCGAGCGCATTCTTCAAGTTGTGGCGGCCGGGCACGGTGAGCGCGAGGCGACCGCAAGCCACGCCGCCCGCGTACAAATCGAAGCGCGTGCCCGCCTCGTCCATTTGCGCCGGCGCGGCCAGCCAGTGCGGCGGCTTGCCATGCGTGTCTTCACCTTCGAGCGCGAACCACGCGACCTGCGCTCGCGCGTGCGCATCGACGACCGTCACGACCTCTGCGTCGGCCGCGTTGGCGACGATCAAGCCGTGCTCGGGTACGAGCGCCACGAACTGGCGGAACGCCTCCAGGTAGCTCTCGAGGTCGGGGTAGATGTCGACGTGGTCGTGCTCGATCGAAGTCAGGATCGCGACCTCGGGTCGATAGTGTAAGAACTTCGCCGTCTTCTCGAAGAAGGCGGTATCGTACTCATCGCCTTCGATCACGAACGCCGCTTTGCGCAGGGGGCGATCGCCGAGCAAACTCCGAGTCTTGTCCGCGCGGGCCGCGCGAAAGCTGCGCGGGAAATTCTTGGGCAGGCCGCCGATCAGAAATCCGGGGGCAAATCCGCAAGCCTCCAACAAATGCGCAGCCATGGCACTGGTGGTGGTCTTACCGTGGGTGCCGGCCACGACCAGCGGTGAGCAGGCATCGAGCGCAAACTCAGCCAAGGCGCCAGCGATGTGCGTGTAGCGCAGGCCGCGTTGAACCGCGGCGAGTACCTCGGGATTGTCCCGGCGACACACATTGCCGATGATGGTCAGATCCGGCGCCGGCTCGAGGTGCTCGGGATCGAACCCTTGCAGGCAGCGCACCCCCCAGCTCTCGAGGGCGGGGCCCATCGGCGGGTCGAAGGCAATATCGCTACCCGATACCCGATGCCCGAGCTCCACGAGCAGGCCTGCCAATGCGCCCATGCCCGTTCCGGAGACCGCTACGATGTGGATATGCATGAGCTCGTTCATCCGCCTGAGTTGATGGATGCCTGTTCGAATGGGCGTCCTATTGGCATAGCCTGGCGCGCGCTGCTAGCGTGGCCGTCGGCGCTCGAGCGTGCCGCTGCCTCATGAAAATCACCGACAAGCTTTCGGCGCAAAAGCCCGCCTTCTCCTTTGAGTTCTTCCCGCCAAAGGATCAAGCCGGGGTCGATCGTTTGTTCGAGACCGTCGCTCGCTTGCAGGTGTACGACCCGGCTTACGTGTCGGTCACGTACGGTGCGGGCGGCAGCACGCGCCGGCTCACGGTGGATCTGGTGACGCGCATCAAACGCGAGGTGGGACTGGAGGCGATGGCCCATCTCACTTGCGTAGGGGGCACTCGCGAAGAAATCAGTAGCGTGCTCGACCAGCTGCAAGCGGGCGGTATCGACAACGTGCTCGCCTTGCGCGGTGATCCGCAGAAGGGCGAAACGACCTTCGTGAAGTCGGACGGCGGCTTCGGCTACGCCTCGGAGCTCACCGAGTTCATCCGTGAACGTTATGATTTTTGCTTGGCGGGTGCCTGCTATCCCGAGAGTCACCCTGAGTCGGCATCGGCAACTCATGATCTGGAAAACGTCAAGCGCAAGGTCATGGCCGGAGTCGAGGTGCTGGTCACGCAGCTGTTCTTCGACAGCAGGGACTATTTTTCGTTCGTCGCGCGAGCGCGCGCGGCGGGGATCCACGTGCCGATCATCGCCGGCATCATGCCGATTACCAATCTCTCGCAGGTCAAGCGCTTCACGGCGCTGTGTGGCGCGGCGATCCCTGGGCCGCTGCTCGCTCGCCTGGAGGCGGCCGGCAATGACTTGGCGCTGGTGCAGCAGATCGGCGTCGAGCACGCGACTGCGCAGTGCCGCGAGCTGATCCACGGCGGAGCGCCGGGCATTCACTTCTACACGCTCAATCGCTCGCACGCGACGGTGGACGTGCTGGAGCGTTTGCGCGGCTGACGCGCTCCGTGATCCTCGACGGGGGAAGTAACTCTGCCCCGCGCTCGGGGGCGGAGCCGCTCTCATTTGCGGATCACGATTCGAGTCTTGTCGCTGTCCGCGGGTGGCGCGACCAAGCCGTGCCAACCTTCGGGGATTTGCGGTGTCGCCCACTGGTAGACGCGCTCGGCGTCGGCGGGTGACAGCTCGATCGCGCCCGCGCCATGATCGACGCCGAAGCGATCGTGCCAATAGGCGCCGTACAGTTGCAGCCCAGACGACAGCGTGAGACCCCAGGGCGCGTCGAACACCTCGAAATTCTCACCGAAGGAGCTCGCGTCGCGGGTGGCCAGCGTCACCTCTTTGCCAGTCACCTCGAAGGCGCCGAGCCATTTGTCGCCTTCGGCTTGGTGCGCGTCGCGATTTACGCTGCAAAGCGTTACGAACAGGGCGCGCTTTCCCTCGTAAAGCGTGAAGGTAGACGTGACCACGCTGACGTCGATCCACTGCTGCGTGCCCTGCGCGAAATCGGGAAAGGTGCTGCGCTGCTGGACGACGAGCACGTCGCGGTGGCGCACCCAATGGCCGTCGCTGGTAGCCCAATATTTCACGTCGCCCACGCTGTGGAAGCGGCCCGTCAAATGCACGACCTCGTGATAGTCGAGCGGGTCCACCTTCTGACTGGCGTCGCCGTCTAGCTTGAAGGCGTGCACCCCGCGCTTGACCACGAAGGCGAACGGTAAATCGTCTTTCTTCGTCAGCTCCACGCCGTGGAACGCTGACGGCTCGGCTGCTTCGAGATCGCCGGCTTTGACGAAGCGTCCGCTGGTCAACAGCGCCAAGCGTTGCACGTTGCCCTCGGGATCGCGCGCCGACCAAGAGCCGACCACCGCCATGGCAGCGCGGCGTTTCAATCGGGAGACCTCACGCACGGCGTCGTCGTGCTCGGGGTCGCGTTCGAAAAGCGGGGTTTCCAGCCGTGTTCGCGCGTACGCATACGGTAGGGGCTTGTCCAGATTCGGCGTGAGCGCCATCGCCGCCAGGGTGGGGTGTGCCATGTCGACGGTTGCGCTTTCAGTGGCACAGACGAAGCCGCGTGGGCGCACCGGGTACCAACCGCCGCCACAGCCGCGACGCGAGTACGGCTCCGGGGCCCGCGCCACGCGCGCGCCGGCGTGTAGGTAGCCAAGTTGGCGAGCGCCAGTTGCGGGGCGTTCCAAGACGGGGGTGATGTTGGCGACGGCACCCAGCTTGGGGCCGCTGGCCGCAGGCTCGGGCACGTTGGGAATGCTCTCGTCCTCGGCCGCCGCCTTCGACAGGCTAGGACCATCCTGATGCGAGCCACAGGCTGCAAGTACGTGCAGCAGGGCCAAGGACGAAGCGACACCGCGGACGCGGCGCACCAACGGCGGGTCGAGCGGGTCGAGCATCGGGGCCATACCGAAGCGGTTGCCACGATCGGTCGCGATCGGCCAAATTTTCAGCCGTCATCCGCTGGGGCGCGGAAGGCGTGCAATACGCCGTCGAGGGCGGCACGCGCCAGTACCCCGCAGGAGGCGGTCGCGCATCCAGGAGCGCGCGCTTCGAGCGTTGCCAGGCGATGTTCGAGGCCCGCCGCGTAGGATTCAGGGACCGCGGTGAAGTAGCCGCCGTGCGCGAGAGCGCGCGCGAAGCCAGCGCTATCGCCTGCTCGTGCGGCGGCGACTGCGTCGGGATAGCGCGTTGCCAAGAGCGTCACGTAGTCGCGGGCGCCGGCTTCCGCGCTCTCGTACACGCGGAAGCGCGCGCTGACCTCGCGCCGAGTGGCGCCATGCCCCTCGATCGTTGAAAAGCTCTGGCCGGCTGCGCCGGGCGCGGCCTTGATGCCGGCGAAGTTGTGTCCGGGCATGCAGCGCCCGCTATCCGTTTCGAGCGCCCAATGAGCGGTGAGGAGCGCGCTCGTGCGCGGTTCTGCTGGGTTGCCCGTGACCGCGGTCCAGGCGTTGCCGAGCAGTGTTCGTGCTTCGGGGGCGCCCAACCGATGCGGCAGGACATGCGCCCGGAAGGCGCTCAATGGCGTTGCGGCTGGCACTGGAGCAGGCAGGGCCTTTGGTTGGCTGGCTTCGATCCGCATCGAGCTCAGTCGGTCCGCGCTCGGTCCAGTTGCGTGACCGACAATGTCGGAGCTCTGGCGTGGGGAATCGCGAGTGGCCCGACCGGGCGGCCTGAATCGACCCGCAGCCGGCATCGGTTGGCATCCCGCGTATCCGGCGCAATAGTTCGCTTCCGAACGCGAGTTCCGACACCTTGGAAATAGCGCCGCTTCGCGCTGCTGGGCGATCAGTATATCATCGTGTTGAATATCAACACCATCAGTGGTTCATGTCTGCACCCGGAGTGAGAAGAAATCGTCTTCCCTTGCCAAGTATCTTCGGAAGGGAAGTGCGCCGGCGTCGTGTCGCGCTCGGGCTCACGCTCGAGCAACTGGCGGAACGATCCGGTCTCACCCCGAACTATATCGGTACCGTCGAAAACGGTCGCCGCGATCCCTCGCTGAGTACGGTCATGTCGCTCGCGGTTGGCCTTGGTGTGCCCGCCGGTGAGCTCGTGGGCGGTGTCGCAGAATTGGGACCCGTTGCGATCGAAACCGCACGCTTGGTGGAGAGCGCGCCGCCCGAGTTGCAGACCGCAATCCTCGAGCTCGCGCGCGCAATCACCAAGCGGCGTCGCTGAATCACTCGCAGTGCTCGCGGCCGGTTCCCTGAAATTGCGCTCGTAGCGCTTGGCCGAGCGGCTGGGGTTGACCCCGAGGCCTGAGTGTCCGAGATCGGGTACGCCCATGAATCGATTGCCTCTTTTGTGTGCCTTGCTCGGCATCGCCTCGCTCACCAACTTGGCGCGGGCTGAGTCCTCGGACGGCGGCGCCTGGGATGGCGATTACAAGCTGGTGGCGACGCGCCGGTCGGGCTTCGTCGCAGGTCTTTCCTTGGGCTTGGCTGCGGGCAATGCCCACGGCTATCCGAACGAGATCGCGAAGCTCGGCGACTCTTTCTACAAGCGCGACACCGGCGGGGCATTTGGCGGCACGAACCGTTTGTGGTTTGGCGGTGCGCTGACGGATTATTTGGTTTTTGGCTTGGGCTTCGCGGGCCTGAGCTTGAAGCACGGCGAAACCACGGCGTCGGGCAGCGCGTTCATCTTTCACGTCCAAGGCTACCCGCTGTTTTATCGCGGCGGTGTTTTTCGGGACTTGTCGCTCTTCGGCGACTTCGGCGCGGGCAGCATGAAGATCACCGGTCACAATCGCGAGGACGCGGACGGTGGCCTGATGAGCGTTCTGGGCGGCGGCGTGGCCTACGAGCCGCTGCGTTTCTGGAAGTTCACCTTCGGCCCTGCCGTCGAGTATTGGCACTGGTGGAGTCAGACCGTGACCATGAACAGCGTGTCCGTCGAGGCGCGCCTCACGTTCGTCGGCGGGCAGTGATCCGCCGCCCGATCAGCAAGAAATGACTGGCCTTCGAGCTCGAATGCCGGCGAACGCGCCGCACTTCGACGTCGAAGCCGCTGTTCTCGAAGCGATCGACGAACGCCGGCTCCTCGCCCGCCGACCAATACACTGCGGTACCGTCCCGGGTCAGCGCGCGATGCACGGCGGCTAGACCGGCAGTTTGGTAGAGCCGCGTGTTGCCAGCCGTGTTCATGCTCGTGGTCTGATTGTCAGCGTCCAGCATGATCGCGTCGAACCGCGCTTCGCTCTCTTCGATCACGCCCGCCACGTCGCCGATCACGACTTCCGTACGCGGATCCGCCAACGCCTCGGACGAGAGCGCATACGCGGGGTTCTGATTCCAAGTCACTACTTCGGGTAAGAGCTCGGCCACGAGCACCTGCGCGTCCGGCGCCAGGGTCGAAAGTGCAGCGCGCAGCGTAAAGCCCAAGCCGAGCCCGCCGATCAACGCGCGCGCACCTTTGACCTGTCGAAGCGGCTCACACGCGACCACGCCCAACTGCTCTTCCGAGAACGAGTGACGGCTGGACATCAGCTCGCGACCGTTGACGCGAATCGCGTAGCTGCCGTCATGCTCGGCGAGCGACAGCGTGCTGCCGTCGGGCGTCGTGACTTGTTCGAGCAGCGTCCACTTCTTCACGGCGTGTACCGTGCTACGCCGAACGGCGGCCGCTGACCACGCGTTCGACGCCGGCCAGGTCTTTGCTGCGCGCAACTTGGCTGAAGCCGCTCGCTTCCAGCAGCGCGGCGACCGCCGGGGCTTGGTCGAAGCCGCCTTCCAGGGCAAGCAGGCCGCCCGGGCTCAAGTAATGCATTGCTTCGGCGACTAGGCGACGCGTCACGTGTAGACCGTCGGCTCCGCCGTCCAGCGCCAAGCGGGGTTCGAAGTCGCGTACGTCGGCGTCTAGGCCCGCGATCTCAGCGCTCGGTATGTACGGCGGATTGGCGGTGATCAGCTCGAACTGTGCGCCCTCCGCGAGTGGCGCGAATAGGTCACCTTCGAGCACACCGACGTTGTGGACGACGCCCGCGCGCTGCACATTTTCGCGCGCGACGGCGCTCGCATCGGGCGACAGATCGACGGCAGTGACGCGCCAGGTGGGACGCTCCTTGGCGAACGCGATCGCGACGCAACCCGAGCCCGTGCACAAGTCCAACATCCGGCCGTAGAGGTGGCGCTCGCGGGTGCCGCGAAGAGCGGTCTCGACCAAGATTTCAGTGTCCGGCCTCGGGATCAACACCCGCCGGTCGACGAGCATCGGTAGCGCGAAAAATTCGCGTCGCCCCAAGATGTAAGCGATCGGCTCGGAGGCGCGTCGCCGTTTGATCAAATCGCGGTAACGGCCGAGCTCGTCGTCGGCGAGCGGACGCTCGGCCTCGACGATTAGCTTGATGCGATCGAAACCGAGTGCTTCGCTCAGCAGCAACTCGGCGTCGAGCCGGGCGCTTTTGTTGCCGCGGCGTTTGAAGTCATCGGTCGCCCAGGCGAGCACTCGCTTGATCGACCATGGCTCGGAGTTCGATTCAGTCACTGGGGGTAGTCGAGCGCGGTGGCTCAGGGAGGGGGAGCAGGTAAGCAGGCGACCTCGGTGCAGGTCTTCGGGGCCGGACTCAGCGCCGGGTCTGGGTACCACGCAGGGCGGTAAAACGAGAGCGAATCCGTGGTCCAGCGCAGTTTGGCCTCGGCAAAGAAGCAACCCTTGGCCGGCAGCACCGCGCGCCCGTCCTGCCACTCCCAACGCCCCCCGGTCCAGTCCCAATAGCCATCGCGCCAAACGCAGCTGCCGCCCGAGCGTTTGGCGATGCGGATCTCCTCGATCTTCGCTGGTGGCGGCGGGTAGTCGACTTTGATCGGCGCGGCCGCTGCAGGCTGCGCCCCAGTCGGCACGGTCACCAACCTCGGGGCGCCGCAGGCAGCTGCGAGCAGTGAGAGCCCCGCGCTCGTCAAACGCGCGTAGCTCATGGAAACAACGCCTGCACGATGACGTCTCCGAACAACATGTACTCGACGGTCGCCAAAGCCAAGAACGGTCCGAAAGCCAGGCGCGCCTTGCCCAAGCCCGCCTCGGGCTCGAAGGCCAACGGATCGCGGGCGATCGCGCGCTCGAGCTCCGCGCGCGCCTCGCCTTCGCTGCTCTCGAGCAGCGCTTGCAGCTCCTTCCGCTCTTGAATCACCGCTTCGGGTTCGTCGATGCGCCCGCGCGCCAAAAACACGGCGAGCGCGACGAACGTGGCTTGCACGGCGCCAGCCAGCAGCGCAAAGACCGCGCCTTGCCAGCCAAACCAAGCGCCGGCCAGCATCACGAGTTTGGCGTCGCCGAGGCCCATGCCGGGCATGCCGCGCAGCTTGCCATACAAAAAATCGAAGGGCAGCCAAACCAGCAGAAAGCCGAGCGCGGCCCCCAAAAGCGCGCCCTGAAACGTTCCGCCGCGGAGTGGTACGCTGACCAGTCCGAGCAGCGTGCCGCCGAGCGTGATTGGATCAGGTAAATACATGTGATCCAGATCGATGAACGCGGCGGCGAGCAGCCCGAGCGCCAGCGCCAAATACAGCGCGAACAACAGCACCACCTTCCACCACAGCGTTTCATCCGGCAGCTCGAAGATGATCGCGCGCACGATGGCCCAGGCGATCAAGCCGCCCAAAGCCTCGATCAAGGGATAGCGGGCCGAGATCCGGATCTTGCAACAGCGAGCGCGCCCACGCAGCAAGAGCCAGCCGAGCACCGGGATGTTGTCGTAGATCCGAATTGCCTTGCCGCAGCCCGGACAGCGCGAGGGCGGGTGCGAGAGGCTTTCGCCTCGCGGCAAGCGGTAAATGACGACATTCAGAAAGCTACCGAATGAAAGCCCGAGCGCGACCGCAATCGCAGTGACGAAGGGTCCAGGAAGATCGTCGAGCGTGAGCACGCCCGGTCGGTTCTAGCACGGGCCCGGCGAAAGACGCCCCGCTCATCGGAGCTAGAGACCGAGATCCTGGCGAATTGCCACCACCATATTGCAATGCGCAATCAGATCCGCTTCGCTCTTCACTTCGGACTGTTGGTTGATGCCGTAGGGCCAGAAGTGCTGCGTGTCCGCGTGCACGTCCGTGTAGAGCGGCGTGGTCAGGGTGGCATTGATGGCTTTCAATTGCGCCGCGGCGTGCGCACCGGTGAAGAGCCCACCTGAGAGAAACGAGCCCCAATTCGAGGCTTGCCCGATACCCACCGTGTGCGCGATCTCGTGCATCGCGGTGCGGTAGTCCATGTACGTAGGATCCGAGCCAAAACGGATGGACCCACTGATGTTGCCATCCGCCGTTTCGACCGAAGGCACGTAGCTCACGCTCTCACTCTTCGTGATGCTCGTGTAGCAGTCGTAGTAGCTGATCGCCTTGTCCATTGCCGTCGTGATGCGGTCGTACGCTGCTTGCTCGGTCGTGGTCGGTGAGGTGGACTTGGCCAGCGTGTAAGTGATATGTCCCGCGCCCGGGCAGGCCGAGCCACCAGCACCGCCACTTGCGCCACTCGTGCCGCCGCCCGCATGTGCACCGCCGGTGCCACCATTTGCGCTGCCCCCGGCGGGTGCGCCGCCGACCGCACCGGCAGTGGCACCCGCACCGCCGCCTGCGAGCTCGCCGGAGACTCCGCTGCCGGCGCTTCCCCCGCCGCTCGATTGGCCTCCCGAGCCAGAGCTGCCCGCATTCGCGGTTGCTCCCGCCACGGGAACTGCTGCGCTGCCGGCGCGGGCAGACGAACCGCCCTCCTCCTCCGCCGCCATCCCAGCTGACTCCGTCATCGGGCTAGTGGTGCTGCTGGAGCACGCCGCCGAAAGGAGCATCAGACTCGTGAGCGAGATGAACGGGTGACGCCACATAGAAACCTCGGGGCGCTATCTTCGCGTGAAGCGCAAGCGTGAAGAGTACGAACGCGAGCTCAGTCTAGCAGCGGTAGCCATCCTAGGTGCGGTTTGGTCGCAAGTCAGGCCATGGCTCAAAAGGCGCCGAGCAGCACACCGGCTCCGAGGGCGAAGGACGGGCGATCGAGAGTCACCACGTCCTCGTCGCCCAACCGGATGCGTGCAGCGTCGAAGGCGAGTAGACCACTGAAATCGAGATACACGCCGAAGCCGCGGACGAAATAATACGCGCCGCCGACTGACAGCGAAGCGGCGCCGGTGTCGTGCTCGAGGTCCTGGTCCAGATAGCCCGGTTGCGCAACGCCGCTGGCCCCATAATGGATGTAGCTGACGCCGCTCCGCGCGCTCACCTCCCAGGCGCGGTGCAAACGGACCCGAGCGCCCAGCTGTAAGAATAACGTGCGACGAGAAACCTGCGCCGAACCCACCGTGCGCTCGAACGAGAGGTCTGATAGTGAGCTCTCCGCACCCAGGGCAACGAAGCCCCAGCGGGGGCCGACCTGTACCGCCGCTCGGACGCCGGGCTGCGGTAGACCTCGTGAATTTTGTACGAAGGTCGCTCCGAGCGCGAGCTGCACGGTCGGTATCGGTCGTTCGAACGTCGGTGCTGCCGGCCGCGCCGCAGGTGGACGCTCCTCCGGCGGAGGCGGCGCGGGCGGCTTTGGCGCCGGGATTCGCTGATCCGGGGAGGGGAGCAGGCGCGCGGCACGGAGCGCCTCGACCGTGCGCACGGCGATCACTTCGGCGGTCACCTCTGGGCCATCGAGGTCCACGCTTTCGAGCAGCGGCGCCGAAGCCCCGGCCGCAAACACGCGCACGACGATCGCGCCCTCTTTGACCTCCAGATTCACGCGTTCGCTGCTGGTCTCGGACACCGCTGGAGGCGCGTCTGGTGCGTCGATGACGCGCACTTGCACATCGAGTCCGAGCGCCGAAAGCTCGCCACGGATCAATATCAGAGCGCGCGTCAGGCGCGCATCCGACGTGTTCGACGAGACGATCACCGTGCTCGAGAAATCGCTGCCGTAGCCGGGGGCAGTGAACGCAAGTTGTGCCAGCAGACCCGCGGTCGCGCAGCAACAGTGCCGAGCCCCGAACATCGGCTAATCCGGTTGGATTACGAGCTGTGCAGATTTCGCGTACGCGCCTCGCGGATAGCGCTCGAGGTACGTGCGCGCCGTGCTCACGGCGTCGACCCTTTGACCCGACTTCGAGAGCAAAAGCATCCGGCGCCCGAGCGCCTCGCTGGCGTAAGAGCCCGAGGGAGACTCCGCCAAGTAGCGAGCGAGCCAGCGCATCGCCTCCGCGACGTCGCCTTGCTCCTCATAACCGCGCGCCAGAAAGAAGGCCGCACCCTGGTTCAGTGCGTCCGACGGATAGCGCGCGCGAAGGGCCTGCCAGGCGCGCAGGGAGAGCGCTCGACGCCCCGTATAGCGCGCCGCCAACGCCAGCACTTTCAGATCGTTCGCGGGCGCGGACTCGAGCAAGCGCTCACCGCCCCGAGCGTCCGCGTCGCGCACGATGGCCGAGAACTGACCGGCATTGAGCAGGGCGCTCCAATCGGCTTCGCTAGCGCGCGCGACGACGGCGCTCGGCCTCTGAGGTGTGCTCGCGACTCTGCTCACGGCCGGGACGTCCACCGTTGCGGGTGCCGACGACGGCAGCGCGGGCGCACTGAGTGCGACCGCGCGCGGCGGCTCCCGTTGGCTCGGCAAATGCAACGTTTGACCAGCGCGGACTTGGCGCGGGTTGCCGTCGCCGAGGACTTGGACTTCGCCGCTCTGCATGACCAACGTGAGGCCTTCGGCCTGCGCGTGCCACACGAGATCGAATTCAGTGCCGACCACCTGCACCTCGTACGGACCCACCAAAAAGCGATAGTTCGTGTCGGGTTCGTGGTGCACCGCGACGTGCAGCTGGCCGTCGAAGAGACGTGTCAACGCCGCACGCTTGCCGAGTAAGTCGACGCTCAGCGTCGAATGCGGGCTGACCGTCACGCGGCTGCCGTCGGAAAACGCCAAGTCGGCTGGCGTGTCTCGACTGTTCAGGTTGCTGCCTTCCGTAGAAAGCCCGTGCGCCTCGTAGCGGAGCATGGTCCAGGCTTGCCAGGCAGGCGCGCCGACTGCGATGCCGAGCGCAAACACGCCGAACGCCAGCGCCCAGCGCCCGCGGGCACTGCGCGCGGGGACTCGCCACCTGCGATGCGCGTATTGCAAGGCATGCCAGGCCCGACGTTTGTCGAACGGCTCGCGCTCCTGCGCATGCTCGTTGGCCAAAGCCCGAAAGGCTTCGGTGACTTGCTCTTGGGTCGGCTCCGCGCGCTTAGTCCGCATTGGAAGGCCCCGAACGCGCGACCAGGTAGTCGGCCAGCAGTGCGTTCCGCCGCACTCGCTTCAAGATGTGCTCATTGGCGCGCCGCACGCGGCGCTTGGCAGTGGACTCGGAAACGCCCAACGCGCTGGCAATCTCCGCGACCGGCATGTTCTCCAGTGAATGCAGCACGAAGGCAGCCCGCTCGTCCGGGCTCAGCTCCTCGACGATGCGGCCGAGCTGGAGCAAGGCAGCCTTCGCTTTGGGGTCATCGGGCGACGCCTCTCGTTCGGCACCCCGAGGCCAGCCAATCAGGGTATGCAGGAGTGCGCGGCGGCGGCGCGCTCGCAGCTCGCGGCGCGCCACGTTCATGGTGATCGAAACGAGGTAGCTGCGCACCGCCGAGGCCAGCCGAATGCGCTGCGCGTTGGCGAAAAAGATCACGAACACATCGCCAGCGAGGTCGGGGACTTCCGCGCGCGGCCCGAGCGTCTTGGAGAGCAACCCGTGCACGAGCCGGTGGTACTCGTCGAACGCGCGCCGCTGCCAGTCACCCTCGTTGTTGGTGATCGCTTGGTGCAGGTCTTCTTCGCGTTGCCCGTCGCGCCCGAGGGCCGCGGGCTTCGAAGACGTGTAACGCGCCACGTTTCGAGCATAGCATCATCTGTCTGACTTCGTGGTACCTTGTACCAAGCGCTTCAGATGCTCTTCGATCGCGCAGCAAGGGAAATGTGCCCTCATAACGCATGTCTGCTCGGCGCCCTCGCGCTCTGGCCGCTTTTGACCGCGTGCAAAGCGACGCCTCTAGATGTCGTCTACGCCGCTGACGTCGCGGACGCCCCCGACGCCGCGACTGACGCCGACGCCGCGGCTGGTGGAGCGGGGGTTGGCGGAGCGGGCGCTGGCGGAGCGGGCGCTGACGCCGGGCCATGCTCGATGGTCGGAGCCGGACGCTACGTGCTGCGCTCGCGCGCCAATGGTCTCTGTCTGGGACAGGGCGCGCCCACCACGGTCTTTGGAAATCCCGCTTTTCTGCTGGATTTCGCGGCGGATTGCCGACTGCCAGCGCGTTCCTGGCAACTCACGGCGACGGCTACCCCGAACGTGTTCTCGATTCAGAACCTGTTGTCCGGCTTCGTGCTCGACGTCCAAATGGCGGCCATTCGGGATGGGACTCCGGTGATCACCTTCGGCGAGAATGGATTGGAAAATCAACGCTTCGAAGTGCGCGCGCGCGACACGTTCGCGTCCGAGCTTCGCCCGCAACATCACGTGCAAAGCTGCGTCAGTGCTACGCCCGATAGCGCTCAGATCACGTCCTGCGAGCCGACGGACTCGACCCAGGCCTGGTTGCTTCAGCGCAGTGATTGCCTGTAATTGCAGGTCGTTCCAGCGGAGGCGCAAGATTCGATTGCGGAATCGTGAACCCGCGATCGATTTCGTGACCCGCGCCGCCTGCGATCGGACTCAGCTTCACCACACGCGGAGTTGCCCGCTCAACACGAGCAAGCTCATCAGGTACATCAGTCCGTCGTAGTAGCGGTTGTCGCCAGTCGGGATTGCCTGCGCCCAGACTGCGTTGACGAAAGCGGTGCGGTCCGAGCGCGAAGACGCCACCGCCAGCGCGCCATTGGCTGAAATCAGTGCCTGCGCGCGACTGGTATCGATCGGCGTGCCATCGAGCGCGAAGGTCCCGCCGTACGTGTCCGGGTTTTGCGCGAAGAAACCGAGCACGCGATCGGCCACCGCAGTTTCGTCCGCTGTCTCCGTACCCCACAGCGCGTCGAGCGCGAGGTTCAGGTGAGTGCGATACGCCTGCTGGGTGAACGTCGATGAATCGGGCACGGGTGAGCCATCGAAAAAACTGCGAATCGGCCACAAGCCCGTCGTGGCATCGGCGGCAGCGACCACGTGCGCGCGCGCGGCATCCGCGGCATCGCTCCAAAACGTGTTGCCAGTGGCCTGCGCCCAGAGCTCGTAGGCGGCCGGCATCTCCAAAGCAGAACGAGTGTAGCCTGCGGCAGCGACGGTCGGTTCTTCGCGGACCAAATGCGTCGTCGGGTCGAACGCACTGCCGACGTCCTGCATGACTCCGCCGTCGTCGATCGGTTTGACGCCGCCGTTTTCGAGCTCCTTGTTTTGCAACACATCGAGCAAAGCGAGGGCGTCGCTCGCATACGGCTGCACGGTGGTACTGTGCCAGCGGCCATCGGCGAACATCAGCGCGAGCACGAACTGCTGCATGCCGTAGACATCGTAACAGAACGTGCCCGCCACACCTTGCGTGCCTTCACCGCAGTACGATTTGAAATAGCCATGCGCCGCGCCTGAATCCTGGCGCAGCCACACTTTGGAGAAGGTCCACAGCCGATCGAACACGTCCTGCTTGTCGAGCTCGACCGCGATGAGCATGGCGAGTCCCATGCCCTCGGTGCGGACGTTGCCGTGTAAGATGTCCAAAATGGCAGCCTGATCGTCGCCCCTCGGGTAGTAGATGACTTGGGTGCCCGGATCGCCGTGCAGAAATAGCTGATCGAACGCATCGCCGATCTTGTTCGAGACGTCGCTATCGCTCTTCTTCAGTAATGTACTGAAGGTGTTGGGGTAGTTGGTCGGTTTCGTCACCGCCTCGAATGTGGTGGGCAGCTCGGTGGGATCCTTGCCCAGCGAGTCGAGCGTGCCGCTACAACCGCTGAGCGCAGTCGCGAGCACCGCGCTCAGCACCATGCAACCGAGCGCGGACCGTCGTGTCATAGTCCGGCGTAGCTGCGTACCCGTGAGGCGAGCACGCTATCCGGATGACGCCGCAGGAACGCTTCCGCTCGCTTGCGCGCGGCGTCCGTTTGTCCGCTCTTGGCGAGCGCCCCGATGCGTAACACTTCGGCTTCGATCCGCAGTCGGCCGCGCGGAAAGTTGCGCGAGTAGCCATCGAGCGCGACTAGCGCTGCGCTGGGATCGGAGTGGCTCAGTGAAGTACGTGCGGCATCCAACGCGGCCAGCTCCGCGGCGAGCGGCGGGACGGAAACTGGTCGGGGCTCGGCGCGCACGCTGCTCGCGGTGCCCGTATTGAGGGCGGCGGCCGATGGTTGGAGCTGGGCGACTGCCACCGACGCAGATGGGGCCGTTACCGACGGGGCGGTTACCAATGGGGCCGCTTCCGACGGGACCGCTGCCGATGGGGCCGGCAAAACCAGCGCCGCGCGGGCAGCTGGAGGAGGCGCGACCCGCGCGCTCGCTTGGGCGAAGTAGCGCCAAATGGGCACGGCGGCGGCACCGATCACTATCACTGCGACGGCCACTTTGGAAAAGGTAGCCTTGGTTAGTGACTTGCTGGCCGCCGCGGCAGAAGGGGCGGAAGAGGTAGCTACCGCCGTCAGCCCGAGCGCCACGAGAGTTTTCGCGCGCATCGAACTGGACGCGGTGTACGAGCGGCCCGCGTCGAGCAATGCCCGTTCGAGTTCGCTCTCCGGCATGGCGAGGAGGCGAGTCGGTTCGGTCATGAGCCCACCTCCGCGTGGGTCGACCCGGAAAGCGCGCGCACTCGGTCGCGGAAATCCGCGCGAGCGCGACGGAGCCGCGAAGCCACCGTGCCCTGTGGGATACGCAGTGTGGCTGCAATTTCGGTCATGCTGAGCTCCTCCAGCTCATACAGGACGAATACGGTCCGCAGCTCGAGCGCCATCTCTGCCAGCACTTCATCGAGCAGCTCACGGGCGCGCTTTTGGTCGAGCATTTGCTCTGGCTGTAGCGGGCCTTGGATGCGTAGCTGCGCGTCCGAATCATGCACTTCACGGCGCCGCGCCAAGGTGCGCC
The DNA here is from genome assembly GCA_037200885.1 of Pseudomonadota bacterium. Taxonomy (GTDB): domain Bacteria; phylum Myxococcota_A; class Polyangia; order Polyangiales; family Polyangiaceae; genus PMG-095. Next base: position 2,915,896 of record JBBCIN010000001.1, read on the forward strand.
GAGCGTGCGCGGCCATTCGCAGTGCAGTTTGTAGGAGAAAGCTCTTTTCGGCGTCCGGCCGAACGTCGTCCAGCCGATTGGCGACCGCAATGAAGGTGCGTTGCACGTCGTCGTCCACCTCCGCCTCGGGAGTGCCGGCGTTGCGCAAAACGCGCGCGACGAAGTCGAGGTAGCGGTCCACCATCGCCCGCAAGCGCGTATCGCGTTCACTCGGCCGACTCACAAGCTTCAAGGTAGCGGTGGTCCTGGGGGCTGGCAACCAAAGCACCGGTGTAAGGGCAATAACGACCATTTATCAGCATCGAATCACAACTGCACTGACCTCTATTCCCGCAAACCTCCCATCCGATCACGGGCTTCCGATCAGCGCAGCATTTTGCAGAAAGGAACGACGCTTACCTCAGAATCGATAACCGAGGCCCACGCGCAGCAGGGGCGAGATTGCGGGCGTCGCGGTGAGCACTTGGTCGGGTTCGTTCGTGTAGTAGCGATGTCGCGCCAGTGGCACGGTAGCGCCGAGCGCGCCCTCGAAGACCACCCCGCGGCCCAGCAGCCAAGACATTTGGACATCGATGCCAGCGCTCAGCCAGGCCCGGTCGACGCTCGCTGGTTCGGCGACGCCCCTGCCGGTCAGTTCCAGAAAGCCGAGGGTCCCCAACGCGCACGGCGCAATTTCCCAGCTTCCGCTGCGGTGCCGAAAGGGGCACGCATCGAGCGCGAGCGCGCCGAAGCGTGTTCGGTGATCATCGGGCGCGGTCAGCAGACCCGTGCTCGCGAACAGCAGCGACAATTGGACGGCGCCGCTCGTGCTCGCGTTGGTTTCGCGTAGCAACATGATGGACAGCGCGCCGCCCGTCGCGAAGCCCGCGGTCTCGACCACGGTGCCGAGCAGGCTCAGGCCTACCTCGAGTTCGAGCCGTGGGGCGGCGACTGGCGGGACCGGCTGCACCATCAGTGGCGGCACCGGCGCCTCCGGCGCTGCAGGCTCCGGGGTCGGAGGTTTCGCTTCTGGGGGCGGCGCGGGTGCGTGCGCTTCCGGATCGAACGAGAGCGCGACCGTGAAGGAGAGGGCCTCGACGACCTCTTTACACGTTTCTCCTTTCACGCTGCGGGCGGAGGTCTCGCTCTGATTTACGACCTCACGCACCTCCCCGTGAAACATGCGATCGCCGTGAGTCACGCGAACATTCACATCGACCCGCGGCTCGTCTCCTTGGGCTTTGCGCACGCGATCGGTGCGGGCCCGTACCGCATCGTAAAAGGCGTCTTGATTCGGGCAGCTCGCGGGTGCATCGTAGTTGATGCGAATGGGGATGGTATCGGCGGCAAGCGCGGCAAGCGCATGGAGAATCGCTGGCAGCGCGAGGAGCACCCGCGCAGACTGACACGACGCTGCTCGGTCGCTCAAGCCAGATGACGCGCAACTGCAGAGCGCAGCGGTCGAAAGGAGGAGTAAGCCATGCGCCTCCTGTTCGATCACGGCACTCTGGTTTTGGCCGAAGCGCCCGAGCTAAAACCCGATCGAGTCCCGGGGCTGCTCTGGGACCCTCGCATCGCTCTCTTCAGAGCACCGGCCTGGCGCTACCCGGAGGTGTGTGCGGCGCTGCGCCATTGTCCGTCGCCTTTGCGCGATGAAGTGAGGCCTAGCTCGCTCGCATTGCCCGCTTCGTGGAACGCCCTTTCGCTTCGCTCGTACCAACGAGCCGCGTTGCTCTCTTGGGAACTCTCGGGTCGACGGGGAACCATCGTGCTGCCCACCGGCAGCGGCAAACCCAAGTCGCCATCGCTGCGCTGGGCGCTGCCGGTGTGCGCGCCCTGTGTCTGGTTCCCACGCGAGCATTGCTCGAGCAATGGACCTCGGCGTTGGGCGCGGCCTATCGAGGCAAAGTGGGATGCCTCGGTGACGGGCGCCGTGATCTGCAGGCGATCACCGTGTCCACCTTCGAGAGCGCGTACCGGCTCATGCCGCGGATCGGTGCCCAGTTCGAGTTACTCGTGGTGGATGAAGCTCACCATTTCGGTTTGGGCGTCCGCGACGAGGCGTTGGAAATGTCGATCGCGCCCCAGCGGTTGGGGCTGACGGCTACTCCGCCGAGCGAGCCCGCCTTGTCGCGATTGGCAGACTTGCTCGGACCGATCGTCTACCAATTGGGCATCGCCGATTTGGCCGGGACGTGGCTCTCCGACTTCGATCTGGTAACGGTACAGCTTGGGTTGAGTCCACGAGAGCGAGCCAGCTACGACGCGGATCGCCGAACTTTTGCCGATTACAATCGCCGATTTCGGCGTTCGAACCCGCACGCTAGCTGGCAAGATTTCGTCTCCGCGGCGGCTCAGTCTCCGGACGGGCGCGCTGCTCTCGGCGCCTGGCGGCGGAGTCGCCAATTGCTCCACTTCACCGAAGCAAAGGCAGATGCCGTCGGCGTGTTACTCGGTCGTCATCGGGACTCGCGAGTAATCATTTTCACTGCCGACAACGCAGCTGCTTACGCCATTGCTCGTAAGCACCTCGTCATGCCCGTCACCTGCGATATCTCGCGCGCCGAGCGTGAAGCCGCGCTGAGCGCGTTTCGCGCCGGGACACTCCGTTCACTGGTGAGCGCGCGCGTCTTGAACGAAGGCATCGATGTCCCGGACGCTGACGTCGCGATCATCGTCAGCGGCACCCAGGGTGAGCGCGAACACGTGCAACGCGTCGGGCGCCTGCTGCGGCCCGTCCCGGGAAAACGCGCGCTCATCTATCACCTGGCCACTCGAGCCACGAGTGAGGCGCGACGCGCCAGCGAAAGGAAGCAGGCCCTTGCTCCCGCAAACGTTGCTGCGCGTTAGCGCCCACCTCGAGGGCGACCGAATCGTGCCGCACTATTTCACGGCACGGGATGAGCCCTGGCTGCGCGCGCTGTTGGCCGAGTGTGACCGCTTCGTCGGCCGCAAGCGCGCTGAGTTGCACGAGCGCCTGCGCGACCCGTTGGCCATTCGCGCACCAAAGTCGAAACTCCGAATCGCGGTCCAGGTGTTGGACGCCTGCAATCGGGCTCGACCAAACGTGATAGTCCCGCCCAAAGAGGTGAGGGCCGCCTTGTTTCGCGCCGCCGCGCAGCCGCATGCTTCGCGTGACGCCGTCCTCGGCTCGGTGGCAAATTCCTTCGCGGTCACCACCGTCGAGCTCGAGAGCGCGCTCTTCGCCGATCTGCCCGCGGAACAACGGGTGGCAGCGGTGCCAACTAGTTTTTCCCCGGAGCGGCTCGCGACCGACGCGAATCTGGCGATCGTGGCTGCGCTGGTTCGGCGGGCCGCGCACGTCCAAATCACGGCGCGCGGCAACTTTCGGACCCTCATCCGTCAGGCTCGCCTCGCGGGTTTGATTTGTCGCGAGTCACCGCTCGAACGCGCTGCCGATGGTGTCGCGCTGGACATTTCTGGCCCCTTCGCCCTCTTTCATCACAGCGAAGTGTACGGCCGTGCCTTGGCCTCACTCATCCCCCGCCTAGCCAGTTGCGACGAATTCGAACTGACCGCGGCGTGCGCGCTCGGCCGCGACGGCCAACTCTCGTCGCTCGCCCTGCGCTCGGGCGATCCGATCGGATCGGGACCCGCCTCGGCACCGGCGGAGCCCCGCCTGGAGCAGAAGTTCGAACGAGACTTTCGCCGCATCGCTCCCCACTGGGACCTGAACCGTCAGCCGCCCGCGATCGCTTCGAGCGAAACCCTCATCTTTCCCGATTTCGAACTGGTGCATCGCCAGCAGCCCAATTGCCGCTGGTTACTCGAAGTGCTGGGCTTTTGGACCCGCGAATACCTGTGCGAGAAGCTCCAGCGTCTGCACGCCGCGGGCATCGAAAGATTCGTCCTCTGCGTCGATCAAAATCGCGACTGTAAGAAGGGCGACCTTCCGCCGGACCGCCGCATCGTCCGTTACAAGACTCGCATCGACCCGCGTGCAATACTGGCAATAATCACGGCGGATTCGGCCGGCGAGTAGCCGTCAAGCGCAACGGTGCCGGTGCCGCTTGCTGCCCCTTCCTCGACTCGTTCTCGCTTGATAAACTTCCCGGGTGACCGCCTGGTGTCCGATCGCTGCCGCCCAAACCATCCCGCTCCGCGGTGACGTCGCGGCGAACCTAACCGAGCACGTTCGCCTAATCGTCCTCGCCGCCACGCAGGGTGTCCAGCTGCTGGTTTTTCCCGAGCTGTCCCTGACGGGCTATGAGCTCGATCTCGCGAGTGAGCTCGCGTTCTCGGAAAACGACTCCCGCCTCGACTCGCTTCGCGAGCAGTCGTTGAAGCGGTCCGTGACTCTGATTGTCGGGGCCCCGGTTCGTCTCGCCGAGCGCTTGCACATCGGCGCTTTCATCATCTCCTCCGAGGGCACGCTCGATCTGTACACCAAGCAACGCCTCGGTGCCTTCCCACCGGATGCGAGCACCGAAGGCGTTGTGCCTCCGTCGGAAGCCAGCGTGTTCCAGATGGGCGATCGTAATCCGTTGCTGCGTCTCGGGGGCCACACTGCGGCCATCGCAATCTGCGCAGATATCGGCAATCCAGCGCACGCCGAGTGGGCTGCGGGCCGCGGCGCCAATTGCTACCTCGCCAGTATGTTCGTGATCCCCGCTGATTTTGCCGCGGACAGCGCGCGGCTCGAAGGCTACGCAGCCAAGCACTCCATGAACGTGGTCTTCTCGAACTACGGCGGCCCGAGCGGTGGCTTGCCCTCGGCCGGTCGAAGCGCGATCTGGTCCGCGCAAGGCAAACTCTTGGCCCAACTCGACGCACACGGCTCAGGCATCGCGGTTGCGACCCTTTGAGCTTGCTCGAGGTTGATGGTCACGCGCCACGACGTGCGTCGTCAAAGCCTTCGGCGTCTCGTTGCGCCTGGATGAGCCCGCGAATTGGCTGAGCGTTACAGCGCTTGACCGTTGCTGGCGGCTGAGCTCGTATGCGAGCAGAGATCGGGAACCGGGGAAGAATTTCTCATGAGAACACTCAATTCATCAATCGTCGCCTCGTTGGTCATCGTCGCGGCCACCTACGCCTGCTCCGATCACCAGGAAACCAACGAGCCCGGCAGTGGCGCTGCCGGCATGAGCGACGCGGGGGCGGCTGGGGAGACCTCGGAAAGTGGGAGCGGCGGAGCTGGAGCGGACGATACTGCCGGAGCCGCCGGGGTGAACGAGGGGGGTAGCGACTCCGTCGCGCACGCCGGTGATTCAGCCGGCGGGGCGAGCGGAGAGAGTGGGAACCGAGGCGAGAGTGGGAACAGCGGAAACGCGGGGGCGGGCGGCGAAAGTCAGCCAAATCTATCTGGCATTCGCCTGCGGTTCATCGGCGCGCCGCAGATCCACGGCACGAGCAGTGAAGCCGAGCTCGTCGACTTGATCGCGAGCGAAACCGGCTTTGCCCCGACGCGCATCCACAACAGCGCTGGCGCTCCTGCTTTGGTCGCGGCCGATCTCGCCGACGCCGACGTTGCCGTGATCGAATCCTTGCTGCGTGACTATAGTGTGCTCGAGGCGACGTTGGTTGCCGATTGGGTAGCCGCAGGGCACGGGCTGATCGTCCTGAATGGGTTCACGACTGATTCGACGCGCGCCGGAACCTTTGCCTCGAGCTACGCCGTTAGCTTCGGGGCCATTATCCAACAGACCACTCCCGCCTACGTTTCGACGTTCGTGGCGCATCCACTCACTGCGTCGGTTTCATCACTGTATTTCTTCGGCGGCTTCCCGATGACGACGACCGACCCTGCGGCCGTCCCATTCGCGAGCATCGCTTCGGCAACGGTGGGGCTCGCGCTGGCGCACGGCAACGGCCGCGTGGCGCTGTGGGGTGACGACTGGATCGTTTTGAGCGAAGAAGTCACGCGCGTGGACAGCCAAGGGGGCCGACCGACAGCGGCCTTCTGGAAAAACGCGCTGAGCTGGACCACCAAGCGCGACTGATCGGCCACGGCAGTCATCTGCTGCCCTCTTATAAACTCGCCGCGGCACTTTTCCATGAGGGGAAACGGCGGCGTCCTCGACCAGAAACAGGTCACTTCTAGTCTACCCGGACGACTCAGCCAGGGCGCGCTTATGTCTGTCGATCGAGACTCGCGTGCGTCACGGATGAACGGCTCACGGATACACGGCTAAGGAGAATCCCATGGATACGCTTATCAAGGTTGACCTCGCGGCGCCCGCAACGGATCACGACGTAATCCACAACCGCTGGCATCCCGACATCCCCATTGTGAGCTGGGTCGAGCCCGGCGCACAGTTCCGCGTCGAATGCATCGACTGGACCGGTGGTCAGATCAAGAACAACGACTCCGCGACCGACGTCAAAATCGTCGACCTGAGCAAGGTGCATTACTTGAGCGGGCCGATTGGCGTCACCGGTGCGGAGCCGGGTGATCTGCTCGTGGTCGACATCTTGGATGTGGGCGTCCTGCCCGATTATCAATGGGGTTTTACCGGCATTTTCGCGAAGGAGAACGGCGGCGGGTTCCTCACCAATGCATATCCGGACGCGCGCAAGGCGTGCTGGGATTTCAGCGGCATTTACGCCAACTCGCGCCACATTCCGGGCGTCGAGTTTGCCGGCATCATGCATCCCGGCCTGATCGGCTGCCTGCCGTCCCACGATCTGCTCGCCACCTGGAACAAGCGCGAGAAAGCGCTGTTCGACACCGACCCAGAGCGCGTACCCGCATTGGCCACGTTGCCGTTCGCCGCGACCGCTCACCTCGGCCGTATGCCCAAGGGCAGCGTTGCCGCGGCGGCCGCCGAAGCCGCTCGCACCGTCCCCCCGCGTGAGCACGGCGGCAATTGTGACATCAAGAATCTGACCAAGGGTTCGACCTGTTACTTCCCGGTGTACGTCAAAGGTGGCGGCCTCTCCATGGGCGACATCCACTTCTCCCAGGGCGACGGTGAGATCACCTTCTGCGGCGCGATCGAGATGGCCGGGTACCTGGATCTGCGAGTGAAGATCATCAAGGGCGGCATCGCCAAGTACGGCATCACCAATCCCGTATTCAAGTCGAGTCCGCTCGAGCCCAACTACTCGTCGTACATGATTTTCGAAGGCATCTCGGTCGACGAAGCCGGCACGCAACATTACCTAGATGTGCACGTCGCCTACCGCCGCGCCTGCTTGAATGCGATCGAGTACCTGAAGAAGTTCGGCTACACAGGCGCTCAAGCGTACGCGATTTTGGGCACTGCCCCGGTCGAAGGTCGCATCAGCGGCATCGTTGATATCCCCAATGCTTGCGCGACCTTGGCGATCCCGACCGAGATCTTCAACTTCGACATCACGCCCAACGCAGATGGTCCTTCCGCCACTTCCGTGCCTGCGGGGTCGGACTTGGCCGTCGTTACCTGAGCGGCTGACGCGCCACCGGCTTTGCCGGCGCAAACGGGAGTCTCCGTTTGCGCCGGCTTTATCTCCCTCCTCCCTCCGGCTGCTCACGAGCCCGCACGAAGAAAAGATCATCGAGCAATGCCCATTTACGAATTCGAGTGCACCGATCACGGTTGTTTCGAGCTGACGCGGCCGATGGCACAAATGCGAGAACCTGCGCCCTGTCCCGATTGTGGCGAGCTCGGCAAGCGCTTGCTCAGCGCACCGAACTTGGCAACGGGCTCGGCGATTGGTCGCCGAGTGGCCGCAGTGAACGAGCGTAGCCAGCACGAGCCACGCATCGTCAAGCGCGAGGCTCCGCGTTCCAATGGTGAGCCCGCCAAGCGAACCGTGCATTCGTCGCACGGCGGCTACCCCTGGGCCATTGGCCACTGAGCTCAAGCCGATAGGCGCAGGTAGAGCTGCGTGATCCTTTGCGGCAAGCTCCCCAGCTCGTCGAGTAGCGAGTAGTTCCCCGCGCCGAAGATGCGCTTTACGCTCTCTTCCGCGTTCGCATCCAGCCCGACGCAAAAGCTCGCGACGCCCTGCCGACGATTGCAGATCGTGGCCTGTTTTGCGTCGAACAGTAGGTATTGCTGGTCGTGCACATCGATGTCCGATGGTTCCCCGTCGGTCACGACCAAGAGCAATTTGCGTTTCGCGCCGCGAGCGGCCAAAGCCTGGCCCCCATGGCGAAGCGCGGTGCCGAGCCGGGTCGACAAGTTCGCACGCATCCCGGCGAGCCGTGCTCGAGCGAGCTCGTCGTACGGCTGGTCGAAGTCTTTGAAACGGTAGTAGCCCACGTCGTGCCGCCCGTTCGACGAGAAGCCGTGAATCGCCAAGTCGCTGACCACGCCGCTGAGCGATGTGGCCAAGATCGCACTGGCGGTGCGCGCGAGCTCCAGCAGCGTCGTGCTCGCGCCCGGCGGAACCGCGTTGAGCGACTCCGACAGATCGAGCAGCAGCAGCAATGCCGGGGGCTCGAGCTGAAAGCGAACTCGGCGGTACACGCGTGGGTCGGAGGGCGCCGCGCTGACGTGCGCCACGACGGCCGCGATTGCCGCGGGCAGGTCCAGGCGATCTCCGTCCAACAGCCGGCGCACTTGCGTCGGACGCCGATTGGCGAGTCGCAACGCGGAGCGTTCGAGCCGTTTCCGCGCCGGCGCGTGGCGCGAAAGCGCAGTCGCGATGCGTGCGGCATCGCCGAGCGCGACCGGGCGCTCCTTCACGCTGCAAAACGCCGGCCTTTCACGCTGGATTACGTAGTCCCATTCGGCGTAGCGCGTCGCGGACTCGACTTTGGCGCCGGCCTGCACGCGGAGCCCGGAAGCTCGCTCGCTCGCGGAGCCGTCACGCGCAGGACTCGCGTCCGGATCACCACGCTCGCGTTGCTGCGACGTGAGGACGTCGCTCTCGATGCGACGCACGCCTTCGGACTCGAGCTGCGTACCGTCCTCGGTCTGTTCCTGCTCGAACTGCCACAGCCCGATATTGTCGTCGCGGTACGCAGGTTGCACGGTATAGTCCTTGGCGTTGAACTGCACGCGCATTTGGCCGAGATCGTTGCCGAGCGCGCTGCCGATAGCGCGGCACCAGGCAGAGTCGTGCCACTCGGCGCGTCGCTCCAAAAACAATTGCCGCCCCTTCTGGACCCAGGAGTCGTGATCGACGAAGCTGTCGTCGTGCAAGGCGCGCGCGAGCCTGGCCAGGAGTGACAAGCTGGTCTTGGCACCGTCCGCGCGCGCCTCGTAGTACGGTGCCCAGAGCCTGCTGAGCCCTGGGTAGCGCGCGCTCGCCAAGCGCTCGACGCGTGCGTCTTCCAAGAGTGAGATGATGGCGACTTGTGCGGGTTTGAGCGCCTTGATCAGAAAGCGCGGCGCCCCGAACCGAAGATGAGCCGAGATGTGGGCACACGCCGCAAAAAGGTAATCACTGAAGCGGCCCGGGACACCCGCGAGTGGGGACGCGGGCAGCCAGAGGTTCGAAGCCACGAAGCGCGGCCTTCGCGCGACGAACTCATTTGCCGTGACGGGCAACGAGCGCACGCGCACGTCGATGCCCCACAGCGCGCGCACGAAGCTGCTCACGCCGCCGGGAGGCTGTGGCTCGACATTCTCGCTCTGCGTGTTCATTACAGACACGCCCGCACGCTGGCATTGAGCGCCAAAATCAGGTCCGGATCGTCAGTCAGCGGGCGCACGAGCGCCATTTGACAAGCCGCTTCAGCGCCGATCCCCTGGCGAATCAGCGAACCAGCGTGCACGAGCATTCGGGTCGAGATCCCCTCGTCGAGGCCATGGCCCTTGAGCCGGCGAGCGGCTTCGGCCACCGAGACCAAGCGTTCGGCGAGATCCTCGGCCAAGGCCGTTTCGTGCATCAGGATCTCGATCTCTTGGGCTCGCGCCGGGTAGTCGAATTCGATCGCCCCGAAGCGTTGCTTCGTGGACGGCTTCAAATCCTTCAGCGCGCTCTGATAGCCTGGGTTGTGCGACACGACCAAGTGAAACTCGGCATGCGCCTGCAGGGCCTCACTCCTAGCCGGCAAGGACAATAGGCGACGGTCGTCGGTGAGTGGATGAATCACGACCAGCGTGTCTTGGCGCGCCTCCACGACCTCATCCAAATAACAGATGGCTCCCAGGCGCGCGGCGATCGTCAACGGGCCGTCTTGCCAACGCGTGGCGCCATTTTCCAATAAATAGCGCCCCAGGAAATCCGAGGCGCTCATCTCCTCGTTGCAAGCGACCGTGATCAGCGGCCGTCGCAAGCGCCAGGCCATGTGCTGCACGAAGCGCGTCTTGCCGCAGCCCGTTGGTCCTTTGAGCATGACCGGCAGGCGCGCCGCGTACGCGGCTTCGAATAGACCGACTTCGTCGGCCAGAGCCAGGTAGTACGGCTCTGCTCGGATTCGAAAAGCGTCGAGCGGCCCCGCGGACATTACCGATGAGCGGGCTCACGTGTGGTCGGGATCCCGGGGATCGGACACTCCTCCGTGCCTACGGCGGGCCGCGTGAAGGACTCGACCATATCCCGAGTTCCTTCCGGATCCTCCACCCACTTCTTGTAGAAATCGTACGGGCAGGCCGCGACGCCGCGATCTCCCTCGCGCGAGTTGATCATGCCGGTGTAGCCGCGGTGAACCAACTTGAACAGGTGGTTCTCCGACTGCATGTTCTTCCTCGCATCGCGGATCAATGAGGTCGAGAGGGCCGCGTACTGCACGCCGTAGTCCTCCTCACCGCACTCACCCAGCGTGCGTCCATCGAAGCCGATGATCGCAGAGTGACCGAAGTAGGAATACACGCCGTCGAAGCCCGAGGCATTGGCCACCGCGACGTATACGTTGTTGGCCCAGGCCATCGCCTTTGCCATCAGCACCTGCTGATCCTTGGCCGGGTACATATAGCCTTGGCAGCGCACGATCAGCTCGGCACCCTTCATCGCGCAATCGCGCCAGATTTCTGGGTAATTCCCGTCGTCGCAAATGATGAGCGAGATCTTGAGCCCCTTGGGCCCAATGGATACGTACGTGCAGTTACCTGGGTACCAGCCTTCGATCGGTACCCAGGGCATGATCTTGCGATACTTCTGCACGATCTCACCCTGATCGTTGATTAAGATCAGCGTGTTGTACGGGGCCTTGTGGGGATGCTCTTCGTGTCGTTCACCGGTGAGCGAGAACACGCCCCAAACTTTGGCCGCCTTGCATGCCGCCGAGAAGATCGCGGTCTCCTCCCCAGGGATGGCCGAGGCAGTCTCGTACATCTCCTGCTTGTCGTACATGATGCCGTGCGTGCTGTACTCGGGGAAGATCACCAAATCCATCCCTGGTAGCCCGATCTTCATGCCTTGCAGCATGTCGGCGATCTTCTTGGCGTTGGCCAACACCTCTGCCTTGGTGTGCAGGCGCGGCATCTTGTAGTTGACGACCGCGACGCCGACCGTATCTTTGCTGCTCGAGATATCACCGTGCATCATGCCGAAAGACTCCTCGCTGAGATTTCGTTAGACGGCGAGCAGGCGCCGCACTTCACCGACGTCGACCTTCTCGCGCGGCTCGTCGGCGGTGAACCTGCCGCCCTCGATCACGAGCAGGCGGTCCAAGATTTCCATGGTGAAGCTCAGGACCTGCTCGGAAACGATGATGGTCAAATTGCGGGAATCTCGCACTTTGAGCAGCACTTGGGCGATGTCCTTGATCACCGAGGGCTGAATGCCTTCCGTCGGTTCGTCCAACAGCAGCACTTTGGGCTCCGCCGCCAGCGCACGCGCAATGGCCAACTGCTGCTGTTGGCCGCCGGAGAGGTTGCCGCCGCGGCGCGTCTTCATCTCCGCGAGCACGGGAAACAGCGTGAAAATGTCGGCTGGCAATTTGCCTGTCGGCGAACCCTCCAGACCAGTGAGTAAATTCTCCCAAACCGTGAGGCTCGGGAAGATCATCCGCCCCTGTGGTACGTAAGCGATGCCCTGCTTTACGCGCTGGTAGCTCGGCATCTTGGTCACGTCGACGCCGTTGATCTTGATCGTGCCGGACGTACTGCGAATCACGCCCATCAACGATTTGAACAGCGTGGTCTTACCCATGCCGTTCCTACCCATCACGGCGACGATCTGGCCCGCCTTGGCTTCCAAATTGACGCCGTGGATCACTTCACTCTGCCCGTAGCTGACGTGAAGATCTTTGATTTCGATCATGGCTTTCGGGTTTCCTTGCTTCGCGTTCCGACTCGCGGTTGCCGTTCAGTGGCCGAGATAGACTTCGATCACGCGCGGGTCAGCCGTTACTTTATCCATCGAGCCTTCGGCGATCACTTTGCCCTGATGCAGGACCGTGACCGTGTGCGCGATCTTGCGCACGAACTCCATGTCGTGCTCGATCACGATCACCGAGCGATTCTTGCTGATGCGGTTCAAGAGCTCGGCCGTTTGCTCGCGTTCGTTGACCGTCATGCCGGCCACCGGTTCGTCGAGCATCAGGAGCTCCGGGTCCTGCATCAAGAGCATGCCGATTTCGAGCCACTGTTTCTGACCGTGGCTGAGCAGCGCCGCTTGTTGGTCGAGCTTTTCACTGAGCAGCACTTCCTCCGCGACGTTCTTCACGCGCTCGGCGACGTCCGCCGTGCGCTTGAAGAACAGCGCGCCGAAGGCGGTGCGGCCGCGTGGGAACGACACTTCCAGGTTCTCGGATACGGTCAGGTTCTCGTAGATCGAAGGGGTCTGGAACTTGCGCCCGACGCCGGCACGCACGATCGCGTGCTCCTTCATCTGGGTCAGATCCATCGTCTTGAACATGATCGTGCCCGAAGTGGACTTGGTCTTGCCGCAGATCAAATCCAAAAGGGTGGTCTTGCCAGCGCCGTTCGGGCCAATCACCACGCGCAACTCGTTGCGGTCGACGATGAAATTCAGGTCATCGACGGCTTTGAAGCCGTCGAACGATACGCCCAGGCCCTGAATCGTGAGCATCTCGTGGCTACCCATGCTTGCCTCCGCTTTCGAGTGCGGCAGTGACCGCTACCGTTGGTTCCTCTTGCTTTTTGGGCGAGACCTTGCCGGACGTCAGTCGCGCCAGGAACGGCTTGCCGAAGCGCTCGTACAAGCCGGCCAGGCCATCCGGGAACAAGAGCACCACGCCGATGAACGTGCCGCCCATCAAGAACAGCCACAGATCTGGATATTCTTCGGAGAAGAAGGTCTTGGCAAAGTTCACCAAGAGGGTGCCGAACACCGCGCCCACGACCGACATACGGCCGCCCACCGCGGTGTAGATCACCATTTCGATCGAGGGCGTGATGCCGACGAACGAGGGGGACATGAAGCCGACCTGCAGCGTGAACATCGCCCCGCCGATGGCGCACATCACGGCGGACATGCAGAAGGCGAGGGTCTTGAAATTGGCCACGTCGTAGCCGGAGAAGCGCACGCGGTCTTCCTTTTCGCGAAGGGCCAGCAAAAGCATGCCGAACTTCGTGGAAAGGACCCAACGCGTGAAGACCACGCAGCCGATCAAGAGTGCGCCGTTCACGTAGTACAGGATGTACTTGGCGGAGTCCGAGCGGATGTCCCAGCCGTGCATCGTCTTCAAGTCGGTGATGCCGTTGATGCCACCGGTAAGACCCTGCTGCCCGACGATCAACACCGACAGAATCAACGCCACTGCCTGGGTGATGATCGCGAAGTAAACGCCGCCCACGCGACGTTTGAACATCGCGACGCCGATGATGAACGCGAAAAAGGCGGGGATGATCAGGATCGCCAAAATCGTGAAGGTTAGACTCTTGAACGGCATCCAGAACAGCGGCAGCTTCGTGATCTGATTCCAGTCCATGAAATCAGGGATGCCGGGCGTGGTTTGGATCTTCGTGGCGATCGGATCCGAGGCCTCGAGCTTCAGGAACATCGCCATGCAATAGCCGCCCAGGCCGAAGAACACGCCTTGGCCCAGGCTCAAGATGCCGCCATTGCCCCAGAGCAGCACGAGGCTGACGCCGACGAACGCGTAGGTGAGGTATTTCCCGATCAGGTTCAGACGGAAGATGCTGAAGACTGCCGGAAAGAACACGAGAATGATTGCCGCCAGCACGATGACCCCGATGAGGTCGGTCTTGCTCAGTTTCTTGGTTAGAAGGTTCATGATTCCTGCCGAAAGTCAGGTACGGACCTTGGTGGTGAAGAGCCCTTGGGGCCGGATCATCAAGATGATGATGATCGTGAGCAGCGTCAGCACCTTGGCCATCGCGCTGGTGAGGAAGAATTCGAGCAGCGACTGCGCCTGAGCGATCGAGAACGCGGATGCGATCGTGCCGATCAGGTTTGCAGCGCCACCGAACACGACGACCAGGAAGGTATCGACGATGTACAGTGAGCCGCTGGTCGGCCCCGTGGAGCCGATGGTGGTGAACGCCGCGCCCGCGAGGCCTGCGATGCCGCAGCCGAGGGCGAACGTGAAGCGGTCGACGCGATCGGTGTTGATGCCGACGGCCGAGCTCATGATGCGATTCTGCGTGGTGGCCCGAATGCGCACGCCCCAACGAGACTTGAGCATCAGCATGTACACGCCACCGGTTACCAGAATCGTCAGACCCATCACGAAGATGCCGTTCCTCGGCACCTGGATGGACGGGGTCGGGTTGAATGCGCCGAGCAGCCACTCGGGCAGCTCCGCGCTCACTTCCTTCGGGTTGATGAAGGAGCGGAAAAACTGCTGCATTGCCAGGCTGAGGCCCCAGGTGGCGAGCAAGGTATCGAGCGGCCGCTTGTACAAGCGGCGAATCAGCAAGACCTCGACCACGTAGCCGACGGCCGCCGCGACGAAAAACGCCGCAACGACCGCAGGTACGAAGTAAACCTCGCGCAAACCCGGGGCATAATTCTGGGTGAGCTGTGAGAACAGGTACACGACGTAGGCCCCGATGGCCATGAACTCGCCGTGGGCCATGTTGATGACGCCCATTTGACCGAAGATGATTGCGAGCCCGAGCGCCATCAGAAGCAGCACGGTAAACAGACTCAGGCCGGAGAAGCCCTGCATCGCCACCATCGAACCAATTTCGTTCAGGCTCATCGCAATCTTTCTTCAGGTAGTTGGTTAATCCAGAGTCACCCGCTCAGCTCACCCCGTCGAGTGTGCCGAAGCGGCTCACTGATAACCCTTGGGGAAGGGGTTCGGCTCGATCAAGTCGGACTCGTGAACGACCTCGAATTGGCCGTCGGCTTTGGCTTTGCCGATGCGCGCCTTGCTCCACAAATGGTGGTTTTCGTGGACTTTGACGTAGCCCTCGGGAGCGATCTTGATCTCGATGCCCGGCGACGCCGCGACGACCTTGTCGACATCGAAACTGCCCGCCTTCTCGACGGCGGCTTTCCAGATCCAGGGGCCGAGGTAGCCGGCTTGGGTCACGTCGCCGATCACGCTCTTGTCGCCCCACATCTTCTTGAAAGCTTCCACGAACGACTTGTTGTTCGGGTTGTCGAGGCTCTGGAAGTACTTCATCGAAGAGAAGAAGCCGGTCAGATTCTCGCCGCCGATGCCGAGCACTTCGTCCTCGGTCACGGAGATGGTGAGTAGTGTCTGGTTCGCGGCCGTAACGCCCGCGGCGTTCAGCTGCTTGAACCAAGCCACGTTGCTGCCACCGACGACTGCAGCGAAGATCACGTCCGGCTTCTTCAGCTTGATCTTGTTGATGATCGAGCCGAATTGGGTGTTGCCGAGAGGTGCGAACTCCTCACCGACGACGGTGCCTTTGAGCACGTTTTCGATGTGCTTTCGCGCGATCTTCATCGACGTGCGCGGCCAGATGTAGTCCGAGCCGATCAGGTAAAAGCTCTTCGCGCCTTTCTCTTTATTGACCCAATCCAAGCTCGCGAGAATTTGCTGGGTGGCTTCCTGACCGGTGTAAAATACGTTCTTGGACTGCTCCAAACCTTCGTAGAAGGTTGGATAGTAGAGTAGGCCGTTCTCCTTCTCGAACACCGGCAGCACGGCTTTGCGTGAGGCAGACGTCCAGCAGCCCATGACGGCGGCGACCTTGTCGTTGACGAGGAGTTTGCGCGCCTTCTCGGCGAAGGTCGGCCAGTCACTCGCGCCGTCTTCCTGAATCACTTTGATTTGGCGACCGAGGATGCCGCCGAGCGCGTTGATTTGAGCGATGGCGAGCTTTTCTGCCTGAACCGAGCCCGTCTCGCTGATGGCCATGGTGCCGGTCGTGGAGTGCAGGATACCGACGGTGACGCTGTCGTCGTCGACCTTCAGACCCGTGGTCATGATCTTGGCAGTCGGGAAGTCTGACGCCTTGGTGGTCGATTTCTCTAGGCCCGGCGGCAGCAATACGGTGGCCCCGGTCGCTTCCGTCGAGCGCTCGGTGGCGGCGGGCGCCGCGGCCTTTTCGACCTTCGCGGACGAGTCGGTAGATGTCGAAGCGCTCGAGGATTTGTTGCACGCGCTGCTTGTCAGCGCGGCGCACAACAAGGCGCCCGGTAAAACTAGCGCCAAAGCGCCGCGAAAACCGCGACTACGATTGAAAAAGACTGACTGCATGGGTGTCTCCAAATATCAAAGGGAGTCTCGAACGCGGTGTCCGCGCGATCGAGCCGGTTGTCTCACGAATACCGCGGGAGTGACGAACCGCGATTGCAGCCGTGTTTGGCAGAGTAGATCACTCGCCTGGCGCGGCTGCGAATCGAAGTTCAAAGCGAACGCGTGTTGGAACCAAGAGTGGACGTCGACGCCGCTCGTGGGTTCCTCTCGATGAAGTGATCGTGCACTACACCTACTGGGCCACAGATGTCGTACCCGTGTCGTGTATGTTTACTTTGACGACGTAATGCGAGCTCGCCGAAAGCGTCGTGCAGATGTCCTGCGCGTCACGTGGACGCACGCAGTGAGCGAACTGCGAGCGCACACCGAGTCCAAGATTCGCTCACGCGAGCAGTGAAGATCGGCTCAATCGCCTCCCAAGAGCGCAACGGACGGTGTTGCCACAGTGGCCACTCGTAGCGTCACCCAACAGAGTTGCGCGCAGAAGTCGGCGAACGCGACGCCGATCGAGTGGGGCCACTTCGAACACGTTAGCTACCAAATGGTGCTCGGTCGGTGTCGAATCTCGTCACGTCGCTGTCGCCCGATGCATCGAGAATTCGGCAAACAAATCGCAAAGTGAGGTGATCGAGCCACGGGCGTAGGCAGAACCAACAAGGATAGGCGCGGCGACTTGCTGCCATGGCTGGGTTCGTCTACGGATGGAAATCGATGGGAAATATAGCGCGCATTGGCTGGGTGGCCGGGGTCTTGCTGTTGGCGATCGCGTGGAGCGTCGGTTGCGCTTCGAGCGTGTCGGCGCCCGCGGCGCCCGCGGCGCAATCGACCCAGCTGCGCTTGGCCTCGACGGAGTGGCTGCCCTTCACCGGGGCGGAAGGAGAGCCGCGGGTGGCGCTATCCTTGACCGAGCGGGCGCTGAAACGAGCGGGCTACGACTCGGTCACGACCATCGTCCCTGACGGACAGCTGATCCCAAAAATAGAGAACGGGGATTTCAACGGCTCGGCGGCGCTCTGGCGGAGCGCGGAGCGCGAGCAGTTCCTACTCTACTCCAAGGCCTATCTCGAGAATCGTCTGGTGCTCGTGGCTCTCAAGGGCAGCGATGTGTCCGCGCGGTTGTTCGCGGACTTGAAGGGCAAGCGCGTCGGCCTAGTCGTCGGTTATGCATATGGGGAGGCGGTCGATTCCGCCACTGCGCCGGTCTTCGTCCGAGGTGCGAGCACGCAGGCGAACATACAGGCATTGCTCGCAGGCAAAATCGACTACGCTTTGCTCGACGACCTGGTCATCGAATACCTGTTCGATCAATACCCCGAGCAAGCGTCCGCTCGGCTGGAAGTGGGCAAGGTGCCACTCGTGACGCGCTCGCTCCACTTCGCGGTGCGCAAGAATCTGCCGGACGCGCAGCGCGTGATCGATCGCTTCAACGACGCGATCGCAAGCATGGTGGGTGATGGCACCTACAATAGCGCACTCCAACTCAACTGGATCCGCGCCGACATCGACGGGGACGGACTGCCCGAACTGATCCCTCAAGGCGATCATCTCGGAACCGCACCGCCGCAGAGAAGCTATGAGTTGTTCACCCCGGCGACAGTGGCGGCTGCGACGGCCGGTGCGGGCGCAGCGCCCCAGGCGCCGACAACGACCGGCTCGCGCACGGAACCCAATGAACAACACATGCGGTTCTTCATCGGCGGGCAATACTATGACACTTGGCAAGAAGTGCCGGAGAAGCTCCGCGGAGAACCCGAACCGAACTATGTCACCGGAGGCAAGACGCCCTTGCTGACCGTCGATTGGTGAACGAGCTCCGGAGCGTTCGTTCGTTCAGCCCGGAGTTTGTGCGGGTTCGGTCAGGGGCAATAGCGCGCGCCCCAAGATCAAGCCGATGACCAGCGCCAGCGCGCTGGCAATGAGCACGCCGAGCTTCGCGGCGCCGAGCAGCGCCTCGTCCTCGAAAGCGAGCTGCGCTAGAAATAGCGACATCGTAAAGCCGATTCCGGCGACGGCGCCGAGCACCAGCAGGTGCCGAACTCCCACGCCTTCAGGCAGCACGGCGAACTTTCCCCACAGGGCCAGTGCGCTCGTTGCTACGACGCCCAACGGCTTTCCGACCAGCAACGCCACGACCACCGCCAGGCTCACCGTGGCGCCACTGCCTGCCATCGACAAACCGCCCAAGTTCACACCCGCGTTGGCCAGCGCGAAGATGGGCATGATGGCGTACGAGACCCAGGGATGGAGCGCGTGCACCAAGAAATCTAGAGGTGATTCCGTTTCGACGCCTGGCCAAGCCTGAACCGGCGTGAGCAAGCCGACCATCACGCCGGCGATCGTCGGGTGAATCCCGGCCGCGTAGATGCCTGCCCAGACCACCACTCCGGGAACGATGTAGATCGGTATGCTGCGCACGCCCATCGCGCGCAAGGCGACGATTACGAGCAGTCCGAGCGCTGCGATGAGCAAGCCCGAGATCGCGATGCCGGATGAGTAGAAGATGGCGATCACCAAAATGGCGCCTAAATCGTCGATCACGGCGACAGCTAGGAGCAGCACGCGCAACGCCGGCGGCACCCGCTTGCCGAGTAGGATCAGCACTCCGAGTGCGAACGCAATGTCGGTCGCCATGGGAATGCCCCAACCATGGTGCGTCTCCGGCGCGCCCGCGAAAGCGAGGTAGACCAACGCGGGCACGACCATTCCGCCTAGCGCGCCCACCAGGGGCAAGGCAGCGCGTCGCAACTCAGACAGCTGTCCGTCGTGGAGCTCTTTTCTAATCTCGAGACCCACGACGAAAAAGAAGATCGCCATCAGGATGTCGTTCACGACCCATTCGAGTGATCGCTCGAACGCGAATGATCCGAGGCTGATCCCGACTTGCGTATGCCAGAGAGCACCGTAGCTACCTGATGCGCTCGAATTGGCCCAGAGTAGCGCCACCGCCGCGGCCGCAATGAGCAGTAGGCCGCTCGACGCCTCGAACGCGACAACTGCTCTCAGTGGTCTGCTGACCAGTTCCGAGATTGAGACGAGTGGGCGCCAGGTCCCGGGCGGCGGGCCCGATGGTCGCGCGCCCGATTGTGGCTCAGCAGCGCTCATGCTTTCGCTATAACACGTGAGGCTCCGCGCCGGGTCAGCAGTAAACCCCGAGCAAAGGCCGCTTTGCCGTGCTAAAAGCCGGCCCCCATGCGTGCTTCCTATCGTTGGCTGAAAGAGCTACTCCCGGGCTTGACTGCTCCGCCTGAAGAGGTCGCGCTGCGCTTCGGAGCAGCGGGCTTAGCGGTCGACGGTGTGCGTTCTTTCGGCGCTGGGCTGGAGACGATTCTGGTCGCCAAGGTGGTGGGCAAGGAGCCACATCCCAAGCGCGCGTCTTTGAACTTGGTGACTGTCGATCTTGGTGGGATCGAGCAGCGCGTGGTTTGCGGCGCGAGCAACGTGCCGGCGCCGGGCGGCCTAGTCGTGCTCGCCCCGTTGGGTGCCTCGCTGCCGGGTATGGATGGTCCACTCACTCCGCGCGAGATCGGCGGCGTGCTGAGTGAAGGCATGCTGTGCAGCGAGACCGAGCTCGGGCTGGCCGAGAGTGCGGAGGGTATTCTGATTTTGCCCGAAGGTTCCGCGGCAGCTGGCTCGCGCTTCGTGGAAGCGTTTCCGGCCGCGCAAGACACGATCTACGAGCTGGACGTCACACCGAACCGCCCGGACGCGCTCGGTCACGTCGGCTTGGCGCGTGAGCTGGCCGCGCTGTTCGCGCTGGCCTTCACGCCGCCGGGTACTGGTACGCCCGCGCGCAGCTCCGCGGAATCGTTGGCGGAGCTGGTCAAAGTAGACAATCGGGATACCGAGCGCTGCCCGCACTATGCGGCAGGCGCGGTCTTGGACGTGACCATTGCGCCCTCGCCGCTGTGGCTGAAGTGGCGCTTGCAGAGCTTGGGCGTGCGGCCCATCTCCAACGTGGTCGACATCACGAACCTGTTGCTCTTGGAGTTCGGACAGCCGCTCCATGCTTTCGATCTGGACCAGGTGCGAGGCGGACAAATCATCGTCCGTCGCGCGAGCGCGGGCGAGCCATTTTCGACCCTCGACGGCATCGCGCGCACGCTGGATGCGGACGACCTAGTGATCGCGGATGCAGAAGGTCCGAGCGCCCTCGCCGGCGTGATGGGCGGGCAAGTCAGCGAAATTCGAGGGTCCACGCGGCGCGTATTGGTGGAGAGCGCGTACTTCGTGCCGCGTGGCGTGCGGCGCACCGCGCGCCGCTATGGCCTGCACACCGAGGCCAGCCATCGCTTCGAGCGCGGCGTCGACTATGGCCAAGTGGCGCACGTACTCGAGCGAGCCAAGACGTTGTTGACCGAGCTCGCGTCTGGTTCCGCGGTAGCAGGCGCCATTCACGCGCGCGGTGCCGAGCCAGCGCTGACCGAAATCAAGCTGCGTTCGTCGCGCTTGGACGCGCTGCTCGGCACGCCAGTGCCGTTCACGGAGGCCTGCGCGATCATCGAGCGCCTGGGCTTTCCGCTGCTGGAAGTGAGCGGCAGCGACGCCGCTGCGGTCTTGCGCACGCGCGCCGTGTCGTTCCGTCCGGACGTGACCCGTGAAGTGGATTTGATAGAAGAGGTGTGCCGCGTGCGCGGGCTGGATGCGATCCCGACGCGCTTACCCGCGGTCATCCCGCAACCGCCGCGAGCCACCGGCAAGCTCGAGCGCGACGTGGGGGCGGCAGCGGTCGCGCTCGGTTTGTCCGAGGCCGTCACCTACGCGTTCGTGTCCGAGAGTGATTTGGAGAAGGTGCATGCGCCCAAGCCCAGCGTCCGGCTCAGCAATCCGTTGAGCGAAGAACGCAACGTGATGCGCACGAGCTTGCTCCCGGGCTTGCTCGAGGCGCTGCGCCGCGCCCGCCGTCGCGGTGAAACGCGCGCTCGCCTGTTTACGCTCGGCAGCTGTTTCGGCGCATTGGTCAGTGAAACCGCGGGCGGCACCAGGCCGCGCTTGGAGGCGGACGTGGGCTACTTACCGCGCGAAGAGCTGCGCTTCGCGGCGGTGCTCGCCGGAACTCGTCATGAGTACCTGAGCCTCAAGCCGGAAGAGGTGGACGTTTACGACGCCAAGGGCCTCGCGCTCGAGCTGATCGAGCGCGTGTCGGGCAAGCAGGCCTCGGTGCGCCTGTCACCGGCCAAGCCGGCTCACTTGCACCCGCGCGGCGCGAGCGACATCTGGGTTGGGGAGGTGCTGCTCGGTCAGCTCGGCCCGCTGCACCCCGACGTGGTGGACGCACTCGACCTCGGCCACACCGCACAGATCATCGAGCTCGACTTGGAAGCGCTTCGCCGTGTCGGCAGAGACGTCCCGCAGTTCCGCGCTATTCCGCGGTTGCCCGCCGTCACGCGCGATCTCTCGCTCGTCGTCGGCGACGCGGTGGGCGCGGGCAGGGTCGGTGAAATCTTGGAACAAGCCGGAGGCACGCTGTGCGAATCGATCGAACTGCTCGGGCTGTTTCGCGGTGGGTCGCTCCCCGAGGGTCAGAAATCCCTCACTTTTCGGTTGATTTGCCGGGATCCGAAGGCGCGCACGCTGGCCGAAGAAGCGCGCACCCTGACCGACAAAGAGGTCGACGAAGTGCAAGCGCGGATGCTGAAAGCCGCACAGGCCGAGTTCGGAGCCACGCTGCGAGGCTGAAGATGCTCGCGCGCATCAAGCTGACTCGAGCCCTCGTCGGCTTCACGCTACTCGGTCTCGGCGCATCGGCAATGAGTTGCCAGCGCAAGGCCCCCGGCCCAGAAGAATGCGCGCGCTTCGCCGAGGCCGTGGTCGGCGCGGGCCGTTATGTCACCCCGGTGATCTCGGCGCAGATCGAAACACAAACTCAGGAGTGTTTGACGCGGCCCTATGATCGCGAGTTGCTCAGCTGCGTGCTGTTGACGCGGCAGGCGCGAGTTTGCCTAGCCAGCTTCCGCGCGCGCACCGGCAACGGTGTCGGCAACGGCAAGGAACTGCCCGAGTGAATCAGCCGCCGCCTGGGCCCGGGCAACCAAACCCGTTCGAGCCGCCGCCAGCGGGCAGCTACGGCATGCCGGTTCCGAGCTACTCCGCGGCACCGCCCGCGTCCTCCGAAGCGATCGCCGCCATCGTCTGCGGCGTACTGGCGTGGAGCTGTTTCCCGCTCGGTTTCGTGGCGATTTGGCTGGGTGCTCGCGCGCGTCGCGCGGCGCGTGAGAATCCCGAGCGAGTGGGCGGTGAGCAACTGGCCTTGGCCGGCATGATCGTGGGCGGGATCTTCGGCGTGCTGTGGCTGTTGTTCTGGCTCGCGTACGCCGCATTCTTCGTGTTCGCGATTGGCTTCGGCGTATTTCACAAATAGGGCCGGCACGCCGCCCTGCCTCGATGCCTCGAGCGTCGCGCGCTGGCGCTCAAGTGCCGGCGCTAGCCGAGCGTTCGTAGCCGCGAGCCTTTAGGTAGGTGCGTTGGTCGCCGAGGAAGTGGGTCACACCAACGAGAACGGTGCCAAGGCCCCATCCAAAAAAGGAGGCAGAGGAATGCCGTGAGGAGTTGTCGGCAGCAGTCGCGCCAGCGATGAAGGCAGTCCCGTGCGCAATGAGCGCTCCGACGATGACGAGCACGAGCGACCAGGCAAGCGCGGTGCGTGAGCTACTACCGCGCGCGGCGATGCAACCAGCGTTGGCCGATTTGCCCGTGCGGCGGTTGTAGATGCGACAGGGCGCGCCCGCTCCAGACGGCGAAGTTGCCCACGAGAGGACCACGGGATCGTGAGCGTTCACGGCCAGGTGTTGGTTGGTCAGGACGATTTCGTGGGGCCCCAGTCGAATACGTTGTTTGTTGGTGGTTTGAGTCGTCCAGCGCCCGATTTGGTGGCTCTGATGAGTCTCACGGTTCCCTCCGCGGCGGCAACCGCACGAGCGTCGGAGCGCTCGCGGAACCCACCACAGCGGAGCTCTCCTTCAGCTCTCGAATCCCAACTCTTCGCCCACGACACGCACGCGAATCGTCGCGCCGTCCGCGAACTTTCCCGACAAGAGCGCGTGCGCCAATGGATCTTGCAGATTGCGCAGAATGCTGCGTTTGACGGGGCGGGCGCCGAGTGCGGGCTCGTAGCCGCGGTCGACCAGAAAGTCTTTCGCGGCGTCGTCTAGCTCGAGCTTCAGCCGTCGATCGCCGAGCAGGCGCTCGAGGTGAGTGAGCTGAATGTCGACCACTTGGCGCAAATGCACTTTGGTCAGGGGGCGGAAGATCAGCGTTTCGTCGACTCGGTTCAGGAACTCGGGGCGGAAAAATTGTTTCAAGCGCTCGAGCAGGACATCGCGCAGAGCGTCGCGCCCGGCCTCGCTCTCGAACAGCTTCGGATCGCTCTCCAGAATGCGGTCGGAACCGATATTGCTGGTCATGATCACGACGGTGTTGGAGAAATCCGCGAGCCGGCCGCGGCCGTCGGTGAGTCGGCCGTCGTCCAGAACCTGCAATAGGAGGTTGAATACGTCTTGGTGCGCCTTCTCGACTTCATCGAAGAGCAGCACCGAATAGGGGCGCTTGCGAACGGCTTCCGTCAAAAATCCGCCTTGCTCGCTGTCGGCGTAGCCGGGGGGGGCGCCGATCAAACGCTGCGCCATGTGGCGCTCCATGAACTCGCTCATGTCGAGTCGGGTGAGCGCCTGATCGTCGTCGAACAAAAAGCGCGCGAGGGCCTTGGCTAGTTCGGTCTTGCCGACACCGCTCGGACCCAAAAATAAGAACGACCCGATGGGTTTTCCGGGATCGCGGAGACCGACCCGACCGCGGCGGACGGCGCGCGCGACCGCCGCGACTGCGTCGTCTTGACCGACCACGCGTTGGGCCAAGCGCGCTTCCATCTTGAGTAGCTTGTCGGCCTCGCCCTCCAGCATCTTGGCGACTGGGATGCCAGTCCAGACCGCGAGGGTGGCTGCGACCTCGCGCTCACCGAGGATGCGAGGCGGCGGTTCAGTGCTGCTCTTGGCGGCTTCTTCGGCTTTGGCTAGCCGCGCTTCGAGCTCGGGCAGCAGTGCATGCTCGAGCTCACCGACGCGCCCGAAGTTCTTTTCCGACAGCGCACGCTGATGCTCGCCGCGGGCGGCTTCAGCCTCGGCGCGCAGCGCGCGGACTGCGCCCACCACGCCCCGACGCGAGTCCATCTCGGCCCGGATGCGCGTCGTTTTCTCGACCAGCGCGGGCAGCTCGTCGAGCAACTTCTGGCGAGCGCTGCGACTCTCCACGTCGTCACTGCGATCCAGGGTCGTGATTTGGGCTTGCACGAGCTCCAAGCGGCGAAGGAGGCCATCGGCCTCGGTCGATATGCCGTCCACCTCGACGCGCTTGGCGGCGGCGGCTTCATCGAGCAGGTCGAGCGCGCTGTCCGGCAAGCAGCGCTCGGGTACATAGCGCTTGGCGAGTTGCACGGCGAGCCGGATCGCGCCCTCGCTGATCTCGACTCCGTGGTGGCGTTCATAGCGCGCTGCGGCTCCACGCACGATCTCGGTGGCTTCCTCCAGGGTCGGCTCGGCGATGGGCAATTGGGTAAATAGCCTGAGCACCTGCGCGTCCCGCTCTTCCAGTCGCTTCAGGCCCTCGGGCGTGGTCGTGGCCAACACGCGCAACTCCGAGCGGATCAGCGCGGGCTTCAGCACTTCACCAATGGCGCTGCCGCTCGGCCCTTGCCCGAACAACTGCTCGATGTTGCGCAGCACCAAAATCACGGGAGACTGCGCGATCTCGCTGAGCAGGGTCTTGACGCGCTCTTCGATTTCACCGCGCAAGCGCGCGCCGCTGACCAAGGCGCCGCTGTCGATCTCCAGCAACTTGGTGGAAACCAAGCTGGTCGGCACGTCGCCCGCGGCGATACGCTGCGACAAAGCGCGTACGACCGCGCCTTTGCCCACGCCCGCCTCGCCGACCAACAGCGGGTGGCTCTTTTGGCTGCGCTCCAAGATCGTGAGCAGCCGTCGTACCTCGGCCACGCGCAAAAGCACCGGCTCGCCGAGATCCGCCGACAACGGACGTGTGAACGAACCGGGCAACGAATTGACCGAGCGCGCTGCTTGCGGCAGCGAGCGCAACGCGGCCATGTGCTGACGGAGTGAACCGGGGAGTACACCGAAAGCGCTCAATATCTCGCCGGCCGGGCCACGGATCTCTTGCGATAGCGCATTGACCACCTGCTCGACCATGACCTTGTCCGATTTTTCACGATCGGCTTCGCGCTGGGCGCGCTCCAGCAGATCCAGCATCGAGGCGGATAGGTAAGCAGGTTCCGCGGAGCGCGGCAGGTTGCCTAGTGCGCGCGAAAGCGCCGCCTCGAACTCCAGCAAATTACTCACGCCGCGCTCGAACACGGCTCGAACCCCGAGATCTCGCCCGAGCGCGCGCACCAGCAAGTGGAGTGGCTGCACCTCGGCGTGTTTTCGCTCGTCCGCCAGGGATTGCGCTGCAGCGACCAATGCTTTGGCATCCGGAGCATAGCGTTCGAGCGACAGCGTGGTCGCTTCAGGCGCGGGGGTGGGCATGAATGGCGATTGTACACGGGCCGCACGCGGCGCGCCCCTCAGATTGGTCTTGCGCGCCGAGCCCCGCGTTCGCCTTCGCGTTCGCGTTTCCGAGCGCCGCGCGCTATAGGCGTCAGTGAGACCATGGAAGTCGTATCGGCCTGGAGGGCGGGGTGATCGAAGAAGCTCCCGTCTCACTCGAGAGCGCACGCCTGCAAATCGCGCGGCTGGTGCTGGATGATTTTGCCGATCTCAAGCGCGCGATGCTCACCGCGGCGCGCGTGAGCGCGACCACGCTCGGCGTCACGCGAGTCGGCGTTTGGTCGTTGGCAGAGGACCGAGCCAAGCTACGTCGCGTTGCCGTGTACGATCTGCGGGCACAACCAGAGCAGACGACCGAAGATCTGGAGCTGCCCTTGGCAGAGTGGCCGGCGTACCTGGCCGCGGTGTCGTCTCGACGTGTCGTCGCCGCAGCCGACGCGCTGACGGACCCGCGTACCTCGGAGCTCAGGGATGCCTACCTGATACCTCACGGCGTGACATCGATGCTGGACGCGCCGTTGTTCTTGGCTGGCCAGGTCTGGGGAGTCGTTTGTCACGAGCACACCGCTCTGCCGAGGGTCTGGTCGGAGCGCGAGATCGCGTTTGCGGTTTCCGTGGCGGACATGCTGAGCACCATGCTGGAGCAGGCAATGCGTCTGGCGATCGAGGCCCGTTTGCGGCAAACGGAGGCGGAGCTTGCGCGTCTGCATCGGGCTGAAGCCGTCGTGCGCACTGCAGCGGCGATCGGCCACGACATCAATACCTTGCTGCAGGCCATTTCCGGCAGAGCCGAGCTTGCTCTGCACTACACGGCGGGCGAACAGTCCGAAGCGCTGCACGATATCGTCGGGGACTGTCAGCGCGCCGCGAGGATCGTCGGACAACTTCGCGAGCTCGACTCGTCCGCGCAGGCCTTGGGGTTCGAATCGGATCTGTCGTTCGTGATCAGGGACACTCGCGCAACTCTCGAGGCCCTGCTCGCGCCAAGCCACACACTCGTCGTCGATTTGGCCGAAGAAGCGCGGGTCCCGGCCGGCCGCACCGATCTCGAGCGTATCGTGCTGAACCTCGTCGTCAACGCCAAGGAAGCGATGCCCCTCGGCGGCAGCGTGTCCGTCGCAACGCGCCGCGCACTTTCCAGCGTGATCCTGGAGGTACGCGACCAGGGCTGCGGCATCGCGCCCGATCAAGCCGATCACATCTTCGAGCCGTATTTCACGACCAAAAACGGACGCAACACGGGCCTTGGGCTATTCGCCGTCGCCACCATCGCGCGGCGAACAGCCGGCGTCATCGCGGTGGAGAGTCGGCCAGGCGCGGGGACTACGGTGACGATCACGTGGTCCGTGTGAAGCGCATCCCTGCGCCCGAGCGCGTCTCGGTGAACTGAGCAAATGGCTTCAGCTCCCCAGCACTTGGTCGCGCCTTTGATACTCCACGATGATCATTCCGTACAATACGACGATCGCATAGAGGTTGATCGCCTGGTACTCCTGCCGTCCAAATAATGGTCCCAACCGATCATAGAGTGCCGGCCAGTCAATCCCTGCAATTCCCAAGACGAGCACGACGGCCGCGAGCGTCGTCCAGTGTCTTCGCTTAATGATTACCGGTAGCCAGACGATGGCGCTGATTGCCAGATACGCTACGTGGTGCAAGTAGGTTAGCGGAGATGCAAAGAGCATCGCAATCGGGAAAAGGGAGAGTGAAGTTCGTTCTTGGTATTTATCCCGTGCTCGGACCGCTAGAACCAGCGCGATCAGCAGCGCACAAATAGAGATGCCGATGGCCGTTGAAGCGGCAAGTTCGCGCGGCGCGACGCGACTCAACGCCCCCAGGGGCGAAAAATTGAATGTGATTGCGGCAGGGAACAACCCCGGGATATCGCGCGTGAATCCGTAGCTTGGTGCATGGCTCAAATACTGTCGCCATGGAATGACGCCGCCAAATCCGAGGCTCATTGCTATGATCAGGACCGAGGCGACGATCAGCGCCTTTACGACCTTGAACGCCCGCCGGGCCAAGAAAAAACCGACGAACACGATAGGGGTCGCCTTGATCAAGGTGGCAACCGCGAGAAAGGTTCCGGCCAAAAGAGGACGGTGGGTGAAGTAGCTGGCGACCGTCAAGGCGAGCAACGCGACGACCAGCAGATTGACCTGGCCCATCGCGAGATTGTTTCTGACCGGTATGAGCGTCGTGCAAATGAGCGTGAGCAGCAAGCGATTCACGAATCGAGAACGTGTTTCATGCGTGTCGGTGGCGGCTGGAACCGTAGTCACCAAAACTGGAATCGAGCTTACTGCCACCGCGAGCAGTAGAATGCCTAACCAGACGCCACGCGCGATATTTATTGGCAAGGCCGCCAATGGTTGAAGTAGTTGCGCCAAGACTGGAGGGTATAAGTACGGATAAACCTGAGTCGTCAATCCATCCGCTCTCGATAGATTGATTAGAGTGGAAGGGTCGTACAGATCCAGATGCTGGTGAATGGCTCGAGCGGCATAGTAGAACGACAAGAAGTCGCCCGACGAAGTGTCCGTCAGGGGTTCGATCGCGACGATCAACGCTAGACCCAAAGCAAAGAACAACAGAGTGACGAGCTGTAGCGATTCTTGATTCGAATGCCTCGTTATGAGCGTTCGAATCTCCCGCCAGAGGGCTCTCATTGGATCCGGCACTATCCGGACCTGGGTCGTTCGAGACCTCCGCCATTCACGGTCGCCCGATGACTCCGCTCGACCTGCACTTTCAGTGCTCGGCATGGCGTCATCCGTCACTGTGCCGAGCATCCGTGCGCTGCCCAGATCGCCAATGGTGTGCTCCGCCGCAACCTTCGTCCCGCCATGCCCGCTTGAACAGCAACCTTCGTGCCCGCGAGATTCACCGTAAAAACGCGCGAAGGTAGCTGCGTTGGACAGCTCCTTGGCACACTCTGGCGCAGCTAAGTGCGCAATATGTCACGGTCATTCGCGACAGAGCTCCACTCACGATCGACGCGAACGCGTGGCTCTCGGCGAGCTCGCCGATTTCGTAAAACCAGAGCACAAAAACAGAACCGCGGAATCGAAGCGTCCTCGATTCCGCGGTTCATTCATGCGCGGGGGATTCGAATCGACCGCGCCTGCGTACTCCGGACTAGGGGTGCCCGGGGGGCATGCCCGGCGGCATGCCGCCGCCGAAATGCTGGGCGTTCGGATGGTCCGCGTCCGAGCTGCCGGGCTTCTTGTCTTCCGGCTTTTGGAACTTCTTCTCGTCGGCAGTGGCCCACTCAACGGCCCAAGAGCTCACGCTCCAGATCTCGTCGCTGCCGGTGACTTTGGTCCAATGGCTGGAGCCTTCGGAGGTCGCGCCGATGCGTACCTGCCGTTTCGCGCCATCCTTCAGCGTGAACTCGACCGTGGCCAGGGGTTTGTCCAAGCCGGTGTCCGCCTCGGTCTTGCCCTTGTCCGCGAAGTTGTCGGCGTTGAGCGCTTTGTATGCGCGCAGCATGTCGACCAGCTTGGACTCGTCGTAGTTCTTGATTGGCTCGGCCTTTCCGTCCTTGCCCTTCTTGAACTCGTTCTTGGTCGTCTTGCCCTTGTCGTAGACGAACGCAAAAGAGCCGTTCGCGTTGTCGATGGTCACGTTCGTGATGTCCGGATCTTCGAACTTCAGGATCGCCATGTCGCGCCAGCCTTTGACGTCGCGCGCGTACAGGAAGCTCGAATAGCCCTTGGCGGCATACACGCCGTCTTTTCCACCGACGCGCGTCATCTGCCCGCGACCACCGCTGTCACCGAAGTACAGGTCGAGCGCGACGCCGTTGCCCTTGGAAAACACTGCGTGCAGCGCCTTGTCGTCCGAAACACCGAATTTCGCGTAGCTGGTCTTCGTTCCGTCGATTAGCTCGGTCGCTTTCAGCGACTTCAAGTTCTCGAGCAGCGATTTGACGTTGGCCTGATTGGCGGTGGCTTCGATGGGCTTGCTGAGCTTCCAATCTTCGCCCGTCTTGGTCAGCTCGACCTCGACCCCTGCGCCTGCATCCCCTGCGGGTTTGCTCAACGTGATCTTGTCGATCTTCTTCAGGTCGTCGTCCGAGAGCTCGAGTTTCGGCAGAGCCGCCGCTTGCCCGCTCAGGGTGTAGGAGGCGGCCTCCTCTTGCTCTTTCTTGCCTTGCAGGTACAGCGCGCCGAACAGGACGGCGAGCACAGCGACCGAGATGTATAGTTTGTTTTCCGTGCTGAGTGCCATTGGTGCTTCTCTCGTTTCGCTTTCAGATCTTCAGCAGATCGCGCTGTGCCTGACGTTGACGCCAACGAAGGAGCCCGAAGGCCGCGAACAGCAAGGGCACTCCCAAGGTGAGCGTCCACTGCACGTTGCTCTGCATCGACTTTCGCGCGCTGCGGTATTCCTCGTCCTTGCGCTTGGCGTCCGCCGGATCGTCGCCCGCCTTGAACTTGGGCTTGCCGATGTTGGAGTAGGTCAGGGCCGGGTCGCCGATCAGCTTGGCGCTGGCGGCAACCAGATCCGAATCACCGGCCATCCAGTCGAGCGTGTTCTTGAACGAGAGGATCGTGCTGGTCAGGTACTTGGTGTACGGCTGCGCGAACATCAAGAGCTGCGGATCGCCACCCACCGCGCCGAACATTTGGAACTGGCCTCCGAGGTCCGGGCCGTTGCCCGCGTAGGCGAACGGATTGGTCAAGAACTCGCTGGACGAGACCACCAGCACGCGCGACTCGGTCGGCGCGCGCTCGGGCGCTTTGACCGCGTCCGATGGGCTGCCGGCGAACGCGCTCTTCAGCTTCCCGACCGCGATCGCGGCGATGATACGCTGCTCTTGCGGGGGCTTCGGCTCCCAGTTCTCGCGCAGCTTCATGTCGACCGTGTCCGAGGTAGCCACGCTGGTTGCCGGCGTGGTGCGCGCGACCGCCGCCACTTTGACGTCGGCCGGTTGCTTGGACTTGTCGAGCGTGAGGCTGGAGGCGAACGGGAAGATTGCCTCTTCCATGCGGAAGAAACCGGCGAAGGACGTGTCGAGCGCCTTGTCGTTTTCGCCGTCTAGGCGCGAGTCCGCGACCACGTGCGCGATGCCTGGGTGGCGGATGTAAGTGAAGCCGCCGCCTTGCAAGGGCACGCCGATGCGGAACTGCGCGCCGTGATCGAACA
Source organism: Pseudomonadota bacterium (assembly GCA_037200885.1). GTDB lineage: Bacteria > Myxococcota_A > Polyangia > Polyangiales > Polyangiaceae > PMG-095. The sequence goes on from JBBCIN010000001.1 coordinate 2,947,018, forward strand.
CGGCATCCTTGTTCATCTTGATGCCGTAGCCCGGCAGTAGCTTGTCGAGGCCGTGCAGGCTCAAGGTCGCCTGCATCGTCGCATCGTTGGCTTTCATCGTCACGGCCGAGGCGTAAACGACCAAGGCTTTGCCGCCGAGCATCAGGAACTCGTCGATGCGACGGAGCTCCTTCTCGTCGTAGTCCTTCTGCGGTTCGGTGATGATCAGACCGACGAGATCCTTGTCGATCGCGTTCTCGCCGCCCTTGAGATCGACTTCCTCGATCTTGTAGAAGGGGAATGCCTGCTCGATGATGCCCTGCATCGTCGGCCCGCCGCCGCCCTTGCCCTGCTTCGGCACCAAGTTCGCATCGGTCAGCTTGAACTCGTCCTTGCCGGTGACGACGCCGATGCGATGTTTGATGTTCTCGGCCTTGTCACGAATTTCGCGGATCTTGTTGGTGATCCAGAACTCCAGGCCTTCGGCCTGCATGATCTGTGGGATGACCGCTTTTTCGCTGCCGTACTTGAGCACGAGGCCCATGTAGCCCTGGGTGATGGAGGCTTGGTCTTCGCCAGTCTGATTGGCCTCACCGAAGGGCGTCTCGGTCAGCCCGGCTTCTTTGGCCTGCGCGCGCAGCTCGTCCGTGTTCGGCTCGATGATCGTGAATTTGAACTTGCCGCCACCGGCGCGCTCGTATTCCTTGAGCAAGTCGGTCAGGTCCTTCACGAACGCATCGAGCTGGGGCAAGCCCGTCTTCACGTACGCATCGACTTGCACGGGGCTGTTCAAGCCGCGGATCAAGCGCCCGCTGCCGGCGGACAACGTGTAGCGCTCGGCTTGCGTCGTATCCCAACGCTTGTAGGCCTTGGCGCCGAGTAGGTTTGCCACGACGGCGATGGCGGCGATGACTGCGATGTACAGGCCGGTTTGTGCGGCCGCTTTGCGGCGATGTTCTTGGCTAGCCATGGCTCATGCCCACTTTCGGCGCTCGAGCGCCCGGAATGCCACCATCAGCGAAAGCACGGTGACCGACAGGAAGAAGACCACATCACGCGAGTCGATGAGGCCGCGCCAGAAGTTGTTCAGGCGCGATTGGAAGCTCACGTAGTTGAGCAGGATGGCCAGCGTGCCGCCGGCTTTGCTGGCGAGATCGCCGAACAGCCAGAGCGCGCCGAGCACGAAGAAGGTGATGAAGAACGCGACCGCTTGGCTCTCGGTCAGCGCGCTGATCAAGAGGCCGACGGCCACCGCCGCGCAGCTGAACAGCACCATGCCGAGGTAACCACTGGCCACCGGACCACCGTCGAGCGGGCCCAGATTCCACGGAAATTTGAACATCACCAGCGGGTAGGCCAGCGTGGACAAAACCAGGATCAAAACCAGGCCGAGCGCGCCCAGGTATTTCCCGAGCACCACGTCACTGTCTTTGACCGGCAGCGTGATCAGCATTTCCAAGGTGCCGCTGCGGCGCTCTTCGGCGAGCAAACGCATCGTCACCACGGGCACGACCAAGAACGACAGGCCCATCGGCGTCGACTCGAACAAGCGCGCGACCGAAGCGCGGTCGAGCTGCCAGAAGCCGCCGTTCAGAAAGAAGAACATCAGTCCGAGAGCTAAGAAGCTCAGGCAGATCACGATGTATGCAATCGGAGAGTCGAAATACGAGCGAAATTCGCGCTTGGCGATGATCAGCATCGGAGACATGGCTCAGCTCTTTCCCTTGGACTTGGCGTCCACTTCTTCGTCCGACTCGTCTTCGTCCGACTCGTCTTCTTCTTCTTCTTCGTCGCTGGACGTGTCGTCCGCGTCGTCCTCGGCGTCGTCGCCCTCATCGGCGGCCGACCAGCTGGCGCCGCGGTCTAGCTTCTCGTCGCCGCGCGTCAGATCGCGGAACACGGCATCGAGGCTCTGTGCGTCACGTCGGAGCTCGAGCAGCGTCCAGCCCTTGGCCACCATCAGCCGAAAGATCTCCGCGCGAATGTCGGAGTCCTGGGCGCCGCTCAGTTCGAACTTGTGTGCCTTCTCGTCGGTCGGCAGCTCACGCACGGTCTTCACGCCGCCCAAGCGCAGCAGCGCTTCGTGGGCTTGCGCCAGCGCGGGGGGCTTGTTGCCGGCTTCGGCGCGCTGCTCGTCGATCGTGACCACGTAGCGCACGCGGCCGGTCTTGCCGCGGATCTCGTCGAGCGGGCCGTCCGCGACCACGCGCCCCTTGCTCACGATGATGGCGCGCGCGCAGGCCTCTTCGACCTCGGCCAAGTTGTGCGTCGAGAGCAAAATCGTACGATCTTTACCGATCTCTTTGATGTAGCGCAGCACCTCTGCCTTCTCGTTGGGATCGAGGTCGCTGGTCGGCTCGTCCAAGATCAGGATGGGCGGATCGTGAATCAGCGCTTGGCCGAGGCCCACGCGCTGACGATAGCCGTGGGACAACGTGGAGATGTCTTTGCCGAGCGATTGCGCCAGGCCACAGACCTCGACCACCTTCTTCAGCCGCTTCTTGAAGGTGCTCTCGTCGAGCCCGCGGATTTCGGCCGCGAACTTCAAGTACTCCCAGACGGTCATGTCCGTGTACAGCGGCGCGCGCTGCGGCAGGTAGCCGATGGAGCGACGAACCTCGAGCGGGTTGTCGAACACGTCGTGCGAGTTCACCGTGGCCGAGCCGGTGCTCGGCGAGATGAAGCACGTCAAAATGCGCATCGTCGTCGACTTGCCGGCGCCGTTCGGCCCCAAAAAGCCCACGACTTCGCCGCGCCTTACTTCGAAATTCACTTTATCCAGGGCGCGCACGACCCCAAATCGCTTAGTCAGCCCATTCGCCTGGATCATGACGTCGGTAGCCATCCGACCTCCGTTCAAAAACCCCGATTTAACGGGGAAAAATGCGTGAAAACACCCCGACCAGCAATGTTTCCGGCCGAAGGCCGCGGCATCCTAGCGGGGGCGTGATCGCTGTCAACTCGTGGTGTCCGAAAGTGCCGGTACGCCCGGCACGCGAAGAACCGGTGGAATCCAGGGTTATTCCTGTACGCCGACACAATCCAAGAATGGCCCGCCGAATAGCCTGCCGGGCGATTGGCCGGTCAGAGCAGGCGCAGCGCGACTTGGTGTCGGCTTCCTGTTGTTTTTAATGGTCACGCGGCGCGCGCGGCCCTCTCAGCCTCCGGCGTCTCAGCCAGGAACCCAGCGTACGTGGGGTGCGATGCTGGCTAGTGATCGCCCCTGCGCCAACTCGATCAGGGAGCGCGTTCGCGCGCTTGTTTTCTCCGTGCGAGCTTGGCATCCGCCTTGCCTAACGTTGACCAGTTACTGAAAAAACAGCCTCAAGCTGTGCCAAAGCGAGCCAAAACCGGCCTGGGCACGATCGAGCTGTCGGGGAACGTCGACTCGAGGAGCAGACATCAGCATGCGGATGAATCTTCGGCTCGGGTTTGCGGCGTTGCTCGTCAGTGGGCTTGCCAGCGGTTGCGGGGGCAAGAGCCAAACCCAGGAGGGTGAACCGGCAGCCAGCAACGGTGGTGACTCGAATCGCGGAGGTGGTGACTCGAATCGCGGAGGTGACTCGAATCGCGGTGGCGGCGCCACTAGCGCAGGTGCGCCTAGCACGAGCTGCCCCGTCAAGCAGCCGACGGCAGGCGACGCCTGCAACTACGCGGGCCCCGGCTATTGTATCTACGAGATCGACCAATGCAGTTCAGTGAGCTTCGAGTGCCACGAGCAACTCTGGCTCGAGGTGCCGCACCTCGATGGCGCGGCCTATGACTGCAACTCGTTTGGCGGGCCCAACGCGCCAAAGAACGGCGACGCATGCGTGTGCTTCGGCGCGCTCGACTGCAGCTACGACGACTGCTCAGGTCGCGGTCGGATCCACGCCGTGTGTGACAACACGAGCTGGCACGTGATGGACACGCCTTGCGCGCGGCAAGCCTGCGGCAACGAAGGGCTCACTTGCAAGGAAGGCGACGTGTGCGTAGCTCACTTCGGTGCCTCCACCACGTTCTCGTGCGCACCCAATCCGTGTGGCGCCGCCTCGACGCCCGGTTGCCTGTGCGCCCAGTTCTTGCTGTGCACCTCGATCGAAACCTGCTTGGCCGACAGTGGGATGGTGAGCTGCTACTACCCGGGGTTTTGAGCGGCGTTCGTCTAGGAGCAAATGACGCGAAAGAGAGCGGTCGACTCAGGGTCGGGTCGGGGGCAGGGATGACTTCTCCAGCACCGACAAGCGGCGCATCACCTCTTGGTGGAAGTGATCGACCTTCTCGTGCAAGTGGCCAATCTCGAGCTCGGCTTTCAGGTTCACCTGGTACTCGATGTCGTTGCGCACGCGGTCGCGAGCGACTTGGCGGTTTTGGCTGAGCAGCACGAACACCGACAAGATGATGGCTTCGAGCGAGACGACCATCGTCAATAGCCCGAACGGGAAGGGGTCGAAGCTGCCGATGCTCGTGCGCGCCAGCGGGCCCACGTTGAGCACGATCCAGATGAAGAACAGACCCAGATGGATGAACAAGAACTCCAGGCTGCCGCTAAATTCCGAGATCCAATCGGCGACCTTCATCACCCGGGTACGCTTGTCCTCGGTGACCTCGTTGATGTCGCGCGACACGCTGTGACGGAGCAGCTTCGCGGTTTCGCGGATGCGCCGTCCGCTGGCCGACAGCAAGTTGATGGCTGCCGCTGGGCAGATGCGCAAAAACTCCTCGAGGTCGCCGCGGTCGACGAGGATCGCCTCCAGGTCTTGGACCACGACCGCGGAGGCCGTGCGTGGGCCGCCGTCGAGCAACGAAATCTCGCCGAAGAAGTCTCCGGCGCGCGCGGTCTCGAGCACCATCCGCTCGCCTGTATCATTCTTGGAATAGATTTCGACGACGCCGCGGCGCACGATGTACGCGGAATCACCGGGATCCCCATAAACGAACATCGACTTTCCCGCAGGTTCGGTGATCGTATCTAACCGTGCGGCCAAAAGTGCCCGCTGCTCATCGTCCAGCAGGGCCAACAAAGGGACATCAACGAGGTGGATTGGATCGACGCTCAACGTATAGCCTCCGGGGGACACTACCAGGCGGCGCCCCACTCTGCTAAGTCATAAGCTCCAGCGAGAGCAGCCCGAGAATGTCGAACGAGGTTCACGAAGGCCAGATTTTGGCTGGAAAGTTCCGGATCGAGCGCGTGCTCGGCCAGGGCGGCATGGGCGTCGTCGTGGCCGCGACCCATCTGCAGCTGGACGAGCGGGTGGCGCTCAAGTTCTTGCTACCGGACGCGCTCGCCAATCCAGAGGCGGTGGAACGCTTCGCGCGTGAGGCCCGCGCCGCGGTCAAGATCAAGAGCGAGCACGTCGCGCGGGTTTCGGACGTGGGCACGCTCGAGAGCGGCTCGCCGTACATGGTCATGGAGTACCTGCACGGCGAGGATCTTGCCGCCTGGGTGCGTCGCAACGGCGCCATGGCTTTGCCGGAGGCGGTCGAGTTTCTGTTGCAAGCGTGTGAGGCGATCGCTGAAGCGCACGCGCTCGGTATCGTGCACCGGGATCTCAAGCCGGCGAATTTGTTCGTTACCCGTCGCGTCGATGGCAGCCCCTGCATCAAGGTCTTGGACTTCGGGATTTCCAAGCTGACCGTGCCCGGCGCAGCGCCTGAATTCGGCATGACCAAGACCAGCACGGTCATGGGGTCGCCGCTGTACATGTCCCCAGAGCAAATGAGCTCGTCGCGCAACGTGGACATGCGCACCGACATCTGGGCTCTGGGCGTGATCTTGTACGAGAGCCTGACCGGCCGCGTGCCCTTCGAAGCCGAAACCATGCCCCAACTGTGCGGCATGATTTTGCAAGATCCGCCGCGGCCGATCCAAGAACTGCGGCCTGATCTGCCGCCGACTTTGCAACACGTGCTCTTGCGCTGCCTGGAGAAGAACCGCGAGCAACGCTGGAGCAACGTGGCCGAGCTCGCCTTCGCGCTGGCTCCATTTGGTCTCCCCGCCGCGCAGCGTTCCGCTGAGCGAATATCACGTGTGCTCGGCGCGGCCGGCTTCCCCAGCGCACCGGTAGCCGTCGCGAACGCCGTGTCCGCGCCGCCCCGGACCGGTACCGGCACCAGCAGCAACTTTGGCGCTTCGACCGTCACCAAGAAATCGCGCGCTCCGCTGGTCGTCGCGCTCTGCCTCTCGGGCCTGCTGCTCGGCGGCGCACTGCTGCTATTGACTCACAAGAATCCCGCGCTCGAATCGATCGCAGAGCCACCTTCGGCCAAGCTCGTCGCCGCCGCTCCCGCACCCCCTGCGCCGTTGCGCGTCGCGCCTTCAGTCGAGCCCCAGGTAGTCGCGGCTTCCGCGGCTTCCGCGGCCGCGGTGTCCGCGACACCCATGCCCCCTGCCGCTGTCAGCGCGAGCGTCACGACCGTTGCCAAGGTGAAGCCGAGGATGAGCGCCGTGAAGCCCAAAGGTCCCGCGCCGCAGCCCGCAGCGCCGGCGATTGATCCGTTGGACGGGCGCCGCTGACGAGGAATTTCAGCTACGCCGCTTGCGCTTTGCGGGCCTCGGCGAAAGTGCGCAGGAAGCGGCGGACTTGGTCGGGGCCGGTGACGCGGTAGCCAGCGCGGGTGGCTAGGGTGCCCGCACACAGGCTGACCGATCCTTCGGGTAGGGTCGCGAATAGGTCCTCGTCGGTGCGATCGTCACCAGCGGCGGCGATGGCCAATTCCGGGCGGAACAGACCGAGGGAGTCGCGTATGGCAGAGCCTTTATCGATGCCTTGGGGGCGCATCTCTAGCACTTTGCGGCCGGCCAAGATCGAGACGGGCGCTTGGGCGAAGTGACGGACGAGGTGCACGCGGAGCTCGCGGGCGAGCGCAACGCCGAGGTAGGGATCGACCAAGCGGTAGTGCCAAGCGAGGCCCGCGGTCTTTTCTTCCAAAAACGCGCCGGGGGCACGCTCGACGTAGGTACGAAGGATGTTCTTGGCATCAGCGATCCAGCCGAGCGAGTTGGGATCGATGTGACACTTCCAGTCGCTTTCGTGGGCGCGTCTGGACCACACGCCGTGTTCGGCGACTAGGTCGATCGGTAACTCTCCGAGCCAGGCGGCGAGCGAAGACTGCACGCGACCACTCACGACGCACACTTCGACTCCGGGCATGCCCGCGAGCATCGCCAAGAGCTCGCGGAGGGCGGTGTCGGGCCGCGCGAGATCGGGATTTCTGACGATTGGCACTAGCGTCCCGTCGTAGTCCAACGCAAGTAACACCTCGGCGCGCGTTGCCAGGCGCAGCGCCACCGCGTCCAGCCCAGCCGAATCATGGCGCAAATCTCGAGGTTCTGGGCTCCGCTCGCCTACCTCCAGCTTGGCCACGAAGCTCTGCGCCCAAAGTTCGACGGGTCGAGCACGCACTTTATCGCGCAGGATGGACATGCGCTCTCGGCGTTCGCTCTCGGGCATGCTCAAAGCGCGTTCCAGGCTGAGCGCGACGCTCTCCACGTCGTATGGATTCACCGTCAATGCTTCGCCGAGCTCGCTCGCCGCACCGGCCAACTCGCTCAACACGAGCACCCCGTCGCCGTCGGTGCGCGACGCGACGTATTCTTTGGCCACGAGGTTCATGCCATCACGCAGTGGCGTGACGACCATGACATTGGCCGCGCGATAACTCGCGACCAACTCCTCTTGCGTGAGCGACTTGTACAAGTAGTGGATCGGCGCGTCGTGTAGCGAGCCGCTCGAGCCGTTGATGCGGCCTACGAGCGTCTCGACGTCCGTGCGCAGGCTCTTGTACTCGGCCACGTTCTCGCGCGAGGGCACCGCGACCTGTAGCAGCCTGACCTTGCCCCGGTATTGCGGGCTGCGCTCCAGCAGGCGCTCCATAGCCAGCAATTTGCGAGGAATCCCCTTGGTGTAGTCCAAGCGATCCACGCCCAGGATCAATTGCTCGACGCCCTGCGCGCGACGAAGCTCAGCCACGCGTTCTACCAACTGTGGGCCATTGGCCAGGCGCTCGAAGGTTCCCACGTCGATGCCCATCGGGAACACGCCGATCGAGACATTGCGGCCTTCGACGTCGACCCGGTCGAGCTCGGGTTCGATCCCGAGGTTGCCGAGCAGTGCATCGGCGAAGTGACGCGCGTAACCGAAGGTGTGAAACCCGATCAGGTTTGCGCCCAGCATTCCGCGGAGCAAATCTTCACGATGGGGGAGCAGTCGGAAAATTTCCGACGATGGAAACGGGATGTGCAGAAAAAATCCGATGCGCGCGCGTGGCAAGCGTTCACGCAGGATTTGGGGCAAGAGCAACAAGTGGTAGTCGTGGATCCAGATCAGATCCTCTTCGCCGGCTTGCGCGCACACCGCGTCCGCGAAGCGCTCGTTGACCGCGCGGTACTCGGCGAAATCGCGAACGAACAGCGGCACCCGGTCGATCAAGTAGTGAAATAGCGGCCAAATGACGCTATTTGACATGCCTTCATAGAAACGCTCCGACTCCTCCGAGGACAGGTACACCGGCGTCGCCGAATGCTCGGCCAGTTTCTGATCGAGCAGGGCGCGTTGTTCATCGCTGGTCGGCGTGCCTCCGGGCCAGCCGACCCAGGAGGTTTGCTCCTGTTTGCTCAGCCCGCGTAGCCCAGTCGCTAGACCGCCCGCGCTATCTTGGACCCCCACTTTGCCATCGCTCAAGTCGAGCGAAACGGGCAGACGATTGGCGACCAAGATCAGGCGACTCATCCCGAGCCCCTCTGCAGGACTCAGGCCGCTCGTCGCGACGACGAATCGCGCAGCAAAGGACGTCACACGCGTCGCCTTCGAGGCGCTTTGCCCCAGCGCCAGCCTTCGACCCATCCGCTGTGGCGCGATGCGACAATACGCCCGCGAAGGCTATCGCAGCTCAGCCGCTGCGATAGCCGGTTACCAGCGCCTGGGCGAGCTGGCCCCAACCATCGATCGCGACGAAGAGCAGCAGCTTGAAGGGTAAGCTGACTTGGGTCGGGTTCATCATCTGCATGCCGAGCGCCAAGAGCACGTTCGAGATCACCAGATCGATGACGAGGAACGGCAGGTACAGCGCGAAACCCAAGGCGAAAGCCGCGATCAACTCGCTTACCACGAAGGCTGGCACCAAGATCACGAAGTCGTCTTTGCCCACGCTTTCGCGCTCGACGACTGGACGCGCGGCGCGCGCAATTTCGAAAAATCGCGTTCTTTCTCGGCCGGACGCGTTGGCTCGCAGAAAATCACGAATCGGCTCGCGAGTGGCTTCGGCGAGCGCGATGACCCAGGCGCTGGTGTCACGCTCGGCGCCGGGCTCGAACAGCGGGCGTGCACGTGCTTCGATGCGCGTACTGACGGGCGCCATCGCTAGCAAGGTGAGCGCGCCGGCCAGCGCCATGATCACGGTGCTCGAGGGAATGTTCTGTGCGCCAATCGCACCGCGCACGATTTGCAGCACGGTCGAGATCTTGACGAACGCGGTCACGGTCATGAACGCGAACGGCAGCAGCGCCGCCAAGGCCAAGACGACGACCAGCGTCATCGGACGCATGAACGCTTCGTCGAGCCCGTTGCCAGCGGCGGCGGGTGCGGCTTGCGCGAGCGCGGGCCGGAGCAACAGCAGCAGAACGAGCGGCGCGCTCGGAGCAAGTGCGCAACCGAGGCTAGGACTTCTTACCGAACGCACGGCTCAGGACCTCCCGGAACGTCTCATTTTGGTTCGTCGCCGTGGGCAGTTCGAGCGAGCCATCGCTCACTTCACCCAGTTTCGCGATGCCCGCCTCGCTGGCCCCGACCACGTAAACGGTGCTGCCGACGCGCACGAGGTAGACCGCGCGTCGGCCGTCCAGCGGTAGGCGGCCGACGAGCTCTAGCGGGCCAGCGCTCCGCCCCATGCCCGCGCGGCGCGCCCCGAGCAGCACCAACACCGAAAGCGCCACGATTGCCAGCAGCGTGACGAGCGTTTCCAGCACGTAGTGCGCGAGCGGCGACATCCCTGACATCCCAAGAAGGACGTTATCACCGCTTCTCATGCTTGGCGCCCCCTCTTGACGCCCCCGGTCGTGGGGGCTACCAGGCAAAACCCCGTGGCTCTCGTCGTTCAAAAATTCGGTGGTACGTCGGTCGGCAACCTGGACCGGATGCGAAACGTGTCCGAGCTCGCGCTGCGCTGCCAGCGAGAAGGCAATCAAGTCGTGCTGATCGTCAGCGCGATGTCGGGTGAGACCAATCGCCTGCTCGGCTTGGCGCATCAGATCTCCGCGACGCCGGACATGCGTGAGCTCGATTCACTCGCCTCCACCGGTGAGCAAGTGAGCGCCGCGTTGGTCGCGATGACCATCCAGCAGCTCGGTGGTCGCGCGCGCAGCTTCCTCGGTCACCAGGTGCGCATCAGCACGGACGCCGCTTACACCAAAGCGCGCATTCAAAGCATCGAGGGCGAAAAGCTGCTGCAAGCGGTGCAAGGCGGCAGCATTGCCGTGGTCGCTGGCTTCCAGGGCATCGATCCGGACGGCAGCATCACGACGCTCGGCCGCGGCGGCTCGGACACGACGGCCGTAGCCATCGCGGCCGCCATCAAGGCCGATGTCTGCGAGATCTATACGGATGTGGACGGAGTCTACACGACCGATCCGAACATCTGCCCCTCGGCGCGCAAGATCGACCGCATCAGCTATGAAGAGATGCTCGAGCTTGCGTCCTTGGGCGCCAAGGTGCTTCAGATCCGTTCCGTCGAAGTGGCGATGAAATACGGAGTTCCGGTGCACGTGCGCTCCTCCTTCAGCGATCGGACAGGTACCATGGTAGTCGGGGAAGAAGGTTTCGAATCGGTGGCTGTAGCAGGCGTCGCCTACGACAAGGGCGAAGCCAAAGTCCAGCTCGTGCGCATGAAGGACAAGCCCGGCGTGGTGGCCAAGATTTTTGGCATGCTCGCCGAGCACAACGTCTCGGTCGATATGATCATCCAGAGCCCCTCCCGCGGCGGCAAGGACACGACCGACGTCACCTTCACCGTGGCCAAGACGGATCTGCCGCGCGCCAAGGAGCTGATCGAGAAGACCGCTGCGGAGTACGGCAGCGAGCCGGTGGAGTACGATCCGGACATCGTAAAGGTGTCCATCGTGGGCCTCGGCATGCGCTCACACGCCGGCGTGGCCGCCAAGATGTTCGGCATTCTCGCCAGCGAGGGCATCAATATTCAGGCCATCAGCACCAGCGAGATCAAGATCAGCTGCATCATCGCGGCCAAGTACACGGAGCTTGCCGTGCGCGCGTTGCACGAAGGCTTCGGGCTCGATAAGGCACCGATCGCCTGAAGCCGCGCGCGAGCGCGTTGCTCCTTGACCGAAGCAGGTCCGCCTGGGACGCTCGGATTCCGTGTCAGAGCTCCCAGAAAAGCCGCGAGGTAGTCGACCCTACCTACCGCCCCCACCGGACGACTCGCCGGAGTCGGTGGATGTTCCGCGCATGGAGCCACCCCCGGCTTCACTCGAGGCGATGGTGCGAAGCCGACCTGGCGCATCGATGGCTTCCGAGCGAAGCCCGTCCTGGCTCTGGCTCGTGCTGCTCGTCATCGCCATTGCTGCGATCGCGTATTACTTCGGGCTCACTCACTGAGCTGAGGACGCCCTGATCGTGGCAGAGTCGACACGAGTCTTCGCGCGAGTCGCGATCCCGGTCCCGCTCGGGCAGGCATTCAGCTACATCGTTCCGCCCGAGCTGCTCGCCGAGGTGCGTCGCGGCGCGCGCGTGCTGTGCCCATTCGGGTCGCGACGGGTGCTCGGCGTCGTGCTCGACGTCGGCACGGAAGCGCCTGATTTTCCGCTGGACAAGCTGAAGCCGCTGCGCGCGGTCGTCGATTCCGAGCCGGTCCTCCAAGACGAGCTCTTGAGCTTCCTACAAGAGCTAGCGCGCTATTACATCGCTCCCATCGGTGCGGTGATCGAGCTGGCCTTGCCGGCCGTCGAACGCACTGCCGCGGCGGCACTCTCGAAGCGAGAGTCGTTCGCGGTCGAATCGCTCGGGCGAATGGTGCAGCGCGTGAGCGCGGTCGACGGAGCGGACGCAGGGGCCAAGCTTGGCGCACGAGCGCGCGAGATCCTAGAGCACTTACGTCAAAAGGGGCCCGAGACGACGCCGCAATTGACCAAGCTCTGGCCCAACGCACGCGCGGCCGTGAAGCGGCTCGAAGCGCTCACGCTGGTCAACATCGAGCGCATCGAAGCCCACCCCGATCCGTTCTTTGCCCACGTGGCGCCGGACACGCCGCCCGAGCTCACAGCGCCGCAAGCCAATGCCGTCGAACGCATCACTCGTTCGCTACAAAACGGAGAAAAACAGAGCTTTTTGCTCGACGGCGTGACCGCTTCTGGCAAGACCGAAGTGTACCTGCGCAGCGTGCAACGGGCGCTCGAGCTCGGCCGCGGCGCGATCGTGCTCGTGCCCGAGATTGCGCTCACGCCGCAGCTGGTCACGCGCTTTCGCGCTCGGCTGGGCGACCGCATTGCGGTGCTGCACAGTGGGCTCACGGATATTCAGCGCCATGCCATGTGGCGCGCGCTTCGTCGCGGCGAGCTCAAGGTGGCGGTCGGTGCGCGCTCCGCGTTGTTCGCGCCGGTGCACGATCTCGGCCTCATCTGCGTGGATGAAGAGCACGATGGCTCATTCAAGCAAGAAGAAGGTGTGCGCTATCACGCGCGGGACATGGCCCTCCTCCGCGCGCATCGCGCGGGCGCGGTGTGCGTGCTCGGGTCTGCCACGCCGTCGCTTTCGAGCGTTGCGTTGGAGCAGAGCGGCCGGCTCGAGATATTGAAGCTACCCGCGCGCGCGCGCACGACGGCGGTCTTGCCCGAGGTCGAGATCGTCGATCTGCGTTACGTGGGTGCGGGCCCGGGCGGCGATCGATTACTCAGCTTGACCTTGTTCCGCGCGCTGGAAGCCTGCTTGGCGCGGCGTGAACAAGCCATTTTGTTCCTCAATCGGCGCGGTTTTTCGCCCAGCTTGATCTGCGGCTCGTGCGGCGAAATCGTGCGCTGTCCGAACTGTTCGGTGTCGCTCACCTTGCATCGTGCGCGCGGCGAATCGATGCAGTGTCACTACTGCGATTACGTCGTGGAGGTGCCACAGCGTTGCGCCAAATGCGGCGCCGCCAAGCTGTCGGAAGAAGGGTCGGGCACCGAGCGCATCGAAACCACGCTCAAGCAACAATTGCCGGCTGCGCGCGTGGCGCGGCTCGACCGCGATGTGGCCGCAGGCGCCAAGAGCGAGCAAGTGCTCGATCGCGTGCGCGCGGGCGAGGTCGACATTTTGGTCGGCACGCAAATGGTGACCAAGGGTCACGATCTGCCCAATGTCACGCTGGTGGGCGTGCTCAATGCGGACTCGGCGCTATCGATGCCGGACTTTCGCGCATCCGAGCGCACGTTTCATTTGTTGGTACAGGTCGCGGGCCGAGCCGGGCGCGGGGACGCGCCGGGGAAAGTGTTGATTCAGACTCGCCAGCCCGACCACCCTGCGATCGCCTTCGCACTTCGCCATGACGTGCCCGGCTTCATCGAGCAGGAAATGCGCGATCGCCAGGAACTGCGTTTCCCGCCTTTTTCGCGACTAGCACTGGTGCGCTTCGATGCGCTCGATGAAGGTCAAGCGCTGGCCGAGTGTGGACGCATCGCCGCCATCGCACGCGCGGCCGTGCCTGCGGGCGTCGAGGTCCTCGGTCCGACGCCCGCGCCGCTCGCGCGGCTGCGCAATCGCTATCGCTATCGCTTCGTGCTGCGCGCCACCGAGCGCAAACCGCTGCGTGACGCCCTGCTCGCCGTCGCCCGCGCCAGCTTGCACCGCCAGGTGCGCATGGCGATCGACGTCGATCCGGTAAATATGCTCTGAATGTGCGCAAATCTCGGGCTAGACTCGCGCTGTTCATGATGCGCGGCTTGGTTCTCGGTATTCTTTGTGGGGCGGCCGCCTGGCTCGCTCCGACCCAGGCCCGAGCCTTCGAGCGCGAGTGGCACGTGGGTGGCGGCGTGGGCGTGGCCACTTATCCCAACTACTACGGGGCTGGCCCGTCACTGGGCCTGAATGCGGCGTACGGCATTTCAGACGTCTTCGACCTGAAGCTCGAATTGCTCGGCTCGTCCCATTCCTACAGCCCGGGTTCCGGAAGTCCGACTGAGCACGGCGCTTCCTACTCGGCGGCCTTTGGCTTGTCGTACAAGTTGGATATCCTGCAGTGGATCCCGTATGGCGCCGCGTTGGTCGGCTACCAGCACGTTGCCGGGCCTTTGCCCGTCTCTGAGCCCTTTCGCCGGGATGACGCGCTCTTGGCCCTGATCGTCGGCCTGGATTATGCTGCGACTCGCAGTTTTGGTTTGGGGGTGTCGGTGCGCGCGGACTTTTTGCTCTCTACCTTCGACGAGGGCGAGGCGTTCACCCCGATGTTGCGGGCGGAGTACCATTGGGGGTTCTGAGACCACGGCTGTGGGCGTGGGTTCTGCTCGCGGCCTGTGATCGCGGCGCACACGGCGCGCCCGGCGCAGCTGCCAGCGCCGCGCCCACGCTTGGGCTGAGCGCGCCGGTGCCAGTCGCTGCTGCGAGCGCCGCGCCGCTTGCCTCCGCCTCGGCAAGCGATGCGGGCTACGCGGCGCTCGTGCGCGCTGAGCGCTGGGCGGATGCGCGCCTGGCGCTCGAGGCGCTGCCCGAAGCCTCGCTGGCGCAGCCGGAAGTGCGCTTCGTGCGCGCGCGGGTGGCGCTGGAGCTCGACGACGCAGCCGCGGCGCTGAAGTTGCTCGATGGGCTACACACCGCGATCCCACAGCTCGCGCCACAGATCGCCGAAGCTCGCGCGCGGGCTCAACTGCGCGTGGGTCCGTTCGCGGAAGCCGCGCACTATTTCGAACAACGGGGAGACACCGAATCCTTGCTCTCCGCGGCGTCCGCCTATCAACAAGATTTGGCGCTGCCCCAAGCGCGCATGGCGCTCGACCGCGCACTCGGTCGCCTCGGGAAATCCAAACGCACGCGTAGCGCCGAAGTGCGCGCACGCGCGCTGCGCGCGACGCTCGCGTCGCAAGTCGGCGACAAAGGCACCGCCATTGCCGACTATCGCTGGCTGGCGCTGGCTGCTCCGCTGCGCGCCGAAGGCGACGTGGCGCTCGAGGTGCTGGAGAGTAACGCCGCGACTCGACTGTCCAAATCCGAGCACCTCGACCGCGCGAGCAAGCTGGCCGAGGCCGGACGCATCGAAGCGACCGAGGCCGAGCTCGCGCTGGTCGCCAAAGCGCCCGGCTCACCCGCGCCGATCGGCCGCAGCACCTACCTGCGCGCGTTCGCGCTGTACGCCGCGCGTAGCAACTACGCGAAAGCGGCCGAGCTATTCGAGCGCGCCGCGCGCGAGGACCCGGACAACGCGCCGCGTGCGCTATTTTTTGCAGCGCGCGCGCTTTCTCGTGGGCAGCTCGATGAACGCGCCATCGCCGGCTACGAACGCGTGGCTCGTCAATTTCCCAAAACCGATTGGGCCGAGCAAGCACAGTACCTATCCGCGCGCCTACGCTACATTGCCGGGGAATATCTCAAGGCGCGCGCTCTGTACGACAAGTACCTGACCGCGTTCGGCAAGCGCGCGCGCTTCGGCAATGACGCCAGCTACGAGCGCGCGCTGTGCGCGCTCGAGACCGATCAACCGTTGTCAGCCGCGCCGACGTTCGCGCGTCTCGCGAGCTTGACCCACGAGCGCCGCAATCGAGCGCGCCTGCGTTATCTCGAAGCGTTGTCTCTCGCGCTCGGCAATCAGAAGGAAAAAGCGGTCGCCGCTTTCACCGAGGTCGCGCGTGGCGAACCGCTGTCGTTCTTCGGCCTGGCCGCGCGTGGACGACTGGGCATCGTCGGTGCGCCGCAACCCCCGCTGATCGTCGAAGGCGCCGCCAGTGCACATGCGCCGCTCGCGCTGACGCTCCCCGCTGACGTCGCCGTGCTGAATCGAGTCGGCCTAGCACGCGACGCCGAGCGCCTGCTCACTCAGCAAGAATCGAGCTTCAGCCGCCAATACGCGCCCCGCGGCAGTGAGGCCCTGTGCGAGGCCTACGGCGTACTGGGCGTCGCGCAACGCCGCTACCGCGTCGCGCAGGACGTCGTACGCAGTGAAGCGCTGGACGTTGCGCCGACTGCCGCCAACACCTGGGCTTGGGACTGCATTTATCCGACGCCCTACCAGGACATCGTGCAGGCTTCGGCCGCACGGGAAAGCCTGAGCCCGGCGCTACTGTTTGCCGTGATGCGCCAAGAAAGCGTGTTCGATCCGAATGCCGGCTCGACCGCGGGCGCCTGCGGTTTGCTGCAACTGATCGCGCCGACCGCGCGCCGCGTCGCCGACCAAATGCACGAGCCGTTCACGGAAGCTCTACTGCTTTCACCCGACAGCAACATCCGCTACGGCGCGCACTACCTGGCGCAGCTCAGCGGCTACTTCGACGGCAATTTGGCGTTGGTTGCCGCCGCGTACAACGCTGGCCCCGAAGCCGTCTTTCGCTGGCTGAGCGCCCCAGAAAAAATCGGCATCGACGCCTTCGTCGCCCGCATCCCGTTCGATGAAACGCGCACGTATGTCGAGCGCGTGCTCGGGAATCTTGCGCGCTATCAGTACCTCTCGGGGGGCGCGGCCGCGGTGTCCGCGCTGAATTTGGATTTGCCGCGCGCTTCAGCGCGGCCAGACGATGTGTTCTGAGCGGTCGCTGAAACGGTGTCGGCCGTTCACTTCGAGATACGGCTGAGCGACCATGTACGCGTATCGTGGAGATCTCCCGCGTCGATCCAATAAATATCGCTCCCGTCGAGCGCAAAGCTCCGTTTGTTCCAGTCATAAAGGTCCGGGACCCGCGGCGGAGTCAACACCTGCGACTGTTCACAGCCCGAGAGCGGACAAGAATGGATCGAATTTGCGGTGACCCAATACATCGCTGTGTCGTCGATCTCGAGATCGCTGATCTCCGAGTCGTCCGTGGCCAGCAGCGTGGGCGGTGTGGCGTCGCAGCTGGCGATCGCGCAGCGAAATACTTGCTTCCTCGCGGTCCAATACAGATAGCCACCTCCGACAGCGAGGGCGCCTTGCTCTGCCAGCGGGATCAGGAGTTTGGGCGGCTCAGAACCATCGACTGGTGCGCTCGAGAGCCCCCCCGCCCAATCCAGCCAGTAAGCGTGGGCTTCGTCGAACACGAGAGAGTAGGCGCGTGCCCCCGAGGCAACGACCTCCGGCGTTGCGGCGCAGCCACTGGCAGGGCAGCGGTAGAGGTCGACAGCCGACGACCAGTAAAAATAGCCTTGATAGGCGAAGGGTGCGACGTCGCTCACCGAACCTTCTTGTACGATGGTTACCGGGTCCGTGGAGCAACCCTCGGCCGGGCACGCGAAGGCGGTTGAGTCGAACGCTTGCCCAGCTGGGTTCCACCACCAGTAAACATGTCCCCCGCCGACGACGGCGTCGCCGACGTTAGCTTGGGTCGGGTAAGTGAGCGTCGTGTGTTTGCAGTCCGCCTTGAGGCAGCTTTGAAGGCGGACGGCGGCGAGCCAATAGAGGCGCTGATCGTCGACCCAAACGCCCCGGACTCCGCCAAGCGAGGCTGGCAAGCCAGGATCAGAGTCCACCTCAGCAGGTGAAGGGGGCGCTTCCTGATCGAGATCCAACGCGCGCCCGGTACACGCGGTCAAGCCGCAAAAGCACAGTGCTACGAGGCCTAGGCGAAGAGTCATGGCAGTCCCCGATTCGGTTTGGGCAGCTGGCGAATTCGCGAGATGAAGTCGCCGTCGGTGAGCCCGCTGTAAACTTGCTCGCTCGTTGCCAGGTATAGGTACTGATCATCCATCGCGAGTGCGCTCTGCCGACGACGCAACGACGCTGGTCGAAAGCACCGTTCGGTCCACGTATACGATCTGCACCTGGCGCGGACGCAGCGCGCCGTAGAGCGCGGCGCCCCTGGCACCCCCGATCAGCCAAATGCCTGCAGCCACGGCCAAGGCCTTCGCGTTGCTGAGGCCGGCGAGCAGCGGGGCAGGGGCGGGTATCAGCCCGGGTGGTGCGGCAACCGCGGATGCGGTCGTCGCTGCGGCGACGCTCAACGAGGCCATCAGCGCGCTGTGGACGCGTTGCTTCGCTTCGGCAGGGGCTTCATCGCCGGTGCCCAATGCGCGCAATGTCTCGAGCGGTTTCAAGATTCACCTCGCTGGGCGCGCAGGCGCCGCACGGCTTGTTCATACTCTTGACGAGCCAAGCGCAGCCGCGAATACGCTGTGTTGAGCGGGATGCTCAAGCTCTCTGCGATTTCAGGCATGCTGTGTCCCTCCACTTCGTGCAGCAGAAGCACGGCTCGACGCTCGAGCGCCACGCGCGACAAGGCGAGCTCTGCCAGCTCCAGCTCTTGACGGGTGATCAGCTGCTGGTCGGCGCGGGGTGACGTGTCTAGCTGGTTCGGCGCGACGATCGACAACTCGACGCGATGCCGCGAAAGTGCGCGGTAGTTCGACGCGGCGTGGTACGCAAAGCTGAAGAGCCAAGGTCGCAACGGGCGCGTGTTCACGAATTTCGGCAGTTGCCCGTGCACCTAGAGAAACACCTGCTGTGCCAAATCCTCCACGTCACGCTCCGCTACCCCCAAACGCTTGAGTACGTGCCACACGTAGGAGAACTGCGTTTCGAAGATTTCACGAAACTCCGGTACGACGGGCGTGGGCGCTTCCTCCCGCTTCCATGACATGCGCACGCCCATTACCCCCCGTCATTGGCTAGCCGAGGTTTCCGTCACGAAATCGTTCCAGCGGTACCCGGGTGCCGAAATCGTCGCGCGGCCCGCTCAAAACCGCCCAATATCCGTGGCTGCGTCGCGCCACAGCGCGCTGCCGAGCTCACGCGGTCCGTCGCCCGCCCAGTGCGCGGCGAACGCGTCGCGCAGCGTGAGCTCGGCGAGCTTGCCACGCGGGGAGAAACCCCACTCGGCTTCTTGAGACATGTCATCGGGGTCGGCATACAGGCGCCAGACGAAGAAGCCGGCGAACCACGGTTCATCGACGAAGGCCGAGAGCAGCGCGCGATACGCCTGCGCCTGCGCGGCTTGATCGGGCACGACGTGGCTCATCTTGTCCGGCCATTCCCAGGGGCGAATCGCCGGATCGGGGCGGGTCGTGTAGCCAAACTCATTGAAGAAGATCGGCTTTTGCCAAAATGCAGCCAGCTTGGCCAGTCGATCGCGGACGCCGCGCCCGCCTGCCGCCAGCTCTTCGAAGCTCGCCCCGTCTTTTTCCGCGAGCGGGGAAAAACGCGTTCAGCCCGATCACGTCGAGGTCGCCCAGGATCACGGTCTGCTCGATGTCGTCCCAGTTGCCCGCGTAAGTGAGCAGGCCCGGATAGGCGCGACGCACGTCGCGCAAGATCGGCTGGAACGAACGCGCGTGCGCGGTGGTGAGCCAACTGCGGAGCTCGACCCCGACCGCCAGCATGTCGGCCTGCGACTCGCGCGCGACCTCGGCCCAAGTCAGCAAGAACGCGCGATAGTTACGGCTCCATTCGTCCCACGCAGCGTCCGAGCCCGGATTGAGCTCGCCACGCCATTCACCGCTTTCGACCCACAGGTGCGGCACGATCAAGACTCTGAGCCCGAGCGCATGCGCTTGCCGAACGGAGCGCACGATGGCGCGTCGATTGTCGGCGAAGGGTGCCTCGAAGCTCAGAGAGATGCCGGTGCTCTTCAGATCATTGACGCGTGCGAAGGGCGTCAGGCTGATCCAGCTCGAGCCGAGCCGCTTGGCCTCGAGCAGGGTGCGTTCGAAGGGCTCGCTGCCATAGCCGCGCTGGGGATGAAGCGCGCTCTCGATCGGACCGACGGTGATGCCGCGGATTGCACCGCGCGCGCTCTCACTCCAAGCGTCAGAACCGAGCGGAAGGAGCGCGGCGTGCGAGACCGAGCCGCTAGACGTCTGTGCCAAGAGCGGCTCGGCGCCCAGCGCAAAAGAAGCCAGTAGGCCGAGCGCGATCGGCCACCGCCGCGGCTTAGCCATACAGCTTTCGATACAGCCCCGTGAGCTGCCGATCGTCGATGCTCGCCAAATCGGCAACGACCAGATCCGCCCCGTGTGCGTACAGCTCTGCCTCGGGGTAGCTGTGACCCACGGCAATGCAGGGCAGCCCTGCAGATTTCGCCGCTTCGATCCCCGCCAATGAATCCTCGATCACCAATGCACGCTGTGCGTCGTGCTCCGACACCCACTTCGACAACGCGGCGATGCCCAGCAGGTAGCCGTGTGGGTCGGGTTTCGAGGCGCGCGTGTCTTCGGCGGCCACCACGCTGACGATCAGATCGCGAACGCCCAGCGCGTCGATGCCCAGCTCGATTTCGTCGCGCAGCGCCCCGGACACGATGCCCACTGGCCCCGCGGCGGCGCGCCGCCGGACCAGCTCGCTTGCGCCTGGAAAGAGCGGCAATGAGGCCTCCGCCCGCGCGCGGTATAGCGGGCGCTTGGCCTCCACCAGCTCTGCGACCTGCGCTGCATCGAGCGGCCTGCCCGAATCGAGCAGGATCGCCCCGAAGGCGCCGACGTCGTCGAAGCCGAGATATTTCGCCCAATAATCCGCCTCGCTGAGCGTGATCCCGAGCGGCACGAGCGCGTCCTGGAATGCGGCCAAGTGGACGGTTTCGTCATTGGCCAACACCCCGTTGTAATCGAACAAGGTAGCGGGAAAGGTGTATGGATTTGCAGGAAACGCAGGCATTTTTACCGAGATGTGGATCTCAGAGCCGTCCGTCAGTGCGGTTGCATTGGCGGTCCGGCTGTGTCAGGTTCCGCGGCCGTAAAGGACCGAATGAGTCGTAACACATGAGTAAGGGCGATCTTCTCGAAATGGAGGGTGTCATTCAAGACGCCCTCGGCGGCGGCCAGTACAACATCAAGGTCGATCAAGGGGGAGCAATCGTACGTGCCCAGCTCTCCGGTCGTATGCGGCGCCACCACATTCGCGTGCTTCCGGGTGACCGCGTGCGCGTTGCCGTTTCGCCGTATGATTTGTCGCACGGTCTGATCGTTTACCGCGGCAAGTGAAGCGCGGCAGGGCGCGCCTTGCCCGCTGCCGTTGGCTCCGCTTAGAGGGGTCGTTGCTGCTCTCTCTCGTGCTTTCCTGCTCGCGAGCGCCCGAGTCCAACGATCGCGAACGACCAAGCTCGTCCGCCGTCGCATCGGGGGCGGTGAGCGCACCGCGGATCGACGCCGGCCCCCCTGCGCTCTTGTACCTGCCGGACGGCGGCGACACGGTTCAGTTCGGCGCGGCGCCCGAGCTTCTGCCCGGAATGCCCGCGGCGAGCTCGCGTTGTCCGGCGGAGATGGTCGACGTGCGCGGACGCTTCTGCATCGATCGCTACGAAGCGATGCTCGTCGATCAACGGCAAGGCCGTCGCTTATCGCCCTATTACCACCCGACGCGCGCGCAAACCGCGGCCTCCTTCAAGGACTGGTCCCGCAGCACGCAAGGCGCGCCCCTCGCGGTGCCGCCACCGCCCGACTTTCAGCTCGCGGAGGACTTCGAACCGCGCGCTGAATCACACCCGAGCGTGACGCCCAGCGGCTACCTGAGCGGCAACCTCGCCGAAGTGGCCTGCCGCAACGCGAGCAAGCGCTTGTGCACTCTCGATGAATGGGTGCTCGCCTGCCGTGGCGAAGGCGGCCACAAATTTCCTTACGGCGACCACTACGAAGAGGGGCGCTGCAATGTCTTCCGCGAAGCGCACCCTGGACAGATCCTGCATCACGACATGTCGACCGGTCACCTCGACCCGCGCCTCAATCTGGTGGAGGGCGCGAACGGCCCGCTCTTGCGCAAGACCGGCGCCACCGAGAGCTGCAAGAGCGCGTGGGGTGGCGATGCGATCTACGACATGGTCGGCAATCTCGATGAGTGGGTGGATGCACCCGTGGGGGCCTTCCTGGGTGGCTTCTACGCGCGCAGCACGCGCGAAGGTTGCGACTCAAAAGTGAGTAGCCATCCGCGCGCCTACTTCGACTACAGCCTCGGAACCCGCTGTTGCCGCTGAGCCGGCCGCGAGCGGCCAAGCGGCCGGTGATTCGCATAAATGTAGGCATGTGTAGGTCAGTGTCGGTACGATTCGATCGTGATGCTGCCTCCACTTCAGAATCCTCCGCAAATCTCGAGCTTCTTTCGCATTTCCGCGCGGCGCGGGCGTTTCACCAGCCTCGCCCTGTTGCTCGGCGGAGCCTTGCTGCTCGCCGGCTGCGGCAACCCGGTGCAGCGCAAGCTCGAAGGCCGCTGGCTCGGCGAAAGCGTCGAAAATTTCGACGCCAAGGACGTCGCTGCCGCCACGGGTTGGGCGCGAGGCCTGAGCCTCGAGTTCTCCGGCACTCGCCTGACCGTCGCCGTGCCCGCTGAAGAACCGCGCACCGGCAAATACAAAGTCGCTAGCGTGCACGAGAACGACGTAGAGCTCGCGGTCACCCGCCTCGACGGCGCGGTCGACAACGCGAGCCTCAAACTCGACGACGAACGCAGCCTCCGCTTCATGATCGGCGACACCCGCGCGATCGTGTTGCGACGCGAACAGTAGCCGCAAGAGTGGGGCGATCTCGATCCAGCGACGCACCTCACAGCGCGCGATGTTCTCGCCTCATCGTGCGATTTGCCACGACATTCGCCAAGAACAGCGTTCGGATTGTGCCGTGAGCAACGTCCAACTCTATGATAAGATACGTCAATGCCCAGTGAAGCCGAAGCCCGCAGGGAGAGAGCCGCCGCGCGCGCGGCGCTCATGACGGTCGAAGTGGTCGCGCTGGGACAGCGAAAGCCTTCGCCCTATGCGGACAGCACACCGGATGAGCGACTCGCCGCCGCCGTCCGCCTGATCGAATATCACCAGGCGTTGCGCGGCGGTCGTTCGGCGCTTCCGCGCGCCGCGTGGCCGGGCGAAGCTATCAGAGCCAGTGTTGAGCGTGGCTAAGCTCCCTCAGGACTTCACGGATCTGCTGATCGAGCTCTGCGAAGCAAAGGCGGAGTTCCTGTTGGTGGGCGGATGGGCCGTGATCCTGTACGGCCACGTTCGTGCGACCGACGACATGGACATCTTCGTCAGGCCGTCCAAGACGAATTCCGAGCGCGTTTTTGCCGCCCTGGAGGCATTCGGTGCACCGCTGCGAGCACACGCGGTTGCGCCGGCACATTTCTCGAGAGAGGGGGACGCGTACCGCTTTGGCATCGCGCCGCTGAAGGTCGAGGTGCTGACCAAAATCAGCGGAGTGTCTTTTGACGAGGCCCTCCACGGCTCAAAGGCCTTCGAGCTCGATGGCTTTCAAATCCCCTATATCGGCAAGGCGGCTCTCATCACCAACAAGAAGTCGGCGGGGCGCCACAAGGACCTCGCGGACGTGGAGGAGCTCGAGCGCCTAGTTGAAAGCTGAGTCGGCTGCGCGTGTGCGGGCTACGTCGAGCCCCAGGAAGCCAGGAGAGGGACGGGTCTCAGCGTTCCAGTTCGAGCAGCCGCGTAAAAGTAACGCCTTCGACGGAGTGCGTGAAGGTGAGGGCGCGCAGGCCGCTGACCGCGCAGTCCTCGACGGCGGGAGCGAGGGGCGGCGCGAAGGTCACGCTTTGAATCGTGCCGTCGCCCGCGACGCTCAAGGTGAGGCCCGTGCTGGCGCTGACGCGGATACCGTTCGAGCGAGTTTCGTCGTGGAAGCAGCGATTCATCAGCTCGAGCGCCGAACTGACGCCGTTTTCGATATCCGAAATCGACGGTTGGATCGGCAGCGGCGGCGGCGGAACGGCCGGCTCTGCCGAGAGCTCCGGCTTTGCCGCTTGAACCGCGGGCGCGATCAGGTGCCCACGCGCGACTGACGCGACTGACGCGACTGGCGCGCCTTTGACCACGGTCCGGCGCGATTGACCGCCGCCGTCGGCCAGCACTGCCGAGGCATTGCCCTCGACGCTGCCCGTGCGTCCGTCGAGCGCGAAGTTGCCGCGTGAATCACGGCGCAGCAAAAACGCGGGCGAGGAGTGAGTACCGCTCGCTTCGACCGCGACCGTGCCCTCGCTGACCTCTACCTGCACGCGCTCTCCGACACGCTCCACGCGGAAGGCCGTGCCGTGTACCGCCACGCGCGTGCCTTCGACTTCGACCGCGAACGTTTCTGGCTTCGGGTTGGGCACGACCGCCGCCGAGAGCGCGCCGCTCTCCAACTTCACGGTCAAAAATTCACCGGCATCACCGATGAGCGCGGTAGCGTGGGGTTCGAGTGTCCAGCTTGCACGGCCGTGATGTTCGACCACGAGCGGCTGATTGCCCGCCGTGAGCCGCGTACCGAGCGCGAGTTGGTCGCCGTTCAGCGGCGCGTTGCTCAGCTTGGCCACTTGCTTGGCGGGCAGCGGCGCGGGTTGACGAACTACGAGCAGAGCCGCGACGGCGGAGGCCGCCACGAGACCCACCGCCGGCCATCGCAACCGACTCAAGAACGAGAGCGAGGCGCTGCGCGGCGGCTGCTGCTCTGCCTCACGCATCAAACGCGCTTCCACACGCTGCCAATCGAGCTTGGGTGAGGCCTCTTCGCGCAGCTCCAAGATCAGGCGATCGAGCCCTTGATCTTCGGGACGTCGTTCCAAACTCACGTCGACTCTCCTTCGGTGAGCGGCTCAGCGCTCTCGCTTGTCTCTTCGCGCAGTTCGCGCGCCACGAATTCCAACGCGGGCTCGTCCCGCAGCATCTCGAGCAGCTCACGGCGCGCATAAAATAGGCGCGTGCGCACGGTGAGCACCGGCGCGCTGACCACCTTTGCGACCTCGCTCGGCGATAGCCCTTCGAGCTCGTGCAAAACGAACACCGCGCGTTTCTTGTCGCTCAAGCGATCGAGCAGCCGATAAAACGCCGCCACGCGGCGCGCGCGCGCCAGCTGGGCGTCCGGCAATTCACGCGCATCCGCGCCAAAGCCATCGTCCGATGCCGCTTGCAGCACCGGGCGACTGCGCGCCGCGCGCCGATGCATCAGCACTACGTTCACGGTCAGGCGATAAAGCCAGGTCGAAAACCGCGATTGCCCGCGGAAATCTTTGATACTGCGGTACACCTGCAGGAATACCTCCTGCACCAAGTCTTCGAGCTCACTCGGGCGACCCGTCATGCGCTGCACGAGGCGCGCGACATCGGCGCGATGATTGCGAAACACCTCACGGAAAGCCAAACCGTCACCGGCTTTGCAACGCTCGACAAGGTCCGTGAAGTCAGTCACCGCGCGTAGCTTAACCGTTACCGGGTTGATTTGCCGGTCGTCAGGCGCGGGTTCCGACCAGGAGCCCCGACCGATGTATAGAGTGGCGACCACGAACGAGTCAGATGCGCCACACCACGATTTTCTTCAAACCTTCAGCACTCGGAGTCGCCTGACAGTAGACGACTCCGGGTACCGCCGACGACGTCCCCCTACATTTGAGCAGTGGGCGTCGGCATCTCAGAATACGGCTTTGAGCTCGACGGCCGTCTTCTTCTTCGTCACCAGCACGTGATTCAAAGCGCGCAGCAAGCGAGTCTTTGCGGGACCGGAGACCGGTTTACCCACGGTCACCGACTCGATCAGGCGCGGGGTCACCGCACGACCGGAGCGCGGCTTGGTCGGCTTCTCGCCCTCCGCCGGCTTGGTGCCGGCCTTCTTGGCCGCGCGCTTCTGGTGCTTCACCTTGCGATCCTCGGGGCGCAGCCGCTCGAGCTCTTGCGAAGCGACGACGATGCGGCGCGGGTCGATCTTGTTGTCCTGGAGGAATTGAGCAAACTTGGTGGCCATTGATTTCTTCTTGCGCCGGGGAGAGATGCCAAACGCCATCCACAACGGACCGGCGGGGGCGCGGAACCTAGCTTGAAGCCTCAGGGTCGTCCAGCCGCCCGCTCGCGGCCCGCTTTCTGCCCGCTTTTCTCGACAAATGACCCGCCGAGGGCCCCTCGGGCCGAACCCGGGCTAGGATGTGTCGATGCCCGACGGCGAACTTCAGCGCGTGCGACTCGCCGCTGCGTTTGTCGCCGAGCGGATCTCGGCGAGCCCGCGTGTCGGCGTCGTGCTGGGTTCCGGACTCGGTGCGTTCGCCGATCAACTCGGTTCTGGGGTTCGCATTCCGTATGCGCAGATCCCGGAGATGCCGCGCTCGAGCGTGTTGGGTCACGCCGGAAATCTGTGCACCGGTTCACTCGGCCCGGTCGAGGTGGCTTGCTTGCAAGGACGCGCGCATGTGTACGAGGGCAACTCCCACGCGCGTTCGGCGTTCGGCGTTCGGCTCTTGGCCGAGCTCGGCTGCAGCGTCGTGCTCTTGACCAACGCGGCGGGCGGCATTCACGCGAGCTTCGCGGCCGGTGACCTGATGCTGATCACCGATCATCTGAATTTGATGGGCGACAATCCATTGTGCGGGCCGAATTTTGGCGACGGGCCGCGCTTCCCCGACTTGAGTCAGGCGTACGATCTCGATCTGCAAGCCTTGGCGCGTGAAGCCGCACGTCACGCCGAAGTCACACTGCGCGAGGGCGTATACGCCGCGATGCTAGGCCCGAGCTACGAGACGCCCGCGGAAATTCGCATGCTACGCACACTCGGCGCCGACGCGGTCGGCATGAGCACCGTGCCGGAAGTGATCGCGCTCCGTCAGCGCGGCGTGCGCGTCGGCGCGATCAGCTGCATCACGAATCTGGCCGCCGGTTTGTCGGGCCAATTGCTGGATCATGGTGAAGTGGAGGCGACCGCCCGCCGCTCGCGCGATGCGTTTACGGCCGTGCTGACTCGCTGGGTGATTTCGGCGGGAACGGTCGGCTCGTGAGCGAGACCCTTGGGAATACCCAAAGGGGTGAACTGACGCCGGAGCTGGCTGAGCTCGTGGCTCAGGCGCGCGCCGTGCGGGAACGCGCTTACGCGCCCTATTCCCATTTCTTGGTGGGGGCCGCGCTGCGCGCAGAGAATGGCCAGGTCTTCGTCGGTTGCAACGTCGAAAATGCCAGTTACGGCGCGACGATTTGCGCGGAGCGCGCCGCGATCACGGCCATGATCGCGGCGGGGCAACGCTCGATTACCGAGATTGCCGTGTTCACCGACGCGGAAACATTGGCCATGCCCTGCGGGTTGTGCCGACAAGTGATCTCGGAGTTCCAAAAGGACGCGCGGCTGGTCGTGGCCAATCCGCGTCAGCAGCGCGTGCTCGGCTTCGCTGAAATCTTCCCCGAACCCTTCGTACTCGATCGATGACCAAGCCCCGCCAGTTGCCGCACGACCGAGTCGTCCCCGGCGATCCGCCGGAGCTGATTGTGTACGACCGCTTGCAGCCGTGCCCGTACTTGCCCGAACGAATCGCCCGCATGCCGCTGCGCATTCCCGCGCGCCTACTTCAGCGATCCGAGCTCGAACACCGCCTGGACACGGGCGATCGCCGGCAAGGGATTTTTCTCTATCGCACGTCTTGCCCGGGCTGCCGAGCGTGCGAACCGATCCGGATCGAGGTCGAACACTTTTCGCCCAATCGCTCGCAGCGTCGAGCGCTTTCGCGTGGCAATGCGACAATCGTAGTCGAAGTCGCCGATCCGATCGCCGACGCGCGCCGCGTCGAGCTGTACAACCGGCACAAAGAGCTGCGTGGCCTGGCCAGCGACCGCGACGGCATCGACCTCGAAGGCTACCGTGAGTTCCTCGTGGTCAGCTGCTGCGAAACGTTCGAGCTCCGTTACCTGCTCGATGGTCAACTGATCGGTGTCGCGCTCGTCGACCGCAGCGACGAAGCACTCTCGGCCGTGTACTGCTACTACGACCCCGCCTACGAGAAGCTCGGCATCGGCACCTTTTCGGTGCTCAAGCAAATCGAGCTCTGTAAGACCTGGGGTCTCCGTTACCTATATCTCGGTCTGTACATCGCCGAGTCGGAGCGCATGAAGTACAAGGCGCGTTTCCTGCCGCATCAACGCCGCATCGACGGCGCCTGGCAGACCTTCGACCGCGAACCCTGACCCCCGCGGCCTTCGAGCTCACGTCCGTCAGGTGCTGCCCGCCTCGGGCGGCGCCGAATCGCCTCGCAGCTTTGCGGCGTGCGCTCGGATCAGCTGGAGCATCACGTGGTCGCTGTCGAAATTGCCGTACCAGCCTTGGGGCTCGTGGGGTGGGTCACCCATGTAGTTGTGGTCGCCGTCCACGAAACGATGATCGGGGTGTGCGGCGCGCGCTTCGCCATTCCAGGCCCAGAAGTTGGAACCACAGATCGGTCCCCCGCGGGCCAAGCTCGATTCGACGGCGTCGTAAATCATACGGTAGTATTGCTCGCGGTAACTGGTGCCGACGCTCGGGTCATAGAGCTCACCATCTCGTGGAAAGCCAAATTCCTCGAGTATCAATGGCTTCCTCAACTTCGCGGCGACAGTCTCGTGGGTTTTGAGATATGCCGCGACCTTGGCTGAGCCGCTTGCCCAGGTTCCCGGCAGGTCTTTGCCATTCACCCAGCCCCAGTTGAGCGGCCAGATGTGCGCGGTGACGTAATCGATGTGTGTGTGTGCGTCGGCAACGCGATCTTCCCGATCGCTCGTCGCGATCGTTCCCTCATGGCCGAGCGACACGAGATGATTGGGATCGAGCGATCGGATCAGTCGAGCACTGCTGCTGATCCAGTCGTAGTAAGCAGGCAGCGTCTGTGCAATGACACTCTCCGTCGCGCCGGGGCGCGGCTCGTTGCAAAGCTGCCAAGCCATGATGGTCGGGTCGTCCCGATAGGCCGTGCCCGTCACACGGTTGCTGCGTCCGACCATCTGCCGGACGTGATCTTGGAACATTGCGACCGCCGCTTGGGAACGATAGAAACCGGCGTTGTGATCCGGGAACTCGGGCCAGGGGTGCGCCGGGTCGCCCATGTCCAAGTATTGCCCGGTCGCGTACCAGAGGTAGGTTCCGAAGCCTCCCGACCATTCCCAAAAATTGCCGAGGTAGAGGACGGCCTTCATCCCCCGTTTGCCGACTTCGGCGAGGCAGAGGTCGAGGCCTTCTAGCAGCGTCTCGTTCCAACGATCCTTCGTCCGAAAGCCGGGCTTGATGGAGTTCTCGAGCGGCCCTTCCTCGGAGGACGCCAGGATTCGCAAGTTGGTGACGCCCAGCGCTTTCAGCCGGTCCAGCTCACGCGCCAGTCGCGCGCGGTCGCCATACTCCGCGTCGGCTCCCAAGTAGGCGCCGTACCAAATATTGGCTCCGACGAAGCGATAGGGCTTGCCGTCGACGAGTAGTCGCATGCCGTCGCGGCGCACGAAGCCCGTTCTGGAGCCATTCGCAGGTCCCTTTGCTGGACTGGCGGCGCTCGCGCCGGCGCAGCCGGTGAGCGCTGCGCCGCCGAGCGCAACGCCGGCGGTGAGCATCGTCCGCTTGTTGATCTTGTTCATCGAATTTTCTGCGCAACCGAACGGAGCTTGGCTCATCGCGACGTGACCTAGCGCTGCGACTACCATAGCGCTGCCGGGCGGCTCGAGGCTATTGCGCGAACACGACGCGATCGGCGCAGGGTTTCGCGTTCTCGTCCGTGCTCAGACCGGGAATGCGCATCGGGTCTCGCTCCAGCGAGCGAATGGCGCCCTCGATCTTGGCCAGCGCGAGCGCATCCAGGTTGCCGCTCGTGTACGCCGTCTGCGTTCCACCGCAGCTAGACTTCGGATCACCGGCACCGACTGATTGAGGACCCGCACCCCCTCGGAGCACGAACAAATTCGTGGCGCCGGTGTACTGCGCGACTTGCCGCCAAACGACTTGGCCGAGCGTGTCCATGCCCGATGCCGCGATCGTGTAGACCTGAATACCACGATGAGCCGCCGCCCGAGCCTCGAGCGCGTAGTCGAAGTCCTGAGGGTAATCGAGATGTGGGGGAGCATCTCCCACCAGAAAAACCAGCTTGGCGAGTGAGGCGTCGCTCCAAGCGAGTTGCTGGATACCAACGTGCAGCGCTTCGTTCACCGATTCGGGCGTATCCCCGCCGCCGCTCGCCTCAACGCCCGCGACCTCCTCTGAAAAGCGTCCGAGGTTCGTGGACATCGGGAAGACGCGCGTCACGAAAGGATCGCTGCGGTCTTTGAACTCGACCAAGCCAACGCGAATGCGCACGTTCGAATCGCGCAGGCTACGCGCCACTTTCTCGATGGTGGTCGTGTCGCCTCACAGGGACAACGCCGCCCCAGGAGAAATCCCAACCGAGCGCCGCGGCACGCAGCAATGCCAAGTAGATACGATAGGTTATCGTCAGCGCGGGTCATCTTGGCGCGCTCTTCTCCTGACCGCAGCCTCGATCCCGCGCCTGGGACGAAGCCACCGCCTGGACTTCGAGCCGAAACAGAGCCTGCGACACCCTCGCCCGCAATGTTTCGGCAATCCCAAACTGCCACTGGACGGACTCGGCGTTGCATCAGCGTGATGGTCGCCGCGCTGCTGTGCAGTTTCACTTATGCGGCGCGGAGCTTCGCGCACGTTGCGCTCGATTCACCGCCGTCGGGCTCGACGCTCGCCGTCGGCAGCACGGTCACGATCACTTGGGAAGATACGATCCTGCACGAGGGGATCGGATACGATCTCGATCTCGTGGGCGCAGACGAGTACATTCAATCGCCTATCGTCCGCGATCTGCCGACCAACGTGCACAGCTATGATTGGCTCGTGCCCGACATCTGGTGCGTCGGTTGCTACGTCATGGTCACGCAGGTCAACCGCGGTCAGGACTACGAGGATAGCGCGCTCGTCAATATTTACGGAACGCCCGCGGCGGCGGGGAGTGGCGGGACCGGTGGGAGCGGTGGTTCCCCGAACGAGAGCCACGGCGGCGCGAGCGGGATACCTGCCGGGGGCTCCGGCGGAATGGCTAGCAGCCATGCGTCTGCCGGCGCTTCAGGGAATTTGCCGATGTCCTCCTCCTCCGCGGGTGCGGGCTCGAGCGTGACGCCCGGTTCGAACCCGGCTAGCTCGGGCGGCAGCACCAGTCGGAATGACTCAGAAGAAGGTTCCACGACGTCCGCGGCAGGTGCCTCGGCGGAAGCGGAGGCGGAAGCGGAGGGCGGGAGCTCGGGGGCTGCAAATGCGGCCGCGGGCGAGCCTGACGACGCAGCCAGCGATGTCACGGCCGGATCGCTCAACTCCGGCAGTTGCGCGATCGATTTTCGCGCGCCGTCGCGTTTCGGATTCAGTCTCTGCGCCGCGGTTCTGTCCTTCGTTCTGGTCACTCGCAAACGGCGCTCTGCCCGCCGCCATGCCTAAGCCCTTGGCAGCTTCGGCGCGCTACCTGCTCGCGGCGCTGCTGATGACGAGCGGCGTGTCTTGCTCTGGCTCCCAGCGCGTCGCCGGAGATGCGGCTGCGGGCGCGGGCGGAAGTGCGCAGTCGGAGCCCGGTGGCAGCTCCGAAGCGACGGACGGTGCGTGTGCCAGCAGCGCGCCACGGGGCAGCGGCGGAGCGGCGGGAGGCGCGGCGGGAGGCGCGGCGGGAGGCAACGCAGGTGCATCGCCCAGCGCGGGCGCAGGCACCGCTGAATCGGCAGAGGCTGGCGCTGCAGGGTCGGGCACTGCCGGCAGCGGCGCGGATGACGAGCCTCAGATCCCCGATGGGGCGGCGGGTAGCGGCCCCGGTGAGCCCGATCCGGAGCCTCCTTGCCCGTCCGGATCCTGGGCGGATGACGACGCGCATTGCCGCGCCTGGACGGCGTGCAACCCCGGCAGCTATGTGTCGCGCAGCGGGTCAGCGGTGTACGACCGAGTGTGTTCACCCTGTGCGAGTGGCGCGACGAGCCAGGCGTCGAATGCGGCCCAATGCGTGCCCACCTGCCCGACCTGTAGCCCGAGCTGCTTGCATGGCGGCACACTGGTCGGCCTGGCGAGTGGGGCTCGCGTCTGTAGTTGCCCAGCTGGCACTTGGGGTGAGCGTTGCGAAGGAACGACGCTAGCGGTCGAGGTCGGGGCCGCGTACGGCTGCGCTCTGAAAGGTGACGGCGGGGTGCGCTGTTGGGGCGACAACAGCTTCGGTCAAGCAGCGCCGCCATCCGGAACGTTCGAGCAGATTTCCGCCGGACTGAACCACGCCTGTGGTGTGAGGAGCGATGGCACGCTTGCCTGTTGGGGCGAGGATACTGCCGGTGAATCCAGCCCGCCGACGGGAACCTTTAATGCGGTAACGGCAGGTGAGCGCAATACTTGCGCCATCCACGCGGATGGCACCGTCGTCTGTTGGGGTGACAACACGTTTGGACAGTCGACCTCGCCCGTTGGTCACTACGTGCAGATCGCGCTCGGTCGCTATCACAATTGCGCGCTCACGAGCGCAGGCGACGTCGTGTGCAGCGGAAGCAACACCTACGGGCAAGCCTCTCCCCCGCTGCGCGGCAGCTTCGATGGCGTGGTCGTGGGCGCCTATTATAGTTGTGGGCTCGAGAGCGACGGTGGCGTCTCCTGTTGGGGCGTCGTGACAGACGCGGGAAAGCTCACGGGCAGCTTCGGCAGCCTGTCGTCCAGTGCGAACAATCTCTGCGGAGTCCAAAACGACGGCAGCGTCACCTGCACGACGACCAGCGCAGCGAGCGGCGCATTCCAAAGTGCATCCGCCGGTGACGGAGTGAGCTGCGGGATACGGACGGACGGGACTCTGAGCTGCTGGGGCAGCAACGATCATGGCGAAGCAAGCCCGCCGACCGGCGCTTTTTCTGGGGTCTCCACTGGCGATCACTTGCATTCATGCGCCGTCGACCTGGTGGGGGCCGTGCATTGCTGGGGAGACGACTCTTTCGGCCAATCGACGGCGCCCGAGGGTACCTTCCGCAGCGTGGCCACGGGCGACGTCCACACCTGCGGCATTCGCGACGATTCGAGCGTTGTCTGTTGGGGCTCGGCGGTAAGCGGGCGGACGCTCGCACCACACGGATCCTTCTTGAGTATTTCGGCGGGCACTGCGCATACCTGCGCGCTCAAGAGCAACGGCCGAGTCGCCTGTTGGGGCAAAGACGATGCAGGCCAAGCCACAGCTCCGAGCGGGACGTTCCGCGACGTTTCAGCGGGCGAGCGACACAGCTGCGGAGTTCGTTCGAGCGGCGAAGTCGTTTGCTGGGGAAGTGACAGCAGTGGGCAATCGAGCCCGCCTTCGGGGAGCTTCCTAACTGTCGCCGCGGGCCAAGACGCCAGTTGCGGGGTCCGCGACGACGGCAGCGTGAGCTGCTGGGGAGCCGGGCAGACGAGCCCGCCTCCGGGAGCATTCACGAGCGTCGCGACTGGCCAAGACCAGAACTGTGCAATGACCACGGATGGCTCGCTTGCCTGCTGGGGTCCTCGGCGAGCGATCCGCCCAGCGGCGCATTCAGCAGCTTGTCCGTCAGCTCCAACGGCTACGCTTGTGCCGTCGATGGCAACGCGCGCCTACGTTGTTGGGGTACAGCGGCACATCCGAGCCAAGATTGACCGATCCGAGCCAGCTCGAGCGGGGTGGCGCTTCCGTTCGGGGTGACTGGTATTTCTCCTACAGCCACTTGGCGAGCGGCTGGCGTATGGTCGAAATCCGGGGGGCCTGGTTCGCTCAGGTTCCGATCCGGGTTGGGGCTTAATTTTTCAAAAGGAGGTCGCATGATTCGCATCATCCACAACGCAGGGTTGCTCGCGTTCGTCGCGTGTATCGGTGTTTCGGCTGCGCTGAACGGTTGCGCGTCCGCGCCGGAGGCTGCAAATTCCGACGCCGATAGCGTCGGGAGCATTGGTCTCGATCTGCAGGTCGGTGGCGCCACGCTCGATCAGGTGAGCTACACCATCGTCGGGCCGAATGGGCTACGTCAAATCAGGCACGCTCAACCTGGCGAACAGCAGCACTCTGAGCGCGGTGCTCTCTGGTCTCCCCGTGGCAACGGTTACACCATCAGCTTGAACGGAACCAGCGTCGATGGCGGCACGACCTGCGCCGGATCTAGCAGTTTCGACGTACACGCGCACCAAACCGCCGTCGTGTCCGTACACCTGCTGTGCCATCAGTCGGCGACGACCGGCAGCGTTCAGGTCGGTGGCACGTTCAATGTTGCCCTGTCGTCGACGGCATCATGGCGAGCCCAGCGGAGTTCTGGTCGGCAGCACCATCGCGCTCGCCGCGTCGGCACACGATAGCGACGCTGCTCCTTCGGCGCTCAGCTACAGCTGGACCGCGAGCGCCGGCACGTTCCGACGACGCGACGCTGGCAGCGCCCGTCTTCACCTGCACCGCGCCCGGCGTGGTCACGGTCAGCGTCCGCGGTCTCGGACGGCGACCCGGCGCCGACCTGCACGGATCAAGCAAGCGCGACCATCACCTGCACGCCGACCGCAGCGGACGTACAGAATATCCTCAACGCCGCTTGCGTCTCCTGTCACTCGGGCGCCAACCCGCCGCGCGGTTTGAGTCTGGTCGATGTCCGCGCCGTGGTGGGCGCTGCGGCGTCTGGATGTCCGCTCAAGCTTCGAATCCAGCCCGGCAAGGCGGCTCAAAGCTACCTGGTCGACAAGATCATGGGCGCCGCACAGGACGGTGGTTGCTTGAGCGGCAAGCAGATGCCGCTCAACAAGCCACCACTTGCCGCCAGTGACATCTCGATCATCAGCTCGTGGATCAACGCAGGCGCACCCTGAAGCTAGAGTAGCGCAAGGCCGAGCGCCCAACTCGGACGCCGTCACGCAACCTGGACTTCACCGCGGCGTCACCCAAGCGGCGGCCGTGCAGGCTAAGCTGGTCGCCGCAAAAAACGCGCGGCGGAGTTCCAATGACCAACGGCATCGACGAAAAAACCAGCGATTGGCTACAATCCGAGCTCGAGGAGGACCTCGACGAAGACTACGAACTCGAGCTCGGCGACAGCCGGCTGCCCGACGAGGTTGCCAAACTCTCGACGCACAAGTCGGCCCCGTCGATCGATCGCCGCGAGTACTTCGGTCACCTGCTCGGCTTGCAGCGCGAGCTGATCAAACTCCAAACTTGGGTGGCGCGCAGCGGCGCCAAGGTCGTCGTGCTGTTCGAGGGCCGTGATTCTGCGGGCAAGGGCGGCGCAATCAAGCGCATCACCCAACGCCTCAATCCGCGCGTGTGCCGGGTCGTTGCACTGCCTGCGCCCAGCGAGCGCGAGCGCTCGCAATGGTATTTTCAGCGTTACGTGCCGCACCTTCCGGCGGCAGGCGAGATCGTGCTGTTCGATCGCTCGTGGTACAACCGCGCGGGTGTGGAGCGGGTCATGGGCTTTGCGTCCGCCGCGGAGGTCGAGCAGTTTTTCAAGGACGCTCCCGAGTTCGAGCGCTTGCTGGTCGGCTCGGGCATTGTCTTGCTCAAATACTGGTTTTCCATCTCGGACGAAGAGCAACAACTGCGCTTCCTCGTGCGCATTCACGATCCGATGAAGCAGTGGAAGCTGAGCCCCATGGATCTCCAGTCGCGAGTGCGTTGGGAAGATTACACGGCAGCCAAAGAAGAGATGCTCAACCGGACCAACACGCCCGAGGCGCGCTGGTACATCGTCGAGGGCAATGACAAGCGCCGCGCGCGCCTCAACTGCATGGCTCATCTGCTCAAGCAGATCCCTTACACCGAGCTGCCCCAGGAAGAGGTAGAGCTTCCCCAACGCGTGTTCCACCCGAATTACGAGCGTCACGCTCTCGCGCCAGAGCTGTTCGTGCCTCGGGTCTACGGCTAAACCGTTCGCGACGCCGAAGGCTTTGCCGGGGCCCGACGTGGCCCGTGATCATCAACCAAAAAAACGTAGCAGGGGTTTGATGGTCACGCGACGCGGGCAGAGAGCACGTAGCCTTCGGCGGCGCGGGGCGGACTCAGGAGCAACGCAAAAGCGAGATCAGCCCACCGCCCAACGAGTCGTGATCGGGCCGTCGTCGTCGTCGTCGTATGCCGGCGCGACCGGGGCGATCGGCGCGCGTTTGCAGCTGGCCAGCCCGGGCCGGTCGCGGCCAATTTCAATACCGTTCGTCTCATTCATGAAGTGCCGAAGGCGGGACCAGGCGTCGCTGTCTCGGCTCGAGGCGTCGTGAGGCGGCATCGCAAACCAATACGCCCGGCCGTGTCGCAGCTTAAGCGACAAGTGTGAGACGGCAGGATGTCGCCCGCCGAAGTCGCCTTCGAGAGTTCCGCTGCACCACCACACGACCGAACTGGCTGAGCCGCATCGCGGCGGCGTGACATTTCAGGAGAAAACGAGTGTCGAGCGACCAGTGGCTGCTACTACCAGCAGGGCGGGACCTAGCAATTCACTGGCTTCGATTGACTTCGTGCCCAGTGGATTCGCGCTATCTGGCGTCCAGCGCAATTCGCGAATCTGGTCGTCGCGCCGCGGGAATCAACGCCAGCGCGGCGCAGGCCGCGAGTCCCGAGAGCAGAGGGAACATCGCTTGCCAGCCAAAGTGAGCGCTGATCGCCGGCAAGGTCAGACCCTCCAACATACCACCCACCGAGCCGACGCCGTTGACCAATCCGGTGGCGGTGGCAGCGGCCGCCGCACCGCCTACGTCTTGAGCGGCGGCACCCGAGAGCAACGCGTCGGGGCCAAACAACAGCGCGCCGACCAGGGCCAGCGCGCCCACCGTGAGCCAGACATCGTGCTGCGGCAACGCGGCGCACAGCAACAGGGCGAGCGCTAGGCCGAGCAAGCTCAGCATCGACACCGCGGCGCGGGACCAAACGCGTACGCGATCGGAGAGCATGCCGATCGCGATCACGCCCGCGATGCCGCCAGCTTCGAACGCGTTCGACACGTATGCCGCGCGGTCCACGCCGTAGCCGAGCGTGCCGTGCAAGTAATACGGCAGCCAAAAGAGCAACGCGTAGCGTACGTACTTGATGAAGAAGTAGCTCGCGCCGAACGCCCACAGCACCGGGTTGTGCAAGGCCGCGCGTTGAGCGGCTTGTCGCGTCTCCCCAGCGAGCTCGGCTTGCGCCAGGGCCGCTGACTCGGCCGGCTGATCGCCGCGCTTCAAAAACAAAAAAATCAACAACGCGACTCCCAGCATGGCCAGCGCCGGCCCGAAGAACGCCGCCCGCCAGCCATTTCTACGCAGCAAGTAGGCGGCAAAGTCGCTGGCAACGATGCTGCCCACTTGATAGCAAGTGCACCAGAAGGCCATCACCGTGCCGCGGTTTTGCGGCGTGGTCCACTCGGCCATGGCCCGCGTGGTTCCGGGCCAGCCCGTCGACTGCGCCAAGCCATTGACGAAGAACAGCACTCCGAACCAGAGCGCAGCGTTCATCGCGCCGAACGCTGCGCAGCACAGTGCCGAAACTGCCAAACCCCAAGTAATCAAACGCCGCGCCCCGATGCGGTCGCCCACGTAGCCACTGAAGAACAACCCGAACGCGTACGCGGCCAGGTAAAAGGTATCGATCAGGCCGAGAGCGCGCTCACTGATTCCGAGCGAATGGCGCAACGTCGATTTGACGACGCTGAAGCCCTTTCGCCCGAGGTAGTAGCTGGCATACGCGACCCAGGTGAGACCCCAAGCAGTGTAGCGATCTGCTCGGCGCTCGTTCATTGCGGGAGCCCTTCTCTTCCTTTCTCGCTCTCAATCCAGCGAGCGGCTCTCGGCTTCTTCGATCTGGGCCAGCGCGGCGGCCAAGGCATCCTTCGCGCGCTCGAGCGAGTTGCGGTCTTCCGTCCACTTGGCCTGCGCCCGGCTGACGCGACCCTGCTCCGTGCTGAGGGCGCTGCGCACGGTTCGCAAGTCGTCGTTGGCGGCGGCGAGCGCGGCTTCTGCGCGCGCGAGCTTGGACTCGTAGTCAATGAGCTTGGTCCGAGCGGTGTTTAGCTCGGCACTTGCGCTGTAGAGCTGGCTCTCCAGGCTCTGAACCGACGCGGTTTGGCTTTCCAGGTTTGCTCGCGCCGCACTCAGCTCCTCGCCGGTAGTGACCAGGTTGGCTTCCAGATCGCCGACGGTCCGGTCCTTTTCGGTGATCGCGTCGTGCGCGCTGGCCAGCTCCTCGGTGCGAGCATTGAGCTCGGCTTCGAGCGACGACAGCTTCGCGTCGCGCGTGGCTTCGCCCTGCTCCTTCTCTGCGCGGAGTGCGGCGAGCGCGCTCGCGTGTTGGTCGGTGAGGGTGGCGAGCGTGTCGTCGTGCTCGGACGTCAGCGAGGAGATCGTGCTGCCGTGTTCCGAGGTGAGCGCGGAGAGCGTGTTTTGGTGCTCCGCCTTCAGCGCCGCGAAGGCGCGTTCGTGCTGCCCGCCGAGCTCTTCTTCGCGATCGGCGAGGAACTGCTTGGCCGCCATTTCGGCGTCGGACATGTCTTGCGTGTGCTCGGCGCGTAGCCGGTTCATCGCGTCCTCGTTGGCGCGGTGCAAAGACGCGAGCTTGTTGTCGAGCTCGCGCTTGAGCTCGGCTTCACGCGCCTGGATCGCATCGCGCTGGGCCGAAGCGGCGGCCGCCTGCTGCGCGACGAGGGCCTGCTCGTGAGCGACTTCCGCGTCGCGTCGCGCGAGCTCGGCGGCTTCCGCGGCCGCCACCGCTGCCGCGTGGACGACGCTCGCTTGCGCCAACTGCGCCTGGTGATCGGCGGCCGTATTCGCGGCCCGCGCCTCGTAGTCCGCGAGGGTGGCTTCGTGCGCATTCCGCGTCTCGAACAGCTCGGCCGCCTTGGCGTCGAGCTCGGTCTTGGTCTTCTCGGCTTTGCGCTTGAAATCGTCCGCGCGTTTGGCAGCTTGTTCTTTGTCGTTTTTGGCCGCGTCAGTCGCTTTTTGCAGCTCGAGGGCCTGCTTCTCGAGCTCGCTGATGCGATCGTGCAGATCGGCCTTGTCGCGTTCGAGGCCGATCGCGTTGTCGCGCAGTCCAATCAGCTCCTTGTCCTTGTGTGAAAGCTGATCGCGGCTCTCGAGGATCTCCTTGTCTTTCTTGTTCAGTTGCTCGCGCAGATCCAAGAACTCGCGCGCGGTGCCCGCGCCTTTGCCCGGCATGATCGAGGCCGATCTCGCCTTGGCTTCATCCAACTCGCGCTGCAAACGCTGAACTTCACTGTCCTTGGCGCCGCCGCGCTTGAGCGCGTCCTCCAGGTCCGCGCTTTTGGCGTCGGCGCTGCGCACCAGGTCTTCGAGCTCCCTGATGCGCGCGCGTTGACGCTCGATCTCTTCGCGGTATTTGCTGGTGTCCCCCATTTCGGCCACGCGCGGCGTGGAAGAGGGGCGCAGCGACGGAATGCGCGCTGGCATCGGCGGGCGCGATGTCGCCGGCGGCGGCGGCAGTGCGAGCGGCTCGAGGTCGACGGGTGGTACCGAGTACTGCTCGAGCTCGGCGGTTCCGACCTCGACCTCGTCGAATTCTCGGTCTGGCACGCTAGCTGGCGCCGCCTCCGGTTCGCTGAGCCGCGGCTGCGCGACTTGCGGCTCGGCGACGCTCACCGCGGCGACCTCGGCTTCGCCAATTTCGACGTCCGTGACTTCGGCATCCGTGACTTCGGCATCCGTGACGTCGGGCTCCGTGACGTCGGGCTCCGCGATTTCGGGCTCCGCGATTTCGGGCTCCGCGATTTCGGGTTCGTCCATCAGCACTTCGCTGTCCGGCAGCGCACTGGGCGGTGCGGCTTCCAGCGCTCCGAACGCCTGGTCCGCGAAGTCACTCACGTCTTGGTCGACCATGCCTTCGCGGACCGACGTCTCCACGTGGGGCGGCTCATTCTCCACCTCCGCTTCTTCGATCTCGATGTCGTCGTCGTCGTCCACCACGATCGAGCCATCGGAGCCCGCATCGTCGGACTCCGATGGGTGCTCTGGCGCCGCCCCAGAATCACCCATCGCGACGAACGGCTGAATCTTCGCCAGCAGAGCATCGAAGCCAATCGGCTTGTGCAAATAATCTTCGGCTCGCGTGCGCAGGCGGCGGTGCTGCTCGAAGGTCTCCTCCGTGGAGTCCGAGCTCATGATGATCAGCGGCACGTCCTTCAAAGCCGCGTCACGCTTCAGCTTGTTGCATACCGAGAAGCCGTTCATACGTGGCAGCTCGATCGCGAGCAGGATTAGATCCGGCTTATCGCGGGCCGCTGCTTGCAGGCCGAGGTTGGCGTCGTCCACCACCGTGGTCTCACAACCGAGCGCAGCAAAACCGCTCTTGAGCTGCTCGGCGAAGGTGGCATCACTCTCGAAAACCAGAATCTTGATGGGCATCGCGGTCAATCGTTGGTGAGGTAGCTGCGAAGTCTGAAGCGGGGGGATGACGCGCTTCGCGATCCCCGAAGGGGAAACCCCCGACGAGCAACGGAAGGAGAAACGCCACGATAACGAGCGCTCCTCAGAGGGTCAAACCCGCTGAGGCCGACCGCCCCCGCACCCGCGACGCCCACCGCGATGAAAGCGTGCACCTACATTCTCGCCTACATTCAACTACGGTCGCTCGCCGCCCGGGTCGAGCCGGGAACTCACTTCGCTAAGCCTTTTTTCGGTTCAGCTTTTCTTCGTGCCCGCTCTGCTTCGTGCGATCGGCGAGTGTCGTCAGCACTTGCCGGAAGTCGAGCCCGCGCGCGCGCAGGCCCACTAGCAGGTGGAACAACAGATCAGACGCCTCGCTGAGCACGCGGTCGTCACTTTCAGCGGCGAGCGCGGCGACCAATTCCCCAGCTTCCTCGCTGATCTTCCCGTTGATCTTGGCGATGCCGCCATCCAGCAGGCTCTTCGTGTAACTCTTCTCGGCGCTGCTGGCTTGGCGATCGCGGATCGTTCGCTCGAGCTCGGAGATGAACGGCGTGACCTCGAACGGCTGATCCGAAAGGCTACCGTCCGCATCGACCCGTTTGAAAAAACAGCTCGGACGACCCGTGTGACAGGACGGGCCGGCCGGCTCGACCAGCAAGAGCAGGGTGTCGGCATCGCAATCCGCGGTCACCGAATGCACCCTCAGAACATTGCCGCTGCCTTCGCCTTTGACCCAGAGTTTGCCGCGGGATCGGCTGAAAAATGTGGCCAGGCCGGTGTCCAGGGTGCGCTCGAGCGCTTCGCGGTTCATCCAGGCCAGCATGCGGACCTGTCCGTCGAAGCGGTCCTGCGCGAGGGCAGGGATCAAGCCTTGTTCGTTGAACTGAAGAGTCATGATTGCCGGTGTCCCTCTAGCTGAC
Source organism: Pseudomonadota bacterium (assembly GCA_037200885.1). Lineage (GTDB taxonomy): Bacteria > Myxococcota_A > Polyangia > Polyangiales > Polyangiaceae > PMG-095. The sequence continues at coordinate 2,988,062 of JBBCIN010000001.1, forward strand.
GATGACGCCCGTTTCCATGCGCGGGAGCTTTTCCAGCTCAGCGGGGACTAGCGCCGACATCTGCCAATGTACGCTGGGGGCTGCGGGCCGCGCGATAGCTTGGGCCAACGGGGGTCGAGGCCCACGAGTTGGTCCATTAGACGTATGAAATTGTTCAGCTTTATCATTGGTCTAATTCCTGCTTCATCCGAATTCGACGCAGCGGCCCGCGCTTCCGCGTTCAACCTCAGGAGTTTTTCGAGCATGTTCCGTCACCTTTCCCGTTTTCGTACCGTCGGCGCGCTCTCCCTGCTTGCAGGGCTCGCACTGCTCCCCGGCTGCTCGACCAAGAGCACGGACGACGGCGCGGGCAACGTGTCGCGCATCGTGTACGCGGTCCGCCAGAACACCATCGTCAACGATGACGGCAGCGTCAGCATCGACGTCGCGGGCGGCATGGGACAGGTCATGGACTACGGCCGCTACATGCCCGGCGGCAGGCTGGACATTTTCGACCTGAAGAACGGCAAGCCCGAGGACAACGAGAACGTCATCGAAGATTATCCGACCGCGGACGTGTCCAGCGTGGACGTGAGCTTCGACGGCACGAAAGTCCTTTTCACGATGAAGAAGGACGAGCACGACAACTACCACGTGTACACGTCGGGCGTCGATCGCGGTGCGGACGGCAAGTTCGCCGTCACCCAACTGACCTTCGGCCCGTACGACGACCAGCAAGCGATCTTTTCGCCCGGCGATCGCATCGTGTTCACGACCAATCAATCGTACACGGAAATGGGCACCCGGGCCGACGAGTACAACCACGCGCGCGCCGTGACCCAGCTGGCGACGATCACCACCGCGGGAGGGGATGCGTCTCGCAAGCTGTGCTCGCAAAATCTCTCGCACATCATCACGCTGTTTCCGATGCACGACGGTCGCGTCGGCTTCTCCCGCTGGGAGCACCTGGAAAACGTCAATGACGTGAAGGTGTTCGCGATGAACCCGGATTGCACGCAAATCGTCGCGCTGAGCGGCCAGCACGGCAAGCCCGGTAACTCGATGGTGCAGGTGACCGAGAGCAACACCCCGAACGTGTTTTACGGCATCGTCACCAACCGCGAAAATACGATCCAAGCCGGCGCGCTGGTCAAGCTCGACGCGCGCTCCCTGGATCCGCAAGTCCAGGGCCAATTCGACGAAGAAAAGAGCCAAGACGATGCGTACAGCATCCTCACGCCCGGAGTCCCCCGCGGGGACGAGGCGTCGCCGATCGGCCGCTACCGTTCGCCAGCCACCTTGCCGGACGGCCGCGTGATGGTGTCTTGGGCCGATGGCAACGTGAACGAGTCGAACGAGCTCGCGCTCACGCCCCCCGATTATGGCATCTACTGGTACAACGAGGGCACCGGCCAAAATCAGTTGATCGTCAACGACGAACACGTGTGGGAGCTGTACGCGCACGCGATCACCGCGCGTCCCGAGCCGACCATCATCCCCACGCGCCAAATCACCGCGGACTCGTCGACGCCGACGACCTTCGGCTCGATCAACATTCGCGAGACGTCGCTCGCGCTGCGTCACGGCGATGCCGTGTCCGGCGCGCAGTTCACCAGCAGCACGCCCACGGACGAAGCGCTCGCCCAGGCCACTCGCGTACGCATCATCGAGGGCTTCTCCACGGAGGGCTCGCCGAACCACACCATGTTCGGCCTGACCATGGCCGAGGGCGCGGCGATTTTGGGCGAAGCCAAGATCGAATCGGACGGTTCCTGGCTCGCAAACTTGCCCCCGTACATCCCGATCCATTTGCAGCCGATCGACCAATTCGACCTCTCGATCCGCAGCCAAACCACCTGGATCCAAGGCATGCCCGGTGAGAGCCGCGTGTGCGGCGGCTGCCACGAAGACCGCAACAAAGCCAACCTTCCCAGCGTTGGCTCGGGCGCTCTGACGATCGCGACCGGCCGTGGTCCAGAGAATTTCATGAAGCCCATCGACGGCCGCACGGAATACCCGTGGACGAACGCCAACGACGCGAACAACCCGAACGAGATTCAGGCTTTGCTCAACGCCAAGTGCGTGTCTTGTCACAACGGGACCACCAACGGCGACAAGCCGCAAGAGTTCTACACGGTCACGATGACCAACGCGGTCCTCGACACCAAGACCGACTACAAAGTGGCGCGCATGGATCTGACCGATACGCCGGTCACGGTCTACTACGACCGCAAGGTCGCAACCTGGTCGTCCTCGTACGTGTCGTTGTTCTACCCGGCCGCATTGTCGATGGATATGGGTAAGGTCACCGTTACCGGCACGGTGCCGCCGAAGTGGGGCATCCCGAGCGACGCGCGCAACAGCGTGCTGATCGAGAAATTGAACGTGACTTCGATCGACGATCCGGCCAGCTACGCCTGGCCGCTCGACCAGCCCTTCTCGGTCGCCGACGTCGCCGGTGGCACGCGTACCGACCACGCCAAGCTCGCTGGGCTGACTCGGGATGAGCTGGTGAAGCTGATCCGCGCCATCGACATGGGCGGCCAATACTACGCGCGTCAGAATTCCGATTTCAAACCGTTCGACGATGGCGATCCAGTCGGCGGCAAGTACTGAGAAGGGTGCCAGGAAACAAACCATGACTACTCAATTTCGCCGGTTTCTCACTGCTTCAATCGCCCTCTCCGCCGCGGCGCTGGTCTCGGTCTCGAGCGCCGCTGACGCGCCGGACCTGACTCATCCCGGGCGCTCCAGTGTCTACGGCAACCTGAAGAATGCTTCGCTCGAGGCGGTCAGCACGCCGGACGCGATGCTCTCGCTGATCAAGGCACCGGACAACGCGGCCCCGACCGCGATCTGGACCATGCTCGAGCACGGCGAACGCGTGGAGTGCATGGAGTGCATCCCCTACGTCTCGAAGATGCTCTACGCTTCCAACCCGAAAACGCGGGAGATCAGCGCCTGGTGGTTGCGCCGTCGGATCTTTGGCGTGTTCGGCAAGGGTGAGGCGTACGAACAAACCATCAACACCGTCAGCAATCCCAAAGCGTCGGAGCTTTCACGCACCTACGCCGCGAACGCCCTGGGTGAGTTCTTGGAGGGTGCGGGCATCGCGCCGGTATCTCGAGCGCTGGTCAATGACGCATCGCCGATGGTTCGCTTAGCGGCTGCGAACGCGCTCATCCGCTTGAACAACCAGGGGCCGAACTCCGAGCTTTCCACGGCGCTTTCCGACCAGGACGAAGAAGTGCGCTTGGCGGCCCTGAACGGCGCGACGCACATCAACGTGTTCAGTAACGTCGACCGCGTGGTCGGCTTGATCAGCGATCCCTCGGCGCTGGTCCGCAGGCGCGCGGCACAGACGCTCGGTACACTGAAGAGTGGTGACGCCGTCATGGGTCTGATCGCGCTGACGTCGGTGGGCAATGAGCCGGACGCGGGCGTGCGCGCCGCGGCCGTGTGGGCGCTCGGTCAAATTGCTGATCCGCAAGCGCTCGACGCAGTGTTGGCGGCGGCCAACGACAGCGACCCGGGCGTGCGTGATGCCGCGCGCATCGCGGGCTATCGGCTCTGAGCTCAGCGCGCGCACTGTTGCGCACATCCGGAATTTCGGCTTTTGCGGGGCAATCGCCAGGCCCGAGCCGAGCTGCTTTGTTTGCGCCGGTCGAGTAGAGTTGAGCGTCTCATGCGTGTGTGCGACATGCTTCGCAGTCTCGTCGGATGGAGCGGACTTCCCGTACAGGGGCTCGCTCTCGGCCTCTTGCTGGCGCTCGCGGCCTGCAACCGAGAGGACGATTCGGCTCGGACCACGTATTTCGATCGCAAGATTGGCGTCACTTTGATCCAATCCTGCGCGACCAGTCCGACCAAGTCGGGCTGCCACGTCGCTGCCGACGACCACGGCAACGCGCTCGGCAATCTGAATGTGACCAGCTACGACTCGGTCAGCAAGCGTCAGGATCTGTTCCTGCGCTACGGCCCCTATGGCCTTCCCGCGCTCCTGCTCAAGGCGGCCAAGCCCTTTCCAGTTGCGATCACCACCTGGCAGAGCGCCGAACCCACGCTCGTCACCACCGACATCGCCCACGTCGGCGGACGGCTGCTCGACCTGACTAGTCCCGCGTTCACCGCGCTCGATGCCTGGATCACCAACGGGCACACGATCAACAACGCGCCCCCGGCGGAGCGTGTCCTCGAGCAAACCCCGTGCTCCAACAGCGTCGGCTCCGATCCCGAGTTTGACCCCAGCGCCAACCCGACCGCCAAGGATTTCAACACCTTTGCCAACAGCGTCAACCCGGTGATCGGCAACCGCTGCTCGGCCGGCAATTGCCATGGATCCGCCGCCAACTCACTATACCTGACTTGCGGCACCACGCCTGAAGCGGTCCGTTGGAACTACTTTGCGCTCGGCGACTACGTGTCGGTCGACACCGGCACGAGCGAGATCTTGCGCCGCGCGCTGTCCCCCGCGGTGGGCGGCGTGTATCACGAGGGTGGTACGATCTTCCAATCCACGGATGACCCGGAGTACCAAGCGCTGGTCACCTGGGCGACCGAAAAGGGTGGCCCCACCGACCAAGTCATCCCCGGCCAAGACGATGGCTTATTGCTGTTTGCCAACCGCGTGCAACCAATGCTCGTCAAGCGCGGCTGCATGATGGTCAATTGCCACTCGGGCTCGATGTTCCACGACTATCGCTTGCGCGGCGGCAGCGGCGGCCACTTTGGCTTGCCTGCCACGCGCAAGAATTACGATTTTACGCTCGAGCAGCTCGCGCTCGAGTCTCCGGACGTGAACGCCAGCCGCTTGGTGCGCAAGAACTTGCCGGCTGTCGCGGAGTACGGCGGCATTTTGCATCGCGGTGGTCCGCTCTTCGCCGAAAAGCACGATTGCACGGACCAGGAGCTCGCCGCCGCCATCGATCCCACGGCGTCGCTCGACGACCAGGCGCCCTACTGCGTGATCAAGGCATGGTTCCAGAAGGAGCGGACCGCGCGCTTCGCCAGTCCGCCCGCGCTCACTGGCATCGTGTTCGTGCGTCGCGAACCCGCTCCGCTGCCGGACACGCCGCAAAGCTTCGAAGCGTTCGCACCCGGTGCGGAGCTCGTGCGCGTGGCGGCCTCGCTGGATGCGACCAATCACGTGACCGTCGGCGCGGAAACGAGCCTGTCCACCTTGTGTGGCCTTTCGCCCGCGAGCACCGATGCGCGTCGTCCGGCGGTCTCCTGGGACGGGAGCAAGATCGCGTTTTCGGCTCGTACCTCCGCGGCCAGCCCATTCCAGGTCTATGTCGTCGACGGCGGCAGCTGCGCGCCGGAACCCACGATCAACGCGCTGCCCACCACGGAGGACGGTGAGGCCTTCGCTGACAACGGCGAATTGGTGCACAACTTCGACCCGGCATTCGCGCCCGATGGTCGGCTGGTGTTCGCCTCGACCCGCGGCAACACCAAAAACGGCGCAGCCTTCAGCTATCACGGTCCCCAACGCACGCCGGCGGATCCCTCCCGTCTCAACTCGAATTTGTACGTGCTCGAGTCGGGCAAAATTCGCCAACTCACCTTCCTCTTGAATCAAGAGCTATCGCCCGCATTCATGAGGGACGGCCGCTTGATCTTGGTGGCGGAGAAGCGCGCGCCCGGCTTCTATCAGCTCGCGGGAAGGCGGATGAACCTCGACGGCGGCGACTACCACCCGCTGTTCGGCCAGCGCGACACCATCGGTTTCGACCAACTGACCGACGTCGTCGAGCTGACCGACAAAAACTTCGCCGCCATCCTGAGCGACAACGGCGCAGTGCACGGCGCGGGCACCCTGGCCATCATCAACCGCAGCGTGGGCGTCGATCAATTGAGCAGCACGCCGGCCGACTACGTACAACATCCCGACGCGATGACTTGGCCGAATCCGGCGTTCTTTCAGCATTCGGTGCGCGTGCTCGACCCCGCTGCGACCGGCAAGCTCTCCGGCACCCAAGGCGCCTATCGCAGCCCGTCCTTGTTGCCGACGCAGAATCTGCTCGCCAGCTACGCGGGCAACGTGGTCGCGCTGGATAACTTCGACGGCAACTTCGACATCGTCGAAGTCGACACCAGCACCGGAGCGCGCATTCCGCTGATCACGGACGCGAAAGACGATCTGTGGCCGGTGGCAATTGCCCCCCGCTACAACCTTCGTCTGTTCAAATCACGGCTCGACGAACCCAACGGCGCGACACAAATCTTCGACGACGCCGATCGACGCGATCGCTCGCAGATCACTTTCCTCGATGCGCCACTGCTCTCGAGCTTGCTGTTCCAAAACACGCGCACCGGCCGCATCGTGCCGACCAGCAACTTCGTGCTCTCACTGTGGGAAGATCTGCCGCCCGAAGCGAACGTGAACAGCTTCGACGCCGCCGACCCCAACTCCGTCTTCAGTGACGACTACGGCAAGGTGTACGTGCGCCGCGGCCTGCTCGGTTCGCCCACGATCTACGTCGACGGTTCAGCCAGCGTGACCATCCGCGGCGGCATGCCCCTCGTGCTCCAAACGCGCGTGACATTGGCCGCCGACAAAGCCCCCACCGACCACTTTCAACGCGAAGAAATGCAGTTTTACCCGGGTGAAGTCGTACGCCAGGGCTTTCGGACCCCGCTCTTCAACGGCCTGTGCGCCGGCTGCCACGGCTCGGTCAGCGGCTACGAGACGGACATCTCACCGAACCCCGATATCCTCACCCAAGCCTCCCGCGTCGAAGCCAAAGACCACAGCCCCGCCGATCTCACGGCTCATCCGAGCTCCACGATCGGCCCCGTCGCTCCGTAGCGTGCGCTAGGCCGTCGTTCGCAAATAGGGCTACGCGACGGCCAGCGAGAGCCGCGCCCGCTACCCAAAATAAAATCTCACAACAGCGCTCTCCACGTTTTGATTTGGTTAGCGGGCGCGTCGCCCGCCGCCCGTCGCGTAGCTCAGCTTGCGACTTCTCATCGGGCGCAACCGACCCCGCCACGACGCCACGACACAACCAACCACGCCGCGATGCCACGGCACACCGACCACGCCACGACGCCACGGCACAACCGACACGCCGCGACGCCACGGCATAACGACGCAACTCACCGACGTCGTGTCCGATCCCTGGGGGTGCCGCTCGAACCACCCACCCCCGGACGCCCAGCGCGCCTGTTCGACCGAATGCGCGCGGAGCTCCGCGCACGCCACTACAGCCCGAGCACTCAGAAAACTTACATCGCCTGGGTTCGGCGGCTGATTCGGTTCCACAAGCGTCACCCACGCGCGCTGGGCGCCACCGAGCTCGAACAATTCCTCGACCACCTAATCGTGAACGGCGCCAGCGCGTCCACGCATCTACAAGTCATCTGCGCGGTGCGGTTCCTGTACATCTGCGTGCTCGGCACACCCGCTCCGTGGCTCGACTCGCTCGTGGGGCCTCGCAAGCTACGCCCGCTCCCCGTCGTGCTATCCAAAGAAGAAGTGCGCGCGGTTCTGAACCGAATGAAAGGCACGCCGAAACTCATGGCAGCCCTCTTATACGGCTCTGGTCTACGTCTGCTCGAATGCGCCCGACTACGCGTGAAAGACATCGACTTTAGCTCCGCGCAAATCTTGGTTCGCCTAGGCAAAGGCCGAAAAGATCGCCGAACCTTGCTCCCTGACAACATGCGTGTGCCGTTGGCCAACCACCTCACGCAAGTCAAAGCCCTGCACACCGCTGATCTTACGAACGGGGCCGGTAGCGTGGCGCTTCCCGGCGCTTTGGCACGAAAATACCCCACCGCGTCAAAGTCATGGCCGTGGCAGTGGGCCTTCCCCGCAACTCGCCAGTACCAAGACCCCGACACCCGAGAACTCCGCCGCCACCACCTCCACCAAACCGTGCTGCAGCGAGCCTTCCACGCCGCGGTCCAAGAAGCGCGAATCGACAAACCCGCCAGCTGCCACAGCCTCCGCCACAGCTTCGCCACTCATCTGCTCGAGGCCGGCTACGATATCCGTACAATCCAAGAGCTCCTCGGTCACCACGATGTCTCCACCACCATGATCTACACCCACGTCCTCAACCGCGGCCCATTCGGCGTCCGCAGCCCCCTCGACTAGCCCTCCTTGTGCACAATATCCGCATATACCGACCAGCGCGATTATCCTCGAATCGCCGCGCGGCGCGTCATTTTCAGCCTTGTCCGCGGCTTAGGTTGCGGCGGCCTCGCGGCTCAAATTAAAGTTGGGCGGGCAGAAGAGTCAGCGCGACCTTCTAGGCTGCAGTGCCGACGTTCTCGCGCACGATTCGAGGATGTCGAGCTGCGATGCGTAGCAAAGCAAGGCCCGGGCCATCCGGTGTTACTCGGTCCTGCTCCCAGTTGCGTAGGGTGTGCACACTAATCCCCAGCGCCTGGGCGAATTGTTCCTGCGTCAGGCAGACGAAGCGGCGCAACGCTGCCACGTCTCCCGCTTCGAGCTTGCCTGCGATGATTCGCTTTCTCTGGGTTCGCGTCAGCGCCCGATTCAGTTCCTCACGCGTGAGCTCTTCCCGATCCGTCATGCTAGGTTCTCCAAGTATTCGGCGTACATTTGCTCTTCGGTCTTCGTGGCCCACCACGCACTGATGATTCGGACGATGTCATCGGTCCGCTCTGTCCAAACGACCAAGACCAACCCACGGTGGATCGGTCCAATCGACTTGAATCGATCCTCAGTCACACTGTGCTCGACATCGTACACTTCTAGAACCGGCGCTTCTGTGTTGAACAACTCGCAGGCCTCCTCGAAGCTTACGCCATGCAGCCGCGCGTTTCGGGCGGCCTTGTCCTTGTCCCATTCGAAGCGCACGCTCAAGTGTAAGCTAATAGCTTACCTCGTCAAGAACCACTGCGGCCTGCCGCCCAACAAGGCGTTGCAGCAGACGGGCTTGTCGGTCGCTGCGCTCCCTCTGGCGCCCGCAGCTGAACGCCGGTACGTTGGGTGGACCGGGCGCATTCGGCTTGGAGCTCGCGGCAATCATGATTCGTTTGGCTGTCCTGTCCGATGTCGACGATATCGCAAGGCTGCACGTCAAGACCTGGCAATCCGCCTATCGCGGCCACATGCCAGATGCCTATCTGGACGGACTCGACTCGTCCAAGCGCGCGACCATGTGGTCCAAGGCCGTCGCTGAACCCGCTACGGTCGTGCTTGTTGCTACCGTCGCCGAGATACTGGTGGGCTTCTGCTCATTGCTGCCGTCGCGCGACGCCGACACAAGTCCCTCCGTTGGAGAGGTTACCGCGATCTACGTCGACCCCAATTTTTGGCGTTCAGGGCTCGGGACCTCTCTCATCCAGGCAGCCTTCGACTCGGCGCGGCAGCGAAGCCTTTCCGAGGTGACTCTTTGGGTCCTGACCGCCAACATTTCCGCACGCGCGTTCTACGAGGCTCGCGGTTTCAAGACCGATGGCCAGACGAAGACCGAGCAACGACCGGGCTTCTCTATCCACGAGACCCGGTACAGACGACCGCTGTAGCGTTCGTGCACCACGCGCGGGACGAGGCGGTCCAACAAGGTGTTGCAGCTGTCAATCGCCGTCGGTCGCGCGGCGCGCTCCCTCTGGCGCTTGCAGCTGAACACCGGTAGGTTGTGCAGACCGTGCGGCTCCCCGCCAGGTGCCGCTCCTCGCAACGCACGGCGTTCCCCGAGTCTGCTACACTGAGGCCCATGACCGATGCCGGCCGATTGCTCGAAGCCGCCCTGCAGCTCGCGCCGCGCGAGCGTGCCGAACTCGTGGAAGCCCTGACGGCAAGCCTCGACGGCTCCGACCTTGGCGAGGCATGGGAAAGCGAGATTCGGCAACGCATCGCCGATGTGGACGCAGGTCGCGTAGAGCCCGTGCCAGGGGAACAGGTTTTCTCGCGCATCGAGCAACGCCTGCGTGCCCGCTAGCACATTCCGATTCATTCCGGCTGCCGAGCGCGAGCTCGACGAAGCAGCGCACTGGTACGAGGAACGTCGCGAGGGGCTTGGTCTGGAATTTCTGACCGTCGTTCGCGAGAAAGTATTCGCCTTGATGGACGCACCGGGTCGCTGGCGGATGGTCAATGGCACTAGGCGCGCCCTCCTCGACGGCTTCCCATATGCTCTCGTCTACCGCGAGGTTTCCGATGATGAGATCGAAATCGTCGCGGTCGCCCACCTGCGTCGTAGACCGAAGTATTGGGCAAATCGATAGTTGGCTGCCCAACAACGGCTTGAAGCAGACGCGGATCTCGCTTCGCTCGACCCGCGCTGCTTAAGCCTGGTACGTTGGGCAGACCAGAGCGTGAGTCCTTGCTGACGCACGCAACTTCGCAGTACTGACATTTCGTGGACCTTCCGAATGCGGACCGCGCCGTCGTCGAGGACGCCAAGGTCCGCGACTACCTGCTTTCGCCGACGCATCCGGTTGGGCGTTTCAAGTCCGTCTTCTTCGCCGCGCTAGGCTTCTCCGCTGACCAGTGGAGGCTGCTCCACGACGCGTTACTTCGCCTGGCGCGAACGGGCGACGCCGAACCTGGCCAGCCCAGCCCCTTCGGACTCAAGTTCGAAATCCGTGCTATTCTCCGAGGGCCTTCGGGTCGCCAGGCTGACGTCGTGACGGTTCTGGATGGTCTCCAACGGCCAAGATTTTCCTCATTTCATTACGGCGCACCCCGGCTGGTCATGTTCAACCTGCTCGACACAGTAGTTCTGGATCGGGACCTTCCCGAGCATGGCTTGCGTCGTGGGGATCTGGGCGCAGTTGTCGACATTCACGCGCCCGATGGTCTTGAGGTCGAGTTTGTTCTCGCGTCTGGCAAGACCCAAGCCCTCGTCAGCCTCCGCTCTACCGATGTTCGGGCAGTCGGAGACGGCGACATCATCGCTGTTCGTGATCTGAAACGCATAGCCTGAGAGGATGCCCAACAAGGCGTTGCAGCAGACGGGCTTGTCGGTCGCTCCGCTCCCTCTGGCGCCCGCAGCTGAACGCCGGTACGTTGAGCGGACGCGACTCGCCGGGCCTGCGAGGCCGCTCATTCAGCCTGGAAGCACGAAACGACACCGATCCGCGACGGACTAGGCTGCCCGTGGCTCCGCGCGATGCTCGGTGGCATACTCCGTTGGGTTCCCATGACGCTCACGATCGAATTCGAACAAGAAGCCGACGACCGCTGGGTCGCCGAAGTGCCGGAGCTTCCCGGTGTTCTGGTTTATCGAGAGACTCAGGACAAGGCCGCTCAGCTCGCGCGAGCGCTAGCGTTTCGCGTACTGGCCGATCAGATCGAAGCTGGCGACGTTGACGCGACAACTATCGCCACTGTGTCGTTTGCTGCCTGAGATTGCCCGTGCCGGACTGGCCTTCTTCTAAAGCAAGCGCCGTTCTCGCCGCGCTACTGCGCCTAGGGTGGCATGTCGCCCGCCAGACAGGTTCGCATAAGGTTCTTGTCCGACAGGGATTCCCGAACTTCGTCTTCGCGTTTCACGATCGTGATGAGATCGGACCTAGGATCTTGCGCGAATTGCGAGGCACACCGGTCTGAAGCCCTCCGATCTATAAGGCGCCGCCCAACTCGGGCTTGCAGCCGACGAAACCTCGCTGGCGCCCGGCTTCGCCGCTGAAGCCTGCTACGTTATGCGGACTGGCCTTCGCTACTTCTTGCTTGCTGAGGCCGCGGTCCAATCTTCGAGGGCGAGCCCCTTGAAGCGCGCAAAGTCCTTCACGTTGGCGGTCACCAAGATTAGATCGTGAACATAAGCTATCGCGGCCATTTGGCCGTCCACGTATGGTCCGGGACGACCAACTCGTTCTTGCCTCGCTCAGCTCGTTCCACACCACTGACGCCGTCGTGCACTGAATTCCTCGTTGCCCGAGTCGTTGAAGAACCGCGCGGGTTGGCTTCGGCGCTATCGCTGCGGATAAAGCGCTCGTATCGAGCAAATACCTGATCGTCAAATCACTACCTTGCGTCCTGCCCCGCGGTCACGAAGCGATCGGAAGTAGCGAGGCCCGGGCATTTGCACGCCGCTCGAACTCTTGGAGGATGATAACCCATGAACCGCGACCCAATCATCGACGAGGTTCGCGCGATCCGCGAAAACATCGCTCGAGAACACGACTACGATATCGCGGCCATTTTTCAAATGCTCGTCCAAGCTGAACGGGAATCGCAGCGCGAGCGTGCCTCGCCTGTTCCGCCGAAAGTCGACCCTGTAACGGCGGCAGCCCAACTCTGACAATCGCCGGCGGTCGCCCGAGCGGGTTCAGCTCACTTTCTGATCATTTGTTGCTCCGTGCTTTATCTGAAGTTCCGGAAGTGAACGAGTCAGCGGGCGAGGTGGGCGGTTTTTCGACGGTTGATCATGCTGATATTCGAGGATCGGCTTTCGCCGCCTTCATGGTCACGATTCGTCGGGAGCTGCCTCGTACTGGGCTCGCGGGTCGGGACCGCACAACTTAACCGAGGTTTCTCCGTTGATACGTTCGGCGCACGGGAGGTTCGGATGTCGCGCATGCCTTGTTCAATCCCGCTCGCTATCTCGACCGTCGAGGGAGTCAAGCTCTCCGCGGCGAGGTACGACGGGCGAATCAGAAGGAATGTGGTAGCGCAGATAAACCGATCCGGCGTCGAACCGACGGCTCTCAATCAGGCTGAAGTTGCGGCGCTGCGAACCTTTGAATGCTGACTTGCCGCCGCCAACTATCAGGGGATGAACAACGACATGAAGCTCATCGACCAGATTGGCCTGAAGTGCAGCAGTTGCAAGCTCGGCGCCACCAATGCTGATGTCCTCATTCGATGTCCGCTTGAGGTCGCGAAGCGGTTCGACTTCAAACTCAGGATTTAGCCGCGTATTTGGCGTCGTGACCACGGACAAGGTTCGTGAGTAGACCCATTTGCTGGGTCGCTGCCAAACCTCAGCGAAGGCGCGGTGTTCTTGCGGATAGCTTTCTACCGGCGAACCCCAGTAGGCCATCTTCTCATAAAGCCGTCGCCCATAGATGAGCGTGCCCATCTGGCTTAGCAACTGGGTGAAGAACCTGTACGTCTCTGCGGACGAAGGCCAATCAAAGTTGCCAGCTGCGTCCTCGATATATCCGTCGAGCGAAGTATTGGTAATGTAAATGAGCTTTGACATGACCGGAACTCCCTTCGTAGGCGCTCTGATCTTACCACCGCCCGGGAAGCGATCAGCAACGCCTTGTCAAGCGGGCCGGGTCAGCAGCGCCGCGCCGCCCAGCGAGGTGGTCGAGCCATCTGATTCTCCAAACGGTTGCCGGCCGGGCCGCGGTCTGGCAGATTCCGTTCTGACGCCAGCGTCGGAGCTCAGATGTTCAAAGAGACGCATCCGATCCTCGGCACGCGGAATATCCAGCTCGCGATCGATTTCTACACGCGGCAGCTGGGATTCGTTTTGGCGTTTGGGGACAAGGCGGAACCAGCCAACTACGTCGGGTTTCGACGCGATGCGGTCGAGCTCCACATGCAGTTCCAGTTCGAGCACGAGATGAGCACGACTCGGCTCCGGCTTCTGGTGACTGATCCGGACGCGCTCATCCGCGAGTACCAGCAGCGTGGCGTTGAGCGCAGTCCCGGCGGCGTTCGCGATACCCCTTGGGGAACACGCGAGTTCTCCCTTTACGACTTGGACCGCAACGCACTGACTTTCTATCGACATCTCGAGAGTGCCTAACTCGGTTCGTATGAACTCAGAGCACGACAACGCTGCGCGCTTTCGAGCAGATATACGCAGGTGGCTTCGGCTCGAGGCGCCACCTCGGCGAGCAAAGTTCACCGTCGTCGACGTGCATGAAGAACGCGCTTTCGAGCGACAACGCGTTATCTACGAAACGCGAGACGGCGACTCGATTTCCGCGTTTTTGCTGGTACCAAAGGGTTTGAGCCAGCCGTCGCCCGGAGTAATCGTTCATCATCAGCACAACGGCGAACGCCACCTCGGCAAGAGCGAGGTCTGCGGACTGATCGGAGATCCGAATCAGGCGTTTGGGCCTTCGCTCGCCGAGAAAGGCATCATCGTGCTCGCTCCAGACTCGATCTGTTTCGAAGATCGGCGATCGGGAGTTGCCGGAACGGCACCCCATCCGGACGATTGGAAACAACACTACAACCAGATGAGCTATCGCCTGCTCCGCGGAGACACATTGATGCGCAAGGTGCTCGAGGACGCCGAGCTGGCAGTCTCCGTCCTTGCTGGCATCGCAGCCGTCGATCCAGCCAGAATCGGAATTGTCGGGCATTCCTACGGTGGAAATACGGTGCTATTCCAGGCGGCTCTCGACGAACGGGTGCGGTTCTGTTGCTCGAGCGGCGCGGCTTGCAGCTTTCGCGACAAGATGGAACGCGGAACCGGTATCGAAATGGCAGAAGTTCTTCCCGGTGTTCTCGCCCGGTTCGACGTCGACGGGCTCCTAGGCCTCACCGCGCCCCGGCCCGCGCTGATCGTCTCCGCGTCGGACGACGAATATTCGCACGACGCGAGCGCGATCGTACAGCTCGCCCGATCGGAATACGCCAAGGCTGGCTCGGTTATTGACCTTCAGCACGCGCATTTCCAGGGCGGACATTCGCTCGACCGCGCGCGCTTCGATTACATCGTGACGTGGCTGAATTTCAGCAGCCGCGAGCCTCCAAAGTGACTTCGAGCGCCGGCGCTTTGCGGTCCTCGAATAGGTCGCACGCCTAGATCGCAGGGACAATCAGCCGAATCCCACGCGGTGCGACCTCGATCCGGACTCGGTGACTTGCGGGCCACTCTTCACCGTCGAGCTGCGCGGCGAGAGGTGCGCCGCCTTGGGGCTCGAAGATCTCCAGATCCATGGTCTTGGCGCGCAGCGTCTTGGAATGCTCGAGTCCCAGATCTTGGAGCATGTTCTCGTTGAGCGGAACGAATTCTAGATCGCGGATCGCCTTGGAGACCCAGTCATTCTTCCCGACGAACGGCACTAGCTCGAAGATACCGTCGTCGTGACGGGAGGTCTCGTCGAAGACCCAAGCGCCCGCGTAGATTCGTGTGTTCTTCACGATCAGATCACTTAGGCCATCGAGCTCGACGCGCTGTCCATCCAAAGTGGCGACCATTCGGAATTTATCCTCGATCACGAACGACTCGAGGAACGTCTTGAGGAACGCCCCGGCGTACACGGCGTGATCGCGATAGATTTCCTTGAGCGGGCCAAGTGTCTCGACCAGCGCGCGGTCCTTGTTACGCCGCGCAAGCACCCGCGCGGAGAGTCCCCAGCCGCACGAGTCGAAGAAGTAGTCGGCGGCCGCGTTGGCACCCCCGGTACGGTAGATCCCCACGTCGAGCCGGGTCTCGTGAGCCGCGCGGATCACGTCCACGTTGCGCGCGAGTGCACCCTCGTCCGCCTGGAGGCCGAAGCTCTTGCCTTGGTCGTTGGCAGTGCCGGTGGGTAGCATCCCCAGCGCGACGTCCTCGCGCTGCTTGCTCGTGTAGAGTCCCGCGGCGACCTCGCGAAACGTCCCGTCGCCGCCCATCGCGATGACGGCGCGATAAGAGCCAGCCTCGAGCGCCGCGCGCACGGCCCCAATGGTCTTGCCTCCCGGCAAGGTAGGTAGCAGATCGGTCGCGATACCAGCGTCCTTCATCAGGCCGAGCGCGCGATCGATGCGCTCCTGATTCTTCCCGCTCTGAGCGGTTGGGTTCCCGACGAGGAGATGAGTGGCCATCACGTACGAGTATAGCGAAGGTCTCGAGGCCTGCTCGGCTTCGCGCGGCTCCGCGGCTGAAGCCCGGTATCCTGGGTGGCCTCAGTCCGCCGGTGGGCGTCGTGTTGGCAGCTGCCGCGGGTGTTATTGAATGACGATGGTCTTACTGACCGTGACGTGATCACCGGAAAATGCGGGCACGCTGGCATGGCGCATCGTGTTTGCGATGCAACCCCCAGTGGCCGTGCCGGAAAATGGTGGTCCCTGAATTTGCGCGCTGGTCACGCGACCCGAAGGCGCGAAGGTGATCGTTAGGTTGGCGGTGCCTGACGGGTCGCCGTCTTTGCGGCACGACGAGGCTTGGGCGGCGGCGCTGGTGAGCGCGTTGCGCGCGGCCGTCGGATCGAACTCGGTGTCTGGCGCGGCAGGAGGAGGCGCATTGTGCGCCTCGAACGGTTTGTCGGCCGCGGCCGGCTTTTCGACCCCGGGCTCGGCAACACTGCTGGGCTTTTCCGCTTGGTTGCTTGGCGCATTCGCGCTGCTCTTCACCGCGGCGGTCGTGTTGGGCGCGAGGCTGCGCGTCGTCGTCAGGGCGACGCTCTGAGCGGCGGGCGCGGCAGGCGCTTCGACGCTTGCCGTTGGCGGGGCGTTGGCCATTGCGCTCGTTTCGACCGCGGGGGCCTCCGCTGGCAGCGCGGCTTCGGTATTCACCACCGGCGTTGGCACGGGCAGGGCGAGTTGCTTGGGCTCGCTCGAGACGGCTTGCATCGAGCGTTCGTGGAGCCCGACCGCAGCCCCCGCAGCCCCCGCAGCCGCCAGCAAGCCGACCCACAAAAGCGGGCTCACGCGACGCGCTTTCCGCGTTGCGGTCGCAGTCGCGGCCACCTGCGGTGCGATGACGAATTTGCGTTCGCGCGAACGTCCCTCGGAATGCGGCGAATTCGCCGCTGATTCGCCCCGTTCCAGGATTGCAGAGGCGGCACTGCCCAGGCTCGCGCCTGAGCTGGACCCGGGCAGCACCTGGCTCATGTCGAACAGCGGCATCGTATTGGTCCGCGCCGGACGATACTCGAGCTCCTCTTCCTCTTCGGCGACATCGACATCGACCCCGGGTGGGTTGATTTCGGCAGCGAAGCTCGTCACATCGATCGTGGGCGCGCCGAGCATGCCATCGCCGCCCGCGCTCAAGCTGACCAAGAACTCATCAGGCGCGGGTTTGCCGTGTGGCACGTGCGCGCCACCGGCTTCCAACGTCAGCGCGTCGAGCGTCGGCGCGTCCGAAGAGCTCGCCGGGATCTCTTCGGCTTCGATCAGTTCCGGTTCCTCTGCGGCAGCGATCGGCGCAGTTCGCGCGGTCGGCGGCCGAGGAGGTGCCTTCGCGTTTGTCGTGTTAATCGCGATCGTCGGTTCGTCGCTCCAGATCGAATCCGCATCGGTTTGCGAGAGAGGCGTGACTGTTGCTGCATCGATTGGCAGCGGCGTGACCGCTGCGTTCAACGGTAAGGGCGAGGTCGTGGCTAACCCTGCGGGCGCTGGCGGTATGCCCAAGCCCATTTGAGTGACCGCTCTCGGACGCGGTGGAATGGGGTGCTTGCGTGGCGCTTCATGGCTGGGCATCGTGGCTGGCTCCGTCGCGTCGACTGCTATCTCTGCGCTGCAATGGCGGCACTTGACCTTCACCAAGCTGCCCGCCACTCGGCGCCGGTACAGATCGTCGCTCAGCGAAAACCGCGAACTACAAGCTGGACAGGTAACGGTGATGGGCATTTCGGAGAAACTCACGGATAGGCCGGGTTCAGCCGCTATTACCCCCCGGTCAGCGAAGGATCGATCGAATTCAGGTCTATCGCAAGCGCGGCGCGCCGTTACAGCCGGGGCACAATGGCGGACAGATGGCGGCCGCTGGCTTTGCCATCTCGCCGAAACGAGAAGAAGCGCGCGGGCTCGAGAACCGTGCAGCCCCAAACGTCATCGATCGCGGCGTGGGCGAGGCCTTGGGCATGCAGCTCTGCGCGGAGCATTCGCCGCAAGTCGACGTGGGGCTTCGGCCCCGAGCGCTCGACGATCTGCGGATCGCGCGAGGCGTTCAGGAGCATTTCAGCCACGTCTTCCGAGACTTCGAACGCGGCGAGCGAGATGTGGGGACCGATCGCGGCGATCAAGCTAGGGTTGGGCGCGATCGCCCGCAGCGCTTCGAGGGCGCTGCTCACGATGCCGCTCGCCGCGCCGCGCCAGCCTGCGTGCACGGCCGCGACCGCGCCGCTTCGGCGATCGGCCAACAAGATGGGCACGCAGTCCGCACTGCGCACGGCACACGCCACACCCGGCGCGCGACTGACGAGAGCGTCCCCCTCGCGCAAGATGAGCATGCTTTGAACTTCGCTGCCGCTGAGCGTGTGGGCGACGCGACCATGCACCTGGGACAAGAAATGGATGCGGGTGCTCGCGACGCCCAGCTCGGCTGCCGCCCGTTCCAAGTTCGACTTTACGTTGGCCTCGCTGTCGCCGGCGGCAACCGAGAAGCTCAGGCTCGAGTAGGCGCCCAGCGAGACACCGCCCTTGCGCGTGAAGAACGCGTGCCGAAAGCCAGCTCCGCGCAAGAGCGCACTTTCCAAGAAATCGGCGTGTTCCGTCATGGCGGGTCATTCATGCGGCCCACGGGCCCCGTGACGCAAGTTTCCATCGTGGAAACTGAGCTTTGCCAAACGAATCACGACTTCAAACCAGCTCTGCGCTCGCCGTGCTCGTAGCGGGCAGTAACTTTTGGTATCTGTCAGGTCGAATGCGCCCCAAGGACCCCTTTATCGGCCGTGAAATCCTGGGCGGCGAATACCTCATCTTGGAGAAGATCGGCACCGGCGGGATGGGCTCCGTGTACAAGGCCTCTCAGCCTGCCATGAACCGCATGGTGGCGATCAAGATCCTGCATCCGAAGCTGGCCAATCGCAAAGATTTGACCTCGCGCTTCCGGCGCGAAGCGCGCGCGATGAGTCAGCTCACTCACCCGAACACCGTGAAAGTGTTCGTGTACGGCGAGCTCGAGGAAGACGGCTCCTTGTACATCGTGATGGAGATGCTCGAGGGAAAAAATCTGAATCAGGCCGTGCGTAAGGATGGTCCTATTCCGACCGAACGCGCGATTCCGATCTTGATTCAGGTCTGCGGCGCGTTGCAGGAGGCGCACGAGCTCGGCATCGTGCATCGCGATCTCAAACCAGAGAACATCTTCCTGTCCAAGCAGGGCGGAATTGCGGACTACCCGAAAGTGCTGGATTTCGGGCTCGCCAAGGTGACCGAGCGCCAAATGCAACCGGGTTCGATCATCCTGACCCAAGAGGGCATGGTGTTCGGCACGCCTGAGTTCATGTCGCCGGAACAAGCTCAGGGCAAAACCCTCGATGCGCGCAGCGACATCTATTCGCTGGCCGTGATTTTATACGAGGTGCTCACCGGCAAGCTGCCGTTTTCGGCAAAGTCGCCGATGGAGTACATCCAGAAGCACGTCACCGAGGCGATCATCCCACTCAGTGAGCGGGTGCCCGAGCGTCGCTTCCCGAAGGAGCTGGATGAAGTGCTGGCTCGCGCGCTGTCCAAGAAACCCGAGCAGCGCTACCAGACGGCGGCGGAGTTCGCCGAGGCGCTCCGGCCATTCGGTGGCGCCGCGGCTCAGGCCCTGCCGTCGTCGCTGCGCCCGGAAGGTGCGCCTGCGCGGCCGCTGTTGCCCGCTATGGAAGAGCGCAGCAATCGCCCCGCGGTGGCGCTGGAAAAATCGAGCGGCCCGGGACTATTGATCGGCGTCGCGCTGTTGTGCCTGGTGGCTGGTGTCCTCTTGGCCGTACTGGTGATGCGCCTTTTGGGCCGCTGATGCGTTTTCCCCCCCGTGAAGCGGTGCTTCGCTGTGCGAAGCTCACCGCGTACGCCGTGCTCGGCTTGGCCTGCGCCAGCGTTCTCGCGGTGCTGCTGGTGATTCGCCACTTCGAAGGCGGTCTGCCGGACGTGCACGATCTGCGGACGCACTACCAGCCTGCGCAAGTCACCCGCGTGCTTTCGCGCGACGGCACGGTGCTGGCCAGCCTGTTCGTCGAGCGACGCACCGTGATTGCCTTCAGCGAAGTGCCGAGTCACGCCAAACTCGCATTTCTGGCCGCGGAAGACGCGCAGTTCTACGAGCACCAAGGGCTCAACTATTTTGGCATGTTGCGCGCCCTGATCGCCAACCTGCGTGCCGGCCACAAGCGTCAGGGCGGCAGCACGATCACCCAGCAAGTGGTGAAGAACGTGCTGCTGGATTCCGAGCGCAGCTATCAACGCAAGATCAAAGAGACGATTCTCGCGCGCCGCCTGGAAAAGGAGCTGAGCAAGGACGAGATTTTCTCGCTCTACCTGAACACCATCTACCTCGGCCACGGTCGCTACGGGATCGAAGAGGCGTCGCGCTATTACTTTGGCAAGAAAGCCAAAGATCTGGACGTGCCCGAGGCGGCCCTATTGGCTGGCCTGGTCGCTTCGCCCGAGCGCTATTCGCCTCGTCGCGATGAAGCCAAGTCACTCGTGCGACGCCGCTACGTGCTCGATCAGATGCTCGAAAAGAGCTTCATCACTCAGGATTTGCACGATTTAGCGCAGGCCTCGAAGGTTCGGCTCGCGCCCGCTTCGGATGGCGAGTCCGAGCTCGCGCCCGAGGTCGTGTCCTACGTCAAGAAGATGCTCGATGACGTGGCCGGTGAAGACGCCATTCACGGTGGCTACGTGATCGAGACGACGATCGATCCTGCGCTGCAGGCTGCGGCGCGCCGCGCGGTTCGCGAAAATCTGGACAACTACGCCGCGCGACAGAAATTGCTGCCGCCGTTCACGCAGACCTCGCGCAAGCTATGGGGCCCGCTGTTCACGGGCGTGCCGCGCCAAAACAAAATCTACCTCGGTAAAGTCGTCGCTATCAATGACGCGGCAGGCACGATCGACGTTCAGGTGGGGGATGTGCTGGGCCGCGTCGCGCTCGCCACTGAGGAGCGTTACAACCCGAAGCACCTGCCGCCGAGTGAATTTGCCAAGCCTGGAGCGGCGCTGCGCGTGGGGCTACTCGGATCTCCGGACGGCGTGCCCCCGGTCGCGCTACGGCTCGAGCTCGGGCCGGAGTCGGCGCTGATCGCGCTCGACGTGCGCGGTCGCGAGGTGCGCGCCTTGGTGGGCAGTTACGAGGCGATCAGTGGCGGGCTCGATCGCGCCATGCACTCGCATCGCCAACCGGGTTCGTCGTTCAAACCGTTGCTGTACAGCTATGCCCTGCACTCGCGCCGCTTCACGCCCGCGAGTGTCTTGGACCTGACCAAGAAAAACGGCAAAGAGCTGGTGAGCTACCGCGAGAGCGTGCGCACGGCGATCGCCGAGAGCGACAACGCTGCGGCCGACAAGTTGATCGAGGAGGTGGGGGCGGCCAACGTCGTAGAGTGGGCCCACGCGCTCGGCATCACGACCGATTTGAAGCCGACCCCCTCGCTCGCCCTGGGCGCATACGAGGTGATCCCGATCGAGCTCTGTAACGCATTCGTCACCTTCGCCAACGGCGGTGAATTCGAATTGCCCAAGCTCGTGACGCGCATCGTCGCGCCCGGTGGCAAAGTCTTGCCGCTGCCGGTGCTGCCTCCCGTACGCCGTGTGCTCAGTCCCGAAGAAGCGTACCTGATCACGAGCCTACTGCGCGGCGTCGTCGAACGTGGCACGGCGCAACGAGCGCGCACTTTGGGGCGGCCGCTCGCGGGCAAAACCGGCACCACGAACGAAGCCAAAGACACCTGGTTCGTGGGTTATTCGACGGATATCGCGGCCGCAGTTTGGGTCGGCTACGACGAGCCGCTGCCGCTCGGTTGGGGTGAAGCGGGTGCGGCCACGGCGCTGCCGGCCTGGATCAGCTTCATGAAAGTGGCAAGCGACGGAAAGCCGCCCACCGAATTTCCCAAGCCGGGCAGCATCGTCACCGCGAACGTCGATCCCGCGACCGGACTGCTCCCTTACCCAGGGCAGACCGACGCGATCGAAGAAGAGTTCCTCGACGGCACCGTACCGACGGAGGTGTCGAAGCCCGACGCGGGCGCGGAAGCGGGCGCCCCGGACGGAGGCCCGAATGACGAAGTCGAGGCCGCGAAAACGCCGCAAGATGCCGGTATTTCCGACGCGACCCCAGCTCCTGGGAACGAAACGGGTGCGCCCGCTGTTTCGCCGCCGCCATTCTAAGCTCCAGCTTCCCAGTGAGCTCCACCCGAAGTAAATCCCGGCTCAGACATGAAGACACCGACGATGAGGTCCGCCCTAGCTCTGTCCGCCGTTGCCTTGGCGAGTGCGTTTGCGTTCGGCTGCGACAAGAAAGAAAAGCAGCGCGACTCCGAGGACAACGCGGCCAGTGATGCCGGCTCGAGCAAAGAGAACAAGGTCGCCGCGGACGAACCTGATCTCGCGAAGGCCATGGGTTCGGTGGCTGCGGCACGAGCCAACGGAGCGACTGCGGGCAGCGCGGGCGGCCCGCCGCCGACCGGCATCTTCGGCCCGGGCGAGGCGGACAAGGCGGCGGCCAAGGGCGCGGCTGCCGCTCTGACGCTGGGCAGTGATGGCAGCGAGCCGCGCGTGCTGCTCGGTCCGCCGCCCAAGCCCGGCACCAAGCGTGCGGGCACTTTCGATATTGCGACCCAGAGCGATCCACAACAAGGCGCGATTCCGATTCAATTCGCCGTCACGCTCGAAGCCCTCAAGCCGAAAGCGGAAGCCGACTCCGGCGCGGTGGCGCTCACCCAAATCGTCGTGAAGGTCACGAGCGCCAAGATCAACGCGCCCGGCGTGCCCGCCGATCTCGCCAACGCGGTCAGCAAGCTGAAGGGCTCGCGCGTGGAGTACCAGTTGGGCACGGATGGTACCGCCCTGAATCTGCATACGGAGATCCCGAAGGGCGTCGATCCTGGATTCAGGGACCCCGTCCAAGCGCTGAGTGATTTGCTGGTCTCAGTGTCCTTGCCGTTCCCGAGCAAGCCGGTCGGCCTCGGTGGCTACTGGATGGTGACCAGCCGGGATCAAGCCATGGGGCTCGACGTTGTGACCTATCGCTTGGTCAAGGTAGAGAAAATCGACGGCACGCTGCTGAGCTTGAGCGTGAACACCAAGCGCTACGCGGCGTCGCCCGCGTTCGACATCGAGGGCTTGCCGCCCGATGCGCCGAAGGAGATGGCTGAATTCCGCTCCGCGGGCGAGGGCAAGGTCGTCGTAGCCGCCGGCGAAGCGGTGCCCAAGGAAGGCGAGCTGCAGTCGATGATCGGGGCGGCCTTGGGCCCCATCGACGCCAAGCAACGCCCCATGGTGCAAGTACAAACCCGCGCCAGCTTCCACCTCGCCGCGCCCTGACAACGTTAGGGAGCGCTGGGGACCGCTCCCAGATTTTTGACCCCCGAGCCGTTGAGATCGCAGAGATCTGCGGCTGCAAGGTAACTCACTCGCGTCGACCGAATCAGTGAACTACAGCGAGCCGTGTTCCAGCGGGCAACCACTTCCGCTCACGATGAATGTCTGGCACCTTGCTGCGGGACGAGAGAGCAAGCGAGCCCTAGTTCCGCGACTCCCCCAGGATTGCCTGCGAAGATTGTGATCGCCCCCTCTCTTTCGGGGGCGGGTGATCAGAAGCCGAGCTTTTCTTTGCGCTCTTGGGCGCCGGGGAGGGGATCGCCCTGGACGTTGATCACGGGCAGGGACGCGCCGCGTTCGGCGTTGATCGCGGTCCAATGCTTCTGGTTGTCCGGAACCTGCGTCTCGTCGTAGATGGCTTCGACGGGGCACTCCGGAACGCACGCACCGCAGTCGATGCATTCGGCGGGATCGATGTAGAGCATGTCGTCGTCGCCGTGAAAGCAATCGACCGGGCACACCGCCACACAATCCGTAAAGCGGCAGCCCTTGCAGTTGTCCGTGACTACGAAGGTCATTGTGGGGCTTAGATAGCCCTACAGGTCGATGGAATCAACTAGCGCTCGAACGGAGCCGTATCACCCGCGCCGCGGCGCACGACTGTGGGCGGATTCATGGTCAGGTCGATCACCGTGGTCGGTTCCGTGCCGCCGGGACCGGCGTCCAGCACCAGCGCCAAGCCGGGAAAAAGGTCGTCGATTTCTCCCGGATCGGGGTTGCCCGGCTCGCCATGGCGGGAAGCCGTGCTGGAGATGATCGGCCGCCCCAGCTCTTTACAGATGGCTAGCGCAACGGCGTGCTTGGGAATGCGCACGCCAACGGTTTTCCTGTTCGACTGCACGACGCGCGGGACCTCCCGAGTTGCTTCCAAGATGAAGCAATAGGGGCCGGGCAAGAACTTCTTCAGCGTGCGATACACGTCGTTGTGCATCACCGCGTACTTCGAGACGTCCGCCAAGTCTTGACAGACGAAGGCCAACATCTGCGAACGCTCGAGGCCTTTGATTTGGTACAGCCGATCGACGGCCTTCTTGTTGAACAAGTCGCAACCCAGCCCGTAGACGGTGTCGGTTGGGTAGGCAATCACTTCGCCGGCTTCGAGCGCGTCGACCGCGCGGCGGATCTTGCGGGGTTCCGGGTGAACCGGATTGATCTCGATCAACATTTACGCGGAGAAAAGCAAAGGAAAGAGCTCGAAAAGGCGGACCGTGTACGGCGGCAACGGCAGCTCGAACCCACCCTGCTTAGCACGAAACTCGCTGCCGTCGAGCGCGTCGACCGCGCGCGCGATGCCCGGAAGTGACAGTTCTGCGCGCACCGCGCGAGCCGTCGGGTTGATCACGAAAGCCACGCGCGCTTGTCCGGTATCGTCGTGGTGCACCGTGACCGAGATCTCTTCCGGTGAGCAGGCAACGCTCGGCAGCTCGAGCGCTGTTTTCGCTGCCCGCACCGCGTCGCGGAGCGACCTCCCGTCGCGGCCCAGTTGCGTGGGCACGGGGCTACCGCCGCGGTCGGGGATGCAGAACGGCTCGCGCAGCGGTTGAAAGATGGCGTCGCGCTCCGCGGGGTAGGGCCCGATGCTGATCGCCCGCCCGGCTTCCGCAGCGCGTGCCAGCGTGTCCCGGATCTCCTGCTCGAGCCCGCCCGCACAGGCAATCAGGGTCCACTTGCCCTGCTGCAAGGCCTGCTCGGTCAGATCCCCCGCGACCACCGCGTACGGGATGCGCTCCGCACTGAGCGCGACTTCCAAGCGTTCTACGAACTGCCAAGCTTCGATCACGACCGGACTGCCCATGCCGAAATCGTCCTCGAAGCAGGCCTCTTCGACGCCTCCGCCGGAAACGTGAAACGCGGCCAGCGTTACTGGACCGAAGGCGTGTAGCACGCGCGCCAAGCGTCGCAGGTTGCGCGGCACCACGATGTGCACCGCGGCCGGTATCTGCAAGCTGAAAAAATCCAGACGCTCGAGCGCGCCGACCAGCCGCTCCCAGAAATCAGCGAAAGGCCGACGCCGACCGTGGCGATCGATGGGCGCTCCAATCCAGCGATCGCGCTCCACGGCCATGTACACGTTGAAGCCACGCAGACCGTAGGCCAGCGCCGTCATCGCGGTGAAGGCGCTGTCGCCCTCGCTGATGGGCGGGAAGAACGGTGGGAAGCCGGCGCCCAATTCACAAGCGAACGGAGCGTAACCCCGCGCACGAGCGCGCACGACCAAGTCGCTCGTGCGGCGCGCAATTTCTGCCCGCGTGGTCTCGGAGGCCACGTTGTAATAATCGAGCCCGAGCAAGTCGACGACTCGATTCACGCGCTCCGGATCGAGCGGGGTCGAACCTTCGCCGAACGGCAGGTTGTGCATGGTTGGAATACCACTCAGCCCCGCGCGTTGCAGCGTTTCCTTCATGCGCAAAAAGGCGCGGGCGATGATTTCTTCCTGTGCCTCCGCCGCGTCCAAGTGGCGCGCGAGATCGAGCGGCGAAGTCGCAGAAAAGCGCGCCGGTGGCTGCAGTTGGGCCAAATCAGCCGCGGGGTCGTGCAGCACCTCTCGAATGCGCTCGATACTGCCGTACTTGTGCAAGAGGAAGGCGCGATAGGTGGCGACCGCGTCTGGATGATGATCCTGGTCGTACACGCCATCGCGAAAGTACAGCGCGCCTTCGTTGTCCACTTGGCATAGGACGATTGGTCCCGCCGGCCAGACCAACGGCGCGAGGCGCTCCGCCACCGCTTCCAGCCAGCGATCGGCTTCGTCCAAAAAGGCGACGCTGGCGTAGCTGGGGACGGGAAACGCGAGCGGCGGCACGGGCAACACCACGGGCATCCCGCGTGGCGAACGCGCTTGGCAGTCGCGGCTCCAGATCACCCGTTCGGGGATGCCGAAGAACGTGAGCTCGGCGTTGATGTGGGGTCCCGGTCGCACGATCGCCAGCAAGCCCAAGCTGTGCGCCAGAGTCAGGAAGCGCACGGCGTCGAGCCGCGGATCGCGAGTGCCGAAGTCGAGGCTTCCATCCGTTTGCTCGTGCACGCCCCAAGGCAGATACACATCGACGATGTCGATGCCCAGGCTTTGCAACGCGGTGAGGGCCGCCAGCCACTCGCGCGGGTCGAGCCGCCAGTAGTGCACGCTGCCGGAGATCAGCGGGACTTCACGCGCTCCGAGACGGAGTCCTCGCGTGGAGAGGCTCACTCTCTCGGGGCTCGTTTCGGGGGGGGCAGCCATGGCAAGGCGGGGAAGCTAGCACTACTGGCCCCCGTTTGGGCTCCCGCTCAAGGCTGAGTTTTCGCGTGAGATCGAGCAGTTAGCCCTTCGGCCTGGAGGCTTCGGATCGTTTTCCGAGCCGGTGCGTAAGCAGCTCACGCCCTTCGGCGTTGTGTGGTCGACGGCGCAGGTCGCGCGCTTCTCTCTCGGATTTTCAACAAGGTGTGAACATGGCTTTCGTCCTCAAAGCTTCGCTGTTGGCAGTGTGTGCAGGTGCGCTGTTGTCCGGTTGTGCAGCCGCCATGCCGCGGCCGATCCAGACCGACGCGGCGCTCGGTCGGGTCGTGGTGTATCGCAACGGCGTTGCCTATTTCGAACGGCATGCGATCGTGCACGGCGATCGTTTTGCGCTCGAGGTACCCGCCGAGCGGCTGGACGACTTCTTGAAATCGCTCAGCGTGATCGACACGCGTACCGGGAGCGCGGTCCCAATTTCGTTCCCGACTCTCGAACATGCCGAGGGCATCACCACGGTGATGGTCGACCTTCCCAAAGCGGGCGACTACGATTTGCGCATCTCGTACGTGACCGAAAGTCCGGCATGGAAGCCGACTTATCGGCTCGAGCTCAAAGAGGGCGGCGCTGCCGAATTACAAAGTTGGGCGGTGGTCGACAACGTATCCGGGGAGGATTGGACGAAAGTGGCGGTTGGTGTCGGTTCGACCTCGGCGCTGTCCTTCAAGTACGATTTACAGAGCGTCCGTTACGTCGAGCGCGAGACTTTGAGCGACAGCAGCGAGCTCGGGCTCGCGCCGCCCCCGGGCGGTTCGTCGTACGCGGTCGCCAGCAAAGAAGTGCGCGTTCTAGGCAATTTCGGCGCGGACGCGGTCGACGACCTGAAGAAGTCGGACCGCGCTCCCGCGAAGAGCTCTGCCCACGCCGCGGGCGTCGGGCGGGGCATGCAGGCCGCGGCGGCGGCGCCCGTGCTCGACGAAGAGAAACCGACCGCGCGGGCGCCCATGCCTGCCATCACGCGTTTGGCGGCGCAGCTCAAGGGCAGCCAGAACAAAGTCAAAGTGCTCGGCTACGCGCGAGCGAGCGATAAAGATGGCGCTGCCAAAGCGCTCGAGCGTGCCAACGCGATTCGCGACCAGCTGGTCGAGAGCGGCGTGAACCCAGATCAAGTCGAGGTCATCGCGACCGGACAGCTCGCCAACGGTGACGGTGTGCGCATCGTGGCCGCCGAGGAGGGATCGAAGCCCGCGCAAGCCAAGAACGGCGAGGCGCCCTTGGGCAGTGCCTATTTCCTCGCTCCATCACCGCTCACGATCGAAAAGGGGCACTCGGCCATGGTCAGCATGCTGACCGCGCAGGCACAGGCCAAGCAAGTGTACTTTTACGATCCGATCTCGACGCGTGGTTCCAAGAAATATGCGTTTCGAGCGGTGCTGATCCAGAATCCGACGCAGCACACGCTCGATGCCGGGCCGGTCACGGTGTACCAGGGCGGGCAGTTCCTCGGTGAGGGGCTTTCCGACGCGATTTTGCCGGACAGCCGGGCTTTCGTGCCATTCGCGCTGGATCGCAAGGTGGTTATCGATACCGATTTGGGGACGCGGGAAGAGATCGACCGCTTGCTCACCATCGAGCGCGGCATCGTGCACAGCGAGGCGCGGAGCATTCGCAGCACGAAGCTGTCCGTGGTCAATCGCGACGGCAAAGCGGCGGTGGTCTACGTGCGGCACCCGATCACGGAAGGCTTCAAGCTGGAGGCGCCCGCCTCGGGTGTGGAAAAGCTGGGCGGCGCGTACTTGTTCGCCGTGAGCGTCCCCGCGAACGAGAGCGTGAACCTGTCGATCGAAGAATCGACTCCGATGCAGAAGTCGCTCGACATTCGCAGCGAAGGAGGCATTGCCGAACTTGGCTTGTACCTGCACTCCGCGTCCAAGTTGGAGCCCGAGCTGGCGAGCAAGCTTTCGCACATCGTCGAACGCCACCGCGCGATGATCGAGCTCGACGAGCGTCTGGTCACGATTCAAGCACAGAGCAACGTGTATCGAGAACGCATCGAAGAGATCAACGCGCAGCTCGTGTCACTTCGTCGCGTCGCGCAGGCCGGCGAGCTCAGCCGCCACTTGGCCAAGAAGTTGGAGGAGATCAGTCAACGCCTGCAGAAGGCCACCATCGACGCCGCCGATCTCGAGGCCAAGCGGCTCACCGAGCGCGTTGCAATGGAAGACCAACTCTCCGAGCTGACCCTAGAAAACCGCAAAGAAGTGGCCCTGCGAAACTGAACCCCGCGCCCGAACATCGATCGCCGGGGCAAAGGGTCTGATACGCTCGGCCGCGGTGACGCGCTTTGGATCGGTCCTGTTCCTTGTCGTGCTGGGCGCGTGCAGCCATCAGCCGAGTCGACCCGGTGCGCGTGCACCGAGTGCTTCGCACGGCGCTCATGGCTCGAGTTCGAGCGCCGCGACATTGCCGACCTCGGAGCCCGCCCCGCTCACCCCGGAGGACGCCGCACTCACGACGCGGTTTCAGGCCGCGCCCGCGATCAGCACTCTGGAGGGTGAAGCCAGTTACTACAGTGACCGGCTCGCTGGGCACAAGACGGCGAGCGGTGAACGCTATCGCCCCGAGGCGCTTACCGCCGCTCACCGCAGCTTGCCGCTCGGTACCGTCCTGCGGGTGACGCGCGCTGACGGCAAGCGGACGGTATACGTGCGCATCAACGATCGCGGCCCGTTCGGCAGTGAGCGGCGGATCTTGGATCTATCGCGTGCGGCCTTCGAACGACTCGGAAAGCTACGCGCTGGCGTGCTCGAAGTGCGCGCCGAAGTCGTCGACTACGGCAAGAAGCGGAGGCACTGAGCTTGCACCGCGCGCTCTCGATCCTGAGCTCGGCAGGTTTTGCTGCGGCGCAGTCCTGTGGGCTCGCGCTGGCCCGGATCCGTGCAGAGAGTGGCTGGGATTTTAGTCGAGCGCGGGCTCGCGCCGGCTTTACTCGAGGACATCTGCTCGAGGTCGTGGTGTTTCTACCAGGTGGCAACGGCAACCTGCTGGAAACCGAAGCGGGCGAGGAGCTGGTGCGATTGCTGGTCGGTGACGAGCTGTTCGAGCGCTGGATTGGTCGCGTGCTCGTCACCCCCACCGCTCGCGGCGGCTTGCTCGCGGTGCTCAACGAAAGCGCCGAAGATCGTTCCGCGTTGCCAATCGAGCTGCTGCTCGACAGTGTTCACGCGGCGATTGCCGGGCTCAAGCTCGGCTTGGCGGAGCTAACATTCGGTCACACTCCCGGGACAGACGATTGGTTCGCGTTCGAGCTCTCGCCCGAACCTGCCATGGACTACGCCGCGCAAGACGATTTGGTGTTCTGCAGCACCCGCGTGCCCGAACTGAAAAAGTGCTTCTTGCGCGGTGAGCCATTCTTCTCCGGGCGG
Organism: Pseudomonadota bacterium; assembly: GCA_037200885.1. GTDB lineage: Bacteria > Myxococcota_A > Polyangia > Polyangiales > Polyangiaceae > PMG-095. The sequence goes on from JBBCIN010000001.1 coordinate 3,017,805, forward strand.
TTCACCGCCTGTGGTGCTCTTTTTGCGTACCTGAAATACGACACGACGGAGACCACGCCCGGAGCGCGGATCGCCGAGCGTGCGAAATTCGAAGAAATGATTCAGCGAGCTCTCCGTGAAGACGATGGCAGAGTGGTGGGCTTCGGCATGGGTCTGCGCTATGGCTACGTCGATTTGGCGCTGATCGATCCGGACTGTTTTCGGCAACGGCTCGCACCGGAGCTGCGCGCACTTTCAATCTCGAAGCGGAGCTGGCTCTTGTTCTGCGACTCCGAGCTCGAGTCGGAGTATTTGCCGGTGTATTCCGATTCACCGGTGCCCTGGCGCGCGTGACCGCCGTCCGTTTCGGCCGAGCAGCACGCGTGCCAGGGAACTTTCTTGGTCGCGCCGCCGTAGTATCAAGCAACGATCCAGCCAAGCCGCGAAAAACTTCGGCCTGGCTAGATTTTCGATTTTCGGCCGACGTGGCTCCGCTCATCGCCACATCGGCCAACAGGAATGCTCGACGTCCGCCAAATGAATAAGTAAGGGTTCTGGTGCGTCTAAGCTCAAACCCAAAAAGTAATATTCGAGGAAAACCGTGATGTTCTTCAAGATGCGCTCTGCCTACTTCGTCGCCGCCCTTTCTGCCGTTCTATCCGTCGCGGCCGTCGCCTCGGCCAAGTACAAAGCGCAAGACCCGAAGATCCAGGTCCATGCCAAGGGCCCCGGTGGCATGAAGATCGACGGCAAGTCCCCAAAGCTGATCATCGACGAGGATGACAAGAGCGTCACCTTCAAGACCTTCCTCAACACGATCGACACGGGCAACGGGATGCGCAACGAGCACATGCAGGAGCGCTTCGAAGCCGCCAAGTATCCGGACATCAAGCTCACCGTGGACAAGGACAAGATCGACGACAAGAAGGGTGGCTCCTTGCCGGGCACGCTCACCTTCCACGGCGTAGCGAAGAAGGTCGATGTGAAGTACGACGTCAAGGGCAAGCACGTCCACGCGGGCTTCAATTTCGATGTCAGCAATCACAAGATCGACAAGGACCAGCTGTGCGCGTTCCACGTGTGCGCTGATTCGGCGGTCTCGGTCGAAGTCGACTTCGATCTGGCGGGCTGAGCGATCCGACGCTGCTACGCGGTGTCAGGTCGCCATGCGAGCTGACATCGCGAAGCCATCGGTCGCTATCGGAAATCTCAGGGCGACGCGGCGTTCGGATCAGCCACAGACGCGGTCTAACAAGTCGGTCAAACCGCGCAGCCGCTTGTCCTCGGTGAGCCGGTGCAGTGATGCTCGCGCCTTTGCGATCGTCGGGTCGATGAATTTCAGGAAGCTCTGGTTATCGTTCGTGCGTTCGATGTAGACGAAGCGGCCCGCGTCCTTGAGCTTGCGCTGGACCATGACCAGATCGAATTGCCGGCTGAGCTCCGCTTCCGCAGCCTGGTCGAGATTGAGCTCGCTACAAAACTCGCTCAAGCGCGAGTCGACGAATACGCGATCGAAGCTTTGGTAGCTGTCGCCCAGGAGCGCCACTAGGTCGTACACGCGCGGGCCGAGCATCGCGTCCTGGAAATCGATCCAGGCGAGATCGTGGGCGCCATTTTCGTGCGGAATGACCATCAGGTTGCGGCTCTGATAGTCGCGGTGCACGAAACCGCGCGGCCAGGCGGCGATCGTCGTTGCCAGGTATTCAGCAGCGTCTGCGAATACTGCACTCTGTTCGGCGTCGAGCTGAATGCCGCGCGCTTCCAAGGCCCACTCTCGGAAGTGATCGATCTCCCAGCGCAGCAGATCGACGTCGAAGGCGCGTTGGCGCACGATGGAGTGCTCCGGTAGCGAAGCCAACGCGCGCTGCGCTCGCGCGAGATCCCGCACGGCGCGCTGATACAGCGCGGGCTTGTCCTGCGGCGAGTGCACTAGGTGCTGGGCCAGCGTGTCGCCCAGATCCTCCACCAAGAGCCAGCCCGCGTCGCAGGACTCGGCGAGGAGCTGAGGCACGCGAATGGCGTTTTCGGCCAGCAGCTCGCGCACCTCCAGAAATGGCCAGCGCCGACCGGTTTCTTTGGCCTTACTCAGCTCTTGGCTGGGTAGCGGGACGTACATCGCCACCGCGCTACGCCCGTCGGCGGCTTTGACCCTGAAGAAACGTCGCGTGGACGCGCCGCCCGCCATCTCCTCGATCCCCAGCCGGTGATCGCCGAAGGCTCGATCGAGCAGTGGAGTGAGCGATTCGAACGGTGGTGCGGAAATCGTCATGCACGCTGGCTGGTGGTCAAGTGTGCTTGGCGCACGCTTTCACGCCGCACAGTACCACGTCGACCACGCGCTCGATGTACTCAGTGGCCACCGGCTCACCTTCGGTGAACAGCCGATAGAAGATCGGCGCGGCCATCATGTCCGTCAGGAAGCGCGCGTCGGTATCTGCAGGTAACTCCTGCCGATCGATGCCGCGTTGCACGAGCACTTGGCGAAAATCACGGAAATCTTCACGCAATGAGCGGGCAATGGGTTCGACCTCGGGGTGTGCGCGTTCGACCTGAATGACTCGCGTGAGACCGCGTCCGATTGGCGACATGGCAAACGCGGCGGTCTTCTTCAGCGAGCTCACGAAGTCATTGCGCAGCGAGCCGGTGTCTGGAACCTCCGGCGATTCCCAAACCGCGCGCAGCGCCGCCCCCACTAGATCCGGTTTCGTGGGCCAACGTCGATAGATCGTGGTCTTGTTCACGCCGGAGCGCGCGGCGACGTCTTCGACCCGCAACGCGGCGTAGCCGACTCGGCTCAGCTCTTCTGCCGTGGCGATCAACACGTCAGTGACGACGCGTGCTGCGCGCCCTTTGACACGCACCCCTTCGGTTCGGCGAGTATTCGGCTTCGGTTCCGGAGCCATGACTGTCATCGAAAAAATCCGAGTGAAATCATAGTTTTTGGCGGCCAGTTCGCAGTGTCAACTGGGTAACTATGCCACATTGTCGAGGGCAGACTCCACTGCCCAACTCCGTAACTGTTCAGAAAGCGGTCATTCTCGCAGAAACCAGCGGCTCAGCCCTTGCGCTGCCCACGCTGACGTCGCCGAAAGGCAGCCAGGCCGAGCACGACCAGACCAGTCGAGAATAACCCCAGCCGATCAGCGGGTGGGGGGGCCGCCGCGATCCGTGCTCCGCAGCCGTAAGCGATGTCCGGGCAAAGCGCATTTTGACCGCGCGTTCCAGGTACGGAAGGGGAATCGGAATGCTGCAATTCCGTGTAGTCGCTGATGCCGTCGTTATCGCTGTCGAAAAACGGTCGCGTGCTGCCGTCTTCAAAGAGAGTGCTCACTTGCGGAACGCCAGCGGGCGGGGTCGCCTTGAAGTACCTGTCGAACGCGCCGACCACCAAACTGGGGAACGACGGGGGCAACCCGCCATAGGTTTGCAGGTTCTTGCCAAAGACGTTCAACGTGCCAAGACCGCCCTCGTTCGTGTTGTGGCACGTGATGCACTGCGGTACGCAGAACGACTGCCCCTTGAATTGTGCATCCAAGGCTTTGGCCACTTCCGGTGGATAGGTGGACGAGGCGTGCGCGGCGCGTGGAGTACCAAATGCGATCAGCGTAAGGCTCGCGGCAAGCATGAGTTGCGACGATCGGACGCGAGGCGGGTGACGTTTGCTTTCGTGCATCATCTTGGAGCTCACAGGAACACGTGCAGTTGGCCGAGGATCGTGAAGTCGTCTTGCTGACGCTTGTACGCGTCGGCGCGGAACTCACAATGCGGCAGAAAGAACCAATCGACGCTGCCCCATCCGCCGAACATCGGTTGGCCGTTGCCTTTCGTCTTGGGCCCACCGATAAGCTGATCGTAGCCCCTGTTCAGGACTTCGCCGGTGGCCATCAAGTGCAGGCCGCGGATGAGCTCGTAGTCCAACTGGGCGAAACCGACGTAGCCGGCGTCGTGGTCGCTGGTGAAGAGCGCGTCCGCTTCGGCGAGCAAGACCAGCTGGTCCGTCAGGGCGGACCGGACATAAGCGCCGTGCGCTTGGCGCAGTGGGTCCGGCTCGAGCGTAATGCGATCCTTCTCAGCCTTCGTAACCATCGAGCTGATGCCGACGCCGGTCCGTTCGCCGACTAGGTATTCGGCGTACAGGCTGTAGCCACGCTGGCGGTATTTATCTGGGTTGACCTGATAGTTGCCCAGGATGCCCATCACCTCGCCGCGTAGCTTTTCACCGTTGTAGGCGAACGCCACGCCGTCTTGCTGGGCCGACTCGCGATCGGTGAGCGTAGCATTGCGGACCCACATGGTGTGCTCGGGGATGCGGATGCCGAAGGGCAAATTCATGTGACCGGCGCGTACGGTCATCGTGCCATCGTTGATGTCGTAACCGAGCCAATGCGTGCGCGAGAGCAGGTTCCACTGATCGCCTTGACCGGTGGTGATTTGCGCTGCGCGCGCGTACGGAGAACCGACGCCGACGCGCACCGCGCCGATACTGCCCTCGACTCTGAAATGGCCAATCTGCACCTGCCCATACAGGTCCGCCATCATCGGGAAGGTCGAAAACTTATCCGCGTCCGACCCGGGCCGAATCACCATCAGGTGTCGATAGCTCCCGCCCAGGAGCAGCCAATCCGGAGTCTTTACGAGACCCCAAAGGAAGTCCCCAGGCGCGCGGCTGCTCTCCTCGGTGCTGCTGGCCTTTGCGGTCGGGGCCGCTTCCTCGGTAGGAGCAGCTGCCGGGGCTTCTTCATCGGCCGCGTTTGCTTGATCGGCCGGCTTGGCCTCGGGCTGCGCGGCGGCGTCTTTGCCTTCCTCGTCCGCGCCGGACAGTGCGTCGGTCTTCCATTCGAGGTTCCGCACCAGGCGCGGCGCTTTCAGCTCGTTGTGCGAGCTGCCGCTGCTCGATTTGCCGTAGGTCATCCGCAAGAGCTCATCGCTCTGCACGCGACCGTAGGCGGTGAGCAACTCACCGCCGGATGGATCGGCGTGGCAGACCGGGCAACTTGCGTAGCCGTGCTTGATCATCCACGTGTAAGCGTGAGCCCGGCTCGGAAATAACGAGACGAACAAAACGACGAGTGACCAGCCAAGGAATCGTTGAAACGCTCGCAGTGAGTCGCGGCCGCCGAGCTTGCGTGTGCCGCTGCCTTTCAGCATGGGGCGCAGCTTGCCCCTGGGAGCTGGCTTGAGTCAACGCAGTTGCCGCGCGAAAGCGGAGATTTTTCGCTGCAAAAGACCGCAAAGCGAAATCGATCACGCCTTGTATTTCGTCCGAAGAGAGAAGGAGCGGGATTCACGGAAACGTCAACACCGTCGATGCGACTCGCCCGTCTGCACTTGCATCATGTTTTTATTCCGTCACATGAACTCGAAACGCAGACGGCGCGGCGCTGTGCGCCAGTCAGCGGCCATGCATAAGCGATATCGGCCAATATTTCTCGGCCGTCCAACTCTGGTACGCCCGCTTTGGCCAGCAGGAGCCAGACGCTGCGCGTTGCCAAGCGCGCGCCTTCCTTCAGCCACTCGGTGGGAGGCAGGGTGGCGCGTGAAACCGCGACGTCGCAGCTGGCGGCCGGGAATTCATCCGAGCGCGAACGACTGACCGTGATGTCCGGGCGGGCAAGAGAGCCGGCGGCGGTGCGTAAGAAAGCGACCCGCTTGCTGCGCGGTTCGACGAGCGTCATTTTGACCGGCGAAAGCAGTGCCAGGGGGATGCCGGGTGCACCGATGCCGCTGCCCACGTCGAACCAGCGCTCGCCGGCGTCCCCGGGACGGGTTCTGCTGATCGCGAGCGCGTCGGCCAAGAGCAAATCGACGAGTTCGTCGGCGCTCCGCGCGGCGGTCAGATCGACGCGCTGATTCCAACTGACGGCAAGCTCGCAGTAGGCGCAAAGCTGCTCTTTGACCCGCGCGCCAACCTCGCTCAAGTCAAAACTGCTCAGCGCCCTCTCGACGCGCGATTCGAAGCCTTCGGGCGGCGCTTGGACTTGCACCGCGCTTCTTGACTCAGCGATCGCCGCCGTTGCCGGCAGTGCCGCCGTTGCCGGCAGTGCCGCCGCTGCCGGCGGTGCCGCCGCTGCCGGCGGTGCCAGCATTACCAGCGTTACCGGCAGTGCCGCCGTTACCGGCAGTGCCGCCGTTACCGGCAGTGCCGCCGTTACCGGCAGTACCCGCGTGCCCAGCGCTACCCGCATTGCCCGCGTGTCCTGCGTTGCCGCCGTTACCACCGTTGTTATTGGCTCCGGCGTCACCTGGAGCTTCCCCGCCGCTGCCGGCGGAATCATCCGGCGCGCCAGCGGCGTTGCCACCGCCCGCGTTGCCGCCGTTGCCTTCTCCAGCGTCACCCGAGCCGCTGCCGGCGTTGTTGCCCTCGCCGGCTTCACCCGGCGAAGCGTCCGCGGCCGGGATCTTGCTGCGATCGACGTCCGTGATGAGCGTGCAGCTCGCGAACGCAACCAGCGCGCCTAAGGAAGCCAGCGCTAAAGTGTATTTGACTGAACGCATTGGGGTACCGCCGTTTACCGCGATTGAACTGTGCGGGGCGTCATTTTTCGCAAGTTAGGGACACGAACGCAAGGGGGGCGAGTTAGTGTGGCCGGGTTTTGCCGATTGTGACGGAAATTCGCCGATGAACGTGCATTTGGTCGACGGCACCTATGAGCTTTTTCGGGCCTTCTACGCCGTGCCCTCCGCAAAGAATGCGACCGGTCTCGAGGTCGGTGCCGTGCGCGGTCTTGCGCGCAGCATGCTCGCCCTGCTGCGTGAACCGGGGGCGAGCCATGTCGCCATCGCATTCGATCACGTAATCGAGTCGTTCCGAAACGAGCTGTTCGACGGCTACAAGACCGGCGAAGGCATCGATCCGGACCTGTGGGGCCAGTTCGAACTTGCCGAAAGCGTCTGCTCCGCGCTCGGCATCGTGGTTTGGCCGATGGTCGAGTTCGAAGCTGACGACGCCCTGGCGACCGCAGCTCTGCGTTTCGCGCAGGCGCCCGAGGTCGAGCAAGTGCTGATCGCGTCGCCGGACAAAGACCTCGCGCAATGCGTGGTCGGCACGCGAGTGGTGTGCCTCGATCGGATGCGCAAGAAGGTGCTCGACGAAGCCGGCGTGAACGCAAAATTCGGCGTCACTCCCGCGCAGATCCCCGACTACCTCGCGCTCGTCGGTGATACGGCGGACGGCATCCCCGGCGTTCCGCGCTGGGGCGCAAAATCGGCGGCGGCCGTGCTGCGCGAATATGGGACGCTCGATGCCATCCCGGATTCGGCCGCGTCCTGGCGCATCTCCGTTCGCGGCGCGGCCGCGCTCGCCGAAAGCTTGGCTGAGCGGCGCGTGGATGCGCTCTTGTACAAGCGCCTGGCCACGTTGCGGACGGACGTGCCCCTGACCGAGAATTTAGCGGACTTGCGCTATCGCGGCGCGGCGCGGGCGCCACTCGAAGCGCTCGCGGCCGAGCTCTCGGACGACGCGCTGCTCGAGCGTGTTCCGCAATTCATCTGAGCGATGCTAGGCTGAGGACGATCATGAAGTACGGTGCTGGAGTCTTGTGTGCCACGTTCACGCTGCTCGGCAGCGCGGCTCCGGTGCTGGCCGCAGACGAGCCCGCCGGGTCCAACCTGCAGGCGGGTGGGCTCAAACCTCCCGAGGCCGTGCAGAGCGACGCGAATCCGACGAAAGTCACCCAGACCGAGGCTGAGCTCGACCGCGCAGACAAAGAAGACAGCGGCCGCGGCTTGGAGTTCGCGTGGTTGAACGCGGAGGTTGGCCCGCAGTACCTCGGGCTTGAAGCGCTCAAGGCAAACAACTTGGTCGATAGCTCGCAGTTCGACAGCAAGGGCGTCGGCATGGTGTACGGCGCGGGCCTGGGCGTGCGCCTGGTCGCGTTTACGCTCGGCGCGCGCTTTCGCTTCGCTAATTTCTCGGACTGGCAGCTATGGACACTCGGTGCTGAAGGGGGCATGCACATTCCACTCGGGCGGATCGAGCCCTACTTCACGCTCGGCGCGGGCTATGCCTCGCTCGGTGGTTTCAAACCGGTCGCACTCAGTGCCGCGGACCCGAGCGCGCACGGCCTCGATCTGCGCGGCGCGGTCGGCCTCGACGTGTACTTGAGCAACACTTTCTCGATCGGTGGCAATCTGAGCGGTGATTTCTTGTTCCTGAGCCGTTCCGCCTCCGCCGGAGTTCCGTTGCCGACAGGCGCGAGCCAAGAGGAGCAGCATGCCAATGCCTTCTACTCTCAAGACGGTTCTGGCATCGGAGCGGGCGCGACGCTCAGCGTGGTGCTCGGTCTGCATATCTAATGGCGCGTGAGCCGCGAGCAGCGCCGGTAGAGTCATGCTCGCGCTAGCGGCGCCACTGCTCGTACTCTTCCCGCTCGGCCTGGGTTTCCTGGTTTGGCGACGCGTGAGCGTACTCGGTCGCGTGTCGCGCCGGTTGACCCTGGCGATGGCGCTGGGCGGCGCCGTGGCCGCATTGTTCGCCGCTTACTTCGAGCGCATCGTGTTGTCTTATACCGGCCTGTCTTTGGACGTCGCGACGAGCGGCGCGGGTGGCGCGCTGTTAGCCACCTTCTTGCTCGCCGCGCCACTCGAAGAAGCCGTCAAAGTGAGCGTGGTTTGGCCTTTGTATCGCTCCCGTCGCATCAGCGACCCGCGCCTCGGTGTCGGTTACGCGAGCGCCGCCGGAGCTGGCTTTTCGGCAGTCAAAGGCCTGCTAGCGGTGCTGCTCGGCACGCCCGGGGGGGTGACGGTGCTGCGTGCGTTGGTGAGCGTTCCCGCGCAGCTCTTTTTCGCCGGCGTATGGGGCTATGCGCTCGGCGCGCGGGGACCGAACCGCCGAGGGCACTGGTTTTCCTTGGCCTGGCTACTCGCGACACTACTCCACGGCTTGTACGATCACATCGTTTGGGGTCGCGGGCCTGGTTTGCTCGTCACGGTCATCCCGCTATTCGTGTTCATGGGCGTTGGCGCATGGATAGCGCTCCGCGATGTCGCGCCCGAAGCGCCGAGCCACCACCAGCACTGGATCGTGCCCGATCCGCCCTCGCTCCACAGCCTGCGCGAAGCGCTGCGCCCGGTCGATCACCGGCTGATGGTGCGCTGGATTTTGATCGGCGCCTTTACGACTCTGGGTTTGGTGATCGCGCTCTTGGCTTTGACGGTGCTGCTCGGGCGTCGGCTCGGTGTGGACTTCGCGCTCGCCGATGAATCGGATATGCGTTCTTCCGGTCCGTTGATTTTGCTGGGCGCGGCCGTGCTGTTGGCGTTCCCGATCGCCGGCTATTTGGTGGCAAGAGCCAGCGCGGCTCATAGCGTGCTGGAGCCAGCTTTGGCCGCGGTTTTGGCGCTCGCAGGCCTGGTCGCGCTGTTGTTCATGACCGCGCCGATTGGCGTTCTGTTCGCATTGGCGGTCGCGCCGTTGGCCTTTGGCTTGGCCTGCGGGGGCGCTTGGATCGGGCTCGAGCGCACGGACTCTTAGTCGTGCTTGGCCCGGAAGCGCGCGTAGTCGCCGCTTTTGAGCAGCGGATCCTCGTCGCTGGCCGGTAGCTCGCCCGCGCGCTCGGGATCGTAGTCGGGCGCGAGCAAGCGCTTCAAGTCGAAGGCTACGAAACGACCGAGTAAGTGCGGACTCTCGCTCACCCACAGCACCCGCTGCTTGGTGTCCATGACGACTCCGTGCGTGGCGATCAACGCGTTGATCGCGGAGCGATCGCCGAGGGATAAATCGCGATCGCCGGGGCCCTGGCGATCGCGCAGGAGAGTGATGGCGTCGTTCACGGCGTCGCTGGCTGACAGCCGCGCGGGCAGACGCGCCAACAGCTCATCTGCGCGGCTCCGGCGCGGCAAGGTCGAGGTCTTGGCACGCACGCTCAGATTTTTGGGATCTTCCGCGCCGGGGCCCTCGAGGTGATTCGTGGTCGCGGCCTTTGCCGGCAAAAAACGCACGAAATTCGGCTGGCCGGGCACGCGCTCGACGACCGCAGCGCGGCCCCGTTCGTCATTGACGATCACGATATGGCTGACCATCGCCGGCTGCTCGGCGAGCGCGCGCAGCGCCTCCTCCGTGTCGCGCGCAGTCGACAACACGCGGCGCAGCGCGTGCACCACCGGCTCGCCCTCGGCTTGCGGCGAGCCAGCGCGCGCGCCGTGCACGACCACGGCGACGCCGCTTTGGTTCATGCCGCTGACCACGCCCACGAGGCCGGGCCAGGCCACCGAAGCGAATGGGATTTGTCCCTCTTCGCGGACCAGAAAAACCGCTTTGTGGCGATCGAACACTTCGTCGACTTCGAAGTCGAAGGCGCGTGCCAAGATGCCTCCGCCGCCTTCCAGTGCATCCCCGCCAAGAGTGATGGTGGTGCAGCCGATCAACGGTGAGTGCTCGAACGACAGCGCCATGTCGTACAGGGCGTTCAAATATACGAAGCGTTGGTAGGTCGGGAACATGCCAGAATACGGATCCGGCTGAAAACCGAGCGCGCCGGCAGCTATCTCCTCGCGCCGAGCCAGGCTCATGCCGCGGTCGACGTGGGCATAGCGAAGCTCGGCCAGATCCAAGAGCAGCCCGCGGGCCACTCGATTCGGTATTTGTTCCTGGAAGCGACCCAGCAGAACGCCCTCGTTTGCGACCATCTCGGGGTACAAAAGGCGAGCATGCTGAAAGCCGATCTGCTCGGGCTTGCCGCGTAGTCCAACCTCCAGGATTTTGCCGCGGCTCCGAACGTACGACTCACCGAAGCGTCGCAGGCCAGGGGAGGGCTGGGACGGCTGGCTGGATCCCCCGTGAGGTTCAGCGATGGGCGGTGGACTGAGCCGAGCTCGGGCGTTGACGGCCAAGTGCGCGCCGGCCACGCAGGCGAGCAGTGCCGCCAGCGTGAGCTTTCCCCAGTGGCGCCGGGCGATGCTCATCGGGGCTGCCTCGGCGCGGTCGCGAGCGTGAACAGGACGCGATAGACGATTCGCGCTGGATCGCGCACGCTGTGAAAGTGGGTCACGCGTTCGCTCTCGGGCGGATAGATCACGCGCACCGGCACTTCGACGATGTCCCAGCCCAGCAGCGCAGCTCGCAAAATCAGCTCGGCTTCGTAACCGTAGCCTTGGGCGCGGCCGCCCAGCGTGAGCGTCTCCGGTAGCGGGTAGCGGCGCAGTCCGCACTGGGTGTCCGATAGCTGGCGGCCGAGCGCAAACGACAAAAATCGATTGGAAAAGCGATTCGAAAATACATTTGCGGGGGGCGCGCCGTCCCTCACGAGATCGCGGACGCCGAGGAGTAGGGCGCTGCGCGCCGCGGGATCGCGCGCCAAACGCGCGGCCTCTCTCGGCGGATGTTGGCCATCGGCATCGACGCACACCGCCGCGTCGGCGCCGGCCTCGATCAACGCCTGGAAGCCGGTGCGCAGCGCGCCGCCTTTCCCCTGGTTCTTCGCGTGGCGCACGACGCGCGCGCCCGCGGCGAGAGCAGCTCGGCTCGTGCCATCGCTCGAACCGTCGTCGACGACCACTACGATCGGATCCCCGCCCTCGGCAGTGAGCGCGTCGAACAAGCCACGAACCACGGCTGCTACGCTTTTTTCCGCCTGATAGGCGGGGACCACGAAACCGACTTTCACTCGGGTGCAGCGTATCGCAATTCGCGCGTCATGCAGCATCTGCTAAGGATCCCGGCGTGGACCTGTTCGACGCCGAAACGCTGGCGGATCTCAAATATCGGGCAAAAAAGCAGCTGCGTTTGCGCATGCGCGGATTGCGCGCGGCGTACCCGGAGAGCGTGCTGGCGCAGGCCTCCGCGCGCATCGTGGCGAGCGTGCTCGCCCTTCCGCAATTTTCGGCTGCGCAAGGCGTCGGCTTGTTCTGGCCAATGGCTGATCGCCGTGAGGTCGACGTGCGGCCGCTGGCCCTAGCTGCGTTGGCAGCCGACAAGCGTGTGTATTTCCCTTTTCTGCAGCCGACGGCAAGTGGCTTCAGTACCGGCTTTGCGCAAGTGCGAGACGTGTCGGAGCTGGCCGAGCGCGGCCAGCGCTTCTTCGAGCCACCGTCCAGCGCGCTGCGTGCCGAGCGCGGTCAAATCGAACTCTTGGTCGTCCCAGCGCTGGCGGTCGCGTCCGATGGCCATCGGCTCGGCTATGGCAGCGGCTTCTACGACGCGACCTTGCCGGATTTCTGTCCGCCCGCGCGCGCGCTGGTCGTGGCGTTCGACTTTCAGCTGCTTGGCGAGCTTCCGGTCACGATCAATGACGTCGCCAGTCAGTGCATCGTCACCGATCGCCGGATTTTAGAGCTGTAAGGAGACGCGGCGGGCGACAGTCAGCGTCGGCCGACGCGCGCCTTGGCTTGGCAATCCGCGCACACGCCGTACATCTCGTGCTTGTGTGCCCGCACCAAAAAGCCGTGGCGCTTGGCGATCTTGGCCTGAAGCTCCTCGATCGCGTCTTCCTCGAACTCGGTGATTTTCCCGCACTCCATGCAGATCAGATGATCGTGGTGTGCGTCGTCGTCCGAGAGCTCATAGCGGGTGAAGCCGTCGCCGAACTTGTGCTCTTGCACCACGCCGCTCTCGGTCAAGAGCTTCATCGTGCGATAGACGGTCGCGTAGCCGACCCGCGCGTCGACCGCCCGCACTTCGCGCAACAGAGTGTCGATGGTGATGTGCTCGGAGGAACCGAAGAAGGTGTCGATGATCACTCGACGCTGCTCGGTCGAACGTAAGCCCCGGCGTGTCATGTACGCCTCGAGGTCCGCGCGCAGACGATCGGCGTCGGGGGCCTTCAGTTTCTTTCCGCCGTGCGGGCTATGGGCTTCCCCGCTTTTCACCGAACAACTGTCCCCCCCGCGGCACGAGCGGTCAAGAGCCGCGCGTGCCAGGCGCAACCCAAGCTAAATCCGGCGCTTGTGTCGTCGGGAACTCCGCTTCCGCCCCACGGCGGGCCCCCCACGCCCGGTTTCGGGGCCCGGCCCCGAACTTCAGGGCGGGCTCCGGCCTGCGGGGCGACGAGCGGCCTCAGAGACGCGCTCTGAGCAGCGCGGCGAGCGTGCCAGCCAGTGCGAACAAGGGTGCGAGCGCGACCGGCACCAAATTGAGCGTCGCGAGCAACGCGCCGATCAACGCGGGCGCGAGCGTCAGTGCCAGGCCCAAACGAGCTTCACGGCGCGTGTCGTGCGCCAGGCGCACGGCAAAGGCGGCGTCGCGAACGTCGTCGGAAGCGAGCTGCACACTCCACTCCGCAGTGCTCGAGCCCGCCGCCGCCAACGCGATCGAAACATCCGCGGCGGCCAGCGCGCTGTCGTCAGCCGGGCTGCGACCGACCACCGCGACCACGGCGCCACCATCGGCCAAGCGCCGTATCTCGTCCCCGCGCTCGTTGGGCGGAATTTCTGGGCGCAAATGATCGATGTCGAGCGCGCGGCCAATCGCTTCGCAGGTCTCGCGCGCGTCGCCCGAGAGCAACACGGGCTCCACGTTTACGTCCAAAAGGTGTTGGACGGCGGCGCGTGCGCCCGGACGCAGGCCATCTTGCAGGCCGACCAAGCCAACCAAGCGCCCGCCGAGCGCGACCAGCAGCACGCTGCGCCCCATCGTCTCCAGATCGGTGATGCGCGCTTCTGCCGAAGCCACGCTGATCCGTTCGCGCAGCATCAAGCCGCGCGTGCCCACGACCAGGGCTTGGCCACTGGCGGCCACCGCGGTCACGCCCAAACCGAGCTGAGTGCTGGGACTGCGCACGCCGTCTGGGCGCACGCCGCGCGCTCGCGCTGCGCGCATGACCGCGGTGGCGACCGGATGACTCTCGCTGCTCTCGGCGCCCGACACCAACGCCAACACGTGCTCCGGATCGAGGCTGGCGAAGGCTTCGATATTCGCGACTTCGGGCTCTCCGAGGAGCAGCGTGCCGCGCGCGGAAAAGGCCGTTGCAGTCACCGACCCAGCGCGCTCGAAACCGGCCGCGGTACGAAACACAATCCCGCGCCGGAGTGCATCGAGCACGCCGCGCGCGACATGTAGCCCGCCGATCTCTGCCACGCCAGGCTGCGCGATCGCGCCGAGCACGCCCACCGCCAGCAGCAAGAACTGCATGTTGTCCGCGTTGCCCGCGTAGGCGGCCAACGCGGCAAAGCCGGCCACGAAGGGTGCCAGGCGTTCGGCGATCAGTCGCCCCATGCGCGCCATGGGCGTGAACACGTCCGCGCGACGTCGCGGGTCGTTGGTCAAACGCATGAACGCGCGATCGAAACCGGCCCAACCGACGACGGCGCGCAGTCGCCCACTTTCGACCTGAGCGCCCGCGACGATCGCGTCACCTTCACGGCGAGTCGTCGGTGAGGTCGCGCCAAACCAGGGCAAGACTTCAGCGCTGCCCGCGGTGATCGTGGCATCGACGGGCACCGATTCGCCGCTCTCGACCACGATCTCTTCACCTGGCCGCAGATCACTGGCGCGCGCGCTGACCAGCTCCTCCGAGACGACGCGGTGGCATGGTTTGTCGAGAGCGCTAGCAATCTGCTGGCGCTCGGCCTCGATCGGTCGACGTGCACGGCGCACCGCCGCGGCGCTTGCCGCGCTGCCCGCAATCACCACCGAAGCGACCGTGATGGCGCTGCCCGTGTGAGGATCCGAAATCAGCCGTGCGCCCAGCGCGAGCGCGCTGCCCGCGAGCGGCGCCGCCAACAGTGCCGCTGGATGGAGCTCGGTTGGTTGGCGCGCGCCCATCAGCGATTCAGCGGCCAAGGACAGCGCCGCCACCATCATCACCGTCAATCGCGCCGCCTCCGCGATCGACGAATCGCCCGCCAAAATCAGGGCGATCGAGAGTACCGAGCCCAGCACGGCCAAGAGCAATAAGACTCCGCCCACGTCGACCGCAGGTGCTTCCGGGCTGCGTTGATTGAGTGGACTCGAGAGCGGCGTCGGCTCCGCTTCGTAATCGAAAGCGACTCGATCCGGGCCCGCGCTGCGCTCCTCGATCAGGTCCGTGCGCGCGACGAGCGCGATGGCCTTGGCGCTCTGCAATTGCGACTCCGCGCTGGCGGACGCTTCGCTAGCGGCGGTTGCGGCGGCGCGAACTCGAACGAGCAGGTCTTCGTGTTCGGCGCGTGGCACTGGCAAGGGCGTGCCGGTCGCGTTCACGTCGTAGCGGTCGCGACACGCGCCGGTGCAAAAATAGCGAAAGCGGTCGCGAATGTGTGCGACGCGGTCCGCGCGCAGCGGATCGACGGCTGAGCCGCAGGTCGCACAGGCCACGAGCGCATCGCGCGGGGCGCCTGACCGATTCGCGGTTGTTGCTAGTTCAACCAATGATCTCTCGGGAAAGCTCAGGCGTAGGCCGAAAGCGCGCGCTCGAGCAGCGCCACGCCTTCTTCCAGCTCCGCTCGGGTGACGATTAGCGGCGGAGAAAAGCGCAACGCTTGTCCGCCGGCGATCGTCAAGAGCACTCCGGATTCTTGCAGGATGCCCATCACCTTGCGTGCATCCACACCGTCACGAAGCACCAGCGCTTGCAGCAGACCGCGCCCGCGGGCGCACTCGACCAACTTGGGGAACCTGCTCGCGGTCTTGTTCAGCAGCAAGCTGAGCTCTTCGCCACGCTGGCTGACTTGCGCCATGAGGCCGTCGTTTTCGAGCACGTCGAGCACGGCCAGGGCAGCGGCCGAGGCCAGCGGGTTGCCGCCGAACGTGGAGCCATGCGCGCCCGGTGGCAGCGCCTCTTGCAGGAACTTCTTGCACACCATGGCGCCGATCGGCACGCCGCCGCCGAGGGCCTTGGCCAAGGCAACCACATCGGGCTGTACACCCTCGTGCTGGAACGCCAAAAATTTTCCGGTGCGACCAATGCCGGTTTGCACTTCGTCGGCCAAGAGCAGCGCGCCCGCGCGGTTCGCCAAGGCGCGCAGCTCTCGCAAAAAACCGGGCGGAGCGGGCAGTACGCCGCCCTCGCCCTGCACCGGCTCGACCAGAATTCCGGCCACGTCCGGGCCCATCGCCGCGCGCACTGCTTCGAGGTCGCCATAGCCGACGTGGGTGACGCCAGGCAATGGTCCGAAGCCGTCCTTGTATTTGTCTTGGCCGGTCGCGGCGAGCGCGCCCAAGGTGCGACCGTGGAATGAATTGCGGAAGGCGATGATGCGCTGACGCTCGGTCTGACCCTGCGCGTGAAAGTGGCGGCGTGCGAGCTTCAGCGTGGCTTCGATGGCCTCGGTGCCCGAGTTGCAAAAAAATGCGCGATCCATCTCGGTCAGCCGGCAAAGCTTCTCGGCCAAGCGGATGTTGGGTTCATTGAAGAAATAGTTCGAAACGTGCAAAAGCTTGCCAGCTTGTGCAGCGATCGCAGCGGTGAGCTTGGGATGCGCGTGCCCCAGCGTGCTCACGGCGATGCCCGCGTACAGATCGAGATAGCGTTTGCCCGAGGCGTCGAACAGAGACGAGCCTTCCCCGCGCACGAAAACGAACGGGGGCTGACGGTAGTTCGGGTAGAGGTAGGTGTGGCCGGCTTCGACGAGGGCGCTCTCGGTAGTCATGGGCTGCGGCTTTGTAGCATTTCTGCGCGGCGGTCGAGTGGCCAGCGGGAAGGGGGGGCGCGTGTTCAGCGCAGGGCCTGGTAGGCTCCAGCATTTATCAGCGCTTGCGCGGCCTCGACGAAGCCTGCGCCGCGCTCGCGCGTGGTGATGAAGCGCGGTCCAATCGTGGGGCGACCGCTCAAATTGCGCACGCCGATGCTGTGGCGGAACGCGGCGAAGCAACTGGCGTCGTTCTCGCTGTCGCCGATGAACGCATACCTAGACAGGATCGCGCTCGGATCGAGGTCGGTCAGCGCAGTGATCAAGCGCACCACGCCGGACGCCTTGTCCGCGTGGTCGAAGCTCACGTGGACGTGCACGCTGGAGGCGAGGGTGCTCGCGCCGCGGGCTTCCGCGAACTTTCGCAATGCCGCCACTCGGTCTTTGGGCACGAGCTGGTGCTCACCGATGTCGAAGGTGAAGTCGGTGCTGCGCAGGGTCACGTCGTCGGCAGGGACGAGCTCGGGAAACTCGTTTTGAATTTCGACGCAAAGCGCGGCGAGTGCAGTTTGCCGCCGGCGACGCTCGGGAGCCAAAATTGGATCGAGCGTCTTCAGTCCACCCGGATCGGCAAAGAACGCGATCGCGCCGTTCTCTGCTACCGCGCCTTGGATCGGCCATTGATTCACGATCACCGCCGCCCAACCCGCGGGGCGACCGGTCACTGCGTAGCACTCGAAGCCCGCTTCGCGCAGGCGGAACAAGGCGGAATACGCCGCCTCACTCAAGCGGCTGTGATCGAGCAAGGTGTCGTCGAGATCGAACAACAAGCCTCGTAAGCGATTGGAGACCAAATTCGGCAGCGCGCTAATCGACAGCATGGTTCAACCGGGGACCACTTCCACGAGCAGTGAGCACAAGTACAACCCTTCGGGGAATGCCGCGGGGACCGGGTGATCCGGGCCCTGGAAAAACCGTTCCAGGACTAGGGCGTGCGCGCCCACGTCGCGCGCGCCAAGCGCCACCGCCCTCGTCAATTCATTCAGGCCAATCGCCGCTGAGCAGGAACAGACGACGAGCAGGCCGCCGGGCCGCGTGGCGCGGCAACCGCTGGCCGCGAGCTTACGCATGTTCTCGAGCGCGCGGGCCTTCGCGGCGCGCGAAGGCGCAAGCTTCGGCGGGTCGCAGATCACCAGATCGTAGCCGCCCTTGCGCCCCGCTTGATTGAGGATCTCGACCGCGTCGGCGCGTTCGAAGATCACCCGCTCGCTGAGGCCGTTCAGCGCGGCGCACTCGGCGCCGATCTCCAGCGCGGGCGCGCTCGCATCCACGGCGTGCACCTCACGCGCGCCGCCCCGCGCGGCCGACAACGCGACCGCGCCCACGAAGCTGTAGGTATCGAGCACGCGCAAACCGCGCGACAGCTCTTCGATGCGCGCGCGGAGCGGCCGCTGATCGACGTAGAAGCCGGTCTTGTGCCCGAGTGAAAATGGGATTTTGAACTTCAGCCCGCGTTCGGTGAACTCGAAGGCGTCGATCGTGCTGTCGCCCCGCACCACGCCGTGGGTCGGAGAAAATCCCTCGGTTTTGGCGTGCGTCAGCGGCGTGCGATCGATGATTGCGCGTGGCTTCAGCAACTTGGAGAGCAAGTCCAAGATCACGCCTTCACGGCGTTTCAGGCCGATCGTGCCCATTTGTACGGCCACGACGTCGCCCAGCTGATCGACGACCAAGCCCGGCAGATCATCGCCTTCTGCGTGCACCAAGCGCACCGCGCTGGTCGCCGCGGAGGGCAGGCCGAGCGCGGCGCGGCGGGCAATCGCGCGCTCGATGCGCGAGGCGAACAGCGCACCGTCGATCGCGGTATTCGCATCGCGCGTGAACAGCCGGACCGGAATCGCCGACCCTGGCGAATACAAGCCGCGCCCCAGTGTGTTGCCGCGCGCGTCGCGCACCAGGATCTCGTCACCCGCGGCGGCGCCACCCTCGATGCGCTCGATGGCCTGTGCGAACACCCACGGGTGCCCAGCCCAGACTGGTTGCACGTGACCTGCTTTGATGATGACCGCGGCCATGAATACCGCGCCTGTAGTAATGCGATTTCGGTCGCTTGGCGTTAGAGAACGCGATCTTCGCGCGAAAACCGAGCAAGACCTGGGCCAATCGTGCCACAGCCGTGTAATCGGATCTTTACGGCCCGCGCCGGTGCAGGTTCTTTTGCCTCATTTTTCAGCACTGGCAGCTGGCACCGAGGTTGCTACCGTCCTGTACGAGCCAGCCTCGGCTCAAGGAGCATTGCCCGGATGCCGCGCTGTCTCGTGTACGCCCTCCCGTTTGCGCTCGCTGCGCTCAGCCCCGAGGTCTCGTTCGCGGCGGGCGAAGATTGTCCGGACGGTTGGTTCTGTGAGCCCAGCGCTGCCCCGCAGCCGAGCGCCCCAAGCGAGCGGCCTGCGCCCGCACCGCCACTAGGATCGAGACCGCCCGGGCCGAGCATGCCCCCAACATCGGGTGCCGCGCCCGGCTACCCACCGCCTGGCTACGCGCCCGCGCCACCCGGTTATCCGCCGCCCGGTTATCCGCCGCCCGGCTACCCGCCGTCGCCCGGACCACCCAACCAAACGGTGCTCTCGCTCCAGGTTCCGCCGGACAATCCCCCGCCCAAGCGCCGCCGCAACCGCTTTCATGAATGGGGCTTCAATCTGCACCTGGAAGGTGCGCTGCTCGACAACGACCCACGGCACGAAGAAAACACCTGGATGGGCGGCCTTGGCTTTGCCTTCCGCTATCGCCCGCTCCCGCCGCTCGCCTTCGAAGCCGGCGTCGATTTGCTGAGCAGCGGCGATCACCAGGGCTACACGCGCAGTGAGGCTGCGTTTTTGCTCAATACGTTGCTGTTCTTCAACCCGCACGACGTGGTGCAGATCTATGCCTTGGGCGGCTTGGGCTTCAGCGGCGCGAACGTGACCATCGCGCCGCGTTCGGGCGATTCGTCTTTCAAACGCTACGAGGACCACTACTCTTATTTCGGTGGTCAGCTCGGCCTCGGCGTCGAAGTGCGCGTCTCGCGTCGCGTTGCCATCGGTGGCGACCTGACCGGCTTCATCCGCGGCCGCACCGACGATCGCTGGGACGATAGGCCTGAGTACATCGACAGCACTGGCCAGCGCGCCAGCGACTCCTCCGGCGGCGGCCTGCTCCGTGCCGGCGTCACCTTCTACTGGTGAATTTCGCCAGCTCAGGCCTGAAAGCCGCCCGCGGTGAGGCTCCGGCGCGCGGCTGGGGCGTGCAAAACCCCCCAAAAAAAATCAGGATGCGGATTTGGCGGCGCAAGGGAAGAAATCGCTGGCCACTGCGCGTAGGAATGAACGCGGTGCAGGGGGGAGCCGCTTCACTGGCGTGAGGCCAAGCCCACAAAACGACTTGTCCCCGGACTCCTTGCGAAGCCGGGGACAGTCGTTTGCCGCGTGAACGGCGCTTAGCGCGCGAGCGCCGCAGCGCCGAGGCGCGGCGAAAGTCTCACTGAACCAGGTCTTTGAGGTTCTTGAGAGCGGTCGCGCGAACCTTCTTGCTCGCGGGCTTCGCCGGGATCGTGATCGGCTCCTTGGTGAAGGGATTGATGCCTTGGCGCTCTTTCGTCGCCGGCTTCTTCACCACGCGGAGTTTCACCAGACCCGGAACGACGAATTCGCCGGGGCCCCGAGCCGAGAGTTGCTTGCGGATGAGCTCTTGCAGCCCTTCGAACACGCGACCCACGCTCTTCTTGTCCAAATCCGATGCGTTTGCGAGCTCGGCGATAACCTGAGCCTTCGTCAACCTTTTGCCAGCCATGCGCTTCCTCCTGTCAGAAAATCAAAATTTCGGCCGTCTGCGGCCCACCCGCCTGCGACGACAGGGTTTTAACCCGTCGTTTCAGTCGTCCTAGGCACGGGCGAAGCGATAACAGGGTTCTTAGCGCCCTTTCAAGGGGAAAAATTCGGAGCGGCTAGGGATACCCCTTTTTTTCCGCGGCGCAGGCGAGGGGTGGTCCGGGAACGGCGTCCCGGAGGCCGGTTTGCTCACCCCCTATCGCCCATTCCCTTGTTCCATGCTGGACCGTGAACCGGGTATGGAACCGAGCCGGTTTTTCGTTGCAGAGCGCGGACTTAGCAATCATTTCGCATGCCTTGCGCGAGGCCGACGATCGCCCGTCGCGGCCTTCGGCCCGGCGGTCGGCGAGGCCTTCGTTCGCTGCTTCCGACTTTCCCCGGGGCTTTTCAGCGGTTTCGCTAAATTCGTCTCAACCGCCCGCACTAAACGCCGGGTCATGGCGGTCATCACGCGTTTTTCCGCGGGATCGCCGTGATCGTAGCCGAGCAGGTGGAGCAGCCCGTGAGCCAGCAAGAAGCGCACTTCGGGCAGCAGTTCGCGCTTGCGACCGCGCGCTTGGCGAGCCGCCGTATCGAGCGAGATCACCACATCACCGAGCACGCGGGTTCCACTCACGGCGCCATCCGCGCCGCCCCCTTCGTCGAGCGGAAAGGACAGCACGTCAGTGGGCTTGTCCTTTTCGCGATGCTGCAGATTCAGCGCGTGGATCTCCGCATCATTGGTCAGCAGCACGCTCAGTTCGGCGTGAGCGAGCTCGAGCTCGACGAGCATCGCGTCCGCCTCGCGCCGTACGAGCGAAGGCAGAAGTGCAGGGGAGCCGGGCGCGCGGCGAAGCACGGAGGTGGGCATCGGCACCGCCCCTAGCGCAGTTACCGGTCAGGGCAAAATGCGCCGCAAGCCAGCGCAGATCTTGGCTGGCACGGGAAAGCGATGGCCTCACGGGAACCACGCGCAACGCCGCGCACCGCTCGTGATTCGCGCACGCTTTCCAAGGATCGCCCGTGGCGTTACGTTTAATCCACATGGCTCGCCCGTCACGACCGCCCGGTTTCGATATGACGTATCGCCCGACGGAGAGCTCGTTTGGCCCGCCATTCGCGGCCCGCATCCCGTCGCTCTTGTATCTGGCTTTGGCGCTCGCTGGCGTGGCCGCGGTGATCGCGGCCGAACACAGCTCGTCGAACAGCTGGCTGTACGTGAACATCGTCGAGCGCGGGGTGCGCGGCATGATCAGCGCGCGTGTCTGTGCGGGTTTGCTGCTGACGGGCGCAGTCTCGTCCTTTCTGCGCACCAACATGCGCGGCGTGCGCGTGCGTGGCGATGGCGTCGATTACCGCGATTCGTCGCTCGGTTGGCCGCGCGCGCGCCGCTTCAAATGGGCGCAAATCGATCGCATCGTGCTCGACATGCCGTCGCACATCGCCCTCGATCTGTGGGACGGCACCCGCAGCTTTTTGCCCGCGGTCGAGGACCGCGCAGCCCTCGCCATGGTGCTCGAAAAAGTCGGCCATGCCCGCGCCATCCCCGTCCGCGGCGGCGTCGGCCTCGACGAGATCCCCGAAGCCGGCGAATTCGACGGCGAAGAAGCCTGAAACCTCTCGGCAATTCGCGGCTTCTTTTTTGATGGTCACGATCGGTGGCTCAGCGCACTCAGCCTTCGGCGTCGCGTGCCGGTAGGAGAGAGCCCAGGCCCACCTTTACACGGCGAGCGTCTCGCTTCACCCTACCGGTATGCGTGTCGTTGCTCGAGGTTTGCTGAGTACGGCGCTCGCGCTCGCGCTTTCGAATTGCAGCTCGAGTCCGCTCGATGCGCCTGACGGCTCGGACGCCGCGCCGGCGGTGCCAACGAGCGTCGAGCTCGTGCCTTTGTATGCTGCGCCCGTGGCCTGGACCGCGACGGCGTTGGCGTTCGATCCGCTGCGCACGGGCGAGCTATGGGTTACCCTGCGGCGCGTCCCGACCGAGAAGCCCTGTCTCGAGACTGCGACCAGCGGTTGTGCGGCGTTGGAAGGCGAGGTCGCGCTGGTGCAGGGCGCGACGTCCGACTCGCCCAAGATGACGATCAAGAAAGACGGCAACGCTTGGCACTTCATGCGCCGGCCGACATCGATCGCCTTCGGCGAAAACGGCAATCTTTCGACCTGTGGTGAGGCCCGCACCGACAACTACGAAGACGAAGCGATCGACTATTCGGGTCCGGTGCTCTGGTCTTCGGATCCAGCCATTTTTGGCGCCGTGCCGAAGCCCGACCAAAACGGCACACACATCGACATGCTCCATGAATCGCCGTACTGCATGGGCATCGCTTACGAGCGAGACAACGTGTACTGGGTGTTCAACGGCAAGCTAGGCGCGCTCGACCGCTACGACTTCCACGCACCGCACGTGGTTGGTGGCGAGGATCACTCGGATGGCGAGCTCAGCCGCTACGTCGAAGGGCAGCTCGAGCGCGTGCCCGAAGTGCCGAGCCACTTGGCCCTCGATCATAGCCACGGTCAACTCTACGTTGCGGACACGGCGGGCGGACGCATCATGCGGCTTGCCATCGATAGCGGCGCACCGGGCGCCGACGTGCCCACGCTCGACCCGATCACCGTGCACCGGCGGATGGACGGCGCCAATCTGGAGCAGTTCATCGCTCCTGGTTCGCTCAGTGCGCCAAGCGGAATTGCGCTGGCCTCGGATCGCATCATCCTGACCGACAATGCCACGAGCCGCATTTGGTGGTTCAAGCTCGACGGTTCGCCGGTTGGGTCGGTCGATACTGGGCTGCCCGCGGGCTCGCTCTCGGGGATCGCCATCGGACCGGACGGCAAATTGTACCTGAGTGATTTATCGACCGGGGCCGCGTACCGCGTGGAAGAAGATTAGAGGGTCCCGATGATCACGACGAGTGTCCTGCGCGTTCGCTTAGTTCGTGCTCGGACAAATGCCGTCGAACTCGAGCTGAGTAGTTGGATCTCGCCTGAGCGCGTCGCAGGTGCTTTGGCAAATTTGCACCTCGCCAGGGTCAGTGAGGCTTTTGAAATTCCAGCCGCCACCACTGCAGGTCGAATTGCAAGCCAAGGGGTCCGAAGTTCCGCTGGTGTGATACGCGGCGATGATCAGCAACACGTTCGCTGGCAACTGAGTCAGGCCGGTCTGAAAGCTGCAGCTGCCATCGGCTTTTACGAAGCGTGTCGCCGGCTCACTCAGTCCCACCACACACTCGTTGAAGCTCCCGCCATCGTTCGGCGAGATAGAACCGCTGTCTGCCTTGGGCGCAACTGGACAACTCCCGCTTGGGCCCGAGTCCGCGCTGGCCACTGTCGCCGGACCTGCCTGGCTACAGGCGTAGAGCAATGCAAAGCAACAGAGCGCTCCCCAGGACACATTCATGAGTCCAAGTTTAGCAGAGCTCCGGGCGGCAATCCGACTGACTCGTCTGACCCGCCGACAAAGAGTCCGGAGACTCCAGTCAACAAGGGGTCTACGCGCACCGCGGAAAGGGCGGCGTATCGTTAGACCGCGTGTCCGATCGCTTCGATTTCAGCGCCCGTAAGCGATAGCTCGGCGCCCGCCATGTTCTCTTCCAGATGTTCCACGCTCGAGGTGCCCGGGATTGGCAACATGGCCGGGGAGCGGCGGAGCAGCCAAGCCAGCGCTAGCTGCGAGGCCGTCGCGCCGTGTTTTTTCGCCAAGGCGTGCAGTGGGCCGCCCGGCTTGGCCAACGCGCCGGTGGCCAGCGGGAACCAAGGGATGAATGCGACGCCGAGCTTGGCGGCGTGATCGAGCAACGCCTCAGAGGAGCGATTGGTCAGATTGAACAAATTCTGAACGGAGACGATGGGCGCGATCTTGAGCGCGGCATCCAACTGGGCCACGCTCACCTCACTCAGGCCCAGGTGGCGGATCTTGCCTTCCTTCTTCAGGCTGAGTAGCTCGCCGAGCGATTCTGCTAGAGGCACCTTGGGATCGACGCGATGCAGTTGCAGCAGATCGATGCGCTCGACCCCGAGATGACGAAGGCTGAGCTCGACTTGCTGCCTCAGGTATTCCGGGCGCCCCACGGCCGCCCACTGATTGGGCCCTTGGCGGGTGAGCCCTGCCTTGGTCGCGACGATCAAACCCTTGGCATACGGGTGGAGCGCCTCCTTGATCAGCCGCTCCGAGACGAACGGCCCATAAGCATCGGCCGTGTCGATGAAGTTGACGCCGAGCTCGACGGCGCGCCGAAGCACGCGGAGCGCCTGTTCCGGATCTTTGGGCTCGCCCCAAATGCCTGGACCGGTTAGCTGCATGGCCCCATAGCCGAGCCGATTGACGACCAAGTCGCCACCGAGGGTGATCGTTCCGGACGCGTCTGCGGGTCGTTTGGCTTGTGTCATCCTGCTGGCTTTGTAGAACTCACCACGCAGGCGTCAAGCGCAGTTTTATTTTGCTTGGCCCTGCCGCGAAGCGAGGTCATCCACGAGGCGCAGCTCGTACGTCCCGGATTCATGTGCGGCCCCACGGGCGACAGTGGCCACGGCCGCCATCAATGCGGAACGCGACGTGGGTTTGGCGAGCAAGGGGGGCGATTGCGCCGCGCCTACCGCCTGCACCGCTCGCTCGATCTCCCGTTGCGCGAGCATGGGGTCGGCGCTGGCGAAGATGAAGCGGCGCGCGAGCTCGGGAGAACGCGCAAAGCAGCGTGTGTACAACTCGGGCCCGCTGATCTCCGGCATCATCACGTCCGAGACGATGACGTCGAAATGAACGCTTTGAAGCACCCCCCACGCCTCTCGCGGGCTGGTGGTGATCATGGTCTCGCATCCCGCCAGCATGCGCACCATGCTGCGCAGCATCAGCAAGTGATCGTCGACGATCAGCACCTTGAGGCGTTGGCCTTCACGCGCGCGCTCGCGCTGGACCTTGGGCGCTGACCGCATGCCCAGGCCACGGGCGACGCTTTCGGCGCGGGCGCAGCAGGCTTCACATAACCAGGCGCGTTCGGCTGCGCCGGGTGGGTTGGTCGCGGCCGCGACACCCCAACCCTGCGTGGCGAGCAGCGCGAACCCCCAGACGTGACCATCCGCTGAAACGCCACATTGTGAGCACTCAAAAACTCTCATCTTCGCCGACCCCGTGTTGCAACTTTGATGCCCCTATCGGCAAGGTCAAGAAATAACGCGTAACCTCTGCGCTAGTACTTTTGCCAGTGAGGCGAAACGTCCCGAAAAGCCGTAAATTCCTCGGGCAATCAGCGACAACCGCAATCGGGCTCCGTGACCGAGCAGCCGCTCCGCGAGTGCATTTTTTTGCGACTGGGCAATGTAAATGCGTGACCGCGAGCGGTTCTGTGGTCGATAGGCGGCCGTCCCGATCAACGTCGAGTCCATCGATCCAACTGTACCTCGCTGCGTGTGCGAACGATCACGCCGAAATACTTCGTATCAATCGGCTCAATCGGCTGAAGGTCCTGCTCACTTCACGAATTTTTGAACCAGCTCTCGTATCGCGCTCAGATTGAACGGTTTTTCGATGCGTTCGTTCGGCACCCGATCCAAGAACGCACGCGCCGTCGGGGTGAATGCACCGCCGCTCATGAACACCATTCGCTCTGCCACTCGCGGTCGCTCGCGGGCCACCGTGTCGTAGAACTCCATGCCGGACATGCCGGGCATCATCAGATCCGACAAGATCAAATCGAAAGACGTGCCGGCCTCGATCTGCTCGAGCGCCTCCTTCGCGGACGTAACGGCGGTGACGTCGTGATTGACCAAGGCGCGACCGAGGATCACCGAAACCGCGCGCTCATCGTCCACGATCAAGACCGCGGCCCGCCCCAGCTTGGCCGTATCTCCGGTCTTTGCCACGGCCGGCCCTGCCAGCGCGCGCGTGGCGGCTGGCAGCACCACGCGTAAGCGCGCTCCGCGCGCGTCGCGATTGCTGGCGCTGATCTCTCCGCCGAGACTAGTGACGATGCTATGGCAAATCGACAGCCCAAGCCCGGTACCGACGCCAATCGGTTTCGTGGTGTAGAACGGATCGAACACGCGCCCGAGTGCCTCACTGGGAATGCCAGGGCCCGTGTCGAGCACGTCAATCACGGCCCGGCCGAGCGCGTCCGTGGAGGTCACGATGCGCACCTCGTTGGCGTCGCTGTCGCCCTCGGGGATTGCCTGCGCGGCGTTCACCAACAAATTGATGAATACCTGACCGAGCCGCGCGTCATCGGCTTCGACGAACGGCGTCTCACCGTAGTCCTTCACCAGCCGCGCTCGATGGCGGATCTCGTTGAAGGCCATGTTGACCGACAGCTCCAACACCGGCCTGAGCGCGATTACCTCGCGCCGTTCCTCCTCGGCGCGCGAGAGAGTTTTCAGTCCGCGCACGATCTTCCTGATGCGATCGCTACCCTCACGCGCTTCGCAAACCGCCTCGCCCCACTCTTTTAGGTTGGGCGTGAATCCCTCGTGCAGAGCCTGCTCGACCTCTTCCGCCAACAGATCCAAGTTTGCCACCACGTAGGCCAAGGGATTGTTGATCTCGTGGGCAACGCCCGCAGCGAGCATGCCGACCGAGGCGAGCCGATCGGACAAGATCAACTGTCGTTGCATGCGCTCCTGACTGTCCTTGGCCTCACGCAGCACACGCTCGGCCTCGCGCTGCTCGGTTACGTCGCGGGCCGAGGCATAAACCACCTCGCGTTCGGGGTGACTCACCGAGCGCCACTCGAACCAGCGGTAGCTGCCGTCCTTGCAACGGTAGCGGTTGACTAGGCCAATCAGCGGCTGATTGGCCTTCAGGCCGTCGCGACCGAGCAACGTTGCCTGGCGGTCGTCCGGATGCACGAACTCGATCAGCGGTCGTGCCATCAGTTCTTCCGCGCTCCAGCCGAGGGTCTTCATCCAGCTCGGACTGACGCGCTTGAAGAAACCGTCGAACCCGCTGATGGACAGCAGGTCGAGCGACATCTCGAAGAACTCCGCGCCGCCCGAGAAAGCATCCAGCTCGCGGTGGTCGCTATTGTCGAAGCAGTCCGCCAGAAACCCAGCGAATGCGCCGCTCGGATCTTGATACGGCGCGGCGCGCACGAACACGTAGCGATATACGCCGTCGTGCCTGCGTAGGCGCAGCTCGGTCTCGAACTCCTCGCGCTCCGCGAAGTGTGCCAAGTATTGCGGCAAGTAGCGCGATAAGTCACTCGGGTGGATGGTCTCGAGCCAGCCGTCCCCGACTTCTCGATCCAGCGGACGTCCGGTGAAGGCGAGCCAGGTGGCGTTGCAGTAATCGCAACGTGCGTCGAGCCCCGAGCGCCAGACCATCGACGGGGCTTGCTCGGACAACGCGCGATACTGTTCGAGCTCGTTCAGCGTCATGGGTTGGCTCTGAAGCATGGATCGAGACGGCCGAAACTGCCCTGCGATAAGCGTCGAGAGTGATTAAGGCCGTGCCAACTCACGAGGATTGCTTCCGATTGTGTCGGAAACTGGCCCGATTCAGCTCTGAAACAGCAGTGAAATCCCGAAAGCGGCTAGTCCGGTGTGCTGCCGTGCGTACGAGAAAGCGGTCCGCACGTGCGCCTCGGGCGTCCACTGAGCGCGGGTCAGCGAAGAACTACCGAATCCTTGCGAGAGCGCTTGATCGTCCATTGGCTCGCCTCATTCAGCAGCATGCCTGCGGCCATCGCAATCACGAACACGAGCGCTCCGCGCGCGGCCGATCCGAGCGCGACGATCGCCGGCCCGGGGCAATAGCCCGACACTCCCCAGCCGATGCCGAACAAGGCCGCGCCGCCGACGAGCGCGCCATCGATGCGCTTGCCGCTCGCCGGCGACAGGCTGTTTTTGCCGGCGGCGGCGCCGCGCCGCGCCGCCAAACGCAGCCAGGTCGCGTGCACCGCGATCGCGCCGAGCATCACGCCTGCCAGGTTGGGTGACCACTTTCCGCTGACGTCCAGGAACGCGATGATGTTCGCTGGATCGGTCATACCCGAGACGCACAGCCCGACTCCGAAGACGAGACCGCAGCCGAGCGCGCTGATCAGCTTTTTCACGATGGCAGCCAGAGCCTCAGCACGTGCCGCACCACGAATACGGTGATCGCGGCCGTGATCATGAACGTCAGCACCGCGACGAATGAACGGGCGGACAGCCGGCTCAACCCGCACACGCCATGACCCGAGGTGCAGCCGCCGCTCATGCGCGTGCCGAAGCCGACCAAGAGCCCCGCTCCGGCGAGCGGGAGCAGGGGCAGGGTGGGTGCAGGGACTCGATTCGTGAACACGGCGAAGCCAATGCCCGAGGCAAGCAGGCCGAGCAAGAACAGCACCCGGACCCAGCGCTCCTGCCCAACATTCGACAGCGCGCCGCCGAGGATGCCGCTGATCCCCGCGATGCGACCGTTGAGCGACCAGTACAGCGAGGCGCTGAGGCCGATCAGCGCGCCCCCTAGCACTGACAGGAGCATGGTTTTACGCGCCCACGATGCGCAGCGAGCGACCTTTGACCAACGGTTCGCTGGCTGGCGCCGGATCGTGAGTTTCCGCGCCTGCGAGCGCGCTCATGGCTGTCGCCATGGGATCGAAATCACGGGCCGATCGGAAGCGCTGCGCGCCACCCACGATCTTGTACTTCACCAGCCGGTTTTGCATCACGTTCAGCGGCAGATAGCCGAGCGTTTGAATCCAACTCGAGCTCTTGCGCACGGTCCAGCGATCCCAAATCGCGCGCGGCGAATAGAAGCGCTGCCACGCGCGTTGCCAGCCCTCTCGCAGCTCTTCACGCGACATCCCCGTCGGAGTGAAGTAGGGCGAGCCGGCGTCGTGGTCACCGCCCAGCCACCATTGCTCGTTGGTCAGCCGTCGCTCCTCTTTCAGCCGGCGGTACAGCTTGGTCGCCGGGTAGGGCGTGAGGATGGCGTAGAGGGCCATGGTCAGCTTCATGTCGATGCCGAATTCGACCGTGCGATCGAACACCTCGCGGTCGTCAGTGTCGAAGCCGAAGACGAAGCTGCCCCAGGTGGAGATGCCGTGGTCGTGCAGCATATCCATCACTTCACGGTACTGGGAAGGACGGTTTTGGCGCTTACCGGTGTGCTGCAGGGTGCTGTCGTCGATGCTCTCGAAGCCGATGAACAGCGCCTTGCAGCCGCTCTCGGCCATCAGCTTCACGTTCTCGATGCGTTTGACCGCGGCCAGCGAACACTGACCGATCCAGTGCTTTTGCAGCGGGATCATGCGGGTGAACAGCTCCGCCGAGTACTTTCGGTGGATCATCACGTTGTCGTCGGCAAATAGGATGAGCTTGCTCAACGTGTTCAGCTCGTCCAAGACCTCTTGTACCGGGCGAAAGCGCATGGTCGTGCCATTGGCGGTCGACACGCTGCAAAACTCGCACGGGTAAGGGCAGCCGCGCATGGTCTGCACGACTTGAAAGGGAATGTACTTCTTCGAGCGGAACAAATCGCGCCGGGGCATGGGCTTGCCGCCCAAATCCGGCAAGGCGCCCTTGTAGATCGGCTTCAACTGACCGCGCTTGAAGTCGCGCAAGAGCTCCGGCCAGAGCTCTTCGGCTTCACTCAACACGACCGAGTCGGCAAAGCGCCGCGCTTCGTCCGGTACGGCCGTCGGATGAATGCCGCCCAGCACGACCTTGACCCCGCGTGCGCGATAGGCGGCGGCGATCTCGTAGCTACGCCGCGCGGTCTTGCTGTCGACGCTGATCCCGACCAAGTCGACGTCCTTCACGTCCTTTTCGAGGTCGAACTGTTTCACCAGGTCGTCGGTGTAGATCACCTCGTCTTCGGGCGGCGTGAGCGAGGCCAGGACCCCGAGACCAAGCCGCGGCAGGAACGCTGAATCTTCACTCGCAGTTGCGATCAGCTCGATCTGCATGCGAAACGCAGCATGCCACAACCCTCCGCCAGCTGTCCCTGGCTCGCTTTTGCGAGCAAAAACCGCTGGTTCTGCGCGGGTTTTAGCGTGGCGGTCGTGTCCGGCGCGAAATGGGGCGCTTCGCGTCGGGCTACCCGGCGGGATCTCGGTCAGAACGAGCGCAGTGGAACCCGCTACGGAGTGACTGCGGTGTTGCCGAGTTGCTGGCGATGATTGGCGCCCCAGCAGAGGACGTCGCCCTTGGCCGTGATTGCGCAGGTACACCGTCGGTGGCCGTCACAGGCGGCGGTGCATAGCACTACGCCGGCGCACAATGCAGACGCCAGCCAGGTTCCCACTCTTAGACGACCAGACATTGTCAACCATCCCTGCCGGAGTCCCTAACTTCCGCGAACTCAGTCACCTACGGACACTTGGGGAATAAGTGCAGGGACGCGTGATGCATTGCACCGCAGGATTCGTGCTGAAAGCGGCTACACTGGCGCCAAGGTGCGTGTCTCGAGGGTCCGCGCGCTTGCACTCCCGGGTGGATCTGTCAGAGTCGCCGGGCCGCGGGCAGTTGCCCCCGGTTTTCGCCCTAGCGGCGGGCTTGCCCGGCGCGGCTTTCGAGTCCGAAATTTCACTTACGACGAAGGGCGGTCGTGCGACGCGGTGCTTGCTCTCGCAGCAGCCCGCGCGCTCCCCATCGTAAACGAAGCGTGGCGTCCCCGCCGGCTGAGTCGATTTCCATCGGCGCACCGGCCGGAGAGCTTCGCCCCCCGGGTTGTCCCTCTGGGCAGCGCCGGTTTCTCCATACAAAAGGTCACTTTGCAAAATACGAATCCCGTCGCGGGCCATGCCTCGTCCGACGCTGCTGCTGTTACTGCTGCCCCCGTCGCTGCCGGCACCCCTGTTGCCACCGTTTCGGGTGTCGCGTTCACTGATTTGGGCCTGAGCGATACCGTGCTCAAGGCGCTCACTGCGGAGGGTTACGTCAACCCGACGCCGATCCAACAAAAAGCCATCCCCGAGGTGCTCGCGGGTCGCGATTTACTCGGTTGCGCCCAAACCGGCACCGGCAAGACGGCCGCATTCGCCCTGCCGATGATCGAGCGCTTGATGGCCTCGACCACGCCGCGGGACGCTCGCCGTCCGCGCGCCCTCGTGCTCTCGCCAACGCGCGAGCTGTCCGCGCAGATCGCGGAAAGCTTCGCCACTTACGGTCGCGGAACGCCGCTCAAGTACGCCGTGATTTTCGGCGGCGTCGGTCAGGGCCCGCAAATCTCGATGCTCAGCCGAGGCCTCGATGTGCTGGTCGCCACTCCCGGTCGCCTGCTCGACCTGATGAATCAGGGCGCTGCCTTCTTGGACAAGGTCGAGATCCTGGTCTTGGATGAAGCTGACCGCATGCTCGACATGGGCTTTTTGCCGGACGTGAAGCGTATCCTGCAGAAATTGCCGAAGCAGCGCCAAACGCTGTTTTTCTCGGCCACCATGCCGAGTGACATCGAGCGCCTGTCGCGTGAGATTTTGGTCAACCCGGTGCGCGTCGACGTGGCCCCCGTTTCGTCCACCGCCGAGCGCATCGAGCAATCGGTGTACATGGTCGAGGCTTCCGAGAAGCGCCGCGTGCTCGAGAAGGTGCTGCGCGATCCGGCCATGGAGCGCGCGATCGTCTTCACGCGCACCAAGCACGGCGCCAATCGCCTGGTGAAAGAGCTGGAGCGCGGTGAGATCGTGTCCGAAGCCATTCACGGCAACAAATCTCAGGGCGCGCGCCAACGCGCGTTGGACAATTTCCGGTCCGGTCGGCTCAAGGTGCTGATCGCGACGGACATTGCCGCGCGCGGCATCGACGTCGACGGCATCAGCCATGTCGTGAACTACGATCTGCCGAACATCCCGGAGAGCTACGTGCACCGCATCGGCCGCACCGCGCGGGCCGGCAAAGAAGGCATCGCGATCTCCTTGTGCAGCCGTGAAGAGCGCGGCTACCTTCGGGACATCGAGCGTCTCACTCGCACGTCCATTCGTAAGCTCGACACGCCCGAGCCGAGCGCGGAAGATCTGCGCCCGCGCGCCGCGCGTCCCGAGTCGGAAGCTCGCCCACCCCAGAACGATCGTCCTCGTTTCCAGGGCAACCGTGGCCCGCGCCCCGACAATCGCGGCCCGCGCCCGGACAATCGCGGCCCGCAGCTGCGGATGGACAATCGCGGCCCGCGTCCCGAGCACACCGGTGCAGCTCCGGCTGCCCCGAGCCAAGATCGTGGCCCGGCACCGCGTCGTTTCGACGATCGCGCGGCCCCGCGTGCCCCGCAGAGCGCCCCCTCGCGCTTCGACGGTGATCGCGGTCCGTCACAACGCCGTTTCGACGGTCCGGCGCGCCCGTTCCAAGGCGGCGGCCAAGGGCGCCCGCAAGGCGCCCCGAATGGCGGCGGTCAAGCTCCGCGCGATAACCGCGGACCCTCGCGCCCGCAGAGCCCGGCACAACCGGAAATGTACATTCGCCGCCCGCGCTGATTCGGCCCCCTAAAGATTACCAATGGCTCCGCAAGGAGCCATTGGCGTTTTGTGATCTCCGCTCGGTCTCGTGTCGGGGTTCCCAAATCTGCCGCACGTTACCCGCGATGACATGGCGAGAACGGCCGTCGCATCACTAGATGCCGTCGGTCGGTTGGTGAGTGATGTGCACCTTGCCTTGCAAGCGCGGGCTCAGCCAAACCTTGTTGTTCTTATCCACGATCACCACGCCGACCCCCGGCGTGGTTTCGACCAGCTTCAGGCCTGCCTCAGGACCCAAAATGAACACCGCATCGTCGACCGCATCGGCTGTCGTCGCGTCGTCTGCCCAGACGGTGACGCTGCGGCTCGCAGTTGCGGGGTAGCCGGTGTGCGGATCGATGATGTGGTGGTACCGCCGCTTGCCGATCACATACGAGCGCGCATAGTCGCCCGCCGTGGAAAATGCGTGATCGGTGAGCTCGATGCTTGCGAACGAGCTGCCCTCGGGGCCGCGCGGATCCATGATGCCGCTAACCCAAGGGGAGCCGTCGGGTTTTCGACCTGCGCCGTACAAGTCACCCCCGGCTTGCACCAAGAAGGCCTGAATGCCCGCCTTTTTCAGCACCTCTGCGGCGCGATCGACGATGTAACCCTTGGCGATCCCACCTAGGCCGATCTTGTGGGCTTTGGGCAAGCGTACCGCTCGGGCCGTTGGGTCGAGCTCGACGGTGCGGTAGTCCACTAGCCTGCGCAATCGCTCGACTTCGGCCTTGGACGGCAGCTTGGGATTCGCTTCGGCGGCGCTACCGAACTTCCACACCCCGCTCATCGCTTGGAAAGTGATGTCGAATGCGCCGCCGGAGGCCTTGCCCTCCTCTAGGGCGCGAGAGATGACCGCGAACGTCTCCGGGCCGACGTGCACCCATTGCTCGGGGTGCGAGTTGATCTGACCGACCTCGCTGTCGTCGCGCCATTCGCTCAGCACGGCCTCGAGCCGCTTCATTTCATTCAGCGCTTGGGTCATCGCGACGCGAACCTGCGAGCTGTCGATCTGCGCGTTGGTGTAAGCGATGAAGTGCACGGTCGTGCCCATCGCGACGTCTTGAAAGTCGACCTTCTCGAGCGGCGCGGGAACGATCGGGGGTGCCGCTGTGCGCGGCGGCGTCGGACTGGGTTCGGCAGCGAGCCCGCTTGGCGCGGCGATCACGGCACCCGCGCTGAGCGCACGCGCGGCATCGCTCAGCTCCGGGGTCTTTTCTGTCGTGGGGCGATTGCAGGCGGCGAGCAGCCACGATAGCGTCGCGATCGCGCATTTGCCGGTCTTTTGCCAGGTATTTTGCCGGTGCTTCGCAGATCCCGTCATCTCTGGGCTATGCTTTTAGCATGGCGCTCGATCGTAAGGCATTGGACCTGTGCGTGGACGAGCTCACCGAGGAGCTTTCCGCGCTTTCGCGTCGGATCCACGCTCACCCCGAGCTGTGCTTCGAAGAGCGGCAGGCCGCCACCTGGCTCGGTGATTGTTTGGAGCGAAGGCTCGGTACGGAAGTCGAACGCGGAGTCGGCGGCCTCGAGACCGCGTTTCGCGCGCGCATCGGCACCGGCTCACCGAAGATCGCGATCTTGGCCGAGTACGACGCGCTGCCCGACATCGGTCATGCGTGTGGGCACAACTTGATCGCGGGCAGCGCTGTCGGTGCATTTCTTGCGCTCGCCAGTCAAGCTGCGCAGCTACCGGGCTCGGTGGAGATCATCGGCACGCCCGCCGAAGAAGGCGGAGGCGGAAAAATCAAGCTGCTGCGCGCAGGCGTGTTCGAAGGCGTCGACGCCGCGATGATGTTTCACCCGTTCGATCGCGATATTTTGGCGCACCCTGCGCTGTGCAGTATGCGCATCGCCATGACTTATCAGGGCGTGCCTGCACACGCGGCGGCAGCGCCGTTCGCCGGCAAGAGCGCGCTCACGGCGTGCCTGGAGACTTTTCGCCTGATCGATTCTCAGCGCGTGCACTTTCGTGATGGTACGCGCGTGCATGGCATCGTCACCGACGGCGGCCAGGCCGTCAACGTGATCGTGGAGCATGCGGCCTCGGAGTTCACGTTGCGCGCGCAAACATCCGCCGAGCTCGAGCGTGTCAAGGCGATCGTGCTGCGCTGTGCTCGCGGCGCCGCGCTGGCATGCGACGTCCCTGTGTCGTTCCAAGAGAAGATCGGCTACCGCGAAATGAACAACAACCTGACTATGGCGCGTCGCTTCGGCGCTGCGCTCGAGGCTCTCGGCCGGAACGCGCGCGAGACTGATGCGCGCGTCGGTGCCGGCTCCACCGACATGGGTGACTTGAGCCTGCATCTGCCGTCGATTCACCCGTACTTGGCGATTTGTGACGAAGGCGAATCTTTGTGCCACGAGCACCGCTTCGCCGATTGCGCGGCAAGTGATCGCGGCATGTCGACCATGCTCGTCGCGGCCAAGGCCATGGCTCGCACGACGCTCGATCTGCTCGAAGATCCCAAGCTCTTCGCCGACGTGCGGCGTGAGTTTGCCGCCGCGCACTGATTGCCGTTTGCGAGCTCGCCGGTGTAGTCTGCCGGCCATGCGCATCGTTCGTGTCGCGTTGCTGATTTCGTCGTTGCTTGCTGCTGCTTGCGGCGGTGCTCAGGCCACGCCGCCCGCGGAGCCGCCGATCGCGGAAGCTCCGGCCGCGGCCGCCGAACCACCGCCCAGCAGCGAGTCTGCAAAGCCGAGCGAGCCCGCAAAGCCCCCGCCGGCCGAGGCTGCCGCGGACTCGGCTGCGCCGCCTGCGCCGCCCCCGAAGAGCGAGCCCGATGCCAACGCCACTCGTGAGGTGACCTACGTGGTCGTGCCGGAAGGGCTGAAAATCAGCGTCGCCGGGGTGCGCTTCGCGGTGTCGGCCAACGCCGCGCAAGTCGCCTCTGGTTGGGGGGTGAAGCTGAACGTAGTGGCGAGCGCGCTCGATGGCAAACCGCATTCGCTCGCGAACCCCAAGACCGGGCCACTGGCATTCGCCGGTTCGGTGCTGCGTAAGGGCCAATCCGAGGCCGAGCCCTTCGGTGACGAGCGCACGGGTGAGGGCGAGCAAAGCATCTTCGGCGATGACGCGACCAAGTTCAGTCGCACCTGGCCGGCGAAGGGCGTGCGCGTGCTCGGCGCGGGGGACTCACTCGATCTGCAGGTGGCGCTGTGGGGCCTCGGGACCGAGAAGGACTCACGGCGACCGGTGAAGAAGTTCTGTCACGTGCGCATGCAGGTCGGCAAGGGTAAGCCGCGAGCGATCCTCGAGCCACCGCAGGGCATTTCTGCAAAATAGAACGCGCTTATTTTCCTTGAAAGCGCGGCTTTCGCTTTTCGCTCAACGCGAGCAGCGCTTCGGCGCGATCGGTGCTGTCCAGGCAACGCTCATATGCCGCGCGTTCGAAATCGAGCCCCTGTTCCAGTGGCAAGCGCTGCGCCGCGCGCACCGCTGAGAGCGCCGCGCGTTGCGCGACGGGCGCGCCCTCGGCCACGGGTTCCAGCCACTTCAATGCGCTCTCCAAGAGCAGCTCTGCGCTCGGGGCGACGCGATTCACGACGCCCAGAGCCAGCGCCTCGCCGCACTCGATCCGTCGACCGGTGAGCACGAGGTCGAGCGCGCGGGACTCTCCGATCAGCCGGGCGAGACGCTGCGTACCACCCGCGCCGGGAATGATGCCGAGTCCCGTTTCCGGCAGGCCGAAGATGGCCCCTGGGGCCGCGATGCGCAGATCACAGGTCAGCGCGAGCTCCAGACCGCCGCCGAGGGCCACGCCATTGATGGCGGCGACGCTCACGAAGTCGGAGTTTCCGAGCCAACCGAGCTCGCTGCGATAGGCGCTGAGCATCTCGCGCACTTGGCTGCGGCTCATGCCCTGACGCTCTTTCAGATCTGCACCGGCGCAGAATGCTTTCTCGCCGGCGCCGGTCAACACGCAGACGTAGACGGCGGGATCCGAAGCGAGCTCTCGTCCGATTTCGCCCAGCCGCTGCACGGTGGCCCAAGACAGCGCGTTCATGCGCTCGGGACGATCGATGGTCACGATCGCGACGGCCGCGCGCCGCTCGAGTCGGACCAACTCGGTCATGCGCGGCCCTTCTTCTTCTTGGTCGCGCGTGGGCTCTTCGCTTGCGTCGCTTTCTGGGATTTGGGCGCGGTTTTGGCTTTGCCGGCCTCGACCTTGGATAAGCGAGCCTTCAACTCGGCCACTTCGTTACGTACGTTGTCCAACTCGTCGTTTAGGCGTTTCCGCTCGGCGACGCTCTTGTGCTCGCCCATGTCACGCAATGCTTCGCGTAAACGACGCACGACGCGGCCATCGAGCTCGCGCTCTTTGGCGCGGTGGAGTGGGCCGCGACTCTTCAGATCGCCTAGGAACTGCAGGGCCGCGACCACGTCGATCTTCAGATGCGGGTCTTTGTCGTCGAGCAGGTCCTCCAGGTGCTCACGCACTCTGCGACCTTCGGAGATCTGGGCCAAGGCGGCAATCGCCGCGCGCCTACCGCGCGTGGGAAAGCCGTACTCGGTGCGCTTCAGCACCTCCGGCAAGGCGCGTTCGTCGCGCAGGGCACCGAGCGCGTCGAGCGCGCCGGCTCGTGACACCTCCGCCCAGGAGGGCCGGTCGAGCAAAGACACGATCACCTCGAGCGCTTTGGCCTGGCGCGTGCGGCCGAGGGAGCGCACCGACTCGGCCTCGACCAAGTAGCTCGGATCGCTCTTGGCACGCTTTTCCAAAACCTTCGCCGCGTCCGCGGTCTTGAAATTGCCGAGCGCGGATGCGACGGCGCGCCGCACCTTCGGATGCTCCGTACCCGCCTGCGCAGCGAGCGCGGAAAAGGCCTCTTCGGAGCGGATTTTGCCCAGCGCGCGGGCGGCTTCGGCGCGCACCATCCAGGCTTCGGTCTTGCTCGAGAGGCACTTGGCGAGCGCTGCGATCGTCGGGGGGTCGTCACGCCGGGAGAGCGCTTCAGCGGCGCGCACACGCGAGATGGCACGCGTGGCGCTCACCATCTGCGCGCGCAGCATGTCACTCGGCGCGTCGAACGTCAGATCGCCGGCCACGCGCAGATCCGGATCGAAGGCCACGAACGCAGGGCGCTCGGCGAGCCCAATCACGAACGTATCCGAGGCAGAGCTGACCGATTTCTTGTGCCGCGAGACCCCGCCCCCGAGTGCGCCGATTTCGACCTCGAGCTCGAAGTGAAATTCGGCAATGTCACCGAGCTTTTGCGCTTGTTTCACGCTGATCGACAAGAGGCCTTCGTCCCAGCTGACCTTCACCTTGAGCTCGGGGTGTCCGGGCCGATAAACCCAAGAATCGAAGAAACGCTCGAGCGAGCGCCCCGAGACCTTCTCCAACGCTCGCTGCAGATCATTGGTTTCGACCACGCCGTAGGCGTGGGCCTCGAGGTAATCTCGAACGCCGGCCCAGAACGTCTCGTCTCCCAATTCACGCCGCAGCATGTGCAGCACGAGCCCGCCTTTTTCGTACAAATGGCGGTCGAATAGGTCGATCGGCTCCGCGTAGTCGCGGCACACGATGGGGCGCGAGTAGCGCGCGCTGGCTTCGTGCAAGTAGGTGTCGTTGTCGGACGACACGCCGTAGTCGTACTCGTCACGCCCGATGCGATCTTCGCGCTCGACGTGCTCCATGAACGTGGCAAAGCCCTCGTTCAACCAGGCATGCGACCAATCTCGGCAGGTGACGAAATCGCCGAACCATTGGTGGGCAAGCTCGTGCGCCACCAGATCATTCGAAGTGATGTCGAGCACCGCGCGTTCATCCAAGAGCACGTGCTCGTACATGGTGGTGGCGGTCGTATTTTCCATGCCACCGAAGATGAAGTCACTGACTACGATCTGGGAGTAGCGCTGCCAGGGGAAGGGGACGCCAGTCAGCCGCGAGAACAGCTCGATCATGCGCGGGGTCTCGCCGAAGCTGCGCGCGGTGTCCTTCTTGCGCGCGGGGGGTACGTAGTACCGCACCGGCACCTGCTTGGATTTGCCGAGATCCGCCGGGCGATCGTCGATGACGGTGAAGTTTCCGGCAACCAGCGTCAGGAGATAGCTCGGGTGCGGCTTGTCCAGGCGAAAGTGGTACGTCCACGCCTTCTTGCTCGCCGCCGCGGGGGTTTGGGAGTCGATCAGCTCGCCATTGGAGAGAGCGACGAAGCCATTCGGTACGCTGACGCGCAGCTCGCTCGTCATCTTGACATGCGGCTTGTCGTGACACGGAATGAAGTGGCGGGCATCTTCGTCTTGGCACTGTGTCCAGACTTGCTTCGGGCGATGTTTGACCTTCGCGTCCGGCTCCAGAAAATACATGCCACGTCGCGGCGTGACGCGATAGCGGACCTCGACTTTGCCTGCGTCGGCATCCTCCAACCCGCGCACCGTGAGCGTATCTCCGTCGTAGTCGAACGGCGCGTTCACGAAGCCCTTGCCGGTGTTCGAGCGCACACTTTCGATCTCGAAGCCGACGGCATCGAGCCGCAGCTCGGAAGCATCTCTTGCCACGCGCTCGAAGTCGAGCGTAGCGCTGCCCGACACGGATTTGGTCTCGAAATCCAATGTCAGATCCAGAAACAGATGTGGGATCGAAAATGGGCGCGAGCGCTCGTACTTGCGTTCGGTGCCGGCGAGGGCGAAGGGGGAACCGGCGCTCGAGCAGGCGCAGCGGGAGTGGAGCCGTTGACCGAGTTTCGACATACTTCTCAAACTCTGTAGGCTGCCCCGAGGCCTATCGCAAGCCTGCCGCAGCGT
The DNA here is from genome assembly GCA_037200885.1 of Pseudomonadota bacterium. Taxonomy (GTDB): domain Bacteria; phylum Myxococcota_A; class Polyangia; order Polyangiales; family Polyangiaceae; genus PMG-095. The sequence goes on from JBBCIN010000001.1 coordinate 3,057,263, forward strand.
GACATCGCGTATCGTAAGGCCTCGTGCCCTCACGGCCTCACGCCAGAGGCGGAAGGCGCGCTAAGGTTCGAGCGTGCCCACCACCCTGACCGGTGAAGTCGAGCGCGTCACCTATGAAAATGAGGCGACGGGCTTCCGGGTGATCCGCATCGGGTCACTCGAAGGTGGCGGCGCGCGTCGTGGTGCCTTGCCGGCGGTCGGAACGTTCCCCGCGGTCGGTCCCGGCACGCGCGTGCGTGTCACCGGGGAATTCGTGCAAGATGCGAAACACGGCGAACAGTTTCGCGTCGAGACGCTGATGCCGATCGCGCCGAGCACGCTGGCCGGCCTCGAGAAATATCTCGGCTCCGGGCTGATTCACGGCATCGGGCCCGGCTTCGCCAAGCGCATCGTGGCCACCTTCGGCTTGCAAAGCCTATCGGTGTTGGATGAACACCCCGAACGGCTGAGCGAAGTCAGCGGCATTGGTGAGCGGCGCATCGAGGAGATCAAGAAGACTTGGGCTTCACAGCGCGCCATCAGCAACATCATGCTGCTGCTCCAGACCCACGGCGCGTCGCCCGCCCTCGCCGCGCGCATCTTCAAACAATACGGCGACAAGGCCGCCAGTATCCTGCAGCGCTACCCTTATCGCTTGGCCCTCGACGTGCGCGGGGTCGGCTTCAAGACCGCGGATCAGCTCGCTCGCTCACTCGGTATCTCGGGTGACCATCCGGAGCGCGCGCAAGCCGGAGTGATGCACGAGCTCGCCGAGCTCGCCAATCAGGGCCATGTCGTCGTACCGCGCGAGCTAATCGCGCAGCGCGCGGCGGAGATGCTGCAAATCGACGAAGCGCACGTGACTGCGGCGATCGACAAACTGTGGGCATCCGAACGCGTGGTCGTCGAAGAGGGCGGCGTCTATCTGAGTTGGCTGCACAAGGCTGAAGTTGCCGTTGCGACAGGTCTCGCCCGTTTGCTAACCAGCCCCGGAGTGAGCCTGGGTGGGCTGGATGCCGCGCTCGCGGCCTTCGAACAACGCGCCAAAATTCAGCTTGCTCCCGGCCAGCGCGCTGCGGTGGAAGCGGCGGCGCAGCACAAGATCGTGGTCATCACCGGCGGGCCCGGCGTGGGCAAAACCACCATCGTACGGGCGGTCCTGAACGTGCTCGGGCATTCGCGCTTGCGGGTGAAGCTGGCGGCACCGACGGGCCGCGCCGCCAAGCGCCTGAGTGAGTCGACCGGGCTCGAGGCCAGCACGCTGCACCGGTTGCTCGCCTTCGACCCGCGACAAAACGATTTTCAAGTCGATTCAGACAACCCGATCGAGGCAGACGTGTTGATCGTCGATGAAGCATCGATGATCGACATTCCGTTGGCGGCCGCGTTGGTCGCCGCGTTGCCCACGGCTGCCCGCTTGATCATCGTGGGCGATTCGGATCAATTGCCCTCGGTCGGCCCGGGCGCTTTCCTGCGCGATCTGATCGACAGTGGCGCGCTGCCCACCGTTCGCTTGAACGACATTTTCCGGCAAGCCGGGGAGAGCCGCATCGTGCTCAACGCACACCGCATTTTGCACGGAGAAATGCCAGAAAGCGCGGACACGGATTCGCCGAACGCAGATTTCTTCGTGGTACCGAGGAAGACCCCGGAAGAGGCCGCTGAGCTCGTGCGAGAGCTGGTGGTGACGCGCATTCCGCGGCGCTTCGGCTTCGATCCGAAGCGCGATATCCAAGTGTTGACGCCCATGCATCGCGGGCCGGCTGGCACCATTGCGCTGAACGAGTTGCTCCAAGCCGCATTGAATCCCGAAGGTCCTGCGCTCGAGTCCCGCGGCCAAAAGCTGCGCCTGGGCGACAAGATCATGCAGACAAAAAATGACTACGAGCGCGAGGCCTTCAACGGCGACATCGGCGTGGTGACCATGGTCGACACCGAGCATCGCAAGCTCACCGTGCGCTACGATCAGCGTGACGTCGAATACGATGATCCCAGCCTTTCTTCGCTCACGCTCGCGTACGCAACCAGTATTCACAAGAGCCAAGGCAGTGAGTACCCGGCGGTGGTGATTCCGCTGCTCACGGCGCATTTCGTGATGCTTTCGCGCAACCTCGTGTACACAGCCGTCACCCGCGCCAAAAAGCTGTGCGTGCTGGCCGCAGATCCGCGCGCGATTCGCCTGGCCTTGGCCGAAACGCGGCGCGAAGAGCGGATGACTCGTCTGGCCGACCGGCTGCGGCGTGGTTAGCGGTGCGTGCGGTGCAACAGTGTCAGCGCAATCGATGCTCGGCGGGGTGTCGCTCGAATGCCCCGTTCTATTGCTATTTATCCCTGTGATCTTCGAGTGCGCGCAGCTGACGCGCAGGGTGAGATCAGGATGATCTATCAAATCTCACAAATCGCTCGACTGGGGAATTGCGCCTCGCTTTTCGCCGAGTAACAGCTAAGACTCGATTTCGAAGGAGGCGGTTCGGGACCAGGGCCCATTCCGTCTTCGAGGATTTGAAGCGAGATGGTTCGGGGCGAATCAAGCGTAGGAGAAGGCGTTCGTGATGGCACTCTGACACTCGTCAGCGGCGTCAACCTGCGCGATCTACCGATTGGTCCCACCGAAGCATTCGTGTTGTCGCGCGTGGAGGGCTCGACCACCGAGGCCGATCTGGTGACCGCCACGGGCCTCACGACCGAGCAGATCGAGACCATCGTCGCTCGGTTGATCTTGCTCGGTGCCATCGAGCTGACCGATCGGTGCTCGATGGTCTCGCCAACGCAATCATCCACACAGCGCTCCGGCTCGCATTCCATTCCGCTCGCGGTCCGCTCCGAGGGCGTGAGCGACCTGACCTCGGAACAGCAGCAGCGGCTCTTGGAGCTCGATCAGCGGCGTTCCTCGCTCGACCACTACCAGCTGCTCGGGCTCGAGCCGAGTGCGGACGCGAAGGCCATTCGCGCGGCTTACTACGAGCTCGTGCGTGTCTATCATCCCGATCGTTTTTTCGGCAAACAGCTAGGGAATTTCGAAGGGCCCCTGCTGCGCGTGTTCAGCAAGTTCAGTGAAGCGTATGAAGTGTTGCACCGCGCAGAATCGCGCGTGGAATACGATCGCTACCTCGGCGCGCGTCGGCGCACGGTCGACTTCGATCGCTATTTCCAAGACTCGCTTGGCCAATCGTCAGCGTCCGCATCCGATCCGCCCGCACAGCTCAGCCCGTCATCCGTTCCGCCCGCCTCCGGGCCGCGGGATCCGCGCGCTCCAGCCAGCCTCCGGCGTCCTTCTTCGGCACCACCCAGTGATCCGGAGGCCCGCCGCCGCGCGCTGGCGCGCAAGCTCGGTCACTCGTCGTTGCCGCCCAGCGCGTCGTCGTCTTCCCAACAAATTCCCGCGGTCAATGAGGCTGCTCGCGCGGCGGAAGAGCTCAGGCGTCGCTACGGGCAACGCATGGCGCAAGCGCGTGACGAGCAACTCAAACACTACGTTGCGCTGTCCGCGGAAGCCGCCGCCCGCAATGATCTGGTCGCCGCGGCCAACACGCTGCGCATCGCCTGTTCCCTCGCGCCCGATAACCTCGAGCTGGCGGGTGATCTGGCCGAGCTCGAACGGCGCGTCGCCGAGAGCCTGTGGGAGTCGTACCTCGAGCGCGCAAAATACGCGGCGGTCGAAGGCAACCACGCCGAGGCCGCAGAGTCCTACGAGCGCGCCGCCCTCGGTCAACCCAGCGCGGCCCTGTTCGAGCGCGCCGCTCACTACACGCTCGAGGCCAATGGCGATCTACGCAAAGCCAACAGGCTCGCAAAGCAAGCCGTCGCGTTGGCGCCGAGCAGCGCCAGATGCCGGCTCACTCTCGCCCGCGTTTATCACGCCGCCAATCTCCAAGAGAGTGCACTCGCCGAGCTCGAACGCGCGCGCGCGCTCGAACCCAATCAACCGATCTTGAGAGAGTGGATTCAGCGCGTGAAGCGCGGAGAGTAGCCGAGCGAGCCGGGTTTTTCGCGCAGCCGGTCGTGCGAGCTCGCCGCGCCGGCGGATCAGTTGATCTGAAAGCTCTTCGAGACGGTGACGGAGGACCCGCTGAACGGTGGTACGTGCGCGCGGCGAAATACGGACGCCACGCAACCGCCCACGCCCGTGCCCGCGTACGAGCCGCCTGCGACGGTCGCAGTCGTGACGCGACCGCTCGGTGCGAAGGTGACCGTTGCCTTGCCGGCGCCCGTGGGCCCGCCCGCCTTCTTGCAACTGCCAGCGGCCGAGGCTGCAGCGGTGAGCGCCGAGATCGCCGAGGCTTTGCTGAAGGGTTGAGCGTCCGCCGGCGGCGGAGGCTCTTCCTTGGGCTTCTTCGGCGCCGCGCCGATGCCGCTTGGGGCGACAACCGTCGGTTTGGTCGACGGCGCGGCGCTGGCGCTGGGCGCGACGTTGGCGCTCGGCGTGGCACTCGCTACTTCGGCGGGCTTGGCCGGCTCTTCCTTCTTCACTTCTTCAGCGGGCTTCTCGGTCACGCTCGTCGGCGCGCTAGCGCTGGGGATGGCGGAGTTGTCGGCCGTAGCGCTGCTATCGCTCTTTTTGCCCATGAGCAGAGCGAGCAAGAGCCCGATGATCACCACGCCGCCCACGCCACCGACGATGTACACGAGCATGTTGTTGCTCTTCGGGGCGTACGCTGCCGGCATTGCGCCCGCGACGAAGGGGGCCGGTACGGCCACGACTGGCGGCGGCGGCGGCGCGGGCGCCGTCATCAACGCTTGATTGTCCGCGCCGAACAGCGCACCGCCGCTGCCCATCAGACCCGCGGCTGCACTCATGCCGAACGGGTCATCCGGATTCGACGGTTGCTGTGGACGCGCAGCGCCGGGCCCTCCTTTGGCGGGGATCTTGGGCTGTGCCTTGGCAGCGCTCGGAGCGCTCGGCGAGAAGCCCGCCTTCAAGGCATCGAGCGAGAACAATACGGAATTTTCGTTACGGGCGCCGGTGAGCTTGCCGTCATCGTAGGCGCCCGTGCCTGCTTGCGGCACGCTCGGCGCGCTGGTCGCGACGTCTTCTTCGGAGCCGGCCGTGTCGAGGCTGCCGAATAAATCTTGAGTGTTGACCTGGGCCGCGTGCGCGGTAGCCGCGGGCCGCGACGCTTGCGTCGCTTGGTTGGGCGCGGTGAACAGAGGCATGCCGCCGCGAGCACCGGCCACGGCGGCCGGGGCGGGAGCGCTTGCCAAAAGCGGGGCCAACTCGGAGTCCAGCAGCGGGACCCAATCGGCCATGCCGTCCTTCCAAATGAAGGCATCCGAAGTGACGACCCCCGTGGCATACGCAGCCACGATTTCTTCGGTGCTCATCGTGCGCGAGTCGGTGTCGCTCAGATTCACGGACCAAATCACAGGGCCCTCGGCTTCGAGTGCATCAGTCTCGGCATCGGAAATACTCGGATCCCCACCATGTTGTCCGTCTACTACGATCGGGGTGCCGCAACCTTTGCAGCGGATCTTGACTCGTCTACCCCGAACTTTATCGTCAGCGATCGTGTATTTGGCGCCACACGCCTCGCAGGCTATCTTCATCGCGGCGCGACCTTAGCAAACTCTGCATAGCCGAAGCTACTTCGGCGGCTTTCGCCAGGTTGCCATGTGTTCAATTGTTCAATTCACAGGCACGAGCGCGGCGCCGCAGCCACCGCAAAACTGACTGTCACCAGTATATTGCTTGCCGCACACCGGGCAGATCTTTTTCGTCGGCATAGCGTCGGTAACTCGGACGCCGGCCTGCATGGCGGCGGGCAGCAGCTCTTCACCGTGCTTCGGACAGGTGAGTACGCCCGGGTCGTACCCTTGGCCACAGATGGGGCAAACACCGCCGCTCGGTCCGGTGGGCTCGGCGTTGGCCCGCGCCGCGACCAAGCGATTGCCGTCATTCGGGCAAAACGCGGCCTCTGGCGGGTATTCCTCGCGACAAGTCGGGCAAACCTTGCCCAGTGGCGGCAGGTTGCTCGGTGTGATCGCCGGGTTCAGCCGTGTCCGTGGAGCTCGCGGTTCTGGCTCGAGCGGTTTTCTGCGGCTGTGTTGCACGAGTGCGAAGCCCAGCAAGCCGAGCACCAACGCCGTACCTCCGACTACACCCACGAAGATGATGCGCCGACGCTGCGAGTCATCCCGCGTGACGACGCTGCCGCCGCCAAGGGCGGAAGTAGCGATGCGCGCTACCGCCACTTCGCTCGACTCACCCTCGGCGTTCAGCCCATTTTGGGCGAGCAAGGCGTCGTAGCGGTCCTTCGACGCGATCTCGACCGTGACGCGTGCCGAATGCCCCGCGAGCGTCGCTTGTAGCTCGACGGTTGATTCCGCGGCAGAGTCCGGGACTTTGACCCGGCCCGGCCCGGACAACTCGAGCGAGCTGGCTTCGCCGAGCACCTTCCACACGGGTGAGAGCGGGACTGCGCAGCCGGCAGCGTCGAGAACCGAGGTGTGAAATTCGAAGCTGTCGCCTGGGCGCAGCAGCTTCCTTGCCGGCCGAACTTCTAGTCGTTCGGGCGCTCCAGGAGCCGCACAAAGTTTTGCTGTGGTCGCGCTTGGCGGAGGGCTGGCTACCGGAGCTGCGCTGGGAGTGGGGGGCGTGGGGGGCGTCACGCTCGCGACCAGCGCGCTCTCGCCTTCACGTTGCACCAGCGACAAACCGCGCGTCCGGCGTACGCTCGCGGTGCAGTTCTGGCCGGTGATAATGAACTGATATTGCCCTGTTTCGTCGAACGAAATCTGGTTGTCGGTCGCGCTGATGGTCGTGACAATGGTGGCTTGGCGCGCGTCCCCGGTTTTGGTTTTGCAGGTATTCCGCCAGCCGCGCAGGCCGCCGCTGTGGCTGATGCGAGATAGTCCTGGAAACTGCTCCCAACACTCGGTCGTCGAGTAGTCGCGCCCGGCGCCGCTCAGGTGGAGCTCGCTACCGCTGCTCGTGATCGTCACGCTGCCGCCGGCTGCGCCGCCTCCGCTCGGTGTCGGGCCGCAGGCTTTGCCCCACTCGCCGACGATCCAATCGGATCGCATCGGCGTGGCGTTCCAGCGCCCGGCGAGCGTCGGCGACTGTGCACGCGCGGATCCCGTGAGTGCACAGAGCACGAACGCGATCAGAAACTTCAATAGCGGCAATCGACGCATCGCGGACTTTGAACCTACACGCTCTGACGCGCTGAACGTTTTTGACGTTTTGGACGCGCGGCATACCGCGGGCGCATCGAGACTAGCTTCACGAGCCATGCTCCGCCTAGCGTCGTGCGCTGGCTGTGGAGCTGCGAGAGCGCGCCCGAATCGCGTTTCTCTGTGGGCATTTCGTGGTGGTCTCACGTTGACACGGCAATTTCCAGGATGCTACGGTCGGTCCTCGCTAAAGCTCTAGTATTTCCCCAGACTTCAGCGACACGAAAGGGCTACGAAGCATGCGGCGGATGCGGATCACCAGGCTTCAGCGGGCGGGCTTGCTACCTGCTGCAACCCTCGGCGCGGCGCTGGCTTTCGCCTCTGGGACCGCTCAGGCTCAATTCGCCTCTGCCACGCGCGCGCCCGCCACCAACGGCGACGGCATGGATACGCACCTGTTCCGGCCCGCCATCGACTCCAAAGGCTTCTTCTCGGTCAACGGTTCGGACATTCTCGGTGCGGGCAACGTCAGCTTCGGCCTGGTCTTGGACTACGGGCACAATCTGATGCGCACCCGGGCGAGTAACACGCCGCAGGGCACCAACACGGATGCCGACGGCACCGAGACCACGGGCGAGTGCGCGGACGAGAACTGCAAGAACGTCACCGGCGCCGGGGCGGGCGTCAAAGCCCTGGTTTCGAACTCGTTCCAGGGCACCTTCAGCTTCAACTACGGCGTCGCCAACATGGCCGTCGTCGGTTTGAGCATCCCCGTGAATCTGATGACGGGCGATGCCGCATACAATATCGGCCGGAACGACAGCGGCTTATATAACTCCGCCAAGCTCGACTCGCAGAAGCTGAGTTTCCTCGCGCTACACGGCAAGCTGCGGCTGACTCGTGTGGATCGCGGCATTGGCCTGGCCGTCGTGGCCCAAGTCGGTGTTCCGCTCTCCGGTGCCGCGCGTGATTTGGGAGCTGATTCCAAGTTTTGGTACTGGCCGCAATTCGTGGTCGAAAACCAGTTCGGTGCCGAGCGCCGCTTCAAGGTCGGCATCAACGTGGGCTACCGCGGCCACGCCGGTGACAACGCCCGCTTCGAGAACGACGCCACGGGCCAGCCCCAACTGAAGGAGGGCAACTTCGAGTACTCGAACCTCGGTACATACAGCCTCGGGCTTTCGTACCGCGTGCTCGATGCGCTCGATCTGGTGGGTGAAACGTACGCGTCCTATCAACTGGGTGGCAACTCGGACACGAAGCAAAAGCTGAGTGAAGAGTTCCTGGGCGGCATCAAGCTGTTCATCGAGAGCAACAGCTACCTGATGATGGGCGCCGGCAGCCGCGCGTTCTCGACCGGCTTCGAAGCCGCCGATGTACGGATGGTGCTCGGCTTCGTGTACGAGCCGTCCATCGGCGACCGCGATGGCGACGGCTACAAGGACGACCAAGACAAGTGCCCCGACGAGCCGGAAGACTTCGACGGCTTCAAGGACGAAGACGGCTGTCCCGATCCGGACAACGACAACGACGGCATCTTGGACGTAAACGATCGCTGTCCGAACGTGCCTGAGGATTTCGACGGCGATCACGACACCGACGGCTGCCCGGATATCGATCGCGACGGCGACCGCGACGGTGACGGCATTCCGGACAAGAAAGACAAGTGTCCGGACGATCCGGAGGACAAGGACGGCTTCGAAGATCTCGACGGCTGCCCCGAGCCCGACAACGATCACGACGGCATCCCCGACAAGCAAGATAGCTGCCCCGACGACGCCGAAGACAAAGACAACTTCGAAGACGCCGACGGCTGCCCCGATCCGGACAACGACAAGGATCAGATCCCGGACGTCAAAGACAAGTGCCCGAACGAGCCGGAGACCTACAACGGCTTCCAGGACCAAGACGGCTGCCCCGACAAGGGCAAGGTCATCATCGAGGGCAACGACATCGTGATCCTCGACAAGGTGCAGTTCGAAACTGGCAGCGCCAAGATCCTACCGGGCTCGAACGGCATCCTGGATGCAGTTGCCGCTACCCTCAAGGGCCATCCCGAGTTCACCGTGCTCGAAGTCGCCGGCCACGCCGACGAACGCAACACGGACGCGTACAACTTGAACCTCACCCGCCTGCGCGCCGCCGCCGTGATGGACGCGCTCAAGTCTCGCGGGATCCCCGCTAGCCGCCTCGTCTCCCAAGGCTACGGTGAGTACTGCCCGCTCGATCCCGCCTCCAACCCGACCGCCTGGGAAAAGAACCGCCGCGTCGAATTCAAAGTCGTAAAGACCGAAGAGGGCATGACCGGCGTCGACCGCGGCTGCGAAGCCGCCCGAAACAAGGGCGTCACCCCCCCCGTCGTGCAGTAACCCGCTCCAAAAAACGTGGACGATCCCCTCTCCCTCTCCCCGTGCCCGCTCTCTCTCTCCTAATTCTCGCGCTCCCAGAGAGAGCAGGGTTTGATGGTCACGAGTTCCGTCGCGGCCGTCAAAGCCTTCGGCGTCCCAGCGCGACGGGCCTCGCGAGCCTCGAAACGGGGGGAACTCCGCGCGCCGCGAGGTGCGCTGCTGGACCGCGAGCGCCCCGCTCGAGAACGGGCCTCGCAGCGGCTCGATATTCTCGGCGCGTCGCTGTGCGATTGAGATCACCGGCGAGTGATGTCGACCACCAACAGCTCTGGAGGGCAGTAGATGCGCAGCGGAGGCATGTCTGCGCCCACCCCCGCCGAGACGAAGAGATCGGTTCCGGCCACGTGAAAATGCCCCTCGTCGAATAGCCCGCCGAAGCGCGACGGAACCACGATGGATCCGAAGCTGGGCAGGCGGATCTGTCCGCCGTGAGTATGCCCGCTGAACACTAGCGACGCGCCGTGCTCGGCGAGGCGATAGACGTTGTCGGGAGTATGGCTGAGCACCAGATTGAGCTCGCCTCGGTCGAGCGCAGAAGAGAGCTCGGGTCCCCAGGGCGCTTCGGTTCCGCAGATCGCGATTCGCCCGATCGCGTCCGGCAGATGCGCGCAACGACCCTCGAGCAGGGTGACGCCGCCCGAGCCGAGCGCGTCGCGAACTCGCGCCGGATCAGTCCAGAAATCGTGGTTGCCGAGCACGGCAAACACGCCGACTCGGGCCGGCCAATGTCGAGCGAACAGCTGAGCCATGAGCTCGATGTTCGCGGGCGACGACACGTAGTCCCCCAGCAGCAGAATCAGATCCGCTTGCTGGGCCGCGATGAGGTCGAAGACGTGGTCATAGTAGGCACGTGGCAGCGCCGGAGTGAGGTGGAGGTCGGTGAGCGAAACGAGCCGAAGTCGCTCCACGCTGAGCTTGTTCGATGAGAGCGCGTAGTGTCGGAGCAGCAAGTCCGTCGTCGTTATCGGATGCCAGAGGCTCTCGGCTGGGCCGATGCTGCTGATCGGTGGGCTGGCTTGGTACTGCCGGCGAAGCTCGCCCCGCTGCCACTGTCTTGCGGCAAGGCCCGCCAAGAACAACCACGGAAGGTAGCGCAGCTTTTGACGGTCGAGCCGACGTGCCGCCCAGCCCGCCAAGCCAATGACAGAGATCGACGCAAGCGCGAGCAGCGCCGTTCGCAGCGGCCCGTCACGAATCTCCAACAATCTCTCGGTCACGAGCGCGGCCCACGCCCAACCTGCGGAGCTAAGCCAAAGCAGCTGCATCCAAAACGCTTTGGGCAAGCGCGGCCTCGGAATCATCATCCGTACGATACTACGCAGATGGGCGCGGTCGGTGCCCAGCTACGTTCGGCGCGGGTCGCATGCCAGGACGTCGAGCCGCGCTCGAGCGCACCGGGGCCTCGATTGCTTCACGCGGCCCCGCGGCACTCACTCCCTGGGAGGGGCGAGATCAATATTTCTTCTTGTCGCGGACTTCTTTGATGTTTGCTTTGAACGACTGCATCTCGTCGACGCTCACGTAATCGTTGATGGCTTTCATCGAAGATTGAAAAACGAGCTCGTGTGCCAAGCTCCAGGCGTTCTTGACCTTGACCGGCCATTTGCTGGTGTCGGAGGAATTGGTGCAAAAGTCGCCCTCCTGATCGGGAATGGTTTGCTTGGCGCTGGTTACGTCCAGCTTTTTGTTGAGCATTCGCTCACCCGACTCCGGCTCTGCTGCGATGAAGGTGATGTTTCCCACCGCTTCGATCTGTGCGTCACACGCGACCGGGGCATTCGCGTCTTCCTTCTTCGGGGTCGAGCTCAGACCAGGAATGCTGAACCCTCCTTCCTTCGGCGCGGCTGCGTGCTTGTTGACCGGCTTGACCTCGACCGAGAAATCGAATTCCGGGTAGAACAGCATGTCTGCCGTCTTCTTTTCCGGAAACGTCATCTCGTTCACTGAGTCGAAGGGCCCCGTCGTCTTGAAGCCCTTGGCCACCAGAATCTCGCCGATGGAGGCGTCCATCGAGCGCAGCATTGCCTTCAGGGTGTCGTCATCTCTGAACATTTGCCAGTAAAGCTTGCCCGAGTCGTTGAATTGAGGCCGAACGATACCCAGCGTAATGTCAGTCTTCGCCGACGGCGCAGGGGCCGCGTACTTGAAGTTCGGATCGTAGGGAGCGACAGCCGCGGGCGGTGGCGCGGCAGCGCAGCCGAGCTGATATGCGAATGACAGCACCGGAAAGATAGCTAGTTGCGCGCGATTGAAGATCTTTGACATGTACAATCCCTTTGCCGAGAGTTCTTGAAACGAATGAGCGGAGTACGAAGGGCCCTGTCGTCGGCTTCCCTGTTCGCTATCCGAAAGTTAAACAGTTGCTCTTGGACGGACCTGAATTTGGTCAGGCACGTGTCGTGTCACGTTCACGGCGTCCATTATGTTTCGGTCGGCCTCGTCCCCACCCGTGAGATCGGCATAGCCGTGTCGAAATGAGCAAGAACGTTCAAGTGCGCTCTGCGACTTCGATGCACAGGATCGCGGTGCACTGCAAACGACTGTCGCCCTCGTCGCCCTCGTCGCCCTCGTCGCCGACGGCGTCGGTCCGAGTCGCGTCAGCGGGCTAACGCCACTCGGCGTCGGGCAGCCCAGGCGGCACGAACGGGTCTTCTTCGACCTCGAGCGGCGTGCTGATGGCCGGCGCGCCGCCCGAGCGAAGCGTCTCTACGTCACTCACGACCGGTTTGGGGGTCACGAACGTGAGCCAGCTCTTCCAGATCGCTTCGCCCCAGCCGAAGCTGCGATACGGCACGCCGTTCTCTTTGCACCAGGCTTCCACGATCGGTTGCAAGGCTCGCAAGTGGACGTGGCTCAACGACGGGAAGAAGTGGTGTTCGATCTGGTATTCCAGGCCCGAGCACACGAAGCGCCCCAGAACACCCGTGCGAAAGTTGATCGTGGTGGCGCCTTGGCGCAGATAGAAATCGCCCGACATGCGCTGGCTCGGCGCCAGGCAGGCGGCCTCGGCCGGGTAGTGACCAGGTGCGAGCACCGCGAACATGCCGCAGCCGATCAGGGCCAAGCGCAGCAGGTAAAACAGGATCACGTCGAGTGGGCGGAAGAACAGCATCGGCAGCGCGATCCACAGCGAAAGATGCAAGAGCATGCAGCCTAGATCGGCCCAGGGCGCGAGCTTGTTGCGGCCGGGGTGACGCAGCACGAGGAACAACCGCACCCAACCTTGACGGATGATGTTCAGGCCGTTCAAGGGCAAGACCAAGAGCAAAAGCAAGCCCTGCAAGACTGGCCAGCGCTCTCGCCAGCCGGCAAACGCCGATAAGTGAGCTTCGTTCAAGGCGAACACCGGGCGTAGATCGCAATCATCGTCGACGCCGGTGACGTTGGGCGACGGATGGTGAACGATCAGGTGGCTATAGCGCCAATAGCTACACGAGACCTGCAGCAGCAACGGGAAGCTGGCGTAGAACAGGACACGATTGGCGAGCGGCGAGCGGAACGTCGCGTTGTGCGATGCCACATGGCCCAAGGTCGCGATGCCCGTGAAGCCCAAACACGACGCCAAGAGCCCAGTGACGCGGATCGGCAACGCCGGCACGAGCACGAAAACGGCAATCCCCGACATGCCCAGAGCGAAATGAAGGAACCACGCCAGCAGCACCGGGGCCGCAGGCCGCTCGTGGAAGCCGCTGGCTTTGACCCGGGCGCGCAGCTCCGCCCCGCGCGCCGCCGCGTCTGCGTCATTTCGTGGGTATGTAAGGGGCAGCTGGGCCTACTTCACGTACTCGTAGTACTCGACGCTGAGGTCTTGAAAGGTTGCGTCATAGGCCGTACCGACGCGGTCGATCACGAATTCGGAGCTGGGAGCATAAGGCAAATCGAGCTCACGGCGATCGTGCAGTGATTCGTACTGTGCTTGATTCAAGTCGATGGCGCCGCCGAGCGCGCGCGCGAGGCCAATGTGCAACGCCGCTTTCTCGAAGCCGTCACTCGGCGAAATCGGAATCGCCTCCGCTGCATCCCCACTGCCGTAGCCGACGGCCACCATGTTGGCGCGCGCCAGCGGTAGCTTCTTCTCCGCGGCATCTTCCAAACCCGCGGCGATCCATGCCGGAAGCGCAGCGCTGTAGAGGTTACCGAGTTGTTTCGTGTTCTCGGAGCCGAGCGACATCTTCTGCGTGAGCAGTTCGCGAAAGTTCGGCTTCTTGCGTAGCAAGCTGGCCACGGCACTGGTCGCGCTGTACGGATCGTTCTCCGCGCCACCCTTGAGCACCAAGTCGTACAGATCGGGCGTGGACCTAGTTTCGGCCAGCACGGCGTCCACGGCGACGCCTGCTTCTGAGCACAGGGCCTGGAACTCTTCTTGATGATGGTCGCCCCGCGCCAGGCCTCGCACGTACAGGAAGGCCATCGCTTGCACCGGCATCAGGTGATACGGGCGATGGAAGAACAAGCCTTGCACGCTTTGGTAGTAGCTTCCGGCGGAGACTTCCAAGCGCTTCAGCATGTCCTCGACGGCGTGTACCGTCTCGTCCAAATACGCGTACGTGGAATACTTGCCGCTGAACACCGGGAAGTCACTACGGCGCTCGGTGTTCGGCGCATAACCATCCGTGAAGTGACGCGCGTGCGGTTTCCTGAAATCCGGTCCGCGATAGTCCGAAGAGCTGCCAGCATGCAACAGATCGACCGCGAACAGCTGGGGCGTGCGTTCGACCAACATCGCCACTGCGCCCGCGCCCTGAGTCTGCTCGCCGCTCGAGCCGCGCTCGTACTCGGCCACATCCGCGCTGACCACGATCGCCTGGCGATCGCGGCCGTCGTAGTTGACGTAGCGGAGCGCATTCTTGAGCGCGTACACGCCGCCCAAACAGGCGTGCTTGAACTCCGGCACCTCGAGCTGGCGTGACAGGCGCGGCATGTTCAACTTATCGAGCGCGCGATCGACCATGCCGCGCACGATCACGGCGCCCGCGGCGTTGTCCGTGCTCGATTCCGTGCCGAGCCCGAGCGAGCCGATACGCGCCGGGTCGATTTCGTTCTGCAGGATCAGCCGCAAGACCGCGTTGGCCGCCATCGTGTACACGTTCTCGTGCTGGCCACAGACGCGGAAGCTGTGCCCGACGACGGCGCGGACCTTGTCCCAGCTATTTCCAGTCCAGGCGCACCATTGGTCCAGCGGCACGCGTAGCCGCGGGACGTACAGACTCATTGCGCTCACGCCTGGCAGTGGATCGTTGATCACGGGTCCGCGTCGTAGTGAATGCGGCTCCGGGTTTCAATGACGCGATCCGGAAAGGCCCGAGATCAGGCGTATAAGTTGAGTTTCCGGCCCTGATCGCCCTCTGCTTCCGGCCGATTCACGCCCAGTTTGGCGCTCTTCTTCGCGGCTTCCACCGCGGACACGCCGCCCCGATTACGCGCTGCGTCGAAGGCCGAACCGAAGACTTCGTTGCCGGCGACCGCCTGCGTCGGGTGGGCCGGGTCGATGCCCTTCTTGGCCAACTCCTCGTCCGCGCAGTTGCGACAAGCGTATCCGTGGACCATTCGCATCACGTCTTGCCTGTACTGCGGAGACTCTAGAACGGTTACGGCGAGTCGAACTCGAATCGCGGTAGGTGCGATGCGCCCCCCGCTCGGCGCACCTGAAACCGCCAGCTCTTCACTCGAAGCGCGCCACGTGCCACGTCTTCTTACCACGACGGATCAACGCAATCTCACCGAACAGGAGCCAGTCTGCCGTGACGCGCGTCTCTGCGTCGGCCTTGCGCGCGCTGATGCTGATCGCGCTGCTCGCCAAGAACTCGCGCGCTTCACGCTTGCTCTTGACCACGCCCGCCTCGACCAAAAAATCCACCGCGGCGATGCCTTCGCCCTCTAGGCGCGCGCGCGGGAACGTAACCGTCGGCGTACTTTGGAACAATTCTTCGAGCGTGGCACGCGGTAGCGAGCCAACGTCGCCCGAGAACAACGCCTGAGTGGCAGTGCGAGCTTGGGCCAGGCCATCTGCGCCGTGAACCAACTCGGTCACGTGTTCGGCGAGCGCGCGATGTGCGGCGCGTGCGCCCGGGTTAGCTTCGTGTTCAGCGCTCAGGCGCAAGATCTCGTCGTGGTCGAAGAAGGTGTAGATGCGGAGGAATTTGAGCACGTCGCTGTCCGCCGTGTTCAACCAGAATTGGTAAAAGGCGTACGCGGACGTGCGCGTTTGATCGAGCCAAATTGCGCCGGTCTCGGTCTTGCCGAATTTGCCGCCGTCCGACTTGGTGACGAGCGGTGCTGTCAAGCCGAATGCCTCGACTTGGTGCTTCCTGCGAATCAAATCGATGCCGCTGACCACGTTGCCCCATTGATCGGAGCCGCACACCTGGAGCGTGACGCCGTGATGATCGAACAGGTGCAGAAAGTCGTACGCTTGGAGCAGCATGTAGCTAAATTCGGTGTAGCTGATGCCCTGTTCGCGGTTTTGCAGCCGATCGCGGACCGAGTCTTTCTGAATCATCATGTTGATCGAGAAATATTTGCCCACGTCGCGTAGCATCTCGAGGTAGCCGAGGCCCTTCAGCCAATCCGCGTTGTTCAAGATCACGGCCGCGTTCGGGCCCGTGAAATCCAGGAGCCGCTCGAAGATCACCCGCTGGCCCGCGACGTTTTTGTCGATCTGCTCGAGCGACAGAAATTGCCTTTCTGCGTCCTTACCAGACGGGTCGCCAATCATCCCGGTGCCGCCGCCGGCGATCACGACCGGACGGTGGCCTGCTTGCTGAAAACGCCGGAGCAACAAGATCGGGACCAAGTTGCCAATCGTGAGCGAATCTCGGGTCGGGTCGAAGCCACAGTAGACGGCGCGCGGACTTTGCAGATGAGCGCGCAGCCCGTCTGGATTGGTCTGTTGGTGAATGAGGCCGCGAAACGCGAGATCTTCGAGTAGGTCCATCTGGGGCAGCGGAATATATCATGCCCGCCCCGCTCACAAGCTCGGTGTCAGCCAACTGAGCGGCCCGCGCGCGATGCGCGCGCCATCTGCCTCCACTTCCGGTACGAGCAGTTGCCCCTCACTCGACAGGGCCAGCGGCCGCGCGCTGCTCAGGCCCACGAGCGCCGCGGTGTCGAGATTGACCAACGCGGGCGAGACGAACACAAACGGCGAGGTCAGCAGCAAATCAGGATAGCGATCGAGGGTGACCGGCAGCGCTTGCTCGGCGCGGCGATCCGCGTCGTAGAAGAGTAGCGCGCTTCCACGGCGAATCAGCGCGCGTTCGGCGCGCGTCGCGAGCACCACGTCTCCACTACGGAGTGGTATGAGTTCGCGCCGGTCGGCGTCGAATAGCGTCGTTTCGAGGCCTGGATAAAACGCGACCAGCCGCGCGGCATCGCCGACTTCGCGGTCGAGCTCCACACTGGCAAGCTCGATGGCGAGCGGTTTGCGCTCGCTCGGTGTAACGAGCTCGAGACTCACCCGTCCCGTCTTCTTTTGTGTGCAGCCCACGATGAACAGCTCGCGCTCTGCGTCGGCGTGAACGATTCGCCCTTTGCACGCCGAGGGCGAGAGCACGCGCTTCTTCCCGGCGCGCTCCAAGAGCAGTGCGCCGCTCGCGTCGCGCAGCAAGAGCGCGTCGCCGATCGGCATCACCAGCTCCGGCTCGAGTATGGGCGCGGCACCGCTCAGCGGCACCAGCACCGTGACCGGGCGGTCACCGCGATCGACCCAAGTATGATAGCGGCCAGGGCTTGCGCTGCATGGCCGGGGCTGAGCCAAGAGCGGCGCCGGAAAATCTGGCCTCCCGTTCTTGTTGCTGTCCTCGCTGATGAGCTCGGTGACCACGAACACGCCGCCGGGATCGAAGCGCGCGCGCCAAATCACGCCTGGGCCCGGATCGAGTTGTCGCTCGCTGCCGTCCACTAGACTGCGGATCACGATGCGCTTGCCAGTTTCGCCGGCGCGCACGTACAAGACATGCTGCGAGCTCGGGTCGAAGGCGAGCGCCCTCGGTTCGGCAAAGGACTCTGCACTCTGCCGCGCGTCGGCGCCGAGCGCCGATAAATCCAGGGTATTTTGGCTCTGAGCGTCCCAGAGCACGAGCGCGCCGCGCTGCATCACGATCGCATAGCGCCCACTCGCGTCCGTCGCGAGTAAACCGTCGATGGGCAGCTCTTCGGCCGGTGAGACCAAGAAGCGCTCGAACGCGTCGCCGCGCAGCTCACCGCGCGGTCCGGCACTCGCCGTCAGTTGTCCGTCACCGTTGCTGTCTTTGCGCGCCGTGCACAAGGCGACCCAATGGCCATCTCGGCTAGCGCGTTCGATCAGCACTGGCGCATCGCTCGCAAAGGCGGAACTGCCGAACGCGGGGCTGGTCGGAGCGGGGCTCGCTAGAACTTCCGGCGTTCTCGGGGCGAGGGGAGTCAAGCGCGGTGCTGCGGGCGGGAACACAGGTAGGGCCGGAGTGACCGCAGTCGGGTAGTCGACCCCGTGCGCGTCGCGCGCAGGCTTGGTGCAACCGAGCAAACTCGAGCTAGAGAGCAGGAGACAGAGAAACACGCTGGAAGACCGACGCACCGCGCTCGAGCATAGCCGAACTGGAAAGGCTTGCGATTGCCCGCTAGTGTAGGAGCATGCGGTTACGCTCAGTACTTCGGGTCTTGCCGGCTTTGCTCGTCGCGTGCGGCAGCGCGAGCGATGTCTCGCTGTCGGTGCTGATGACGGACGAATCGATCCAAGTGAGGGATTCGGCCTTCGGCGCTGCGCTCTCGGGCGGCTTTCAGCTGCGGCTCGAGCTCGGCTCGGAGGCTTCCGGCTCGACTCAGGTGTCGCTCGGTAACTTCTCGTTGCAGACCGACTCTGGCGCCCCCTTGGTGGACGTGCTCGACATTCAGCCGGACACCGCCTTCCCCGTGCAGCTCGACAAGGGCAGCTCCAAGCAAGTGGTCTTTACATTTACAGACGGGAGCGTCGATCGCGCTGCCGTCTGCGCGGGCGCCGTGCGCATCGTCGGTTCGGTGATGGACACGCTGAAGGGTGGCACCGACCCGGTGCGCAGCGGTGCGATCACGCCGGACTGCGGCTGAGAGTCATCGCTTACTTGCCGGACCGCGTACGGCCGCCACATTGGCCACGCGCAGGGTCATCGATTCAGGCGGTTGCGATTCTTCTTCGAGCGGGCGCGGGGGAGCAGTGCTCCGCAAAATGCGGTCGACCTCCGCGCTGAGCGAAGCGGTGGGCGCTCGAATGGCCGGCGGCCTTCGCGAGGGGGGCGCTTGTTCTGGGGCTACCTGCTCTTCGAGCGGCAAGTAACGAGCGTTGATGTTCGAGCGATCCGCGATGCTCTCCGCCGAGATCTTGAGATTTTCGGCGCCCACTTCACGGGCAAAGCGCTCGGCGGCGACGATCGCGCCGATCGTCAGGTGGCGCACGGCCCGCGTCGCGCGGGAATGGCCAGTGATGCCGAAGATCAAGGAAAAACCGGTCGGATTTCGGCGCAGCTCGAATAATAGCGGCACGCCCACGAACGGATGCTCGAGGAACGCTTGCAGGCGAGCCACGGTGCCGGCGAGATCCCCGGAGCGGGCGACGCTGCCGTCCTGCGAGAGCACGCGCGCCGCGAGGTCGACCCCGATGCTCTCGAGCAGCTTACCCGACCCGTCACCCAGGAACGAGTCGACGGAAAGCAGAATTTCTTCGCCTTCATCGAGCGGCACGCAATCGAGGGCGGCGCTTGCGCGCAGCCGTTCGAGCGAAGCGTGCGCGGCCAAGCGCGGTGGCAAGCGGCCTCGCAGGCCAGCGACAGCAGGTGCTCCGAGTTGGCGCTCTGCTGCCTCCAACACATTCCTCAGAAACCAGCTCCTGAGCTCACTCACTGCTTGCTTCCCCAATTCACTCCTGCGCGAGCGCAGGTCGTCGATGTTGGCACAACCGAATTCAGCTTACTCCTCTCGCCCCTATCGGGCGATACGAAAACGTTGCGCAAGACCGTTGCGCAAATTGGACGCGCACGGCGGATACCATCACTCCGAAATTATCGGGGAAGACAGCAGCATAGGCGGTTCCCGCCAGGCTGCTTTCCGTTTCGTTCGTTTCTGTGTCTAACTCACTAGCGCTTGCTCGAGGTCGCGCACGAGGTCAGCCGTGTCTTCGATGCCGACGGCCATGCGCACTAGCGCCGGGTCGATGCCGATCTTGGCCAAATCCTCTATCGACAACTCCGAGTAGCTCATGATCGCGGGCTGCTCGATCAGCGACTCGACACCGCCGAGTGAAGCGGCAATTTTCGGGATCTTCACGGCGTCGATCAGGCGCGACGCAGCTGCCCGGCCACCCTTGACGATGAAGCTGACCACGCCGCCACCGCCGCGCATCTGAGTGCGCGCGATTGCATGCGAAGGATGGCTCTCCAGCATCGGATAGAACACACGCTCGATGCGTGGATCGGCTTCCAAGCGGCGCGCCACGGCTAGTGCGCTGGCATTTTGCCGCTCTACGCGCACGCCCAGGGTCTTGATGCCGCGCGCAATCAGGAATGCCGCGTGCGGATCGAGCACACTGCCGAGTACGCCGCGCGCATCACGGAGTAGCGACACCAAGTGCTGTGGCCCGACCACGACTCCGCCCAGCACGTCGTTGTGGCCAGACAGGTATTTCGTTGCGCTGTGCACCACCAAGTCGATCCCGAACTCCAAGGGGCGACAATTGATGGGGGTCGCGAACGTCGAATCGACCAAGGTTTTGATCCGGCCGCGCGCTTTGACGAGCGCAGCGAGCTCTGCCAAATCCACACAATACAAATAGGGGTTGGTCGGTGATTCCGCGATCACCAGTCGGGTGTTGTCCCTCAAGGCCCCAGCCAAGGCGCTCAGATCTCCGGACGGAACGATGCTGTGCTCGACTCCGAAGCGCGCCAAAGTCTGCGTCACGAGTTGGCGAGTGCGGCGGTAGCCATCGCGAAACAGCACCACGTGCTCACCCGCTTTGACCAGCGACAGCACTGCGGTCGCGACCGCGGCCATGCCGCTCGAAAACGCGACGCCCGCCTCCGCAAGCTCCAGATCGGCCACGCGCTGCTCCAGTTCGCACACGGTCGGATTGCCGTAGCGCCCATACTCCTCGCGCGAGGGATCCGGGTCTTCGCCGCGCATATAGCGTTCGAGCTCGGCGGTGTTGGCGAAAGTGAACGTGGCGGTGGCTTCGATGCTCAGTGCGAGCGCGTTGTGCGGACGCCCGGCGGGCACGCCCGCATGCACACTATCGGTGGAACTGGCGACGGTCTTCTTGTCGACGCTCATCTCAGCTCGCTTTCGAAAGCGTCCGCGCGAGCAGCTCGCGCACGCGCTCGGTGATCAGCCGCACGGCGTCGGCTTGCGGCAAGAGCTCGACCTTCTTTGGGTCGCTCTCGCTTCGCAACTTGAATTCGATTTGTCCGTTCGAAAGCCCGCGTGCCCCCACGGTCGCGCGGAGTGGGATGCCAATCAAATCGGCGTCCTTGAACTTCACGCCCGGACGCTCTTCGCGGTCATCGACCAATACCTCGATACCCGCAGCCTCCAGCTCTCGCTCGAGCCGGGCGATCTCGGCCACGACTTCCGGCTCGCTGCCCAGCTGCACTAGGTGGACTTGATAGGGCGCAATGCTGATTGGCCAGATGATACCGTTGTCATCATGGTGTTGCTCGATCGCGGCGGCCACCAAGCGCGACACGCCGATGCCGTAACAACCCATGACGATCGTCTTGTGCTCGCCTTTGACGTCGAGGTACGTGGCAGACATCTTCGCAGTGTAGTGCGTGCCGAGCAGGAAGATGTGCCCGGCCTCGATGCCTCGGTAGAGCTTGAGGGTTGCGCCGCAGTTAGGGCACAAATCGCCATCCACGACCTGACGCACTTCCACCACCTGGGCCTGGAAATCACGCCCGTGTTGCACGTGTACCAAGTGGTAGTCGGTCTCGTTCGCGCCGGTCACGGCGTCGGTGAGGCTGGCTGCATCGACGTCGATCACGACGCGCCCTTTGAAGTTTACCGGTCCGGCATAGCCAATCTTCGCGCCGGTCGTCTTCACGACGTCCGCGGGCGCAGCCAGGTGCACTTCGTTCACGTCCAGCGCGCGCGCGAGCTTCACTTCGTTCACGTCGTGGTCGCCACGCAGAACGACCATCACCAACTCCTTGTCGACCACGTACAAAAGGCTCTTCAGAAAATTGGCAGGAGGCTGGTTCAAGAACTTGCCGACGGCCTCGATCTTGCCGTGCCCGGGCGTATGGATTTTCTCGAGCGCGGCTGCCGCTTCAGGCGCGGGTCCGCGTCGAGGAAGCGGGGGAGTCTGAGCGACCTCGAGATTTGCGGCGTAGTTACACTGCAAGCAAGCCGCGATCACATCCTCGCCGCTCTGCACCAAAACCTGAAATTCGGCGCTGCCCGAGCCGCCCATGGCGCCCGAATCCGCGCTGACCATGCGGTAGTCGAAGCCCATGCGATCGAAGATGTTCGTGTACGCCACGCGCATGCGCTCGTAGCTGAGCTTTGCCGACTCGTCGTCCACGTCGAACGAGTAAGCGTCCTTCATCGAGAATTCACGGCACCTGAGCAGCCCGCCGCGCGGCCTCGCTTCGTCTCTGAACTTGGTCTGGATCTGATACAAGTTCTTCGGCAAATCGCGGTAGCTCTTCACTTCGCGGCGCACCAAATCGGTAATGATCTCTTCGTGCGTAGGTCCGAGGTGGTAATCGGCCCCTTTGCGATCCTTCAACCGAAATAGCGTGTCGCCGAACATGTCCCAGCGCCCCGTCTCCTTGAAGTAGTCAGCGGGGAGCAGTGCCGGCAAAAGCACCTCTTGTGCGCCCGCGGCATTCATCTCGGAGCGGACGATCGCCTCGACCTTGCGCAGCACGCGCACACCGAGCGGCAAGAAGCTGTATACCCCGGCGCCCACACGCCGCACGTAGCCGGAACGGAGCAGAAAGATGTGGCTCTTGCTGGTGGCGTCCGCAGGAGCTTCTTTGAGTGTCGGAAGGAGAGCACGCGTGTACCGCATAGGTGACGCGCGTGTAGCACGGGCCGGCCAAAGCCGGCAGATCCCTCCCGAAACGTGAACGTGAACGTGAACGTGAACGTGAACGATCTCCCTTCTTTCCGGGGCTGGCTGCCCCTCCGCAGCCGCGTGCACAGAGTGCGGTGAATCAGGCGGAACCGAATAGCGTCTGCGGGATTCCCGACTTGTCACGTCGGGAATCCCGGGTATAACCCGGTGGACCCAAACGCTCGGGCATTCCACTAGGATCCCCGGCCCGGAGACCCCTGATGACCGTTGCTACGACCTGGAAGCAGAAGCTGGCTGGCCAAGTGCGCGAAGACTGGGCGCGAGAGATAGACATCTTCGAGACCCAGATCGAGCTGCGCAAGAAGGGTAAGGTGGAAGAGAAGCTGTTCGCGGAGACACGCCTACGCCGCGGCACCTACGGTCAACGCTACGACAACGGTCAACGCCACGACGGCGAGAAGACGCAGACGCTGGCGTTCCCATCCGGCGAGCTCACCAAGGGCCCGGTCACGATGTGGGACGCGCCTGGCATGCAGCGCATCAAGATCCCGTACGGCAAGCTCACCGCCGAGCAGCTCGAAACGCTCTCGGATCTGGCCGAAGAATATTCGGATCAGATCCTGCACATCACGACGCGCCAGGACATCCAGCTTCACTTCATCCACATCGAAGACACGCCCGATCTCATGCGCCGGCTGGCGGCCGCGGGCATCACGACTCGAGAGGCGTGCGGCAACACCGTGCGCAATGTCACCGCCTGCCCGTACGCTGGCGTGTGCAACACCGAGTCGTTCGATGTGATCCCGTACGCGGACGCGCTCACTTTCTTTCTACTGGGGCACCCGGATACCCAAGATTTCGGCCGGAAATTCAAGGTCGCCTTCTCCGGTTGCAAGGACGAGCCGTGCGGGTTGACCAACTTTCACGACGCCGGCGCGATCGCGCGCACGCGTAGCGTGAACGGTGAAGTGAAGCGTGGCTTCGAGTTCTACGTCGGCGGCGGTCTCGGCGCGGTGCCCTATCCGGCCACGCTGTTCGACGAATTCCTTCCGGAAGAAGAGCTCTTACCGATCACGCAGGCAGTGTGCCGCGTGTTCGCGCGCCTCGGCGAGCGCGAGAACCGCGCGCGAGCTCGGCTCAAGTTCGTAGTCAAGAAGCTGGGCATCGAAGAGTTCAAGCGCCTCGTGCTCGAGGAGCGCGCAAAGCTGCGCCCGGATGAGCGCTGGACCTCGTTCTTGAACGATCTGCACGTGACCGACGAGAAGCCACTCAAGCCGGGCTCGGAGCTCTCGCCCGGCAGCTACCCCGAGGGCTTCGAGGCTTGGCGAAAAACCAACGTCCAACCCCAGAGCCAAAAAGGCTATTCGACCGCCAAGGTCACCTTGCCGCTCGGTGACTTCACTCCGGGTCAGGGTCGCTTGATGGCGGATCTCGCGCGCCGCTTCACGGGTGACTCGATGCGCGCCACGGTCGAGCAAAACATGCTCTTTCGCTGGGTTTCGAACGCGGATCTGCCGGCGTTCTACGGCGAGCTCAAAAAGGCCGGTTTGGGCATGGCGGGTGCCGATCACATCACCGACGTCACCTCTTGCCCGGGCACCGACACCTGCAAACTCGGCATCTCTTCGTCGCGCGGGCTCGCCACCGAGCTCCACAAGCAGCTCACGTTGATCTCCGATCAGCTCGACCCGGCGGCGCAAGCGCTGCACATCAAGTGCAGCGGTTGTTCCAACTCGTGCGGTCAACACCACGTGGCCGACATGGGTTTCCTCGGCGTCAGCCGCAACATGAATGGCCGACGCGTGCCGCACTTCCAGCTGGTCATCGGCGGCCAGTACAAAAACAACGCGGGCTCCTACGGGCTCGCGATCGGCGCCATCCCCTCCAAGCACGTGCCCAAGGCCGTCAAGACCCTCACCGATCGCTTCGTGGCTGAAAAGCTCGACGATGAGACGTTCCAGGCGTTCGTGGCTCGCATTGGCAAGAAGGAGATTCGCAAGCTCGTCGATCAGCTGAGCGTGATCCCGAGCTACGAGCAGGACCCGAGCTACTACTCCGATTGGGGCGATCCGCGCGAGTACACCATCGGCGATCTCGGCGTCGGCGAGTGCGCCGGTGAGGTCGTGCCACTCGTGCAGGTAGGCCTCGCGGACAGTGAGCGTGAGCTGTTCGAGGCGCAGCTCTTGCTCGACGAAGGTAGCAGCGACACGGCCGCGGCCCGCGCGTTCAGCGCCATGGTGCTGGCTGCGCAAGCTCTGACCCGTGAAAAGAACTCGTTCTTGGGTGAGGGCGTAGACGAAATCGTGAACGAATTTCGCACGCACTACTACGACACCAAGCTGTTCTTCGATCCATTCGCCGGTGGCAAGTTCGCGCACTACTTTTTCCGCGCTTACGAGCACCGCGGAGAAGCCGGCGCATCGAAAGAGGGCGCGCACCAACTGATCGAAGAAGCGCAGCTGTTCGTAGAAGCGGCGCACCAGTGCTACACGCGCATCGCCGGTGCTCTACCGTAAAGCGAGCGCCGGCTCTTTCTTCCCACCGCGATCGACTCGAGAACGCCATGCTTTCAGAACGTCTACAGCTCAAACTTTACCTGGAACCCAGCGAGCACTTCGAGCTCGAAGCACTGATTCCGGTGTTCCATCGCTTCATTCGCGATCAAGTGATCAAGGAACTATTGATCGACGTGGTTGACTACAGCCACGTGCCCGATGGTCCTGGCGTGGTGTTGATCGGTCATGGCGCGGACTTCTACGTTGGTGCGCTCGATGGCGCGTATGGCTTGGTGTACAGCCGCAAGCGCGGTGGTCCCGGCCCCGAGGCTCGGCTGGAGGATGCGCTCCGCCGGCTGATCAACGCCGCTCGGCTGCTCGAGCAAGAAAACGGCCTCAAATACCGGTTCAAGAGCGCTGAGCTCAGCCTGCGCCTGACCGATCGCCTGCACGCTCCGAACGACGACGCGACCTTCGCCGATACTCGAGCCGAGGTCCTGGCGCTGTTCGGTCGCGTCTACGATAGTGAGATCACGATCGAGCGCTTGCCGGCAACGAAAGAGCCGTTGGGCCTGCGCATCAAAGCCAAGAGCTCCCCCTCGCTCGAAGCGCTGCTCGAGAAGCTGGGCGGGCCGCCGGAATCGTCGAGCTGAGTCATCGAGCCATGCCGAGCGAGGACTTGGCACTCAGGTTGTGGCGGGGCAGTGCGCCAGCTCCGCACTCGATTCGTGCCTTGAACGAACTTGCGGAAAAAACTGCAGCTCGCAGCGCGCGGGCATACAAGCTCGAGGGCTCGAACCAGGCAGCGCGGGTCCATCGGTTCTCGCCGGTGCTGCGTGGGGATTGATTTTATTTAGCAATACCGGCCGTTTTAGCGAGCGAGCAAACGTTTCGAAACCGGGTCGTCGTCGATCGCATCGCGGTCGCCGAGCGTCTGGTTCTAGACGCGAGGAACTGTCGTGTTCGGTTTTCGAAGCCCAACTATGTTAGCTTCGCCCCTGTCATAGATTGATGGTCGTAGCGTAAAGCTTGGTTCTAGCGCGTCAGCCGCGCGATCCCCCAGGAGCTTCTCCATGTCCCGATCACTTACCCGCAAAGACTTTTTGATCTTCAGCGCCGCTTCGGCTGGCACCGCGTTCGTTGCAGCCGCTTGCAGCAGCGACAATCCGTCGTCGGGTGGCGGCGCGGGTGCAGGACCGGGTCCGGGTGGCAGCACGGGTAGTGGCGGCGCGAACCCGGGCACTGCCGGGGCCAGCGCGGGGACCACGAGCGCGGGCGCTCCGAGTGCCGGCGCTCCCGGCGGTGGAGCAAGCAACGTCGCGGGCACTGGTGCCGGCGGTAGTCCTGCCGGCGGAACCGGAGCTGGTGGCACTGGCGGCGGTTCGAGCGGTGCCGGTGGTACTCCGGCCAGCGCCGGAGCCGGAGCCGGCGGCAAGGGCGGAGCCGGTGGCTCTGTCAGCGCCGGCGCGGGTGGCGGCGGTGGCGTCATGTGCACCGCGGAC
Source organism: Pseudomonadota bacterium (assembly GCA_037200885.1). Classification (GTDB taxonomy): domain Bacteria; phylum Myxococcota_A; class Polyangia; order Polyangiales; family Polyangiaceae; genus PMG-095. The sequence goes on from JBBCIN010000001.1 coordinate 3,083,778, forward strand.
GTGGTGGCGAAGATCAGCTGCCCGCACGATCCCCCGCACACACTGACGATTGCCAAGGCCGATATCGACGCGGCAGTCGCGAACAAGATGTTCACGCTGTCCATGGCCGCGGGCCACACGCATGTGATCATGATGACCGCTGCGGATTGGACGACGCTCAAGAATGGCGGCACCGTGTTCAAGTACGTGGACGCCGGCACCAATCAGGATCACTGCGTGGTTCTTTCGTGCGGCACAGTCAACGCCGCGACCGCCGCGGGCGCCATGTGCGGTGGCACGGCGACGGGCACCGACAACGCCGTCACGTGCACCACGCCTTGGCCGTGAGGCGCTGCGCGAGCCGCTACCGCTACGGCTCAGCGTTGGACACCTGGGCTCGCCTCCGCTGAGCCCAGGTATTTACCGATTTCTTCGCGTTTATTTTGCACCTGGTCGAGTAGCGCCAGGGCATGCGCCGTGCGCTGCGGTGCCAAAGAATCCGGATGTGCCAGGCACACCTTGTCCCAGCGCAGCTTGAGCGTGTTTTGCAGCTCACGCAGATCGAAGACGGCGCGCTGATGCACGTTGCGAAACGAATCCGAAGGCCACGCGGCGTCGACTGCCACGCACAGCGCGGCCAGGACACTGGCGAGAATCGTGACTTGCGGACTCTCACGCTTGGCCATCAACGCTGCTAGCAGCGCGCCCGAGACGGCAAGTCCGCGTAGCACCCAAAAACGAATCCGCTCATTGCGACTGCGGGCCAGGTTTGCCTGCACCCAGCGTTCGAGATCGTTGATCTGTTCGTCGATCGCGGTCTCCGGGGCGAAAGATCCGGGTCGAAAGGCTTCGGCGACGTCGCCCTCTCCGTGTGTCGTGTCCGCGGGGACGATGCCGCTCCCAGGACGAGTATAGTCAGCGGCCGCCCGTCGCCCGACGATCGTCGCTAGATCGATGTGCGGAACGCTGGGGATCGAAGGGCGTGGTGGGGGCGGCGTCGCCAGTGGACGGTTCGACTCTGGTGAAGCCATGCCTTCGTGGTACGCCCGCAAATTCAGAAGCGCAACGCGCAGCCCGTGATTTGCGCGTCATTCCGTCTTGTTCGGAAAATTTACTACTGCTCAGACGAGTGCGGCACTGACAATCTTGCCGCTGATGATGCGGCGGTCGAGCAACTCCTCCGAGAAGCCCATTGCAGCGCCCAGCGTTTTTCCCGCGGATTCGAGTGAAACTTCGGGCGGCACGTCTCCGCTCGTCGAAGCCAAGCCCGTGCTCGAGTCGATGCCGCTGGCGGCGAAATCTCCATTCAGAGGAATCACGCCGCCAATCACCGACGGCCGTACGCGCGCACCCGCGAGCATCAACACGTGGTGGTTTTGGTTGTGATTGCGCCCGCCGGTCTTGCTGCGGATCAATGTGCGTCCGAACACGTTCAGCGACGCGATCGTGACTTGGTCTTGAAGACCGAAATTTTTCAGCTCGGTCCACAGCTGCGTGAGGGCTGCGGTGCTCGAGATGGTCTGGTCGCGTTCATCGCTCAGATCGTCGTCGCCGTGGTTGTCACCGCCGAACGGCAAATGCAAAGTCACGACCGGCGCCACTTTCATCGAGATCATCGCCGCCGCGGCGATCACCTGATCCATTGCCGAGTTGCGATGGGCTGGATCTACCGGCAAACGCGTCAGCAGCGCTCCCAAGCCGTCACCCAGCTTTCGCACTTGATCTCTGCCGAGCGAATAGCGATCGAGAAAGCTCTTTTCGGCGCTAGAGCCGTTGTTTTGCATGTCCTTGTACATCAGAGCGAGCTGCTGATCGCGCAGCTGCTGCAGGTTTTTCCCGAGCTCGTCCGGCTGCGCGAACAGTGACTTGAGCGAGTTCGTGTCGACATTGTCGAGTGGGTGACCGCCGAAGGTGATCTGTTCCTGCCCAATGGCGATCGGCTCTGTCTGCACCGTGCCCAACGCGGCCGCCGACTCTTGCGCGAACAGCGAAACGAGCATCTCCGGACCCACGCCGCTGGTGGTCTTGACGGCGCCCTGGAGGGCCATCACCTTCGAGTATTCCGGATGCGCGTTGGTGTACGTGCGATGGTGAAAAAAGCTCATCCGCGCGCGCAGATCATCGGGCAGCGTACTCCACGGTTGGGCGGCTTTCGTGCTGAACGAGCCTAGATTGAAGGTCGTGGGCGCCATCAACGGATCGGGGTTGTTCTGGACCCCCGTGACATACGAGCCGGGGCAATTAGCGTTCATCGGATCGCCCAGACCGGACGAAGCCAGGATCAAGAAATTCGGAGGAGTAATGTCTTGGGCCAACGCTTGGCGTTCGCCCAAGAACCAACTCGGCGGCAGACCCGTGGCCAAACCTTTCAGTCCGGCATAGCCCGCGCCAAACAGGGCACCGAGCAGTAGCTTTCGTCGATTCAGGAGCATGCGTTCCTCATAGTCCGAGCGCCATCACGTCGGGCGATAGGCAGGCCAAGGTGAATGTCGAGCGCAGCGCAATGGTGGTGGTCGCGCCGCTGGTATTGGCTTGCGCGAGGTGCTTGAGCAGCCCTGCGTAGGCGCTGGCGTAGCGGGGATGTGACGGAGGCAGACCCATCAACCCCTGGGTCAGGCGAATCAGCGCTGCGTCCGGCAGTGTGGGGTTGAAGAGTGACGTTGCGTTGGTACTCACCAGCTTGCTGGCGACCGCGTCGCACAGCTTTTCCGCCGCGCTGAAGTGAAACAAGCTGGTGACGGCCGGCTGCACGGGGACCGCCGAGCCGCGGCTGAAGTCATCGTCCGGGATCAGGTTGGCGAAGCTCGCGGCCAGCGCGCAGGAGCCGGTCGTGCCGAGACGCTCGTCGAGCAGCTGACACAAGTGCTGCTCGCGGGTAATGCTGACTAGATATGGCTGATTTGTAGCGGTTTGCGTGGGCTCCGCGCCGGTGACCAAGGGCGAGGTGAAAAGCTCGGTCACCAGTGTCTTGAAGTCATACTTGCTGGCCACGAACGCATCGCGGATGCGCAGAAACTCCGGATCCTTTTCGTCGCATGCCTGCGAGTTTGCGTAGTAGCAGAGCTTCTGCACCCACGCGCTGGCAAAGTGCGGGTGGCTGGTCAGTGTGGTGGCGAACGAGAACAAGTCGCCGCCGTATTGGCTGAAGCCGTCGAAAGCGAACGAGGCGGTGCCGGTCATCGGCTTTTCGGTAACTTGATACTTCGTCGACAGCGTTTTGCCGAAGTACAGGCGCATCGGATCGAGGAACTGGTGGCAGCCGTAGCAGGTACTGCCGGGCGCAGTGTGCGCCTCGCTCAAGCCGTCCTTGCTCAAGGTGGGCGTTTCATCCGCCGGAGAAAAGATTTCGCCCAACGCCGTGATCACGGTTTGACTGGTGGTGACGCGGAACTGGTTGTCGTCGTTGGTGTCCCAGTTGGCCAAGAACGCAGGGCTGCTGAAAAAGCCTACGCGCGGCAATTTCAGATTGATTTGGCTCGTCGCGCGCAGCGCATCCAGATTGTAGAAGAGCGGCGCGGGCGCGGTCGCGCTGGCGGTACCGATATCGACGAAGCGCCAATCGCTGAAGTCGGCTTGGGTGAGCACGGTGGCCGTCTTCGCGAGCGCCACGGTTTTGCCGTTGCTGCAGTGGATGGCTCCGAGCAGCATATCGAGCACGTTGGGCAAGCTCTGCGCCGCGACCACGCAATCCGTCGGAATGGACGGAAACACCCAGGCATGATTTTGCACCGAGTACGCGAGCGGTAGCGGTGCCGCGGGCATGCCGTCGAGCGGCGCGCTCAACACCTGGTGCTTTTCGTTGCGCAAAGTCGTGGCGGTGTTGTCCAAGTACGAGAGCGCGACCAAAGTCGCGGTCGTGGCGGCCCAGCGACGAGTCGTCACCACCTCGGTGAAGGGTCGACCCGTATTGACGATGTCGAGCGCGGTGCGCGTGAATGCATCTTGCAGGTTGGCGATCAGCGACGAGCCCCACGTGCCCTGCACGCCATCCAGCTGAGTATTGAGCGAACCGACAATCCGTTGTTGCAACGCGCCGGACAAGAACGCGCTCATCTTGGTCGAAAACTCTGGCGTCGCGATCCAGCCGCTCACTAGCTGCCTGAGCGCCGTTGGGTCAGCGCTCATCTGCTTCAGCTCAGCGTCGCTCAGCGCGCCGCCCGTAAGCAGAGTCTTGACCTTGTTCGTGTACGACGCGACCGTGACCGGCGTGAACACGACCGGCGGCGGACCCGAAGAAGGCACGTCCCTCGCCATCGTCCGCACCCATTGCTGAAAGCAGCCCAGGTCACCCGCACTGACGCCACTGTTACTGCCAAACGGCATCATTACCCCGCAGTGATCCGCATCGGCAAACCGCACGGGATCGATCAGCTGCAGGATCAAGCTCGAGTCCGGCTGCGCTGGATCGACCAACAAGCGACCCGAGCAGGCGCTCGTCGTCGAAGCGACGCCCACCAAGCGCTGCTCGATGCCCGGCGAAAGCAGATCGATGCCGCCCTGCGCTTGCTCGCCGTGACACCCGCTGCTCGAGCACGCATTCTTGTTAAAAACAGCGGTCATATCGCAGCCATCATCGCCGTCCGGGCCCGGAGAGGCATCCATGGCCGTGCCATCCGGCGCGGTGGCGTCTGCCTCCGGTTGCTCGGGCTCGTCCGGCTTGCTGGTCTTGCCCGGCTTGCTGGTCTTGCCCGGCTTGCTGATCGTGCCACTCGTTCCGGCTTGATCCGATTGCTCGGGCTGATCCGGCTGATCGCTGCTCGGTGCGCCGCCGCTCGCATCTCCCTGACTGTGACGGCTGCTGCTACAGGCGACTGCGCTGGCGAGCACCAGTGCCAACGCGCCCAGGGTGAAGAGACGACTGCGCCAGGTTTGGGGATCGCGCTGAGTTTGCACGGAGGTTCCAATTGAAACCACCGCCCTGATGGCGATCACGTTTCGCGCGCGTTCCCCAAGTTCGATGGCGGGCGTTTTTCAGCAGCGCATCACTCTGATGGGTGAGATTGCGTGGCTGGTGATCGCCAGGTTTGGGCCGTGGGTCAATGCGCCCCAGCCGCGCCCGGTGGCCTCAGCGCGGGCGGCACCGGACTCATTTCGACGGAATCATGTCGAGTTGCTGTCCGGTGAGGCTCCGGTGCGCGGCTGGGATGTATAGGACCGGAAAAAATCTTCGGACTCGCAGCGCGCAGCAAGTCGGCGCACGAACGCAGCCGAACAAGCCCGTTTCCGTCTCCTCGGGCTCGACGAAGGCTAGCTTACTCTCGTTGATTGGGGCGATTGACTAAAACAAGTATTTCACGTACCAGTTATGTCCGGGCGGGCGAAGCGCGCCGAAAATTGACGTACACCCCAAAAAAGGACGAAAGATATGAGCACTTCCCTCTACGGCCGACTCGGTGGTGAAGCGGCGGTCGATGCTGCGGTCGACATTTTCTATCGCAAGGTCCTCGCCGATGAGCGCATCTCGAGCTTCTTCGACGATGTCGACATGGACCGGCAACGCGCCAAGCAGAAGGCATTTCTGACATTCGCGTTTGGCGGTCCCCAGGCCTACGCGGGCAGGGACATGCGGGCCGCTCACGCTCGGATGAATCTTACCGAACAACACTTCGACGCCGTGATGGAGAATCTCGGTGCGACGCTGAGCGAACTCGGCGTCCCCGCCGAGCTGATCGGTGAGGCCGCCGCGATAGCGCTGAGCGTCAAGGACGATATCGTCAGCCGTTAGGGGCGCTCCAAATGCTGCGCTTCGAAGGCAAAGACTATGCGCTCGCAGACGGCGAGAGCGTGCTTGATTGCCTGCTTCGGCACGGCGAGCAAGTGAACTCGCTGTGCCGCGCCGGTTCTTGCCAATCTTGCCTGCTCAAGGCTTCGGCCGGCGCGCTGCCCGCGGCTGCGCAGCTGGGCTTGAAGGACGCCTGGAAGCAGCAGCGCTTTTTTCTGGCCTGCGTTTGCCGTCCGCGCGAAGACTTGGTGCTCGAACGCTGCAATGCGGCAGCCTCGCATGCCAGCGTGGTCAAGCGGGTGACGCCGCTAGCTCCGAACGTGATCGCCGTGCGGCTCGCCCGGCCTTGGGGCTTCGAGTTTCAAGCAGGGCAGTTTGTTCAGCTGTCCCGTCCGAGCGACGGCTTGATGCGTCCCTACTCCGTCGCCTCATTGCCCAGCGAAGGCGAGCTCGAACTGCACGTCGCGCTGCTTCCGAACGGGCGCATGAGCGGCTGGCTGCTCGAATCAGTGGGTCAAAACGTGTCCGTCCGCGGCCCGTTCGGTGAATGCTTTTATCAGCACGGCGAGCCCGAGCGGCCGCTCGTGCTCGCTGGCACTGGCACGGGGCTCGCGCCCTTGTTAGGCGTGCTCAGGACCGCTGTACTTAATGGCCATCGCGGCGAGATCTCGCTGTTTCACGGCAGCCCGCAGCTGGCCGGAATTTATCTGCGATCCGAGCTCGAGGCGCTCAGCGAGTCCTTGCCGGGCCTGCGCCTCTTCGGCAGCTTGCTGTCGGGCTCGGAAAGCGAACTCGGCACGCAGGGGCGCTGGCAATTCGAGCTAGCGCCGCTCGAGCAGGTGGTCTTTTCGCGTTTCCCGAAGCTCGATCTGCATCGGCTATTCATCTGCGGTCAACCGAGGCTCGTGCAATTGCTCAGGAAGCGCGCCTATTTGGCCGGTGCTTCGCTGAGCCGCATCCACTGTGACGCGTTTGCCGCGCCGCACTCGACTTGATGCGCTAGGCTTCCGCGAAGTCGATCGTGCAACTGACCTCCTATACCGACTATGCCTTTCGCACGCTGATCGCGCTCGCCTGCGTCGCTCCCGAAAAGCTGACCGTGGGTGAAATCAGTGACAGCTACGGGATCTCCTTGAACCATTTGCTCAAGGTGGTTCAAAAGCTATCCGAGCTCGGTTACGTGGAAACCACGCGCGGCAAGTCCGGCGGTGTTCGCCTGCTCGCCGATCCAAGCGCGCTCAGGCTCGGCGCTGTCGTGCGCGGTATGGAACCAGAGCTCGGCCTCGTCGCATGCTTGCGCAGCGGCGAACAACCATGCGTGATTGCACCCGCCTGCAGACTCAAGGCGATCCTGAGCGATGCGACGAATCAACTCCTCGCGCAGCTCGACGAGCACACGCTCGCCGACATCACCGTGACCAAGCCGCGCGTCATGCGTTTGCTCAAGCTGGCCGCTCGCTGACGGTTGTGCGCGGATTACCAGCGTTGATGCACTGCTGGTCGCACCCGTGCATCGTAAATCTCTTTCACCCGCCGCATCACTTCACTGCTGAGCGGGGGTAAATCCGACGCGGCGGCGTTCTCCGCGACTTGATCCGGGCGCTTGGCACCGGGAATCGAGCAGGTGACTGCGTCGTGCATGTCGATCCAGCGCAGAGCAAATTGCGCCAATGACATGTTCGAAGGAACCAGCGCGCGCAGCTCTTCGACGAGCGAGAGGCCCGTGTCGTAGTCGATGCCGGAGAATGTTTCTCCGCGATCGAAGGCCGCGCCCGTGCGATTGAAGGCGCGGTGATCGTCGGGGGCGAACTCCTGTCCCGCCTTCAGCTTGCCCCCGAGCAGTCCGGAGGACAGCGGCAAGCGGGTCAAGATCCCGACTTTGCGCCGCTGAGCTTCGGCGAACAGGTGCTCTGCCGGGCGCTGGCGGAAGATGTTGAAAATGATCTGGATCGACTGGACCTCCGGATATTCGATGGCCTTCAGCGCTTCTTCGACACGCTCGACGCTCACTCCGTAGTGTTTCAATTTGCCCTCGCGCTTCAGGTCGTCGAGCACGCCGAAGACTTCGGGCATGTAGTAGACGTCCGTGGGGGGACAGTGCAGCTGCAGCAGGTCCAGCGCTTCGACCTCCAAATTGGCCGCGCTTCGCTCCACGAATGCGCTCAAGCTCTCGCGGGTGTAGCCGGCGGCCACGTGCGGGTTGATGCGTCGCCCGGCCTTGGTGGCGGTGTGAAAAATTGGTCCCCGCTCACGCTTCAGTCGAGCCAGCAGGCGCTCGCTGTGACCATCTCCGTACACGTCAGCGGTGTCGAAGAAGTTCACCCCCAGATCGAGCGCGCGGTGCAATGCCTTGAGTGAATCCTCGTCATTGACTGGTCCCCAGGTGCCGCCGATCGCCCAAGCGCCGAAGCTGACGGCGGAAACGTTGAGGCCGGTGCGACCGAGAGCGCGGTATTGCATGGGCGCGCAGTTTAGTGCCCCATTGTCGGCCGAGGATAGCCTTGGCTCGGTTTTTTGTGGCCCACGGCGCGATCCGCAGAATGCGCGGAGTTGGCGCGTGGTAAAGACTGTTGCGACATGGGCAGCGCGGACGCCTCACGATTCCAAATGGCCATCGCGGCCTTCGACCGTGCCAATGCGGAGGACCCGCGCACGCTCGATGTCGGCGGTACCGCGCGCCCGCATGAGCTGGTGCACGCCGAGCGCTTGGCCGCCTGGGTCGAGCGCCTCGAGCCGAATGCATCCGAAGCGCTACGGCTCGCCGCACGCTGCCAGCACATTCGCCGCTGGGAGATCCCGCGCGGTTCCTACCCTCTCGGGCGGGTCGGCTACCTGCAATGGCGCACTCAGCTAGGCCGCTTTCATGCCGACACCGCCACGCGCTTACTGGAAGAGCTCGGCTACGAGCGCGAGCTGGTCGACGCCGTTCGTCGCATCAACCTGAAGCAGGGCCTTCACAGTAACCCCGACACTCAGACCATGGAAGATGCCTTGTGCTTGGCCTTCTTGGAATTCGAGTTCGAGGAATTTTGCGCCAAATATCCGCTCGAAAAGCTGATCGAAGTGGTGCAGAAGACGTGGAAAAAAATGTCCGCCAAGGGCCACGAGCTTGCGCTCACGCTGCCGTTCAGTGCGACCTCGCTCGACATCATCAAGCGCGCACTTGCGGCGACAAGTGCGTGAATCAGCGCGCCCGTTGGCGCAAGCGGTCGATGCTCATCGCCACCACGATGATGAAGCCCGTGAAGATTTCCTGCACCCAATTGGGGAAACCCAGATGCGTGCAGCCGGCCTTGATCACCGTCAGCAGCAGCGCGCCGACCAGTGTGCCGGAGGCCGAACCCTGACCGCCCGAGAGCGAGCCGCCTCCGATCACGACCGCCGCGATCACCTCGAGCTCGAGCCCGACCGAATCCGTGGGGTCGCCGACGGTGAGCGTCGAGAACTCCAATACGCCCGCGAGGCCGACCAAGAGGCCGGCCAGCGCATAGACGAAAAGCGTCGTCTTCGGGATGGATATCCCGCACAGACGCGCGGTCTCTGCGTTCGAGCCCACGGCCACGATCTGCCGGCCGATCTTGGTGTACGTGAGCAAGCCGACCCCGAACAAGGTCGCGGCGAGCATCAGCCACACACCAGGTGGCAGCGCGAGCGAACCGGCGTGGCTTTGCATCAGCGCGTCCAAGCCACGCGGATCCGCGTCGATCTTTTGCTCGTCGGCGATGCCTTTGGCCACTCCGCGCAGAATGCTCATCGTCCCTAGAGTGACGATGAATGGCGAAATCTTCAGACCGGCAACGAGTCCGCCATTGCACAGGCCGAGCGCTCCGCCCGTGAGCACGCCGATCGCGGCCGCGGCGACCGGACCCATGCCTGCACGCAGGCTCTCGGCAACGAGGACCGTCGTCAGCGCGACCGCGGAGCCCACCGACAAGTCGATGCCGCCGAGCACGATCGTGAAGGTCATGCCGACCGCGGCGATACCGACTACTGCCGTCTGGCGTAGCATCGTCAAAAGGTTGCTTTGCCGCGCGAAGGTATCGGGCGCGAGCGCGGTGAACAGCACATACAAAAGCCACAGGGCCAGCAACGGCCCGAGCCAGGGCGTGCGAAATAGCCGGCGAAACGCGATCATCCGGTCGCCTCGAGCAAGAGATCGTGTTCGCTGAGTTCGCTCGCAGGGCGGGCGGCGCCCAGCTTGCCTCTCACCATCACCGCAATGCGATCGCAAACACCGAGCAGCTCGGGTAAATAGCTCGAGACCATCAGCACGGCGTTGCCACGCGCGGCAAGCTCATCGATGATTCGATACAGATCCGCGCGGCTGCCGATGTCCACACCGCGTGTCGGCTCGTCGAGCAAGAGCACATCCGAGCTCTGGTGCAACAGACGCGCGAAACAGATCTTCTGTTGGTTACCGCCGGACAAGTCGCGCGCGAGCTGCTCGGGTCCGCGCGCGCGGACCCCCAAGCGTGAAAGGTAAGTGCGCGCGACGGCATCGCGCCGCGTCGGGCTCACGAGTCCGTACGAGCCGAGTGATTCGAGTTTCGACAGCGTGATATTGTCGCCCAAGCTGAGCGCTTCGGCCAGGCCCTCTCCCTTGCGATCTTCGCTCAAGAGCCCCACGCCCTGTGCCAAACGGCGCTGAGGCGAGGCCGCGCCGACGATGGCTTTGACCCGCAGCGTGCCGCTCTTCACCACGTCCAGCCCGAAGATCGCGCGCAAGAGTTCGCTGCGGCCTGCGCCCAAAAGCCCCGCGATGCCCAACACCTCACCGCGCGCGAGCGTAAGCGATGCCGAAATGGGCAAGCTTTTCCCAGAAAGCTCGTGCAAATCCAAGACCACTTCACCTGGGCTCCGAGCTGAACGGGGGAAGAGCTCTTGCACGTCCCGACCGGCCATCAGCTTCACGAGCTCGCCGCGCGTCGTGCCACGCAGCTCGCCGCTGTGCACGAACTGCCCGTCTCGCAGCACCGTATAGCGATCGGCGATGCGTTCGACCTCTTCCAAAAAGTGCGACACGTACAGCACCGCGATGCCACTACGGGTCAGCCCGCGTACGACCGTGAACAAGCGCTCGGCCTCGCTCGAGTTCAGCGTGCTGGTCGGTTCGTCCAAAATCAAGATGCGACACTCTGCTTGAGCCAAGGCGCGTGCCAAACACAAAAGCTGGCGGTCACCTTGCCCGAGATCCCCCGCGCGCCGTGCGAGATCCGGGAGCGGAGCGCCCTCCGGCAAGACCCGAGCGAGCGCCGCTCCCGCGCGCCGCCCAAGCTCTGCGCGATCGACGAGGCCGAAGCGACCCGGCAGCGCGCCGAGCAAGATGTTCTCGGCCACACTCAAGTCGGGGCATAGCGCGGGCTCCTGCGACACGAACGCGACGCCGAGAGCCTGTGCCTGCTGCGGGGTGGTCGGCGCGTAGCCACGACCCGAAAGCTCCAAAGTCCCTGCGTCTGCCTGCTGCGTGCCCGCGAGGATCTTGAGTAGTGTGCTCTTACCAGCCCCGTTTTCGCCCAGGAGCGCGTGGACTTCACCCGCGCGCAGCGAGAGCTGCACATCGAGCAAGGCCTTCGTCGCGCCGAAGGCCTTGCTCAGCCCGGCGATGTGGAGCAACGCGGGCGCGGCGCTCTCGCTCATGCCCCGACTCGGGAAACCATTAGGGAGCGTCCAGCCATTTGGCCAGGTTCGGCTTGACCAGCTCGGCGATCTCCGGGCTCTTCAGGTTGTCGCGATCGACCAGGGTGGCGCCCGTGTCGATGCGCGCTTCGATCGGTTGCTTGTGCAGATGTGCGGCCAGCGTTTTGACCGCCAGATAGCCCATCTTCATCGGATCTTGCAGCACCAGCGCGTCGATTTGGCCAGCGTTCACCCCCGCAACCAGCTTTTCCGAAGAATCGAAGCCGATGAAGTGCACCTTCCCGGCGAGCTCTGCCTTTTGCAGCGCGAGCAGCATGCCAAAGGTGGTCGACTCGTTCGGGGTGAAGATGCCGTTGATCGTGCCCTTGGCCGCGTTCTGCGCCAAGAGCAGGTTCTCGCTCGCTGCATGTGCCGTTTCGGTCGTGGCTCCAGCATAGCGATTTTCGGAGGCGATTTCGATCTCTGGGAACTTACGAATCGCCTCCAAAAATCCTTCTTCGCGATTGTTGGTGCTGGCGGAGCCCTCTTGATAGCGAAGCACCAGCACGCTGCCCTTGCCGGCCAGTAGCTTGCCCATTCGCTCGCCTGCCAGCCGACCCGCCGCGCGATTGTCGGTCGCTACGAAGCTCACGTAGGATTTGTCTTTCAAGTCGGAGTCGAAGATAACGACTGGCACCTTGGCGTCGAGCGCAGCCTTGACTGGCGCGCCGAGGGCCGTGTCGTTTAGCGGCGCCAGCACGATGCCAGACACGCCCTGTGCGGTGAAGCTTTGCACCAAGTCCACCTGTGACTTGAGGTCGTCCTCCTTGAGCGGCCCCTTCCAAATCACTTCCACGTTCACTTCACGAGCGGCCTTCTCAGCCCCCGCGTGGACCGCCTTCCAAAACTCGTGCGTCGTACCCTTGGGGATGACTGCGACACGCAGCTTGGCTGGCGCGTCAGCGCTTGCTCCACTTGCCGCCGTCGCTTCCGTCTTCTTCTTGCAGCCCGCGCCCAGCAGCGCAGACAGGCTGAGCACCCAAACCCAGAACCAAAGACTCTTCACAACTCGAGATTCTATGCACAAAAGTGAACGAGCAGCTCGCCTCTGAGCTGCTCGTTCGTCGGTAATGCACGGGGGCCGGAGAAAGGCCCGCCGCGCATTCATTTTTTCAACGGGCCAGTGGTCCCGACGGCGGGCTGGCGAAGCCGCCCGGGAAGGGGTTGGCCGAGTTGCGCCGTTCGAGCTCGCGTTCGGTCCAGGGCAGTGAAGTGCCGCGTTCGTGGAAGAAGGCTACGCCGATCACGCCTACGTTTCGGTCGTTGCCTTTGCGGGCCGCGTACGAATCTTTGACCGCGCCGAAGCGGAAGGCCGCCACTGCCGATGGGCTTCGCCGGAAGCCGTCGATCTGCAGGGTGGCCCACGGGTCGATCAGGTACCCGCGCTTGGCGATGCTGCCGCCTTTGCCGTCGACCACATCGAGACCGTCGACCGTTGCTACTGCTTCGAAGCGGTTGCCAGTGTGGTTTTCGATCTGAATCACGTAGCGCTGACCGTCGGCGCCAGCGACATAGTCCTGCCCGCCGAAGCTCGCACTGGGCAACGGCGCTCCGTTTTCGTCGAGCAAGCGCACACTGACCGCGCCCGCTGCCGCGTCGACGCCGCTGCGGTCGAAGCTCGCGTAGGAATTGCCCATGCGTCGCGCCATGGCTTGAATGCCCGACTCGTCATTGTAGTTCAGCGAGACCAGCGCGAACGGACGCGAGTAATCCGCGCGCTCGAAGGGCGCGTTCGATACGTAGCTCTCGCGCGTCTCGCCCCAGGTCGTGCCCAAGCCCGGGCGATCCTGGGCCTTCTTCTCGGCAGGCGGTGAAAACGGCGCGCCGGCGCGCGGCGCGGGCGGCGCGGCCGAAGCCGCCCGGTCGTCGTTGCCGCCGCGTGCGTGGCTGGGCGTGGGTGCGGGCGCGGACCCCTCGGCTTCGTCGGTCGGACCCGAAGCGTACGCGCCGTGACTCGGCTCGCTGCTGAATGGCGTGGCGCTCGCTGCATTGCTCGCTTCCGGCGGCGAGGAAGCGCGCGCGCATGCGGCCACCGGTAAAAGCAATAGACAGGCAAAGATTCGGGCAAGGTTCATGGTGAGTTTTTCTCCGTTCGTTACCGACGCATCGAGAACGCCGCTCACTCGGTGGACCTTACAGTCTGGATTCGTACTCGCCTTTCTGTGCAATTCGCCCAGACTACAGCGGAGCTTTTCTTGGCGAGTCCAGTGGCAACGGACTAGGAGAAGCGCGCCAACAGCTTGCGGCTCATCGGATCGAGTGCGCTCGGTACGGGCACCAAATAGCGCATGCCATGCGAGTCGCTAATCAAGTGGCGGCCGTCTTCCAGCGGTCGCACGTGATCTTCTTGATCCACGATGAAGTGCCTCGGCCCCCGATCGGTGTCGACCTGCCAGCGCGACAGCGTGGCCTCCTGAGCGATGGCCTGAATTTGTTGAATCTTGGGCAAAAAGTCGCCCTTCTCCAGCGCACGCTCCAGGACCTCACGCAGACGGGTGGGCACTCCGTCGAGCGTGACGAAGCAGGCTCGTTCGAAGTGATGTTCATCGACCAGTGACACGTAGCTGTCGGGATCGCTCAGCGGGAAAGCTCGGCGCGCGAAGACCGCGAGCCGCGCCGCGCCCGGCGTGAGCGCCCAGAGTTGGCCGTCTTCGTCGAGCGTCAACTCCAGCGTGCTCGGTTCGAACAAGGGCAGCGGCTCGTGGGCGGCGTCGCTCATTGCGTCGGCGGCCTGGTCCGCGCCGAGGTCCGCTGATTGCGCCGAGCTTTGTGCGCGCCAGAGCTGCGCATATTCGCCGTCCTTGGCCAAGAGCTCGGCAGCGCTGCCCATCTCCGCGACGCGACCGTTCTTGAGCACGATCAGCAGATCCGCTTTGCGCAGCGTGCTCAGCCGATGAGCAATGGCGATGGTGGTTCGACCCAGCACGACGTTATCGAGTGCGCTCTGGATTTCGCGTTCGGTTTGTACGTCGACCGCGGAGGTGGCTTCATCCAAAATCAGGATCTTGGGATCGACCAAAATCGCGCGCGCGATGGCGATTCGCTGGCGTTCTCCGCCGGACAGGGATTGGCCTCGCTCGCCGACCAACGAGTCGTAAGCCTCCGGCAATTTCAACACGAATTCGTGGGCCCGGGCGGCGCGTGCGGCGTCAATCACGCGCGCCGCGCCGGCCTCGGGAGCGCCGTAGGCCACGTTGTCGCTGATCGTGCCGAAGAACAAGAAAGGATCTTGAAGCACGATGCCGATGTGACTTCGGTAGTCCGAAAGGGCAATCCGCCGAATGTCGATGCCGTCCATGCGCACGGCGCCCGACGAGGCATCGTAAAAGCGGCAGATCAAGTTGGAGACGGTGCTCTTGCCCGAGCCCGTGTGGCCCACGATCCCCACCATTTGTCCCGGCTTCACGCTGAAGCTGACGTCGTTCAGCACCAGCCGACTACCATAGCGAAAGGACACGTGTTCGAAGCTGATCTCGCCCTCGACTTGCCCGAGCGCGAGCGGATCCTTGGCGTCGATCACGGTTGGGACGCGATCCAGGATGTCGAACAAGCGTTGCGCGGCAGCGGCAGCGCGCTGAGTGACCGTGAGCACGCGGCTCATGCTCTCGACGCGCGTGTAGAAGCGACTGATATAGGCGATGAATGCGGTGAGCACGCCTACCGTGATGCGATGGTGCAAGATCTGCCAGGCACCGACCGCCCAAACCACCAGCAAGCCGAGCTGGTTGAGCAACGCCACCAGCGGCCAAAACGAAGTCCACAGCGTGTTGACCTTGTTGTTGTTGGCTACGATCACGTCGTTGGCCTGTTCGAAGCGCGCGACTTCACGCCGCTCTTGCGAGAACGCTTTGACCACGCGGATGCCCGGGATGGTATCGGACAAGATGTTGGTCATCAGCGCCCAGGCGCGGTTTCCGCGTAAAAATCCCTGCGTCAGCGCAGAACGCACGCGCATCATGAACCACGCGATGGGCGGAAACGATGCCAGCGCCGCTAGCGCCAGCAGTGGATCGAGCGCGAACAGCACGATTGACGTGCCCAAGATCATCAGCACATCGGTGATGAAGTCGATCAGCGTGTCGGACAAGAACGAGCACAGTCGATCCGTCTCCGAGCTGATACGCGTGATCAGGTCGCCCGTGCGCTTGCCGCCGAAGTATTGCAAGCTCAAGCGCTGCAGGTGTGAAAACGCGCGATTGCGCAGGTCCGCGCTGATAAGCTCACTGACCCAGGCCAACACGGCACCTTGGGCCCAGGCCAAGATCCACGCGACCACCGCTGCAGCGGCCAAGCCGCCCAGATAAACCAACAGATTGTGATACGCCGACTCGAACGCGACACCGCGGCCCTCTTGCCAAGGGACGAGCACGCGATCGACCAGCGGCATCGTCAGATACGGCGGAATCAAGCCCACCGCGGTGGTCGCCAAGGTCAGCGCCAGGCCAATCGCGATTTTACCGAAGCGGGGCCGCGCAAAGGCGAGCAGCCGCCACAGCGGATGCCCCACGGGAGCCGCGCTCTCGGGTAGCGCGAACTCTTCATCTTGCTCGGCGTCGGTTGTCTCCGCGCGATCACCGGGATGACCGCGGGTTTCTTCGAACGCGACCACGAAGTCGTTGCCCTCTACGGCAACGGCGAGCGTGTAGCGAATGCGAAGCACGCGCTGCCCGTGTTCCACGAACGAGAGCTCCGTAAGCCCAGCGTGTTCGTGCCGTAGTAGCTCGAGCGACTTCGTGAGCGGGATACTGCGAAAAGCGCCACCTGCTTGTCGGACATGCAGGTGCATCTCACTGAGCAGCACGAGCCCTGCGGAGAACCGCAAATCGTCATCGATGTCCGGATGTAAGCTGCTCAGGAGCCGCTCGTTCGGGAGTAAGACGAGCCCGGGAAATAGCGCGGGCAGCAACAACGGAGCGGAGGCAGTCATGCGTCGCGCGGGACTCTAGCCCGAATGGTCGAAAATCATCTGCGCTCATCAATCTGCGCGTTGCCGAGAGTGCTACGTTGCAATACGGCCGGCGTGCTCGCGCTCCAGGACCCCTCCCAGAAAGACCCGGACGAGCGCGCGTCGAGCCATCGCGCTCCCGCGCTCTCGCATTGGGGTCGTCTCGACGACGCACGGGCACTAGCGCTGCTTACTCTCGCTCGCGCTCGGCCGAGCGCTCTCGGAAGATCGAAGTCGACGTTCGCCAATGCTCCGCGAGATGCTCGACCTCACGCAGTAAGTGAGCGCAGCGGGGCGACTTGCCTAGGCTGATGCCAAGCGACCTCCGTGGCCGGTCGCGCGCTGGGGAGTTATGTGGTGCTGGATTTTTCCACTATCGGGGACACGCGACCGCCATTTTCTCCTTGCTCGCTGGACCCTGAGTTGTCGCGTCGAGGGTGTTTTTTTTTGCACGTGGCCGCTGGATTCCAACCAAGCCACTCTTGGCTGTAAGCGCTCGGCAATCGTAGCGTGGGATGACACCGCGTTGACCAAGTACCCTCAACTCATCAAGCTCCGTTGGCCAACGCTGGCAACTCTGGCCTTTTCCGTATTGCTGCCAGGGTGCCCGTTGACCGACAACTATTTCACGCAAAGTTCGGATGCTGGGTCGGGACCAGCAGCGGCTGGCGCGTCCGGACTCAGCGGGGCGGATAGCTCTGCAACAGCGGGTCTCGGCGCGGGCAGCTGCGCTTCTTGCGGTGATCCATCGGGTGGCAGTGGCATCGACGCAGGCAGTGCCAGCATGGACGCTGGGAGCACTGGCACGGATGCGGGGGGCACCGGCGGCGGTGCACCAGATGGCAACGGTGGCAGCGCGACCGGCGGTGGCTCGGCTGGAGGTGGCGAAACCGCAGGTAGTCCGAGCAATCTGCCAGAGCCTGCGTGCAACGATGGTGTCGTCAAGGGCAGCACTTGCACGGCGGCCAGTAGCCAATTTTGTTACAAGAGCTGCGGTCCCGATAATCTGGGGTTCAAGTCCGAGACCTGCCAAAATGGCGCGTACGTCGAGCAGTCCGTTCCGGGTTGCAGCTTCCCCGCCGCGCAAGACTACTCCTGCTACAAGCTGCCAAGCCGTTTGCCCAGCGAGTGCCCCACCGGAGTGCCCCGCGGTGGTCGCCCGTGTCAGATCTCGAGCTGTACCGTTTGCTTTGGCGGTGCCGCAACGGCTCCTCAGTATCAGGATTCCACAGGAGTCCAAAAACCTGGTTTCTGTGTGTGTGCGGGCGCCGTTTGGACTTGCGCGAGCACTACGTCCTGGCCCTGTCCGGACGGCCAGGGTTGCGACTGAGCTGCGCAGCCACGGAATAGATGGGCGTTAAAAAAACTGCGCCCACCGCTGCTTTACTGGGGTAACTAGCGTGAAATCGCGGGTACCGCTAAGGATGGCGCCGCTGCCAGCCCGCTGGGGTCCACATCGCCATGCAGATTCGCGCACTGAAACGCCTCGTTGGCCCCAGCATCTGGGCAAATTACCCGGCTATCGAGGCCTGGGTCGACTTGGGAAAATACGAGGATTTCCCGTCCAACACCTTGCCCGGCTTCAACGAGAAGTTGATGCGGTGGCTGCCCACGATGGTCGAGCACCGCTGCACGATCGGCGCTCGCGGCGGCTTTTTCCAGCGCATGGAGACCGGCACTTGGCTCGGCCACGTGCTCGAACACGTGACGCTCGAGATCCAATCCTTGGCTCACTCGGAGGTCGGCTTCGGGCGAGCGCGAGAGACGAGCGAACGCGGCGTATACAAAGTCGCGATCGAGGTCTTGGACTTTCGCTTCGGCGAAGCCTGCATCCACGTCGCGCACGAGATGATCATGGCAGCAGCGGAGGGCCGCGACTACGACTTGCCCGCGTCGCTGCGCACGTTGCGAAAGCTCGCCGACGACTACTGCTACGGCCCGAGCACGCAAGCGATCGTGGACGGCGCAAAGAAGCGGTCCATCCCCACGCTGCGCCTGACCGACGGCAACTTGGTGCAGCTCGGCTACGGCAAAGCTCAGCGCCGTATTTGGACCGCCGAGACCGACAGCACCAGCGCGGTCGCCGAGAGCATCGCCCACGACAAGGAGCTCACGCGCCAATTGCTGACCTCGGTCGGGGTCCCGGTGCCCGTCGGTCGCATCGTGGCCAATGCCGAAGACGCCTGGGCCGCAGCCTTGGAAATTGGCTTGCCGGTGGTGGTCAAACCGCAGAGCGGAAACAAGGGGCGCGGCGTATCGATTCAGCTGATGGACCGCCAGGCCGTCCTGAACGCCTTCGCCATCGCCGAAAAGGAATTCGTCGCTTCCACGGTGGTCGTGGAGCGTTGCATTCCGGGTCGACAGCATCGCGTGTTGGTCGTCGGTGACAAGGCGGTAGCCACCAGCGGGGGGCAACCGCAAACGCTCCAGGGCGACGGTGTGCACACCGTCCTCGAGCTGGTCGCGATCGGCAATCTCGATCCGTTGCGCGGTGAAGACGCCGCGCAGCCGCTCTCGCCCTTCGTATTGGATGGCATCGCCCTCGATTTGCTCAAACGCCAGGGCCTCAGCGAAAGGTCCGTACTCCAGTCGGGCGCGTCCGCGACGCTCCACCACAACGGTGATTTGACGATCGACGAAACCGACCGTCTTCACCCGGAGACGGCCGAACAGTGCGTGCTCGCTGCTCGCTCGGTCGGGCTCGACGTCGCGGGCATCGACTTGATCGCCGAGGACATTTCGCTCCCGCTAGAGGCACAAGGCGGCGCGGTGATCGAGGTCAACTCGAGCCCCGGCTTGATCATGCACTTGAAGCCGCTGGTCGGCTCACCGCGGCCGGTGGGCGAGGCCATCATCGGGCAATTGTTCGGGCCCGAACAAACCGGCCGCGTGCCCTTGTGCGCCGTTTCGGGCACCAATGGCAAGACCGTGGTGACGGCGTTGATTTCGGAAATTCTGCGGGTTTCCGGGCGCAACGTGGGTCAGGTGAGCTCCGAAGGGCTGCGCGTGGGCGAGCGAGTGTTGGCCACGGGCGAGCGCTGCAATGCAGACAGCATGCGTCGCGCGCTGATGAATCCGTATGCCGATGCCTTCGTGTTCGAAATCTCCGAGCCGAACGTGCTCGATGAGGGCATGCTGTTCGATCGCTGCCAGGTAGCGGTCGTCACCAATCTCGGATCCGGCGATCACCTAGGCAAAAAGTACGTAGACGGGCTGGTCACGATCGCCAAGGCCGTGCGCGCACCGGTCGACATCGTGCTCCCTACCGGCTACGCCGTGCTCAATGCAGACGACCCGGGCGTGCTAGAAATGGCCTCGCACACCAAGGGCAAGGTCGTACTCTTCTCGCGCGCGGCGAGCTCGCCCGCGGTGCTCGAGCATTTGAAGAACGACGGCCAAGCAGTGTTGCGCGAGCGCGAACAGATCGTGCTCCGCCACGGCGCGCGTCGCATCCTCCTGCTCGAGCTCTCTGCCTTGCATTGTCCCGTCCTCGGGTTGCCCGCATTCTTGGTCGACGATTTGCTCGCGGCAGTCGCGGCCGGCATTGCGCTCGGTGCGAGCGCCGAGCAAATCCAGGCGGGCCTCGCGGGCTGCCTCGGCCAAGGAGGCATCGCCACTTTCGAATTGCCCAAGACCGGGGCTCGTCCGAGCGGAGGGCTCTTGGTGGTCACCCCCGCGCACAATTCGTCGGCGCTGGGGGCTTGGGGCCGACATTTTCAGGAGCACTTTCCCGGCCGACGAGCCCACGTGTTGCTCGAACCGGCGGCCGATTGGCGGACGGCCGACGCCGAACCGCTGATCGAGCAACTTAGTCAATGTTTCTCGGACATTACGATCGCGTTGAATTCTGATGCACGTTCTTTCGTCGAAACCCTCGAGATGACGCGCCCGGGGCTTTACAGCCGGCCAGCAAGCCAGTCATTCGACCTCATGGCCTGCCTCGATCAATTGCTTGAGGGTCACCTCAGCGCGGATCTGGTATGCGTCGGCCCCGCAAATGCCGCGGGTTTTCTGAGCGTACTGCGCCATCTCGAAACAAAAGGTCTTAGCCGCGGGAGTACTGGCGGCCTCGCCTCCGTAAGACATTGCCGATGAACATCGAGTCGATTCGCGCCCTCTCTGGCCCAAATCTCTGGTCGGACCACCCGGTCCTCGAAGCCGTGGTCGTTATCGACCAAAAGGGTTTCGGTTCCGAGGCGCTCAGCCGCCTGTGTGGCTC
The DNA here is from genome assembly GCA_037200885.1 of Pseudomonadota bacterium. Lineage (GTDB taxonomy): Bacteria > Myxococcota_A > Polyangia > Polyangiales > Polyangiaceae > PMG-095. The sequence continues at coordinate 3,104,319 of JBBCIN010000001.1, forward strand.
GTTGCCGTCCGCCCTCGGCGCTGCCCTCCGTCGTGATTTCGTCGCTGCGGATGCCGCCGCCTCGTGGGCGGCATTATTTGGCCACTTGGTCGTCGGTTTGCAAGCGGCGGCGGGCTGCCAAGTGAGCTTTTGGATGGCGCGCCCGCTGAAGCACGGCGTCGAGTATCGCATCGCGGCTGAATACGCCGAAGAGCCGACCGCGCGCCGCGCCTTGGAGTTGGCACTGGAGCTGGTACGGGCCGCGCGCGATGCCCAGCCGGTCGACCTCGAGCCCAAGCTGCTCGCTCTCCGCAAGTTGAATGAAGACACTCGCTTGGGTCCCAGCACCGGATGCATCGTGCGTGCCGCGCAGGAACGCAAGATCCCGACGCGCCGCCTAACCGGTAGCTTGGTTCAGTTTGGGCAGGGCGCTCGCCAACGTCGCATTTGGGCCGCCGAGACCGATCGCACGAGCGCCGTGGCTGAGTCGATCGCTCAGGACAAGGAGCTCACCAAGTCACTACTCGATGCGGTAGGCATCCCCGTGCCCAAGGGGATGCCCGCGTCGTCCGCACAAGCGGCGTGGGCAGCGGCTGAAGAGATCGGCCTGCCCGTGGTCGTGAAACCGCGCAGTGGCAATCAGGGGCGCGGCGTCTCGGTCCGCCTCCGAACGCGGGAAGCCGTCGTTTCCGCGTTCGAAATCGCCTTTGCCGCCGACGGCGAAGTGATCGTCGAACGCCACATCGAAGGCGCTGATTTTCGCATGTTGGTGATCAATGGTCGCCTGGTCGCGGCCGCGCGTCGCGAACCGCCGCAGGTCATCGGCGATGGTCAGAGCACCGTTGCGAAGCTCGTTGCCACCGTGAATCTCGATCCGCGCCGCGGCGACGATCACTCCACCTCGCTGAGCAAGATCGTGCTGGACGAGATCGGCCGCGAAATCTTGGCCGAGCAGTCGCTCACGGTCGACAGCGTACCGGCCCTCGGCAGCGTGGTCGTGCTTCGCCGCAACGCGAATCTGAGCACCGGCGGCACCGCCGCCGATGTCACTGATACCGTCCATCCGAGCGTGGCTCAGTGCGCGATCGAAGCCGCACGCATGGTTGGTCTCGACGTCGCAGGTGTCGACATCGTCGCGGCCAACGTGACCGAGCCGCTCGAGCTGAGCGGCGGCGCGATCGTGGAAGTGAACGCCGCGCCCGGTTTGCGCATGCACATCGAGCCGTCCACCGGCGTCGGTCGCCCCGTGGGCAAGGCCATCGTCGACTCCATGTTCGCCCCGGGCGATGACGCGCGTATCCCGGTCGTCGCGGTCACCGGCACCAACGGCAAGACTACCACCACCCGCTGCATCGCTCACCTCTTGCAGCAACGCGGTCTGCGCGTGGGCATGACCTGTACCGACGGCATCTACGTCGAAGGTCGCCGGATCGATACCGGTGATTGCAGCGGCCCAAAGAGCGCTCGAGCCGTGCTGGCTCACCCCCGCGTCGACGCGGCCGTACTCGAGACCGCGCGCGGCGGCATGCTGCGCGAGGGCCTGGGTTTCGACTGGTGCGATGTTGCGGTGGTGACCAACGTGGGCGAGGGCGATCACCTCGGCATGGGCGGCATCCACACCGCGGCCGAGCTCGCGCGTGTGAAGGCGATCCCGGTGCGACGCGTGTCCGAGCGCGGCGCCGCCGTACTCAACGCGGATGATCCGTTGGTGGTCGCCATGGCCAGCCTCTGCCGCGGCGCGGTCATCTTCTTCAGCCGGAATGCGGAATCACCGCGCATCGTCAGCCACCGCGCGGCGGGCGGCAAAACCGTCACCGTGAAGGACGGCTACATCGTGATTTGCTCGGGTAAGGACGAACGCCGGGTCGCGCAGGTGGATCTGCTGCCGCTCACCCACGGCGGGCGCATCGGCTTCCAGGTCGACAATTTGCTCGCCTCCGTCGCGGCCGGCTTCTGGCTCGGTCTATCGGTGGATGCGCTGCGCTTCGGCGTGCAAACCTTCTCCAGCGATGTCGGCACCGTGCCCGGGCGCTTCAATGTGCTCGTGCACCGCGATGCGACCGTGATCTTGGACTACGGGCACAACGCCTCCGCACTTTTGGCGTTGAACGAGGCCATCAGCAAGATGCCCCATCGGCGTCGCAAGATCGTGTACACCGCGGCCGGCGATCGCCGCGACGAAGACATTCATCGTCAAGCCGAAATCATCGGCGGCTTCTTCGACGACGTGTACATCTACGAAGACCAATGCACGCGCGGCCGCGCCGATGGTGAAATCATCCGCCTGATGCGTGAAGGCATGCAACGCGGGAAGCGCCCGCCACGCCGCATCCTGCAGAAAACCGGTGAGCTACCCGCGATCGCCGCCGCCATCTCCGGCCTCGAACCAGGCGATCTGTTGCTGTGCCAAGTCGATCAAGTCGACGTCGCGCTCGAGTTCGTCAAAGGCCTGTTTCGCCAAGCCGAAGCGCGCCCAATCGTCCCCATCGCACAATTCGCCGCCGCCGCTCTCGCCGCCCTCGGCATCATCGGCGGTTGATCCTCGAGACAGGGCACAATTCGCCTGAGTGATGCGCTGTGGCGCAATTGCGAGGCGTGATTGGGGCACTGCGGTCCTTGCCGCCGCACCACTTCGCCCGCAGATCAGCTCTAGATGTCGAGACCATTTCACCGTTCCGCGCTGGCATTGATCGCCTGTGCCGGCGCTCTTGCCGGCTGTGCGAGCCAGTCCGCAGCCTCGCCGCCGCCAGCCGCGGCGAACGCACCCTCGCCGGTGGACGACGAGCAGGCGTCTGGGTTGCTCGAGCACCACCGCTACCATCACCACGGCGGAGTGATGTTGTTCATCGTGATGAGCCTGGACACGCTGGGCCTGCCCGCGAACGAGCGCGCCAAAGTGGAAAAGATTCGCTCGGATCTGCACACGCGCATGCAGCCCGCACTGACCGCCGATCGCGCGCTCACGAGCGCATTGGCCGACGGGCTCGATGCGGCGGCCTTCGACTCGGCCAAGGTGGACGCCGCCGTCGCCGAAGTCGGCACCGCGGTCGCGAGTGTTCACGACGCCTCGGCCGAAGCACTGAACGAGCTTCATGCCGTGCTCACCCCGCCCGAGCGCGCCGCGCTGGTCGACAAGGTTCAATCACACTACGCGGTTTGGCGACGCGCGAACGCCGAAGAAACCCCGAACGACGAGGCGAGCAGCGGGCATTTGGCGATGCTCGCCGGCGATCTGGGCCTGAGCCAGGAGCAAACCGAGCGCATTCGCGCGGGCATGGCCGACGGCTTGAAGGGCCTGCCGCGCGTGGACGCGAAAGAGCAGGAAACGCAGCTCAAGGCCTTCGCCGATGCGTTTCGCGCCGAGCAGTTCGACGCCAAATCATTGGTCGGAGGCGGTGCGGCGAGCGCACACCTGGCCGGGTGGGGCGCGCTCCACCTCGCGCATTTCGTGCAAGCCGCGAGTCCGGTGCTGAGCGCCGAACAACGCGCGATACTTTCCAAGCGGCTACGCGACCACGCGGCGCACGATCCGAGCGCGCAGGCGATGGGTGCACCGTGATGAGCGCGCAACGCTGGTTCGCGCTGCTCGGTTTGAGCGCGCTCGCACTAGCGAGCGCCGCCTGCACCGTCGGTGTCGCCGCAGATTATCCGCCGGGCGCTTACGAGGCCTATCCGCCGGACACGTTCATTGCGACGACCGACCCGATCTACTTCGACGGGCGCGCTTCGTACTGGTACGGTAACCGCTGGTACTATCGCGACGGCAATCGCTGGAATTACTATCAGCACGAACCGGCAGAGCTCGCTCGTCGGCGCGTCTCGGCGCCACCCGCGCGAAGGACCTACGAGCACTACACGCCCCACCCAGGCGGCGGGCGTGTCGAAGCCCATCCCGTCGGTCATGCGGGCAATGGGCACGGGCACCATTAGACTCGCCTGTCGTTCCTTCGCAGCACCACTTCGTTCCCCGTTTCGCGCCGGGCACTAGGCTGCGCCCGGAGGTGCGATGCGGGGATCGCGCTCGCCCAATAACAGGGCAATATCAAGCGGTTGGGCTCGAGGCCGCCTTTGCCTTGCGCTGGTTCATCCAGAACAGGATCGCCGGCAAGAGCAGTACCGCGGCGAGCAGCGTGGTGACTTCGCCGGCGGCCGCGGTTAGCCCGAAGCTCTCCGTCGCGCCGTTCATCGAGAACATCAGCGCGACGTAGCCGAGCGTGGTGGTCATTGAGCAGAGCACGACCGCGCCGCCGGTCTCGACCAACGCCTTGGACAGGCCCGCATCGCCGGTGAGCTCGCGTCGCTTCATGATGTTCAAGGCGTAGTCTGCACCGACGCCGATGCTGATCGGCAGCGCCACGAAGTTCAGGAAGTTCAGCTTGATCTGCTGCCAGGCCAAGAACGCGATCATCCAAGAGAGACCGATCGCCAGCACCGAGAGTGCGAGCAAGCCGTTTTTGCTGCCGCGGAAGGCAAAAAATATCACCGCCAAGGTGCCCACGAAGCTGAGAAAAATGGCCTTGGGCGCTTCTTCCCGGATCGATTGTAAGACATCCGCGAAGATTACCGGATCGCCCGAGCCGTAGATCACTTCGCCGTTCGGCAAGTGGGTCTCGCGGAAGGCGTCTGCCCAGCGCTGCAGGTAGTGCGCGTTGTACACGCTCTGACCGGCGGTTGGCACGATGTACACGATGCGTCCACGCTTGCCGTCGTGATCGATGAAGGGGCGTGCGATGGCGTCCGGAAGGTCGGCCATGTCGATGGGCGTGATCTGGGCCGGGACGTACTCGTTGATTTTTTCGTAGTCCTTCTCGCTGACGAAGCCGCGCTTGTGGCCGCGTTCCACGCGATCGCGAATCTCGCTCAAGAGCTCGATTTTTTTCGGTTGATCCTTGGGCAAGATGTCGAAAATGGTGACCACTTTTTCGAACGGCCTCAGGTCTTTGGCGACTGCGTCGTGGCGCTTCATGAGCGCGCTGACCAACGGCTCGACCTGGTCGACACGATCGACGACGATGGCGCGGCCATCTTGGCCGGCGCGACCCACGACGTCGTCGACGCGGCCTGCCAGCGCGCCAGCCTCCGTTTGACGATGCGCCTTGCCGCCGAGCACGGTGCGTAGGTTGTATTCGATCGGATCTTGCGCGAAGTAGCGCACGGTCGCCGCGATTGTCAGCACGCCGCTCACGACGCCAAAAAGCGCGATGGCGCGCGGTGCACGCTCCGCCGCCCACACGAATGGATAGCCGTAAAAGCCACGCGCCTTGGAGCGCCAGCTGGGCCCGCGCCCGAACATCGGGCTCACGCGCTCGGTCAGCACGAGCAGCGCGGGCAAGAGCAGGTACGTGGCCAGCCAGCAGAGCGTCATGCCCATGCCGCCGATGGCTCCGAAATGCTTGAAGCCGCGGAAGTTGGTCACGGCCAGCGAACCGTACGCGACCATGGCCGCCCCAGCAGCCGCCAAAGTCGCGATGTGCGTCTCGCGATGGGCCGTCAGGACAGCCTCGGAGATCGACTGCTGAGCGCGTCGCGCTTCGATGTAGCGCGCCATGTAGATGATGCCGAAGTTGATGCCGTTGCCTGTGATGATGCTGACCATCAAGCCGCTGGCGAGGTTCAGGTAACCGATGCCGAGGTAGGCACCGGCAAACGACCAAGTGCAGCCCACGAAGATCGTGAGTCCCATGCAGGCCAGTACGCGAAAACGCAGGAAAAACAGCAAGATTACGGCCAAGATCATGGCCACGCCCACGCCGCCGATCTGCACCAAATCGTGAGTGATCTCGTGTTTCGCTTCGGCGGTCGTGAGCAAGTTGCCGGAATATCCGACCGTGAAATTCGCATCCCAGGCTTGCGGATGAATGGCAAGGACGAGCTTCTGGATCTGCGAGCGCAACTCGAAGGCCCGGGGATCCATACTGTTCAGCGGACTGCGGACCAGAAGGACGCCGTACGTATGCCCCAAGGATTTGCCGATGTAGTAGCCGTCCGTGCCAGGTTGCTGCTTCTGGGCTTCTTCGATCTTCTTCTGGAACTTGTCCTCTAGCGCTTGGGCATCCAAGGGCGGTGGCACGTCGTCCTTACTGGCCGTGTCGCTGCTCGCCGCGTCGTCCAGCCCGAGGTCCATGCCACCTTTTTTTTGGACTTCGTAATCGTAGCGATCGATCACATCGTCGTGGATCTTTTGGATATCGCCCAGGTCGGCATATAGGTGCTTGTGCGCGCGGAAAAAATCCTGCACCTCGCGCGAGCCGTCCTGGACCGAGCTGACGAGCTTTGGATCCAGCTTGCGGATCTCCGGCGCCAATGCGTCGACGAAGCGCTTGAGCGCGTCGATGTTTTCGCTCCTCGCCACTACGCTCAAGGTCGAAGTGCCGCCGCCCGACGAAGATCTGCCGCTGAGCCGCTCGGCGATCCGGCGCGCCTCAATCACGCTGCGCTTACCGTCCGGCAAGAGTTCGGTGAACTCCGTGCGCAGGGTCAATCGTGAAGCCAGAAAGCCGGTCGGGAGCAGCGTGGCCAGGACCAACAAGAGCACCGCCAAGGGCCTTCGATTCTGAAATTCTCCCAATCGAACGAGCAGGCGTTCCAGCCGCGAGGGTCGCATCGCGGGCGAAACTAACACAGCTCTTTTCGTAGCAGGGCAGCGTAGAGATTCAACGACGCACCGGATCTTTGGATAGCTTGCGCTGTAGTGAGCGGCGATGCAGGCCCAAGAGCCGCGCGGCTTGCGAGATATTGCCGTCGCAATCGCTGAGCACGCGCTGAATGTGCTCCCATTCCACGCGCGCCAAGCTCGGCACTTCCAGTGCAGTCGCGTTGGGCGTCGCGCTCTTGCCTTCGAATGCCGCCAAGATCTGGTCGATGTCGACCGGCTTGCTCAGGTAGTGCACGGCACCAGCGCGCACGGCCTCCACGGCGGTGGCGATGCTACCGTAGCCAGTGAGCATGACGAGCACGCTCGCGGGATCGATGGTATGTAGCTCACGGACGACGTCCAGTCCCGACGCGCCTGGCATGCGCAGATCCACGACGGCAAACTCCGGACTGTCTTGCTGGGCGAGGCGTACGGCCTCGGCCGCGCTGCGCGCCGTGCGCACGTCGAAGCCGCGGTCTTGGAAGGCCTTGCCCAGGCGAGTGCGGAACACCTCGTCATCGTCGACGACGAGCACGGAACGGGCTGCGCGTTCTGGTTCGCCGGTCACGCGGGACTCCAGGGTTTGAGCATGTCACACGGGACGGTCAAGCGCGCCACGGTGCCACCGCCAGGTCGTGCTGCAAGGGTTAGTTCGCCGCCCATCTTCTCCGCGAACGCACGGGCCAAGAACACCCCCAGACCGAGACCGCGGCCAGGAGCCTTGGTGGTGAAGAACGGTTCACCGACGCGGCTCTGCGCGTGCAGTGGAATGCCAGGCCCGGAATCGAAGATTTCGAACGCGGCTCGCCCCGCCTCGAGGCGCGTTACGACGCGCACCGGTTCGGCCCTTCCGGCTTCGGCCTGCGCGTCGAAGGCGTTCCGGACCAAGTTCGCCAGGACTTGCACCAAGAGCCGCTTGGGCGCCACCAGATCGGACAGATCACCCTCGCGCTCGAAGCTGATCTGAGTGGCGCGCGAGCCGAGCACCTCGGACAGATCTCGCTCCACGCCTCGCACGCTGATGGTCGCCAACATTTCGCCCGCGCCTTCACCGGCGCGTGCGGCCATTTGCTGCAAGATCTCCCGGCAACGCTCGACCTCTTGCCGGATCAAGCGGGCGTCGGGGATGAGCGCCTCAGGGCCGCGGCCCGCTTCCAAGCCGTGCTCGAGCTCTTTGGCCACGAGCGCGATCGTCGCCAGTGGTGTCCCCAGTTCGTGGGCCGCGCCCGCCGCAAGCGTGCTGAGCGAGGCGAGCTTTTCGTGTCGCACGGCGGAACGCTGAAGCTCAAATAGCTCGTGCTCACGTGCTTGAAGGGCGCTGGCGACGCGCGACACGAAGTGCACCACGAAACCTGCGGCCAGTGAATATGCCAGCCACATGCCCTGCAAATGCATACTGGATGCGCCGTGGTGCATGTGCATCGCGTGCGGATCGATGGTGTGCGATGGGAGTACGAACAGTGAGCCGAACGCGAGTGACGTGAGCGCGGCCACCAGCCAGGCCGGGCGCGGCGCGAGCAGCAGCGCGGCCAGCGCTACGTGCACCAAGTAGAACACACTGAACGGGTTGGACGGGCCGCCCGCGGTGAGCAAGAGAGCGGTCAACGTCAGCACGTCGAGCAACAAGACGGCCGTGAGCGCGTGCGCGGAGGGATCGCTCTTTCGGAGCCAAGCCGTGAGCGCGAGATTGCTCAGCGCGGTGATGGAAATCAACGACGCCACCAGAGGCAGCGGCAACGAGACCCGCAGCGCGAGCACGGCCATGCCCACGATCGCGAGTTGTCCTGCGATCGCGAGCCACCGCAGGCGCACTAGCCAGGCCAAGCCGATCTTGGGCGCGGTCGCCACTGAGGCGGGCGTTCGAGCAGTCACCGTGGAAACTTAGCAGACCCAAGCCACAACACGCGCTGCGACGAATTGACGCGCTCGCTCTTTCCCGGTCGACGAGGAAACGATACCGTGCTCGTTGCGAGGGTCAGATTTGGCAAAAATCGAAGCGCACGCGTGTTGGTCGGGAGTCTCGGCTATTGCTCTGGTCGTTGCAGGCTTGCTTCCCGCATGCGGTGGCTCGGCGAACGAACCTGACAGCAACGACCCGCCAGTGCCCATCGAAGAGCTGGCCGAGCAATTGGCCGACGCGGCCTGTGAGAGCATCGAGGACTGCTGTACCAGCGCAACGATTCCATTCGATCTCGGGACCTGCCGGGCGATCGCGAGCGCTTACCTGCAGAAGGGAGTGGACGCAACGATTCAGAGTGCCGTTCGCTACGATCCGTCCGCGGCCGGCGCCTGCGTGACCGCATACCGCCGCCACTTCAAGGGCTGCGTCGAGACGAGAATCGATTCGAGCGACAGCTGCGGTCGGATGTTCGTCGGTACCGTCGAGCTCGGCGACACTTGCACCGGAAACGACGATTGCGCGCCCAGTGCGGACGGTCGCGGGCATTGTGCTTTGGATTCCGATCAGGAGGACGCGCAGGCGGTTTGCGTTGCCGCGCCGAGTGTCGACTTGCTAGCTCGCGGGCAACAGGGAGAACCATGCAGCGCTACTTGCGGAGGCGATGGAGATTGCGCGGCGGGGGTGTCTGCTGGTTCCGAGCCGTCGACGACGGCTTGCTTCGCCGATGATGGCTTGCAGTGCGACTCGGACGCGCATATCTGTCAGCCCTTGGCAATGTTGGGAGAGGCCTGTAACTCGGCGCCCTGTGTGGTTGGCGCCTTCTGCACCGAGGCAAAGGTCTGCGCCACGAAGAAGCCGGACGGAGCCGCGTGTGCCAGTGACAGCGAATGCGCCGGTCCTCGTTGCCTGTTCGCAGACCCGAACACGGTCAACGGCATCTGCGGCGCCAAAAGCCTCGCCACCCCGAGCGTGTGCAGCGGCAATTTGAAGGACTGATTGGCGCGTTGACCGGCTTCAGTTGCGGGGTCAGTGCCCGGCTTCGACCTTCACGTTCTTGTCGACTTTGCCGAGCAGCAGCACGAGCGGCAAAAATACCAAAATCACCACGCCGGTCGCGAAGAAGGTGTCGTTGAAAGACATCACCAGCGCTTCGCGATTCACGATCCCGTTGAGTGAGGCGAGGGCTTGGTTCTGAGCGTCGATCAGGATTGCGCCTTTGGCCATGAAAGCGCCGCTCAAAGCGTGCACGCGGTCCGCCAGCCCGGGGTCACCGAGCGGCATCTTCTCGACCAGCACTGCGCGGTGAAACGCCTGACGCTGGGTGAGCAGCAGGCTCAACAAGGCGACCCCGATGCTGCCGCCGAGCTGACGGGTCAGGTTGAAAAAGCCCGATGCCTTGGCGATGTCGTGCTTGGGTATTGGACCGAGCGTGGCCATGTTCAAAGGCAAGAACATGGCCACGGTCCCGACCGAGCGGATGATCAACGGCCAGAAGAAATCATCGACGCCAGTTTGAGAGGTGAGATTGCTCATTTGGTGTACGGCAAACACCAGGATGCAGGCGCCGATCACCAAGGCCAATCGGGAGTCGATCTTGCGAATGATCTGCCCGGCACCGATCATGGTCACGGCGGATGCCAGCGCGCTGGGCAAAAGCAGCATGCCCGTCTCTTGCGACGTGTAGTGCATCAACGATTGCGCGAAGATGGGCACCGCGAACAGCGTGCCGTACAGCGCCATGCCGACGATCACGCTCAGGATGCTTCCGGCCCAGAGCGAGCGGTAGCGCAGCACGCGCAGATCGACGACCGGAGTTTTGCTCCTCAGCTGGCGGAAAACGAACGCCACGAGCGCGACGATGGCAAGCACGAACAATACGACGATCAGTTGCGATTCGAACCAATCCTCGGAGTTGCCCTCTTCCAAAAACGTTTGCAAACAGCCGAGGCCCGTGGCCAGCATCAAAATCGCGATCCAGTCGATCTGAGAGGTATTCTTCTCCTCGGTGTCTGGCTTGAGGCTGGCCTGGCACATGATCACGGCCAGAATGCCGAGCGGCACGTTGACGAAGAAGATCCAGCGCCAGCCAATGTTGGTCACGAGGTAGCCGCCGAGCGTCGGGCCGATGGCCGGCCCCGCGATGACGATCGCGCCGAAGAACGCCTGGGCAACGCCCTGCTCCTCCTTCGGAAAGGTCTCGAACAGGATCGCTTGTGCCTTGGCGAGCAATCCTCCGCCCATCAGACCCTGCAGCACCCGCGCGATTACCAGCATGGGCAGCGTGCTCGCTAGCCCGCACATGATCGAAGCGACGGTGAACCCAACCAGGGAGAAGATGAAGTAACGCTTCTTGCCGAAGCGATCACCGAGCCAAGCCGTGAGCGGCAGCACGATCACGTTCGCGACCGCGTACCCGGAGACGACCCAGCTCACTTCCGACAAAGTCGCGCCGAGCGTGTTCTGCATGTCCGTCAACGCGACATTGACGATGCTCGTATCCACGACCTCGAGCAACGCGCCGAGCGCGACCGCGATTGCGATCGCCCATTTGCCGCCCGCTTGGGCGCGCGGCTTGGCCTGCAGAGCCACGCTGGACTGTGCCATGGAGGGCCTCTATTTCCGCTCTATTTGCGGGTGTCGACCGTGAGATCGACGCTCATGCCGGGACGCAACGTGATGCCCGGAGGTAGTTCGCGAAGTCGCACGCGCACGGGCAGTCGTTGCACCACCTTGGTGAAGTTACCGGTCGCGTTGTCGGGGGGAAGCAGGGTGAACTTAGCGCCCGTAGCGCCCGAGAAGCTCTCGACTTCACCTTCGATCGAGCTCCCGCCGAAGGCGTCGACCTCGATGCTGGCGGGTTGCCCGACACGCATCTTGGCGACCTGCGTCTCTTTGAAGTTGCCGGTGACCCAAAGCTTGTCGGTCACCAGTTGCACCACGCTTTGACCGGGCGAGAGCATCTGCCCCACGTTGATGCTCTTCTTCGAGACCACGCCATCACTCGGGGCGAAAATCTTGGTGTACGACAGATCGAGCGCGGCCAAATCACGGGCCGCCTTGGCGGTATCGACCTGTGCGTGGGCGGCCTTGGCGCGCGCTTGCGCGAGCTGGATCTGCGTCGCCACGTCGTTGGAGATCTTGGCTTTGGCCTTGGCCTCGACCACGCGGCTCTGCGCCTGCGCGGCAGAGCTCTTGATCGAAGTCAGCCGCGCCCGCGCGAGATCCACGGAGGATACGGCCATTTTTAGCGTGGTATCCGCGCGATCGGACTCGGCCTGGGAGATCGCCCCCGTGCCCAAGAGGCGCTTGGCGCGATCATTGTCGATCTTCGCCTGGGCCAGCGACGTCTGAGCAGACTCGAGCTGCGCGGCGGCCTCCTTGATTTGGTCCGAGCTCGACGCAGCGCCCACCGAGGCGGTGATCAGCGAGGCATCCGCGACCGATTTGTCGCCGATCGCATTGGTCTCGCTGACCCGCGCGGTGGCGTCCGCCGCGTCCGCCTGCGCTTGCGCCGCGAACACGTTCGCCTCTGCTTCAGCCAGATGCGCCTGGGCGGGCGCAGAATCCAGCTCAGCCAGCAGATCGCCGGTCTTGACCCGCTGATTGTCGGTAAATAGGATCTTGGTCACCACGCCGCCGACGCGCGCTGGCACGGACACGACATCGCCATCGATTTGCGCGTTGTCGGTGTTCTCCAAGCCGCGATGCGTCAGGTACCAAAACCCGCCACCTGCGATCACCGCCGCTGCGATGAGCCCGATGATGAGCCCGCGCTTGCTGCGCGGTTCAGTGGTTTCTTTTGCTGAGGGTGCGGTTTCGATGTCTGCCGTCGCGGTCGCCATGGAAAGCCTTCGCTAGAATGAGGAAGAACGCTCCGAGATATAGGGCGTTCATGGCATTTAGCAACGGGCAGTTGCCTTAGAATCTTAATGCCGCGACCAAGCGTATGAATACGCTTGGCAATTGGCCGTTCCAGCCACGCCGATCAGTGAAGGAGCCCCTCTATCCTAGTACAGCGCGCGCCCGGCCGGAGCCCGGTGCGCGCAAGCTTCACACTACTTCAGAAAGCTGGCACGGCTGAGCGCTGAGCGCCGTGCGTTCAGCGCTCAGCGCTCAGCCAGAGACGGGCGGCACGCTAAACAGCTTGTCCTCGTGAAGCAGTGCCCACTCCCGCATGGCGCGCAAATGCGGGAACAAGCCGCGACCGAGATCGGTGAGCACGTACTCGACCCGTGGCGGCGTCGTCGATAGCACGATACGGTCGACGAAGTGAGCGCGCTCGAGCTCGCGCAAGGTTTGCGCGAGCATGCGTTGGGAGACACCGGGAATCTCGCGCTTGAGCTCGCTGAAGCGACGGCGCTCCGTGCGCAGTGCCGTGAGCACCACGAGCGTCCATTTCTCGCCCAACAGCGAGAACAAGCTTCGCATCAACGTCGCACTGCTAGCAGTCGCGGGCGTTTGGGTTTCGGGCTCTTGTTCGAGGCTGTGCGCGGTCATCAATACTTTCTGAGTCAGCAACCAACGCTGGAACCTGAAGCCGTTGCGGGCAACTCGAAAGCCCCTAGTGGGCGATTTGTCTGTCCGCACCTCGATGACGCCGCGGGTGGATCGAGCGAGCGTGGCCTTGTTCCCCTCCGAGCCCCGGGCGTCCGACCCGAAGAGCCCCAAGTTGGGGAAAAAAGCCGCACGCGCGCCCCGAGTAACACTATGGTCACTTAAATCGGAGCGAGGGCCTGCAAATTGGTTCAACTACTTGGGTCCGAACCTTGACACCCCGAGCACGCGCCCTAGTTACACAACTGTTAAAGACTCGGGCCGTTTTCGTTTCTCGGGTGACGCTCGAAAGCGGTTCACGCTCCAAACAGCTCGGTTTTTTCAGGAGAGTTTCGCGTGACACAGACCTTACGTTGCGCCCTTATCGGTTACGGCTTCATTGCTGGAAAGGGACACGCACCCGTTTACGCCGAACGAAGCGTCGGGGCCGGTGATTTCAAGATAGTGGCGATAGTAGACAGTAACGAGGCCAGGCGCGCTGCAGCGCAGCGGGATTTTCCCCAAGCGCGGATCTACAGCGACCACCTAGAAATGCTTCAGGCCGAGGCGGGCCGGATCGATTTCGTGGACATCACGACGCCGCCTTACGCCCACGCCAGCATTGCCCACGCCGCGCTCGATCGCGGCCTTCACGTCCTGTGCGAGAAGCCAATCGCCGTGTCTCCGGAAGAAGCGGTTTCCCTGGCGGAGCACGCCCAGCGCGCGAAACGGGTGTTCTTCCCCTGCCATAACTACAAGCACGCTCCAGTGATCAAGACTGTTCGCAGCTTGATCGAGAGCGGCAGCATCGGTCGCGTTCACCTGGTTACCTTGCAGACCTTCCGTACCACCCACGCTCGCGGCGTGAGCGACTGGCGTCCGGACTGGCGGCGTGAGCGCCGTTACTCGGGCGGCGGCATCGCCATGGACCACGGCAGCCACACGCTCTACCTTGCGTTCGAATGGCTCGGCTCGCACCCGATTTCGGTCAGCGCCAAGGCCACGACCTTGGGCGACTTCGATACCGAAGACAATTTCAGCTGTACTTTGACGTTTCCGAACGGCATCGCCACCGCCCAGCTGACTTGGACGGCCGGTGCCCGCAAGGTAATGTACACGATCCACGGTGAGTACGGCGCGATCACCGTCGACGACGACCAGGTGCAGCTCTTGGTTCGCGATGACCTCGTGGCACAGCGGCCGGATTTGGCGCGCCGAGCCGGAGTGCAGTCAGTCCCGTCGCACTGGATGGACGCCAGTCACAAGGAATGGTTCGGCAGCCTGCTCGACAAGTTCAAGGCGGCCATCGCCGCGGACGATTATGTGGGCGCTGATGCACGGGACGCCATCGAGTGCATCAAGGTGATCGCTGCAGCATATCTGTCAGCCAGCCTGAGCTCGCGGGAAGTTACGGTCGTGGACGCACGGCCCCCGTCACGCGAGAACGGTGCTCGCACGAACGGGCACCACCGCGCCGCGCCCTCGCGGCCATGACCGTTCTCGGGCTCCAAGAGAAAGCCCTGATCGGGCTTTTTCTCGCGCTGCCCGTGCTGGTACTGGCGGCGTACGGCGTGCGCGTGGCGATTGCCGGCCGCGCGCTCGACCCGCGCGTTCAGCGTGAGTCCAGCACGGTGCTCCTCGGTCGTTTTCCGATCGAGGCGTTCCACTGGGCGCTGCGCGGTGTTGGCCGCAGCGTTTCCCGCACGGGCGTCTCGCCGGACACGCTCACGCTGATCTCGCTGGTGATTTCCGGTGCCTCGCTGCCGTTTGCGGCGCTCGGTTGGCTGCCGGCGGCAGGCGCGGTCTTGCTCTTCGGGGCCGCCTTCGACGCGCTCGACGGCATCGTCGCGCGTGAACGCGGGCTGGCGTCCGATGCCGGTGAAGTGCTCGACGCCGTAGTCGACCGCTATGCAGATGCGGCCCCGCTCTTGGGGCTTGCGGTCTACTACCGCGCTTCGATACCGGCGTTGCTCTTGGTCCTGTTCACGCTCTTGGGATCCATGCTGGTCAGTTACGTCCGCGCCAAAAGCGAGGCCATGGGCTTGTCTCTGCCCGGTGGGCTGATGCGCCGCCACGAGCGGATTGCTTACCTGACGGCGGGCCTGCTCTTGGGACCGCTCTTGCAGATGGCTAGTTTTCCGCTGCCGGCGCCGCTGACCCTGCTGGCCGTGGCAGTCGTTGCGGTGGTTTCGAATCTGGCTGCGGTGCAACTCACGCGTGCGGCACGGCTTGCCTTGGTCGAGCTCGGCCGCGGTCCGAAGGGGCGCGCGTGAGCCCGACCTCGGAACCGAAGCGCCGCTTGCGC
The DNA here is from genome assembly GCA_037200885.1 of Pseudomonadota bacterium. GTDB lineage: Bacteria > Myxococcota_A > Polyangia > Polyangiales > Polyangiaceae > PMG-095. Next base: position 3,119,670 of record JBBCIN010000001.1, read on the forward strand.
GTAGTCACCGCGCTGCCGGGTCCGAAATCTCGCGCGCTTCGCAGCGCGGAGGGGGAGCACCTCGCGCCGGGGACGCAAGCCATTTGGGAGTACGCTGGCATCGCCATCGACTCCGGCTCGGGCAGTGAGCTGCTCGATGTAGACGGCAATCGCTTTCTGGATTTCGTGGCCGGCATTTCCGTTGCCGCCTTGGGCTACGCGCACCCACGCTACCTGGCGGAGTTCGGCGCGCAGCTGGCGAAGATCCACGTCGGTTCGTTCACGACCGCAGCGCGCGTCAAGGCACTCTCGCTGCTCGCGGAGATGTTGCCCAAGGAGCTGGACAAGGTGCAGCTCTTCTCGGGCGGGGCGGAGGCCGTGGAGAGCGCGCTGCGCTTGGCGCGCGCGTACACCGGTAAATTCGAAGTACTTTCGTTTTGGGGCGGTTTTCACGGAAAAACCAGCGGCGCCCTCGCGCAAATGGGCAGTGACTTCAAGCACGGCTTGGGACCGATGGCTCCAGGTGCACACCTCACGCCGTACGCGGATTGCGCGCGCTGTCCGTTCAAGCTTCAGCACCCGTCGTGCGGCCTTTTGTGCGTGGAGTTCGCGCGCGATAAATTGAAGAAGGAAACGACCGGAAAGCTTGCCGCCATCTTGGTCGAGCCGATGCAAGGCACGGCCGGCAATATCGTGCCGCCTCCGGATTTCCTGCGCGCGGTGCAAGACGTCGCCCGCGAGAATGACGCGCTCCTGATCGCCGATGAGATGATCACGGGCTTCGCGCGTACTGGCCGGCGTTTTGGCATCGAGCATTCCGGCATCCGGCCGGACATCATGACTCTCGGCAAAGGCATGGGCGGTGGCTATCCGGCGACCGCGGTCGCCACGCGCAGCGAGATCGCCAATGCCGAGCCTTGGTCCAAGCCGAGCTTCTCGTCTTCGAGCTACGGAGGCAATCCGCTGGCCGCCGCCGCGATCGCCTCGAGCGTCGGCATCATCCGCGACGAGGGTTTGGTCGAGCGCGCCGCCAGCGTCGGTTCGCGCTTGAAAGTGGGCCTCTCCTCGCTCGCCGAACGACATCCGAGCATGGCCAACGTGCGCGGTGAGGGCTTATTTCTCGGCTTCGATTTGGTGAGGCCGGGCACTCGCGAGCCGTGGAGCAGTGTCGAGTGCCGCAAGCTCTTCGACGCCACGCTGCGCCGCGGTCTCGTGACCATGGCTTACGCCCCCCGTGTGCGCATCAATCCGCCCCTGATCCTGACCGAGGCGGAGGCCGACGAAGCACTGTCGGTGCTCGATGAATCTCTGACCGAGGTCTGTGGTCGCGAACACCATGCTGTCGCAACGAGCACATGAGCCGGCGCAGACGAGCGAGCTGTTCGTCGTACTCAAGGCGACGCTCTCCTCGGGCGCAGCCACCGTCAGCGACGGGATCGTATATCAACTCTTGCTGTTCGCCGTGCCCGCACATTATGGGTTCGTTGCTGCCGCAGGCGCGGTCGCGGGCGCAATCGTCAATTTTCTGATCAATCGCCACTACACTTTCGCCAAGAGCGCCGAACGCGCGTTGCCGCAAGCCATTCGCTATGGCGCGGCCTCTTTGGCTACGTTCTTTGCGCTGCGCGTGCTGCTCGCCGGCGCGGTGGACGGGCTCGGCTGGTCGCCGCGCATTGCCTGGCTACCGGCAAAGCTCCTGGCTTTTGCGCTGGTTTCGTATCCGGCGCAGCGGCTGTGGGTTTTCTCACGGAGGGCTCCGGCATGAACCGCGCTCGGGAGCGGCTGGCCGCTCGAGTCCTCACGCTCTGGCCCTCGTTGCCGTTTTGGCTGCTAGCAGCGTTTTGGGGAGTGCAGGGCAAGCTGCGCTGGGATCACTTGGCCCTTGCGCTCCTGGCCACCTTTCTCGCCTATTGGTCCGATTGGACCAGGCGCCTCTGCCTCGGCATTTTGCCGCTCGGCCTGGTAGGCGTTTTGTACGACTCGATGCGGGTGGTAAAGAACGTGGGGCTGACGCCCAGCAACGTGCATGTATGCGATGTACGCGCGATCGATCAGCGCTTCTTCGGCATCGAGCTGAACGGCACCCGCGCCACCTGGCACGATTACCTGCAGCAGCACTCGACGCCGTTCTTGGACGTGTACTGCGCCATTCCGTACGCGACTTTCCTGGGCGTCATGGTCGTCTATGCGGTGTACCTGTTCCGCCGTGATTATCCTGCGTTGCAGCGCTTCACGTGGTCGTTCCTCGCGCTGAACGTGGCTGGCTTCATCACTTACCACCTGTATCCGGCGGCCCCGCCTTGGTACTTTCACCAACACGGCTGTGCGGTGGATCTCGCGACACACGCGAGTGAAGGACCCAACCTGGCGCGCGTGGATGCCTGGCTCGGCGTTCCTTACTTTGCCGGGATGTATGGGCGTTCGAGTGACGTGTTTGGTGCCGTGCCGTCGCTGCACGTGGCCTATCCGCTGCTCTTGCTGATCGACGGCTTCCGCCGCCATCGCTGGCTCGGGCGCGTGCTCTTGATCTGGTTCTATCTGTCGATGTGCTTTGCCGCGGTCTATCTCGACCATCACTGGGTATTCGACATCGTGGTTGGCTCTCTGTATGCGGTGGTGATTTCAGCGCTCGTGCGACGCGTGTTCAACGCACGCTTCGGCATGACTTTGCTCAGCGTCGCTCACGGAGCCGTGAAGTGAGCTTGGTAGCCGAGGAAGGTGCGGTGCCGAGCGACCGCGTGCGGCGTTACGTCGCTTGGGCCGTGCGGAATGGCTGGTGGTTGTGGTTGGTCGCGGGGCTCTTGGCCATCCCTGCGGCCGTTCGCACGGTGCAGCTGTACGCCAATCTGAAGAGTGACGTCGAAGAGCTGCTGCCGCGCAACGCCCCCAGCGTGGCCGCGATCGATGAGCTCCGCGCGCGCATGCCGGGGCTGCGATACCTCGGCGTCCTGGTGGACGTGGGCAAGCCCGAAAACCTGCCCGCGGGTGAACGCCTGGTCGATGATTTGGCCGCGCGTGTCCGTAAGTATCCGAAAGACCTGGTGGCTTTCGTGCGCACGGGCGCGCAAGTCGAGAGCGCGTTTTTGAAGCAGAACGCGCCGCTGTACGTCGACCTAGCCGATCTGAAGACCGTCAAGGAGCGCATCGCCGATCAGCGCGATCGCGAAGTTTCCAAGAGCCTGGATCTCGGCTTGGGCGAAGACGAGGACGAGAAGCTCGACTTTAGCGATCTACAGAAGAAATACGAAGCCAAGGGCGGCGTCGATCGCTTCAAAGGCGGGCGCTTCTCGAATCCGGACCAACACCTGACCCTGATGCTGATCGAGGTCGCCTCGCTGACGACTGGCTCGGATCTGGGCAACGCGCTGTTCAAGCGCGTGCAGACGGATCTGAAGGAGCTCGGCGGTACTGACAAGTACGCGCCCGGGATGCGCATCGGATACACGGGCGACGTCGCGATCGACATCGAAGAGCTGGCCGCGTTGGTCTCGGATCTGAGCGTGTCCTCCGTAGTGGTAATCCTGCTCACGTTGACCGTGATCTTGGTTTTCTTCCGCTGGTGGAAGAGCGTCTTCGCCCTGCTCGTGCCGCTCACGCTGGCCGCCCTGTACGCCTTCGCGCTCGTCACGTTGCCGCCCGCGAACATCGATGGACTGAACTCCAATACCGCCTTCTTGGCTTCGGTGATCGTTGGAAATGGCGTGAATTTCGCTGTCATTTTGCTGGCACGCTATCTGGAAGAGCGGAGGCTCGGAAAAGCGATCGAGGAGTCACTGGTGATCGCGATCTGGGGCTCGCGCTCAGGCACGGTGGTCGCAGCTTTTGCGGCGGCGACCGCGTACGGCTCGCTCATGCTCACGCAGTTCCGCGGCTTCCATCAGTTCGGCGTCATCGGCGCGGTGGGCATGATCGCGTGCTGGGCGATGGCGTTTCTACTGAGCCCGTCCCTGATCACCTGGCTCGATCGCGACGGGAGCAGCCTCAAGGGCGGGGCGCATCGCCCGCTGATCATGGGCCGGGTGGCAGACTTGGTGCAACGGCATCCAACGCCGATCGTGATCGTAGCCTCGCTGCTCACGGTTCTCTCGCTGTACAGAGTGCGCACGATTGACGGCTCGTGGATCGAGTATGACCTGTCTCAGCTGCGCCGCTCCGATTCGCGCGTATCCGGTGAAGCGTACTGGGGGCACCGGATGGATGAGCTGCTCGGTCGTTACCTCACGCCCCTGGTCGTGCTGACGGATTCGCCGAAGGCGACTGAGCGCGTGAGCGCCGAGCTCAAGGCTTCGACCGCGAGCGGCGTGCTCAAACAGTACGTCTCCGAAGTGCAAGACAGCCGCGACGTTATCCCGGTGCAGCAGGCGGAAAAAATCGCAGAAGTCGCGGAAATTCGCAAGATTTTGACGCCGCGCATCCGCGCCGAGCTGAGCCCCGAGCAACGCTCCGCGATCGACCCCTACTTGCCTCCAGATAGCCTGCACGTGCTGCAACCGGGTGAGCTGCCGCACACGCTGACCGCCGGCTTGCGCGAACGCAACGGGCGGCTCGACCGCGCGGTGCTGGTTTATCCCAAGCCGAGCGACGCAACTTGGCACGGAGACGCGCTCGCGGGCTTCACCAACGAGCTCCGTCGGATCGGCGGTACTGACGCGCGGCCGGCAGGATCCATCCCGTTGTCCGCGGACATCATTTCATCGGTCATGCGCGATGGCCCGTTGGCGACATTGGTTGCCTTGGCCGGCGTGGTTCTGCTCGTGACCGCGATCTTCCGCTTCAATCGCGCGACGCTGCTGATCATCGGCTCGCTCTTGATCGGCGTGCTCTGGCTCACGGCATTGACTTTGCTGCTGAAGGTCAAGGTGAACTTCTGTAACTTCATCGCCTTCCCGATCACTTTTGGCATCGGCGTGGACTACTCGGTCAACGTCATGGCCCGCTATCGCCAAACCGGCTCGCGCGACGTGATCGACGCCATTCGCTCCACCGGTGGGGCGGTTGCGGTTTGCTCGCTGACCACGATGATTGGCTACGGCTCACTCTTGTTGGCGAAGAATCAGGCCCTGTTTCTCTTCGGCGTGGTCGCGGTCCTCGGTGAAATCACTTGTCTTGTCACGGCGGTGGTGGTGTTGCCGGCGGTGCTGGCGGCGGGAGCGCGACGAGGGGCGAGTCGCGATCAGCCGATCGCGCTCCGGGGCTGAGGCTTTTTCGGGGTTTGCGCGGGACGGGCGCGCCCGCGGCGCGGGTCGCAGTCGGGCTGATTTTCCGAATTCTGGCAAGCTGCTGCGGGTTCGTGCCTAAGCTGCCGTCGGCATCGTATGTCGCTCCGGTCGAATGCTGCAGACTCGTCTTCGGGCCCGGTTTTGCCGTCGCCGACTCGCGAGCGCGGATTGTTTTTGCTCGGTTTGCTGGCGTTCGGCGCGGTCATCTCGCTGCGCATGTTGGGCGATTTCGATTTGCCTTGGCACATCGCGCTGGGGCGCGCGGTAGTCGCTCTGCGCGCGATCCCAAAGCTCGATCCGCTCGCCTACACCGCTCGGCGGATCGGTTTCATCGAGCCGCTGAGTGAAGTTCCTCTCTATGCACTCTGGCATGGAGGCGGGGCCCTGGCCCTGCAGCTTGCAGGCGGGGTGTTGGCGGCGGGTATCGGCTATCTGCTGTTTCGACCGCTACGGAACCAAGGTCCGTTTGCGTATTTGGCTATCGGGCTTTCACTCTCGGCGATCAACAGCTGGCTGGTCGTGCGTCCGGCGACGCTGTCCTTCTTGCTGATCGCACTGATGCTGGGGCTGATAGAGCTTCACCGGCAGGCGCCGTCCTCGAAGGCCCAGCGAATAGTGCTTTGGTGTTGGCCTCTCGTGGTGCTGTTCTGGGCGAGCGCGCACGGCTTCGCGTTCATTGGCGCGGGATTGTGCGTCGCGTACGCGGGGTACCGTGGCGGCTGTCGGGTGGCTCGCGGGCGCTGCGGCGCGCTGTTGCCCGAGGCCGATGGGCGGGATGCCGGTTTGACTGCGCTCGCCGCCGGTGGCGCTGCGTTGGCAGCGCTGCTGAACATCGGGGGTCCGATCGCGCGCTTGGGACCGAGCCGTTTTTCCGGCAATGCCGCGACTCGTTTCGAACTCGAGCGAATCACCGAAAACGTGCTCCCGAGCGTCGGTTTCTACCTCCGGCACGAGCCACTCGCGCCGCTCGTGCTGGGCCTCGCTGTGTGCGCTCTGCTGTTCGGCGTCGATAGCTCGGGCAAGCGCGCGCGGCCGACGGCATTCGACATTGCGTTGGTCGCCCTCGGGCTGATCGGTTTGATTTGGATGGTGCGCGCCGTGCCGCTCGCGGTGCTGCTCATGACGCCCGTGATCGGCCGCCGGCTCGGGTCCGCGCTGATACCCACCGGCGTCACTCGCTGGGCGCTGGCGACCTCGCCGTATCTGGCCGCGGGATACGCGCTGCTGAACCCCGCGATGAACCTCGGTATAGGCTTCGATCCAACGCATTTTCCCGAACGCGCGTGCCGCTACATCGAGAAGAACGACGTGCGTGGACACATGTTCAACTTCTCGCCGTTCGGCGGCTACCTGGCGATGACGCTCGGCCCTGAGCGGAAGGTCTTCATGGACGGGCGGGTGACCGCCTTGCACGACCCGAGTCTCGTTACGCGCAGCTACGAAGCCTACACGAGCCCTGCCGCGTTCCGTGATCTGGTCGCAGAGTTCGAGATGCAATACGCGGTGATGAGCGCGCGCGAGGGTGAATCCTTCGGCATCCCATTGGCGCGTTCCGAGGATTGGGCGCTCGTGCACTGGGATGACGTCGCGGCGGTCTATGTGCGTAGGCAGGGGCCCAACGCCGCGCTGGCCGAGACAGGCTATCAGTTGCTTCGCCATCTGACCGACCCGAACCAAGTGTTGAACTTGGCCTCGCGGGGCGGCTCGGCAGCCTTGCCGCTCGAGCACGACGGACAGTTGGCGGTGGCTCAAGATCCGAACAGCGCACGTGCCGCCTTCTTACTCGCCTGTGGGGAGCTCGCGCAGCGCAACCAGTCCGGATTTCTGAACGCGCTGCGGCGTTTGTCAGCGCTCGCCCCGGAGCACCCTGCCATAAGGCTGCTCAGCGCGCGCTTTCAACAACTTGCCGCCGAGCCGCAGGTCCCGCGCTGAGAGGACCGTGTCTTGGGTTCGCTTCCCCCTTGAGCCACGGCATGTCCGTGTTCACAATCGGGGCATGTGCCGGAACATTCGTCCGTTGTTCAATTTTGCGCCGCCTGCGACCGAAGAGGAGATTCGCGCGGCGGCGCTGCAGTATGTGCGTAAGGTGAGCGGCGTGTCGAAGCCTTCGCAGGCGAACCAGGCGGAGTTCGAGCGTGCGGTGGCGGAGGTCGCAGGAGTCACGCGGCATTTGGTCGAGGCGCTGGTGACGAACGCGCCGCCACGCGATCGTGACGAAGAGCGAGTGAAGGCCAAGGCGCGCAATGTCCGGCGCTTTGGCACCGGCGGGCGTGGTTAACGACACATTTTTCCCTTTGCGCTGAGCGCGAGCGACTCGATGTACGCGCAATACATATCGGCACTCGACTTGGCCCAGGCATCCACCTGAGCGCGAGCGAGCCCCTGCGCCGTCACTTTCTCGGCGAGGGCCGCCATCGACGTGAGCACGACCTCGGCCGCGAACGCGCGCGGCTCGGCCGCGACGCTGGGCAATGCTTCTTCGAAGAACGCATTCATGCGTGTTTTGGTGATATCGAAGAAAGCGGTGGCCTCTGGCGCGTCGCGAAATAGCGCGCCCGCGTCGTCGAGCGCGACGCGCAGCGCCGCCTCCTGCTGTTCGGAACGAAAGAACACGAGCACGGCTTTGCGCAGTCGCTCGAGCGGACGGAGCTTGGCATCGCTCAGGATCTCGTCGAGCACGCCCCAGGTCTCGGTCCACTCGTCGGTCTGCAAGCGGAACAACAAGGCCTCCTTGCTCGGGAAGTATTGGTACAGCGAACCGATGCTCACCCCGGCTTCCTCGGCGACGCGCACGGTCGTGAACAGCCGCGCACCCTGGCGCGCGAGAACGCGAGCCGCGGCCTCCAAAATGTCATCCACGAGACGCGCCGAGCGAGCTTGAAGCGGGCGTTTTCTGGGGGAAATAGCCGGTGTTTTGGCCTTGGTCATGGGCGCGTTCTCGAATGCGAAGCACGAATGCGAAGGATCCTTCGTATTGTACGAGCAGGTCGTTTCGAAGCGCAAACCCTTCCGACGAGGATGCCATGAACACATTACTCACCCCGCCACTCGCTCCGCTACTCACTCAGCTCTTTGCCCGGGCCGAAGCCGCCGACGCTCCGCTGCGCCAACGGCTCTCGCAAAGCTCTGCTGAAGAGCGCAGCGCGTTGATGCAGCGCGCCCAAACCGACTATCGCGGCTTCTATGCGCAGGCCAAGGAGATGTACTTGCCGGTGTCAGCCGAAACCGGGCGCCTTTTGTACCTGCTCGTGCGCGCAACCAAAGCCCAATCGATCGTGGAATTTGGCACTTCGTTCGGCTTGTCGACGCTGCACTTGGCAGCAGGTCTGAAAGACAATGGGGGCGGACGGTTGATCGGGTCCGAGTTCGAAGCCAGTAAAGTCGCGCGCGCGCAGGACAACCTGAGCGCAGCCGGGCTCGCGGAGTTTGCCGAAATCCGCGAAGGGGACGCGCTCGAGAGTTTGGCCCGAGACCTGCCCCCGGTCGTCGATCTGTTGCTGCTCGACGGCGCGAAGGTGCTGTATCCCCGAGTGCTGGCCTTGGTCGAACCTCGGCTCCGCTCGGGCGCGCTCGTCCTGGCGGACAACGCCGACCACAACCCGGAGTTTTTGGCGTACGTCCGCAAGCCGCAGAACGGCTACCTATCGGTGCCCTTCGCCGAAGACGTCGAGCTGTTCATGAGGCTCTAGGGCGCGCCGAGACCACGGAGTCGTCGCGTCTCTCATGGGACGGTTCTACTTTCTGCGCTGAGCAACTGGAGCGAGATGGCCTGCTCCGGGCAGGAAACGACGCACAGCCCGCACGCTTGGCACGCGCTGGCGGCCGGCGTGTAGGCCGTCTTGCGTCCGTGCGCGCGGCTCTTCAACTTTCCAATGAAGGACAGCTGAGCGAAATCAGCGTCTTCGATCCGGCGTACCTCGAACACGTCGTACGGGCAGACCTCGACGCAATCACCTTTGCCCTCGCAGCGAGCGCGGTCGATGGCTGGTCGAAATGCCCCGGGTTCGGCACGGCACTGCTCTCCCGGGCGCTCGGGGTGTCGGGCCGCGCGTCGCGCTTTTTCCGAGTCGAGCTTCGCGTTCGCCATGCCCCTCGGGCTAGCATGGACCGCTCTCCGTCGTGCTTTAAGAAGTGCGAAGTCGCGTCTAGGACAGCTCGCAGACTCTCGCTAGGGACTCACTTCTTCGCGTCTTCGCCGTATTTCTCGAGGAAATCGTCGTAGGTTCCGCGCCAATCGATCAGCCCCTTGCTGGTGAAGGCGAAGATGCGGTTGGCGAAGCTGGCGACGAGATCGCGGTCGTGGGTCACGACGAAGGCGGTGCCCTCGTATTTGGTCAGGGCGTCGCCCAGGGCGATGATCGACTCGAGATCCAAGTGATTGGTCGGCTCGTCGAGCACGAGCACGTTGTCCTTGGCCAGCATCAGCTTGGAGAAGATCATACGCACGGCCTCGCCGCCGGACAGAGCGTCGGTTGGCTTCATGCCCTCTTCGCCCTTGAACAGCATCTTGCCGAGCAGGCCGCGAATGTCTTGCTGCGTGGCGAGCGTATCGAAGGAATGTAGCCAGGCGCTGACGGTGGTGCCGTTCGGGATCCCCTCGCGGTGGTCCTGCGCCAGGTAGCCGATGGACACCTGATGGCCCCAGCTGATCGTGCCTGCGTCGGGCTTGAGCCCGTCCGCCAGCATCTTGCACAGCGTGGTCTTGCCCATGCCGCTCTTGCCGATGACGGCAATCTTCTCGCCCTTGGTGACGATGGTCGAGAAGTTGTCGCAGACGGTGATGTCGGGCCAGCGCTTGGTCAGGTTCTCGATCGTCACGGTTTGCTTGCCGGACGGCTTTTTGACCAGGAATTGAATGAATGGCCGCTCGATGTTGGAGCGCTTCAAATCCGTGAGCTGCAAGCGCTCGATCTGCTTCTTCCTGCTTTGTACCTGCGTTGCGCGCGTGCCAGCGGCGAAGCGGGCGACGAAATCTTGCAGCTGCGCGACCTTCTTTTGTCGCTCCTGATTCTCTTGCTCGACTTTGCCGCGCACCTGGCCCTTGGCGATGATCATGTCGTCATAGCCACCGGGGTAGGTGATGATGGTTTCGTAGTCGATGTCGGCGATGTGCGTGCAAATCTCGTTCAAGAAGTGGCGATCATGGGAAATCGTGATCAACACGCCGCGGTAGTTGCACAAAAACCGCTCGAGCCAGCGGATGCTGTCGATGTCCAGATTGTTCGTCGGTTCGTCGAGTAAGAGCGCATCGGGATTGCCGAACAGCGCTTGGGCCAAGAGCACGCGCAGCTTGAAACCGCCGGGAAGCTCCCGCATCTGCTTTTCGTGTTCGCTCTCGGGAATGCCGAGACCAGCCAGCAACTCAGCCGCGTCGGACTCTGCGGAGTAGCCGTCCTCCTCCGCGATCACGCCTTCGAGCTCGCCGAGCAGCTCGCCCTGCTTGTCAGTGAGCGTCTCTTTGGCCAGCAGCTCTTCCTTCTCTTGCATCGCGGCCCACAGGCGGTGATTGCCCATCAGCACGACCGAGAGCACGATCATCTTCTCGAAGCCGAACTGGTCCTGCTTCAACACGCCCGTGCGCTCCGGCTTGTGCACATGGCCGGAGTCGGGTTCGAGCTCACCCGAGATGATCTTCAAGAAGGTCGACTTGCCGGCGCCATTGGGGCCGGTCAGGCCGTAGCGTTTGCCTTCGGTAAACTCGACCGATACCTCTTGGAACAGGCGCTTTTTGCCGTAGGCTTTGCTGACGTCGTTGACATTGATCGAGGGCATTGGCGGGGCCCCTCGTAGCAGTTTTTCGTCGCACTGGGGCTCGCGGTCGCCGCTTGACCCGGATTCCTTCGCGAGATCAAGGCGTTATGGTTCTGACTCATCCAGTGTTAGCGGAATGACTGGCCGAGGCCGGCTGGTTCAGTAGACACCGGCGCCCGCGTGACCGGTCGAGCTGCGACGCGAGTGCCGCATTCTCTCCTCCAATTGACAGACGGGAGCTGGGGCGAGCCCGAACCAGCTTCGCATCCCGCAGCTCGCAATCGTTCCCGCGCGTCACGTCTTGTGCGCGTAGCGGTCGCCGCCATTGGTCTTCGATTTCGCGAGACACTCACGATTGACGAAAAACGTCGCAGCTCGAACTCGTGCTGCCGGCTCGTCGAGTTCGAGTATCGCGACTCGTTTGCGTTCGGCGTGCTGCGCCGGGAACTCAGCGCCACGCGAGGTGCGAAGCTGGATTTTGATCGCCCTTCCCAATGGCCAAAGGTGTTAACGGCGCTCTGCGCTGTCTGGTTTGACGTCGGCGGAAATATCTGCGAAGGCGTGCGAATGAAGAAGCCATCGTCGATGTATCTTCTGTGTGGGGCATTGCTGATCTGCGCCGTCGTGCCCGCGTGCGGGGGAAGTCAGAAAGACAGCAAGACCGCTGCGGCACCGGAAAGGGTAGAGGGCATTTCGGATACCGTCGCTTTGTTCAAGAAGAAGGACTCGACGATCGAGCAGCTGTTCTCGTCATCGGCTGGGTACGTCGTATTGCCGTCGGTCGGCAAGGGCGCGTTGATCGTGGGCGGCGCGCGTGGCGCGGGGGAAGCGTTCGAAGCGGGCGGCTACGTCGGAAGAGTGACCGTGAGCGAGGTGTCGATCGGCGCCCAAGTCGGCGGTCAATCCTACAGCCAGGTAGTCTTTTTCGAAACGCCCGTGGACTTCAAGCGACTGAAGGAAAACTCGTTCAAGTTCAGCGCCGAAGTGTCAGCCATCGCCCTGGACCAGGGCGTGGCCAAGAATGCCAAGTTCAAGGACGGCGTCGCAACCTTCATCATTCCGAAGGAAGGGCTGATGGCGTCCGCAGCCGTTGGCGGGCAGAAGCTCGATTTCGAGGCCGCGAAGTAGCCGCTGCTATTCGATGGCGCGTAGCCTGGGCGCGCGGGCGATTTCGAGCCAAGGCGCGCCTGCCAAAAGGTTCCCAAGCCTACGCAGAAATCAGATGCGAGCGCGGAGTGCCACTAGCGCGGCTTTGATCGTCATGAAGTCGCCACGCTAGCGGCGCACGAGCGTCGTTCAGCTCGCGGTTTTCTTCCAGCCGTCGAGGGCCGTGATCCGAGCCAGCCAGGCTTCGACATTGGGGAACTCGGCGATCGGCGCCTCGATTTGTTTGGCATACATCAGTGAAGAGCCGAGCGTCAGATCGGCGAGCGTGAGATTGTTGCCGACGACGTACTGCTTACCCTCGAGTCGTTGGTTCAGGACCGCCGCGAAGCGCCGGAAGTTGCTGAGCGCATCGTTGATCTTCGCGCTGTCCGGCTCACCGAGGCCCATCATGCCTTTGATCATTTTCTCGAACACGATCGTGCCGAGCTGCGGCGAAAAGTGGGATGCGTCCCAGAACTGCCAGCGCGTCACGTCGGCTCGCGCGGCTTCGTCGCGCGGCAAGAGCCCGGACTCTGGCTTCTTGGACGCGAGGTACTGCATGATCGAACGCGATTCGGTGAGCACGAAGTCTCCGTCGACGAGCGTTGGCACCGCGCCATTCGGGTTGAGCGCGAGGTACTCGGGGCTTTTGTGTTCCCCTTTGGAAAAATCGAGCAGCTTTTCTTCGAGCTCGATGCCGAGCACGGCGGCCGCCAGTCGAACACGACGAACGTTGGGCGAGAGCGGGTTGTAATACAATTTCATGAGGGGACCTCCGCGCCGATCAGGCGTCCGGCCCCGCCCCGCGTCAAGCACGGTCAGAGTGACCAAGCGGACAATCCGTTGCGTGTTGCGTCACGCCCCTGCCACGCGAAAGGCACGTCTGAAGCTGGTTAGCCGAGGACGAGCTGCCCACAAGCCGCCCCGACATCCCGACCGCGTGAACGGCGCACGGTGAGCACGGTACGGCGTTCGCCGAGCACGGCGCGCGCAAACTGATCGACTACGTCCTCCGGTGGCGCGCGGAACTCGGTAGCGCGGTGCTCGTTGAATGGAATCAGGTTAATTTGATGGGCAAAACTGGCGCAATAATTGGCGAGGCGGCGCGCGTCGTCCGGGCTGTCGTTGACGCCCGCGAGCAGCACGTACTCGACCGTGATGCGCTCGCGGGGGCGCACGGGGAAGCGTTCGAGCGCCGTGCGCAGCTCCGAAAGCGGATAGCGACGACCGATGGGCATCAAGGCCGAACGCTGCTCATCGGTGGTTGCGTTTACGCTGACGGCCAAGAGCGGGCGTGGTTCGAGCCGACCGAGCTCGGCGATCTCGGGCACGAGCCCCGAAGTGGAGACGGTGATGCGCCGCGCAGAAAGGCCGAGGCCGGCGGGGTGGCACAGCACGGCGATGGCTCGCGCAACCTCCGCAAGATTGTGCAGCGGCTCGCCCATGCCCATGAAGACCAAAGTGAGATCACCCGGGTGACGGGGCCCGAGCTCGTGCATTGCGACCAGCACTTGGCCGACGATCTCGTGCGCCAGCAAATGGCGACCGAAGCCCATACTGGCGGTGGCGCAAAACGCGCAGCCCATGGCGCAGCCCACCTGGCTGGAAATGCACAGCGTGACGCGTCCGGCCCGCGGCATGTGCACGGCCTCCACGCGGTCACGCCGTTCACCGGAAGCAAGCTCGAAGAGCAGCTTGGTCGAACCGTCAGCGGCGCTGTTCCGTGTGACCAAGCTGGGCGGAGCGAGCGAGAGCTGCGCGCTCAGCGCGCGATCACCGCGGCCGAGCGCGGGTGCGCCCGCTTGCCAGGCCCAAGGCCGCTGCAGCTGCGCGAAAGCGTGCTCGGGGTTGCGAAATCCGAGCGCGGCCAAATCAGCCGGGAGCGCGGAATACGCGGATGCGGGGCTCTGACTCGCAGTGCGTCGGGAAGCAGAAGCAGCGGATAGAATGGGGAGCACGGCGACCAAGGCGGCGCGAGCCTAGCTCAAGTTGCCGCGCCCTGCACAGGCGGCAGGCGCGCGCCCTCCCGGCTGGCGAATAGCGAAACATTGCGAGGAGTCACCGCGCGCTCGAAAATCGTGGCCACCCGTACGGCATGGCCGCCTTCTTCGAGTCGGGCAGCGCGATCCAGGATCACGCTGAGCTCGATCGCGCGTGCGAGCATGTCGCGGGGCAGCGAAAGCCGGCGGATGACGCTGAATTGCCCCTGGGCTTCGCGCTCGATGGCTCGGATTTCTGCGTCGCTGGCCGGGGCCAACGCATGCAGACCGAGCGAAGTTTGGGCGATGGCCGCGAGCCCTGAGTGCGCGCGGCGGCGATTCACGCCCTGCATCTCCGCGCCCGGCGCGATCTCCTGGCCTCGCGCGCGCAGCAAGAGCCGAAGCGCATAGCGCGCTTGTCGCGCGCGCATCGTATGTTCGATGCTGCTTTCGACTCCGATCGCTTGGGAAGTCAGATTGCTCAGCCCGAGCGTCTCTTTGCGCAGCGCAAAGCCGCCAGCCGCGCGCGACAAGGGAGCTCGTTCGGCCGCGCTGATCTTTTGCAAACAACAGGACACGAGCGCCAGATCCGCGCCGCTGTCGGCGACGGCGCGCACGAGCGTGTCGCCGAGCTCTCCGCAGGCGTGCAGCCCAATCGCGAGATCACCCGGGTGCAGCTCCAGCGTCTCATTGCCCGCGTCGATCACGGCGAACTCCGCCCTGACGAGCTGGTCGTCGTTTCGATCGGCCCGTGCGCGGCTCGTCGCGCGGGCCACCCGCGCCGGATCGCGCTCGAGCCCGAGCGTGGCCCGGCCGAAATGCTGCGCCGACAGGCGAGCGAAATGCCCGCTGCCTGCTCCGACATCGACGATCCGACGCGCAGCAGCGGCGAGCGGCGTCAGCGCGCCGAGCAGGGCCGCCAATTGCTTTTGCTTGCGCGAGCGAACGCCGCGAAAGTCTTCGCTGGTGGGCTGCAAGCGGTGAACTTCGAGCGTTGGCAGCGCGCTCACCTCCAGCACCCGCCGAGCCAACTCCGTCAAAGTGCCGGGGACCGCGCTGAGACTGGGCAATGCGACCGCCAGTCCCTCGGACTCGCAGCGTCCGAGGTCGGCTTCGCTGAGTCCGAGCAGAAAATCGGTCCAGCCTCGACGCTCGCACCAGTCCGGGACGCGCGCATCGTGCACGCGTTGGTCGACGATATCGAGCACGGGCCCGAGCGCGTCCTGCGCACGCGCCAGGGCGCGCGTGATCGAGAAGGCCATCACTGCCCGCTGAGTGCTGCCGCGTCGAGCCAACGCTGAGCCAAGCGCCGAAACGCGCGCTCGCGGCGGACGATCGGGCGCAATCCCGAGCAAGGGACCGCGAGCAACCGCTCCGGGCACTGCTGGCACGGGCTGCGGTTCGGGCCACGCCTGCGATACCGCGCGATGAACGCGGCGCTCGAAACCAGAATACCCACCGCCAAAAAGAGCGGCGCGCCGCGCGCGGAGAGCAAGCCGTTCAGGCAAGCAAAGCCGAGGCACGCGGTCGCCGCGCTGCGCCCGAGCCACTTGGGGAGCCGCCGCGCGAGGCTACTCAGCAATAGACCGAGCCCCAGCGCACTCGCGCCCAACAAGACCGAGAATGAAGGCTGCCATGCCAGCGCGGCGAGCAAGCCCATGACCGAACCGAGCGCGCTGGCGGCGCAGCCTCGACACAGCCGGGCACGTCGGCCGAGTGGGATCAGCTCACCTGCGTAGCGCTCACAGAGTGGATGATGCGCGAAGCGATGGAAGGCGTGCGCGCTCCGGGCCAAGCGATCGATCGCACGCACGGTGCGCTGGGGCAGCGGTGCGTGCAGCATTCCGCTAGGTCTGCACCGGTGCGATCACGACGGCGGTGCCGTAGGCCACGATTTCATTGGTATTCTGCATCAATTCCCCAGAATCGAAGCGCATCGCCAAGACCGCGTTGGCGCCCTGGGCTTGGGCGTGTTGCTCCAAGCGTTGCATGGCAACATTGCGCGACTCGGTGGCAAGCTGGGTGAGCGCGGTGATCTCCCCACCGAAGATCTGTTGGCAGCCCGCACAAGCGGTCCCGACCACACTGCGCGAGCGCACCGTGATCCCCCAACACGGGCCAATCACGCGCACGATGCTGTATCCGGGCGGCGCGTCGAACGTCGTCAACACGGGAATGGCATGGATGTGGAGCTGCATCGCTCGCGACGCTAGCATGAGGAGTGGGGCGATCGCATTCCAGCTTCGCACCTCGCGTCAGCCAGAATTCCCGCCCTTAGACGCCGAAGGCTTTGCCGGCCTGTGACGGGGCTCGTGACCATCAAAAACCCCTGGCTCTTGTCCTGGGAATTGGAGTCCGAATTCAAACTCTGATTTCTGGGAGGGAGAGGGGGACGCTGCGCGGGCACGGGCACGGGCACGTTTTGGGGGGACGGGACGCTGCGCGGGATCGTTCACGTTCACGTTCACGTTGGGGAAGGGACGCTGCGCGGGTGCGAGTGCGGGTTAGTAGTGAGGGGGTTTTTCGTTTTCCATGGGCTCGCCTAGGCCGCTGATGCGGGTGCGTAGGGCGACGAGCTGTTGTTCGAGTAGCGTGATGGCTTGCTGCTGCTCGAACACGACCTGATTGAGTTCGCTCAGTTGCCGCTCCAAGTGGGAATAGCGAATCTCTAGGTCGACGAAGCGCGGGTCCATGGTGGGTGGCGAGAGCTTACTCGTAGCCGAGGCCGCTCGGGGGGTCCGCGATTGGGGCCTGGGCGTTGGCGTTTGCCGGGGTGGGGGCGGGGGGTGCGGTCGTCGCAGAGACCTTTTCGCTCGGCTCTCTCGGCTCCCTGGCGGCGGAGGGTTTGGCTTTGGAGCTGATTGGTTTGCTGTTCGAGGCGACGGCCTTGGTCGTCGTTTCTTTGGGTTTGGCGACCACGAACTGTGGCGCGGCCGCCGGGTCGCAACCAGGACCGAAGCCGTCGGCGTCGAACACCGTCGAGTACGAGCCAACGCTCGCTTTGCCTTGCGCGTCGTGGCTCGTGACCTCGAGCTTCACGTCGCGCTTGCCGGCGCGACCTGGCGAGCAATAAGACACCAGGTAGTTGCGGAAAAGCTCGTCGTCGACCGCGTTGGCGATGTCATTCAGCGGCGCGCTCATGGTCATCGCCGAGCCGGCGCGGGTTCCGCCGGTTTTGCCAATGAACGTGATGTCTGCGGAGCTCGCAGCCGTCCCGACCGTCATCAGGAAAATGTGGTGCGGCGAGTCGTCCACGAAGTCGCGCAGCTTGCTTTCTTCGACCCGGCCGGCAGAATCCGGGTTCAGCGCCACGACGATCAGCGTGCCGTTCTCGACTGGACGCCCCGCGGCTGCGAGGGAAAGGCTGAGCTGCTGTGCGCCGTCGATCACCGCGCTGTACAAGCTAGTGGAGGCGTCCTTGCGGCTGAAGCCGAGTAGGCGCTCCATGCTGGTGTCTTTTTCGTCCGGCTCGGGGCGCGCGTCCTGGCTGTACTCCTGAATCAGGTGCACTTTCTCCGCGCCGTCGAAGGCATACAAGCTGACCGACTCGCGCTGCCGCAGCCTGATGATGAACGGGCGTAGCGCCTGGGCGAGTGATTTGCGTTCGTCGTGCTTGAGCGCTTTGCTCATGTCGACGAGTACCGCGGCGTGACGCGAAGTCTGCGCGTTGGTCGAGAGCAAAGTCAGCTTGATTTGATCGTTATCGAGCGGGGCGCCATTTTCGTAGACCTTGAAGTCCTCTTTTTGCAGCCCAATCACGCCGTTGCCGTGTTTGCTCACGGCCACGTAAAGCGCCACGTTGCCGGGCTTTTGCGCGCTGACCGCGACGGGCTCGACCTTGACGCCGCCGCTGACCAAATTGCACCCGCTGAGCGCATATACGAGCAGCGCAGCGCCGAGCCCACGTGCGCCGCTCACGGTCGGCCTCCCGCGCTGAGTTGCGAAAGCGCATGAGCCAGCTCCGGGCTGCCGGTGAGGCAAGAGTTGCAGGCCTTGACCGTACTCGAAGTACAGGCTGAGCCGCGCGAGAAGCGTTCCAGCATGATCTGCGTGCGCTTGCCGCCTTCGCGTTCGGCGCGGGCGAGCAGCGATTTGCGAGCGCTGCAATCCGGCGCCAATAGCAGCAAGGTGGCGATGCGCGTATCCCCGCTTGCGTCGGACGAAAGCGACTTCGAGAGCTCGGTCTTGGCGCGGTCACGCACGGCCTCGCGCACGCCCGCGGTGGTCGCCAAATCGAACGCGATGTCCGACCCCTTAGCGCCCAGCTGATGCAACGCCGAGAAGCTTTGTTCGGACGCGCTCGATTGCGCGGCGCGCCACAGGATCCCCATCACTTTGCCGTTCTGGGCACTCTGCGGAGCCACGCTGATCAGATGCTCGACGCTGGCTACCGCGGCGTCGAAGCGTTGCGCTTGAGCTTGCTGGCTGGCTAGGGCAATGGCAACTTGTGGGTCGTTGGGGAACTTCTGGGAGAGCGCCTCGAGCGCGGGTAGCCCATGCGTGACGGCGCTTGCTAGCTCGGCGGGATCGGCTCCCGGCGGTGCGACGGAGGGCGCGGTGCTGGCGGAGGCCAAGATTGCGCTGGCAGCGGGCGATCCCTCGCGCGCGGCAGCAGTCATTTGCGGCGCTGGCGTCGACGCTGCGACTTGCGAAGGTACGTCGGTGCTGGTTTCCGCGACTGGTGCTGGCTTGGAGTGAGACACGGCACGGTGCACGGCCCAAATTCCGAACAGCGCAATGAACGGTGCGGTGACCAGCAGGGCGCGTGGCGTGCTTCGCAGGGTCTTGCGCGACCAAGCTTGCGCGCGTGGCAAAAGCTCCCGTCCGAGGCCGAACGAGTTGCCCGCGGGCCTGCCGCTATCTCGGCGGTACGGCGCGGGCGTCGTGATGACGACCGGCATCTCCGAGCCCGAAGAGGTAAACGAACGTGCGGGGGCGGGGAACGGTTGCGCCGCGAATGCCGCCTGCTCCTGGATCTCGGCCTCCCCGACCACCGACTCGGCGCTGGACGGTACGGGCGTCTCGGCAGATCCAAGCTCTGTCGGGGCGGCCTCACTGATCGGTTGCGCGTCTGCGCCAACCGGCGGCTCGGTCGCCCAGCCATCGACCGCACGCGGCTGCGCGCGAGCCGCTTCGACTTCGGCCTGGGTGATCGGCGTCTCGCTGACGGCGATTTCGGTCGGCGCTGTTTCGAAGGCGTTTGCGGCCTTGAATGGCGCGACCTCCGGTTCCTCGACGACGGGAGACTCGGGCGCGCTAGTGTACACGTCCGCGTCAACCATCGTCGGTTCGGCGACCGGCGATGCGACGGCCGGCGGTTCGACGGTCAGTGCGGGCGCGGCGACGCCCGGCTCGAATGAGCTGGCGCTGATCATCGGCTCCGGTTGCGCGATGGCCGTCGAGTGCGCGGGCTCCTCGAAGCTGGCTTGCGCGACGGCGGCAGGGCGTACGGGCTCCCCAAAGCTTGGTTGGGCGGCAGCAGCAGCGTGTACGGGCTCCCCGAAGCTTGGTTGGGTGGTGGCGGCAGCAGCGTGTACGGGCTCCCTGAAGCTTGGTTGAGCGGCGGCAGCGGGCTGTACGGGCTCCCCGAAGCTGGGTTGCGCGAAAGGGCTCGCGTATGCGGGCTGCACGACGGGTTTGGGCTCCTCGCGCGGCGCAACTGTAGGCGTCTGCACCACCGGGCTCGTCTGCACGGGCGGCATGAAGGGGTTCGCATGCACGGACGGCATGACGACGGGGTTCTCGTATACGCGTGGCGCGACTGGGCTTGACTGCGCGGGCGGTGCTGCGACCGGTGCCTCGAACACCGGCATCGTGACCGGTCGACCTTGAACCGGCGGGCTCCAGGGAGCGAGTGGCGCGTTGGATTGCACTGGCAAAGGCGGCGGCAAGCTCGACGATGGCCTGCGGATCGGGTTCGGTGGCGGCTGCGCGGGTAAGCTAGACGGCCTGCGAGTCGGGATCGGTGGTGGCGCCGACCGCGGCGCAGCACCACGTGATGCGGGCGCTACGCTCAGGCTCGGTTCGGGCGACCGGCTGCGCTTCGGTGGCGGCGGTGGCTGGCTGACCACGATTGGGCGCGCCTCCGCCAGCGGTGGCTGGCTCGGCCCCGGGCGCGGCGGGGGTGGGCGTGCAGAGGGCGGACGCCGCACCGGCGGTGGCGGTGGCCCCGAGGACAGGCTACGCGGCGCGCCAACGCTGGCGTCCGCTTTCACTGGTGGACCCGAATTCCGATTCGCAGTCATGCTGGTTTTGCATAGGCCTATCCCTTGCTCGACGCAAATCACACATCGCGCAAATATGCGTGGAAATGCGTCTTTATTTGGGGCAAAGGGCAGTCCCGCCACAGTCTTCGATATTGGGACGGTAGTATTCTGTTGCCACGGATTTCGTCGGCTAGCTGGGAGTGACCGAGTGTCTACTCCGCGCGCGCAGAGTCGAACCCGCACCGGCGCTTCGCGCGCCGACTTCAGAGTGTGCTTCGCGAACGTTTCAGAGGCGAGAGCGCTTCGGTTTCGCGTTCGCAGATCACGTTCGCGCGACTCGCGATCGCTCGCATAAGAGTCACATCAGTGGTTCCAAGGCGATCGAACATTTGTGATCATCGGCTGGCATCGATCACATCACTGCCGTAGGTGAGAAGCACATGACCGACATCGAGATACCGCAGGGAGAACAGCGCGTGATCGAGGGCCAGGTCCGCCTCTACTACGATGGCTATTGGATCAAAAAATACGACGTGCCCGCCGATACGTTGCTGGCGAAGAAGCGCCTGATCGAAGCGCTCACGCATCGGCTGTTCAATCACGTCGAGTACGGGCTCAACGTGCCCGGCACGCGCCTGACTGAAGCGCGCCGCGCCTTCCTCGACGAAACCGATCAAGCCAAAAAACGCGTCAAGGGCGGCATGCTTGCCGGGGCCCTCTTCAACCGCGCCACGGACATCTTCACCAAGCTGGTCGAGCTGCAAGCGTGCGGCGTCGAAATTCAGGCCGACAACGCTTTGATGCGTCAATGCGGTGAGCATTTGCAGGAGTCGCTCGCGCTCGGCAAGATGGTGCTGCACCGCAGTGGTGAAGAGGGCATCGACGAGCTTTGGGGTGAGCCCTTCAAGGCGTTCGCCTTCCCGATCGAGGAGTTTTACAAGAGCCGCTACGTGAAGATCGCGCTGACGATGCGCGCGATCGACAGCATCGGTGACGCCTTGCGCAGCGCGATTGGTGCGTTCACACCGTTCGGCTCGCTGACTCCCGTGATCGACGCCTTCGTGCGCGCGGCCAAGCTCAAGACCGAAACTTTGCGCACCGACCCCGAGGTGTTCGAGGTTTGGTCCTCATTCGTGGTGGCTAGTGAAACGCTGTGTAATTTCCAGCCTTCGCTATCGAGTACCGCCGGCGCCGATCCGCAACTGTGTGCTCAATTCAATGACCTCTTGCGCGCAGGTTCGGCGCTGGTCTCGTCCATGGCCCGCGCCCGAGTACCGATGCCGAAGAGCGCACGCGCTTTCCTCGAACGCTGCGAAGATCTCAGCCAGGCCGTGAAAAATCGCAAGGACCAGACGCCGCGTCCCGGCGCTCAGACCGCGCCGGTGCTGACTCCCTGACGTATGCTCGAAGGTTCAAGGCAGCTCCGTAGCCCAGGAAAACTCGTACAAGCCGCCGGCTTGCTTGAGGTTGTTGTATAGGTTTGCGCTGGGCTGATCGCTCGAGTCATCCTTGAACACGAATACGTCGCCGTCCACTTCGAGCGCGCCGAAATCCACGTTCGTAAACAACTGGCGGGGGTCGACTCGGAGCCAGAGCGCCCCGCCGCTCTGTACTCGGATGTCCGTAGGAATGGGCGAGACGATGCGCTCGTTGCAAATTGGTGAACTGCCCGCAGCCGCTCCGCTCGTGTCCAGGCGATTGGCCGCGATGGTCAGCGTGGCTTCGAACGGCCGTAGCTCGCCAGCGCGCTCGGCGCTGCCCGACAATTGCAAGATCACCGTGGGCGGCGTCGGGTCATCCGCCAGGTTCACGTCGCCGCCGGTGAGCCAAACCTGCCCGGCGCGTGCCTCCAGCGTGGTGCCCTGTCCGAGCATGGGAAAAGATTGCGGCTCGCCCGACAGCAAGTCGATGTCCCGTCCCGCCACGACTTGCGCGACGTAGTCGCCCGGCAAGATACAGCTCGTGGCTGGCGCCCCGGAGACCGGCATGGATTGTGCCAAATAGAGCGCGCCGATGTGCAAGCGCGCGGCCGTCAGCGTGACCTGCCAGCCCCGCGAGCCATCGAATGAGAGCGGCTCACCGTTGATCGCATCCGCCGGCCCTGAAGCAACCGCCTCGAAGTCGACGACTTGATCGCCCGTGGTGCCGACGCAGGCCGGAGTCGCGAGCGTGATTGCAGGCAGCGCGAGCAGCAGAGGAAGAAGCGAGGAACGCATCACACACCTCCGAAATTGATCGCGAAAGAACCGTAGATTGCCCGAGGCGCCCCGGCCGTGAACGTGCGCTCCGGCACCAAGGTCGGCTGCGAGCTGGCCCCCCCCGGCTGCGCGCGAGCGCTGCGAAAATCCGAGGCGAAGTTGTACTCGCCCAAGCGATACTGCGTGCCGATCAGGTTGGTTACGGTCAAGCCGAGCTCATAGTGTGAAAAGTTCAACGTCGCGGAAGCGTCGAGCGTGAAGACCGGATCGCTGCGCTCGCCGAACGGTAGCGGACGGGGACCCACGTAGCTGGCGCCCAGGCCGAGCGCCGCGCGCGCCTTCTGACCGAACAGCGCCCAGGGCAGCTCCTCGAACAAGGCCGTGTCCGAGCGGAGCACGACGCCCGGCACGTATGCGACCAACAAGTGCGTGTCGTTGAACTCGGATTTGACCAAGGTCAAACTAGCCGACTCATCGAAGAACCGGCCCGTGGCGCGCACGTTGCCGGCCCAGCCGGTGCGGGTGGTGCCGACCCCGAGCACGTTCCTGCCCTCGGTCTCGCTGAAGATCAGGTCTTTGTCCACGTAAGTCAGGAAGAAAATCGAGCGCGCCGAGAGCGCCAAGCGATCGCTTTGGTGGGCATAGAGCACGCCACCCTCGTAGGACTTGATGCTCGCAAACGGCGTCTTCACGTCTTGCGTGACGTAGCTCGGATCGACCGAGCGGACGCCCATGCCGTAGCTGGCGGTGAGGGTGAAGCCGCCGAACGGCCCGAACAAGACGGAAGCTCGCGGCATCACCGCAATGCTCGAGGTCGAGGCGCGCTGATCGGGCTCGCGTGGCTTGCCGTAGTCGTCCTGGCTCAGACAGCTCTGGTCGATGGGCGGGTTCGAGGCCGATGGATGGTCGACCCCGTGCACTGCGCAGTTGTCGACGACATCGTAGCTGAACAGATCGCTGCGTATGCCTCCGCGCAAGCTGAGCCAATGCACGGGCTTCAGGTCCGCGTCGGCGTATAGCCCGATGTCGCCCAGCGTCGCATCGAGATTGGTCTCGGTCAAGTAGGGGTGACCGGTGGCGGCGTCGAGGCGCTGTTGAACGCCGCTGGTAAAATCGCCGCGCGCGAAGTAGCCGAGCTCGAGGTGTTGTGGCTCGTTGAATGCCTGACCGTGCCAGCGCGCCGAACCGCGCGCGCCGATCGTGGTCTCCTTGACCAAGAGATCGATCATGTCGCCGCGCTGAGTGTGCGGGCTTTGCAATGGCTCTTGCACATCGAGCAGGAACCCCGTGAAATTCTCGAGAATACGCAGGTTGCGATAGGTCAAAAATAGCTGCTGCGAGAGCGTGGTGTCGGCGGCGCGCGAGTCGAGATCCGCAGACAGCGAGTAGCGCGAAGCGTCTCCGCCTTCGGGCACGGCTTCGTGCGCGTAGGACGACGCGGCGTAGCTGTCGTAAAAACCGATGCGCCCGTTCTGGTAGTCGTCTTGGCGAATCATGCCGGCGGCGTGGTAATGCGTGGCGTACGCGCTGGCCAACACGCGGTAGGAGCCTTCGGTGCCGAGGCGGCCCTCGTATTGGCCCATGGCCGTGGCGCGCTGCGAGTCGCGGTTCTGGCCGTAGCCGTCGGTTTTGTAGATTTCGGCGCCCGCGAGCGTGCCTTTGCTCTCGCCTGCTGGTCCCCACAGCAGCAGCAAGCGCTCGGTGCCGAAGCTACCGCCCGTATACTT
The DNA here is from genome assembly GCA_037200885.1 of Pseudomonadota bacterium. GTDB lineage: Bacteria > Myxococcota_A > Polyangia > Polyangiales > Polyangiaceae > PMG-095. The sequence goes on from JBBCIN010000001.1 coordinate 3,143,875, forward strand.
CGCCGTGAAGCCGCGCTGCGCTAGCCCGAGCTCGTAGGTGGCACTGCCAGCCACTGCGTAGTTGCCTTGGCGCGGGTCGAACGGCCCTTCGACCACGCGCAGCGACGATACGAGCTCCGGGATGATGAAGTGCGTGTCTGCGTAGCCATTGCCGTGCAAGTTGCCGCTCTCGTTGATCGGCACGCCGCCCAGCGAAAACTCGATGTCCTGGCCTTCCTTGGCGTCGAACCCGCGCAAAAAGACTTGCTCGGCGTGCCCTTCGCCGCCTTCGTTGCTGAGCATGATCCCGGGTGCGAGCTTCAAGAGCTCGGCGGCATTTTTCCGCGGCACGAGGGAAAGCTGGCCGACGCTGATGGCATAGTCGGAAGCGCCGCGTGTGGGGGGACGGGCGCGTCCGGCGACGGTGATTTCGGTCGGACCGTGGGGATCCTCGGCCGCCTCCTTGGAGGCACTATCGGGCACGACCGGATCGGGCTTCGACGCGGGCGCCGCTGCCGGAGGCGCAGGCGGTTCGGGCGGTTCGGGCGGTTCGGGCCGCACCGCAGCAGGAGCGAAGTGAACCAATGCGCGTACGCGCGCCGGGATCGGCTGGCCGTTGCGCGTCGCGGGTTCGAATTGCCAGCGCTTGACCGCGTCGATCGCCGCATGATCGTAGTCCGCGCCCGCGCTATCGTCGACGTGCGCGTCGAGCACCGCGCCGTCGGCGGCAACGGTGACGACGACGACGACGTCGATGTCGTGGTCAGCCGGCAGATTCGCGGGCCACTCAGGGGCGGTCTGCAAACGCACGTGTGGCGGAACGATCACGTCGGCCGCCTGTGCGACGCTTCCGATCAACAGCGAAACCGTGCAGGCGGCTACGCCCAGCGGGCGCGCCAAAAGCATGCGATGGAACATGGGACACCGATAAAACCAGGTAAATTGCCACGTCCGCGCACGTGCGCGAACTGATTGAAACGCGAACTTCGATTGGGAAGCAGCGCTTCAGACGGGCGGCGAGGTCTTCGGTGCACTGAGAAATAAGCGTCGCGACTCGCTCGAGCAGGTCGCGCGTTCGCTGAGTAAACGAGCTTCACCGAACGCGATCACACCGGCGGCGAGCAGCGCGATCCGCGGCGCCGAGCTGTGTGGTGCATTTCCGACCGGGCACAGCTCGGCACCACAGGAAGGAGCATCAGCCGTCAGTGTGGTCGTTCGCGGAGCAGCGCCTTTCGCTTGCTGCCTCGGGGCCACTCGCGCGGCGGGATGCAGATGCACGACCCCGCCCATGGCCGCGGAGTAGCCATGGCGCACCAAGCTGAAGTGCAGCGCCCCTACCATCTGCAACACAATCACCGCCAGGCCCAAAAAGGCCCGCAGCGATTTGTAGTCAGGCAAGAACCGTTTCATTCCGCGCGCCGACACGTAGCGCGTGCAGTGGCCGGTGGCAATTCAGGTCGGAGCAAAGTGCGCGAGGCAGCGTTGATTCTGCGGCGTACGCCGCTCGCTCGATCAACTCGCTTTGGCCGTTTCCTCCATGGCGAGCGCCGCTTTCACCGAAGCCCGCTCGTTCAGAGTGGCCGCATACCGTTCCAACTCCGGCGGCACGCTGATGCCCTGTTTGCGCGCCCAGGTCAGCATCACGAACAAATAAGCATCCACGACGGTGAAAGCGTCACCGACGATGAACTCTCGTTGGCCCAGCCGCGGAACGAGCAATGCTAGCCTCTGGGCTACCAAATCCTTGGCTTTTTGTTTCACTTCATCCGAGCTCGTCGGGTCAAATAGGGGTTTGAATGCCTTGTGAAGCTCCGTCGAGACGAAGGCGAGCGCCTCGATGGCATGCCATTTCGGCTTGCCCACCTGTGGCAGAAGGTCGGGCGAAAAGCTCGCCAGGTATTGAAGAATGGCGATGTTCTCGGTCAGCAGGTCGCCATCCTCGAGCTCGAGCGCTGGCACGTAACCCTTGGGGTTGATTGCCTTGTAGTCCGCGCCCGTTTCGGTCTTCTTGGACCTGAGGTCGACTCTAATGAACGTCGTGGGTAGTTCGGCCTCGTGAAGCACGATGTTGCTCGCGAGACTGCAGGCTCCGGGGGAGTAATAGAGTTTCATGGCCGAGAGCGTGCGCGGCTCGCTCGCACGGCGCAATGTGGCGAATTGGGACGATCGCCGCCCGATCTGCCCGCCAGCTATTTCCGTGCATAGCGGTGCTTCACGCCGATCGGAAAGTACTCGGGATGCCCGGCCGGCCACAGCGTCACGAGCGGCAGTCTGCGTTCGGCCGGCACGTAGCTGGCAAACTCGCTATTGAGCCGGAGCAATACGGCGAGGATCGCTTCGGCGACCCGGTTGCCGAGCGTGGGCTCTGCGTTGATGCCGGGGGCGAGCTCGACGGCGATGGTGAGTTGCCGATTGCGCTGCTCGTCTTCTCGGACCTCGAGCACGAACTTGCCGGTGACGAACTCGCGTGTGCCCGGTTGCTCGAGTCCAATACTCACCGTGTCGGGAAAAATGTTGGCGCCATAGTACGAAACAGCGAAGTGCGAGCGACCGAAGACGTACACGAAAGGTAGCCGATGCAGGCGTGTTGCGCCGGTTTTTCGGATTGCGCCTTCAGCATCGAAGCCGAAATCGCGCAAGCGCTCGACCATCGTGTCGTAGGCCAGGACGCCGCCCGCATCCGAGATGTGATAGCGAAGGTGAGGCACGCCGCCGTCGCCCGAGAACACGAGTGTGCGCTCGTGTTCCTCGAAGTAGCGCTGCCAGGGATCGTATTGCACGAGCGTGGGTAGGCGCGCTTCGCCGAAGAGGGCCTGTGCGGCGTCACGACGTTCAGCGAGGAACCGGCGAATGCCGACTGAAAGCGGTGTTTCGTTACCAAGAACTCCGCCGTCCGCGGTGCCGTACAGTGAGGCAAAGCCGCTCAGCGGGTCTTCGATTCCGGCGCGTTCGGCGACCATCGTTCGCCACTCTTCGCTGAACACTTCGCCCGCGAGCACCAACTTGAGCGCGTACGAATGCCAGGGCACCCCCTCGGCAACGCCCGCGTCGATCACGTCTTTCAAAAACGGGGGATAGCCGAGCAAGACCGTCTGCTCGAACAGTGGACCGAGCGCGCGTACGACTCGAAAGATTTCGGCCTTTTGGTTGCCCGGTGTGACCAGGCTGAGCGGGTAGCCCTTGGTCGCGAGGTGCCGGCAGCAACCCGCCGTGAACATCCCGCCGACCCAAGTGCCGAGCGGAAAGCAGACCACGGCCAGCGTGCGCCGAGTATCGGCCGCAAAGCTATCCCTGAACACTTGTTCGAAGCGCGCTGCGACCTCGAGCTCGTCGGTGAAGAAGCGCGGCCAAAACGTGGGCTCCCCGGTGGAGCCGGAAGACGCCGCGATCATATCACTCGAGCTCAGGTCCCCCGCGCGGCAGCGCGCGGCCAGCGGATGGCGATGGTGGTAATTGGCCTTGGTCGTGAGCGGCAGCTGGCGAAAGGCCTCCAAAGAACGAATCGGGGCGGAATCGACGCCGTTCTCCGCGAGGAACACCGCATACGCAGGCACTGTCGCTCGCGTGCGCTCGAAGAGCTCGAGCAAGTGCGGTGTCGGCTCCGTGGTCGCGTGTTCCTGGAGCTGCTGTGAGAGATCGGTATGAATGAAGAGGTCGTGGGCAGACAGGGCCTGCGCCGCGCGATCTTGATGCATGACGAGAGACTTTCCGACAACGCAGCGGGGCGTCAACCCGGGGCGCGGGCCTCGCAGCGCTCGCGCTTAGATCAGACCTTGGGCCGCCAGAGCCCGTCCACCAGCGATGGCCGCGTCGATGTCGCGCGAAGCTTCAGTGACGATAGCGACCTTATTATTGCTGGTAATCATTGGCCTTTCCCTTGTGGGCGACGCCGCTGCGTCTACCTGAACGAACGCTGCATCGTGTCCCGTTCGGATAGTGCCGCCGTTGGCCAAGCACAACTGAAAGACGAGTGTCGGGCGCCTCGGATGGCCTACGCTAGTCGGCGCATGACGCCGACGGATGACCTGGCAGCGCCTTCTTCGCTGATGTCGAGCCGTTGGTCGCGCGACAATCTCGTCACGTCCTACCCGGCGCGTTTGTACGACGGGAGGATCTTGGAGCGCATCGAGCTCGAAGCACTCGTGTATTTGGTGGAGGACCTGCAGCGTTCGCGAGGTCCGTGCCAATTCGGCTGGGGGCGGATGGGCGTGTTCACTTGGGACATCGCGTGCGACAGCAGCGATGGGCCGTTCATCTTGCAGGTGCCGCGCGTCTTGGACGAGCCCGGCCGGCGCGGCCGGGCGAAGCGCGATGTGCCGCGGCTGAACTTCGAGCACATGAGGTCCTTCATCGCAGCCGGCTTGAAGCGCTTCGTGATCGAGCCGAGAGCGCTGCTGGTGCTCGAGGGGAACGTACCGGGGGCGATCTTCGAAGCTTTGCCCGATTACCACACGATCACCTTCGGTCTCGGAGCGATTCAGGTCGAGCTCTCGGAAGGCAAGCGGTCGTGGGTCGTCGCGCTCGGACCGCAGGCGACGGCGGATCTGTTGGCCGAGATGATCGCGGCGCTCGTCTACCACTACGAACCCGAGATCGAGGGCGGCACCGCTATCACCGACGTCTGCGTGAACGACGGTGACTTCGCCGTGAGGCGCCGCAATGACGGCTCTTTCGAGGTTCGACTCCTCGCCGTTCGCGCGCGCGAAAGCGGCGTCGGCCCGAGCTTGCTGCTCTTGTACCTGGTTCAGCTGATGGCATACGAGGATTGGAGCGTGGGCGGCGATCTGGTGGGCCTTCCGGTGCTTCTCGGCAACCCGTCGCTCGCGTTCGAGGGCGTGGTTCGCGGCCTGCGGTATCGGTATCGGGATCTGGGTCTGCGCGAGGAGCGAGGCACGCTCGAGGCTCAGCGCTGGATCTTCGAGTTCGGGCGCTCGCGTGAAGGTCGCGCCTACCGCCCGTGGGCGGAGCGCTTCCTCGCTGGGCGTCTTCCGCTCTCGTTCGGTTCGGATCTACGCGAGCATTGGTGGCGATTGATCCCGCTGCAGACGAAGCTCGGCGTGCTCGAGCTGGCTGCACGACGCGACCCAGCCTCCGCTGAGGCTCGCTCGGCGCGCTCACTCAGGGCCTTTCTCGAGCGGCTTGGCCGAGAAATTGGCCGAATTCCACAGCAAGATGCAGGCGCGTTGCGCATCAACGAGCTCGGACGTGACGGCCTCCTCGAGCTGCTCGAGCAAGCACGGACTCCGACCGAGGCGCGCGAGGCCATCGCCAGCGAGTTGCTCACTCATTGGCCGTACCGAGGCTTGGATCAGCTGTTGGCGTTGGTGCCGAGCGCGCGCGGCTTACGCAGGATGAAGGGTCGCATCTCGTTCGGTCGCGCGCTGACGGACGCCGATGAGGGCACTCTGGCCAGCCTTTCCCCGCTGCCGAAGGAAGGCGCCGCGAGCCGCGTGCTGGCCAATGCAGAGTTATTTGGCGCGCTCTCCTTGCCGCCTGCGCAGCACGCAGCTGCGGCTCGCACGTTTCTCACCTTCGAAGCATACATGGATACGGCACTCCACGATCCAAACTGGGGCTATTACGCGCAGAGCGTGCTGATCGGAAAGTCGGGCCACTTCGACACTCACCCGGAAGAGCAATCTCCGGATTACGGCAAGTGGATCGCCGTCTGGGCCTTCAAAGCCTGGACGGACATGGTCGCGCAAGGTGAGCTCACCGACACGGATGTGTTCCCTGTGATCGAGTTTGGCGCCGGTAACGGGCGCCTCGCGCGTGATTTTCTGGACGCACTTGCTCGAGGCGCGGACGAGGCAAACGCGGGCGTGCGAGCGCGCTGGCAGGCATTCGCCGGTCGCGTTCAGTACCGCATCTACGAAAGGTCCGCGTCGCTGCGAGAGAAGCAACGAGGCCTGCTCGGGCAGGGCGTCCTCGTCGTTGACGGGGACGCGCGACGTCCAGGCGAGACATTGAAGCGCGACTTCCCCGGCGGTCTCTCGGGGCTCGTACTCAGCAATGAGCTGCCCGACGCATTTGGAGTGCACAAAATCATCCTCAGCGCCGAAGGCTGCGCCCTGGTAACCCTCGTGATCCCACGCCTGGAGTCGAGCTTGAAGGATGCGCTCGGCGAAGACCTCGCCCAACGGATTGACGCCACGAACGAAGCCACGCGCGGGACCTTCGGCTTGTCAGGCCACCCGGCGGACCTGTATCTGGACGCTGCAACCTATGCCGAAGTGATGAATGCACTGGCGGCGATGCCTAGCGCACGACGTGAAACGCTGCTCGGCGGACTTTGGTTCGAGGAAGCCTACGTGACTGCCGCAACCGTTCCCGAGCTGGCTGCTCATTTGCACGCCAACGCGACCCAATATGCGTTGGCCCTTGCCGCTGAGGACTCGGGCGTCGTGGTTTACGTGAACGTGCACGCGGGCCGATTCATTGCCGAGCTCGCTTCGTCGCTCGCTGCCGGTTTCATCGTCACGCTCGACTACGGGGACACTACTTGGGGGCTGTTCCAGGGCGCGCGGCGAGGCGATTTTCCGTTTCGTGTTTACGGTCATTGGCAGGACTACGTGCCAAGACCAAACGATCCCTACCGTGCGCCCGGCTCCCAGGATCTCACGGCGGACGTCAATTTCACGGATCTTGCGCAGGCGGGCCAAGCGGCGGGTCTGAAGCTGGTCCACTTCGGCCCCGAGCGGGACGTCACGGGCGAGGCCCTGCCGGAGCTGCTGCTCGCCTGCGCCGAGCGCGATTCGCTCATGAGATTTCTTGGCAATCCCGTGTTCAAGGTCTTGGTCCTCGGCACGCGACCGAGCGCAGCTTTCCGAAGTCTGCTCGACACGCCCTTGCCACTGCTTTGCCGGGAACAAGATGTCCCGAAGTCCCGGCGACACGCGATCGCGGCGATCGAAAAAGCGCTGAAGTTGCTCGAGCGATCGCCGTGCCCATCAGCGGCCATCAACTAGGCCCCCAAAAACTCGCGGTCAGAAATCAGAGTTTGAATTCGCACTCCATTTTCTTGCTCACCATCAGTCCGAGCTCGCTGGTGGGAGCTATCGGGGCGTCGCTCAATCGTTCCCCGGCTGTTGGTCAGCGATGGGTGTACCCACCTGTTGCCGACATGTAGTTGTGCTTGCAGGCCGGAAAATTTGCCGGCATTTCCTGGGAGCTCGCCCGAGTCGGAGATTCGGATTCTCGTTGACCTCGAAACTGTGTAGGGAGAGTTAAGAACTGTGGGTTCGGCGTCGTCCATATCGGCCATGGTCAGTGTGCGCCGGGTTTCGGCCCTGGGAATGCTCATCGCGTTCTCGAGCCTGCTCGGACTGTCGAGCTGTCTGTACGACTCGAGCGAGCGCTGCGACCCAGGGCAGGCCTACGACGCGAACGCGGGCTTGTGCGTGTGCACCGGCAATACCATCGCGGGCACGAAAGCAGACGGCACTCGAGGTTGTGTTGCTTGCGCGGAGCATGAGGTCGCAAGCAACGACGCGTGCGATTGCGAGGAGGGCTACCAAAGGCCGAGCCCCGGCGCGGCTTGTGAGATCTGCGTGGACCCCGCGACCTGCACAGGCGTCGATTGATGCGCAGCTCGGGCGTTGCACTCAGCGCGTTGCTCTTGTCGCGTGCGGGCCTGGCGCTGGCGGCGGATCCGCTGCCGTCTCCGGTCGCGCCAGCACCGGCAGGCGAGCCTGCAGCAGTCGCTCCCGCGCCCGCCGTGCCCGTTGCCGCAGCGCCCGTCACCAGCCCCGGTCCCACCGCCAGCAACGCGGTCACGGAGGTTGAGGCGAAGGCAGCGGCAACGGCTCAAGCGGCCAATGACAGCTTCACCGGAGAGGAGGGCGGCGACAGCGATACGCAGCGCAAGCTCGACTTGTATGGCTTCGCGGACTTCACCTATCAGCGGTTGTTGATCCCAGAGTCGAACCTGTGGAACCGCACCTACCCGAGCGTGAACTCATTCGCGGTCGGCAATTTCAATCTCTACTTGAGCAGCAACCTGGGTGACTCGTGGCGCGCGCTGGCCGAAGTGCGCTTCATGTTTCTGCCCAACGGCGCGACCAAAACCGACGACGCCGGCAACGTGATCCGCACCGACACCACCGTGAACGACTATGCGGGGTTCGAAGAGCCGATTCGCTGGGGAGGGATTCGAATCGAGCGAATCTATGTCGAGCACGAGTTCAACGGCTTGCTCAAGCTGCAGGTCGGCCAATTCCTGACGCCGTACGGCATTTGGAACGTGGACCACGGCTCGCCCACGATCATCGGCATCAAGAAGCCGTTCGTGGTTTCGAACGAGCTCTTTCCCGAGCAGCAAACCGGGCTCCAGCTCTACGGCAGCTTCTTTTTGGATCCAGTGGAGATTGGCTACCATCTCACGCTGTCCAACGGGCGTGGCCCGGTCGAATATCAAGACTTCGACGACGACAAGGCATTCGGTGGTCGGCTGTACTTGAAGACCGACGCCGTGGGCTCACTCACCGTTGGCGGGTCGTTCTATCGCGGCGGTTACCTGGATCGCTCGGCGAAGTACGTGGTCAGTAGCGACGGCAGCGCCGTCGATCAAGCGTTCACGACGATCTCCAAGTATCAGGAGCTGTCACTCGGCGCGGATCTGAAGTGGGAATACAAATCGTGGCTGGTTCAGGGTGAGGCCATCATGAACGAGGCCAACTTCGACACCGGTGGTCGGCCGCGGTTACAAGTGTTCAAGCCTCCGCAAGGCTTCCTGGCTGACTATCGACGCTGGGGTGCGTACGGGCTGGTGGGCTATCGCTTGCCATTCGCGCCGCTGATGCCGTACGTGATGCTGCAGCACGCCTTCTCGCCGGACTCGCCGAATATCCCGCCGGCGACGGCTTATGAGGCGGGCGTGAACTACCGCCCGACGGCGGCCGTGGTGGTAAAGCTCGAGTACTCGGATTGGCATTTCAGCGCCCCGGGCGCCGCCGGCTTTGGCAATTACCCGCTCAGAATTTTGGCGACTCAAATCGCGTGGGCATTCTGAGATGCGACGCATCACGAAGCTCGGCGCTAGTCGTCGTCGCGTACTTCTCTCGCTCGGAGTCGTGCTCCCCTGGTTGTGTACGCTGCGCACCGCGGCGCGCACCGCGCACGCCGCGGAGCGGATCACGCTGGCCGTGTTCGTGGCCAAAGATTCGGGCCTGCAAAACCTGAAAATGACCGAATTGCGCCGCATTTTCACGAGCGCCGACGATAGCGGATTCTCCGGGCAACGCAGCGTTCCGTTCAACCATACCGCGCGTTCGAGCGATCGCGTCGGCTTCGATCAGACCGTATTGCATATGAACCCGGAAGAGGTCAGCCGCTTCTGGATCGACCGCAAGATCCGTGGTCTGCCGGGGCCCCCGCGAGCCGTGGATTCGCTGTCGCAACTACTGCGCTTGGTTTCGCGTACGAGCGCCGGCATCGGCTACGCACGCCCCAGCCAGGTCACGAGCGAGGTGCGTGTGATTCGCATCGACGGCAAGCTACCTGTCGAAGCCGGCTACCCGTTGCAATTCGACGAATGACTTGCCAAAGCCTCGCGTCACGCCGGCTGACTGAGCGATTCGGTCAAAAGCTCGATCAGCTCATCAGAACTGATGCTGGCGATTGCATCGCCGTCGTCGAGCAGCGCGCCCGCGAGCTCACGCTTCGAAGCGTGCATCTTGACGATGCTGTCTTCGATGCTGTCACGGGTGATCAGCCGGTACACCGTGACTGGTCGCTCCTGACCAATGCGATGCGCGCGATCGCTGGCTTGAGCTTGCACCGCAGGGTTCCACCACGGGTCGAGGTGAATGACGTAGTCTGCGGCGGTTAGATTGAGGCCGAATCCGCCGGCTTTGAGGCTGATCAGGAACAGCGGCGCGTCGCCTTCCTGAAAGGCAGCCACGCGCGCCTGGCGCTGCGCTTGCGGCGTGCTGCCGTCCAGGTATTCGTAACGGATCTGGCGTTCGTCCAGGTGTTCGCGCACCAACGCCAGAAAATCCACGAACTGGCTGAACACGAGCGCGCGGTGCTGATTTTCTCGCAGCTCTTCGACCAGATCCAAAAAGGCGTCGATCTTGGAACATTGCCGCGGCGCGTCCGGGAAGACCAACACCGGGTGGCAACAGAAACGCCGGAGCCGCATGATCTCGGCCAGCACTTCGAGCTTGTTATTGCGCTTGCCGTGTACGGTGTAAAGCTTTTGGTGGATCTGTTTGCGGAGCAGCGCGTAGCGCAGACTTTCGTCTTCCGACCAGTGCACGTCGTGTTGCACCTCCGTGAGCGGAGGCAGATCGGACAGGACGTCCCGCTTCAAGCGCCTGAGCAAGAACGGTCGCAACAACTTCTGCAAAAGCTCGGTCGACTCGCGTCCCGCGTCGCGTTCGACCGGCATCAAGAAGGTATGTTTGAAGTGCTGCCAATCACCCAAGAGACCCGGGTTCAGGAAGCGAAAGATGCCCCAAACGTCCCCGAGGTGGTTTTCGACGGGCGTGCCGGTCGCCGCGATGCGCTGTTTGGCGGACAATGAATAGGCGGCTTTTGCCCGTAAAGACAGGGGATTTTTGATGAACTGCGCCTCATCCAACACGACCGTGCCCCAGCTCAGAGCCGACAACTCGGCTTGGTCCTGCTGCAACAGAGTATAGCTGCAAACGACCACGCTCGCGGAGCTGGCCTCATCCGACATGGACGTGAGCTGCTTGGCGCGCTCCTTGCCAACGTACTCGATTGCTTTGAGCGTGGGCGCAAAGCGCGTGATCTCGGCGACCCAATTGCCGCACACCGAGGTCGGCGCGACGACCAATGTCGGGCCATGCGCTTCAGCGACGCGTGACAGGAGCAGCGTCAGGATCTGAATCGTCTTGCCGAGACCCATGTCGTCGGCCAAGCACGCGCCCAAGCCGAGCTCGCTCAGGGACGACAGCCAGCGATAGCCTTCGACTTGGTACGGACGCAGCGTGGCGCGTAAGCTGCTCGGCAACGCGAACTCCTTGCGTGAGAGGCGCGCGACGCGCTCGAGCCAGCTCTGACTCTCGACGTCCAGCTCGAAGCCGCTGTGTGGACCGTTCAATTCGCCGAGCGCAAACAGCGCGCTCTTCGGTAAGCGCAGCTCGGCGCCTGGGCGTGGCGCGGAATTGACCGCGCGGAGGGCTGCGATCACCCGCCGAATCCGCGCTTCTATCTCGACGTAGGCCCCGTTTTCGAGGCGTACGAAACGACCTTGGCCGAGCGACGGAGCGCGCACCAATTCATTGAGCGTCACCTCCGTCACCGAGTCCAAGCGCATCCCGCCGGTCACCAGGTACCAGCCCTTGTCGCTGCGCAAACGTCCGTGCAGCGTCGTGGAACTCGCGTGAGCGCTCAGCTTCATGCCGCCAGACTCCGGCCATTCCAGCGCGCAGGGCAGGGCCGCATCGCGCAGCTCGCTGAGCAGTTGCAACACGCCCTCTTCACCCAAGGTCCAGCTGTCCGGCGTGTCGAAGGCAGACTGCTCGTCCGGGTCGGGGGGGCTCGCGAGCGTGGGGCACGCTTGCCGCAGAGCCAGGTTCTTGTCGCGCTCGAGCTCGAGGTCTCGCTCGCAGCGTAAGCGTTGCCCAGCGGAGTAGGCGCTGAGGCTGGTGCGTCCCACGCCGGCCAAAAAGAAGCGCCCCTGCTCCGAAAAAGGCCGCACACCGAGCTGAACCAGCCACGCCCCTGCGTGCACGGCGAAGCGCACGCAGGGCGTCGCATCGGCGACGATCGTGCGTTCGCTGCCGAGCTCGGGACTGCGCACCTCCACGCTTTCAGCCAGCTTACCGAGCACCGAGAGCAGCTCGCGCTCGTGGCTCTTGGGAATGCGTGTGCCGCCGCGCAGGGCCTCACTGGCGCGGAAAATGCCTTCGGGAACGCGATACACGAGCAGGCGGGTCTCGCTTTCCGCAACCACGTTGATGCCCAGCGCGGCTCCCGCGGGTTCGACGAAGACTTGCACGTAGCCGCGTTCCTCGCGGGTCTCGATACGCGGCGTACCGCGCAATACTTCGATCGGAGCCCGCGCCCGCAGGCCGTTCACGACGCGCGGATGTCCGATCAGCGCTTCGGGCGCTTCGGGCGTAAAATCCCGCTGTCCCTTGTGCTGTTCGCGCGTGCAATCTAAAACGCGCTGATCTTCGCTCGGGAGCTCTGCGTACAGAGCGTGAAGCTCGGCAAGTGTCGCGCGGCGTCCTTCGCTCCAACCCTCCGCGGGGCGACACTCTTGCAGCGCCGGACGACTGAGCTCGCCGCGCACCATGTCGACGTACCAGGCAACACGGTAACCGTGCGCTCGATCGAGCGGTTTCGACTCGGAGATCTGCGCCAGGGCATCGAGAGCCTTCTGCCATTCGGGTTTGGTCGAAATCAGATCCCAAAGAACGAGTTCGCGCGGCAAGCGCTGGAGCTCGAGCACGAGCTCGAGCCGGCGTAGCTCTTGGCTGAAGTGCTCTTCGTTCAACATTTGCGCCAGAAAGAAGGCTTGCCGCGCGAGGAAGCCGTAACCTGCGCGCTGCCAGTCGCGCGCTCGGCGGAGCACGTCTTGGCACCAATTGGCGCGCGCCCATTTGTCCGCTGAATGCAGATTTACGGTCAACGCCAGGATCAAAAGCTCCCAGGCACCGATGTCGGGCGAGAGCTGATGTACATCGAGGCGGCGCTGCTCCTCTGGGGCTTCGGATAGATGTCGGAGCAAAATGCGTAGCGCGCGCTGCGCGCCGCGGGCAGGCTCGGCATCGCTGGCGTTCAAGATGCGCTTGGCCGCCGCGCGTCCCGCGTCCGTACCGCGTGAGCACGCGAGCAGCGCGAGCAACGGGGCCAGGCTGCCGCAGTCGGGAATCGCCTCCCGTTTGGTAGAGCCAGAGAACAGCTGGTCGAGTCTTCGTTGGGCGTCGGCCAGATCGCCCTCGGCGAAGCGAGTGGCCACCGCGAGCGCCCCTCGAATTGCGCTGGAAACGCGCGGTACCAAGCGCGGCACGCGCGCAAGCTGTCCGCGCAGGACGGCGTGCTGATAGAGCACGGCGCACAGTTCCGGATCGGCCTCGGCACCTTCAGCGTCACTCTGTTGCTCGAGCCAGGCGTACAGCTCGTCACATGCCGTCGGACCGATCAAGCACTCTGCCAGCACCAAACTGCCGACTCGCTGCGCGTCTGTGCGCCAGACTCGCGCGAGCCAGACAGGATCGAAGGGCTCACACAGCGAGCGCCGCAGCCACTCGGCGCGCGTGCTGGGACCCGACTCTGGCGCGCGTTTGCGCGCCGCGTAACGACGTTGAAAGTCGCCAAGTTTGCCCGCCTGCAAGGCCAAGGTCAGATCGCTCACCGAGCGCACCGTCAGCAGCGTGCGCATCGCGGCTGCGATCTGGTCGAGTTCGCCCGTTTGCGCCAGGCGACGCAGCACGAGTTGCTCGTAGTCCGGGTGCACCGAAAAGTGCGGTTTGAGCGAACCCTGGCGTTGCAGGCGCGTCGAGACCACCCAACCAGCGGTCTGCGCTCGCTTCAGCCAAGCCGCAGCTGGCATGGCGGGCGCGGGGCTGAGCTGCTCGATCACGCTTTGAGGCAACGCTTGCTCGGTCGCAAGCGCGCCGAGCAGCGTCCAATCCTGGGCGCTGAGCTCCGCGCCAAGGGCAAGGAAGCGTTCAGGCAGCGCGGCCGGCGTCAGTGTCACGGCCGTCGGGGCTAGCAGGGAAAAGCGCGGCGTGCCATCGTAAGCCACATGCCGACCCTGCATCGCGGCGAGACCACGATCGAATACGAGGTGCATGGCAGCGGTCACCCGCTCCTATTGCTCGCGCCCGGCGGAATGCGCTCGGCAACGTCCATCTGGGGCCGTGCGCCATTCAACCCGATCAGCGAGTTTGTCGGGCAATATCGCGTAATCGCGATGGACCAACGGAACGCAGGCGCATCACGCGCGCCGATCACGGCGGCTGACGGTTGGCACTCGTACGCGGACGACCAACTCGCACTGCTCGACGAATTGAAGGTCGAGCGCTGTCACCTGCTGGGCGGTTGCATCGGCGGGGCGTTCGCGTTGTCGTTGATCGCGCGCGCGCCCGCGCGAGTCAGCGCGGCGGTGCTGCAACAGCCCATCGGCTACAGCGGCACGAACCGAGAAGTGTTCTACGAGCTCTTCGACGGCTGGGCAGCCGAACTGAAGCAGACCCGCACGGACATCGCGGACGATGCCTTGCCTCCGTTCCGTTCTCGCTTGTACGACGGAGACTTCGTGTTCAGCGTCAGCCGCGAATCCGTCGCCGAGTGCCCCGTGCCGTTGCTCGTCCTGCGCGGCAACGACGTGTATCACCCGGGCCCAATTTCGGAGGAAATCGTGCGCTTGGCGCCGCGTGCCGAACTGGTTCACGACTGGAAAACGGGCGACCACTTGCCACTCGCGCTGGCCCGCGTGCGTCAGTTCCTGGGCGACCACTCGTCGGGCGACCACTCGCCATGACCACCGCCGTGAGGCCTTGCCGGATGTTCTTCTACGGCACGCTATTGCCCGGTGAGCGCGACCACGCGCTCCTGGCCAACTCGGAGTTGCTCGGCCCCGCGCTGACCGAACCGCTCTATCAATTGGTCGAGCTCAACGTATACGCCGCCCTGATCCCTGATGGAAAAGTTGCGGTACACGGCGAGCTCTACGCCCTCGACCTCGAGACTCGCCGCCAAATCGACGTCCAACGCCAAGTCCCGATTCTATTTCAACGCGCAACGATCCGCCTCGCCGACGGTAGCGACGCCGAAACGTATCTGATGAACCCCGATCAAGTGCGCGGCAAACGCCGACTCGCCCACGGTGATTGGCGCAAGCGCTTCGCTCCGACCCTCGAACGCCAAACACCCGGAAAGCTCGTCAGCTGGACGCGCACGCGCTTCGACAAATAGTAAATCCTTTGCGCGCGCGAGCACCCGCCGCCGGATCGCTTTCACGCGGCTTTTCTTGTCGCGCGGGGACGACCTTGCTGGCTACCAACCGGGGGGGTGAGTTCCAACTCTATTTTCTCGTCGGGAGGGGCGTGCCTTGTAGCCTGCCTGACCAAGCGCGTTCTATGGCGTGTGACGACTGTGCGAGTGGCATCTCCCCCTTTTGCGTGAACCAGATGCGATATGAAGTGCCGTCGAACTCGGGACCGCGGTCGACCAAGTTGGCCACGGTCGGTCTACTGATAGCCTTGAGCTTGTAGCTTGAACATGCGCGCGTATTTTCCGTCTTTTTCCAGGAGTTGCTCGTGTGAACCGCGTTCGACGATTTGGCCGTGCTCGAGCACGATGATGCTCTTGGCCATGCGCACGGTAGGAAAGCGGTGCGAGATCACGATCGTGGTGCGGCCCTTGGCGAGCTCGCGAAAGCGTTCGAAGACCGCGTGTTCGGACTCAGCGTCCAGTGCGGCGGTGGGTTCATCGAGCACCAGGATGTCGGCTTCTTCGCGCATGAAGGCGCGCGCCAGCGCGACCTTCTGCCATTGGCCGCCCGACAGTTCGCTGCCCTTTTCGAACCAATGTCCGAGCGCCGCGTCCAGGCCGCCGGGCAGCGTCTTCAATAGTTCGCTCGCTCCGCCGCGTTCCGCTGCACGTTCGAGGCGCGCTTCGTCGGTCAGGTGATCCACGCTGCCGAGGCCGATGTTCTCGCGCAGCTTGAGTTGGTACTTGTTGAAGTCCTGGAACAACACGCCGAAGCGCCGGCGCAGCTGCTCCGGGTCCCAAGTCGATAGGTCGCGTCCGTCGAGCACGATGCGCCCTTCACTCGGCTCGTACAGACCGGCCAATAGCTTGACGAAAGTGGTCTTTCCCGCGCCATTTTCCCCGACCAAGGCGATGCTGTCGCCGGGCGCGATCACGAGATCGACGTGGCGGAGGGCCCAGTTGTCTTTGCCGGGATAGTGAAAACCCACGTCTTCGAAGCGGATCCCCGCTTCCCCGCTCGGGCCGACGCCGAGCCGACGCGCGGCCCGTTCGCTCTGGGTCCGCTCACTGGCCTGTGCGAGCTCGATGTAGCTGAACAGATTCGACATGTACAAATTGTGCTCGTACAAATTGCCGATACCACTCAGCACCGACTGAAAGGCTTGCTGACCTTGGCGCAGGGAGACCACGTACAAGGTGAGGTTGCCGAGCGTGATACGCGCCAGTGCGGCTGCCACGGCCATCACCGCGTAGGTCGCGTAGAAGGCAAGGGTGCCGATCAAGCTGAACGCGTGAGTGAGCAAGGCGCGCCGAATCGCGAGCTTTTTGTCTTCCTCGAAGAACGATTCAGCCAGCATACGATAACGGTCCAAAAGGTGTGGACCGATCCCGAACAGCTTGACCTCCTTCACGTGCTCGTCGTTGGCCAGCACGTACTCCAGGTACAAAAGCTTCCGTGACTCCGGCGAGCGCCAATTCCTGATCCGAAACGCGATCTTGGAGTAACGCATTTCCGATAGTGTTGCCGGCAGTGTCGCGAGCAAGAGCCCGAGCACGATCCAGGCGCTGAAATTCGCCAGCATCACGCCGTAGCCGAGCAGCGTGAACACGTTTTGAACCAGGGAAAAGCTCTCGCTGAGCAAGGCCACGGGCCTGGACGAAGCTTCGCGCCGCGCGCGCGTCAACTTGTCGTAAAACTCCGCATCCTCGAAGAACGACAGATCCAGGCGCAGCGCTTTGTCCAGAATCTGGACGTTCACGTCGGTCCCCAGCCGCGCGCCCAAGAGCGATCGCACGAGCCCTTGCCCACGCTGCGTCGCGGCGGACAGCGCGACGAACAGGAGCTCGAGGGCGACCCAGTGCAAGGTGAGCGGCCGGCTATGTTGCACTACTGCATCGATGATACGCTTGCCGGCGTACGCTACCGAAAGAGGCAACACCGCTCCCGCTACGCCCAGCCCCGACATATAGACCAACAGCGATGGCGATGAGGCCCAAACCAAATGCAGCGTCCGCCGGGTATGGCCGAACAGCTCCTTGGTTGCGAGTAGCCCGGGCTTGGCGGGTGAGAGTGGAGCTGAGACCTGCAAGCCCAGAACCTAACACCCGAGAGCTCGCGCCGACACTCTGCCCGATCGGTCAGGGCCCAACGGAATTCGACGCCGAAGGCTGGGACGGCGCGCGCCGGGCAATTTGACCATCAAACCCCAGAAAATACCCCTGCTGCGCAAGTGTCGATCGCCGCGAGCAGACGGAGTCAGTCGTGAGTTGCTCGCTCCCTGAGAGTATGGGATCTGGGGCGGCTAGGAGAGCGCGTGCAGTCGATTATTTCCGTCACGAATCTGACCAAGACGTATGCCTCGGGCTTTCAGGCACTCAAGAACATCAACCTGGAGATCCAGCGCGGTGAGATCTTCGCGCTATTGGGGCCGAACGGCGCGGGCAAGACCACGCTGATCGGTGTCGTGTGCGGCACCGTGAACCCGACCTCGGGTACCGTCGTCGCCGATGGGCACGATATCATTCGTGACTATCGCGCCGCGCGCGAGAAGATTGGCCTCGTGCCGCAAGAGCTGTCGACCGACATGTTCGAGACGGTTTGGGACACGGTGTGCTTTAGTCGAGGTCTGTTTGGTAAGCCGAAGAATCCGAAGCACATCGAGAAGGTGCTGCGTGAGCTTTCGCTGTGGGACAAGCGCAGCAACAAAATCATGACGCTGTCGGGCGGGATGAAACGCCGCGTGCTGATCGCCAAGGCGCTGTCGCACGAGCCTCAGATCTTGTTTTTGGACGAACCCACCGCCGGCGTCGACGTCGATCTGCGCCGCGACATGTGGCAGATGGTCCGCTCGCTGCGCGAAACCGGTGTCACCATCATCTTGACCACGCACTATATCGAGGAGGCCGAACAAATGGCGGACCGCATCGGCGTGATCAACAAGGGTGAAATCATCCTGGTCGAGGAGAAGGCCGCGCTGATGGAGAAGCTGGGCAAGAAAGAGCTCATCTTGCAGCTTCAAGATGCGCTGCCTGCGTTGCCTGCGGGGCTGTCCGAGTTCGAGCTGGTACTCGCGCAAGAGGGCCGGCAACTCACCTACACCTTCCACGCCGAGCGGGATCGCTCGAAAATGGCCACACTGTTGCGACGACTCGCGGAGCTCGGCATCGAGTTCAAGGATTTGCAGACTCGCGAGAGCTCACTGGAAGACATTTTCGTCAACCTGGTCAGGGCGAAGTCATGAATCGTTACGCGATTCGAGCAATTTTCCTGTTCGAGATGGCGCGCTTCTATCGCACCATCTCCCAAAGCATTGCGGGTCCGGTGATCTCGACCTCGCTCTACTTCATCGTCTTCGGTTCGGCCATTGGCTCGCGCATGACCAACATCGAAGGCGTCGGCTATGCGGCGTTCATCGTTCCGGGTCTGACGATGCTGTCTTTGCTCAACGAGAGCATCTCCAATGCTTCGTTCGGCATCTACATGCCGAAGTTCTCGGGCACGATTTACGAAGTCCTATCGGCGCCCATCTCGTACGTCGAGATCATTTTGGGCTACGTGGGGGCGGCGGCAGCCAAATCGGTGATCGTCGGCACGATCATCTTGATCACCGCGCGAGTATTCGTCACTTATCATATCGCCCACCCATTCTGGATGGTGGCTTTCCTGATCTTGACTTCACTCACGTTCAGTTTGTTCGGCTTCATGATCGGCCTGTGGGCAGACGGCTTTCAGAAGTTACAGCTGGTGCCGATGTTGATCGTGACCCCGCTCACTTTCCTCGGCGGTAGCTTTTACTCAATCAAAATGCTGCCGCCGTTTTGGCAGAAGCTGACCCTGTTCAACCCCGTAGTGTACTTGGTCAACGGTTTTCGCTGGAGCTTCTACGATGCTTCGGACGTGAGCGTGTACACCAGCTTTGGCATGACTTTGCTGTTCCTGTTTGCCTGCCTGGGTGTCACGCGCTGGCTGCTCAAGAGCGGCTATCGCCTGAAAAACTAGATTTTCCGACCGGCGAGTTCCGCAAAGCCTTATCTCGCTTCGCCCCACGATCCCGGAGACCGAAGCGCATCGAGCCGTATCTGGCTGATTTCAAGGCCATGGCGGAGGCGATGCGCGCCGTTCAGTGCACGGATGGCTTCTGGAACGTGAGCCTGCATGATCCGTGGAGCGCGATGGCCTCGGCGGTGCACGAAAATGGTTTTCAAGTTTCGGGGTCCAGCTTGGAAGCGCAAATGCTATCTTCCGGGCCCCGCGGGCGCTCATGGCCGATTCTCCTTTACCCAAAGCCAACAGCGTTGCACCCGATATTACGGGTTGGATGGCAGGCGAGTATCGCCTCGGACGGAAGCTGGGCGAGGGTGGTTTCGGAACCGTTTACGAGGCCGTGCACCCGCTGCTCAAACGACGCGCGGCAGTGAAGGTATTGCATCGACTCGCAGGCTCCGACTCGGAGTCGGTGCTGCGCTTCGTGGCTGAAGCACGCGCGGTGAACCAAATCAAAAACCGCCACATCATCGACATCTTCTCCTTCGGCAAGCTGACCGATGGGCGCCACTTCTACGTCATGGATTTGCTCGAAGGCGAGCCGCTCGACCGCTTCATCGCGCGCGAGGGACGCTGCAGTATCGAGCACACGGTGCAATTGCTGCGCCCGATCGCCGAAGCCCTGGATGCGGCGCATGCCGCTGGGGTCGTCCATCGAGATCTCAAACCGCAGAACATCTACCTGATTTGGAACGCGACCGGCGAGACGGTGCCGAAATTGCTGGATTTCGGCATGGCCAAACTGCTCGGTGATTCGCGAGTGCACACGGTCAGTGGCACTCCACTGGGCACTCCACTGTATATGTCGCCCGAGCAAGCGCGGGGAGACGTCGTCGATGGCCGCTCGGACGTGTATGCGCTCGGCGTGCTCTGCCACGAACTATTGACGGGTCGCCTGCCGATCACCGGCGATAGTACGATTGCGGTTTTGATGGCGCACATCATTCAAGCGCCACCGAGCGTCTCGGAAGTATGTCCGGATCTTTCGCCCGAGCTCGATGCGCCCGTACTCCGCATGTTGGAGAAAAAGCCCGAGCAGCGCCCGGCAACGGCCAGCGAAGCGCTGACCGAGTTGGCGCGCGCAGCCGAGCGCGCTGGGGTGCTCATGGCTTCCGGCCCGCCGCGTTTGTCGCGCCCCGCGCCCGATTCGGAATGGAGTCGCTCGCATTCGGACCAGAGCGCAGACACCACCCTGCAGCCCTTTTCGTCCGGACCCGGCGGGCTCAGCGATCCCGATCAGGGGCGCGAGGCCATGGTGCGGAGCGCGAGCCTTTCGCACAAGGAGCGCTCGCGCTGGCCGCTGTGGGCGCTGCTCGCGGCTGTCGCGGCCGCCGCCACCCTGTGGCTCAGCCGCGGTTGGCACGACTCGCCGCTCGCTACCTCGCCGTCCGCGTCCGCGCGCTCTCCCACGCCCGTGCCCGTGGCCGCGCCGGTACCCGCACCCGCTGCCGCGGCTCCCTTCGCGCTGCCGACCGCAACGGCCGCGCCGAACACGGCCACGGAACCCAGCGCGCGCGAGGTCGTCCCGGTGAAGCCAGCCAAGCGCGTTCCAGGTTCGCCCTCCGTTCGCACGCACATCCCGAGTGACCTCGAGAGTCCATTTTGACGCGCTGCCTGCTGTTCGCCCTCGGTTCGTTTTGCTTGCTCGGCAGCGCGTGCACCGAATTTCCGAGCATTCCCGATGAGGGTTGCGGCAACCACGTGATCGACGGCAGCGAAGACTGCGATGGCTTTCCGCGCAACGGCGGTACCAATTGTTTGCCCCCAGGCTCAGCCTTCGAATGTCACTTCGACTGCTCGGTAAACGACAGCGGTCCACCTCGGCTGTGTCCCCGGGGCTGGGGCTGCGATGAGGACTCGGTTTGTCGGGAGCCGAGCGGTCAATTCGTCGAGTCCTCGCAATCGAGTGACGTCGGGGCTTGGGCGTTGAGTGCGGGGGACTTCGATGGTGACGGGCGACAAGACGTGATGAGTAGCGAACCGCTCGACGCGACCGGAGCAACTAGGCTGAGGTTCAACTATTTCGATCAGCAGGGCGTGCTCAGTGAGACTCGCCTGTTCCCGAAATCGGTACTCTCGCCCACGATCAACCAGATCTCCCAAGGCGACACTACTAGCGACATCGCGTTTACGTCCGGCGCACTCGGCGTGATGAATGGGCGTCCAGATCGCACTTGGGTGCCCGCGGTATTCAGCTCGTACCGGCGTCCGAACGCCAGCGTGCGCATCGTCGGCATCTACGATCGGGCAATACAAATGGCCGATCCGTTCGCCACGCTCATTACCTTTCAAACCGGCACTGGTTTCTATGTCGGCGACCGTGCCACTGGTACGCTCGTCGAGCATGTTGCGGTGCCTGGCAGCATTGCCGAGCTCGCCGGTGACTTGGTCAGCGGTAACGTCTTCGAAGATTCGAAGCACTCGCCCTGCCTCGAACCCGTGTTCGCGATGCGCGGGGCGACCTACTTCAGCATCGTCGATGTCTGTGACTCCGAGGAAAATGGCGAGTTGATCTGGCGACCGGCCTTCGATTTGAGCCAGATTGCTTTGCATCCACCCGCGCACATCGACGTCGCGCCGCAAATTCTCGACTTGAACGGCGACGGTCACCTGGACGTGCTGGTCGGGGCTGGCGGTCGTCCATATGTCGCCTTCGGAGATGGCAGCGCGCTTGCGAGCGCGACTCCTTACACCTATCCGGGGGACAACTCCGTTTTTCCGAAGGCGACACCGCTGGCCGTTCAAGACTTCACCGGCGACGGCGTGCCTGACTTCGTATTTCCGGATCGTCTGGTCGTTTCAGCGAGCGCGTATGTCGGAGCGACCCCGAGTTACGCCCCGATCGGTAATCGCCTGACCACGCCATGGACAGTCGCGAAAATCGCCGACTTCAACGGCAACGGTCTGCTCGACGTCGTGACGGCATCGAGCGGCAGCCTGAACCTCAACTTCTTCAACGGTACCGGGACGGAGAATCTTTCCGCGAGCCTCGTCTCCACGTCGGCCCCCGTACAACTTCTGAGTGCGGGTGATTTCGATGGTGACTTGATCACCGATCTGGCGCTGTTCGAAGTGCCGCTGCCCGGGCAGACCACGAGCACCTTGAAGGTGGCATTTGGCAACGCGTTTGCCGCGCTCGGGTCACCCATCGCGGTGGGCCAAATCGAGCAGGTCGAGGCGTTGAACAACTATCCCGGCGCAGGCCGAGACAACTTGACCGTGTGCTCGAGTGAAACCATCGACGATATCCAAAACGGTGCGCTGACGCTCTTGATCGGCGGCGCCGATCGCGTGCCCTTCGCGCCCTTGGCCTTGACCGAGTTTGCCTCGAACGGTTCGGTGGAAAATGCGGGCGCATTTGCCGTCGTCTCGGGCCACTTCATCAAGGCTGGTCAGACGGACCTGCTAGCGCTGGCTTTTTTTCCCCACGACACAGGTCCGCCACCGCCGATCGATGTTTGGTCGGTGCCCGACATCACGAAGCCGGGCCGCACTCCGATCCGCCTGTCGAGCCGGTTCGACCCGCGGCTGACTCCAGTCGAGTTCACGCTCGACTACGCCAACTACTCGGCCGACGTCGCCAGCACCTCGGCAGATCTGGACGGCGACCAGCGGGACGAGGCAATCTTCGCGATGCCCGCCGACGGGGGCGGCCATTGTGGCCTGTTGTCGATCGGTGCGGACGACCAGGGATCATTGTCTGCGCGCGCGCCGGTGATCATCGACGAACCCTGCCCGGATCCGCAGGTTTTGGCGGTCACGTTCGACCCGCAGCGCGGTCCCGATCTCGCGTTATTGACCGGTCGGACCAACGCGGATGACCGCCATCTCTACGTGCTCTGGAACGACGGCAGCGGACAATTTTCGGCTCAAAATAGCGTGCAAGTGTCGGCCCCCGATGACTCCCCGCAAGCTTTCACGTTCCTACCCCTGGCTGACGGCACGGGCGGGTTTGCCTACGTGACGAAAGACTCGCTGCGCTTGGTTCGCGCGCCCAACTTGCGACAGTTCGCTGCCGCCGAGGCGCTGCCCGCCGACGTGACCCTCAGCAACGGCACCGGCATCGTCGCGGCCGACGTGAATGGTGATCGCTTGAGCGACCTAGTGGTTTCGGAGTCGGGCACGCTGCGCGTGCTCAGGGCGCAGCTCAAGGTGCCATGAGACGTGCCGCCGTTGCGCTCGCCTGGTGCGCCTGTTCCTTGCCGCTTCCGGCCTTCGCTGCCGATCCGCCGTCGGATTTGGATCGCGCCAAAGAATCCTTCAAGGCGGGTGCGACGGCGTACGCGGCCGGCGACTACCTGGCCGCCATTCAGGCACTCGACGCGGCTTATCAACTCACGCCCTTACCGGCCATCGCATTTTCACTCGGCCAGGCTCATCGGCGGCAGTACTTCGTCGACCACGCGCGTGAGCACCTCGATCGCTCGATCGCGCTGTTTCGTCAATACGTGGAGCTCGCGCCGACCGGCTCGCGGCGGGCCGACGCGCTCGATGCGCTGTCGCAGCTAGAGCCGCTGGCGGCGTCTCAGTCCAAGGCTTCATCGCCGAGTGCCAGCAACGCAGACGCAGTTCGTCGTACCCGCGTGCTCGTCACTACGGACGCACCGGGCGCGCAGCTCGCGCTCGACGACGGACCCGCCATGGCCTCGCCTTTGATTCGCGAAGTCGAACCCGGCAAACATCGGGCGCGCGTCACTGCTCCCGGGTTCTATCCGCTCGAACGCGATCTGATCGCAGTGCCGGGGGAGCTGACGCTGACCCCAATGCCACTCCGTGAGCGCCCCAGCACGCTCGGGATTTGGACCTCCACCGATGCGGACATCTACATCGATGGCGCGTACCTGAGCGCCGGTGGCGAGGGCGTGATGGTGCAGTTGCCGAGCGGCAAACATCGCTTGGCGGTCGGCCAAAAAGGCCACGCGGTGGCATTGCGTGAGGTGACGCTGCAGCGCGGAAAGACGCAGAATATCCGCGTGGTGCTCGAGCAAACCTCGCAGCGGATCGCGTCCCAATTCTTGTTCGTCGCGGGCGGCGCGTCGCTCAGCGCGAGCCTGATCTTCAGTGGCTTCGCGATCCGCGCGGAAGGCAGCGCCGAACAGTTCGTGGGCGAGCTCCAGTACGAGAATGTCAGTCGTGCGGACTTGACCAGTTACAACACCGCGATCGCCGACCGCGATCGCTACCGGCTCGCGGCGGGCCTATCGCTTGCGGCGTCCGCCGGCTTTTTCATTACGGGGTTGTTCTTGCACGAGCTCGATCATCCCGATCCCCAGTTGTTGTACCGCACGGCTCCACGACCCGGAACGGAGGTTTCGCCTCCTCCAGCCGCTCGCCAGGCACAGGTGCAAGTGGCTCCCGTCTTTTATGAAAATGGCCTCGGAGCCATGCTCGGAGGTACGTTTTGAGCTCGCGTAGACTTGGCCTGACTCGTGCTTACGTGGCGGTGATGCCACTCGATGTCCGCTGCCTCGCTGTTTGTGCGGCAGCGGCGTTTGCGTTCAGCCCGCGGCTCGCAGGTGCAGAAGAGCCGGACTCGCTACCCACGTTGGACGACACCGCGCCGGTCGCGCCGCCCGAGCCGGTTGCGCCGATTCCGCCGGTGGTGGTTCTGGACCCGTCTCAAAAGCGGGCTCGACTGCCGGTGGGTCCGATCCGCGCGCAGCGTCGGTTGGCCCTGCTGGGCGAGGTGGGCTGGAATGGGATCGCCGGTTTTGGGCCAAATCTAACATTTCGCGCGCACCCGAACCTATCCCTCGATCTCGGCGTGGGCTTCTCGCTCGTGGGTTGGAAGGTCGGTCTGCGTGGCCGCTACCTGCTGCTCAAGGGGCCGGTCACTCCGTTCATCGGTGTCGGTGTCATGACCGGAGGCGGTCTCGGGTCCGACTCTCAGCCGATCGAGATCAACAACAAGGACGACGATCCAAATCGTGTGCCCTTGAACGTCAAGGTCAAACCCTCGTTGTGGCTACAGAGCGTTGCGGGCGTGGATTGGGTGGCGTCCAACGGCTTTACGTTGATTGGCACTGCCGGCTGGGCACAGGTTTTGAGTAGCGATCCGGTCGAAATCATCACCGGTACCCCAACCCACGACGAACAGCAGGCACTCAACGCCTTATTCCGAAGCAGCATCGTGACCACGATTGCGCTCGGTTACTCGTTTCGTTGAGATTCGCCCGGACAACTGTCCGGACGAATGTCCGAGTTTGTCCGCTCAACTGCGCGTCAGGGTGAGCCGGCCGGTGCGGCTGGGCAGCGCAACCTGACGGCTCGGCAACCAGATCGATACTACGAGCCCGCCGCCTTCACGGCGCGCGACGCGCAACTTCCCACGGTGCGCTTCCACGATTTCTCGGCACAGCGCGAGTCCTAAGCCGGTCCCTTTTTCCTTCGTGGAGAAGAACGGTAGGAGCGCGTTCTTCAATACCTCATCGGTCATACCCGTGCCGCGATCGGCGACGGTGAGCGTGGCCGCGCCGCCCTCACTCGCGCTGACTGCCAGCTCGACGCTCGAGGCTTCGCCGCTTGCTTCGAAGGCGTTCTTCAATAGATTGATCAGTGCTTGTTGGATCTGTCCGGCGTCGAAGAAGCCATCCTGGCTGGGCGCTTCGCCTACCTTCAGGTCCGGGTACAGCATGCGAATGCCGTCCAAAAACGCAGCCCAGGGGACTCGTCCCGACCTCGGCTTCGGCAAACGAGCAAAGCGCGCGTAGCCTTCGAGGAACGCAGCCAGGTGCGAGGAGCGCTCCTCGATCGTGTCGAAGACGCGATCGAGCTTGGCGATCTGCGCTGGATTTTTCGCGATCAGGCGCGCCGAGTGGACCATGGACGAGATTGGTGCGAGCGAGTTGTTCAACTCGTGGTTGATGATTCGAATCACCTTCTTCCAAACTTCGATTTCTTGACGACCGAGTTCGGGGGTCAGGTGCTTCACCATCAGCAATGTGTGTGGCTCTTGCTCGAGATCGAAGTAGCGCTTGGCCAGGTGATAGGTTGCCGATTCCCCGTCTTGCTCGACCGTGAACAGCGCGTCGGTCTCGGTCAGCAGGCCTTGACGCAGGGCTTCGGGAGCGCGGTCGAGCAGACGCAAGAAGTTCTCACCGGTGAGCGATCGCCCTTCGAAGAACAATTCACGCGCCTCCGCGTTGGAATAGAGCAATTTCCCGGTGTGTCCGTAGAGCACGATCGCCATCGGCGCGTTTTCGACCACGGTTTGCAGCAGTCGTTCTTTTTGCTCGTGCTCGGCGCGCACGCCCGAAAGGGCCTGCTGGAGCGCGCCGACTTTGACCGCATATTTCCGGGCCAGGAATAGCGCCACCAGCAGCCCAACGCTGGTCAAAAGGAGGCCGACCGTCACCGGCGCCATCAAGCCTTGGGCCTGCGCTCGAGCTCGATGCCCAAGCGGTCCATGCGACGGTACAAGGCCTGGCGGCTGATTCCGAGCAGGGCAGCGGCCGTGGCGATCACCCCGCCGCTCTCCACGAGTACGCGCTCGATCTCCATGCGCTCGGGATCCTGTGCGGACGACGCGGCGATGACCGCGGGAGTCACCGGCGAAGCGAAGGATGGTTCGAGCGTGGGTTGAGGCAGCGGCCGCGAGCCGCTCACCGCCACGACGAGCCCAAGGTCGGCTGCGGTCACGCGAGCGCCCTGACACACCAGCGTCGCGCGTTGAATGCGATTTTCCAGCTCGCGCACGTTGCCTGGCCAATCGTGATCAACCAGCGTGCGCCGCGCTTCGCTGTCCAGCTCGTAGTAGCCGCCGTTGCGCTGGGCATGACGTCCGAGCAGAAACTCGGCGATCGGCAAAATGTCGTCCGGCCGGTCGCGCAGGGCGACAATCTTCAGCTCGATCACGTTCAGGCGAAAAAATAGGTCTTCACGGAACGCGCCCTGGGCGATAGCGCGCGGCAAATCGGCGTTCGTTGCGCTGATCAGGCGCACGTCGCTCTTGCGCGTGGTGTTGCTGCCCAGGCGCTGAAATTCGCCGGTTTGTAGCACGCGCAGCAGCTTCATTTGACCCATCAGGGAGAGATTGGCGATCTCGTCCAAAAACAATGTGCCCCCGTCGGCTTCCTCGAAGCGACCGATGCGCAACTTCTTGGCGCCCGTGTACGCGCCCGCTTCAGCGCCGAACAGCTCGGCCTCCAAGAGCTCATCGGGCAGCCCGCCCGCGTTCACCTGGACGAAAGGGCGGTCCTTGCGTCGTGAATTTGCCTGCACGATCTGGGCAAGGCGTTCCTTGCCCGAGCCGTTGGGGCCCGTGATCAGGACTGCCGCTTCCGACGGCGCGACCTTGGCGGCCAAAGTCACGACCTCATGCATGGCGGCGCTGGCGTAGATCAAGCCGCACAGGTCGTGACCGTGCGCTAGATCCGCCCGGGCCCGATTGGTCTGGGTGCGAAGCCGCAAATTCTCACGCGAAAGCTCGCGCAAGCGCAGCAAATTCTTTACCGTGGCGACCAGCTTGTCGTCGTTCCAAGGCTTGGCGATGTAGTCACTCGCCCCCTCCCGCACGAGCCGCACGGCGGTCTCCAAAGACTGAAAAGCGGTCATCAAAAGCACCGGTAAATCGGGGTCCAACTGCTTGATTTGCCGGAGTAGGGCCTCACCCTCTTCACCGCTCGTCGCGTCGCGGTGAAAGTTCATGTCCTGAAGCACGACGCCCAGGTCCTCGGATCGCACCAGCTCGAGCGCGCGCTCGGGCGTGCGCGCCGTGAGTGTCTCCAGTCCGTGCACATCGAAGAGCAGCTCCAGCGCGGCACACACTGCGGGTTGATCGTCGACGACTAGGACCTTGAGAGCACTCATGAATTTCCCACCTTAGCGGGGCAGAGACTGCCACAATCACCGCCGATCCGTCCCAGCAAGTCACATGCCAGCCCGCCTCCGGACAGTCGTCTCGGGCTCGCTGCGCTCACATATCCAACGACAAAGCAACGCTGCGCCGAGTCGGAACGAAATAAGGCACGAGTTAGGCAGAGCTCTTGCCATGTCTCGGCACGACAAAATGAGACGCAGACGTGCGAGTTTCAGCGAGAGCGTTGATTTCTGCGCGCTTTCCCTCGGGCTTTGACGCGCTACAGTGGCAGCAGAGTGAAGCAAGCCGAGTTGCGCCGAGGTGGCGCCCCTCCGCGACCTTTCGAATCTTTGAGATTGGGTGCCCCGATGTGGAACCGGTTCCTGCTAAATCTTGGCTCGTTTCGCGCGCAATTCGTTGGCGCTGCGCTGACGCTGGTGTTTTCGGCCCTGCTTGCCATGAGCTGTTCGGCGGGTTCGCCCACGCCTGGGCCGATGGGCGCAGGCGGTAGCGGTAACGCACCAGGTGCTGGCGGAGCCGCAGGCGCGGGAGTGCAGTGTCCGGTCTGCGCGACGAACCAAGTGTGCGTCAATGGCGCGTGCGTTTGCCCCGCCGACAAGAAGCAGTGCGGTGCGGTCTGCGCAGCCGTGGCTTCGGATGCCATGAATTGCGGCGCGTGTGGCACCGTGTGCATCACGCCGACCCCGTTTTGCGCGAGCGCAATGTGCAGCGCGAGTTGCCCGACGGGCAGCACGGCCTGCGGCTCCGCCTGTGTCTTCACTCTGACCGATGCCGCCAATTGCGGCACCTGCGGCACGGCATGTACGGCGAACCAAGCTTGTACGAACGGCATCTGCGTCGCAACCTCGGGCGGGAGCGGTGGCGCGGGAGGCACTAGCGGCGGCAGCGCTGGTAATCCTGGCAGCGCCGGCAGCGCCGGGGCCTCGGTCGTGCCCCCTGGTCGCAACGGTTGCGCGGTCAAGCCGGGCATGATCTCGGACTTCGAGGAAGGCGCGGCCGCGACGGATCCGGTCGTGATTGCCAGCGAGGGCCGCACCGGCACCTGGGCAATCTTCAATGACATGTCGCAGACGAACGAGACGATTAAAGTCGAATCATCGGGCGGCACCGCCGACTGCGACAAGTTTGCGCTACACGTCACCGGCTCCAAGTACAACCAGTACGTTGGCTTCGGGATGAACTTTGCCGGAACCGCGGACGCGCCCGTCAAATACGACGCGACGGCTCACCAATTCACCGGCATCCGCTTCAAAGCGAAGGCGGGCACTGGCGCGGATCCGAAGTCGCCCGTGCGGCTCAATATCTCGACGCCATTCACCGAGGATAAATCGAACCCCGGCGGAGCCTGCACCGATGGCGCCGAATCGACCAACAAGGCGGCCACCCCCTGCTACCAGCACCTCGGCGCGTTCATCCCGCCCGGCTCCGGCGACGGCCAGCTCGGCAGCGCCTTCAAGACCTACACTTACTGCTTCGATCGCGATCTCTATCCGCTTTCGTTGCCCAGCAACTTGAGCAATGCCCAGCGCGACAGCACACCCGCCAATCTGCTGAAGCTACAGTTTCAGTTCAACCAGGCGCGGGACTACAGCGGTGCGATGCCGCAGGCCGGCGCGACGTATCCGCCGTTCCAAATGACCTTGCCGTTCGATCTCTGGGTCGACGACGTCGAGTTCATCACTGGCGATTGCACGAGTCCGACGACGCCTTCGCCCTCGAACGGCTCACCCGCCAAGGCGTTCCCGCAAAACGCGGCCGTCGGAACCTGCATGCCCGCCACCAACGCGGCCAAGTTCAGCTCCGCGATCGCTCAGATCTACGCCACCTGGACCAAGAACTTCGTCCAGAACGATCACATCGTCGCTCCCGAGCAAAGCAACGCCGTCACGTCCGAAGCCATGGGCTACGGCATGATGATCGCTGCCGCCATCGGCGACAAAACCGCGTTCGACAAGTTCGCGGGTTACGTTTCCGGCAAGCTCGGCGGCGGCCTGATGACCTGGAAGGATGGCCAAAGCGGTTCGGCCAGCGACGCCGACTTGGACATCGCCTACGCCTATCTAATGGCGAACCTGCAGTGGCCAAGCGGAGGCTACAAAGCGAAATCGGACAGCATGGCGTCGGCCATCGCTAGCAGTGACCTGGTGAGCAACATCGTTAGCGGCGGCAGTTCATTCCATAGCGCGCCGTTCAATGCCTCGTATTTCGCCCCCGCGTGGATGCGAAAGTTGACCGGCCTGTCCGGTGCGGTCAACGCCAACTACACGCTGGTCAACGCCAACGTGAGCGCCCCGACGGGTGGGCTTCCGACTGACTGGGCTAATCTGTCAGATGGCAAGCCGTCCGGTCCCGGAAGCGCGCAAGTCACGAGCGAAATCCAAGATGCTGGCGGCGCGATGGGTTACGACGCGGCGCGCGTGCCGTGGCGCCTGGGCATGGACGCTTGTCTCGGCGGTGGCAACACCACGGCGCTCAAAGCCATCGTGGACTTCTTCGCAGCGAAGTACGACGCGGGCGCGAGCATCGACTTGATGAAGGCGGGCTGGATCAAGAGCTCCGGCGCCGTGCACCCGAAGGCCATCGACATGCAGGGCTCCTTCATCGGACCGATGGGCGTCGGCGGCATGGCCATGAGCAACACCGCGATGCGTGATCGCGCGTTCCGAGCCATGTTGGATATCTTGCAGAGCGGTGATTACAATCACACGTACTTCCCGACCACCGTGGGCCTGCTCTCGCTGCTCGCCATGAGCGGCAACTTCCCGACGCCCTGATCGCTCGAGCGAAAGCTCTGCCCGTCCCGCGCAGCCCGCGGCGAAGGGCGGAGCTTTGTTCGGGAATCTTCCGCTCTTGACCGAATCCAGCGGGACATTCCCGCCGAGTGATCGAAGTTCGCGTGCCGAGCATGAAGCGGGGGTGCAAGCTTCGTCATTGCCCTCTCGCAGCGCGCTCCGGCGGTTACTGCTCGTCGCGAGCAGCGCCTGCCTTTTGCAATTCGCTTCGGCCTGCGGCAGCTCCTCGGAGCACAACGGAGGTTCGCCCAGTGAGTCAGGCGCCTCTGGAGCTGCTGGCTCATTGGGCAGTGCGGGCGTGAGCGGCGGCGCACTCGGTTCGAGCGGTGCGACCGGGGCTGGTGGAAAGGGCGGATCGAGCGGTGCGACCGGGGCTAGTGGAACGGGTGGTTCGGCTGGAAGCACGGGAGCGAGTGGCGCCGCGGGTGCGGCCGGCTCGGGCGCGACTGGCAATTGTACGACGCCGCCGACTGCCAGCGCGCTCGTCGGCTGGGCATCGCAGTCGGGTATGAGCGTCACCACTACCACTGGAGGCGGCAACGCTACGCCGCAAACCGTGACCACGCTCGCGGCACTCGGCAGCGCGGTGTCTGGCACTGATGCCAAAGTGATTTACGTCGCTGGCAAGCTTGCGGCCGGGAAGATCAAGATTGGCTCGAACAAGACCATCGTTGGTCTGTGCGGCGCCGAAATCCACGGCTACCTAGGCCTGAGCGGCTCGTCGAACGTGATCATCCGCAACATCAAAATCGTGGGTTACGGCGTGGGCAATTGCACGCTCGACCCCGACTTCGATTCATCGGTCGGCTGCTCTTCAGGCAACGACGCGATCACCGTCAACAACCAATCGCACCACATCTGGTTCGATCATTGCGACATTTCCGACGGAACCGATGGCAACCTCGACATCACCAAGGGTTCCGACTTCGTGACTGTGTCCTGGACCAAGTTCCACTACTCGCCTCGCACTGACGAGACCGGTGACGATTCGACGGGTGACGCGGGTCACCGCTTCTCGAATCTGATTGGCGCGGCAGACAACGTCGCTGATGACGTCGGCCACTTGAACGTGACTTGGCATCACGATTGGTGGGCGGACAACATAGACGAGCGCATGCCGCGCACGCGCGCGGGCAAGATCCACCTGTTCAACAACCTGTTCACCGCCAAGGGCAATAGCTACTGCAGCAACGCGGGGCAAGGCGCGGCGCTCCTCGTCGAGAACTCCATTTATAGCGGCGTCGAGGCTCCGTTCCAGATCGCCACGAACGCCGTAGGCCTAGTCTCGAACAACAACACATTCCCGGGTAGCACTGGGATGACGACCGGCTCCGGCAGCGCCTTCACCCCACCTTACGCGTACACGCCGGAGAGCGTTGCGAGCTTGCAAGCGAGTATCGAAGCCAACGCGGGACCGCAATAGTCGCTTCAGAAGCGCGCATGCGCAATAACGCCCCACCCCGACTTTGCGACGCCGGTTGTTTCGCGCGCGACTAGCTGTCACTATCTCCTACATGGTAGCCACGACGCTCGACTCGAAGCGACCGTGGGGTGCTGCGCCTGGGGCTAGCCAGCCGCTGCGCAGACGGTGAACCGTGCAGAAACGAGTCAGGCTACGCCGCGCTTGCCTGAGGACAACCCGCTTTTTGTGGGCGGCGGCGAGATGGGATTTTTGCTCAGTCGAATCGAGTGGGCCAATACCCCGCTCGGTAGTGTCTCCGGCTGGTCCCCCGCGCTGCGAACGATGGTGGGGATGGTGCTGAAGAACCGCTCTCCGCTCGTCCTGTGGTGGGGCACTGAGCTGGTGCAGATTTACAATGACGCATTCAGGTCCATCCCTGCGACCAAGCATCCACGCTCAGTGGCGCAGGCGGCGGCCGAGTGCTGGTCCGAAATTTGGAGCGTGATCGGACCGATGATCGAGGCCCCCCTTCGCGGTCAACCCGCGACCGGGAGCGATGACCTGATGCTGCTGGTCAATCGCAAGGGATTCGTCGAAGAGACTCACTTCAAGTTCGCTTACAGCCCGGTGCCAGACGAATCGCTGTCCGGGGCGAGCATCGGTGGAGTGCTCGGCACCGTCGCCGAGATCACCGAAGAGGTGTACGCCGCGAGGCAGCTGGCTACCCTTCGCGATCTCGCTCGCCAGGCGGGCGATGCCGCGACGGGAGCGAAGGCTTGCGAGCACGCCGCGCGCATCCTCGCCGGTAACGATCGCGACGTTCCATGCTCGCTCTTGTATCTTTTGGACACCACCGGTGATCGCGCTGATCTCGCGGGCTCTTCGGGGTTCGCTGAGGCACTACGTGACGGATCGCTACCCGAGACAATCACCTTCACGGACGGGGCCACCGCTGTTTGGCCGGTGGATCGTGCCGTGCGCCAAGGTATCCACAGCGCGCTCGAAAAACGCACTCCTTCGCTCGTCTCGGGCGTCGCCTGGATGGCTCTGCCGCGGGGCGCGTGGACTCAGTCGCCTGACCAAGTGGTGATTCTCCCGTTGTTCTCTCCCGAGCAGCCACAGGCCTACGGCGTGATGGTAGTGGCCGTGAATCCGCACCGGGAGCTAGATGGTCAGTACAGGACGTTCCTCGATCTCGCGGCTGACCACGTTGCCACGGCGATCCGAAACGCGCGCGCTTATCAACAGGAGCGGCAGCGGGCCAAGAGGTTGGCGGAGGTCGATCGCGCCAAGACGGCGTTCTTCAGCAACGTGAGCCACGAGTTTCGTACGCCGCTCACGCTGTTGCTCGGGCCGCTCGAGGACCTACGTGCGGAGTCGAGATCCGGGACTGCACAGCGTGAGCGGATCGACGTGATTCACCGCAACGCTTTGCGGCTGCTCAAACTCGTGAACACGCTGCTCGATTTTGCACGCATGGAGGCCGGTCGCGTCGAGGCCAACTACCAGCCCACCGATCTCTCCGCGCTCACGGTCGACCTCGCGACCAGCTTCCGGGCGACGATTGCGCGCGCCGGCCTCGACCTGATCGTGGAGTGTCCAACTCTGTCCGAGGTCGTCTACGTCGACCGCGACATGTGGGAAAAGATCGTACTGAATCTGCTGTCGAACGCCTTCAAATTCACGTTCGCGGGCTCGATCAGCGTGCGTTTGCGCGAACAAGACGAGAACATCGCGCTCGACATTGCCGATACCGGTGTCGGTATCGCAGAGCAGGACCTGCCTCGGCTATTCGAACGCTTTCATCGCGTCGAGGGCGTGCGTTCACGCAGCCACGAGGGGTCAGGTATCGGCCTTGCTTTCGTGCGCGAACTCACGCGTATGCATCGAGGGGAGGTGCGCGTCCAGAGTGTCGTCGGCAAAGGGAGCACGTTTACTATCCTCATCCCCCGCGGTTCGGGCCACCTGCCGAAAGAACAGCTGGTTTCGCAGGAGGTCGTCGATTCAGCTCCGGCGAACGCGTCGTCGTTCGTGGAAGAGGCGCGCAGTTGGGACACCGTGCGCGGTCCTTCGCGATCAACCATGCCTCCTGCGGCGGCTGCAGTGGTCCCAGCGAGCGCTCGAGAGCGCCTGCTGTTCGTCGACGACAACGCGGACATGCGCGAGTACGTGTCCCGCCTGTTGAGTAAGCAGTGGCGGGTCGAGGCGGTGACCGACGGCATTGCGGCGCTCGAAGCCATCGCGCGCGAGCGCCCGGCGCTCGTTTTGGCGGACGTGATGATGCCGCGGCTGGACGGCTTTGGCCTGCTACGCACCCTCCGCACTGCCCACGCAACTCAAAACTTGCCGGTGATCTTGTTGTCGGCGCGCGCCGGAGAAGAATCAACGTTGCAGGCCCTTCAGGCGGGCGCGAATGACTACCTGATCAAGCCGTTCTCGGCCGGTGATCTACTGGCCCGCGTTTCGTCGCAGCTGAAGATCGCGGCGCTGCGCGATCAAGTGGAGCACGAGCGAGAGACAGCGCGACATTTGATGGAGGGCCTCTTCAACGCTGCACCCGCCGCGATTGCGCTGATCCGGGGGCCCGACTTGGTGGTCGTGTTTGCCAACCCTCGTTGTATCGAACTCTGGCGGCGAGTCAAGCCGAGTGATGTCGTCGGGAAGCCGCTGCTCTCAGCAATACCCGAGCTTCGCAGTCAGGGCTTCGATGACATTCTGCACCAAGTGATGGCGACGGGGGAGCCCGTGTCCGGCGACGAACTGCCCGCGACCGTGTTCCGAGAAGGCAACGAGGTTCACGTTCGTCTGAAGTACGTCTTCGTGCCTACCCGCGACGTGGCCGGCACCATCGATGGAGTATCGGTGTTCGCGTTCGACGTGACCCGAGAATTCGAAGCGCGCGGCCGCGCGGAGCTCGGGGACCAGGTAGGGCACGCGCTGGTGACGCAGGAGACCCTCGCCGAGCAGCTGAGCCAGTGCTGCGCAGCACTGGTCACGATGGGTGCTGCTTTCGCTCGCATTTGGACCTATGACGCCACCCACGACCTACTCGAGCTGCGCGCGAGCGCTGGCCTGTACGAGCACACGACGGGTCCGCAAGCTCGCGTGTCACTCGGGTCGCTCAAAGCCGGGCTGATTGCCAGGAATCGCGAACCAACCCTGATTCAGCACGTGATCGGCGATGCCCAAGTGACCGATCAGGAATGGGCGAAGCGTGAGGGCCTGGTGTCCTTTGCCGGCTATCCTCTGATTGTCGGTCAACGGCTAGTTGGGGTGGTGGCGTTGTACACCAAAATGGAGCTCTCTGAGGGCATGACGGCCGCGATCGCCACCGTCGCGGGGCAAATTGCGATTGCCGTCGATCGGGACGCGAGCGAGCGCTTCCGCGAGCTCTTCATCGGCATTCTCGGGCACGACTTGAGGAATCCCCTCAACGCCGTGTTGATGGCTCAGCACCTGCTCATGGAGACCGCACCGGCGGCTGAAAGGCAACTGCTGATGCGCCTCGGCAGCAGCGCGAAGCGCATGGAACGCATGATCACGCAGCTGCTCGACTTCACCCGTGCGCGCTCCGGCGGGGGCATCGCACTAACGCGGGAGCCGTCCGACCTGAGCGTGATTTGCGCGCAAGCGGTCGACGAGCTGAAGACGGCCCATCCCGCGCGGCAGATCGAGATGACCGTAGCGGGAGACGCTCGCGGACTCTGGGACACCGATCGCATGGCCCAGGTCTTTTCGAACTTGGTCGCGAACGCAGTGACCTACGGCAGCGGGGAAACCGCCGTGGAAATCAGTCTGACGGCCACCCTGTCGGAGGTCGTTTGCGCCGTCCGCAACTTCGGTCCGAAAATCCCGGCCGACCTGCTGCCGTACCTGTTCGATCCTTTCCGCCGCGCCCGGCACGCTAAGGCCGCCGCGGCGCAGGGTCTGGGTCTCGGGCTGTTTATCTGCCAACAGATTGTCGCCGCTCACGGAGGCAAGACGGTCGTCGCATCGACCGAGGCTTCTGGCACTGTCTTCACGGTGACGCTACCCAAACACTCGGTGTCGGGATGATCACCGCACTTCCATGCCTGGGTGTCGTGGTCGTGGTCGAGGACGACGAAGACACGCGGGAGTTGTTGAAGACCGTGCTCCAGCGGCGTGGCTATCGAGTGGCAACCGCGGCGGACGGCCTCGACGGACTCGACGTTTTGCGCACGACCGACGCGGTTTGCTTCGTCCTCGTCGACCTATTCATGCCCCGGATGGACGGCTTCGGCCTGCTCCGCGCAATGGTCAACGACCCGAAACTGGCCGAGTTGCCCGTCTGCTTATCGACTTCCGCCCCCGACGCGGCACCGGTGGGTGTAGCGTGTCTACCCAAGCCAATCGACTTGGCTCGCCTTTTCGCGATGATCGACCTGCATTGCCTGGCGAACATCGCTCCGCCAACGATCTAGACGAGACGGTACGCGCCCTTGGTAACGCCGAATTCCAAATGGTAGTCATGAACCTCGAAGACTCGGGAGACAGCAGTCAGACCACTCCGGACGCCGCTCCCAGCCGCGACGAGGTCGAAAACGCACGATTTCCGATCGTAGGCATCGGCGCCTCCGCTGGTGGCTTGGCGGCGTTCGAAGCCTTTTTTTCCGGGATGCCCGCGCACGCCGACAGCGACATGGCGTTCGTTTTGGTGCAGCACTTGGCGCCGGACCACAAGAGTATCTTGGTCGAACTGGTCAAGCGCTACACGCGCATGGAAGTGTTCGAAGTCGAAGATGGCATGCGTGTATTGCCGAATTGCGCGTACATCATTCCGCCCAATCGAGATATGGCGCTGCTAAATGGCACGCTGCACCTGTTGGAGGCGGTTGCGCAACGCGGTCAGCGGCTCTCGATCGACTTCTTCTTCCGCTCCTTGGCACAGGATCAGCGCGAACGCGCCATGTGCGTGGTACTGTCGGGCTCTGGTAGCGACGGCACCCAGGGCGTGCGTGCGATCAAGGCCGAGGGTGGCATGGCCATGGCCCAGAACCCGGACTCGACCGAGTATGACGGCATGCCGCGCAGCGCTATCGGCACCGGCCTGATCGACTACACGCTGCCGCCTGCCGAGATGCCCGCTCAACTCATCGCCTACGCGGCGCGTGCGCTCGGCAAAGTCACTCGTCGTGATCTCCAACCAGCCGCGAAGAGCGACGATGTCCTGAAGCGGATCTTCGTGCTGCTCCGCGCACACACGGGTCATGATTTCTCCCAATACAAGCAGAACACGATCGGTCGGCGCGTTGAGCGGCGCATGGCCGTGCAGCAGATCGAGCACGTCGATCAGTACCTGCGATATCTCCAGGAAACCCCGGCAGAAATCGACGCGCTCTTTCGCGATTTGCTAATCGGCGTGACCAACTTTTTCCGCGATAAAGAAGCGTTCGAGGCGCTCCAGAAGCAACTGACCCCGGTGCTCGCGACCAAACCCGCGGACTCCCCACTTCGAGTCTGGACTACTGGTTGCTCCACGGGCGAGGAAGCCTACTCTCTGGCCATTCTGCTGCGAGAGCAGATGGACGCACTGAAGAAGACGTTCAAGGTTCAGGTGTTCGCGACGGACATCGACGCGCGAGCAATCGATACCGCACGCGCAGGTGTGTATCCAGCCAGCATCGCCACTGACGTTTCCCCCGAACGGCTGGCGCGCTTCTTCTCCGTGGAGGACGGGGGCTATCGCATTCATAAAAACATTCGCGACCTTTTGATCTTTTCCGAACACGATGTGATCAAAGACCCGCCTTTTTCCAAACTCGACCTGGTTAGTTGTCGCAATCTATTGATCTACATGGGCCAAGAGCTGCAGCGAAAGCTGATCCCGCTCTTTCACTACGCGCTGAACTCGAGCGGCCTGCTCCTGCTCGGCTCTTCGGAAACGGTGGGTGATTTCACGGAACTGTTCGCGCCCGTCGATCGAAAAGCCAAGCTCTATCAATGGCAGGGGGATAGCCGTGCCTCCAAGCATGCATCCTTCGGCAGATTCTTACCGAGTTCGAACGAAAACTTGGCCGGGTCCAGTCACGCGCGTCCGTCACCGAGAGCCAGCGGGCTGCCCCTACGTGAACTAGCAGAGCGCGTGCTGCTTTCGCGTGCTCCCGTTGGCGCGCTGGTGAACGAGCAGGGCGATCTGCTTTACCTGCATGGCCAGACCGGAAAGTTTCTCGAGCCGTCTCCGGGCGAGGCGGTGCTGAGCATTCTGAAGATGGCGCGCCAAGGCTTACGGCAAGACTTGACCAGTGCTCTCCGGCGAGCCGCTGCGCAAAATGAGTTCGTCTCTTGTCCGAACGTGCGAGTCAAGACCAACGGGGACTTTACGACCATCAATCTGAGCGTCGAACCCGTCTCTTTCGACAACCCGAGCGCGGACCGCCCGAGCCTATTTCTGGTCGCGTTCGAAGAAGTTTCGGCGGCCGGCCACGAACCGGTTCCAGCGCACGATGGCGGTCCACCGACGGAGCCGAGCAGCGACGCGGAGCGGCAGATCGCGCGATTGATGCACGAGCTGCGCGCCAAAGACGAGCACCTGCTGGCCTCGCACGAGCAGATGCAAACTTCGAATGAAGAGCTCCGGTCATCGAACGAGGAACTGCAATCCACCAACGAGGAACTGCAATCCACCAACGAGGAGCTGGAGACTTCCAAAGAGGAGCTGCAATCGGTCAACGAGGAATTGGCGACCGTCAACTCGGAGCTTCAGACCAAAGTCACGGATCTATCGCGCGCCAACAACGACATGAACAATTTGCTCGCGGGCACCGGCGTCGGCACGGTCTTCGTCGACCATCAATTGTGCATTCAGCGATTTACGCCCGCGGTCACGCAACTCATCAATCTGATCCGGAGCGACATTGGCCGCCCCCTCGCTCACATCGTCAACAACCTGCAAGGCTACGTTCGCTTGGTATTGGACGTGCAAGAGGTGCTCGACACGCTCACTCCGAAAGAAGTCGAGGTCCAAACCCACGCGGGAGCCTGGCACCTGCTTCGCATTCGTCCGTACCGAACGCTCGAGAACGTGATTGAAGGTGCGGTCATCACCTTCATGGAGGTGACCGAGCAAAAACGCGCGCAAGCGATACTGCTCGAGAATGAGTCACTGCGCCGCATGGCGGCCGTGATGCGTGATGCGGGTGATGCCATTACCGTGCAGGCGCTGGATGGTCGAATCCTGGCCTGGAATCAAACGGCGGTGAAGCGCTATGGCTATACCGAGTCCGAGGCGCTGGCCATGAACATTCATAGCTTGTTTCCCGAGAACCAACGCCAGGCGGCACTGACGGTGATCTCGCGCCTGATTCAAGCCGAAGTGCTCGAGCCGTACCGCGCGCAACGTCTGACAAAAGACGCGAAGATAATTGCGATATCCCTGACTGCCACCGCGCTCCTGAACGAGTCCGGGCAGGTTTACGCCGTGTTCACGACCGAGCGGGAAGCCAAGGGGGGGGCCAATGGTTGACGAGCTTGCCAAGTCCGAAATTCAGGAGGAATCCGGAACATTTCCCGCGGCGGAGGCGGAAACCGCACGTAGATTGCGGCAACGCGCCCTGGATGAAGCGCGAGCGCGGCACACGCCGATCCCGGAAGATCTCAGCAGCCTGACTGTCGAGGACGCGCGTAGCCTGCTCCATGACCTGAGAGTGCACCGCATCGAACTCGAGCTGCAAAACGAAGAGCTGCGCTCGTCGCAAGAACAGTTGGAGCTGGCGCGCGCACGCTACTTCGATCTGTATGACCTCGCTCCCGTCGGTTACGTCACGATTGGCGAGAACGGAATCGTCGTGGAAGCAAATCTGACCGCGGCGGGCCTGCTCGACGCGACGAGGAGTGCGATCGTCAAGCAGCCGTGGACCCGCTTCGTGCTTCCGGCTGATCAAGACATCTATCTCATGCACCGCCGGCAGCTCTTTTCGAGCGGCGCGCCGCACGGTTGCGAATTGCGCTTGGTCAAGAGCAATGGCGAATCATTCTGGGTGGGGCTCGAGGCGCGGCTCGCGGAGGGCGACGACCGCACGCGGGTCTGTCGCACGGTGCTGAGCGACATCAGCGAGCGGAAGCGCGGGGAAGAAACCCTGCGCTCGAGCGAGGCACGCCACCGCACCTTGTTTCAAAACTCGCCAGACGCGCTTTTGACCTTGGCGCCACCGCACTGGCAGTTCACCTCCTGCAACGCCGCCAGCATCGCGATGTTCGGTGCGCGTGATGAACAGGACTTGTTGTCGCGTTCGTTTGGACAGTACTCGCGCCAACGACAGCCCGACGACCGCCTTTCGCTGGAAGGGGCCAGCGAACAGTTCGGCGCCGCCTTGCGAGATGGTTCTGTCTCCTTCGACTGGACGTTTCAGCGCAGCGCCACCGAAGAATTTTCGGCTACGGTAGCGGTAGTTCGCATGGAGTCTGGCGGCACAGCCTTCTTGCAGGCCACGGTCCGCGATCAGACCGAGGCGCGAAAACAGCGGGTCGCAACCGCGCAGACGGAGCGCCTCGCGAGCATGGGTCTTTTGGCTGCCAGTATGGGCCACGAAATCAACAACCCGCTGGCGTACGTGCTTTCGAACGTGGAAGACCTGGCCCAAGTGCTGCCCAGGCTCGCGGCGGTGACCGAGCGCTGCAGCACCGGGCTACGAAACGTGGTCGGTGAGGCGGCCTTCGGCGCAATCGTCGGCGCGGACTCCGCGTTACTGGAGCCGGCGGCGTTGCAAGGGGTCAGTGAGCGCGCGGGCGACGCGCTCGACGGCGCGCGCCGCATCACGCGCATCTCCAAGGCACTGGGCACCTTTGCCCGTGTCGAAGCATCGGATCTGGGAAAAGTCGATCTTCAGCGGGCGATCGAGAGCGCGGTCGCCATGACCTCCAACGAAATCCGATTCCGTGCCACGCTCGCGCTGGACTTCAAGCCAACCCCGTTGGTCTGGGCTTCCGAAGGCAAGCTATCGCAGGTGTTCTTGAACTTGCTGATCAACGCTTCGCACGCGATGGACGAGAGCGAAATCCGCGCGATCACCGTGCGCACGTGGACCGAAGACGGCAGTGTTTACGCCGCGGTCGAAGATACCGGCGCGGGCATCAAGCCGGAAAACATGCTGCGCATTTTCGAGCCGTTCTTCAGCACCAAACGCATCGGCGCGGGCTCGGGGCTCGGCCTTTCGATCTGTCGCAACATCATCAATGAGTTCAACGGCGACATTCAGGTCGAGAGCGTCGTGGGCAAGGGCACTCGCTTCGTCGTCCGTTTGCCGATTTGGATCGATGCCGCTGCCTCACATCCGGACCCTTCTGCCTTTGAAGCCGCGGTGCAGCAGAACCCACGTGGGCGCGTATTGATCGTCGACGACGAAGCGCCATTGCGACTCGTGATGCAGCGTTTGCTCACCGCACACGATGTGGTGAGTGTGTCGTCCGGCAAAGAGGCACTGGCGATCCTGGAGCAGGACCGAGCGTTCGATCTGATTTTGTGCGACCTGATGATGCCGGGAGTAACCGGCATGGATGTTCATCACTGGCTGGTTACGCACGACCCGGTGCTTGCGGCGCGGATCGTGTTCATCACGGGTGGCGCTTTCGGACCAGTGGCTTCCGACTATCTGAGTGGCGCCGGCAACCTCAAGCTCGAAAAACCTTTCGGTAAAGACGAATTCAGAGCCCTGGTGCGAGGTCGAATTCGCGCCGTGAGGAGCAGCGAGCCCCCGACTCGCCTCGACATTCCAGTATCGAAGCGCGGAGAGCGCCCTTGATCAACTCGAATTCAGCCGAGCCCGCGAACGACTCCGACCAAGACAGGCACCTGCATGACTACGTAACGCCTCCGTTTCTGGTCGTGGCCGTCGGAGCGTCGGCTGGGGGGCTCGAGGCCTTCTCCTTGTTACTCGGTGCCATGCCCAGTGATGCGCCGCTGGCGGTCGTGCTCGTGCAGCACCTGAGCCGCACTCACGAAAGTCAGCTGGCCGAGATCCTCGCTACTCGAACCGCGCTCGGTGTGCTCACCGCGACCGACGGCGTGCGCGTCGAGTCGGGCTATGTGTACGTCATCTCTCCGGACACGCACATGACCGTGATCGACGGACACCTGCGGGTGCGCCGGCGGCCCAAGGGCTATTTTTCGATGCAAATCGATGCATTGTTCGAATCTGTCGCCGAATTCTACGGCGACAAGGCGGTCGGGGTCGTGTTGTCGGGCGCGCTGCAGGACGGTTCCGAGGGCTTCCGGGCGATCAAGGCCGCAGGCGGCGTTACCTTTGCTCAGCTTCCCGAAGAAGCGCAGACCGAAAGCATGCCCCGCGCGGCCATTTCGACGGGCGACGTCGATATGGTGTTGCCGGCGCAGGAGATTGGCGAGGAGCTGCTCCGGCTCGCTGTCTTGCCGCGGTTCAAGGACGATCACCTGACCACCCCGGGCGCGTAACGTCGGCGAATCTGCGCCGAGTTCAGCGTCTTCACGAGAACGCTACCCAACGGTCGCGCGCTCAGCACGGTTCCGTAGCAGGTTGGACCGGCAAACATGGTGCACGCAAACCCACTTTTGCCGTTTTCGTCAGCCCCTGAAGTCGCGGCTGGGTCTCGCGTAGCGGTCGTCGCGATCGAGATGGGGTACGGCCACCTTCGGCCTGCGCGTTCGCTGGCGCGAGAGCTCAACGTCGAGATCTTGCATACCGATCGCCCGCCCTTGGCCGATGCAGAGGAGCAGCGGCGCTGGGCCGCGACCCGTCGCCTATACGAGTCGGTGAGCCGGATTTCTGGCATCCCCTGGATCGGCCCGCCGCTCCGCGGCGTGCTCAATTCGATCACGGACATCCCGAACCTTTACCCTTTCCGAGATCTCTCCGGGGCGACGCTCGGCGTGAAGCTGCTCGCGCGCTCGGCCCGACAGGGACTGGGCCGATCGATCGTGAGCTACTTGCGGGAGCACGATTTAGCGCTGCTGACGACCTTTTACTCGCCCGCAGTGCTGGCGGATTTTCACGGCTACGATCGTATCTTCTGCGTCGTCACCGATTCGGACGTGAACCGCGTGTGGGCGCCAATCAACCCTAAATCGAGCAAGATCCATTATTTCGCTCCAAGTGGGCGCGTGGTCAGGCGGTTGCAAGCCTATGGCGTGCCCGAGTCTCAGATCGAGCTGACGGGTTTCCCGCTGCCGCACTCGCTGGTGGGCGGGACGGACGGCACCGCGCTGCGCAAGAACCTGTTGAGGCGACTCGCTCGGCTCGATCCGACGCAAACATTCCGGCATTCCTTTGCGGCTGACCTCGAGCACCTAGGACCCTTACCGGCAACGAACGAGCCCCCGCATCTGGTGTTTGCAGTCGGAGGCTCGGGAGCGCAGGCAGAGCTGAGCGCGTCGTTCCTGCCCAGCCTGCGCCCGCTCCTCGAGCGCCGCAGGTTGCGCCTGACTCTGGTGGCGGGCGTTCGCGCTGAAGTGAAAGCGCGCTTCGAAGACGAGCTTTCGCGAGCGCGCCTCTCGGATCAGCTCGGCCGTGGCGTCGATATCCTGTACGAGCCAGTGCTCGACGATTACTTCGATCGCTTCGACGCGCTGCTCGCCGACACCGACATCCTGTGGACCAAGCCGAGCGAGCTCGTGTTTTACGCGGCCCTGGGCATTCCCCTGTTGCTGGCTCCGCCCGTCGGCATTCACGAGAGCTATAACCTCCGCTGGGTTCGCGAAAATGGCGCCGGCTTCAAACAACGCGACGCGCGCGTGATTGGCGATCGCATGCTGGAGCACTTGAACGACGGCAACCTCGCTTCGGCCGCGTG
The DNA here is from genome assembly GCA_037200885.1 of Pseudomonadota bacterium. Taxonomy (GTDB): domain Bacteria; phylum Myxococcota_A; class Polyangia; order Polyangiales; family Polyangiaceae; genus PMG-095. The sequence continues at coordinate 3,187,605 of JBBCIN010000001.1, forward strand.
GGCCGGCTACCGCAGACTTCCGAGCCATGGGCTCTATCAAATCGCCGAGCGCGTGCGGGGCTAGTTCAGTTTTTCGACTTTGGCACGCCCGAAGGGACTCGAACCCCTGACCGGCGGGTTAGAAACCCGCTGCTCTATCCGGCTGAGCTACGAGCGCGTACTCCGGAACTATGATACCCGATTGATTTTAGGGCTCGCATCCTTTCGATCGCAGCGCGGCTTGTCAAGCAATGTGGTGCTAGGGCGAGACACGCCCGAGTCAGACCGCGGTTCCGCTGCATTTAGCTTCGAAAAGCTGCGAAATGCATACCTTTTTCGACCGGCATGGGGCCCAAGGGTTAGTATTCGCCGGCGGTGAAAGTCCTCCTCGTCAACCCCAATCGCGAGCGCATGCCTTGGCCCGCGCTGCCGCTCGGGTTGTGCACGGTCGCCAGCGGGCTGGCCGGCGCCGGTCACACGGTCGAGGTGCTCGATCTGATGTTCGTCGCGGACCCAGCGCGTGAGACGTTGAACCGCGTACGCAAGTGCGACCCGGACATCGTGGGTCTGAGCATTCGCAACATCGATAACTGCAACTTCGAGGTGCCGCATTTCTATTTGACCGACATTCGCGATCAGGTCGTGCGCTCCGTGCGCGCGGCCTCTCAGCGCGCCAAGATCGTGGTCGGCGGCAGCGCGGTCAACGTCTCGCCTGCGGACACGTTTGCATTCTTGGAGGCAGACTACGCGCTGGTCGGTGAGGGTGAAGAGGCGCTGCCGGAGTTTTTGCGCGCGCTCGAAGACGGCACACCGCTCAATCGGGTGCGTGGTCTCCTCGAGCCGGGGAAGGGGAGCGCGAAAGCGTTGCCGATCTTGGATACCGGGCGCTTGGCACGTGGCGAGCCGCCTGCGGGGCGCGCGCTGGTGCATGATTTTGCCGAGTCACCCCGCAGTGAGGCCTGGCGTTGGATCGACTTGAAGCAGTACGCGTCGCACGGCAGCCCATACTCGATACAGACCAAGCGCGGCTGCGCGCTCAAGTGTTCCTACTGCGTGTACAATAACATCGAAGGCCACGCCTACCGCCTGCGAAACCCCGTCGAGGTCGTGGACGAGCTAGTAGAGGCGGTGACGCAGCACGGCGTGCGCGCGATCGACTTCGTCGATTCGACCTTCAATTTGCCGCTCTCGCACGCGCGCGCGATCTGTGAAGAACTCGAGCGGCGCCCGCTCGTCGGGGTCGAGCTCTCCACCATGGGTCTGAACCCGGCCGGTGTAACGCCTGATTTGGTGCAGGCCATGAAGCGCGCTGGCTTCAAGAGCGTGATGTGTACGCCGGAGAGCGCCTCCGAGGTCACGCTCAAGACGCTGCGCAAAGGCTTTCAAAAGCACGCTGTGATTCGCGCAGCCCAAGCGCTCCGTGAAGGCGGTCTGCCCACGTATTGGTTCTTCATGCTCGGCGCGCCCGGTGAAACCATGGACACGGTGCGCGAAACACTCGCCTTTTGCGAGGAGCACATCGCGCCGACGGACATGGTGCTGTTCTCTACCGGCATTCGCGTCTACTCCGGGACGCCGCTCGAGCGGCAATGCAAAGACATGGGTTGGTTCGCCGAAGACGACCCGCTGTTTTTGCCCTCGTGGTTCTTGTCGCCCGAGCTCGATCTCAATGAGCTGTATCGAACGCTGATGGCGGCGGCCGCCGTGCACCCGAATTGGATGACCAACGCGGAAACCGTAGTCAGCCCCGCGATGAACGCGATGATGAAAGGCGCGTTCAAGGCGCTCGGCTGGAAGGGCCCTTTCTGGAAGCATTTGCCGCGTGTCTTCCAGCTTGCCAATCGCTTCGGCGTGCGTCAGCGCGGGCTCGAGCAGCACGCCGCCAACCTGCGCAAGGTGACGGACGTGCGCCACTATCGGGGTTAGCTCGAGTCTCCGAAATCCGGAGTGCGAATCTGATATCCGGTCCGACCAATGAATACGGGCGGACGGGCGGGCAGTACGACGGCGAGGCTGCCCTGGGGACCGCAGACCTGCTCAGCCACCGCCAGCGGAAAGTCCGGCTGAGTCGGCGCGTGGATCAACCGTACCCGACCCAGCCCTGCCTCGCGGGTAACCTGATCTTCGGCTCGGCTCCCAAGATCCCGGGCACGTCGAGCTCGACCTTGTGCCCGAACGGCGACGTGACCTTTGGCAACCGCCGCGACGGTCGCGTGTACAACCTGCACCAGTACACCCAGGGCGACGGCTACCGCTTGGACACCGAGCTCGGTCCAGTACCTAGCGTTGTCGGCAACTTCAGCCGCACCCACACCACGCGCACGTTGGTCGCTGCCGCGCCCAGCTGCCCCGGCACTGGCGGCGACAAGCGCTGCTGCTCGCAAGACGACGCGACTTCGCAAATTGGTTGCATGACCGAGGCTGATCAATGCTCGTTCGGCTTCGCCGGGGGCGAAGTTGCGGCGCAGGTGCTGACGACTACCGCCGGCACTGAATTGGCCTTCTCCGTTTCGCTCAACAACATCAAGTATGACCCAGCATGCGTCGTCAGCGTGCGATACCCACTCGCCCGCCTAGCGTACCTCAACGCGCTCATTGGCTTCGAGAACGTGACCGGCCAAGAATTGGCGTTCACTAAGTGTGTTGCTGGGGGAGCTACGGGGTATGCGAGCTTACTCGCAGCCAACAACCTGTTCGCGTTGCCCACGGGTCCGGTGTGTGTGGACTTCCCGAACGAAGGCTGCTCGACCAACGATACGCCGGGCAATGCGTGCACGGGCAACGCCGCGGTCGGCCTTCCCGAGTGAAGTCAGCCGAACTTTGCGGGTTCCCGTGGACTTCGCCCGCCGCTTGGCTCAAATCCATGGCCAAGGGCCATGACCGCCGTTCGTCCACCCCCTGCCGCTCCACCTTGGGCCAGCTCCCTATTCAGCGTCGGCGTTACCGGCACCAACGGCAAGACTTCGACCACCGCCATGACGGCCGCGCTGCTAGGCGAGCTGGCGCGTCCAGTCGCACGGGTCACCACTGTCGGCGCGTTCCTGGACGAAGACCGACAAGACGTGCCGGCTCACTATGCCGGCTTTCTGCAGACGCTGGCGCGTTGCCTCGAGCGCGGTGGGCGCTATGCAGCGCTGGAGTTCACCAGTGAAGCGCTGGCGCTCGGCTTTGCCAAGGCTTGGCCGTGTCGCGTGGCGGCGTTCACCAATCTCAGTTTGGATCACTCCGATGCGCACGGGTCTCCCGAGCATTACTTAGCCAGCAAGGCGCAGCTCTTCATGGCGCTCGCGCCGGGCGCGACCGCGGTGCTCAACGGTCGCGATTCCGCGGCGCAACTGCTCGCGGAGGTGATACCACCCGAAGTAAGCGTGCTCACCTATGGTGTGCCCTCGCGCGGCGAAGCCTGGGCGCTACTCGACCTGGATGCGCACTCGCTGCACGTGAGCTTCGAAGGCACACGCTTCGAGCTCGAACCGTGTGCGCGGTTTCCAGATCTCCCGCAGAGTCTGAGTATTCGGGCGGTGGGCGAAATCTTCGTAGAAAATGCGCTTGCCGCGTTGGGCGCTGCGCTCGCCGCGGGCGTGCCCGCGCTAGCCGCCGCCCGCGCGCTGTCGCGCGTACCGCCGCCACCAGGTCGCTTTCAAATCGTCCGCGAGCGGCCGTACGTAGTGGTCGACTATGCGCATACGCCGGACGCTTTGAGTCGCACTCTAGATACCGCGCGCGCGCTCTGCGCAGGGCGCCTGTGCGTCGTGTTCGGCGCGGGTGGGCAGCGCGATCGCAGTAAGCGACCGCTGTTGGGTGCGGCCGCGCGCAGCGCCGATCGCGTGATCCTCACCTCCGACAATCCTCGGAACGAGGATCCTCGCGCGATCATGGCAGAGATCGCGGAAGGTCTCGGCGACCACGCGGACGTGCTCCGCGAAGTCGATCGCGCACGCGCCATCGAGCTTGCGATTCGCGCCGCAGGTCCCGAGGATTTGCTGTTGATTGCTGGTAAAGGCCACGAGCTCGAGCAAGAGACCGCGGGGGTGCGGAGCGCCTTTTCAGATGAGGCAATCGTGCGGAGTGTGCATATCTGACACGCACGCTGCGCCGTCGAACGCGGCAAATAGCCAGTTTGTGCACTTCGGCTCTCTGGCATGGAGCGTGCTCACGCTGGGTGGAAGTCGCGCACGGTATAGGGCGCGATCCATTCAGGAGTTTCGCCCATGATCATCGAAAAATCAGGTTTTCTTCTCATGGCTGGAACGCTCGCCGCCGGCGGAGTCGGTGGCTGGCTAGCTCACGACGCCAAGACCCATCGCGAGCGTATCCAATTCGCCGAGCCGCCCACCACCGCGGTGCCGCTCGTCGCGTCGTCGGCGCCTTCAGCGGTCGTCGTCGGCGAACGCGTGCCAGCCCCACCCGTGTGCGACGACAGTGTAGGCACGGTCGAAGATTGCCCAGCGATGGGTCCCGCGGACGAAGGGGTGTGCACGAACTTTGCCGCCAAGCGTTGCTCGGAATTCAAATCCGCATTCAAGCCGCGCGTTGCACAAACCGCAGTCGCCTGTTTGAAAACCCTGAAGGGCAATGCCGCCTGTGATCCGGCGCGCGTGAACCTGTGTGGCCACAGCGCGCTGATGGCCGCCTGTCCAGAACCAATCCCCGATCCCACGAAGACTGACGCGACCACCGCAGCCGTCGTGTCGCCCGTTTCGAGCGCATGCGACAGTATCATCCGGAGCTGCGCCGGGCAGCCGCTCGTGCCAACCTTGGCGGATTGCCGACAGACACTGTCTGGCATGTCCGACTTCGGCCGCGCCAGCATGGTCGAATGCATGGCAACGCATTGCGGAGATAAGGGGCTGCTTGGCTGCGAAGGAACCAAGAAGCCGTAGGCGTGGGCGGGACGCGCGGCGCTGCGCGCGGCGCTGCGCGCGCGGGATCGGCTGTTGAGATTTTTGGCCCAGCGGCTTTCTGTCGCGCTGGGCCGCCCGCGCTTCGCTGGAAGATCGCACGCGCCTGTGCGGTCAGTCTCGTAGGTCTGCGCCTTATTGGCAGATCGTGATCTTATCGTGCCAAAGTCGGCTGACCTCGACGAAATTCCGGGCATGCGGCTGAGCTGCTTGGAGCGCACTGGGGCGCGAGGAGACGCGGCGCTGCGCGCGCGGGAGGGAGAGCGATGGTTAGTGACGCAGGGCGATGCGATAGAGGTTGCCTTCGGCTTGCGAGTTCGCTGAATGTTTGAGCGGAACGGTGCCGTTGTCGCTCGAGACGTACAACGCGCCGTCGAGCGGTGAAATCGCAACGCCGACTGGGCGCACTGGCGATTCTCCGAGTTCGCCCGCGGACCAAGACCAGCTGCCGTCGTGCGGCACGCCGTGCGCGCCGCCACCGAACACCACCTCGTACGGATAGCTGGTCGACTCGGTCGTCGAGCTGGGCATTGGGGAGTGTCCATTGGCATCGAATGGGACCCAGATCACCTTGTAACCCGTGCTGGGCGTGCGATCCCAAGAGCCATGCAGCGCGACGAACGCGCCGCCGCGGAATCGGGCAGGGAGCGCGCCGTCCGGGCCGTCGAAGAAGGTAATGCCGAGCGGTGAGGAATGCGCTTGCATGAAGGTCAGCGGCTCGGCCGCGTGGTTCTTGCACCAGGCGTCATCCACCGGGCTCTCGCTCGCTGCGGCGAGAGGATTCTGACTGGACCAGGCTGCGTGCAGCTTGGTTCCCGGAGCCACGACCTGGCCGCCGATGACCACGCGTGCCGCTGCGAAACAGAACGGGTAGCCGTAACTTTTGCCTTGCTCCAGAAGCACGATTTCTTCGCCTGGGTTGTCGGCGTGAATATCGCTTCCTTGGTAACGGAGATCGTCCATTCCGCTCAGCACCCCGACCATGTGGCCGGCGGCGTTGCGCGTGAAGCCCGTCACGTTGCGCACGCCGCTGACGAATACTTCGCCTTCGCGCCACTGAAAGGGCCTGCCTGAGCGGAACTTCGACAGGTCGAAGCGCTTCACGACCGAACGCTCGGTGTCATAGACCGCGCTCTCCGGGCGAGTCGCGTTGTGCTCCGAACCGGAATCGACATACATGAAGCCGTCGTACACGTGGACGGGGTGATACGGGTGATTGCCGCCTCCGGGCTGGCCGACAAGCACATCCTCGCCGCTGCCCGCGCGGTCGAGCGTTGGCGCGTATTTCCAGCGCTTTACGCCTTCTTTCGTGCCGGCGTACAGGTAGCCGCCCAGCGCGTCGATGTCACAATTGTTGCCGTTCTCATTGCCGGTGTTCGCCCATTCTACGACCTCTGCCGGGTCGAAGACGCCATTTTCGTTTGCGTCGCGGTAGCGGCGAATCTGACCTTGCACGGTCACCCCGAACAGATCGCCGTTGGGTGCGAAGGTGATTTGTCGCAGCTCACCTTGATGGCTGGCCACGACGCTGGCGCACAACCCAGGGGCCACGAAATGCTCCCCGTCCGGCAGTGGCACGCCACGACAGGGGTCGGGCCGCCGACTCGGGAGAGGTGCTGCGCGCGCCGCTCGTTGCTCGACCGGAGCCACGCCGGGTGAACCGGGGCCGCGAGCGAAGTGTTCACAAGCGAGCGCGATCAACGCACCCAGCGGCAACAGCAGCCACGCCGTTCGTGCCTTACTCACGCTCGTAGGTGCCCACGATTTCGCCCCATGAGAGCACATGTCCAGTGGCTTGCTCGAACAGCTCCGCGCGTTTGGCGTCTGGCGCGAGGTCCAGCGCCACATCGAGGGCAAAGACCTGGAAATGATAGTGGTGGAGGCCATGGCCTGGGGGCGGGGCAGCAGGCGTGTAGCCCAGCGCAGCCTGGCCATTTTCGCCAATGCGGTAGTCGTGCTGTGTCTGAGCATCGACGCTGCTGGCGCTGCTCGGAATGCCGTACACGAACCAGTGCACGAACGGCTCGAGCTGCGGCGCGTCCGGATCCTCACACAGAACGACCAACGAATTCGCCGCTTCTGAAACTCCATCGAAGCTGAGCGGAGGGGGCGCGCCCACCCCGTCGATGGTGCAAGAAATGGGCAGCGGGGCGTCCGGCTCGAATGCCACGCTGCGCACTTCGATTGCGGGCGCCAGGCCCGGCGCCAGCTTGTGTGAGGCGAGCTTTTCCGCGCCCGCGCGAATGCCTTGTATAGCGTGACCTGCGACTACGGTGACGTCATGTGCAATGCCCATGGAGCCAGCCTCTGCAGAAAACGTACCGCCCGCGAGGCGCCAGCAAAAATCGGCCCAACCTTGGAGCGTAGGGTGTCGGCTTGCTGATGCGATTCGTCCCATGTGACGGACCTGCGCTCTAGCTCAGTTGCGAACGGTACGCGGCCTCATCGAAGCCGACCAGCGCGAGCCCCTTACCCAGCAGAAGGGGGCGCTTGATCAGCTTACCGTCAGCGGCCAGCGCCTCGAGCGCTTCGGCCTCGCTCATTGTGGCCAGGCGTTCGCCAAATTTGCCCTCTCGGTACGAAACCCCAGACGTATTGAAAAGCTTTTTCAGCGGCAGGTCCGTGCTCGCAAGCACCTCGCGCAGCTCACGCTTCGAGGGCGGGTGCTTCACGATGTCGACGAGCTCGACCGACACGTCGTGAGCTGCCAGCCACTTGAGCGCCTTCTTGCAGGTGCTGCACTGGGGGTAGTGATAGACGCGAAATTTGCTCATCTTGCGTGAGGGATGTGCTCGGATGATGTAAGTGTCAACCGACTTCAGCATACACGGATGGCCCTGCCGGCGCTCGAGCGCGTGGGGCGCCCACGTTGAAGCCGGGACAATCGTAGTGTTAGGCTTCAAGGTCATGGGAGCTTTCCGGTTTGCTGCAACTTTGCCAAGCGCCACCTGCTTGTGCGCTGCGCTTTGCCTTCTCAGTGTTCGGCCTGCCGCTGCAGCCAGCGACGAAGAAAAGGCCGGCGCCCGCGCCGCCGCCACACAAGGCCAGGCGGCCTTCGAAAATAAACGCTGGGCCGAGGCGCTCGACTTGTTCACCCGCGCCGAGTCGCTCGTGCACTCACCCGTGCACCTGCTGTACAAAGCGCGTTCGCTGGTGCAGCTCGGGCAACTCGTGAAAGCTCGCGAGACGTACCTCGGCCTCACCCGTGACGATTCGGCCAGCACTTCGCCGGCGGTGTTGAAAGCACGGGAAGACGCGGCGAAAGAGGAGGCTCTGCTCGAGCCGCGCTTGGCCAACCTCACCGTAAAATTGGACGGCGCGGGTGCCGCTGACGCGAGCGTCGTGATGGACGGCGCGAAGGTGCCGGCTGCGTTGGTCGGTGTTGCGCGTCCGGCCGATCCCGGTCAGCACACGCTTCAAGCCACAGGCAACGGTGTAACGAGCGATCCTCAAACCATCACCCTGAAGGAGGGCGGCGTGGCAACCGTCACACTCCAGCTCAAACCCGCGCCGGGCGCTGCCGTTGCGGTCGTGCCTCTGAGCACTGCTCCAGCCACGCCGACCACGTCTAGCGCTGCGCTCGACACGAACAGCGCATCCGGGTCGAGCAACGGGCTGCGCACCGCTTCGTATGTCGCTTTTGGCGTCGGAGTCGTCGGCATCGCGGCGGGCACGGTGTTCGGCCTCAAGGCGAAGAGCAAGTACAGCGACGCCAACGCCCTGTGCAACAATCAGGACCCGTGTCAGCTGTCTCAGTCGGATGCTGATCGCCGCGAGCAACTGGGCAAAGATGGCGACAGTGCCAAGACCATCTCCATCATCGGCTTCGTCGCTGGTGGTGTAGGAGTGGCAGCGGGTACGACGCTCTTCATTCTCTCCGGAAAGAAACAGACTGAATCAGCGCACGCTGAGGTCCATCCTTGGATCGGCTTGGGCTCGGTCGGACTGAACGGTCGCTTCTAACGTTGGGCACAATGGCGGTTGCAAGAGTGCAACTTGGCCGATCGGAGTGGGCATGTCTTATCGAAATCGGACTGGACTTTGTGGGCTACTCATCGCTTGTACGCTGGCGGTCGCGTCGGCCTGCGGCGGACTCGACAGCGTGAAGGTCGTGGTCACGCCGGATGACGGCGGGGCTGGTAATCCGAGCGGCGGCAACGGAGCGAGCGGTAGTCACCAGGGTGGTGCTGCGCCGGGCGCCGGGGAAACGTCTTCGGCCAGCGGCGCGGCGGGTGCCGCGGGTGCCGCGGGTGAAGCGGGTGCGGAGGCGAACGGCGGCGAAGGCGGGCAGATCATCGTCCCTGATCCAATGCCGGGCGCGCCCACGGTCGTCGCTGTTTCGCCCAAGGATAAGCTCATCGGCGCCGAGCCCACGGCTCCGATCCGAATCAGCTTCTCGGAGCCGCTCGACCCCGCCTCCGTGACCGGTGACAGCGTTCAGCTCAAGGACGAGTCCGGCGCGCTGGTCAGCGGCGCGGTGAGCTACGCGGACGCCGTGGCCACGTTCACGCCGGCGGGGCGCCTGAATCTGCTCGGGAACTACACGGTGAACGTTAGCGCGGCCGTGACCGACGCCGGCAAGACCGCGATGGAAGCGCCGTTCACGTCGTCCTTCACCGTCAAGGACGGCGTGTGGGGCAAAGCCGAAGCATCCCTGACCACCAGCACGTTGGCCTTCGACCGCAGCAGTCCCCTGGCATTGGCGACCGATGGCGCGAGCCGTGCCACTGCCGTTTGGGCCCAAATCACCAGCGGTTCCACTTACGATGTCTACGCGGCTCTCTTCGTCGAGGGCAAGGGTTGGGGGGCGCCGACCAAAATCAACACCAACACGGCGAGCTGCCAATATCCGACCGTTGCCATGAACGCGAGCGGCAACGTAATCGTTGGCTGGATCGAATACGACGCGACTACCTTGCTTTACAGCGTCCAAGCTCGACGCAGCATCGCCGGCACTTGGGACGCAACCTCGACGAAGATCGATATTCCACCGACGACGACCTATACGGTCTACCCAGGAGACGTAGTCGTAGCGATCAACGCCAACGGCCATGCGCACGTCGCGTGGGATTTTTACTACTACGACTCCGCCGCCTCCCCGGCCGTGGACTACTACGGAGTCTACGCCCGCCACGTCGATGCAGCGGGAGTCTGGGATGCTACGAATGCCTGGCTCACCAGTGCACAGGTCGGCTCGAGCGTGAGCCCGCCCGCGTTTGCGTTCGACGCGGCCGGCAACGGCTTTGCAGCCTACCAGTTCACGGCCGGTACCCCGCTCAAGACGAACACGATCGTGCAGCGCTACCTGGCGGCCACGAACAAGTGGGGCACCAGCGCGGTCGCCAGCACTCCGAGTGATGGCTACGCCCAGCCTGTAGGGGTAGCAACGAATCCGGCCGGCGACGCCGTGCTCAGCTGGGAACGCGATACGGCAGACACCACTTACGACCTGATGGGCAGCCACTACAGCAAGGCTTGGAGCGCTCCGGTCGTGATTAGCACCGCCACGACGACGATTTCCAGCGCGCGGACGATGGCCGCGGCCGCCTGGACTGGGACGAGCTTCTTGGTGGCGTGGGCGCAAAGCGCGGGCACTCCCTATGATATCTACGCCAACGAGTACAAGACCGGCTGGGGAACGGCGGCGATCATCTCCGACGGCAACCACACCTCAGTCGTGCCCCAGATCTCGGCAGACGGTCGCGGCAACGCGCTCGCTGTCTGGTACCAACAGAGCGACACCGCCGCCACTACGACCGTGTTTCCCTATGACGTCGCGTTTTCGCGCTTTACCGGCGCGGCCGACAAGTGGACGGATCCCGCGCGCCTGAGCAGCGCCGTTGCCGGCTATCGTTACCCGCAGATCGTTACACTCGCGGACGGCACCTCGATCGCGGCGTGGCAACGCACCGTCCGCAGCGGTAAAATCAGCAACGTCAACGGCGTGTTCGAGAACGATTTTCAGTAACGATGCCCTAGCGGGTCGCTTTGGATCCTTCGTTGGCCAACGCGTTTTGGAGGGCACGAGCGCTTTCCTCGCACGCATTGGCCAACGGCGGTTTGACGCGAAGCGAGAGATCCAGCGATCGGACATTGCTGTTTCTGCGCGAGAGCGTCACGATCTGCTGACCGATGGTCTTGAACTGCTCGAACGCAGTCTGCGCCGCGCCGAGGGAAGAGGCATCGGCCAGGTTAGCTAGCGCACTCAGAGCCGCTGCGGTCTTGCTTTCCAAAGCCGCGAGCTGCTGCTCCATCGCTGTCATGGCGGCGTCGTCTGACGAGGCGATGTGTGGGCCTTGGAGGGTCTGAAGTTCGCGCACGTTCAACACCGCGCTTGCGACCAGCTCCTCGGCGCGGCAGCGGTCTTTCGCCGCAAGTGAAGGCGGGAGCTGCGCGAGGGCGGCCTTGAAGCGATCGGCAGCTTCGCGCGCCGGTCCGAAGGACAACTGCTGCGCCTTCAGGTTGGTGTTCTCGACGGCCAAAGCGAGCACGTTGTTGTCGACGACTCGGTAGTCTGCAAACTGCTTTTGGAACCGCTCTAGGATCTGGACTTCATCGGCGACGCCTAGGCTGTGCGTCAGCGTGTTCAATGCCGTGACGTCCTGCTCGACGAGCTTCAACGTGTCCTCTGCCTCGTGCGCGAAGGCCAGCGAGGCCTGGTCGGTATCGGCCATGACCGCGCGATTCGAGGCATCGGCTGCCCTACTGAACTGAACCCGCAGATCCGCTGATAGCCGACGGGCCTCGCCGAGCTGCGCCTGGACCGTGGCAGGTCCCTGCTGGCAGCCAGGGATGCTGGCCAACGTCGAGCAAGCCAGGGCGGCCAGCACCAGCGTGAGGGCCGGCAGCTTGCGCGAAACGGAGGACGTTGGAATGTTCAAGCGGCGCGACGCTAGCACGAGGCGCTCCGGCATGAAAAACGATCATCCGTCCGTTCGCACGGTCAGTAGGTCTTCAGACGGTAGCCGATCGCGGGAACGGTGGTCAGGTGCCGCGGCCGCGCGGGATCGGCTTCCAGCTTGTGTCGAAGCTGCACCATGTAAACACGCAGGTATTGCGTATCGTTTGCATAGGCGTCGCCCCACACTTCTTTGAGTAGCTGCCGGTGGGTGAGGACGCGCCCCGCGTGTTTCATCAAAGTGGCGAACAACTTGAACTCGGTGGGGGTGAGGTGCACTTCCCGTCCCGAAACGAATACGGCATGCCGATCGAGGTCGAGCTGGAGTGCGCCCACGGTGAGCACGGGCTCCGGGGCAGCGCCTAGCTTTTTCGCCGCCGCGTTTTTCAAGGCCACGCGAATGCGCGCCGCCAACTCACCGGTTCCGAATGGCTTGGTCAGGTAGTCGTCGGCGCCGCCATCGAGCGCCAGCACCTTGTCCTCTTCGCGTCCTCTTGCCGAGATCACGATGATGGGGAAGCCCGCCCACTGTCGCAACCGCCGGGTCACTTCCAGACCATCGACGTCGGGCAACCCGAGGTCGAGCAAGACCAGATCAGGGCTACCGGAGACCGCTTTGCCCAAGCCATCGGTGCCGGTAAAAGCTTCGAGCAGGCGGTAGCCGCGGCTGGACAACGACGCCCCCAGGAACTTACACATCGCGGGTTCGTCTTCGATGATGAGCAGCAGGGGTGCGGGGTCGGTCATGTGGTCACTCCGTCTGCCGCCGCCAGAGCAAGCAATGCCGCTCGCCGGTCGCGCTCGGAGAGGATGGCGATGTCCGCCTCGGTCAGTGCCAACGCGCCGGCTCGGTCACCCCGCACAAACAGGAGCTCGATCAACAGCTTGCTCGTTGCGGCTGTCCATTGTCCCAAGCGACGAGCCTCGTTTAGCAGTTCCTCGGCCTCGAAGTCTCGATTGCAACAGGCGAGATAGGCCGCGAGGAGGTGCACGTCGATGCAGTGCTCGGGCAGATGTTGCAGCCCCGCGTGAGCCGCGAACGGATCCCGGTGCCCGATACCTGCCCAGGCGAGGGTCAGCCAGAGCTTTTGGCGTTGCTCCTTCGATCGCGCGAGGTCGAGCGTCGCGCGCACGATTGCTATGCTCGGGCGATGGTCGCCCGCCTCGAGCGCCGCCCGGGCCTGCTCGAGCTCGCCCGCGACGCCGCTCTGTCGGTCGAGTTCCTCCTGGAAGGCCTCGTAAGCCGCGCGTGCGGACGAAATCGCAACGAACAGCAGCGCCAGGAGCAAGATCGGCGACTTGGGCAAATTGAAGATCGCAAACACGGCGCCGATCGCGAGGCCTCCCGAAGCAATGGCATGGCCCGAGCGCAGCGGTGGCGATAGGCGCCGCGCGAGCTCGCTTCCCGCGCGAAATGGCAGGAGCGGTAATGCTTGGGCGATGCCCCAAACTGCATGTCCGGAGCCGAGCTCGCGGAGTGCCTGTCCCAACGCCGAATTGTGGACCTCTCGGCTCGCGATCTGGAGCACGGCCGCCAGCGCGACGTTACCGAGCGATCCAATCATGGCGAAGGCGAACGCTGCGCGGCCACGCAGCTCCGGCCCGGAAATCTCGGTCCGACCCCCGGCAAGCGAAATTGAAACGCGCGCGGAGCGTCCGAGCAAGCGCGCCAACGCGGCCCGGCTCAACTCCTGCACCAATAGGATTGAAAGCAGCAGGACCAGCGAGCGAACCGTGCCAAATGGTCCTCCGGCAAGGCCAAACACGGCAGCGAACAGCACCAGCCTGACGTCGATCTGGAGCCGCACTTTCGGTTCTGGCCCGGCCAACTCGGCCTGCCGAGCGAGCTTGGTCCGGACGAGGCTCTTCCACGCATCGACCAAATCAGGGGGCCCAGCCAGAGTCTGTGCAGAACGAAGCGATGTTTGCTTGCCGGGGATCAACGACCGCATGACGCGGTTCAAGCAGAGGGCGTGCCAACAATCGAACTCGGCGAGGAGCGCTCTCCTCATAAATCACGTCGTGCGAGCCCGCACGAGCAGAGCGCTCTGGCGTCGTGCAGAAATGCACGAGCGGCGGGGTCTCCCCAAAGAGCGTCGATCCCCACCGCGTGCAACGTTCGAAACGCGGCCACACTCGTGAGTCGCGCGCGCGGCGCGAGACGCTCGACCGCAATTTGCACTGACGCACGGTCAGTCATGCGCGCTTGCAAGAAGCCGTGATTTCCGCCCGTTTCTGCAGTGTTTCTCGCTTTCACAAACGTGCGAGCAGACAGCGATCCAAGCGCTCATGGCATGCGCCGTGCTTTGGGCGCCGATCGCAGCGGTAAGTGTCAGTCGCCCGCACTCCTTCGATCCGGAGACAATCCAATGCTCGATCTATTGTTCGTGGTGATCATGTTGTTTGGCTGCGTGAGCTCACTCGCTTACGTCCGCGGCTGCGAGAGGTTGTGACATGGAAACCCTCCTTGTTTCGAGCATCGCCGTCGCCTTGCTCGGCTACCTGTTTTACTCGCTGATCCGACCGGAGCGATTTTGATCATGAGCGCCTCCGGATGGTTGCAACTGGCCTTGATCGTGGTCGCGCTCGTAGCGATCACGAAGCCGCTAGGTATTTACCTAGTGAAAGTGCTCGACCCCGAGGACGGGGGCCGCACGTTTCTCGATCGCTTCCTTGGTCCGCTGGAACGCTTGATTTATCGCCTGATCGGCGTCGATCCGCAGCGTGAACAGACCTGGTCGCGTTACGCGATCTCGATGGTGCTGTTCACGGCGATCCCGACACTCTTCACGTATGTCCTGCTCAGGCTCCAGCAGAGTTTGCCGATGAATCCGCAGGCGCTCGCCGCGGTACGCCCCGATCTCGCGTTCAATACCGCTGTCAGCTTTTCGACCAACACTAATTGGCAGAGCTACGGCGGCGAAAGTACGATGAGCTACTTCTCCCAGATGGTGTCGCTGGTCGTGCACAATTTCATTTCGCCGTGCGTGGGCATCGCAACCGCGGCGGCCTTGGTCCGCGGCATTGCACGCTCGTCCGGTGCGACCGTCGGCAATTTTTGGCGGGATGTGGTGCGCCAGACGCTGTACCTGTTCCTGCCCGCATCGCTGCTCTACGCCATCTTCCTGATGGCGCAGGGGATCCCGATGAACTTCCTGCCCTACACGGCAGCCAAGCTGGTCGACCAAGCGGGCGCGGCGAAGCCGCTGTTGCAGAACATCGTGCAAGGTCCGATCGCTTCTCAGATCGCCATCAAGATGCTCGGTACCAATGGTGGCGGATACGTCAACGCGAATGCCGCGCACCCGTTCGAGAACCCCACCACGCTCTCGAACTTCGTGCAGATCGTGCTGTTCATCGCTATCTGCAGTGGCCTCACCTACTACCTCGGTCGCATGGTGAAGAATCAGAAGCACGGCTGGGCCGTGTGGACGAGCATGTTCGCCATGCTACTCGTGGGCATCCTCGTGTGCTGGGGCGCGGAAGCCGCCGGCAATCCGCGGATGTGGGCACTCGGTGTAGATCCTGCGCTGGGAAACATGGAGGGCAAGGACATTCGCTTCGGGATTGCAAGCTCGTCCATCTTCGCCTCGATGACGACGGCCACGGGCTGCGGCGCAGTCAACGCCATGCACGATTCGTTCACGCCATTTGGCGGTTTGGTAACGCTCGGCAACATCCTGATGGGTGAGGTGATCTTCGGCGGCGTGGGTTCCGGGTTGTACGGGATGTTGGTATTCGTGTTCGTGGCCATCTTCATTGCCGGTTTGATGGTCGGGCGAACTCCCGAATACCTGGGTAAGAAGATCGAAGCCAAGGACGTGAAGCTGGCGGCGCTCTCCTTGCTCGTGACCGCGGTGTTCACGATCGGGCTGACCGCTTGGGCCTCCGTGTCGGATTGGGGTCCGCCCGGCCTCAACAACGGCGGCCCGCACGGCTTCACCGAGATCTTGTACGCGGCCGCCTCGGGCACTGGCAACAACGGTTCGGCGTTCGCTGGCCTAACAGCAACTCCAGCCAACGGCAACATCATGTGGAATCTGGGCCTCGGCTTGGCGATGTGGTTCGGTCGCTTGTTGCCGGCCATTCCGGTGCTCGGTCTCGCGGGCACGCTCGTCGCCAAGAAGGCGACCCCGCAAGATGCCGGCAGCTTCCCGGTCTCGGGCACGTTGTTCGTCGTCTTGCTCACCTCTACCGTGGTCATCGTTGGCGCGCTCACCTTCTTTCCTGCGCTCACCATGGGTCCAGTCGTCGAGCACTTTCTGATGACCGGGTCTTCCACGACCTTTTGATTCGCTGTTTCGAACGCAAAGGCACACGCTATGTCAGTTCAGAAGAGATCGGTTCTGGAACGTGAGATTCTGATTCCCGCCATCGGCGCGACGTTCGCCAAGCTCGACCCTCGGCACATGTTGAAGAACCCGGTGATGTTCGTGACCGAAGTGGGCGCGGCAGTGACCACTGCCGAGGTGTTCCGGGCCTCGGCGCACGGAGAATCCATCGGTTTCGTGGTGCAGGTCGCACTCTGGCTCTGGTTCACCGTGCTGTTCGCCAACTTCGCGGAAGCGCTAGCCGAGGGGCGAGGCAAGGCACAGGCCGACGCCCTGCGCAAGACGCGCACCAAGACCTTCGCCAACCGCGAGGCCAAGGGCGCGCTCGAGAAGGTGTCGTCCGAGGCCCTGCGCAAGGGGGACGTCGTAGTCGTGATCGCCGGCGAGCTCATCCCGGGCGACGGCGAAGTCATCGAAGGTGTGGCCAGCGTGGATGAGTCGGTCATGACGGGTGAGTCTGCCCCCGTCATTCGCGAAGCCGGTGGGGATCGCTCGGCGGTCACGGGCGGCACGACCGTGTTGTCGGATAAAATCCGCATTCGTATCAGCGCCGATCCCGGGGAAAGCTTCCTCGACCGAATGATCGCGTTGATCGAGGGTGCCAAACGCAAGAAGACACCCAACGAGATCGCGCTGAACATCCTGCTTTCGGCGCTGACCATCATCTTCTTGCTGGTGTGCGTGGGTCTGCGCCCGTTCGGCGCATACATCCAAAGCTACACGCCGGGGTTGTCTGCCTCGGCCTTCTCCACCACAGTGCTGATCGCCCTGCTCGTGTGCTTGATTCCGACCACGATTGGCGGCCTGCTGAGCGCAATCGGTATCGCCGGCATCGATCGCATGGTGCAGAAGAACGTGTTGGCAATGAGTGGCAAGGCGGTCGAAGCCGCTGGCGACGTTCACGTTCTGCTGCTCGACAAGACCGGAACGATCACGATCGGCAATCGCCAAGCTGCGGGTTTCTACCCCGCGCCCGGCGTCGACCCGAAACGCCTGGCCGAGGCCGCACACTTGGCATCACTCGCCGACGAGACTCCGGAGGGCAAATCGATCGTTGCTCTGGCTGCCAAGGCAGGGCGACCGGGCCTGCCCACGACCTCGGAGCTGAAGTTCGCGGAGTTCGTGGCATTCAGCGCGCAGACGCGGATGAGCGGTGTGGACGTCGACGGTCGCGCGATTCGCAAGGGTGCGTCGGACGCGATCCGGGATTGGGTGGGTAAGAATTTTCCGATCGAAGTAGACCGTAAGGTCGAGGAGATTTCGAAGAGCGGTGGGACGCCATTGGTCGTTGCGGACGGCAGTGAAGTGCTCGGCACTGTCTATCTCAAGGACATCGTCAAGACCGGCCTGCCCGAGCGGTTTCAAGAATTTCGCGCCATGGGTATCCGTACCGTGATGGTGACCGGCGACAACCCGCTTACCGCTGCCGCGATTGCCAAGGAGGCCGGAGTCGACGACTTTTTGGCGCAGGCCAAACCCGAAGACAAGCTGGCGCTGATCCGAAAGCAGCAAAGCCTCGGCTACCTCGTGGCCATGACCGGCGACGGCACGAACGACGCGCCGGCACTCGCGCAGGCAGACGTCGGCGTGGCCATGAACTCGGGCACTCAAGCGGCGAAAGAGGCCGGCAACATGGTCGATCTCGACAGCAACCCGACCAAATTGATCGAGATCGTCGAGATCGGCAAACAGATGTTGATGACGCGCGGCGCACTCACCACCTTCAGCGTGGCGAACGACGTCGCCAAGTACTTCGCCATCATCCCCGCCATGCTGATCGGCGCCTTCCCGCAGATACGGCCGCTCAATATCATGGGCCTTGGCAACCCCGCCAGCGCGATCTTGAGCGCCGTGATTTTCAACGCCGTGATCATCATCTTCTTGATTCCACTCGCGCTGCGCGGAGTCAAATTCAAAGCTCTAAGCGCGGCTGAAGTCCTGCAGCGAAATCTCCTCGTCTACGGCCTGGGTGGCTTGGTCGTGCCATTCGTAGGCATCAAGGCCATCGATCTCATCGTCTATAACCTGTTGCATCTGGTGTGAGCCATGAACCCTATTCTCAAAGAAACGTTGAGCTCGATTCGCGCGTTGGCCGTACTGGTCGTGCTGTGCTGCGTCCTTTATCCAATCACCGTGTACGCAATCGGCCAGACTGCGTTCCGTTGGAAGGCGAACGGGTCGCTGGTCGACAAGGACGGGAACCCTTCAACTCCAGAGAATGCCGCCGGCTCGCGCCTGCTCGGACAAAGCTTCACCAGCCCCGGCTACTTCCATCCGCGCCCCTCCGCCGCAGGTTCAGGCTACGATGCCGCGAGCTCGAGTGGCACCAACCTGGGTCCGATCAGCGATAAGTTCTTGAACGGCACCGCCGATGACCCGAAAACGAAGGACGTCGATGAGTCCTATGCCGGGATCAAACAACTCGTTCAGGCGTATCGTGAAGAGAACGGCTTGGGCCCCGACGTACTCGTGCCGGGGGACGCCGTGACCCGCTCGGCCAGCGGTCTCGACCCACACGTCAGCCCGCGCAATGCCGACTTGCAGGTCGCGCGCGTGGCCAAGGCCCGGGGCCTGGAGGAGGGCCGGGTACGCAGCTTGGTTCGAGAGGCGACGGAAGGTCGCGGTTGGGGGCTGTTCGGCGAGCCGGGCGTGAACGTCTTGATGCTGAATATCTCACTCGACAAGATTACCAAACCGGCGCCGAGTCAAAATCACCTGGCCCAGGGCAGCTGACGCCTCGTTGCGGCTGCTGCGGTCACCAAGATGGCCGAGCGTGCGGAACTGCATGCTCGGCCTTCGCCATTTTCGTGCGCACGGGCCCGTTCAGGGGGGGCGTTGCCATGAAGTCGGCAACTTGCGCGCTGGCCCGGCCATTGCAATGTTTTTGGTACAGGAGGCACTCGCCAATGTTGCTTTTGGTAATGCGCGGTCAATCCCATCCGTGGCCCCCGCCCGAGGCCCGGCGTGCGGCCGGCAAGGTCCGTGACTACACCGCCGAGTTGCTCGCAGCAGCACTATTTCTCAGCGGCTGGTGCGTGCTGCGCTTGCTCGTTTCGCGCGATACGAGCGGCGGCGTCGATGCGGCGTTGGCGGTGTCGTGCTTGGTGGTCGGCATTGGAACCGTGGCACATTGTCTCCGCGCTCTGCACGATGGACAGCGCAAGTCGCGTGCCGAACGAACCCGTGCGCGCGCTGCCAAACGCGAAATGCGCACCGCCAAACGCCGCGCCCGTGCTCAGCACCGCCCGCGCGCTTAGACTCTCTGCGCGGCGGGGGCATCGGAGGCCTTTTGACCGTGTGGCACGCGAAGTCGGAAGGTGCTGCCCTTACCCAACTGGGTCTCGACTTCCAGCGTTCCATCGTGGCGTGTCGCGATCTCTTTGGCGATCGCCAAGCCGAGGCCGTGGCGCCCCTTGAGTGTGGAAGGCTCCGAGCCGCTCCAATGCCGCTCGAAGATGCGAGGCAGCTGGTCGGGAGCGATGCCGTCGCCGTCGTCGCGAACGGAAAAGACGTGGCCGTCTCCATCCACGTAGCTGCTCAGCCAAACGTGCCCGGCCTCGTGTGAATGTCGAATGGCGTTCGATACGAGGTTGCTGAGCACAATCGCGATTTTTTCGGCGTCAACCTCGACGAGCGACTCTTGTTCGCCGCCCTCGATCTCCACCGTTACGTGTTTCAGCTCGGCCATTCTGCGATGGCCGGAGGCGACTTCCTGCAGCAGGGCATGGGGATTTACCGGTGCTCGTTGCAACGCCCCCGCCTCGCGTTCGATGCGCACCAGATCCAACAGCTCGTTCACGGTGCTTTGCAAACGCTCGGTTTCGTCTCGCGCGGTGATCGCCAGTTCGCGTTGCATGCTTTGCAGCGGCCCCGTGGACTCCTCCAGCAACATGTGGGTTGCGAGCCGCAGCGAAGTGAGGGGCGTCTTGAGCTCGTGACTCACGGTCGCCACCACGTCGCTCTTGAGTGCATCGATGCGACGGAAACGCGTCACGTCTTGCGCGACCACGATCACTCCGGCACCGCTCGCCTCATCGCTCTCCAGCGGTGAGGCGCGCACCAAGAAGTATTTCTCGCCGTCGCTCGTGATCCAGCGCATCGCCTCGGCCAGGCTTTGCGGCAATAGCGCTTGCCCATGAGCCAACACTGCGTCTCGAGCGATGGCGATGGGCTCGGGGATCTCGATGCCGCCGCGGCGCAACAGGTCGACATCTCCGGACACCAGCCCAAACGTCGATTCGGCCGATTCATTGGCCAACAGCACTTCACCACGCGTGCTGAAGACAATCACGGGGTCGACCATCGAAGCGATCGTCGCTCGCGATAGATCCTTGGCCGCCAGCAGCTCGCCGAGCGAACTGTCGCGATAGGCGCGCAAGCGCTCCTGCATGCGGTTCAGGGCTTGCCCGAGCACGCTGAGCTCGGACACTTCCGGGACGGGGATGTTGGTGTCGAGCTTTCCTTCGCCGATGGCGCGCGCGTGCTGGGCGAACGACACGATCGGTTCGAGCACGGTCTTCGGAATGCGCAGGGCGAACCAGCCGGCGATCCCCAGCGCGAGCGCGGTGGCCAAGACGGCGAGCTCCAGGGTGCGCCGCGCGGTGCCTCGCGCCTCTTTGTCAGCCCATTCCATGTTGCGCTGGTTCATCAAGCGGATGTTCGTCACTTTGCTGCGAACCGCGCTGAACCTAGGCAAAAGATCCGTGAAATAGCGGTCGACACGCTGTTCCACCGGACCGCTGAGCACGCGATCCACCTCCCGTACGTAGTCGCGATAAAGGACGTCGACCTGATGTACTTCGGCGCCTTCGCCGGGCAAGGTCACGTTGCCCGCTTCCCGCGCGAAGGCCTTGGCGAACCCAGCGCGATGCTGCGTCAGCATCGCGCCGGCGATATCCCCGCGGCCACTCGCGCTGAACAACGCGGCCGAGTCCTGGCGCTCGAGGGCCTCGTTCATCTCCTGGCAGGCGACCACCGATACGTAATTTTCGCGCAGGATGAGCCCGATCGCTCCGCCCAAGCGGTTGACGGCAGCCGTCGACAGCGCGCACACGATCACCAACGTGGCGCCCACCACGGCGAGCGCGCGAAATAGCCGCGAGCGCAAGGACATGCGCCGACCGACTGGCGCTGCAGGGGGGGGAGAAGAGCTCATCTGAGGCCGTAGCGCTCGCGCTTTCGGTACAGTGTGGATGGGTCGATGCCGAGAGCCTTGGCCGCCGTATCGAGGGTCGGGTGTCGCGCCACCACTTGCGCGATGTGACGTCGCTCCGCGGCTTCCAAGGACTCATCGCCGTCTTGCAGCGGTACGACGGAGCGAGAGCTGACTCGGACCTCTTCGGGTAACAGATCTGGCGTAAGCACCTCCCCGTTGGCCAGCAGCGTCGCCCGCTCGAGCACGTTGGAAAGTTCTCGAATGTTGCCAGGCCAGTCGTACGCGACCAACGCGGCCATCGCTTCGGGTGAGACGCTCATGGTCTTCGAGCGCCCCGATTGCGTCACGGGCTTCAGGAAGGAATTGACGAAGCCTGGAATGTCCTCGCGCCGTTGGCGCAACGCGGGCAGGCGGATGGTGACCACGTTCAGCCGGTAAAAGAGATCGTCTCGAAATGAACCGTCGGCTACGGAGGCTTTCAAATCCCGGTGGGTGGCGGCGATGATGCGCGCGTCCGAGCGCCGCGGTTCAGTGTCGCCCACGCGCACGTACTCGCGCTCTTCGAGCAGGCGCAAAAATTTGCCTTGCGTCTCCTTACCCAGATCTCCCACTTCGTCCACGAACAGGCTGCCGTTCTTGGCGGCCTCCACATAGCCGGCGCGCGGCTGATCGGCGCCAGTGAAGGCGCCCTTGGCGTGCCCGAACAATTCATTTTCGATGAGGTTCGTGCTGATCGTGGCGCAGTTCACGGTCACGAACGGCCGCAACGCGCGCGGCGAACGCTGGTGAACGTGACGCGCGAGGAGACTCTTCCCGGTGCCAGTTTCGCCCAGCAAAAGCACCGTTGCATCGCTGCTGGCGACGCGTTCCGCCAGCGTATATGCCTCCATTACCTGCGGGTTGGTGCTCCTGACGGGCGTCCGGCGATTGTGCCGTTCGACCTCCGCCAACTCTTGACGCATCCGTGCGGAGTCGAGCACCCGCGCCACGACGTGTTTTACGGCGGCAGGTGTGAACGGCTTGGCGAGATAGTCGGACGCGCCGGCGCGCATGGCTTCGACCGCGTTGTCGATCGTCGCGTACGCGGTCATGATGATCACCTGCGCGGCCGGTGCCTCTTGCGCGAGGGCGCGAGTCACGGCTAGCCCATCCATGCCGCCCAACCTCAGATCGACCAGTGCCAGGTCCGGGGGCTGCTTTTTGGCCAACGCGAGGCCTGCCTCGCCGCTGCCCGCGAGGGAAACGGTGTAATCGCCGGACTCCAGGCACAAACGCAAGGTGCGCCGAATCGATTCATCGTCGTCGATCACCAAAATCTGTGGTTTCACCGTCATGTTCGCCCTTTCATCCAGTGACGCCCGGCTCGGCGCTGCCCGGCGCGAGGCTTTGAGGGTTGGTCGCCATGCGTGAGAGCGTTTCGGGATGAGCCAAAACCTGTGGCTCCTCGAAAGAGTGCGTGATGCGCAGTACCAGGCGCTCCGTCGTGGCGCTGGTGGCGATCAGAAAGGCCTGTTTGTCCGTGGCGATCCGCGCATAGAGCGCGCCGGTCTCCGTCGCCACCAGACCGAGCGCGAACACGATCACGTCCGGCTTCTTGTCGCCGACAGGGCCAAGTGCCAGCTCGTTCACGGCGTTCGATACGAACCAGAGCGATTTTCTGCCATGGTGCTCGAAGGTTGGCACGGCCCGAGCTCCGGCATAAGCGCGAAGTCGGGCCAGGCCTTCTGCGGGCAGGATGTCCTCGGTAACTCGCTCTTCGTGCAGCGCCAAAGCAGCGCGGTAGGCGCGGTCCGCATCGCGATCGTGCCCGAGCAGCTCCGCGACCAGCCCCAATAGGGCCATGGCCTCGCCATCGAGTGGAGAAACGGCGCGGGCCCGTGCCAATGGCGCCTCGGCGTCTCGCAGCCGCCCCTCGACGATGGCGCGCCGCGCGTTGGCCATGGCGGCGGCATACTCCAGCGCGCCGTTGTGTCGGGTGCGCGAATTTCTCAGCACTCGCTCCACGGCGGAGACGATTTCGCGCGGCGTGAACGGTTTGGGAACCACGTCGTCCACGCGGGCCCGGATCAGCTCCTGCATCACCCGTGGCGTGAGCAGCGTGCCGGTAACCACGAGTGGTAGCTCGGGGTAGTCGGCGCGCAAGGCGCGGACGCCGTCCGTGCCCTCCGAATTGGTCGCGCGCATCTCGAGTACGACCGCGTCCATCGGCGTGCCGTCCAGCAGCGCGCGCGAGGCCTCGACCGTCGGCGTGCTGGTGGGAGCGAAGCCCGCCGCGGACAGCGCGTACTCCAGCATGCGGCGGATCGCCCCATCGGGCTCGATGATCAGCACGCGGCGATTCATGGCTCGGCGAGCCCCGCTTCTTCCTCACGTTGCTCGGCAACCACCAGCACGTCCACTTCGGGTACGGCTCGCATGAACTCCGCCAAGATCGAGCCGCGCAGGCGCTCTTGCCAGCGGCTCTGTCCCGTCCGGCCAAAAACCGCGTGAGTGATGCCTTTACTGCGTGCGAAATCAGCGAGCGCGGCCACCACGTCCGTGCCCTCGAGGCGCACGACCTCGGCACCGAGCTCCTTGGCCAGTCGGATGTTCTCGGTGAGCGAACGCAGGCTCGCGGCGTCGATGCGTTCTACAGCCTCGCTCGAGGTACGTACGTACACGACGAACCAACGGCTGTTCAGGCCGCCGGCCAGGCGCACGCCATGCCGGAGCAAGTGGCGCGTTGCGTTCGGGCGCGAGGACATGGACACCATGACGCGTTCTGCGTCCACCGCGCGCCAGCGGGGGTTTGCCTGCGCGTCGTTCGGTTGACTGGGCTCGCGTCGCCCGCGCTGTTCGACCGCGTTGGCGACCTCGCGCAGCGCCAGTTGGCGAAGCGCGGCCAAGTTCTTACTGGTGAAGAAGCGGCGTAACGCATGTTCGACCTTTTCCGGGGGATAGACCTTTCCCTCGCGTAGGCGCTCTTGCAGCTCACCGGGCGGTAAATCCACGACCACGACTTCTTCGGCGCCGGACACGATTCGGTCCGGGATGCGCTCGCGAACGTCCACGCCTGTCTCACGCAGCACGATGTCGTGCAGGCTCTCCAGGTGTTGGATGTTCAGCGTTGCCATCACGCTAATGCCGGCGTCCAGCAGCTCTTCGACGTCCTGCCAGCGTTTCTCGTTCTTGGACCCGCCGACGTTGGTGTGCGCGAGCTCATCGACCAGTGCTACCGCGGGCTTTCGGGCAAGGACGGCCTCGAGGTCCATCTCCTCGAGCGGCACGCCGCGGTATTGCAGAGTCTTGCGGGGGACGAGCTCGACGCCCTGCGTCTCGCTCAATGTCGCGCTGCGGCCGTGGGTCTCGACGATGCCGCACACGACATCGACACCTTCCGTCGTGAGTCGCTTGCCCTCCCGAAGCATGGCGACCGTCTTGCCGACGCCGGCTGCCATGCCGAGATAGATCTTGAGCGGTGCCCGCCGATGGGCTTTTAAAACTGCTAGGAAATCATCGGGCACCGCTGGCTCACTCCGTGCCGGTTACTTCGCCGGCGCCGCGCTCGGCGCGGGCGGCGGAGCAGCATACGGTGCTTGACCGTCGAGGTCGAGGTTCACCAAGAGCACATTCACGCGCGCCTCGCCGAGAAAGCCCATCGTGCTCTGCTCGGTGTGGTTCGAAATCAGCTCCCTCACTTTGGACTCGGCAATCTTTCGGGTGCTGGCGATACGCGGAACCTGCAGTTCGGCCGAGGCGGGGGAGACGTGTGGATCGAGCCCGCTTGCGCTCTTGGTCACCAGATCAGCGGGGATCGGACCCGTCACGCCCGAGGTTCGCAGTAGCGCGACGCGCGCCTTCACTTCGTCGAGCAGTGCGCTGTTCAGCGGGCCGTAGTTGCTGCCCGAAGAGTAGGTAATGCCCGTCGCAGCGTCGTTGCTGGCGGCCGAGGCGCGGCCCCAGAGGTACTCGGGGTGAGCGGCCCAGTCAGCCACTGATTGGCCGATGAGGGCCGAGCCCACGACCTTTCCGTTCCGCTCGAGCAGGCTACCGTTGGCCTGATCTCGAAACAGGACTTGCGCCGCCGCGGTAACGACGGCGGGGTAGACCAGGCAGCACAGAAAGAGCAGCGCCAGAGTGATCACGAACAGGGGTCGAAGTTGTTTCATTGGAGCCTCAGGCGAGATGGAGCACGTTCACGATCACGTCGATCAGCTTGATGCCGATGAACGGCAGCACCACGCCGCCGCCGCCGTAGATGATCAAGTTGCGGCGCAGAATGCGCTCGACGCCCATTGGGCGGTATTTGACGCCACGCAATGCGAGTGGAATGAGCGCGATGATGATCAGCGCATTGAAGATCACCGCGCTGAGGATGGCGCTCGAAGGGGTTCCGAGCTCCATGATGTTGAGTGACCAGAAGGCAGATGTGTGTGGATCGCCCTTGGCCAGCTGAAAGGCCGCGATTCCCGTCAGCATTGCCGGCAGAATCGTGAAGTACTTGGCGAGATCGTTGGCGACCGAGAAGGTCGTCAGCGCGCCGCGCGTCATCAGCAGCTGCTTGCCGATTTCTACGATCTCGATGAGCTTCGTCGGATCGGAGTCCAGATCGACCATGTTGCCGGCTTCTTTCGCCGCCTGAGTGCCGGTGTTCATGGCCACCCCGACGTCGGCGCGCGCCAGTGCAGGGGCATCATTGGTGCCGTCACCCGTCATTGCGACCAGCCGCCCGCCCTCTTGCATGCTCTCGATGTAAGCCATCTTGGTTTCAGGGGTGGCCTCCGCGAGGAAATCGTCCACACCGGCTTCTTCGGCGATCTTCTTGGCGGTGAGCGGGTTGTCACCGGTGATCATCACGGTCTTGATGCCCATGGCGCGTAGGCGCTCGAAGCGCTCACGCATGCCTGGCTTGACCGTGTCTTTCAGGTAGACGACGCCCAACGCGCGCGCGCCGTCCGAGACCACGAGGGGCGTGCCGCCCTCATTGGCGATGCGCCGTACTTCGACCATCAACTGCTCGGGGACCGTGCCCCCGAGCGCCGTGACGTGCTTCACGACCGCGTCCGTAGCACCCTTGCGCAGGACCCGAGCACCGATATCGAGTCCGCTCATCCGTGTCTGCGCGGTGAATGGCACCGCGGTTCCACCATCGGAATCGACGCGCTTGCCCAAAGTCTTCTCGGCCAAGCTGACGATGCTCTTGCCTTCGGGTGTTTCGTCCGCGAGCGACGACAGCATGGCGACTTCGGCCAGGAGCTTGGCCTCGATGCCGGTGGCCGCGACCATTTCGAACGCTTGGCGCGAGCCGTAAGTGATCGTGCCGGTCTTGTCCAACATCAGGACATCGATGTCGCCGGCCGCTTCGACCGCGCGGCCGGAGGTCGCGATCACGTTGTATTGCACCAACCGGTCCATGCCGGCGATGCCGATCGCGGAAAGCAAGGCACCGATCGTGGTCGGGATCAGGCACACGAGGAGTGACACCAAGAGCAAGATGCTGATGTCACCGGCAAAGAAACGCGCGCTCGGCACGAGGCCCGCCGTCGCCGCCAGGAAGATGATGGTCAGACCCGCGAGGAGAATCGTGAGCGCGATTTCATTGGGGGTCTTCTGGCGCTGAGCGCCTTCGACCAGCGCGATCATCCGGTCGATGAAGCCACCACCCGGGTCCTGACGCACCTCGATCTCGAGCCAATCCGAGAGCACGCGCGTACCGCCCGTCACGGCGCTGCGGTCACCGCCGCCTTCTCGCACGACCGGGGCGCTCTCGCCGGTAATGGCGCTCTCGTCCACGGAGGCGACACCTTCGATGATCTCGCCGTCAGCGGGGATCAGCTCTCCCGCCTTCACGTAGATGCGGTCGCCTTTCTTGAGATCCGTCGCTGGCACCAGTTCGCCCCGAGCGCGACCCTCACCGGTCAGTGCCACGGGAGCGGTGCCATTGGCGAGGCGTGTTCGGAACGCGTTTGTGGTCGTGCGCATTTTGCGCAGCGTTGCGGCTTGGGCCTTGCCACGGCCTTCGGCCACGGCTTCGGCGAAATTCGCAAACAACACCGTGAACCATAGCCAGATGATCAGCTGCAGTGTGAGCTTGGAATCGACTGCACGACCTCGCAGCAGGTCAGCGATGTAGAGAACGGTGACTAGCGCAGTCC
This sequence comes from Pseudomonadota bacterium, assembly GCA_037200885.1. Classification (GTDB taxonomy): domain Bacteria; phylum Myxococcota_A; class Polyangia; order Polyangiales; family Polyangiaceae; genus PMG-095. Next base: position 3,215,003 of record JBBCIN010000001.1, read on the forward strand.
CCACCTCCACCACGAACATGACGGGGTTCTTCATCATGTCGCGCGGGTTCAACTTCTTGAACGAGGCACCGATGGCCGGCTTGATGATGGCCGGATCGAACAACGAACGCGAATTTTCTTTGTGCTTGGACATGTTGAGACTCAATGAGCAGCGGCAGCGGCGGCGGCGAGTTGGAAGTGCTCGACGATCGGACCGAAAGACAACATCGGGAAGAAGGTGAGGGCGCCGACGAGGAGGATCGTGCCCGTGAGCAGCGCAACGAATAGGCCACCGCCCACGGGGAAGCTCGAGGGGCCAGGCGGAGTGCGCTTCTTCTTTGCCATATTGCCGGCGAGCGCGAGTACGGCCACGAGCGGTAGAAACCGACCCAAGAGCATGCTGATGGCGAGCGTCAGCGAATAAAACACGGGGTGGTCGGCCGAGTACGCGGTGAGACCGGCGAAAGCGCTTCCGTTGTTCGCGGCAGCCGACGTGAAGGCGTAGAAAACCTCCGAGAAACCATGGGGATGGGGCTTCCAGGATGCGCCCGCAATCTCGGCGCCCGTGTTGAGAATGCCTGAGCGTCCGGCGTCCGTCATCACGCCGATTGAGGTCATGCCCAAGATCAACACGGCAGTGACGAGGATGTAGAAGCTCGCGAAGCGCACGTCGCGGCTGTCGATCTTCTTTCCGAGGTATTCGGGAGTACGACCAATCATCAAACCAGACAAGAAGATCGCCAGGATGACGTAGACCAGCATGCCGTACATGCCCGAGCCGACACCGCCGAACACGAGCTCGCCGAGTTGCATGTTGAGCATGGGTACGAGGCCACCGAGCGGCATCAGGCTGTCGTGCATGCCGTTGACCGCGCCGCACGAAGCGTCCGTGGTGACCACGGCAAACACCGAGGAATCGGGCACACCGAAGCGGACCTCTTTGCCTTCCATGTTTCCGCCGGGCTGCAGCACGGTGGTCGTTTGATCGACACCCAGCGGCGAGAGCAACGGATTGCCCGCAGACTCGAAGTGGCCGATGACGAACATCGCAGCCAGGGCGATGATCGTCATGGTAATGAATACCGCCCAGCCGTGGCGAAAGCTGCCCAGCATTTCGCCGAGCGTCACGCACAAGGCGCCGCCAATTGCGAAAATCGACAACATCTGCACGAGGTTCGCGAGCGGGGTGGGATTTTCGAACGGATGGGCACTATTGGCGTTGAAGTAACCACCTCCGTTCGTGCCCAGCATCTTGATTGCCTCCTGCGAAGCGACCGGACCCTGAACCAGCGTTTGCGTTCCGCCGTCGAGGGTGGCCCAGGTCGTCGGGTGCATGAAGTTTTGAATCACGCCCTGGGACACCAGGAAAAGCGCATAAAACAAGCAGAGCGGAAGCAGGACGTACAGATGCACGCGCACCAGGTCGATCCAGAAATTTCCGATCTTGTCGGTCTCGTGCCGTGCCAGGCCTCGGATCAGGGCGATTGCCACCGCGATGCCGACACCCGCCGAAAAGAAGTTGTGTGAGGTGAGCGCGACGGCCTGTGACAGGTAGCTCATCGTGGTCTCGCCACCATAAGACTGCCAGTTGGTGTTGGTCGTGAAGCTCACGGACGTGTTGAATGACAGCCACGGCGCGACAGCTCCCATCTTCGAGGCGTTCAGTGGCAAGACGTCCTGCAGACGCAGCATCACGTAGGTGATGAGCTGGGTGAGCAGCGAGAAACCGAGCACCGCGATCGCGTAGCCCTTCCAGGTATGCTCCCGATTCGCGTCCACCCCGGCAAAGCGATACAACGCGCGCTCGATGGGCCAGCCAACCTTGCGGCTGAGCGTGTTCGTCCCTGCGAAGACGCGTGTCAGGAACCGTCCGAGTGGCCAAGCGATGCCGGCCACCAGCGCGAAAAACACAATTACTAGAATGTAATATCTTGCGGACATGATCAGAAGCGCTCCGGTCGCGCGAGGACGTAGAACAAGTAAACAGTGAGCCCGATTGCGCTCGCCGCGGTCAGTAGGAGGTCAAAGGACATGGTTCAGATCCGATCGCAGATGCGCACGAAGAGCGCACAAAGCCCAAAGAGCAGAACACTGATGCCAACGGTGAGGAGTTCGGTTCCCATGAGTTTCCAATTCTTTAGCTTTGCCTTAGTGCTGGGGCGGTATGCACTGAGCATGCCGTGCACGATCCCAGGTGATAAACGCGCATGAAATCTGCGGGATCGTGCCGCTTGGCACGGTCATGCAGGTGCCATCGTGCAGCACTGCACGCCGCAAATCTCTTGAGTTCGATGTCCAAACGTCGAGCACAGACGCTCATTTTCTTGGCCGCGCGGCTCCGAGTTGGTCCACCTCAGCTCGGCGGGACGTCTCTTGTCGGGAGGCGAGTCGCGTTCGAAGCGCCACTTACGCAGAATGTGCACAAAGCCCACACGACCGCGCGCCCTTTGCACCCGAGATTGCCTGATCGCCCAGGCAAACGAAGCAATCGGACATTGGCACGAATGCACAAAATGCTGAGGCCCGCGGATGGCTTCGCGCAACGCAATACCGCTGACGCTCACCTTTGCGTCGTCGAGGAGTCCCGCTGCCGGCAGACGAAATCTGTCGTCCAGTCCTCACGCCGCTGGTCAACGACGACCAACTCGAGAGCACACTTACAGCGTATCAATCCTTTTTCACGACTCGCTCCTCTTTTCCAAGCAGGTCAGGCCCGTGCGGCCGTAACGAAACCAGCGTAGCCCCGGGGCGCTCCGAGACGACTGCATTCGCCGCGCGCGGTCGACTAGCGAGCGCGGCCCGCCCCAGGCATTGCACAGAGGTGACGACGATTTCGGCGCCGCAGGTTGCTTCGTCGATCGCTGCGAGCGTGGCGTCTAGTAGCTCATCTTGCACAGTCAAGGACAGCTCCAGCTCGTTGACAGTATCGAGAGCGTATACGGAGCCACGAAACACCTCGCACCGCGGGCGCGTGCGGCCGAACGTCTTGACTTGGCGCAAGGTACCGGACACCCCGAGCTGATTGAGCGCGGCGTGCATTGGGTCCCAATACACCGGTTGAATGAACGTTTCGATCTCCTTCATGATGAACTCCTGGTTTCGTGTCGTGACGAGCAGCCGAGTTGCACGACGTTGCTCCGCCCGACCTCGGTGGCGGTGCTCACCGCGTCGAGGCATCGCGCGTGCCATGTCCGCCGCACCACAGCGACTGGACGGGAGATGGATGAGCCGCGCGTCTTTTGTTGCGGCCTGTTGCGCTCACCTGCGAGTTCCGAGCATCGCCCGCCTCGAATGATATGCAGCGTCGCCCGGTCCTTTCGTGCGCGCCTGCACGAGCAAATCAATCCTGGACGCGAAAACTCACGAAAAACGCAGCAACTGGGCTGGCACACGAGATGCAGCTTGCGCGGCATGTCCAACGACGAACCTCCAGGCGCCTCGAATCACTCGACTCTTTCCACCTTGTTCGGCTCCGAGCTGGAGCGCGCGACCCGTTCCCTGCGTCGTCAAGCTCGTTCGCTCGAAGCCAAGAGCTTTCGTTGCATGAAGGTCGACCCAACGCCCGTGCCCGGAGCCCTGCCAGCGCCGCATTTCATTTTCTTCTTGGACGACGGTCGTGCTCTCGCGTGGTTCGACGAAGCGCGCCCGTACGTCGTTCACCCGAGCTTCCATGACTTGTGCGAGATGCACGGGCTGCTGCCCGCACTGGTGCACGCAGCATGACCCAGGCGCACGCGCTACTTTCACTCCGTGCAAATGCCCAAGCCACGAGGCGCGTGGCTGTCGCAGCCTTTTTGACTCCTAAAAGTGAAGTCGTCTGGGTCAGCGCGAGCGGAACCGTCGAACAGCACCAAGCTCGCAGCACGATCTCCTCGGTCTGCGCGGAGATTGTCGGCCGCATCGAGCGAGGTGCGGGGGGATCCCCAATTTGACGAACGCTTGCGATCACGAACGGATCGTCATTCTCGAACGGTGCGCGACCGGTCAGCATCTCGTACAGCATCGCGCTGGAACATCGACCAGCTGCCAACGCCGCTCGAATACTGGGGCAACGGCACTTTGACCGCGACTAATTCGTTCCCATTCGCGAGATCAGCGGCCTTGAATACGGTGGACATACCGCCTCGCGCGACCCCCCCCAGCAGCAAGAACCGACCTTCCAGGATCTGTCCGGGAGCTACTCGCCGCGCCCGCCGCGTTCGGAACGGGGCCGCCTCCCGAGCGACGTTGGGTGCCCGGGGAGGCTGCTCCGGGGGACCGGATTAGGCGCGTCCTGCTGCACTCACGAGGGCGGGGGAGCCGACGGGGCGCAACGCGGCGAGCGCTGGCCGAAGCGAAACTTCGCGGCCCCGCGGCGCGTCAGCACGGTCCACCAGGTATTCGACTGGGGTGACCAAGATTTCGGCACCGTCAGTCGCTTTGCTCAGCGCCGAAATTGCGGATTCGAGTAGCTCATCTCGGATCAGCAGCGTGAGTTCGAGTTCCGTCGTGGTGTCTACCATGTACGGCGAGCCGCGATAGACTTCACGCTTCGGCGGGGTGCGACCGAAGGTCTTGACCTCACGCAAGATGGCCGTGACCCCAAGAGTTCCGAGTACATCTCGTGTGGCTTCCCAGTTGTGCGGACAAATGACGGTATCAATTTTTTTCATGATGAACTCCGAGTCGTCAGCCTGAATCGCCGCGACGATGCCAGCCTTTTGCATCGCGCGTGCCAACCGCTGTCCGACGAGTGCGGACCGCCAAATCGGCGCAGCACATGGCCCCCGCCCGTTGCACACGTGCAGACCCGCCCGGTCTGGTCGTGCGTGCCCGCACGACGATGTCACCCGAGCCCAGAGCACACGCCAAGAGAATGCGCTCCACACGCACTGGCATACCGGATGCAGGATCCGACGCCACGGTGAGCCGAGAAAATCATCAGCACGGTACGATGAACATCGCTTTTTTCCTGACCCCGAAGAGTGAAGTCGTCTGGGTTAGTGCGAGCGGAAGCGTGGAGCAGGCTCTGGAACGGATGAAGCCCAATGGGTTCAGTGCGGTTCCGATTCTGGACGATGACGGCTGCTACGCTGGCACCCTCAGCACGAGCGACCTGATGTGGTACCTGTTGGACTCCGGCGAGAATTGGCAGGAGAAGGCGCGTGCCACGTCACTGCTGAGCGTGCCCCGACGTTTGCAGGACTCGCCTGTCCATATCGACGCAGCCATCCCGACGCTCATCGCGCGTATCGTGAGTCAGAGCTTCGTGCCGGTAGTCGACGACCGCGAGGTGTTCATTGGCATCGTTCGTCGGCGGCCGATCATCGAATTTTGCGCACGTCTCGCGGGGCTCGGTCGGGGCGAACGACTGTTTCGCCCCGACACTCGCCAAGTCGCCAAGTAATCGTCGTTGCACGGTTCGCGCTCGGACCTCACCGCGAGCGGTGCGACCAGTCACTCCGCGGGCGAAGTTGCACGCCCGTGAGGCAGGCTCATCTCGGGCGGTACGGGCCGGCCAGACTCAGCGGAATAACCGGGTAGCCCCATTTCGCCTTCGTCCAGACCTTCGACCTCGCTCTCTTCACTCACGCGGTTGCCGACGGTCATACCAACCAGCTTGAGACCAATGTAAGCCGTCAGACCAACCCAAAGCACGTTCACCGCAATTCCGATTGCGGCCGCAACCAATTGTCCGCTGTCGCCGTAGAACAAGCCTTTGACATTGCCCGCAACACCGTTGAGCCCATCACCGTAAGTTCCATTGGCGAACAGTCCGACCGCGAGAATGCCCCACGCGCCGCACACTCCGTGCACCGCCACAGCACCGACCGGGTCGTCGATCTTTAGCTTTTGGTCGACGAACACTGCTGAGACGACGACCAATACGCCCGCCGCGCCTCCGATCACGACCGCTGCGCCGGAGCTGACGAACGCGCAGGGACCGGTAATCGCCACCAGCCCGGCGAGCAAGCCGTTGCAGATCATCGTGACGTCGGGCTTGCCGAAGCGCGACCAAACATAAAGACATGCGGTCAGTGCGCCAGCCGCAGACGCGATCATGGTGTTCGTGGCAATGACCGCCGTGCGGGTGTCGGTCCCGGCGAGCGTGGACCCGGGGTTGAATCCGAACCAGCCAAACGCGAGGATTAATGTGCCCGTGACGACCATTGGGATGTTGTGCGCCGGAATCGCGTTCACCTTGCCGTCTTTGGTGTACTTGCCGACGCGCGCCCCGATCAACTTGGCACCGACGAGCGCCATCACGCCGCCAGTCATGTGCACCACCGAACTGCCGGCGAAGTCCACATGACCGTGCCCGAGCCCGTAATTCTTGCCCAGGGTGGACAGCCAACCGCCACCCCAAACCCAGTTGGCATAGAAGGGATAAATCACGCCCGCGATGAGCACACTGAATAGGCAGAAAGACGCGAATTTCCAGCGTTCCGCCATCGCGCCGGTAGGGATCGTCGCGGCCGTGTCCATGAACACCATTTGGAACAAGAACAGGACGGCGATCGCGGGCGTGTAGACCGCTGGCGTCAGCATGAAGCCCGAGGTACCGAAGAGTCCCCAGTCTTTGCCGGCAATTTGAATGGTGAACTCATGAGCTAGCGTCGCGTCGTTTCCAAAAGTGGCGAGCGCGCCCACGCCGCCCATCTGAAATGCGAACCCGCACAGCCAAAAACACAGGATGCCAATCGCATAGACGAAGATATTCATACCCATGGTGTGGGTCACGTTCTTCGCGCGTGTGAGCCCGGTTTCCAACAACGCAAAGCCGAGCTGCATGAACATCACCAAAAATCCGGTGACGAGTGTCCAAACGATGTTTGCCGCCGTCTGCAGGTCGCCGACCGATTTGCTCACGTCGGCGACTTGCTTGGCGAGGTCTGCGGGGTCCGCCATGATTAAAAGCTCCTGATGTGGGAGCACGATCGGCAAACAGAGGCCTCTGCTCCGGCCGCCGCCGTGCGCTATGTGTCGCAGCGCACTGTGTTCCCCGCGTAGTTTCTCGCGCGTATCAAAATTATACGGGTCACATAAAAACCGAATGTTCGAATTCGGATCGCGCTTGACTGATCAGCGCCTGAGCATTCGAGGTACGATTCCGAGGAGTCCGCGCTTGCCCGTGCTCGGAGGTGGCGCGCCCATCACTCGGGCGACAGCCGCCGTGACGTTGTCTGGCGAACCTCGCTCGTTGGCGGTCCGAATCAGAGCGGAGCACAGGAGTTCAGCGGAGCCACAGGCACACAGGCGTGCAATCTCGTGATCGTCCAATAAGCCGTGGATCCCATCGCTACACACGACGAACAGGTCTCGCTCCAAAATCCGCCGACTAATCTGGTCGACCCGTGCAATCAATTCTCTGCCCAGTCCGCGGGTCAGCACCGAGCGACCCGGGTGAGAGCGGGCGCGTGCCTTGCTCAATAGTCCGAGACGCATCCGCTCGGCGGCGACGGTATGGTCCTTGCTCAGCTGAAGCAGCTGGCCGTCTCGGTACAGATACAATCGGCAGTCACCGATGTGCACGGCGAACAGCTCATCGCGAACGAGCACTACAGCGGTCAGAGTCGTGGCCATACTGCGCAGCTCGGGAACCAGCAACGCCAGATCGTGGACCGCGATGTTGGCCTGTTGCGCCGCCCGGAAGAGCCGCTTCGCCGGGTTCAACGAGCTCGCTTGAGCCAGGAATGAATCTCTGGTCACCTCCACGGCGAGGCGACTGGCCGTGTCGCCCCCCTCGAAACTGGATACCCCGTCGGCGACCACGAGCCCCGCGCACTCTCCGTCGCGGAATGTCGCGCAGTGGTCTTCGTTCGCCTCGCGCACCCGGCCAGGGTCGGTGCACGAGGCGATTTCGAACAGCGGGCTGACAGAACCGCTTGTCACCAATGCTGCCTAGCTGGAGGCTAGGCGGGAAGCGCGGGCGGCTTCTCGCTCAGCATGCTTCGCCCTTTCTTCTGACTGTTGCGCGCGAAGTAAACCGCGCCATAGGCACCCCACGCAGCGCACACGCCGAGCGCAATGAAGGGCTCTTTCACGCTCATCCCGGACACGGTGAACGGGCCAATCAAATAGAACATCATGCACAGCAGGTTCGCGACCAAGCCAAAGGCCGGAACGACGACGTGCTTGAAGCCGTGAAACTGATCGTGCTGATGAAAGGCGACCATCGCGATCAAGCAGGTGACCATGTACAAAACGAAGGTCCCGAAGTTACTGATCAACGTAACGATCACCAGTGTGTTCGGCAGCTTGGCAATCGTCGCTGGGTCGAACAGACCAAAACTGTACCAAATGTTGTGGTATTTCGCGTCGAGCGGAGCCGGTGTCGTGCCCCCGAGGTAAACGGTAACGGTGACGATGCCGATGATTGCGGAGATCACCGCCAGCGTCCAAATCGAGCGATGCGGGGTCAGGTTTTCACCGTGCAGCATGCCGAAGTGACCGGGCACTTCTTCGTCACGTCCCATGGCGTAGGTCACACGTGCTCCGGTGTTGAGACAGGCGAGCGTGGTACCGATCAAGGCCAAGAAGACCGTGGCCGCCTCGATCAACATGAAGGCCCGCCCCGCGGCAGCCGAGCCGAAAATTGCCGTACCTACGATCACCATCATGTCACCGATGGGTGCTCCCGATGCCGCAGCGTTGGCCATGGTGTAGCCCGGATTCAAGAAGTAATTCGCGGCGAAGTACTCAACCAGGTAACAAAGCACTCCCTGAATGGCGAGCGAGAGCAGCACGGCTCGCGGAATGTCACGCTTGGCATTCTTGGCTTCTTCGCCCATTGAAGTCACCGATTCGAAGCCGACCAGGATCAAGATGGCGACGCACGCCTGAATGAAGATGAACGAGAAAGAGTGCGGTGCGACCACCGAACTCGCCGTCGTGTGAAACTTGAAATGAGGTGAGAGGTCTTTGGGGTGGTCCGCGTCAGCGGGCTCCATCGTGGTGCCTTGCTCGGCCGCATAGCTCAAAACGAACGGCACCGGTTTGCCGTCCTTCATTTCTGGGACCGGGTTCCCGGCGGGGTCCATCTTGTTTTGTGTGAGTGGCTGCCCCGTCGCGTCCAGCTTGGGGATGCCATTTTCCAATACGGGCTCCTGAGCCACGACGAAGTCGACTGGAGCACCGTTCACCAATTGATAGCCCTGCGCCCCTTCGTGATGGCTGGAGCGGTACAGAATCGCCATGACCGCGAACACCAACAGCGCGGTAATCTGCACGACGTTCACGACCATGTTGACGATCGTCGTGCCCGTCACGCCGCGAAACGCGATGTAGGCGACGCCCAGTGAGAATGCGACGCAAAACAAGTACATGAAGAGCGGGCTGTTGAATGACCCGCTGAACGTGTCCGGAAAGAACTGATTCATCAGATAGCCGCTGATTAAAGCGGTGACGCCGACCATGCAGCCTGGGTACACCCAGTAGTAAAGATGGCTTGCCCATCCGGTCATGAACTTCATGATGCGAGCGAAGCGATGCGCCTTCGTCTTCGACAGGAACGCCTGCTCCGCGAAATAATAGGACGAGCCAGCGCCCGGGTAGAGCTTCGAGAGCTCGGCGTAGCTCACGGCGGTCGCGAAGCACAGCGCGAGTGCGGCCACGATTCCGAACCACATCGCCGAACCTGCCATCGGCGCGCCATAGAGCGACTGAATCTGATAGGTCAGCCACAGAAACGCCCCGGGGGCGATCAGGGCCATGGCATTGATGGTGAGTCCGGTTAGCCCGAGCGTCGCTCGAGAGGGTGAACCGGACGCTGCAGCCTTTTCAGTCATGATGACTCTGCTCCTGGTAGGTAGTGATTCGAATCACGGAAATGCACGCACCCTCCCGCGCTACGTCGTACTGAACGCACCACCACGCTTCGGATCGGGGAATGTCCTTGCTCCGCGAGCCATCAAAGACCACTCGATGTTTCGAACTAATGTCTGAGTCGCCAGCGTGAAACGGCGGGTTCAGATTTTATGTTTTGTTTACTCGCGCTCGAGCCAGCCGCCGCCGGCGTCTAGCCGGGTGGATATGCTTCGGAGCCCATCTCTTGCGCGTCGAGGCCGTTCCATTCGACCTCGGCGGCCACGCGGTTGCCGATCATGCGCTCCAACAGCCAGAAAAAAGAATAGGCGAGCAAGAACACGAAGACCGCGTTTGCGGTGACGCCCAGCAGCTGAGCATAAAGTTGTGACGCGTCACCGAACAAGATCCCGCGCACGGGTCCGTTCACACCGTTCCAACCCTCGCCATAGGTGCCGTCCGCGAACAGCCCAAGCGCCAAGGCTCCCCAAGCGCCGCACACGCCGTGCACGGCGATGGCACCAACCGGATCGTCCACGCGCAGTGTCCGCTCCAGGAACGTCGTGGCTTTTAGAACCAGCAGCGCCGAAACGAGCCCTATCAGCGCCGCAGCCGCTGGGCTGACGAAGGCGCATGGTCCCGTGATTGCGACCAGCCCACCCAGTAGGCCGTTACAGAACATGCCCATGTCCGGCTTGTGGTGGCGATGCCAGACGTAGAGCAAGGCGGTCAGAGCGCCCGCCGCCGACGCCAGCATGGTGTTGACGGCAATCAGTGCGATGCGCGGGTCGTACGCGGAGAGGGTGGAGCCGGCGTTGAAGCCAAACCAACCGAAGGCCAAGATGCCGGTGCCGAGGAGCGCCATCGGCAGGTTGTGACCCGGGATCACGCTGATCGTGCCATCACGGCGAAATTTCCCCACGCGTGGCCCCAGCACCAACACGCCAGCCAACGCCGTTACGCCACCAGTCATGTGCACCACGGACGACCCGGCGAAGTCGACATGCCCATGACCGAGGCCGAATGCGGATCCCAGCTGGCTGAGCCAGCCGCCGCCCCACACCCAATTGCCATATATGGGATAGAGCAGCATCGAGATGAAGAAGCCGTAAATCACGAATGCGCCGAGCTTCCAGCGCTCCGCGAGGGCGCCCGTCGGCACGGTCGCTGCGGTGTCCATGAACACTGCGGCGAACAAGAACATCACCAAGTGAGGCGGATCTTGAGCGACGTCGACGAGCGCGAACTTGGCCGCACCGACGAGCCCGAGGTGGTGGGACGACACGTGTAGCGCGAGTTCGTGCTGCACGGAGAGCACCGGACCAAGCGACGGGAAGCCAGCGACGCCGCCATACATCAACGCAAATCCACACAGCCAAAAGCCGAGCACCCCAATGGGGTATATGAGCAAGTTGAGTGCCATGGTGTGCACCGCATTCTTGCTACGGGTGAAGCCGGTCTCGAGCATGGCGAAACCGATCTGCATGAACATCACCAGGAAGCCGGTCAAAGCGACCCAGCACAGGTTGAGCCCCGAGCCCGTCCCGGTCATCGGACTCGTTGCTCCGGGCTCGGAGGGTTTTGAGGCGGCTTCAGTATTGCTCGCCGGTGAGTGAGCCAGATGAGCGCGCCGAGCGAAACGACCGCGACCGCCAATGCCAAAGAAAAGCGCGACTCGCGTCCCAAAAGTGTGCGTTTGCGGCTCAGAATTCCCGAGCGGTCGCGCGGCGTGACTCGCGCCGGATCGGTCAGGTCGGCGAGCAGATCGGCTGCGCGCGGATAGCGGTCCCGCGGTTCCCGCTCGATGGCGCGTAGCACGATGTCTTCGATCTTGGGGTCGAGATCGGGGAGCAACTGGCGAGGCGAGCGCGGATCTTCGCTGCCCTTGGCGCGTAGTAGAGTCTGGGCGTTGCCACCGACGAAGGGAGGTTCGCCGGTGAGCATCTCGAACAGCATCGACCCGAGCGCGTAAATGTCCGTTCGGACGTCACCGCGCCGACCGTTGACTTGCTCGGGCGCCATGTAGTCGGGTGTACCCAGCGTTGCCGACAGGCCAAACCAGGTGATGCGCCGCGCCGCATCGTCGAGCGCAATCCCGAAATCGAGCAGCTTCACCGTGCCATCGGGTGTCAGCATGATATTTTCCGGCTTGAGGTCGCGGTGCACCACGCCGTTTGCGTGCAGATAGACGAGTGCGGCAGCGATCTGCTGGGCGATTTCCAGGGCGCGTGCTGGAGGGAGCCGTTTTTCCGTCTCCAGCAGTGCTCGTAGTGAGCTCCCAGCCACGAGCTCCATCGCAATGTACTTGCGACTGCGTTTGTCTGGCGCGAAGACCTTGACGATACCCGGGTGTGAGAGGCGCTGTCCGATCTCCTGTTCGCGCCGGAAGCGCTCGTGAAAGACGACGTCACTCTCGAAGTGCAAATGGGGCAACTTCACGGCGATAGTGGCTCCAGTCTCGGTATCGCGAGCCTTGAACACCGACGCCATGCCGCTGCGCGCGAGCAGTTCGATCAGCTCGTAGCGATCGAGTCGGTCTCCGACGCCAAGATCAGCCATTGCTGAACGTCTGTCGCATTGATCACGCGGCGGCGAAAGGGCCCCGATGGCTCGGCGCAGATCGAGCCTCACATCGCCTGCTCGGGCGGGCCTTAATACTTTCTTTATCCCGCGGTGAGCCGCGGAAACAGCGCCTCTGTGAGTCTTTCGTCAGCGATGCCTTGCGCGGCAAGCTCGTCTGGTCGATCGCGCTCGGGTTCAACGCGTTGGGCTCTTACGACCTGGTATCGAACCAGATCCCGGCGGCCTTTTCGAAGCAAGGTAGGGATAGTTTTTTGATGCAGAGGGAGCTAGAGGACGAACCAAAGTAACTGGAGTGGCCCGAGCCCGAGCCCGAGTCACCGAGGAGTCCTGCCGATGCAGCCGCCCTCTGCAAAAGATCTTCGCCGCGTCGACTGGCCGATCATCGATTCGGACGAAGTAGAGCTATTTCATAGCCCAAGGCGAATTGGCCCCTCGCTGAAGATCGGAGGCGAGCGTCTACAGCTACGCGTCGCGCTCACCTTCCTGCTGCTCGCGGCGGTTCCCGGAGTCGCAGGTGGGCTGACCAGAATGGGTCTTTTCGCCGTGCTCATGTGTTTGTCGCTAATCGCGCAGGAGCTAGGCCAGGTGCTGTGCGGGCTCGCTTGGAGCAGTCGAGTCGCCATTACGTTGCATGCGTTCGGCGCTCACACGACGATCGAGCCGCGCCTAGCGCGTGGGCGGCAGTTCGTCGCAACGCTGATGGGACCGGTGATCAGCGTCGCAATCAGCTTGGCTTTTGCCTGGCTGCTTCGCCTCTTCCCCGGATGTACGTGGCTGACGATCGCGATGCACATCAACCTCGTATGGGGCGTCGTGAATCTATTGCCGGTACTGCCCTTCGCGGGCGGCAGAGCACTCCTCACTTTCGTTGGAAGTAACCGTCAGCCGGCAGTGCTACTCATTTCCGGCGCTCTAGCGTTGGTGATGGCGGTCGAAGGATTGGTCGTTTTGCGAAGCGCGCCCGTCATCTTCGTATTCGGTGCCGCGGCGTTCGCTTCGCTACTCCGTTGGTCGAGTCGGCGTCGAATCGAGGCTGAACTAGCACTCGGTCTGCCGAAGCAGCTCGAAACAGCGCGTTCTTTGCTAGCAGATTATCCCGAGCGGGCCGGGCACCTGGCGACGAGTGTTGCCATGCTTTCGCGCTCGAACCTCACTGCCAATGCGGCTTGGCAAGTCGTGGCGTGGGCCGAGCTCGAACAAGGCTGCCCAGAGGGTGCCTTGGCCGCGTTGCATCGAGTTCGGCCGGCGTCCGACGTGGACCCCTATTGCTTGGCAAGTGTTGAGGCAGCTCGCGGTCACACTCACCGCGCGATCGGCTTGCTCGAGCGAGGCCGCGACCTTCGGATTTTGTCCGTAGACGCCATCAAATTCCTGATCGATCTTCACGCGAGGCTCGGTGCTCTCGACGCGGCCTGCAAGGTTGCCTGCGCTGAGATGATGACCTTGGATCCAGAGGACACCCGACGTGTGATCCAAGCCGCATTCGAGGCGAATGCGTGGGCATCAGCCACTAAGCTGGCAGACGAGCTGTTTGCCTTCACGGGTTGCGCCGATGACGCAGTCAGCCACGCTTACGGGCTCGTTCGCCTGGGCGACCGGGCGACGCCAAAGCGCATGGCTCGGAATTGACGCGGCAGACGCTATCGCGCTGATCGCGGCCCCGGACGAATTCGCCCGGGGGCTTTTTCACTCGCTCAGCGCAAGCTCAGCGAATGTGCCCGCCGTTGAAGCGCAGGCCTTGACGATCGAAGCTCTCGTTGTTCTTGTGCATGATGAGCTGGTAGGTGAACGCCGAGCCTTGCTCGCCGATCAGCGCGGACCAATGCAGGAAGAAGTGCCACAGGCGGTACCAGCGTTGGCCGTAGGCAGCGATGATCGCCTTTTCGTTGGAGACCCAGTTGTCGCGCCACGCGCGCAGCGTGATCACGTAATGCGGGCTCATGTTCTCGACGTCGATCACCTCGAAGCCGCCATCTTCCGCAGCGCGGATCATTCCGGAAAGGGTCAAGCTCGCGTCGGCCCCCGGGAAGATGTAGCGGGCCATGAACAGCGCCCAGATCAGATCCTCGGGACGCAGGGTTACGGCGGTCAGCGGGCTTTGCGGGTTGTACAGCGCGCGGATCCCCGTCCACTGCAGCACGAACAGCCCGTCGTCCTTCAACAGGTCGTGCACCTTCTTGTAGTAGCTGACGATGTTCTTGACGCCGACGTGCTCGCACATCTCCAGGCTGACGATCTTGTCGAACTGACCCTTGACGTTGCGGTAGTCGCAAACTTCGACCTTGGCGCGGTCGCCCACGCCGTAGGCGTTGATGCGGTCAGTGCCGAAGTTGACCTGCTCCTGAGCCAACGTCACGCCGTAGCTCTTGGCACCAAACTCCTTGGCCGAACGGGCGACGAACGTGCCCCAGCCGCAGCCGATGTCGAGCAGCGTCTCGCCCTCCTTCAGGCGCAGCTTCTGGCAGGCACGGTCAATCTTCTTGTACTGCGCTTGTTCCAGCGGGACGCCCGGGTTTTCGAACCAAGCGGCCGTGTAGACCATGGCCTCGCCCAAGAACCAGGCAAAGAAGTCGTTGCCGCGATTGTAGTGCTCACCAACGATCCGGCTATCCTGGCTCTTGGAGTGGATCGCTACCTCGGGCAGAAAGTTCGTGAACGCCCACTTGAAGTGAGTGTCCGTCAGGCCGAACGTCATGGTCTCGTGGCGCGAATTGAACAACGGCTCCCAGTGCTCGGCCGGAATGTCGATTTGGCCTTCCATGTACGCCTCGTACACACGCGAGATCGGGACCTTCTTGCCGGTCCACTTCCGCGCCAGGCCGGCGTCTTGGAACTTTACGAAGTCGTTGATAATTTTTCTCATGAGGGTCTTCGAGGAGTCCAGGGCCGCCGGGAGGGCGGTGTCCGTGCGGGCAGGGGTACTTCCCAGCGTTTCAGCGCACGCCTACCGTGGGGTCCCTTCGCCCGTCAAGTGCCTGCTCCCGTGGGCCGGTTCTAGTGCCGATGACGCTTCGGGAGCCAGCGATGAAATCCTTGTTATTGCGTCGAATTCCCAGTGCGCCGCTGGCCTTCTTGGCCGCCGCGAGCAGCGCCCTGCTGGCCTCTGCCATCTCCTGGACCGCGTTCGGGCCGCGACAACTCGCAGACGCGGTCATGGTTTACCTGCTGAGCATCGTGCTCGTGTCGCTCCGCTTCGGCTATGGGCCGTCGCTGCTCGCGGCCGTGCTCAGCGTGCTGTGTTTCGATTTCTTCTTCATCCCCCCGCTCTACACCTTCGCCGTTCACGACCTGAGTCACGTGGTGACCTTTGGCGTCATGTTCTTGGTCGCGTTGGTGATCAGCGGGCTGACCCAACGAGTGCGCGCACAGGCGGACGCGGCCGATCACCGCGAGCAGCGCACGGCGGCCCTTTATGCCCTGAGTCGGGAGCTAGCTGCGGCAAAGCGCGTGCAGGACATCGCGGAGATTGCCGCTCGACATTTGTTCGACGCCCTCGGTTTGCACGTGATCTTGCTGGTTCCGAACGCGGATCGCTCGAAAGTGAGCTCCCTCTCTGCAGCAGGCGCGAGCTGGGCGGGCGATCAGCCGGAGGCGAGCGTCGCCCAATGGGTCTGGGACCACCAGCGTCCAGCGGGACTTGGCAGCGATGCCTTCTCCTCGTCACTCGATAGTTACCTACCGCTGCTTGCCTCGCGCGGTCCCGTGGCCGTGTTGAGCGTCCGCGCAGACGACCCAAATCGCCTGCAGAGCGTCGAAAATCGAGAGTATTTGACCGCTTTTGCCAACCAGATCGCGAGCGCCATCGAGCGCACGGAGTTGGCGGATGAGGCCCAATGGGCGCAGCTACAGATGGAGACCGAGCAAATGCGCAGCTCGCTGCTCAGCTCGGTTTCGCACGACCTGCGTACGCCACTGGCCGTCGTCACGGGCGCAGCCAGCAGTCTCTTGGAAGACGCGATCGATGCTGCCACTCGTCGTGAGTTGACCGAGACGATTCTACAAGAGGCGCAGCGGCTCAATCGTTTGGTGCGGAACCTTCTGGACATGACGCGGCTCGAGGCAGGCGCCGTGCGCGTCAACAAGGAGTGGCAGCCACTGGAAGAAGTGGTGGGCGCTGCGCTCAACCGGATGGAGGACGCGCTCGCCGGTCGTCAAGTGCTGACCGATCTCGCTGCTGATTTGCCGCTCGTGCCCTTGGACGCTGTGCTGATTCAGCAACTGTTCGTGAACCTATTGGAAAATGCTCTCAAGTACACGCCCGCCGAGAGCCCGATCGAAATTCATGTCCATACCCAGTCCGGTGGCGTAGAAATAGTCGTCTCCGATCGTGGCCCAGGGATCCCGGCCGGGGAGGAGCAGCGCGTATTCGACAAGTTCTATCGCATTGGCGGTGCTCGGGGCGGGGGAGTGGGGCTCGGGCTCGCGATTTGTAAGGGGATCGTCATGGCGCACGGCGGGCAGATCTTCGTCCTGAACAGACCGGGGGGTGGTGCCGAGTTTCACATCTATTTGCCCGTCGATGGCGAACCACCTGCGCCCGAGGCCCCGGACCCGATCGAGGAAATGTGAGCGCGACCGGCCCGCGTCGCACTAGGATTGGGTCGTGACCGAAGTCATGCCGCTCTTGCTGATCGTGGAAGACGATACGCAGATGAGGAAGTTCCTGCGCGCATCTCTGTCGAGCCACGGCTATCGGCTGGTCGAAGCGGTGAACGGGGCGGAAGGCCTGACTCAGGCCGCGTCGTACAATCCGGACTTGATCCTGCTGGATTTGGGCCTGCCGGACATCGATGGTCTGGTCGTGACCAAGCGACTGCGTGAGTGGGCGTCCGCGCCTATCATCGTGATTAGCGCGCGTGGTCAGGAAGACGACAAGATCAACGCGCTCGATTCAGGCGCAGACGACTACCTGACCAAGCCATTTGGCACGGGTGAGCTACTGGCTCGCATCCGCGTCGCGCTACGACACTCCGCGCGCTCGCGGCAGGAACGCACAGAGCCGATCCTAACGGTGGGCGAGCTCAGCATCGATCTCGATAAGCGGAGCGTTCATCGGGCGGGCAAGGAAGTTCACCTCACGCCGATCGAATACAAGCTGCTGGCAACCCTGCTAAAAAACGCCGGAAAAGTGCTGACTCACCGACAGCTCCTGAAAGAGGTTTGGGGGCCCGGCTACGCCAATAACACGCAGTACCTGCGGGTCTACATGGTGCAACTCCGGCACAAGCTCGAAGTGGATGCGGCACGACCGCGCTTTTTGGTTACGGAACCGGGTATCGGCTACCGTCTGAAGAGTGATTCGTAGCGCTCGTCCGGCAAGCGGCGGTCCTTACCAAATCTTGATCACAACCCGCCCAGTGTTGACGGTTTCTTGATCCGCTCGGGTGCACCTTCCAGTGCATGGGACCGGTCATTCAAATCACGCGCTACCGTGCGATCGCACGCCGCGATATTCCACTCGATCTCCCGAAGGGGGACTCCGATCTGCTGCCGATCGCCGCGTTTCTCTGGCTCTGTAGCGCGGTGCGAGTTGCTTTGACTTTGGCGCATCGACAAACCTTCGACGTCGAGGCGACGTTGGCGCTCCTGTGCGTGCTCGCCTTGCCGCTGTACATGCTGCGCGCTCGACACGCGCGCGATACGCCTCGGCAATAATCAGGCTCGCCCCCCATAAAGGAACTATAAAAACCGCGCCCCTGGGGCGGCTTTGCTTGCCGGACAGGAGCGCGTGCGGCTTGATCGGCCCGCCATGTCGATCGCCCTCAAGCGCCTGATCTTCGGTGCCCCCAAAGACGTCAAAGATCCGCACGCATTTCACAAGCTGTCGCTCGTGGCCCTGCTGGCCTGGGTGGGCCTGGGCGCCGACGGTCTGTCGTCTTCCGCCTACGGCCCGGATGAAGCATACCGCGCGCTCGGCGAGCACACCGGTTTGGCGTTCTTTCTCGCGCTCGCCACCGGCGCGACGGTCTTCATCATCAGCTACGGTTACAGCCGGATCATCGAGCAGTTCCCGTCCGGGGGCGGCGGCTACGTCGTGGCCTCCAAGTTGCTCGATCCGCGCGTGGGTGTCGTCTCCGGCGCGGCGCTCTTGGTGGATTACGTATTGACGATCACGATTTCGATCGCCAGCGGTGCGGACGCCATCTTCAGCTTTTTGCCACCCGGCGCTCTCGCCTACAAAATGGTCCTGGCCTTCAGCGGTTTGGTGCTGCTCACGGTGATGAACATCCGCGGTGTGAAGGAATCGGTCAGCGCCCTGGTCCCGGTGTTCGTGCTGTTCTTGATCACCCACGCGATTTTGATAGTGCTGGCGATCGGCGGGAACGCCGCGCAAGCCGGCCACGTCGCCAGTGAGGTGCACGCCAGTATCGGCCGCACCGGTATCGCGCTCGGCACGTTCGGACTGCTCAAATTATTCGTGCACGCGTACTCCATGGGCGGCGGCACTTATACTGGCATCGAAGCCGTCTCCAATGGCGTGGGCATGATGCGCGAACCGCGGGTGCGCACCGCGAAGCGCACCATGAGCTTGATGGCCGCGTCGCTGGCCATCACGGCGGGCGGCATCCTGCTCGCCTATTTGCTGGTGCACGCGCAGCCTGAACCGGGCAAAACCATGAACGCCGTGCTGTTCGAGCGCGTGGCCGGCTCTTGGCGCTTCGGAGGGCTGAATTTTGGGCGTGGCTTCATCATTGCGGCGCTGCTCAGCGAAGGCGCGCTGTTGTTCGTGGCGGCGCAAGCCGGGTTCTTGGACGGCCCGCGCGTAATGGCCAACATGGCCACTGATTCGTGGTTGCCGCACCGCTTTGCCGCGCTCTCCGATCGCTTGTCGATGCGCAACGGCGTGATGATCATGGCGGGAGCGGCACTGGGCGCCTTGCTCTACACCCACGGCGACGTCTCGAAGTTGGTCGTGATGTACTCGATCAACGTGTTTCTCACGTTTAGCTTGTCCAACTTGGCGATGGCGCGATTTTGGATCCGTCATCGCGCCGAGCACGCGGATTGGAAGCGGCATCTGTTCGCGCATCTGGTGGCGCTGGCCTTGTGTGCGACGATCCTAGTCATCACCATCCTAGAGAAGTTCGTCGATGGCGGTTGGCTCACCCTGCTCGTGACCGCTGCTCTCGTCGTGGCTTGCTTTGCCATCAAGCGACACTACCGCGCCGTCGTCGGCGCGCTACGCAAGCTCGATTCGGACCTGCCCTCGCCGCCCGAGGTGGATGCCGCGCTCGCCCTCGCCGCCGAGCCCGGCGATGCCAACGTACGCTTCGAAGACCATCACGGACTGATGGAGCACCACAGCGCGCGCGATCCGGATGCCGAAAAGCCGGTGGCGATCTTGTTGGTCGGAGGTTACAGCGGCCTCGGGCGTCACTCGCTGCTCACCTTGCTGCGCATGTTCCCGCATCACTTTTCGGGCGTCGTATTCCTGAGCGTCGCAGTGGTCGACTCGGAGTCGTTCAAGGGCGCCGATCAACTGGCCGCACTCGAAGCGCGCACGCGCCAGAACCTACTTTGCTACGAGCACTATGCGCGCTCGCTCGGCTTGCCCGCGGCTAGCATGTTCTCGGTTGGCACCGAGGTTGCTGTGGAGGTCGAGAAATCCGCTGAGGAGCTATCGTCGCGCTATCCGCGCGCGTTGTTCGTGGCCGGCCAATTGATCTTCGAGGAAGACACGTTCTGGAATCGCGTGCTGCACAACGAAACCGCGTTCATGGTCCAAAAGCGGCTGCAACGCCGCGGGATGCCCATGATCGTCGTCCCCGTGCGCATCGATCTGCGGGCCCGGCGCCCGCTGCGCGCTGCAGTTCTGGCGGCCTGAGCGGTAGAGTTTATGGCCTCGAAGACCGCCGCGCCCTGGATGCGACGCGCTGCGTCATGCCTTTGCGCGGCTTTCGGGCCGATCAGCGCGGTTGTGGCCGATGCAGTTGCACGGTAAGACCGTGCCTTGAAGCTCCTAGCAATGTGCGCGACCAGGCACCTTGGCCAGCGCTCCTGAGCTTCAGTTTCGTTCTCGGAAAGCACTCTGCCCCGCACCGTTGCGCGGCGTGCCCGAGCGGGTTCGATCCTGCTCGGCGCCAGGTACCTATCTATCAACGACGCGAAACGGACGCGCCACACGAATCGACTGTCGACCATGAAGCCAATCAGCCCCGCCCTCGCCGTTGGCGAGAACATCACCAGCCCCGTCCCGCTCCCCTTGGCCAGCGATGCGCAGGTTCTTTCGCGTGCCGCCGCGCTGCGCCAAAAGCCGGCCTCGAAGCACAACGAGACCGGCCGTACCCATGGCATGCCATTCATCTTCTGGCTGCTCGAGCAGAACGGCGCGCTGCTGTTGGCCGCTCCCACGCTGGTCGCCGCGCTCGTGCTCGCGCTGAGTGGCTTTGGACTCACCCTGGCCGGAGCGTTGACCTTCGGGTTGACTTGGTTCGCAGTCCCGCTGTGCGGCGTCGTGCTGCCCTTGTTGTATTTGGTCTACCGCTCACACCAAGCCGACGGCGGAGCTGCAGATTGGACTGAATCCTTCAGTTTCAAAGACGCTGCCGAGGGCAAGCGTTGGGCCGGCAAGAAGATCCCCATGGAGATCTTCTACGAGGCGTACATGGCCGAGAGGATCGACTTCAAGCAAGACGTGTACGAAGTCATGCTGCGCCGAAACCAACTGTTTCAGTTCTGCTTCACTTGGGGCGACGTGAAGTTCTACTTCCGCGAATTCCTGGGCCAGAACGTGACCCACAGCCAGGCATCGGACAAGGGCGACATCGCGCACGTGTACGACCGCGGCAATGACTTTTACAACTGGTTTTTGGGCGAGTCGATGACTTACACGAGCGGTATCTTCCGTGATCCGGAAGAGACTCTGGAAGCCGCGCAGGAGCGCAAGCTCGAGACCGTGTGCCAGTACGTGCAGATGAAGCCCGGCGACAAGCACCTGGACATCGGCTGCGGCTGGGGTCCGATGATCACCTACGCCGCGCAGCACTACGGCGCCCACAGTACGGGCATTACCCTCGCCAAAGAGCAGGCCGCTTGGGCTACCGAACGCGCTGCCAAGGCCGGCGTGTCCGACAAGGTTCGCATCATCGTCGACGACTACCGCAACTTGCCGTCGGAAAAGTTCGACAAGATCACCTGTCTCGAAATGGCGGAGCACGTCGGCATCAAGAACTTCCAGAAGTTTTTGCTGCAGGTGCGCAGCATGCTCAACGACGATGGCATCTTCTACTTGCAGATCGCCGGCCTACGTCGTTCGTGGCAGTTCGAAGACTTGGTCTGGGGCCTGTTCATGGCCAAATACATATTCCCCGGAGCCGACGCCAGCTGTCCGCTCGGCTTCGTCACCTCCCAAGCGGAGCGCGCTGGCTTCGAGGTACACCGCGTCGAAAATTGCGGCGTGCATTACGCGGTGACGATTCACAAGTGGTACCAAAACTGGAAGAAGAACGAAGCCGCGATCGTCGAAAAATACGGTCAAAAGTGGTTCCGCATGTGGATGATGTTCCTATCCTGGTCGGTGATCATCGGCGGGCAGGGCAGCTCGACGGTGTTCATGGTCACGATGAGCAAGAACATCAAGAACGACAAATCGACCGTCTCGCCGGAGGAAGCCAAGAAGGTGGCCTACAGCCGCCGTGATCGCTGGATCGGTCAAAAGCCGGTCGCGACGCAGCAGTAGCCAAGTCTGTAGCACTGCCGTCTTCCAACCCCTGACTCGCGAACACTCGCCGAGTCGGGGGTTGTGTCGTTTTGGGGTCCGGCTCACGAGGCGTACGCAACTCGTGGAGTTCACGCGAGCTGTCTTGCCAACTCTTTGATCGCGCGCGCGGCAGCGGTTCGTTCGGTCGGGGTCAGCTCGAGAAATTCATACGCCTTGCCGAGCTCCCGGTTGGTGAAGCCGTGGTGTTCACGATTGATGAGCGCGATCGTGGCAATGATGAACCGCATCTTGATGCTGTCAGAGACCACAGCCGTGCGCACCGATCGGCCCGCCATGAAATGCTTGAGTTGAACACGCTGATCGGCCGTCGGACCACCGCCCGTCGTCAGAATCAGCACCCGCAATTGGCTGAGATCCTTTTGGCTTAGGTCAGCCATGAATGCGCGCCATTCTGTGTCCGTCGCTGGTTCTGTACCTTGCTGGACCACCATCACCGATCCAAAACTCAGGAACGCAATTCGGGCCGGCATGGTCTCACCTAACGACCCGATTGCCCTCGGCTAAATAGGCTGCCCGGAGTGACCCAAAGATCAACGTGCTGCCGGTGTTGCAAATTGTCGCCCAGCCCCCGGACTTGCGAAGTGATCGCAGAGTCAGGGAGTCAGGGGAGCTACTTGGAAAGTCTAGGCGCGCCGAGCCGAGGCTGCCACCCCTGTCCCCGAGCTTCGAGCCCGAGCTTTTCGTGTCGAGAGCGCTAGGCCCAACCAGAGCGTCAGCGCGAATAGCAGCTCCTGCAGGTTGGCTTGCGAGTTTTGGCTCAGGGCGTGGATGAAGAGGGCGAGCGTGCTGGTGAACAAGGCGCCCAATACTGCCCAGCGCGCGACCCGAAAGCCCCGGGCCTTGCCGCGCATGACTCCAACTCCCGCTACTGAGAGCGCGAGCAACCACGGCGGCAGTAAGAGCACGTTGTAATTCGAGGCTGCGGCGGAATGCGCGGAGAAGAACGTCAGATAACAGAGCGCGGAGCCGAGCAGCCCGAGCGTCGTGCCGAGCACGAAGTACAATGCCCCGAGCGCCACTCTGAGCGCGCGCCGGCCGGAACTGGCGCACCACCCCAAGACCGCAAACGCGCTGCCCAGAGCGAGCCCCAGAGCCGCGTAGTAGCCGCCCCAACTGGGCGGTGTCGAACGCGGCGCGGGGAAGCGCGAGCTGAGCAAAGTTCGCTCGCTGCGAATCAGGGGTAGTTCCTGGCCACCGTGACTGACCTTGGCGTGCGCAAACAGAGCGTGCAGCCGTTCGGGTAACCAAGCTTCGTCCCAAAACGTCACCTGGGAATCCGTCTGCCGGCCGATGGCCAAGTCCAATCCCACGTACAAGAGCAAGTCGTCGGCTACTAGTCGCTGAGTGTGCGCGCGATAGCTCATGCTCGCAGGCGAGGCTGGTTCTTGCCGCATCCGCCCTCCGATTGCGACGTCTACGATGTCACGCACGCGCGTCGCGCAGTTGTCGCGATAGTAGTCGTAGCGGTAATAGCGGTGCTCGGGGCGCGCGTTCTCGCGCAACGAGTCGCGCAATCGAATGCGCTCCGCGGGGGTCAGTTCGAGCTCGGACGCGAGCAATGATCGTCCTTGTTCGCTGTACGTGCGCAAGGTCCCGCCCAAGCTTTGTACCGACAGCCAGTAGGGCAGCTTGCCCTCGACCGAATCGAGCAGGGCCGTGCGCGAGTCAAAGGCGAACGTGCCATAGTTGTACACTTCGTCGCGCTGCGCGGCCGTATCTTGCACCCAGATCGCGCTGTGCCCGAACTTGGTGAATGGGTGCTCGCCAGGGCCCATGGTGAGGAGAGAGATGCGGAGCTCCGCGCCTGGCTCGGCCGCGTGCAGCGCGGGACTCGCGAGCAAGGCGAGTAAGACCAGCAGCAACCGGGAGAGTCTCCGCATCGACTCCTATGAATGTAGCTCTTTCGTCGGGCGTGGGAGTCGAGCCACCGAAATTGAGTTTCACCAGTATTTGGACAGGACGAGCTTGGGCTCGCTACCATTTCTGTTCACCCTGGAGATCGCTCATGCGTCGCCCGCTCAAGACACCCCGAGGTTCTTCTCGTCATACCGTCAAAATCGCCTGCCAGGTCGTGCGCGAGCGGGATTTCAGCTTGGTCGCTGATCGCGTGGTCGATCTTTCTGCGACCGGCGCGCTGGTGGGTCCCGCCGATCCCGCGCTGACCGGCGAGCGCATCCTGGTCTCGTTCCGTATCCCGCGGAGTACGGTTTGGGTCGACGCGGAAGCGACGGTGATGCGCGTCGTACATGGTCGCCGGCCTGGTGAGTTCAGTCGCTCACTGGCGATCGAATTCGACGATCTCGAGGCGTTGCCGCGCTTCGTGCTCGAAGAAGCATTGCGAAGCGTGCCACCCGCACCGCCGAAGTCTGCGCCTGGGCGACGCACTAGCCAATCGCTCGTGCGCGGCTTGCTTCAGTAAGTTCTGCGCAGTCGCTGTGCGCCGCTACTCAGTGCCGGCGGTACACGTGCAGCCAGCTGTCTCGATGTTCGTCGGCCAGGTGACGCTGAGCGTCGGCACCGAACCGCAGAACGAACCCTGAACGGTAAACGTCAGGTTGCCGCTCCCGTTGCACGCCCCATCGGTTCCCGAGTTGGCGCCGACTTTGAGCTCGATGTACTCGTCCGGGGCTACGTTCTGCCCGTTCGCTCCGGTGCTGGTCCCTCCGAGATGCGCCGGGAACGCCGGTCCGACCAGGGTGAATGCCAAGTTGCCGGTATTGTGGACTCGGTACGTGACGTCGTCTGGGCAGATATCGGAGTTCAAGTAGGTCAACGGAAGCGGCGCACTCAGCGGGGTACCGGCGCTGTCGGTGAACTCGAATTGCCCGCCGAACAGCGTGGTATTCAGCAATACCTCGCGGGTCGGACTGTTCATTTCATTGGTCACGAAGGTCAGGTGGCCGGACAACATGTCCCCGACCGATGCCGTTGCTTTCGCTGCCGGCGGCAGCACCTGCAAAGTCGCGCTCGCCATCGCCGCAATTTGCAACGGGAGCTGGCCTTTCACCACGTAGCCGGAAGTCGCCATCGCGCTCGAGATCGTGAGCGGCAAGAAGCCGCCATTTCGGATTACGAGATCGGTCGGGTCCGTGCTCGCACCGCAGCCCACATCGACTTGGAGCTGGCGCGGAAAAATCGCGAGCGGTGCGGCCACCGAGCTCCCTTCGCCTGCCGCACCCGCGTCGTCGCCGCCATCGCCGCGGTTTCCAGCGCTGTCATTGGCTTCTCCAGCATCGCCGAGGCCGCCGCCACCCTGACCTGCGTGTCCGGCGTTCTGACCTGATTCACCGCCAGCACTAACTAGCGAGCCCGGCCGGCCGTCACCACTCCCGCATGCGCTCAGCGAGGCCGAGCCCATGCCGAGCGTCAATGATGCAAAAGCAAGCCAGCGAGCAGGCGACATGAGCGGCGTCGGGAACATAGCAGAGTCTTGTTTGTTCAATGGTTCTAGAAACTTGCCGGCCGGCCACAGGACAGCGTATCGGACTCGTGTCGAGCCGAGGAAGGTTCGACTACGAGCCCTCCGTATGTTCGCTGGCACGCGCCGTGCTTCGGTATGTGTCCACAGTGTCTCAGGTTCAATGTCACTTTTGTCAGCACCTCCTCTGATTCGCACATCGTTGCCGGTTTTCGTCGCGGCTTTCTGCATTCTGCTAGGCCGCTCCGCCTGGGCTGAGCAGCCGGGCGCGCAGTCACCGACACCCGCCCCGTCGCAGCCGTCCCCTTCCGCGCCGGGTCCCGCGGCGCCTATTGCTACGTTGCTTGCCGATCCCCAAGCGTTGGTCACCTGGCTGACGCGCATGAATCCCGACGTGCGCGCCGCGAGCGCGCGCGTGGCGCAGGCAAATGACCATGTGGGGGCTAGCCGCCTCTGGCAGAATCCTACCCTGGATGCGGGGTTGAATAATATTTCGGTCGGCCGATTCAACCAGTCGTCGCCGGGCCTAACCCGAGCCGACACCCTGTCGTACTCGATCGGCGTGTCGCAAACCTTCGAGCTCGGTAAGCGCGGGCCGCGCAGCGAGGCCGCCAAACTGCATCGCGACGCGTCCGCGGAGGAATACCGCGGCACGTTGCTTGGTCTCGTGAGTGACGCTCGTGCAGCGATGACTCGGGTGGCCTATCTCGCGGCGCGTCAGCACATTTTGGACGATAGCTTGCTCTCCGCCCAATCAATGGCCGACCTCACCAAGATTCGAATGGATCGCGGTGACGTGAGCGGCGTCGACCACGCGCGGTTGATGTTGGATTCCGATCGCGTGGGTCGTGACGTGTCCGACAATCGCTCTGATTTGCAAGACGCTCTGGCCGATTGCGAAGCGCTGTTGTTCGCGCCCTGTCAGGCGGACGGAGCCACGCTCGACGCGGCGGAGAAGTCCGCGGGTGGTCAATTTGCGACTGACGACTTGAACGGTGCGATCGCAGCGCGCCCCGACCTGCGCGCGCTGCGCTTCGAACAGCGCGCGGCGGTGGTGGAAGGCACGATGCATCGCCGCAGCGCGATTCCCGATCCGACTCTGGGTGTCGCTTACACGCGGGATTACTACGAGGCCGCCGGCGCTCAGCCGTACACGCTCGGCGTCTCCGCCTCGATTCCCTTGCCGTTCTTCGATCATGGTCAGTACCAAGCGCGCGAATCGGATCATCGCGCCGAGGAGCTGTCTGCGGTCTTACAGTCGACCCAGCGCCACGCTGCGTCGGACGCGCGCTCGCTGTTGATTCGGCGGCACTTGCTGCAGAGCAAGCTCGAAAACATTCAGAACAACGCGCTACCGCGTTCGAACGAGGTCGTCGGCTCGACGACCACCGCCTACGAACGCGGTCAAATCAGCTTGACCGATTTGCTGATCGCGCGCCGGGAGCACGCGGCCCTCAAACTCGAAGAGGCGGACACACGCTTCGCGCTCTTCAGTGTCGAAAACGAGCTGCGCCGCGCGCTCGGAATCGATCAGAACTTGGTCGGCCAAAAGCCGCGAGAGGATAGTTGATGTTACAAGCTCACGCCGAAAACCAGATCCCACCGTCACAAGGTCATGGTGCGGGTCTGCCTCCGCCGAGCGACCCCACGTTCCGCTTTCGGCCGACGACGCGGCTGGGCGTCGTGCTGGCGGTGCTGGTCAGCGCTGCAACGGTCTGGGCATCGTCGCGCTTCGTGCGCAAGGCACTCCCGCCCGCGCAGACGCAGACCGGCTTGACCGTCGACCACGGTACGGTGGCCATCGCGCCAGGCGCTCCTCAATGGCAGGTGCTCGCGCTCGAAACCGCGAAGCCGATCGCCAGCACTTGGACCGACCCGGTTCCGGCGTTCGTCAAGGTCGACGAAACCAAGGCGGCTCGCATCGGCGTTCCGCTTTCGGGTCGCGTCACTCAGGTGTACGCGGAGCTCGGGCAGCTGGTCGAAAAAGGCGCGCCGCTATTCGCGGTCGCGAGCGCGGACTTGGCGGCCCTCCACGTGGACCAAAGCAAAGCCAAGGTCGACGTCGAATCGGCGAAAAACGTGCTCGATCGTACCAAGGCGATCGTCGAGGCGCGGGCCTTGCCGGAAAAGGAAGCCGTCGCTGCCGCGCAGCAGCTGCGGCAAGCCGAGCTGTCCTTCGGCGTCGCTTCCTCCAAGCTCGCCTCGCTGGACATCACTTCCAAATCGGAGAACGAATTCATCGTGCACGCGCCGCGTGCCGGCCGCGTCGTCGAGAAGAACGTGCTGCCAGGCCAAGAGCTCACGCCCGGCGCCGAGGGCGCGTTGATGCTGGTTGCCGATCTGTCGACGGTCTGGGTCGTGGCCGACCTCTTCGAGTCCGACTCGGACGGCGTGGCACCGGGAGTTCAAGCGCGCGTGACCATCACCTCGCTGCCCGGGGTCGTGATTGACGGCAAGGTCGACATGGTGTCCGCGGTCGTCGATGCCGAACGCCACACGGTGCCGGTGCGCGTTCGCTTGGACAATGCCGACGGTCGCCTCAAGCCGAACACGTACGCCAAAATGCAATTTCAAGCCTCCACTCCTGAAGGCAGCGTCGAGGTAGCAGCGGGTGCGCTAGTGTCCGACGGTTCCCGCCAATATGCTTACGTGAAGAACGCTGCCGGACGCTTCGTGCGTCGAGACGTGATTGCAGGCGCGGTCCGTGAACAACGGGTGGTGGTTTTCAAGGGCATTGCGCCGGGCGAAACCGTCGTTTCCAAAGGCGCGATCCTGCTCGACAACCAGATCGATCTCGCGGACTAAGACTCAACGGACCGGCGGATTGACGGTAGCGTTCTCGGTCGGGAGAGCCCGCGAAGTGCGCGGGCGGTGCCTGCTCCGCATGCGCGGACCGTCCGCGCGTGTTAAGCTCCACTGGATCGATGTCGGGACGAAAATGCGCTCGTCGCCTCGGACAGCTTCCGGGAAGTGCGTCGAGTAAACGGCGCGGATCGGCTGCGGCCTCCGCCGCGGCGCTCGTCCTGCTCGCGAGCGCGAGCAATTGCAGTTTCCCCGAGTACAGCGTCCCGGGGGGCGGGGCTGGCACTGATGGCTCGGCGGCTGCCGGTAGCGGCGTTGGCGGCACCGGCGGCGCCGGCGGCGCCGCCGGTAGCGGTGCTGGCACTGGTGGCGGCGAGGACCAAGCGGGCGCGACGGGCGGCGTCGGCGCCGCGGGGGAAGCCGGCTCGGCAGGAACCTCCGGCGGAGAGCCGTGCGTGTTCCCGGCGCCCGTCAGCTATCTAGCGCACTGTTTCGATCACGCGGCCGGGGATGGAGAGACCGGTACCGATTGCGGCGGCAGCGACTGCGCGCCTTGCTCCAGCAATCAGGCTTGCGTGCAAAATTCTGATTGCCTGAGCCAGCAGTGCTCCTCGACGAAGACCTGCGTTCCGCTGATCAGTCTGACCTACACGCCGATCGACATCAGCGCGTCGACGCGAACGCCCAAGTTCAAGCTGAACCTCACCTACCTGGACACGGCGCCGATGTCGCTGCGGGACCTCACCATTCGCTACTATTACAATCACAACGGCGTGGCCGAACCGATCATCGGTCTCGATTCGCAAGCAACCATCGATCCCGGAGGCATGAACATGCAAGTGGACATCAGCAACAAGGTGCTGACGTCCGTGCACCGATTTCCACTCGGACCAAAGGGTGCAAACGGCCTGACCACCGATAGCTACTTGGAGATCGGATTCAACGATTCGACGACCGTCATCACGGGCACCAAGTTCGTCATCAATCAGGATTTCGTCGCAGGCAGCGCGGACCAACTGTTCGACCAGAACAGCCACTACTCGTTCATGAACACGGCGGCGGCGAATCAGGCCATCACGGTCCTTCGCGCCGGGTCGCGGCTCTGGGGCGTCGAGCCGCCCATGGCGCTATTTCCCGATTGTGCGTTTGCTTTCGGGGTGAACATGAATGGCCCCGCATTGGCGGTCGGTGGTGAATCGCTGCTTGCGGAGTCCGAAGCCCAGTTCATCTTCAGCGGCGGCGCGGCTTACGTGAATGCCGCCGCCAAAGCGCTGCCCACGACGGACGCGACGACCACCAGCCTGCTCACGACCGCGCGTACCCTGAACAGCGGAGACTCCGCCGTCTGGGCCATTCCAAACGGCAAATATTGGGCCTACGCATGGCTCACTTCGACCGTTGGCTCCGACAGCGGCACGCTGATGATCGGTGCCAGCGCAGCGGATAGTTTCTTTGGCACCATGAATACCGCCGGTGCACGTTGGGCGCTGCTCGGCCCCTATCCGGTGGATGTGGCCTCTGGCTCGCTAACGCTCACCGTCGACGGCAGCGTGCACGTGGCCGGCGTGAAGCTGTACGAAGCGCAGCGCTGAGCGTGCGCGCGCTTCAGACCCGGTGACCGCGGTACGTCGCTTGGCGGCGTGAAGGAGCGCCTGAAGCTGGCGGCGATGGCACCTCCGAAGTGCGCGGAGGTGCCGCAGACGGATTGGGCGCCGCTGCCGCCGCGTCCGCGATCAGCGGATCGACGCGGCGTGAGGTCAGAGTCAGCGCCATCTTCAAGGCGGGGGTGTTCACGCCATTGGTCGATAGCACGCACAAGAAGCCGTTCGGTACGCTGCGCAGGTAGAGCTTGTGGTCCGCGAAGCGCATCACGCAATGGTCGAAGTCGTCGCCGTCCGCGCACAAGCCTTCATGCAAGCGCACGACTCGTCGGCCGACCTCACTCAGTACGGCATCGTCGAACATCGGCGGCAAGTCTTTCCCGGCCAATACCCCCGTCTTCGTCACGACGAAGCTGCCGTGCACTCCATCAACGTCACGCATGCCGGCTAAAATCTGGGTGATCATGGGGCTTGGAGTGCTTTCTTGTCGGGGCCGAATCAGACACCAAAGCGTTCGCGCAGCGCACCGACCTCGGCCTCGGCCGGGACTCTCAGTGCAACCAGATTGCCCGAGCGCTCACGATGCAAAAACACTCGATCCTTTGGGAAGCTGCACTCGAGCGAGCTGAAGCCCTCCATTCCGAGCATGTTGCCAATGAGCTCGGCCAGACGGGCGGTGTAGGCGGCCACCGGAGCGAGTCCTTCCGCGTCACCTTTTGCGCTGACGACGTTGCCCGCCGGGTCGAGCCGAACGAACGCTTGAAATTGCGCGAGCGAGAGTGACTGTGAACTCGGCGGGGCGCTCATCGAGGGTTCTTCTCTTTTCACGAGTTTGGTGTCGCTGCGCAGTGTCCCGGTCGCCGTTGTCGTTGCGCTGCGGTTGCCCGGAAACGACACCAGCTTGTGACGCCCCGATTCGTCGCGAGCTTGGGCCGAAAGGATCAACAAATTCTGCCAAGTCGAGTGGATCGTCGGCGCGTCCGGCCAACCGACGCTACACGGTTCGACCGAGCCATCACGCCACTTCAGAATTTCGAGCGCGGCCGGCTCGCCCACGTGGTCACCGCTGAGCGCGTGGATCATCTGTCCCTTGTTGAAGAACAAGTAACCAATGCGATGACCCGAGGTGATTCGGAAGACGCGATTCGACTGCGCCAGACACTCCATCTGCACGAAGTCGGGCAATGTTGCGCCTTCTAGACTCACGCGAAAGCCATCGTCGTCGATTCCGCCGCGATCAGCGGGAAGTGACATGGCGCCCCGCGAGGTTTCGCAAAACATAGTAAAAATGTCTCGAAATCACAGCGCAATGATCTCACTCGTACCGGCGCGAGCAAGGTATTTTTTCAGGCATTCGCTGGCAAAGACCCAGAAACGGGACCGCAATCTGGCCGATCGCGGTCCGACTTTTGGCGCGATTTTCGCTGACGGGAAGCGCGAGGGTCGCCCCTCGATTGACTGGTTGGTGGCGAGTTCGAAACACTCCGAACATTAAAGTCACTGATGCGGTCTTTGCCGGTTGATGCGCGCTGGGCATTCCGGCAAGGGAGAAATCGATGTTTCGCCCGATTCTGAGTTCACTGCTGCTCGTTGCCTGCGCCTCGTCCACCCTCACGCCGCTGCGAAAACCAGACGGGTCCTGGCACCTGAAGTGCGGAGCCGCGCTGGACAAGTGCGTGAAGCAAGCGGAAGAGCTGTGTAAGAGTCGCGGTTACGTCGTGCTTTCGGGTATGAGCAAGCGGAACCTGTATGGCGCCGAGCTCGGCGTCAGCCAGTACGAGGTGCGTGAAGCCGAGCTCGACATCGCATGCGCCGATCGACGCGGCAATCTGCCAATCGTAGAGAACGCGACTCCGGCACCCGCGAGCTCGCGCTGACCGCCATCCGCGCTGCGCTCAAGTGTCGCACCCTGCTTTTGGTGGTTCCCGCTTCGGCGTGCTGGGCCTATCTTGCCGCCGGAGCAGATCAGCGTGGATGACCCGAGCTTTTGGCACCGGCTGCAGTTCGGCTTCACGATCGTCTATCACTATTTGTTCCCGCAGCTCACGATGGGGCTCGCGTTCATCATCATGCTCTGGAAGTGGCGCGCGCTCTCCAGTGGCGACGAGCGCTATGATCTAGCTGCGCGCTTTTGGAGCAAGATCTTCGGCGTAAACTTCGTGCTCGGCGTCGTGACCGGTGTGCCGATGGAGTTTCAGTTCGGCACCAACTGGGCCCGCTTCTCGCGCTACGCCGCCGGAGTGATCGGCCAGACTCTGGCGATGGAAGGCATGTTTGCGTTTTTTTTGGAGAGCGCGTTCGTTGCCGCACTGGTGTTCGGTGAGCGAAAGCTGAGCCGGCGTAAGCACTTCGGTGCCGCGTGCGCGGTTTGGGCGGGCAGTTGGCTCTCGGGCTACTTCATCGTCGCCACCAACGCCTTCATGCAGCACCCCACTGGGCACACCCTGCTCGAAGGCGTGCTGGTGCTCGATCGCCCCTTTCAATTCTTATTCAATCCCTGGGCGATCGTCGAGTACCTGCACACGATGATGGCCAGCGTGGTCACCGCGTCATTCGTGGTCAGCGCGGTCGGCGCATTCTATCTCTTGCGCGCGCAGCACCAGGACCAAGCGCGTTTGTACTTGAAGTGGGGGACGCGAATCGGGCTCGTGGCAAGCCTATTGGTCGCGTTCCCGACGGGCGATCGACAAGCCAAATTGGTGGCCGACACCCAGCCCGTGACCCTGGCCGCGATGGAGGGCCGCTTCGAGAGCGGTGAAAATGCCGAGCTCACCTTTATCGGGCAACCGAACGTGCGCGAGCGGCGGATCGACAATGCCATCCGCGCGCCGATGGTGCTCAGCATCCTGGCCTACGGCACGCCCAACCGGAGCGTGCTCGGCCTGAACGAGTTCCCGGTCGACACTTGGCCGACCAACATCGAGCTCCTGTACTATTCGTTCCACGTCATGGCCGGGCTCGGAACTTTATTCATTCTGCTGACTGGCATCAGCAGCTGGTTGGGCTTCCGAGGCACGCTCGAGCAAACGAGATCCGTGCTTTGGATCTTGATGCTGGCATTCCCATTTCCGTACATCGCCACGACCGCGGGTTGGATGACCGCCGAGCTCGGCCGTCAACCGTGGCTGGTCTATGGCCTATTTCGCACCGTCGACGGTTACAGCAAAAGCGTCAGCTCCGGCAACACGCTGTTTACGTTGATAGGCTTCACCGGCCTGTACTTCGTGCTCGGGTTGGTATTTCTGTTTTTGATCGGTCGCGAGCTCGCGCATGGCCCGGATCAGGAGGCTCATGGCTGAGCTCTGGTTTGGTCTCTTGGGCTTGATGCTGATCGCGTACGTGGTACTCGATGGCTTCGATTTCGGAGCGGGCATGCTGCACTTGTTCGTGGCCAAATCGGATGCGGAGCGGCGCACCGTGCTGGCCGCCATTGGTCCCTTCTGGGATGGCAACGAGGTCTGGTTGATCGCGACCGGCGGGGTGCTGTTCGTAGCCTTTCCGGAGGTGCTGACCACGGCGTTTCCGGCTTTCTACTTGGCGCTGCACTTGGTTTTGTGGTGCTTTGCGCTGCGCGGCGTCGCGATCGAGGTCAGGAGCCACGTCGTCGACGGCATGTGGCACGCGCTGTGGGACGCCGTGTTCGCGGGCGCCAGCCTACTCTTGGCGCTGCTCTTCGGGGTGGCCTTCGGCAACGTCGTGCGTGGCGTGCCAATCGATCAAAGTCGTGAGTTCACGATGCCTTTCTTCACGCACTTCGGCACGACCGGTCAGGTCGGCCTGCTCGACTACTACTCGTTGAGCGTCGGACTGCTGTCGGTCGCGTTGTTGTCGGCCCATGGCGCTGCCTTTCTGGCCTGGCGCGCAGCCGGCCCGGTACGCGAACGCTGCTTGTCGCTCGAGCGCAAGCTTTGGCCGGCGGTGGCGCTGCTCTTCGCCGTCGTTACGCTGGAGACTTACTTCGTTCGCCCGGGTTTGCTGGGCAATCTACTGAGCCGTCCGCTCTCGTGGTTCGGCATCGCGCTCGCAGTCGGCGGTAGTGCGGTGCTCGTCAGCTCGCGCCGCGGCACGCTCGATGGCCGCGCGTTCTTGGGCTCGTGCGGGCTGATCGCCGGCGTGCTTTCGTCCGCCGGCGCTGCCATGTTTCCCGTGTTCTTACGCTCTACCCTCTCGCCCGCATTCGATCTGGACGCGCTTCACCAAGCGCGAAACTCGATCGCCATGAAGTTCGCGCTCGGCTGGTGGCCGTTCGCGTTCATGCTCGCCGTGTCCTACTTCGTGAACGTGTTTCGCGCCAATCGCGCGCGCGTCAGCGCGGAGGACTACTAGCTTCGCTGCTCAAGAGCCCAATTTTCGCTTCGTATACCAGCTTGCCGAGCTTCGGATCATTGAGCGAGATCTGATAGTCGTTCGGCACCTGGATGGTCACCGCTGCGGGCGTTTTGCCGGGCTTGGAACCCAAGTCTTTACCCTTGGGCTTGATGCTCACACTGCCCGCCGTTTCCGGACCGAATTCGATCTCGAACTTGTGCAACGTGTGCAGAGTCTTGCCCTGCGTGCGAAGGGTCAGCCAAAACCATTTGCCGTTGATCTCTTTGAACTGGTAGCCATCGATGTCGATCGCCTTACGGGCTTGCGACATGCAGCCATTCATCTTTTTCGGGTCATTGCCGGAGCTGGCCGTGCACTTGCTCTCCGCGGTCTGCTTCACGTCCGAGTCATTGAATGAGAGCATGAACACGACGTCGGGCGCGGTCAGGATGTCCTGAGCCGAGCGCGTGGCCTTTGGGCTGTCGCTAGCAGGTTTGCCCTCTGGTTTTTTGGTATCGGCCTTGGCCTCATCCGACTTGTCGTCCGAATCCTGGGCGGCGTCGGCTTTGGCTTTTTCGGACGTCGTTCCTTCGTTTTCGTCGGCAGGTTTCGGGTTTTTCGCAGCCGGGGTCCCCGCGCACGCAGCGAGCAAAAGCAATGGCAAAAACAACGCACATTTCGACATAGCGCTGATTATTTAGCACACACGAGCCGTGTCCTAGGACTCAAGTTGCGCGTGTGTCGGCCGTTTTACGCTATGGCAGAGGCCTAGTTGTAGGTCCCGACAAGCTTTGGCATCCAGCGCGAACGCATATAACCCGACCGATCCGGTGGCCGCAGCCGCCACGGAGGCGAGCGCGCGCGACCCCGAAGCGGGGCAGGGAATGGACCAAACACGCGTGGATGCTGCGTCGTTGGTCGTCGAAGTCCCGCTTCCCGTCCCGATCGCCCCCCGCGGCTACAGCGCTTACGAGCCGGGGGTGATCGTCGCCCAGAAGTTTCAGCTGGTTCGGATCCTCGGTGAAGGCGGAATGGGGTCGGTGTGGGTGGCGAAGAACCTCGCGCTCGACGTCCACGTCGCCCTCAAGTTGATTCGCGCCGAGCTGGCGCGCAGCGTCCCCGGCCTCGAAGAGCGCTTGCTGCAGGAGGCACGAGCCGCCGCCAGTATCGAGCACCCCGCCGTGATCAAGATCTTCGACTTCGGCTTGACCGAGCTCAAGGACCCGTTCATTGCCATGGAGCTCCTCCACGGCGAGAGCT
This sequence comes from Pseudomonadota bacterium, assembly GCA_037200885.1. Lineage (GTDB taxonomy): Bacteria > Myxococcota_A > Polyangia > Polyangiales > Polyangiaceae > PMG-095. The sequence continues at coordinate 3,250,458 of JBBCIN010000001.1, forward strand.
TGGGCGGGACGGTCAAGCGTCGCGGCAAGCTGAACCCCGTGCGCGCGGTGCAGACCTTGCTGCCGATCACCGAGGCGCTGCTCGCGGCGCACGAGCGCGGCATCGTTCATCGGGACCTCAAGCCCGATAATATATTTCTCGCGCGCAGCGCCGCCAACCGGCTCGAGCCCAAAGTGTTGGACTTTGGCATCGCCAAGTTCGATCAGAAAAGCGCGCCTAGCCTGACCAGCGTCGGCACGGTCTTGGGCAGCCCAGCGTACATGTCGCCCGAACAGGCCCGGGGCGAGGCCGACGTCGATGGTCGGACCGACGTTTGGGCGCTTTGCGTCGTGCTCTACGAGGTGATCACGGGACGTTTGCCCTTCACCGGAGAGAACTACAACGCGCTCCTTTACGCCATTCTGGAGGGTCAGCCAAAGACCTTCAGCGAGCTCGGTATCAGCGAGCCTCTCCTCTGGTCGATCATCTCGCGCGGCCTCGAGAAGGACCGTCAGCGTCGCTGTCCGGACATGTTCGAACTCGGCCGCGCGCTGGCGCTTTGGCTGCTCGATCGCGGCGTGCAAGAAGACGTCACCAACGGGCTCTTGCGTTCGAAGTGGCTGGAGCGTCCGCAGCGCAAGACTACCGAGCATCACTCGTTCTTCCCCACCGATCCGCCCTCCGCCGACGCGCCGGCGCGGACCATGCGTTCGGGCGAAGGCGAGCCGGAGCCGCTGCCGATCGACGAAAACGGCGAATTGAGCAGCGGGGTGCTGCTTCGCCCTGCGGGCGAGGCCTCGACCAATCGCTTGTTCGGCGTGCCGTATTCGGCCAAAACCGGGCAGAATGCCACGACCCTGATCGGGCAGCCGCCGCCCTCGCGGCGGCGCTGGATCTGGTTCACCGTCGCGGGCACGCTGCTTTCGTTCTCCGCGGCCGTCGCCCTGCAAGCGCTCTCCAACTCGAGCGCTCACGAGGACGACGATCCGGCGCCCGCGCCGCAAGCTGTCGAGCGTCGCCACTTGAAGCTCGCCGACGAGATCACGGTGCAGAGCGTGGTAGAAATGCCCCGACCCTTGCTGACGGCGACGGCGAGGCCGAGCTCGGTGCCCAGTGCACCGCCGGCTCACCGCGCGGCGGCGGTCGAGGCGCGCTCAATCGAACCGCGACCGAGTGAAACGCGCGCGCCTAACCCGAGGCCGCGCAGTTGGGATCAGAGGCCGGCGCGGAACGACTTGAAGAATCCGTTTCGCTGAGGCTGCGGGTCGGCGAGAGAGCGGGCGCGGTTACGGTTACGTTCACGTTCAGTGAGACATGCCGTGCTCGAGGCCAGTGTTGTTCCAGGTGACTCCGCTGGATGGGGCGCCGGTCTTGCTAGGGCTGAGATCGAAGTAGAGCATCAGGCCTCCAACCACGGTGACGCCGGTGCCGGCGCCGGCGAAGAAGGCTGAGGTGCGGGAGATCCCGGTCGAATTACTGCTGCTGGCGACCTGAGCAATCAGCGCCGTGCCCAACAGACCGATGCCGGTGGCCAAGGTGGCCAAAGTGAACGCGCTGAGCTTGGGCTCGACATGCGCGGGTGGGTTTTTGGCGGGCAAATCAGCGTCGGGCTTGTCCGGAGCCTTTTGCAGCTCGATGTTGAAATCGCGCGCTCGATGCGGATCGAGCTCAATCACGCTTTCGTTGCGCTGATAGCCCGCAGCTTCCAAAACGATGCGGTGTTTGCCCGCGAAGCTCTCACCCGTCCAGGGTGTGATGCCAACCGGCTGCCCGTCGAGCTTGACAGTGGCCCCGTCCGGAGTGGAGAGCACGGTCAGCTGTTGCAGGCCCTTCTGACTCAATGCCTGCTCCAATTGATGCACGTGGCTCTCGACGTCGTGGGCATCGGGTGCCTCCGGGAGGCGACGCAAATACTCTCGGTAGTAGCGCAGCGCTCCCGGTTGATTGCCCAGGCCCTCGAACGATTTTCCGACGTTGAAGGAGAGCTTCGGATCGGGGTACAGGCGGTTGGTCTCGAGGAAAATGTCGACCGCGTCGTAGAAGCGTCCTTCCCGGTACGCGGTGACACCCTTCTCGAACAACAAGCGCGCGCGCGCTTTGGCTACGGCTTCTGGCTCGCCCAGGTCGGGCTTGGCTTCCGCTTGCGGCAGCGGCTGCTTCGTCTCGGCCACGGCATTCGCCGCCACCGATAACGAGCAGCCCAGAACGCAGAACACCAACACGAAACGAATCGCCGACATGGCAGAGTGACGCTCCTCACACTACGACGCAGCGCGCGCCGGAATTAAGCCGCACGCTCGCTCGAACAGCCACGCCCCCAGGGTAATTATGGCGATCTGAACGCTGTAGACGGCTATCCGTTGCCCTGGCAGTCTCTGGTCAGTGACCTACGCCAATAGCCTCGAGTCGATTCACGCGCAGGGTGGCGGCTATCCACCCGGAGGCTACGGGCCCCCCGGGGGCGGTGGCTATGGTCCTCCCGGGGCTCCGCCTCCGGGGGCGCCGCCTCCTGGTGGCTGGGGTCCTCCTGGTTCACCTCCGCCTGGCGGCGGTGGTCCGCCTCCTGGAGGCTACGGCCCGCCGGGCTCACCTCCCGGAGGCTGGGGTCCTCCTGGTTCACCTCCCGGAGGTTACGGCCCACCGGGCTCACCTCCCGGCTATGGCCCACCCGGTGGTGGCTATGGCCCGCCCGGCGGCGCGCCGCCGTTTGGGGGTGGCTTTGCGCCACCGCCGTATCAACCCGGGGCACCGCCACCCGGTGGTGGCGGGCCTGGTTTCGACGCGACCGAGGCGCTCGCCTTTGCTTGGGCGGCGTTGACCAAAGATTATGGGGGCGTGGGCGTGCCGTTGGTCGTTGCCGCCGTCGTTTCGTCACTCCCGGGAGTTATTCTCGGTGGCATTCGAGGCGGAGTAACCGGTGCGTTGGCCGCGTCCCACTCGGTCGATCAGTCGCTGGTCATGCTGATCAACGTCGGCGGCTCGCTACTGAGCTACGTGATCGGACTGATCGTGCAGGCGTTCATCCTGGGCGGTGTCGTGCAATTTTCGCTGCGCGTCGCGCGCGGCGAAAAGCCCGACTTCGGCGTGGTATTTTCGGGTGGCCGCTTCTTCGCTCCGATGCTCGGAGCAACGCTGCTCTACACCTTGGGCATCGGCATTGGCTTCGCGGCCTGCATCGTCCCTGGGCTGTTTCTGTTCGCAGGTTGGATTGCCTATTCCGCGTTCATCGTCGACAAGGGCTTGGGAGGGCTTGATGCACTGAAGGCCAGCTGGCAAGCCACCGCGCCACAGCGAACCAACGTAATCGTCTATGTGCTGCTATCGATGCTCGTCGGCATCGTTGGGGTGCTCGCGTGCTGCTTCGGCGCACTGTTGGTTTCGTTCCCGGTCTTGATGATCGGTAACGCTTACCTGTATCTGAAGTTGATCGGCGAGCAGCCGCGGCTCCCGGCCGCGTGAAGAGCTGACTACTCGGCGTCCCGGCAGCAACGAAACCCGGTCGAATAGTCGTGGTAAACCGCCGCATGCGCGGTGGTCACGTAGTTGCAGCCCGGGCCATTGATCTCGGCGTCACCGTAGAAGCCACCGCGAAAGTAGCCATGCCCGTTGGGGGCAACTTCTGCGCCCCACTCATGCAGGTTGCCGACCAGGTCGAAAACGCCGTAGGGCGAGATTGAAGCGGCGTAGGCACCTGTCTTGGCGAGGCCTCCAGGCCAACGGTTCAAGCGTGCATCGTTCATCAGCTGCCCATCGAACGGCGCGCCTTGGCCAAAGACTGCGGTGACGGCGCTGCCTTTGCCTTCGTTGCACTTCCCGCGCTGGTGACGAGTGCCACCGTAGGGGTAGCTCGCGCTGTGGTTGGGGCCGCGGCACGCGAGTGAGAACTCGGACGCGGTGCACAGGCGTTTGCCCGCGTTCTGACAGGCGCTCTCTGCTTGCACTTGCGAGATGTAACCCTGCGGCACCACGCCCTCCGCCACCTTCGCGCGGACCTTCAGGCCGTCCACCGGTGTGTACGGCGAGTGAGGGGCCTCACTGCCTGCGGCGTCGAGTTCGACCACGTACGCTTCGTAGCGATCGATGCAGTAGCGGTCGACGTGGGCCATGCCTGCGGGGCAAGCCGTCACGGGCAGCGCTCCCGATACGGTCTCCGCGTGAATGTGGCTGACGCCGGTGCTTCTGGATGATGAGCTGCCGTCAGCGAGCGCGGCCTCACCGTTCAGTCGGGTGCCCGCGAGCGGCTCGAGCATCGAGTGCGGATGCTGCGCCTGTCCACAACCGAACAGGCTGACGCCCAACAGGACGGAAACGACGGAACGTTGAACGGCACTCACGTGCTTTTAGTCGTACGGGGCGGACGACGAAGCGTCAAGCGAGCTATCTCCCATACACGAGCCGCCCGTGTGCGCCACGGCGAGTTTTCCGGAAAAGTTCGTTGTGCGCGGATGTACTTTTAGCGAAACCCTGGGCTTCGAGCATTGCTGCCACGAAAGCCGGTCGCGGGCACTTTCAAGTTTCCAGTCCCCTGGCTTCATCGACGCCGAGCATCAAATTCAGGTTCTGCACGGCTGCCCCGGAGGCGCCTTTGCCGAGATTGTCGAGCCGCGCGACGATCAAGATCTGCTGCTCGTGGCCGAAGACGAACAGCTCCAGCCGGTTCGTGTCGTTGCACGCGATCGGATTCAGATAGCCGTCCTCCAAATGCGATTCGGCATTCAGCGGTTGGACCACGACGAAGCGCTCACCGTGATAATGCGCGGACAAAACTTCGTGCACTTCTTTCGCTCCGAGCTTCTTCGGCAGCAAGCGCGAAAACAACGGCACCGAGACCAGCATCCCTTTGTAGAAGTCGCCCACGACCGGCTCGAAAAACGGCGCTGAATCCAACCCGACGACGGCTTGCATTTCGGGCAGGTGCTTGTGGCTCAGGCCGAGGCCGTAGGGGCGGGGGCCGCGCAAGTGCCCGCGCTCCTTGGCTGAGGCAGCCTCGTAGGCCGCGATCAGGCTCTTGCCGCCGCCGCTGTAGCCGGTGAGTGAATGCACCACGACGGGGTAGTCTTTGGGCACGAGCCCGCGGGCGACCAACGGCGCCAGCGCCGCCACCATGCCCGTCGCGTGGCAGCCCGGCACGCTCACCCGCGACGCTTTGCGAATTCGCTCCCGCTGTCCGACGTTCAGCTCGGGAAAGCCGTACACGAAGTCCGGGCTGACGCGATGCGCGCTACTGGGGTCGATCAGCCGCGTGCGCGAGTTCTCGAGCAAGCTCACCGACTCGCGCGCGGCCGCGTCCGGCAAACAGGTGATCACGAAGTCGACCTGATTGATCATCGCCTTGCGAGCTGCCGGATCCTTTCGGAGGTCCGCCGGCAGCTCGCACAATTCGAGGTCAGGACGCGCTGAAAGCCGCTCTCGGATCTGCAGCCCCGTCGTACCCTCGCGCCCGTCGATGAAAATCTTGTGCATGTCGATTCCCGAGCGGGTGATGTACGGCAAAGGCCGCGCGCGCGCCAGCCTGACTACTTCTCGGGGGTGACCACGATCTCGACACGCCGATTTTCGGCTCTGCCGTCGGCCGTCTTGTTGTCGGCGACCGGGTTGCTGTCGCCTTTGCCCTCGGCGGTTGCCTTTTCGGAAGGCACGCCGCGCGTCACTAGATAGTCACGCACTGATTGTGCGCGACGCAGCGACAGCCGGTCGTTGTCCGACGCGCTGCCCACCGAGTCCGTGTAGCCCTGGACGACGATGGCTTTGAAGCCCTGATCGGTGAGCGCTTTGGCGACTTGGTTCAATTTGTCTTGCGCGATCGGCAAGAGATCGCTCTTGCCTGTCGCGAACAGCACCGAGCCCGAGAGCGTGATCACCACGCCGCGCGACTCTTCCTTGACCTTGGCGATCTCTGCCAAGCTGGACATCGCCGCGGCCGCCTTGCGCTCGGCTTCGGCGCGCGCGACCTTCTCGGCCGCAAGCGCCTCTTTGGTCTTCTGGAAGTTCTCCAGGCCCTGGGCCTGCGTGGTCGTGAGGTCTTTGACTGCGGCCGCGCGTTTGCGCTCGGCCTTTTCGCGGCCGCCCTCGGCGGCGGCGAGCTCGGCGCGACGCTGAGCGATGTACGCCAAGTCCTTCGTCGTCTGGTTCGGGCCGTCTTCGTCGAAGCTGTGCTGGGCGCTATCCAGGGATTGCTTGGCCGTGTCGAGCTGCGCGGGCGCGAGATCCGCCGCGGGACCCTTGGCCGCCTCGGCATAGGCGCTGCGCGCATCGAGCAGCTCCTGCGGCGGAAGGGCGGCCCCGCCGCAGGCCGTGAATAGAGCGAGCAGGCTCGCCGCGATCAGCGCGGGCCGAGCGGCTACCAAACTGGACATACCGAAATTCATGAGTCGCGTGGACCGAGGCATCACTTACTGATCTCCTTGCGCAGTTTACCGACCTGTTCGCTCGCTTCGCTGGCATCGCCCTGCGCCTTGGCTTCCTTGGCCAAGGCCAACGCCAGCTCTGCATCCGCTTGCGCGCGATCGAGAGTGCGCGCCGCCTCTTCGTTGTCGCCGTCGGCGATCTGCTTCTGCGCGATTTCGATCTGATCTTTTGCGAGCTTCACATGGAGTGCAGCTTTGGGATTTTCGCCCGCGCCGCCGACCTCCGCGCCCTTCACGTCGGCTTGCGCTGCACTGAGCGCATCATGCGGAACGGGGGCTCCGCCGCAGGCCAACAGCAGTGTCCCAGAAATGCACCAGTAGACCAAGGTTCGAACGTTCATCGCGTCCGAGTATATCGAATTCGGCCCCGCGTGAAAGTGCCGGAAATCATCGTGATTTCAGCAGTTTTGCCGCGCCGCGAAGATTGAAGTCAGGGTTTTTCGAACTTGAGCACGAAGCGATCGGAGGTCCCGCGCCGGTCGCCAGCTTCTTTCGGTGAGTCGTTCCAATCGCGAGTATCGTTCGGATTTTTCAAGAATGACGCTTCAGCGACGAAACGAAAACCGGCCTGTTCGATCTCGTCGCGCAGCGTCTTCTCCTCGATCCGGTGCACGGTTTTTACCCCGGTCAGACCGCTGCCCGGCAGGCCGCTGTGGTCGACGATGCCATACACACCGCCCGGCTTGAGCGACGCGAACACGGCGCGGTTCATCTTCGCGCGGTCCACGCCGAGCCAAACGGTGTCGTGGTAAAAGAGTACGTCGAGCACCACATCCAGGTCTTTGGCCTCGGGCGGAAACGGATCGTCGAACTCGCGATCCGCGCGCACGACGTTGCTCAGCGCCGGCTTCGTTAGACGTTCAGTCCACGGTCCATTGGCGAACTTCTCCAACATCATGGGCGAGTTCTGGGCATACACCTTGCCAGTTGGGCCGACCACGCGCGCCAAGAGCTCACTGGTGTAACCGAGGCCCGCACCGATCTCGGCGACCTTCATACCCGGGCGAATGCCGAAGAAAGCGAGCGTCAGATCGGGCTTTCGGCCGGCGTCGAGCGCGCGGTCCGAGGCCGTGCGATCGGCCGCGTCGACGGCGGCGCGCACGTAATCGGGGACACTGACCGCGGGCGCCGTAGGTCGGGCTTCGGATGTAGCGGGCGGCGCCGGACTTTCGGCGGGGGGCGCGTCATGGCTGCAACTGGCCACGACGAACAGCAGCGAAATAGCAGCGAAATGACGAATCGGCATGGGCGCACTATCGGGCGCCGACCCCACTGTGTCGAGTGCCCTACGGAAACAGTCACGCGCCGCCGCTGCAGCGAAAACAAAAACGCCCCACCGAGTGACCTCGGTGGGGCGTAGGATCGAGTGGCTGGGTCACGGACCGCCCAGAGAAGGCGAGCCCGGACGGAGTCTCACTTGATGAACAGCATCTCTTGGTACGTGGGCAACGGCCAGATGTCCTGCGGTACGATGTGCTCGAGAGTGTCGGCCACTTCACGGACCTTGAGCTGCGCGGGCAGGATCGAATCGCGGAAGTACTTGGCTTCCTCGAGCAGGCTGCTTGCACCGTGATGGGCGGCCGCCTTCTCGAGACCCGCGATCGCGGCTGACAGGTCGGTGATCAAGCCAGAGACCTTGCTCAAGAGCGAGGTATCCGCCGTGAGGCCAGCGCCCTTGACTGCAATGGCGTTGTTGGCGAGCTCGGTCTGGAAGCGCAGGACGCTCGGCAAGAGTTGCGTCTTGGAGATCTGCAGCACCAAGTTCTTCTCGACGTTGATCGTCTTTACGTACTGCTCGAGGAAGATCTCGTAGCGGGCGTGGAGCTCACGCGGCGAGAGCACCTTGTACTTGTCGAATACCGCGATGGCATCTTTGGTCTCGTACTGCGGGAGCGCATCGACCGACGTCTTCAGGTTCAAGAGGCCGCGTTTTTCGGCTTCTTGATGCCATTCTTCCGAGTAGCCGTTACCGTTGAACACGACGCCGCCGTGCTCGGTGTAGAGCTCCTGCAGCGTGGCCTGAATGGTTTGGTTCAGAGTCTTGCCTGCCGCGACGCCCGCCTCCAGCTTGGTGGCGATGAAGTCGAGCGAGTCCGCCATGATCGTGTTCAAGGTAGCCAGCGCGATACCGGGCGATTGGCTCGAGCCGAGCGCGCGGAACTCGAAGCGATTGCCGGTGAACGCGAACGGACTCGTGCGATTGCGGTCGCCCGCGTCGCGCGGCAGGTGCGGCAGCGAATCGACACCGATTTGCAGCTTGCCACCGGCCTTGGACGACTTGGCACCGCCAGCCTTGATCTGCTCCCAGACGTCACCGAGCTGCTCACCCATGAAGATCGAGATGATCGCGGGCGGTGCTTCGTTGGCGCCCAAGCGGTGATCGTTGCTGGCAGAAGCGATGGCAGCGCGCAGCAGGCCGCCGAACTTGTGTACCGCGCGGACGACCGCGCCACAGAACACCATGAACTGCGCGTTGTCGTGGGGCGTGGCGCCCGGATCGAGCAGGTTGCCCTGCGTCGAATTACCGATCGAGTAGTTCAGGTGCTTGCCGGAGCCGTTGACGCCCGCGAAGGGCTTTTCGTGCAAAAGGCACACGAGATCGTGGCGTTCTGCAATCTTCTTCAGGGTCACCATCACCAGCTGCTGATGATCGGCGGCGATGTTGGCGCCTTCGAATACCGGGGCGATTTCGAACTGGCCGGGGGCCACTTCATTGTGGCGAGCAGCGACCGGGATGCCCAAGAGCAGGAGCTCACGCTCGAGCTCGAACATGAACGCCATGACGCGGCTCGGGATCACGCCAAAGTAGTGGTCCTCGAACTCTTGGCCCTTCGGCGGCTTGGCGCCGAACAGGGTGCGACCCGCGTTCAGCAAGTCGGGACGCGCGTAGTAGAAGTTCTTGTCGATCAGGAAGTATTCCTGCTCGCAGCCCATGTAAGACGTCACGGCCGAGATCGTCTCGTGACCGAACAGCTTGAGGATACGCGTCGCGTGCGCGTTGAGCGCGGCCGTGGCGCGCAGCACTGGAGTCTTCGTGTCGAGCGCTTCGCCGGTCCAGGAGACGAATGCGGTCGGGATGCACAGCGTGATGCCGTTTTCGGTTTCCATCAGGTACGCGGGGCTGGTCACGTCCCAGGCGGTGTAGCCACGGGCTTCGGACGTGGCGCGAATGCCGCCGCTCGGGAAGCTCGAGGCGTCGGGCTCACCTTGGATCAGCTTTTTGCCGGAGAACTCCGCGATGGCATTGCCTTCACCGTCGGGGCTGTAGAAGCTGTCGTGCTTTTCGGCGGTGGAGCCCGTTAGCGGATAGAAGATGTGCGCGAAATGCGTGGCGCCACGCGCGAGGGCCCAGTCCTTCAGTGCTGCGGCAACGACGTCCGCCGTCGACGGATCGAGCGGCTGATTGCCCTCAATCGTCTTTTTGAGCGACTTGTAGACGTCCTTCGGCAGGTGCGCCTTCATCGTGTTGAGGCCGAACACGTTGGCGCCGAATTGCGTGCCAGAGCCGATTTCCTTGTAATTCAAGGGCGGCGAGCTCGAAATGAACGTGGAGACCTTGGAAATCGCCTGCTGCCGGACCGTATTACCGCTCATGATTTTTTCCTCTTAACTGGCTTGAATTCGGCTGGGAAATCACCGAAGGGCGTTCCATCTACCGCTAGCAGTCTTTCCGCACGACTGCTGAACTGTTTCGTGATTGTTTCGTGTCGCGGGTCGAAATTCCACGCTATCCCGCGGGACCTATCGTATTTATACGAGGATTTTAGCCGGCGTCCGAATCCGTCGCCCCGCGGCAGGAATCTTAACGGCTGTTTATATTCGCGTGTGACCGGGCCTGTTTCGCGAAGCGAGTCAAAGCTCCGCCGTGAGCTCCACCATGGTTTCGCGGAAGCCGACCGCCGCGAAGAAATGGCGCGCTGCGGCGTTCTTGCTCGCGGTGTGCAGCACCAGGCGTGGGGCGCCCTTGCCGCGTAGCCCTTCACGAACCGCTTCGACCAGCCGTCGCGCAACACCCTGACGACGCAGCCCATCGGCGACGAAAATGTCATGCAGCACGCCGCAGCTGTCGAGCAGCGCGTTCCAATCTCTGGGTTCGAGCCGCGCGTAAGCGTAGCCCACCACGCTGCCCGCCTGTTCGGCGGCCAGGATCAACACATCGGGATTCGACAATTCGCTGGCAAAGTAACGAGCATAGCCAGTTTCCACGTTGGGGATCAGCATGAAGCGCTGCGCGTCGAAGCCATGGTGTTGTCGCACCAGTTGTCCGGCAAGCACGCCAATGTTCGGCAGATCCCGCGGCTCCGCCGCTCGAACGATCACGGTCATGGCGGGGAGCTTAGCTTATCTGCTCAATCTCTTCCCGTGCCCGTGCCCACTCCCTTCAGGGAGAGAGTTTTCGATGGTCACGCTCGCCGTCGCGGTCGGCATAGCCTTCGGCGTCCAAGTGCGGGAACTCAGCGAGCCGCGAGCTGCGATGCTGGATCGCGATCGCCCAATCTCCTCGAGGGGCTCCGATCAGCCCAAAAAGAGGGCACGGGCGCGGGACAGCTTTACAGCGCGATAATACCCGTGCCGACCAAGATCGAAAACGCGGTGCCGAAGACCACGAATACGATCACGGCCAGCGTCACGACCACGCGACGCTGCGCGTCGCGGCGCAGCCGATCTTCCGGATCGCCCCCGCGATGCAATTCAGCCAAAGCTTCCAAATCCGGGACCGACGGGTGAAGGCTCGTGGGCTTGAGCGCCTCTTCCAGCGCGACCATGACGGGACCGTGAGCGTCGCCGGGCGAAGGACGAATGCGGACCGAGATGGGTGCTTCCGGAACAGAGCCGACGCCCCGCGCTTGAGTGGATGCGCGTTCGAGCACGGCCATGGCGGGCACGAGCTCTCCGGGATTTACCAAATCCTCGAGCGAGACGACCGAGCTGACCTCGCTGGCCCAGGCTCGGCGGAGCGAGGTCCCAACCGAGTCTTCGGTCACGCCGCGATCGAGCAGCCAGCGCGCGAGGGCTTCGCCCAAGTCGCGCATGCTCGAGTAGCGGTCGTTCGGGGCTTTGGCCAGGCCGCGGGTCAGGATGTTCCAGAGCTCGGGCTGATCGACAGCGAAGGATACGAGCGGTTTGGGAGCATCGTCGATGATCGCGCGCAGTAGCGCGTTGTAGTTGTCGGCCTCGAACGGGCGGCTCCGTGTGACCGCCTCGAACAACACGATGCAGAAGCTCCACTGATCGGTGCGCGCGTCACTGGTCTCGCCGCGGGCTTGCTCCGGCGACATGTAGTCCGGCGTACCCAGAGCGGTGTCGCGCACGGTCAACCGCCGTACGCGGTCGGTCTTGTGCGAGATCCCGAAATCCAACAGCTTGGCCTGTAGCCCGAGCTCGGCTTGCGCCAGAAACACGTTCTCTGGCTTGATGTCGCGGTGCACGATGCCGGCCTCGTGCACCACGCTCAGCGCGTGCACGATGGGCAGCAACGTGGCGACGGCGTGCTCCGGATCGAGCGCACCCTTTCGCTCGATGCGCGTGGCCAAGTCTTCACCCGAAAGCAGCTCGAGCACGATGAACGGATCGCCGCGATCGGTGTGCCCGAAGTCCAACGCGCGCACGATGGCCGGGTGACCGAGGCGCGCGGTATTGCGAGCTTCCTCGAGCAGGCGCTCAGCAAGCCCTGGTTCGGCTGCGCCCGCGTCGCCGATGAACTTGACCGCGACGTCGATGTCGAGACTGAGGTGATGGGCGACCCAGACTTCACCCATCCCGCCCGAGCCCAGCGGGCGCACGAGCTCGTATTTATCGGCGACGATCAGCCCAGGGACGTAGTACGCCACGCGCCGACCCGAGAGCGGGCCGGAGGCTTCGCTGCCCGACTCGTCGAGCACGAGCTCCGATCCACTCACGAAGCGCGGCGGCGCAGGTTCACTGAGCGTGCGAATACTGGTGGTGTGACCCTGCCCGCCAGCCAACGAAGGCGAGGACGCGCTGCCGTCGCGCTTTCCACTCTCCGGCAGACGAGTCATTGGCGGCCAGTCTAACTCGACTGGCGATTACCGCCCAAGGAATCGGTCATCAGTCGCGCTGCGGAGCGCTGCGCGCGTTCCGCAAATTTCTGACCTCTTTCGCGGGCTTCACGATCAAAGCCTTTTGTTGCGGCGGTAGTGCGTCCCACGATGTAGTCGAATGTCGTCCATGCGATTGGCGGATCTCGGCAGTGTCGGATTGATTCGCACTCACATGGGCTCGCGCGCGTCGTCGAGCGTGACCACGTTGGGGCTGAACCGTTTCAATACGTCGGCGTAACGCTCGAGCAGCTTGCCGCGCAAGTGCAGCAGATCGAGCTCGCCCTCGACCAGATCCACGCGCGCGCGCTGCACACGCAGTTGCGCTTGGCGATGCGCGTCGTCGGCCTGCTGCACTTCGATCGCGAGCGCGGTGCCGGCCAGGAATTTGCCGCGTTGCCCGTCCGCCTGCTGGCCTGCCACCTTCTCGGTGATCAACGCCAACTCGAGCCGCCTCTTGGCCGCGTTGCGCCGCGCGAGCGCCGATTGCACGTCCGTGCGCACTTGCTGACGCTCGCTCTCCATCTGCTTCTCGGTGATGTGCGCGCTCAGCAGCGCGCTTTGAATTTGCGCATTCTTTCGCGTGCTCGTCACCGGCGTCTCGAAGGTCAAGCCGACCTGCGCGCTCACCGCGTCCAGCTCGCCGAATTGTTCGAAGGCCGGTGCCACCGCTCGGTTGCCGAGCCCCTGCGCCGACAGCGAAGCGTCCAGATTGAGGCTGGGGCGCAGCGAGTCGCCCGCGATCTTGGCCTGGTATTGCGCGACCTCCAGCTCCGCTTGCAGCCGTTTCAACTCGTACGAGGCAGCGAGCGCATCGTCGACGGCTGCTGCGCTCGCGTCGTCGACGCTGACGTCCGGCGGCGTGTCTGCCGATCGCAAGTCGGGGCCGGTGCGCTCGGCTTGACCGATGGCTTGCGCTAGGGCGAGGGCACGCTGACGTTGATCGGTGGCCTGTTGGACCATCGACTCTTCCTGTTCGGCGACTTGGGTGGCGAAGGGCAATGCGTCTACGTTGGCCAAGGTGCCGCTCTTGACCTGCTCGTGCGCCTGGTCCTCCAGAGTTTTGGCCAAATCACGCGACGCTTCGATGATTTTTATGGCTTCCGTCGAGTACCAGAGTTCCCAATAGTCGGTCAGTACGTCGTGCAGGAGCTGGCTGCCGGTCTCGAGGGTCGCCAGCGTGGCGGCGGTCCGGTTGAGCCGCGCCACGCGCACACTGGCCAAGCCGACGGTGTTCCACGCGCCGCGCAAAAATGGTTGCGATAGGGTCAGCGTGCCGACCAAGGAATAGGAAGGGCCGACGGCGTTGGGACCGCCCACGTTGTTGACCGGGGGCGAGCGGCTGACTCGACGTTGCCCAGTGACGGACGCCCCGATGGTGGTGCCGGTCGAGAAGGTCTTGGTCAAGCCAGCGCCGAGCACGGCGATGTCGCTGACGCTCACGATCGTGCCGTCGGTGCCGCGCAGGGTCGGGCTGCCGTTGTGGGCGACATTGGCGTTGGCATCGAAGATCGGAACGTACAGCGCCTCTTCGGCTTGCACGGCGTAGCGCGCTTGCTCCTGCTGCAGCAGGGCAATGTGTAGGCCCGGGTTGTTCTTGACCGCGATTTCGACTGCGCTCTGGCTCGTCATGCTGCCCGCGGTGTCTTGTGCGAGCGTCGGTCGAGTCAGTACCAGACAGACCGCGAGCGCGGCGACAGTCGGGAATTTGTCACTCATGGCGTAGTGCCTCGATGGGATTCAATTGCGCTGCTTTGCGCGCTGGCAGATAGCCGAAAAGTACACCGACGAGCGCCGAGAAGGCGAACGCCAGGGCGACGATCTCCGGCGGGATCACGAACGGCAAGGACAGTGAACGCGCGGCGAAGAACGAGCCGATTAGCCCCAAGAATACCCCGATGATGCCGCCGAAAGTGGAGAGCACGATCGCCTCGAGCAAAAACTGCATCATGACCTCGCTGGCGAACGCGCCAATCGCCAAGCGAATGCCGATCTCGCGTGTGCGCTCGGTGACCGACACGAGCATGATGTTCATGATGCCGATGCCGCCGACGATCAGACTGACGGCGGCGATCGCGCCCAAGAGCGCGGTCATCGCATTGGTGGTGCTGGTCACCGTGTCGGCGATTTCGGCCATGTCTCGCACGTTGAAGTCGTCGTCGGAGCCGAGCGGGCGATGCCGCCTTTGGCGCAGGAGTGCGCGAATACTCTCGGCGACGATGCCCGTGTCGAGTCCTTCTTCGGCGGACACCAAAATCAAGGAGATGTCGTTGTTGCCGGTGATCCGCCGTTGGAACGCGCCGAGTGGGATCAGCAATAGATCGTCCTGATCTTGACCCATACCCGCGGTGCCCTTGGACACCAGCGTGCCGATGATCGGGCAGGAAACCTTGCCCACGCGCACCTGCTGACCAATCGGATCTTGATTGCCGAAGAGCGCGGTTTTGACGGTGGCGCCGAGGACGCAGACGGAGACACCGGATTGCGCCTCTTGCTGCGTGAACGTGCGTCCTTGCTCGATTTGATAGCCGCGCACCTCGAAGAAGTTGTTGTCGGTGCCGGTCACCTGTGTGCTGGCGTTCTTGTTGCCGTAAATGACCTGCTGCTGGCTGGTGGAACCGGGCGCCACCGCGTGGACGCCGGTAATCTCCTGCTCGATGGCCTTCATGTCGGCCATCTTCAACGATTGTGCCGCGGATGACGCGCCGCCGCGCACGCGTGCGCCAGCGCTGACCATGAGCAGGTTTTTGCCCAGCTTGCCGATGTCCTCCGTGACCTTCTGCGTCGCGCCGCGCCCGACCGAAACCAATGCGATCACCGCGCCGACGCCGATCACCACGCCCAGCATGGTGAGCACCGAACGCAGGGTGTTCCTGCGGATCTCGCGCAAGGCCATCAGCACCGTTTGCAGGAACATCAGTGCACTCGCTCGGGGCGCGTGTCTTCCACGATATGACCGTCCTTGAACAGGACCACGCGGTTGGCGAAGGCCGCGACGTCGGGCTCGTGCGTGACCATTACGATCGTGATGCCGCGCGTGCGGTTCAATTCGACCAAGAGCTTCATGATCTCCTCGGTACGCGCCGAGTCGAGATTTCCGGTCGGCTCGTCGGCGAGGAGTAGTTCGGGATCGGTGACCAGCGCGCGGGCGATGGCAACGCGTTGCTGTTGGCCACCCGACAGCTCCTGCGGGGTATGGTCGGCGCGATCGGACAGGCCGACCAGCGCGAGCGAGCGCAGCGCGGCCTCGCGCCGAGCTTTGGCGGCGACGCGGCGATACACCAGCGGCAGCTCCACATTTTCCAGAGCGCTGGTGCGCGAGAGCAGATTGAAACCTTGGAACACGAAGCCGATGTAGTGCCGACGAAGCAGGGTCAGCCCGTCACCGTGTAGATCGTTCGTGGGCACGCCAGCGAGGTGGTAGCTGCCAGCGGTCGGCACATCCAGACAGCCCAAGATGTTCATACAGGTCGATTTGCCGGAGCCGCTCGTGCCCATGATGGCCACGAAATCGCCGCGCGTGATGTCGAAGTCGATGCCGGCGAGCGCCCTGACTTCGGATTCACCTTCGCCATAGCGCTTTTGCACGCCGCGCATTTGGATGATCACCTGGCCATCCGTGGTCGGGCTGGTGGTGATGGGGCTGATCACTCGACCTTCCTCTGATCGATCTCGGTGATGACCTGCGCGCCCGCGGTGAGACCGCTCTTGATCTCGGTGTGCTCGCCGTCGGTGCCCGCGATTTCCACGATCGTGCGTTTGGGGCGTCCCTCTTGCAGCAGGTAGAGCAGCCCCTGTGAATCGGCCGCCGTGATGATCTTCTTGCCGCCTTTCGCGCGAGCAGCTCCAGCGCCGCCGCCGGTACGCGGAGCACCCGGCACGCTTCCGCCGAGGAAGGGGATCCCGCCCGCGGCGCTGCTGCCCTTGGTCGAAACGGGGGGGCTGAACCGCAGAGCGGAATTCGGGACGAGCAGCACCCCCTTGCGCTCGTCGGTGGTGATCGTCGCGGTGGCGGTCATGCCCGGGCGCAATAGCCGCTCGCCGTTGTCCACCGAGAGCACGGCTTGGTAGGTGACGACGGTTTGACCAGTCGTCGGCAGATTGTGCACCGACACGACCTTGGAAGAGAAGCTGTGCCCGTTCCAGGCGTCGACCAAGAAGGTCGCGGTCTGCTCTTCTTTGACTTTGCCCACGTCCGCTTCGTCGATGTCGACGTAGAGACGGAGCTGGGTGAGATCACGCGCAAGCGTAAATAGAATCGGCGCGGACATCGATGCGGCGACCGTCTGACCCGGCTCGACCAGGCGCGAGAGCACGATGCCGTCGATCGGCGAGCGAATCACCGCGTAGGACAGTTGGGTCTCGGCGTCCTTCAACGAGGCGCGGGCCAGGGTGGCTTGGGCCGTGGCGGAGGTGATGCTGGCGCTGGCCCGGTCGGCGTCGGCTTTGGCGCTGTCCAGGTCCTTGCTGGAGATGAGGCCTTTCTGAGATAGGTCCATCGAGCGCAGGTATTGCGCTTTTGTTTGTGCTTGAGTCGCTTTGGCCAAGACGAGCGAAGCGTCGGCGGCATTCACCTGCGCCCTCGATTGATCGACACGGGATTGGAGCTGCGCCGTGTCGATCTCCGCGAGCACCTCGCCGACGGTCACGTGGTCGTTGAAATCGACGTTAATTTTGGTGAGCTTGCCCGAGATTTGCGAGCCGACATCGACCGAATCGAGCCCCTTCAAGGTGCCCGTGGCGGTGACCGTTTCTTTCAGGTCGCCCACTTGTGCCACAGCCGTCAGGTAGCGAACGCCTTTTGACTTGCTGCTCTTGCGTCGCCACAAAAAGATCCCACCCGCAATCCCAGCTACTAGGAGCACTCCGACGATTTGGTAGATTCGGGCGCGGCGCCGTCGTGATTTGGTTTCAGCCAAGATGGCGGCTGCGTCCGGTCTCGCGGTCATTATTGCTAGATTTAGCCTAGGGCGGCTTTGCTGCGTAAGGCTATCTTTATTGTGTCGGATTGTGTTTGGATCGGGCGGTATTGTGGCGCTCGTGTACGCTCTCGCAACATGGAAGGCGCGCGTCTCAAAGTCCTGGTCGTCGAGGACGACGCAAAAATCGCGCGGCTCACCCGCGACTATCTCGAACAGCATGGCTTCGACGTCACGCTGGTGAGCGACGGAATCGCCGCGACACGCGAAGCGCTCCGCCCGGAGTTCGACGTGGTCGTGCTGGACCTGATGCTGCCCGGTAAGAGCGGCTTCGAAGTGTGTCGCGAGATCCGCGAACACTCGCATGTGCCGATCATCGCCGTCACCGCGCGGGTGGAGGTCGCCGATCGCGTGCTCGGCCTCGAGCTGGGCGCCGACGATTACGTGACCAAGCCGTTTTCCGCGCGCGAGCTACTGGCCCGGATACAAGCCGTCGTGCGCCGCGCCGAGGGCCGCGCCGGTCCGCGCGCACGGGAAGTGAAAGTAGGCCGCGTGATTGTCGACAGCGCGAGCCTCCGGGCCACGCTCGACGGCCAGCTCTTGGCGCTGACTTCTTACGAATTTGCACTGCTCCGCGCCCTGGCTGAAAACGCAGGCAAGGTGCTGACGCGCGAGCGCCTGCTCGACCTCGCCAAAGGCAACGCAGAAGAGGCGTTCGACCGTTCGGTGGACGTGCGCATCTCACGCCTTCGTCAAAAGCTGGGTGACGATCCGCGCCACCCGCGTCTACTCAAGACGGTGCGCGGTAGCGGCTACATGCTGGTGGCCGAGGAATCCGCGTGAGTGAACGCTCGGGCACTCGTCCCTGGTTTCTAGTTCGCGTCTACTTGTACGGGGTGTTGATGATCGCGCTGGCCGTCGGCGCAAGCGTGCTCGTGGGGCGCTACACTTTGCGTCCGACGCTCGATGGCCCCGCGCGGCCGGCCTCGACCTGGATCGCCTGGCACATGGCCGAGCTCGCCGATCAACCGGACGAGCTCAGCAAGCAACTTTTGGATTTGAAACGCCGAGTAGGCATCGATCTGGCGGTGTACGAGGTCAACGGCCGGCTCTTGGGCACGACCCAACAGCCGCCGCTGCCGCCAATCGAGAGTGATGAGCTCGCACAACTGCAGCGCGAAGGCACGGTATTCGGCCGCGGTTGGGGCGTAGTGCTCGAACCCAAGACCGCCCGCAGCGCGGCCCGTTATGCGGTCCTGCGCTACCGAGCGCCTGAGTGGCCGCTCAGCTTGATGCTGCGCCAGGCGGCCGTGGCGCTGGTCGTACTGGCGCTCGTTTCGATCCCGCTCGCCCGCTCGGTCACGGCCCCGCTCGCAGGCCTTTCCAGCTTGGCCCGGCGCTTCGGTAAAGGCGACCTCACCGCGCGCTTTCGCTCGCGTCGTCGCGACGAGATCGGCGCGTTGGGTCGAGCGTTCGACGACATGGCCGACCGCATCGCTGCGCTGCGTCGCTCCGAGAAGGAGCTGCTGGCCAATATTTCGCACGAGCTCCGCACACCCTTGGCGCGCATTCGCTTGGCTTTGGAGCTGGTGACCGACGGCGATCGCGACAAGGCAAGCAGCTACTTGACCGACATCGGCGATGATTTGGCGGAGCTCGAGCGGCTGCTGGACGACGTACTCAACACCGCGCGCCTGGATCTGGCCCGCGACTCCGCCGGAGACGCACTGCCGCCGCTGCACCTCGAGGCGCTCTCGGCGCGGGGCTTGCTGGAAGCCGCTGCGAACCGGTTCTTGGTGCGCTACCCCGAGCGCACGCTGACCTGTGAGATCCCCGGCGAGCTACCGACGTTGGAAGCGGACCCGGTGCTGCGCCGCGTGTTCGACAACCTGCTCGACAACGCCCGCAAGTTCTCGGACGCGCCCGTTCTGCTCAGCGCGCGCGCTTCGGAGGACGGAGCGCACCTCGTAGTCGAGGTGGCTGACGACGGGATCGGTGTTTCCGAGGCGGATCAAACTCGGATTTTCGAGCCGTTTTTCCGCAGCGATCCGAGTCGCACGCGAGCCACCGGGGGCGTCGGCCTCGGCCTTGTCGTCGTGCGCCGAATCGTCGAAGCGCACCACGGCACGATCGAGGTGCAGAGCGAGCTCGGCTCGGGCAGCCGATTCTCGGTGACCTTGCCTTTGTCGCAACCGCAGGCGGCTCCGCAATCCTCGCGTCTCGGCTCGGCTTGATGCTGGGCCGATGTCCTGATCTCGTAGCTGGGCGTGGGCTCCAGTCCGAATCCTCTCTCTAGCGTCGTGGTCTTGGGCGCGCCATCACCGTCGGCCCGATGGACGGTGTGCCTTCGATGATGTTCCGCTTGGGCAACGAGCGCGGCAATCAGATCGTCGAAGCAATTTTGCATGTTGCGATGATCCGCACCATGCACACCAAAGAGGGCATGACCTTCTACAAGATGATCGACTTGCCGTTGGTGCGCGAGCGTTCATCGGCGTTCACTCGCTCGTGGACATCTTGAGCGAGCATGCCGACGGGACGCTCGTGCTCGACCTGAGCAAATTTCACGATACCGTGCCGACACAGGCGACGCTGGATTTCCCCTACGGCCTACGCGACTGACGCATCACCCGCGCTTGGTGCGCCGGAGTCGAAGTCACGGCCGCGGGTGCGGCCGTGCTCGAGTCCCAAAGCAGGCTACTTGGAGCCGGCCTTTTCCTTCTTCTTGGCCTTCTTCTCCTTCACGGTGAGCTTAGGCTTATTGGTCGTCTTGGATTTCTCTTGGCCTTTGGGCATCGTGCAAAACTCCCTGCGCAAGCCGACGTGGCGCGCAGCTTCTAACTACTCCTTCACGCGCGTCTCTGGAAGACCAGAAAATCAGCGTGCCGCCAGCTTTTCGGCAAGCCGGGCGAGGGCATTCGGGTCCATGTCCGAAACCAGGGCATAGCCCAGGTCGTGGTCTTGCCAGAGCAGGACGTTGAAGCCGCGTGAGCTGGCGCTCACTGCCGATAGGCCGCCGATCGCGCTGGTCGCGCGTCGGGGCCAGTCCAGATCCTGGCTCCGAAACACGAACAAACTGGCCGTGTGCAGGCGGTGCTTGAAGATGAAAGTCGCTGCCTTGCGGTCCACGAATAGGGCGATCGCCCCGCCCTGGAGCGGGAATTCTTCGTCGCCGCTGAACTCGAGCGCGGGGGCAAAGTCGAGCCTGCCGGCAAACCAAGGCTTCACCTGGTGAATGCCGCCGCTCTCGATCTCGATGGGGTGCTGCGCGTACAGGACGCGCAGGTGGTCACTGACGGCCTCGTCGATCAGGGGCTGGCGCGATCCACCGGGTCCGCGAACGAGCAGCGCCGCGAGTGCGATGGCGGCCACGCAAGGGGCCACGATGGCCGCCCAGCGACCGAGGCGACGGCGCGATGTGTCTGGCGCGACCACCCGGACCGGCGCGACGGACCCAACTGCCAGCTGGGTCGCGAGCTTCTCGCGCAGGCGCTCGGGAAGTGCGAAGCGCGGGCGTTGCTCGAGCGCGTGCTCGAGTGCGCGTTCACGCTCGAACAGCTCGCGGCACCGAGTGCAGCTCTGCAGGTGCGCGCCAAATTGCGTGCGCTCCGGCTCCGCGAGCCGCCCTCGCACGCCGTCCAGCAGCTGTTCGCGCGTCAGCTCGCAGTCGCTCATTTGGCGTACTCCTGCAGTTCTTCTCGGAGCACGGCCCGAGCCCGGGCCAGCCGCGATTTGACCGTTCCAACTGCGGTATCCATCACGCTCGCGATTTCGGTCTCGGTGAAACCTTCGAGATCGAGCAAGATCACGCTTCGCGCGTCGTCCGAGAGCCGGCTCAATGCGGCCTCGATGTCACGCGCGACGAGCCCTCGCAGGCGATCGATCTCGATGTCTCCGCGTAACCAAACATCGCTCACGACCGCCACGGCGTCGCTCTCCTCGCTGAGCGTCAATGGACGATTGCGCTCTCGTCGCTTGCCGTCCAAAAAAGCGTTGCGCAAGATTCGGAACAGCCAAGCCCTCAGG
Source organism: Pseudomonadota bacterium (assembly GCA_037200885.1). Lineage (GTDB taxonomy): Bacteria > Myxococcota_A > Polyangia > Polyangiales > Polyangiaceae > PMG-095. The sequence goes on from JBBCIN010000001.1 coordinate 3,271,848, forward strand.
TTCGAGCCGACTACGAACGCATCCTGCGCGTCCAGCGCGCGCGCGAAAGCATCTTGCACCAGGTCTTCCGCCTGCGCAGGATCACGACACAAGTAGCGCGCGAAATTGTACAGCGCGCCGGCCTGGTCCAAGAGCTGCGCCGCAAACGGCGGCTCGCTCCGGGTCGGTTCGCGGCGCATACCCTCGGCGTACCAGCGCACGCTGGCGTCCCGCAAGTGCGGTCTCAGATCGATGCGTCCGGAGCGTGCGGAACCCAAGGTCAACGCTAGTCAACGAAGCGGGCCCCTCGATGGTTCCCAAAAAAGAAATCGTTCACGTGCGCCAGATTTCGCGGAACGTGCGGCCGCGAGGTTTCGTTGGCTGGGCATGAAAATGCAGCAAAGACGAGACATCCTGCGCCTGCTCGCTGTTTCGGGAGTCACTTTCGCGTCAGGCCTTTGGGGCTGCGCGAGCGGCCGAGCCGGCGCGGCCGCCAGTAGTCCCGCCATGCCTCTAGGCGGCCCCGGGGCGAGTCAGCCGCCAACCCAAGACTTCTTTTTCCTGCAACTGTCCGACACGCATTGGGGCTACGAGGGGGCGGCAAACCCAGAAGCCGACAGCACGCTGCGCGCGACCATCGCCACCATCAACGCCGTTTCGGCGCGCCCGGAGTTCGTGATCTTCACCGGTGACTTGACCCACAACACCGACGATTCCGCACTTCGCCGCGCCCGCATGAAGGAGTTCAAGGCCATTATTTCGGAGCTCAGCGTGAAGGAGATTCGCTACATCCCGGGCGAGCATGACGCCTCTTTCGACGGCGGCGAAGCCTATCGCGAATTTTTCGGCGAGACGCACTACGCCTTCGAGCACCACGGCGTGTACTTCTTGGCTCTCGACAATGTGTCGCAACCCGGCGCAACGCTCGGCGAAGCGCAACTCGCTTGGCTCGAGCAAGAATTGGCGCGAGTCCCCAAAACCGCGCCCCTGGTCGTGTTCGCGCATCGCCCGCTGTTCGATCTGTATCCTTCTTGGGATTGGGCTACCAAAGACGGCGCTGGAGCCATCGAGCTCTTGCAGAAGCACCCCAATGTGAACGTCTTCTATGGGCATATCCATCAACAGCACGAACAACGGACCGGCAACATCGTACACCGCGCTGCTCGCTCGCTCGTGTTCCCGCTGCCCGCCCCCGGCTCCGTCCCCAAGAAAGCGCCGCTCACCTGGGACCCGCAAAGTCCCGATCACGGCCTGGGCTACCGCGAAGTGGCCCGCCAGAGCGACGCTCTGCGCGTTCAGGAGCAGCCGTTCGCCAAGGCCTGAGCGAACTCCGATCGCGTGAAGCGTGACCCGAGCGCTAACCGCTCACGCTGGCGCGCAACTCGATCGCGCGCACGAACTGTTCCGGATACTGCAGCAGTTCCGCCGCGCGCTCGAAGGCGAGCTCGGCGAGCTCGCCTTGTTGTCGGCCCAACGCGCACTGCAGATACATCGCTTCGCGCAGCAGCGGTGCGAGGTCCATGGCGCAGCGCTTTTGCCAAGCCTCTTCGGTTTGCGTCTTTTGATCGACCGAACCCTCGAAGTCGATCATCACCAGCTCGAGCGGCGTCGGGCAGACGATGAAGTTGTGCAGCTCGGCGTCGCCGTGAGCGAGACCGCCCGCCTGCAGTGCGAGGTGCTTGCTCAGCGCCTCTTCGCACAACTTCCACAGGCCCGCGGCGGAAGCCAGCGGTAGCTTTTCGGCCAGTGCAATGTTGGCGGTCTGCGGCTCTGCCCCGAAAGGAGACAAGCGCGAATACGGGTGACCCGGCAGCAAACAGCTGCGGAAGGTATTGGGCGTGTGCCCGATCGGCGGAGGAATGTGGATCAGCGCGGCGGCGCGAGTGTGATTGTCGAACTCGTCTTTCGTGTCGCCGTGCATCTGACCCGGAAAGTAGGATTTGCGAAAGTGCAGCGGATATCGAGCTGCCAGCGGAAAGGTGGCTCGGGTATCCGCGCTCGCGATCACCAGATCTCCCGACATCAGCATCATCGCGCCGACCTGCCGTTTGGCGACGGTCCTCACCACGTAGTCGCGTTGTGGCGGTGTATCGATGAACGTCAGGTACTCCCGGGATAGCAGCACCGTGTGCCGCGGAGAAACCGGGATTAGTCGCTCGTCATCCATCGCGCGTCGACCCTCCCAGATGCGCCGGCTCGCGGCAAGCCGCTGCGAATTTTCGCTCGATCGATGCGGCTTCTTCCCGCAGCCGAGTGGACTTGACGAATAGCGTTGGGTCAGGCTCGTGAAACCGACCTGAGTAGCAATTTGTGCGGCTGAGTGAGCGCGCTACTGCCTCGCGCGGACACTGACACACACGCAGATTGCCGATCATCATCGCCTTTCGGAACTTCACTACTTACGAAGTTGTGTCACGATTGAGAGTATGCCGTCTTCAAGTTCGGAGGCGCGTTCGCGCGTCGCGTTGCTTGCGCTCGTGACGTTGCCCCTGTGGGCCTGTGCAACTGCAGTCGACGATGCTCCGTCGGATAGCAGTCCACTCGCGGCGAGCGGCTCTAATGGAGATCCGAGCGCGGGCGGCAGGTCGAACGGAGGCAGCGGCGCCAGCGCTTCAGGCGCGAGCGCGGGAAAGAGCGGTGCCGCTGGCGGAGCGACTGGCGCGGCTGGCACTGGCGCGAGCGGTGCGGCTGCCCAAAACGGTGGCGCGCCGGGCAACTCGGGCGGTACTCCCGGCAAAGGCGGCGCGAGCAGCGGTGGTACAGGCGGTAGCGGTGCAAGTAGCGCTGGCGGCAGCGCTGGCAAGGGCGCCGGTGGCGCGAGTGCTGGCGGTAGCGCTGGCAAGGGTGCTGGTGGGGCGAGTGCCGGTGGGGCGAGTGCTGGTGGCACGACAAGTGGCGCCAGCTGTGACGCGGCGCACGCGGTGGCGACCCTGACGCCCAGTGCGGTCTACACCGGCAAAGCCAACGACTGCGTGCGCCTATCCGTCAACCCGACTTGGTCGACCATCGCGCTCCAGTTTCAACCGATGCCGGGGACCGCGGGCTACCCCGTACCGTTCTCGTTCTTCAGCTGCGGAGGCAATGGTACAGGTTCACTGACCGCCGACTACGCGAACACCACGTTCGAGTCTGGCCCAAACCCGGGCTGTGATTTTTTCGTTCAATTCGGCGGCGGCGGGACGACGATTAAGGTGACTTACTATGATTGATCCGCCATCGTCGTGACTTCCTCCATGCGTCACTTTGCCATAAATTCTCGCTCGTTATTCGTCACGGCCGTGAGCGCCGCCAGTCTCCTGTTGGCCTGCTCGAGCGACCCGGCGGGCACCGGTGGCGGCAACGCGGGCGCTCCCAGCGCTGGCAAAGCTGGAGCAAGCGCGGCCGGCGCGGGCGCTAGCGGGCTGGCGGGTGGCGGTAGCTCGGCGGGAGGCGCGAGCGCGGCTGGCGCCAACAGCGGTGGCTCTGCCGGAGCGATAGCAGGCGCGGGAGGCGCACCCAGCGCGGCGGGGGCAAGCACGGGCGGGGCCGCCGGCAGTGGCGCCGCGGGCGCGCCAGCAGGCGGCGCCAGTAGCGCTTGTCCTACGGACGCAACATTTTGCTCTGGCTTCGAAGTGACCACGAAGCCGGACGATGCCGTTTACAAGGCGAACGCCGCGCCGGGCGACTGGAGCCGCGATTTCGAAGTCGACAGCACGCTGTTTCATAGCGGCAAATCGTCGCTGCGCGTGAAATCCGGTTCTGAAACCGGCGTCTCTGGTGCTTACCGGATGTTGGCCGTGCCCGCGCCATCGGGCGCGTTCTGGGTCCGCTTCTACATCCAGCAAACCGAGCTCGATCTCGGTGGCGCCGATCACAACGTGTTTGCCAGCGCGGCCTTGAGCGACGAGCCCAACGCCGCGTCGATCGAGTTCGCGGAAGACGTGGGTATCGCCTTCAACACGATGGACGTCGTGCGTTGGCCGACTGGCTACGGTCGAACCATGTCCGGCGGCACGATGCCATTTAGTTTGCCCAAGGGCATGTGGCACTGCATCGAGATTTCTTTCGATGGCCAGGGCCGTGAACAGCAGCTGTTCATCAATGGCATGCAGCAGATCGATGCTAAGGACTATCCGGCTTCGGGCAGCCTCAGTGGCACCCTCAAGAACTTCAAGTTCGGTTTCAATCAGCTGCACGGGCCAGCGCGCAAGGTTTGGTACGACGACGTGGTGGTCGCGCCAAGCCGCATTCAATGCCTATAACGCCCGCGTTTGCTGGCACATCGCTCGTCACGCCGCGGGTCACGTCGTTGACACCGCTCCCGATTCGCGAGAAGTAGCGTCCCAAGTCGAACGCAGATCGACGGGGAGTCAGCATGAAAATCGTTCTCAATCGTTTCAGCAGCTTGGTTTCCTCCGCGGCGCTGGGCGTCGCATTGTGTTTGTCCTGCGCGTCGACGCCGACGTCGGACATTCGAGTGCACTCGGCAGCCGACGCCAAGTCGAACATCGCGGGCTACAAGTCTTACGCTTGGGACACGAACGCCGGGTTGCTACGCGACCAAACTGGCGCTTGGGTTCCCAAAGACATGGACACCCAGGCCGAGGTGCAGTTTCTGATCGACAAAAAGTTGCGCGATCGCGGGATGACCATCGCACAGCAATCCCCCGACTTGCTCGTGTCCATGCTCATCGCGGCCGACGTGAAGGACGTGGAAGAGATGAAGACCAAACACGGGGACGCCGTGGCGGGCCTGGATCCGGTCGGAAAGGGCGCTTTGCTCGTCGAGCTCGTCGACTCCCAAACCGGCAAGACCGTCTGGCTCGGAGCCGCCGAAGGGGATGTTCGCGGGAGCAACTCGGTCGAGGTGAGCAAGCAACGCTTAGCCTACGCCGTCGACAAGTTGTTCGAGCAGCTGCCACGCTGAAGTGCGGCCTTGCTAGATGCCAGCGGCGGCGGCCTTGCACAGCGCGAGATACGCCGCTTCGTGCAGTCCTGCGATCACGATTGCATGCTCGGTCAAGGTAGCCTGTTCAGCCGCCGTCCAGACGGCTGGTGGCGTTCTGACCGCGCCGCGGCGGTGCGCCCAGCCGAGCAATGCGCCCAGGTAGCGCGCGAGCTCCGGCAGCTCTTCCGGACGTAACCGAGTCAGGTCGAGTTTGTCTTCTTGAGGCAGTAAGCGGCGGACGAAAAGACTAAAATCGTCCAGTTCGGTGCTGCCCAGCATGCGCGGCGGACGCACTAGGCAGGCTCGAGTCGCGCGTAAGACTCGGTCTGCTGGGGCCTCTGCCGTTGGCGCCGCGCCGAGCAGTACCTGACCCGCGGGGATGCCTTGGGCCTTCATGTCGAAGATCCAGCGGCTATCGAGCTCACCCTTGCCTCTCGTCAGCACCGCGATACGGAGTACGCCCAAGCTGCCCGTGCCGGCGATACGAAAAGCGACGTCTTCGACGATGAAGTGATCGCGAGCTTGAGTCCGCCCCGGGTCCAGCCTTTCGACGTAGTGCGCGAACGCAACGTGCGCTTTGGTGACTAGTTCGGGCGTTAGATCTTGATAGCGATCACCGCGCAAGAAACGCCGCCCGGTCGCGCTGCGCTCAGTCCGGTGATCGAGCAGGTCCTTGTGCGTGCGGAGCTCGACCTTGTCCAGCAAACGACGCACTGCGGGCGGGATATCCTTCGCGGCGTGACCCTGGCACAGCGCGGGCACATAGCCTTCGAGGATCGCCGAGCACAACAGCACGCTTTGTTTGCCGTTCGACCCGAGCTCGCGGCCGCCGAGAATCATGCTCGTCAATAAGCGGACGACGTCCCAGCGAAACGGTCCGACGATTGCTTCGTCGAAATCGTTCACGTCGAACACGACCGCTTCGCTGCCACGGCCGTCTGCGCTGCGGAACGCGCCGAAATTCTCGAGATGCGCGTCGCCGACCAGCCACCCCTCGCCGTCGGGGCCAGCGGCGAGCTCCGGGTGGTCGCCGAGCAGCTCATAGAAGAGCCCCGCCGCGCCGCGCAGGTAGCCCAGCGGCGATGCGGTCATGCGTAGCAGCTTGCGAGGCCAAAGCGAAAATGCCTGCGTCGCCGCCCGGTCGCGCGCGAGCTGCCGTTCGGCGCAGAGCAGCGGGTGAGGGGAGTACATGGCGGCGGACGATAGCGGATCGCTGCTCCGACAGAAATTCCCCCCTTAAGTGTCGCTTCAACGCGCGCGTAACCACACTTCAGAAGGTCCAGATTCCAGAACAAACACGCGCGGCGGGGACGGCTCGAATGGCACGTAGGCTCAGGTGGTTGCGCGACGCCCACCTCTTTCGCATGCACTCCGTCGCAATTTCTGTGGGCATCGCCGTGGCCACCGACTTAACATCAGAGCAGCTTCGAGATCGTGGCTTGGCGTCATCGAAGGTCCTCACGAAACGCAAGCACAGAGATGCTTATGAAGCGCAATCAAATCGGTAGTCTCGTCTTCGGTACTCTCGTCCTGAGTAGCTGCTACCTCGCCGCTTGTGCCGTCGGTGTCGACAACAGTGCGATCGGTCCTGGCGCGGGCGAGAGCGGGCTGAGCACCGCCGGCGCTGGTGATTCTGGCGTGTCGGGTGCGTCGGATGGAGGTCCCGCCGGGTCGACTGGGGCAGCGGGTAGGAGCGCCGGTGGTGCAAGCGCGGGTACGAGTGCTGGCGGCGCAACGGGCGCCGGGGGCAAAGGCGCGGGCGGCGCAACGGGCGCGGGGGGCAAAGGCGCGGGCGGTGCAACGGGCGCCGGGGGCAAGGGTGCTGGGGGCGCAACGGGCGCTGGGGGCAAAGGCGCGGGCGGCGCAACGGGCGCCGGGGGCAAAGGCGCGGGCGGCGCAACGGGCGCCGGGGGCAGCGGCGTCGGTGGTGCAACGGGCGCTGCCGGCAAGGGCGGCGGCACGGCTGGAACCGGCGGAGCCGGAACAACGAACGCAATCGATCTCTCGACGTTCCAGCCTGTCTCAGCCGGCACTTATAACGGTACTACCCACACCCTGGCTGTCGTTGCTCAGGTATTTTTCCAGTTCCCATTGCCCCACACATTTACGACTGGCCAGAGCCTTGCGGTCCATGTCGTCGGAACGAACAACGGCACCGCCGGCTTGCGGAGTTGGCTGGTGGATAGTTCGCAGACCACGTTGTCCAACGTCGTGACCACGTACGTCGGGGCAGGCCTTCCTTCCGGGAGTTTTACGCTGGACTACACGCTGACCGCGACGGGTTCTGCGGGACTTCTGTTTTACAAGGGACCAAGCTTCGGCACGAACATCGACAGCGTTACGATCTCATCGATCTCCGTTACCTACTGAAACCACGCCGGGCACCTGCTCGGCCGTTTAGCTGGTGGTAACGGGCGTTAGGCGTCCGGATCGGCGAATTTAGCAGCATTTTGCCCGTCGCGCTTATCAAAGTGCAATGCCCGTTCGCCAAAATCTAGCCTTCTGTTCAGTGCTCCGGTACTGAACCGACATGCAGATCACAGCCCTTGCTCGCCGCTTGTTAAAGCTCGTTTTCGCGCTCAGCTCCAGCTCGACCGCGCTCACACGGCCGCGTCTCGAACGCGGTCTGGGCACGTCCGCAAGTGAGCTGAACCAGGCCATCACCGAAGTCAGCCGCTTGGGGCTGCTCGACGCTCAGCGTCTACGGCTCACCTTCCTCGGGCTCACCTTGGCAGTGGCGAGCGGGGCGCGTAGTCGCGCCAAGCCGCGTTTGCCGGCCGCGAAAGCTCCACCCGCGAGCGCCACTCGTGCGCCAATTGCGCTGTTTTCGCAGCGTGAAGCGCCGCGCGCCGTAGCTTGATCAGCCGACGAAGTTCAGCTTGGTCCCGACCGAGCCTGAAGTCGCAAGCTGGGGAGCGGTTGCTGATTGAATCAGCTGTACGGCCTGCTGGCCTTGGACATTCTGCTGGTCTTGCTCCGTGCGAGTGACCGCGACGGCGTATTTGGCGGCGCTAGGCGCTGAGATTGCTCCGACAGGTTCAGCCATTGGGGTTCGATCTTTCGCGGCGGACTTCGCCGATCAGAGTGAACGGCGTATCCCCGTTAGCCCTGAGCAGAAAGCCCACATCGTTCACTGAGTCGGCTAGCTGGCCGGCGCGCCTCACGGCTTGCCGGATTGCAGTGGCTCACTCCGCTGAGCGAAGCTGCCCCCGTCGACGGGAGTATCGCCATCAGCAGCCGAGTCGCCATCCGCGGTGTCAGTCACGCATTCAGCTCCGGTGGACCGGTGCTCGAGGACATCGACCTCGTGATCGAGGCCGGTTCGTTCGTGGCCTTGCTCGGTCCGTCGGGCTGCGGGAAGTCGACCCTGCTGCGCTTTATCTCGGGGTTGGACACACCGGCCTCGGGATCGATCGAGCTTGCCCCTGGAACGGACGAAGCGCAGCCGAGTGCACGGACGAAGCTTGCGTTCGTATTTCAAGACGCACAACTTTTGCCTTGGCGATCGGTGCTCGACAACGTGGCGCTTCCGCTGGAGCTCCAGGGTTGGAGTCGCGCGCAGGCTCGTGAGCGCGCGTGTGGGCCACTCGCAGAAGTGGAGCTGAGTGACGTGCACGAGCGTTTTCCCGATCAGCTCTCGGGTGGTATGCGCATGCGAGTTTCGATCGCGCGGGCTTTGGTTACCGAGCCTTCCGTGCTGTTGTTGGACGAGCCCTTCGCGGCTCTCGATGAGCTGACCCGGCAGCGCTTGGACGAACGATTGCGCAGGCTCTGGCAGACCCGGCGCATGACCGTGATCTTCGTGACGCATGCGCTCGCCGAGGCGGCGTTTCTCGCTGAACGAGCCTTGGTGATGTCGCGGCGACCGGGTCGCATCGTGCTCGATCACGCCTTGCAACTGCCTGAAGAGCGCTCTTTGGATCTGCGCACGAGCGTGGAGTTCGTGGCTGAGACTGCGTTGCTCTATCGCGCACTTGAGCAGCACGGCGCGCTGGATGACGCCCCTCAGGCCTTCCCTCAGGGCGACGCATGAGGCAAAAACTCGCTAAATATTCGGCCGCGCGCGAGCTTTTGCAGTCGGCGCTGCCGCCCGCGCTCACGTTCGTGTTCGTGATCACCCTTTGGGAGGCTGCCGTTCGTGCACTCGCGGTGCCCAAGTTTCTGGTTCCGCCGCCTTCGGACGTATTGTTTGCAGCGTGGACAGAGCGCAGCGCGCTGGCGGGGGCGCTGCTCACGACGGCACAAGGCGCCGGCCTCGGCTTCTTGCTCAGCGCCAGTGTCGGCACGTCGATCGGGCTGGTTTTTTCTCTGTCCCGCTGGCTCGAGCGGGGTTTGTACCCGTACGCATTGTTTCTGCAAACGGTGCCGATCGTCGCGGTCGCGCCGTTGCTCGTGCTGTGGTTCGGCCCCGGGCTTCGGGCGGTGGCCGTGTCGGCGTTCATCGTGTCTGTCTTTCCGATCATCGCCAACACGCTGGCGGGGCTGCGCAGCGTCGACCCACGCCTGTCGGACCTGTTTCGGCTGTATGGCGCGAAGCTGGGCGACACGGTGCTGAAGCTGCGCCTGCCGACGGCCATCCCGAACATGATGACGGGCCTCAAGGTCGCTTCGGGCTTGTCGGTGATTGGGGCCATCGTGGGTGAGTTCGTCGCCGGGTTCTCCGAAGGCAACGCCGGGCTAGGCATCACCGTGCTGTCGGCCTATCGCCAGCTCAGAACAGACCTATTGTTTGCCGCGGTGCTCTTGGCCTCCCTCTTGGGGCTATTGCTATTTGCCCTGGTTAGCAGCCTGAGCACGGTACTTTTGCGCCGCTTGCGCGCCCCAGGTTAAGTCCGCCGAGGCAGAGGTGGTAGAAGGGGCGCGTGCACTCCGTCACTTGCCTGTCGACGATCTTGCTTGGGCTCAGCGTGTGCTTCGTCTCGGGCTGCGGCAAAAACTCGCAGTCCAGCTCCGGCGCTGCGGAAGCGGGCGCGCTCGCACAGGCCGAGGTCATGCTGGCGCTCGATTGGGTGCCTGAGCCAGAGTTCGGCGGATTTTACGCGGCGCGCGAGAATGGCGCATACAAACGGCACGGCATCGGGATCGAGATTCAGGGTGGAGGCGCCGGAGTACCGGTCTTGCAGATGGTGGCCACGGGCCGAGCTGATTTCGGTACGGTCGGTGCGGACGAGTTGCTGACGGCTCGCGCGCGCGGCGCCGATCTGGTGGCGCTGTTTGCGGTGTTCCAGACTTCGCCGCAGGGCATCATGGTGCACGCATCACGCAAGTTGCAAAAGCTCGAGGACGCTTTTCACTCCGGCACGCTCGCGCTCGAGACCGGCAAGGCTTACGCCGCGTACCTAAAGAAGAAGTTCGCATGGGATGGCGTCAAGATCGTCCCTTACGACGGCGGGGTCGCGCACTTCCTGGCTGACTCGACCTTCGGTCAGCAGTGCTACGTGACCTCGGAGCCGCTTGCGGCTCGACGAAAAGGCGCTGATCCCGCCGTATTTCTCATCGCCGACTCCGGCTTCAACCCGTACGCCACCGTGGTCGTCACGCGCCGTGAGCTGCTCCAAAAGAAGCCGGACCTGGTGAAGGCATTCGTGCTTGCCACGCGCGAGGGATGGCGTGACTACCTCGACCATCCGGAAACCACCAATGCGCTACTCGGAAAGCTGAACGCCGCGCTAGACGCGGCCACGCTGAGCGCAGCCGCCGAGGCGCAGAAGCCACTGATCGAGAACGACGACAGCAAGCTGCACGGCCTCGGCAGCATGCAGCAAGTTCGCTGGCAGGCGCTTTCGGACCAGTTACTGGATCTCAAATTCTTGGACAAGCCGGCGAGCGTTGCGGATTCGTTCGTGCAGCTCTGAATCGCATGGAACTAGGCACTCAAATTAGGAGACGCTGGCATGTCATGGCGTAAGGTTACATCGCGGCTTTGTCTGACGCTCGCGCTGACCGGTTGCGGCGCGCAGCGGACCCCCGCAGCGGAGCCCTCGGGCCAGCCCGCAGCGTCCGAACCCAGCAATCAGAAGGCAGCTCGTGCTCGGTTGAGGGCGGTGGTTCGGGATCAGTCGTTCTTGGAACATTTGCCCGAGGCCGTGCGCGCCTCTACGATTTCTGAGCCATTTTTGGCTCACATGCTCATCTTGTACATGGTCGACGATCGGGGCGCCGCGCGCGGCGCGCAGGCTTCGGATTTGGCCGAAAGCGGCGTGACGCGCGAGGCGCTGCGCGCCGTCGTCGAATGGAACCTCGCGGGCGCGCTTCGCGATCCAGTGAGCTGCACGAGCCACTCCGTGGATGAGCCGAAGCACGGTCACTACTACGAATCGAGTCGCCTACTGCTCGACAAACAGTGGGCCGATCTGGCCGCGAAGGTGGGCACCGTGGTGGTCGCCGTTCCCAGCAACGACACGCTGTTCGTTGCCTGCAACCCGACCCCAGAAGTTCTGCAGAAGCTAGCGGTCGTCGTTCAGAACACTTACCCGCAGGCTCCGCGCCCCGTGTCCCCGTCGCTCCTGACCTGGACCAAAGACGGCTTTCGCGAACTGCCCGCGCGCTAAACTGCAGGCGGCGCGGTCGACGCGCGCTTGGTCAGACTGTGCACGAGCTGCTGAAGATCAGCGGGCGGATTGTGGAACGAGACCGCGATCCGGTAGTCCCAAACGACGCTCTCGACGGCGGGAATGCGCTCGCAACGAACCACCGACGCTCGAAGTAGCCGAGCGTCGGCTTCGCGCGGAACGTACAGCCTCAAAGCGATCTCGCTACCTTTGGCGAGGTTCATTTGCGTCAGCAAGAGGAGCCCTGCACCACTCGCGTCGCGGGAAACTCCGCAGCCAATCTGCTGACCGTCGAGCTCGATCTCGGTCACGAGATGTACGGCTTCGCGTGGGACGAGCCGCTTGTCTTTGGCTTCGGGCATTCCTTCCAATGTAGCTCGATCCGGGCCAACTTTCAGCCCGCTCGCGACGCAGGGCAAAGGACCGCTATCGCACATCCGCGCCCACTCTCCTCCTTGCTCCCCGAGCGCGCTCCCGGACCTCGAGCACAGACGGCTTTCGCTCACCGCGGGCGGCCTGGAGGACTCTACGCCAGCGCTTGCACCGAGCGCCGCGCGCTCGCGCCTTGGTGCAAGAGCAATCCGGCGATGAAGCCGCCGAGCAAACCTACGGCGTGCGCGAGTCCCGCGACCTGCGGCGTGTTGTAGTCGAACGTTACCTGTAAGGCGACGACCACGAGTAAGCGTAAGAGGACCTGTTTGGCCATGGGCGTCCGCTGCTTGAACCACGCCCGCGCCATCACCGCGCCAGTGGCGCCCAAGAGGCCCATGATGCAACCCGAAGCGCCGACCAACGCGTGCGGCTCGCCAATCTGGTACCAGGCCAGGCAGAGATAAACGACGCTGCCAGCGAAGCCAGAGAATAAGTAGATTAAGCTGAAACGCCAGCGTCCAAAGGCGCGCTCCACGAACGGCCCGAGCGCCCACAGCCCGAGCAGGTTCATGACCAAATGAAGCCAATTGGCGTGCACGAACATGTAGCTGAACATGCGCCACCAATCGCCCGAGAGGATCTCCGGCGCGAAGAACGCCCAGCGCCCGCCGAAGTCCTCGCTGGTCGCCGACAGCATGAGCGGGTAACTGCCCCAGGCATAGATCAGCGCGTTTATCAGCACGAGCGCCATAGTCACTTTGCGCTCGCTCTGCGCGACCGGGCGATTCAAAATCAGATTTTGGCGATCGGCGAAGACACGCGCAAAATGCGTGACGATGTGCGCGGTGCGGGCGCTGGGTGGCTGATATGGGTTGGCTTGCGCCAGGATGGCGAGGTAACGCTCGGCGCGCTCGCGGATCGCTGGGCTCTTGCTTTGGCGCAAGCGAGAGAAACCTTGCCGAGCCTGATCGAAGTTGCCAGCGTGCAAGCTGGCCAATGAAAGCCAAGCGTCCCGCGTCTCTTCGTCGTACCCAAGACTCGCGGACGCCAACACTTGGCGGGCCAACTCCACGTGCCCGGTGTACACGAACAAGTACAGGAACGCGGGTTCCAGAGCCTCTCCGGCGAGTAAGCTCGACTCCTGAGCGAGCATGAATTCCGCCAGATTGTGGCTTTCCTCGAGCTCACCCAGGGCGCGCAGATATAGGACCAGCAGACTCGGATCGCGGCCCAGGGCGAGCAGGCCCGCTCGCTCGGCCAAGGCCTTGACCTCGTCCCAACGCTCCAGGACCCTGAGCCGGTGGACGCGAGCCGCCTCTGCCACGCTGCCGTCGCCGCGGGATAACGCGGAGAGCCGGGCCTCCGCTTCAACGGTCTTGCCCGCTTGGGCCAGCTCGAAAGCCTGAAACAGACGCGGCAACTCGCGCCAACCATCGAAGGGGTGGAGCAGCGCGGCGATGCTCGAAAAGCGGTAGGCGCGCTGATACTGCGAGCGTCTGATCGCGCGCGCCGAGACACCGTGGGCCCACCACGGCAGCATGATCAGCAGCACGGTCAGGGTGAAGGTCACATAGCCGACGAGATCGCGAAACCGAAGCCAGCCGATGGCTCCCGTGAGCAACACCAAACCGCTGACCAGCGTCCAGCCCATGCCCTGCGAGGAGCGCGCGCTGCGCGAGAACAAACGCAGCGCCTGAAACCCGGCGAACCAGAGGGCGATGATGTTGGTATCCATACCGAACGCGGCACCGCGGAAGTCGCGGCGCCGAGCTGGAGGTTAGACCGGCATGGCCCTGAACGCCGCAGTTACCGGAAAATACCCGAGAAATACCGGCCCAAACTCAGCCGGCGGCGAGCTCCGTCAGTGCACGCCGCCGAAACCGCTCCTGCACGAGCGTGGCCAGGTAAAACGTGACCGGCAATACGATCAGGGCCAATGCGGCCGCGGTGATCGTGCCACCGACGACCACGACGGCGATTGGTCGTTGCGTCTCGCTGCCGATGGCGTGAGACATGGCGGCCGGTAGCAGCCCGAGTGACGCCAAGAGCGCGGTCATCAACACCGCGCGGAGCCGGTCGCGCGTTCCTTGTACCACTGCGTCTTGTAGCGGCTCGCCGTTGCTCAGGCGACTGCGAATCGCGGCGACGACCAAGACGCCGTTGAGCACGGCTTGCCCGAGCAGCGCGATGAACCCGACCGCGGCCGACACGCTGAGCGGCATGTCGGCGGCGCCCAGGGCAAAGATCCCTCCTACCAGCGCGAAGGGCACGTTGCACAGGATCAGCGTCGCATCGAACACCGAGTTGAAGGCCGAGAACAACAGCAAGAAGGTGATCGTCAGTGCCAAGGGGATCACGATCTTCAGGCGAGCCATGGCACGTTGTTGGTTTTCGAATTCGCCGCCCCAGGTGACCTCGTAGCCCGGCGGAACGGGGACTTCGGCCGTGATCTTTTGCTGTGCTTCACCGACGAACGAACCGAGATCGCGCCCGCGTACGTTCATTCGCACGCCGATGTAGCGTTGGCCGTTCTCTCGGGTGATCGCCGCGCGTCCGGTCGCCATCGAAACGTCGGCGATGGCCGAGAGTGGCAGCAAGGTGCCGTCCTTGAGCGGCAACATGATCTTGCGGATGGCGCCGATGTCTTCGCGGGTGGCCGTCGGCAAGCGTACGGTGACATCGAAGCGCTTTTCGCCGTCCCAGAACTCGCTCGCGGTGTGTCCCCCCATCGCGGTTTCGATGTAATCCTGCACGTCGCCCAGATCGAGATCGAAGCGCGCCAGAGCTTGGCGATCGAGGTGGACGGCGATCTGAGGCGTGCTGCCCGACTTGGTGATGCCCACGTCCACCGCGCCCGGGATCTTGGCGATCACGTCGCGGGCCTTTTCGGCGGCCGTGGTCAGCTTGTCCAGATCCTCACCGTAGATTTTGAGCGCGACCTGGCCCTTTTGGCCGGAGACGTTCTCCTCCACGTTGTCGCGGATGGGCTGCGAGAAATTATAATCGATGCCCGGGATCTGCTGGAGAGCGAAGCTCATCTCTTCGATCAGATCGCCCATCGTGTGCTTGTCGTGACGCCACTCGTCCATCGGCTTGAGCTTGATGAACAGCTCCAAATTGTTCGGCAGCTTGGTGTCGGTGCCGTCCTCCGGCCGTCCCAACTGTGACAGCACGGATACCACCTCCGGCGTGCGGCGCAGGATACCTGCCAGCTTCGGGGTCAGCGCGCGGCCGTCACTGAGCGAGATGTTGCCGGGCAGCAATACCGTCACGTACAAGGCGCCCTCGTTCAAGGCAGGCAAAAATTCGCTGCCCAGGCGCGGCATCAGCGCGACCGCGCCGCCCAACACGCCACCCGCCAAAATCAGCACGATCACCACGTTCTTCATCGCGAAGCGAATCGTCGGGTCGAACACGCGTTGGGCGAAGGTGAGCAGCGGTGAGTCGCGCATCACCTTCGGCTTTTTCAGCGCGATTGCGCACAACACCGGGACCAGTGTGAAGCTGACCAAGAGCGCGCCAACGAGTGCGCTGACGACCGTGTAGGCCAACGGCGAGAAGATTCGACCCTCGACGCGCTGCAGCGAAAAGATCGGGATGTAGGCGGCGATGATGATCAAGAGCGAAAACAAGGTGGGACGAGCGACCTCCTTGGCCGCGATGGCAACTCGCTCGATCAGGGGCAGTGAGGCGTCGCTCGGGGCGGGGCCGTGCGTGGTCGGCGACAGCTTGTGGAACAAGTGTTCGATCAAGATCACGCCGCCATCGACGATGATGCCAAAGTCGACCGCGCCCATCGAGAGCAAGTTGGCGGACATGCCGCGCGAATACAGAAAGGCGAACGATGCGGCCAGCGAAAGCGGAATCACCGCGGCCGCAATCAACGACGCGCGCAGTGAGAGCAGGAACGCGAACAGCACCAGCGTGACTAGCGTCGCGCCCTCCGCCAAGTTCTCGAACACGGTCTTGAGGGTGGTGTTGACGAGCTCGGTGCGATCGTAAAAAGGCTTGATTTTGACGTCGGCCGGCAATGAATGGCCGAGCTTGGCGATGCGTTCGCGCAGCGCATCGAGCACCACGGTCGGGTTCTCTCCACGGCGCATCAACACGATGCCCTCGACTGCGTCCTGGTTCGAATCGCGAGTCACCACGCCTTGGCGCGGCGCGTAGCCTTCGTTGACCTTGGCCACATCGCGCAGCTCGACCGGGCGAGTCTTGTTGAAGCCAACTCGTACGTGCTGCAGATCGTCGATGCTGCTGAAGATCCCGAGGCTGCGGATGACGAACATTTCCGAGCCGCGTTCGACGTAGCCCCCGGTGGCGTTGGAGCTCGCCTTCTTGAGCGCGGCAAAGACGTCATTCAGGTTCACGCCCAAATCGACCATTTTGCTCACGTCCGGTTCGACGTGGACTTCACGGACCAGACCGCCGTACGAGACCACGTCCGCGACTCCGGGTACCTGCAGCAGCCGGGGCGAGATCACCCAATCTTGCAAGGTGCGCAGCGTCATCGGATCGGACTTCGTGCTCTCGAGCGTATAGCGATAGATTTCGCCGATCGGCGTGGCGTACGGGCCGAGAGTCGGGTGCGCTTCTTCCGGCAGGTTGGCGTCCGCCATGCGCTCGGTCACTTGCTGGCGAGCGCGCATCGGATCGGTGGCGTCGTCGAACGTCATCGTAAGGAACGACAAACCGAACAGGGAGATGCTGCGCAAGCGGGTCAGCCCCGGCGTACCATTCAGGGCGCGCTCGAGAGGGAGCGATACGCGCCGCTCGACCTCCTCAGTCGGCTGACCGGAGAACAGCGTGATGATCTGAACTTGCGTGTCGGTCGGATCGGGGAACGCCTCGATGGTCAAGTTCTTGAACGCGAACAGGCCCGCGGCGAGCAGAACGGCTGTCAGAACGAACGTGGCGATGCGATGGGAGAGGGAGTAATCCAGTAAGCGCTCGAGCATGTAACCCAAAGTTACGCACGCCGCGTGCCATCCTTAATCGTTGCAGGTTGCCGCGGATTCCAGCCATCTTCGTCGCAAGATTTCCGAGCAGGCGAAAAAAGGTCGGGGCACAAGTCTACGCGGGGCGAAATAACCCGGATTTGCCGTTGAGCTCACGAACGTCTTTTGCTAAAAGACGCGCGGCGTCGTCCAATTCCACACAGCAGCGCCAGCAGCGTGACGAGCCATGTGCCGCGCGCATCCAGTGGCGCGCTCAGCGAGCAACCCCCGCTAGCCCGTTGCACGGTGCTGGTACTGCTGCCGGCGCCGCCCGCGCCGCCAGCTGAACAATCGTCGTGCGGGGTGAACACTGCGTTTGCGCAGTCGGTGCCCAGCACTTCGGAGAGCGCCGGCCAACCCGCGTCGCAGGCCAGCGCGACCGAGCTATCACTGGCACAGGCAAGTGGCCCGCGCACGCACGACAAGTGCAGTCGAGGTTCGAAGGTGAAGCCCGCATCCTCGGACTCGCCGACCAGGAAGCCCGCTTGAAATTC
The DNA here is from genome assembly GCA_037200885.1 of Pseudomonadota bacterium. GTDB lineage: Bacteria > Myxococcota_A > Polyangia > Polyangiales > Polyangiaceae > PMG-095. Next base: position 3,289,168 of record JBBCIN010000001.1, read on the forward strand.
ATCCGCACAGGCGAAAAGTCCTGCGCTCGTCCAACTCAAGCAACGCAGTTTGGTGCAGGACACTCGCTCGAAGGCGAGGTCCGAGGTGCTAGCCCGCCAAACCCCATCGACGCGCCCGCTGGCGAGCGCGAAAAGGCCGTCGGGTGAGAGCGCGAAGCCGTCGAGCGGGCCAGTAAAGTCGAGCACGGCTGACGAGTGCGCGCCGCCGTCATGCGTCACGAGCAGTTGCCCGGGTGTGCCGCTCAGGCGCACGTAGAGCGTGTTCGGGTCATCCGCGGCGATCGCCGCGATGTACGGCGCGCTCACCTTGCTTGCGCCGGGGACGTCCGATCGGGTCCAGGTCTGTCCGCCGTCCGAGCTGCGCGCGAGCACGCCTTTCACGGTGCCGCTCTGCGAGACTCCACTCACGTACAGCGTGCTTGCGTCATCGCCCGCGACGTCGAGGGTGGCTGCGTTCAGCTCGTTCAATGGGCTGCCCCAAGCGTTCCAAGATTGCCCGTCGTCGAGCGATCTCCAGACCTGCGACACACCTCGATCGATGTCGACGCTGACCGCGACGGCTTGTCCCGAGGCACCGGGCACCCGTGCGACGTCCGCCACGTAAGCGCTGACGCCCGCAGCCAATCCGAACGCGCATTCCGTCGTGCCGTGAGCGACGCCGTTCGGGAGCGCAGCGATGGTCGTCCCGTCGGCTAAGACCGCAATCGCTGGTTCGAGGTTCTGATAACCAAGACCGGCCTCGCACACCAAATCCCAGATTTTCCCGCGATCGTGGGTGATCAATAGCCCGAAGTTCGAGCGCAGTACGAGGTGCTCCCGATCGGATGGGTCGCCGACCAACTGGCTCACCGCGGGAAAGGCGCCGTTGGCCTCGGCGATCCGCGAGCACAGACAGCCTGCCGCGAAGCACGCGAGGAGCGCGAGGCTCCGCGTGTTTAGGCGTAGGACCACAGTTGGCCCAAGCCTAGCATTTGGTGGCGAACGCGTGATGAATCGTAGACTATGCGCACTTGGGCCTCATTTTGACGTAAGTTTCACGACCGAACCATGTCATCCGAACCGAGCGACGACGAACAGGAACTGAGTAACCCGGAGCTTTACCTCAATCGGGAGTTGGGTTGGCTGTCGTTCAACGAGCGCGTGCTCGACCAAGCGCGCGACCGCACCTGGCCAGTCTTGGAGCGACTCAAGTTCCTCGCCATCTTCGGTTCGAATTTGGACGAGTTTTTCATGATCAGGGTCTCGGGCCTGCACGAGCAGCTGCAGTCGCAGGCGCCGGGCACGGCTCCGGATGGCCTGTCCGCCATCGAACAGCTAGTCCGGATCCGCGCGCAGGTTCTGCGTTTGACGCAAGCGGCAGTGTCGCTCTGGTTGAACGAGCTGCTGCCCGAGCTGGCAAACAACGAGATCCGCGTGCGCAGCTTCTCCGAGCTCTCCGCCACGCAGCGCGAGTGGGCGCGTGCGTATTTCCGACGTTCGGTCTTCCCGGTGCTCACGCCACTCGCGGTCGACCCCGTGCACCCGTTTCCGTTCTTGTCCAACCTGTCGCTATCGCTGGCCGTCGAAGCGGAGAATCCTCTCACTTCCGAGCGACGCTTCGCGCGCATCAAAGTGCCGGAGAGCTTGCCGCGCTTCGTCTTGATTGCTCCGCACGGCGAGGAATCGCCGCGCTCCAGCGACGCTTCCGACTACGTAGCGCTGGAGGAGCTGATCGCCGGCAACTTGGCGGACTTGTTCCCCGGAGTGAACATCGTCGGCTGCTACCCCTTTCGCGTCACGCGCGACATGGATCTCGATATCCTGGAAGACGAAGCTGCCGATCTGTTGGCAACCATCGATCGCGAGCTCCGCAAACGGCGCTTCGGAGCCGCCGTGCGCTTGGAGCTGTCGCCCGGGGTGCCCGACCGGATCCGCAAGCTGTTCTTGGAAAAGCTCGAGATCGACGAGGAGGACGTGTACGAGACGGCCGGACTGCTCGGCCTCTCCGGGTTGTTGGCGCTCGCTCAAATTCCCCGCGCCGAGCTGCACGACGCACCCCTCGTCCCGCGCGTGCCGCACGAATTGAGCGAACTCGGAGATCCGTTCGCGGCCATCCGTCAGGGCGATATTTTGCTGCATCACCCGTACGAAGCCTTCACGCCGGTGCTGACTTTTCTGCGCCGCGCCGCGGAAGATCCCAACGTGCTGGCCATCAAAATGACGCTCTATCGTGCAGGCTCCAATTCGGAGGCCGTGCGCGCGCTGATGCACGCCGCTGAAAATGGCAAGCAAGTCGCGGTCTCAATCGAGCTCAAGGCGCGCTTCGACGAAGAGAACAACATCGGTTGGGCCCGCGCGCTCGAACGAGCTGGCGTACACGTATTTTACGGCGCGGCTGGCCTGAAGACGCATGCCAAGGTGCTGCTCGTCGTTCGCCGCGAGGGCAACGAGCTGCGTCGCTACGTGCACCTCTCCACCGGCAACTACAACGCTGGCACCGCACGCTTCTATACCGACACGGGCCTATTCACGATCGACGCCGAGATTGGTGAAGACGCTTCGGAGTTGTTCAACTCGCTGTCGGGTTTCTCAACCAGCTTCAACTATCGCAAGTTGGCGGTGGCGCCGGTGACTCTGCGTCAAACCGTGCTTTCACACGTGCGTGAACAGGCGGACCGCGCGCATGCCGGCAAACGCGCGCGCATCTTTGCCAAGCTGAACGCGTTGGTCGATCCGGGGATCATCCGCGAGCTATATCGAGCGTCGCGCGCTGGCGTCGAGATCGAGCTGATGGTGCGCGGCGTGTGCTGCTTGCGCCCCGGGGTGCCTCGGGTCTCCGAGAACATTCGAGTGTATTCGCTCTTGGGCCGGTTTTTGGAGCACGAGCGCGTGTTCCTGTTCGGGCCGAAAGGAGAAGAGGAATTCTTTTTGTCTTCGGCCGATTGGATGCCGCGCAATCTCGACCGCCGAGTAGAAGTGCTATTTCCGGTGACTAGCGAGGCAATTCGGACGCGCATTAGAAATGAATGTGTCTTGCCACTCGAAGCCGACAATCAACGCGTGTACGAGATGCTACCGGATGGCGGTTATCGACGTCGTGTGCCCGCTGAGGACGAGGCGCCGATGGATGCGCAGCTGCGCACGTGGGGCATCGTCCAAAAGCTGACCAGCAACGTCACTTCGGCGCTTCCGCCCCCCGTCGTCGAGCTGGCTCGCTCCGCCGAGTGAGAGACTTGCCGCCGAACGCTTCTGCGTTGTTTCCGCGGAGCCTCGCGTGAGCGCTCAGCAGCACTCGCTGATGCCGGTGGGTGCGACACGGTAGCGCGCTTCACCACACCGCAAGTTTGGCAGGATGCGATTGCTGTGGCCAGACTGTGCATCCGGCGCCACAGTAGGGCTTACCCTTAACGTTCGGCTTTTTGCTCGATGACATCCCGCGTTATTTTGCCGCTATTCGCGCTAGTTCTGGCGTTCTTGCCGGCTTGTGGATCCTCCGTTGACGCCGGCTCCGCATCCCGCGAGCCGAGCGCGGCCGGAACTACGGCGGACTCGGACCCCGGGGGCGCGGGCAGAAATTCGCAGGCGGGTTCCTCGTTCGCGGTTGTCGGTGGTGCCAGCGCCAGCGCTGGTAACAGTGGAGTCACGAATAGTGGGGGAGCTGCAGCTCCGAGCGGCCTCGGCAGTACCTTACCGGTCACCTGGAACAGCGCGAAATCCGCCACCGTCAGCGAGGCTCAACTCCAGGCCGAGTACGCGACGTGGAAGCTGGCGCGCGTCGAGGCCTGCACGAACGGCTCGTTCGTCGTCGTCGATGATAGCGCGGTGGCTTCAGAAGGCATCGCCTACGGCATGTTGCTGTCTGTCGCGATGGCGGACCAAACGCTTTTCGACGGCTTGTGGAGGTTCTACCAAGAGCACACGGACAAGAACGGCTTGATGAATGCGAAGACCGCGACGTGCGAAGCGCCGGGCAACAACAATACTTATGCCGCCTCGGATGCCGATCTCGATGCGACCATGGCATTGGTGCAGGCTTCTTCAACCTGGCCGAGTGCAAGCGCGGGCTATCTCGCCAAAGCAGAGTCACTGGCGGCCAAGATCACCCAGTTCGAATCCGACATGTGCGACGGACGACGAGTCCTGCGTCCGAGTGACGCCTTCGGTGGTTGCAGCGACGTGGACGATCCACGCATCAATCCGTCGTACTTCTCGCCGGGCTACTACAAAGTGTTCGCGCACTACTTCAGCGCGCAAGCCGCCACTTGGTCAGCGCTGAGCGATGCTTCTTACCAGCTGTACGCGATCTACCAAGCGCGGATGGACAACTTGGTGCCAGATTGGAGCGGCCCGGACGGGAGCGACAATGGCAGCCAGTATCGCGACGACGCTTACCGGACGCCTTGGAGGGTTGCGGTCGACTACGCCTGGACTGGCGACACGCGCGCCAAGACCTTCATGGAGAATATCTCGAGCTGGGTCGATGAGCACGGCGGGCTGCCCAAAGCGGCGCAGGAGCAGAACAGCGCGTTCATTGGCGCGTTCGCGCTCGCTGGCGGCTACGACCAAGGCAAGTTCGACGGCTATGTGGCTGGCTGGCTCGGCGCCCAGTTGGACGACACCGCGTACCGCCCAGGCACCCTCCGGGTGCTCTATCTACTGGTAGCTGCTGGGAAATTCTCCTCGACTCTGTAGTTCGTGTAAAACCAGCGGGCTTTGAAGCACGACGACTCACGCCTGCCGTTCTTGGATTTACTCCGCGCGCTCGCCTCGCAGGCCATCGTTTGGCATCACCTGGCGTTCTATGGGCCGCTCTCGGACTCTGCGCGTGAGGTCGCAAGCTCGTTGATCGATGCTCTTTCGCACCACGCGCGGCTCGCGGTCCAAGTGTTCTTCGTGGTCAGCGGTTATCTGACCGCGGTCGGTCTAAAGAAGCGTGAGCCGAAGACGCTACGCGAACTAGCGGCCCTCGTCGCCTCGCGTTATCGGCGCATCGGGCTGCCTTACCTGGGAGCGATGCTGCTCGCGATCTGCGCCAACGAGGTCGCGCGCCATTGGATGGACCATCCTTCGATCTCGGCTCGGCCGAGCGCGGGTCAGCTACTGGCGCACGTATTCCTAGTCCACGACTTGGTGGGTTACGAGCCACTCAGCGCCGGCATTTGGTACCTGGCCATCGACTTGCAACTGGCCGTGATGGTGGGCTTGGTGTTCTGGCTGAGTGCCCGCGCGCTCGGTCCGGAACGCGGCTCTTGGGGCGGACGACTGGTGCTCGCGCTGCTCGGAGCCCTATCGCTCTTTTGGTTCAATCGGCTGCCGCACTTGGACCGGGTCGCGATCTATTTCGTGGGTGCCTACGCGTTGGGACTGATCGCGGCTTGGGCTCAAGCCGGCACGATTCGGCGTCGCTTCTTCTGGGGCTACGCACTCCTGGTCGTGATCGCGATCGCGATCGACTTTCGTTCGCGGCTCTTGGTGGCACTGAGCACCGCTCTGATTTTGACGATCGCCGCGCATTTTGGCTGGCTCGCGCGCTGGCCGCGCTCGCGCGTGATTGAGTGGTTCGCGCGCATTTCCTACAGCTTGTTCTTGGTGCACTTCCCCGTCAGCCTAGTCGCCAATGCGCTCTGGTCGAGCTACGTGCCGAACAGCCCCTGGCTCTCGCTCTTGGGAATGTTTGCCGCGTATACGCTGAGCATGGCCGTCGCCGTGCTCTTTCACTACGAAGTGGAGCGTCGGCTCATGCGCGTGGGCCGCGTCCGATCACTTGACGAGCGTCTTGCAGCCGACGGCGATCTCCACTGAAGCAGCGCTGGCCGATTCGAAGGTCGCGCAAGTGGTCGGGCAAACCACGATCCGGGTCGGGTCTTCGACTTGGGGGTCGGTGTCGTAGTACCAGCCTCCGGTCAACGGATCGCAACCATCTGCATCCGCGACGTAGAGCAGGGTGCTCGCTTTCTTGCCGTTCTTGAAATTCACGTTGACCAGCGAGTAGTCGAGTTGCTCGCCCTGCTCTGGCTCCGGGATCTCGAACTCGCAAGCGAGCTGGGTGCTGCGAACTGCGTCCAGCGCGGCCCGGAATTCGACCGTCAGGTCGTGGCTCGTATCGATCACGAACGCCTGCTTGGTGCCTCCTGCGCTGGCGATGGTGTTCAATACGAACTGACCCTTGGCCAGTTCAGCCGTGGGGAAAACGCCGATGGTGAAGGTGCCGATGCTCGGCTTTCCTGCCAGTGCGTCAGCGGCGAGCCTGCCCAGGTCCGGCGTCTCCAAAGGGCTACATTCGTTGGCTAAGCCGTCGGTGGCCAAAACAGCAACAACTCGATGGCTCGGGTGGGTTTTGGCCCAGGTTTTTGCAGCTAAAAGAGCGCCACTCAGCGCAGGGCCAGTCGGCGTCGGATTGACCGGGTCAATCACTTGCTGCTCGAGCGATGCCAGTAGGGCTGGGCCGGCATCAGGAAGCGGCGCAATCGGTTCGGCCGGTTCGGCATACGACGCGGGGTCGCACTTGGCGATGTGCTGACAGGTACTCGTCGTGAGCTTTTCGCACGGGGCGGGCGCATCGTCGATGTTGCACGTGTCCACGCCCACCGCGCACAACTGCCCTCCGCATTGCCCCGCGACCACGCAGGGATTCAGAAAGCTGCTTCCGCAGTCCGCGTTCTTCGTACAGGCCACCCCGCTCGAGTAGCAGAAGTTGAGTTGGCAGGGTGCGCTGTCGCCGCAGTCCGCGTCGGTCGAACAGGAGATCGGAACATCTGGTTTGATCAGTGGGAAGTATTGGATACCGACGCCGATGCCGTCCGAGCCCTCGTCCTCGATGAATGTCTGCAGCGCGGACTTGATGCCCACCCATTTCGAAATCGGCGTGCCGGTCTTGTCGTACGCGGAAGTGGGGTCGAGCATGGAGCCCGAAACGTCGAGCATGATGTACATGTCCAACGGGACCGTTTCAGCTTTCGAAACCCGCGCGGCGCACGAGTCGTCTGGCGCGCCGCCATCCCCGTTGGGGCTCACGTTGAGGTCACCCGGGTCGTCGCCCTCGTCCCTGGCGGGTGGCGCGCCCCCTTCGTCCTCACTGCCCGCGCTGTCGGCTCCGCCCGCGGCCTGCTCGCCGCCCCTCGCAGCCACCGGGTCCCCGTCGCTTTCGTTCGTGTTCCCGACTGCCGCACAGGCGACGAAACTCGGCCCAGCGACTAGGGCGACGCCAGCGGCGATGGCTCGAATTGCGGGGCGGAACATTGCCTAGAGTAGGCAATGCCGGGTTGCTCCATTGGGCTGCGGCAATGTTTCGAGCTCGTGTCCGCGCGCGTTGATTGACGTCGCCGGAACTCGGCGCGCTAACTCGGGTAAACTCATTTTCAGCATGAGCCAATACGACTTCGACCCCGCTTACGTCTTCGAACACCACTCACCGACGCCCGAGAAGCTCCTTCACTATGACGCGCTACATGAGGCCGCGCAGGTCTTCGCGCGGGTGATATTGAGGCACACTCCGCCGTCCGAAGATCAAGCTGCGGCCCTCCGCTTGCTGCGTGAAGCCACGATGACTGCCTGCGCGGCGGTCGCGCTCGACGGCCGCTTGAAGTAGAGGCTCAGCTCTTCTCGAGCTCGATCTCGATTGCGCGTACCAGTTCAGGTTGTTCCGGCGTCACGTCTGGCGCAAAGCGTTCGCTGACTTTGCCGTGGCGATCGATCAGGAACTTCTCGAAGTTCCACATCACGTCACTCGGTTGCTCGGGCGCGAGGCCATGCTCGGCCAACTTGGCGCCCAACGTGCCGCCCGCGTTCGAGCGCGCCTGAGGCTTTTGCGCGATCAATTCGCGATACAGTGGGTGTTGCGCTGCACCTTTGACCACGATCTTCTCGAAAAGCGGAAAGTCCACCGCGAAACGTGTTTGGCAAAACTCCACGATCTCTTGATTGCTGCCCGGTTCTTGCGCGCCAAAATCATTGGCTGGGAAGCCGAGCACGACTAAGCCCTTCGCCTGGTACCGCTTGTACAGCGCTTCGAGTCCCTCATACTGCGGCGTGAGCCCGCATTTGGATGCGACGTTCACGATCAGCAGCACACTCCCCGCGAATTCTTTCAGGGTCGCGGGGGTGCCATCGATGCGCCGGAGCGGAATATCTTGGAGCTGCGTCATATCTTGCCTCGCATCAGGGTCGGTCTAAGACGACTTGAGGTGTTGAGCGAGGTAGTGCTCGCGCCCGATGTCTTTGACGATGCTGGCTTGAGTCTCCAGCCAATCCACTGAGTCTTCCTCTTCGACCAGGATCTTTTCGAGTAGCTCGCGCGTCCCGTGATCGCTCTTGCTCAGCATCAGGTTGATGCCGCGATGCAGGCGGTCAACGGCTTCGAGCTCGAGCGCGAGATCGAGCTTGTTCATCTCGATCGGTTCTTCGCCGACCCGCACGGGGCTCAAGCGCTGCATGTTCGGGATGCCATCCAAGAACAGGATGCGTTCGATCACCGCATCGGCGTGCTTCATCTCCTCGATCGACTCGCTGCGCTTCTTTTGAGCGAGAGCCCCGTAGCCCTGGTTTTTACACATCTTGTAGTGGATGAAGTACTGGTTGATCGCCGTCAGCTCGGAGGTCAAAAGTTCGTTCAGGAAATCGATGACTTCGGGCTCGGCTCGCATCTCATTTCGATACCATCGACGCGAGCCCTGGCGAACTCCAAACGCCCCAGGCGGGCGGCTGAATTCGCCCAATTTGGCCGCCGGGCCGCGTTGCAACCTGGCTTCCAGTTCGGAAGTCACCGGGGGTATTTCGGTTATCTAGCTGTTTTTATTGGCATTTCATGATTCACGCGAGCTCGCTGAAGTTGAACTTGATTCTCACTATCAGGTTGCTATCTTCCGAGCACCCTTTCGATGCTCGTCTGTCACTGCCACGCCCTCACCGATCGAGACATTCGCCGTGCTGTCCGGACCACCGGCGCCTGCAGCGTTGCTGAAGTAGGCGACCATTGCGGCGCGGCTACCGGTTGCGGTGGCTGTTATGAAGCCGTCGCCGACATCGTCACCTGCGAAAAGCGCCGGCTAGCGATGTTCAACCAGGCGGAAGCGCATGACAGCAGCAAGCCGGGGCTGGAACAGGCGGCGCCACAGCTGGGGCTTGCGCTCACCGGCTAGCTAAGCGCGCGCTGTTTCTTCTTGGCGCGCTTGGCGCGCTTCGACAGGGCGAAGCCCTCGCACGCTGCGTTGCTCTAGGTTTTGCTCCAGCCAACGCAGGTGATGCAACTCGCGACGCAAGCGCCGCTCGCTGCGGGCGCGAGACGAACGTCGCGCACGCCTGGCCGTAACGGCAGAGGTGCTTTCGGCGGCATGGACCCAGCCGCGAAACTTACTCACCAAATCAGCGACCGTGCGCACACCGGACAACTCCTCGGGTGGCAGCTCGATCGCCACGCTGCGCTCGAGATCCAACAGGATCACGACCAGAGCCAGAGGGGTGAGTCCCCAGTCGCGATATAGCTGGTGAGACAGCGCGATCTCACGCGCCGTTACCCCGAGGTGCTGCGCCAGGGTTTGCACTACGTTTTCCGTATATTGAGTGGGCATCGGATTCCCTTCGTGGTGTATCGATCCGCTGAATGAATCGAGAACGCACTTCGCGCGCGTGCGGATTCCACCAGACATACTCAGCAACGCGTTGCGTGCGGTTCAAGCGCTGACGGGCGTGCTCGGTATCACCGGCAAGTAGGCGCGAAAGGTACTACCTCGTCCGACCACGCTCTCGGCCTCGATACTTCCGCCGTGCGCTTCGACGATTCGTTTGGCCAGCGTCAGGCCGAGCCCGACTCCGCCCGTCCCGCGCGAGCGGCTGCGCTCTCCGCGAAAGAATGCAGTGAAGACCCGTGGCAGATCGTCCTCTGAAATGCCCATGCCGTGATCGCGAACCTCGAAGCACGCGCGTCCGCGGTCCTCGCTGACCGAAAGAGCGATCTCACTGTCCGCTTCGGGTGAGTACTTGTCCGCGTTTTCGAGCAAATTATCGAGCACGCGCCGGAGCAGCACCGGGTCAGCCTCGATCATCGCCGAAGCATGCGAAAAATGCGTGGAAAAGGGTCGCCCTGGGTGACGCCCGCGGAACAACTCTGCCGAGCGTTCGGCGATCGTTTGCGGCGCGATCTCTTGCAGGTGCAGTGCGAACCCCAAACGCGGAGCGACGCCATCTGCAAGCTCGAAGCGCGCTGCGGTGAGCACGTCGTTGATCAATGCTTCCAGCTCGGCCAAATCAACGGCGATCTCGGCCAGCGAGGCGCGCGCGGCTTCGGCGTCACCCTCGCCAGCGATCTCGAGCGCGACGCGAATGCGTGCCAACGGTGTGCGTAGCTCGTGGGCGACGTTGGCCAAGAGCTCCTTCTCCGTCTGGAGCAGGCGCTGGATGCGCTCGGCCATTTCGTCGAAAGCGCGCGCGACATCACCCAATTCGTCGCTGCGCTTGAGTTCACTGCGAGCACCCAGATCGCCGCGACCGAGGGAGGTGGCCATGCGCGACAAGTGCGACAATGGCCCCGCGATCCAGCGCGCGGTCAAGAAAGCGCCGACGCCGAGTACGATCAACCCACTCGCCATGGTCAAAATCAGCGGGAGCGGTCCTGGATGCTGGTGCTCGAAGCGCGCGACTAGCAGGCAGTCCCGTCCGTCTATTTCGAAGCGCCCAAAGGTTTCGGGTGGGTGCGGGCCGCCTTCGGATCCGAAGTGACGTGGCGTGCCGAACAAGGGTGGCCCGTCCGGCGGTGGGCCGATAGGCGCGCCATTGACGCTTGGGGGCGGATGGTCGTCACCCGGTCGAGGCAGCTGACCGTTTGCGAGGCGCGGCAGACGCAGCGCGGGCGCCACGTTGCTCACGAGCAGTTTGCTATCCTCGTCGTACAGCGAGACCAAGAGCCGCTCGTGGGCGCGCAGCTCTTGTAGCTCGTGCGCGAGCGCAACCCGATCGTTGGCGAATGGCTTCAGGCGAGCGCTCAAAGTCTGCATGTCCCAGTGCTGGGGCAAATGCGTGAGCAGATAGCCGATTAGCACCGACGACAGCACGACCAGTGAAAACTGGACCAGGCCGACGGCATACAGACGCCAGACGAGCCCCGTCCGAGCTGCTCGCTTCATCGCTCTTCGGGCGCGAGCATGTAGCCCACACCACGGATTGTCTTCAGATACTGCGGATTTTTAGGGTCGCTCTCCAATTTGTGGCGCAACCTCGAAATGTGCACGTCGATCGATCGATCGAAGGCATCTTCGGCCGAACCGTGCACCAACTCCAGCAGCTGCTCGCGGGCGAGCACACGCCCAGCGCGCTCAGCCAAGACTCTGAGCAGGGCAAACTCATGGGTCGTGAGCGCGAGACGAGCGCCTCGCAGGGTTGCAGTCATGGTGGCGCTATCCACCACCAGGGCGCCGAGCTCGATGCGTGGGGCTGTCGGCCCGGTCTTACCCCGTGCGCGGCGCGCGTGAGCACGAATGCGCGCCAACAGCTCGCGTGTCGAGAATGGCTTGCTCATGTAGTCGTCCGCGCCACCCTCCAAGCCCATCACGCGGTCGGCTTCTTCACCGCGCGCGGTGAGCATGATGATCGGCACGCTCACTCGCTCACGTAGTCGCCGACAGACTTCGTGCCCATCTGCTCCCGGCAACATCAGGTCGAGCAACACCACGTCCGGCCGCGCGCGGAGCACCTCGACCAGCGCCAAGTCGCCGCGGGCGACGACAGTTACCTCGACGCGGTGTGAACGGAGGTACTGCGCGGTCAACCGAGCCAGGCGCTCGTCGTCTTCGACATAAACCACGCTCAGGTGTTCTTGGGACTCGTCCGAGGGGTTCATGGCTTGAGAGGATTGCACTGCTACGAACGTGCGTCCGGCATGCTGAGCAGTTGTGACCGGGGTATTTCGGTTTATTTCGGGCACTTTGGGCGCTCAGTTCCCGGAATTTCCGCAGCATCGGGGTGGGTGTTCGCCTCCGCCGGCGGGTGTGATTGGGTTGGCTGGTATTGCACCTCCGCCGGCGGGTGTGAGCCACCTCCGCCGGCGGGTGTGATTTGGTTTCGGGGGCGGCGGCCTCCGCTGGCTGGCATTGCACCTCCGCCGGCGGGTGTTCGCCTCCGCCGGCGGGTGTGAGCCACCTCCGCCGGCGGGCGTGAGCCACCTCCGCCGGCGGGCGTGCGGATCCTTTTCGCGGGAACTCAGTGAGCGCGGCTGAGGGCGAAGCCGAGCGTAACCGCGAACAACAGCGCGATCAAAAGCGGGACGATCAGCTTCTTGGCGCCGCGCTCCTCGGCTATCGGACGGGCTTCGCGCTTGGCGGGCAAGGTTTCAGGCGCGGGCAGTGCGCGCGCGTCCGGTTCGCGCCGGACGCGCTTGGCCGTTCGCTTGGGTGCCTCGTTGATTTCCGCCTTTGGCTGAGCCCGTTTGCGGGCGACCCCTTGACGAGCTCGTCGCTCGGCCAGCGCTTGTTGTTCGGCGGCGCGCAGCTGTTCACTCGCCCGCTGTGCTTCCGCCAGCCGCTCGGCCTTGCGTTGCTTCTTGTTGGCTGACTTTTGCTGGGCTTCGTGGGCGCGGCGCTTACGTTCGGCGTCACGACGCTCCTGCTTGCTGGCGCGCAACGGCGGGCTCGAGCTGGTGGCAGGCTTCGTGACCGCGCGCGTCGGACTGGGGCGCGCAGGACTCGGGCGTGCGGCGCTCGGTCGAGGCTGACCGGAGCGAGTGGGGGTCCCCGTGAGCGTGCCTGGCTTGGCCGCAACGTCCCAATCGGCGTCCAGCGCATCCAGTGCCTCGGGCAATGGAGCTGAATGCGGCGGTTGCGAGGGCAACGTCTCTGCTGGCTCTTCGTCCCAGCCAGCATCGAGGCCGGCCGCGAGTTCATCCAGTTGAGCGGCGTCGGGGATGATCGATTTCATGATGGGAGGGACCCGGCGGAGGGCGGCCGAGCTTAGCGTGGCTCGTTCGGATTTGTCCTAGCAATTGCCCAGAAATCAGCCGCTTCCTCTCGGAATTTTTCGATCCGGCTCGATTCTGCCCGATTCGAGCCCAACCGCCAGGCTTCGCGCTTAGGTCCCGAAGTAGACGACTAAGCCTGTCTGAATGCCAAACTCGATGGCATTGAAATCGAGGGAAGTCGTGCTCCCGTTGCCCAGATGGGTGTTCTGCGAACCGGTCAGGCCGAGGTCGAGCGTGGGACCGCCCCAGAACACCACGTGCGGAATGAGGGTGAACACGAACGGCGCCTCGAGCGTAAGCGCGAAGTCATGACCACTCTGATTCCCAGCGCTGAAGGTACGGTACGTGAAGCCACCGCGCGGCCAGAAGCCAATCTTGTCGTTGAACGTGAGCAGGTAGCCGACACGCGGAGCAAACGTGAAAGAGTCGCCGGTGGTCGTAGTTTCTACCGCGCCCGGACCTGCGGGCTGAGTGGTGAGCGACCAGTGCGCATAGCCCAGCGCCGCGCCGAGCGACAGGCGATCGATCAAAAAGTAATCGCCGGCGACCCGCGGTGAGCCATAGCCCGCCCAGACCGCGTTGTTGCCAATATTGACCGTCACTGGCGAAGACAGCAGACTAAAATGTGTGATGCCGGCAGTCGAGTCCTGGCCATTCTGGGTTACTGACGTATGGTCGTACGTGAAGCCGAACAAGCGCTCGGCACTGATCGCGATCTGGCCTTTTTCACCCAAAGTCTGTGCCCAAGCGCTCGAGCTGGCGAGCAAAGCCGTAGCGGCGAACGCGCATTGAAGAGTTCGTTTCATGCTATGTGAGGTCCTGGTTCAAGCGGGCGAGTGCCCGGCGTTTCGTCCGTGACGACCGGACCAGTACCAGACCCCGTTGCACTCGCCAAGCGCGGACCCTGGGTACTCACGATGGCGCTCGTCCGGACGGCAAATAGCAGTCGAGCTCTCAAACGCTGCGCTCGATAGGAAAACCGTCGTCAGGGCACCGCCGCGGAGTTCGGATCGAAGCCGGTCCGCGTAGCAATCTCACTCAGGTCGACCGCTTCGAACTCACTGCTCGATACCGATTGCACCTGACTGAAGGTGTCCTCTTCCCAGTTCGCGCTTGGTTCCCCTTGGATGTACATCGAGCTACCTCCGTCAGCCAAGTACATGCCGTAGGTCTGCAAAGCCTGCACGATAGCGCGTGATTGGGTATTGAACTTGGCCGGGATAACGTAGCTGGATTTGATCCGGAAGGCCTGACCCATCGGCGGCAGGCTGGCCTCGCCTACGTTCTTGCCGGTCAAGTGACGCGCGGGCCAGGTGTACTCCGTGCGGATCTGGCTGCCATCGATCGTGAAGCGAAGCGCGTGTCGGATGCTGCCCGAGCTCGCTTCATCCGCGCGCAGCAGGAGCGGCATGATCGGGAAACCCGCGGCGTCCGCCGAGGTCCAACCTTTGGGGCGTAGCGCGTTCGACTTCAAGTCGAAGTAAGCCGCTCCGAAGATATCCCAGCCGCCCTTGGGATCCGGGTACGCATGATACAACTCCCATAGGCTGCAGGTATCGGCGTCCAACAGTAAAATGTGATGGTCGCCGTAGGGTTGCGCTGCGTCAGTGACGATGCCGCCTTCGACCAGCGGTGTCGCCGGGATTGGAAACTGAGGCTTGGCGGCGGCGGCGCCCGTGCATGGCGACGTGAGCGTGTGCTCGGCCCCGACGGCGCAGTCGGCTTCTTGCGTTGGATCCCAATCGAGATCGTCCGTATCCGTCGTGGTGAATAGGGCAGTTTGCCAGGGGATCGTGTTACCGTGCACGACGTTGTACGGGATGCCGTAGTACTCGTCGGACTTGGGATCGACCGAAGTGCCGAGATCGAGGTGGATGTTGTGCGTGCCCACTGCCTTCATGAAGTCGCTGCTGCTGCCGTGGGCGGGGAGCGCGTCGATGGGCGTATTGAAAATGTGATTGTTCGGCAGGATGGCGCAGCCGGCGACGATCGGCGAGCCATCGCTCTCGTTCGAATTGCCGGCTTGTCCGCTTCCGGCGCTGGCTCCGCCACCCGAGCCAGGGGATCCTCCCGGATTACCAGTACCCGCCATCGCTGGCGTCTCACCCGCCGCGCCGATCAACGGAGCGCCCGCTGCGCCGGCAGGCGGTGCACCGCCCGCCCCTGCTGCGGTCGATGCGGCGTCACGGTTGCCACTGCACGCGTTGGCTAGAAGCAGTAGCGACAATACCCCCGCAGCACGCCCGATCGCCGGAGAACGCATCTCCACAAACTGTCACGGTCCGTTCCGGCTGCCAATCCCACCGTGTGGGATGCGCGGCAATCGTGCTACAAAAGCGGCGAGAAGGATGTCGAACTGCAAAGACGAGTGCGAGGCATTGATGAGCGCGCTGCTGCCCGTAGCCGAGCACATGTTGAGCGAGCATCGCGCGCTTCGTCCTTTCGGCTGCACGCTCTCGGCGACTGATCAGATCGTGCAAGTGGGCGGCTGGAGCGCGATCGCAACCGCGGATGACGCTGCGGCGATCGCGCAGTTTCGGGATAGCTTTCGCGATGGTGCGGCGCGCGGCGAGCTCAAGGCGACGGCACTTTCCTATTCTGCGCGAAGCGCCGTGCCTGGCAACGGCGCGGCTCAGGACGCAGTTTTCGTGCACTTGAACCATCGCGACAATTACTCCATCGTGGTTACGTTTCCGTACCATTTTGGCGCTGAAGGCGAGCTCGTGATCGAGGAGCCATTCGCCAATGATGGTGAGTACGACGTCTTCGTGGGGTGATGCATTGGGTATGATTGCAACGGAGGGAGCAAGATCATGAGCGTAGCGATCAAACGTTTGGGACCGGGCGACGAAGCCACCCTCGAACTCCTAGCGAGGGACGATGCAGACTTCGATCTCGAGGGCCGTAGCGCAGCACTATCGCCGCTCAAGCCGAGCATGGCGCAACGTTACTTGGCCAATCCCGGTGTCTTGCATTGGGTTGCCGTAGAAGCCGGCGTCGTGACCGGGTTCTTGTATTGCGCGCACCTGCTCTTGCGCTCCCATCCGGGGCAAGAGCTCTTGTTGTACGAGATCGGGGTGCGCCAGGCTCATCGCCGCAAGGGCGTGGGTCGGGCGCTGCTCGATCACATGGCGCGATGGATGCAGAAAAGCGAAATATCCGAGGTTTGGGTCTGCGCAGACAATCGAGTTGCGGTCGATTTCTATCGCGGCTGCGGCTTCGCGAGTGAGGAACCTCAGCCGGTGTACATGACGCGCACGATCGAACCGCCATCCAAAAATCCCGCCATGACCACGTTGCTATCGCGCGGATAGTCGTTTGCCGGCCGCGAGCGCGCCAAGCTCGAATCCGACGCCGCTCGCGGAAAACGCCGCAAGCGTGCCAAAGATGCATGATAATGGGCCTGATGACGCTTTCGCCGCGGCTTCGCCAAGGAGTTCAGTCATTGGCTCTGGCGTTGCTCATGGCTAGCATCACGACGGCGGCAGTAAAGATTTTCGGCTGGAAGATCTGGCCGCGCCCGCTTCCTGTGACGCACGTTACCGAGAGGCCACGCCCGCTCGCGCTGGCGAACGATCAGCGCTTGGTGGCAGTGTCCGCAGAGCCAGCGCTCACCAGTGCGCCCAGCCCCAGCGGGTCCGCCGTGATGATTCACCGGAATCTTTCGGCGAGTGAGATGTTTTCAGCCGCGAAGCTTGCTAAGAGTCGCGGCGACGTGGTCGAAGCGCTTCGGCTCTCGAAGCAGATCGAAGAGTTCTTCCCGAACTCGCCCGAGGGCGTCGCTAGCCACGTGACGCTCGGCATGCTCTACCTTGCTCTCGATCAAGCGGAGCTCGCCCTGCAGGAGTTTGCGACCTTCCGTCGCATCGGGTCCCCGGAGATGAAAGCAGAAGCTTATTTTGGCCAAGCCCAAGCGCTGCGCAAGCTCGCTCGATACGACGACGAACGGACGGTGCTAGAGGAGCTGATCGCCAACTATGCTCGCTCGATTTACGTTGCCGCCGCGCGGGCGCGGTTGAGCGAGCTTACGCACGATGCGGGAGTGCGCTGACGGATGGAAGTGTTCGTTCACGCACCTGAGCAGTTCGAGAACTTGTGCGTGCTCGCCCGCACGCTCGAAGTGTTCGGCTTCGACCAATGCCATGTGTTCGATCCGCATCGCATCGTGCGCGACCGTTATGGAAAATCTTACGGTCAGAAGCTGCGCACGGTCTCGGCGGGCGCATTCTCGAAGATTCGCTGGCTGCGCATCGAGCCAGAGCCGCTGCTGTTCTTGCGCAACTACGCGGGTCGCCGGGTGGCGACGGTGCCCCGTCAGAGCGCGACTTCTTTGCATCACTTTCGCTTTCGGCACTCCGATCTGCTGGTCATCGGCTCGGAGGGCCATGGGCTCGACGCGGCGGTTCTGGCCGAGTGCCAAGAGCAGATCACGATCCCCCAGGCCGGCGTCACGGAAAGCCTCAACGTTGCCGTTGCGTCCGGCATCGTGCTGGCAGAGTTCAAGCGGCAGGAATCGCTGTGCTTGCTCGCCTCTCGCGAGTCGATTCAGGAGGGGACGAGGGAGAGCTGAGCGTGCTGTACGAGATACGTGGCGATCTCTAGAACCAACGCCTCACTCGCCTGCGATGAGTCGTTGGCCAAGACCGCGATCCCCACGCCTTGCTCGAGGTGCATGGTGACCAGCACGTTGCCGACCATGAAATCCCAAAACACCAGATCGGCGCCGCCCACGCGATCTCGAGCTTCTCCGCCGAAGTTGTCCTGCACGATATCTGCGCATTTGCGTAGGCGGATGCGATCCCAGCCTTCACAGACCCAGGCCTTCAAGCGGCCATCGGGACCGCGATCCGCACGCATTTGCATCATCTGATCGCGGACTCAACCGTCGACTGCGGCGAACCAGGCTTCCGCGATCGCGTAAAGATCATCTTCGCTGATCGCGTCGCCCTCGGGGACGCCGTTGGCAGCACCGAACGAATAGACGACGCGGCCGACTGGAATCCCCGCCAACAGCACCGTGTAGCTATCCTCCGAGAGGGCTTGGATGCTGTAAGTCTTGCCACCAAAGGTGACGGTTTTGGTCGAAGTGTCGGCAACAGCCGCCTGGATCGTCATGGCGGCGCACTTTACACGAGAGGTAGCGACTTTCGGCTCGAAAAGTCATTTTTCGGTCGAACAGATGTTTCGATCAGTAACCGACGTCGACTTCGTCGTCGTGCTTGCGCGGTGCCGCGCCCGGCCGGACCGCCGCTGCTGCCGGCGGCGCACGACGGAGGCCGTTTCCCGCGCGCGGAACACGCGCCGAGGCCGCGCTATTTGCGGCGGTACCGCTGGCCGCCGCAGCGCCGGGCGCCACCGAGGGCGCCAGTGCGTCGAGGTCGATCACCGTGCCGGGCTTGGCGCCGGTCGCCGCAGCGCTCTGCGCGTGGCGCGCGTCTGGGGCCGGGCTGGCGGCCGCAGGAGCGGCCAAAACGCTCGCAGCGCGGTTTTGCATGAACAGGAACGCGCCGACTGCGGCCGCCGCGATCAACGCGAGCACCCCGACGACCTTGTATTTTCCAGTGGGTCGCAGCGTCTCGAGTTCTTGGTTGCTGATTGTCGCGGGAGAGCTCGTTCGAAGTTCGGGCGCTTTCATTGCGCGACCGGTCATCGCGCCGCGGGTGAACGTGCGGCCCGGGCCGCCGCTCGATGGTGCCGGCATGTCACCGAGGCTGGGCGGAAACACGCTCTGGATCTCGACCTCGAACTCCGGGCACTCGAGGCCCGCGTTCTTGAGCGCGTGGTAGCAACGCTCGGCCGAAATACGCGAACGACGCGGCGCGAACGGGTAGAGCGCGATGGCAAGTTCGGCGATGTTGCCGTAGCGCTTGTCGACGTCTTTCTCCAAGCAACGGAGCACGACGTCCTCCAGCTCGATGGGCGCGTCGGGTACGAGCTCGCGAAGCGGCACCGGATCGTGTTCCAGGATGGCCGCGCTCAGCTGCATCAGGGACGGTTCGTTGAACGCCACCGTGCCCGTGAGTAGCTCGAACAGCACGCAACCGAGCGACCAGATGTCGGTGCGGGCGTCGACTTGCTCCGAAGATCGGATCTGCTCCGGTGACATGTACACCGGCGAGCCGAGCGGCATCATCGTGCGCATGTGGCCGCGCTTGCCCCCGGGCTGCAGCGCCACCTTGGAGATGCCGAAATCGAGGATCTTGATGAAATCCAGACCCTGCGCGTGTTTGGTGAGAAACAGATTTTCCGGCTTGATGTCGCGATGGACCACGCCGCTGGCGTGCGCCGCGGCGAGCGCCTCGCAGGCCTGCATCACGTATTCGACGGCGACCTTGATCGGCAGGGGGCCACGCTCTTGCAGCACGTCGGCCAGGTCTTGTCCGGCGAGGTGCTCCATGACGATGAAGGGGATGCCGTCCGAAAGCACACCGACGTCGAACACGCGGGCGACGTGCTCGCTGCGAATCTTCGCGGCGGCGCGCGCTTCGCGCGAAAAGCGCTCGACCAGCTCTTCGATCTGCAGCGCTTCGGGGCGCAGGAACTTGAGCGCGACTACCTCCCCGAGCTCGACGTGCATGGCGGACACGACGTAGCCCATGCCACCGGAGCCGATCAGCTTGATCACTTCGTACTTCCCGGCGATCAAATCACCGGGAGAAAATGGCATATCGATCGCATGGTCGGCGACTTGGAGACCACTCGAGGGAGAGCTCATATGCGTCGCGTGCGTGCGTTTAGCCGGGGTTACCATCAGCCTTGCTGGCAAAATACGCTCACTTTCGCCGTTTCTTTAGCTACGGACTGGGCATAAGGACGGGGCACTGAACGTAGGTGCCGCTGTAGGCGTGCGTCTTGAGGTCGAACAGCAGCCCGGAGCTCCCGAAACTCGGATCGGCTGTCGAGCCGCCAATGCACCACATCTCGAGCGTACCGCCCTGGACGGCCCCATCGTCGTCCCAGTCGAGCATACCAAAGGTGCCGACAGCGGTGATCTTTTCGCCGGCAGCGAGCTTTTTGAATGCGGGCAGCACGTTGGTGCTCGTCGCAGTGAGCTTGGTCTCACCACCTGCGAGTTGGCGCAGACCCTGCGCGATACTCGCACCCGAGACCTCCTGGGTGCGAGTCGCTGCCAGTGCCAGCGCAATCGCGTAGGCTGCATCGTGCGCGGGACCCGTGCCGGAGATGGTGGCGTCGGAGGTGGCGCCGTAGCGCACGTTGAAGTCTTGTACGAAAACGTTGAAGGTCGCCGCCGGCGTGTCTGCGCCCGAGGGACCGGGCGTGATGCCCGTGCCTCGAACTCGCAGCTGCAGGTCGTGACCGTTGTTGATTACGGCGGTGCGCAGCTCCGGCACCTTGGTCGAGTCGATCAGCACGTAGTGCGGCCGATCGACACCCATCGGCCACTGCGTTTCCAACGGCACCATCACTTTGGTGATGGCTTCCGCAGTACCGGCCAAGACGATGATATCGGGCAGGAACGTCAAGTACTTGGTGATGATGGCATGTTGGTCTGCATCCGCCCCATTGTACGGATCGATCTGCACGTGATTGTTCAGGTTGATGGGATTGGCCAGTGTTTGGTCGTTGATCGTCAGATCACTGAGCGCAGTACGCGTGCCGATCCCGAGTGCATCGTTCCTGAACACGACGCCCAAATTGATGTACTGCTTCATACGCGCAGCCTTGAGCGTGGTCTCGAGAACACCGATCTGATTGATCATCAGCGGAGCGCGCTGGACGTCCGATGGCACCATCAGCCAGGTCAGATCATTGTCGGTCAACGAAGCAATGCTGGACGCGACGCCGGTCGGGCTCATCACCACCGTGCCAGCGGCCACCGTCACCTTGGTCGATACGTCGAGCGTATCTTGGCTGGTGTTCGGGCCGACGATCGCGGGGACGTGCAAATCATTCACGAGGTGCGTGGCGGCGCGAACCAAGTTTGTCGATTCGTCGCAGGAGACCATGACCAGGGGTCGTGGATTGGCCGAAGTGCTGCCGTCTGGAACTCCGCCCACCGCGTTGATTTGCTCGATCGCGAGGGCGGCTGACTCCTGACGCGCTATGTTCGTCGGAGCGGTCGCGCCCTTGGTCGAAAACAACGAGCCCAGGAAAATTGCCTGATCGTTGGTGTAATCGCCGGTGATGCCATCGCAATCTTCACTGAGCAGCTTCACGCAGTGTGCAATCGGCTTTTTCACGCAGGCCGCCGCGACGACGGTGGTGCTCGTGGCACCCGCCTCACCCATTGCGGCCTCGCTCAAGCGATCGGTACACTCTTGGTTGGTCGTGCAATCGCCAGGGGGGAGGCTCGGTTCGCCGCCTGCGCCGCCTTCGGCATCCGGGACGTCACCGGTAGCGCCGCTGCCAGCCTCATTGCCGTCAGTGCTCTTGCCGGCGCTGCCGCCGCCCTCGGCATCCATCTGCCCGCCATTGGGCGACCCGGCGGATTCCGCCGGCTCGTCACTGACCTGAATCTTGTCCAGACCGACGATCGCGTTGCAACCCACGAGCGAAAAAAGCGTCAACGCCAGCGCGCCGCCGGCCTGATTGAGGACTCGAGTTGAAGTCATGCCCTTGATTCCTGTGTCTGCGCCGAAGTCCGGCGTGCCCCCTGCAACGGCTTAAGCGTCGGGCTTGATAAGCCGTTGGTGTCCCTAAGTAGGACGGTCCCCTGGTTGTATCTGGGACATTTCCCCACGTCGGTCGCAAACGCACCCTCGCTGGACGAGGCAAGGCGCCGGGAAACTTCGGCTCAGAAAGGATTGCAATGACATCGCGTCGACAACATCCCTCGTGGTCTCGCATCACCCTCGCTGCTCTTGGCACCGGGGTGCTGCAGCTGAGTCTGTTGGGTGTGGCAAACGCCGAAGAGGACTCGGCAACCGAGACCGCGGCGGCACGAACGCTCGCCGTAGACGGCCTCAAGCTCGCCCAGGCGGGCAAATGTGAAGAGGCCATCCCGAAGCTGGAGCGCGCGGAAAAACTGCACCACTCCGCGATCGTGCTCAGTCGTCTCGGCGAATGCCAGGTGACCGAGGGCAAATTGGTCGAGGGGACCGAAATGCTGCGCAAGGTCTTACGCGAGCCGCTGCCGGCGAATCCGAGCCCTGCGCTGAGCAAAGCGTACGAGCGCGCCCAAACCGTGCTCGACGCGGCCAAGCCGAAGATCTCGGGACTCACCATTTCCGTGACGGTGCCGCCCGGCGCAGAATTACGCCTGATGGTCGACGGCTTGGTCGTCGCGAGCACTTTGCTCGACAGCGAACTGCCCGCCGATCCAGGTGACCACGTCGTGGAAGCGAGCGCGCCTGGCTACCTGAAAGCCACCGCGCGCGTGACGTTGGGCTCGGCGGACAAGAAGACCGTCATGCTCAAGCTGGAAGCTGATCCGAACGCGCCCGCGCCGACCCCGGTCAGTACTGGCCCCGAAGCGAGCCCTGGACCCGCAACGCAAGTCGCCGCGAGCGCGGCGGTTGCGCCAGTGGCGGCCCCGCCGGACGCACCGCCCCAACCCCCCAGCCGCGCCGCAGCATACGTTTCCTGGGGCGTCGGCTTGGCAGGCATTGGCGTCGGTACCGTTTTTGGTGTGATGGCTTTGAAGGACAAGCACGACCTCGACGGGCAGTGCAAGGACAACTCTTGTCCGCCGAGCAGCGGAGCTGCAGTCGACTCGGCCAAGCGAAACGGCAATATCTCGACCATCGCCTTCGGCGTGGGTGGCGCAGGTCTGTTGCTCGGAACGGTGCTCTATTTCTCAATCGGCAGCGGCTCGACCGAGGCTCACGCGAGCAGCGCGCCCGCGCGTGGGTTCGCTGGGCTTCAGCGGGGCAGAGCGATGATTGGTCCAGGTAGTGTTCAGCTCGCCGCTGACTTCTGAACATGGCCGTCAGCTCGCGGCCGGGGCGATCGCGACCGCGATTGTCCTGTTTGCCGGGTCGGCCCAGGCCACCGGCGACCGCGGCGATTTCATTCAGACCGACACGCTCGGGATGACTCTAGTCACTCGCGATCTCGATCAGCACACCACGCGCACGGTAAAAGACGTGGTGAACCTATCGGAGTTCGTGGGTCTGCATGGTTACGTGGTCGACCGCGTACGGCTCGGCGCAAACCTGCAACTGACAGAGCGCTTATGGCCAGAACCCGCGCCGGGAGCTCGCATTCAGCGCTTCGCGGTGTTGCCGCAGGTCGGCTGGAATTTCTACGATCCCTTCTTCACGGCGTTGGTCTTCGGCTTTGCGCCGCGGACCGACGGCAAAGAGCACCTGAACCTCTCGTTGCAAGCCGTGCTCGGGATAAGCCTGCCGATCTCGAAGCGAGTGCGCTTCAGTCTTGCGGCCGAGGTGCCGTGGACATTCTACGATCGAAACTTGCTCGGCCTCACGGCGTTGACCGGCATCGCGATTCGCTTATAGGAGCGAATCGCGTGCACTGGCGCCGCAGGCATCATTCGTCTTTGATGAAGTTCGTCTTCAGCTGGGTGCCGGAGACGGTGCGCTTCATCGGCTGACGCTCGAGCTCGGGCGTACTGGGGGAGGGCGCGCGCGCTGCTGCGACTCTCGTGGGATTGCTGGGCGGAGGGTAATGGCTCGACGCGCGGGGCGCGAGCGACTGCGGCCACACGTCGAAGGTCGGCAAGGGCGCCGCGGTCATGCTCTTGCCCGATACGCTCAGGGCGAGCAGCCGGTGGTCTTCGCGCCACGCGCGGGCGGTCAATATGGCCGTCAACGTGGTGGGCAGGAGCACACTGAGCGAGCCGAAGAACCGCGTCATGAATCCACCGAGGACGGCGCAGGCGATGAACGCGAACAATGCGCTGGCCACCGGCAGCAAACGCGAGCGTGGCCGACGATCGCGCTTGTGGGGGCGTGCGAGCTTGCTAAACAAGTGATCGACGATGTCGATCACGACGTGGGTCAGGTTGCCCGTCATGACCGTGGTGGGGCAAGAGGCGGACAGCGACTCGCGCATCAGCGCGTTCTGAAAGCCCATCGCCGCGACCGCGCAGCCGCCGCCTAGCAGCATGTGCAAAGGCTGGCTCTCGTGTAGTAGCCCGCTCAAGAAATCACTGGCGCTGAATGCGGCGAGCGCCGCCGTCACCAGCGCCAAGAGGCCGGTGAGCGCTCTTCGTCCGTTGCGACGGAGCAAGCGGGCTACGAGCGTCGCGGTCGTGACGGAGGCTACGAACACCGGCAACATCCACAGACGCGTGGCGTGAGCACCGGGGTGTCCGGAGGAGAACGCGATCGCGTCGCCGACGAGCTCACCGGTCAGATGCGCAGGGAACAACCCGATCAAGGAAGCAAAGCCCGCTGCGTCGACGTAGCCTGCGACCGCGCTGAGCAAGGCCGAATGCAGGTAGATGCTCGTGCCGGGCATGATGCTGCCGATTGCATTGCTCGGTACCATGCTCGGACGCGTCGGAGGGTTGAACCCTGGTTGCGAGGCGCGAGCATCGCCGGGTTGCTCGATGGGGTGTCTCGGGTCGATGTTGCGAAGTGGAAGCACGTGGACTCCTGAACGGTCAGTCCTAGCTAGACTTGCGCTTTCCGCCACCAGCTGACCCATGTAGGTGCGTGCGCAGTCTCGGCGGGACTTCAAAAAAATCAACGACGTGGAGCGACCCGAGCCGAATGAAAATAAAAACTCGTCTCATCCGGTCTCAAGGCGAGAATTGCGAGAATCGAAGAAAAGTAACGGGCGCCGGAAACTCGTGTCCGCCCTGCTGCGAATCCGGCCTCGGCAAGGCGGCGAGCCTGGTTCGTTCACGTCGCTGCGACGAACTGTCCGACGACGAAGGCAAACTCGATATCTGAGTCCAGAGTGTGAGAGCGCGAGTCCATGTCGCCGCGTTTCGGCAGACACCTTCCAAGGCAGTCTTGGTCGTCGCCAATTCGACCCGGGCGCTGGCGCCGATCGCGCGTCAGCGATCGCGAAAGTTGGCGCGCTCCGGCAGTACCAGGCCGCCCGCGAGCGGGGTGCGCAATTCAGCTTGCCTGCGCGGGTGGCTTCCAATAGCAAGATGAGCGATGAGTGGAGCGACGGATTCGGAGAGCGAAACCAAAGCCGTGGCGGCTAGCCCGAGTGGAGTGCCCGCCCTGCCGAAAATTTGGGCGGCCTTCGCCGCGGTGCTGTGTGGCGTTTGCTATTTTTTGGCATTCCCGGGCATCGATATCTGGCCGCTCGGGTTCGTGGCGCTGATTCCGCTGCGCCTCGCGTTGCTCGGCCAAACACCGAAGCGCGCATTCTGGCTGGGCTGGCTGAGCGGGCTCACGATGATCTCGCTCGGCTTCTATTGGATGGTCGACATGATGCGGCAATTCAGCGGCTTTCCGACGCCGATCTGCATCGGCATGCTCTTGATCGTAAACGCCTTCCAAGCCGGCCGCATGGGGCTGTTCGCCTGGTTGTTCGTGCGCGGTGAACGCCGCTTTCCCGCGGGCATCGTCTGGTTGTGCGCGCTCGTGACCAGTGAGCTGGTCTTTCCAGTGCTCTTCTTTTGGTCATTCGGCGCCGTCGTGCACAACGTTCCAGTGTTCACGCAGACGGCCGAGATAGGGGGGATTTACGCGGTCGCGCTGGTGATGGCAGCCGCCAACTTCGGCCTCAGTGAGTTTGCGGTGGCTCTCCTCCACAAGCGTCCGCCGAACCTCAGAGCGGCGCTGCCTTACTTGCTCGTTCCGGTCGTAGCGGCGCTGTACGGGTTGGTGCGGATCTATCAGGTCGATGCTCGCGTGGCTGCAGCGCCCAAAGCGCAGATCGGCCTCGTGCAAGCCAACATGAGCCTGACCGGCAAACGCAGTCACCCGAATGAAGGCATGCACCGTCACCTGACGGCGACGCACGCTTTGACCTCGAAGCAACCCTTGGACCTGGTAATCTGGAGCGAGACCTCGGTCATGGGCGCGATGTTGGAGGACGAAGCCAGCGCCGTCATCCCGCGCTCATTCGCGGCGCGCTTGCACGTCCCGCTCTTGTTCGGTGCCGTGTTGGTCAAGAAGGTCAGCGACGCGCGGGAGTACGCCTATTTCAATTCCGCGCTGATCACGGATCGGAACGGTCAAGTGCATGGCCGCTACGACAAGCAAGAACTCGTGCCGTTCAGCGAGCACATGCCGCTCGGACGGGAGATCCCGCGCTTGTACGAGATTTCACCGAACTCCGGGAAATTCGAACCGGGTGAATCAAACGCGCCGCTGCCGCTCGGCGAGCATCGCATCGGCACGCTGATCTGCAACGACGATGCGGTGCCCGCGCTGGCCAACCGCGTAACTCAGGATACGAATACGGATCTACTCGCCAACCTGACCAATGACGCCTGGTTCGGCGACACCACCGAACCCTGGATCCATCTAGCCTTAGCGAAGTTTCGAGCCATCGAGCACCGCCGCTTCTTCGTACGCTCCACCAACAGCGGAGTCAGCGCTTTCATCGACCCTGTCGGGCGAGTCTTGGCCGCGACCCACACGTTCAAAGAGGAAACGCTCGTGCACGAGGTGGCGTGGCTACGTGGCCGCACCATTTATGAACTGCTCGGCACCTATCCGTACTGGCTCGCGGGCATGTTCGCGCTGTACGCGGCCTTCAGCAAGCGAGCGAAGCGCCCCACCGCCGCCAGCTGAGCAAGCACGGGAGACAGTCCACTCGATCGGTGCGCGCGCAGCGCGCAGACCCGCGAGGACTGACGGCACAGGCGCCTGCTTTCCACGGGCGTAGCGCGGGCGGCCCAGCGATCACCAGCCGAGCGTGCGCCAACGCGAGTCTCCCAGCGCGCCGAAGGCGCCGCGCGTCCACACCTCTCACACTGCTTTAGCCTCGAACCGAGGCTTAATCTGCTTGTTCACGAACTCGCCGATCGACCGCGCTTGGAGCAGCAAGCGATAAGCCGCGACCGGGACTTGCTGGTAGCGGTAGGTGCGGCCGTTGTGAAATTCGACCTCGAGCTCGAATGTGGCGCGATCGTAACCAACCGCTCTTACACTGCTCGAATCGAGGGCAATGCGTTCCATGCCGTACGCGTGTACCATGGCGCGATGTCGAACGTTGCTCCGCTCAGTCTGTTGTCGGCTGTGGTCGTTTTGGATTCGACCCTCGATAATTGGTCGCTGCTCGAACCTGCCGGAGGAGTACGACGCAGTTGTCGGCAGCCGGTGGTGTTCGAACGGCAATTCGCAGCTCCTCCGCTGGTTCACGTCGGAGTGGTCGGGATCGACGCGAGCAAGGACGATAACTTGCGGCTGAGCGTGCGCGCCGAGAGCATCACCGAACATGGCTTCATGTTGAGCGTCGAAACTTGGCTCAATACCAAGATCTGGTCGGTGGAAGTGTCTTGGTTGGCAGTCGGTAGCTGAGGCGGGCTCAGCGCTTTTTCAACGCGCGTAGCGCGCCGGGGCGTACGGTGGGTGCCTCGGAATCGGACTTGGCGAAGCGCTGACCATCGGTGCTGTCTTCATCCTCGACCGAAGCCTCGGTTTCGCCGTGCGTACCGACGAGCCAGGTGCCGCTCGGATATTGCGTGCGGGGTCCGTACGGAGCAGGCACTGCGCTAGTCTCGCGATCCAGGCGGGGCAGCGCTGGGGGCGCGGGGAAGGTCGGTTCTAAAAGCCAGTCAGTTGTTGGGTGGGCCATTTTTGACTCGGTTATGGATTTCAATCTTGCCGGCTTTCCGTTACGGCTCCGTGTCGGGGAGTATTCCATTCCGCAAAATTTGGGCGCTTTAGCGGTGATTTTGCGGGTCGTCGCCGTCGGAACCCGCCGGCTGCGCGGGTTTTCAGCTGATTTTTTACCAATTTTGCTCGCGCCCCCTTAAGTCGCTCCCTCGAGCCAATTTGGATTCAACCAAATGGTTGATTGTTCGCGGGAGGCGATCCAGATTCAACCAAATGGTTGAATCGAGTCCGCAAGACCTCGACCTGATCTTCCACGCGCTGAGCGACCCGACTCGGCGCGCGATTCTGAAGGCGCTGACTCGCCACGAGCGGCCAATTACCGCGCTCGCCAAGCCGTTCGAGATGTCGCTCGCCGCGGTCTCCAAGCACGTGAAGGTGCTCGAACGCGCGCGCTTGGTTCAACGCACTCGTCGCGGCAGCTTCTCCTACCTCAGCTTGAACGGCAAGGCGATGGTCACGGCCGGACAATGGATCGACCACTATCGCGCGATCTCGGAAGAGCGACTCGAAACTTTGGCGCAGCGACTCGAAAGGGAGTGAACATGGAAAACGATCGGCGGCTTCGCGCTCGTGACCGCGAAACGCCGGGACTCGCGATGGCCGGCCTGTGGTCCCGATGATTCGACGGATGAACCGACTGCTGCCCCCGGTGGCAGCGGCGGCCAGGGTGGGGACCGTGCGGGAGGCGCCATTGCCGGTCGCGTTTTGCGGCGCTGTTGCGGGCGGCTCGGCTCCCTGACCCCGGGACGCAGCGGGGACCGCTGCCCGGCGAAACCCGAGCGGATGATTGTTTCCGAGCTCGTCCAAAGCCCAGGATGGCGGATCTGCTGGGCTCGAGCCAGCCGCGCTCGACACCGGGGCGGCACCTTGTTAAGCCCGGGCCCATGAGCACCCAGCGAAAACTGTTCGTCGAAGAGATCCAGACTGCCGGAAAGCGCGTGATCGTTCGCGTCGATTTCAACGTGCCGCTCAAAGACGGCAAGGTGGAGAGCGACAAGCGTCTCAAAGAGTCACTGCCGACGATCAAGTACCTCAAGGAAAAGGGCGCCAAAGTGATCTTGATGTCCCACCTGGGTCGTCCGGACGGCAAGCGCAGCCCAGAATTCAGTCTGCGCCCGGTCGCGGATGCGTTGGCGGTGCTGCTCGGTTCGCCGGTTTCGTTTGCTGACGACTGCGTAGGTGAGGTAGCCCAGACGGCGGTCGCGGCGCTCAAAGACGGTGACGTGCTGTTGCTCGAGAACCTGCGCTTTCACGCCCAAGAAGAAGCGAACGACCCTGCCTTCGCCAAGCAACTCGCTGCCCTCGCGGACGTGTACGTGAACGACGCATTCGGTAGCGCGCACCGCGCGCATGCCTCGACCGAAGGCATCACCAAGTTCGTCCCGCAAGCGGCCTCGGGCTACCTGATGAAGAAGGAGCTCGATTACCTGGGCGGCGCGCTGGCCGAGCCGAAGCGCCCGTTCGTAGCCATCATCGGTGGTTCCAAGGTGTCGGGGAAGATCGACGTGATCAAGAACCTGCTCCCGAACGTCGACAAGCTGTTGATCGGTGGCGGCATGACGTACACCTTCCTGAAGGCCCAGGGCCTCGAGATCGGCAACTCGATCGTCGAGAACGACAAGCTGGATTTGGCCAAGAGCCTTTTGGCCGAAGCCGGCGACAAGATCGTGCTCGGTACCGACGTGGTCGTCACCGACAAGCTTGATTTCAAGGCTCGCACCGTGGGCGCCACGAAGGTCGTTTCGATCAAAGACATTCCGAGTGATTGGGAGGGCGTCGACGCGGGCCCCGATACGATCGCAGCGTTCCGGAAGATCATCGTCGGAGCAAAGACCGTGATCTGGAACGGCCCGGTCGGAGTGTTCGAGATCGATGCTTCCGCCAAGGGCACGATCGCGGTCGCCGAGGCACTCGCGGAAGCGACCGCCAGTGGCGCGACGACCATCATCGGCGGCGGCGACTCGGCTTCGGCCGTGAAGAAAGCCGGCGTTGCCTCCAAGGTCTCGCACGTCTCTACCGGTGGCGGCGCTTCGCTCGAGTTCCTCGAGGGCAAAGTGCTCCCCGGCGTGGCCGCTCTGACCAACAAGTAACGGCGCGCTCGCGCGTCGGGCGCGGCACCTCACCGGGACGGTGGTGCCGCGCTCGATCAGTCGACTCAGCCGAGCTCCGCGCGCTACACGCGCATCGAGAGCGCGGGGCCGTCCGGCGTGATCACCTCGGCCACCCGCTGGTCTATGCAAAATCCGCGTTGCCCGCAGAATCCTCCTCGCTGCGGCAAGGGCGGTTGATTGTTGATGGTCACCGAGCACCGCAGAGAGCACCCAGCCTTCGGCGTCACTGCCGTCGCGCGCGCCTTTCACGCACTGTCCTAAGGCATGGAGCCCAGCCTGGCGTTGGAGCTGCGTTTTGTCGCCGGATCTGCGCAGGAATTGCCCGCGCGCCTGGCGCGTTCTAGAGCTCGCTCAGTGCATCGATGGTCCAGGCGTGTGTGGTTCTTGCTGACGTTGCTCAGTATTGCGTTGGGGTTGGATGCGTTCTTCGTCGAGCCGGCGCGGTTGGTGATCAATCGGCAGGTCTTGCGGCTACCGGATTGGCCGGCGGAACTGTCGGGCGTGCGTGTCGCGTTCATCTCGGATTTGCACGTCGGCTCGCCCCATTGGGGGCTTTCACATCTACATGAGTTGGTGTTGCGGCTGAATGCCGAAGAGCCCGATCTGATTTTGCTCGGTGGTGACTACCTGATCAACGACATCTGGTTCGGTGAGCACGTCGACGCGGATCCGATCGCGCAGGAGCTCGGTCAGTTGCGGGCGCCGCTCGGCGTGTTCGCGGTGCTCGGCAACCACGATTGGTGGAACAATGGCCCGAAGGTGCGGGCTGCGTTCGAAGCCCACGGCTTGACCGTGCTCGATGACGAAGTGCGGCGCATTCGCTATCACGGTAGAAGCTTCTGTCTGCTGGGGGTGCGCGACGAAACGGAGCGCCTGCGTTCGGGCCAGAAGGAGCTCGAGCTAGCATTGCCTGGCATGCCGCTCCTCGTGTTGATGCACGAACCAGATCTGTTTCCAGATTTGGACGAGCGCGCAACGCTCACTCTGGCCGGCCACACCCACGGTGGGCAGGTCGATTTGCCGTTGCTCGGTCGGCGCATCGTGCCCTCGCGCTTCGGGTCGCGTTTCGCCGCGGGGCACATCGTCGAAGGCGGACGCCACTTGTTCGTCACCACTGGGGTCGGCACCAGCATCATACCGATCCGCTTCCGTGTGCCGCCGGAGATCGCGCTGCTCACGCTGCGCTGAGCGTGCGCTTCGATGTCAGCTGGGCGACAGCTTCGCGGCCTCGGCGCGCGCGGCGCGACGCTTGGGCTTCGCGTCCAGGCCGAGCTCGTTGACCAGCGTCGGCGTGGCCGCGAAGGCGGCATCGGTCAGCGAACGCGCTTGGCGGAGTGCGAGCTCGAGGCCCTGCGCCGCGACGTTCACCGCTTCGCGCAGCGCGACCGCTTGGGCCTCGGGCAACGGGCGAGGGGCAAGGGCTTCACGTAACGTACGCTCGGACGTTTTGGCTGCCTCGAGTAACGGCGGTAGAAACTCATACGCGGGGTCGCTG
Source organism: Pseudomonadota bacterium (assembly GCA_037200885.1). GTDB lineage: Bacteria > Myxococcota_A > Polyangia > Polyangiales > Polyangiaceae > PMG-095. The sequence goes on from JBBCIN010000001.1 coordinate 3,320,368, forward strand.
CACAGCCGGCGCACGTAGCTCGATTCGGTGCGGCGCTCGAACTCGAGCCAAAAATTGTGCGCCGCGCTGCCCGGCCGACGCAGCGCGGCGAAGCGCTGATGCGGGAACAGAGCTTCCACCAAGGGGCCATTGGCCGAGACGTTGGCCACGATCGCGTCGAACACGCCTTCGATGGCATCCGCCCAAGCGTTGGACAAGGCTTCGCTCTTCACCTTCCGCGCGTTGGCAAACTCAGGCAGCGGTGCCGCTTCCAGCAAGGCACGGTGGACGCCCTCGAGTGCGCTCGTCACGCGCAGCGTGGCGGCTTCCAACCAAGCGTGTTCTTCGGCTGCTTCATTTTGCGCAGCCAAGCGCGCGCTGGCCGCCGCCAGCCGTTCGATGGTTTGGGTCCCGAAAGCCGCGAGGTCTTGTGCTTCTTGAATGCTGAAGGAGCTCATTGCCCGGGGGACCCTACACACAGCGGCACGCGAGCGGGAAGCCCAAGCGTTCAACCGCCAGTGAAGAGCGGCAGGTATTCCCCGTAGCCCGCGCTCTCCAGGTCTTTTACGGGGATGAAGCGCAGGGACGCCGAGTTGATGCAATAGCGCAAGCCCGTCGGGGCTGGCCCGTCTTCGAAGACGTGACCGAGGTGCGAGTCCCCGTCTTTGGATCGCACCTCGGTGCGCGACATGCCCAGGGTGCTGTCCGTGTGCGACACGACGCGCGCCGCTTCTACCGGTTTGGTAAAGCTTGGCCAGCCCGTGCCCGAATCGAACTTGTCACGCGAGCTGAACAGCGGCTCGCCGGTCACGATGTCGACGTACAGACCCTGATCGTGATTGTTCCAAAATTGGTTCTGGAACGGCGGCTCGGTGGCTTCGCGTTGGGTCACGTCGTATGAAAGCGGGCTGAGCCGCTGCTTGATCTCGGCTTGCGGGGGCTTGGCATAGCTGCGGGTGGAGAGCACGGTGCTCGCCGCGGGCGCGCTTTTGGGTAGGCTGGCCTCCGTGCTGCTGGAAGCCACCACCTCGCTGCGTTGGCAGCCGGCGAGCGCGAGCGCCACGACGCTTGCGACGCCCAAACAGGTGAGTCGAATGCTGCGGATGGTGAGATGACGCATGAGCAGAGTACGTGGCGGGGAGCACGCCGGTTACCGCCCGCGTGCGGACAGCCGCTCCGCCCAAGCACCCACTAGCCGTTTGGTCGGTTCATCATGCGCCAGGAGCAGTTCCGTGAGCGCGGAGGTGGCGCGTTCGGCTTTCGCCCAAGCGGCGCGATGACCGAGCGTATCCGGTGCGGTTCTCGATAGTTCGAGCGCATCGACCAGCCACGCGCTCACTTCGCGGATGCGATCCAGCTCCGGCGGTTGCGCGCCTTGGTTGTCGCGCACGACGTACAGCGCTCGGGCGATGCCGAGCAGATCACGGACGGTGTCTCGGGGCAGTTGTTTCATGCTCACGCGCATCGGGTACTGGATTTATGTTCAGTAGTAAATCGATTCGTTCGATCCGAGCGACTTCACGCTCCTCCGTCAGGCGCGGTTGGCGCTCACGTCGCGTTCGAGGCAGGCGACGACCGGTTCGAATGCGACGCGCCCGGCCTCACTCAGGCGAACCAAGGCGCGGTGTGCATCGATCATCGTGCGCTGCAGCTCGGTGGCCGATGGCGACGCTGTCACGACTGGGTCAGACTTCGCGTCCACGAGCTCGGCATTGCCCGAGAGTGGATCGGCAGGCAGTAGATCGAAGGTTTGATCGAAGCCCATACTCCGAAGCACGACATCGATGTCCTCGTTGCCGGAGATGATGACGCTATTGGGGGCGCCCGTTTCACGGATCTGCTCGTTGGCCCGCGCCATCAACCCCAGGTTCGTACTGTCGAGCGACTCGGCGGCCGTCAAGTCGAACACCAGACCGCACACGTGATCATCGACGATCAAGTGCTGCAAGAACTGCTGCAGGCCAGGCGCCAACGTGTAGTTGACGGTGCCAAAATAACGCAGAACGTGCACGCCCTTTTGGGCAGCATGAGTCACGTGGCCTAAGGACATGGAGTCTCCTCTCGCTGTAGCAACAATAACGCGACGTCGTCGCTGAGCGGCGTGCGCTCGTTCAAACCCAGGGCAAGTACCAGCTGGTCCATTGAATCGGCCTGAGCGAGCTGGTGCCCGAGTTGCTCGCGCCGCTGGCGATGGCTGCGCTTGGGCGGCAGTTCGAACACTCCATCCGAGACCAGTAGCAGGCGGCCCCCGGGGTTCAAGCGCGCCTCGCCGCCACCGAACGTTGCGCTCCCAGGCAGATTGAGCGGGCGTCCCGAACACTCCAGCTCGACGCTTTCATGCCCGGTCGACAGGTATGGAAACGGAAAAGCTCCGGCATTGCCGTACACGATTTGCCCGAGCTCCAAATCCACTACGGCGTAGAAAAAGGTCACATGCTGGGGGATCGAGAGTGCTTTCAGATCCGCGTCCAAGCCCGCGAGCAACTGCTGTGGGTGCAGGATGGTTTCGTCACCTCGGGTGCGCAAGGCCTCACGATATTTCCCCACCAGGGTGGTCAGAATGGCCGTGACGAAAGCCGAAGCCGCGCCGTGCCCTGCGACGTCCGCCAAGTAGAGCCCCGCGAATCGATCGTTCAACGCGAAGTAGTCGAGGAAATCCCCACTGAGCAATTGTGACGGGAACAGGCGACGCTCACAGCGCAGTGAGCCCAGGCGCAAGCCATCCTCGGGCAGCAGTTGGAACTGAAGCTGCCGAGCGCCCTGTTCGTCACTCCGCAACTCGTTCAGGGCGGCGGACAGACGCTCATTGGTTCTGCGCAGGCTTTCACCGTAGGCGCGATTCTCGCGAAGCAGCGCGGAGCGTTCCATCCCGCGCTGGACCGCGTGCCGCAGGATTTCGTTGTCGGGCAGCGGCTTGGCGACGAAATCCCAAGCGCCGCGGCGCAAGGCTTCGACCGCGTCGGTCATCGTGCCCTGTCCGGACACCACGACCACGGGCGTCTCCGGATGCTCGACGACGAGTGTGCTCAGCACGTCGAGACCGTCCATCTCGGGCATCCGCAGATCGAGCAAGACGACGCCTGGTTTGCACTCCCGACACAACGCGAGCCCCACCGTGCCGCTCTCCGCTTCCAGCACGACCCAGCCCATTCTCTCGAGCACGCGCCGGAAAGCTCCGCGAACACCCGCATCGTCGTCGATGATCAGCACCGGAGTGTCGTCGTTCATGATCGACCTCGTAGAACGTCGCACACTCTACCAGCGTTCGCCCCCGCGTGCCTCCCGCTCGGTCGTCGGAACTCACCGAAATTCGGGCTTGGGACGACAGTGATGCATTTACGTCGCATAGTCACAAATGCGCCGAAGAACAGCGAGCGGGCGGAACTTACTGCACCGTCAGGGTGGCGGCGCCGCTCGATCAGCCGTGGACCGCGTTAGCCGTGACCGTTGCCACGGTAAGCCGTGTGCCGGCAATCGCCGTGGTCGTCCACGACCGAGTGACGTCGTTGGTGATGCCGAGCGTCGTCGAATCCGAGAGCGTGCCCGATGCGGTGAAAGCTCGCGTGTCGTAGCTGGCCCGCCCAGCTGGGTTCAGCGTCGACAGCTCCCCGGCCCCGCGGGTTCGATTCGAACGAATCGATCGCGATCGAAACGGAAATCGAAATCGGCGTGTAACCGCGTGTAGTGGTGCGTGCCAAGGGTAGTCGCTATCCATGCTTTGCACGGCTCGGCGCGTCGCCAGAGTCGAAGCACTTGGGCGAGGTTTTCATGTCTGACTACACGACACGATCTGAGCCTGTCGGCATTGAGCGGGATTTGAACGGCAAGGCCATTCGGGCCGACGCCGCCAGCAAAACGGAGATGCTGCTCGCTGATCTGTGGGTCGAACTGGTGTCCGCGCGGGCCCGCGTCATCGCGAATTTCAATACCTCCACGCGGTGCTTCCTCGTCCTGGACGATCACCCGCGTGCGACTTCATGCGAACCGGCGCCGCTCGCACACATTGACCAGCGCAACGTGGAAATCCTGCGACGGGTACTGCGGGGTGATGCTCAGAAAGTGATCGCCATGGATTTGCACTTGAGTCCATCATCGGTCAGCGCCGTTGCCGGACAAACGCTGAGGAGCATGGGGTTGCGCTGCGTTCCGACGCGCGTTCCGGTCGTCGTGCTGATGGCGGCGCACGCGCATTACCAGGAAATAGACAGCCTGACCGCACGGCAGAGTATGGTCGTCGCGGCTGAGAAGAGGTATCGAATTCTCAGCGTGCCTCGGCCGGATCCGTCGGGGATCACCGTCCTCTCGGACGCCGAACGATCGGTGGTGGACCTGTTGCTCGAGCGCCGCAGCAACGCGGAGATCGCGCGTCTGCGAGCGACGTCACCACGCACGGTTGCCAACCAATTGGCCAACGTAGTTCAAAAACTACGCGTCGGTGGACGTTGCGGCATCGTGCATCGTCTAATCTGCGCGCCAGGAAAATACTGGTCAGCGCAAATGGCTTTCGGCGCCAAACCGGCGAATTCTTCAGTTGAAACGGAGGCGAAGCATCTCGGCAACGTGTCGGAGTGGGCTTGAGGCAGCGCATCGGTCCCGTGTAATCGCGCGTAATTCCCAATCGGAGCTCGGGCGGGTACACCGGATCGAGAGGCAAGCCGGAATGACTCCGACGGACTTAATGACTACGGCGTGCGCCGGTCAATTTCCAACGCATCCTGCCGCGCAGGAGGAAGTCGCCTCCTCGAAAACGAAACACGATCGTCTTTCGTCGCCTACAAACTTCCGGCGACCCTACCGACTTGCGAATTCTGCCTTCGAAGCTCGAGCGACGGGTCAGAGGGCGAGCCGAGTTCACGCCTTGACCGCTCGCGGGAAATTTGATGTCGTTCCCTCGTTCGAGGCCAGCGTGCGACAAATTGGTGCATACACCGTTATGGACGAACTCGGCCAAGGCGGCATGGGGGTGGTGTATCGCGTTCGGCACATCAATACCCAACGCGTCGTCGCTCTGAAAACGGTGCGCGTTCCCGATCCTCGCTGGCTTGCGAGCATTCGGCGCGAAGTGCAAGCGCTGACCCGTATCCGTCATCCCGGCGTGGTGAGGATTCTCGATCATGGCCTGCACGAGGGGCGCCCCTGGTACGCGATGGACCTGCTGGAAGGCGAGACATTGCGCCATTATTGCCGGCGCATTTGGAGTCCGTTCCAACGCCCATCGTCGTCGCCACCTCAACCGACGGAGGCTGCAACCCCAACCGAAGCGATTCGCGAGAGCTCGGTGGTTACTCGGGATGTTGGCGGCGCAGCGGGTGCGTGGTCCATGCGTGCGCCGGCTGGCGCGGGGGAGCTTCCACATATCTTGCGCGTCTTTCAAACCCTGTGCACCACGCTCGCGTTTTTGCACGGTGAGGGCCTCGTCAATTGTGATCTGAAGCCAGAGAACGTGCTGCTGCTCGACGGTGCACCGGTCTTGATCGATTTTGGTTTGACCGCTCATGGCCCGCGCGCCGGGCGAGAACTGCTGGATTCGCAACGCGCCCCGGTCGGGACCATTCCGTACATGTCCCCAGAGCAGGTCCGGGGTGAGTTCGTCGATGCCCGCAGTGATTTGTATTCCTTGGGCTGCATGCTCTACGAAATGGTGACCGGTGAGCCGCCGTTCTCTGGCCCCGGTCTGATGACGAAGCATTTGCACGCACCGGTGCGGCCCCCGTCCAGCCTGGTCCCGGGCGTGCCCGAAGCCTTGGACCGACTGATTCTGAAGTTGCTCGAGAAGACCCTGTCTGGCCGCTTCGGCTTTGCGGACGAAGTTGCGACCGATCTCGATGCGCTGATCGATCGCAGATCACGTCGCAGCGACCTGCCCGTTGCCGCGCCGTATCTGTATCGCCCGCAGTTCGTCGGTCGAGAAGCGTTGTTGGCGCTGATTCTCGGTGATCGGGACCGAACCCTGGATGGCGCCGGCGGGCTCGTAATGCTCGGTGGCGAGAGTGGCTCCGGCAAGACCCGCCTTGCCATGGAGGCGACGCGCGTACCCGCCTTTCCGATGCGGGTCATCACCAGCGAAGTGAACTCTCCGCTGACGGAAGTCCGCGAGCAGGCGCGCACGGAGCCGCTGCACGTCCTCCGACCAGTCCTGCAAGCTCTCGCCGATCAATGTCAGCACGGTGGTCCGGAAGTGACGGAGCGATTACTCGGTGCGGGCCGCTCGGTGCTCGCGCTTTATGAACCGATGCTGAAGGACGTGCCAGCGGCGGAAGACGATACGCCTTTTCCGATGCCAGCCACGCCCGAGGCCTTTCGCAGGCAGTTGTTCAAGTTGCTCGCCGGGGTGCTGCGCGCCTTCTCCCGTGAGCTGCCGATTTTGTGGGTAATCGACGACCTGGGCTGGGCGGACGAGCTCTCGCTGGCGTTTCTCCATTCCTTGAGCGCGGAGTTCTTCGCCGAGACCCCATTGTTCATCTTGTGCACCTATCGAACCGAGGAGAACTCACCTCAAGTCGAGCAGTTGGCGGAGCTTCCACACGCCCGCTGCCATCGCCTCGCGCGCCTCGATCAGTCGGCAATCCGTTCGATGGTCGGAGATATGCTTGCCTTGCCGCAACCGTCGGACAACCTGGTCGACTTCGTGACGAGAGAAGCGGAGGGTAATCCGTTTTTCGTCTCCGAGTACTTGCGTGCGGCAGTCGACGCCCGCTTGTTGACGCGTAGCCCCGAGCATAGTTGGAATTTCACGGGTGGCGCATCGAGCGGGCTCTCCCTCGAAGCGCTGCGCCTGCCCGCTACCCTGCGCGAGCTGATCGCCCAGCGCCTGCAGCACCTGACGCCGGCGGCGCGGGCCCTGTGCTTCGCCGCGGCGCTGCTTGGTAGTGAAGGCGAGACGGACCTGCTGCGCGTTGTCTCCGAATTCTCGGAGGACGGCTTGTTGGCGGCGCTCGACGAATTGCTTCGGCGCGAGGTCCTGGTGCAGCCGGCACCCGAGACCGTGCGCTTCGCGCACGACAAGCTGCGCGAGGTCGCTTACGAGCAACTCGATACGTCGCAACGGGTGGCGCTCCACAGCCGCGCCGCAAGTGTGCTCGAAGAGCGCTGGCAGACTCGAGCGGACGCGCAACGCATTTGGCCCACGCTGGGTCAACACTTTGCCTTCGCGCAGCGGCCCGACAAAGCGGCGCGGTATTTGCGGATGGCGGCTGATCACGCCCGCGCCACGTTCGCCAATCAGGACGCAATCCGGTTCTATCGAGACGCAATTCAGCAAGCCCAAACGCACCTCCAGGCAGCAACCGAGTCGCACGCGTGGCCAGACGCCTTGGGGGAAATGCACGAGTCGCTGGCCGATGTCATGACACTCAGCGGTCAACGCCCAGAGGCCCGCTTTGCCTACGATAGCGCGTTGAAATTCGCATCGATGCCCGCGTCCAGCGCCCGCCTGCTGCGAAAGTTGGGCAAGACCTGGGAGATGGAGCACAACCACGTCGAGGCCTTGCGCTACTACGGCGTCGCACAGCGCGCGTCGGCGGTTTATGCAGAAGCAGGTAGCCCCGAGCTCCGCGACGAATGGATTCAAACCCATATCGAACAAATGTGGGTATTTTACTGGCTGGCGCGGGTCGAAGAAATGGACGAACTCGTGACGACGCTCGAACCGCAACTGCGCGGCTACGGCTCGCCGCTCCAGCACGCACGCTTCTTCCAGGCGCGAGTGCTCGCCGACCTGCGTCGGAACCGTTTCTTGCCCGACGAAAGAATACTCACCCACGCGCGCGCTGCCTTGCTGGCGGCGCGCGACCCGACCGCTTTCGTGGAGCTTCCGATGGCTCAGTTCCTGCACGCTTTCGCCTTGCTGCTCGGCGACTCCGTGGCAGCGGCGGAGCCGGAGTTGCAGAAGGCCGAAATCTTGGCGCGCCGGGCGGGTGATAGCGGGCTGCTATCGCGCTGTTTGACGTATCTGACGGTGAGCGCTCGTCGGCTCGGACGCGTGCAGGAGGCGAAGGCCCGTGCCGACAGCAGCCTGGCCGTGGCAAGGACCGGAAACTTGCGCGAATACATCGCCGCCGCCCAGGCGAATCAGGCTTGGGTACTGCTCCGCGAGGGCCAAGTCTATGCGGCCCGTAGCCTGGCCCAAGAGGCCCTCGATGTTTGGGCGAGCCTGGCTCTGGTGTTTCCGTTTCAGGCGTTGGCGCTCGTCCCACTCTTGCAAATCGACCTCGATCGAGACGAGCTCGACGCGGCCGTCCGTCACGCAGAGGCGCTGCTTTCGCCGAAACAACAAGTACTACACGGTGCTGCGACTGATGCCCTCAGCCGCGCCATGCGGGCCTTCGCCGTCAGAGATCGCGCAGCAGCGCGACGCGAGCTCAGCCGTGCTCTCGGTCATCTCGATACCACTCAATCCAACTACTAGGAGCAGTCCGATGCTGTTGACCAATCAGTTCTTACAGGTCGAGTTGATCGTTCACAAAGATGACCAAGCGAAGTTCGAACATCTGGTAAAGCTGTTTTTGGCGAACAATGGCTTCGATCGCTTCGACAAAGACTCGAGCAAGCATTTGGTGCTGGCCCTCCGCACCCCAGACCCGGTTGCCTATGGTGGCTATCGACAGCGTCAGTCGAAGGAGCTTTGTGCCGTTCGAGACGAGTTTGTCACCCTGCGAAACGGCGAGCAGATCCCCGCCGACGAAAACAGCTTTTACCGATACGTTCACCTCTGGCGCTTGGGGCAAGTCAGCGATCTAGACCTCGCGCGACTCATGCAGTTGAGCGCGGACGACAGCCAGTATCGCGCCATCGACGATCTGGTGATTCGGGAGACGCAAGACGTCGTGTTTCGCGTGCCATGGATCGTCAGCCAACTGCCCGCACTGGCGGCCACTGGGCCAATCAGGGTCGCCCGCATCACGCGTCAGCTCGCGACTCGAGAGCTCGGCACGTATTTGTTCGGCCTGGGGGCCCTGGTGCCGAAATTGGAGACCCAAGGTTTCGAAACCATGGGCTGCTTTCAGAACATCACTGGCTTGCTCAACACCGTAACGGAGTATTGGAAGACCGATGTCCCCAGTCTCGCTGCGCTGCAGCGGACTCCGGCGGAAGTGACCAAGGCGGTGTTTGGAAATTCTCCCCAGGAGAAGGGCATTCTCAGCCTGCATCGTAAGGTCACCCTTAGCCAAGAGCTGTTTCAGTCCTATCTAGCCACCGATCACTTGAACGTCGAGCTCGTCGGGCGTCGCTGGGCTCCGCGTTCGATGGCTGCGGTGGCCGAGGAAACGGGCTAAGGGCAAAGCCATGCTAGCTCAATCAAAAGTTCTGATCGTGGGGGGAACGGGTTCGCTCGGCGGAGAAATCACTCGCTTGTTGAGTGAGGCCGGTCATGAGGTTCGAGTGCTGGTCCGGCAAACGACGGAGCCGGGTAAACGTGAGAGTCTCGAACGCTTGCACGGTGTGCAGCTCGTCCCAGGGGATCTCAAAGACCCTCGATCTCTCGACGCGGCGTGCACCGGTATCGACGTCGTGGTTTCCACCGCCAGCGCGATTCCGCCACACCAACCCGACGATTCGATCGAGGCCGTCGACGAGCGGGGGCAACTTGCGCTCGTGGCTGCCGCGGAACGCGCACGCTTGCGCCGCTTCGTCTTCGTCTCGTTCGCCCCGCAGCCTGCGACCTTCGCCTTGCAGAGCGCGAAACGAAAGGTCGAAGCCGCCCTCGCGAGCAGCAGCCTCGATTTCACCGTACTGCAACCCACGTTCTTCATCGAGTTCTGGCTAAGCGCGCACGCCAAGTTCGATCCCATGAATGGAGAGGTGCAAATCCTCGGAGACGGCAACCAGCGGACCAGCTGGGTGTCGGTCCACGATGTCGCGCGCTTCGCGCTTGCCGCTTGCGACGACCCAGCATTCTCACGGATTACGCTGCCGCTCGGTGGCCCGGATGCGCTCAGCCCGTTCGAAGTCGTCAAGATTTTCGAAGAGCTCGGCGCGCCCACGCGGAAAGACGAGCCGCCGGTGCCGGCAGAAGCCCTGCTCGCCAATGTTTTGGCGGCCCCGAACCCCGTGGCCGAGGCATTTGCTGCATTGATGCACGGCGCGGCGGTGGGCCAACCGATCGATGCGGGTCCTCAGCTGAGGCTGTTGAGCGGCAGGCTAACGACCGTTCGCGATTACGCAAGGGCAATCCAGCAACGCAACAAGGAAGAACGATGACCGCTACCACTGAACCAGTATCTGCAAGAAAAGCGATCACGGTCGAATCCGACCCGGATCGCACCCTGATTATCGTCAGTGACGATGATCGAGTCTACCGATTGGACAAGGATGTTTGGCAGCGGAAGGAATATTTGCTGAAAAACGATCCCGGCTCGGTGGGCATCGTGAATCAACTCACGGCTTTCGGTTCCTATCTGGCGTTCATTGACAAGAACCTGGCGCTTGGCGTTGGCGCGTGCTGCGCTGTGGTCAATCTGCGCTCGGTTCTCAAAGGCGCGGGAGTGCCGAAGCAACCCACCGCACCGTATCCTCAGGATCCTGAGGAGCCTCAGGACCCTCGGGACTGAGGTCTAGACGTGGCTTCACCGCCCTCGATAGCGGCCGCGGCTTCCGTGCCTTCGACTCGGAAGCCTGCGGCTGGGCGCGCGGAGCGACTGCTTTCCGCGGAGGTCACCTTCGCCAACGCGCAGAAGTTGTTCGAGCCGCTACGAATCACCCGCGTGGCCGACGTCACGGGTTTGGATTGCATCGGGATCCCCGTCGTGACGGTTTGCCGCCCCAACGCCCGGTCTTTGGCGTTGTCTCAGGGTAAGGGGCCGACACTTGCGGCGGCCCGTGCCTCCGGCGTGATGGAGGCGATCGAGCTGTACCACGCCGAGCGCATCAGTCTCGACCTCAAGCTCGGCACCTGGAATGAGTTGCGCTTTGCTCTGCCGATTGTCTCCGTCGGGCGCCTGCCAAGAATTGGCGTCAGCCGATTTACGCCGAACACGTCGCTACTCTGGGTTCAAGGCGTCGACTTGATCGCCGGAATTGGCAAATGGCTACCATTCGAGCTCGTTCACATCAACATGACCCTGCCTTTTCCCACGGGCACCGGTTGCTTCGTGATCAGCTCCAATGGCCTCGCTTCGGGGAATCACCTGCTGGAAGCCACGATTCACGGCCTCTGCGAGGTGATCGAACGCGACGCAGCTTTGCTGCTGCTCAGCGTCGACCAAGCGCAGCAGTTTGCACGCCAAGTCGACTTGGCAACCGTGAACGATGCGGAGTGCTTGCGGCTATTGGGGATGTACGAACGCGCTGGCATTGCGGTGGCAGTTTGGGACATGACCAGCGACGTCGGAGTGGCGGCGTTCCGATGCATCATCATGGATCGCGAGGCAAATCCCTTTCGGCCGCTTCCCGCGGTGGAGGGCTTTGGTTGCCATCTGCTCCCCGAAGCCGCGCTCTCGCGTGCCTTGACCGAAGCCGCACAAGCGCGCTTGACCCTGATCACCGGGTCGCGTGACGACAATCTGCCGCACGTTTACCAAGTCGACGAGAAAGAGCTCGATCGTTCGCGGAAGGGCATTTTGGCTCAGGGAAAGCGGTCGTTTCAAACGGCGCCGCGCTACGAGAACGAGACCCTCGAGGCCGATCTCGACACCATTTTGCAAAACCTGAAGCGCGCCGGTTTGGACGAAGCCATCGCCGTCGACCTGACCAAGCCCGCCATCAAAATCCCGGTCGTGCGCATCGTGGTTCCCGGCTTGGAGCCCTATCACGGTGTCGGCGGGGGGCGGGGCGGCGAACGCGCACGACGTGCGAGCGAGATCTTGAGGGCAAGCGAGTGACCGTCTTCGTGTTCATTGGCCCGACCATTTCAGAAGCCGACGCGCGGCAAGAGCTCGAAGCGATTTACATGCCTCCCGCGCAGATGGGCGATGTCTACCGCGTGGCGTTGGAGGGCCCCTCGGCGATCGGCATCATCGATGGCTACTTCGAGCGCGCGCCGTCGGTCTGGCACAAGGAGGTGCTGTGGGCTCTTCGGCGCGGCGTCCGCGTCTTCGGCGCGGCCAGTATGGGAGCCTTGCGCGCCGCGGAGCTGCAGGTGTTCGGGATGGATGGCGTGGGCGATATTTTTCATGCTTTTCAGTCGGGTGACCTGCACGATGATGACGAGGTCGCGATTGCCCATGCCGATGCGAGCTCGGGCTACCGCGCGAGCTCCGAGGCGATGGTGAACATTCGTGCCACCTTGAAGCTTGCGGAAGGAGAGCAGGTGATCTCGAGCGAGCTCCGAGTTCGACTCGAGGCTTGGGCAAAGCAAACCTTCTACGCCGAACGGAACTACCCTGATCTGCTCGCCAAGGCAGCGCAATGTTCGAGCGATCTGGACCAGCTCGAAGCGTTGAAGGCGTTCATTGGCGCACGCCGGGTCGACGCGAAGCGCGACGACGCCCTCGCGCTGCTACGCCGAATACGCGAATGGCAAGCCAGCGGCGCACCCGCACCCGAGTGTTCGTTCGAGCTCGCCAACTCCGAACCTTGGACACAGCTGCGAGCCTGGGCTCGCAATCAGCCCCGTTTGGCTCCGAAGACCGAAGAAGTCCAAGCGTCGCTGATCGCGGCCGAGGCACGTTGCCACGGCCGACGCGGGCGACTGGTGATCGCCGGTGCGTTTGCGCGCGCGCTGAGCGCTGTGCCCGACGCGCGCGACCAGCTGGACGAGCTCGTTCTCGCGGAAGCGCGAGACGCGGGCGTCTATGATGAGCTCGCTCGGCGCGCTGTCGATAAACAGAACACACTCGAACGTCACGGATTCGCTCACCCCACGTTCGAGGACGCCGGGTTGCCTGCAAGCTACGTCCTCGAGTGGTATCTGAGCCTGCTCGACGTAGAGCATCACAGCGAAGCCGCCGTGCCCGAGCGGATCCTACGAGCGCTCGGCGCGCCGCCGGGCGCCCTACTCGAGGCAGAAGCGTTGCGCGAGTATCTTTATCAACGTTTGGTCCCACAAGCCGCAAACGAGCTCTGAGATGGCAACGATTACCCATGTCGACACCGGCCGAGTCGTGTTCTTGGAGGAACACCACAGCGTTGGTCGGGCCGCCAATAGTGCGCTTCGCGTCGGTGACGCCCTCCGCTACGTGTCGCTTCACCACGCACTCCTCTATTGGACTGGTGCCCAGTGGGAGTTCAAAGACCTGGCCAGTCGCAACGGCAGCTTTTTGAACGACGAGCGCGTGGCGCCGGGTAAGGTTCATTTGCTCGAAGTTGGAATGCGGATTGCGTTCGGTAAATCCGAGAACCAATGGTTGGTCACCGACACTGCTCCGCCGATGACCATGGTCGTTCCGCTCGGTGAGGGTGAACCCCTGCTCGCGGAAAATGATCTGATTGCGATTCCGTCCGCTCAGGACCCGAGCGTGACGCTCTATCGCTCGGTCGATGGTTCTTGGGTGCTCGAGCAAGACATATCGGTGACTCCGATCACGAATCAGCAGACATTCGGCTTCGGCGGAAGGACCTTCAAGTTTTGCTGCGTGCAAGGCGACTCGAAAACCTCGCTCGCGACCGCGACCGGTCTGGAAGTGCGGCACTTGACGCTCGAGTTCTCCGTATCGAAAGACGAGGAGCACGTTTCCCTGCGCGCGAGGAGCGGAGCGCAATACCTCGACCTAGGCGAGCGCAACTATCATTATCTGCTGCTCACGCTCGCGCGCCAGCGTCAGAAAGACGCCAGCGAAGGCCTCCAAGAGAGCTCCTGTGGCTGGGTCTATCAGGATGATTTTGCGCACGATCCGGCGATGGCTCCCCAGCAACTGAGTGTTGACGTATTCCGCATTCGCAAGCAGTTCGCTGCTGCTGGCGTAACGGATGCTGCGAGTATCATCGAGCGTCGACCGCGTACGAAGCAGCTTCGAATCGGCGCGCATCGGGTATCCATCGTTACGGTTTGAGCCAAGAATCCACTCACATTTCGTGCAACGCTTCGACGCGCATGCCGTCCACGACGTCTGCACCCGGGTTTACCATCACCTGTTCGCCCCCGCTGAGGCCATCGACGAGCTCGAGCTCGCGCCCGTTGTCGACCCCGCGTTCTACCGGTACGAGGTGAACATAACCCTCGGGATCGACCGTTGCGGCGTGAACGCCGTGGGCGTCACTGATCACCGCGCTCGAGGGAACGCGAACGACGGGGTGCGCTAGGGCGACGCCGATCGTTACTTGCGCGAACATTCCGCCGAGCAGCTCGCCTTTGGGATTGGGAATGTCGATCTCGGTGTTTAGGGTGCGGGACGCTGGGTCGATGGTTCCCGCCGTACGAGCCACATGGCCCTCGAACCGGCGCCCCGGGAGCTCACGAATGGAGATACTGGCCGATTGTCCTGCCTTTACGTTCAAGGCGAAGGCCTGCGGCACCTGCACGAACACCCGCATGGGATCGATTGCCTCGATTCGAAACATCGCTTGCCCGCCCGACGAGTTCGACGTGCCGCCAGAACTGCTGACGAGCGTGCCGACCTCGACGTTGCGTTGCGTGATTCGGCCATCGAATGGGGCAAGCACGCGCCCGAAAGACACGAGCTGGGCGAGCTCGCGAAGGTTCGCCTCGGCTGCCGCGACGTCCGCCTCGGCAGCGTGCAGGTTCGCAATGCCGACCTTGAGTTGGGCGTTGGCTTGGTCGTCGTCTTGGCCGGTGGCTAGACCTTGCTTGAGCAGCGCGTCCGATCGTGTTGCTGTCACTTGCGCGTAGTTCAGATTCGCGCGTGCTTGTTCGAGCGCCGCATCTTTTTGCTTCAGCGTTGCGCGCGCCTGGCTCAGCTGTTGCTGCAATTCGGGCGTGTCGAGCTCGGCGAGGAGATCGCCCGCGCGCACGCGGTCGCCGATGTCGACGTTCCAGCGCGTCACGTACCCTGTCGCACGCGCATAGACGAGCGCCTGGCGGACCGCCACCAGGCTTCCGGGTAGCTCGAGCGATCTGGCGCCGTTGGCTTCGACAGCGGTGACGACCTTGGCGCGTGGCAGATTGTGCTGCGCTTGGCTGACCTCGCGCGCGAGCGCGAGCCGTTGGACGTGCCGTGGCCAGTAGCCAGCGAAAAAGAGCGCTCCGACGACGAGCCCCGCTGGCAGGTAATAGTGCCAGCCATGGGCCAGGGGACGAAAGGGGGATGACAGCGTGTTCATGACGATACCTCCTGGGATTTACTGGGTTGGAGCACTCGAAACATCACGGGCACGAACAGCAACGTGGACATGGTGGCGAAGATCAGCCCACCAATCACCGCTCGCCCGAGAGGCGCGTTCGATTCGCCGCCGTCGCCGAACCCGAGCGACATCGGCAACATACCGAGCACCATCGCGACCGCGGTCATGATCACCGGCCGTAGTCGGGTGCGTCCGGCTTCGAGAGCAGCACTGCGCGCGTCGCTGCCGGCGCGCGTCAGCTGGACCGCGAACGTGACGACCAGAATGCTGTTGGCGGTCGCTACCCCGATGCTCATCAGTGCGCCCATCAGCGCTGGGACGCTGAGCGCGGTTCCCGAGACGAAGAGTAGCCAGGTGATGCCAGCGAGCGTGCCCGGCAGAGCCATCAGGATCACGAGCGGCTCCAGCCAAGACTGGAAGTTGACCACCATCAGCAAATATACGAGCACCACTGCAAGGCAGATCCCCAGACCCAAGCCGCGGAAGGAAGCAGTCATGTTCTGCGCTTGCCCCTCGACCGCGATTGCGGTTCCGCGCGGCAGGCTGCGCCGCGCTTCCTCCACTATTTGCCGGACTGGCGTGGCAACTGCTCCGAGATCGGTGCCCTCGATGCCAATCAGCACGTCTACCGAGCGTGCGATGTTGTAGTGAGTCAGATTGGTCGGGCCGAGTGCCCGCGAGGTCGTGGCCACGTTGGCCAGCAGCTGGGGTGGAGTCGTGGTTGGGCCCGCAGTGAGCGGGATGTGGCCGAGCTCGTCGAGCGAGTCGATCCGCCACTGAGGTGTTTGGACGGCGACCGGGTATTGCACGCCGCTCGCCGGGTCGAGCCAGAAATTCGGCGAGGTCTGGCCGCTCGACGAAAGCGAAACGAGCATGTCGCTCGCGACGTCGAGCTCTGAGAGACCAGCCTGTTGCGCCAGCGTTCGGTCGACGTCCACGTGCAGCTCGGGAGTGTCGTCGACCTGGGCCAAATGGACGTCGACCGCGCCGGGAAGCTTACTGAAGCGTTTCGCCAAGGTGCGCGCCAGACCGAGGTTCAAAGCTTCGTTGCGCGCCGGCCCGGTCAGGCGCACATCGATCGGTTCGGACTGGCCGAAGCTCAGCACTTGGCTGGAGATATCGGCGGGCAGAAAGAAGAAGGTTACTCCCGGAAAATCTCGAGACAACTCATCGCGAAGCGCACGACGGTATCCGGCGGTCGGCCGATGCCCGGGTTTCAACGCCACGAGGAGCTCGCCATCTGCGGAGGAAATCATCGAAGGGTCGCCGAGAACGAGGTTGATCCCGCTGGTCGGCACACCAATGTTCTGAATCACGGTGTCGAGCTCCGATTTGGGTACGACCTGCCGCACGCGCTCCTCGACCTGCGCGAATAGCCGAGCCGTCTCTTCCAACCGAGTTCCCGGCAATGCGCGGACGTGCATTCGGAGCTCGCCCGCATCCACGTTCGGAAAGAAATCCTGACCGAGCAGCGGAACCAACGCGAGTGAGCCGACGCACGCGGCGGCGAACAGGCCGATGAATAGCCGCGGCTGGTCGAGCAGTCGTGACAGCACGCGACCGTAGGCTTCTCGCAGCCGTTCGAAGCCGTGTTCGATGAAGGCGTGCACGCGCGCGATGGGTCCGCGCCCGGACCCGTCCGGGGCCTCGCTTCCGAGCAGGAACTGCACCATGGTCGGCACGAGTGTCCGCGAGAGAAAGTACGAGGTAATCATCGCAAAGACCACGGCCATGGCGAGCGGCACGAACAGCGACTGGGCGGCGCCGGCGATCAAGACCACCGGTACGAACACGATGCAGATGCACAACGTCGAGACGAACGCCGGTACGGCGATCTCGCTGGCGCTGTCCAGGATCGCTTTGGTGATAGGCTTTCCGAGCGCTCGCTGGCGGTGAAAGTTCTCTACTTCCACCGTGGCGTCGTCGACCAGGATGCCGACCGCGAGGGCCATGCCGCCGAGCGTCATCAGGTTCAGTGTCTGACCCAGCGCGCCCAGTACGATGATCGAGACCAGCAGCGCCAGGGGAATCGAAACCAGGACGATCAGCGTGCTGCGCCAGCTTCCGAGGAAGAGCAACATCATGAACCCGGTCAGACCCGCGGCGATCAGCGCCTCGCGTACCACGCCATCGATGGCGCCGCGTACGAACACGGACTGGTCGAAGAGTTGCTTCACGTCGAAGCCTGCCGGTAGGGTCGACTGCACCGTGGGCACAGCCTCATGGACCCTCGAGACGACATCGAGCGTGCTCGAGCCCTGAGCCTTGAGTACCGGCAAAAGGGCGCCCTTGCTGCCGTTCATCACGACCATGCTCGTTTGCGGCGCGTAGCCGTCGCGCACGTGCGCGACGTCGCGCAGAAAGGCAGTCGTTCCATTGACACTTTTGATCGGTAGATCGTTGAACGCGGTGACCGCGTTGGGACTGCCGTTGAGCAGGATGGGGTATTCCTGTGCGCCGATTTTCGCAGTCCCGCTCGGTAGTACCAGGTTCTCCGTCCCGAGCGCGGTCGAGATGTCACCCGGTGAGAAGCCTGAAGCAAACAGCTTCTGAGTGTCTAGATCGACGACGAGTTCGCGCTGCTTACCGCCGACTGGGAGCGGCAGCTGCGCGCCTTGTACGGTGGCCAGGCCGGTGCGCAGGAAGTTCGTGCCGAGATCATAGATTTGTTGCTCGTCGAGCGTCGTGCTCGATAGACCGAGCTGAAGGATCGGAACGTTCGCGGCGTTGTAGGGCAGGATCAGGGGAGCGGTCGCACCGAGTGGCATCGACTTCAGGATGGGCTGCGCTACTGCTGCGACTTGCGCGACTGCGCCGTCCATCGAGGCGCCCGGTCGCAGGAACACCTTGACGATCGACACACCGGATAGCGTCTGGCTCTCGGTGTGTTCGATGCCGCTGACCGTCGTGGTGGCTGCGCGCTCGAACTGAGTCGCGATGCGTCCCTCCATTTCGCGCGGTGGCAGGCCGCTGTACGACCACACCGCTGCGATCGCGGGAATGTTGATCTCCGGGTAGATGTCGGTCGGCATATGGAGGATCTCCAGCACACCGAAGAGCACGATGAGCATCGCCAGTACGACGAAGGTGTAGGGGCGTCGAAGCGCGAGTTGGACTATCCACATAGTGCTTTCACGTCAGCAAGGGCCATGCCGATCGTCATCGAGCACCCGATCGCGGGTTCCGCTGCGCGGGCTGCGGATTTTGCACGCGCGGCGCGCGGAAGTCGCAGCTTAGGGAACAGGAAAACTAGCGCAGATCGTAACGTTTCAGTTTCTCGTACAGGGTTCGCAACCCGATCCCGAGCTGCGCCGCGGCGAGGCGCCGGTTACCGTGGTGTTCCAAAAGCGTGCGCTCGATCGTCTGTTTCTCGAGCTCAGCCAAAGACCCCGGGTCCGACGTCCGTTGCACCGGACCGGGTGGAGTCGAGCGCGGCTCGATCCACAAATGTTCGGACAGGATGACTGGTCCCTCGGCCAGGATCATCGCTCGCTCCAAGACGTTGCGCAGTTCGCGTACGTTGCCGGACCAGTCTTCTCGCTCCAGGCGGCTCTTTACGGCGTCGTCGAGGCGCGGCACCGCGGACCTCCCGGCCGAGGCAGAGAGCTGCCGAACCAGCGACTGTGCGAGCGGTATGATGTCTTCGCGCCGCTCACGCAGCGGGGGCAAGCGAATCGGAAAAACTGCCAACCGATGATACAGATCTTCGCGAAAAGTGCCGTCTTGCGCCATCGCACGCAAGTCGCGGTTGGTCGCGGCCAACCAGCGCACGTCCACCGTGACCGAAGTCGAGCCGCCGAGGCGCTCGAAGCATCGTTCTTCGAGGACTCGCAGGAGCTTTGCCTGTAAATTGGGCTTGAGTTCTCCTACCTCGTCCAGGAAGAAAGTGCCGCCATCGGCGAGCTCGATGCGACCACGGCGCTGTGCGTGCGCGCCGGTGAACGCGCCCCGCTCGTGTCCGAACAGCTCGCTCTCCAACAACTGCTCGGTCAGTACTGCACAATTGATGGCAATGAACGGCCGCTTGGCGCGCGAGCTGAGCTCGTGAATCAAGCGTGCCGCCACCTCTTTGCCGGTGCCGCTCTCTCCTTGGAGCAAGGTCGTTGCGTCGGTCTTGGCGACTCGCCTCAGGGCATCGACGACGGGCACCATGGCTGGCGCGCCGAAACTCAGGTTGAGCACGCCCGTGGGCTGTTCGAGCAAGGGTGCGGCGAGCTTCAGGCGGCGATCGAGCGCTCCAGCGACCAAATCACGGATCGCGGCCGGAGCAGACAGCGGTTTTTGTAGGTAGTCGAACGCGCCGAGCTTCATCGCTTCGACCGCGGTCGCGACATCCCCGAACGCCGTGAGCACGATCACTTCGACATCCGGTTGTTCGGTGCGGACGGTGCGAACGACGGTCATGCCGTCAGTTCCAGGCATGCGCAGATCCGTCAGCACGACGTCGAACGGTTCCTCACGCGCCGCCCGCAGTGCGGCAGCTCCATCCGGAACCTGTACGACCTCATGCCCCGAGCGCTCGAGGGCCTCGGCTAGGAAAGTGCGGACGCCTTCTTCATCGTCCGCGACCAAGACTCTGCCGACTCGCTTTGCGGGACTGCTCATGGAAATCTCGCCGTCGTGAAATCGAGGGGAAACACCAGGCGGAATACCGCTCCGCCTTGCGCGTGGGTCTCGCCCGTGACTGTACCACGGTGTTGTTCGGCGATGCGCTTAGCAATCGACAGCCCGAGCCCCGTGCCCCGCGCCTTGGTGGTCACGAACGGCTGAAAAAGCTGCGGTTTCACTCCGGGCGCGAGCCCCGCGCCGTGGTCGCGCACCTCGATCACGACGTCGGGCGGCTGCGCGTCGACACGCAGCTCGACGTTCGACCGTTCATCGAGGCTCGCTTGTATGGCGTTTTGTACGAGATTGCGCAGCGCGAGTGCCATGCGTTCTGCGTCGACATTCAATACCGGAGGCGCGCCCGAGAGATCGACGCTCACTCGCTCACGGGGCAGCTCGGCGAGCGCGCGCTCGATCAGCTCGGACGGTGTGACCGGTTGGATCTCGAGTGGTCCCTCGCGCACGAAGTCGAGCAGCACGTTGGTCAGGCGTTCGAGTCGCTCGGCGCCTTCGACCACTCGTGCCGCCTTCGTCCGCGACGGTTCGGGCAGATCCTCTACCAGGAGCTGCGCATGACCTTTGAGCGCGCTGAGCGGGTTTCGCAGCTCGTGCGCGATCACGGAGGATGCTCGTCCCAGCGCAATCAGCTGTCGATCGGCCTCGGCTTGCAACTGAACGATCGACAGGCGAACCGTCGAGCGGCGCCAGGCGAACGCGAAGGCGATCAGCACCATCGCCGCCAAGGCCGCCACGATCCAGACTCGCGTCAGATCTGCTCGCAGGCGCTCCATCACGGGTGGCTCGAACTCGACGAGCAGATAGGGTCTGCTCCCCTGAGCGCCGGACATAGCCGCTGCCGTCGTCGGAAAAACGTCAGTCGCGACGAGTGTGGTGATATCGCGTCGGCCCTCCGTGCGGGCGAGAAGACGTGCCAATGCGTCGATGCGGCGCACCCGCCGCCCGAGCCGGACCGTCTCGCCCGGCAGACTAAACGGCTTCGAAATGGCCGCCGCCCCCGCCTCGAGACGTCGCTGGTGATCTTGCCGGTCGACGAGCGCCAAGTAGCGAAGGCCCTGAGGCTCATGGTGGGCGAGCAGGTGCGTCAGTGTCGTCGAGGTTACCGGCCACTTGGCGACGGCGAGCTCGACGATCAAGCCGTCGATGAGCTCGTCCACGTCACCTCGGATGATGACGTCGGTCGCATTGTCGAGGGCGCGCTGCGCAACCCGAACGGTGAGCGCGAGGGCGAGGGCTGCCAGGGCCCCCATGGCCAGGGCTCCCGTTTGGACCCACCACCACCAGCGTTGCTGTCGTCGCTCGCTCATCGCCTGCGGCCTCTCGGAAAGACCCGCCTTTGGTTCGTTGGCCGAGGATACAGCGAACGCCCGAGTCGACGACAGCGAATCGGTGCATTTTCCGACCGTCCGCTTGTTCTTGTTCTGTGTGAAACGCACCAAGGCAATTCCAATGCGCCACCCACGCGGGTGGGCGCTGGGTGCTAGTGCAAACAATTGGCCAGCTCGGTGCTCCCAAAAGGTGTACGAGAACTCCGCCATCTGAGCTGCGAGCTGCGGATTCGGCAGACCCCTCGTGCGGATCCCGCACTGATCCGCTGTGAACGCTCGCTCGTCCCCGCGTGCCTTGCGCGCCCGCGGCGTGGCACGCGGCTTGCTGAATCTCGCTCGGTCGACGACACCCAACTTGGCC
The DNA here is from genome assembly GCA_037200885.1 of Pseudomonadota bacterium. Classification (GTDB taxonomy): domain Bacteria; phylum Myxococcota_A; class Polyangia; order Polyangiales; family Polyangiaceae; genus PMG-095. The sequence goes on from JBBCIN010000001.1 coordinate 3,341,836, forward strand.
TCTTCTGTCTGTGGGCACCCATCGGAAGTCGGAGAAAATCATGAACAATAGCGACGCGCTCGTGCACGGGTCAGGCGATCTCGGCTCGCGCGCCAGGCTGGCGGCACCACAGGTTCCGCTGCGCCCGCGCCCAGACCAGGCGGAACGGCTGGAGGGCGCGGTACTGCGCGAGCTGGTCGAGCAGCTCCAAGCACGCGAGCGCTCGCGCGCCGCCTGGACCGCGCTGGTAATTCACGAGCTCAGGCGCCCACTGACGACGATCGACCTATCTGCACAAATGATGGAGGAAGCCGCGTCCGGTCTAGCGGGGCAGGTTCGAGAGCGGCTCGAGAATATCCGTTGGGCAACCCGTATGATGGCCGGCTTGACCAACGATTTACTCGATATGAGCGCGATCGAGGCGAACGCGTTCAAAGTCGAGCGCGCACCGGTGAGGATTGCCGGCATTGTCCGCGACGCCATTGCCCATCTCTCCGGCGAAGCAGAAGTGTGTCGGCTGCAAGTCGAGCCAGATGCCGATGTCGTGCTGAGCGCCGATCCGCGAAGGATCGAGCAGGTGCTCGGTAACCTGCTCGACAACGCTTTGAAATACGGCGACCCCTCGAGCAAAATCGACGTCGATGTAGTGCGCCAGGAAAGTCAGGTGCGGGTGACGGTGTCGAGTCGCGGGCCCGGAATTTCCGCGGATCGCCTGCCTCATATTTTCGACCGCTTCGAGCGCGGCAACAACGTGCGAGCCGAGAAGGGAAGTCTAGGTCTCGGGCTGTACATCGCCCGCGGCATTGTGGAGGCGCACGGCGGGCGAATTTGGGTCAGGAGCGCTCCCTCGGTCATCACGCAGTTCTATTTCACCCTCCCGCTTTCGGCGAAGCGATGACGACCAATGAGCATTGTCAGGTCGGAGCCGTGCCGCCTAGTCACCGTAGATGAGCTTTCCCCCGTTGAGCTTCTTGCGGGGCTCTTTGGACGCTGGCTCCTGCTGTCGCTTGCTGCCGAGGGCGACTTCGAGTGGGAGTGAGACGTCAGCGATCTTGTCGACGGGCTGGGTCGAAACCGTTGCTGTCGTCCGTGTCGCGCGCAAAGCTGGCGCAAAGTCGTGCCCCGGCAGGGCGGGCCGTGTAGCGGCCGAAACCACGCGAGGGACGTCTGCGACCTCCATCGGCTGCTGTTCCGGCGAGGTTGCCAATGCCTGCGTGGGCTCTGGCGTGATGACCGGCAAGGCAGGCGAGAGGGACGCAAGCACCGAATTGGCGGACGCGGCCGCGCTGCCGAGATCGGCGCGCGCTGGCGAGGCCACCCCCGCGGCAGGATCGAAATGCCTCAACGCGCCAAGGCTACCAAGCGCGGCTCCGAAGAGGCAGGCCGCGATGGTGGCGCTTCTGACCGCCAGCGCGCGCCCTGGCGCAGCGCGCCGGCCGCCACGAGCTGCGGCGGCCCCGCTTACCGCCATGGTCATCTCGAGCAGCTCGACTCGCGGCGGTGGCGTAACAGAGCCAGCCCCGTCCCAAACCAGTCCTCGCCTCGGTGTCGCGCGTTGCGACGCAGGTTCCTCTTCGGGCTTCTCCGCGACGTGCAGCGACAGGTCGCGATGATTGGCTTGCCGGGGCCCGATCGGCGCCTCGCTGCGCTGGCTTTCTTGGCAAACGCGGAGTGCCGACGCGAAGTCGCGCATGGTCGAAAAGCGATCTTCGGGATTTTTGGCGATTGCGCGGTGCACGACCTGAGCCAGCTGCAGCGGGATGTTCGGATCCAATCTGGAAAGCAGGGGCGGGATTCGATTCAGCTGGATGGGAGGAAGCTCGGGTAGGGTGGCGCGCCGATGCGGCTCGTTGCGCTCGAGCAAGTCCTGCTCGAAAAGCAACAGACTGGGGTGCTTGCCGGCCAACATTTCGAACATCAAGATGCCGAGCGCGCAAATGTCGCTGCGCGGGGTGAGCGGAAGGCCCTGCACGTGCTCCGGACTCATATAGAGGATGGACCCCATGACGATGTCTTTGTGCGTGGTGAACCCAATCTCGTCCAGCACCTTGGCGATGCCGAAGTCGAGCACCTTCAGCCGATTGTTGCGGGTCAGATAGATGTTGTCCGGCGTCAGGTCACGGTGAATCAGGCCAAATTCGTGGGCCATCTGCAGCGCCTCGGCCGCCTGAATGATCAATGGCAGGACTTCCTCGACGCCGAAGCGCCCATGAGCGGCGAGCGCCGAGCGCAAGGGACGCCCTCGCAGCAGCTCCATCACGATATAGAACAAGCCGTCGTCCGTGACACCCGCGTCGTACATCACGACGATGTTCGGGTGATCGAGTTTGCCGAGCGCGCGCGCCTCTGACTTGCCACGTTCGAGCATCTCACGCGTCGTTCCACGCGGCGAGTGAACGATCTTGATCGCTACCTCGCGCGCCGTAAAAATATGTTGCCCGTGATAGACCCAAGCTTGTCCGCCACGCCCGATTTGCTCGCGGATCTCGTACTTATCGAGGAACTGCGCACCTACTCGAAGGGGCCCTGCCTGGTCGAGAGGAGGCCCATCGACCGCCGCCACCCTAGCTGAACGAATCCACGGCCCACTCGAATCAGGACTGCACTGGGCGCCTTCGGGTAGATTCGGTAATTGGCTCATGATCTGCTCGAGCTCCTGGCGCATGTCGTTGGCGCTCTGAAACCGCTCAGCGGGCGCTTTGCGCAGCGCTCGCAACACAGCTCGGTCGAGCTCACCGGGGATGCTCAAATTCGAGAAGCGAGACGGCGGCTCCGGCTCCTCGGCGACGTGTGCGGAAAGCAGCAGTAGCGCGCTCTGAATGTGATCGAATGGGCCACGGCCCGCCAGGGCGAAGTAGAGCACTAGCGCGGTCGAGTAGAGGTCAGCGCGGTGATCGACGCGGCGCGCGAGGGCGCCTTCTGGGCTTACATACCTGAGCGCGCCGACGACCGTTCCCGTGGCGGTCGGGACGGTCAACGGATTTGCATCCAGCGGGGGCGCGTCCGGCATGCCGCACGCGACGCCAAAATCGAGCACCTTCAGGACTCGATTGCCCCGGGGCCCGTCGCACAGAAATAGATTGTCGGGCTTGATATCGCGGTGAACGATGCCTACGGCATGTGCCGCTGCCAGCGCGCGCAGAACCTGACAGGTGTAGCTGAGTGCTTCGAACAGCGGAAGCTGCCCCCGCGCCGCCAGTTCGTCAGCCATGGTTTGCCCACGCAAGTACTCCATGACGATGAACGGCCGTTCGTCCAAGGTTTGCCCGGACCCGAGGATCGAGACGATATTGGCGTCGTTTAGCCGAGCCAACGACTCGGCCTCGAGGCGAATTCGCCTCGCAATGCTCGGATCACGAGCTAGACGAGTGTGCTGGATCTTGACTACGCAGAGTGTGCCGAACTCGCGCTGCTCAGCCAGGAATACTTCAGCCATGCCGCCAGCTCCGAGCAATCGGATCGTGCGATACGGTTGTCCCAAGAGTGGGTCATCCGCGATAGACATCGAATCGGAAGCGCCTATTGGAGAAAGCATGGTGCTGATCGAGCTCCCCACGATTGCGGTCGCGCAATATCGAGCAGAGCCCGCGCGCCCGTGAGCGCGAGAGTGTCCGACGAATCGAGAACCGCCTCAGCAATTCATGCCGCGACTCTCACTGCTACGCAACCTTCTCGGTTATTTGATTTTTGCGGCGAACAGCGAGACGTTTTTACTGACAACGACTGATGCGTTTTGGCTCTTCAGTAATTGCGAAAAGGCACTCACGAAGCTGCAGACTCTCTATTTGCGAGCGCAATCGCGCCTCGCACCGACATGTCGTGTAGAGAGTGTCGGTGAGGGCGCCTGGGTCCACCCTTACCTACCTGCGGTGCTGGCCCGCCTGGGCAGCGCGCGCCGCTATTTGCGGCGGGAAATGCTCGGTTCGGCGGCCAGGGAAGCGTAGTAGTCGATGAAGCCAAGCGTCCCGGCGACGAACTCACTACGCCGCGTCTCACCGAGGCAAGCGACGCTGTTGGCGAACGCGTAGGCGTTGACGTAGCCGCTGCTGCAGAGCCCGACCTTGGGTAGCTCAGCCAGGTTCGTCGACAGATCGTCGAGGCCAGCGAACGTAAAGAGCTGGTTTTGACCGTCCATCAGCGTCCCGGAGGAATCGATCGGAAGCCCAACTTCCTGCTCACGGTAACGACCCGCCTCGTCATAGTGCTCGAAGCCAAAGCCTATCGGGTCGAACAGCCTGTGGCACGTGGGGCAGGAGGTACCCGCAGACATGTGTTGGACTTCGTAGCGTTGACGGGTGGTGATCACGCCTGGCGATGCCGTTACTAGGGTGGGAACATTTGGCGGAACTTGCGGGCGTTGCCCGCACAAGAGGCGCTCGAACACCAGCAAGCCGCGGAGGGTGGGTGAGGAGGCTGCTTCGTGCGAGTGCGCGGCGATCACGGAGCCCTGCGCCAGCACGCCGAGGCCTCGACCTGTGGGGCGGTCGACCTTCTGGTAATCCGCACTGGGGGCGGGGAAGCCGTAGAACGTCGAGAGCGCCTGCGAAGGCGTCGTGTAAGCCGCGGTGAGCAGCTCCTTCAGGCCTCCGCGGCCCGCGAGCACCGTCTGCTGAATGAAGCTTTGCGTCTCCTGCACCATGTCCGGCGCAACGGCGGCGAAGCCGGCGACGTTCGGCAGGGTGCTGGGCAATTGATCATAACCCAGCCAGGCCTTGAAGAAGCGCTGCAGCGTGTCTTGACCGGCCGGGGTAGCCAAGAGTTGCCCTGCGACGGCCACGAGTTGATCCGGCGAGCTGAGTTGCCCATTGTCCGCTTGATCGAGCAGCTCGGTGGTCGGCGTCGAGCCGGTGAACATGTACGCGAGCTCACCGGCGATTTCCTGCTGTGACAGCTGGTACTCGCTCCCGGAAAGCGTGCCTACCTCACGCCGATAGATGGCGTGAGGCGACTGAATCAGTCCGACGGTCAGCCAGCGCAGCGCGCTCTTGAAATCGGAGGCGGCCAGCCGCGCGTCGAAAAACGACAGGTAGCGATCTTGGTCCGCCTGGGTCAGCGGCCTTCGGAACAAGCGACGCCCGTATTGGTTCAGGAACGTCTGCGCGCAGGTGCGGTCCGGCGTGCTTGCCGCGCACGGCAGTACTTGCGGGAGCACGTCGTCGGCGACTAGGGCGGTTGCCAGGGCACTCGCCGTGTCGAGCAATTTCCCGGCGACCTGCCCACCGACGGTGAGCACGGCGGGATCATTGTCGAAACCCAGCGCAGATTCGGCCTCGGCGATCGAAACGGTCCACTTGCCCTGCAGCTGCGGGAAAATGTCGTCGAGCGTGCGCTGCAGCTCGCCGCGCGTCAGCCGGCGCAATTGAGGCGCGCCGATCGCAGAGGTGCCGCAGCTCTGCAGCAGCGTCGTGACGCCGATACTGCTGGGAGCTCCACTGCTGCTCATATTGCCGCTACCAGCAGCGGCTGAATTCCCGCTCGCGCCGCTGCTGCCGTTGCCGCCGCCACTGCTGCTGCCGCCAGCTCTGGCCGAATTGCTGGGGTCACCACTCGCGGAGCAGGCGACGGCGCTCGCCAGCAGCGCTGCGCCGCCGAGGAGCATGCACGCGCGATTGACCGAAGTGTGCCGCTTCACGCCAGCACCTCCGCAACCACGCCGGTCGAATCGCCAAAGCTCGTGAGCGGGGCGCCCATCGCTTGAGCGAGGGTCAAGTACAGATCGGTCGCAGGACGATCGACCTCGTTGCGTACGATACGCCCGGTCTTCAACGCGCCCCCGCCGCCACCGATGGTCACGATCGGGATGTACATGGACACGTACTCCTGCGGGGCCGGGTGGTACGATGGAATGTCCTGGGTCACGAGGTTGTGATACTGGCCGTCCGCAATTTCGCTGCAAACGTAGATGATCGTGTTGTCGATGATCTTCGTGCCGGGCGCCGCAGGATCGTCCACGAGCAGGGGCTTCAGCAAACCCTCGACGATTTGCGTAGTGAACCAAAGTTGCGCGGTTGCGTAGTCCGTCACTGCGGGGTTGGATGGCATGTCCGGATTCATCTCCGGGCCGTTGTGGGAGATGTCGAGATGATGCGCTTTGTTCACGCCGGCGAAGCTGAAGTTCATCTGCGACGTGGAGAACATCGCTTGCAAGGTCACGATCGGGGCGGCATTGCAGGCGATGGCTTGAGCGGCGATCTCCATTTGCGCAGCAAGGATCAGCGGAAAGTTCGGGTTGTCCCCTTGGTAGTCGCCCAAGTACCAATTGGCGGTGCCCTCGGGTGTGACATCCGGCATGTTGAGCGCGCGGATCTTGTCCACGTTCGGCAACGCGGGCGCCGTGGTGCAGCTGAGGGCGCCGCCGCCGCTGCCGCCGCTGTGCAACGCGAGCAGTGCGTCGAGATGTGCCTTCAGCTTGCTCTGCTCCGAGCTGAGCGCGGACAGTTCCTGCTGCAAGCCCTGCACTTCTCCCTCGGTCAGCGTCAGTAGCGCTTCGCGCGCTGCCACGTCCGGATCTACGCCGGTCGACGCTTTGAGCGCGCCAAACACCGCATCCGCGGCCTTGACCGGATTTTTCTCGGCTTCGATGAAACCCGTGCCGTCCCAAAATACCTTTGGGTAGAGCGTGACCGCACCGAGTGGGCGCGCCGAGGCGCCGAGATTGAGCGGCTTGATCCCGAGTTTCTGACCGATGGCGTGGTCGATGCTGAGGCGCGGCGCGTTTCCTTCGATGTCGTTCGAGTCCGTGAGGAAATTCACCGCGTCGAAGTGCGGGCCGCCCGCGTTGGGATACTTGAAACCCTGGTAGACGTTGACGTACTGCTTGTACGGTTCGAGCGGACCCAGGATGCTCTTGAAGCTCTGGTCGAGCGCAAACTGCGTCAGATCCCCACCCATCACCTTGGGGTTGTAGTGAATGTTGGGTACGCCGTGCGGCATGTGGAAGATGAGCAGCCGCTTGGGCGCTGCCGCCGGTGCGGCCACGGCTAGGCGGCTCAGGTTGAAAGCAGCCGGTGCGGCCAATCCGAGCGCGGCCGCGCGCAGGAACAAGCGCCGTTGAATGCCCTTCGAAGCTCGAGCCACACGCGTGCCTTCACGATACTCAGTCAAGCTGCCTCCATCTGAACCGAAGCGATACACGCCCCGCACGGGGCGCTCCAAAACGTGCCACGTTCCCCGCACCTCGTCCGCTCTTTTCGCTTGCGCCCGGCACCCACTACGGCCCGGTTTCTGCCCGGCCGACCCGCTAGAAAAGGGATTTTTGGCGGCGTCTGGTTCCGGTTCGCGTCCCGCTATCGCTTTGATGCGAAATATGTCTGCAGCGGCTCGCCTTGGTCTTCGACTGAGACGCCGAAACCGCGCGCACGAGAAATTTGCGCGCTCACGAGCGAGCAGCGTCGCACTCCGTTCAACGCGTGCAGATCGACGAGCAAGCAGGCGCAGCCGTCGTCGTCAGTGACGCCGCACCAGTTAAGACTACCACCCAAACTGGCTGACGCTTCGCTCCGCGTATCGTCGATCGATCTCACGTTGTAAGAAGCGTCGCATAGCGTTATGCACTGTAGTGGCGCGATGCGGAGCGCGGCTCGCAATGAGCCGCACGAGCACAGTTGTTCGGACGTCGCCCAACCACCCTTGGAGTATGACCGTGCGAACCCTGGCAGTGCCAACGATAAGCTTTCTCTTCTTTGCCTCATTGCTCGGTTGCTCCGGAACGACGGCTCCGGACCATGAAGCAGCGCAGGGCGGCGGCTCGGGCAACCCCGCCGCCGTTGCCGGCTCAGGCGGCGCAGCAATCGCTGCTGGCGGCAGCAACTCCGGATCCGGCGGAGGCACGAGCATCGCGGGCGCTGGCGCGGGCGCGGGAACCGGCGGTAGCGCGGGCAGCGGCGGGGCCGCCGGCGCCGGGATCGCGGGCGCCAGCGCCGCTTCAGCCTGCGATAAGTCGATGGCTAGCTGGACCGATGCCGACGACCTTTGGGCGAGTAACGACTACGGCCCCAACTTTTTGCGCAAGAACTTCTGGAACCATACCGCGGCCGGCGCGGGCAACCTCACGCTCTGGGCCGCGAGCTCGCGCTGCTGGGGCGTCGATGCGACGTCGGACGATAGTGGCAGCGCCGGCACCGTGAAAAGCTACCCGGACATGGCGCGTGGCTGGGTGGTCGGCACCGCCGGCTTTCAAAACAAGGACAGCGGCCTCCCCATTCAAGTAAAGGATCTGACGAAGGCAAAAATCCGTTGGAGCATGACCGTCTCCGGTTCGCCCATCCGCCACTACGCGCTGTGGGACATCTACTTTCACGACACGGCGACCCCCGGTAAGGGCATCGCGCCCGTCAACCTGATGATCAAGCAGCGCGTAGTCGACCCATCCAACTACGAGCAAGACAAAGAGTCCGCGGGCAGCGCGGCGGTCACCCAGACGTTCAGCGGCATCACCTTCCGCGAGAACAAGAATACGGGACTCAAATCCGGCTCGCGGATCGTGATCGAGTTGTTCGCAACGCCAGTCAACGGCGTCGATATGGGCGTCGACGACATGACGCTCGACCTCAAAGAGGTCATCGACCACTACGTGCAAGACGGCTCGATCCTAACGACGGACTATCTGACCAGCATCCAAGCCGGCTGGGAGATCGTCGCCGGTGGCACCTTCGTCACGAACGACTTCTGGACCGCGCTCCAGGACGAACCCGAGCCCACGAACTGAGTCCGGTTCGGGCGGCAACGGCGGCCCGATTTACGGCGATGGCGAGGGCTACCCCGTGACTCAGCGCGTACAGGGATGTTCGACTGAGCAAGGCGAGAGCTCGACACTGCAGCGACCGTCGCTACAGCTAGCGGCGTAATCGTCGAAGTTGGGGGCGCACGCCGGGCAGGCGAATTTTTCATCTCCGCACACCAATTGCGACAACGCGGCAGCTTGGCTGCCGTTGACTGCCACTGGGCGTGCTCCGCAACCCGAACAGCAGCCCGTGCCGGAGCGCAAGATGCAGTCGTTGGCTGACGCGCAAGCAGTGATCTCCGTGGCGCGCAGATCGACCACGACGCACTGCCCGGCAGCGTTGGGAGAGGCGTCCGCCGGCTTCTGGCAGATGCCCACGAAATAGAGCGACGAATCATTCAGGCCCGGCGCAGTGCCCGGCCCGCAGGGCTCGCAGGCGATGGTTCCGCAGCGAGCATCGAATTGATCTTGGTACGCCGAGTTGATCGCAGTGTAGCTCGAGAGTGGACCGGACGCGCCACAGCTGCAGCAGCCGACGGGCACGACCTCGCACTGCGAATTGAAGGTGCAAGCGCTGAGATCCAGACCGCCGCTGCCACCGCTACCCGTGCCGCCGCCCGCGCCTGAGCCCGCCGCGCCCGAGCTGGCACCCGCAGCGCCGTGACCGGCGCCGGCAGAGCTCGAGCCGCTGCCCGCAGAGCTCGAGCCAGCCACGGCATTGCCACCCGCACTCCCTTCGCGGCTGTCGAATACGCTGCCCCCGCACGCAGCCGCGCTGACGAGCACGATTGGCAACAAGCAGAGAAAGCCCAAGAGCGGTCTGTTTGCGGTCCTCACGCTGCTGGTCTGAGCAAACGGCGTGCCAAACGAGCAGCGCGAGAAGCCCGCAATCTGGCCCTCAGTTGTGCCAATCCCTGTGCCAACTGACCGCTGGGCGAGGTCGGCGCAGAGTTTAGCCCGCGCCCACCTTCCGAAAGAGCTCAAGGTGCGGCGGTGAAGCCGGTCAGTGGATTGCCGTAGTAGGCGTCGGTTTTGTAGGCGGTCTTGTTCCACTTACCGTCTTGGTCGCCGATGATCTGCACCGGAAAGATGGAGCGATCGCTGCCGAGCTTGTTGGCGCTCGCGATCGTGCTGACGTACTTTCCATCCGGGCCGACCTTGAACTTGAGCGATCGTGCCAAGTGGTTTTGCCACAGCACTTTGAGCTCGTAGTCTCCGGGGTTCTTGGCCATCTGGTAAATTTCGCCAAACATGCCGGGCTTCTGGCCCGTCGTGTCCCAGGCCTGCACGCTCGGAAAGTCGCATTTGACACGCGACCACTTGGCCTTCTGCGGGACCGTCTCTTCGACTTGCTGCGTGACCTCGGTTTCGATGTCCGATTCACAGCTGGCTTTGCCCACTTCAGTGCCCTGGTAGAACATCTTGCCCACCTCTTTGCCCTGATAAAAGAGGTGCGGCTGGAAGTTGTACGCGTCGCCGCGCACCCAAAACGCAGCCATGAACGTGGGCGCCTTCCAGCCCGTCACCTCGCCGGGCTTGAGGTAAACGTAACCGATCGGGAGGTTCCAATCCTCCTCGACGTAGTAGACGAACTTGAGCTTCGCCTTGGGGCCGACCTCGTTCGTATGCACTTTGGAGATGGTGGCTTTGCCGTTGAAGATCGTGATGTCAGTGCCCAACAGCTCGTTGCGCAGCCCGATCTTGAAGCTGACCTTGCCGGTGTAGAGCGTCGCTTGCTCGTCGGGAGGGTCGCCGCACTGGACTTGAGAGGTGCGCCCGGCCGCGGTTTCTTGGGTCGGACAATCGAACTTGATCGAGCCACCGCCCGGGACGCTGAAGTCCGCGTACAATTGGCCACCGCTCGGGATTGGGCCATTCACGCGGAACGTCAGCCGCGGCACCCAGCTCCACTTGTCGTAATCTTTCTTGTACGCGTTTACCGTGTGTGCGTTCACGAGCAGCGAGTCCTTCTGAATCGCTGGCGCCGCATCGGCGGCCTGCGATGTCTGCGTCATGAACGGTAGGGAACAGACGGCGAGTAACAATAGTCCTTCGAGCGCTTTGTCCTTCAACACCACCAACCTCCTCGTGATTGCGAACTGTCTCTCGAGTCAAAGATCCGCATCATATCCGGTCCGAGCCCGCGCTCAATCCCCAGAAACGTCGGGGGTTCAGCGCGGATTGCCGTCGACGGAGAAGTAGAGCGGAAAATCGACGAGGAGGTGGGATGTGCGCGCGCGCGAGCGGCCGCCGCTCAGGCGCCCGGAGCCACCGTGCCTTTGTCAGGCTCGTTCACGCCGCGAACCGCTGGCGGGTCAGCGCTGCCGAACAAGCCCGGGTAGGCCAGGCCGGCAAGTCCCGCACCGACGATCGGTGCCAGCCAAAACAACCATAGCTGGGAGAGCGCCCAGCCGCCGACGAATATTGCAGGTCCGGTGCTGCGCGCCGGATTCACCGACAGGTTGGTCACCGGAATGCCAATCAGATGAATCAACGTGAGCGCGAAGCCGATTGGGATCGGCGCGAAGCCGGCTGGTGCACGACCGTCGGTTGCGCCAAGAATGACGAACAGAAAGAAAAAGGTCAGCACGAACTCCGCGACGAAGGCGGAAAGAAGCGAATAGCCTCCGGGCGAGTGCTCGCCGTATCCGTTGGAAGCGAAGCCGGACGCCAAACTGAACCCGTCCGCGCCACTTGCAATGACGTAGAGCACTCCGGCAGCGGCGATTCCACCGAGCACCTGCGCTGCGACGTACGCTGGCAGTTCCTGAACGGGAAAGCGCTTTGCAGCGCAGAGTCCGATGGATACGGCAGGGTTCAGGTGGCAACCAGAAATGTGGCCGATAGCATAGGCCATCGTCAGAACCGTGAGCCCGAATGCCAGCGACACGCCGAGTAGGCCGATCCCTACTTTCGGAAAGCCCGCCGCGAGCACGGCGCTGCCGCAACCGCCGAACACTAACCAAAAAGTCCCGAACAGCTCCGCAAGCATTCGACGATTCAGTGACATCGTACTCCCTCCGGGTGGTCCGCGGTCAGAACGCCGCGCGCGACGGAAGCTAGCCCGTATTGCTGCTTGCGAGCAACGGCGCTCGGCTCCGACGCAGACGAGAAGCGCAAATTTCGCAGGAGCGGCGACTTCCGTCATCGAGCCATGAACGGATGGACGCGGCGTTGCTGACAGACGGACACATTGCGTAAAGGTTTCGCTCAGCCCTAGTCGCCCGACACTGGCGAATCCGACCTGCGAAGTGAGTGGCCAAGCCAAGTAGTGGTCATGAGGTAATGACTATATTGGTGCGTCGCGTTGGTCGCGATACTCGCGGGGTGGGTCGTCGTTTCGATGACCGCAATCGCGTTCGAAGGAGCGGCAATGTACCAAGACTTCGGTGCAGTGGTGACGGGTCGTCGGGTCGAGTTTCGACTCTTTCTTCCGGACAACACCGTTGACGCGGGCCAGTACCGCGGGAGCGGTCAACCGCAGATCTCGGAGGTGCGGGTGCGCGGTGACTTTCAAACCGAGCTGGGAGATCCCGCGTGGGACTTGGCGAGCGCACCGCTATTGCTGAAGGAGGCACATCCCAACGGCTGGCTCTACCGCTGCACGATCGCGCAGGACCTCGCCGAGGGCTTCTATGAATACAAGTACTTCGTCACCTTCCAGAACGAGACGACTCGCTGGTGCTCCGACCCATGCGCGAAGTATGGCGGTGGTGAGCAAGAGAACTCGGGATTTACCGTCGGCGGCAACTCCGTCGAAGTCGCGCCGATCGCCGAGCGGCTTCCGACCAAAGACCTCGTCATCTACGAGCTGATGATCGACGACTTTACTAGCGAGTACCGCGCCGGACGCGCGCCCATCGACGCCATTTGGGACAAGCTCGACCATCTGCAGCGCCTGGGCGTGAACGCGGTGGAGTTCATGCCCTGGACGGCTTGGCCGGGTAGCGACTTCAGCTGGGGCTACGATCCGGTTCAATTTTTCTCGGTGGAGTATCGCTACGTCCACGACTCGAACGCGCCCGCCGACAAGCTATTTCGTCTGCAGCGCTTGATCAACGAGCTACACCGCCGTCGCATCCACGTGATCATGGACGGCGTCTTCAACCACGTGCGCGCCGGCTCTGATCCGAATAAGGGTTTCGGTTACAAATGGCTCTATCAGGACCCGGGTGATTCTCCGTACATCGGCGCTTTCGCGCAGGGCGGGTTTTTCGACGAGTTCAACTATCGAAACGGCTGCGTCCAGCAATTCGTTCTCGATATCTGCAGCTACTGGCTCGACGAGTACGAGCTAGATGGCATCCGTTTCGATTTCACGCTCGGGTTCGACGACCGCAACGACCCGAACGTCGGTATCACGCGTCTGGTGCGCGACGTTCGCGCTCACCTCGCGGCCCAGCACAAGCTCAACGTGAGCCTGACCATCGAACAGCTCCCGGACAACCGCTTCCTGGCGATCGACGACACCAATCGTATCGGTGCGGACGGCTGCTGGTTCGACCGTCTGATGTTCGAGTCCTTCGAGTTTGCCCGCAACGGGAACATCGACGATCGCCTGCTGCGTTTGCTCGATACTGGGCTCGATTTTGCGGCTGGAAAAGGCCCCGTCACCTACATCGAGAATCACGACCACTCCTCGATCGTGCAAGAGGCCGGTGGGCGCGGGCGTTGGTTCAAGACGCAGCCCGCGGCGATCGCCCTGTTGACGTCTCCGGGGGCGGTGCTGATTCGCAATGGTCAGGAGTTCGGTGAAGACTTCTTTTTGCCCGAGAGCGGTGACGATCGCGTTCAACCCCGCCCGCTGCGGTGGGACGCGCTCTCCAACGAGAGCGGCGACTTCGTGGGTGGTCGCTTGTTCGAGCTGTACCGCATGTTGATTCGGATCCGCGCGGACCACCCCTCCCTGCGATCGACCAATTTCTTTCCCTTTCCGTTCAACGACCCTGACGGCTACGGAGTCTTTCCCGATCGAGACTTCGCCGTGTACCATCGCTTTGGTGCGACCGACGGCGGGTTCGAGCGCTTCATCGTCGTCATCAACTACTCGGATTTCGATCAGCGGGTCTCGATTCCATTTTCGACGAACGGGAGCTGGAGTGATTTGCTCAATCGCCGGAGCGATGAGATCAGCAACTTTCGTCTCGAGGACCAACTCATTCCATCCAACTGGGGTCGCATCTACTTTCAGAAGCAATGATGATCGCTACTTCTGACACACCCTCACGTAGTCGACCTGGAGCTGCTGTGGGAACGTCGCAGTGCCATCCGGGTCGCCGGGAAAGCTGCCGCCGACGGCCAAGTTCAGGATGATGAAGAAGGGATGAGCGTAGACCCAAGTCGCGCTGCTCGGAATGTCGCTCGCAGTTTTCGTTGAATAGAGCGTGTCATCCACGTACCAGCGAATCGTGTTCAGCTCCCACTCGATGGCGAAGACGTGAAACGCGGAAGCCACCGGCGCTGACAGCATGTATTGCTTGGTCGGCCCAGCTCCACCGGAATAGCCGGGGCCGTGGATGGTGGCATGAACGATGTTCGGCTCCTTGCCGATATTTTCCATGATGTCGATCTCGCCGCATGCCGGCCAGGGGTTGCTCTCGATGTCGTCCCCCAACATCCAGAAAGCGGGCCACAGCCCCTGGCCCTGTGATATCTTCATGCGCGCCTCGATGCGACCGTAAGTGAACGTCTCGAGGCCCTGCGTCTTGATGCGGGCTGAAGTGTAGTTCTTGCCGCCCATGTCCTCGTGCTTGGCGGTGATCTGCAGATTGCCTGCGCCATCCAGGGCCGCGTTGTTGCTGCCGCTCGTGTAGTACTCGAGCTCGTTGTTGCCCCAGCCGGTACCGCCGACGTCGAAGGTCCATTTGCTGCGGTCTACCGCCGTGCCAGCAGGGCCGTTGAACTCGTCCGACCAGACCAGGTTGTAACCCGCGGTCGAGCTGGTGCAGCCCACGGCTGACGCGCCCGCTGCGCCCGCTGCGCCCGCTGCGCCTGCTGCCGAGCTTCCGGCAGCGCCGCTCGAGCTCGAGCCAGCGCTACCGCCGTTCGGGGCTCCGCCGTTCGGGGCTCCGCCGTTCGGGGCTCCGCCGTTCGGGGCTCCGCCATTCGCAGCTCCGCCAGCGTTTGCGCCCGCACTCGTCGCGCCCGCGTGTGCTCCGCTCGAGCCGGCTGATCCGCCGTCGGCAGCACCGCCGTTGCTGGCTCCGCCCAGTGCGCTCGTTCCGGCTGATCCGCCGCTGGAGGTCGTGTCGGTTTTGCTCGAACACCCGACCAGGAGTGCAACGCAGCTGACGCTGATCCAAAGCCGATTGCGCATCAGAGCGTCTTGAGCAAGCCGCCGTCGATGACGAAGTTCGAGCCCGTCACATTGCCGATTCGTTGCGACGCGAGCATGACGACCAGGGTCGCTACTTCCTCCGGCGTCGTGAAGCGCTTGGTCGCAAAGCCACCGATGCCGGCGACGACCTTCTCGCGCGCGGCTTCGACATCGAGGCCGGTGGCTCGGGCGACGGTTTGGGCCACGCCGTTCTCGCCCAGCCAGAGCTCGGTGCTGACCGGTCCGGGCGAGACGGCGTTCACGCGGATGCCGCGCGCGCCGAATTCTTGGGCGAGGGTCTTGTTGAGATTGAGCAGGGCGGCTTTGGCAGCGCCGTAGTCGATCGTGCCGGCGTCGGGCTGGAAGATGGCGTTCACGGAAATGACATTGACGATGCTACCGCCCCCTTGCGGTAACATTTGCGTGATCGCCGCGCGACTGGCGCGCAGGGCGGCGTAGAAGTTCATGTTCATCGACCAGGCGAATTCCTCGTCGCTGGTGCCCAAAAAGCCCTCGAGGCGCAGCCGCACCGCGCCCACGTTGTTGACCAACACGTCGAGCCGGCCATGCTTTTCGACCGCGTGCGCGACCAGCTTCGCAGGCGCGTCGGGGGTAGCCAGATCCAGCGCCAGGGCGCTGATTCCCGCCAGGCCGTCGAGGCTTCCCGTGCTGCGAGCGCCGGCCACGACGTGGGCGCCTTCGTCGGCGAAGGCACGCGCGATGGCTAGCCCGATGCCCTTACTGGCCCCGGTGACGACGACTACTTTTCCTTTGAGATCGAGATCCATGAAGAGTTCTCCGCGCGGCGTTCGTTGGTGACCGGGTCATGATCTCGCCCATCGTCCGCTGTTTGTCGAGGTCGTTCAGCAGATCGTGAAAATGTTCGTCGCAGAGCGGGGGTGGCAATTGCTCACCGTTTACGATTTCCACGCGAGCCGTCGGAGTGGTCGGGCTCTTTTGATTCGATGCTTGGCATCAGAATTCGAAGCGATCACGCGATCCCAGATCGCCGTAGGCCACGAGCAGCCGAGAGGTGATTCCCTGCTCGCCGATATGTAGCCAGCCGCGCGGATCGAAGTATTTTTTGTTCGGACGGTCGATGCCCTCGGGATTGCCGACCTCTGACGAGAGATAGGCACCCTTTTCGTCCATGAACGCTTTGATTGGGTGGGTGAACGCCCACTGCGTGTCCGTATCGATATTCATTTTGACGACGCCGTACGAGACCGCTTCGGCGATGTCGGCGTGCGGTGACCCCGAACCGCCGTGGAAAACGAAGCTCACGGGCTTGGGCCCGGTCTGTCGATGTTCCTCCACGAACCGCTGCGAGTCGCGCAGAATGGTCGGGCGGAGTTTGACGTTACCCGCGGCATAGACGCCGTGGGTGTTACCGAAGGCGGCAGCGAGGTTGAAGTGTCCGATTGGCGATAAGGCGTCGTAGACTTGGAGCACGTCCGCCGGATTGGTGTACAGGCGTTCACGCGCGGCGTCGCGATTGTCCACGCCGTCCTCCTCGCCGCCGGTGATCCCGATCTCCAGCTCCAGCGTCATCCGCAACCGAGCCATGCGAGTGAGATAGCGCGCGCTCGTGGCGATGTTCTCGCTCAGCGGCTGCTCGGAAAGGTCGAGCATGTGCGTGCTGAACAGCGGCTGACCGTGTTGCGCAAAGTGGGCTTCGTCCGCTTCGATTGTGCCATCGAGCCATGGCAGTAGCTTTTTCGCGCAGTGGTCGGTGTGAAGGACGACCGGAACCCCGTACAACCGCGCCAACGCGTGTACGTGGTAAGCGCCGGCGATCGCACCGGCGATGGACGCCTGATGGTGGCTGTTGTCGAGCGTCTTGCCGGCCAAGAACTGAGCACCGGAGTGCGAGATTTGAATGATGATCGGCGCACGAGCCAGGCGGGCGGCCTCCAGTGCGGCGTTCGCCGAGTTCGAACCGATGACGTTGACGGCAGGCAGCGCGCAGCCAGCCTGCTTGCAATAGTCGAACAAATGCTTCACGGCGTCGCCGGTCAAGATCCCCGGTTCGAGTTTGAGCTTGTCCATGAGTTTCCTATCAGCGCCCCTGGCGTTGTGTCGGAAGGTTGCACTGGTCGTGCCAGCCCACTCAACGCGACCCGTGACGCCAGATGCTCGCGAGAATCCCGGTCTATCGCTCTGGAACGCCGACGCGCGGCCGACCAAACGTTGCCACACGTGACCAACTTCAGGTCCGTCCGCCAGCTCGTCATCGCGATCTCAGGCTCTTTTGCTTGGCACGCCCTGTGCTGAGCCGTGACCGCTAGCAAGCAATTGCTTTGGAGGCCTCGTGCAGAAACCATCGGTGTTTGTCGCGTGACCGCGAGCTTGCAACACGAGCTGGCCGGAATGCCGGCTCCAGCGTCACTGCTCGTGGACGTACCCAGGCTCGTGACGGCCTACTACGCGGGACACCCCTCTCCGGACATCGATGAACAGCGAGTCGCGTTCGGCACTTCGGGGCACCGCGGAACCTCCCAGGCGCTGAGCTTCAACGAGGCGCACATTCTGGCGATTACGGAGGCAATCTGTCGTTTCCGCGCGGCTCTGCTCGCAGACGGACTACGCGACGTCGCGCGGATCCCTTTTGCTCGGGCCTGGCAAGCGACCTCCCCTTACGACTACTTTGGGGCGTACGTCGCCGGGCTCGAACAGGTCATCGATATGGACGTTCTGCGCGGCGCCAAGATCGCGCTCGGCGTCGATCCGCTTGGTGGTGCCAGTCTCGACTACTGGCCAGCGATCGCCGAGCGGTTTGGCTTCCAGATCGAGGTGGTGAATCCCGAGCTCGATCCGACCTTTCGCTTCATGACCGTGGACTGGGACGGCCGGATCAGGATGGACCCTTCGTCGGCCCCCGCAATGGCGAGACTGATCGCGCTCCGCGAGCGATTCGACGTCGCGTTCGCGACCGACCCGGACGCCGACCGTCACGGTGTCGTGACTCGAACGTCGGGACTGCTCGACCCCAACCACTACTTGGCCGCCGCAGTCGACTATCTGTTTGCGAATCGCCCGAATTGGTCCCGCGCTGCCGCCGTCGGAAAGACGGTCGTCACGAGTAGCATCATCGATCGCGTGGTAAGCGCCCGCGGGCGTCGCCTGTTCGAGGTGCCGGTCGGGTTCAAGTACTTCGTCGATGGGTTTTTGTCGGGCGCGCTTGGCTTTGGGGGCGAAGAGAGCGCTGGCGCATCATTCCTGCAGAGGGATGGCGGCGCGTGGAGCACGGACAAGGACGGCATCATCATGGGACTGCTCGCGGCCGAGCTCACCGCGCGCACTGGACGCGATCCGGGGGAGCGCTACCGTCAGCTCGTTCACGAGCTGGGGGAACCGATCTACGAGCGAATCGACGTTCACGCGACGCGCGAACAGAAAAGCGTCCTCGCCCAGCTAACGCCCCATGACTTCGATGTTCCGAACCTCGCGGGCGAGCGCGTCTGCGCCGTCACCAACGCGGCGCCGGGCACTGGCGATGCGATCGGCGGCATCAAGGTCAGCACCGAGAACGGTTGGTTCGCGGCTCGGCCGTCCGGCACCGAGGACGTCTACAAGCTGTATGCCGAGAGCTTCACGGGTGCAGATCACTTGCGTCGAATTCAAGAACAAGCACGGGGCATGATCGACGCGGTCCTCGCGGGCCACTGAACCGAGGACATATGCACGGGCCGAACACACACCACCGGCAGCTCGACCAAACCTCAGCCATGACCGGGCTGCCGCAGCTCAGCGTGGTTCGTCACGGCGAAACAGCCTGGAGCCTTTCTGGTCAACACACCGGACGCACCGATCTTCCTTTGACCGAGCGCGGCGAGGACCAGGCTCGACGGCTGCGGTCGCGGCTTTTGGGGCGCGTGTTTGCCAAAGTCTTGACCAGCCCGCTTCAGCGCGCCGTGCGCACCTGCGAGCTTTCGGGCCACGGTGAGTTGGCCGAGGTCGACGAAGACTTGTTGGAATGGAACTACGGCGCCTACGAAGGGCGTCGCAGTGCGGAGATCTTGGCCGAGAGACCCGGATGGGATCTGTTTCGCGATGGCTGTCCGGGCGGAGAAACCCCGGCGGAAGTAGGCGAGCGCGCGGACCGCGTGGTGAGCCGAGTGCGTGCGATCGGCGCTGACGTGCTCGTTTTCTCGAGCGGTCACTTGTTGCGTGTGCTGGCGGCCCGCTGGTTGGGGCTCGCGCCGGCGGGCGCTAGATATTTCATGCTCGGGACTACCGGCTACGGCCTGCTCGGCTACGAGCACGCACCCGACCAGGGTGCCATCCAACTCTGGAACGACACCAGCCATCTAGAAAAATAACGGAGGAACCATGAAGCTCGGAATGATCGGACTTGGCACAATGGGCGCCAACGTAGTGCGGCGATTGAGTGTCGAGACGCGGGAGGCCGCGTAGTCATGGCCAACGCTCGCTCAGACGCGCTGGTATTTTTCGGAGCCACCGGGGATCTGGCGTACAAGAAGATCTTTCCGGCGCTGCAGGCGATGCTCAAACGCGGCCACCTCGACGTGCCCGTGGTGGGGGTGGCCAAGTCCGGCTGGAACATCGAACAATTTCGCGCGCGGGTGAAAGATAGCCTGGAGAAACACGGTGGTCTCGACCCCGTCGCGTTCGAAAAGTTGATTCGGCTCTTGCGCTACGTCGACGGGGACTACAACGATCCAGCCACTTTCCGCGCGCTCCGTGGCGAGCTCGGTGGAGCTGAATGCCCCGCGCACTACCTCGCTATCCCACCCTCACTCTTCGGCAAGGTCGTCGAGCAGCTTGCCAGCTCGGGCTCGGCGGCGCGCGCGCGCGTCATCGTCGAAAAGCCGTTCGGCACCGATCTCGGCTCGGCACGCAAACTGAACCGGGTGTTGCTCGGCGTGTTCGACGAGGCCGCGATCTTCCGTATCGATCATTACCTGGGAAAGCGGCCGGTCAACGGACTGCTCATGTTTCGTTTCAGCAACGAGTTCTTGGAGCCGCTCTGGAATCGGAGCCACGTCGACAGCATCCAAATCACGATGGCCGAAGACTTCGGTGTGCAAGGTCGGGGTGCGTTC
Organism: Pseudomonadota bacterium; assembly: GCA_037200885.1. Lineage (GTDB taxonomy): Bacteria > Myxococcota_A > Polyangia > Polyangiales > Polyangiaceae > PMG-095. The sequence goes on from JBBCIN010000001.1 coordinate 3,361,919, forward strand.
TACGATGCAACGGGGGCCATCCGCGACGTCATCCAAAACCACCTATTTCAGATCCTGTGCAGCCTGGCCATGGAGCCGCCGGTGAGAACCGACAGTGAGTCGATCCGTGACGAGCGGGTGAAGGTGCTGAAGGCGATCCGAGCGCTGCAGCCCAAGGACGTCGTCTGCGGTCAGTTCCGCGGCTATCGCGACGAGGCCGGCGTGGCCGCCGGTTCGCAAACCGAAACCTTCGCGGCGATTCGGCTGCAGATCGATTCCTGGCGCTGGAAGGGCGTCCCCATCTTCATCCGCGCCGGCAAGAATCTGCCCGTGACATGCACTGAAGTCGTGGTGCGTATGCGCCAACCGCCCAGCATCTTCGAGGGCGTCGACGTCACGCGGAACTATTGTCGCCTGCGCATTAGTCCGGAGATCACGATTGCCAATGGCATCAACGTGCCCTCACTGGACGACGACACGACCCGACAAATCGAGATGGTGGCGACCCACGAGCCCAAAAAGGACGAGATGGAAGCGTACGAGCGCGTGCTCGGCGACGCGATGGCGGGTGACGCCACGCTGTTCGCCCGCGAGGACTTCGTCGAAGAGGCGTGGCGCATCGTCGATCCCGTGATCCAGGCCGCGCCGGCCGTGCACGAGTACGGGCCCAAGACCTGGGGACCCGAGCTGGCCAACGAATTCATCTCCCCCACCGGCGGCTGGCAGAACCCGAGCGCGATCACGAAAGGCTAACGAAATGACGGACCCGGATCAGCTCCGGGGCTGACGCTCGACTGACGGGGCTCAGGCGCCGCCGCCCTTACCGCTCGTGCCCGCGCTGCCGCCCTTGCCGCCGGTGCCCGCGCTGCCGCCCTTGCCGCCGGTACCGCTCGTACCGCCGCCGCCCGCGCTGGCGCCGCCTGCACCCGCACTGCCGCCCTTGCCTCCGCCGCCCACGCCTCCGCTGGTTCCACCGATGCCCGCGTTGCCGCCAGTACCGCCGCTGGCCGCACCGCCAGCCGTACCGCCACCGCCAGCCGTACCGCCACCGCCACCCGTGCCCGCGCTGCCGCTCGCGCCGCCACCTGTTCCGCCGCCGCCCGCGTTGCCGCTTGCACCCCCAGCTCCGCCTTGGCCACCGATGCCCGCGGCACCGCCTTGTGCTCCCGACAGCCCAGCCGCACCTGCGCTGCCACCCGCGGCGACTTCGTAACACTTCCAAGTGCCGGCAGTGCAAACGCAATTGCCGCGGGCCGTGGGGCACACGGTCCCTGCCGGGATGGTGCACGGTTGGCTCGCGCTGGGCGTTTGTTGATCGCAGACAGTCGGGTTCGGGACGGCGACCGAGCCGCCGCTTCCGGCCTTGCTCATTGTCCCAGCCTTTCCCCCCGAGCCTGCGCCAGAGCCACCGGATGCGGGAGAATCGTCGTCGTCCGTGCTGCTGCAACCAACCGGAAAGGCCGCAGCGAACGCCACGAACGCAACCAGAGCAGGGAGCCGTATTCGGCGGAATGAGGACATCACTTCGGCATGCCGATCGTGCCCGACTGGCAGCCGAACAGGAGTTGAATCGAATCGTTCTCGCGCTGCACGCGCGAGCACGTGCCTTCGCAGAGCACCACCTGATTGCCCGAAATGCGCCAACCCTCGCTGCAGTCCGCGCCGTCGTCGGGGAGCACGAGCTGCGTGTCCGATGACGTGGTGACGACCAAGTTGATCAAGTTGTTGTCGATCACCTGGCCCTGACCTGGATCCGGGATGTCGTACGTGCACGCGATCGAGCCGGTGACCTTGTTCAAACCTGCTTTCAACGCGGCACCGAAATCCGGAGACGTAGTCATGTCCAAGTGACAGAACGGCGGCCCCATCAGCTTGCAGCCCGCGGCGGCCGTGCCACCTTCGATCGCGGCCTCTGACATCCACGCCCGCCCACCCTCGCTGCCCGGCGATCCGATCAAGAACGTGCGCACGCCTTGTCCCAGCGCCGCAGCGACATGATCGACGATCGGCTGCGACTCAACCGGTGTGATGCCTGCGGTGGCGCCGTTGCCGGCGCTGGTGCAGTCCCCGCGCAGGGTGGGCTGACCGTCGGTGAGCAAGAGAACGTATCTGTCGCCGGGGAGCGCCGTTGGCAAAATAGCCGTTTGTAGCGCGTGTTGGTACGCGGCGTCGGTCGGCGTCCAGCCGTTGGGCGTTGCCTGGTCGAGTGCAGCGAGCAAGCTCGCCTTCTGCGTGGCCGTCAGTGGCGCGGGCGCGGTGCCTGACATGGTGTTGACGCAGCTGTCGGGCGGCGCCGGCTTCGTGCGCGCCTGGTTGGCCATGTTGGGGTAGAAGAACAAGCCGGCGGCGATCGTGTCGGGCAGGGTCGAGATCACGGATTTCAGCGCGTCGCGCGTGGACTGCCATTTGGTAGGGCCGGTCGCACCCGCTGCGCCGGGACGCCCGGGCTGCGTGGTTGCACCCGGGACCTCGTTCATGGACAGGCTGGTGTCGACCACGAACTCGAGCACGGCCGGTTTCGTCTCCGGTTCCACCGACCAACCATCGCACGCATTGTGGTTGATCGCGTCCACCTGATCGGGAGTCAGAGTGACGATGCCGCCGAGCTTCGCAGCGCTCCCGCCCGAGCCGCCGCCGGAACCCTGGTCGCCAATGACGAGTGAAGTGGACCCTGCAGTTCCCGCGGTTCCGGGGTTTCCGGCGCTGGCGGCGCTCACGCCGCTGCTGCCATCTTTGCTCGAACCGCAGGCAAGGCCGAGCGCTAGGCTCGAAACGCAGATCAAGAACGCGGTGGTTTTCATAGCTGCTTTCGTTGGACGGAGACGTCGCGTAATCGGAGGATCAGCGCTGTTCGTTGCCGTACTCGCCCAAGCGCCGCTGTCGCCGTCGCAATGCGTGTCGCAAGAACTCACACGAGTTTTCAGATTCGCATGTTTTCCGCCTTGGTGCACCGTCGATGACTGACCGATGGGAGCCAACGCTGACTACTCGAAATAGGTCAAATAGAATTTTACAACGCGGACCGACGTCCAGGCCATCTGGCGCGCTCTCTTTTGGGGTGGCACCCAGCGCAACGCAACCGTCGCATGGAGAAATCCACCCTGCCCGGTCGATGGTCGAAATCCCGCTTTTCGCAGCGCGAGCATCACGGCGCGGAACCCGGCCGAGGTTCCACGGTTTGCGACTTTTTCGGCGCGACGCTAGCCTTTCGACTCGTTCAAGCCCGGTGCTCCGCCACCAGTCAGGTCGAATCGTGTCGAGCCATCCCTCGCGTCGTCGCTTCATCGAGCACGCGGCGCTGGGCGTCTCCGGCATCGCCGGCCTGCTTCGAACGCTGGATGCCCACGGGCAAACCAATCTCGATCCAGGGCGACCAATCGCGGCCTGGGGCCTACAGATCGGCGACGTGATTGCTGATCGAGCCATGGTTTGGAGTCGCGCCGACCGCCCCTCGCGCTTGTTCGTCGAATGGTCCGTGGATCCCGCATTCCGCGAGCCGGTGACGTGCGCGGGCCGTGTGCAACCGCCGTGAGCGATTACACGGCGCGCGTCGACTTGTCCCGGCTGCCGCCCGGCGCGGAAGTATTCATCCGTGTATCGTTCGAAAGCCTCGACTCGAACCGGCTGCGCAGCGAACCGCTTCACGGTCGATTTCGCACCGCGCCCGGGCTCCGCCGCAACGTTCGGTTCTTGTGGAGTGGCGATACGGCAGGGCAGGGGTGGGGGATCGATCTCGAGTCCGGTGGCATGCGCATTTACGAATCGATGCGCAGAACCGAGCCTGACTTCTTCATTCACAGCGGCGATAACATTTATGCCGACGGTCAAAACTCATCCAACGGAGATGCTGCGCTTCGTCAAGACGAACGGCATTCGTCATCTCGTGTGGTTCACGGCGGATGTGCACTACTGCGCCGCGCACTACTACGGTCCGGCGGCCGCGCGCTTTCGCGAGTTCGAGCCCTTCTGGGAGTTCGTGGCGGGCCCCTTGCACGCGGGCGCCTTCGGTCCCAACTCGCTCGACGATACGTTCGGACCGTCGGTGGTCTTCCAGAAAGCGCCGCCTGATGGTCAGGCGAACCTGCCACCGAGCGCTGGCTTTCAATCCTTTGGCCAAGTCGACATCGACCACCACAGCAAAGACATGCTCGTATCGTTGAAAGACGCCTCGGGCGCAGAGCTATTCCAACGACTCAAGCTGCGATCCTGAGCCCTACCGCGGGCTCACGTCGCGGCTCGAATTCGCAGGCGGAGCATCGCCGAGTGCGCTATACGTCGAGCCCGATCGCATGATCGAGTACGACGCGAAGCGCTGGTTTACCATCTTGCTCCAACTGCGGGGCTCGGTGTTGCCCTCCTTGAGCGGTCGCATCGCAGCGGTCACGGCCGTCGGCGTACTCGCGGCCTGGCTCGAGAACCACGCGGAGTTTTCGTTCGCTCCTCTCGCTCACACGCTGATCGGCGTGCCGCTCGGCTTGCTCTTGGTATTTCGCACCAACGCCTCGTACGATCGATTTTGGGAGGGCCGTCGCCTGTTCGGCGCGATCGTCAATCGCTGCCGCGATCTGTCGCGGCAAGCTGCCACTTGGCTCGCCGATGACTCGCGCTTGTGCGCCGATGTTCGGAGGCTTTCGCTCGCTATGGTTGTTTTACTCAACCAACGTCTTCGCAACGAAAATGATTTGTCCGCACTCGCATCATTGCTCACCGACAGCGAGCGCGTGCGGCTCGAGCCCCTCTCGGCGCGCTCGACCGTGGTCTTGACGTGGATCACTCAGCGGCTGGCCGAGCGCGCGGCGCGCGGGCAGCTCAGTGAGCAGCGCCTCCAGCAGATGGACCTCGGCCTGAGCGGCCTGATCGACGCGTTGGGCGGCGCCGAGCGCATCATGAAGACGCCGGTGCCGTTTGCCTACGCCCACCACATCAAGCTCTTCGTCCTGCTCTTCTGTCTGACGGTGCCCTTCGCCATGTCGAGCACGATGCATTGGCTCACCCCCGTGGGTGCGGCGCTGCTCGCCTTCGGCTTGTTCGGCATCGACGAGATTGGCGTCGAAATCGAGGAGCCCTTCGGCTACGACCCGAACGATCTGCCGCTCGACCAGATCTGCGCAGCCATCGAGCGGGACACGGCCGAGATTTTGTTGCAGGCACGAGCCGGGATCCCAGCCTCGGACTAGCGGCGATCAGTTCCGCGATGTTAGCCTTCGTGCCGTCTTTCAACGCGCACCCGGAGTCCCATGATTCGTTCACGCTGTTGCCTCTTCCTCTTGCTCGCCAGTGCAGGTTGCCAATCGCCGCAGGTCGACCCGCCAGTGGCGAGTCCGAGCCCGAGCCCCGCGCCGCCCCCCAGCGCCGAAGTGGCGCCGCCCGCGCCGAGCGCGCTCGCGCTCGCGCCCGCGACCAACGCACCGGCTGCGTCCGAATTCCCGAAGACTCCTCCGGAGCTGCAAGTGCCCACCAATTCCAGCCTCGTGCTCAAGGCGCGGGGCAAGGGCGTTCAGATCTACGAGTGCGCGAGCAAGCCCGAAGACGCCCAGTCGTTCAGCTGGAAGCTCAAGGCTCCGGAAGCCGATCTGTTCGACGACCGCGGACAGAAGGTCGCGCACCATTTCACGGGGCCGACTTGGCAAGCGACCGACGGCAGCAGCGCGCTCGGCAGCGTGAAGGCAAAGGTGGACGCGCCCGATCCCCAAGCGGTGCCTTGGCTGCTTCTGACCGCAGTGGGCAAGGGTCCGGGCTTGCTCGCTCGGGTGATGCACGTGCAGCGGCTGGACACGAGCGGCGGCAAGCCACCTGCATCCGGCTGTGATGCGGCGGGAGCGAAGGCAAAGGCCGAGACCCGCGTGCCCTACGAAGCGACGTATTATTTCTATTCGCTCACGCCTGGCTCCAAGTAGCCGAGCCTCGACGCGCCTGCTCGAAGCTTTCGGGCGTTCAGTCTTCTCGCTGTTGCTGCGCGCCGCCTTCAGATGATGCGGTCGCTGCCGCCGTCGATCGGCACTTGCGCGCCGGTGGTTTTCGCGAACAGCGGGCCCGCCATGGCCGCGACCAGCTCAGCCACGTCTTTCGATTTCACTTCGACTTTGAGTAGGTTGTTGCGCTTGTATTCGTCCACGCTCATCCCGTAGTGCTGCGCGCGGGCCCGGAGGATCTCCGGCGTCCAGAGCGCGGTGTCCATGACCGCGTGCGGGTGCGCCAGGTTGACGCGTACGCCGTGGGGGCCGAGCTCCAACGCGGCCACGCGCGCGAGCTGAGTCATGGCCGCCTTGGACGCCGAGTAAGCGGCTGCACCGGGACCCGGCGCGGCGACGTTCTTGGAAGCAACCACCACGATGGTTGGGTCGAGCCCGAGCTTCAAGTACGGCGCGGCCGCGCGGAACAAGTACATCTGGCTCGTGAGATTGATGTCGAGCGTTCTCTGCCAAGTGTCGTCGTCCAGCGCATCGATGTTGGCGCTGGCCGGGAAAATGCCCGCGTTGGCCACGACGATGTCGAGCCCACCGAAGCGACGCACGCTCGCCGCTACCGCCGCGTCGACGGCCGCACGCTCGGTCAGATTGGCGACGAGGCCCAGCACGTCGGTGCCCTTCCAGTTGCTCTCGACCGCGGCGTTCAGGTCGATGGCAACGACGGCGGCGCCTTGAGCTCGGAGCGCATCGACACAAGCCTTGCCGATGCCGCCTGCGGCGCCAGTAACCAGCGCAATTTTGCCTTCCAGCGGCAGGCGCGTCCCTGACTTCTTGATCTTGGCCTGCTCCAGCTCCCAGTACTCGACGTCGAAGATGTCGCGCTCGGGCAGAGCTTGCCAGCCGCCGAGCGTCTCCGCCCAGCCTTGGGCTCGCATCGTGTGGCGCACGATGTCGGCGACGACGCCCGCGCGCTTCGCGCTCGCGCCGAAGGAAACTACGCCGTGCCCGGGCCAAACCACCCATTTGGGCGCCGGGTCGAGCGCGACCAGACCCGCCGTCGCGTTGCGCTGGAAGTACTCGAGGTAGGCGTCGGCATAACCAGCCACTGACTGAGCTACGTCTTCCGCGAGCAGCATGGGCGTGCGCTTGGTGTGGATCACGTGGTCGGGGGGTGAGCGGTCCGCGCCCCGAAATATCGGCCACGCGCGGCAGGTTGGCGTAAGCGAGCGCGTTCGTGGAGCCATCGAGCAGTGCCACCATGGCGACCCCTGCCTTGAGCGAGACTTCTTTGCGCAGCGTCGCGAGCCGTTGCAGGGTCGCGGCGGCTTCCGGTTGCCCGGCCGCCGCGGCGGGTTCGGGCTTGAGCGCGCCCTTTTTGCTCAAGCAGTCCTCGGCTGCCGTCACGAGTCGGATCATCCGCTCGTAGCTCTCGCGCCCGTCGTTGGCGAACGAGAAAATACCGTGATGTTGCAGCACCATTCCGTCGTACTTCGACCAATCCGTGTCGCGCGTTAGCTCGTACACCAAACGTGCCAGCGCGAAGCCCGGCATGACATAGGGGATGTACAGCACGCGGCCACCCAGGACGCTCTTGATGGTCTCCTCACCACCGGGCGTGTTGGTGATCGCCACGACCGCATCCGAATGCGTGTGGTCGACGAAATCGAACGGGATCAACGCATGCAAGATGGCTTCGACGGAGGGCGTGGGCGCGTTCGGATCGGTCATGGCGGCCTTTTGTACCCGCACCATGTCCGTGTCGCTCAGCTGCTCGAGCGCCGCTAGCTTCAACAAGGTATCCATCCGCACCGGCGCGAAGCCCTTGGCTTCGATGGTGGCTAGATCCCAGCCGCTGCCTTTCACGTACAAGAGGTGCTCCGACTCTCCGAATAGGTTCGACTCACGCACTTTCACGGAGGTGTTGCCGCCGCCATGGAGCACGAGCGCAGGCTCACGCCCGAGCAGGCGTGAGGTGTAGACCCTGAGCGCCAATGGATTGATTGCGCGCTCGGCAGCTTCCTGTTCGTTCCAGAGGCTCTTCATCGTGGACCCTTCCTAGCACTACTTAGAGCCGGTCCTAAACGTTCAAGTGACGGCCGTTAGAGCATGCCGTCGTCCAGCACGATGCCCGTGATCAGCTCGCGGGGGGTGACGTCGAAGGCGGGGTTGTACACGCGGCTCGTGGCGGGGCTCTTGCCGGCGCGCACTTCGTCGGCGGCGCGCTGTTCGATGGGGATGTCGCGGCCCGAGGCGCAGCCGGCGTCGAAGGTAGTGCGGGGGGCCACGACATAGAAGGGTATGTGATGAAAGTGCGCGAGCACTGCGACGCCGTAGGTGCCGATCTTGTTGGCGACGTCACCGTTTCTGGCGATACGGTCGGCGCCCACGAAGACCTTTTGGATCCTTTTCTGGGCCATCAAGCTAGCGGCCATGTTGTCGCAGATGAGCGTGTGGTCGATGCCGAGCTGACCCAGCTCCCAAGCCGTGATCCGCGCGCCCTGCAGTAGCGGGCGTGTTTCGTCCACGAACACGTGCAGCTTTTTGCCCTGCTCGTGCGCGCGCCGCACGACGCCGAGCGCGGTACCGATCCCGCCGGCAACCAAGCCGCCCGCGTTGCAATGCGTGAGGATGGAATCCCCGTCGGCGATGAGCTGCGCGCCGCGCTCGGCCATGGCTTCGCACATGGCCACGTCTTCTTCGAAGATGGCTTCAGCCGCGCGGATGACGTTTTCGGGCGTGAGCTCAGGCAGGGCCAGGACCCGGTCGATCGCGGCCATCAGATTTACCGCGGTGGGACGCGCGCCGCGCAAGCGGGTAGCGACGGCGCGCAACTCGTCCACGCCGGCCCCGCGCCGGGCGTGGTGCGCTACCGCCAGAGCCGCCGCGATGCCGATCAGCGGGGCTCCGCGCACCGCGAGGCCTCGAATCAGCTCCACCATGTGCTCGGGATCGGCACAAGTGACCCAGCGTTCTTCGTGAGGCAAGAGACGCTGATCGAGCACGTACAGCCCGTCAGCGTTGGATTTCAGTGCCAGTGAGGTGAGGGTCTTCATGCCGAGATCCGATTGCGCTTTGCGCGAACCATCTCGAGGATTTGCGAGATGTTGCGGTACCTGCCGTGGTTTAGCAGCAGCTCTCGAGCGGCGTACAGGGCGCGCGCTTCCGACAGCGCTCGCGCCCTCGGTTCGGCGATTTCGGCCATATCGGCCACGTGTGCCAGACCCAGAATGCGGCGAATCATTTCACTCGCCGCAAACCCGAGCGAGTCGTCGAACAACCGTGCCAGGTAGTTCGCGCGCACGCGATGGATGACTTCGGTGCGCGTGTCAGGCGTCAAGAGCCGAGCCGGCAAGTAGTCGCCGTCCAGATGCGTGTCCCATAGGGCCGAGAATTTACGCTCGAACTCGCTCCAGATCTGCTCGACTTGTCGTAGCAGCCAGTCTTCATACTCCAGCGGGTTACAGTCGAGCCCCGCCTGGCTGTAGTAGGCGAGGAAGAAATTGGCCAGGAGTAGCCCCACGTCGAAACCCATCGGGCCGTAGAACGCGAACTCGGGGTCGATGACCTTCGTCTCCTGCTGGTTGACCATGATCGAGCCGGTGTGCAAATCCCCGTGGATCAGCGCTTCGGTGCAGGTCAGAAACTTCGCCTTCAGTTCGGTGATCGCGACCTTCAGCTCTGGGTCCACTGCGAAGCCATTGGCCAGCGCGTCGAGCTCCGGCGTCGTCCAGCGGTTCTGGTCCGCTACGCGGTACGGATCGGTGAAGATGAGATCCTCGGTGATCTTGCACAAATCGGTGTTTTCGCTGAAGAGCTGCATCTGCTCTTTCTTCTGCCCTGCGGATAGAAAAAGGTCCGAAGTGAAGAACAGCGTTTTGGCCATGTAGTCGCTGATGTGGTCGGCGAATTTGGGATAGCGGATGCCGCGCATCACCCCCTTGCGAAGAATGATGTGGTCACCGAGAAACTCCATCACCATGGAGGCGGACGCTTCGTCGAAGGCGAACACTCGAGGCAGGTGTTCGGGCGCGAAGCGCGCGTGCGACTCCAGCGCTTTGCGTTCGAAAAAATTGCGCCGCAGGCTGAGCGGCCAGCTTTCGCCCACGCAGCGCAAATACGGCACGGCCTGTTTGATCAACACCTGACCCCTCGGCCCGGTCAGGCGGAAGATCATGTTGACGTTGCCGTCACCGATCTCGTCGATGGTCCAGGCGTCGGGCGCTCCGCCGATCTCTCGGCGGATGAGGGCAACGTTGTCCGGACTGAGCGAAGCCAAGGCCGCGAGCGCGATTGAGGACACGCCCGAATCAGAGCATGCCCCCCAGCGAAATGTCGAGCCGTGATGGCAGCTAGCCGTTCCGAGCTCTGGAATTATCGCGTCGCAGTGGGCGCACACGCGCGCCCTGAATCGGGATCAAGGATGCGCGGCGTAGTAGGCGCCGTACACCGCGGCGATGCTTTGTGCGCCGGCTGTCGTGTACTGCGGCTTGTCGGTCAGAAAATCCGCGCAGCTCGGGACGTAAGTCGGTGGCGGGGCGCTTACCAATCCGACAAACATCGGATCACTAGCGACCGCGGCGATGGCCTGGTCTTCAGCGTCTGGGATCGACTGCTCGTTGCTCGTCGCGGAACTGCATGCCGTGGCGCTGTTGTCCGGCGCTCGGATCAACGTCACTAGTTCGATTCGCGCCACCGTCGGGTACTTTGCCTCGATGTTGTCGACGATGCTCGTCAGATCGGTTTGATACGTGGATTCCGCGGGGTAGGGCGGCGCGAACGTTACGACGAAAATCACGCGATCGGGCGTCATCGAACCAACCGCGCATGCGTGGTCCATGTCGAACGGCGTGTTCCATGCCGCGTCGCTGGGGTCAGCCCACGCGTCGAGGTAGTGATGAGCGACCCAATACGACTCCCAATGAGTTGGATCGATGCCAGCGTAGTTCAGGAAGCCGGCCTCGAACCACTGCTGAGTGGTGGAATTGCCGATCAATAGATTGCAAGTAAAGGCTCCGCCGTTCCCGGAGCCAGCCGCTCCATCGCCCCCTGCGCCGCTGACGCTGCCACCAGCGCTGCCGGACGTCCCGCCGCTGCCGGCAATCGGCTTGGCGCCGCCCGTGCTGGTGGCCTCACCGGCGCTAGAACTCGAGCCGCCGATGCTGCGGCCCCCCTGCGCGGGGGTAGCCCCTGCACTGCCGCCGCTCTCGTTTTCACCGGACGAAGAGGCCGTTCCGTTGCCGCACGCGACGATTCCGAATGCGAGCACCGCGCCGAGCGCGGCCCGATGTTCAAGCTGTTTCAACCAACGTCTCTTCATCCGGTCTCCGAGGGGTTTGCTCAATGCTTGCATAATCGGAGGCGAACGCTCGACTGGGCTCGGACCGAATGACTCGTGCTCGTTCCTCACATGGTGCGACTTCGCCGTTTCCGAGCTTGCAAGAAGATTAAAGCGGTTGCCTCGAGGCAGCCTCGCACTACTCTGGATGAGCCCGCTGCGACGGCCGGGCCTTGGCGCCGCTCACGGAGAAGTCTCTGAAAGCTTTCCTTCCTCTGGTACTCGCGTTCGCTGCTTCGGTCTTCGGCTGCCAATCGTCGGGCAGTGACCCCAGCGTTGCCTCGGTCGCGGGCAATACGGCGTCCGCGGGCAGTACCGCCAATGGCGGTTCAAGTGGCTCGACGGCGGCGCTCAGCGGTGGCGCAGGGAGCACCTCGCTCGCTGGAGCCGGATCCGGCGCGGGCGGCTCGGACCCGGTCGGACTGGGCGGTTCCGGGGGCAGCTTGCCTGTCTACACTGGGCCCGGCTTCGCGCCGACCAACGTCACGAAGGCTGACGCTCAGGCGGCCTACGATGCCTGGAAGGCAGCCAATCTAGAAGACTGCTCGGGTGGCGTGTCGCGCGTGCGATGGGAGAACGATAAGCTCGATGCCACGGTGTCCGAAGGGGTTGGCTACGGGGCGTTGTTGACCGTCACCTTTGGCGACCGCTCCGCCTTCGATGGCCTCGTCGCCTATGCCAAGCAAATGCAGGATGCGAACGGCTTGATGAATTGGTTGCGCTACGGCTGCGACGCCCATCGCGAAACCAAGGACAGCTCGTCCCCCGACAATGCAGCGGCGGATGCCGATCTGGATTTGGCGATGGCGCTGCTCATGGCGCAATGCAAGTGGGGCGATGCAAAATACGGCGACCAGGCCACGCAATTGATCAACGCCATCCGGAAGAACATGTTCATGGACTATAACGGCCTGCATGTGCTGAAGCCGGGCGACTCCACCTGGTTCAGTGGGCTCGGCGCGGGTTGCATCAACTACTCTTACCTGGCGCCCGCTTACTTCCGTGCGTTTGCCAAGCAGGTGTCTGCGGACGCGGATTTTTGGAACAAGGCCGCGGACGACAGCTACGAGCTGCTCGGCAAAGCGACGAATTCAGTCACGGGGCTGGTTCGAAATTGGGGCTCGGTCGACGGTGGTTCGGCGACTGGTGACTGCTTCAACGCATACAAGCGAGCGGATTCCTTTGGCGCCGACGCCGCGCGTACGCCGTGGCGCATTGCGACGGATTACTTGTGGTACACGACGCCGAAAGCAAAAGCTTGGAGCGATAAGCTGGCTCAATGGGTGAAGGGCCAGGACGTCACGAAACTAGTCGAGTGGTACAACTTGGACGGCACGCCCGATATGGTGGCAGCGTCGTGGGACTCGCATACGGCCATCGACATCGGCCCCTTCGCCGTGGGGGCGATGACCTTCGAGCAAGCGACCGTCAATAGCCTCGCCGGTGAGTTGCTCGCTATCCCCGTGACGGATGGGAGTCACGACGCCAGCTACTTTCCGCGCATGCTCAAGGCCCTCAGCTTAGTCACGCTGACCGGCCAGTTCACCCAGTGCGGCGGTCAGTAGGCCGCGAGCCACCCCAGCCGACGGCTGCCCGCACGACTTTCTTGTCTGCCCCTGTCGATCTGTCCGTGGCTCGTCCGCCATACAGGCGAGGACATGGCGTCCTCGAACAGTTGATTGGGAGACCGCTATGAAAAAGTTCCTAGTTCTTTATCGTTCCACCATCTCCACCGCGGAGCGCATCGCGAAATCGACCCCCGAGCAGGCCAAGGCCGGGATGGCTGCGTGGATGGGTTGGGCCCAGAGGTCCGCCGCCGCGCTGGTCGAGATGGGCGCACCGTTGGGCGATTCGACCCTGCTCAAAGGCAGCGCCGCGCCGGGCCATCTCGGCGGATTTTCAATCGTGCAAGCGGAGTCGGTCGACGCGGCCAAGAAAATCTTCGACGGACACCCGCACTTCGAGACCCCGGGCAACTCGATAGAGCTGCTCGAGCTGATGGCGATGCCCGGCACCTGAGCCCAGCCGCGCGTTCCCGCGGGCCGGTTCGGCTCCGCGGGGGCACGCTGCCGTGGTCTAGTCCGACGCACGACGCGCAGTGCATGCCGCGAGTGCCGCGCGTATACACCTATGGCGGCATTATCGCGGATCAGCGTTCAAGGGGCGCGGGGCAGCGTGCGACGAATGGCGAAATGGGTCGATCAGCGCCCGAGCCCGATGACGGGAACACGACCCTTCGCGTGCCGGCTCTCCTTCGTGCTCGCGCTCGAATGAGTTGAGATTCATGCTACTGAGAACCTCGATGAAATTTGAGAAAGCGTTCGGTTCCGTTCCCAGAATGATGCCGGGTTTGCTTTGTTTGCTCCCGCTCGTCGGGTGTTCACAATCAGGTCCCAGCGCTTCCCCGGGTGCTGGTGCACCGGGCGCATCTGGCGCGGTGGCCACCGGCGGCACGATGAGCGGCTCCGGCGCGGGCGGCACCCTCAGCGGCGGCGGAATGACGAGCGTGAGCGGAGCACCCGCAAGCAATGGCGGAGCGGCCAGCGCTGGCGCGCCGGGCAGCGGAGGCGCAGCCGGCGGCGATAGCGGGACGAGCGGCGGTAGCGGCGGCACCACGAGCAGCGGCGGTAACGGCGCAGGCGGAAGCTCGGCCTGCGCGGCGCCGACGGTGACGTTGTCCGGAGCAAACGCGGTCGTTGGCACGCTGATTCAGTTCAACGACAACGGCGCCTGGTGTTGGTATCAGGACGAGCGCGCGCTGGTGGACACGAAAGCCAACAAGTTGGTACTCGGTTCCGTCGCCAGCGGTGGGTCGCGCAACGGCTACATCGAAGCCGTGGTCTATGACATCGCGGCCGGAACCAAGAAGCTCAGCGTGCTCGGAACGGGTCTCGCGAGCAACGTCGACGATCACAACGCACCGGCGTTTCTCGTGCGACCCGATGGCAAATACTTCGCGATGTGGTCCGGCCACCGCAGCGATTGCTACAGCCGCACGAGCATCTTCGATGGCTCGGCCTGGTCCGCGGAAAAGAAGTTCGACTGGGCCTCGAGCGGTTGCCCCTGGCCTGGCGCCGACACCAACATGGTCACTTACTCGAACCCCTGGTACATCGGCAGCGCGATCTACTCGGGCGTGCGCTCGGTTGGTACCGACCCGGCCGTTCTCACTTCCACCGACGACGGCGCAAGCCTGAGCTACTACGGGCGTTTGATGTCGAGCAAGCAGGTGGGCTACGTGGCTGGGTACTTCAAGTACTGGGGCAACAACACCGACCGCATCGACTTCGTCGGCACCGAAGCGCATCCGCGCGATGCCGATACCAGCCTCTATCACGGCTATATCAAAGGCGGCATGGTCTACGACTCGATGGACGTCGTGAAGGACCCCTCCCTCCACGATGCCAACGCCACGACCAGCACTTCGGTGGACATCACCACTTACACGCAGGTATTCAAGACCGGTTCGACCATCGGTGGCGTCAAGCTCGAACACGCTTGGAACCACGACATCGTGCGCTACGCCGACGGAACGATCGCCATCCTCGGACAAGCGCGGGTGAACGGGACCGGAACGGACGACCCCGACAAGCGGATGCTTTACTTCCGTTTCGACGGAACCTCTTGGAAGTCGACCTACCTCGTGAATGGCGGGCACAAGCTCTACCCGGACGAGCAGGATTATATTGGTCTTGGAGCGCTGGTGCCGGACGACCCGACCACCATCTACATTTCGACGCCCTACGATCCGACCACCGACAAGATGGGCCCGAGCGGCAAACACGAAATTTGGCGAGGCACCACCTGCGACAACGGCGCGACCTTCAAGTGGACGCCGGTGACCGCGAATTCGACCAAGGACAACGTGCGCCCGATCGTTCCCAAGTGGGATGCCAGCCACACTGCCCTGCTCTGGATGCAGGGGACGTATGATTCCGCGCAGAAGTTCGAGATGGCCATCGTTGGGACGATCACGACTCACTAGTTCGAGCGTCGTCGATGCATGCCATGGGTGATCCGACGGGTCACCCATCCTGGCTCAGCACCTGAACCCAGCTAGCCTGCCAGAGCTTTGATGTCCGCGGGCTCGAGAATTTGCTTCGCTGCACCCTCCCGCACGCAACGGATCATGGCGCGAGCCACTTGGTTCAAGGTGAGCCCGGGAAGAAATAGGTTCATCAGCGGGTAGAACACCAGCACGACGCGGTAACTCGTCTTCAAGTTCTTTTGGCCCGCCACGGGTTTCATCAGACTGGGCCGCATGTTGTACACACCGCGCAGAGGCAAGCGCATGAGCGCATTCTCCGTCTTGCCCTTGACTCGAGCCCACATGACCTTGCCTTGCTCGCTGCCGTCGGTGTGGCTGCCGGACACGTGCACGAGCACCAGGTTCGGACTGACGCGCGCCAAGGTTTGCGCAAACGCGAGCGGTGTCTCGTAGCTAATGCGGGTGTAGTCGACTTCGCTCATGCCGATCGAGCTGACGCCTGCGCAGTAGAAACAGCCATCGTAGCCAGTGAGCTGGGCCTCCACGGCTGCGAGCTCACGAAACTCGGGCACCAGCAGCTCTTCGAGCTTGGGGTGCACGTGTCCGGAAGGGCGCCGCGAGACCGACAGCACGCGCTCGACCTCGGGATTGTCGAGACACTCGAGCATCACGCCTTCGCCCACCATGCCAGTCGCGCCCGTCACGATCACCTTCATGGTCCAAGAGTCGACCCATTCGCACCAAGAGGCAAACGGGGGCGCCGCTCTCGGCCAATACCGGCAGCCTCAGCCAAACTTTCAAGCGCCGCGCGCATAGCGGGCGGGCGCGGTGCCGACGATACGTCGGAAGTGGCGGTTCAGCTGACTCTGATCATACATGCCGATTTGGAGGGCAACATCGCTCGGCCTCACACCAGCGGCGAACAGATTTTTGGCTCGCACTGCGCGGCCAGTTCGTCGAGCGTCACTCGCAGGCGCGCTCGCTACCGGGACCACGAAGGAGCAATCATGTCCAAACTCAAATACAAAGTCGTAGTGATTACGGGTGCACGGGACTTTGGCGGTGCCGGCTCGATGAAGAATTTGGAGACGATCTCTCCCGAGGCGATTGCGCGCGCAATCGCGTTCTCGATCGAGCAGCCCGCCGAGGTCGACGTGAATGAGCTGGTCGTGCGCCCCACCGCGCAAAGCTAGTGGCGGCGCGCCCGCAGCTTGAACGATCTTGCGCCTAGTTTCCGGCTGCGCCTCGACTGTTTGCCGCGATTCGGCTACTGATCGCGACTCAACGTTTCATTGCCGCGCGCGCCAGTTGCCTGACTGAGCGCCGAGGTCGAGGCTCATGGCCGCAGCGTCATTTCGAATTTGGTATCCAGATGGCCGTATCGAAGACCGCTCACTAGGCACGGGGCACCACGAGATCGGCCGCTCCGCGGGCGCAATCATCCTCGACGATCCGGGAGTCTCGACACGGCACGCGCGGCTGTACGTCGAGGAAGGGCGCGTGGGCATCGAGGATCTCGGCTCCAGTAACGGCACGATGGACGCGAGTGGCCAGCGCATCGTCGGGGTGCAGGCGATGCAGCCGCAGCAGCCGGTTCAGATCGGCCGCACGCGCATCGCGCTGATCTCGATCGCCGTCGCGGCTCCGGGCACGCAGCTCATCCCAGTCATGAGCGACGCGCCGAGCCCGCCTTCAGCCTACGATGCGCCTCCTGGCTATGGCGCTCCGCCTCCTGGCTACGGCGCTCCGCCTCCTGGCTACGGCGCTCCGCCTCCTGGCTACGGCGCTCCGCCTCCTGGCTACGGTGCTCCGCCTCCTGGCTACGGCGCTCCGCCTCCTGGCTACGGCGCTCCGCCGGCCGCGCCCCCCGGCTACGGACCGGCCGCGATCGCGCCTTGGCAGGGTACACCCGCAGCTGGCGTTTCACCCGCTGCGCCATACGGCATCGATGCGTCGAGCGGCTTGCCATTTTCCGACAAGTCCAAGCTGGTGGCGGGTTTGCTGCAGCTGTTTTTCGGCTCGTTCGCCGTCGGTCGTTTCTACCTCGGGTACACGGGCATCGCGATCGCGCAAGTCGCGACCGTGTTCATCATCGGCGCGGGCGGTGCCGCGTTCACCTGCGGCGCGTCGTTGTTCGTCATCCTGTGGCCGGCCATCGACGGCATCCTGATGCTCGTCGGCAAAGTCCCGGATGCTCAAGGGCGACCGCTCAGGCCCTGAGCTCTCGGGCGCTCGGCACGCGGCGCGGATGCTTCCTGCGTCGCGTGCACTGAGCGCCGTGCTAGCGGCAGGGTTGTGCTCGTGGCTGATGTTCGGGCCCTGGCTCAGCTGTCCGATGGTGAGCTGGTTTCAGCGGCCATGTCCGACTTGCGGTGTCCGCCGGGCATTGGCGCTGTTCACGCACGGTCACATCGCCGCTTCGCTCGCGCTACAGCCGCTCGCGCTGCCGCTGCTGCTGTCCGGCTGGCTCTTGGCGACCGAGGCGATACGCGGCACGCTTGTCGGCGGCGCCCCATTCGACTTGCTGTCTCAAACGCGCGGCCGCCTCGTGCTCGCCTCGGCTGCGCTCAGTTTCGTGCTCTCAGTAGTGCTCTGGGCGCTGCGCGCATCGGGTTACTTCGGCGGCGCAGTCGCGATTTGACGAGCAACGGCGCGTGCTACGCGCAGAGTCCCCGGTCACTCCGCGAACGCCGCACCAAGCTAGCAAAGTCGCTAACGTCACCGCCCCGACGAATCCCGCCAATACGTTCTTCATTCAGCAGGCCCGCTGGAATTTGGGGCGTCGCCCGACAGCCGCGAGTATCAAGTTCTATTGGCAAAAGTCGCGTGACATGGCGGTGTCATCTCGCTCCGCGACAGCAACGCGCGCGCAATAGCATGTTTGGGTGGATGCTCATCTCGACCATGGTCATTCGTGTGAATCGATGAGAGATTGCGTCCATGACCGAGCAGACTGGGGCTCCTGCAACTGCCTGCCGTGCGCCGCGCGCAGCGTGGCTCGCTTGCCTTTTGGCGGCATGCTTTGGGATGTGGCTCGGCTCCGCGCGCGCCCAAAAGGCCAGCCCGAAGGCGCATTCGAACGGCGACCCAATGAATGAATACGTCGGGCGTTGGTCTGGCACCGGCAAGTTCCCGCGCCAAACCTCCATCGTGCTCACGGTTGGCGCAAGTTCGGACTTGAAGAGCTGCGGGACGCTCGAGCTGCCGGAGCTCGGGTGCAAGGCGTCGCTCACGGATTGCAGCGTGCTGAACTACAAGTTGGAGTTTCGATTCGCGCTCGAAGCGAGCAACGGCGGCCCTTGCCCAGGGATCGCGGCAAACTCCGCTTCACTCGACAGCTCGGGCGATCTCGAGCAGTTCATTGGCTTTCGGCAACGAACGGGTTTCGGAAACCTGAGCAGCCGCACGCGGGGTAACGTCGCGGAGTTCAAGTCCGGTCCGATCCAGCTGCCCAGTTGCGATACGCGAGCGAAACCGACTCTCGACCTGTCCGGGGATTGGGTGGTGGCTTCCGCCCCTGGCTGGTCGGCAACGCTCATTCAAACAGGCACCTGCGTTCGCGCATCGGTATTGAAAGAGGGAGTGCCCACGTTCGATGCCAAGGGCAGCCTGAGCGACGCTGATCTGCAGTTGAAATGGGCCGCGAAGACCGGTGCGGCCTCCGGCGACGTCGTTCTGCACGCCAGAAATGCTCAGCTCTCGGTCGCCTTCAGCGGCGGTCAGCAGCGCTGGCCAAAGTGGAGCTTCATGAAGGCTCCGTCGTTCGCCGCGCTCGAAGCGGCGCGCGCGTTGCTGAACACAGCGTTGGCTCGACATGGCACCCCGGCCGGGGCGGCCAACGCGCACGCGCTCGAGCTCGTGCTCAATTGCGCAGTAGATGCTCCGCGTTCGAAGCCCTCGGATGTGTGGGTTCAGGGACCCAAGGTCCAAGAGCTGTGCGCCAAATTGAAGACGTCTAGCGTGGGCGCGACCAAGCCGGACAAGGCCGAGCTTGGATTGGCGACGACGAAAGTGCTCTTCGAGCGGATGGCCGTCGAGCGCGCGGCAGGGCGGCGCGACGCAGCCGTCTTTTTGTCGGAGAAGGCCAAATGGGCCGCGACCGAAGTCGGCAATCCACAGCAGACGATGATGCTGCAGGCGCAAATCATCGCTGCGACGCCCGGCGTCGGACTATTCCCCGCAACGATGCTCGAGCAAACGGGTCCCAGGGAAAAAGCGCGCGAACAGTTGGCTCAACAGTGCCTCGCCCGGCTGCGGAACGGCGAATGGTCCGCCGCGCGCGCGACCTGCAAGAAGGCCGACGAGTCGATAGCGAGGCTAGCCGCGCCCGCCGACGACCGGATCGCCGCGGCCGACGCGGACGGCAAGCTCCAGATCGTCAAGAACTACGAGGCCAACGCCGAAAACGCTTCGCTCGCGAGTTGGCTTCAGCAACTGCAGGTCTTGATGTCGCTGGCCAGGAAAAATCCCGCCATGCGTGCCCAAGCGGGCGAGTTTGGGGCAGACGTGCTGGGCAAGGTGACCCGCGCCGTGCTCGCTTCGGGCACGATCGGCGATCTCGGCACCGCCTCGGACGCGCTTGCTTCGTCCGGCTTTGGCTACAGTGAAGTGCTCGCCTCGGTGGAAAGCGTCGAGGATGTCGCGACGTCGCTTGCGCTCGCGTCGCCGCAAACGCGTGGCTTGACTCGCGCTGCCCTCGACATACTCTCGTTACGCTCGGGCAAGGGCACCGATGTGGCCACGGAAATTGCGCGCCTGTCGCGCCCGCAGTCCAAGGATGATTTCGTGACCCTGCGTGGTCTTCGCGCCGCCGTGGCTCGCGATTATTTTTCCGGCCGAGTTCCGGAGTCCGCGCCACTTCTGCAAGACATCGATACGATCCAGCGCAAGATCGCCGGGATCGCGACAGCGCGGCTGGGCGCGAACGGGAACCTCAGCGCGCTCCCCGGCGCGGGCCAACCTTCGCAGCTGCTTGCTGCCGATAGCGTGTTCGTCGCATTTCAACGCTTTCGACCCGTAACCGAGCAGAACGCCACGCCGAGCGACGCGCACTACGCGGCATTCGTCGTGCGCAAAGCGACCGAGCCGAGCGTATTCGATCTCGGGCCAGCGGCGGTCTTGGATGACGCCGTCGGTGCTTTCCAAGGCGCGCTGCGAAACAGAGCGCCGATCGAGGACGTACGCAAGCAAGCCAAGGCGCTCTACGCGGGCCTGTTGGGTCCGCTGCACCCGAGTACCTGGAAAGCGACGCGCTGGTTCGTCGCGCCGGATGCTCAACTGCATCGGCTCCCGCTCGCGGCTCTCGACGACGGCTCGGGGTGGCTGCTGCAGAAATACGACATTTCATACGTCAGCTCATGGCAGGACTTGCAACGCGAAGCGGCTTCCGCGGCTCAACCGCAGAAACTGCTCAATGTGGTCGTGTTCGCCGATCCGGAAAAGACTTCGAATGGCTACGCGGACCGCGCTTTCCAGCCCGCCTCGTATTCGGACCTGAGCGGCGCGCCCGCTGAAGCGGTGCAGATCACCAAGATCTTCGGCGCATCCAAAGTGACCAGCTACCTGAAGCAAGCGGCAAAAGAGTCGACGTTCTTGGCCCAAGCCGAGCCAACGATTTTGCACGTCGCGACGCACGGCATGTCGCTTCAGGAACAATCGGCGGCTGACGGCAATGCGCGCGGATTGACGGTCGACTCCGCCGCGCTCGAACATCGCGCGCGAATCCCGAGTGCCAACGATACGCTCTTGCGGTCGTTCTTGGTCTTGGCCGGCGACCAGTCGGGCAGTGATGGCCTGGCAACGGCGTACGAGATTAGTACGATGGATTTGGTGGGCACGCAGCTGGTCGTGCTGTCGGCTTGTCAAACCGCCGAAGGCGACGTGGCTAGCTGGTTCGGCGTGCATAGCTTGCAGCAGGCATTTCGCATCGCTGGCGCACGCAACGTGGTCGCTTCACTCTGGCCCGTCGACGACACCGCGACACTGCCGCTGATGACGAGCGTCTACCAGTCGGTCGCCCAAGGAAAGCCCTACGGCGCCGCTCTCCACGCAGCGATGAGGGCATTGCTCGCTCGTTCGAAGCCGGACAATCCGAGCGAGCACCCCTATGAACATCCCTACTTTTGGGCGCCGTTCATCCTGAACGGGACCGGCACAGCTCGACTTGCCGCAACGTCGGCCAGTTCACCCTGAGCTAGTTGACGTGATTGAAGGTGAAGGAGCGCACGATCAAGCCGTCACCCGGCACGCTCTGTGCCTGGACCGAGCTCTCGCTCTTGAAGAAATCATCGCTCCCCGAATCAGCCGTGGGGGTGATCCCGCGGGAAAGGCTGGCGCACCCCTGTTGGCTCGTCACATCCAGCCCACGCTGGGTACTCGCGCACTCTGGAGCGCCCTGGTTCACCAGATCCGTCACTGCGTGGGCCAGCGGCTGCTCGCCCTGAGTCGAAGCGCTCGCGTCCGTGGCGATTTGGTCGAGATTACTCAGAGGCTCGCGCGAGACCGCGATCACGATCGTCTCCGCTCCGAGATCCTTCTGGTCCAACGTGAACACCTGTCCCGCCGGCGGCACGCGCACCAATGTCGTCGGGGGGATCGGGTTTTGCAAGCTGCCGATCTTCGAGTTGGGAAAGAGTACGTCGACTGTCTTTTGCTGCTTCTTGCGCTCGAACACGTACGCGTACGCCGGTTGTGACACTTGCAGGCCGAACACGAGCTTCGCGCCGCTGTGCAGGGTCTCTCCGCCTTTGAGCACGCGCGCTGGGCTGCCGGGCGGATCCGCCGCTTCGACCATGAAGTTCAGGCCGAAGGTCTGCTTCTGACGCTCTGGAAGCGGCACCGTCTGCGCGTAGATGTCGGAAAAAATGGCGCGAACCACTTCAGGCTTGGATTGTGAAGCTTTCAGCAATTCGACCCGCTCGCGCAGTGTGCGGGCGCGATCCTGCGCCTGTGCGAGCGCCGCGGAAAACTCCGGCTGGGTCAGCTGACAGCTGTTGTAGACACGACACGTCTGTGTGAACTGAAGCTGGGCGTCCGTCGTCGCGTCGCTCACTTGGCGTAGGACGGTGTCGACATTCTTGATCCCGGCATTGCCGAGACCAACTGCGGAGAGCGAAGCGTTCAGCTCGGCTCCGTCGTACTGAACGACGGTATTGCAATCCATGGTGACGATGGTCCGTCCCGCGTTCACGGTTCCGCTCGGACACGCTCGCTCTTTCCCCGGGCTTTCCGCCTCGGTGTGGCTGCCGCCGCAGCCTGCGCCAGGCGCTACTCCGAGCAGCGCTACCCAAGCGAGCAATCCCTTCCAACGACGCATGACCTGTCCCTTCAGTGAATGACCACGGTGCTTCGAGTACGTAAGGGCTCTTCCGCTCCTTCCTCAGCGCGCAGACGAGCCTCGGACGAGCTTAACGCTTAGTCGTCCTGCCAGGCCCTGGCAATTCGAAATGCCTGCAAGCGGCGCCAGTTAGAGGGCCGTGTGACGACGCGGTTTCCGCGCCTCTCTGCCCTGGGCGAAGCGGGCCGTTCAATGCACTTGGCTTGCGCTGCCATTGCATCCCTCTGAATCGCCCATCATGATGAAGGCGCTCCAGAAGTAGGGGTGCGAAGTTGCGCTTGCAGCGGCGCCGGGCTGCGCAGTCGTGCCCAGCTGCAGTCCGCGTTTGACGCCGTCCGTCGACGCGCTCGCGCCTAGCAAGAGCTCGAGCTTCGCCTGTCGCAGCGCCGGTGCAGGCGTCAGACCGTGTGCCAGGCGGTCGTAGAAGGCTGTCATCAGAACGCTCTTGCGAAATTGAACCTCACGTCAATGAGGTCCGATGATGATCGGCTCGCTCGGATGGACGGGCTGGACGCTGAGGCCGTGCCTTGGGGGTTCGATCCGGGGGATTGCTTGGCCGTCGGCGCCGCTGAGTCGATCGATCGCGCCGCTGACGATGAAGGGTGCCCAGAAGTAGGGATGCGGGTGCTCCTTACGCAGGGTGACTGCCGCGTTTCGCATCGCATCCGCCTTGCCCTCTCCGTGCAACAGGGCTTGGTAATAGAGGCTCATCAGCTCGCGCGTCGCCGCATCATCCACTTTCCACAAGCTTGTCACCACGGTGTGTGCTCCGGCGAGCATGAATGCGCGTCGCAGGCCGTACACCCCCTGGCCGACGTGAATGTCACCGCGTCCGGTATCGCACGCCGAGAGCACGACGAGCTGCGTGCCCTCCAGGTTCATGGCGCCGATTTCGAGCGCGGTGACCAAACCTCCCGCGGTGCCGTCCGGAGCACCCGCGAGCAAGAGAGCCGAGCGAACGAGCGGGTCGCGGCGTAGTCCCTCCACGCCTTGGGGCGGCGGTTCAGTCGGCGTTTCGAGCAGCAGCCCCCGCGAAGCCTCCGTTGCCGGTGAAGAATCCATGAAGACGCCGTGCGTGGCTACGTGAAGGATGCCGGGCGATGTCAAAGAGAGCAGCTCGGCCCGCGTCGAAGCGGCGCCGACCTTCACTTGCGCCAAAGGCATCAATCCCTTGAGCAGCGCCGCTTCTTCCGCCGTGCCGGGCAGGGGCGGAATCGCGCTGAGTTTGAGAGATCCACAGTCTTTGCCTTCCGCGGAGGCTTTCGGCAAGGTCTGAGAGAAGTCAGGAGCGGCCAGCACGTGCACGGAGGTCGCGTCGTGAAGACCGCGTCGCGGACCCCACAGATCCCGTGGTGTATCTAGGTAGCTGAGCCTGAACCGATCGAGCAGCGGACCGTCTCGGCCCATGAGTGCGGCGAAGGGGACGAGGCCAAGCTGCCCGTCGGGAGATACGTAGATGAGGCGATCGACATAACCGATGTCGCTCTGTAGATGAAGTTCGAGTGGCGCGAAGACCCGTGTGTATAGGTCGCGCGCGAGCGCCTCATAGCCCGTCTCACGCGCGGCAAAGGCCTTCACGACCCGCCGAGTTGCCGCGTCGATCGTGTTGGCCGCTCCCAGCGAAACGACGTGAATTCGATCTCCGTCTGCGAGCAACAGCGCCAAATACTCGGAGGCTCCGAATGCGCCGCTGTGGCGAGCGTCGCCAAAGCGGTAGCGACGGAATTCCTCGAAGTCGAGCAGCACGTTGCCCATGGTCGCGGCCGATCCGAGTTGGCCGAGCACGAGTGAGGGCGCGACCGAGAGATCCATCGTGCCGGTGGCGAGCTGGCCAATGGTGGTCGAGCCGAGCAGGGTTCGTTCCAGTTGCTCGGACTGCTGCTCGAGCCGACTCAGCTCTGCGGGGCGAGCGCCGAGCAGGGCCGCTGACGCGTATTCGCTGCGAACCTCGCGGAACTGGCGCAAGCCGGCGGTTGCACTCGCAGCTCGTGTGAACTCGCCAAAGGTCTTGGTCACCTCTCCGGCGAGCCGCCCCTTCCTCAGCGTGGCAAAGATCAGGGCCAGCTGCGCGACTTCCGGATCCGCCGGATGCTCGGCAGCCAGCGAGTAGACGAGCTCTTCATCCACTCGCAGATAGGCAACGGCGGTTGCCATCTGAGCCTCCGTGAGGGACGCGCGGGCTGCCGAAATCCAAGCTTCGGAAATCTCCAGCGAGCGTCGCAGATCGCTCACCGCTTCAGGCACGCGGCCGCGCGCCACCGCGAGCATCGCGCGCAGACGCAGCCCCGGAAGGGCGCTCGCAGGGTTGGCGGACGCGAGCTGCTTGGCGAGTACCGGTTCGAGCAACCCGAGCGCTTCCTCGTGCCGCGCATGAGCGTACGAATCATATGCGCGCAACAACGCTCGATCGTCGTCGGTCCGAGCGACCGGCTCAGACGACGACGGCAGCGCTGGTTCGACACAGGCATCGGCGACGGCGACGGCGACCACTGCGCGCGAGCTCGCGGTCGGTGCGGTTTGCGCCGGTGAGCTCGCAGCGCGCCCAGGCGCGGCCCCGCCCGAGCAGCTCGACACGCCGATCAGAACCACCAGGCTGACAATCAGAACGCGCATTGACCAATACACTGCACAGGCACGCTCGCCGCGAGAAGCGTTTTCTCCAAGCACCGTTCTGTGTCAGCCGGAATTCCGAGTGCGGAATCGCGCGCCGGCTCTGGTCCACTCGCCAAGGTACGGCGGCTCTGATACGGTCACGTGATGAGCTTGGGCGTTCGGCACCTCATCGTCGGCCTGGGCTTGTTCCTAGCCGGAACTGTATTCGCCGATACGCCCGCAAATGCGCCGCCCAGCGCCAGCGGACTGAAGAGTACGTTCGACGCGTCCGTTCGTTCATTGCAGTACTGCCGAGAGCGCTATGCCTCCGCGACGCCGGTTGTTCCAGGGCGTTGCTACGCGGACTCACTGATCACTCTTTTGGCGCAGCATCCCGACTTGTTCGGCGCGCGCGCAGTCGAGGCGCTGAGCGTCTATTTGGCGGCTCGACCCACCGTCACCGCGGACACGGCAGCGCGCCACCACCTGCTTTGGCAAGCGACTCCGGCCGGCGCTGATCTCATGCATCGGATTTCGGATGCGCAGTCGCAAGCTGCCTTCATCGTCAATGCGCGGCAAGCCGCCGCCGCGCGGGACAACGCGGGGTCGACGGTGCTCCTCGCGCCCAACATGACCAGCCCGGTGCCGCCCGACTGGGTCAGCGCCTACGTGACGGCCGAAAATGGCGTGTCGACCGCGTTTGGCTTCACCCCCGAGCTGACGACCGATTTGTCGGTTCGGCAGCGGAGCCCCGAGCTGCCGCCGCTCGAGCTGTCGGCGGCGGGTGCCCGCTATCAGCGCTGGCAGCGTTTGCGACCCAGCTTGGATCAGTTCTTCAATGCTCTGCCCAAGGGCAGCGTGTATCTGGAGTTCGTCGACTACCGATCCCTCGCCGACCCAACGCGAACAGGCATCGACGGTTATGACCCGTTTCGTCCAACCGGTGAGGAACGGTACTTCGCCTTTGCCAGCTGGAAGGATGGAGCAAACATTCGCGCATCGACCGCGGACCTCGGCAAGGTGGCAGACATCGACGCTCGGATCCACGCCCTCCGGCTGCAGCTGATGAAAGCCCAGCCGCTCGCCGATCTGCCCAAGCAGCTCTACCGCAGCTTGCTCGGGCCGTTCAGCGCCGCGCTCGCTCACGCGCCAAATTTGGTGATCTCGACCGCCGGCACGCTCAACGTGCTCCCGTTCGAAGTACTGCAACGTGACGACGGTAGCTACGCGAGTGATCAGGCCATCATTCTGTATGGCAACGCTCGGGACTTGCTGGCTGACGATCTCATGGCAGCCTGGCAACGAAAGCTGCCGACTACGCTCGGCGTGATCTTCGCCAATCCCGCCTACGATGCTTCTGCCGCACCGTCCGCCACGAAGGCGCGTGACTGTTCGGTCGGCAAGCAGCGAGGGTTGCAGCTCACCGGGTCGACGTCGCCGCCGCCCGCCTTTCCTCCGCACTTTTCCGACCTTCCTTGCACTCAGCCGGAAGCGGAAGTGATCAGCAAGTTGAGCCCCACCCGCGTCGACCTGTTGACGGGCAGCGCAGCGACTGAAACCGAATTGCGCCGGCGCGAGCGACCGGAGTTTCTGCACTTTGCAACGCACGGGTTTCTGCTGCCTCCGCCTGCCGTGGCACGCGCTCCGGGCCAGCGTGGTCTGACTTACGAGGAGCTCTCGAATGCGCCGCCCGCGCTGAGGCTGCTAGTCGACCCGCTCTACGCGGCGGGAATTGCGCTCGCCGGCGCCAACGGCGGTCCGAGGGATCCCAAAACGCGGCTCGCCTTCGATGACGGCATCGTCTCGGCCGCGGAAGTGCAAGACTTGAATCTGACGGGGACGAAGTTGGTGGTGATGAGCGCCTGCGAGACGGGTGAAGGGCTGCCCGGCGCGGGGCGGGCCTTTTACGGCCTTCGCCATGCGTTTCGCAGCGCGGGCGCGGCGGCGGTGGTCGGATCCTTATGGAGTGTGAATGACGAGACGACCGCCTGGTTCATGAGCGCCTTCTATGCCCATTTCTTCGCGGGTGACGCGCCCGCGGTCGCGTTGCAACGCGCGCGGATCGAGGTTCGAGGCAAATGCCCCGAGTGCAAGCACCCGTTCTACTGGGCGCCGTTCGTGATGGAAGGCTCGAGCGCAGCCCTGTTCCCACGCAGCCAGCCTCGGTCGCCGTAGCGCCCGAACATCGGCTCGAGCCCCAACCTTCAGCGTCCGGCGGCGCGTGACGACTGCGCGCAAACGCGTACCCGCTGAAGCTGAGCGCGCAGTGGAGCGATGCGTGCATCCACCGGCAGCCCGCGCGATGCGAGCAGCCGCTGAGCAAAGTCGAGCAGCGCGTTCGGACAAGCCGCTGAAAATTCCGGACCAACGCCGAGACCGATCTGTTCGGCTTCGTCGATCAAACCGCTGGCTTGCTGCACAGCCGCGGCCTTGGGGATTTGGGTTAAGCTCTCCTCAGCGGCGCTCATCAAGGGTCGCGTGACGACTGGATTCGACCAAGTTTCGCCGTCGAATATGGGCTCGCCATCGAGCGCGCGACAAGCCGGACCGTACGCCGTGGGCGGCAGCGGCGCGCCGCCGCTGTGAGCCTGGTAGTAGCCGCGAAGTGCGCTCATGATTTGCTGCGGATCGAGCGCCCTCGCAGGTAAACCGGCGGCACAGGCCGGCGACAAAACGCCGCCTTCGCGCGCAGCGCCGGCTGCTTTCTGTGCGTTCTGAAGTTCCGCGCCCACTGCCTTGACCTCGGCGTCGGACGCGCCAAACGCGAGCGTCAAAATTGCGACCGAGCGCTGCAGTGCCTCGACGGCTTTGGCTGAGCGGTGAAGAGCCAGCAGCTCGCGCGCCTCGCGGCGTAGCCGCGACGCTTCGTCCGGCGAATCCGTCGTGCCATTCCCTTCGCGGTCCGAGAGCTCCTGGTGCCGCTGGTCGTTTTCGAGCTCGTGGTCCTTGTCACGGCCCCGGAGCATGTTGAGGTACATCGACTGCTCGGCGCTCTGAGGCCGCATTTCGCCTTGCGACATGTCGCCTGCCCGGGCGGCAGTTGGGTTGGCTGCGGCCGCACAGCTGGCCGCGGCGTGGTGCGACGAGAGCGTGCGATCCAGGCGTTGGATCAGTGCGCGACTGTTGGGGTGTTGCTGCAACCGCGGGCGAATGAGCTCCGCCGCTTGATCAAGGCAAGTGGTAGAAGGCCGCGAAACGCCGAGCTTCTCCAGGTTCGAGAGGTAGCCCTCGGGAGAGATCGAAACACGCGGCTGGAACTCCCAGTGCGCGCACTTGTTCACGATCTGGCCCATGCCCCCGCCATTATCGTTAAATACCATTTTCGTCCCCGTGCAGTTCGCGATCAAGTGGGTGAGCGCCCGCGCGGCCGTGCGCGCTTTCTGATCGACCGCGCTCGACTCCACCTGGCACGCGATCGGAAACGCCTCCGCGGGCGGGGGTTTCGCTGGCGAGGCGGCGGGTCCCTGAAAATAGTAGCTCCACATCACTTGCTGCGCCTCGGCGCCATTCAACATGCCCGCCGGCTGCGCCTGATTGCATTGCTTCGCGTCGTGCTCTGCCGCGGCCGGCTCGGCCTGGGCCGAAAAAACGGTGCACAAGCTGCACAGCACCAAGCCGAGCCCACCGGCAGCGCAAATTTCGATGTTCGACATGCGACCTGATCAGTTTCGCACGGCTCGCTGCTGCGTTCTACCGCCGACCCGAGCCGTGGCGGCCCGGTTCGTGGAATTCGCTGACGCCGGCGTGCCCTGCATGTCACTTGGCTTTCCCGCGATGGCGTGCTTCGATCGCGCG
Organism: Pseudomonadota bacterium; assembly: GCA_037200885.1. Taxonomy (GTDB): domain Bacteria; phylum Myxococcota_A; class Polyangia; order Polyangiales; family Polyangiaceae; genus PMG-095. The sequence continues at coordinate 3,390,853 of JBBCIN010000001.1, forward strand.
ATGCCCATCTCCGACAGCGCACCGGCGAAATCCCCTGCGGAGATCCTCGATGAGGTCCGCGGCGACGGACACGGCAAGGTCAAGGTTGCCGTCACGGACGTGGATGGCATCTTGCGCGGCAAGTACATCGCCAAGGAGAAGTTCTTCTCGGTGGTCAAGAGCGGCCTTGGTTTCTGCAACGTCGTGCTCGGCTGGGACTCGGCGGACGCCACCTATGACCACGTGCGCTACACCGGCTGGCACACGGGCTACCCCGACGCGCATGTGCGGCTGGATCTGTCGACCTACCGCCGGGTCCCGTGGGATGGCGGCGTGGCCTTCTTCCTGGGCGAGTTCGTCGAGGACGACGGCGCGACGCCACTTTCGATCTGCCCGCGCCAGCTGCTCAAGGCGATCCTGGCGCGCGCGGCAGGCAAAGGCTTGCACGCGGCCTGCGGCATGGAGTTCGAGTGGTTCAACTTCCGCGAGACGCCGCAATCTTGGCGCGACAAGGGCTACATGCGGCCCGAGCCGATCACGCCCGGGATGTTCGGCTACTCCATCTTGCGTGCGGGGCAAAACCGCCCGTTCATGAATGCCCTGATGGACGAGCTCGCCGCCTTTCGCGTCCAAATCGAGGGGCTGCACACGGAAACGGGCCCCGGCGTCTACGAGGCGGCGCTACTGTACGGCGATGCGCTGGAGGCGGGCGACCGCGCCGTGCTGTTCAAGACGTCAGCAAAAGAGATTGGCCAGCGCTTCGGCATCATGCCAAGCTTCATGGCGAAGTGGAACGAGAAGCTGCCTGGCTGCTCGGGTCACATCCACCAGTCGCTGTGGAACGAAGCGGGCGAGAACGTTTTCTACGACGCGGCCGATCCCCACCAGATGAGCGCGGTCTTCCGTCACTACTTGGCCGGTCAGGTGCGTCTCATGCCTGAGCTCTTGCCTTTGTTTGCGCCCACGGTGAACAGCTACAAGCGCCTCGTCGAGGGCGCCTGGGCGCCCACGCGCGCCAACTGGGGCGTCGATAATCGCACGACCGCGTGCCGGGTGATCCCCGCGGGCGCGAAGTCGACGCGGCTCGAGACACGCGTTTCGGGCTCGGACGTCAACCCGTACCTCGCCCTCGCCGCGGCGGTGGGCAGTGGCCTATACGGCATCGAGCACGAGCTGGATCTGCCCGCGGGCCCCATTGCCGGCAACGGTTACGCCGACGAAGCAGCCGTCAAGCTGCCCGCGAACCTGTACGAGGCGGCCACGCGCTTCGCTTCGTCGGAGGCAGCGCGCGAGATCCTGGGCGCGCCCTTCGTCGAGCACTTCGCGGCGAGCCGCCTGTGGGAGTGGCGCCAGTCCCAGGCCGCCGTAACGTCTTGGGAGATGGAACGCTACTTCGAGATCATCTAAGTTACTCTCACCCAAAAGCTTGGAGCATCCCCTGTCCGTCGTTCAATTCAACTTCCCCACGCCTATCAAGTACGGCCCCGGCGCCATCGCCTTGCTCGCTGAGACGCTGCGCGAGTTCGGCGTCATGCGACCCCTGATCGTCACCGACAAGGGGATCGTGAGCCTGCCGCCCGTGACGGGGCCAGCGCGCGCGCTGACGGATGCGGGCCTGGCGGTGCAGGTCTTCGGCGGGATCTGGGGCAACCCCACCGCCTCGCAGGCCGAGGCGGGGGCTGCGGCGTATAAGGCGCACCACGCAGACGGCATCGTCGCCGTCGGCGGCGGCGCGGCGCTCGATGTCGCCAAGTGCATCGCGGTGTTGGCCAAGCACCCCGGCACGCTGCTCGAGTACGACGCCTTCCTACCGCAGCCGCGCCCGATCGATCTCGACGTGCCGCCGATCTTCACGGTGCCCACGACCGCGGGCACCGGTAGCGAGGTCGGCCGCAGCGCCGTCGTCTCCGACGACGTTACCCACCAGAAAAAGATCATCTTTTCACCGAAGCTGCTGGCCAAGCGCGTTTTCCTCGATCCCGAGCTCACGCTATCGCTACCCTCCAAGGTGACGGCGGCGACCGGTATGGACGCGCTCACCCACTGCGTCGAGAGCTACCTGCACCCGATGTTCCACCCGATGTGCGACGGTATCGCGCTCGAGGGCCTGCGTCTGATCGCCCGCTCATTGCCGCGCGTGGTCGCCTTCGCGCAGCGCGTCGAGGCGGGGGACACGGCCGTATTGACTGATCCCGCGCACGTCGAGGCGCGCGGTGAGATGCTGTGCGCCGCCATGATGGGCGCAGTGGCCTTTCAGAAAGACTTGGGCGTGGTGCACTCGTGCGCGCACTCGCTGTCCACGGTGGCGGATCTGCACCACGGCCTGGCCAACGGCATCATGATCGTCGTCGGCATGCGCTTCAACCAGCCGGTGAGCGCCGCAAAGATGGCGACGATGGCGGCCGTCGTTGGCGCCCAGGACAGCACGGCTGATGGCTTCATCGCTTGGTTGGATGCTTTCCGAGGCGAGATCGGCATCCCGCGCTCGCTGCGCGCGGTGGGCGTCACCGACGCCCAGGTGGCCGCGCTCGTCGACAATGCCATGGCCGACGTCTGTCACACCTTCGGGCCGCGCCAACCCGTGACGCGAGAGGATTTCCGGCAGCTGTTCCAGGAAGCGCTGGGATGACCGCGGCGAAGAGGGGCGGAGGCACGCTGCGGATTGGCGTGTCAGCGTGCTTCTTCCACGCCGATCCCGAGCGAGCCATCTTCAAGGGCAAAACCCTGCTTTACGCCGAGGAATCGCTGCTGGCGTGGATCATGTCCGGCGGCGCGCTGCCTGTCCTGCTGCCGCGTCCCAGCGGCAGCGTCACGCTCGACGATCTCGTCAACAGCGTCGACGGGCTGGTCCTGCAAGGCGGCTCCGACATGGCGCCCGAGCACTACGGCGAGGAGCCCGCGCGCCCCGAGTGGTCGGGCGACGCCGCGCGCGACCAGTACGAGATGCAGCTCGTGCGCGCTTTCCTCGCGCGGAAGAAGCCGCTGCTCGGTGTGTGCCGGGGCGCGCAGGTGCTCAACGTCACACTGGGCGGCTCGCTGTTCCAGGATATCGAGACGCTGCACCCCGGCCGCAGCGTCCACCGCAGCTGGGAGATCTACGATCAGCACGCGCACGAGCTAGCCATCGAGCCCGACTCGGCGCTCGCGCGCTGGTACGCGGGCGCGGCGCTCCCGCCGCTCGTCAACAGCGTCCACCACCAGGGTCTCAACCGCATCGGGCGGGGGCTCATGGTCGAGGCGCGCTCCGTGCCAGATGGCGTCGTCGAGGCGGTGCGGCTCGACGACGGCTCGGGCGCGTTCGCCTACGGCGTGCAGTGGCATCCCGAGTTCATCTTCGCTGGCGGCGGCGCGGGCCTCTTGAGCTCGCGCCCGCTGCTCGATGCTTTTCTCTCCGCGGTCGACGCGGGCGCGCCCCCAACCTCTGGAATGACCCCATGAAGATCATCAATCCCGCCACGACCGAAGTCATCGCCAACGTGCCCGAGGACACCGCCGCGACCGTCGCGCAGAAGGTCGCCGCCGCCCGCAGCGCGCAGCCCGGCTGGTGGGCGACGCCGTTCGAGACGCGTCACCGCGCCGTCGCGACTTGGAACGCGCTCGTCGCCGAGAACAAAGAGCGCCTGGCCCGCACGCTCACCGAAGAGATGGGCAAACCCCTGCAGCAGGCGCTGAACGAGCTCAACGCCCTCGCCAGTCGTGTCGATTTCTTCCTAGCCAACGCCGCGCGCATGCTCGAAGACGAAGTCGTGCAGACCGGCGGCGCCACCGAGGAGCGCATCGGCTGGGAGCCGCTCGGAGTCGTGGCCAACATCTCGGCCTGGAACTACCCGTACTTCGTCGGCTCGAACGTGTTCGTGCCCGCGCTGCTCACGGGCAACGCTGTCCTGTACAAGCCGTCTGAGCTGACGACGCGTACGGGCCTCGCCCTGGGTGAGCTGTGGCACCAAGCCGGCGTGCCGCCCGATGTGTTCCAAGTGCTCGTGGGCGGCGGCGCGGTGGGTGAGGCTCTCCTCGCGCAACCCCTCGACGGCCTGTTTTTCACGGGCAGCTACGGCACGGGCAAGAAAATCGCGGAGGCCACCGCCGGCCGCATGATGAAGGTCCAGCTCGAACTCGGCGGCAAGGATCCGGCTTACGTCGCCGACGATGTCGACGCAAGCGCGGCGGCCGAGTCGCTCGCCGACGGCGCGATGTACAATGCGGGCCAGAGCTGCTGTTCTGTCGAGCGCATCTACGTCAACGAGAAGGTGGCGCGCCCGTTCATCGATGCCTTCGTCAAGACCGTGCGCGGCTTCACGGTGGGCGATCCGCTAGACCTCGAGACATACATCGGCCCGCTCGCGCGGAGGCAGCAGCTCGAGGTGCTCGAGCAACAGGTGGCCGACGCGGTCGCCAAGGGCGCCAAGGTGCTCGTGGGCGGCCAACGCGACGAAACGCGCCCCGGTTGGTTCCAGCCAACCGTGCTCACCGACGTCACTTCCGACATGGCCGTGATGCGCGACGAGAGCTTCGGGCCCATCATCGGCATCCAGACGGTGGCCTCGGACGACGAAGCCGTGCGGCTGATGAACGACACCGAGTACGGCCTGACCGCGGCCGTCTACAGCAAGAGCCGCGAGCGCGCCCAGGGCCTATTGCGGCAGGTGCACGCCGGCACGGCCTACTGGAACTGCTGCGACCGCGTCGCTCCTGGTTTGCCCTGGACCGGCCGCGGTCACTCCGGGATCGGCTCGACGCTATCGACGTACGGCATTCGCGCTTTCTTGCAGCCCAAGGCCTGGCACCTGCGTCAGGCTTGACTCAGCGGCACTCGAATCGCCCACTGCCGAGCACGACACTCACGCTGTTCGCGCGGTCGTTGGGCGTGATCAGGTCGGCTCTGCCGTCGTGATTCACATCGGCAATTGCCACCATGTTTGGCCCCGCGCTCACGCCGAAACAGCGTGGCTCGGCGAACGCACCGCGTCCGTCCCCGAGCCACACGCAGGCATCATTGAAGTAGTAGCGAGCGGTAATCAGATCGAGCGCGCCGTCACCGTTCACGTCGGCGGTGGTGATGTCAAACGTGCCCGACACGCGCTCGAGGGTCTGATCTGCCGCGAAGGTGCCGTCACCATTGCCGAGTAGGAAGCCGACCTTATCGAGGTCGGCGTACAGCAGATCGGGCTGACGGTCGCCATTCAGATCCGCGACGGCGATGGAGAACGGGCCGCCCCAGGCGTTGACCTGCAACTTCTGAAGGCCACTGAAGCTGCCGTCACCATTGCCGTACGAGAGATCGATGCGGGTCGCGTCGCTGGGAGCGCTGACCAGATCGAGGGCCCCGTCCCCATTCAGGTCGGCCAGCGAAAGCAGGGTCGGGCCCGGGCCAGGGCTCAGGCCCACGCTTTGCGCCGCGTCGAAGTCACCGGTTCCCGTTCCGATCAGGATGCCGATGGTATTCGTACTGGTGTTGGCGACGGCCAAGTCGGGCGAGCCATCGCCGTTCACGTCGCCGATTGCCAGCGCTGGAGACGGGCCGTCGGTGTCGAAGTGGCGCGCACTCTGAAACGTGCCGTTCCCGTTGCCGAGCAGCACCGTGGCGCCCTTGCCGGTCAAGCCATTGGCGACCACGACGTCCAACTCGTGGTCGCCGTTCAGATCGGCGGCGGCCACCTGTAAGGGGCTCGTTCCAGCCGCGAAGGATGGCCCAGCCCGGAAAGTGCCGTCCCCGGCTCCGAACGCGAGTGACACGCCACTCGCGGGCGGGCCGTCTCCTCCGCTCGGGGTGGGGTTCGAGACGACGAAATCCAACTTGCCATCGCCGTCGAAGTCAGCGACGGCGAGGGCCGTCGGCTTCTGCGGTGAAGTGAACGTGAATGGATCGACGAAGCCCCCCACTCCGATGTTCCCCGGGCCCGTACCCGACAAACGCACGCTGACGCTATCAGCACTATTATTCATGATGGCCAGGTCGGACACGCCGTCGGCATTGAAATCGGCGATGGCCAAAGCGCGCGGCCCACTGCTCGCGGAAAAGCTGGCGAGTCGCCTGAACGCGCCCGTGCCGGTCCCGTTGAACACCGTGATGCGATTGCCGTCGCCGTTCGCGTCGACCAGATCGAGCTGACCGTCCGCGCCAACATCGCCAACCACGACTTGCGAGCCGAGCGCGTCGAAGACCGGATCCTCGAGCTTGCTGGCCGCGATGTCCAAGAACACGGCGCCCGCTCGGGTCACCAAATCCAGCTTTCCGTCACGGTTCAGGTCGACGACCGTGACGGAGAGCACGAGGTCGAACGGATAGCCCGTGTCTGCGACTCGCAGAGGCCCAAAGTTCCCCCCGCCCAATCCCGGCATGATGCCCAAGCGCGCGCGCCCGGGAATGGGATCGGTGATGATCAACAGATCTGGCTTCTGATCGCGGTCGAAGTCCGCAATCCGGATCACGCTGACCGTTTCGCCGAGCTCGAATCTTTGGGCCGGCCCCAAGCTCCGGTCCGCGTTGCCGGGGAGCACGGCGATCTGGGTTTGGTTGGTAAAGCTCACGACGACATCGAGCTGGCCATCGCCGTTCAGGTCGGCGATCTCGAGCGAGTGCAGCGAATCGTCGAATGTTGCCAGAGTCTGTGCAGGCTGAAAGCTGCCATCGCCGTTGCCGAACAGCGCCACGACATCGTGCGAATAGATCGCGTGTCCCAACAGATCGAGCTTGCCGTCGCGATCCAGGTCGACGGCCGTCGCCTCCATCATCTCGACGGCAATCCGGCGCTCGGTGCGGAACGTGCCGTCGCCGTGGCCGAGCAGCACGCTCAGATCTTTCGAATCGTCGTTGCACACGACGAGATCGAACGCGCCATCTCCATTCACGTCCGCTGCCGTGATGGAGCGCGGCCGATGGCCGACCGCGAAGCTCGGCGTGTCCAGCAGCAGTCTAGGGCTGCACAATTGATCTGCATCGCAACCCGCGGCGCAGCCCGCGGCTCCGGCTTCGCCCATTCCGCCTCCGCCTCCCTCACCACCCTCGCCGCCCTCACCACCCTCGCCAAGTGGAGGGGAACCGCCCCGCGCTCCCGCGCTTGCCTGCAGCGCGCCGCCACCCTGGCTATTCGCGTTGCCCCCGCGCGCCATGGCTACGCTCCCGCCGGCCCCGTTCCCCGCGCTCGGCTCGAGGTCGGCTGGGTCGAACCTCGAACGCCCGCCACAGCCCACGGCGCAGACCAACCCCACCCAAATCAATCCACGTCGCATGACAACCACATAGGCTAGCGCGGAAGCGCGCCCGCGCCCATGTCCTTCGAAAACTGAAAGCGTTTTCCAGAATTCGAACAACGCCGCCGCCGACGGCGGACGAAAGTCGCCGACTTGTCGTAGGTCGTGTCGCTGGCGGAAAACTTGCTTGGCAACGACCCCATGAACACGCGCGCCCGCAGCCTGCTCTTGATCGTGCCGCTCCTGGGTCTCCACTCCTTCGCGTGTTCGAGCTCGGCGCTGAAAGAGCGCTTGGTCGCGGAGGGCAATGAGTTCGGCACGTTGGGGCTGGCCTTGCAGCTAGCGAGGCAACGTCTATTCGGGTTTCGAGACCCCATTTCAAAACTACGCCATCGCGGCCAACGGAGCCGAAAGCCGCACGGAAGTGGATGGCTATCGAATAGCCATGTTCGGCGGCTCGGCGAGGTGCTCGATCTGCTTCAGCGGTGACTTGAGGGGAGGGGTGTTCGCGATCACACGTTCAGCGCTCATACGGCACGACCCAGGCCGAGGCGGCCTCGTAGCCTAGGGTGTTTGGGCACGTCGCATCCCGCTTTGATTCACGCGAGGAGTAGACGATGGCGTACACGGACGCCCGAGTCCCGCCGCAGGCGCCGGCCTCAGCTGGGGGGCTTTTCCGCGCTCTGGGCTCCATGTTACGTTGATTGGATGTCTTCGATCCGCCGAGCGAGCGACTTAGCCAGGAGCCAGCACCCCATGAACATGCCGCAGCGTGTGCGGCACTTCGCCTGGCTCGCGCTGATTGTGCTCGGCGCGAGCGCGCTCGGCGCCGCGGCTTGCGGCAGCTCGGACGGAGCGACGGGTGGGAACGTCGCGGGCGCCGCGGGGGAAGCCGGCTTTACGGATGAGGCTGGCAGTGCCGGGGAAGCGGGCGCGGGCGGCGCAAGCGGCGAGAGCGGCGAGGGCGGCGAGGGCGGAGAAGGTGGCGCGCTCAGCGAAGGGCAGATGTTCGCCGCGCTCGGCGTCGACACGACTGCGACGCCGCGCACGTACGTCGATCGCCAGGGAACGAAGCACGCGCTCGGCGACGACTACAATCCGCTCGGTCGCGGCACGAAGAGCCTGCGTCCGCTCTCGGAGATCTACGTCGCGGGCCGTAGCCTGGCGGGCTCGACGGCCAATCAATTCCTACTCGACGATCTGTACAATACTTCGGACCAAACGCCGCTCAGCTCGATCGACAAGACCGATACCTGGACTGCCAATCAATTCGTGCGTTCGCTAGCCGTCGATTTGGACGGGGACGGCGTGGACGAAATCGTCAACGTTTACTATCTCGAGTCTGCGCAAGAATTGCACGCGAACGTGATCCACTGCAGCAAAAATTGCTCGGGCAATGGCGGCGAGTTCAGCAAAGTAAGCGACACCGTCCTGGGCGTGACGGACAGCACGAAGAAGCCGCTCACGCGCGACTGGTTCTATCATGGCTTCGTTGCCGCTGACGTCGACGGCGACGGCAAGCAAGAGCTGGTGGTGACGAACTTCGGCGGTATCGACGTGTGCATGGCCGGAGCAAGCTTCTCCTTCTCGTGTACGCCGCGCGTGGCGAACGACTCTCAGAAAATGAGCATTGCCAGCGGTCACTTCGACGACAATCCAGAGAAGACGAACGACGACCTGGTGGTCGCGTGGAGCAATGGCACGCTCGCGTTCGTCTCGATCTACGACGGCTCACCCGACTCGTTCGCGAACAACTCGTACACCACGCCGCCGGGCGCGCCCATCGCACATGATGCCACGCCGATGTCGATCCAGTTCATCGATCAGACGACCGTCAGGAGCTACTCGGAAGCGATCGTGACGGCGGGCGACATCGACAAGGACGGCCGCGACGAGATCCTGCTCTCTGCCGGAGTCGTCGGCACCGCTCCGATGCAGCACGAGCTGGTGCTGATGGACGATGCGCAGGTCTCGTACCGATTTTTCAAGGCGTTTCGCATGCCGCTCGGCTGGGACGGCGGGGAGCCCTGCTTTGCCATTTGCTTCAGCGCGACCTACAACCACGACAACAATCTGTTTCGGCCTGCGCTGAAGGTGTTTACGAAGCGCACGGTTCCCCTGCTCGAGAAGGCCATCTACGCGGGCGCGTTCATCCTCGACGGGCTCGAGAATCTGTACGCCTCCGACAAGTCGTCGTTTGGCGACAAGGAGGAGATCACGAACGGTCTGACCAAGACCTTCATGGGTTATTTCGAGACCGGCGGCGGCGGCTACAATCACGCTCCGGTCGAGGTCGAGGCGGGCGACATCGACGGCAGCGGCCAGGATAGCATCGTGGCGTACTGGGACGAGCGGAACGCGATTCCGCCCGTCAATGACAGCGCGGTACTCGCCTCGACGCTCGCGAAGGTCAAGTGGGACGCTGGCACCAATAGCTGGCCGCGCTTTTCGAACTTCATCACCACGACGGCGGGCGACGCGCCGCAAACGGGCGACTTCGATCCGAGCTGGGGCAACGGCTTTACGCTCGCGAACATCGATCGCGACAGCCCGATCGTCCAATACCAGGGTCAGCACGAGCTCTTGTTCAGTACACCGCGCGTGCTGGCCGTGCTCGCGGCGGCTCCATATTTCGCGGGGGTAAATGAGTCGAACTCGCAGACCAGCATCTCTTTCGGCGATGGCACGGGCGTCGACTCATCGAGCACGATCGGCCTCAGCGCCGGGGCATCCATCGGCTACGAAGCGCCGGATTTGTTCGGCTTGGACAAAGCATCCTGGAAATTGACGGTCGGCTACGCAATGGATTGGATTTCGTCGTCCTCGGTCTCGCTCACCCAGACCCAAACTTGGACGACCGACAGCGACGATGCCGTCGTATTTCAGGTGATCCCCTTCGATGTCTATTACTACCAAGTGGTCAGCTCGCCGGACCCGGCGGATTTCGAAAAGCCACTCAGCATCAACGTGCCGCGCAGCTTGAGCACGTACAAGGTACCCGTCTCGCTGTATAACCGCAGCATCGTCGACGGACCCCAAATCGGGCCCGCGCTCTTGACGCACACCGTGGGCGAGCCCGGGAGTTACCCCAAGCAAAACGCCTGCGCCTCCGCTCCGAAAGTGAGCGGCGCGGACATCGCCTACCGGGTCGATCCGGGCAAATGGTGCTTCGCCAGCGACAAGCCGCTCAATGTCGGTGTCGGCGGCGGCTCCGTGGGCTTCACGATCGACGAGAGCGCAACCTCGTCGATCGGCACGAGCACGGACGTGAGCGTGAATTTCGAAACCGAGGCGGGGGCCGGTGGTTTCACCGTCGGTGCCTCCGTCGGCTTTCACTGGGGCTACGACTACACCGTCGACACGACGCAGAGCTACAGCTTCAGCGGCCAAGTCGGCGATCTGCCCGACGCCAAACGCAGCTACCAATTCGGGCTGATGGCTCATCGCGGACAGCTCGCCGGCCTGAGCACGAACTACCCCGTCTTCCTCGTCGACTATTGGGTGACCAACCTGCAGTGACGTCGCCGCCTGCCGGCGGATCGCGTCCCGAAACACCCATGACATTCGCGAGCCATGTTGCGTCCGCTATGCCGAAGCCACCAAATGGACGAATTCATCGCTACCATGCCCGACGCCTACGAACGTCTCTATGGGGCAAGTGAAGCGGCGGAGCACGCTGCGATCGTGTCTCGACGCGGATCGGGGCCCGTCCACGCCGAGCTGTGGCAATCGGCAAAAGGCCCGCAACTGTGCGTCGTGGCGGAGGAATCGACCGGGCTTGCTCGCGTTCGTGACCGACGCGCTGCTGGCGCAGGGGATGGCCATCCAGAGCGCGCGCGCCTTTTGCCGCGAGCCGGGTAAAGACAAGGTCGAGGCCGTCGACTTTTTAGAGCTACGCGCACTCGGCGGTCCGGATGACGTCGCCGCTCAGCTCGATCGCGATGGGCTCAAGGCATTCGTTCAGTCCCTGAGCAAATTGGTCACCGACGACATGGCTCGACACGTCTCCAGCGCTCGACGCGCCGCCACCGAGCCAACCACGCGGGTCTATTTCGAGCGCCAATCACCCGCCGAGGGCCGCTACCTCTTGGTCGTCGATGCGCGTGACGCCGACGGCTTGCTGCACGCAGTCAGCAGCGCGCTGCACGCGAAGGGCATGCGCATCATGGCTTGCGAGATCCGCACCGTCGAGGGCCGCGCGCGCGACCGTTTCGAAGTCGAGCCCAGCTCACAGCGTGCGCTCAACGACGGCGAGCTCTGTGACGTGCAGTTCGCAGTGCTCGACGCGCTATCGCTGCGCTGAGCCGCTTGCCCGCCTTGGTCGGGGACAGGAACGCCAAACGCGAGCGTGAGGTCACCTCCAAGAAAGCCGAAGGACAGCGGGCGCTGGCTCAGCCAAGTCCGCGCGCGCGACTCCTGTGATCGAGCGTAGTACGGCTCGATCCAGGCCAGATCCGACTTTTCCGGGATGACTTGCGCCGCGCCCGCGGCGACTCCGAACGCGCTCGGATCAGCGAGGCCCACGAGACATCGGGTGGCCAGTCGCTCGAGCGCGCGATTCCCTGCTCGATAAAGATGCACACCGTTGGCCTCGGCGAGCTCCGCGAGCATCACGAGCGGAGCAACCGAGAAGAGATGGTAGTGAAGCGCGCGCTTTCCGCGGGCGAGCTCGTCCGGCAAAGATCCGTCGGGCCGTACTCGATTCAAGAAGATGTCGAACTTCCCAATGCCCCAGTCGAAGAGCGCGCGATCATCGACGGCAACACCCGCGGTTGCCACCGCGAGAGCCGCCCAATAGGCATGGTTGTTCCAATGATCGGGCCAAGTGGGATTGGTTGTTTGATAAGCGACGACTTGGTCCGCGAGCCGACGAAACCAGATCTCCACGCGCTGTTTCTCGCTCGGATCGAGCGCCGGTTCGTCGCGGATCTTGAGGTAGTCGAGAGCGTACGCCGCCAGCGCCCATTTCAGCTGATACAGGCCGGTACGGTTGACGCGACCGAGCAGGGCATCGTGCGCGGCCCACGCGAAAAGACCATCGAGCGTGGCGATGGCTAGCTTCGCGTCCCTCCGTTGGCTGCGAAGATAGCCATCGCTGTAGGCGATCAGCCAACGACCGAGCTCACGCATCGGCGCCTCTTCCGCCTCGTTTTTTGCTTTTAGGACCGGGTCGATCTCGGAGTGGCGCGCGTCCGTATAGTAGTCGACTCCGATCACGTCGCGAAGGGGCGGGGGGAAACGGCGCTGGCTCGACGAATCTGGTCTCGCCCTCCAGCTCGGCACCGCTGATCTGAGTTGGATACGGGCCACGTAGGCTCTCGTGCTTCGCCGGCAGCGGGGCAGTCTCCAAACGCAAGGGCGCGCCGCGGCTGTTACAGGCGCCAGACGCTAGTAAGAGCCCGAACAAGGCGGGCAACGCCGAACGCGCTACCATCCGACGCGAAACACTGGGCCCGCCCCGGGCAGAGCTTCGCACGACTCAGATTCCATTGGCCTGCGGCGCTTGGGCCGGCGCAGGCACGCCCCTGACCTTGGAGCCCTCGATCACTTCTGGTGGCACGTTCATCCCGACTGTTTCAGTACCTTTTAGCCCGGAAACGACTTGGATGTTCGAGCCGTCGCTGTAACCGAGCGTGACTGGCACCAGATGCACATGGTTGTTTTCGATCACGGCAAGCAGCGTCTTTCCGTTGCGGGTAATCAGCGCGTCATTGGGAACGAGCGGAGTCGGATCGACTTTGATTTGAATTTCGGCGTGCAGGTACACGCCCGGGACGATCCCGCGTTGGCGATTGTCGAACCAGATTTCGGCCAGTTCGGTGCGGGTGCGCGGATCCAAAGTGCCGGCCAGGAGCGTGATCTGCGCGCCCCAGGGCGCATTGGGGTGCTCGTCTTGCCAGAGCTTCACGTCGTCTTTCTCGTGGACCAACGAGGCAATGTCCTGCCCGAGGTAGACGACGGCGCGAATCGTATCGATCTTGGCCACGTCGACCACGGGCATGGCGGCTTGAGTAGAGCCCGTGGCGGCCGGAACGAGCGCGCCCGGATCGACGTAACGCGCGGTGACCACGCCATCGAACGGCGCGCGAATTTGCTCGTAGCCCTTGATCACTTGCATTTGTCTGAGCGCGGCGGCAGACGTTTGCGCGTTACCGACCGCGGCTTCGCGATCTTGTTCGGAGACCAGGCCGTTCTTGGCCAATTCGTCGCTTCGCGTGGCGGCGCGCGATTTCACGTCTAAATCAGCGCGCGCGGCCAACACCTGCTGATCGACCTCGGGCGACTGCAAGATGGCGAGGATATCTCCTTTTTTGCAGCGGAAGCCCTTGTCGGTCTTCATCTCGACGACGAAGCCACTGGTCTTTGCATAGAGCGTGGTGGAAAGCACGGCGCGCGTGTCGGCGGGCAGCGTCACGGTGCGCTGCGGAGGGGTCATGGTCACTTTTGCGAGCAGCAGCGGTGGTCCCTTCTTTTGCTCGGCTTCGGCGGCCTGGGCTTGATCCGCTTCGCGCGTGTGGCGATGGTGAGTGAAGAACAGCACCCCCAGAATCGGAATCACGACCAAGCAGGCGGCGAGAACGTAAAGTACGACCTTCTGTCGCTTGCTGACCTCTCGGGCGGGTTTATTTGGCTGCTTTTCGGCCTCAGAAGCGTCGGAGGTGTGTTCGGGGAGCAAGCGCGTGGCTTGCGGAATTGGCGCCGTGTCAACCATGGTTCTCCGCAGGCGCCGGTGGGTCGTCCGCGATCTCCTTTTCGAATTCTGCGTCCATCGTTTGCTTGCGCGGCGGTGCTTTTCGTAGGAGCGAGTACACGATCGGGACCGCGAACAGCGTCACGAACGTGGCCACCAAGAGCCCGCCGATCACCGCGCGGCCCAGCGGCGCATTTTGCTCACCGCCCTCGCCCAAGGCGAGCGCCATGGGGAGCATTCCGAGGAGCATCGCAATCGCGGTCATCAGCACCGGGCGCAGGCGCGTCTTCCCCGCTTCGACCGCGGCATCGACCGCGGACACTTTGCGCTCTTTGTCTCCGCGCAGGTCATTGGCGAAGTTGACCAGGAGGTTCGAGTTCGAGACCGCAATACCCACCACCATGATCGTACCCATCAGCGATTCGACATTGATGGTCGTGCCCGTCACCATCAACATCCACAAGACACCGATCAATGCCCCGGGGATGGCGATCATGATGATCAAGGGATCGAGCCAGGACTGGAGCAGCGTCGCGAGCAGTAGATAAACCAAGGCGATCGCCAAAATCAGGCCTAAAGCCAGGCGTCCGAAGGAACGGAACATCTGCTCGCTCTGCCCGCGGATGTGGATCTCGGTGCCTTTGGGCAGCTTCTTTTCGTCGTCGACGATGCGTTGAATGTCGCTGGCTACCGCGCCCAAGTCTCGCCCGCCCACGCCACATTGCACCTCGACGATGGGGTACGCGGTGTAGTGATTGATCACCGAGCGGTTCACGTTGGGCAAGATGGTGGCGATGCTCCCTAGGTAAGGGGCTTGACCCGGTGCCGAGAGCGCGCTTTGTAGGCTGTCACCGCTTTGCTCCAACGCACCGGGCGTGCCCGGTGACGCGCTGTTTGCGTTAGCCGTGGGCACGCTGCCGACGATGGGCGTCGCGAGCAGCGCATTCACCGAGTCGATGTCGGTGAACGGCGTTTGCACGACCACCGAATAATTGACGTTGGTTTTCGGATCCACGAAGAACGAGGGCGAAACCAAGCTGCTGCCGGTCAAGGAAGTGAGCAGGCTGCTGGCGACGTCCTTCTCTGCCAGACCAAGCTGCGCGGCGCGCTCGCGGTCGACGTTCACGCGCAGCTCCGGGTGGTTCGTCACTTGCGGGATGTGTACGTCGACCGCGCCGGGTATTCGACTCACGCGGGCCTTGATCTTCTGCGCCAATTGGTAGTTGTGCTCGAGGTCACGACCCTGGATCTGCACGTCGATCGCGGCCGAAGTCCCGAAGTTCAAGACTTGGCTGATCACGTCCGCCGACTGAAAATACAAGCTGGTACCGGGGAATTTTACCGGCAGCTCACGCCGCATGCGCTCGATGTAGCCTTCGCTGGGGTGATGCTTCGGCGTCAGCGCGATCAGGATGTCCGCGTCGCCGCTGTTCACGTTGTCGGTGGCGATGTAGCCGAGGTTGATCGAGATCGGTGCGCCGATGTTGTCATTGATCGTTTCGAGCTCGTCGGTCGGAATGATCTTGCGGATCTCGTCTTGTACGCGGGCCGCGAGCACCTCGGTATCGTCCAGGCGCATTCCGGGCGGCGCGCGCAGGTGCAGCTTCATCTGCCCGGTGTCCACGTTCGGAAAGAAGTCCAGCCCCACCACGCGGGCCAAGAAGCCCGAAGCCACGAGCAGCACGAAGAACGAGCCCAACACCAGCGCGCGCTGCGAAAGCGCGACCCGCAGCGCCGACTCATAGGCATCTTCTAATCGTTCGAATTGGCGGTCGCGCCAGGCGTTGAGCCGGGCGAGCCGCCCGGGCTTGCGCTTGGGAGCCGTTTCGCCGGGTGTTCGTGAGTTACGGCCCTGCTCGCCTTCGGCCCCGTGTACCTCTTCCTTCTTCATCAAAAGATGCGCCATGGCGGGGACCAGCGTGCGCGAGAGCAGATAAGAGGCGACCATGGCGATCACGACGCCGAGCGCGAGCGGTATGAACAGGAACTTGGCGGGGCCGGTCAGCATCACGACCGGAAAAAATACGATGCAGATCGTGAGCGTGGTTGCCAGCGCCGGCGTCGCCACCTGGCTTGCGCTATCCAAAATTGCCACCGCAAGCCGCTTTTCGTGCACGCGGTTTCTGTGAATGTTCTCCACTTCGACGGTGGCGTCGTCGACCAACATGCCGATGGAGAGCGCGAGCCCGCCGAGGGTCATCAGATTCAACGTCATCCCGGACAGGGACAGCCCGATCACGCTGCACAACACCGCGAGGGGGATGGAGGTGCATACGATGATCACGCTGCGCCAGCTGCCCAAAAAGCCGAACACCATCAAAGCTACCAGCGCGGCCGAGATCAGTGACTCGCGCAAGACGCCGTTGATGGCCGCGCGCACGAACGTGGACTGATCGAAATCCAGCTTCAGCTCCAGGCCCTCCGGCGCGGCCGCTTTCAACGAGGGCAACATGTCGCGTGTGGCATCCACGATGGCCAACGTCGAAGCATTCGATTTTTTCAGAACGGCCAAATAGACCGCGCGCCGGCCGTTGACGTGAACCGTATTGAACAGGTTGCCGTAGCCGTCGTGCGCGTGCGCCACGTCTCCCACATAGACGGTTCTGCCATTGACTACCTTGACGGGCACGCGATTGAAGCTCGCGTAGTCCACCGGGCTCCCGTTGATGCTGATGTCGTACTCGTGCCCGCCCATGCGCGAGATCCCCGCGGGCAAGATCACGTTAGAGGCTAAGATGGCATTGACCACGTCTTGGGGGGAAAGCTGCTTCGACGCGAGCTTGAACGGGTCCAGATCGATGGCCACCTGACGACCGCTGCCACCGTATGGCGGCGGCAACTGCATGCCCTCAATCGTGAACAGCTTGAGCCGCAGGAACTGCGTCGCGTAGTCGAACATCTCCTGCGCTGAAAGCAGGTTGCTCGACATCGTGATCTGCGCAACTTGCACGTTCGAGGCATTGAACTGCAAAATGCTCGGCGGCTGCATGCCGGTGGGCATGAACCGCAAGCTCTGCATCGACTGCGCGGTGACTTGCCCGATCGCCGCGCCGATGTCGGCGTCGCCCGCCATGTACAGCTTGATCAGGCCGATGCCATTGATCGATTCACTCTCGATGTGGTCGATGTTGTCGACCGACGTAGAGTAGCCGCGCTCGGCGACGAGCACGACTCGAGACTCCATGTCTTGCGCCGACAGCCCCGAATAGTTCCAAACGACGACCACGACCGGGATGTTCACCGCCGGTAGCACGTCCGTCTTCATGCGGAAGATGGACAGCACCCCCATCATCAAAATCACCAAGCACAAGGTCGCAACGCTGTAGGGGCGGCGCAGCGCTAGGTTGACGAGCCACATGGGTTTCGTCGATGGGCGCTGCAATTTTCATGCACACTTGCGTAGGAGTGCGCGAAGAGCGAGGGCTCTGCTGATGAGTAGTTTGTTTCAGCCCAATTTGGGCCGCCAGCGATTGTGTTGGATCGTGACTGGCGCGATCGCACGATGGACTGCGACGAAAGGCCGAGCAAGCTGGGTCAAGCGTGGCAGCTTTGTATGGGAAATTCGACGCGTCTGAGGCGTCGAGGCGGCTCACGAAGCGGAGCGGACGTATTTCGCGAGCGCCGCCACGAGGTGCTCGTAAACGATCGACACGCGTCGCGTCGAGCGCAGATCCTCGTGCGTGACCACCCAAACCGGCAGCTCGAAGACCAGCTTGGGGAGCAAGCGCCGCAAGGGGGGAGGGCCAGCAGCAAGAGGCACCTGACAGATGCCGACCCCCGCTCCGGCGCGAATCGCCGCGAGGTAAGCCGCATCGTTGTCGGTTCGTAGCGTGAAGTCTTTGCGCTTGAGCACGATCCCCGCGGCCGCGAGCACGGGCAGGAAGCTCGTGTCCCGGTCCCTGCCGATGAGGGCGTGCCCGTGCATGAGATCGGCGGGGGAGCGAGGTATTGGATGAGCGGCCAAGTAAGCTTCGCTTGCGAAGGCGCCCAGCTTCACCGTACCGACGCGCTTGGCGATCAGTGCGCTCTGCGTCGGCTGCGCCATACGCACCGCGACGTCGGCCTCACGCCGCAAGAGGTCCTCGTTGGCGTTGCTCAGTGACAGTTCGAGCTGTAGCTTCGGGTGGAGCCGCTGCAGCTCCGCCAAGATCGGTGGCATGACTTCGACACCGACCACTTCGCTGCAGGTGATGCGAACGGTGCCGCGCTCTGCATCCGTCCGCGCCGAGGCCGAGCGCACGAGCGCGTCGGCGACGGCGGCCATCGATTCGGCGTAGGGCAGCGCGGCGTCGGCCGCCTCGGTTGCGATCAGCCCCGTCGGTGAGCGTGTGAAGAGCACGACCCCCAGCACTTCCTCCAGGGTCTCGATCTGGCGGCGGACGGTGGGCTGCGCGACGCTCAAGACCCGGGAGGCCGCCGACAGGCTGCCAGTGCGCATGACGGCCAAGAAAGCGCTGAGCAAATCCCAGGAAAGAGCGGTCGAGTCTGGGGATCGTTGGTTCATCCATTTTGTATGAACCAACGAACGACCTCGGACAATCGTAATTATCCCTCGACTTTGGCCTACTCCCCCAAAGGAACTGGCCACACCGCCCGCTATCGTGCCTCGACATGGCTGCCCAGCTCGAGCAGGTGCACATTGGAAAGGACGATGCACTCGGACGGCTCGGAGGCAGCAACGATGCGGCGCAGCTCGCGAAAGTAGGCCCGGAAGAGCTCCTGGATTTTGCTGAAATCCTCGCGCGATACCGAAAATACGTTGTACGAGAACGTGCCGTCGGCGCCACTCTGTAGGCGCTCGAGCGCAACGCCGGTCCAGAACGCTTTCAGTCGTTGCGAACGCTGACGGTCGCCGCGCGTGTCTACCGTGAGGGCTGCGCCGAGCCGCAGGCGCTGCCCCTCTCGACGGAGTTGGCCGGTCTCGAGCAGCAGCGCGAGGCAACGCTCCTCCTCTTCGCGGCTGATCTGCAATCGCTCGGCGATGAAGCCGGGCTTGTGCCGACGGAGCTTCTGATATTCGGACAGCTCGATGACCCGCAGCACGGCGTGCGACCAGGGCATCTCGAAGGCAGCGCGCCGCGCATTTTCCAGATTGCGCCACGCGCCTGCCAAGGACGGCAACGCGGCGGGATCGACGAAGCAGGCCAAAAAATCGAGCAGGCGCAAGGAAGCGTTTTCCACCAGACACAAGAAGTCGGGCAGCCGTGGTTCCGCTTCGCCCTTCAGCCAGCGAGCAACGGCGAAGCGGCTCCGCCCCGCGCCGCGCGCCAAGTCGACGACCGCCGTGCGACCGCGCAAGTCGTCGAGAAATGCGGCGACGCCGCGCGCGGTCGTCAGGTCGTAGGCAACCGTGTCCGCCGGCAAGCGATAAAAAGCCGACAGAGCGACCGCCAACTTTCGCCCGCTCCGCTCCAGCATGGAGAAGAAGTCGGAGGCAGTCGGAAACGCGCGCCCCGCTTCCCAGGCGGAGGCCACGTTGCTGCGGTAGCCCAGCCATTTGCTGAAGGCAGTCTGCGAACGGCGGCCGCGCAGCGCGCGCACTAGCTCACTCGTTACGTTTGCGTAGTCCATCGGTTGCCATATTGCACATTGTAAGGCGAAATGGCGCCTGAAAAGTGCGAAGCGGCACTTGCCCGTGGCCCGAGGACATGGCCTATTCACGGTGTGACACTCACTCATCGAATCTGCCTGGCCGCAGCACTGCTGCTGACGCTCTTGTCCCTCGGCGGCTGCGGTGCCCAGGCCGGCGGCCAAACCGGGGAAGAGACGGACGACGGCTGCGTGTTCGCGACGAGCCCACTGTCGCTGCAGGAGCGATCGCTTCTCGGGTTCTCCGCTGGGCAGGTGCTGGCCCTGGCCGAGGGCGAGCAATTGGCAACTTTCGACTGGCGCCAGACTCCCGGGTTTGCCTACGGACCGGAGAGCGGCACGGGTCAGGTCACGCTGCGGACGTCTGCCGCCGGACCCGCCAAGTTCGCGCGGGTCGATGCGCAGAAGAGCCTGCCCCACTGCGAGGACCAGGTGCGAATTCCCGTGAGCGTCGTGCTTGCGACCGCTGGCGGCGCACTCGCAGAGTCATTCACGGTCGACCTCGTTGCCACAGCGGTCGACGAAGCCGCAATCACGGAGCTCCTACCGAGCGCGGAATTGAAGGGCGCGTTCGCTTTCGATCCCGGCACGCTGGGCGGGCGTCGCTTCGGTCGGCTCGAGATCAATCTGCGTTTCCACGCCGACGGCTCAGCGGGCTACCTACTCGCGGGCATCGAAAGCGGCGACCAGGCGGGAGGTTCGGCTTCCTTTCAAGCCCTGCCACTCGCCTGCTGGGGTGACATTCCTTCGATTTCCCCCGCCTGCGGCGACTAAGCGCCTCGGCAACCGCCAATTGCAACGCTCATCGCCTCATTCCGAGGTGGTTTTGGAAAGGTGTATCCGGAGGTCCATCAAATGAAATACATGATCGGTTTTTGTAGCTTCGTATTCGGTTCGATATTTCTGACGGCGTGCGGCGCTAGCGAAGAGGCGAAGAGCCCGAGCGAAGGCGCTTCGACTCGTCAGACATTGAGCGTCAACGGCGAGTGCAGCTTTCAGGGCTGCGGTGCCATACCCGCCTCTCTGGCTTCCACGCCGAAGGTCGCGTGCAGCACCAGCTCGTCTGGGGCGTGCGCTTGGTCCGAAGACAGTGCGGGCGCGAGCGTCAGCTATCGGCAATGCGCTGATTCGGAATGCCCGCCGAAGCCCGCCGTCGATTGCCCGGCGGACACCGTGCAGTCAGCGCAAACCTGCGGCAGCGAGAACCAAGGCGCTTGCGTCTGGACCACGGTTTGCGTCCCGCCCCGCATCACCACCCCCTGCCCGCAAGCGGACGGCTGCTCGGGCAAGCCGGTCTCCACGATTGGCGTCATTTGCAAGGATGGCAGCTCGGGCGGCATGGCCTGCGTGACCGATGGCGCAAGCTGCTTCCTCGAGCGCGACTGCGACTGAGAAAGCGGGAGCTCGGCCCGAGGGGGGGGCGAGCCGACTGTCAGGGCAGTGCCAAATCCGCCAGTTTTTTGCGCCCACCGCAGACGTCTCGGATTGTACGAGGGTCAGAAGAACTTCGGGTCACTCGAGCTCAAGTAACGATGATCGGTTGCCCCCGCGTCACGATCATCGTGTGCTCGAATTGAGCGCCGATGCTGCCGTCGGGAGTGCGCAGGGTCCAGCCGTCGTCGCTCTCGATCGCGTGCGTGGCGCTGGTCGTAAAGAAGGGTTCGATCGTCAGCACCAAGCCCTCGTGCAAGAGCACCGGGTTGTCGCGCTCGAAGGTATTGGAGACCTGGGGTTCTTCGTGAATGTGGCGACCGACCCCGTGACCACACAGATTGCGCACCACGTGGAAGCCGCTGCGCTTGGCGCGGCGTTCGACCGCTCGTCCGATGTTGCGCAGCGGGGCGCCCGCGCGCACCTCGGCGATCGCGTCATTGAGCGCGGCGCGGGTACCGAACAGGAGCGCGCGCGCTCGCTGTGACACCTGGCCCACGGGGAAGCTCGCGCCGCTGTCCGCCCAATATCCGTCGAGCTCTGCCGATACGTCGATGTTCACCAAGTCGCCGTCACGCAGCACCCGCTGTGAAGGGATGCCGTGCGCGATCTCGTCGTTGACGCTGATGCAGGTGGCACCCGGGAAGCGATAGGCAAGCTGGGGCGCCGAGCGCGCGCCGTGACGTCGAAGCACGTCCCGCCCAACCTCATCCAGCTCGGCGGTCGTCACCCCGGGCGCGACCTGGGAGGCCATCGCGTCGCGCGCCTCGGCAACCACCGCACCCACGCGCTTCAGCGCAACCACATCCTCTACACCATCGATAGACATCGCCAAGATCCTACGCTCGAAAGCGCAGCGCGCCAGCGTCAAACGCGCGGCTCTTGAAATGGGCACCGAGTCAGCGGATCTCGATTTTTTGATGGTCACGCGGTGAGCACACGCCGGCATAGCCTTCGGCGTCGCGGGTCGGGAACCACGCTGCGGCGTAACCATCAGCTTGCCGGCACTGCCTGACGTGCCACGGGTTGCGCCTATCACCACCGGATCGCGCCGCGAAGCGCCGGCCGTAGCGGAATTCGTCCCACGGCGCTGCGGCGCCGATCCGCTGGATTTGCCGCCTGGGAACCAAGGGTAGGAGAGGGGGCTACAAGCATCTCCACGGCCTCCACCTCCCCGAGCGGAGAACAATCGGCTAGCTTGCCCGGAGCACTTGGGTTCGTGGGCTTCGTGGGTTCTAGTTCGTGGGTTCTAGTTGTTCGTGGGTTCTAGTTGTTCGTGGGTTCTAGTTGTTCGTGGGCTTTAGTTCATAGAAAAAGGGGATCTTAAATGATGGGTGTACGTTCATTCGTTGCGTTGTTGTCGGTGGTGTCTCTCTTCTCGTTGCTCGGCTGCAGCAAAGATCCGACGAAAGTCCAGCCGGAGACGCGCGGCAAGCGCGGCGAGAATTGCCAGGCGCGCAACGACTGTCAGGATGGCCTCGCCTGCCTCAATGGCATTTGCGGGACGAACGAGTTTTCGATCGATGTAGCAGTCAAGCAATGCGATCGCATCGAGTGCGCGACCACCGACGACTGTTGTGGTGGCAAGCCGACCGAGGCGCCGACGAAGTGTAACGCGCTCGCCACGACCTGTACCGCGACGTTCCCTGGTTGCAGCACGGCTCAGGTCTGTACCAGCGACGCGGCTTGCGGTCAGGGCGGCACGTGTCGACCCGCTGCTACGGTCGGTAGCTGCTCGGGCGGTATTCTGGCCGGTCTCACCTGCGAAACCGTCACTGATTGCCAAGATTTGTGCGACGCCGGTACCTGCTCGTATTCCGGAGTCACGTGCACGGCCAGCACCGATTGCACCTACTACTCGACGACCACGCCGACTTGCACGAAGCCGAGCCGCACCTGCAACTGCAGCAATCCGGACTACAATCCGACCGCCGCGATCTGCAGTGATGCGGATTGTATCGACCTGTGCACGCTGCGCTGTGATGACGAGCGGTGTGTGGCCGACCTGTCTTGCAAAAACGATAGCGACTGCGGCACCGGCACGCCGTTCTGCGCGGACGAGCAGTGCGTGCAATGCAAGGTCGACGACGATTGCGGGGATGGCAAGAGCTGCGACGCGGGCGTCTGCCACGCGCCTTGCAAGCACAACGAAGAGTGCAGCGCGTTCTACGAATGCAACGTGGACAGCGGCGAGTGTGAGTACGCCGGCTGCAAGAGCGACCGGGAATGCATCCTGGCCGCAACCGGCGGCAGCCAGACGCCAGAGTCCGTGTCGACGCCGTCCGGTGAAGACCCGCGGCTACTGAAGTGTCTGCCCTCCGAGGCCGACCCCGCCCACAAGACGTGCAAGATCCCCTGCGAAAATGACGGATCATGCAGCGCGCAATCGGTCTGCGATGGTGGCTTTTGCAAATTCATCGGTTGCGAGACGAACGAGGATTGCCGCGCGTACTTGAACCTGGTCGGTCTAGTGCCGACTCCCGCGAAGCCGTTCGTGCCGACCGCTGTCTGTCGCGAGTGAGCACCTCGACGTGACGCATGTGCCGCCGCTGATCATCAGGTCAGCGGCGGCTCGGAGCGCTACTGCGGCGGCCCTGGCGCCGCAGGGATCTCACGCTTGTCCCACCAGTCCGGGCTCCGGTGTGCCTGCCCGCAAGCCGAAGTTCCCTGCTCCCTTCCATTCGTGTGCACTGAGTTCCGTTTTTCCGGGCAACTTTATGGAACGCCGGGGGCCCGTTGTCATCCTGGGTTTTCGTGCACTGCCGGCAGCTGTCAACCGCTCGATTCGCGCGATACGTTTGCGAACGCGTGCATGAACTAGGATCAGGACGCGCACGCCGCACTCGAGCCGGGCGTGGTGATTTCAGCAAGATCGTTCAAGTGGACTCGCTCAGTCGGCCGGGTTCCGCAAAGTGGATGTATTAGTCGTGTCTTCTACATGCCCTACAGGATTCACTCCACGCTTACTTGCTGACGACCTTGCTCTGCCCTTCGCTGTTGGTTGCACCGGGCTGCGGCGGAACTCGGGCGGACGAACCCCGAATTTGCTCGTGAACGGCGACGCCGAAGCGGCGGTTGGCTCGGCCCCCGTGGTGACCCCCGGGCTGGACGTCGACGGGCGAAGCGACCGCGATCAAATACGGAACCCCCGGCGGGTATCCGACCGCTCAGGATCCGGGGCCGACCGGTCGCGGAGATAACTTCTTCGCGGGCGGCCAAGCCGATACGAGCTCTGCACTCACGCAGACGGTCGACGTCTCCGCGTACGCCGCCGGGATTGATGCGGGCCCTGTAACATTTCTACTGTCCGGTTATCTTGGCGGCTTCTCGAGCCAGGCTGACAACGCTGTAGTTCCGCTGACCTTTCAGAGTGCGGCCGACGTATCGCTCGGCACCGCAACGCTCGGGCCGGTAACCGCCGCTGATCGCGGCAGCGTCACGGGCCTCTTACTGCGGTCGACCACGGGAATGGTTCCAGTCGGAACACGCACTATCCTCGCCGACCTGCGGCTGACTCGCGTGAGCGATACCGCAAATGACGGCTACGCCGCAACCTCGCGCTCCTGCTCGCGAACCTGCCCTAACCGGTCGCCGTGAACTGAGCGCCGCGCGGAGCTCGCAGTGCCTGGACCTGGCGCCCGATGCGCTCGAAGATCCGCCGCGTCGAGGTCGGCGGCGGATTTCGCACGAGCTCGGCGACGCCACGCATCTGGCTTCGACGACGACAACGCGCCCTACGGACTGCTCGACCTCTTGAGCGGTGGCTCCGCCCCGCCTGCGGCTTAGTAAGTGCACTGCTCATGATTGGTCACATCTCGGGTGTCAGTTCACTAATCGCGCCCCGGCAGATCCGCAGGGGAAAGACTGTTTCTCTCGCGCAGCAGGTGGCTGGGTCTTCGTTTTTTTGTTTGACGGTTCATGTATCTCGATGCCACTGCTCGATAGGCCCCGTGCGCAGCCCGTCCGTCGGACGGCGCACTCCATTTTGGAGCCGGCCACAAAAGACGTCTAATGCAGATTCGCTTGAACCGGATTCTTTCGGCTGTTGTTCCGACCTTGGCCGCCTGTGGGGGGGCACCTGTGCTTGGCTCGGCTCTCCTGTCGGCGAGCGTGGCGCTGCTCGGCTGCGGTAGCCCATCAGCCGATGGCGGCACCGGCGGCACCGGAACGGTAGCCAATGGCGGACGCACGACCACGCCGAGCGGTGCCTCGGGCAGTGCTAGCAGCGCGGCCGGCAACAATGCGACTGGCGGAGCCAGTGGCAGCACGAGCGGCGGGTCGACCAGCGCACCGAACGGCGGATCGACCAGCATGCCGAACGGCGGATCGACCAGCATGTCGAACGGCGGATCGTCCACGACCACGGCTCCCGGCGCTGGCTGCACTCCGCCCGCGACGTACACGAATCTTTTCGTCAGCCTTTTGGGGCAAACGCAGGCCGACAGCGACGCCAAGGTCACCGCCGCCTGGTCTCAGCTCTTCAATCCCTCGGGCACGAACACCATTTTTTACAACGGCCCCGGCACGGATGAGGCGTACGTCAAGGACGTCGCGGACAACTCCGTGCGCAGCGAAGGCCAGTCCTACGGAATGATGGTCGCCGTCCAGCTCGACCATCAAAAAGAGTTCGACGAGCTGTGGACCTTCGCCAAAAACCACATGTGGAAGGGCAACGTCATCTCCTGGCAAACGAGCACGAGTGGCTCCGTCACGGGGTCCGGCGGAGCGCCGGACGGAGACGAGTGGTTTGCGGCGGCCCTCGTGTTTGCCCACAAGCGCTGGGGAGACACCTCCGGCAAGTACGACTACGGCAGCGAGGCCCAGAAGACGCTCGACCTCGTGCGGACGACCGACTTCAGCGCGAGCCAGCACCTAGTCCGGTACTTCACTGGCACCGATTCGAATGGCACCGATGCTTCGTACATGTTGCCGGCCTATTATCAGACGTGGGCGTGCTTCGATACCACCAACGCGGACTTCTGGAACACGGCGTTGACGACGACGCGCGCGTGGTTGCAGACGGCAGCGGGCTCGACCGGCAACATTGGCGACCAGTCTTCGTTCGCCGGCAAGACGACGAACTCCGGCGGCGATGACAAATTGCGCACCGTCGCGAACTTCATGAGCGACTACAATTTCTTCCACGCCGATGCCTTCGAGGCGACATACGCCAGCGAGTACGCGACTTGGGTGAGCTCGAACAACAACGGTTCGACGGCCATGCTGGCGTGCAATGGTTTGCTCGGCTTTGGCCTGCCCGCGGCCACTGGCAAGCCCTTCGTGCAGAAGCTCTGGTCGGCGGCCATCCCGACTGGCAACTACCGTTACTACGACGGCGCGCTGTACATGATCGCGCTGCTGCACGTGAGCGGCACGTTCAAGCTCTGGTACTGATTGAAGCCGCGTGATCCGACCAACGTCGCGTGAGATCGAGCGGAGCCAGTTGCTCCGAAGCTAACGGTCGTTCATGCCCTTGCCGGCCAGAATCATCGGAGCCGCCTTCTCGATCCGCGCGGTGCGAGTCTGTGCTTGCTTTGCGCTGGCGAAATGCAGAACGTAAGCTCGTTTGCGCCCGGGCGTGAGCGCGTCGAAGGCCTTCGCGAGCCTGCGGTTCTTCTCGAGGATCTGGCTCAGTTCCGGCGGCAGCTCGAGCTCACGCTTGGCTTTGAAGTCGACCTTGAGCCCTTGCTTCTCCACGGCGATAGCATCCTTCACATAGGACTCCACCATGGCCTTTTTGACTTGAGCCTCGCTGGTGAACTCCAGGCGCAGCGCCGCCTGTGTGTTCTCGCCTTGGCTGCGTAACAGACCAAGGCGGTCTTTGAGCAGTGCCCCTTTGAAGAACATGAGCGAGCAGTGTTCTTTGAAGGGTTGGATGATGGCCACGTTCCTGCTCTCGAACATGAAGCAGGGCTTGCCCCACTTCAGCTCTTCATCGAGCCCGCATTGGATCAGGATCGATCGCAGTTTTTGCATTTCGCCCTGCCACGCTTTGGCACGGCTGACGAATTCATCGACCTTGGGGCTCTTCGCGCTCATGGACCGGAAGCAATCGTCGCATAAGCTCGCGAATTCGGAAACCCCACCGGGCCGAGAGCGAGTGATCGGCTGACCGCTTCAGCAACGGGAGCTCATTCCTTGGCAATCCCACGAACGGAGCCACGTGCACGTGCACGGGCACGGGCACCGCGCACAACGAGCCGTGGCGGCACAGACTCGCTCAGCAATCAGGACGCCGATTGCGGCAGCGGCACGTGATTTGAACGGCTTCCGACGGCTCGCTCTTTGAAGCGCCGATCGTGAAGTCTTTGAAACAAACTCGCAACCGAAGAGGCAAAATCTGTGGCGGTTTGCGCCACCGCACGCCTCGCCTGGCAGCGTTCGTACACTGGTATCGAAAGCGAGTCGCGAACGCAAGCACGCGCATCACGAATTCACACGTCTTGTCTTCGCTGACGTAATATCGTGCGCGTAGCTCAAGCCGAGGAGACGACTCATGGCGACTCCGGAGACACACAGTGTCGAGCTCGACCCATTCACCCCGTCGTTTGACGGAGATCTAAATGCCGTGCAAAGCGAAGAGAATCAAGTCGTAGAAGCAGAGACTCGGGAGCTGTCGGCTTACAGCTTCGACAGCGACGACCAAACCCTGGTGGGCATCGGCATCTCGGGCTCAGCGGACTCGAGCAGGGTTCGCCACTTCGACAGCAGTGATCGAACGCTGGTGGGCATCGGACCCGCTGAGCGCGCCAAACGCGCCAAACTTGCCGAACTTGCCGAATTTGCCGAATTGGTGAGCCACTCGCGGCAGGCTGAATCGGCGCCCGAGTGCGTCCGCATGCCGCACTCCGAGCCTCCCGGGCCCTTCGTCGCCTCTGACGACGATGAGGGTGTTTCGGATCGCCTGCCCATGCAAAAGCGCGAGCCGTGGGTGCTTGCCCTATCGGCAGTGCTGGTAGCCGCCGCGGCGGTCGCGCTGCTACGCGGAGTCGTCCCGCACACGGCCGCGTCTCGCCTGTCTTCCGCCACGACCGTTGCGCCACCGCCCACGGCCAACGAGAGTCGCGCGCGCGACGTGCAGTTCGAGACCGCCGCTGTGACTTCGGCAGAAACCTCCGCGTCCGAACTCCCCATCACGCAGGCTACCGAAGCTCCGCAGCCTGCGCCCGCGCCAACGACCGCGCAGCGCGAAACGCAGCCGGAGCTCGCGCCTCTGCGCGTCACCACGAAGTCGGCCGGCAGCGAGCCACTCGGGGCCCTCGCCGTCACCTCGAATCCACCCTCGGGCCTGGTCCTCGATGGTCGCCCGCTCGGCAAGGCGCCGCGCGTCATTCAACTCCCTTCCGGTCCCCACACGGTGCTGTTCGTCAATCCGGAGCGCGGCAGAATGTCTGTCACCGTGAACGTGAGAGCCGGGCGAACCACCAGGGCTTCCGCGAATTTCTGAAGCGCTCGCTCGCTCGCGACCGGTACACGCTAACCACGGAGCGGCCTGACGGATTTGGTTTTCGATTGAATCGAGCGTGAGTGGCGCGGGCGAGATGTCCGTCGAGCTTTTCCCGCGCGCAGTTCTTCGCTGGGCGATGTCGGCTCCGCCGCTCGGTCAGCGGCAGTCTTGCCTTTCTTCTCTTCTGCGGCCTTAGCCTTGGCCGCCGTCGCCTGAGCTGCGGTCGGATCGGTCCCTTTGGGCTTGGCCGACTTTGGTTTGGGCTTCGAGGGCGGCCGCGGTTTCTTTGCGACGCTCATGCTTGTTTCTCCGGCGTTCCGAGATACCGAACGGCATCGCGGAGGTCGTTCAGGACTTGGTCGGGGCTTTCGAGGACTTTGAAGCGGGTGAAACGGAGGACTCGGTAGCCGCTCATGACGAGCTCGAAGTCGCGGCGGCGATCGCGGATGAACTGGCCGAGGACGCAGTGGTCCTTCCCGTCGATCTCGACAACCAGACGCCCGGCTTCCCAGAGTAGGTCGACGGACGATAGGTCTCGTGTCGTTGCGAGTCTTGACCGGCCAATTGAAGCGGAACAACGGTGCGAGCTCGGCATCACCACAGATCTGATGGCAGAGGAGTTGCTCGGCCGCACTGCCGGGATGCGGCCTATCGGGCACGGGCGAAACGGAGACCAGCGCGTCGGTCGGATTGCTCTTCTTTACCTTCGTTGGAGCTTCCGACAGCGGCGAGAGAGCAGGCGCTATTTCGGGCTCCACGGACGAGCTGAAGAGGCACGCCGTGTACGTGACGTGGTCGAGCTCGCGTTCGTTGCCGAGCGCTCGGGAGTGTCGATCGATGGTCGGAAAATCCAAAATGCGCCGGTCCGTTCCAATTCATCCGCCTTGTTGTGCGCCAAGATTGGAGCACGCTACTCATCTCGTCGTTCAATCGGATATTGGAAGGAAACGAGTCGAAGAAATTCGAAGGAAAGTTTGCACTCGTTACGGGCGGCTCGCGTGGAATTGGTGCTGCGGTCTCCAAGCCTCCGGCCGCGGTGCCACGGAGATGCTCTTGAAAGCAGCGCCGAGAGGATTCGGTGCGTAGTTTTGCAGTTTACCGCGGAGGATACCATGAAGACGAAGGAAGAGACGAACAAGGCTCTCGTGCTGCAGGCGTTCGACGCGCTGTTCAACCAGCGCGACTACGCACGCGCAGAGGGCTTCTGGTCGGCGAAGTACATTCAGCACAGCGCGCACATCGCGCCCGGGCGCGAGGGGCTGTTCAGTCTCGTCGAATCGCTACCGTCTACGCTCCACTACGAGCACGCGCTCGTCGTGGCCGAGGGCGACTATGTCCTCTTGCACGGACGGTTCTCGGGCCACGGCCTTCCCGCTTCGTGGATCGTCGTCGACATCGTGCGCGTCGAGGGCGGTCGGTTGGCGGAGCATTGGGACGTCGTCCAAGACGAAGCGACGAAGTCGCAATCGAAGAGCGAGCTACCGATGTTCGGAACCATCTTTCCCGCCTGAATGCGTGCGGCGTACACAAAAGGAGACCATCATGAACCTCGAAGGCAACACGACCCTCATCACCGGTGGAGGCTCGGGCATCGGGCGCGCTTTCGCCGAAGCGCTTCATGCGCGCGGTAACCAGGTCATCATTGCGGGGCGGAGGAAGAGCGCGCCGCCACGGGTCCAGACCGATTTCCTCGGAAAGGAGAGTCGGAACGATCCGCGCGCAATGCCGCTCGAAGAATTCATCGCCGAGACGCTGCGCCTGCTTGCAACCGACGCCATAGAGATCGTCGTCGAGAAGGCAAAGCCCCTTCGTGAAAACGTCGGTCCCGGCGAAGGAAGGCTCGTCGCCCAGCTCAACGAGCTCGTCGCCGCGGTGCACTGATGATGAAAGCAATAGGCCTGTTCGCATTCGGAAGTCCCGAACGGCTCGAGGTCGTGGAGCTGGCGGAGCCCGAGCCGGGACCCGGCGAGGTTCGCATTCGCGTCCACGCTGCGGGCGTGAACCCAACGGACCTTCTCTTGCGGTCCGGCGCGCACGCAGCCCGCTTCGCAGGGCGGCCTCCGCCCTATGTGCCTGGCGTGGACGCGGCGGGCGTCGTCGAGAAGCTAGGACCGGACCCCGACGGGCGTCTGTCGATCGGCGACTCCGTCATTGCGTACGTCGTTCCGACGGGCCCTCACGGTGGGGCGTACGCCCAGAAGATCGTCGTACCTGCAGCATCCGTCGTCGCCGCACCGAAGGGGGCCTCGTTTTTTGCCGCAGCCACGCTGCTTCTGAACGCGACGACGGCGCGCTTGGCGCTCAACGCGCTCGCGCTCTCGCGGGGAGACACGGTCGTCGTAACGGGGGCCTCGGGCGCCGTCGGCGGGTACGCGGTCGAGCTCGCGAAGGGGGACGGATTGACGATCATCGCAGACGCCGGCTCCGCCTCCGACGAGGCGCTCGTGAAAAAGCTGGGAGCGGGCCACACCGTGCCACGAGGTGATGGCTTCCTCACTGGGGTCCGCGCCATCGTTCCTCGGGGCGCAGCGGGCCTGGTGGATGGTGCTAGTCTCGATGCGGCTGCCGTTCTGGCCGTCGCCAATGGCGGTCGGATGGCCACGGTCCGAGGCTGGACGGGGCCTGCCGACCGAAGTATCGCGGTCTATCCCATCTCCTCCACGAAGGAGGCCGAGAACACGGCATTGTTCGAGCACCTCGCTCGCCTGGCGGAGGACAAGGCGCTTACCCTTCGTGTCACGGAGGTCGTGCCCGCGGCGGAAGCGCCCGCGGCGCACCGTCGCCTCGAAGGGGGCGGAGTGCGTGGCCGCATCGTCTTGGACTTCGAATCGCTGCCGTGACACTTCTTGCGCTACCGGGCACGTTGAGTCGGGGGTCGTAAACCAGCTTACAACACTGAGCTGATCGGAGAGGGGATTGTTCCCTGGCCCGAGTTAGCCGTGCCGAACTCGTTAGTGCAGCCGGTCCAGCCAGCCGCCGACGGCAAGCTGCGCCGCCGCTGCCAGCGCCGCGCCGTGCCGCCGAGCATTCTCGCGTATCGCGCGGAGATCGGCGTCCGCCTGGACTAACTCGCAGCCGTGGCCGACCAGCCAGCGTTCGATCTGGTTGGTGTCGACCTCCAAGTGAAATTGCAGCCCCAGGACCGTTTCGCCAACCGCGTAAGCCTGGTGCGCGCAGTGTGGCGTGCTCGCCAGTAGCGCGCCGCCGATGGGCAGATCGAAGCGATCGCCGTGCCAGTGCAGCACGCTCACACCAGCGAGCGGCGCCAGCACCGAATTACGGCCTTGTTCCGTCAGCGTCAGCTCGCTGAAGCCGATTTCCTTGGAACCCATGGGCGCCACGTGCGCGCCGAGCACGCGAGCAATCAATTGTGCCCCCAGGCAGATTCCGAGCAGCGGTCGTCGGTTGGCGACGCGCTGCTCGATCAGGCGCAGTTCGGCGGCTAGGAAGGGATACACGCCTTCGTCGAACGCGCCGATGGGACCGCCCAGGACCACGACGAGATCGTCTGCGGCGGCATCGACGGCCGTCAGGTCCTCTACGGCCGGGTCGAGATAGCGCACCTCGTAGCCGCGCTCGAGCAGCAGTGGTTCCAGCGTGCCGAGATCTTCGAAGTGGAGATGGCGCAGGGCGAGGGCAGTCTTCAAGCGTCGTACTCCGAGCTCAGCCACCGAGTGCACACAGCAACCGTTCGCATCGGAAGCGATCTGCCGAGCGGGCTCATTCGTGCACCACCTGCCCCTGCACTGTTGCTGTCTCGGGCAGATGTTGCGCGATCAGCTCCTCGCGAATCTTTCGCAGGTGTTCCGGCGCGCGCTGGCGGATCCAGAGCACACGGCCGACACCGATCGTCAGGTACACCACGAAAATATAGGGGAAATACCGGACTGGCGCGTCCGGCACGGGGTACACACTGCCGATGGTCGGGATCAGCATCAGCGCCAGGGCGGCGACGCAGAGGGCGATGTCCTTCGAGCGCAGTTCACCGCGGGATTTGACGTATAGAGGCGCCGAAATCGTAACCAGGAAGTACGCGCCCAAGAAGCCGAACGCACCCATCGTGCCGGCATAATTGAATTGGTCGAGCACGGCGAGGCCGAACAGCCACCTGCTCGCGGCGACGACCAGGAACATCACGGCCGCGATCACGCCCAGGGCAACGTGCGGCGTACCATGCACCTCGTGGGCAGCGCTGGTGGCGCTGTGGAAGAAGCGATGGCGCCCCATGGCGAACATGACCCGCGCGCCAGCGTTCATGCAGCTCGAAGCAAGTGCGAAGAAGCTGAACATGGCGCCGAGCGAGAGCAGCGGAGATAGAAACGAGACCCCGTAGCTGTCGGCCAGCACGTTGAGCGGCGCATCGATCTTGTCCAAGCTCAGCGAGTAGCCGCGGGTGCCGAGCACTTCCACGTAACTGACCACGATGAAGAAGCCACCGGTCAACACCAAGCTCCAGATGATCGAGCGCGGAATGGTCTTGAGCGGGTTGATCGATTCCTCGCCGAACGCGGTCGAGCTCTCGAAACCGACCAGGCTGAATACGGCCACGACGACGCCCATGCCCAAGCTCGACAGTGACATGCCGTGAAAGTCGAACTGGGCCGCATCAGGAGCCGGATGATGCCCGAGCACGATGGCGCATAGCACCAGGATGACGAAGCAGGAAAAGCCCTCGAGTCCGAGCATCACTAGCGTACTCACCTTGATGTCTTTGTAGCCGAGCAGGGCGCTCACCCCGAGGCAGAGCGCGAACAGCACGATCGTCGGCACGCCCAGGTGCATCATGTCCAAGAGCTTCCCGGCGAAGATGGCAAAGCCGGTTGTCCCTGCCAAGCCAATGAATAGATACGACCAAACCAGGCACCATCCGCACAACGCGCCGCCACCGAAGCCGAGGCCCGCCGAGGCGTAGCTATACATCGATCCGGCGTTGGTCGTGCGTTTGGCGAATTGGTTCAGGTTCAACGCCACGAATAACAACATCACGGAGCCGAGCGCATAAGCCGCCCAGCTCACGTTGCCCGCATTGGAGAACATCAGCGGCACGATCAGCGCCGCGGTCATGGTGGGTGAGATCAGCGCGATGTTCTGCGCCAAGAGCTCGAGGAAATTCAGGCAATTTTGCCTGAGCTTGGGTTCAATTTCTCGCGTGGTCATAGCTCAATCCTTTCGGCGCAACTCGGGGACGGTCGCGCTATGGTTTCAGGCCGTCAGCACTTCGAGCTCGATGAGCAGCTTCTTCAGCTCTTCGATGCGTTCGCGTTCCAGGCGTTGCAGCGGCGCGCGCAGCGGCCCCACGGAGGTGCCCATGAGCTCGAGCGCGGCCGAGATCGTACGCGGTAAGCCGTGCGCGACGATGAACTGCAAGAACGGCAATTGCCGATAGAACACGCGCCGTGCCAGGGGTAGATCGCCCTGAACCACCGCACCATAGAGCTCCAAGTTGAGCTTCGGAATCACGTGCGGCGCGGCAGTGCACCAGCCGCTCGCGCCCGCTACGAACGCCGCCAGCGCCAGCGGATTGCTGCCGTTGTAGAAGGCCACGCTGTCGCCGCACAATTGCACTAGGCGGTGCATACGGTTCACGTCGCCCGTGCTTTCCTTGACCATGGTCACGTTCGGGATCTGAAGCAGCCGAGCGATCAGCTCCGGACTCAAGTCGAGGCCGCCCGTAGCGGGGTTGTTGTACACCGCAATCGGGATCGATATCGCCTTGGCGACCGAGTCGAAGTGCGCGACGAGCTCCTTCTCGGTCAGCTTCCAGTAGCTCATCGGGATGATCATCACGGCGCTCGCACCGAGCTTCTCGACGTAGCGTGCGTGGTAGATGGTGCGTTCCGTGGTCAAGCTCGACACGCCGACCAGCGTCGGCACGCGTCGCTTGACGCGCTCGATGACCACGCCAGACACTGTCTCTCGCTCTTGATCGTTCAGGTACGGAAGCACACCGGTGCTGCCGAGCGGGGCCAGCGCGTGTACCCCGGCCTCCACCATCTTGTCGACGATTTCACCGAGCAGCTTTTCATCGACGCGGCCGGCCTCGGTGAACGGCGTAATTGGATACGAGATGATTCCCTGTAGCGTCTCGCTCATTGCATACCTCCTTCGGATTCGTGGTTCGTGTCGAAGAGTTGGTCGCCGCGCTCGGGCACTTCTTCGCGCAGCGCGATTCCGCCCATGTTTTGCAGCATTGGCGCGTTCTCACAGGCCAAGTAGCGGGCGCGGCCAGCGCCGGTATTCACGTGGTTGTGCCAGGCCCAGACTGGGACGTAGAGCGCATCGCCGCTCTTCCACGCGACCCGCTTGCCAGCGATGTACGAGTAGCCTTCGCCCTCGAGCACGAAGAGGATCGTTTCGTAGGTGTGTCGGTGGCGATTCGAGCTTTGTCCGGGCTCGAGCCAACCGATGGTGATGCTCAACGCGTGCGAAGGTAGATCGACGAAGAACACCGGGTGCTTGCGCGCTTTGGAGTAATCGTGCTGCTCGCCGTGCGCTTCGACGTCGCGGTGCACGAGCCGATCGGGCAACACCACGCGTGGACGGCTGGGGGTTTTGTCGAAATCTGCAGAATGGAATTTCACCGCGCTCATGACGCTGTTCGCTCTCCTCGCGCTCGTTGACTTGCGCGAAGCAAGAGCTACCGTGAAGCGCACGCCAAAGGAGGCTCCAGTTTGCACATGCCCAGGGGTCCAGCTGGTCGACCATGGCGCTTCGACATCAACCTTGCGGATGATGCGGTCGACCCGGCACCCAGCCACGAGCGCCTGGCACGCGCGCTAGTCCGCGAGATCCAACGCGGCCGACTCGATGCTGGCGCGCTGCTCCCCGGCAGTCGGGTGCTCGCCGAATCGCTCGGCGTAAATCGCAAAGTCGTGGTCGCCGCGCTGGACGAGCTGTGCGCCGAAGGCTGGCTGGAGGCCGTGCCCGCGCGCGGCACCCGCGTCGCTTCCGTACTGCCCACGATGCCCGTCGCCGATGTGCACGCTTCGCGCACCAACTGGCATTCTACTGCAGAAAATAAGCCTGATTTGCAGGTGAGCGATGGCGCGCCCGACGCGCGCTTGGCGCCCTTGGAGAAGATCGCACGGGCCCACCGCAGCGCGCTAACCAAGCTGTCGCGCGGCGGCCTCGGTTATGGCAGTGCCGCGGGCGATCCCGTGTTGCGTGAGGTGCTCGCCAAGTTCGTGAATCAAGCGCGCGGCTTGTCCTGCAACATGGACGAAATACTAATCACACGTGGCAGCCAAGGCGCGCTCTCGCTCGTGGCGCTTACGCTCTGCCGCCCGGGTGATTTCGTGGCCGTCGAAACACCGGGCTATGTGCCCGCGTGGCGCGCGTTCGAACTCGCGGGTGCGGGCCTCGTGCGCATCCCAGTCGACGAACATGGCCTCGTTGTCGATGAGTTGGAAGCGCACGCGCGCGCGCTGGAGGGCAAACTCAAGGCGCTGTACGTCACTCCGCATCATCAATATCCAACGACGGTCGCGCTCTCTCCCGAGCGGCGCTCTCGCCTCCGCGCGCTGGCCGCCGAGTACTCCTTTTGCCTGATCGAAGACGACTACGACTACGAATATCACTTCGATGGTACACCGCTCTTACCGCTGTCCGCGACCCACGATCCTGCCGTGAGCACCATCTACCTGGGCTCGTTCTCGAAGCTGATCGCGCCCGTCTTCCGCGTTGGCTACCTGGTCGCCGACGCCGCCTTCGTGAAGCGCGCGAGCCTTGTTCGTGAAATCATCGATCGCCAGGGCGACTTCGTGCTCGAACGCGCGATCGCCGAGCCGATCGAAGATGGAGAGCTGCAGCGCCACGCGCGTCGCGCTCGGCGCGTCTACCGCGAACGCCGCGACACCATCGTCTCCTTGTTGCAAAGCGACGCTCGACTGAAAGACATCGTGCAAGTCGACTGCCCTGCGGGAGGCCTAGCCGTCTGGATCCGCGTGAACAGCGACGTGAGCGTGAGCGCGTGGTCTCGCGCCGCCGCTCAGCGCGGGCTCCGGTTCGCCCCCGGCGCCACGCATGTCGAACAAGGCGACCCGCCGGCTTTCCGCGCGGGCTTCGCCTCCTTCTCGAGTGCAGAATTGGAACGAGTGGTGAGCGTGCTCAGCGCGAGCCTGCATGACCTGTAGCGGGTCCGGGCTTGCGGACGGCCGCCATCGCATCTCGCCTGGCGATCCTGCCACCCACGGGTCGACCAACTCCAGAGCGCGGAGCAGCGTGGCCTCGCGCGCTGAACTCCGCGGCCTCAGCTCGCCGAAGACAGCGCGATCAGTGGCTTCGCGTTTCCCCAAAGTTTGGGTGACGACTCGTTGAGTCACTATAGGGTGATGTTGACGTCGTTCACGCCTTCAGAGTCAAACACAACGCTACGTGCTTCGAGATCGATCGCATAATCACCGGCGGCGATAGTCTTTGCTCGATAGGTGTAGAGTGAGAGGGAACCTGCTGAATAGTACAAAGCAGTCTGCGGGATGAGGGCGCGCCCGGCCTGCGCGGCGAACGAACATTGAACAAAGAACGACCCTCCCGAGCTGTACGACCCTTTCGACGTAGCTCCTAACCGCACGCCCGGGGTGCCGCCCGTGAACGTCAGTTCCAAGTCTGTGGCGTTCGACACCGCGAGCTGGCCGTAGGCGCCGACTGCGGGTGAGCTAAGTCGCAGGGCTTCCGGTTGAACGATGGAACCCGAGAAGGCGGGGATCTCGTCGCCGTTCGCGGTTACCGAAATGCTGTCGCCTGGTTGTACGATCGCTTGCGCAAGTGGATCGGCGTAGTAGCCGTCATCGGTCGGGTACAGCTCTAAGCTGAACTTGTCCGCGAAATTGACCGTGACTTTTCCGGCGTCGGCCTTGGTCCACGAATTTGCGGAAGGGTCGCAAAGGGTGACGCTGCAATCGCCGAACGTTTGCGTCGTGCAGTTCGGCTGCTGGCTGGGCAGAGCAAAGTGTGCCGAAGCTGATGAGTAAAACCCTTCTCCGCTATCGGCAGAGACACCGACCGTTACGGCTCCAGAAAAAGTGGGGCTCACCTGATCCTGCCCGGCATCACCGGCGCTCCCCGAATCGATGCGCGATCCTCCTGAACCTGCATCGCCGGTCGTTGGCGCTCCGGCCGCGCCGGACGCAGCGTTGGCTGAACCCGCTAAGCCCGCTGAACCCGCTAGGCCCGCTGAACCCGCCCTGTTCGTTGACCCACCCGAATCGTTTTCGAATTTGCCGCCCGTACCACCGAGGGGGACTGATGACGCTCCTCCCGATTCTTCCGTCCTGCGGGAGGATGAACCGCACGCGACGAGAAATAGCAACGAGCTCCCGAGTACACACCTTCCAATTGGCCAAGACATGTCGAGGTTAACGCTAGCAATTCTGCTGTGAAGAGGCCATGGCGTTAGGCGGGTGTCGCAGGGGCAGACTAGAAGAGTGGACCACCGAGCGATGCCGCTGGCTTCGACTCGCACCAGGGTAATTCGGTTCAAAAAATTCAGCGCGTCACCTCGTAGTGCAGCTCCGCGAAACCCGTGCCGACTTGCCGAGCCGAAAGTAGACGAAGCGGCGGAGTCGTGGCGCGCCGCGGGAACAGCGGCTTGCCCCTTCCCAGGGTGACCGAACCGACCTGAACGAACAGTTCGTCGAGCAAGCCAGCGTCGAAGAATTGCCCCGCGAGATCTCCGCCGCCGACAATCCAGATATTCTTGGGGCCCGCCGCTCTCTTCATCTCAGCGTGCACTGCTCGCACATCGCCTTGGACGAAGTGCGTATTCGCTTCCGCAATCGAGGGCAATTCCCGAGTCGAGAAAATCCACGTGGGTTGGCTGTAAGGCCAGGCCGACCCGGCATCCGCCGCGACTTTGTCGGCATTGCGCAGCATCCACTCGTAGGTTGCCGAGCCCATTGCCAAGGCACCGACCTGCTCGATGAATGCCGGGTAGCTGGTGTCGCTCACGTCTCCCAGTGGAAAGAGCCACTCCAACGAGTCGTCTTCGGTGGCGATGAAGCCGTCGAGGCTTGTCGCCGTATAGTATTGGGTCTTCATGATCTCCATCTCTCCCGCGTCCAAAGCTACTCGCCCCCCCTGACAGCATCATGTCAGGTATTTCCTTGTCCAGTTCGTGTCCCGCTCCTCCAGCGTCCAGCCATGGTAGAGCGCTTACTGATCACTCGCACTTTTGTGGGATCGCTTGCCTTCTCGCGGACGAGAACTTCAACGGCGACAGGTCGGATCGCGACGGTAGGTCTCACCTCAGGCTACTAACAGCAGCCGCACTCCGAGCGCCTTCGACGCCTTCGCCGAGGTGTCAGGGCCTCACGAACCGATAGGCGAAGCGATCGGTCTCGCCCTTGATCGTGGGATCGAACACCTTGATCGAGTGCCTATCGTCCTTGTTCTCGAGCATGGTGCTTTCCGCGTCCAGTACGAAGCCGGCCGCCTCGACCTCCTCGCGAACGGAGGCAGGCTCAATCCGATGCAGCGACTGGGCGTCGCCCGTGCCTGCCCCGACGGCCGCGGCGTGGTCTACGATGACGTAGGAGCCACCGGGCTTCAGCCGCTCGTAGACAGCTCGATTGAATTGGGCCGCCGTCGCGCCCCTGGCCTGGATCAGCGCGGTGTGGAGATCGTGATAGAAAAGGTGCAGCCACAGGACATCCGCTGGTTGCGTGGTCTCCGGCATCGCGACGAGGTCCGCCGAGACGACTTCGACGTTCTCTCTGCCCGGCTCCTTCGCAAGCGTCTGCATGCGGCCGACCGGATCGTTCTTGAAGTGCGCGACTTCGGCCGGCACGAGGCTGTAAACCCGTCCTTCGGGTCCCACGATGTCGGAGAAGAGACGAGTCCAGTCGCCGTCGCCTGGGTAAACGTCGATGACGGTGGAGCCCGCATCGACTCGTGCGAACCGGATCAACTCGGATACTTTGGATTGGTCGTACATCGGGATCTCCTTTACAGTTCGGGCCGTGTCCGCCGCGTGCTCACGCCCCAACCTTCAGCGCGCCGTCATTCCGCCGTCGACGTGGATGTTCCCGCCGGTCATCCAGTTCCCGCGATCCGACACGAGCAACGCGACGACCTCCGCCAGGTCCTCCGGGGACCCATAACGACCGAGCGGAATTTCCTTGGCGAAGAGGTCGGGCGGAGCGCCCAGCGCGTCGCTGAACTCCTTGCTCCCGGGCGTCGTCACCGGGCCCGGCGACACGACGTTCACGCGGATCTTGCTCGGTGCGAGATCGATCGCGAGCGCACGTGAATAGCTGTTGAGCGCCGCCTTGGCGGCGGCGTAGTGTGCGACCGCCCCGACAGCCATCGTCGCCGCGCCCGACGACATGTTCACGATGGCGCCGGCCTTCGATTCGCGAAGCGCCGGCAAGAGCGCATTCGTCAGCCGGATTGCGGCAAACAGGTTGAGAGCGAAGCCGGCCTGCCACGCCTCTTCCGGGATGGACGCGGTGCCTTGCGGGAACCCGCTCGCGCCGCCCGCGTTGTTCACGAGGATGTCGAGGCCGCCGAGGGCGTCGAGTGCTCCTTCGGCTATGGCCTTCACCCCGGAGGCGGAGGCAACATCGCCCGCGACGAACGCGGCGCCGGCGGGCAAGGTCTCACCACGAGAGCGCGCCGTCACCACGACCTTCGCACCGGCGTCGAGTAGGCGCTGCGCGATCGCCGCGCCGATCCCGCGGGTGCCTCCGGTGACGAGCGCACGACGGCCGATGAGTTCTTTGGAGAAGTCGAGTTTGTTGGACATGAGATTCCTTTCGTCGAGGGCGATGATCGGAGCGCGGTTTTACTGGGAAGTCGAAATTTGCGACCACGATTCATCAGTCGAAGTTGACCAAGTCCTTGAAGATCAGTTGACCCCAGCTATTTCCGCGCGCTTGCACGAGCAACCCCCCTTCCGAAAGCCCGCCAAGCTTGATCGGAGAGAAACCAAGTTTTTCCGCAAGCGCACCAATCTCCGATGCTGCACCGTCATCGTCGCTCGTCAAGAACACGACTCTCTTGCCACCATGTACGGTCGGATCTTGGTCAAGGACCGCAGCGACCAGATGGTTGAAGCCCTTGACCAGTCTGCCGCCGGTGAAGGCCTGCGCGACCGCCTTGGAAGAAGGTTGTCCCCCCAGTTGCTCAGGGGGCACGCCGTAGGCATTGGTCACATCGACGATCGTCTTGCCCTGCCAGGTGGACAGCGCGTTCGCGACATCCTGGTGCGCCTCGAAACGGACAGCCAAAAAGATAATCTCCGCCTTGACCGCTTCCGCCAGCTTTTTGGGGATAACTGTAGGTCCGATCGCGGCCGCATCGGCTGCAAAGCTTTCCGGGGCGCGCGTGGTTGCCACGGACACTTCGATGCCCTTGCGGGCAAACGCTTTGGCGAGAGCGTGGCCGATCTTGCCGAAGCCGATAATTGCGTAGCTCATATAGTCTCCTTCCATTTACCGAGCCCGTCGGCGCTTCGATGATCGAATGAAGTGCCGGGCTTAGCGCGTCAGAGTTGCGCGAGGCCGCCGTCGACGGCGACCTCGCTGGCGGTCATGAAGCTGCTGTCCGACGACGCGAGAAAGGCAGCCGCCGCCCCGATCTCCGCCGGATTGCCCATGCGCTGGAGCGCAGTCATCGAGCCGTAGGCCTTCAGGCCCTCCTTGCCCAGCGCCTCCTTCGCGAGTTCGGTTGCAGTCGCCCCGGGCGACAGCACGTTTACCCGGATGCCGGTGCCCTTCAGGTCCTCCGCCCATGTCCGCGCGAGGTTCCGCACCGCCGCCTTGCTCGCGCTGTAGGCAGTGAATGCCGGGGCGCCCGTGGTGCCGGCGCTCGATCCGGTGAGAATGATCGAACCGCCCTTGCCCATCAGCGGCAGCGCTTTCTGGACCGTGAAGATTGTACCTTTCACATTGATGTCGAAGGTTTCGTCAATGTGCTTGGCGGTGATCTCGCCGAGCCGAAGTTGGCTTCCCACCCCGGCATTGGCGAAGACGATGTCGAGGGTTCCGCGCTCGGCCTTCACCGCGGCATACAGTCGGTCGAGGTCGGCCTCATCCGAGACCGAGCCCTTCACCGCGCGGGCATTGGGCCCGAGCTCAGCCACCGCGGCGTCGAGCGCTTCCTGCCGGCGGCCGAAGATGAAGACGAAGGCGCCCTCTTCGATGAAGCGCTTTGCCGCGGCGAGGCCGATTCCCGTAGCGCCACCGGTGATCACGGCGGTCTTTCCACTCAGTCTAGTCATGTCGTGCGTCCCTCGTTGGATTCGTGCGGAGGTTTCATGGGTCGTCTCTCCATTTGCCGTAGGACGTCGACGCGGGTGACCACGCACTCGCCCAAGAAACGTAGGAGCGCACCAACGGTTCGACTTGGGCGAAATTCGCAACCCGGCAACCCTTGCGCCCGACCGTACTCCGCAGGGCCGCCACGCCCGCTCCCACGCATGTGGCGGTTCTGCGAACTCACGCTGCAGACGTCGTCAAATTTTGCGGCGCCCCACCGGGCGCGACGCGCCACAAATAAGCGGCCCAGAAGGTGCATACGCCTCAGCCGACGGATCGGATGCGCCGTGACCAAGTTCAGCCTCTAGGGTTGGGCAACTTACCGCGACGTTGCTGAAAGACCGATCAGAGGGGTAAAACGATGAGTGCGATGGACGTCAATCCGAGGACCAAACCGAACTCAGACAGTGCCCCGAGAGTGCGTTATTGGCGGCCCGCAGGGTTGCCAGATGTCGAAGTTCTCGAGCGCCGCGACACCCCAGCGTTTAGGGGGTACTCCAGCCTATATGCGTTCGCCTTCCAGTCGGCATCCGTTAACACTCGTTTGCACTATCGAGGTCGCCTACACGAGGTGCCTCCGGGAGCGATCATGCTGTGCGAACCCGGCGAAACCTTCGGGTTTGCCGACCCGTCCAGCGTCATCATTCTTCTCATATCACCGGACATGATTTCGCGGGTAGCACTCGAACACTTTGGAGATGTGAAGCCAGTTCACTGGCAGACGCAAGTCGTGCGAGGATCGCCGTTCAGCGAAGAACTACTTGCCACCATCGAAGCGCTTCGCAACCACCGCAGCCAGGGCGCAGACGCGGTCGCGTCGGGCTTCATCGCCAATTGCATCACGCAATTCCGCGAGCCGATGAGAGAGGCGGTGAGCAATAACGTCTCCAAGGCCGGGCTGGCGCGTGCGCGAGACATGCTACACGCTCGGTATCGCGAACCCGTGACGCTTTTGGATCTGGTGGTGACGAGCGAGTCCACCTCCAAGCAAAGGCTAATTCGTGGTTTCCGCCGTGAGTTCGGTCTCACGCCGCACCAGTACCTAACGTATCTTCGCCTTTCTCGAGCCCGCGATCTGATGCGGCACGGTCTCGACTGCGGAGAAGCGGCTCACGCCGTAGGATTTTATGATCAGAGTCAAATGAATCGACACTTTATCAAGCACGTTGGCATCACGCCAGGTGTGTACGCGAAGGCCTCAGG
Source organism: Pseudomonadota bacterium (assembly GCA_037200885.1). Lineage (GTDB taxonomy): Bacteria > Myxococcota_A > Polyangia > Polyangiales > Polyangiaceae > PMG-095. Next base: position 3,433,637 of record JBBCIN010000001.1, read on the forward strand.
CTAAGCCGTGAGACAATTCCTTGGTGCGCGTTAGCCGCCGCGCGCGGCGGAGGGGCCGACGGCCGGTTCTAGCATCGCACACACCAATCCAACCTAACCCAATCACCGTCGAATTCTGCTCACGGGGCTTCGAACGCGGCGTCCACGTCGCAGCGCAGACTCACGGTCATCGTGCTCGTGGGATCGCCCTTGCGGCGCAAATTCAAGGTTTGCAATGTGCCGCGCTTCCACTTTTTGCCGGGCACTTTGCCTGCCTTCGGTTTGGTTCGGAAGTCACAGCGCTGCTCGAGAAACACTTCGGCATCGGCGGCCGCGCAGGTGAGCTCCACCTTCTCGAATTCGGAATCGACGTCGGAGCCCCGGCTAGTCGACGAGTAGGTGCAGGTCCATGGCCCGGTATCTTTTACGAACCCACCCAGCGTGGCGGGAGTGATGGTGTTGAGCCAAGGGGCGCCATTTTTTTCGCCCGTGGCCATCAACACCCAGTACGTCGGCGCGCTCGCTGCACGAGCTTCAGGTGCGGATGCGGTTGGTGCGGTCGTCTCTGCATTTGCGGCTGTGACTAAGAGGAACACAGCGCAACCCAGCAAGCGATTCCAGAGCATCCCATCAGCCTATGAGCGAAGCGGCAGTTGCGCCAGTGCCCGTGTAACTCTGCGATCCCCAAAGTAATCCCCGAGCAGTCTTCAACGAGCTTCGGTTTTTTCGTCAGCCGGTGCAGCGATGACACGCCCCTCTACAGAGCGACGCTCGGAACCGGCCGCGTCCAGGCGACATAGCTGGACCGTCGCGTGATGCGCGCGGTCTACCTGAATCATGAGACGCTGCTCAGCGGAGTGGATAGGCTCACGGAGCGACCAGGTACCAACCGCGCGAAGCAGCGCGCAAGCGTTGCGCGACCTCACGTCGTCCGGCGCAACGACTGCGCCGTGAGGCCACGGCACGCGCGGGCAAAAGGCGCGATGAGGCTCGAAGGCGAAGGTGTCGCTCCGGAATGCGTAGAAACGCCATGGCCCGGACCTTGCTCTTCACCGCCCGGTGCAACTCGCAAGATCTCGTGAGAGGGAAGAGCTTCTGTCAATCCGGGAAAGTTCTGGCGAGTGCTCGAGCATGGCTAAAGCGACGCCGGATGGAACGGAGTCGCGTCTTCCGGTAGCAAACCCTTGAGTCAGGACGCCGCATCCCCCGCCGCGCGTCGGGCAGCGGCTCTCACGTCCCTGGCGGCCGGAGTCGTGATCGCGCAACAGATCGGCGGCAAGGCTGTGCGCGACGCGCTGTTTCTTTCCAGCCATCCGGTGCGGGATCTGCCCAGGGTCGTGCTGGTCTCCGCGGCGGTGTCCCTCGTCGCGGTGCTGGCCATGACGCGGCTGCTATCCCGGATTGGGCCCGCGCGCATAATCCCGCTCGCGTTCGCGTTCAGCGCCGTGCTCTCCTTCGCCGAATGGGCGCTGCTCCCCAGCGCGCAGGGGGCAATAGCCACCCTAGTGTACCTGCACATCGCCGCGCTCGGGGGAGTGACGGTGAGCGGCTTCTGGTCGGTCGTCAACGAGCGCTTCGATCCTCATACCGCAAAGCAACTCATCGGTCGCATCAACGCCGGTGGTGCACTGGGAGGGCTGATGGGAGGGCTCCTGGTGCAACAATGCTCCGCCCGGCTCGAGCTCCGGACGATGTTGCTCGGGCTTGCTATCGCGAGCCTCGTCGGCGCGCTCTGCGTCTCGGCGGTCGGAGGAGCGACGCGCCGGCCGCTCGAGCAGGTTCTGGGACCGTTGGCGAGCCTACGCCTGCTGAAGGAGATGCCGTACCTGCGCCTCCTCGCTGCGCTGATCGCTCTGACCGGCGCGGCGGCCGCGCTCTGCGACTTCGCTTTCAAGGCGACGGTCGCCGCGCATCTGGCGCACGGCCAGGCGATGGCCGGTTTTTTTGCGCTGTTTTACGGCGTGGCGAGCCTTTCGACGTTGATCGTCCAGGCGGGGTTCGCCAAGCGCGCCCTCGCCAAGCTGGGCCTCGCCGGGACGATCGCGACCTTGCCCGGCGGATTCTTGCTCGTAGGGCTGGTCGGCGCGACCCTCACGAACCTCGTGACGGTGGTCGTGTTACGTGGGGTCGAGCTGACGCTCTCACATTCGCTCTTCCGGTCAGCTTACGAGCTCTTCTATACGCCGCTCCGGCCGGAAAAGAAGCGGGCTACGAAGGCCATCATCGACGTCGCCTTCGATCGCGTTGGCGATGCCATGGCCAGCGCTGCGGTCATGGTCGTCCTACTGGTGCTTCCGGGACGCGCGGCCTCGATCGCGATCACGGTTGCCGTGGTCGCCTCCGCGCTCGCGCTGTGGGTCTCCTTTCGGCTTCAAGCTGGATACGTGGCGACGCTTGGCCAGGAGCTGGAGACGAAGGCGATTGTCTTGTCGCCGCAAGACGCCGTTGACGCCACGACGCGCAGCACGTTGGCCGGGTCATTGGCGGCGTTGGATCGCCAGACGCTCCTCGAAGGCATCGAGCGGCTGCGCCAAGCGCGGGCCTCATCGCCGTTGCCCCCCAGGCTGCCAGCAGGCCGCAAAGTCGTCGGCGAGCTGCCGAGCGAGATCGCTCCGCTGCTTGCACGCATTGGCGATCTGTTCTCGGACAGCGTCGAGCGGAGCCGACGAGCGCTCGCCCTGCCGCTCGATCCCAGGCTCGTGCCTTTCGTGCTCAGCCTAGTGGCCAAAACCGAGCTCCGGCGCGACGCACTCGGCGCGCTCCAGCGTGTCCACCGGCGCGCCGCGGGGCAGATCGCGGACGCGCTCCTCGACCATGGTACGCCCGCGATTGTCCGGTTCTACCTGCCTGAACTCCTGGCACTCGCTGGTGATCAGCGCGCAGCCGACGCCCTCGTCGATGGGCTTGGCGATGAGCGACTCGATGTGCGTACCCGCTGCGCCCGGGGCCTCGCGCAGATGCGCGAACAGACCCCTGACCTCTACCTCTCGCGCGCACGCCTCGTTGAGATGGCGGAGCGCGAGCTCGCGGGGTTGGCATTGGCTCGTGTACCCGGCGATCTGATCCTCACTCACGTCTTCGACGTGCTCGCGCTAGCATTCGAGGAAAAGGGGTTGTGTCTGGCCTGGCGGGCCCTGCGGAGTGGCGACGCGAGGCTCCACGGTACTGCGCTCGAGTACCTCGAGAACGTGCTACCAGGGACGCTATGCGGCATTCTCTGGCCGTACCTCGACGATCACCGGGCCGAACGCGCGGCGCCTCGCGCGCGCGATCTGATCGACGCTGGGCTGCGTGCCTCGATGGGGTCCGGCTCCGCGGCACGTGCCAATGGAGGAGTCGTGAGTGGCTCACATTGAAGGCAGACCCGCGGCTCGATTGGCAGCCATGGCCGAGAAAGCTCCGGAACAGGTCGAGGCTCCGCGTCCTCGCTTCCGTGAGCACCCGATGGAGTTTCTGCTCAGGGCGTTCGGCGATGTCCGGCCCGGCGAAACGACGACGGTCCTGCTTCTCACGCTCAACGTGTTCCTGGTGCTGACCGCTTACTACTTGCTGAAGGTCGCCCGTGAGCCTTTGATCCTGCTCGGCGTGGGTGGAGGCGCCGAGGTGAAGAGCTACGCGTCGGTCGGTCAGTCCATCGCGCTCGTGTTCGTCACGAGTGGCTACGCCTGGCTCAGCGCGCGCGTCCGGCGCCTCGCGCTCATCGCATCGGTCAACGTGTTCTTCGCCGCGAACCTGGCCATTTTCGCGCTGCTCGGTTGGCAAGGCGTATCTCTCGGCGTGCCCTTTTACCTCTGGGTCGGGGTCTTCAACGTCACGACGATTGCCCAGTTTTGGAGCTTTGCCGCAGACCTCTATACCGAAGAGGAAGGAAAACGCCTCTTCCCCGTGATTGGGATCGGGACTTCAGTCGGCGCCGTTGCGGGCGCCGGCATCGCTGCGCGCCTGTTTCGCATCGGCCCGTTTGCTCTCATGCTGGTTGCCGCCGCCATCCTGCTCGCCGGCCTCGGTCTCACTTTCGTCGTGCACCGGCGCGAGACGGCGAAGCCCGTGCGATCGCAGGACAAGAAACGTGACGACCCGCTGGAGAAGGGCAGCGGCTTCGGCTTGATCCTGCGTGACCGCTACCTGCTCTTCTTTGCTGCCCTGGTACTCGTCCTGAACTTCAGCACCAAGACGGGCGACTACGTCCTCGACCGAATTCTTCTCGATTCGGCGCCGGAGAAAGCACGGGCGCTCGGCGTCAGCACATCCGCCTACGTCACGCAGTTCAAGGCCGGCTATTTCGAATGGGTCAACCTCACCGGCATCGCACTGCAGCTGTTCGTCGTCTCGCGGGTGATCAAGTATGTCGGGATTCGCTGGAAGCTCGTCCTCATGCCAGCAGCGGCGCTGACTGGCTACAGCGCCGTCCTCGTCGCGCCGATGCTCGTGATCCTCGAAGCCGCGCGCGTCTCCGAGGCGAGCCTCGACTACTCGTTGTCGAATACCGTGCGGCAGGCGCTGTGGTTGGTCACTTCGCGGGACGCGAAATACAAGGCCAAACAGGTGATCGACACGTTCATCATGCGTGCCGGTGACGTCGTGTCGGCGGGCCTGGTTTGGTATGGTCTTCAGCTCACTCCGCGGCACCTCGGCCGACCATCGAAACGGAGATCCTGCGAAGCGTATCGCGAAACTCGAGCTTCCCCTCGTCGACTGCAGCGAGCGGCTTACGAAGGTGCTTGGCCCACCACATGCGCGCGTCGTCTTCCGTCCACTTCGTCAGGTCGCATGCGAGGAGAGCTTGGCGAAACGCCTGCGCCGTCTGCGGGCGGTCCTGCGGACGCTTGGCAAGCCCGCTCAGCAGCAACCGCTCCAAGTCTTCGGGAACGGCGCGGCCGAGGCGGGCGGAAGGCCTCTCCGGTTCCTGGTCGAGGTGTGCTGCGCAAATCGCGATCATCGTTTGCTCTAGGAACACGGGGGTTCCAGTGAGCAGGAAGTAGCCGACTGCGGCGACCCCATAGATGTCGCTCTGTGGACCCACCTTCGCGGGCTCGGCGATCGCCTCTGGCGACATGTATTGGGGTGTGCCTATGAGCAGGGCGGGATTGGTGATGTTCGCGCCCTCCGCTGTCGCCGCAGCGTCTTTGACGAGACCGAAGTCGAGGACCTTGACCAGGTCCCACGCGCTCGTATGCCCCATGACCATGATGTTGGCGGGCTTGATGTCCCGGTGGATGAGACGTGCCTCGTGGGCTTCGTCCAGCGACGCGCAGACTTGAGCAAGCAGGTGCACCGTGCGCCCGGGAGCCAATGGACCTTCGTCCTCGACCAGCCGCTCCACCGTAAGTCCGTCGAGATACTCCATGGCGTAGTAGAAGACGCCGTCCGGCGTGCGCCCGTAGTCGTAGATTGCAACGGTGTTGGGATGCCTGAGTCGCGCCGTCTGAACGACCTCACGCTCGAAACGCTGGACACTCAGCTCGTCGACAAGCCCGGGCGAAAGAAGCTTGAGCGCCGTTTCGCGCCGAAGCATGGCGTGGGTCGCGCGAAAGACGATGCCCATACCACCCTCGCCGATTTTGCTTTCGATGACGTACTGCCCGAGCTTGCGCGCCGCGCGAACCTCGCGCCTCAAGCCATAGATTACACGCGAAGCAACCACGGAGATGGCTGCCAGCGATCCGAGCCACAGGATGAGACTGGCGAACTGGTATCCCATCGGCCAGTCGTCTGGTGCGTGTTGACGCACCGGCCAGGTCGCGTGAGAGGAAGCGAAGAAGCTGGCGATCGCGGCGGCAACCGCCAGACCGCCGAGGAGCGAGGTTCGCCCGGTCGGGCTCGGCACCACGATGGCGCGCAAGATGAGAGCGATGCCGGTCGTGAGGACGAGGTTGAAAACGGCCACCGAGCGGACGGGAAAGAGAGCGGCCTGCAGGTCGAGAAGCACGCACAGCACGAGGCACGCAACGATGTCGACGATCTCGAGGACGCGCAGGCTCCGCACGCCTCGCCGGGCGTAGAGCCAGGCGGCGGCGAGCACCAGCGTGGCTACGAGGTGGAAGAGGCGGGACGGTGAGCGGAGCTCCGCGATGATCGAGGCCCCAAAGACGCCGCGGATCGTGACCACGGTGACCAGAAACGCGCCACTCAAAATCAGACCCACCTGAAACATCAGGGCAAGGCGCTTCTGGAAAAAGCGCCGCCCTTCTTCAGAGCGATCTATCGATGGCACGGCACGGGACTCTACATTTCTTGTGACAAGACCAAAAGCGCTATTGCACGTCGGAGCGATCGGTTCGCCCGTCGCTCTATCCAGCTCAGGTGCTGCTCCTTGCGTGTAGCGTCATTGAGCGGCCGCGTCTTGCCGAACTGCTATGCTTCCTCCCGAGGCTCCGGCAACCCGAACATCGTAACTGGTCGCGTGTCGGCTCGGACTCGTTGTTGGTTCGACTCATGCGACAGGATGACTCCCACGCTCGACTCGATCGTTGGTGTGGCCGCGCGCCCCGACGCGCCGGCAAAGCCCAACGCGAGGCTACGTCGCACGATGAAGCGGCCATTGCCTTGGAAAGTGCTCGCACCAGGGACACCGGCAAGTATCGGCCAAGTCGTACAGATCCAGGCACCTTGAGCCACGGTCACTCAATACTTTCGCAAAGACGGAAGCATTGCCTGGGGCAATGTCTCGGCCATCGTCATTCAACGGAGCTAGGCGCGTTTTGTCCAGCTCTTGTCCGGTCTTCACAGTTACACGCTGACACACGCGCGTCGCTGATACGCCTGAGCACTCATCGCACTTCCCGCCGAACCTGGCTCTGTGCTACCATGGTAGTATCATGAAGAGGCGCCTAGGCGTCACCGAGAAGATCAGCATCTCGCTGAGCCGAAGCGATCTGGCTTCGCTGAAAAAACGTGCCAAACGGCTTTACGCTGGCAACGTGTCAGCTGTTATTTCTGAGCTTGCCGCCGACGCGGCATTGCTCGAAGGGATGCACGAGTTGGTCAACTGGTTGGGAGGGCCATCTCTGACGGATCACGAACGTAAGGCAATCGACGGCGAATGGTCGGGCCAGCCTCGTACTCCAAAGCGCACGCGCAAGAGCAAAAGCAAGAAGGCCGCGTGAAGAACGGCATTACGCTCGACACAGGGGCGCTCATCGCACTCGAGCGCCGAGGGCAGCGTGCCCGAAAGATCCTGGAAAGGGCGACAGAGCAAAAGGTTCGCATCACGGTACCGGCAGCCGTCATCACCGAATGGTGGCGTAGTCGAAACGATGTCCGCGAGCGCATTCTTGCCGCGGTGCGGGTAGAGCCTCTTTCGGAGAGCCTTGCCGAGGTCGCCGGCGAAGCGCTCGCCGCTATCAAAGGCGCAACCTCAATCGACGCGATCGTCATGGCCTCCGCGGCTCAGCGCGGAGACGTCGTCTACACCACCGACGTTTCGGACCTCATTAAGCTTGCCGGTTATTTCCGGGCAGTGCGTGTGCTGAGCATCGGCTGACTGGCAGAGTCTCAAGCGAGAATCAGCGCGACCAGTGGATTCGAACCACTGGTCAACAGCTCCGGAGGCCGTCGCTTTCCGCCAAGATTCATCGGTAAAAGCTCGATTTCGAGAGGTGCATTGTCCACTTCATGTCCAGCGCCGAGCATGACGCAACCGGGAAATGGGCTTGAAATCACGCTGCGACCTGCTGTCGCCGCAGTGCACTTGCTCCACGAGATGCGCATCGCTAGTATGGTCGTATGCATACAGTTCGTATGACACTGAACGTGAACGAATCACTCTTGGCGGAGGTCCAGCAGGCGCACCCCGGGGTGACGAAGACAGCGCTCGTGGAAGAGGGTCTGCGTGCCTTGCTGGCGCGTGAGGCAGGGGCACGCCTTGCCGCGCTTGGTGGCAAGGCGCCGCGGGCGCGCGGGGCGAAGCGCTCGGCGTGGAGCAGATGATCCTCGTCGATACGAACGCTTGGATAAACCATCTCCGTAAGCGGGATTCTCGACTGGTGTCGTTTCTATCCCAACAGCGGGTGCGCACGTGCGACATCGTCGTTGGCGAGTTACTGCTGGGCTCCGGCTTGCCCAAGACCTTCGCAAGCGATCTCGCTGCCCTTCCTCATCTGCCAAGCCCATCGGCGACTGACACGCGAGCGTTCATCAATCGGCATCGCAGCGCCTTTGCTGGCGCAGGCGTTGGCTGGGCTGACGCGCAGATTCTCGTCACGGCGGCGGCGGCGGGTGCTCGGATCCACACATCGGATCGCTACGTCCGCCGTGTTTGTACGGCGCTTGGAGTGGCTCTCGCATAGCTGACGAGCCTGAAGAACTTTTCAACCCTCCCCACCATCAAGTGAGGAGAGCCCCCACCACCTCGTGAGAAGAGCCATCTCCGATCGCGAATCCAGCATAGTATCAGCGCGCCCCAGTGGATTCGAACCACTGACCTACAGCGAAGGAGGCCGTCGCTCTATCCAGCTGAGGTGCTGCTCCTTGCGGTGTTGCGTCGTAGCGCGGCCGGTCGTGCTCGCGCCTTTGGCGCTGCGCGCGCCCGGGACCCTCAACGCCGGACGCGGCGCCAGAGCGCGCCGCGCGCGGCGGAGGGTCCTACGGCTGCCTCTTGCCGAATTGCTGCTCCGTGGCGACCGTCGGAGGAGCGCTGGACAGGCCGTGCTATGCTTTCGGCGTGGCTGCTGTTCGAATTCACACTGTTCTCAGCGCGGCGACACTTGAGCTGCCCGAGTTGGCGGCGCTCGTTGGGCATCGCGTCGAGCTCACGGTCCGAGAGGTCGCGGAGCGGACATGGCCGGAGGGGTGGTTCGACGCCATCGAGGGGGCGATCGATGACCCGACGTTCGAGCGCGCGCCGCAACCGGAACTCGAGACGCGGGCGTTGCCCGAAACGTGAAGTACCTGCTCGACACGAACGCTTGCATCACATGCCTCCGACGAAAGCCTTCGCCCGTCGTCGGCCGGCTTCGCGCACAGAGCCCCAACGACGTGGCGCTCTGCTCCGTCGTGCGCGCGGAGCTACTGTTCGGTGCGGAGCGAAGCCGCGATCCCATCAACGAGCGCGCCGTCGTCGAGCGATTTCTGGAGCCTTTTATTTCTCTGCCCTTCGACGATCAGGCGGCGAGCCAGTACGCTCGCATTCGTCATGCCCTGGAGCGGGGCGGGCAGCGCATCGGAGCACACGACCTCGAGATCGCCGCCGTTGCGCTGGCTCGCGGTCTGACGGTGGTCACGCACAACGTCTCCGAGTTTGCGCGGATTCCTGGATTGCTGTGGGAAGACTGGGAGAGTTCCGGGCCGTAAGGAATACGCCTCCTGCTAGGCCGCGAAATTTGCTCAAAATTGGCTACGACGATTTCACTCAAGCCATTTCCCCGTAGCCGTCTTCCTGTCGCGCCTCCGTCGCTCCCGACGATCCCCAATCAATCCCGCTACTTCTATCAGCGCGCCCCAGTGGATTCGAACCACTGACCTACAGCGAAGGAGGCCGTCGCTCTATCCAGGTGAGGTGCTGCTCCTTGCGTAGAGCGTCGTAGGGCGGCCGGTCGTGCTCGCGCCTTTGGCGCTGCGCGCGCCCGGGACCCTCAATGCCGGACGCGGCCCCAAGGCGGGCCGCGCGCGGCGGAGGGTCCGATGGCTTGCCGCTCGCGCATGGCTAGGCTCGTGAACGTCGGCGCTCACTCGATCGTCGGCTCGGGCTTGTCGTGGGTTCGAGTCATGCGAGAGGGCGCACGCGCCGCGCCAGCCCCGGCGTGTGCGTCGTTGCGCGTCGGGGGGCTGTCACGGCGCCTGCGCCTTTGGTGGCATGACTCGAACCCACAACAAGCCCTCGTTTCCACGCAGCGTCCAGCGCGCAGCGCTCCTCGCAGAGCGCGCTCGGGCGATGCGCGGCTTGCCAACCGCTTCGGAAGAGCTCCTTTGGGCTCACATCCGCGGGCGCCGCCTAGGCGTGGTCTTTCGCCGGCAAGTGCCATTGCTCGGGCGCTTCATCGCGGACTTCTTGGCTCCCGCGCAGCGCCTCGTGATCGAGGTCGATGGCGCGTATCATAGCGAGCGCAAGCGCGGGGATGGGCGTCGAGATGCGGAGCTCGAGCGCGGCGGATACCGCGTGATTCGTATCGAGGCATCGCTCGTCGTTGGCGACATCGAGAGCGCGCTCGAGCGCATCCGAGCCGCGCTTGGGCGTTGAGCCCGAAGGCGCACCGCTAGCGTCCTCCGCCGACCTCCAATCAATCCCACCCGTTCTATCAGCGCGCCCCAGTGGATTCGAACCACTGACCTACGGCTCCGGAGGCCGTGGATTTCTGTGCAAATCCGTCGAGAGAATCGCAGTTTTGAGCGCTCCTTGTCCAGTTCTTGTCCACAAATCGGGTGCGCACGACCGAAATAGGGGTTCGCGAAGCCACGAGCTACCGAGGACAAGTTCCAGTACGTTGGTTCGCCCGCAGCGATAATCGGGAGCAACGTCGGTGACGAGTTCTGGGACGGGCGCCCGCGTCGGCGCGGACTCTCCAAGTGATTGAGCCAAGCTCGTGCTGCAGCGCTTGTTGGCCTGCCCGCTCAGAGGGCCATCAGCGCGATCTGTGGATGGCGAAGAGAAAGGCGCTTGAGATCCTTGGGATCGCCCGTTGCGATGAGCGCAAGCTCGAATTCAAGGGCCGTGGAGACAACGAAGGCATCGACAGCATCTGCCGAAGACATCCGCGCGACAGTAAGCAAGGAGCCGGCGCGTTGGGCGATTTGTCTGGTCAATTCGACAACCCTGACGGCTTCCCTGTTCAAGAAATGATTGACGGCAGCGTCCGGGCTCGTTGTTGGTTCGAGTCATGCGAGAGTGCGCACGCGGCGGGCCAGCCCCGGTCGGGCGCGGCGCGACATGTCCGGGGGGCTGTCACGACGCCTGCACCTCCGGGGCATGACTCGCACCAACAACAATCCCTCGTTTCGTCGCAGCGGCCAGCGCGTGGCGCTCCTCGCGGATCGCGCTCGCGCGACGCGAGGCCCACCGACCTCCACGGAAGAGCCGGGTTGGGGTCGCATCCGCGGGCGTCGCTTGGGCGTCGTCTTTCACCGGCAAGTGCCCTTGCTCGGGCGCTTCATCGCGAATTTCTTGGCGCCTGCGCACCGGCTCGTGATTGAGGTCCATGGCAAGTATCACAGCGAGCACGAGCACGAGCGCGAGCGCGCTGATGCGTGCCGTGATGTGGCGCTCGATCGCGCCGGATATCGCGTCCTTTGGCTCGAAGCGTCGCTCGTCGTCAGTGACATCGAGCGAGCTCTGCGTGCGATCCGCGCGGCACTCGCCTAGTGATCAGCGCGCTCCAGTGGATTCGACCACTGACCTACGGCTCCGGAAGCCGTCGCTTACTAAACAATTCTGCCGAGCAAAACACGACTCAGAGGGCGCCTTGTCCAGTTTGTGTCCCGCTTTTGTGGTCGCCCGGCGTCTGGGGGCATGCTGCTTCGCAGCATGTCCGAGATGGGCCGCGAGACGCCGAGCGAGAACCGGCGCATCGCGTTGGCGCTGATCGACGTCGCAGAACCGAAGCTTCGGCAACGGCTTAGTCCTGAACGGCGATGCCGAGGAAGTCTTGGAAGTGCGTGCGGGCTTAGTACGCGCTTCGCCCGGTGCCGAACTTCGTGACGGGGTGAATCCTGGCGGTCTGGCCCCGCTGCAGCGCCCCGTCGAGCGCGCGCTAACAAACGTCATCGTTTGTTCGGATGGCGACGACGCTGCGCAATGTACATCGGGTCTGCTGATTTGCGTCCTCCGGCAATGAACCGGTGTTTGCGGCAGCGAAGGAGCTTGCGTGCTCATGGACGTAACCTTGCGCGTTGCCAGCCGGCTCCACCTTATTGCCATGACGATGCTGGCTCGCCACGCCAACCATCGCCGTCAAGACTTCGACGACCTGCGCCGCTATTGGCGAGGCGTCAGATGACGACCTGAACAGTGTTCATGAAGCACTGGAGTTGGTCGAAGCTCGCGGATGCAATCGAGCCGCAACCTCGGCGAACAGCTCGCGCGGGCAATTGGCGATACGGCTCGCGAGATCGAGACGCTAATTCGCATGCGCGCCACCGTTTGCCTCGATACTCTGCACGTGGTGCTTCGATTTTTTCGATGAAACCGTCGAGCAAAGCGACACGCACACACCCCACCTCACGTGGGAAGTCGGGAAAATTGCTACGGAAATACGGGCACCATATGCACGTGCGCATTAAAGTGTTTGTGTGCGCCCATCGATGGGCGCGAGCGGAAAACCCTTGGCCCGCACTAGACACCGGCCCCGCACTGAAATAAGGTTCAGCCCCATGTTCCCGCGCGAAGGAGTAGCCCAGTCGTCTTGGCGGCGAGGGTCAGGGGGCGACCGCACCTTTACGGTAAACGTGGCGCGTGTCGAGCAACTTGCGCCGCTCGTGCGCGCTCTACGCTACGCGCCACGCCCGTACGGTTTCGCCGACCAGCTCGCTTTGCCTGCGGAGCGCGGTCGCGAAGACGTCGCAAGTTTTCTCTTTTTCATGGTCGCCATTGACCACGATACGCATCGGACGGATGCGCGCTTCGAGGCCCATATCGATGGGAAACTCGTGCACGGTTCGGACCTTTTGTATCTGCAAGCGGCGCGTGCCAAGCGCAAACGTCGTGAGCTATTTCTCGCTGCCAGCTTTCAATATCTGACCCGCGCGCAAGCCGTGCAAATCTTCAGCGCGCCCAATGGTCTCGAGCCTGCGGATTTGGCCGGGCGATGTGACCTCTTGCGATCGTCAGCGCGGCTATTGTCTCAGCACTACCAAGGTTCGATGCTCGCGATGCTCGACAGCGCTGAGCATCGGCTCGGTGGCAATGACGGGCTTTATCGACGCTTGGCGTTGTTTCCCGCATACCAAGATCCAATCGCGAAAAAGCCGAACCTTTTGGCGAAGATCCTCTTGCGTGAGCAGCTCTTCATGCCCCAAGACTTGCAGGAACTGCATGCGGCCATCGACCACGTGCTCCTGACGATGGCGCTCCGCGGCGGTATTGTCGAATGCACGGATGGGCGCACCGCGGAACTCTTACGCGCCGGCGGCGAGCTGCGGCAAGACAGCATGTTGGAACTGCGTCAGGCCGCTGCCGAATCATTGAGCGCGTTGTCGCAGATGAGCGGCATTTCGGAGGATCGGCTCGACGATCTGTTCTGGGCCTACGGCCGGGAATCACTCAGACAACCCACGCCACTACAGGACACGAGTCGCGTCCACAGCCAGCTAGATCACGAGGTGAACAGCGCCGCGCTCGCGTCGTTCGTTGCGTTCGTCAACGGTGTGGATGCGAAAGCCGATAGGGCGTGGAGCACGGTGCGAATGGTCAAGGGTCCATTCACGCGCTATTTCTAAGCTTTGCGTTGGGGAAGGGCCTCGACGGGTTTCATCCTCCGACACGGCTTGAAGTGCGGCTCGATCGCGAACGCAGTGCCGGCGGGGAACGCGAGGTGGTTGAAGGCGATCTTGACGACGGCGCGAAGATCGATATCCGTGAGCGTCACGATGGTTCCGCGGTAGAAGAGCGAGGCGCTGTCTCTTGGTGCACTTCGTGAAGCGGGTACCAGGCCCTTGGGGGATGGGGGAGACGCCGAGCTTCGCGTCACCTCCGGGCTCTAGGGCTCTAGGCGCCCCGCCGCGTTGTCATTCGCGTTGGAGCCTCTTCGCAGCCTGGGGCACGCACAGTCGGTGCGGCGCTGCTCTTCGGGCCAAACCGAGCTGTGAAGACTGCTCGGTTGCAACGTGTCGTTGTAAAATTTGTTCTGTCGATACGGCGGGTCTCGGGCCGGAGCAAGCGCGGGCAGCATCGTCGGCTCGCCCCGTGCGGCTCGCCCCGTGACAAAGCACGCGGCGCTGGCGAGGTTGATCAATGGCCAACAGCCTGCCTAACCTTAATAAAAACGGGTGAAGGGAACTCGGACGGTCGGCACGCTCTGAGTCGGTAGCCCGACGCCACCAATTGCGTTGATGAAGGCAATTCTCGCCGAGGCTCCGCAGCGGAGGGCGTCGTCGATCGAGGTGTGGACTTTGGAAGCGTCGACGGGTGCAGGCAAACTAAGCGACTTACGCCCGTACGACCATAGCAAGGTGTCGACCTCGTCTTCGGGCACGCAAGCCGCCCTAGCAAGTGCGCTGATGGCTTCCGCGGTTACCTCGCGCAAGACCTGCTCTTGGTGAGCGTCGAGCTGACTGCCGGCTTGCAACGATTTCAGGACCTCCGGATCTTCACACCGCACCATGCCCGAGCGCAGCGCGATAGTCATGACGACGTGATCGACGGAGGCGCGGATCAGTTGCGGGTCCTTGGGATCGAACTGCCCCTCGCGTCGCAAGGCCTTGACGAACAAGTGAGACTTCTTCGCGATTTCATCGGCGTACGCCGGAAATTGCTTCAGTTTCTCGAACAAGCCGTCGGGGCCACCGAGCATGTTCTTCGAAGCATCGACAAGTTCAGCTGCGTTGCCATTGTATGAGCTGTGCTTGAGCAGCGTCGCACACTCACGAAATATGCTCGTACGTCCTTCGATGTCGGCAGGCTCCTTATGGCTGGCGTTGGTAGTGAAGATAGCTTTGACGTCCGCCACATCGATCGACACGAACTCGTCAGTCAAAAACTGCAAAGGGTTCTTGCGTTTGGAGACCTCGGCTTGATGATAGAGTAGGCCCGACCCGTGCATGACTTCACCATCAACCACCTCTTCGTATCGCGCGTCGGGTCGATGCGTGTCGTGATCGATCGCGACCATGTAGAACAAGAAGTTGACGAGGTGGCGACGGTAGTCTGGATCCTTGCTCAGCTCCGGGAGGAAACCGTGGGGTTGTGGCCGAAACCGCACTACTACCAGAGCACGTGCCACCGAGGCGACGCGCCCCAGGTCGATGCTAAATAAGAGTTCGCGCCGGTACTCGAGATTTGCGTCCGTGCTTAGTCGTACTCTCTGCGGCAATAGGTGATCGATTTGGAACTCAACCGCAGGGGCAGGATTGGACTTCTTCGTCATGGTGACCGTGGTGCTGAAGAACCACTGCAAGTAGCGCGGGTCCGCTACTCCTTGCACTGCGTCCTGCCAGAAGAGGTACAGAGACCGCACGTTGCGCCGGTCCTCCAAGACGACGACGCGGCGGAGGTAGTGGAGCACAAGATCCACGTCTGCGACTTTGACAAAGTCTGACAACGTTTCGTAGACGGCGCGCAGCCCCGTAAGGTTGGCCTCGCTCGCGGCCGCCAGGGCCTGTCGGTAGGCCCGATAGACGTCGCTGGGGTTCCGCGCATCGGCAAACAGTATGTGGGGGCCGAGGTTTCGGCCGGCATTTCCGGCAGCGGCTGGATCTTGACGCTCCGTGCAGTTGTCGCCTCCGGGGCTATTGTCGGCAAGGTCCCGAGACGTCGAGCAAAACCTCTTCAGACAGCCGAACCAGGACTGTTCTTTCACCTCCTCGTGCAAGTAGACGGAGGAGTAGCAGTCGATGATCCAGATGAGATCCTCGTTCGAGCTCGGCGCCGCTTCTCGGAGCTGCTTTGCTATGGTTGTATGCGGACGTGAGAACGTGAAGTAGACCAACCCCTCCATCTGACTCAGACCTCGTTTCAGGAAACGTAGCGCAGCGCGTCGACCCGAGCTCTGAAAGTCGCAGACGATCAGCATCGGGTAGCCAATCTCGCGCTTCGCGTCGCGCGCAAGTCGGATGGCTCGATCCATGACCTCCAAACCGAAGTCGTCCTCTTTCGAGCGGTCTTTAAACGCAATCTTCTCTTCGAGCCTCTCGCCGTGGTGAACGGAGTCGAGGGTCGCCGATCGCGTAAACCACAGAATGACGGCAAAGCCGATCGCCCAAATGGTAAGGCCAGTGTAGATCAAACATCGGCACGCCTGAGGAAAGTGAAACTGGAGGATGTAAGCAAGGATCAGGCAAGCCATGGCTGCCCAGATCGCGCCAAATAAGTATGGTATCGCGCGCCGTTGGGAGAGGGTCGCGACGCGATTGAGCACAGTCGAGTACACGAACACGAGCACCGTATTCATCACGCCGAGTGCGCTCAAGAAGCTCGGGATGTGTCCGACCACCGCGGTCAGCTTGCTCGGGTGTTCGCTTGTGGCGCTACCGCCCATGCTCAGTGTGTCGGCGCCGCTACCTCCCGTACTCAGCGTGCCCGTAGCGCCGCCGCCCGTACCCTTGCCTCCCCCTGTCGCCACACCGCCGCTGTTTGAGGTTGCTCCACGAGCACCTGTTAAGAGCGACGTCCTCGTGCCTCCCAACCCACCCGCGGAGGCGGTCGAAGCACCGCTTGCAGCAGCACCTCCTGGCCAAGGGCCTAAGGTGGGCGTTGGCGACGATGTCGCGACAGAGCCGCCGGTCCGAGCGGTAACTCTAGATTGAGGTAGAGGTTGAGCTTTCGCATCGACCTCTAGGGCAATGAGCGAACTGAGAGCGACCCCTGCCATCAACGCCGCGGTGAACCTCGAAAGTGTGATCGACGGCATCAGTCCCGCATCGGCCACGCGATTCGCGGAGTGCATGAACGCACTACTAGCCTGCGCGCTGAGCTCGCGGCAACGGCCACCGCGCGAATCGCAACCCTTTAGGCATTGTGAGCTAGCACCCGGCGAGTAAACAAAGTCATACGACTTCAAATACACGGGTGAGGTCCGAAACAATCGGCGTATATGCGAAACAATTGGCGGTGGGGCGGCACGCCACCCAGTGCCGGCCGCATCTCAGCGCTGCGTAGCGAGCTCTGACTGGGTCGAGCCCGAAGAACGTCTCAGGCGGGTTGGCGCCGAGCTCGATCTGCACGGAGTTGCACGTCGGGGCGCAGAGGTGCTTCACGACCTTGTCCGCGGTGTCCAGCCACGGCCAGCGATTGCGCCGGGTCGTCGCAGAGGACCTGCGGGTCCCGCGATTGCACGTCGTTTTTCTAGTGGCCCCGGAGTTGCCCGGCGCCGGCCTGGTGCTGGTGAGCCTGCCTCTCAGCCCCCGCCCGCGACTGAGCCCGGAGCGGACCCCGCCAGCGCGCGTGCAGGCGCCGCGGCATGCAGCTCCAGGAGCGTTACGTGGCAGTCGTCGACCGCGTCGGGGGCTGGGGCGACTTCGACTACATGCTCGTGCTCGGCGTCATGGAGACCTGACCGGCATGGCGAAGCCGTGAAGTGGTTGCGATGTATACGCCCGCCCGCCCGCGTGCTCGGCCGTTTCGGCCTGGACATTGCGAACGAGCACGAGGTCTACGCGCGAAGGGTCACCTCTACTCTCGCGCTTGGAGGCTCCTTGTCGGCACCTGCTCGCCTGGCGCGGGTGAGTCATACGGGCGCGCCAGCCACAGCTCCATCAGACGCGTCGGCGCGGCTTCGTAGGTCTTCTGTCGCCCTTCGGGCGTTCTCAGCGACTGGGGGCAGTTTGTCAACGGACCGTATCGGGGCCCGCAACCGTTTCCCTGCGCCAGCTGTTCGGGACATTGGCTTTATTGCCTTATGACGGGTCGCAATCTACCTTTGCCTGATGTCAGAGCGCCGCTATTACAATCAGCGTACGGGAGCAAGGCCTCCGACAATAAACATTCACGAGGCGGCCACCATGGTGGCCAGCATCTACGACGGGTTGGTGGGAGAGGGCTTCTTTCAGCAGTGGTTCGGATACTCGTGCTGGGACGCGGGGTTTGTGCCGGGGCTCGCTGGGGGCGACATCCCGGGCTTCATCCACCGAAAGACATGGATGCACGGGGTTGAGCACATCTCGCCGACGTTGGGCGCGGCCGAAGAGACTGTGCTGTTCACACTGATCGAGTTCCTCTATGACCATGTCAGCAAGCCGCTCACTGGAACACTGCACGACTACAATGACTGCGGCTGGCACTACAGGACATTCGACAAGCGCCTTGGCCAGGAACGTTGGCGTGACGATATCAATGACATCTTGAAATTTTATGACGAGGGGTTTGAGCTCTCGAAGGACGGGCAGATTCGCCGCCTCGGAGAGCCGGGGTTGCGCGAGATAATGTCCGCTAAGCTCCCGGCGAACGCCCTGACGGCGGACCGAGAAAAGGTAGACCTTGCTGTTCAGGCGTACCGTCGCGGCCTTTCGACCAAGCACCAGCGGCGGCAGGCAGTGCGCGAGCTTGCAGATGTGCTCGAGCCCCTCCGGAAGACGATCAAGGCGGAGATGCTGAGCAAGGACGAGTCCGACCTTTTTCATATTGCTAACAAGTTCGGGATCCGGCACCACAACGACGAGCAGAAGAGCGAGTACGACACCGCGTGGCTCTCGTGGATGTTTTACGTCTACCTATCGACCATTCATTTGATTTTCCACCTCCAGGCGCGGAAGGGCCCGCCCGCGTGACTGTCGCTCTGAGCTACGTCGTGTCGCGACGTTTCTGCCCGGCCCCAGCCCAGCCCCACCCGATCGTGGGTCTCGACCTTGTGGCCTCGTGGACCCCGGACCACCCCTGTGGACTAGGAGGAGTTTGAGCGCTCTGTTAGATCTCCCTCCTCCTGAACGCTCTGTAGCCGAGAGCTTTCACTCGACGATAGCGGTGTTGCGCGCCCCAGTGGATTCGAACCACTGACCTATGGCTCCGGAGGCCGTCGCTCTATCCAGGGGCTGCTCCTTGCCGTGAGCGTCGTTGTGCGGTCGGCCGTGCTCGCGCCTTTCAGGCGCTGCGCGCGTCCGGGACCCTCAACGCCGGACGCGGCGCCAAAGCGCGCCGCGCGCGGCGGAGGGTCCAACGGCGGGGTCGGCGCATCGCAACGGGCTCTCGCAACGTCTCGGGCTTGTTGTTGGTTCGAGTCATGCGAGAGGGCGCACGCGCCGCGCCAGCGCCGGAACAATCCGTCTCGATACGTCCGGGGGCTGTCACGGCGCCTGCGCCTGTTGGGGCATGACTCGAACCAACAACAAGCCCTCGTTTCAGCGCGCAGCAGTCCTCGTGGAGCGCGCTTGCGCGATGAGCGCGTCACCCACCTCAACCGAGCAACTTCTCTGGCACCGCATTCGTGGCCGCCAGCTCGGCGCAGTGTTGCGTCGCCAAGTGCCACTGCTGGGTCGCTTCATTGCGGATTTCTACGCTCCCGCGCAGCGTCTCGTGATTGAAGTCGACGGCGCGTATCACGCGCTCATCCGCGCGGCGCTCTTCGCTTAGATCGGCGGTTGGACCCTCCGCCGCGCGCGGCGGCTCGTTGCGAGGCGCCGCGTCCGGCGTTGAGGGTCCCGGGCGCGCGGAGCGCCGAAGGCGCGAGCACGACCGGTTGCGCTCAGACGCTCCACGGAAGGAGCAACTTTAGCGCGCCCCAGTGGATTCGAACCACTGACCTACGGCTCCGGAGGCCGTCGCTCTATCCAGCTGAGGTGCTGCTCCTTGCGTTGAGCGTCATAGAGCGACCGGTCGTGCTCGCGCCTTTGGCGCTGCGCGCGCCCGGGACCCTCAACGCCGGACGCGGCGCCTCGCAGACGAGTCGCCGCGCGCGGCGGAGGGTCCGACGGCCGCGTCTTGCCGAACTGCTCCTGCGGGTTGCGCGACGAAGAGCCGCGAGCCGCTGCCGGAGCGCCAGGTTCTCGGCGATGAGACCCGCACGCGGTTTCATTGGAATCGAGCGAGCGCCCCCGGGCAAGACATTCAAGCGCGCTAACACGAGCGCTAGCTTGCCCACGATGTGTACGGGAGGCTACCGAGATTCGCTTGCCGCTCTTCGTCTAGGTGCCGGCGGCGACATACCAAAAAACGTCGGGTAGGTTTCTAGCCACTGGCACCTTAGCGTACGGCCTGAGGTGGCGCGGAACGCGCTACTGCACGACAGTGCCGTCTGCGCTCTTCAATTGAACCAGATACGGGCCGCCCGCGTGGTTCGGGCCGTCGAGGGCGACGACGAGGTTGCCAGATGGTAGTAGGGCGACGCCACCTCCGCCCGACACCGAGACGCCCTGGTTGAAGCTGAACTCCTGAAACCAGACGCGGTGTCCCTTGCGGTCGTATCGGGCAACATACGCCGGATGTGTTGAAGGCGGTGGGTTGGATCCGTTGCGATACGTATTGGAGTACACGCCCGCTACGAAGATGGCGTCGTTCGATAGTGCGAACTGCGGGGCCAAGTCATCGAAGTGTCCACTCCACTCCACTCCTTCGACCGGGTCGAGGATGGCGGTCCGAGGGAGCTCGCCGTAGCTGTACCATTTTAGCGTTCCGTCGAGACCAAAGCTTACCACCGAAATCGGCGATGTTGTGGTGACGGGGTTTGAGGCGCGCGTGACCATGAAGAGCGTTTCGTCGGAGGCGCTGTAGTGGATGTCCCCTAGCCCGAAATTCATCCCGGCGAAAGCAGTCGTCAGCGAGATTCCGGGGCGCGCGTTTCCTGATGAATCGAAGACTTGCAGGGAGGCGTTGCCCAAGCATGGCTCGTTCGGGAGACAACCGCTCACGTAGAGATTGCTGTCCACGTCGGTGACAATGGGAAAGAAGGCGGCTTGGGCAACGCGATATTGTCCTGCTTGCTTCAACCAGAGCCGTGTGCCATTCGAGGGATCGTACTTGGCAATCCATCGGCCCCCGGCGGCGCTCGAAGGATTGCCCGGAGCTTGCCCTGTTGAATCACCAGTCGCATAGAGCGCCCCGTTCGGCGCGAGCGCGAGTTCTCGAACGGACTGGGAGCCCGATGAGCTCCAGGTATCTCGCCAAACCTCGTTGCCGTTCGAGTCGATCCTAGCAACCAGCGCGGCCTGCGCGATGCTGCCGCCAACATACAGATCTGTTCCCGACACCGCGGACGTTTGATACTCGGCCAGGTCCGCCGAGAATCCTACCGTCCAGCCCCGAGTGAACGACGAGCTGTACTGGGTCAGGCTCTTCTGGCATTGCAGATAGATGTTGCCGGAGGAATCGGCAAGCACCGCACTGAGGGCGTATCCCACACAGACATCGGGCTGCCGATTGGTGGCGAGCACGAGCGGTGCCTGCCCGTCGGTCATCGGACCGAGCAGGTCTGGGCCGCGCTGGCCTGTAATTTCAGGAGAGCCATCGGACCCCCCGAAACCAGCTGCGCCTCCCATATCGGTCATCCCGCCGTCGCCCGCCTCTGCACCGGTCTGGTTGCCGCCCGATCCGCCTTTTCCGTTCGAGCCGCCGGCGTTGCGCCCGCCAGTATCCGCGCCACCGCTCGCCGAGTCCGGTGCCCCAGCTGCCGATTCACCGGCTTCACCCATGCTCTTCGCAGCATTCGGATCGTCTTTGCCGCAACCGTACGCACACACGCTCAGCACGAGCCAGACGAGGCCAACAGGTTTCCGACTCTTCATGGCGCGCTTCTCCTGTCTTCAATAGACACTTCACGTATACATCGGGTCGCACGCATTTCTCCCACCCGCCTGAAGGATCGCAGCAAGTTCGTTCAAGGTTCTGGCTTCGGTGTGTTCGCGCGTAACGAAGCTGCCACGCCATCATGACTTTTCTTTTGCAAATGGCCCGACGGATGCTCATTCGAAGCGCGCGGCGTCTGCGCGTAGACGAAACAATTGGGGTAGCCGTTCAGCCGTACCATTCATTCACCACCGTCCGAGTGCGTGAACGATCTTGCTGAAAATATATTAGCGAGGCGCTCGTTCAGATCTCTGCTGGCGGCGATCACACCTGCCCGCGCCTCGCTCGCGGTGCACTCGCTGAGCTGTCGGTCGTGCTCGCGCCTTTGGCGCTGCGCGCGCCCGGGACCCTCAACGCCGGACGCGGCGCCAATGCGCGCCGCGCGCGGCGGAGGGTCCAACGGTCACGTCTTGCCGAACTGGAGCTGCCTGCCGGGCTTGAGCTCGCGAGCATCGCGACTGGCTCTTGCGTCGGCTCGGGCTTGTTGTTGGTTCGAGTCATGCGAGAGGGCGCACGCGCCGCGCCAGCCCCGGCGCGCGCGTCGTTGCGCATCGGGGGGCTGTCACGGCGCCTGCGCCTTTGGGGGCATGACTCGAACCAACAACAAGCCCTCGTTTCGGTCTCCAAGCAACCAGCGCGCGGCGCTCCTCGCACAGCGCGCTGGCGCAATGCGAGGCTCACCGACTGCCACGGAAGAGCTCCTCTGGGCTCGTATTCGCGGGCGTCGCTTGGGCGCAGTCTTTCGCCGGCAAGTGCCATTGCTCGGGCGCTTCATCGCGGACTTCTCGGCTCCCGCGCAGCGCCTCGTGATTGAGGTCGATGGCGCGCATCATGGCGAACGCGGCGGCGCTGACGCTCGCCGTGATGCGGCGCTCGATCGCGCCGGATATCGCGTCATTCGCATCGAGGCATCGCTCGTCGGCGACATCGGAGTCGTCCTCGATCGCATCCGCGCGGCGCGATCGTCGGATGAGCGTCGAATTTTGCGCGCCAGTGGCGACGGAAGCAAGAACCTGCGGCTTGTGGTTTCGAACCCCGCGAAGAAGCCCGAACGCGCTCCGCCAAAACCGCCAAACCCGCCTGAAGTCCCGCTAATTGTTCGACTTCTTGCGCTCGCGCGCGAGTGGCAGGGGCTGATCGACCGGGACGAACTGCGGACGCAGGCGGAGCTCGCAGCGCGTTCCGGACTCCATCCATACCGCGTATCAAACATCCTCTGTTTGCTCCGGCTTCACCCAGCCATCCTGGCGCACATTGCGAGACTGGAAGCCGGTACCCCGAACGACCTGAACGAACGCTGGCTTCGACCGATCGCGCGGCTCCCGTACCCTGAGCAGCTTGCGGCTGTCGCCCAGCGGCTGGGCGTGGGGACGGCTTCCGTGCTGTCAGAGGGAGACTGCGGGTGATGAGGCCGGTTGTTCGCCGACGTGCCGCCACTCGGGCGGAGCCCGTGCGCGACGAAGTCCTGGCGCCATGATTGATCTTCTTGGCATGCAACGGGCGGTATGGCGTTCCGCACGTACTACGACGGAGAAGATCGTTCTGTTGGCGATCGCTGACTTCTACAGTGACCGATCGCCAGAACCTTGGCCCTCGGTCCCGACGCTGGCCGAACGCTGCAGCCTCGGGCGCACGGCGGTGCTTGAGGCCATCGCGACGCTAGAGCGTGACGGCGTACTCGTTGTCAGACCGCGTGCCGGGCCGTCCAAATCGCTACGACCTTTCGCGCGTAACCCCGCTGCTAGGCCAAATGGCCACGCCAAAGGTTGCGACCTCGCACGACCCCATGCCCGAGCACGCCGTTGCCCGCCTGGTCATGGAGACCTTGCAATGGGACGACGACGGCAACCAGTCCGCGACGCAACCCGGTCCGCCTGGCGGACGGGACCAGTCGCTCCGGCGAACGGGACCGGTCCGCCTAGCAAACGGGCCACCAGCCCCCACCAGTCCACCTGGCGCACGGGACCAGTCCGCCTGGCGAACGGGACCAGTTCGCCTGGCGGACCCGAAGGATCCGAAGAAGGATCCAAAGAAGGAAGCCATCGTTGCGCAAGCCAAACCCGGCCAACTCATCTCGCTCGAAATGCCAATTGCAGAACGCGCCAAGCTCGTGCTCGAGGAGCCGCGGGAAGCCCAACGACTGCGGCCGCAGCATTGGCAAGAAACACGAAGAATCGCAGACGCGTTTGGCACGGCCGTTGGTTGCGACCGCCCATTGTCCGAAATTGCGCGCGATTCGGGCCTGCGCGCAATCGTCGTACTGCTTGCAGCCGGATACTCAGTGGCAGACCTCGAGTGGATCGCCGCGAACGTGCCAAAACAAGCTTGGTGGCGCCGCGGAGACCGGGCGCGTGGCCTTGGTAGCCTGTCCGTCGAAGTCGTTTCGCGGGCACTTGGCGAGCGCGATGCGCGGCCGAGGTCGTTTTCGCATGCGCCCCGTGTCGGGAGCGGTGAAGAGAGAAGAATTCATCGGAACACGCTGCTAGAGAACGCCGAGGCCGGCCGATACGGAGCCGAAATTAGACGAGCGGCGCTCAGCGGGCCGAATCTCAAGGAGCTCGCCGACGAGCTCGAACAGCGCGAAGCGGATGGCGATTTGCATTTGACACGCCTCGCTGGTGTTCCGGGCCTCGACGGTTTGACGAAGGTTTTGCCCGCACCAGCGCCACGCAGCCAAGGACGTTCAGCGTGACCCTTCGTAACATACACAGCTTGGTGATCTTGTCAGAGCGAAAGGTGGTCGCGAGGGTCAGCACGCTTCGGCAATGGCTGGAATTGGAGAGCGCGAGGGCGCGAACAATTGCAGCGGACCAGCATTTGCTCTATGCGAGTGTCGCAGAATTTGTGCTCCGCCGCGGGCGGCCGTTCGAAACACGTCGCATCGGCGACGCCGAGAGATACAGCGCGCAGCGCATGGCCCGCTGGTGTCGCGCTGAGCACGACGGGTTTAGATTTGGGCAACCCTTCTGGAACACGCGGCGCGCTTTCGGGTTCGACGTGCTGGATCAATTCCTGTACGTCGAGGGATTCGTGTTGGACGAGGGCGAGACCGTGCCACGTCCTCACGCTTGGCTATGCACGATCGCAAACGGGGTCGTCGTCGTCTTCACGGGTCCACCTGATCGAAGACGGTATGCTCGAAAATGCCCACCGATGGTGCTCGGCGACTCAAGCGAGCGCAGTTACTTCGGCGTGGCATTGCCACGCAACCTTGTACACGCCCAAGGCGAGGGGCTTCCCGCTCTGGCGGTTCATTCGAGATAGCGTCGCGCCGAACTTGAAGAGTTCCATCCTGCGACGTCGGCAAGCAGGTTAGGTTCCGGCCGGTGTCAGCGAGAGGCGTAGGCTCCATTCGGTCAATCAGAAGGCCGGGGAGTTTGTGCTCCTTTCGCTCTGTCATCGGCGAGCAGATCTGACATACTCAACACGCGATGGCGCGTTCCGATCTTCTCCTCAACCTCGTCCGAGCCGGTTCCCTTGGGGACCAGGTCGGCTTTCGACGCACGGTCGAGGCAATGATCGCAGAGGAGCGCGAACGACAGCATCACGTTGTCGCGGACCGCCTTGCGGAATACCTCGCGAACAAGGGCGACGGTGCGCGTGGTCCGTCCACAGATGCGCCCGTCGGATCGTACGACGAGCGCCATCCTGAGCGCGTCCTTGCCGATTTAGTGCTCCCTGAGGTCGTCTCAAACGCGTGCGGAGAGCTAGTCGAGGAACAACAGCGCGCCGACCTGCTTCGTTCGCATGCGATCGAACCGCGTCACCGGGTCCTGCTCACTGGACCGCCCGGCAACGGAAAGACTACTCTCGCTGAGGCGCTGGCTGGTGAGCTCGCATTGCCCCTGCTCGTCGTTCGCTACGACGGGGTGATCGGGAGCTACCTCGGCGAGACCGCTGTTCGGTTGGCGCGACTGATGGAGCACGTGCGGTCTCGTCGCTGCGTTGTCTTCTTCGACGAGTTCGATGCGATCGGCAAGGAGCGCGGCGACGAGCACGAAACCGGGGAGATCAAGCGCGTGGTGAGCTCGCTTCTGCTCAACATCGACGCACTCCCTTCGTATGTCGTCGTGGTTACGGCCACCAATCACCCCGAGCTTCTCGACCGCGCCGTGTGGCGTAGGTTCCAGCTTCGCTTGGAGCTCCCGCCCCCGAACCGGGAGGCCATTGCCGAGTGGCTCCGACGGTTCGAGCGGCGCAATGAGCTGACGCTAGGGCTGACGGCGAAGCAGATCGACGAACACCTCACTCAACTCAGCTACGCGGAGCTCGAGGAGTTTTGCACTGACGTTCTTCGACGCCTTGTCTTGCAGGGAGCGCAGCGCAACACGAAGTCCGTGGTCGCATCGCGTCTGTCCCAGCTGTCAGCTCGGTTTCGGGTCCGGAAGTAGGAGATGCCGTCGCCCTCGCGACCGCTTCTCATTTCGCCGCCGGCATCGAAACAAGCTTTCGTTCCGCAACGGCCGCGGGGCGGTGGGCCGAGCAATCCGAAGAAAGCGCGGCAGATCGAGCGCCTCGCCCCGAAATTCATTGAGCTGCGAGACGCGCTCGACACACGTCGCGGTGCGCTGCAAGGGGACGCGGCGGGGGTGGCTCTCGAGCAGGTGCTGGTATTCGAGACGAACGGCCCCGTGAAGGACCTCTACGAGACGGTCGCGAAGACACCCGGTCTCGAATGGCTGGCCGACGAGGACCTCCGGGACCTCGCGCCCGATGCGGACTTCTTCGTCACCGACAAGCCCGACAAACCGGTCCACGCGCAGCTTTACCTCGTGCTCTTCAACCAGCAGGCAGTCGAGCAACTGCTGTCCCTTTGGCGCTCCTGGAGCACGGACGCTCGGCTTCCGGAGGAGCACCGTGGCTGGCTCGACGTTTTCCGACAGTTGCGCGAAATCCGGCGTTGGGGCGTTCGCGACCGACTCGAGGAAACGGGCATCCTCGCCTACTGGCGCGACCGCGTCGCAGCTCGCGTCGAGACCGTCAGTGTCGAGATCGAGCTGTGGTTCCGACAGGCCGAGCAGCGCGTGGCAGTAGAGGGGCGCGTCCGCAACTTCGTCACACGAGCGAGCGGGCAAGTATTGGCGAGCTGCACGATCGACGAGATCGCGTACCACGCGCTCGTGTGCAAGCTACCAATCGCGGCAGTCCAAGGCATGCTCGACAATCCCGAGGTCGAGCTTCTGCAGTGCGATGAGGTTCGGCTAGTTCGTCCCACTGGACAGGCTGACGCCCCCATTGTCACCGACGAGCCCGAGCAAGAAGGAGAAACGGCGGGGCGCGAGGAAGGTGAACTGGACGATCCCCTGGTCGCACTCCTCGACGGTCTTCCGCTGGAGAACCACCGGCGGCTCGCCGGTCGCCTCGTTGTGGATGACCCGGACGAATGGGCCGAGACCTACCCCGTCGCAAGTCGCTGTCACGGTACGGCGATGGCGTCGCTGATCATACATGGCGATTTGGGTGCGAACGAGCAGCCCGCCCGACAGCGGCTCTACGTTCGCCCAATCATGCGTCCAGACAGCTTTGGCGGACGATCCGAGCATGCGCCCGAGGACCGCTCTTGGGTCGATCTCATTCATCGCGCGGTCCGCCGTGTCGTTGCGAGTGATGGAAATCTGCCTCCTGCCGCGCCATCGGTGCGGGTGATCAATCTGTCGATCGGTGATCCCTACCAGCCGTTTATCCGCTCGATGAGCCCGCTCGCGAAATTGCTCGATTGGCTTTCCTGGCGGTATCGAGTCCTGTTCATCGTCAGCGCCGGGAACCACCGGACGCCGCTCACCGTCGCCGGAGGGGCGGACGACGTGACGCCGGAAAAGATCGTGACAGCGGTCGCCGGCGCGCAGCGCCATCGTCGGATCTTGTCGCCGGCGGAGGCCGTGAATGCTCTTTCGGTCGGCGCGACCGCGGAGGACGCTAGCGGGACCTGGAACTCGCGGGCTTCGAACGAACACGATCTGGCGCTCCCCGAAGGTCTCCCGAGCCCGATCAGCGGCTTGGGCCGTGGACATCGACGCGTGGTGAAGCCGGATGTTCTCGCTCCAGGCGGGCGGGTCGTGTTCCTCGCCGGAAACACCGCGAACGACGAGACGAAATTCTCTCTTGCGGACCCGCGCCCACGTATCCCGCCTGGCCACAGGGTCGCCGCTCCGAGCGCAACACAGGGCGACCTTTCTGGGGTTCGGTACTCCGCCGGAACCAGCAACGCCGCGGCGTTGGTCAGTCGAGCCGCGCTCCGAATCGCCGACGCGCTACACGACCTCGGTGACCAGCCAAATGCGGCACAGCTCGCGCGGGTTCCGATGGCGCTGTGGCTGCGAACTCTGTTGGCCCACAGTGCAAGCTGGTCGACCGAAGCAACGAGGCTTGTTGAGCGCGCACTCCGAACGGAGAGCAACACGCACACGTTCACCGACGAGGTGTCGGCGCTTCTCGCGTTCGGCGTGATTCGCCCGGAGCGCGTGTTCGCGTGCACGGCGGAACGCGTCACGGTCCTCGCCGGTGGCGAGATCGCCGCCGACGAACGCCACGTGCATCGCCTCCCACTGCCACCGTCCCTGAACGCGCACACGGCGTGGCGACGCCTCACGATTACCCTGAGCTGGTTCTCGCCAATCAACCCGGCGCATCGAAAGTATCGGCGCGCCGCGCTGTGGTTCGAGCCTCCGGGCCAGCGGGAATTGCTAGTGCAGCGTCGCGGTGTCGATTGGCAGGCGGTGAAGCGCGGGACGCTGCAACATGAAGTCCTCGAAGGGGACCGTGCGGCAATCAACATCCAGGCCGACGGCCATCTGGAAATTCCGGTGACCTGTCTTGCAGAGGCGGGCTCCCTCGACGAGCGAGTCCCGTACGCGATGGCCGTCACGCTGGAGGTAGCGCCTGGCGTGAACACGAAGATCTACGATGAAGTGCGCGCACGCATTGCTCCGCGCGTCGGCGTTCGTCCGGGGACCTGACGGCCCGTCCCCGACCTCTGCCCCGCCCGCGCTGAATCGGCGTCGAATGGGTGAAACCGGACACCGGACGGCCGAGCAGCTCTTCCTCAATGGATCCCGTGCTGCCATCCACATCCTTCCGTCCTAGGCGCGTTCGACGCCGTGGTGGTCACTGAGTGCGGCCATCTTCGCGTCTCAAGAAGCGCTCGAGGCAGATATCGAGCTTTGTCGCAAGCTCGTCACCTACGACTACGCACACACGCTGGTGTTCTGCGAGCACGTGCGCAAACGGTTGCTCGCGCGTGGGGTCTAAGTCAGGTCTAAGTCAGGTCTAAGTCATCCAAAGCCACCTCAGTCAGCGACCGGCAGAGGCCCCACTTGAACCCGATGCTCGTGGCATGCGAGTCTCTTTGGAGAGCAACACGAGCTGAGTGTTTGTTTACCTAAGCGGTTTTACGCGCAGTCGTCCGTCCGCGGCGGTTCGCACCGGTTTCGGACGGGCCGCGCTGAGGGCCGCGCCTGATTAGTCCCCGCCGTGATTCATGCCTCCGAAAGCGCATGATGAACTAGGGAAATGCACGCCGACCCTTCGCCAACCCCAGCCGCCACCCGTTTGACGCTGCCGGAGCGCACATCTCCAACGGCGAACACGCGCGGCAAGCTGGTTTCGTACTCGAGCATTGGGCGTGCGAAAGCGCCAGGTGTAGCGGCACGCTCGTGCGTTCTTCGGCACAGCTTGTATCCGGTCAGGATGAACCCCTTTTCGTCGAGTTCGAGGCACCCACCGAGCCAACCCGTGTTCGGCGTTGCTCCGGTCATGGAAAACACGTGCTGAATAGGCAGCGAGGTGCGCGACCCTGCGGCGTCGCGCCACACCACGTTTTCGAGGCTTTCGGCTCCGTTCAACTCGACGATTTCACAGCCAGCGTGGAGCGTAATGTTCGAGCTCTCCTCGATGCGCCGAATGAGGTAGTTCGACATGCTCTCGGCCAAGCTCGCGCCGCGGATCAGGACGTGCACGTGGCGTGAGGTTTGGGCCAGAAACGTAGCCGCTTGCCCAGCCGAATTGCCGCCGCCCACCACGATCACCTCCTGCTTCGCGCAGCGTTGCGCCTCCACGAAAGTGGCGCCGTAGTACACACCCGCGCCCTCGAGGCGCGCTAGGTTCGCCAAGTCGAGCTTTCTGTACTCGGCACCCGTCGCGATTACGATAGCGCGTGCCGAAAAGCTGTGACCACCCTCGACTTCGACGCGATACGTCGGTTGGTCGATGTGCAAGCGCACCGCGCCCTTCGTGACCGCGAGCTTCGCGCCGAACTTCTCGGCCTGCGCCAGCGCGCGTTGTGCAAGAGAATGTCCAGAAATCCCCGTGGGAAAGCCGAGGTAGTTCTCGATCTTCGAACTCGAGCCGGCCTGACCACCAGGCGCGGTCATCTCCAGCACGAGAACGTTCAAACCCTCCGAGGCGGCGTAGACGGCGGCCGCAAGGCCCGCTGGACCCGCGCCAACGATGACGAGATCCTGCCTCGCCTCCTCGGTGATCGTTTGGTTGAAGCCAAGGCACTCGGCGACCTCGGCGTTCGACGGATTGCGCAATATCTTATCGCCGCGGCAGATCAAGACCGGTAGCTCATCGACGCTCACCTTGAATCCGTCGAGCAGCGCCGGAACGTCGGGTTCAGTATCGATGTCCACGTAACGGTGCGGATGGCCATTGCGTGTGAGAAACGCTTGTAGGCGCAGTGTGGCCGCGGACAGACGTGAACCAAGCACGACCGCATCACCCCAGGCGCCCTCGAGTAGCACCACGCGCCTAAGAATGAACGCCCGCATGAACACTTCACTCAGCTCAGAGTCAGTCTGGATCAGATTTCGAAACTGTTGCAGCTCGACCCGAAGCAGACGAGAGTCTTTCGTGGCGCGACCGCGCACGAGCACGCGCCGATCCGCCAACATACTCACCTCACCCGTGAACTCGCGCGGGCCATGCACGGTGATGGGGTCCTCTTCGGAACCGTTCGGATGGACGATCGCGATCCCTCCCTCCAGCACCAGGAAGAATGGCCTACCGTAGTCCCCTGCCTCGAACAAGATGGTGCCCTCGGGTACCTGGATTGGCGTAGCCACGCGCGCGACGCGCGCTATCTGAGCGTCTGTGAGCAGAGGGAAAGCTTCCGCTCGACGATCGAGAAACGCTGGTGATGACCGCGGCGTCTGGGCCTGCGGGGTCTGAGCTCGTGCAAACATCACCCCTCCAAGAGGAAGCCGACCTTCCGGCTGCCCAAATCGACCCGAAGGTGCCCCCGTGTATCGGCCAACTTCAGACATTCCGCACACGGGGGCCGCGGTCGACGAACGGTCAGCAAGGTGTTTTCGCTAACGCGCCTGCTGGGATGAGAGCGGTCGATCGTATCGTCGGTTGCGGTGTTCATGAGAGCCCTCCCGTGTCGAGCTACCGTGAACATGGTTCCAACGCCTGCGATGCGAAGTATCCTTTCGTATCGATCGGACTCGGCATTGCGATCCCCAGCGCGCTCTTTCGCGCCTGGCTCGCCGACCGAACGCTCGTGCGTACTCCCTGCGGTCTGCTCGCGCAGGCCGCTCTCGACACAAGCAGCCACCGATCGACGCTGACGCGACGGAATAGAGAGCGCGTGCTGATCGAGGGTCAAAGTCAGGTTCGGCGCGTGGCGCACGGAGCCCGCAACGCACGCTTTATCGAGTGCTCACAAGCCGCGCGGGCGCTCGAAAGTCAGCACGAGACGATCGCCCTAACAATCGGTTAACATTGCGATTATTGCGCCGACCGGATGCGAGTGTGCGCATTGGGTTCGGACGAGATGCGCGCATGACCCTGACCGCAAAAACGGCGGCGCCAGCAACAGAGACCCCACCATCGAAGTCTGTCCGCCGAAACATTTGGAAAGGGTCCTGGTACTTACGTTGATGAGACTTGCTCAATGAGAACCGATTGGGCCGCACCACGATGCCGATAGAGGTCGACTGTGCCTGCGCTCGCTCGAGAGGGGCTCTGGTGCAATCGCAACCTTCATAATAAAGTCTCTCGCAGGTGTGCAAAATGGTCTGGCAGACCTAGACGTTCTTTAGCGGAGTGACGCGCATGATCGAGCCGGAAGCCGGCACGCAGTCGGAAGTCGAGCAACTCAGGTCGAGGGTCGCGGTGCTTGAACGGGAGCTCGCCGGATATCGGCAATCACGTGGCGAGCCTGGCAATCAAACAAATGAGGTTTTTCTGACGCCGGAAGATATTCCCAATTTCTTCGGCCTTCTGAAGCCGAGCGGCGAAGTCGAGCGGGTCAACCGACAACTCTGGGAGTTCTTCGGGGGAACGGAAGAAACCATCCACGAGTGGGGCGCTCACCCCGAGATTCATCATCCTGAGGATAGAGCTCGGATTGTTGCCGAGTTCGCGGCGGGCGTCGGCTCCGGTCAGCCCTTCGTCTGCACGTACAGAGGGCGCCGGTTCGACGGCGCGTATCGCTGGCTCGAATGCGAGCAGAAACCGCTGAGGGACAAGGACGGGCGCATCTATCGGTGGTGCGTGATCATGAGGGACATCGATGACCTCGTGCGGGCGACGCAGGCTTTGAGCGAAAAGGAGCACGATCTCCGACTCATCATCGATACGATTCCAGGCCTGATCTGCCTATTTACGCCGGACGGGGTGCTGGAAGGCGCCAGTCAGCAGATGATCGATTACGTGGGCCAACCCGTTGAGGTCACCAGGGACTGGGCAACGAACGGCATCGTGCACCCCGATGACGTGCCCCGCACCGCCGAGCTCTTCATGCACTCGATTCGAACGGGGGAGCCCTACGACTTCGAGATCAGGATCCGGCGCTTCGATGGCGAGTACCGCTATTTCAAGATTCGCGGCCGAGCTCACCGCGATTCGCAAGGACGGATCGTACGCTGGTACGGTCTGCTCGTCGACAGCCACGAAAGAAAATTGGCTGAGGACGCGTTGCGCGCGAGTGAGCTCGAACAGCGGATCATCATCGATACGATTCCGGGCCTGATCTGCCTATTCACGCCGGACGGGGCGCTGGAAGGCACGAGTCAGCAGATGATCGATTACTTGGGCCAGCCCGTCGAGGTTACCAAGAATTGGGCAACCAACGGGATCGTGCACCCTGACGACGTGCCCAGCGCCACCGAGAGTTTCATGCACTCGATTCGGACGGGCCAGCCCTACGACTTCGAGATCAGGATCCGGCGCTTCGATGACCAGTATCGGTATTTCAAGATCCGCGGCCGTCCTCACCGCAACGAGCAAGGGAGCATCGTTCGCTGGTACGGTCTGCTCATCGACAGCCACGACCGAAAGCTCGCCGAGGACGAGCTGCGGCGGCGAGAGTACTACCTGGCGATGGGAGAGCGCGTGAGCCTGACCGGCTCGTACGTCTGGGAAATGGCCACGGACGAGATCACCTGCTCGGAACAACTCTTGCGCATCCATGAGTTCGACGATCCTTCAACCGTCACGGCGGCAGCGATGCGAGCGCGCATTCATCCCGACGATCTATCGATCCTCGAGTCGACGAGGGCTGAGGTCGAGAGCGGTCGTGGCAATCCGGAATACGAGATTCGATTGCTCATGCCCGACGGTCGGGTCAAGCACGTCCGGGCCTTCGCTGAAGTGGTTCCGGGTGCAAACGGGCAGATGATTTGTATCGGCGCGGTGCAGGACGTGTCGCGTCGCCGGTTGGCGGAGGACACGCTCGACAAGGTCCGCGCCGATTTGGCTCATCTCAGCCGCATCACGACCCTCGGATCTTTGACCGCGTCCATCGCGCACGAAGTGAACCAACCTCTCTCCGGCATCACGACCAACGCCAACACCTGTGCGCGTATGTTGTCGGCCGATCCGCCGAACGTAGTTGGAGCGATCGAGACCGTGCGGCGCACCATCCGCGATGCCATGCGCGCGGCCGAGGTCGTAGCCCGGCTGCGCGCGCTATTTTCTGGGCGAACGGCGAAAAATCGCGAAGTAGATATCAATGAGGCCGCCGCGGAAGTCCTGGCCTTGATGTCTAGCGACCTGCAACGCGACCGCGTGCAGGTGCAGACCAACCTTGCGATGGACCTGCCGACCGTCACGGCCGACCGGGTACAGCTTCAGCAGGTGATCATGAACCTGCTTAGAAATGCCGCCGACGCAATGAACGGCGTCGAGGATCGGCAGCGTCTGGCAATCCTCGAGACAAAAAGAGAGGCTGATGGAACGATCCGATTGAGCGTCCGTGACTCAGGTGTTGGCTTCGTCGCCGATGCCGCGGAGCAAATGTTTCAGGCGTTCTACTCCACCAAGAACAGTGGCATGGGGGTCGGCCTTTCAGTGAGTCGATCGATCATTGAAAGTCACGGTGGGAAAATTTGGGCGGAGCGAGCCCATGGCGGCGGCGCGACTTTCGTGTTTTCGATTCCAATCGCGCCGGCCGCCGATCAGTCGGTTGCCATCATCGGAGGTTGACGGTCGCCACCAGCACAAGCGTCCGCGGCGTCCCGGCTCGGTCTCTTTGCTGACAGTCGCAAGCGCCGCCTCGGATCTCGGGATCTCGCCCATGAGGCGACGCTCGCAATGTGCGAGGGCGCGAGGGCAGGCTAAGGCGAAGTTTCTGGATACTCAGCGGCGCTCTCGGCGACATAGCGGCCCAGGAACAATTCCACCTCGCCTCTTTGCTGAAGCCCGGCGGCGACGGCTCGTCCGATGCGTTTACGCGTATCGGGTCGGGTCGTGGATTTGAGGTACGCTTTCATGCCCGCTTCGAGCTCGGAGCTCGTTGGCAGAGTCGGTCCGTCGACCAGCCGCTTCACCTCCGCAATCGCCTGCTTGTCGAAGTTCGAGAGCCGACGCGCAAACGCTTCTACGAACTCGTCGAGCTCGTCGTCCTGCAGCGCGCGATTGATGTAGCCATACTGCGCCGCGAGCTCACCCGAAAAGTCCTGGGCGCCCGCCACGATCTCGATCGCGCGGCCGCGGCCTACGAGCCTGGACAACCTGGCCATTGGGCCGCCGCCGGGCACGGCGCCCACGCCGACTTCGAACTGAGCGAGAATGCAATGCTCACGACTTCCGAAACGGACGTCACACGCCAACGCGAACTCACTCCCGGCCCCGCGGGCGCGGCCTCGAATGGAAGCCACCGACACCACGGGCGCGGAGCTCAGCCTCACCAGTACGTCGAGCCAGGGATGTAACCCCGTGCGCCCAGGCTTGAGTGCAGAGAGCGCAGCCTTGTCGACGAGCACGTCGAAGTGCGCGAGAAAAAAGTCCCGATCGGCGCTGTCGAAAACCACGACGCGCACGTCCGGATCGGTCTCGATTTCGCTCACCAGCGCGTCGAGCTCGTGGATAGTCTGTAGATCGATCAGGTTGATTGGTGGATGATCGAAGGTCGCTCTCCAATAACCCGGGCTGCGTTTCTCGATGCTGATTTGAGTTGCGGTCATACGAAATGTCTCCTCTATGTATGTGATATCGATCGCACCGCTTTCCGATTGCACGTTGGTATCGGGCTACCGGCAACGGCTTCGGCGATCCGGCTCGATCACCTCACGAGCCCTGTCGCGGGCCGGCGCGCTATGCAGCACGCCGGTTCGAAATTGCGAGGGCGCAGTTCAGAATTTAGGGGAGTCAATGCATTCGCATGGTTGACTCCCCGCACACCAGTGGGCGCGGCACCCGACGCGTTCAACGCGCTCGCCGAAGGGCGTAGCGCTCGATACTTGCCGCGAACAGAGGTGTCTCACCCTCGTTGTGGGAGACGGTCATCGGGCGACGCTGAGCGCTGAACACATCGAACGGAATGCCCTGGCGCGCCAGGAAGTCCAAAAATTCGTCCGTTGCCCGACTGCGCACGCGATTGGTGAGCTCGCTTCGCCCTCCACCAAGACTCTTTACGCTGAGGTCCCACTGAACGATCAGGTTGGTGCGCCCCGACGTCGTAAATAGGTCGGAGACCGACTCGAGCGCGAGGTGGTGCTTCTCCCCCAACATTTCGACGTAGTGCTGCACCATCGGTACCCCGCCGATCACTTCCACGTTGATCGACATGCGACGACCGTCGCGTGCGGTGGTCGCGCCGGCTGCGACGTGTGCGGGTGAGCAGCCTTGATATTCGTCGTCCGGCAGGCCGAAGCACCACGTCGGGATGTCGATGCTGTCGAGCGGCGCGTTGATGACAGCGGTGCAGCTCGAATCTACGATGATAGGTTGGTCCATTTTTTGATCTCCTTTTGCTTTGCTTTGGTTGTGGAACGGGCGTGAGTGCCGTGGATGTTGCTAGGTGCCAGAAATCGAGCTGATGATCTCGTCGGTCGTGACGATCATCCGCGCGTAGTTGGGGAGATTGACGTCGATCGCCGCGTGCATCTCGTCGCTGGAGTAACTCGCGACTGCGTCCTTCACCAATGTGACGTCGTAGCCGAGCTCGGCGGCGGATCGAACCGTGGCATCGATGCACGTGTTGGCTTTCAAGCCAATCACGAGCAGACGCTGGATACCGTGCCGCTTGAGTTGTAGGTCTAGATCGGTATTGTAGAAACCGCTCGAGCACCAATGTTCGAGGGCCACTACGTCCCCAGGCTGCGGAGTGAATTCTTCGCGCACTTGTCCTCCCCAGGTGCCGTTTTCGAACGCGCGCGAGCGAGCCCCACGCGCCTGAACCGGAGCCAGGAACCTCCAAGTCGTGTAGTCGCCCTCGCGGTAGCGGTGATGCAATGCATAAAACGGCCGGATTTTAGCCTGCCTCGCCGCCGCCAAGATCTTCTGCATATTCGGAACACATTGGTTCACTTCGGCAACGGTCTTCATCTGTTCCCAAAACTTGCCACCCTCCGAGATAAAATCGTTGTAGGGGTCCACGATCAGGAGCCCCGTATTCGTCGAGTCGTACTCCAGTGCTGCCATCGGTCCTCTCCGGTTGTGCTCACTCGTGTTCGAGCGGCGTTCGAGAGTTTCATGGCGACTGGCTTCGGCTCACTCAATTAGACGATCGTATATTGCCGACAGCGACGTCGCTTCCGCGGATCGCCAATACCTTCGTCTAGTGGTCCGCAGCGCGGACGAATCTATGCCGAGTGGGTGACGTGAATTGCATCATCGATTGATCGCAAGAGGGTGTCCATGTCGGACAATACCCCGCCCCGAAGTGACCGCCGCATCAGAGCAGCAGGAGCAGCACATGAACCGTGAAGCAACCGAAGTTGAGCTGGGTTGGCGGGGAGCCAACCAAACGGTGGGGCGACCCCAGTCGCGTCGGGCTATCGCGGTGCCGCTCAACGCGGGCTTCTGGCGCAAGCTACTGGCCTTCTCGGGCCCCGGCTTCATGGTGGCGGTGGGCTACATGGACCCGGGAAACTGGGCAACCGACATCGCAGGCGGCGCTCAGTTTGGCTACACACTGCTTTCGGTCATTCTGCTTTCGAACCTGATGGCGGTGCTGCTCCAGCACCTGTCCGCGAAGCTGGGTATCGTCACCGGTCGTGACCTGGCTCAAGCTTGCCGAGATCACTACCCGCGACCGATCGTCTGTTTTCTCTGGCTCCTGTGCGAACTGGCCATCGCCGCTTGTGACCTTGCCGAGGTGATCGGCTCTGCCATCGCGCTTCAGTTGCTCTTCCACATCCCATTGCTGTGGGGTTGCATCGTGACCGCCGCCGACGTGATGGTAGTGCTCCTGCTCGAGAACCGAGGCTTCCGCTATTTGGAGTCGGTGGTGCTCACCCTGATTCTAACCATTGGCGGCTGTCTTGCCGTGGAGTTACTCCTAGCGCGGCCCGAACCAGCGGGCGTGCTCAGGGGATTCTTACCGACGGCTGAGCTCGTCCGCAACCCAGCCATGCTCTACATTGGCATCGGCATCCTCGGCGCGACGGTGATGCCGCACAACCTGTACCTGCATTCCTCCATCGTTCAAACCCGGCGTTACGAGCAGACCATTGCCGGTAAGCACGAGGCGATCAAATTCGCGACGATCGATTCGACGGTCGCGCTGACGTTCGCCCTCTTCATCAACGCCGCGATCCTCGTACTGGCGGCTGCGGCCTTTCACCGCACGGGCAACACCGCGGTCGCGGACATCCAACAGGCCTTCCACTTGCTCGATGGAGTGCTGGGGGTCACGTTTGCGAGCGTCCTTTTTGCCGTTGCCCTGCTCGCATCAGGGCAGAACTCGACGCTCACGGGTACCTTGGCTGGTCAGATCGTAATGGAGGGTTTTCTCCAGATAAGGCTCCGACCCTGGCTGCGCCGGCTGATCACGCGGGTGATCGCCGTCGCACCAGCAGTCGTCGTGATTGGCGTCTACGGGGAGGCGAAATCCACAGCGTTGCTCGTCGGCAGCCAGGTGTGTCTCAGCGCGCAATTGGGTTTTGCCTGCTGGCCGCTCATGCGCTTCACTGGCGATAAAGCCAAGATGGGCGCGTTCGCCAACCGCGGCTGGGTCAAGTGGCTCGGCTGGACGGTCACTTTGACCATCATCGCACTCAACGCGAAGCTCTTGATGGACATCGTTGGTTGAGCGGTGGGCGCTGAGCTCTGCGACGGCACGAGCGGCAGGACTCGGAAGCGTCGATCGGCGCCGAGGCATCACCGACACCTTGGTCTAGTAGCCCAGCAAGTTGCGCGCCCCTAGGAAATGGAAGAGCACAACCCTGTCTCATATCGCTCAACAAAGGAGAAGACGCC